>NZ_CM177099.1:2292500-2899316 GCF_058216555.1 Enterococcus sp. AMC1157 | reverse complement strand
ACCTGAGGATGAAGATTTAAAAATATGGGACAGTGATACTAAGAGATATGTGTTATTTTATTACATTCCTCAAACAAAGAATGGGGAAAATGATTTACTGAGAGTTCTTTATATAATTGAGAAGGATAATTTGGACAATCCTGAAGTTGAACAATTAGTAATTGATTTTGATGAAAAAGAGTCACTAGATTATAAAAAATATTTAGAGCTGTTAGACGGACTTGGATCATATGGACAGGTATACAATACTTTTGATGAATAGTAAATAAAATATGTATTTAAATATGTTTATCTAGAGCTTAATGTTACTAGGCAGTATTGTGAAATTTATGAATATAGTTTGTAAGCTATTTTTCAGAAAGAATAATCTCGTAAATTTCAATTAGAAGTTAGCCACTTTTTGAAATAGGGAGATTATTTAATTTTCAATCTATCTATCATAAGCTTGATAATGAGCTGGGGCATGGTATCTGGCAAGCAGAATTGGGCATACGTTTTAGGATTAGATTGAATAACTTGCCCAATCATCACCATGCCCATGGAGGCTCGTTGTCAAGCTTATGCGGTTTCCCAAGCCACTAATTTCAACTTACCGATTTCTTCCAATAAACATTCTCTTGGTGTCGCATAACCCAAAATTTTTCTAGGAAGTGTATTCATCCAATCTTGTACTCTACGTAACGTCTGCAAAGAAACGTCTGAGATCCGCGTTCTTTTAGGGATAAAACGACGAATCATTCCATTGTGGTTCTCATTCGTTCCACGTTCCCACGAAGAAAATGGATGACTAAAATAAACATTCGTGACCTCCTTAAGAAGTGCGGAAACTCCTGCGAATTCTGTGCCATTATCGGAAGTAATCGTTTTAAATAGTTGACCAAAATGTTCGCCCGCAGCTTCCTTTAAATTTGTCAGTGCACGATTGACAGGGGTAGATGCTTTTCCATCCATTTTGATGATGATCTCATAACGTGTTTTTCGCTCAGTTAGCATAAGTAAGGCGTGGTCATTTCCCGCTCTAAGTCCCATAACCATATCCATTTCCCAATAACCAAACTCTTCTTGTGAATCAACAATGTCTGGACGTTTCTCAATGAGATCACCAAGTATTCTCTTATTCGTCCGATTTCTCGGTTGATTGATTCTTCGACGTACCTTTAGATGCAAATCCATATTCTTTGTTTCCATGATTCCTTGATTAATATAATTGTATAATGTTGTTGTACAAGGGATTTTCTCCTTGGGAAACAGGTGAGATTTTTTGGCAAAATGAATCACAATATCTGGCGAATATTTCTCCTTCTCCATCTTTTGATCCGCATAAGCCATGAATTCAGGCGCGTGTATCCATTTTTGGTGTTTGACAGAATGTTTGCGCGCTTTCTCGTAAACAGCTTGTCCCGCATCAGCCGAATAAACAAAATAGTCATACGTATAGTTATACCTTTTGTTTCGCGTAGAATCTTTGCGAATTTGGCGTACTATCCCATCTTTGATTTCTTTATGGATGGTGCGACGCGCACGGCAAAGTTTTGTGCAATCTTGTTTCCAGACAATGGTTGATCCAATTTTAAAAAAACTTCAATTTGTACTCATTCTTTGTAAGTTAAATGTTTTCCTTTTAGTCGTTCTGTGTTATTCTCAATTTGCGTCATCGTAAATTCATCCTTTATTGTTTGTGTGGTAACTTCAATAATAAATGAATTTTTACGATGACGTTTTTTTAATGCTCAAAACTGGCTAAGTTCATTATAAAATGCGCGGAAAGAATAATCTTTTGTAGTTTTAGTTGAAAGTTCGAATTCCTATATGTATAATTTGGACTTTCAATTTTCTTTTCAAATATAAGCTGTATTAATATTTAACAGAATAAATATTTATTTAAGAATGAATTCGGTTACTTAGTTCATTATAAAAAGCCAGAATCCTGTCTGGTATGACGCCGGATTCTAGCACACAAAATTCTAAAAATATTATTTTTTTATTTTAGTATAGACAATCAAACCTAAATATATTCCTGATATTAAAGGCAAATATAATGAAAAATAGGTTGCTATGCTTGTAAAAGGAATTTTAATGAAGGAAAGTAATATATATATCAAAAAATTAAAGATAATTAGTATAAAATAATCTCGCTCTTGAACAAATTTTAAAGATTTGATAATTATAAAGACATTCAAGCTAGAAAGTAACAAAAATCCAGTTATTTGTATCAATCGTTGAATTATACTAAGACTATCGCCTTGAGAAAAAGATGTCTTTAACATTTCTGAAATCCATAAAATACCTAAGAATGAAATTAAAGGTACTATGGATAAAAGAATATAATTCCATATTTTTTTCATAGTAACACCTCCTTTAATATATTTACTATATCATGACAGCGCTTATTTGTCATGGATTAATATTTTTATAAGTTTTTATAACATTAAAAAATATTATATATTCAAAAAAGTTGTTATCGCTTTCTAAATATAGTCGTTTATGTTAATATTTATATAAAGTACGAAATAAGTATTTATGAAACACTGTTAAATTAGTCATTTTATGAGCAACTGATTTATATAAAATGAAATATTTTAATATTATTTTAGGAGGAATTTTATGAAGAAGTTAAAATTATTGTTGGCCGGTAGCTTTTTAGGGTTGTTGTTTGTAGTTCCGAATATAGTTCAAGCAGATACGTATATTACTGAAGACGGAATTTTGAATGAAGTTCAAAATTTTTCTGATATTCAAATAAAGGCTTCAGTTGGTCAGGCTACTGAAGATTTTGAAATTGAAATTGAAGAAGTTCCGACCAATTCTCTGTATAGTTTAAATCCTAATGAGGTAACAAAAGGATTTGAAGCAACTTTTTATTTCCCAGTAGAAGAAAAAAGTTCTGATGAACTCCCTGGGATTGTACCTTTCGCAACAGGAAGTAGTGGAAAAAACGAAGCTGGAGTCTCTGCCTATTTAGAAGTTACTTATACTAAAAATGCGAGTTGAAATAAGATAAACATTACAAACGTTAGTGGTAGCTGGACACCTAATAACGAATTTTACTTACTGACAGAAAGAAGAGTAATTCCTAGGTCGGGAACTATTTTTGGAGATGGAATAGAGACTCTTTATACACCAACATCTAATTCATTTAGTTATAACATTCATTGGGGGTTAGTAGATTATTATGCACCTAATGCTTATCAACGATCCGGTGCTAATTCAACCGTACTTGTTTATGTAGCTGGAATTGATTTATTTACTCCTGTTGACCTTACTGTTGCAGTATAAGATACTAGTAAATATCCACCCGTGAAAACGGGTGGCTTTTTATCACCTCTAGAAGAGGTCGTCATTCGCTGCCCCTTAAAAGGAGCTTTTTTAAAAGACTGCCAACCGCTCATCCCTCGCCTCTTTATTTACTTTTTACTTTTAAATGGATCCACGTGTACTCTCTTTTACTTATACTATCTCTTATTCGGTCCTCTGCTTCTTGTTCTCGAATGTATTTTTCAATCGTCTTTTGATTTAAGCCCACCGTACTTACGTAGTATCCCTTTGCCCAAAATGACTTGTTTCCATATTTATACTTCAGATTTGCATGTTGCTCATGGATTAACGTCGCACTTCTTCCTTTAAGATACCCCATAAAACTTGAAACACTCATCTTCGGCGGAATTCTAACTAACATATGGATATGATCTGGCATTGCGTGGGCTTCAATTATCTCCACATCTTTCATTTCACATAGTCTTCGTAATATTCTTCCTATATCTTTTCTTAATTGTCCATAAATTACTTTCCGTCGATACTTCGGTGTAAAAACTATATGATACTTACAATTCCACCTTGTATGTGATAAACTTTTATCGTCTGTAGACATAAAAAACTCCTTTCGATTTGATAAGCGGTTGGTAGCCACTTACTAGTATATCGAAAGGAGTTTTTTAACGCTAAAGCTACTTCGTCCACGCCTATAAGCGCGCGGTTTTTTTGTTTCACACGCTCTGCGAGTGAAACGGACTAAAGTCATTAATAAAATGAAAAGAGATAGAGAAAGAAGGACTGGAAGAATTCCCTCAATTATACTTGTTTTCTTTATGGTAGATGTTATGACTTGGATCTATGAAACTATTAAAAGAAGGTTTTTTAAGTACAATGAATGATAAATTAATAAAAATTTTCGTAAACTATAAAGATAATTACTCTAGGATTTTCAATTAAAAAAACATGGCTGCACACATTGGTGAGCAACCATGTTTTTTAATTGAGCAGTAACACTCATCCACTATCAAATAGAGATAATTTTTAATTATTTTCTTCTAAATAACGAACTAAACTTTCACTATGTTCTACCGCTGTGCCATTTTCTCTGGCATCTTCTAACATAGTAATCGCCATAAATTGTTTGCCTTCTGTATCAAAATACAATAAAAAGCTATTTTCAATCCCCGTTGTGTCTTGTTCTACTTTAATTTCAGCAGTTCCTGTTTTAGCGGATAACACAAAGTTTGGATTATATAAGCTATGAACATATCCATCGCTGTCAGAGACACTATGAATCAGATCAGATAAAATAGTATCCGCCGATTCTTTGGAAATAACATCGGCTTTCGTTTTTGTCTCAGTTGATGTAGTTAATCGAGGATAAACTAAATTCCCATCATTCATAAAGACACTGTACATCGCAACTTGGTGAATCGGTGATAATAATAACTCTCCTTGACCATAACCGGTATCAGCTAACAAAATTTCTGAAGCAAAATTGTCACTATTTGAAATAGATGCATATTCCATATAAATAGGTAGATCTAGTTCTTCACCAAAAATAAATGAGCTAAGTCCTTCACGAAAAGCATTCTCTCCTAGAGCTAACGTTTTTTGTGCGAAATAAATGTTATCAGAATAAATCAAAGCCTTTTCTAAATTAATAGTTGAGGCTTCTTTGACACGAGTCACATGATAATCACCCCAACTCGCATCCTTTTGCCATTTTAATCCAGAAATTTGAACTTCTTCATTAGGATCAATCACATCTGCATCTAAACCAATCGCAGCAGTAATGACTTTAAAGGTCGAACCTGGAGCATAACGATTTGTAAAACGAACAAGAAATGGTAATCCTTCATCTTCAGCATACTCATCATATTGCTCTTGGGTCATCCCTAACATCATTTGATTAGGATCATAGGCTGGCGAACTGACAGTTGCCAATAGATCACCGCTTTGTGGTTGCATCACGACTGTCGAGCCAGGCTTGTTTTCCAAAGCTTCAAAAGCAGTCGTCTGTACACTAGCATCAATCGTTAGCTGAATAGTGTCGGGGTCTTTTCGTTTTTTAGCAAGCAACGTTTCTTTTTCGGTACCTTCTTCATCAGTAATAACTATTTTCCCACCTGATTCTCCACGCAACTCTTGGTCGAAAGTTGCTTCTAAACCAGATTTTCCTATCACATCATGTTCCGTCAATGTTGGATCATTTTCAATGTCTTCTTGAGTAACTTGACCGATATAACCAATCAAATGAGCTGCTGCATCTTTCAAAGGATAATAACGTCGATTGGCATATCCAATGATGGCGCCTTCTGGGAGCTCTACTCTTCGATCGACAACTTCATTCCCATATAAAATTTTTACAGGAACAAACGTATCGCCTGTTGCCCAAGTAGGCTCTAGACTTTTATGTAACTGTTCAATAGAAATGGAGAATAATTCACTGATCGTTTTTAAGCGTGCTTCTTTTTCTTCTCCCTCACCTAACAAACTAGGATTCAAACCTAGCTGTTGATAATCTTGATTAGTTGCCAAAAGTTGTCCATTGCGATCTACAATATCTCCACGAGTAACAGGATCACTCTCAATCATTACTTTGTCTTGCCCACTCATTTCTGGAAAAATCAGGGCTGGCGACCATTCTACTTTCGCTTCTTCATTAAGATTAATTACCGTCTGATACTGCTTTTCCAACGATCCGAACATCGTCTCTAAAGATAATTGGTAGGTGAAGAGAAAGTTGCCTCCTTCTTTTTCTACTTGTAGATCTCTAATCTTTTGATTAGATGCTTGGATAGCAGAAAATATTACTTGATATTTATTTATGACTTCTTCCGACGTGTACCCTTGTTCTGTTATCGAGTCTGCATCCAATAAAGGGATCAATCCCTCGTAATCGCCAGCTTCTAATGTTTCTACATATTGATTGGCAATCTCTGTCGCTTGTCTTTCCTCTGTTCCTCTTAAGTACCACCAAAAAATACCACCTGAAATAAGTATTAGAACAACTACTAAGCTAGCTATAATTATTTTTTTAGAACTGCTCTTCATGTCTTCACCCTTTCTTTTGATTAATTATAACACAGTGTTTGAAAAAAGATTCTAGTCCACACAGAGCTAGAAAATTCTGAATGACACTGCCTGTCTCTTTAAAAATAATCCATAGTACAACATACACGTCATTTATAGTAAGCGCCGAATAGCGGAGTACCTAGACGACTTTTAGCCCGATTGTTATTATACAATCAGGCGGAGTCGTCTTTTTCAATTATTTACATTTTTCTTGGACCGTTTTCGACCAGGGAAGATAGTCGTCTAAGTGATCCGGTGTTAAAACAGGGAGATTGGGTAATTCTTCAAATAAGTATTGAAGATATCTAGTCGGATTTAACTCGTTCCATTCTGCTGTTTTCATCACACTTAGAATATAACCTGAAGTTTGGGCACCCGCTAAACTCGATGAAAATAGGTAATTTTTTCGACCGATGACCAGTTCTTTGACGAAACGTTCACTTTGGTTGTTTGTTAACTCTAAGCGTCCATCCTCAAAGACATATTCCACCGATTCTCGATGGTTACACATATATTCAATCGCTTTTTCCAACTTCGATTTAGGAACGGCAGGAATCGTCTCCACATAAGCATAGAGTTGATCGAGTAACGGCCGTAATTCTTTCCTGCGTTTTTCCAATCGCTCCGTTGGTAAAAGATCTTTCCAAGCTTTCTCTTTTTTAAAGCATTCTTTGAATGTATCTAAAACATAGGCAGCTGGATGGATGGTTTCTCCAAGTTCTTTTGGTAATGCTTCGTGAAATTTCCTACGGACATGCGCTAAGCAGCGAACAGGGAGGACGTTTGCTAAACCATCATAAACAGAATAACCATCACAGTGGAGATACCCCTGAAAGTTCTTTAAAAATTTTTTGGGAACATCATTTCCTCGTGATTCACTATGATGATACAGAACGATCGGATCTTCCTCTTGTTTCGAGGTACTGAACACCCAGTAATAATTGTTCTGTTTTTGACTCTCTAGCACTCGGTAGGTCGTTTCATCGGCGTAAGCGATGGTTCGCTTCACCAGTTCTTGATGCAAACGTTCCACTAGTACTGACAGAAAATCTTGTCCTACGCGTATATGCCAGTTAGTGATATTGTCTCGAGAAATATCTAGACGTAATTGTTGCCAATACTTTTCTTGGCGATAAGCAGGTACTTTTTGAATAAATTTCAAAAACATGGTTTCTGCGACAAGACTCGGAGAGGCTAGACTATTGGAAAGAAGCGGTTTTGGAACAGGTGCTTTTTTCAAGGAAGTGTCTCCGACACGTTCACATACTTTACAACAATAACTATGTTGCACATATTGTAGTGTCTCAATGCGGGCTTGATGAAAAGCAATTTCTTCGCGGGCTTTTTTTATACCCATGTCGCTCATGGTTGTTCCGCATTGTTGACAGTGTCGTTCTTCTTCAGTTAGTTCGCAATGGACTTCCCTTGTTGGGAAGTCATTCAACTTTTTTGCCTTTGTTCCTTTTTTCCGTTTATGTGGTTGGACAGAAATTTCCTCTTCTTGAATGGCAGGTGGAACTACAGGCTCGCCAAACAACTCCAAACTTAATTGCCCTGGCAATGATTCCGGCAACGATTCTTTGGATTTTCCATACAGTTTATTGGTTAAGTAAGCAATTTGTTCTCGAAGTAATTTCACTTCTTGTGTGAGTGCTTCGTTTACTTGAAGTTGCTTTTGATGGGCTAAAATTTGTGCTTGATTGATGGTCATTTGTTCTTGAAGCATTATGACTAATTGTGTGGTTGTTTCGTTATTTTTATCAGTTCCATTTGATTGTTTTGACAACGATACACACCACTTTCTGTTTGTTTTTCATGTTATTATTATACCATGAATATACTAAAAAAAGAAGATGTAAATCGCATGAAATCAACGTTTCTTGCAATTCCCATCTTCTTTTTTAGACTAGAATACACCTTGTTTTCCTGCACGAATCGCTCGTGGCTGATCAATACTCAATCCCTCTAATAGCCAGCGAATCTGTTGGTGTGTGAGACAGCGGACTTCTTTTTTTGTCCTTGGCCATCGTAATTTTCCTTGATCCAAACGCTTGTACAAAAGAAGAAAACCATCTTTGTCGTAATACAACATTTTGAAACGATCTTGTCGACCACCACAAAAAAGAAAAAGGGCATTATCATATACATCCAAATTGTATTCATATTGAACAATGGACGCGAGTCCATCAATTCCTTTACGTAAGTCTGTCTTTCCACAAACGATGAACAGATGGTTGACTTGTTTGTAATCAAGAAACATGAGACATCAACTCTTTCAAGACGGTTTGTACAAGATATTGACTTGCACCATTGTACACAAAAATATCTTGTGAGTCAGACTTAATTCTCACCGCAATTTTTGCAGGTGTCGTTCGTTTGTTGGACGCTTGTTTTTCTAAAGCGATTTGAACCACTTCTCGGTTTTCCTTCATAAAGAAACCACCTCCGATTTTTCTTTGTACTCAAAGTATAATCGAAGATGGTTTCTATTTTTAGGTACTCCAGTATTCGGCGCTTACCATTTATATAAAAAAACAACCAAGTCTGCTTCATTAGACTTGGCTGTTCCATCAATAAACGATTAAATTTTATAATTCTTCATTATGATTAGAACTTAATTCGCTAATTTTACCCGTAGCTAAATAGACAATCCATTCACAGATATTGGTTACATAGTCACCAATACGTTCTAGGTATTGTGCTACATTAATATAGTCTGTACCACAAATGACAGTATCAGGATTAGCTTTCATTGCAGCAATAGCGTTATAGTAAATTTTTGCATAAGCTTCATTCACTTGCAAGTCCATTTTAGCAATTAGTTTCGCATCTTCTTGATCGGTTTTAACATAAGCAACTAACACATTGTCAACCATTTTTTTCACGTAATCAGACATGTCAGAAATTTCTTTTTCAATTTCTAAAATACGAGTTTCTCCTTTGACACGAATTGTTGATTTAGCAATTGATACTGCATGATCTCCCATACGTTCCAAATCTGAACTAGCTTTCATTACAGTAATAATTCTACGTAAGTCAGTAGTTACAGGTTGTTGTAAGGCAATCATTTCAAAACTTTTCTTTTCTAATTCAAGTTCCAACGCATTGACCATTTCGTCACGTTCGATAACAGTTTTTGCTAATTTTTTATCATGATCCACATAAGAACGAACAGATTTATGAATGGCTTTACTTACCAGCATTCCCATTTCATAAAATTGATTGTGTAAATTTAATAAATCTTCTTCAAATTGTGTACGTAACATCTCGTCTTCTCTCCTTTTTTGAAATCAGATTAATCGTAAAACAAACTCTTCTATCCAAATCTACCAGAAATATAGTCTTCTGTCTCTTTTTTACTTGGATTTAAGAAAATTTTCTTCGTATCATCAACCTCGATTAACTCACCCATTAAGAAGAAGGCTGTTTTATCAGAGATACGAGAAGCTTGTGACATATTGTGAGTAACGATAATCATCGTGTATTTTTCTTTTAATTCTAACAAAGTATTCTCAATTTTTCCTGAAGAAATCGGGTCCAAAGCACTCGTCGGTTCATCTAACAAAATAATCTTCGGATTAACTGCTAATACACGAGCAATACATACCCGTTGTTGTTGTCCACCTGATAAAGACAATGCACTTTGATGCAATTTATCTTTAACATCATCCCAAACAGAAGCAGCTTTTAGACTTTCTTCTACGACTTGGTCAAAAATTTGTTTATCAGTAATTCCTTTTAGTTTTAATCCGTAAATAATATTTTCATAAATTGAAAATGGAAATGGATTGGGTTGTTGGAATACCATGCCAATTTCTTTACGTAATTCAACGATATCTGTTTTTGGACCATAAATATCGTTTCCTTTATAGTCAATACTTCCAGTGATTGTTACACCTGGAATTAAGTCATTCATACGGTTTAAGCAACGTAAATAAGTAGATTTCCCACAACCAGAAGGTCCAATCATTGCGGTAATTTCACCTTCGTTAATTGTTAAATCAACACTCTTTAATGCTTGTTTTTCACCATAGTATAAGTTTAAATCTTTTGATGAAATAATCTCTTTTCCCATTAGTTTTCCTCCATTCTAGCCAAAGTGACCTGATACATAATCTTCTGTCGCTTGAATCTTTGGACGTGTAAAGATTTTCGCTGTTTCATCGTATTCAATCACTTTACCAAGATAAAAGAAAGCTGTGTAATCACTAATACGTGCGGCTTGTTGCATGTTATGCGTTACGATAACAATTGAATAATGTTCTTTCAAGTTCACTAAGGTTTCTTCGACTGTCCCTGTTGAAATTGGATCTAAAGCACTTGCTGGTTCATCTAATAATAAAATATCTGGTTTCATCGCAATCGCTCTAGCAATACATAAACGTTGTTGTTGCCCACCGGATAAAGCCAAGGCACTTTTATGCAATGAATCTTTTACCTGATCCCAAAGTGCTGCTTGTTTTAAACTTGTTTCGACGATTTCATCTAGTTTCTTTTTATTTTTTTCACCATGACGTTTTAAGGCAAAGGTAATATTTTCATAGATAGATTTACTGAATGGATTTGGTCGTTGGAACACCATGCCAATTCTTTTACGCATTTCAAAGACATCGACTTGAGGTGAGTTTACATCCACACCTTTATACATGATTTCTCCAGTAATATTAGTATTTGCAATGCCATCATTCATCCGATTTAAAGAACGAAGATAGGTTGATTTCCCACAACCAGAAGGTCCGATAAGCGCCGTGATTTTATTTTTTTCGAAGGCTAAATCCACGCCTTTAATCGCTTCATTATCTCCATAAAAAACGTGCAAATCATTCGTATGCAAGATAAGTTCTTTGTCTTCCAAAGTAACAATATGGCGTTCCTCTAAATTATATTCTTTCATTGTCATTCTCCCTATTCAGATTAAGGAATTAAATTTTTCCAAAAAATTTAGTTCTTTTTCATTCCGAATGCTTTTTATCAAGTATGTTTACGCTGAAGTCATTCGTTTGTGCAGTTTCTTACCTAAGGCACGCGCACCAAAGTTAAAGATTAGTACTGCGATAATTAATACAGCTGAAGCTCCTGCCGAAACTTGAACTCCATCAGGCATATTTCCTTCTGTATTAATTTTCCAAATATGAACGGCCAATGTTTCCGCTTGTCTGAAAAGGCCAATTGGACTAGAAACACTTAAAGGATTCCAATTAGTAAAGTCTAAAGCTGGTGCACTTTGTCCGGCTGTATAAATCAAGGCTGCCGCTTCACCAAAGATACGTCCAGCACTTAAGATAACTCCAGTTAAAATTCCTGGTGTTGCTTCTGGAACAACCACTCTTAAAACTGTTTCCCAACGAGAAAGTCCTAGAGCCAAGCCTGCTTCACGTTGTGTATAATGAACAGCTCGTAAAGATTCTTCCACATTTCTTGTTAACAAAGGTAAGTTGAAGAAAGTTAACGCCAAAGCCCCTGAGATGATAGTAAATCCATACCCAAATTGAATAACGAAAACTAAGAAACCAAATAAACCTACAACTACAGATGGTAATGAACTTAAAATCTCAATCGAAGTACGAATAACATCAGTTAACCAATTTTTTTTCGCATATTCTGATAAATAAATCCCTGCACCTAAAGAAATTGGAAAACTAATAATCATCGTTACAAACAATAGATAGAAAGAGTTAAATAATTGAATCCCAATCCCACCACCGACTTGATAAGCTTTTGATGGTTGCGTTAAAAATTCCCAAGAAATATGAGGAAGACCTCTGACTAAGATGTAGGCTAATAATGAAGCAAGAATTAATACAATGATTCCTGAAATAACATATAAGATTCCTGTAGCTATTTTGTCAGCACGTTTTGCATTCATTATTTCAACGCTCCTTTCTTACCAATCAAACGGATAATTATATTAAAGATTAATGACATTAATAATAGAATTAATGCTAATGACCATAAAACATTATTTTCAACAGTACCCATAATTGTATTACCGATACCCATTGTTAAAATAGATGTTAACGTTGAAGCTGGTGTAACTAAGCTACTTGGAATTAAAGCCGCATTCCCAATAACCATTTGAATTGCTAAGGCTTCACCAAAGGCACGAGCCATACCAAAAACAACCGCTGTTAAAATCCCTGGAACAGCTGCTCTTAAAACTACTTTATAAGTTGTTTGCCAACGAGTCGCTCCCAAAGCCAATGAAGCTTCACGGTAATGACGAGGAACTGCTTTTAAAGCATCTACTGTCATCGTTGTTACAGTTGGTAAAATCATGATAAATAGGACAAAAGTTCCGGCTAGAATACCAAACCCTGTTCCACCAAAAATAGATCGAACAAAAGGTACAATAACAGATAAACCGATAAAACCATAAACTACAGAAGGAATTCCTACTAATAATTCAATAACTGGTTGCAAAATTCTTTGTCCTTGTTTTGGTGAAATTTCAACCATAAACACAGCCGCACCAATCGCAAAAGGTGTGGCCACAATCGCTGATAAAAATGTTACAACGAAAGAACCAATAATCATCGGTAAGGCACCGACCATAGGCTGTCCATCTGGTCCTATCTGACTAGGATTCCAACTAGTTCCAAATAAAAAATCAAAAAGATTTACTCTATCTACAAAGAAGGTCGCTAAACCTTTACTTGCGACAAAATAAAAAATAGAAACAACAACTAAGACAATCAAGGCGATACATAAAAAACTAATTATTCTACCACGTTGCTCCATTCTTGCTCGTTTGGATTTTTTTGTTAATACTTCTTTTACATTTGCATTTTCCACGAGGGTTCCTCCTCAAAAAACTTAGATTTTCACTCTCACTCAGTTTACAGTTCCAACGTCAATTTTTCTTTAACGTTTTGTAAAGATTTGACGAAGTTTGTAAATTTTGTGTAAATATCAATTTGAAGAGACTACATTTCCTTCCCAATCACGCTCTACTTGCATTTTAGAAACCGGAATGTATCCTAATTCTCCGACAATCGTATTTTGAATTTCATCTGATAAGACAAAATCTAAAAACTCTTTCGTTAATGATTCTGGTTCTCCTCTGGTATACATATGTTCATAAGACCAAATAACCCAATCATTGGTTGTCACATTTTCTTCTGTCGGTTCTACGCCATCAATGGATAAAGGCGCAACATCTTCTGTCACGTAAGAAAAGGCCACGTAGCTAATTGCTCCTGGTGTATCTCCAACAATTTGTCGAACCATCCCACTAGAATCTTGCTCTTGGGCTTGTTTGGAAATTTCGCCATCCAATACCCATTTTTCAAAAGTGCCTCGAGTTCCACTTCCGCTAGCTCTATTCAGCAAAACGACAGGCTGATCGATGCCACCTACTTCTTGCCAATTGGTAATTTCACCCAAAAAGATTTTTTTTAAATCTTCTAGTGAAATATTATCCACACCAATTCCTTTATTGACAATTGGTGTAATCCCTACTGCTGCTACACGATGATCAACTAATAATGATGCATCAATTCCTGAACGTTCTTCTGCAAATAAATCAGAATTCCCAATTTCAACTGCGCCTACTTGGACTTGGCTCAAACCTGTTCCGCTTCCGCCACCCTGAACATTAACAAATTTACCAGGATTTTCTGCTTGATAGATTTCAGCAACGGTTTCTACCAATGGTTGTAAGGCTGAAGACCCCACTGCTGTAATTGATTCCCCTCCGTCAATCCAACTTGCACAACCTGCCATCAACATCGTTAGACCAATAAATGGAAGTAGTAATATTTTTTTCATCTGATATAACTCCTCATTCGTATTCTTGTACAATACTTTTATTTGACCTTTTCTAAACTATTTTAGTGGTCCTAAAAATAGCCAGAGTCTCTTACATTTTACCATTATCTGAAAAACTTGGAAATTAGTTCTGTTCAAAAATTAAGTAATTATGCTAATTCCATTAAAAAAACCATCAAATATTGACTTCTCAATATTTGATGGTTTTAACTTAACTAAACTTTCAAGAATCTTCTCATTGAAATGATTGATCCTAATGAACCAATGACCATTCCAATAATAACAATTAGTCCACAGATTTGAATGATGAATAAATCTGGTGCTAATAAGCTGTAATTTGAACGGAGAAAAAATGGATTTGCAATGTTATAAACTTCTCGATAACCAAAGATCATCAATAAGATTGGTAAAATTGCTCCAAATAATCCAATCCAACCGCCTTCTAGGAAGAAAGGCCAACGAATGTAGCCATTTTTTGCTCCTACTAATCGCATAATTTGAATTTCACGCTCACGTGACAAGATTGTGATACGAATTGTATTAGAGATTAGGAACATTGCTACTAATAATAGTAATAATGATCCGACTAATCCCCAAGTTCGAACATTTTGTGCAATGTTAAAGATGCGTTCTGATAAATCTTCTCCATAACTTGCTTTGTCTACATAAGCAGTAATCTTTTCTGCGTCTTCAGTAATTTGGCGAACATACTGTGGTTCTGTTGCACTAACAATAAAGACATCTAATAATGGGTTGTCTTGTTCAAACAGTCCCCAAACATTTCCAAAAGTATTTTTAATTCTTTCCAATTCTTCATCTTGACTAGTATAAGAGACGGATTCAACATTAGGAATGGCATTTAACTGTTCCTCTAAATCCTGTTTTCCTTCTTCATCTGTTCCGTAAGAAACGAATACAGAAACATCTACGTTATTTTCCATATCTTGAGCTAGTTTTACTGTGTTCATAATAAGCACAAGGAAAACGCCCAACAAAGTTAAAGTAATTGCTACCGCACTAATAGAGGAAATGGTCATCCAGCCATTACGACGTAAGCTCTTTAAACTTTCTAATATATGTCTAAAAAAAGTTCTAATCATCGTAGCCATACTCCCCTTCTACTTGATCTCGAATAATTCGTCCATTCTCAATGGCGATTACACGGTGACGAATGGTGTTTACAATTGTACTATTATGTGTTGCCATCACAATTGTCGTTCCTTGTGCATTGATTCGATCCAATAATTTCATAATTTCCCATGAATTTTCAGGATCTAAATTTCCTGTTGGTTCATCGGCAATCAATACTTTAGGTGTATTTACAATTGCTCGAGCAATCGAAACACGTTGTTGTTCCCCACCAGACAGTTCACTAGGAAATACGCGTACTTTATGTTTTAAACCAACTAAATCTAATACTTCCATTACACGTTTTTTGATTTCACGTGGTTTACGACCGATAACTTGCATTGCATAGGCAACATTTTCATAAACTGTTTTCTTTGGTAACAATTTATAATCTTGGAAAACTACACCAATTTCTCTTCTCATTAATGGAACTTCACGGTTTTTCATTTTTACTAAATCATGTCCTGCGATATTTAGTAAGCCTTTTGATGCTTTTTCTTCTCGATACATTAATTTGATAAAGGTAGATTTCCCTGCACCAGAAGGTCCAACGACATATACAAATTCACCTTGATTAATTGAAACCGAAAGATTACGGATAGCTGTTGTACCGTTAGAGTACTTCTTCATTACATCTTGCATTTCTATCATGGCTATCTCTCCAATCATTTTTTATTCATACCGACTTATTATAACACGGCTATATTTCAAATATCTTTCACTAAGTTACATTTACATTTCATTTAAATACATTTTAATGACTGTTCATAGAACACCATAAAAATAAAACTTCCAGTTCAACTGTCCGAAAAAAGCTCATTGCCAAAGACCGCTCTGAGCCTTCTCTTAGAAGTCTCAAAGCTTTCGGCGTTCAAACACACTGTAAGAAGTAGAGAATCCCTACTTCCAACATTGTGTAATTCATCCTCATCTACAATTGGCGATGAGCCTTTTCTCCTAGTTGCCCTTACAGTTTTTAAAATTCATTTTGTCTCTAAAGAAAAAACTACCATTAGAAACTGAAAGAACAAAACGGAGAAAACACTCTTGTCGTGTGATAAAGAGCTGACGTTCAAACACTGACTAAGTGTGATAACACTTAGTCAGTGTTTGAACGTCAGCAGCCTAAGAGACTCTACACAGAGGCTCGTGGCGTTCTCACACAACAAGAACGTGTTTTCAGAGTTTTTGTTGTGGAAGTTTCTTCATCCGACTATTTCTAAGATAAATATCATTTTAAAACAATAATTTATTCTGTTTGTGTGTTTAGTTTTGATTTTAGGTAGGCATCGATGAATCCGTCTAAATCACCATCCATTACTGCTTGAACATTTCCTGTCTCGAAATTTGTTCGATGATCTTTTACCATTGAGTAAGGATGGAAAACATAAGAACGGATTTGGGAACCCCAGCCGATTTCAAGTTGTTCTCCACGAAGAGCTGCAGCTTCTTGTTCTTGTTTTTCAACTTCCAATTGATACAATTTAGCCTTTAACATCCCCATTGCTTGCTCTCGGTTCTTTAATTGTGACCGTTGTGCTTGACTAGCCACCACAGTTCCAGTTGGTAAATGAGTAATTCGCACGGCAGATTCAGTTTTATTAATATGTTGTCCACCAGCTCCACTGGCACGATACGTATCAATTTTTAAATCATCTGTATTGATTTCTACTTCAATATTTCCATCAAGTTCTGGCATGACATCTACCGAACAAAAAGAAGTATGTCGTCTTTTGGCCGAATCAAAAGGTGATATTCTAACTAAACGATGGACACCTTTTTCCGATTTTAAATAACCATAAGCATTATGACCTTTGATTAATAAAGTCACACTCTTAATTCCTGCTTCATCCCCAGCTTGATAGTCTAATACATCCACTTGGTAACTGTGTTGTTCTGCCCAACGTGTATACATTCTCAAAAGCATACTTCCCCAATCTTGGGACTCTGTACCGCCCGCTCCTGGATGCAACTCTAAAATGGCGTTGTTTCGATCATATGGCTCATCTAGTAGCATAGAAAGTTCGTAGTTATTCATTTCTTCGGTAAGCTTCTCCATAGACTCCACCAGTTCTTGTTCCATTTCTGGATCTGGTTCTTCTTGAAGCATTTCTAATAAAACTTCTAATTCTTCCACGCTTTCTGCTAGATGGTTAAATTTGTCGAAGGCTTCTTTATTAGCATTATTGGCATTAATCAATTGCTGTGCTTCCTGGGCATCGTCCCAAAAACTTGGATCCGCCATTCGATCTTCTGCTTCAGCGATATCTTCTTCTAATTGTTCGAGGTCAAAGAGACCCCCTAAAGCTGTTTATTTTTTCATTCATTTCTTCTAATCGATTGCGAATTTCTGCAATTTCCATTCTGATTCCTTCTTTCATTATTAAGTAAAAAGGAGCCTTGACAAACAAATGTCGTAGCTCCTCAAAACCAATTATTCTTGGTTTAAAAACCATTCTTCAAAAACAGATTTCATGATTGAAAAATTTTAGGAACAATTTTCAAACATTTCTCTTCTAAGTCAGATTGACTTACATTCCTTTGCCATGACAGTTTTTAAATTTTTTCCCACTACCGCAAGGACATAATTCATTACGACCTACTTTTGTCACTTGTACTGGACGTTTTTCAGACGTATTTGTTGCTTCAGAAGATTCAGGTGCCTCTGCCTCACCTTTAGCTACTTGTTCACGTTGAACATTTTGGCGAATTTCAGCTTTCATGAATAAACGGGTCACGTCATATTCAATTGCTCCCACCATATTTTCAAACATAGTATAACCTTCTGTTTGATACTCAACCAATGGGTTATTTTGTCCATATGCACGTAAACCAATCGATTGGCGTAACTGATCCATCGCATCAATATGATCTGTCCACTTCGTATCAACCACTCTTAATATAACAACTTTTTGGAATTCCAATAATTGTTCTGAGCTATTTAATTGTCCCACTTTTTCGTCAAATTTCTCTTGGGCGCGTCCGATTAAATAATCTTTCACTTCTTGAGCCGATTTGCCTTCTAAATCAGCAATTGAAATAGAGTCTTCATGAACTAAAACACTTGCCGCAAAGTCAACAATACCTTCAAGGTTTAATGTATTTGCTTCAACATCAGTATGTCCATCCACGACACGTTCAATTGTACGTTTGACCATACCCATAACTACTTCAGAAAGTGTTTCTTCTTCCATGATTACTTGTTGGCGTTGGCCATAAATAACTTCACGTTGTTCACGCATCACGTCATCATATTGTAAGACATTTTTACGTGTATCGTAGTTGTTTCCTTCCACACGTTTTTGAGCAGATTCTACTTGACGAGAGAACATACGACTTTGAATAACTGAATCTTCTTCATCTACATTTAAACGATCTAAGAAGGCTTTGATTCGGTCAGAACCAAATCGTTTCATCAAATCATCTTCTAAAGATAGATAGAATTGAGAGACACCAGGATCACCTTGACGACCAGAACGTCCACGTAATTGATTATCAATACGACGAGATTCATGGCGTTCAGTACCAATAACAGCTAATCCACCTAATTCAGCTACACCTAAGCCCAGCTTGATATCCGTTCCACGACCAGCCATATTGGTAGCGATAGTAACCGCACCCTTTTGACCTGCATTTAAGATAATCTCTGCCTCTTTAAAGTGATTCTTAGCATTCAAAACTTCATGTGGAATACGTTCTTTAGCTAATTCATTAGATAACATTTCCGAAGTTTCTACAGCAACAGTACCAACCAAAATTGGTTGACCTTTGCGATGACGTTCTTTAATATCTTGAACGACTGCTTTAAATTTACTTTCTAATGTTGGGTATAATAAATCAGCACGGTCATCACGAACAATTGGTCTATTGGTTGGAATTTGGAAAACTTCCATATTATAAATTTCACGGAATTCTTCTTCTTCCGTCTTAGCTGTCCCTGTCATTCCTGCAAGCTTTTTGTACATACGGAAGAAATTTTGGAAAGTGATGGTTGCCATTGTTTTGGTTTCATCTTCAATTTCTACGCCTTCTTTAGCTTCAATTGCTTGATGAAGCCCATCAGAATAACGACGACCATCCATAATACGGCCCGTAAATTGATCGACAATCATTACCTTGTTTTCTTGAATTACATAATCAATATCACGAATCATAATATAGTTTGCACGCAATGATTGATCCAAGTGATGAGTCAGAGCTGTATTTTCAATATCATACAAATTGTCTAAGCCGAAGTTTTCTTCTGCTTTTTCAATTCCGCTTTCAGTTAAAGTAATTGTTTTTGATTGAACATCAATTTTGTAGTCTTCTTCATTTTTTAAACGTTTGATAAAATTATCTGCACGAACATATAAAGCAGTTGATTTTTCAGCCTGCCCAGAAATGATTAATGGTGTTCGTGCTTCATCGATTAAAATAGAGTCAACTTCATCTACAATAGCAAAATTTAATGGACGTTGAACCATTTGATGACGATAAACCACCATGTTGTCTCGCAAATAGTCAAATCCTAATTCATTATTTGTGCTATAAGTAATATCGCAAGCATACGCCGCACGTTTCTCTTCTGAGGATTTAGAATTGATATTCAATCCAACCGTTAATCCTAAGAAATCGTACAACTCACCCATTTCAGTTGAGTCACGTGTTGCTAAATACTCATTGACAGTAACAACATGAACACCTTTACCAGTAATTGCGTTTAAGTATACAGGCATGGTCGCGGTTAAGGTTTTACCTTCCCCTGTACGCATTTCTGGAATGTTTCCATCATGAAGTACAATCCCACCCATTAATTGGACATGGTATGGAAATAGTCCTAATACACGTTTTGCAGCTTCTCTAACAACCGCAAAAGCTTCTGTTAATAATTCATCTAATGTTTCACCATTTTGATAACGTTGACGGAATTCATCTGTTTTCCCACGTAATTCAGCATCTGACAATGCACTCATTTGATCGGCTAAGGCTTCGATTTTCGTTGCCATTTGGTCCAATCGTTTTATTTCTTTTTTATCATTTTCAATCAGTGTCTTTAAAAAGTTGGCCATCCCTTTGTGATTCTCCTTTTACGCATTGTTCCACTTCCTAATTTCTAGGAAAGTCTCCAATCTATTTTATCACTAGTTTCCTTTGATTGCTACTTTTTCCGTCAAAGTAATAGCTTAAAGTAGCAGAAATAGAATTTTGTTAATTTTATGGTTAAGATTATGTAAATTATTGAATCCAAATTTTATTTCAATGAACAGCTTCTAATCATTCTCACGTCAAAGAGAAAAATTTTAACGTTAAAAAAAGAAAACTAGATGTAAAAACATCTAGCTTTCAAAATCAGTTAATCTGTTTCAATTAGGCCATATTTACCATCTTTACGTCGATAAACGATACTAGTACCATTTGTTTCTGCATCTTCAAAGATGAAGAAATTATGTCCCAACATATTCATTTGTAATACAGCTTCTTCACTGTCCATTGGTTTTAATGAAAGACGTTTAGTGCGAACAATTTCTAATTCAGAACCATTTTCTTCTTCACTTTCATCTGAATTTGAAAAAAGCGGTGCACTCAAGTCAGGTAACGCCGTTTCACGGGATTTGCGATTAATTTTCGTTTTAAACTTGCGGATTTGTCGTTCTAATTTATCGACAACCAAATCAATACTTGCGTATAAATCTGGTGAAGTTTCTTCCGCTCGTAACACTAGATAAGGCAGTGGAATAGTTACTTCTACTTTTGCTGTTTTCTCAGTGTAAACCTTTAAGTTAACGTGAGCTGTTGCATCTGGTGCATCGCTAAAGTAGCGTTCTAATTTCCCTACTTTTTTCTCTACGTAGTTACGAATTGCTTCCGTCACTTCAATATTTTCTCCGCGTACATTGTATCTAAACATAACAATTGCCCCTTTCATCTACCAATTAAAGAGAAGCAAGGACCACTCTGCTCTCTCCTTATATTCATTATATCGAACTTTATAAGAATTGCAAAAGAAATCGGTATCAGAAACAGAATAAATTTTATCGTGCAAGTGTGAAAGTTTGAATTTCTTTAGGTCCATAGGATAACAAAACCTCTGCTGCATGAAATAAAGTTCGTCCTGTTGTATAAACATCATCCACTAAGATCACTTTTTGATTTTGAATTTTGAGGGCCTCTGGAGTTCCACAAAACGGCTGAGGCATCGCTAAACGCTCCTGACGATTTTTTTCAGACTGCGGCGTTAAATGTTGATTTCTTATTAAATAACGACACATTGAAACATCAGCTGCCTCTAAAATAGCTTCTACTTGATTAAATCCTCGTTCTAACAACCTCTTTTCAGTTAAGGGAATTGGAATAACCAGTGCAGACTGATGTTTGAAAAAACCTGAAACTTCTGAAGCAAAGACCCTTTTCAAATGATAATCTCCTAAAAATTTAAATTGATACATCCATTCTTTAAATCCCTCACTGTATTGAAATAAAGCATGGTGTCTAAAATTATAGGCTGGATATAATTTTTGCCACCTTTGGCACTCTATACATATTGATATTTCTCCCATCTTCTTACATGTTGGGCAACAAGGTTCATCTAGCCATGTTATTTTTTTGATACACTGCGAACATTTTTCTTCTGTAATGATCCAGGGAAACAAAATTTCTTGAATGGATAGGTTGCGAATCAGTTCTTTTTGACACCAACTACAATTCATTGTTTAACCACCTTTGCGCTAAATGATTCATCTCTTTTATTTCTTTTAAGGCTTGGCGAATAGCTGGAGTTTGTTGATTGAAAAAGAATAACACTCGTCCTCTATTAAAATCGCCTTTACGATCCACTCTACCAGCAATCTGCACTAAAGCGGATTTAGAAAAGACTGGATGATTAGCTCCCAGAATAATTACAGAGACATTTTCGAAAGTGACCCCACGTTCAAGAATGGTTGTAGAAAGTAAAATTCGATATTTTTTTTCACGCATATTTTGAACTTTTTCTTCTCTCTGTTCATCTTGCGCGGAGACACAAGTCAGCTCATCTGTTGTAAAAAAAGAGGACAATTTCACATAAACTTTTTTCATAAATACAATACTAGGACAAAATACTAACACCGCATTATCTTTCATTAATATGTTGAGGTACCGAACTAACTTACGAATTTTCCGAGTAGATACAAAACACTGCTTCCATGATTCATACCAAATAAGTTCAGGAACGATTAATGGTCTTTGGTGAAACCTTAAAGGAAGTTTTTCAATAGAAAATGTCTTTATTTCTTTTAATAGATTTTGAGAGGGTGTCGCTGTTAAATAGATATAATTACCTATTTGTTTTAATGCTTGTCTGACCGCAAAACGTAAAAGAGGATCTCCTTCGTATGGAAATGCATCAATTTCATCAACAATTAATAAATCAAAAGCTTGATAAAAATGAAATAACTGATGTGTGGTACAAACGGTCAACTTACTGTATCGATAACGTTCTTCTGATGCTCCATAAAGAAGTAAGGCTTTTTCATTAGGGAAAACTTGAGAGATTCGAGGATAGATTTCTCGACAAACATCAATTCTAGGAGAAGTTACGCCAACTCTACCACCCTTTTTTAAAACTTCCGCAATTATTGGAAAAATCATTTCAGTCTTACCCGATCCTGTGACTGCCCAAATAAGTGAGTGCTTGTTCTTTTGGAAATTTTTGATTAAAACATCAGCAATTTTTTGTTGAAAATTGGTCAGAGTGCCACTCCATGTGAATTGAATATCTCGTGCTTCAGTCTGCTCTTCTTCTGATGCTAATAAATGTCGACTGGTTAAACGCCCAAAATCAATACAAAAAGGACAATAAATATCTCCATTAGGTAATTCTGCTATTTCCTTAACAAAGTGACTCCCACATCGTTGACAAAAGACTTTATCACCTAGTACTAGCGCCTCACGACAGGTTACCGTCGATGGCAATTTTTGATTTACTTCCACAACAACTTGTCTTCCTAAAAACTCCGACATATTTCATCACCTCAACTAAAGATACGCAAAAAAATGAACTTTTTTTTATATCTTTAGTAAAATATATAAACTCAGTTTTCAATAAAAAAAAACTGTAACATTTTATAGTTACAGTTCTTTACTTCTTATTCAACAATTAATTTTAATGCTTCTTCTAATACTTTAGCGCCATTCATCATTCCATAATCGGCCATGTTGATTACCTCTAATGGAATACCTTTTGGTGCTAAACGTTTTTCAAAGTCACCCTTCATAAAACGTACTTGAGGACCTAATAATAATACATTTACATCTTTATTTTCTAAATGGCTATCAGCTTCTGAAGCCGATACTGCAAAAATATCTGCTTCTATTCCTTGTTCATCTGCTGCTTTTTGCATTTTTGTTACTAATAAGCTGGTGCTCATACCTGCAGAACATACAAGCATAATTGTTTTTTTCGCCATACCAATTACTCCCCACTTTAAATTATTTAATATCTCTTATTATAAAATATAATCTATGATTGTCAATGAATCAAAAAGCCTAGTTTTTACTGGGCATTAACCAGTTAGCCTTTAATAAAGGTCGAAAAACGATGTACTCTTTTTCTAAGTTTACATGAATTACTTCATAATTAGCATTAATCCAAGCATAGGCTCCTTTTTCAGGGTGACGATAATCATTTGCCCACCAGTCAAGGCTTGTACGGGCTGTTTTAGGTAAGCCATTTGCCGGAAATAATAGTTCATCAATTTGAGTAAAAGTTAATGTTACTTGTGATCCACCATTGTTTTGTAAGTATTTGGTAATCACTGAGTATTTCTTTTTACGTTCCGCCATTTTTCCGCCCCCTTTTATTTATTATTACGCTTTCATTACAAAAAAGCAAGGGTTACCAATTTGAAAAAACAATGATTTTTCCCTATACTAATTAAGTATATATTTTATTTATCCAGATGAGGAGATTGCCCGTGATTGATACTTATTTAACAATTAAAGAAGATGGACAAGCTGAACTAGAGATCAAAAAATCTAGGTTTATTTGTAGCTTGAAGAGAATCGAATCCGAAGAAGAAGCTAAGGAATTTATTCAAAAGATAAAAAAGGAACACTGGAAAGCCAATCATAATTGTAGTGCCTTTGTTTTGGGAGAACAAAATGAGATCCAACGTTCTAGTGATGATGGAGAACCTAGTGGAACTGCTGGTGTCCCCATGTTAGAAGTGCTCAAAAAAAATGAATTAATGAATGTTGCGGCGGTAGTCACTCGTTACTTTGGCGGTACAAAATTAGGTGCTGGAGGTTTGATTCGTGCCTATTCAGGAGCAGTAGCAAATGCTCTACATGAAATTGGTATCGTTCAAGGTATTTTACAACAAGAGGTTTTTACTACAATAGACTATTCGTTATTGGGTAAATTACAACATTATTTAGAGCAAAAAAACTTACAAGTCAAAGATACTCAATTTTTGGAAAACGTTACTCTGTGTGTCATGGTTGAAGAGGTGCACGTTTTCCAAGATGAAGTGACGGATTTACTAAATGGACAAGTCACCTTTTTTAAAGGAACTAGTTCTTACATTGAAATTCCAAAAAAATAAATTCAGGATGTTATGACCATCAGTGATTGAACAGTAAAAAATCCGAAGAAAAGTAGATCATTTCTATTTTGATGAAATTTATTCTACTTTCTTCGGATCTTTTTGTCATTTTTTTATTTTTCCAAGAAAAATTCAAATCGATTCCCTACATATTGACTGCGAACATACTCAAAAGGATGACTATCCTCTAAAAAAGAAACTTGACGCATTCGTAAAATGGCATCTCCTTTTTTTATATCTAAGTAATCGGCAATTTTTTCAGAAGCTAACATAGCTGAAATCGTTTGGTTGGCTCCACCAATTTTTCGATGTCCTTTTTCTTCAAGCGTTCGGTATAAAGAAGAAGTAATCTCAGACTTACTAAATTGATAAATTAATTTTTCTGGAATACTCGCTACTTCAAAACAGATTGGAATCCCATCAGCTAGACGAATTCGTTCCATTCGTAAAATAGTATCGTCTTTTGTTAACTTAAGTTTATCCATCTCGCTAGAACTAGGGGAAGTAATCACATAAGATACAGCCCTGCTTGACGGCTCTCGTCCTTGTGAAAGCATGATTTCTGTAAAACTGGTCGTCCCAGTCATTTTTTCTTGAACCTTCCGACTGGCAACATAGGTTCCTGAACCTATCTTTCTCTCTAAAATTCCTTCATCCGCTAAGGTTTGGATTGCTTGCCGTAAAGTCATTCGACTAACCCCAAACTGCACAGACAATTCTCTCTCAGAAGGCAAACGATCACCTATTTCCCAAAAGTTAGATTCTATTTTTTCTTTGATTGCATCATGTATTTGTATATAGACGGGTAATGTATCTGGCATTGCTATACCTCCTAAATTTCATTTGGTAATTATTTTTGATACTCTGGTGTTTTTTCACTCTTTTTTTTTCTATACCATTATAACTGGTATATACCTTAAAACACAATACCTAAAGCACAAAAATACTAGTTATAAAGAAGAAAATTACGGTAATAATCCTAGATTAAAAGGATGACCCCGCCTTTGAAGATAAAAGGATATGATATACTCAAAATGAACTTAATTCATTTTGAGTAGGTAATGGAGGAAATTGTATGAAAAATCTAGTTCTTTTAAGAGGCGTAAATGTTGGCGGAAATAAAAAAGTACCTAAGGCTGATTTTAAACAAGTCTTAGAAAGTCTGAGCTGTACAGAGGTCATCATTTACATTAACTCTGGAAATGCAATCTTTGATTCCCCTAAAGATTTATCTCAGCAACAAATTCAAGAAGTTCTTGAACAATATTTTGGCTTCTCCATCCCCACCCTCTTGATTTAAGGATCAAAGATAGTTCAGATTGCTGAAGCGATACCGCAACAATGGGCTAATGACAAAGTCATGAAAAGTGATGTTGTGTTTCTTTTTGACGAAATTAACGATAACTCCATTCTAATTCAGTTGGGCTACAAATCAGTAGTTGAACATATGATTTACGTAGACGGAGCAGTCCTTAGTATGATTACACGTGACAATCAGTAAAAAAGTAGTTTGAAAAAACCGGTTGGGACAAAACTTTATTCTAAAGTTACTGTTCGTAATGTGAATACAGTTAGAAAATTAGCCGAACTAATCAAAGCAGAATAAATGCTTTCATTAGTTTCTTAGCAAAAAAGATAAAACAATACTCCTCCGAAAAATCACCTAAATATTTATCCATCGACTATCAGCCATTTTGGGGAAACAAAAAAAGTTTGCTAACCATTTGGTAGCAAACTTTTTTGAAAATAGACTTTAATGATTTTTTGAGTGCCATTTAATCGTGCGTTTGGTTTGACGTGGCTGTGTTACTTTTACGCCTTTTTTATCGATTTCTACAGATACGTCTTTCTTCGCTACATCGTATACATGCTCTGCGACCTCTGTTATTTTTTCTTTTAAATTGAATGGAAATTTCATTAAAAACCCTCCTTCTCTAAACTGCCTCTCTTTTAGAGTATCGCAAATGTTTAAATTCTTCAACAAAAAAGGACACGTTTTTCACGTGTCCAAGAAAACTGGGGTAGCTGGATTCGAACCAACGCATGAGGGAGTCAAAGTCCCTTGCCTTACCGCTTGGCTATACCCCATTAATGGTGGAGGAGAGTGGATTCGAACCACTGAACCCTAAGGAACGGATTTACAGTCCGTCGCGTTTAGCCACTTCGCTACTCCTCCAAAAGGTTGTTTAACAACCCGACTTAGTTATAATACAAGATTATTTAATTTAATGCAAGAGGTTTTTTGCTCTTTTTTATTTTTTCTAGAAACTATTCATGTAAGTTCCATTGACGAATAATTGTCTCTACTGCAATTTCCATTGTTTTACTTGAACCTAAGTCTTCATTGTCCATGAAGCTGTGGAAATCTTTTGGTGCATACTCCAAAACTTCTCCAATTTTTTTCTTACCAATATGCAATTCAGTAACTTCATAAGTTGTTCCATTGATTACTTTGCTCGTATCTTCCATGCGAATTTCAATATCTTTGTTCTTTTTCATGATTTTCACCTCAGATCTCTTTAAATCTTCTATCATTTTAAAATTTTTTGCATCTAAATACTTATTTTAGAAAGGTTTCAACAAAAAAAACCTCGATTTCTATTTTATCATATTTAGATAAAATTCCTAGTAATAACTTCTATTTTTCAGTCAATCCTCAAAAAGAAATAAATACTTACACTCAAAACCAAATGGAACTTCCAGAATAAAAACTGAAATAATCTGGGAGAAAAGTCAGACCGATTTCTCACAATGTCTGTTCTTTACGGGCAGATGGTTTGGAAGTTTGATTATTTCTTGCTTAACAAAAAAGGACATATTTCCAACATGTCCTCCTGTTTATATTCTATTGGCTAATACCTACTGTATTAATAATTGTATAACCAGCGTCCTCCAACACTTGTTTAATACTTGTTACATCTTGTGACTCTACCTGTATCTCGACAATTGTTTGATTATTCATTCGATTGACAACAATCGTTGCAATACTAAAATCTTTATCTGCTAATGATTGAGCAATATGGGCAAGGATTCCCTTATGATCTTCTAAAAGCTGAATGGTTACTCTTGTACCACCATCGTTATAACCTGTAATTTTCAAGAAAGCATCAAAGATATCATTGTTCGTAATGATCCCTTTCAACTCTTCCCCATCTATTACTGGTAAAACACCAATATTATTGCTACGCATAATCGAGATTGCATCTTCTAACAAAGCATCTGGAGCGATAGTTTCTACTTTTTTAATCATTACATCTCGAACAGTTGTCTTGTTCAACAAATAATTCACTTCATAAACACTTAAACTTGTCGCTTTTGATGGCATCGCTTCTTGAATAATTCCTTCAGTAATCAAGCCCACAAGTTTTCCTTGCTCCAAAACTGGTAGACGGTGGATGTCATGTTTTTTCATTAAATCAATTGCGTCAAAAATTGGTGTTTCTGGTGATACAGTTATTAATTCGGTTGACATAAAATCACTAACACTCATTTTTTACCCTCCTAAATACGCTTTTTTCACAGATTCACTAGATAATAGCTCTGTTCCCGTACCCTCAAGTACAATTTTTCCTGTTTCCAAAACATAACCACGATCGGCAATCGAAAGTGCCATATTGGCATTTTGTTCAATCAACAAAACGGTTGTCCCCTGTTGCTTAATTTCTTGAATTATCGAAAAAATCTCACGAATAAAAATTGGTGCCAATCCCATAGAAGGTTCATCCAGTAAAAGTAACTTAGGTTTAGACATTAAGGCTCGTCCCATAGCTAACATTTGCTGTTCCCCGCCTGATAGTGTAGCAGCATCTTGATTCTTTCGTTCCTTTAAAACTGGAAACTTTGCAAAAACTTGTTCATAGTCTTCTTTAACACCACTGTCTTTTCTTAAGAAGGCACCCATCTCTAGATTCTCTTGGACAGTCAGACCTGAAAAAACATGACGGCCTTCTGGCACTTGTGATAATCCTGAAGCTACAATCTTTTGAGGAGCTTCTTTTTCAATCGTTCTTCCTTCAAAAGTAATATTTCCTTCAGATGGACGAATAAGTCCAGAAATAGTACGTAAAATTGTCGTTTTACCAGCACCATTAGCACCAATTAGTGAGACAATTTCTCCTTGATTTACTTGAAAAGAAACATCACGCACGGCTTGAATCATACCATAACGAACGGATAAGTTTTCTACTGTTAACATTATATCTCCCCTCCTAGGTAAGCTTCAATCACTCGTGGATCATTCTTAATTTTTTCTGGATCGCCCTCAGCAATAACTTGACCATATTCTAAAACATAAATCCGTTCACAAACATCCATAACCAAACTCATATCATGTTCAATCAATACGACTGTCAAATCAAATTCTTGCTGAATTTTACGAATTAATTTGGTTAAATCGGCAGTTTCTTGCGGATTCATCCCAGCTGCTGGCTCGTCTAAAAATAAAATTTTAGGTTCTGTTGCTAAAGCTCGTACAATTTCCAAACGTCTTTGTTGTCCATAAGGTAAGTTTCTAGCTAAGGTGTCAACTTTATCTTCTAACTCAAAGATAGTCAATAACTCACGAACTTTTTGTCTCATCTCTTCTTCTGATTTATAAAACTTAGGTAAACGAAGAATACTTGTTAAAAAGCCCTGTTTGTTTTTAGAATTCATCGCAACTAAGACATTTTCCATCACTGTTAAATCTTTAAATAAACGAATATTTTGGAAAGTACGAGATACTCCTAAATCAGCAATTTTATATGGCTTCATTCCATTTAAACGTTGCTCAACACCTTCAACTTCAAACAAGACATCCCCACTACTTGGTTCATAAACACCTGTTAGTAAGTTAAATAGAGTTGTTTTTCCGGCACCATTCGGACCAATTAAACCAATCAATTCTTGTTTTTCTACTTCAATGTCTACATGAGAAACAGCTGCTAGGCCACCAAAATTTTTTGTCAAATTATTAACCGTTAGTAGAGGCATTTGAATCGTCCCCCTTTTTACTAAATTTGTCGAAAATACGTTTAACTGAAAATTCCCATGTTCCCAATAATCCACCTGGTTTGAAAATCATGATGGCAATAATCGCCAACGCATAAATAATCATTCGTAAGTTACCAAAGTCTTGAAGATACATATTTAAGATTCCCAAAACAATCGCTGAAACAACCGCCCCAGTGGTGCTTCCAATTCCTCCAAATACGACAATAATTAAGACATCAATTGATTTCATAAAACCATAATCTTGAGGGAATACTGATTGTTGATAGCTGGCAAATAAGCTCCCTGCCAAACTAGCCAAAACTGCTCCCATAACAAAAGCGACAACTTTGTATTTTGTTGTATTTACTCCCATTGACTCTGCAGCAATTTCATCTTCTCGAATAGACAATGTCGCACGACCCGCTCCACTATGAATAAAGTTAGAGACAATCATAATCGATAGAACCATCATAATAAAAATGACTTGCCAGTTACTAAACTGAGGTAAACCAAAAATACCGGCTGGTCCATTAGTTAAATCACGAAGATTAATTATTAAAATACGAATAATCTCAGAAATTCCCAAAGTAGCAATTGCTAGATAGTCACCTTTTAGACGCAAAGTAGGTATCCCAACAACTACTGCTACAATTCCTGCAATCAGCATTCCGATTAATAAACTTGTAAAAAATCCACCATAAGTTGGATTATCTCTGGTTATGATTGCAGTTGCATAGGCACCAATCGCCATAAAACCCGCATGTCCTAAAGAGAACTGTCCAGAAAAACCAATAATTAGATTCAAACCGACTGCTAAAATAATATTAATGCCAATGTTAGCAATAATCGCATCTGTAAATAGATTAATGACGCCCCCATTATATAAGGCGAATAAACCAAAATAGATGACAGCGGCTAAAGCCAACCAAATTAGATTGTATTTTAAATTCTTTTTCATCGCTGACACCTACACTTTCTCTTTTATATTTTTTCCTAAGATACCCGCTGGACGAATTAATAAAATAAAAATTAATACGGCATAAACTAAGGCATCTTTATAATCAGAAAATCCTAAAGCAATAGCCATCGTCTCAATTAAACCAATAACAAATCCACCCAAAGCTGCTCCGGGAATAATTCCAATTCCACCTAAAACAGCAGCAACAAAGGATTTCAAACCAGGCGCAACACCCATCATTGGGTTAATTGAATTGTAATACAAACCAATCAACATTCCTCCAGCTGCAGCCAAGGCTGAGCCTAAAGCAAAGGTAAACGAAATTGTCCGATTGACATTAATTCCCATTAATTTTGCCGCATCAGCATCCACACTTACCGCACGCATCGCTTTACCCATACGTGTTTTTTGAACAATTAATTGTAATAAAACCATTAAAGTAACTGAGATAAACAAAATCAGTAATTGAATATTACTTACCGTAATAAAACCAATACTGAAGGTTTGTCTAACAATCGCTTGAGGAAACGGTCTTGTATCTGGTGAAAAGAAATAAATCATCAAATTTTGTAACAAATATGAAACACCGATTGCCGTAATCAACGCGGCAATTCGTGTTGATTTGCGTAAAGGTCGATACGCTAAAAATTCGATTGTTACACCAAAGAAAGCACTAATTAGCATTGATAGAATTAAGGCAACAAAAAATCCCAAACTATTCGTTAAAATTCCCCACGTATTAAAGGAGTTAATAATAAAGTAACCAATAAAACTTCCAATCATATAGACTTCACCATGAGCAAAGTTAATCAATTTAATAATTCCATAAACCATCGTGTAACCTAAGGCCATTAGGGCATAAATACTCCCTAGAAACAAACCATTAACAAGTTGTTGGATCATAACTTCCATTTTTTTCACATCCAATAAGTTCATTTTTCTTACAATAGAAAGTACCTTGATAGTTTCTTCCTACTTTTTTCATCATAAAAGCTGGGACAAAACCGATTGTTTGATTTTGTCCCAGCTTTTATTTCTAATCGATCCACTGATTATGGATTTACTGCGTCAGCTGAGCTTTCTTTCCCATCTGTAAAACCGATAACTACTAGAGATTTTTCAGGGTTATGGTTTTCATCCATTGTGATATTTCCTGTTACCCCAACAAAATCAGTTAATTCTGATAAACCTTTAGTGATTGCAATTGAATCAGCAGAATCTTCTGCTTCAATTGCTGCTTTAATCATGTACATTGCATCATAAGCTAAAGCATTAAACGTTGAAGGTTCTTTGCTATATTCAGCTCTGAATGCTTCGATAAATGGTTCTACTGTATCATTTGCTGGTGCTAAAGCTGAGAAGTGACCAGTATAATATACATCAGATACGTTAGCTGCATCTGCCAATTGAATCATTTTTTCATCACCGAAACCATCTGCTCCGATAATTGGTTGATCAATACCCATTTCACGTGCTTGTTTAATAATCAAACCAGCTTCTTCGTAGTAACCAGGTACATATAACACATCAAAGTCAGTGCTTTTGATTTTTGTTAATACCGCTTGGAAATCTGTTTGGTCTTTTGTAAAGTTTTCTTCTACAGCAATATTGCCTGTATATTCACCTTTAAAGGCATTTGTTAATCCAATTGCATAATCACTTGAATTATCACCTAAAATAGCTACATTTTCAGCATTTAATGTTTCAGCTGCATATTTCGCTAAGATAACTCCTTGGAAGCTATCTTGGAAACAAGAACGGAAAACATATTCTTGTACAGCATCACCGTTAACAGTAATTGAATCATCTGTACCAGAAGGTGTAACCAATGGTACTTGAGCTCTTGTTACGTTAGGGATAGCTGCTTTTGTTGCACCAGATGTTGCAGGTCCAATAATTGCTACTACGCCATCATTTTCTGTTAAGTTGGCAGCTACTGTTGCTGCTTCATTTGGTTCTGATTTGTTGTCTTTAATAACAAGTTCGACTTCTTTTCCTAAGATGCCGCCTTCTTCATTAATTTGTTTAACTGCAAGTTCGACTCCGTCTCTTTCTTGAGTACCATATCCAGCAACTCCACCAGATAATTCTAGATTCAAACCAATTTTGATTGTGTCACCCTCTTGTGCGTTTCCGCCATCAGCTGAACCATTTGAAGAACCCCCACTTGGTCCTGCGCTACAAGCTCCCAATAAAAATAAGCTCGCAAATAAAAATGCAAATTTCTTTTTCATAAATAATTCCTCCCTCTTTCTACTCCCCTGAATATGTTAATCAATATACATAATTTTTCTGTAATTGTCAACGAATTTTCAGAATATTTTATATATTGATTTTTATCTAACATTTAAAGCGATTTCCTTTGCTGCTCCGCAATTTCTCTCTGCTTCATTTACTTGAAATAAAGTAAAAAAAATGAAAACTCAACGGAAATGAGTCTTCATCTTTTAAGAGTGTTTTTTATAGGTATAATTGGGACGTTCTTGATCGGTAGTATTCCGTTTTAAAGTAAACTTTTTGGGCACATAATCAACCCCACCTTTTACAAATGGATGACATCTGAGTATTCTTGCTAACCCCATCAAACTCCCCTTCGCTGCTCCATGAACTTGAATCGCTTCAATTGTATAAGAAGAACAAGTTGGATAGTAACGACAACTTGGAGGGAATAAGGGAGAAATAAACCGTTGATAGCCTCTAACTAATGAGATTAAAATTTTTTTCATCAATTTCCCTCTTTTCATTCAAACTATACCTTTTTTTAACACAAGAAACAAGTTTTGGTTATTCTAAAGAGCTAAAGAAAGTCAATAAACGTTACTATTCATCACAAATTTGACGCTTCACTACGAGAGAGGCTTGCTTAGGTCAGCCCGGAATCGCTCCAAGCCTGTAGTCTTGGAGCTTTCAAGCTTTACACGCCCAGTAAATCAATTTGCAACTGGGCGTAGTTCACATTGAATTCTAGACATGACGACAACGCGAGCCTCTCTCTGCGTTACGCTGGGAATTGATTGACTAGCGTAATTTATTCAATTTTTTAGGACACTACCCATGACCTTCTCCGCTGTGTTCTTCTATTTTTTTTTGACTATTATTTTTAGGTAATAATGCATCATTCATTAGTTCAAAACAGAGAGCTTCAGGAACTGGAAGTTCAACTGGGAAGAAATTCCTCATCGTAGTCTAAAGATGAGGATGAATTACGTAGAGTTGGAAGGAATGTTTTTCCACTTCCTACTGTGCGTTTGAACGCCGAAAGCTTTGAGACTCCCTAGAGGCACAGAGCGGTCTACTACAATGAGGACTTTTCTGGACAGATGAACTGGAAGTTTCCAGATCTATTCAATCTTCGCTATAAATAGTAGATTTTGAAACCAACAAAAAACTTGATGAAGCATTTTTTTGCTTCACCAAGTTTTAATCTACTATTATATTAGTCTAAGATAGTAACGACTACTTGTCGTCTTCCCCATTGAATACATTGTTCATAGGTTGGGAAATGAACATCGACAATATTTCCTTTAATTGCGCCACCTGTATCTACTGCATAAGCTTCACCGTAGCCTTCTACGTGTAAACGAGTTCCCAATGGAATAACATTTGGATCTACTGCAACCGCAATTGGATTTTCTAAAAGGTTTTGACCTGTTGCTGTCACGGTTCCTCCACCTAATAAATCTGCAGGATCTGAACTATAAGCGGTAGATTCCATTACCATAGTTCGACCGTTTCTAATCGCTTCTTCTTGTGCTTCACGTTCGGCTTGTTCTCTTGCTTCTTGTTCCGCTTTTTCCTTCGCTTCTCGTTCAGCTTTTTCTTTTGCCTCACGTTCGGCTTTTTCTTTTTCTTCAATTACATTTTTTGCTTCTTTAACAGCTTCGCTTTCTACAGCTAAACTGATTAATGAACTTGACATATTTTGAACAGATTCCTCTGCAATCACTTCATGACTCATCAATTGATCTTCTACTTGTTCTTCTGCCGCATAAACTGGAAACAATGAACCAAAAGACATTGCTAACGTTAAAAATGCTACATGTAAAATTCGTACTTTCATCTTAACTAGATTCCTCCTAAATTGATACGAAATGTATCTTATCATAGGAATTATCTAGCTAGGTTACGAATGTATTAATGCTCTTTAACGCCACAATAGAAAACGCTTTATTATTTGTTATATTTGACATACTTTCATTATTTATTCATTTATTTTTATTGTTTCTCAATAAAAAAGCTTGTTAAGTCAGCGTTTATAGAATTCATATTAAAATTCACTCAGTTAATGGGTTTTTATTTTGTTGTAACATAAATCAAGTAAATTCTTTATAAAAATACCAATTTTTTCGATTTTTGTTAGATAAAACCTGTTTATTACAGAAAAATGACAAAAAAGACAAGCGAAATAATGCTATTTATAGAGAAAAAAGAAAATTTCCATTTAATTTATCAAAAAAAAAGAGCAGGGTTAGATAATTAAACGATTCATTAAACACTGAAAATCTAATTACAATACGTATTTTTTGAATACAGGAAATAATTTCACTACCAATTTCTTTAAGTAATGATATTAAAAAAGCGACCATACATTGTATAGTCGCTTCATCTCTATCTAAAAAAATCAAAAATATGAGCCCAAAGCTCGCTATTAAATACATCCATTGGAGACCCATCACCAATAACACCATAACCAACCATTAATCCAACTAAAAATAATATAATGGCTAGAATAATTACTAAAAAAATCTTAGATACTGTTGTTAAAATATAGCGACTGGTTTGCATCAAAATTTCTCCTTTTCTAGGAATGTACTAGTTGAGTTGTCGCTACTTCATCAGTGCCACTTACTCGTTCAACATTAGCTCCTAAAGCTTGTAGTTTTTCATGGAATTTATAATAACCACGATCCAAATATTTTAAATTTCGGACGCGTGTACGACCTGTTGCAGTTAAGCCAGCTAAAATTAATGCTGCTGCTGCACGTAAGTCAGTTGCATAGACTAATGCACCTTGTAATTTATGTCCGCCCTCAATAATAGCTAAATTTCCATCAATTTTGACATGGGCGTTCATTCGACGCATTTCTTCTAAATGTTGGAAACGATTTTCAAAGACTGTCTCTGTGACAATACTATTTCCTTTAGCAACTGCTTGAATAGCTGTCATTTGTGCTTGCATGTCTGTTGGGAAGCCTGGATGAGGCATTGTTTTGATATCAGTAGGTTTCAAAGCCTCAGGACCAATAATTCGAATACCGTTTTCTTCTTCAATAATTTGAGTGCCCATTTCTTTTAATTTAGATAAAAGTGGACGATTATGTTCCGAAATAGCATCTTGTATTAAAACATTGCCTTGAGTCATAGCAGCAGCAACCATAAAAGTTCCGGCTTCAATTCGATCTTGAACAATCGAATGATTCACTGCATGTAAAGAATCGACTCCTTCAATACGCATGGTTTCAGTACCTGCTCCATAAATTTTAGCACCCATTTTATTTAAAATATTAGCTAAATCAACAATTTCTGGTTCACGAGCTACATTATCAATCGTTGTTGTACCTTTGGCTTTAACAGCTGCCATCATGATATTTTGAGTAGCTCCGACACTTGGAAAGTCTAAATAAATATGACTACCTTTTAATTGGTCGGCAATTGCTTCGATATAGCCATCTTTTTGAATAATAGTTGCTCCTAAAGCTTGGAATCCTTTTAAGTGTAAGTCAATTGGTCTTTTCCCGATAGCACACCCTCCTGGCATTGCTACCTTAGCATGACCATTACGTGCCAATAATGGACCCATAACTACGATTGACGCACGCATCTTACTAACATATTCATAAGGTGCTTCAATTTCTAATTGTCTTGAAGCATCAATTGTAACCTGATTGTTTTCTTTATCAAAATCAACGTCAACATTTAGATGACGAATGACTTGGTTCATTGTAAATACATCCGATAAAATCGGGACATTGCGTAGAGTTGTAACTCCATCTTCTGCTAGTAAACTAGCTGCTAAAATTGGTAAAACCGCATTTTTTGCCCCTTCAATTATGACATTTCCTTTTAACTGATTACCACCTTGAACGATAATCTCTTCCATCTTGTTCCCTCCAAATAGAACGCTATGTGACAATTTAAATCAAATCCTTATAATTATAGCATATTCATTTTATTTTATATAGTAGGCTTATTAGAAACCTACTTGAAACAGATTCCTTCCAAGTACAATTAATTCTAAAAAGAACGTACTTGCTGTATAACCAATAGCAATGGCTACCAGCATTAGAATCAAGCGAATTTGAGTCGTATGAAGGGATTTAAACAATTGGTCTATTCTTAGTGCACCTAAGCCGGTAAAGGCTATATAAATAAACACAAAGTGACTAACGATTCGAATCACTGCGTCAAAACCATAAACTTGCATTAAAAAATCTCCTTCTTAAACAAAAAATTCAATAAACAAATGATACCACAATTTAGGAAAATAAAAAAATAATCTCATTTCAAAACAATTTTTTAAGTGTTTTTTTAAAGTCTTTTTAATAAGATTTTTAGAATTGACTTTTTTTGGTAATAGAAAAAGGAGTAATGACATATTATTGTCATTACTCCTTTAAACTTTTTTATTAAAAATGTTTCGAGACATTGATTCGATTAAGCGCACGATGCAAAGCAACGGTAGCTCGACGTAATTCATCAATGTCATCTCGTTCTTTTGCTTCTTCAATCAAGCGTTCTGCTCTTAATTTAGCTCTTTCTGCACGAGGAAGGTCAATTTCACGTTCTCGCTCTGCACTATCGGCAATAACGGTCACAACGTTATCACGAACTTCCATTACTCCACCGTTAATGGCAATCCAATCCACGTGAGTATCTGAATCCACTCGTTTAACTTTTAATTCATCAATATCCAAAGGCACAATGATCGGCGCATGGTTAGGCAAAACGCCTAGTTCCCCACCAGAGGTTTTCACCACGATAATTGTTGCATGGTGATTATAAATAATTCCACTTGGTGTGACAATATTGATTGTTAAATATTGTTCCATGAGGCACCTCTTTCTAGTAACCTAGTTTTTTCGCTTTTTCTTCCACTTCTTCAATCTTACCAACACTTCTAAATGCTTCCTCAGGTAAATGGTCGTATTGTCCATCTAGAATAGCTTGGAAGCCTTTAATGGTTTCAGCTACAGGCACATAAGAACCTGGTTGACCAGTGAACTGTTCCGCCACATGGAAGTTTTGTGATAAGAAAAATTGAATACGACGAGCACGGGAAACGAGTATCTTTTCATCATCAGATAATTCGTCCATTCCCAAAATAGCGATAATATCTTGTAATTCACGATATCGTTGCAGTGTTCGTTGTACTTCAGTAGCCACTTGATAATGCTCTTCGCCAACAATTTCAGGTGCCAATGCACTTGAAGAAGAAGCTAGCGGATCTACTGCTGGATAAATTCCTTGTTCGGTTAATTTACGTTCCAAGTTAGTTGTCGCATCCAAATGGGCAAACGCAGTCGCTGGGGCTGGGTCAGTATAGTCATCTGCTGGAACATAAATAGCTTGAATCGATGTAATAGAACCTTTTTTCGTTGAAGTAATTCGTTCTTGTAATTGACCCATTTCAGTTGCCAAAGTTGGTTGATATCCCACGGCTGAAGGCATACGACCTAGTAAGGCGGAAACTTCTGAACCCGCTTGAGTAAAACGGAAAATATTGTCAATAAACAACAATACATCTTGTCCTTCAACATCACGAAAATATTCTGCAATTGTCAAACCGGTTAAGGCTACACGCATTCTGGCACCTGGTGGTTCATTCATTTGACCAAAGACCATGGCTGTTTTTTCAATAACACCTGAATCTTTCATCTCATGATACAAATCGTTACCTTCACGTGTCCGTTCACCAACACCTGTAAATACTGAAATTCCACCATGCTCTTGAGCAATATTATGAATTAACTCTTGGATTAACACTGTTTTTCCGACTCCAGCGCCTCCAAACAAGCCAACTTTCCCACCTTTTAAGTAAGGAGCCAATAAATCAATGACTTTAATTCCAGTTTCTAAAATTTCAGTACTCGTGCTTAATTCATCAAAAGCAGGTGCTTTTTTGTGAATACCACTTCTTTGGGCATCTGTTGGAAAAGGTACTCCCAAATCAATGGTATCTCCCAAAACATTAAAGACTCTTCCTAGTGTTTCTTTTCCAACTGGTACAGAAATAGATGCTCCTGTATCAATAACTTCCATTCCTCGTTGTAGGCCATCAGTAGATTCCATTGCAATCGTACGAACCACACCGTCTCCAAGCTCCAAAGCTGTTTCCAGAATGACTTTAGTTTTTTCTTCATTCTTTTTATAAACAATTAAGGCATTATTAATATCTGGTAAGGATTGGTCCAAAGAAAATTCCACATCAACAACGGGACCGATGACTTGAACAATCTTGCCTGAACTCATTTGTTTTCCTCCATTCACTCACGAAATTATTCCAGAGCTGCTGCTCCCCCGACAATTTCAGTAATTTCTTGGGTAATAGCTCCTTGACGTGCTCGATTATATGAGATGGTTAAATCATCAATAATATTCAAAGCATTATCAGTCGCTGTTTTCATTGCGGTCATTCCAGCTGCGTGTTCAGCTGTCTTCGCATCGACAATGGCTCCATAAATCAAACTTTCCGCATATTGTGGCAATAGTTGATTTAAAATCACTTCTTTAGACGGTTCAAAAATATATTCTTGTTCATAAACTGTTGCCTCTTCCGGATCTAACGTCGAAATTGGTAACATTTTTTCTACACGAAATTGACTCGTTAATGAATTGATATGATGGTTGTAACATACATACAATTCATCAAATACTTCATGTTGGTACATTGAAGTTGTCAAATTAACAATTTTTCGTACTTCCTCAAATCCAGGTTGATCAGATAGATTACGTAGTTCATACGCTAGATTTATTCCTCTAGCTTTGAAAAAGTCGGCTCCAGTACCACCAATCGCAATCATGACATATTCCTCTTTTGACTGATGATCTCGCTCTAACATACCCATCATTTGTTTCAAAATAGAACTATTATAACCGCCCACTAAACCACCGTCAGATGTAATGACAACATAACCGGTTTTTTTGACAGGTCGGGCGATTAACATACTATTAAAATCCAATTCATCAGGATTTTCAGATTGTTGAATTTTCGTCAGCTGGCTTTTAGTTATATGAGTAACTAACTCACGTACTTTTTCTGCATATATCTGAAATTGATTAGAATGTGCTTCAGATCTAGTTAATTTTGACGCAGAGACCATCTGCATGGCTTTAGTAATATGACTGGTCTTCTTTGTAGAATTGATTCGTTGTTTTATTTCGTTTAGAGAAGCCCCCATTTTCTTTCACCTCTTATGCTTGGTCCATTTTGGCTAGATGTTCTTTGATAAAATCATGATTACGCTTATTCTTTTCTGCCATATACAATTCACGGAATTCTGAAATTGCCGCATTTAATGCCTCTTCTTCTGGTAAATCTTTCGTTTCACGAATTGTTTCAAATAAATTATTGTAGTTTGCTTCCAAGTAATGGAATAATTCTTCTTCAAATTCTAAAATACTATTAACTGGAACAGAATCAATATATCCTCTAGTTAATGCATATAAAATGACTACTTGTTTTTCCACTGATAACGGTGCATGAAGTTTTTGTTTCAAGATTTCGACTGTACGACGTCCACGATTTAATTTTGCTTGAGTCGCTGCATCTAAATCAGAACCAAATTGTGTAAAGGCTTCTAGTTCTCGATAACTAGCCAAGTCTAAACGTAGCGTTCCTGCTACTTTTTTCATAGCTTTAATTTGGGCAGAACCACCTACACGAGACACGGATAAACCTGCTGCTACTGCTGGACGTACCCCAGAATAAAACAAGTCATTCTCCAAGAAGATTTGTCCATCTGTAATCGAAATGACATTGGTTGGAATATAAGCAGAGATATCTCCTGCTTGCGTTTCAACGAATGGCAAAGCCGTCATGGAACCACCGCCTAGTTCATCACTTAATTTTGCTGCACGTTCCAACAAGCGTGAATGTAAGTAGAATACATCCCCTGGGTAAGCTTCACGACCTGGTGGACGACGTAAAAGTAAAGACAATTCACGATAAGCTACTGCTTGTTTTGAAAGGTCATCAAAAACAATTAATACGTGTTTGCCATTATACATAAATTCTTCACCCATAGCTGTTCCTGCATAAGGAGCAATGTATAGCAACGGTGCTGGTTGAGAAGCGCCAGCTGCTACAACTATGGTATAATCTAATGCGCCATAATGGCGTAATGTTTCAACTTGAGAACGTACGGTGGAATCTTTTTGACCAATTGCTACATAAATACAAATGACATCTTGTCCTTTTTGATTAATAATCGTATCAATTGCAATTGATGTTTTCCCTGTTTTACGGTCTCCAATGACCAATTCACGTTGACCACGGCCAATAGGAACTAATGCATCAATGGCTTTCAAACCCGTTTGCATAGGTTCTGAAACAGACTTACGTTGCATAACACCTGGTGCTTCAGTTTCTACTGGACGGAACTTATCTGTGAGAATCGGGCCTAAACCATCAATAGGTTGTCCCAATGGATCGACGACACGTCCAATTAATGCCTCTCCTACAGGAACTTCCATAATCCGTCCTGTGCGTTTTACACGATCTCCCTCACGAATGGTTTCAAAATCACCTAAAATAATAATTCCCACATCATTTGATTCTAAATTCTGTGCCATACCAAAAGAACCATTTGAAAATTCAAGCAGTTCTCCACTCATCGCATTTTCCAATCCATGGGCACGAGCGATACCGTCACCAATATAGGTTACAGTACCCACTTCTTCTACAGAGAGTTTGCTTTGATAATTTTTAATTTGTTCTTTAATCAAAGCACTAATTTCTTCTGCTTTAATGGCCATTTGATTTCACCTCTTAGTATTTATCTTATTTACGCAATTCTTTACGTAAATAGTCTAGACGAGTCTTAACACTTCCATCAATAATCGTATGATTTGCTTCAACAACCAAACCACCAATAATTTCAGGATCGACTTTTTCTGTTAATTCTGCCACTTGATAGCCTAGTTCCTCAGCTAATTTTTTTGACAAACGTGCTTTTTGTTCCACTGTCAATGGAACCGCAGTTGTTACTGTGCCGGAAATAATTCCTTGCTGCTCATTATAACGAAGATTGAACTCCTCAATAATCAAAGGAATATCATACATTCGATTGTATTGATAAATCACTTCTAACGAATCATGAACTAAGCCCTCAAAACCTTTTAAAAGACTTTCCATAATTTCACGCTTTTCATTTAATTCTAAGCGATCATCGCTCAACATATCTCCTAAATCTGGAATTTCTTCAAAAATTTGAGCTAATCTGTGCAATTCTTGATAAACGTCATCAGCTTGATTTGATTCGACCGCCAATTCAAATAACGCCTTGCCATAACGTTTAGCTACTGTAAATTTATCAAGCTTCATTATCTTGTCCTATATTATCAAGACATTGATCAATCAATGTTTGATGATTTTCCAGAGAAAGTTCTTGTACCAATATTTTTTCTGCAATTTGAAGAGACAAATCTGCGACCTCATCTTTAATTGAAAGCATGGCAGTTTGTTTTTCTAATGCAATGGCAGTTTGAGCTTTTTCTTTCATTTGAGAAGCTTCTTCTTTTGCATCAGTCATGATTGCTTGGCGGCTAACTTCTCCACTATCTTTTGCTTGCTTAATAATTTCTGCTGCTTCTGAGCGAGAATTATTCAACTGTACTTTTCTTTGATCTTCAAGCTTCACTGCCTCAATACGAGAACGTTCAGCTGAATCTAAGTCATTGGCAATTGTTTCTTCCCGTTTTTTCAGAATGGCTGAAATAGAGTCCCAAGCAAATCTCTTAATCAGGATAAGTAATAGAACAAATGAGCCCGTAACAACAAGAATATTGCTAATCATTGTATTTTGAACTTCTGCCATTGACAGAACAAATTGATTTAGCATTTGCTGCAACTCCTTTTTTTATTTTTCATGTCTATAAACAAGTTACTATTCACAGAAAAAAGCAGAAGAATCAATACTTCTGCTTTATTTGAGACTTACTATAAAACTAGAAGTAATGCGATAACAATACCCAAGATAGGCACAGCTTCAATAAAGGCCATCCCTAAGATCATTGTTGAACGTAATTGTTTAGCCATTTCTGGTTGTCTAGCCATTGATTCCAAAGCTTGTTTTACTACCAAAGAGTTCCCGTAAGCTGCTGCTAATGCTGAGCCGAAAATTGCGATACCTGCTGCGATAAATTGCATGATTTTTTCCTCCTAAAATAAATACTATTATTCTTCTAATTCTATTTTGTGACTTAAGAATACCATGGTTAATGTTACAAATACATACGCTTGAATTCCACCAATAAATAATGAGAATCCAGTCCAAACCATTTCTAGTGGAATAGCTAACGGTAATGCTATCCAACCTAGATTATTTACCATCGAAACGATCAATCCTAAAAGAACCTCACCTGCAAAAATGTTCCCATATAGACGTAAACCTAAGCTAATTACGTTCGTAAATTCTTCTAAAATCTTTATTGGAAATATAATGCCAACTGGTGATAAAAATGAATTTTTAAAATATGATTTAAACCCTAATTCCTTTACCCCAAAATAATGGGTTAATGCAATGACCATCATTGCTAAACTCAATGTCACGAATGGGTCTGCTGTTGGACTTTTCCAAAGACTGATTTCGTCCTTAGTAACAATTTTTGTCACAAGTCCTATTTCATTGGAAACTAAAACAAATAAAAACAAGGTAAAACCCAATAAACTATAATTATTAATTTGCTCCTTCGGCAATTGATCAGAAATAATTCCTCGAACAAAATCAATTACATACTCAATCGCGTTTTGTTTGCCACTAGGTTTCAATGTTAATTTGCGAGTACAAATAAAAACTACTGCAAAAACTATGATGCATGTGAGCAAGGTCATGAGAATAACTGTCCCGTCGAACCAAATCGGTCCTATTTTAAACAATAGTGAACGTTCTTCCAAAATTTCTCACCTCTTTTCCTATAAGCTGAAAACTACGAAATCAGTACTGATATTTTTTCATAGTTTTAGTAACAATCGGTATCATACCACCATGTAAAGAAAACTTCAAAACATTTTCAGTAAATTACAGCAAATAGTCCATTGAAAAAAGTAATCGAAAACAAAAACAATCTAAGATTTCGTAATACTAACAAAAAAACTATGATAACTCTATTATATAGAGCCTTTTGTATTAAGTTTTTTATTTCTATTTAATACAAAAGGCTCGATGAATTCATTAAAAACAAGAAAGAAGATTAGAAACTTTTCATTACTCGTTGCAATTGACGATCTTGATCTTTTCTTTTCAGTGTTTCTCGCTTGTCATAATCTCTTTTTCCTTTTGCCAACCCAATTAATACTTTGGCATAACCATCCTTAATATATACCTTAAGAGGGACAATTGTCATTCCAGTATTCTTTGTTTCCCCCATCAGTTTAGCAATTTGTTTTTTATGCAAAAGTAATTTTCTGGTTCTCACTGGATCATGATTAAAAATATTACCTTGTTCGTAAGGACTGATATGAACATTATAAAGGAAAGCTTCCCCATTACGAATTCGAACAAATCCGTCTTTTAAATTGATTCGACTGTTGCGAATTGATTTAATCTCTGTTCCTTGTAAAACAATGCCTGCTTCAATCGTATCAATAATCGTATAGTCATGTGTTGCTTTTCTATTTTGTGCAATCAGTTTTCCTTCACCTTTTGGCATACAGTTACCTCCACTTACTTCTTCTATTGGTTCTTTTTGCCTTTCTTTTTAGGCACACTTTTATAGAAAGGCGCTTTTTTTCCTTTTTTCTTTTTATTCTTGGTTCCTTTATTTTTCTCAGGGACTTCTTCTCTGCTTACATTTTTTTGTGGTTTTCTACGGCGTTTTTGACGATTTTTGTCTACTGAAAGAGGTTGAACTTCTTCTGCTTTCACTAACTCAAAGTCAATTTCTCTAGTCTCAGGATCTGCTTTCACTACACGAATACGCACTTTTTGACCAATTTTAAAGGTCGTTCCTGTTCTTTCCCCAACTAAAGCCAAATGACTTTCTAAATAATGAAAATAATCTTGTTTTAATTCATTAATATGAATTAAACCTTCAATCGTATTTGGTAATTCAACAAAAATACCAAATTTAACAACTGAACTAATCATTCCATCAAATTCTTCATCAATATGATCCGCCATAAATTCGGCTTTTTTCAACGCATCTACTTCACGTTCTGCTTCTACTGCTCGACGTTCCATTTGCGAACTATGCACAGCAATATCAGGTAATTTTTCCGCCCAGATCGCTTGATTCTCATCAGAAGTATTTTGACTGTAAGAACGAATCAAACGGTGAACAATCAAGTCTGGATAACGACGAATTGGTGAAGTAAAGTGTGTATAATATTCTGCAGCTAAACCATAATGCCCATAGTTTTCTTCAGAATATTTTGCTTGTTGCATACTTCTCAACAACATCGTATTAATTACCATAGATTCCGGTTTATCTGCCACGTCTTCAACGATAGCTTGTAAATCTTTTGGTGAAATACTTCCTTTGGTTTGTTTGACAACAATACCTAAAGCTGAAGCAAAATCAAAGAACCGACGCAATTTTTCTTCTTTAGGATCTTCATGAATTCGGTAAATGAACGGGAATTTTCTCGTATTAAAGTGTTCTGCTACTGTTTCATTTGCCGCTAGCATAAAGGACTCAATCAAACGTTCACCCACACCTCGTGATCGTAAAATAATATCCAAGGGATGTCCCTCTGAATCAACTAAAACCTTGGCTTCATTATCTTCAAAAGAGACCGCTCCACGACGCACTCTTTTCGCTTCTAGAACATGATGTAATTCACCCATCAATTCAAACATTGGAACTAATTTTTTATAACGAGCAATCACTTCGGCATCCTGCTCTTCTAAAATGGAGTTGACTGTCGTATAGGTCATTCTTTCGGTTGTTTGAATAATACTTTGGAAAATATCATGAGATATAATCGTTCCTTTTGAGTCAATTTCCATCTCACAACTCATTGCCAAACGGGGCACTTGGGGATTCAACGAACAAATACCATTTGATAAACGTTGAGGCAACATCGGAATTACTCGGTCAGTTAAATAAACACTCGTGCCACGTTCAAATGCTTCTTTGTCTAATTGACTGTCTTCCGTTACATAATAAGAAACATCCGCAATGTGAACCCCTAAGAAATAATTTCCATTCTCTAACTTACGTACGGTTACCGCATCATCCAAGTCTTTTGCATCTTCTCCATCAATCGTTACAATCATTTGATCACGTAAATCACGTCTGTCAGGAAAATCTGTTGCATTGATTTCATCCGGTACTGCATTTGCTTCATTCAATACTTCATCAGGAAACTTAGTAGGAATACCATTGGCAACCACGATCGATAAAATATCCATTCCTGGATCGTTTTTATGACCGATTACTTGTTTTACCATTCCCTCTAAACTGCTGGCATAACCTTTTTCAGGGTAGTGAGTAATTTCAACAATGACAATACTACCATCAACCGGACGAACACCTTCGGCAGCAATAAATACTTCTAACTCTTCTAATTTTTTATCTTTGGGTTTAACTACTCCATATAAATCCGTTTCTCGAATATCTTCTTCTGAGAACAAAGTAAACTCACCAACAATTTGATTGGCTTGTCTTTGTCTCACTTCAACAATTCGACCTTCCGCGCCTTTATCTGTAAAAGGATCGGAAGGTTTTACTATATCAATTGCGACAATATCGCCGTCCATTGCATAACCCGTCGCTTCTTTCGGGATAAAAACATCGTCTTCTTCTGGATCAATAGTCACAAAACCAAAGCCACGACTATTGGCACGAAATGTTCCTTCTACAACAATATCTTGCTCTGGAAGTTTAATCTTTCCTTTTTTATTAAAGATCACTAGTTTTTCTCTTTCCATCATCGCAATCGTTTGAACTAAGGCTTTAAAATCTTCACTTTTTTGTAAAGCTAAATTTTCAGCTAATTCTTCCATCGAAAAGCTTTTTTTGCGACTTTGTTCCATAAAGAGTAAAACTTTCGTCTTAATGGTTTCTTTCATATTATTAATTCCTCGTTTTATTCATATTATTGTGGTAAATATATCAGCTAGTTTATCTATCTCAAATGCTTGATTAGTTACTCCAAGGCAAGTTGTTTAGAAAAGCTAATACGTCTTGTTCAAATTCTTTTCTTTCTTGATCTACTGTAATGACATGTCCACTCTTAGGGTACCACTGTAAAGTTGTTTTTGTATGATCTAATGCTTGTGCTGTTTGATAGACAGTCAATGGATCAATCATTTTATCTTCACCCGCCTGAGCTAAGAAAACCGGTATTTGAATTCTCTTTAATTGTTGGCTGACTGAACTTGCAAAGGACTCAATTGCTGCTAACTGTTTCACGGAGTCTGTTTCAATGACAGCTAACATATTTTTTTGTTCTTCTTCCGTAAAGTTTGAGTAACCTAAGACCGTTTCAGCATATCTTACAAAGTTTTCTGGTACTTTATTTTCTGCTTTAAAAATTGGAGAACAAAAAGCGCCTCCTCCGATAATCGCTGAATCATCTAAAGTCAAAGCCCCCATCGCCATAATTCCACCCATGGACAAACCCAAAACAGCAATTTCTTGATAGCCTTTTGTTTTCAAAGATTGAATTGCCTCTTTAGTATTTAAAAACCAAGTATCGACATCTTCTTTTAAAATGTCTTGGGGATTTAATGTTCCATGTCCTGCAAACATAGGAGAATAGACAGTATAGCCTGCATTTTCAAGTTGACGAAATAGCATACGTACATCATTTGGACTGCCAGAATAAGCATGGAGTAATAATACCGCTCTTGATCCATGTTCTCCAAATAATGGTTTTGGCAAACTCATTTTTCTTTTCACTTCACAACACCTCTTTAAAATCTATTTTACCATATTTGCAATAAAAAAAGAGTTTGAGAAGTAGTCCTCTCAAACCCATTTTCATTATCTTGTGGATGATAGTAAAACTAGTAAAAACAGCAACACTACCCAAACCGCTCCTAAAATAGCTGTTAGTCTCTGCATAACTGCTTCGAAACCGCGTGCTTTTTGTTTACCAAAAAGTTGATCGGCACCACCAGTAAATGCGCTGGCTGCACTATTTTGTTTACTTGGCTGCATCATGATTGCAATAATTAAAATAACTGAAAGTACAATAACTGTTCCTAAAATAAAATTATACACACTCGGAACCTCCTACACTATTAATCGTCTTTTATACTTTAGCACATTTTGAAGGTGTTGACTAGTGGAAGAATTTTGATTTTTTGAGAATTCCAAAATTTCATTACTATTCATAGTCAAACAGAAAAATAAAAAAATTCGAATCCCTTTGTAATTAAAGAATTGATATTACAATAGACTGTGGCTATCACCCATGTGTTTTACGGTTTAGTAATGGGCATTGCTCCACTTTTCGTCAAAGATCTTCCTCTTACGATAAAAGGACTTAGCTTATTAGGCTTTGTGACAATGCTTCTCACTTATTACCATGTTTTGTTTCAATATCTGACATTAATCATTTTTATGGCTATCCCCCTATGTTAGGCTAGTTGTCATATAGGATAATAAGTTATAATAAAGACTATACGGAGGATGATTACCATGACAAATAAAAACAATGAACGTTACTCTACCGAACTGAAAGCGACAGCCATCAAGAAAATGATGCCACCCGAAAATAGGGGGATTCGCCAATTAAGTCAAACTTTGGGCATTCCAGAAGCGACTCTTTATTCTTGGCGTAAAAAAGCTAGAATTCAAGGGAATGCTACACCCGGAACGAAAAAGAATGTCGAAAAATGGTCAAGTGAAGATAAATTTTTAATTGTGATGGAATCATTCTCAATGAACCAAGTAGAACTTGCGGAATATTGCCGAAAGAAGGGCTTATTTAAAGAACAAATTGAGGCTTGGAAGAAAACGTGCTTATCTGCGAATGAACAGGAAGAAAATCGAACGAGAGAACTTGCAACTGAACTAAAAGAAGAGAAAAAACAAGCGCGTCAATTAGAGAAAGAATTACGTCATAAGGAAAAAGCATTAGCGGAAGCCGCTGCTCTCTTATTACTAAGAAAAAAGCACGCGCGATTTGGGGGGACCAAGAGGAAGAATGATTTCATCTTCAGATCGCAAACAAGCTGTTGAACTTATTCAAGAAGCCAATCGCAATTGGGCCCGTCTCACCTATGCCTGTAATGAGCTGAATATTAGCGTTCGAACCTACGAACGATGGACGCGTGAAGGTACGATAGCGCATGATCAACGCCCTTTGGCGAAACGTCCAGTACCCAAAAATAAACTGACGGATCAAGAACGCGAAAAAATAATAGAAACCGTTTCAAAAAAAGAATTTATGAATTTGCCACCTAGCCAAATTGTACCAAAACTTGCGGATTGCTCGATTTATATTGCATCAGAGTCTAGCTTCTATCGTGTATTGCGAGAAAAAAATATGCAACATCACCGTGGCCGAAGTCAAGTTTCACAGAAACGCATACCGCCAAGTCACCTTGCGACGAAGCCAAATGAAGTTTGGACTTGGGATATTACTTGGCTAAAAGGTCCAATAAAAGGACTCTTTTACCGGTTATATCTCATCATTGATTTATTTAGCCGTAAAATGGTAGGCTGGGAGATTTGGGAATCAGAAGAAGCTCGTCATGCCGAAAAACTTATTAAACAGACGGTGCTTAAGGAACGTATCCAAGGACAGCCGTTGGTTTTACACTCCGATAATGGCAGCCCTATGAAAGCCGCGACTTTTCAAGTCTTACTCGAAAAATTAGGAATTCAAAGTTCTTATTCAAGACCACGAGTGAGTAATGACAATCCTTATTCGGAAGCGGCTTTCCGAACGTTAAAATATCGACCAGAATATCCCAATAACGGCTTTAAAACAATAGATGATGGACGAAAGAGTTTGTCGATTGGTATAACGATTCTCATTTGCATAGTGGGATTCAATTTGTGTCTCCTGCAGCGTGTCATGAAGGACGAGATCTCGCTATTTTAGAGAAACGAAAGCAGGTTTACGAGGACGCTAAAAAGCGCCATCCTGAACGCTGGTCAAAAGGTGTTCGAAATTGGACTCCACATCAATCGGTGGCGTTGAATCCTTTAAAAGAAACAGAAAGTTAACAGGAGCATAATCTTTCAAGATTATCAAATAACCCTCGTCACCCAATAGGGGAAAAAGTTATTCTTCCCCTATTGGATGACGAGGCCAACCGACCATAGGGAGGCTCTGCTTTTTGATAGGTGGAAAATAAAAATACGACAACTATATTGACAAACACCGATAGCCCAAACTCTTTTCTATAAGCCACCCTTCAATGAAATAGACATACTATTCTATTCGATTTTTGAAAGCTGTCTATTTTTCTCACGTAGCTGAAAAAAGATTCTGTTACAGTATTATTCAAAAGAGTGGTCATAGTTTATGAAACAAGTTCTGTCATTTAATAAACAAATAGAATCGAAATGAAAATACCAATAGTTCATTTTAGTGTTGACATTGAACCAAGGTTCAATGTTATTCTCTAAATAGGAGGTGAACAATATTTATGAGTACAATAAAGGCAGTTGCTGACAAATTGAATATATCTGTCTCAACAATTAGATACTACGAAAAGAATGGACTCTTAGATATTCACAGAAAAGAAAATAATTATCGTGAATACAACTTAGATGATGAAAAGAAGTTAAAGCTAATTTTAGTCATGAAGTATTCTGGATTTTCAATCAAAGAAATAAAAGAGTTATTATCATTAAATGACGAAAAAGTTTTGGAAGACAACTGTATCAGAGAAACAAATCAAATAATTTCGATGAAAAAGAATGACATACTGATGAAAATTGAGAACTATAAGCGTGTTGTAGAACTGCTAGATATGATGAAACCCCTAGCTATAGCTAAGACAACAATAGAAAATGAGCTTGCACTTGAAAAGCAAGTTGATCTAATTTTAAAAAAAACAAATAAGGAGAAATAAGATGAAGACAACAATTATAATAGGGCATCCATACCCAAAGAGTTTTAACTATGCAATTTTGGAAAGAGTTAAGATGAAAACAAATGCTACTGTAATAAATTTAGTAACGGATAATTTTAATCCAGCTATGCTATCAAATGACCTTGCTGGATTTTCTAAAGGGCAATTCTCAGATCCTCTTGTAGGAAAATATCAGAAAATTTTATCAGATACGGAGAAACTCATCATAATAACACCAATTTGGTGGTATGGACTTCCTTCAATATATAAGGGATTTCTTGATAAGGTGATGCTAAAAGGATTCGCCTACAGAGAAGAAAATGGCCGTTTAATCGGTAAAATGAAAAACATTAAAGAGACAGTAATCATAACAACCGCTGAGGCACCTAAATGGTACATAAAATATTTTGCAGGCAACCCAATAAATGCTTTAAAAAGACGTGTATTTAAAGATATGGGATTAAAAAATGTAAAGTGGGTTCATCAAGGTAATATTACGAAAACTACTCAGAAAAATAGAAGTAATTTTCTTGAGTACGTCGAGAAGATTTTTTAGCTAAACGTTTCTCTATCTAATCTATAAGATAAAAAGCCAATAATTAGGAATTATATTCTCCTTTTATCGGCTTTTTGATTATTAAAAAACATTTCCATTTACATTATCGGAAAATACTTTCTTCTGTATAATTTAAATCTATTATAACTTCTCAATAATTTGTATAAAAACAATAGTTTAGAAACTTAATAACATACTATAAAAAACTATTTATCAACAATTATATACTTTAGTTAATTTATCCTTTTGGAAAATTCAATAACTAATTTTTACCACCTATCCTCTTTTGATAACCAATAATTTTATTTTCAACAAATTTAATGGTACTCTTCAATTCGGATTCTTGTATATATAGATTTTCCAAATGCTCCTTCAACACAATAATTCTTTTTGTTAGTGTGATATCCCCCTTCTCTTGAAGTAAAGCATATTCTTTTATGTTCTCTATTGTCATATCAGTTTGCTTCATCTTCATCAGTAATTGTACCCAACAAAAATCTTTTTCAGAATAATCACGATAATTATTACTGTCTCTTTGTGGATTTAATAGTCCTTCTTTTTCATAGTACCTCAATGTATCGATGCTTAAACCAGTAACTTTTGAAAATTGAAATGGCAACACTTATTTTGACAAATTTTATAAGGTGTATATAGAATTCTTGCACTTTGTTCCGTTTGCCCTTGACAACGAGCCTCCATGGTCATGAATTTCAACGGCAGAAGCTCAATTGGGAATTACGCTGCCTCGCTTTCGCTATCATGACCATGCTCATTGTCAAGGGTTTGCTGCGCCAATCTCTGATAACGGATATGAATGGGTGTCTCGTAGCCAAGTGTACCGTGCAAACGAAGATGATTCCACCAATGTACGTAATCAAATAATTCTAGTTCTAATTCTTTCAAAGTCTCAAATTTTTTTGAATAAACAAATTCGATTTTGACGGATTTATACGTAGATTCTGCTACGGCATTATCATAAGGACAGCCTTTTTTACTAAGTGAACGTGTGATACCAAATGCTTGTAAAATCATTTCAATTGTTTGATTATCAAATTCTTTCCCACGATCCGTATGAAAAAGTTCTACTTCTGTTAATGGATAAGATATACGGCTGAAAGCTTTTTTTACTAGAGCCGCAGATTTATGCTCGCCACAAGAATAACCAATGATTTCACGATTGAACAAGTCTAATATCAAACAAATATAGTGCCATTTCTTTCCAACTCGTACATAGGTTAAATCCGTTACGATTGCTTCTAATGGATTTTTATGTGAAAACTCACGATTCAATAGATTTTTAACTGGCGCTTCATTACAAGAAGTCCCATGATGCTTATAGTAGGCCATCGTATAAGTAGACTTCAACCCACGATTCTTCATGATTCTGCCGATTTTACGCCGACTAACACGAATCCCTTGATTTTCTAGGCTCTTTTTTATTTTACGCGTACCATAGACTTTGCGGTTTTGATAAAAGGTTTCGGTTACCGCCTCTTCAATTTCAGCTTCACTTTGTTTTTTCTTTGGTTGATAGTAATATGTTTGGCGAGAAATCCCTAGACATTGACACATCGCTGATATAGAGTATTTGTGCTTGTTGGCATCAATTACTTGTCGTTTCGTCCGAATATCAGCGCCGCTTGCTTTAAAATATCATTCTCCATTTCTAACTGTTGATTTCTTTTTCGTAAAGCAGCTAATTCTTTTTGTTCAGGGGTTAGGTTGTCTTTTTCTTTGAATGATCCTGTTGTATTGGCTTGTTTGACCCATTTATCAAAAGCTGAGGGGGTTAATTCATATTCCCGAACGATTTCTGCTCGCGGTTTCCCAGCATTGTACAAGTCTACCATTTGTTGTTTAAATTCTTTTGAATAGGTTCTTCTTTGACGTTTTGACATAATTTTTCCTCCAGGTGTTTTCTCTTATTGTACACACCTTATTTTTTCTGTCTAGTCCAGTGTAACCTATCCACTACTGATATAAATTTTCGTTGTATCTAGTTTGGAATGCCCCAACATCTTACTTATTGTAAAAAAATCTTGCCCCATCTGCAAATTCTTTACCGTCCAATAATGCCTTAATGTATGAGGACTACACCTAACAGTTGCCCTAACGCCTGCTCTCTTACCTGTTTCTTTCAATATCAATTCAATATTCGTCACCGTCTTAATTTTTCTTCCTGTTTTCCCTAAAAATAGCTGTTCATCTAATTTCCTTGTTTTGCCATGATAATTTCTAAGTATATAAAAATGACTATCTCGAATCCTTCTATATCGAGTAATAAAATAATTTAATTCAGATGAGATTGGCACTACTCGCCATTTACTCCCCTTTCCTAATATTCGGATATAGTTTTCAGCTAAATCTGTATCCTTTAAATTTAATAGTTCAGATACACGTATACCTGTATCTGCTAAAAGAGCAATAATACACTTATTTCTTGCTCCTAAATAGGTATCAAATTTCCACACATTCAGCATATCCTTTACTTCTTTATCATTGAATGTAGTTAATAATGGCTTTGTTTCCTTTAATAACCTTATCGTTTCCAGAGGACTAACTTTGACTACTTTCTCAGCTACTAAATAGTTCCAGAATGCTTTGTGAGTTTTTAAAATTGCATTTATATAACTACTTTTTAATTGGCAATCCAATAAAAAACTGATGAACAACTTATAATGAATTTTCGAAACATCTTCAATTAAAAGCGGTGAACCAATTTCTTTTCTGTAATAGTCTATAAATTTTCGATGATGTTGTTCATAAGACTCAATCGTTCTTTTTGAATAATTTTCTAATTTCAATTCTAACAAGTATTCCTTTACTAATCGTTCATAGTGCATAAAAAAATGCCCCTCTCATGTCATTAGTTGACATAAGAAAGGCACTTAGCAATAATACTAGAACATAAAAGTAGAAACACTTTTTACACTAATTTTATCATCTCTGAAAAATCGGTATAGTTACTTTTACATTACCAGATTATTTATTTTTTAAGTTGTAGAAAGCTTGCAAGCCTTTGTAAACAGCTACTTCACCTAATTGGTCTTCGATACGTAGTAATTGGTTGTATTTTGCAATACGGTCAGTACGTGATAGAGAACCAGTTTTGATTTGGCCAGCATTAGTTGCAACAGAGATGTCAGCAATTGTTGAATCTTCTGTTTCACCAGAACGGTGAGATACAACGGCAGTGTAGCCAGCTTCTTTAGCCATTTCAATAGCTTCAAAAGTTTCAGTTAATGTACCGATTTGGTTAACTTTGATTAGGATTGAGTTACCAATTCCGCCATCAATACCTTTAGCCAAGATTTCAGTGTTTGTTACGAACAAGTCGTCACCAACTAATTGAACTTTATCGCCTAAGCGTTCAGTCAATAGTTTCCATCCATCCCAGTCATTTTCATCCATACCGTCTTCGATAGTGATGATTGGGTATTTGTTAACTAATTCTTCTAGGTAATCTACTTGTTCAGCAGCAGTGCGTTTCGCTCCGCCTTCACCTTCAAATTTAGCGTAGTTGTAAACACCATCTTCGTAGAATTCTGAAGAAGCACAGTCAAATCCTAGGTATACATCTTTACCTGGCTCTAAACCAGCAGCTTTAATTGCTTCTAAAATTGTTTCAACACCGTCTTCAGTGCCTTCAAATTTGGGAGCAAAACCACCTTCGTCACCTACAGCTGTTTCTAAACCACGAGATTTCAAGATTTTTGCTAAAGCGTGGAATACTTCTGCACCCCAACGTAAAGCTTCTTTAAATGTTGGCGCACCAACAGGTAAAATCATGAACTCTTGGAATGCGATAGGAGCATCAGAGTGAGAACCACCATTTATGATGTTCATCATTGGAGTTGGTAAAACTTTTGTGTTGAATCCGCCTAGATAGTGGTATAAAGGTACTTCTAGGTAATCAGCAGCAGCACGTGCTACAGCGATAGAAACACCAAGGATAGCGTTCGCACCTAATTTACCTTTGTTAGGAGTGCCATCTAAATCGATCATAGCTTTATCGATAGCCATTTGATCACGAACATCGTAACCAATGATAGCTTCAGCGATTACGTTATTTACGTTATCAACTGCTTTAGATACCCCTTTACCTAAGTAACGATCTTTGTCGCCATCACGTAATTCAACCGCTTCATGTTCACCAGTTGAAGCTCCTGAAGGAACCATACCGCGACCGAACGCACCTGATTCTGTATAAACTTCTACTTCGATTGTTGGGTTACCACGTGAGTCTAGGACTTCGCGAGCGTAAACATCAGTAATAATTGACATGTTTTGTCTCTCCTTTGAGTTTGTTTTATCGTCAGGGATATCCCTTTTGATAGTTCTATTTTAATGAATTTTTACGAATACTGCAAATAAAACTTAAAATTGTTCAGAATTATTTTACAGCATCTAATAATGCTAAGAATGAATCTGTTTGTAAGCTTGCGCCACCTACTAAAGCTCCATCAACATTTTCTTTAGCCATGTATTCAGCAATGTTTTCTGGTTTAACAGAACCACCGTATTGAATACGAACTTCTGATGCTACTTCACTACCGTAAAGTTTTGCAACAGTTTGTCGTACAACGCCACAAATTTCATCTGCAATTGTTGCATCTGCAGATTTACCAGTACCAATAGCCCAGATTGGTTCATAAGCAATAACTAAGCTGCTTACTTGTGCGTCTGTTAAATCAGCTAAACCAGCTGTAATTTGTCCTTCGATCCATTCAGCTGTTTTGCCAGCTTCATAAGTTTCTAAAGACTCGCCACAGCAAAGGATTGGTGTTAAACCATTTGCAAAAATTGCTTTTGCTTTTTTGTTAATATCTTCATCAGTTTCATGGAAGTATTCACGACGTTCTGAGTGACCAATGATCACATAATCTACACCAAGATCTGCCAATGCAGCAGGTGAAGTTTCACCAGTGAACGCTCCTGAGTTTTCCCAATAGCAGTTTTGAGCAGAGATTTTTAAGTCAGTTCCTTTAGCAGCGTCTACTAATGTTTCCAAAAATAAAGCTGGTGAACCAATAACTGAATCTACTGTGTCATTGCTAGGGATATTGTTTTTTACAGCTTCAGCAAAAGCTTTTGCTTCTGATGCTGTTAAATTCATTTTCCAGTTACCTGCAATAATAGGTTTACGCATGAATTTGACACTCCTTTATTCATTTTGATTCATTGATAGTTTTCTATCAATGAATCATTTTTTAATTATTTGTCGTTGATTGCCGCTAGACCTGGTAATTCTTTACCTTCTAGCAATTCCAAACTAGCGCCACCACCAGTTGAAATGTGAGTGAATTTGTCTGCAAAACCTAATTGTTCAGCAGCTGCAGCAGAATCTCCACCACCGATAATTGTTGTTGCGCCTTCTAAGTTAGCAATCGCTTCACAAACACCGATTGTACCATTTGCAAAGTTAGACATTTCGAATACGCCCATAGGACCATTCCAAACAACTGTTTTTGCATCTTTTAAGATATCTGAAAATAATTCAACAGATTTAGGACCAATATCTAAGCCCATTTGATCTTCAGGTACTGGACCTTCATGCACTTCAGTTGGTACTTCATTAGAAAATTCAGCTGATGTAACTGAATCAACTGGTAATACTAACTTATCGCCAGCTTTTTCAATTAATTCTTTTGCTAATTCTACTTTGTCCGCTTCAACTAAAGATTTACCAATTTCAATTCCTTTGGCACGGTAGAAAGTATAAGTCATTCCACCACCGATAAGAATTTTATCTGCTTTAGGGATTAGGTTTTCGATTACACCAATTTTATCAGAAACTTTTGCGCCACCTAAAATTGCCACCATTGGACGTTTAGGTTCTTCAACTGCTTCACCGATAAATTTGATTTCTTTTTCCATTAAGAATCCAGCAACTGTTGGAATTCCTGTAGATGCAATTCCTACGTTAGAAGCATGAGCACGGTGCGCTGTACCAAATGCATCATTTACGAATACATCGCCTAATGAAGCCCAGTATTTACCTAAATCAGCGTCGTTTTTGCTTTCTTTTTTACCATCTACATCTTCAAAACGAGTGTTCTCAAAAACAACTACTTCGCCGTCTTTTAAATCGTTGATAGCAGCTTCTAAAGCTTCACCACGAGTTTCAGGGACGAATGTTACTTCTTTACCTAGTAATTCGCCTAAACGTTCTGCAACAGGTGCTAAAGATTTACCAGCTTTGTCTTCTTCTGCTTTTACACGTCCTAAGTGAGAAAATAGAATTGCTTTTCCACCTTGGTCTAATACATAGTTGATTGTTGGTAAAGCTGCTTTGATACGTGTGTCATCGGTAATCACGCCATCTTTCAATGGAACGTTGAAATCCACACGAACAAGAACTTTTTTACCTTTTAAATCAAGATCTTGAACAGTCATTTTAGCCATTAAAATTGCCTCCTAATATCGTCTTTCTCTTAAAAAAAGCGGAGAAGCGCGTCGCTTCCCCGCTTTGATACTGCCAATTCAGATAGTGAACTATCTTATAAATTAGCGAAGTATTCTAAAGTACGAACTAATTGTGCAGTGTATGACATTTCATTGTCATACCATGAAACAGTTTTAACTAATTGTTTGTCGCCAACTGTCATTACACGAGTTTGAGTTGCATCAAATAATGAACCGTAAGTAATACCTACGATATCAGAAGATACGATTTCGTCTTCAGTGTAACCATAAGATTCGTTAGCTGCTTTAGCCATTACTGCATTGATTTCATCAACAGTAACTTGTTTGTCTAAAACAGTTACTAATTCAGTTAATGAACCAGTTGCGATAGGAACACGTTGAGCAGCTCCATCTAATTTACCGTTCAATTCTGGAATTACTAAACCAATAGCTTTAGCAGCACCAGTTGAGTTAGGAACGATGTTTGCAGCAGCCGCACGAGCACGACGGAAATCACCTTTAGGGTGTGGTCCATCAAGAGTCATTTGGTCACCAGTGTATGCGTGGATAGTTGTCATTAAACCTTCAACAACGCCGAAGTTATCGTTTAACGCTTTAGCCATTGGAGCTAAGCAGTTAGTAGTACATGAAGCACCTGAGATAACTGTTTCTTCGCCTGTTAAGATTTCATGGTTTGTGTTGTAAACGATTGTTGGAACATCATCTCCACCAGGAGCTGAGATAACAACACGTTTAGCACCAGCAGTTAAGTGTTTTTCTGCAGCAGCTTTTGAAGTAAAGAAACCAGTACATTCTAGAACGATGTCTACGCCTAATTCGCCCCATGGTAATTCTTCAGGGTTGCGGTTAGCTAATACTTTAACCTCTTTACCATTAACATCAAAAGAACCTTCGTGAACTTCAACAGTACCGTTGAAACGTCCTTGAGTTGTATCATATTTTAACAAGTGTGCTAACATTTTAGCATCTGTTAAGTCGTTGATAGCAACCACTTCGATTCCTTCTACATCTTGGATACGACGGAATGCTAAGCGTCCGATACGTCCAAATCCATTAATACCTACTTTAACTGTCATTTAAGATTTCCTCCTTATGAAAATCATAAAAATTTTATTTTAAAGGGTTACCCCTTTTAAAATCTGATTAGCCGCAGCTTCATCTGTGATGAGCCACGTTTGTTTTGGTGCATTTTTCATATAAGCTCGGATGGCTTTTGTCTTACTTTTACCTCCGGCTATCGCAAACACGTAAGGGATGTTCTTTATATCTTTTAATTGTAAACCAATTCGAGGGATTTTGTAAACCACTTCCCCTTCTTCATCAAAAAAATATCCAAATGATTCAGCTACTGCATTTTTTTGCTTAAGCATCAAAATCTCTTCTTCTGTCATTTTTCGACGAGCAGCCATGTGTAAAGCTTTCCCAATACTATGAATAACACAGTTAGCTTCACTTATCAAGTTCAATACTTCTAAAATTGATGGTTCTTTCATCAATGATTGATAAGTTGCTTTACTTAATTGCTCCGGCACATACAGTGCTCGATAATTCCCATTTGAACGTGTCGCCATCTCCGCACAAATTGAATTGGCTTGTACATTGACAGATTCACCAATACCTCCTCTAGCAGGAACAAAGGTATTTTCTCGCTGTTCAGTCTCTAAATTAGAGAGCTCACGAGCAATTTTCGCCATCGTTGTTCCACCCATTACAGCTATAATATTGTGTCCATTAGGTAAATGATTATCTAAAGCTTCAGTCAGTAGGTGTCCAAATTCATTGATGACTTTCACTTGCTGGTCACTGTCTCCGCCTGTAATCAAGCAGCGATCAATGCCAAAATAAGTCGCCAATCTTTTTTCTAGTTGACGGACTCTGAAAAATTGTTCCATCAAACTACCCAACCGACTATAAACCTCTTCCCCTTTTTGGGTGAGCATCATACCACTTTTGGAGCTATCAATTAAATTGAGTTTTCTCAGTAAATCCGTTTCTGTTCGTAGCACACGCTCAGTCATGTCCACACTTTCAGCAAGTGTTCTACGTCCAACCGGCTGCATCCAATAAATATTTTGTAGTATTCGATATCTCTCCTGAATAACTAACAAAATATCTGGTGCGATTGCTTCAATCAATTGTAATTCATCAAGCATATGCAACCTCCATTGGACACATATTGTCCTAGATAGACTTAATACGACCCATGTATTATAAAAAAAATCGAATCACTGTCGAATTTCAATTCCTTACGAAGATAATTTTAGCATGTTCCCTCTTAATTATCAACCGTTAGCCGGATAAAAAATGTAAAGTTCCTGCTTTTTCTGTCAATTCTATGTAAAAAATAAGTCTAGGACAATGGTCATCCAGACTTCTTTTAGGATTCGGTTTATGATTTTAGTCGTTCAACAGTATTTTGCCATTTTTCACTTCTTCAAGTATACTGTAATCAGTTAAAAAAACGCACCTGAAGGGAATCGAACCCCTGTCTCAAGAACCGGAATCTTGTGTGATATCCACTACACTACAGGTGCAAATACTTTACATAGTTTAGCGGAAGTTTAGAAAAAAAACAAGGGGAGTTACCATGAAATTTGAACAGCAATTTACGCAACAACAAAAACAGACTCAAAAACTAGCCATGACTCAAAAACTACAACAATCTATTCAGGTTTTACAATTTTCGACGGAAGAATTAACTGACTTTATCGAAAATGAATCGTTAGAAAATCCTTTATTAGAAGTTGTTTTGCCAAATTATACAGCTAACTATTCTAAACCACGGACTTCTACAGGGACTGAAATGAATTATCTTAGTCAAATCCCTGATAGTCGAATTTCTTTATTTGAGCATCTTCTTGATCAAATTCATTTAAATTATCGTGACACCTATCTTCGAACCCTGGTTTTGTACTTAGTGGAACACATTGATTTGAATGGTTTTTTAACAATCACTTTAGAAGAAGCAGAAAAAAATACGGGTGGGACAACCATTCAAATATTAGACGCTTTAACCTTAATTCAACAGCTCGATCCGGCAGGTGTCGGCGCCAGAAACTTACAAGAGTGTTTAATGTTACAAACGGAAAGAGACAATTACGCACCAGAATTGGCCTATGTGATTTTAGAAGAATGCTTTACAGAACTAGTAGATCGAAAGTGGGAAATGATTGCTAGACGATTCAGTATCACTATGTCCAATGTTCAACAAGTGTTTGATTATATTCAAAGCTTGACCCCTACCCCTGGTGCTGCTTTTGGTTCGACAGAAGGTTTGTACATTATTCCAGATTTAACTGTCAAGATAAAAGACAATCAGATTACCCTTTTATCCAATCGAAATAGTACACCTGAGATTAAATTCCAACAAAACTATTTTGAACAAATGAAACAAAGTGGTGATAAAGAAGTATTACAGTACTTAAAAGCCAAACAACAGGATTTTGAATGGCTGAAAAAAACCATTCAGCAACGTGGAGACACTATTTTCAATGTTGGCAATGAAATTATCCAAAGGCAGCAAGCGTTCTTTTTAAATTCAGAGCATCCGATAAAACCACTTATTTTAAAGGATATTGCAGAAAAATTGGATATTCATGAATCGACAGTTAGTCGTGCCGTCAATGGAAAATATTTAGAAACAGATTTTGGTGTATTTGAATTAAAAACCTTCTTTAGCCAAAAATTAGCTTCTGAAGAAGGCGAAGATCGTTCAACGACGGATGTGAAGAATCGCTTGAAACAACTCGTTTCAGAAGAAAACAAACGTAAACCACTCTCTGACCAGAAAATCGTTGATCTGCTAAAAGCCGAGGGAGTCGATATTTCTCGAAGAACAGTAGCTAAATATCGTGATGGCTTAGGTATTCCGAGCTCAGCAAAACGAAAAAGGTTTGATGATTAGCATTTTTTCGTTTTACTTTCATTAAGGTTCTGATATCAAACAAAAAAAGTTGCAAGTGAGCAACTTTTTTTGTTTGATATTTTTTGACATAGTACATCACTTCTTCAGTGACTAACTATTTGTACTTCCATCAGCATTCATCAGTGTTTGATGATTTTTTATATTTAAAATAAATGAAACTACATTAAGGGCTGCTCCTAAAATCAAACTATGCCACCCCAATTTTAATACATAAATATCAGCATCTAGCCATTTGGTTAAATCGAAACCTGTATGTCCTACTTTACTAATATCTGTATAAGTAAACCCAAATAAAACAACTGATACAATAACAAAAAATACTGAACCCATCTGAATTAACATATTGAATTTCTTCATTGTACACTCCTTTATAAATTTTTCCCTGTCCTTTCATGTAATTAAGCTTGCTTCTGGATGGTCACAACTATAGTTTACATTTTTTTTATTTCTGATAATTACTAAATTGAGATTTTTATAAAAATATTACAATTTACTCTCAAAACAAAAAAACATGAGATGGCTGATACTTTCATACAGCTATCTCATGTTTTTTGCAATTTATTTAGCAGAAAATGTTTTTTTACGGATACCGGCATTATGAATTTTAGCTCCTACAACTATTGAATGCGGTTTTTGATACTCTTGAGCAAAATAGTCATAGTAAGTTCCCGGAGAAAGAATTCCCACCATGGCAATTAAATCTAAACCACTAGTACCAATTAATTTATCTGCTAGTTTTACACAGTTCGTTCCTAGAACAAAATAAGTTTTAAAACGGGACTTACTAAATTTATAAATTTCCACTGGATATCTTTTGCTCATTTTTCCTAAGTAACTAGCTTTTTGGGTCTCACTGGTTAGTTTCCAAGGAATCAAGATTGCTTGTATTTCACTTAGTTTTGCCTCAAAAGCTTGTTGTTGTGCAATATTCAACATCAATGTATATTCAAATAAGGTCTTACCTTCTTCCAAACAATTCTCAATATAATTTTTTTCATCTAATGAAAAGAAACAGCCATCTCCGATTGAACCAAAAAGTCGTTCTGAATCGACATCATAGCTTCCGTAAGCATAAATTCGTCCTTTATAACTTAAATCAACATGACCCATCGTTCCCGTTCCTGATTCACTGACATGAATTAATACTTTTAACACAGGTTCTCCCTGAACAGTTGATACTTTAGTTATCTGATATCGTTCAGGAACAACATTTAACTCCTCATTTAAAAACTGATTGATACTCTTTAGAACTCTGGCAGGTAACAACATCGTAAAGATTACCGGAACACCAATTCTAATTCGTCGTTTGAGTTTTTTAGTTTCTTCATCAGAAATAACTAAGTCTTTTGCATCATTCAAAGAAGTGACGCCAATAAAAATCAAATAAATTCCTAATCGTACTAATGTATTTCTTACATCCTCAGAGCCTAATAAAGAACTTACTCCCCAAATTAAATTTACTAAGGCAATTAGTAAATAATGGAATCGACCAGAAACCCGATCCTTTCTTAATAACAGATAATTTACTAAAGTGACCATCCCTATAATAATTTGATACAAACCAATTCCTTTACTTAACAAAATAGGTGCTGATGGACTAAAGCCCATCACCCAAGTTCCTATGATTAAATGAAGGAACATATTGAACAAATTAAGGATTCGCGATTTAAGACCTATTAAGTTTTGACTAGGTAAAAAAGTTTGTATTCCTCTAAAAATCCCTACACCGAAAACCAAAATTCCCAACCAATTAGTTATGCGAGAAACAAACATTTGATGATAAATAACTAAAATGATGCCGAAACCAATCCAAAAAATACCATTAAGAAGATAGCCCCATTTTTCTCTTTGCTTTTTCATTCTTTTTCTCCTTAAGTATTTTCTAATCCTTATATAAAGTTAGTATAAATGAAATTGCCTGCTAAAGAAATTTATTTTATTCTAGCTGCTCAAAATAAACTATTTTTTTAGTGATTGGTAAGCTATTAGAAGAGATTCTATACTATCCCTTGATCAAAGAGTACCAGTTCATCTTCTACCATGATTGAAAAGAAAATTCAGACGTGCTATCATAACTGCAAATGATAATCGTTCTCATTCATTATTTGTAATTATAAAAAGGTTGAAAAAGAAAGTAGGAATTTACAATGACATCTATCATTGATTTAATAATTGTTGGCGGTGGTCCCGCTGGCTTATATGCTGCATTTTATGGTGGACTTCGTGATCTTTCGATTGCTCTTTTAGAGGCTCGTGGAACACTGGGTGGGAAAATTAATTTTTATCCGGAAAAATTTGTTTGGGATATTGGTGCTTTACCGGCAACTCAAGGAAAAAAAGTTCGTCAAAATTTAATTGAACAAGCTGAAACTTTTGGACCAGAAATTTCTTTGAATACTAAAGTGACTCATATTACTCAAAAAAATAATCTGTTTTATGTAACAGACAATCAAAATCAGACACGCGTCTGTCGCTCGATTTTACTTGCGGTTGGTGGTGGCGTGGTGGCTCCCAAAAAATTATCTGTTCCTATTAGTGAAGAACTTTCCTCCAATGTTCATTATGTCTTCCCTAATCACCAAGCCATCAAAGGTAAGCGATTAGTGATTTCTGGAGGTGGTGACGCTGCCTTGGATTATGGAAATGAATGCTTAGATTATGCAAAAGAAGTATTCGTTGTTTATCGAGGGAACTCATTAAAAGCTTTGGAAACTTCTCATCGAAATTTTTTGGAAAAAGGCGGACAACTCCTACTAAATCAAGAAATTCATGGTGTTCGTCAAGGAAGCTCTCATGAGATGGAAATTGTCTTAAGCAATCAGGTCTTAGCTACAGATCATTTACTTATTCAACATGGTTATGACCGTGATAGTTCACTTTTGGATAATCTCCCGTTCACATTTGAAAAGGTCGATAATTTTTATTTACATTGCGACATTCCTACACAGACAAATATTCCAGGAATATTTGCAGCGGGAGACATTCAGACGTCAAAAGGAAAACTACATCTCTTGGCAGGAGCTTTTCAAGATGCTGCTAACAGTATAAATTTAATCAAACAATACCTTGATCCTGAGAGTCCTCAACAAGCGATGGTCTCTTCTCACAATCATAAATTTGATGAAAAAAATCATCTGCTTTTAAACAAATAAAAAAGTTCCAACAATAGTCTTATAGGCGAAGAGGCTATCGTTGGAATTTTTTTATTTTTTAGCTTCGTGTAACAATAAGTATAAGAAATAGGGAGCTCCTAAAATAGCAACCACTGTTCCTGCAGGAATTTCTCCACTGCCTGGTGCTAATCTGCCCAGAGTATCGCTGACTAACAACAACAAGCTTCCCATCAAACCAGTCATTGGAATTAATTGCCAATGTTTTTTAAAACCCCATCTTCGAATGATATGTGGTGCAATCAAACCCAAGAAACCAATTCCTCCAGTCACAGATATTGCTGCTCCCGTTAACGCTGTGGCTGCAACAATCAATTTCACCCGTTCTTTTTGGGTATTCACTCCTAAAGAAAGAGCCGTTTCATCGCCAAATTGTAAAATATCTAACTCTCGATGCTTAAAAATCATCCATGGGACAAGAATTATTACCCATGGTAGCAATGCCAGAACAAACGTCCAGTTACTCCCCCAGATACTTCCAGCTTGCCACATAGTCACAAAACGATATTTTTCACTATCAATCCTTGTAGTTATTAACAGAGTCAATGCCGAAATTCCCGTACTAAGTACCACACCTGTTAAGACCAAACGAATTGGTGTTATTCCAATTCCTCTTTTGTAGGCAACAAAAAATATACTCGTCGCAGTTATTAATGCTCCCGCTAATGCAATTAGCGGCAATAAGAAGGTAGATACTCTTGAGGTTTCAATAAAACTGATAAAAATTAAAACAAAGAAACCAGCTCCTGCATTAATGCCTAAAATTCCTGAATCTGCCAAAGGATTTTGTGTAGTACTTTGAAATACAGCCCCACTAATAGCTAAGGACATTCCCGCTAAAAGAGCAATCACTATTCTTGGCAGTCGGAAATCAATGAGTAATAAACGTTTGTTAGATGCACCTCCTCCTTGAATAATTTCCCACACTTCTCGCCAAGTTAATGCTAGTTTTCCATGAGTAATTGCGAAAAGAACGACAAATACAATAAGCAAAATAAGAACTGGTAATAGCCATCGCTTTTTCATAGTTTCAGCCCTCCTTTACGTGTTAAATAGATAAAGAAGGGAATCCCAATTAAAGCTGTGATAATTCCAAAAGGAGTTTCAAAGGGAGGATTAATGGAGCGTGCAACTAAATCTGCCCATACGACCAGTATGGCTCCTCCTAAACCAGATAACGGAATCAAATAGCGATAATTTTCTCCGACAAAACTACGTAGAATATGGGGTACAATCAAACCAACAAAACTGACGGAACCAACCACAGCAACTGATAGTCCCGACAGAATCAAAACGATTATTGTAGCAGTTAAACGTGTCCGTTGAGGCTTTTTCCCTAAACTAATGGCTGTATCATCTCCAAAACGAAGAATAGTAATAGCCGGGCTATTAATAATTGCCACTATTACCGCAACTATAAAAAAAGGAATAATCAACTTAAATTGACTCCACGAAATTGCACTGACACCACCAATTGACCAGAAGGTGAGTTCCTGTCCTAAATTAAATTGAAGAGCAATGGCTTGACTACAGGCAATAAAAAGAGCGCTGATACCTGCTCCAGCTAAAGTGAGTCTTAAGGAAGTCATTCCCTGCCGATTTCCTGTAGTAACAAGATAAATAAATCCCACACTAATTGCTGCTCCTGCAAAACAAGCTAAAAGAATAATCCAATAATTTGCTGAAGAAAAAAAAGCAAACATTATAGCTAAAGCTAAACCAGCTCCTGCATTAATTCCCAATAGCCCTGAATCAGCTAAAGGATTTTGTGTAATCCCTTGCATCAGTGCCCCACTAATAGCTAGACTTGCACCAACTACTGCTCCTCCTAAAATTCGAGGCATGCGAACATTTATTAACACTTGATGAAGTTGGTTTTGACTATCAAATTCAAAAAAAGCTTGAAAAAAAGTATGACTATCAATTTTTACTGCTCCTAAAATCAAAGAAAGAAGCATACTCACAATTAATACTCCCAGTAATGACTGCGCTAAGATCCATGGATGAGCTACTTTATTATTCATACGCTTCCTCCACTTCCAACGTTTCATAAAAAAGCATTAGTGGTTTTTGAGTTCGTTGGTGGATCTCAATCTCTGCTTCAATATGAAAAACTTCTCTTAGTACTTCCAAAGTGATAACTTTTTCGGGAGAACCTGCTTGATAAATCTCCCCATTTTTCATCGCAATAATTTCATCCGAAAAACGAGAAGCTAAATTAATATCATGAATAGTCATAATAATGGTCTTGCCTTGTTCTTGGTTAATTTTCTTCAATACGTTCAATACCTCTAACTGATGAGCTGGATCTAAATACGTAGTTGGTTCATCTAATATTACAATGTCAGTATCTTGTACCAGAGCCATCGCAATCCAGACTCTTTGTCGTTGCCCCCCAGACAAAGTAGCTACCGAATCTCTTGCTAATTCTGTCAACCCTGTGATAGCAAGAGCCCATTGAATAATCTGTTGATCCTTATTACTTAGATTCCCCCATCCAGATTGATAAGGATAACGTCCATAGGAAATGACATCGAATACCGATAAATCGATTTGAGCTTCAGACACTTGTGAAAGCATCGCTACTTCTTTCGCGATTTCTTTGGTTGTATATTGATTTAATGATTTGCTGTTTAATACTACTGTTCCTTTTTTACTAGCTAAAATTCTTGCTAATGTTTTAAGAAAGGTGGATTTTCCACAACCATTTGGACCAATAATACTGGTTATCGTTCCTTCTGAAAAATAATAGTTTAGGTTGTGACTGATTATTTGTTCACCATAACCAGTCGTTAAATTTTCTACTTCCAAGATGCTCATAGACTTCATTCCTTAAAATTAGATTCATTATTGCTGAATATCATTCTCTATTTTACAATCAAATCGAATGTTACAGGCTATCATAAATTTATATTGACTTTTAAATCGTTTTAATTGATAATGATTATCATTGTCATAATATTTTATCACTTTTGGTAGTAAAATCAATACAAACAAAAAAATAAATATAGAACGTATCTAACGGGAGGAATTGATATGAAAAAGCTTCGATTATTTCATTTTATAACTATAGCAGGAATTCTTTTATTATCTGCCTGTGGAAATAATGAGTCCACAAATACAGAAACATCTACTGAGACATCTATTACTGAAGAAAACGTGCTGGTAGATACCTTAGGAAATGAGGTTACCATCCCAGCCAATCCACAACGAATTATTGCTAGTTATTTAGAAGATTACTTAATTGCTTTAGATACTCTGCCTGTCGCACAATGGTCAGTTAATGAATCAAGTGTGCAAGATTATCTGCAGGAACAATTAAATGGCATTCCAACCATTGATTTTTCCCTACCTTATGAAGAAGTTCTCAGTTTTGAACCAGATTTATTATTAATTGGTTCATCTGGAACAGTGGAAAGTGGAAATTATGATGAATATGCCAAAATTGCTCCAACATATGTTGTAAAAAATGGTGACGATGTTAACTGGCGAGATCAATTACAAGATATCGCTACGGTTTTAGACAAAGAAGAACAAGCTGCTGAAGTCATTACGAATTATGAAGCTTTGGCTGAAGAAACAAAACAGACTTTATCTGAACAAATACCGGATAAAACTGTGGCTATTTTATGGGTTGTAAATAACTCAATTTTTATGGTTACTGATTCTCGCTCAAGTGGTACCGTACTCTATGGTGATTTAGGCCTAGGAAAACCCGCTTTGGTTGAAGAAATTTCTGCAACCGCAACTGCTGATTGGAACGCTGTTACTCTTGAAAAATTAGCTGAACTAGACTCAGATGCGCTCTTCTTGATTAATAGCGATACGTCTGCCCCGCTATTCGAAGAGGATATTTGGAAAAATCTAAAAGCAGTTCAAGATGAGCAAGTCTTTGAATTTGATCGAACTTCTAGTTGGTTATATAATGGACCAATTGCAAATACACAAATCATTGAAGATGTAAGAAACGCTTTATTGAGCGAATAAAAACATGGCAACATAAGTAAAAACAAAAATATCCGAACAAAGTAGCAGGAATTTCACCTAATTAGGGAATAACCTTCTTTTGTTAGGATATTTTGCTGTTTTAATACTTATAATTATTTTTTTATTATAGATTAATAATCAGCTAGTTATTAGACATTACTTTTTTTGATTAGAAAAAGACCAACAAACAAAATCGCTTGTTGGTCTTTTTGACTATAACTCGTCTTCATCTTCCTCATCAAAGTCATCGTCATCATCATCGTCAATAATAGTTAAGTCTTCTTCGATACTTCCTGGTAGATCTTCCTCATCATCGTCTGAATTATTTGCTCCAATTTCTTGTAAATCAGAGTTGTATGCTGCGATTTCTTCATCGTCATCATCTTCATCGAATAAATCATCATCATCGTCTTCATCCGTTAAATCAGCATCTTCTGGATCATCATCATTGTAGTCAATTGCATCTTCATCATCATTGATAAAGGCATTCACTTTTTTACGTTTACGACGACGTGGTGCATCCTCATCATCTTCATCAATTCCATGGTTCACTTCTTCGTCGATTGAATCAATGGCATACCATGAACGTAAGCCCCAACGATTATCACCCAAAGAAATGAAGCTGCCATCTATGTTTAAATCAGTATAAAATTGTGCCAATGAGTCACGAATATCACTATCAGATTTACCTAAATAAGTTTGAATCTCATTTACTAAATCTGAAAAATCCATTACGTCGCCCTTTTGTGACAAAATTGCATGTGCCACTTCAAGCATAGATAATTCGGCTTTATTCACACCTTCAAATACATTAATTTCCAAACAGGACACTCCCTTTCACAGTCTACTCCTAATCATACAAAAATGTTGGCAAAAAAGCAATTTTTTCCGCTAAAAAAGTAAAAAAAATTAAGCAGTGAACTCTAATGAAAGTTTGTAATTCCCAACTTTTTCTTCCGCAGTGTATAAATCATAGTTAATTGATACCTTACCTGAAGTTGGTTGATCTTTTAAGCTAAAATGTAAATCATGGGTATAAGTGCTAAAAAACATCACTCCATAAGGGGTTTGATAACTTGTATCTGCGTTCTCACGATAAGCAAATTTTAAACGCAAACGCATTTCACCAGCACGAATCAATTGAATTCCACCATCTGGTAAAAGTTTCATTGTAACGGGAATTTCTTCCCCCTCTTCTTGAGTTTCTTTGTAACGAATGTACAAAGTATCACCTATCTTAATTACTTGACCCGGTAAATCAAATAAAAATTCTTGTGTTTCATTCTCTTGTTGTACTTCTGTTCGTAGATGAATCGAAACAGGAACCCCTTTGGTTAAATCCACAACTATTCCTCCAATCTTTTCTTGAGTTTGACTTTTATTTAACTATCAAACAATACTTTTCCTTTTATATTGTTCACATTTTTAAGGATTTTGTCAATTAATGGAGACGTTCAAACATTTTCAGGTATTTTCATCCTATTTTCGTATATAATAAAGAAAACAATTAAAAAAGGACTTATGTAATGAAACAATTATTATTTGATCAACCAAGTTTTACTTCTCAGTCTCCCTTTATTCCTTTTGCCCTTACCGATGTTTTTACTGAACATGTCGGTGAAAAAAAACAAACGCTATTACATTTTTGGCAATTTGAACAAAGTTTTATTTTAGGTATGAAAGATACTCGTGTGGATAATCTTACTGACGGCGTTCTTTCTGTTATAAAAAACGACTATTTCCCAGTCATTCGTAATTCTGGTGGCTTAGGGGTAATTAGTGATCAAGGAATTTTAAACTTTTCACTAATCTTTCCTAAAACAGCAGAAACAACGACAGACGTTGCTTATGAACGGATGTGGCAACTAACACAAGAAGCTTTCCCAGAACTAAAAATCGAAGCCTACGAAATCACTGAATCGTATTGTCCGGGAACTTATGACCTAAGCGTTAATGGGAAAAAAATCGCTGGCATTGCCCAACGCAGAGTTAAAAGTGGGATTGCTGTGATGATGTACTTAAGTGTCAATGGCAATCAAGAAAAACGAGGACAAGTCGTCCGTGAATTTTATCAAGAAAGTTTAGACAAGAATTTTGGGACTAATGGCTACCCTCCGGTTGATCCAAGCAGTATGATTACTGTTGAAAGTTTATTAAATAAACCTTTATCTATCGAAGAAACAAAAGAACGTTTTATTCAAGCGTTTGATGCTTCTTTAACTTTAATCAATCCCTTTACTTGGTTAGAAGATTATCACTATATTGACCTATTCCAGAAAAAATTAGTCAGTATGACGCAACGAAATTTACTTATAAAGGAGCTTACAGATGGCTACTTCTTATAAACATCAATTACTTCCCATCGAAAAGGTCTTCCGTGATCCTGTGCATAATTATGTGCATGTGCAGCATCGTGTGATTCTTGATTTAATTAATTCTAAGGAATTTCAACGTCTTCGAAGAATCAAACAGCTAGGAACCTCTTCTTTTACTTTCCATGGTGCTGAGCATAGTCGTTTTTCACATTCATTGGGAGTCTATGATATCACTCGCAGAATTTGTGATATTTTCCAAAGAAATTACTCCATTCAAAAGGTTGGCGATGGTGGTTGGGATGACTCAGAGCGATTGATTGCTTTGTGTGCTGCACTATTACACGACTTAGGACATGGACCTTATTCTCATACCTTTGAGCATATTTTCCATACGGATCACGAAGCAATTACGGTGGCGATCATCACCTCTCCTGATACAGAAATTTATCAAATTTTAAATCGAGTCGAAGAGGGCTTTCCTGAAAAAGTAGCGAGTGTTATCACAAAGAAATACCATAATCCTCAAGTAGTTCAAATGATTTCTAGTCAAATTGATGCAGATCGAATGGACTACTTACTAAGAGATGCCTATTTTACTGGGACTGAATATGGTACTTTTGATTTAACAAGAATCCTTCGAGTGATTCGTCCTTATGAGGGTGGCATTACCTTTGCCATGAATGGTATGCACGCGGTGGAAGACTATATTGTAAGTCGCTATCAAATGTATGTCCAAGTTTATTTCCATCCAAGTTCTCGAGGAATGGAAGTTGTCTTGGAGCATTTACTTAATCGTGCCCATGAATTGTATCAAGAGGATAAAAAAGCTTTTCAGCTTTCTTCACCACTACTTTTGCCATTTTTAGAAGAGAATTTTTTATTAGAAGATTATTTGCGATTGGATGACGGTGTCTTAAATACTTATTTTAACCATTGGCTAGATAACCAAGATCCAATTCTTAGTGACTTAACAAAACGCTTTTTAAATCGTAAGCCATTAAAATCTTGTCGCTTTCAACCAGAAACACAAAAACCGTTACTGGAAGAAATGAAGGTAATTGTCGAAACAGCTGGCTTTAATTCCGTTTATTACACCTCGATTAATTCAAGTTTTGATTTGCCCTATGATTTTTATCGTCCAAAATCAGGAAAACATAGGACACAAATTGAATTACAACAAAAGGATGGTTCGTTAATTGAACTCTCACAAGTCAGCCCGCTTGTCGCAGCACTTGCTGGACAAAGCCAAGGGGATCATCGTTTTTATTTCCCAAAACAAATGGTTGACCATTCTTTACAAGACAACTATGATTTATTTGGAGAGACTTATCAATTATTTGCTAGCCATATCCGAAATGGCGAATTAATTGACGCTCACTCATAGATTTATGTAACGCTAAGAACATGCAAAACAAAGGACAAAATGATTTAGAAAAAGGAGCCCACACATGTCAATTAAATTAATCGCCATCGATATTGATGGTACACTACTGAATAATCAACATCAGGTAACTAAAGAAGTTCACGAAGCACTAAAAAAAGCTGAAGCACAAGGTGTAAAAATTGTTTTATGTACTGGCCGCCCAATTACAGGGGTAAAAGGTTTGCTAAAAGAATTAGACCTATATAAAGAAAGTGATTTTGTTATCACTTATAATGGTTCTCTAGTCCAAGCAACACATACAAATGAAATCATTTCAAAATTTGGCTTAAGCCATGAAGACTATTTAGAAATCGATTTTTTAGCCCGCAAACTAGGCGTGCATTTACACTCTGAAACTGAAGATACGATGTATACATCAAATCGAGATATCAGCCCTTATACAATTTTAGAAGCACATTTAGTAGATATGCCTTTAAAATTCAGAACACCTGAAGAAATGACGGCAGACTTATCTATTATCAAGATGATGATGATTGATGAGCCCGCTCTTTTAGATGAAATTATTCCAAAAATCCCTGCTGATTTCTTAGAGAAATATACAGTCGTTAAAAGTACGCCTTTCTTCCTTGAAATTCTTAACAAAGAAGTTGATAAAGGCGCAGCTGTAGAACGTTTAGCTAAACATTTGGGACTAGAACAATCAGAAGTTATGGCCATTGGTGACAACGAAAATGATTTAACGATGATTCAATATGCTGGTTTAGGAGTGGCAATGGAAAACGCCACAGAAAACGTAAAAAATTCAGCAAAAGTTATCACTACTTCCAATGATGCACATGGTGTAGCCGTTGCGATTGAAAAATATGTATTAAATAAATAGATCCAAATAATGATTGGAACAGTGACATAAGTAAAAACAAAAATATTCGAACAAAATAGAATGAATCTCGTCGATTTATGGCGCAATCTTCTATCGTTCGGATATTTTTTTGTTAAACTCCTTAGGTCACAGTTCTAATTATTTTTTCTTATTTCAAAAAACGACATTTTTTGAGTAAACAAAAAAGTCAGACCTTATGCCGGACTTTCTCAATTTTTACTCTTTTAACCATTGTTGAACAGCCCAACGATGGCTCCCTCGTTTTAGTAATAACATAGCATCCTCAGGAGTAACCCATGCTAATTGATTGGTTTTCTCTGTTGGTTCAGCAACTTTTTCCCAATCATTCACCACATAAAAATAACCCGGATGTTCAAAATAGGTATCTCGATGACTGGAATAAAAATATTCGATGGCTTCACCTAGATAAGTCCCCACTTCTACTTCAAAACCAACCTCTTCCAACATTTCTCGATCGATTGCCTGATAATGGTTTTCACCAGCTTCAATTTCTCCACCTGGGAGAAAAAAGGCCCCATTTGGTGCTTGTACAATAATAATTTCTTGTTTGTTTTTTTGATGAATGACAACATAAGCACCATATCTAGCTTTGTAGCTTTTACCAACTTCCTTTTTCCCAAAAACTGGTTTTTCCATAGGTCCTCCCCTGTTCCTCTTTTCTTTCGATTTTAACTGATAGATAACTTATAGACAAGCTTCGTGACTAGTAAGTAGCAAATTATTTTAGCCACCGATCCTCTTAGAACTACTAATGACTAATCTCCACGAATATTCTAATTCATAAATAACTAAATATGACTACCTTCTATTTACAATTTATAACCAAGCAAAACTTGAAACCTCCAGAACAAAGCTCCGAAAGCTCATTGGTCATGTGAGACCGCCACGAGCCTCTTTACAGAGTCTCTTAGGCTGCTGACGTTCAAACACTGACTAGGTGCTAGTCGCACTAAGTCAGTGTAATTCATTCAGCTCTTCAGCACACGACCAATAACTTTCTACGTTTTGTTCTTCCAGTTTCAGTGAATGATTACCCGATATAAAATGAGAACGATTCGTCAAAACTGGAAAGCCATCTGGTAGAAAAGACAGACAGCGTGAGCTAAAGATGAGGATGAATTACGCTGTGTTGAAAGTAGCAATTTGCTACTTTCTTACACTGCGTTTGAACGCCGAAAGGTTTGAGACTCATAAGAGGCTCAGACCGCTCTCTCACAATGTCTGTTCTTTGCGGACAGATGGCTTGGAAGTTGTTCATTTTCTTATTTGACTGTAATCATCTGATTCTGATTATTTTTGCTCATTTGATAAAAAAATCTCATGCACTTTTCTTATCAAGGTAAATCAGATATGTTATTATAAATTTAGTAATTTAGAAAGGATGATTTAAACATGAAAATGGCACATACTTGTGTTCGTGTAAAAGATTTAGACGCATCATTAGAATTTTATACTAAGGCCTTTGGTTTTGAAGAAAGTCGTCGTCGTGACTTTCCAGAAGCTAAATTTACTTTGGTTTATTTAACCTTACCTGGAGATGACTACGAATTAGAATTAACTTATAATTACGATCATCCTGGTTACGACTTAGGAGATGGTTATGGACATATTGCCATTTCAACCGATGATGTTGCGGCTTTACATGAAAAACATAAAGAAGCTGGTTTTAAGGTAACTGATTTGAAAGGTTTACCTGGCGTACCTCCTTCTTATTATTTTGTCATCGATCCTGATGGATACAAAATCGAAGTTATTCGCGCACGTTAAATTATTTAAAACAATAAGGAGCTACGACATATTTGTCATAGCTCCATTTTTCTTAGGAGGGGTTATAATGAAACCGATTATTGGCATTGCTGGTAATGAACGCAGCATAGAAGATAGTGAGACTTTTTGGTTATCGTATACAGCTAAAAATTTTGTGGAAGGCATTCAAGATGCTAATGGACTACCCACAATTATTCCAATTGGAGATCCCAAAGATGCAAAAAAATATATTTCTACTATCGATAAGCTCCTATTAGGAGGGGGGCATGATGTTCATCCCTCTTTTTATAAGCAAGAACCGCATCCTTTGTTAGAAGAAACACACCAAAAAAGAGATGCTTTTGAACTAGCTCTGATTAAGGAAGCCGTCAAACAAAAGAAACCGATATTAGGGATCTGTCGAGGTTTCCAATTACTGAACGTTGCCTTTGGAGGAACTCTTTTCCAAGACCTACAATTATATCCCGAAAAAACATTGCCTCACGCTCAAAAAAGCAATCTTCGTCAAATTAGTCATACTGTTTCGATTGAAAAAGATAGTCATCTAGGAAACTTTTTACCTCTAAACTATCAAGTCAATTCTATTCATCACCAACTCATTGATCAAGTTGCAGATGAATTTAAAATCATTGCCAAAGCACCTGACCAAGTTATTGAAGGGATTGAATCTTTGAACCATCCGATTTTAGGGATTCAATGGCACCCCGAATTAACCAAAGATACCATTGCTAACGAACAGGCAATTTTTGATTATTTTGTTAATAAACTTGAGTAATAATTTTTTGAGGAATAGTTAATTCGAAATCCAACGTTCCTTGTTCAATCCCATTGACAATCAACGTAATCGAGTGTTTGCCAGCATAATGTTTTCTAGTCGTCAAATTCTTAAAGGTTAATTTCTTTTGGTAAATTTTTTCCACTCCCTGCTTTAACTCAGTTTCAGAGATTTGAAAAATTTTTCCACTTCGTTTTCCATTCGCTTTCATATAATCCACACGATATTCCATTCTAACTTTTGCCGGTTTATCAACTGAAATAGCAAAGGTCAGCAAAAGAGCATCTCCTAAAGCAACTGTTGAAACATCAAGGGCAAATTGTTCAATCTTTACTGAATCCAGAACGTGGTAGCCAAAAATAGCTAATGCTTCTGGATTTCCTTTTTTTAGTAAGGTTCGACAAGCATGTTTGATGATCCAATCCGTTAGTGGATTTACCCCAAACCATTCTTTAGCAAGGCTTATTACTAACTCTGGATGAGTTTTAGAAATATCATTCAGATTATTGGCTACGCTTTTGCGTACATACAATGAATCATCCGCTTTTAAGACTTCTAAAATAGGAAGAATTGGCAAAGGATTTTGTTTAAAACTAGTTAGAGCTTGTCCCCACGGAAGTTGCGGTCGACAACCTTCACTGGCTAATCTTCGAACATGCTCATTTTCATCTTGAGACCAAAGGAGCATTTGTTTCATCATCCGCTCTTCCTCTTTGATAATAAATGGTCGAACTGCAAATTCTGAGGTTGAGTAAGGTGTATACCTTGCTAAAGCTGCCACCGATAAATCCCAGTAATTATCGTCTTGTCCATAAACTTCGACAAAATCAGGAAAACACATGAGCATGAATCCATTCAATCTATTGGACAATTTATCAATCACTTGATCTAAAATTTGCAACGCAACTTCATAATCATGAGGTAAATATTCACCTAAACAAATCGTGATCTTTCGCATACGCGCTTTTAATTCTCTGTTTTCCCATGTTTCATCCATGACAGCATCCATGAAATTCTCTACTTGAAAATCTTCATGTACCGTCTTTATGGCTATAGCCAAAGCATGAATTGATTCTTGATTGTAACGACCTTTTAATAGTTCAGGCATAATAGCTCCTTTTCATCAAGCGTTAAAAAAATCTAAAATCAATTGATAAACCAACTGACTATCAATTTCATTAATCACTTCATGTTTCATATTAGGTAGATTTAGCATATCTACTTGATGATAACCAACTTTTCTTAGACTATTCTCAACCCCAAGAAGTCCTTTTTCCCCACCAGTCATATCCAGATCCTCAGCTCCAGTAATACTTAAAATAGGTAATTCAGGATTTTGACACAAATAATCATCATGATGATTCATTCGACGATTCATCTGCCATATAGTCGAAACTCCTCGATTATCATAGCCAGGAATCATTAATCGGTCTTTTTTCGCTTTTTCAATATGTTCTTGACTATTCGTTAACCAAGTTTTATCTTTAGAATCAAAATCTGATAGTTTTTTCAAAATCCAAGAAAAACTATGTTCACCCGCAAAACGGCAGGCAATTTCAGCAATCAAAGAGCCAAATTCTGATTGTTTTTGATAATAGACAGTTCCTGATAGTAATAGTTTATCAATCTCTTGGTCATGGGTTTTTAAGTAATTTCTCGCTAACATAGAACCAAAGGAGTGTCCATATAGATAGACAGGTTTTCCATTAAATCGTTTTTTAATAAAACGTGTGATTTCAACCTGATCCTGCACCATTCTATCAACACCGGGCATATGACCTAACGGAAAGTGGTCATCTATAGATTGACCGTGACCTCGATTATCACTAACCACCACAGCAAAACCATTCTCAGCCAAAAAATTAGCTAAATCAAGATATCTTTTACGATGTTCTAAAATACCATGAACCATTTGAATGACCGCTTTTACTGGACGATAGGCTGGTCGCACAATTGACAAGGCTAATGGCAGATCATCAGAAGCTACCACAAAGACATCTTCTGTTTTTACTTTGTCCACCGAGTGATCCTCATTTATAATAATTTCTTCCTCTATACGAATAACTTCTGGACGATTGCGAAATAAAAAATAGAGACCTAATCCCGCACCTGCTAAACTACCTAAAAAAAGTGTTTTTTTCTTCACGATTATTCCTCCTCAAGTATAAATTGACGATCCGTTTATTTTTTACTGATTCCTTCTCTTCTATTGTACCAAATAAGTCTATTTTTCGTTAAAAAGATTCCTTATTTTATCAACCAGGTTTCTAACAATAAAAACTTTCCTTTCATCTGTCCGCAAAGAGTATTGTGCTGCGCTGTGTAAGTCGGTCTCATCCTTCATTCATTAGTCTTTTGAAAACCAATCCTTCCTATAACGCAAAAAAACCTTCTTAAAATCTAGAAAACGACGATTTCAGAAGGTTATTCTCTTAATTAGCATTTGTCAACATTTATCCGACGTAGCTTTTTTATTTTTGACTAGCCATTAAACGGATAGATTGTTTTAAGGTTGCTATAATTCCATTGTCATTATAAACCAAAACGTTTGATTTATACATTTTGGCACAGCCTAATGTGAGTAATAGCGTGGTTACTGCTAAAATAGCGACCGAAGCTAACGCACCACCAATTCCAACTGTTTCATTCGCCAATCGAAGCGGCATAATATATGAAGATAAAAATGGAATATAAGATGTCACACGAATCACAATATTATTGGGGTCCATGCTACCAACTGTTAAACCTAACATATAACCCGCTAAAGACAAGTAAGTCACTGGTAAAATGACTTTTGATGTATCTTCTGCTTTGTTTACCAAAGAACCACACAATGCAGCTAGCACGGAATAAATAAAAATGCCTAGGATAGTAAAGATAATAGTGAAAACAAAGAAGTTTCCTAAAATTGATTGTAAAGATAGATTCCCTAAGAAGTTTTGCACAAATTCCATATCTTTTATCCACTGGTAGCTAATGACAAAGGCTACAGCATATACAGCTAGTTGTGTTAGAGCTACTAATAGTACACCTGTCAATTTTCCATAAAAATGAATTTGAGCACGAGTACTGGATAGAATGACCTCCATAATTCGTGTCCCTTTTTCAGAAGCAATTTCTTGGGCAATAATTCCCACGTAAGTGATAATGAAAACAAATAAAATAATTGTACTTGCAAAGCTAATCAAGTATTGTGCAGCACTGTTATCCTCACCTAAAACCATTTCCCCAGCGTCATTAAAACTAACATTTTGTTTTGAAAATGTTGCCGGTGTATTTAGACTAAGAACTTCTTCAGAGGTTAACCCTAATTCTTGTGCTCGGATGGTACTTTGAATGCCCGACAAAATTTGTTGAATAGTCAATTCAACACTCGTTCCTAAAGTCGTTTCACTAAATAGTTCTCCTTGAATACTATTGTCTTCTTTAGATAAAATAAGAAAGGCATCAATGTTCTCTTGATACAGCTCCATTTCGGCATCTTCCACAGAATCTACTAAAACAAATTCATATGCCTCTGACTCAGGCAAAGTTTGAAGTTCTGGCTCTTCTGAAAACAAACCAATTTTATCTACTGATCCAGCCTGACTAGCAAAATGTCCACTAATATAGCCAATTCCTCCGATCATAAAAGGAACTAATAACATGATGAAAAAGGATACTGATTTGACATTTTTCTTATATACATCGCTCGTAATCACCCAAAATTTATTCATTGATTTCACCTGCTTTCATCTTAAAGATTTCTTCTAAAGTTGGTGGTTGCTGATTAAACATTGGGATATATCCATTTGCTGTGGCTAATGAAAAGAGTTCTTTTCCAACTTCTGGATTATTTAGAGTGATATCCAATGATCCATCTTCTTGTGGTCTAACAGCTGTAACGCCAGGTATTTGTTCGATTTGAGTTTTGCTTAAAGATGAATCAATGAATACTTTGGTTCGACCGAAAGACTCTCTGATTTCATAAACTTTACCATTTAACACTGTTTGTCCATTCCGCATCATAATCAAATGGTCGCAAATTTTTTCAACATTATCCATATTATGACTAGAAAAAATGACACAGGAACCTTTTTCTTTTAAGGCGATGATGCCATCTTTTAGTAATTCTGCATTCACTGGATCGAGTCCGCTAAAAGGTTCATCCAAAATAACTAGCTTGGGTTCGTGAATTAAAGTAGCAATCAACTGAACCTTCTGTTGATTCCCTTTAGATAATGATTTTATTTTATCGGTCTTTTTTCCTTTTACTTGAAATCTTTCCATCCATTCATCAACTTTTGGTTCAATTTCTTTTTTAGTTTTTCCCCGTAACTTAGCAAAATAAATCAATTGATCTTGAACGGAAACTTTCGGATAAAGTCCTCTTTCTTCCGGTAAATAACCAATCGTATCGTATTCTTTGGTTCCCAAAAGTTTACCATTCCACAAAACTTCCCCTTGATCTGCTTTAAGAAAATCCAAAATCAAACGAAAAGTCGTGGTTTTACCGGCTCCATTTTGACCAATTAATCCCATAATTTCTCCGTCTTGAATCGTAAAAGACAGCTCATCAACAGCCTTATAATCACCAAAGCTTTTGACTAAATTTTTCACTTCTAACATATTACATCCTCCTTTTGAAAAAATAACTTACTCTTATTATACAAAAATAACGATTATAATAAAAATTATAGCAGTTATCTATTATCTAATCCCCCATCTAAAGTCCTATTTTTAACAAAAAAAGTTGAATCTCTGAAGTTTCTCAAAGTCTCAACTCATATTTTATAATTCGACGATTTGTCCAATACCTAATTTTTCTGCTAATTCAACAACTTGCTTAGTAACTGCTAAATCTTGCAGGGCAATTCCTGATACAGCTATCATAAAAAAATTCAGCTTAAAGTGTACTATAATTCATTTAACGACTTAATTACAGAGGAATATTCATTTTTCTGAATCTTCTTACTAATGTTAATAAAGACAAATAAAAAACCTAAAAGACTGAATAAAATGGCCCCATAGATAAGGACAGTTTGAAAAAAACACCTTACCTATTGGGGCCATTTTTGTGTACACTGAATACAACGAGATAATGAAGGAAGGGTGGATTAATCAATGACTACTAAGCATTTTACACAAAGCCAGCTCAAAGCTTTGCTAGCTAATCCAAATGTCGTAACGGCAAGTTTAAAAGCAATTACCTATTCCATTGATTTCAAAACGAAATTCATTGAAGAATATGAACTCGGTAAATCACCAACAAGTATTTTTCGGGAGGCAGGCTTTGACGTTGAAGCAATCGGTACTGAGCGTATTAAGAATGCAACTTTTCGTTGGAAAAAAGCGGTGAAGGAACACGGAACTCTCGGATTACGAGATTCAAGAAAGGCAAATAGCGGACGTCCATTAGAACGCGTACTAACCCCTGAAGAACGTATGGCGAAGCTTGAAGCTGAAAACCTCTATTTGAAAGGGGAACTCGCATTCATAAAAAAGTTAGAAATGAGCGAAAAAGGAAGTTTAACGGATAAATTAACTCCAGCACTTGCCTTTGCGCTCATTGAAGGACTATCAGTCAAACAAAAGCGTTCAGTCAGCTATTTCTGTCGGTTAGCTGGCGTCTCTCGTAGTGGTTACTATGCCTACAAAAAGAGTGATTTCCGAACACAAATGGTGAAAAGAGATTCGATGCTCAAAGAAGTAATTGAAAAAGCGATTGCCTTTCGAAATAAGAAGAAAGGAACGCGTTCAATCGTAATGACACTCAAAAATAAATTCGGAATAATCATGAATCGAAAGTGCGTTCAACGAATCTGTCGTAAATTCGGTCTTCTGTCTTCAATCAGGAAAGCGAATCCTTATCGCAGACTAGCGAAAGCTACGAAAGAACATTGTGTCGTCGAAAATAAGCTCAAACGAGTGTTTAAGCCAGGTATTGCCGGGAAAGTGCTATTGACTGACGTTACCTATATTCAATACGGGAATTGTGCCACGGCTTATTTATCGACCATCAAAGACGCGCAAACGAACGAAATCCTTGCATATCAACTTTCGGATAATCTGAGAATTGGTTTTGTGTTGAAAACAATCACACAGTTAATTGCCAACCATGGAAATCGACTGCATCAAGAGGTACTTATCCATTCAGATCAAGGTTCGCACTACACCAGCCCTAAATTTCAAAAGCTCTTGAAAGCTTCAGGAATCACGCAATCAATGAGTCGGCGCGGGAATTGTTGGGATAATGCACCGCAAGAATCCTTTTTTGGTCATATGAAGGATGAGTGTGATTTCGCCAGTTGTCAGTCTTATACAGAAGTTTACACGATGGTTAACGATTATATGGACTACTACAATAATGATCGCGGACAGTGGCATTTGAAAAAGCTGGCACCGGTTGATTATCGGTACCAGCTAATTGCTGCATAATAGATTTTGGTTTCTTTTTGAATTGTCCTTGACAGGGGGTCCACTTTAGAAAATTCTTCAGCGATTAGGTTTTTTTATTAATTATTCTTTAGATGGTGGTAGACATTTTCAGCAACTTTTTTCGGCAAACCACTTACTTGAAGTTCTTCTACCGTTGCTTCTTGAATCTTTTTGAGGGACTTAAATTCCTTCAATAGATTTTTCTTTCTTTTTGGTCCTAGACCTTCAATTCCATCCAAACGAGAAGCAAAACTGTTTTTACTTCGCAACTGGCGATGGAAGGTAATCGCAAAACGATGGACTTCATCTTGAATTCGTTGCAATAAGAAAAATTCCGCAGAGTTTCTTTCTAAAGGTACTACTGCCAACTCAGGACCAAAGAGCATTTCACTTGTTTTATGCCGATCATTTTTGGCCAGACCGGCAATTGGAATATCTAAACCTAATTGATTTTCTAGAACGTCCCTTGCCACATCCACTTGACCTTTTCCTCCATCAATAATAATTAAATCTGGAAAAGGTAAGCTTTCTCTTAATACACGAGCATAGCGGCGATAGATAACTTCTCGCATAGAAGCATAGTCATCTGGACCCTTAACGGTTTTGATTTTGTATTTACGGTATTCGTTTTTTGCAGGTTTACCATCAATAAAGACAACCATTGCCGAAACAGGATCGGTTCCCATAATATTTGAATTATCAAAGGCTTCGATCCTTGCAGGAGAAGGAATCCCCATCGCATTTCCTAAACGATCAACTGCACCAATTGTGCGCTCTTGCTTTCTTTGAATTAAATCAAATTTTTCGGTCAATGCTACTCGGGCATTTTTACTTGCTAGTTCAACTAGTTTTTTCTTTTCACCGCGTTTCGGTTGCAAGATTTTTGTTGACAATAGTGCTTGAACACTTTCTTGATCAATATCATCAGGAATCAAGATTTCTTTAGGTATAAAATGTTCATTTTCTTGATAAAAACGACCAATATAAGTCAAAAAATCTTCCTGTGCTTCATTATAAAAAGGAAAAATCGAGACATCTCGTTCGATTAATTTGCCTTGTCTGACAAAAAATACTTGGACACACATCCAGCCTTTATCAACAGAATAACCAAAAACATCACGGTCCATTAAGTCTGTTTGAGTCATTTTTTGTCTAGTCATGACTGTTTCAATCGCTTGAATTTGATCTCGATATTCTCCAGCTTTTTCAAATTCCATATTCGTTGCTGCTTCGTTCATTTTAGCTTCTAAATCTGCTTGAATTTGACTATGTCCGCCCCCAAGAAATTGTTTGATTTCTTTGACCATTTCCGTATAGGTTTCTTTTGGAACATCAAATACACACGGAGCCAAACATTGCCCCATATGATAATAAAGACAAACTTCTTTGGGAAGGACTTTACACTTTCTTAAAGGGAACAATCGATCCAATAGTCTTTTGGTTTCATTGGCTGCTCGTACATCTGGATAAGGGCCAAAATATAAGGCTTTATCTTTCAGTACTTTTCGAGTAATCAATAGTCTCGGATAATCTTCATTTGTGATTTTGATAAAAGGATATGTTTTATCATCCTTTAACATAATGTTGTATTTAGGATCATTTTTTTTAATTAGATTAATTTCTAATAATAATGCTTCAATATTTGATTCGGTCACAATATATTCGAAGTCTTCAATTTCACTAACCAAACGTTCTGTTTTGGTATCATGACTTCCAGTGAAATAAGATCGTACACGGTTTTTTAAAACTTTTGCTTTCCCGACATAAATAATGGTGCCATTTTTATCTTTCATCAAATAACAACCTGGTTGATCCGGTAAAAGGGCCAGCTTATTTTTGATTTGTTCATTCATACACCCAATCACCTCCGTTATTTCTCTTCATTATAGCACATGAAAAAACACTTGAGCCACACACTCAACAGTTACTATCCACCACAAAGTTGACACTTCACTACGAGAGAGGAGCCAATGTGAACTGTTTTAAATCACTACGATTGACTTGCTTAGCAAGACAGAGTAGATGATGAAAAATACCTACTTGATACTTTAACTTGACGCTCAAACGATTAGTTACAGTTTGAAACTTGGCAGACTGGAAACTTCTGGCTCCAGTTGGTCTCACGGTCGACAAAAGCAGATTTCGTTGTGGAGTGTAGCCCATGGATTAGAAAGATAACTGTGAATGGTAACACTCAGCATTCTTTTCTACTATTTTTTAACGTAAACTACTTGAAATTCTTCACAGACTACCGGCATGGATTCCGTAAATGTCAAGCCTGCTTCTTCCATCCACTGAGTGAACAATCTTTCGTGTTCTTTTCGCCAGTAAACAAGAGAGCGATCCCCTTCACCTTCTTTAAAAGCATGTTCCTCACTTATTTCGTTAAAAGGATGAACTGAAACTTTGGTATTTTGGATAATGCAAACTGCTTGTTCCTTGCTATCTAAAATAATATCGTATTGGTTTATTTCTGGCAAAGGCTCATTCTCAATTTGATATAAAGGATAAGCAGAAGCTGTTGCTGTCTTTGTTCCTTGAAGAACTAGATTTGCTAGCTCATCTGCTTGCGCCCCAAATGCCCATGCGTTATATGATGCCTCAATTTTTGTTTTTTCAACAAACTCTTGCCAAAGCTCTTTTGCTTCCATCATAACTCCACCTTCCAAAATTTCTTCTCACTCTATTCTTTACTGGATAAGAGTGAATAAAAAAATGAGATGTAGAAAACATCTCATTTTTTGAAATTACTTATGTGGAGCAATCATTGCTTCAATTTGTTCTTTTGTTTGAACACCAATCGCTTTGTCAACGACTTGGCCATCTTTTTTCAAGATCAAAGTTGGAATACTCATCACACCAAATGAAGCTGGTGTTTCTGGGTTTTCATCCACATCCATTTTTACAATTTTAAATTCATCTTCATCATAGCTTTCAGCTAATTGTTCCAAGATTGGTGCTTGCATACGACAAGGTCCACACCATGTTGCCCAAAAATCAATTAATACTAAGCCTTTATCTGTTTCTTCAGCGAATGTTGCATCTGTAATATTTTTTGCCATTTTTTGTAACCTCCAAATTTTCAATATCAAAAGTATAGCATCTTCAGTTATCATTGCAAACTAACTTGCTTTCTTTTAATAAGTTGTTTAAATTTTTTTTATTTAAATTTAACGATTGTTGCACCATTTCCCCCTTGGTTGTTTGGCGCAAATTCATAGCTTTTAACACTGCGATGATTTTTCAAATATTCAATAATTCCTTGGCGCAAAGCCCCTGTACCTTTCCCATGAACAATTGTCACTTGAGGGTAATTCGCTAAAATGGCTGCATCTAGATACTGATCCACCTCACTCAAAGCTTCTTCAAAACGTTTCCCTCTCAAATCAAGTTGGTTGGAAACATGATCTGAGGAATGAACTGTATTGACAACCCTTTGAACAGGCTCTTTGGTCGGTGCGACAGATTGAATATCCTCTTCGTCAACTTTCATCTTCAAGATACCCAATTGAACTTCCCATTGACCGTTACTCAGTTGACGAATAAGTTCTCCTCTTTGGCCATAAGAGGTCACTAAGACTTCATCGCCAGCTTTTAATTTTTTAGCTTCTTTGGCTTTTTTCAAGACCTTATTTTTCGTTAATTTTTCTTCTTCTTGGGTCAAATCAGATAGACGAGATTTCGCATCAATTAACTCATGCTCTTTCACTCGACTTTGACCACCCATTAACTGCATCTTACGAATGTCTGAAATTACTTTTTCTGACTCATCTTTTGCTTCTTCGACAATTTCATTGGCTTTTTTACGAGCTTTGGCTAATTCTTTTTCTCGTTCCTCATAAAAATAACTATAAGCATCTTGTAATTCCTGATGCAGTTTTTGTGCTTCATCCACATATTGACGAACTTCAAGATACTCTGTCTCCGCCATTTTTCGACGATTTTCTAAATCAGCAATCATATCATTTAAATCTTGGCTTTCTCCATCCATGATTTGCTTGGCCGCTTCAATTACATGATTCGTTAAACCTAAGCGTTTGGAAATTTCAAAAGCATTACTTCGACCAGGTACACCAATCAATAAACGATAAGTGGGACTTAAGGTATCCACATCAAATTCCATTGAAGCATTGACTGTATTTGTACGATTATAGCCATAAACTTTTAACTCAGGGTAGTGAGTAGTCGCCATTACATAAGCAGATTTTGCACCAATTTCGTCAAGAATAGCGATAGCTAAGGCAGCCCCCTCTTGTGGATCAGTTCCGGCACCTAATTCATCAAATAAAACCAAACTATCTTGATCCACTTTGTCTAAAATAGAGACAATATTAGTCATATGAGAAGAAAAAGTCGACAAGCTTTGTTCAATTGATTGTTCATCACCAATATCTGCAAAAATTTCATTAAAAATGCCCATTTGGCTTTCTTCATTAACAGGCAAAGGTAAACCAGATTGCCCCATTAATTGTAACAATCCTAACGTTTTTAAAGTGATTGTTTTCCCACCTGTATTTGGTCCAGTAATCACTACGGCTTGATATTCTTCGCCAATCATAATATCATTTGCCACTACTTTTTCTTGGTCAATTAATGGATGTCTTGCTTGATTAAACACGATATGATTTTCTTCGCTAATGGCTGGTACGATTGCTTTTACTTCTTTCGCAAAACGAGCCTTTCCATTCATAAAATCAAATTTACCAATCACATAGGCATTATGAATAATATCTTTGCGATACGGGACTAACTCTGCAGAAAGTTCCGATAAAATACGGGTAATTTCATTTCTTTCAGCAATTTGATGTTGGCGCAAGCGATTATTTAATTCCACAATTTGGCGAGGTTCAATAAATAATGTTTGTCCAGAAGAACTTTGATCATGAACCACCCCACCAAAAACACCACGATGCTCTTGTTTGACAGGAATAACGTAACGCTCATTTCTCATCGTCACAATTGCATCGCTTAAATAACGTGCATTATTGCCACGAACGATCCCATCTAAGCTCTCACGAATGCTTTGTTCATTGCGACGAATATTATTACGAATAATTCTTAGTTCTGGGGAAGCCTCATCAGTTACACGCCCATCTTCATCAATTGCTTCTTTCAAACGACGACTTAATTCAGGCAAAGTCGTTAATTGTTCTGCCCAAGTATACAAACGTGAAAATTCAATTTCAGATTCTTCTAAATCATCAATAAATCGTTTGACTTCACTTGTTGTTGACAAAACACGAGACACTTGTGCCAGTTCAACACCATTCAAATCCGCACCGATCTCAATCCGTTTCATGTGGGGACGAATATTTTCAATTTTTGGTACCGGAATTCCGCCACGTAAACGTTGAGCTTTGATACCATCTTCTGTTTCTGCTAACCAAGCTTCTATCACTTGACTATCAGTCACAGGCGTTAAATCACGTAATTCTTCTTTTCCTTGAGCAGTGACTAAATATTGAGCAATTATTTGTTTCACTTGAGAAAATTCCAAGGTTTCTAATATACGTTTGTTCATTTGTTTTTGTCACCTTATTTCTTTTAATGTATTTAAATTTCTGTAAAACGAAATTTAAGTTTGTTTGAAATTTCGAATACCATTCCACTAGTTTAAAACTTTAGTGCTACTTCGTTTTAAAGTAATCAAATTTCCCGAGTACGATAATTTAAATTCTATTCTCATCACGCATATCATTCCGCTAACTTGGAGGTCTTGGTAAGCGGAACTGACAAAGTGGAACTGGCAACCTTATTTCTTTTAATGCATTTGAGCTATTTCGTTTTAACGTATTTAAATTTCTGTAAAACGAAATTTAAGTTTAATTCTCTCTACGCATACCATCCTACTAGCTTGGATGTCTTGGTAAGTAGGACTGGCAAATTTAAGTTTGATTCTCTCCACGCGTACCATCCTACTAATTTGGAGCTTTAGTGCTACTTCGTTTTAAAGTAATCAAATTTTCCGAGTACGAAAATTCAAATTCTATTCTCATCACGCACATCATTCCGCTAACTTGAAGGTCTTGGTAAGCGGAACTAACAAAGTAGGAGTGGCAACTGGCAAATTTCTGTTCATAATAAAATGGAGCAGGTTTCAACACTGCTCCATTTTTAGTGAATAATGTCTGTAAACCATAGTTTTTCAAACAAATTTGATAGTACAGGTGTTTTCTCCACAATTGTTCTGCCAATTTTACCTTCTTCAAATTGTTGCTGGATAAAATCGATTGGGATTGTAGTTAAAAGTACAAAAATCATCATAATAATTGTGTAGGCAATTATTACGTTCAAAGTCCCTGATAAAATCCAATCTTTTGGGAAAACTTCTATAAAACGCAAACCACTTGATAAAATACCAATAAATTTTGTTAATAACCAACCAACAAAAACCAATGCAATAAAAGCGATTCCTGCATAATAAGCTTTTCCTAAATCAAAGGAATATTCTTGAGTGTACATCGTCATTGTGGTTTCTGGTGAAACAGATAAATATGGAACATACAATTCAATTCTTTCACCAATCGGTTGATAATAAGCTCTTGCGACTAAGAAAGACAGAAAAAAACCAAGAGTATAAATAATCTGTAAAGCTGTTCCTCGCCTCGCGCCTTCATAAAAGGCAAAAAGCAAGATTACAAAAATCACTAATCCAATCATTCTAGTTTCCTTTCTCTCATCCTTGCATTGTTTTTTTCTGAATTTTGCGTTTACGTTCGGCATTCAAAAATTGTTGTGCTTCGACGTGATTGTGGATTTCAAGATCACTTCGGCCATTTCGTTCCAAAGCTTCTTTGGCTTCTACTTCGATGGCTTCAATTCGTTTAATACGATTTTCAAGCTCAACTACTTTGACAGCTTTTTTGCGAAGCTCTTCATTTTCTTTCATTAAAGAAAGTAATTGTTCTTGTTTTTTTACTTGATCTGAAATAGCATTAAATGCCAATAAAATAGCTGCTTGTTCAGAATTCGTTTGTGACGCTAATTCTTTTAATTCATTTAATTGTTCATTTACAAGCTTTGTAACCATATTCATATGTTCAGTAGTTTCTGGTCCGATAATAATATACGTTTGATTATCAATGACAGCCTTAAAACGGTTCTTTTGCTTTGTCACTTGTTTCAGCTCCCTATTTTTAGAAGTACTCTCCTATTATAGCACTTACTAGAATTTTTTTCTTTAGACGTTTCCTAATATTATAAAAGAAACAAGAATCTTTTTCCACCAGAGATTCTTCAGATTTCAAAGACTTTTCTTCTGTGTTAAAATCATGGGGGAGGAGGCTGAAATTATGAGTACAAGTGTCATTAAAATGACCCCCAATGAAATACAAAAATTAGCATCACATTATCAAAAATATTTTTTAAACAAAAAGGTTCCTTACACTTCTTTTGTTGCAAAAAAAGACGGATTAACCATCACGGCTTATACCTCTGGAAAAGTTATGTTCCAAGGTGCTCAAGCTGAAAGTGAAGCCAGTAAATGGCAAACCGGAGTAAATAATAGTTCTAAACAAACTAGTCAAAAATCAGGAACTTTGCCTGCAAATTTTGCCGAGAAAAGCATTATTGGAAGTGATGAGGTTGGCAATGGTAGTTACTTTGGACCTTTAATTGTTTGTGCTGTTTATGGCGAATCAAGCGTCCTACCAACCTTAAAAAAATTAGGTGTTAAAGATTCAAAAATGTTGACTGACCCACAAATTCGTCAATTAGCACCTCAAATTAAAGAAGTGGTTGATTACCGATTGTTGACAGTCACACCTGAGAAATACAATCAAATTCAACCGCAATACAATGCTGTACGAATGAAAGTTGCTCTGCACAATCAAGCGATTGCTTTATTATTAAAAGATATTGCGCCAAAAACGCCCGAGGGAATTTTGATTGATCAGTTTACCCCTGAAGCTAACTATCGAAAACATTTACGTTCCGAAAAACAACAAGTCACTGATAATCTTTATTTTATTACCAAAGCAGAACAGTATCATTTAGCAGTGGCTGCTGCTTCCATTCTTTGTCGAGCACAATTTTTAGAAGAACTTGAAAAAGCTTCTCAAGAAGTTGGAATAACTCTTCCTTCTGGTGCAGGTGCAAAATCCGATCAAGTAGCTGCCAAAATTCTTCAACGAGGTGGCGTTCAACTATTAGGCAACTATGCAAAACTACATTTTGCCAATACTGAAAAAGCGAAAAAAATAGCAAAAAAGCAGTGAAATAACACATTTCACTGCTTTTTCAATTTAATTTTTTGGTTGTAGGTCTTCGATTGAATCGATCTCTACATAGGCAGGAACAACAAAGCCATTTAAGGTTCCCTCTAAGTTCGGTCCCATATCAACAAATTGACCTTCATAATTTTCATAGAAAGCTTGATGTGTGCTTGGTAACCAAGGGGCCACACTGACATCGGAAGAACCTGAAGCAATCGATTGGAACATCACTGCCGGTTCGACATCTGTGAGCGTCACTTCAAAGCCGTGATCTTCTAAGACTTGCTTGACTACAAAGGATGAGGCACGCTCTGTGTCCCATGGTGTAGAGACAAGTTCGATCATCTCTCCGTTACCTTGATCGACTCCAGCTGTCCATTCGTCAACAGTCCCACTGTTTTCCTGAATCCAATTATCTGCCGCTTCTTCAAAAGGAATATCCTGTGCCTCTTTCATGACAGCTTGCATGTCTTCTACTTCCCAGTAAAAATTATCTAAAATTTGATAGGCACTAGGTAGCTCACTTTCAAAACCAAGACGAGCAATCGTTCGGATCTCTTCTGATCCCCCTAATGTTTGTTTTGGATCTTCTAATATTTTCAGATCATACTCGTCAAAAATCCAATGAGGTGTCCAAGCAGTAACAATGACTGGCTCTTCATTATTGATTGCTTGCTCCAGTTCAGCCAGCATCCCGGCCGTTGAACTTTCCTGCAGAAACCAACCGTTTAAATTGTCATACTCTTCGATCGTTTGATGCGAAAGAGTTGTCAGACCTGCTCCTGGTTCGGTCGCTATGACCGTATAGTCAACCTGTTCCTCAAGGCTTTGTGTTTCCTGATCACTTGTACCACAAGCTGTCAAAGTCACTGTTCCTAAAGCCAATAAACCAATTTTTGCTTTTTTCGATTTTACTAACATATTGAATCGTCCTCTCCTGTTTTGGGTAAATAAAGTTATTTACAAATTATTCTCTTGGTGCTAGATCTTCAATTGAATCGATATCCATGTAGCTTGGAACAACGATTCCTACACGAACATCATTTAAATTAGCTCCTAAGTCAACAATGTCTTCATGGTGTGCCTCGTAGAAGCCAGCATGAGTAATCGGTAACCAAGGTGAAACGCTGGCATCTGACTGGCCAGCAGCGATTGCCTGAAACATGATCGCTGGTTCGACATCCACAAGATTGACTTCATAGCCCTGATCTTCCAAGACGATTTTCATAACATGGGATGGTGCACGTTCAGAATCCCACGGCAAAGCAACCAACTCAATCATTTCGCCATTGCCTTCTTGTGTGCCTTCCGTCCATTCGGCTACTTTGTCTGGATTGGCGTCCACCCAATTTTGGGCTGCATCTTCAAATGGAATATCCAATGCTTCACTCATGACTGCCTGAATATCTTCCATTTCCCAGTAAAAATTATCAATAATTTGATTGGCTCCTGGAAAGTCATCTGCGAATCCTTCTCGGGTGATCGATCTCATTTCTTCGGCCTCGCCAAGTGAGTTCAATGGATCCTCAAGAAATTTCAGGTCAAACTCTTCAAAAATCCAATGAGGTGAAAAACCAGTCACAATAATTGGTTCCTCATTATTGATTGCTTGCTCCAATTCAACCAACATACCTGCCATCGAGCTTTCTGTCATATCCCATCCAGCTAGATTCTCATAATCTGCGATGACCTTGTGACCTGCCTCAGTAACTCCTGATCCCGGCTCGATGCCGGTGAAGGTATAATCTACAGCTTCTTCAATACTTTGATTCGCTGTTTCTTCTCCTTGACTGCAGCCTGCTAAAATAAACGACAAGCCTAGTGCATACATTCCAACTGTTTTTGCTTTCATATTTTTTCTACAACATCCCTTTTTATTTTTATTCTCTTGGTTCTAATTCTTCCACTGAATCGATATCGACATAGGCTGGTACGACCAAGCCATTTTGTGGACCTTCCAAATTCACACCCAGATCCTCGATTTGATCCTTGTATTCTTCATACAAAGCACCTTGAGTCACTGGTAACCATGGGGCCACCGTGAAATCAGTTTGACTGGAAGCCAGCGCCTGAAACATCACTGCTGGATCGACGTCCGTCAGCTCCACTTCAAAGCCGTGCTGCTCCAGTACTCGTTTGATCAAATGAGCCGAAGCTCGCTCTGAATCCCATGGGCTAGAAACCAGACTTAGCATTTCGCCGTTTCCTTCTGGTACACCGTCTGTCCATTCTGCTACTTTGTCTGGATTGTCATCGATCCAATTTTGAGCCGCTTCTTCAAAAGGAATATCCAAGCCGTCTCTCATCACTGACTGGATATCATCCATTTCCCAGTAAAAGTTATCCAAAATTTGGTAGGCATCTGGATGATCTTCTTGGAAACCTTGTCTAGTAATCGTATGTGCTTCCTGTGCCCCGCCAAAAGTAACAAGCGGTTCCTCCAACATTTTTAGATCATAATCCTCAAATATCCAGTGGGGCGTCCAACCAGTGACAATGATCGGTTCTTCATTGTTGAGCGCTTGCTCCAGTTCAGTGATCATTCCGGTAGTGGAGCTTTCCTGCAACGCCCAGCCTGCCAGATTCTCATACTCTTCAAGAGCAATCGTTGCTGAACGTGTGATGCCTGCGCCAGGTTAAATTCCGACGATCGTAAAATCTACCGCTTCACTCACGCTTTGATTTTCCGTGTCTTGGCTGCTACAAGCCGCCAAAGCAAAGGACAAACCCAAAGTCAGCATGCTTAAGGTTTTTAATTTCATAAACTTATACTCCTCTTCTTATAAAAAGAGGCTGCAGTATACTGAGAGGTTCAATACTACTGCAGGCTCTTCAGGATTTTCTTCTTAGTTTCCTATGCTATTTACTTATTGATTGGGTTCTAAGTCTTCGATTGAATCAACATCGACATATGCTGGGACAACAAAGGCATTTTGAGCACCTTCAAGATTGATACCCACTTGATCGATCTCATCTCCATATTGTTCAAGGAAAGCTCCATGAGTCAATGGCAACCAAGGAGCGACACTAAAGTCGGCTGATCCAGAAGCAATTGCTTGGAACATTACGGCAGGTTCAACATCCGTCAGTACGACATCGTAACCTTGCTGTTCAAGTACTAATTTGATAACATGTGCAGATGCTCGTTCTGTATCCCATGGTGTAGAGACAAGCTCTAGTGTTTCACCATTGCCATCTGCTGCTCCATCAATCCACTCTGCTACTTTATCTGCATTGCTTTCCACCCAGTTTTGTGCAGCTTCTTCGTAAGGAATATCGACAGCTTCGCGAACAACTACTTGCATGTCGTCAATATCCCAATGGAAATTCTCAATGATTTGATAAGCATTTGGCTGATCTTCTTGAAATCCTTCGCGGGCGATCGTATGAATCTCTTCCGCTTCACCCAGTGTTTTCTTTGGATCCTCTAACATTTTTAAATCATACTCTTCAAAGATCCAATGAGGTGTCCAACCAGTGATCACGATTGGTTCTTCATTATTGATTGCTTGTTCCAGCTCTGCCAGCATTCCTGCTGTCGAGCTTTCTTGCAGCTGCCAACCAGCCAAGTTATCGTATTCGCTAATCGTATTATGAGCAGCTTCTGTGATACCCGCTCCGGGTTCAATTCCTGTCACGGTGTAATTAACCGCCTCACTGACGCTTTGATTTTCCGTGTCAGCGCCTTGATCACTACACCCTGCTAAAGCAAATGACACACCTAAGGTCAACATTCCCATTGTTTTTAATTTCATAAACGATTCTCCCATCCTTTTTTTAAGTGAAAAGCTTGTAGTCAGACTGATTTCTCAATGCGCCTACAAGCTTTTTAATTGTTGTTATTCTTTCCAGCTATTTACTGTCTCTTCGTTTGCTTCGATCCAGTTTCTTGCTGCTTGTGTTGGATCAACACCATCTTCGATCTCCAACATCACTGATTCAATATCTTCTACTTCCCATTGGAAATTATCCAACAAGCTGTATACTTCTGGCTTATCTTCAGCCAATCCTTGACGGACCATGGTGTGGATGCTTTCTTCTCCGCCCATTGTTCCTTCAGGATCTTCCAGATATTTCAAGTCGTAGCGTGAGAACATCCAATGCGGAGACCAACCAGTAATAATGATCTCATCTTCATTTTGAAGAGATTGTCCTAATTGTGCAGTCATTGCGCCACCAGAAGAAGTCATCACATTCCAGTCAGCTAAGTTGTCATAGGTTTCAACTGTATTTTCGGCAGCAGAAACCACACCAGCACCTGGGTCAATACCAACGATCGTTTGATCCGCTTGATCAGATAGATCAGCAATCGAATCTACATCCATGTAGCTAGGAACAACGAGACCTAGCTTCGCTCCACCATCCAAGTTCGGACCTAAGTCCTCTACTTGATCGGCAAATCGGTCGTATTGTGCTTCGTGGGTCATTGGCAACCAAGCAGCCACCATGCCGTCTGCTTCATCATTCGCAACGGCTTCCCACATAACTGCATTATCTAGCGGTGTCATGTTTACTTCATAACCCATGTCACGTAGAACTTCTGAAACAACAGATGTTGAAGCAACCTCCGTATCCCACTCTACATAAACCAAATCAACTGAATCACTTGAACCTGATTCATTGCTGCTTCCGCATGCTGATAAAAGCATCACAGAACTTAGTGCCAAGATACCTGCACCTAAAATTTTCTTTTTCATTGATGTGACCATCCTTCCATTGTCTAGTTTTAAAATCCAGACAAAACCATGTAGACTACATGGTCTGTCTCTTGCTTTTCTTGAACTTATTTCTTTTTATTGATATTTTGTGTAAAACGATCCATGATGATCGCTAAGATAACTAATGCCAGTCCATTAACAAAACCGTTCCCTACTTGTGAACGTTGTACCGCAGACAAGACACCTTGTCCAAGCCCGGGTGCACCGATCATAGACGCGATAACTACCATTGACAATGCCAGCATGATCGTTTGGTTGATCCCAGCAAAGATCGTACCTTTAGCTAATGGTAACTCTAGCTTGAACAGTTTTTGTTTACCTGTACCACCAAAAGAATCAGACGCTTCGACTAATTCTGTCGGTACTTGACGAATACCTAGATTCGTCATACGAACAGTTGGTGGCAATGCAAAAATAACGGAAGCAAAGACACCTGGTACCATTCCGATCCCAAAGAAAGCAACCGCAGGAATCAAGTAAACGAAACCTGGCATTGTTTGCATGAAATCGAGAACAGGCGTAATAATACTCTGCGCTTTTTCACTTTTAGACATCAAAATACCTAATGGAATCCCAATGATTACTGAGACTAGACTAGAAACGATAACTAGTGTCAGTGTATTCATCAAGGCTGTCCATAAATTCTGATTATAAATAAACAACAAACCGATAAAGGTAAAGACAGGTAGTCCCCATTTTTTACCACCAATAAAATACGCTGCTACTGTGACCAAAACGACCATCACTAACGGCGGGATAAATAGTAAGCCATCTGTCATACCATTCATGGCAGCACGTCCTATTGTTTGTAACAATGAAAATAAACCTGAAAATGTTCTTGTTAGCCAATCTGTTGCATCTGAAACCCATTCAGCTAAAGGGATTGGAGTTTGTAAGAAATTAAGCATTCACAGTCACTCCTTCCTCTGATTCTTCTTTTGTCTCGGTATCAGTTAAAGCACCAATTACGCTTCCTCGGATGACTACACCTAACAAACGATCTTCATCATCAATTACGGCTAATGGGGCAGGTGAATTGTAAATTAAGTTAAAGATATCTGAAATCAACGTATCTTTATGAACTTTTTGAACGTTTTTATCAATCACTTCTTTTAGAGTTAAGCCTTTTGCACGAGCTTCTTGTGCTGATTCGGCAGTTAAACTACCTTTTAATTGACGTTTGCGGTCGATAGCCAATAACATACTCACTTCTTCTTTACGCATTCTTTGTAAAGCTACATTTGGACCATCAATTTCGATATTAGTTGTAATTGCTGGTACCATAATATTTTGAGCAGTTAGAACCTTAGAGCGATCCACATCTTCAACGAATTCACGTACAAATTCATTAGCTGGATTCGTTAAGATTTCCTCTCCTGTACCAATTTGCATAATTTGACCATCTTTCATCAAAGCGATTCGGTCACCAATGCGTAGAGCCTCATTTAAATCATGGGTAATGAAGATAATCGTTTTCTTCACTCGTTCTTGCAATTCCAATAATTCATCTTGCATTTCACGACGAATCAGTGGATCAAGTGCTGAGAAAGCTTCATCCATTAATAAAATTTCTGGATCATTTGCCAAAGCACGGGCAAGACCAACACGTTGTTGCATCCCACCAGATAATTGATTTGGATATTGATTTTTAAATGATAATAGACCTGAATTATCTAATGCTTGTTCCGCACGTTGACGACGTTCTTCTTTTGGTACGCCACGAACTTCTAATCCATATTCAGTATTTTCCAAAATTGTTCTTTGCGGAAACAATCCGAAGTTTTGGAAAACCATGTTTACTTTATGGCGACGTACTTCTCGTAGTTCTTCTTTACTCATTTTTGCGATATCCTCATCATCTATGTAGATATCTCCTGATGAAGGTTCAATCAAACGATTCAATAGACGGATTAATGTAGATTTCCCACTACCAGATAATCCCATGATAACGAAGATTTCTCCTGCATTCACTTCAAAACTTACATCGTAAACGCCGACTGTCGCTCCTGTTTTTTCGACAATTTCGTTTTTACTTTTGTTTTCTTTAACCATCTCTAGTGCTTGCTGGCTTCTTTTACCAAAGACTTTGGTTAAATGTTCTACACGAACTTTACTCAAAAAAAAACACTCCTCTTTTTCCTATTTTCTTTGTTTCTGAAATATTTTCATACATTTTCAACAAAGTGACCATATTAACTTATCATAGTGTGGTCACTTTTGTCAAAAAAAAGCACACAATTATTTTAATTGTGTGTCCTTTATAATCTATTCAGTTGGATAAAAGAAATTCATCATTCGTTGAAAACTCAATTCGCTACCTAAAAAATAGATTGTATTTCCTACACTAAATTTAGCGTAAGGGCCTGGTGAAAGAAGCAATTCTTCTTGGGTTTGAATAGCCACAATCGTTGCACCAGTCTCATGCCAAATATTTAATTCGACCACACTTTTTTCCAAATGTTGTGCTTTTTCGGTCAACTTAATTTCATAAGGAATAAAGGGCGAGAAATCACGAACTTGTCTGGTTTGACTAACTAAAACGTCAATTAGTTCAGAAAAATTATTTAACTCTGCTTGCTGTCGTTGAACACCTTCTAAAATTTCTTGGCGTATTTCTTGAATACTTTGAACGTTTTTATATTTTTCTACATATTGTTGTGCTTTTTCTCTAGAAGCCACATAGGCACCACTCCCATGGTGGACCTCCATGATTTCTAAGTCAACTAAAACATTAATGGCCTTTCGCGCTGTCTCAGGAGAAACATTATAATTACTGGCTAAGGTCGAGCGTGCATGGATTTTTTCACCAACTTGATACCGATTCTCAACAATTCGTTCCGCAATCTCCACGGCAATTTGTTGATAACGAGGTAAAGCAACCCGCTGACTTGGTTTAACTTTTTTTTCCATAACTGCACCTCCTATACTAATAATAGATATTTTTATACTATCATATTTTTTCTTTCTAAAACAACCTGTAGACGCAGCTTCAATTGCGGCTCAATCTTTTCAAAAGCAACATCAAAGTCTATTCCTTTTAGATATTTATCAGTAGCCTTCAATAAATCTTCTATATATAATTGAGAGCTTGACTGTTCAAACATGCTTTCAATATACCGAGTTAAAATGGTAGGTTCATCCCTTGTATCTGGGCTTTTCAATAACAATGCTAGGGTTTGAAAGAAAACTGCAGGAAGTTGAGATACTTTCTCCGTATAGTGTTTTTCATTGGTTTCTTTTTGAATTCTGATGGCTTTTAACAAACCATTTCGCATGACTTTAGGAATCGTCAAGAAAAATAGTTGTTGAAAATCATATTTAAGAAACTGATTTTTTACTAATTTTAAGTAATTTTCATCGATATTTCTTCCTACTCTTTGACAAAACGTAGCAAAATCAAATTCCAAATGCAGAGTATCGTCTTTTTCTAAAGTCTGTAATTTTATAAGTAATGCTTCGTAAAATGAAAAAGGAATCTTGGTTTTATTAGATTCTGAAATAATAAGATACTGACTATTTTTCGTTAGAAACTTTTTATCCATAAAAAGTTGTTCATCATTTAAGTCTTCTAAAAGTTCTTTATAAAACTCTTCAAATAACTCTTTATTGACTAAAAATTTGGCCGTATCTCCATGCGCTTGTTGATTAACTCGACGAATTTCCGTCTCCATTGCTTCATAATCTGAAATATATACTGGCATTTGAGCTTCACGAAAATCCAGTAAACGTTGCGCCAGTCTTTTATTTAGTTGAATAGGTTTAGCTAATTGATTATTTCGATAAATTGCATAACAATATCGCTGCCAAACCGATTCTGGAAAGACAACTTGATTCTTTTTAAGCCATAAAAGCTCATCAAGTGCAATATCTATCTCATTGACACCCTTTTGAATTTCTCTAGCTACTTCAATGGGAATATTTAAATGATCGGCAAAATGATTGATCCCCAAAGCGATAGTTTTCTTTTTCTTATTCGATTGTAAAATAAATTGATACTTTAAAGGACGACCACAATCACATTTTAATTTGGTGCCATCTGAGAAAGCCTCTGGATAAAATGGATTCACCTTTAGTTCAGAAAATCGCCATTGTGTCGTCTGCATATAGCTATTTTTTAGAAACAAGGAACGAATTCGATATTTGCGATGTTTTTCAAGTAATTGTTTCTGTTTATGATTTAATTGGTTAGTCAATACTTCTCGTTCTTCTATAGTAAAGGTTTTTGCTACACGAACAGGGTAAAAATGATTACCTAAGAATTCTGGATACCAATCAGCAAATAGTTCTAAATAATCTTGCATTGTCTTCTCCTTAAAAATAATAACAACTCTTTCTATTATACTCTTTTTGTGTTAAAACTAGGTAGGAAAGGATGAGATTCATGAAAAAAATTGCCATTATTGGTGGAGGCATTATTGGATTAACCTTAGTAAATTATTTAGATACAACACAATATGAAATTACTCTCTTTGATGAAGGTATCGGGCAAGCAACCGGTGCAAGTGCCGGAATTATTTCCCCTTGGCTTTCTAAACGAAGAAATAAAAAATGGTACCAACTAGCCAAAGACGGTGCAAGTTTCTTCCCCACTCTAGTGAAGGATTTGGGTTTAACCAAAGAAATTTATTCTGTCTGTGGCACGATTATTTTAAGAGAAGCCCATCAGTTACAGGACTTAGCACAACTAGCTGAAAAGCGAAAAGAAACCGCACCGGAAATTGGCGAAATCCAGTTATTGTCTGGAGAAGAAACCCAACAAAAAAATCCACTTTTAAAGCCACTTCCTAGCTTATTCATCTCTGGAGGCGGACGTTTAGATGGACGAGAGTATCTTAAACATCTCACACAATTAGCTATGAATAAAGGCGTCAACTTGATTAAAGAACCCGCACAATTAGAAAAAATTGATAATGCTTGGTTAGTCACCAGTCCTAATCATCAAATGAACGTCGATCAAGTAGCTGTGACAGCTGGACCGTCCATCAAACCTTTGTTAGAAAAAATTGGCTATTCAGTTGATATCCGTCCACAAAAAGGACAACTACTTGTGTACCAAACCGATTTCCCAAGTGGACAATGGCCAGTAGTCATGTTGGATGGTGAAGCCGATTTTATTCCTTTTGAAGATGGAAAAATTTTAATCGGAGCTACTCATGAAAATGAAGCTGGCTGGGATCTTACACCTACATCAGAAGCTGTCGCTCAATTAGTAAATGGTGCCCAACCTTTTTTAGAAGAAGTAGACAACTTCCGCCAAGTCGACGATCAATTGGTTGGTACAAGAGCTTATACTTCAGATTTTGCGCCATTCTTTGGACCTTTAGCAGAAGATTCTTCGATTGCCGTTGCCAGCGGCTTAGGCTCGTCCGGACTAACAACCGGCCCTTATATTGGCTATCTTTTAGCAAAGTATTTTAATCAAACAGATTGGAATACAGAACATTATCAAAAAACAATTACGCAATATGTACAGAAGAAATAAATTTCTAAATAAAACTTCTATTTTCTCTATTCGCAAATAAAGATATAAGCTTCCTGAACAAAGCTCCAAAAGCTCCCTTATTGTGTCAGATCGCCACGAGCCTCTTTACAGAGTCTCTTTGGCTGCTGACGTTCAATCTCTGATTAAGTGCTAACCGCACTAATTCAGAGTAATTCATTCAGCTCTTTGGGACACGACAAGGAAACTTTTTCCGTTTGTTCCTACAGCTTATTCAAAATTTTCTTTTGAGTGAAAATAATTTTAGATTTTCAATAGGCTTAAGAAAAACCATTAGCAAAATTGGAAGTCAAGCTGGGAGAAAAAGTACTCATCGCAGGCTAATGATGAGGATGAATTACATCGTGTTTGAAGTAGCGAATTTCTACTTCTTACACGGTGTTTGAACGCCGAAAGCTTTGAGACTCTTAAAAAGAGGCTCAGAGCGTTCTCCTGCAATGAGTAACTTTTTTGGATAGCTTGACTTCCAATTTTTTAATTCATTTAATCTTTAACCAATCACTTTAAAGTTGTGATTCACTGTAGCTTCGATGGTTGGATGTTTGCGTAGGTACTCAGCAATTAGTTCTGTCATGTCGATTTGAATTTCACGCACAATTTGTTCTGCACTGAACATCGCATAATTACCTCCTCCAACCGCTCGGTATTGATTCGTCACAATTTCTAACTCATCTTCTGGCTTAATCGGTACACCATGATAATCAAAGGTAGTAATTCTTTGTCCGACTGGTTCTTTTAAGTCAATCACATAGTCAATTCCTTCATACATATCATAATTATAATATTGCGGTTTTGGTTCAACAAACTTAGGATTAAAAATAATTTCTCCTTGATCAAGTACAAAATATTCCGCAGTTTGTTCTAAAGCTGCTTTTAACTCCCCGCCAGTCACTTTCAAGACAGCTAAAGTATTCGGATAGACATAATTTGTGATGACATCCCGCATCGTAATGGTTTGATTAAATCCTTTGCCATCATTATTGAATAAAGCTGTGCCAGAAATATCAACTTGTCCAGCATCCATCTGAACTTTGTTGATAAATTCAATGTAAGGATGTTCTGTTAAGCGAGCTGCATTAGGATTGCTAATTCGCATGTCTCCATCAACTTTTCCTACCGGTTGGTCTAACCAAGTCTCAACCTCTTCATTCAAATCTGCTAATTTATCTGAAATCTCTTGATCCACGGGCTCTTCCGAAACTGAATGAAGGGTAGCTGCACTATTTATTACTTTGTAATGATTGTTCTCATCTAGTTCTAAAATAATTTCTCCAACGAACGCCCCTTGAAAACCAGGTTGAATTACAGGAACACCATTGACTTTAGTGGCGATTTGACGGTGCTGATGACCAGTTACTAAAGCATCAATTCCAGAAACTTGATGTAATAAATCATAACCTTCATTTTCGCCTGTAAGTCGTTCGGTCGGTTCACCAGAAACCAAATCCTTTTCAAAACCTCCATGGTAAGAAACAATCACAACATCCGCTTGTGCTCTTAACTCTGGTAAATATTTTTTAACTGTTTCAATGATACTAACGAAAGTCAGTCCCTCAATCGTTGCTGGTTGTTCCCAATTGGGAATGTACTGAGTAACCACACCTAAAATAGCGATTTTAACACCTGATTTTTCAATGATTGTATAGGGTTGACCAAAGGCTGGTTTGCCCTCTGAATTAAGAATATTAGCAGCTAATACAGGATGATTGTAGCTTTGAATAGCTTCTTCCAAATAATCAATTCCATAGTTAAATTCATGATTTCCTAAAACACTGACATCATAGTGTAAATCATTAATAATCGAGGTAATGGCTTTGGCACCATGGACTGGATTTTTTCGAACATAATAACTTAAAGGCGAGCCTTGAATGAAATCGCCATTTTCAATTTGTACAATCGGTCCCTTTGCTGCACGGTGAAGTTCTTTTAATTTGGTAGCAACCCTAGCTGTTCCAAAAGGTAGATCCAAACCTCTTTCAGTAAAGTTAGTTGGCATAATGTAGCCATGCATATCACTCGTTGCTAAAATTTTTAATTCCATATTATTTCGTCCCATCTAAAAAGTTCTTTCATTTATAGTAAAACAAAGGACCCGGTTTGTCATTTCCCGGGTCCTTTGGCTATTATTGATTCCAAGCGTTTTCTAATACAGGAACAGACTCTTCAATCAATTGATCGACGTCTTTATCTGAATTAGCTAAAATGTTTTCCATAATTGAACGGATTTCATTGTAAGCTGGATCAGCATTTTCGACAACTGGAATTGCGAATAATTCTTTTGTTGCATCTTCCAATGCTAGAGGGACTTGCATACCTGAATTTTTGTATTCATCGCTGTGTAAAACAGAATCTAATGTTGGCATATAACCAGTTGAAACTGCCCAATGTAATTGCGATTCAGGAGTAGATAGATATTTCAAGTATAAGAAAGCAGCTGTACGTTGCTCAGCAGTTGCACTGTCAAACATGTATACATCTGTTCCTTGTTGTAAGTTGATAGCATCTGGACGAGCCGCTGTCGCATAAGCAAATTTACCTTCTGTATCTTTAGCAGTGTAACCTTCACCTGCGATTGAACCGATAAACATTGCTACTTGTTCGTTAGCAAATGGACCAGATAAATAAGCATCTGAACCAGCTACACGGAAGTAACCTTCTTTGATTCCTTCTGCATAATAGTTAATCACTTCTTTTGATTCAGCACTGTCAAATTGTAAATCTCTATCAAAGTCAACACCTTGATTTTTCATTCCAATTGTATAGTAGTTGTTTAATGAATCAAAACCAGCTCCTACAACTGAACCATTTGATTTCTCATAAATTTCTTTTGAGACAGCTGCTAATTCTTCCATGTTTGTTGGTACTTCAACATCGTACTCTTCAAACATATCTACATTGTAGAACAACATTTCAGTTGATTTGTTAAATGGAATGCCGTATTGAACATCGTTAATACGTGCACCATCTAATAATGGTTGACGAATCGCTTCTTGATCGCCCCAACCAATTGAATCATTATCAATGTAAGGATCTAAGTCAACTAGCATACTATCTTGTGCTGCATTCCATAACCAACCAGGGTAGGCTTGAGTAATTGTTGGTAAATCTTTTGGAGAAGGTAAAGTTGAATTCACTTTTGCTTGTAAATCCGGGTATGAAGATTGATTTTGCAGTTCAACTTTTACATTCGGGTTCTCTGCCATAAAATCTTCTGTTAATTTAGTCAATGCTTCTTCTTGCGCACCGTTCATCGCATGCCAGAAAGTCACCGTAGTTTCTTCTGGTAATTCAGTAACGATATCTGCTGCTTCTGTTTCTCCCTCATTGTTGCTGTTTCCACAAGCTGCTAACGTTAACGCTGCAGTTGCTGCTAATGTCCATGCTGCTAAGCTTTTGAACTTCATTTTTTTCTCTCCCCACTATTTTTTATAGAGTAATGCTGCTGCCACGTTCTGGCAATATTCTTTCACCGTACGGATTCTCCAGTTTTTCTGGATGCAAGGTATGGATTGGAACCAAAAGTTTTGGTTGGATCAATGAGATGATTTTTGTTAAATCATCTGGAAATGCGTGCCCTGTACAAGACAAACGAACAAATTCAATGTCTCTTTGCGCAAGTAAATCTAAAAAGATTGCATATTCAGGGTCAAAATCTCCTAAAGGTTGGGCATCACTATGGATATACAAACTTCCTTTTTGCAAGTTTTCAAATCGATCGACGATTTGCCACAAATAAGTTGTTTGATCACTCAATAATTCTTGGTAGTTCATTTCTAAAGAAGAATCTAATTCGTTAATCTGACTTTCGCCATCAAGATAATAATAAGGAACAGCTAAATCAAATATTTCCAGTAAAAGTGCTGCCATATTGGCTTCTAAGACTACCGTTCTCGGTGATTTCTCAATAATTTTAGCAAATCGTTTTACATTTGCAGGATAACCATTGAAGGTAATTTGTCTATGAGGATTGTCTAAAACAAGTTGTACGAATTGTTGAATCAAATCCTCTTCACTCAATACTTTTTCTTCTGTATCCTCACGTTCTGGAAAGCTAATGCTGACCCCTTCCATCATTAACACATCGGTATCCTTAGCTTGTTCACAAAAAGCTAAAGTATCTTCTGCATTATGACCATGCAAGCGTAAGTCTCCCGTATAAGTAATCAATTGATCGGGTGTTCGAATCAGCAAGGCTGATGCCCCGTAAGCATCATGATCCACTGGCAAAATTTCAATAGACAGTTCGCCAATTTGAATGATGTTATGTGCTTCAAGCCCAACCATTTCTCTAGTAAAACCACTTTTCTCAAAGGGAGAGGGAATTAAAAAGTCCCCTTTTCGATTTAAGGTATTTAGAATTGCTTTTGATTCCTTCAAAGTGTAAAGAGGAATACTTGGATCTAAATAATTAATCATTCGGGAATGATCTAAATGTACATGAGACAAGAAAACAGCAGTCTCTGTATACTCTCGATGATCTTCCCCTTGATAATCATAATCTAATCGTGAATCGTACAAGCCTTTTAATTCTGGAACTAATCGGTGTTCCAATAAGGTAGACAATTGATCATCCACATCTAACTCCGGACGAAATTCTGTTCCAAAATCAAAAAAGATATGGGCATCTTTATAAGCAACTTCAATCACTGTGCCACCAATTGTCATAATTCCACTATGGAAAGTAATCGTTGTTTTATCCTTTAATCCCATTTTTAGCCACCCCTTGAATAATTTCTTTTCTGAAAATTAAATAAATAATCAGAATTGGAATAACAGTCAACGTTGCTGCTGCAAGTTGTAAGTGAATATCACTTCCACTCTCTGTAGCAAAAGCAGCTAAACCATTGTTCAGTAAACGGAATTTTTTCTCATTCGTAACCAATAATGGCCATAAAAATGAGTTCCAGCTAGAAATGAAGGTTAAAATCCCCACTGTTACTAAGGCCGGTCGAGACATTGGTACTAAAATACGCCAAATATACTCTAAATCGGAAGCTCCATCAATTTTAGCGGCTTTGTAAAAAGTACTTGGAATACTTCTCAAATAGCCATTTAAATAGTAAATATAAAAGATACTTGTTAAAAACGGAATAATTAGCGCACTATAGGTATTCAACAAGCCCATTCGTGCAATTGTGTGATAGTTCGTAAAGATAATAGACTCATAAGGAACCATCAATAACGATAACATCAAAGCAACAACTAGGTTTTTGTATCGAAATTCTAAACTAGTCAATGCAAAAGAGGCTAATACAGCCGTAATAACGGTCGCAATTGTCGTCATTGAGGAAACAAAGACCGTATTTAAGAAATAACGCATAAAAGGGGCTTTTGCAAAAACTTCCGAGTAGTTTTGCCATTGGAAAGACTCTGGCAAAATAGTCGGTGGAATACTTGTTACTTCACTATAGGTCATTAAGCCTGCTAAAATCATATAAATAAATGGAAATAAGGTAATGACTGCCAGTAAAGCCAAGAAAATGTAGGATATAATCGTTACTACTCGATTCATCTTATTCCCCCACTTTCTTTAGTAATTTATTTTGTAAGAAAGTCACTACTAAAATAATAATAAATAAAATAACTGTTGCTGCCATCGCAATGCCCGGACGACCTGCTACATGGAATTTATCATAAATGTAGTAAACGGCAGTTGTTGCACTATTGGCAATTCCAGCGGTTCCTCTAAATAATGCATACACTTCATTGTAGACTTTGAAGGCACCAATTAAATTCACCGTCAAAAGAAAAGCAATCGTTGGCAATAATTGCGGGAAAGTAATTCTACGGAAAATTTCCCAATTATCCGCACCAAACATCTTAGCAATCTTATAGTGCTCACTGTCAATATTTCTTAGTCCAGCTAACAAAATGATAATATTAAAAGCCAAGCTATTCCAAATCCCAAAAATAATTAAGGTCGGCATACTCATTTGAATAGAGTCTAGCCAATTAACAGCTGGAATCCCGAAAAGTCCCAAAATAAAATTAATGATACCGTAGGAACCATTAAAGAAATAACGGAAGACAATCCCGATTGCAATTGTACTTGTAACATAAGGCATAAAGAAGATGGTTTCAAAAAAGCTTTTGTGTTTCACTTTTTCAAAAATAATCCAGGCAATTGCCAAACCGATAACTAAAGCGATTGGTACAACAGTAAATGCGTATAATGCAGTATTGCGTAAGGCTCTCAGAAAAACGGGATCGGATAGCACCCGTTGATAATTTTCTATCCCTGCGTATTGTTGATTGATTAGTGAGCCTTTTTGAAAACTCATAAACAAAGAACGAAATAATGGATAGACATTAAATAAAAGAATTAGACCTAAAGATGGCAAAAGGAATAACCATGCTTTGGGTTGGTTTTCCGGATTGTATTTTTTCTTCATCATTAGTAAATTCTTTCTCCATTTTCTTTGAAAATAAAGGACTTACCATATGCCAGATCAAAAGAAACTTGATCGCCTTCTTCAATAACTTCTTCAATACTGACAATTGACTTGATATGTGTGTCATCTAAATCAAAGTTTAAAATACGTTCTCTACCAATCAATTCAACCCCACGAACGTCAATTGAAAACAGACCCATCTCTTCAGTAACTAATACATCTTCTGGTCGAACACCTAAAGAATAATGCCCATCTGTTAATGGCTCTTTTAAGCGACTAGCAGTAAAATGACTGATTGGTGTTTGAAAACCCTCATGAATCATCATGCCATTTCTAATTTCAACAGGTAAAATATTGATGATTGGATTTCCAATGAATTTAGCCACAAATAAATTTTTTGGTTCTAAGTAAAGGTTTTGAGGATCATCATTTTGTTGGATGACTCCTTCATTTAAAAGAATAATTTTGTCACTAATCGACAAAGCTTCTTCTTGGTCATGAGTAACAAAAATAGTTGTAATGCCAACTTCTTTGACCAAACGGCGGATTTCTTCACGGATACGCAAGCGCAAGCGAGCATCTAAGTTACTTAATGGTTCATCTAAAAGTAACACTTCCGGCTTCTGAACAAGTGCTCTAGTAATCGCTACACGTTGTTGTTGTCCACCAGACAAAGTACCTGGCTTTTTATTGGCCAATTCTTCAATATTGGTCAATTTCATATATTCTTCTGCAACAGCTTTCGCCTCAGCTTTTGAAACTTTCTTTTTCCCAACTGTTAAAGGAAACATGACATTTTCTAAAACTGTCATATGAGGATACAAAGCGTAGTTCTGAAAAACAAATCCAATGTTACGATCTTTAGGCTCGGTTTTGACTACCGATGAACCACTAAACTGAATATCTCCGTCAGATGGACTTAATAATCCTGCGATTAAATTTAAGATTGTTGACTTTCCACAACCACTTGGACCTAATAAACAAACCAAGTCTCCTTTTTCAATCGTAAAGTTGACAGATTTCAATGCTTCAAAACCATTATCGAACACTTTTTTCAAGTCGATAACTTCAATCATGAGAAACCCTCCAAAAAATTTATTAACATGCACCTTTTATTCTAACACTTTTTCCAAACACGTACTTTTAGATTTCAATTAGATATTTTATAAGACAATTCTCATATAACGATCGGATTTTACATAAAATTTACTTTTAATTTACACAAAAACCGAATGTTCATTTTTACACATGATTGATTTTTTATAAAAATGATATCTTTAGCGTGAAATTTAGCCAATTTAAAATTTTTTTGTATGTTATCATCTTGATTTCCTGTTTTTCTATAAAACAAAAAAAATACATTCCTATTCTATTCTTTACTTCAAAAACGTAAAAGTTTCTTTTTCTGTCAGTTATTTCTAAGTTTTATTTTTGAATATCTTTACATTGATTCACTGAAAATTGGTGGTAATAGAGTTTGTATAAGTAAAAAAAGAATCATCGAATAAGTTTCCGATGATTCTTTTCTTTTTATGCGTGTAGTTTTGCATTTTTAGCTAGTGCTAGACAACCCAAAGTTCCAGCATTATCTTCTAAAGCAGGGGTAACAATATATTTATCCAAATCTGGAGTTTTCACGTAACCATTTAACAGTTTAGTGAATGCTTGATGAACTTTTTCTACCATATGTCTTTGTTTCATAACTCCTCCACCAAAAATAATCACATCTGGTGAAAGCATCAATGTTGTGTTATACGCACATTGTGCAACATAGTAGGCTTCGATTTCCCAGAATGGATCATCTTCTGGAATATCTTGTCCTTTGCGACCATTACGCTTTTCAATAGCAGGACCTGCTGCCATTCCTTCTAAACAATTCCCATGGAATGGACAACTTCCTTTAAAATCATCTTCTGGATGAGGGACAACCATTGTATGACCCATTTCAGGATGGCTAAAACCTTCAGTAAAACGTCCCTCTTGAAGAGCGCCTCCACCTACACCAGTTCCAATTGTATAATAGACAACACTAGATAAACCTTGTCCGTTTCCAAATACATATTCGCCGTATGCCGCAGCATTTACATCTGTTGTCCATGCTACTGGAATATCAAAAGCCTCTTTTAATGTTCCAACAAAATTATAATTTTGCCATGCTAATTTTGGTGTAGATGTAATGTACCCATAAGTTGCTGAATCTGTATGAATATCTATTGGGCCAAATGAACCCACTCCAATAGCAACTAATTCCTCTTGATAACCTTTAAAAAAGTCAATGACCAAACTCATGGTCTCCTCAGGTGTTGTCGTAGGAAAACTTTCTCGAGCAATAATTTCCAATTCCTCATTTCCAATTCCACAAACAAATTTTGTTCCACCTGCTTCAATAGATCCGTATAACATATGCCAACCTCTTTTCAAAATTTTATTTAAAGTTAATTGTTCCGTTTAATACTTTTAGCGTAAATGATTGCGAGCTTTTGTAGATACGATTTGAAAGAACAAAGGAACCATCATAGATCACAAACATACCTTCTTCTTGTACAATCATTAGCTCTGTTAAAGATGAATTTAACGTCATTTCAGATTGAGGATTTCTCCGTGGTACATCATCTAAAAAAGTATTGTAATAACTCATTTTTTCTTGCTCGAAATCTAATAACAATACATTTTCTGTCCCAATTTCTATCGCTATTTGTGTCTCTGGAGTTACTTCAATTTCACTTTTTAACAGGTTCCCCTCAACAATAATTTCCTCTCCTGTAGCATATGAACCCGATGGAAAGGATTGGAAATCTAATTGTTCAGTTACCGCTTCCGGTAATTTTGCTAATAAATGATCCCCCGTCGGAACCAATTGATGAACGGCTAAATTTCCTGCCCAATTATAGTTAAAACGATCATCATGACTTTCTTTTGTAGGAATCCAGCCAACTAAATATAAATTTTCACCGTCTGTTTCTAGACGACCGGCGTAAAAACCCGCTCCATCTACATGATCGATACTATCTGGTTCCCTAAATGGACCACTAGGATGATCTGCCAAACGATAATGAACCACTCGTTGATCCCATTGATCTGAAAATGCCAAGTACCACTTGCCATTATACTCTACTAATGACGGACATTCTAGGTTAGAATCGTTTCCTAAGTCATTTTCAAAAAATATCCCCTGATTTTCCCAAGTTTCTAAATCCAATGAGGTATATTTAGCAATAATTCCTTTGCCATCTTGTCTAGTTGTAATCAACATCCAATATTCTTGACTTTCTTCTTCCCAAAAAACATAAGGATCGCGAAAATCATTCTTTTCATAACTTTCGTCTCCCTCAAATGTATTTTCAGGAATTTTCTTCCATTTGACTCCATCTTTGCTAGTCGCATGCATAATCACTTCTTTAGGATTTCTCTCTCCATTATGTCCTGTATAAAAAGCGTGGTAGATTCCCTTGTCATCTTGAATAATTGAACCGGTTCCCAAAGCTCTTTCTGGACTGTCTTCTTCATTGACAAAGGGAATGACTTCACCAAAATCCTCGTAATGATAAAAATCTTTGGTTGTCATTAAGCTGAAGGGGTGAAAGCCAATTTGACCATCTCTCAAGTCTTCCAAATAATACATCATAAACTCTTCCCCATTATAATAAGGCATTGGATCTCCAACAAAACTATTCGTAGATCTTGGATATATTGCCATAACCTCTGTTGACACGTTCTTACATCCCCCTATTCCAAAAACTATAAATAAGCCTAAAAAAACTAATAATCTTTTACGCATTGTTTCTCCTTTCGAAAAAAAAACACCTGAAACCAAAAAGATTTCAGATGTTTTACTTTGTTGACCAGCCTTCTCCAAAACTAACAGGAAGGACAGTTCGATTTTCTACTTTGTTTCCTTCAATAACATCCAAAAGTAATTCGACTGCTTTTTTTGCCATTTCTTCTACTGGTTGAGTGATGGTTGAAACCAAGTAAGGTTCTCCATCACGTGAACGTTGTCCGTCAAATCCAATAACTTGAATATCTTCAGGTATTCGTTTACCCATTATTTTCAAAATTTTACACACTTCTTGTGCCATATTGTCATTGATGGTAAAAATCCCATCAATTTCTGGATTTTCATATAAAAATTGAGCAATTCGTTTATGTAAACCGGTGATTGGCTCTAACATTTCCAATACTTCATACTCAACATTTTTAGACGTACACTCAATTTCAAAATATTTCCGACGGTTTTTAGTCTCATTAGGAGTCTCTTGATAACCGCCAATGAATGCTAAATGCTTAGCTCCTCGTTTAATTAATTCATTGACAGCTAGTCTCCCACCAGCGGCATTATCCGCCGTTACATAAATGACATCCTCCGTAAAATAACGATCAATACTAACAAAAGGTAAATTGCTAGAGACATATTCGTCAATGTCTGAATATGTAATACCAATAATTCCATCTACTTTATTTTGGGTAACCATTTGAATATACTCTTGTTCTTTCAAACTATCTCCACTTGAATTACATAAAAACATCTTATAGGAATTATTTTCTAAATAACTTTCCACAAAAAAAGCCCATTGAGAAAAGAATGGATGCCAAACACTTGGCAAAATTAAGGCAACCGTATAAGTTCGATTAGTTTTCAAACCTCGTGCATAATAATCCGGCTGATAGTTTAGTTCTTTAATCGCAGCTTCTACTTTTTTTCTTGTGCTCTCTTTGACTGAACCATTATTTAGAACTCTCGATACCGTTCCCACCCCGACACCGGCAAGTTTTGCAACTTCTTTCATTGTCGCTTTCATAGCCAATTCTCACTCCTTTATTTAGAAACTAATTAGCCCCAGTATAAAGGAGTTTAAGAGAAAATACTAGCTACCTAAAATCAAATGTTAATAGGAAGATTACTATTCACAGCAAATTTGACGCTTCACTGCGAGAGAGTCTTGCTTAGGTCAGCCAGGAATCACTTCAAGCCTTTAGTCTTTGACCTTTCAAGCTTCACACGTCGACAAAAGCAGACTTCGTTGTATAGTTTAGCGAATGGAATAAACAGTTGTGAAATGTAATATTTATTTTACTCGACCAATTTCCATTGAGGAGATTATTGCTTGACCTTCACTACTAAATACAATATCTTTTCCAGATTCGATTTCATAAAAAGTCATCGTCATAGTTTCTAATGCGTTTAAAAATACTTCAATAGAGCTTGTATCTCTAAAAATTTCTAATACAAGTTGTTGATTCACTAAAGGAATTTTTACTTGTCGTTCAACCAATTGCTCTGCTTCACTACCAACAATCGAATAACCAAAATCTTTTCTACTCATTGTAAAGATTTCCGATTGACTATCATAGTGTAAATTAATCGCTTCTTTTTTATTCTTCGCAAATTGAATGCTTAAAGATTCTGCATTAGATAAATCTACTACTAAATGAACATACGTATTGTCTTTAACAACATGTCGAAATTGTACTGGCTTTTGGTGAACTTCCACATTTTCAAATCCATATTTATATTCTAATTGACTATAAATAGTTGAAACTGGTTTTTGAACAAGACGATTTTCTTTGACCCGTAACTCCCGTGGTAGTGACATTGCGCCAGCCCACTTATGATCCAAATCATCCGTTGGTAATGTTCGATCCCACATTTGCATCCAAGCAATCATAATTCGACGATTCTGATCATCTTCTAAGGTTTGTGGGGCATAAAAGTCTAGTCCAAAATCAATTTCATGGTAGTTTTCGACCTGTAATTTCCCTGTTTCCCAATTCATCTCACCAATAAAAGCGACAGTTGAACTAGTATTATGAAACTCCAAATCTTTTTTGGGAATTTTAATCGGTGACATGATTAGCACGTCTTTTCCATCTAAATGGAATAAGTCTGGACATTCCCACATCACACCTTGTGTTTCATCGCCCTCTAATAAAACCGAATTAAATTTCCAATCAATTAAATCCTTCGACTCGAACAAAAGAATTCTACCGCGATCCTCTTCATTTTTAGAGGCCACTACACTGTAATATTTATCTTCTCGGGAAAACACTTTGGGATCTCTAAAATCATGAATATTTCCATGTTCTCCAAGCAACTCTTTACCAATTACTGGATTTTGTTCAATTTTAGTAAAATGAATTCCATCTTCTGAGACTGCCATGCATTGTGTTTGGTAAGTTTTAAAAAACTTAACTACATGTCCTGTGTACATTAAATATAATTTACCATCTTTTTCAATGGCACTTCCTGAAAAGCAACCATCCTTGTCATAAGCTTGATCTGGTGCCAAAGCTACTGGCAGTTCTTCCCAATGGATCAAATCTTTTGATTTGGCATGACCCCAATGCATAGGTCCCCATTTACTGTCATAAGGATAAAACTGATAAAAAATATGATACTCTCCTTTGAAGTAAACAAAACCATTTGGGTCATTTATCCACCCAACGGGAGCCATCACATGATAGTGATGTCGATACTTCCCGTTTACTTTACTTTTATTCATTTCAATAAAACGATTTGCTTCATCTAATTTCAAACTAGCAGTGTCCACTCTTAATCCGTCCCTTTAATAAAACGATCGTAACCGTCTTGTTTAATTTGTAACCATTCGTCAATACCAACACGTTCTAATTCAGCTAAATAATCATCCCATTCAGCATCAATATTTCCACCCGTAATCCATTCTGCACGTTTACGGTAAATATAATCCCACATATCTGTTTCAATTCTTGCCAAACGGTCTGTCTCTGCTTTTTCAAAGAAGACACGAGGGAAGTTATTTTCATTATTTACATATGGTACATAATGTTCATGCATTAAGTCTAAACGCCATTGTGCATCATCTGGCATCGTTGTTACTGTTCCATAATAAGTGTCAAGAATCGCTAATGGCCCAGCAGCTTCTGTTTTTTGGCGCAACTCCCCTGGTGCTTCTCCATCTAATGGTAAATGTTTTAACATTGTGCCATCAAATTCGAAAATGTTTGGATTGTTATCATCTCCGTAAGTTCCCCAGTTGTTTTGTACAGACTGTAATGGTTCGTACATTTGATCCGCCCATTTTGCAGTCAATTCTAAGTTTTGGTTTGCACTTGTAATTACAAAACGGTCTCTAGAAAATCCCATACCATTTGTACGTGTGACATGTTTTCTACCGTCAGGTCCTGCAAGTACTGGCAAGACATCATAGCTATCATTCATACCTGAAACATTGGCTTTATCCCAAGTGAAATACACACCATAGCGATGTTCTTTTCCTTTAGCTACAAACGTATTCCAATCTTGTTCAAAGGCTTCATTATCAATTAAACCTTTATCCCACATTTCGCTGAAATATTTAATGGCTTCTTTATACCCTTCTTTATCGGCTGTGAAAACAACATTTCCGTCATTATCTACAACTGTATGGTCATCGTTATCCCCTTCACCAAATGGAGCAAATAAGAATTTCAAATCTTCATTCCCACCATCGTTGATAAAAGTAAATGGAATTTCATCTGCTTCACCATTTCCATTAGGATCTTGTGTTTTGAAAGCTTCTAGCACTGTCATTAATTCATCGGTTGTTTCTGGCATATCCAGACCCAAGTTATCTAACCATTCTACGTTAATCCACGCCATATCATTTACGGTATGAATGGATTCTTTTCCAGCTCCCAATTCTTCAATCCAAGGTAATGAATAAATATGGCCATCTGGTGCTGTTGATAATTGACGATATTCAGGATACTCATCAAAGATTTTTTTCAAATTAGGCATATGTTCATCGATTAAATCTTCTAATGGAATAACTACGCCATTTTCAGCCCAACCTAAAAGATCATAATCACCTGCTCCTGCATTAAATATTGCATCTGGTAACTCACCACTAGCAATATCAAGATTTCGACGCTCATGGAAATCCGAATTGTAGTTTGTCCATTCAATATGAACATTTGTCCCTTCTTCTAAACGTTGGAAAATTAGTTTTTCATTTGGATCATTTGGTGCTAAAGGTGCACTTTGAGAAAGCATCTTTAAGGTTACCTTCTCTTCTAAAGGAAACTCGACATCTGTTAGTTCATAATCTGGACTAGATGTGTTCGAAGCCCCTCCATTTCCACACGCACTTAAAACTAAAGTACTAGTTAAAGCAAAACCTAAAAGCCATTTTTTCGATTTCATCATTTTCTCTCCCTCTAAATAAATTATTTAAAATTTTTATTTCGACATTTTTAATTGAAAGACTTTGGTATGCATTGGACTTTCTACCCTTTAATTGAACCAACCAATACTCCTTTATCAAAGTATTTCTGGAAGAATGGATACATAACGATCAATGGTAAACTGGAAATAACAATCGTTGAATATTTAATTAATTCTGCTAATTGTCGCATTTCAGCCATTGCAGTATTTGCTCCTACCATGTCTTGAGATGGTTGATTTTGGATTAAAATATTACGTAAAACTAGTTGCAAAGGTTGTAACTCAGGTGATTTCAAATAAATCATTGCATCGAAGTAAGCATTCCATTGACCTACAAAAGCGTACAAGAACAAGACAAACATAATTGGTTTCGCTAATGGCAGCATGATTTTGAATAAAATTTGTAGCTCATTTGCTCCGTCAATCGTTGCTGCTTCTGATAATTCATGGGGTAAGCCACTAAAATAGGTTCTCGCAATAATGATATTCCATACATTTAATGAACCTGGTAAGATAATCGCCCAAATCGTATCCAACATTCCTAAATCACGAATTAATAAGTAAGTTGGGATTAGACCACCACCTACAAACATTGTAATGACGAAGAAAGTCATAATAGCGCCTTTTCCATACAAATTTGGTCTAGATAAGGGATAAGCAGTAATCATTGTGACGAATACTGTTAAAAAACTGAAAGAAAAAGAATAAACAAGTGAGTTGATAAAGCCTCGAATAATTGAGTCGTCTGAAAACACTCGTTTATACCCATCAATTGTCCAATCGGCAGGATTAAAACTGATTCCTTTCGTAATTAAGGTTGATGGATCCATAAAAGAGGCAACCACTACATAAACCAGTGGAACAATGGTGATTAATACTAGGAATAAAACAATGATGCGGTTCACCCACAACATTCTCTTATCAAATTTTGAATATAACTCTAAATTCATGTCTTCTCCCCCTATAATCCTTGGCCATCATTTAAACGTTTGGTTATTGAATTAACCATTAATAACAAGACAACGTTGATTACCATATTAAACAATCCCACAGCGGCTGAATATGCATAATTTCCTGATTGCAAACCAATTTTATATACATATGTTGAAATAATTTCAGAAGCAGGAATATTCATTGATGTCTGCATCAAGAAGGCTTTTTCGTGACCTACGTTCATAATATTTCCAGCTGCTAAGATAAAATTAATTACCATTACTGGTCGTAATGCTGGTAAATCAATATAAAAGATTTTCTGTAAAATATTTGCTCCATCGATATTAGCAGCCTCGTAAAGATCTGTACTTACGCCGGCCAGAGTAGCCGTGTATAAAATCGACGCCCAACCCATTCCTTGCCAAATCCCTGATAAAATATAGATAGTTCGGAAGTAATTTGGATTTGACATAAACATAATTGATTTTCCAGTGAATTTCTCTACTATCCCATTAATTGGACCATTTGCAGATAAGAAAAGAAATAACATCCCTACAATAACTACCACTGAAATGAAGTTCGGTGCATATAAAATTAATTGAATTTTTTGTTTGATTTTTTTATTTAAAATTTGGTTTAAAGACAATGCCAACAAAATAGGTGGTAAAAATCCTAAAAATAATCCAAAAATACTTAATTTTAATGTATTGAACAATAATACCGAGAAATTAGGTGAATAAATAAATTCTCTAAAATGTTCAAATCCTACCCAAGGACTTTTCAAAATACCTAGTAATGGATTGTAGTTTTTAAATGCAATAATTGCTCCGTACATTGGAAAATATTTAAAGACCAGTGTTAACAATATCCCCGGAAGCATTAATAGATATAACCACTTATCACGCTTAATTCTATGAAAAATATTTTTTCTTCGCTGTTGTTTTAACGACTGCTTATCATTCACTAAAGCTCCCCCTGTTCCCGTTCCCTTAGCCATTTTAGTTCCTCACTTTCATTATTTTAGAAACGTTTCCACTTTTGTTTAAAAATAAAATTTCTAATCTTAATTAGATTAAAAATATTGGTTTTGGAAACGTTTCTATTTCATGGCTAAATAATAACATTTTCATGTAAGGGCTGTCAACAGAATTTCAAAATAAATTTAAAGTTTGTGAAAATACACAGGATTATTCACTGTAAACTTGACGCTTCACTACGCTTAGGTCAGCCAAGAACCGCTCCAAGTCTACGGGTTTACAGCTTTCAATCTCCAGTTGGTCCCAAGATCGACAAAGGTAGACTTTGTTGTGGAGTGTAGCGAAAAGATTAGAAAAATACTATGAATAGTAACAAAAACATAGGATTATTCTCCTTCGATAACTCTTAATTTAAGTTTTTATTGTATAGAAAAAATCTTGCTAACTACTGGAAGTACTCTAAAAAAACAAAAGACCAAGCATCTTCAAGTTTAATCACTTAAAGATGCTTGGTCTTATTGAAACAATTGCTTTAATTTTTGATTGTGCCGATTTTTACTTTTGAAAGTTTCACATTCTCTTTACTAGTAAATGATAAATCTTTCCCCACTTCTGTTTCGTAGAAAGTAGTTGTTATTGTGGTAGTGCCATTAATAAATACTTCTACTGATGTTGTGTCTCGGAAAATTTCTATCTCTAATTTTTTGTTAATCAATGGTATCTGGACTTTACGTTCCACTAACGTTTCATTTTCAATACCAGTAATTGGCAAACCTATAAACTCACGGCTTAAGGTAAATTCTTCTGTATTTGCATCATAATTAAATAGTAGATGAGCTTGATCTTTTTTGGCAAACTCAATAGTTAAGGCACTTTTTTCTTCAAAAGTTGCTGTCATTTTTAGATAAGTTGTATTTTGAATGATATCTTCTTTAGTTTCAGTTGTGTCATTCAAAGTCATCTCTGACCATTCCTCTTGGATCGTCAAATAATCATAAATACTTGTGATTGGTTTTTGGACCAAGCGATTTTCTTTCACGTGTAGCTCTCTAGGTAACGTCATTGCACCTACCCATTTATGCCCTAGATCATCTGTTGGTAATGTTCGATGCCACATTTGCATCCATGCAACCATAATACGGCGATTTTGATCGTCTTCCAAAGTTTGAGGAGCATAAAAATCTAAACCAAAATCAATTTCGTGATAGTTTTCTACCTGAAATTCGCCATTTTCCCAATTCATCTCACCAATAAAAGCTACCGTAGAACTCGTATTGTAAAATTCAAAAGCCTTTGGTTCAATCTGAATCGGTGACATAATCAAGACATCTTTCCCATCTAGATGGAATAAGTCTGGACATTCCCACATCACACCCTGTCCTTTTTGACCTTCTAATAGAACAGAAGTAAAGGACCACTCGATTAAATCTTTAGACTCAAATAACAAAATTTTTCCGCGCTCGTCTTTAGTTTTAGTAGCAAGCACACTATAATAACAACCTTCACGTTGAAAAACTTTAGGATCACGAAAATCATGTATGTCACCATTTTCGCCTAATTGTCTTTGATCGATGACTGGATTTTGTTCCATTTTTGTAAAATGAATTCCATCTTCTGAGACTGCCATACACTGCGCTTGATAAGTAACTCCGACTCCCTCATCATAAACGTGACCTGTATACATCAAGTAAAGCTTGCCATCTTTTTCAATGGCACTTCCAGAGAAACAACCATCTTTGTCATAAGTTTGATCTGGTGCCAATGCAACTGGCAATTCTTCCCAATTGATTAAATCTTTTGATTTTGAATGCCCCCAATGCATCGGTCCCCATTTACTATCATAAGGATAATATTGATAAAAGATGTGATACTCTCCTTTGAAATAAACGAAACCATTCGGATCATTAATCCAGCCAATTGGTGCCATCATATGATAATTATATCTATATTGCGGATGAATACTGTCTTTGTATTCTTGAACAAAGCGATTTGCTTCCGCTAATTGTGAGCTAATTTTTGTCATTTACCTTCCCTCTTTTCTCAAATTTTCTCTTACTACTAATTAAATGATAGCATTTTCATTCTAAGACTGTTAAGGGCAATTTGAACAAAAAACTAATTCTTTTTTAGTCATGATGAAATTGATCGTACCAACCGTATAAACTAAAAACGTATCTCAAGCAAAAATAGTTGCCTATTTTGTAATGAGATACGTTTGTCATCTTATTCATTTGTGCGTTCGTTTTTTAGAATGAATTCCTGCGAAATAAATTAATACTGTTAATGCCAATAAAAACAAAGTTGCTTGGATCATCGGCATTAAGTTGTAGCGATTTTTTTCCCAAAGTTTAGGAATATCCTGAATCATATGAGTAGTTGGTAATAGCTTTGCAATACCCTGAATCGGTTTGGGTAGTTGATTCGTTTGAATCCCCATCATCCCTGATAAAATCATAATTAAAAAGTAAACCGACATCACTACGCCAAAGGTGATACTGAATTTTTTTAACAATAAGGAGAGACCATAAGCTGCCAAGAATAAGCTAAAACTTAAAAGAATAATGCCGATAAAAAATATACTTAGACCAAAGAAACTAGGAGCAGGAATTTTTAAAATTGGTATAACTACGACTGCATAGATGGTCATAGACAAGGCTGTCATAATGCTTTGAGCCACAAATTTTGCCAGCATTTGTTTCTTTTCTGAATAACCAAATAGAGACATTCTTACCGTGATTTCTTTTTCAATTTCCTGTGAAAATAATGATGCAAATCCGATAAAAATGATGGCTAAAGGTGAAATCAATAGATTGGTAACAAAGAGCTGGACTGAAAATTGTTCCATTCCCTCCGCCGGGATTTGCTGATTAAAGATAAAGTATAACAGCAAGGTCATTAAGATTGGAAAAATAATCCCAAACAGAATAGAGAAAAAATTACCAAATGAATTTAATAGTTCATATTTAATATATCTTTGCATTTTAAATTCCCCCAATCGCATTTAACGTCATCAGTTCAATATCTTGATTACTACGGCTAAAGTTCATTCCTTGATTGATTAAATAGCTTGAAAGCTCTAGTTCTTGCGTCTGATTCTCACACGCGATGGCAATCGTTTTTTCTGGTGCAAGAATTTGTCGATAACCGGCTAATTCAAGCTGAGAATTTTCGTCAAACGTAATCACTGAGTGTCCACAATATTTTTTAAAAAGAGCTTTATGAGAATCAAAAGCGACTACTTTACCTTGATGAAGAATCAATAGTTTGTTCGTTAACAGCTCTAACTCTTGATAATAATGGGTGACAAACAAAATGGCGGACTGCTTATTTTCATACCATTTTAAGATTTTCTGAATTAACGCTCTGCGGGTTTCAAAATCCAAGCCAGTGGTCACTTCGTCAAAAAATGTGATAGGTGCGTCCTGCATTAAAACTAAAATCAAAGTGAAGCGTTGTTTTTGTCCCCCAGATAAATCTTTGAATTTTTTCTTGAGATTGTCTTCAAAACTAAAAAATTGAACTAATTCTTGGAGTTTTTTATCGATTTTATAATTCGTTCCAAGAATAGCTTCCATAATTGTTTTGCAACTAACCGTATCGATATATTCATTAAATTGCATGTGTACCGCCATTTCTTCTGGTTTCACTGAGGATACAATTTTTCCTTGATAATTAGTCAAGCCTAAACAAGCTTTAATAAAGGTTGTTTTTCCTGCTCCATTTGATCCAATCACACCGATTCGATCCGTTGGTAAAATTTCAATTGGTTCTGTGATGTCTAGAGCAACTAACGAAGGGTACTCTACTTTTAAACGTTCAATTGTCAACATAATTCTTCCTCCATTCTACTTTTACTTCTACACCTTGATTGGTATTTTTAATGTGCCAAGACATATTTAAACTTTCAACAAATCGATCGACTAAATACAATCCTAAACCTGTTCCTGCTTCTTCTTCCCTTGTATCACGAACAAAAGGTTCTTTAATATGAAGCATAATTTCTTCAGCGACATGAGCATTTTTACTGATGATTGTCAAAGATTCTGGAACTAGTTTGACGAATATCTTCTGCCCTTTTGGCGTATACTTGACTGCATTTTGAATCACATTGTCAACAATAGAGACAAACAAATTTTCTTCTGTTTCTATTTGAACAGATGTCATTTCCAATTCAATCGTCAATTCCCGTTCCTGAATCCTTCTTTCATAATTTTCCAAAACATTCGGTAAGAATCGATCTATTTGAAGACGAGTTATTTCTTCTTTAGTTGGTTCATCTAAAATCAACATTAGTTGTTGGACAATTTTTTGCATTTTTCTTATTTCGGAATTTACTTCGGGTAGATAACGCTCATAATCCTTAAACTTGCCGATTCGACCTATCATACTTTCAACCAACAAGGAGGCTCCGGAGATAGGCGTTTTTAATTGATGAGAAGCATTGGCTAACAATAGACGTTGCCGTTGATTGATTGTCGTCAACTGTTCATTTTGATTGTGTAACGTTTGAAGATTTTTATTTAGTTCAGTGTGCATTTGATTTAACGCATCTTGTAAAATTTCAAATTCATCGCCTTTACTTGGCTGATGGAAAACTTGTCCTTGTCTTTCTTTTCGTTCATTGGCTTGCTTAGCCAATAGTTCAACTGGATGTGCTAACCTTCGACTAAACCATTGAGCGATAACTAAAGAAACGACAATTAATACAAGTAAAATCATCGGAATACTTTGGGCAACAATCGGCATTAATTCCGTCAGTTTAGGAGTCATTGATGAACCAAAAGTTAAGTAAATATCTCCCTCAACTTCTTTGATTGCGGAATAGTTTGCGTAGCTATTGGTCTGTTGCTCAATACTGCCACCAAATACTAAAATATCATCTGCTGTTTGATAAAAATCTTGACTGGCGGTATCTTCAATCACCGTCATTCCATAAGTTTCTACATTTTCAAAAGCAATCAAATCCTGACTAATCGGTTGATAACTTTCGGCTAATACTTCTTTTACTGCTCGAAAATCTATTGATTCAAATATAGCGGTTGTAGAATCTTCAGCATCAAATTGATTAAAGGCTTCTCGAAGTTCATCAAACAGACTTTTTATTTCTTCCGCTTGAATAACGATATCCATCGTGACATTCGGGGTTGAGACAAGGAGTGTATGTCCTTCTTTAGGAATACGAAGACTGGTCACTAAAAAGTTGTCTGATAATTCATAACCGTCAGCGAAGGTTTTTCCTTCAATAAATCTTCGTTCGACTTCTTCCACCGTTTCCAAATAACGATCCGTTTTATACTGAGCATATAAACCAGGTAACATCCACATAAAATAGCTGATAATTAATACACCAATAAATATGGTCGTTAATGCTGTATAAAGAGCGGTCTTTTTTGTTATAGACATTTGCACCTCTCCTTTTTACTCGTTCTTTTCATAACAGTAACCCACACCAATAACGGTTTTAATAATATCTAAAGGTATTTTTTTACGAAGATTTTTGATATGAGCATCTATCACTCGATCGCTAACTAAAAAATCATCAGGAGCAATAATTTTTAATAAGTGCTCTCTTGTATAAACTCTTTGAGGTTGATCGTATAGCGCTTCAAAAATCAAAAATTCGGTCACTGTAAGACACAAAGATTCTTGATTAAAATAAACCTGAAAGTTCTCTTTTTTTACATCCAAACCGGTTTCTTTAATCGTTTCTGCACGGATTCTTCGTAATACAGCTTCAATCCTTTTTAAAAGAAGAATGGGTGAAAATGGTTTGATAATATAATCATCTGCCATGCGATTAAATGCCTCTACTTGGTTACTTTCATCCCCCAGCGCTGTTAACATGATGGTCCCACAAGTAAGTTGTGTTTCTGTTAATTTTTTTAGAACATCTAAACCTGAAATAAAAGGAACCATGATATCTAAAATAGCTACGTTATATTGTTTAGTTGCAATCAATTCCATTGCTTCTTTTCCATTCACTGCTACGTCTACTTGATATTCTTTTAATCGTAGATACTCACAAACCACATCACGAATTACTGCTTCGTCTTCAAGATATAATAGTTGAACCATTTGTCTTCCTCCCTTGTTCCTCTTTATTAAACAACATCTGTATGAAGCTCATATGAAGATGAGATGAATCTGATTTAGTATTAAAAAAACCATACCAAAACAGACATGGTTAAAAATTATCCTTTTTTACGACGCATGGATTTTATATGTGTTAACTTTGAATCATCTTTCAATTGATGATACATTTTAGAATCCAAAGAATACATGGCAATTTTTCCTTCACTATTTGCATGAATGCCCCATCCATAATGTTTAACTAAACTTGCCGCTCGCATGCAAGCTTGTGGCTTCGCAAAAAATTCTTCTCGACTCAGTCCTTTATGAGCTGCTGTAGATTGGTGAATGAGTTCGTCTGAGTCATAGTGATATGGATGTTGTTTTAATAAATCAAACTGTTTTCTAGCAACAGATGGCGTTTTTCTTTCCGGTGGAATTTCCCCAATTAAAACGGGGCAATCTTCTGGAACTTCAATAAAGGTGTCGAAATAATTGGTTGTATATTGTTTCATCAAAACCACTCCCTATTTTTACTGACCTGTTTCTATGAGACTAGTATATCAAATTATTTCATCCCAATTGATAATATACACAATTCAGTCCTATTTTACAGCAAAAAAACTGCGACATAAGTAATTTAACAGTAAAATATCCGAACGATAGAAAATTGCTCTTGCGGGCTAGTAGGCCCTCATTGCAGTTTCGTCACAAATGGACGAAATTCATTCTATTTTGTTCGGATATTTTCGGCTTGTTTTTACTTATGTCACAGTCCTATTTTGGATGGATTAAAATACAGGAACTACCGCTCCATGATACGTATCATTAATAAATGTAGCTACTTTTTCTGATTGCAAAGCATCAATTAATGCTTGAATGGCTGGATCATTTTCATGACCAGTATTTACAGCAATAATGTTTGCATAGGTTTGGGCAGCTTCTGAGTTTTTATCTTCACTTTGTAACGCATCTTCTTCAACGTTAAAGTCCGCTTCTAATGCATAGTTGGCATTAATAACCGCAACATCTACGTCTTGAACAGCACGAGCAATTTGTGAAGCATCTAATTCAACAATTTTTACATTTTTAGGATTTTCCACAATATCGCTTGGTGTGGAAGTAATGTCAGCACCTTCTTTTAAAGTGATAACTCCAGCTGCTTCTAGTAATAATAATGCACGAGCACCATTCGTTGCATCATTAGGGATAGAGATTTCTCCACCTTCAGAAATTGCATCTAATGAGTCCACTTTCCCTGGATAAATACCTAGTGGTTCAAAATGGATGCCTGCTACAGAAACTAAATCGTAACCATGTTCTTCATTAAAGTTTTCTAAATAAGGTAGATGTTGGAAGAAGTTTGCATCCAAATCACCATCGTTTAAAGCCGTATTTGGTAAAACATAGTCATCAAAAATTTTGATATCTAAGTCAATTCCTTCTGCAGCTAAATCATCTTTAACATATTCTAAAATTTCTGAATGGGGTGTTGGACTTGCACCAACTGTTAAAACCGTTCTTTCTATTTCTTCACTAGCAGAAGAACCTGCAGCTGAAGAAGCAACTGTTCCATTGTCAGTTCCAGAAGAACAAGCTACTAAACCTAATAATGCTGCGCCTAAGAATCCTAAACCTAATACTTTTCTGATTTTTTTCATTGAATTTCTCTCCTTTTATATCCCTTATTTTATATTTATTTTTATCCCGTTCTAACGGGGTGTTCCCAATTTTGAGCATAAAAAAAGTCCTTTCATCAGCTTTGCTGACAAAAGGACGAATAATCGCGGTACCACCTTTTTTCGGAAGTAAAACTTCCCTCAAGCCATCTCAATTAGAAATGGTGTCCAAGATAACGATTGGACCTTTCGAAATCATCTACCTATCGATGATTTATCCTCTGAGACCATCTTCATTTTCTATCCCTTAGTTCTTTTCACCAAACAGAACCTCTCTTGAAAGTCTTCGAAAATTACTCTTCTCTTCAACGGATGTATATGTTGTTGTTTCATAATTTACCTTAGTTTCAAATAATTGTCAACAAGAAAATAAAATATTCTGCTGGAACAATTTCCTAGTCCTTGCCATTTACAAAGTAAAGACAGACATGCTTATAAAGAGGAACCTCTTGAGACATAAGATTTGCCTAGAAAATTTAATTCCCTAGTCAACATTTATTCCCTGTGTAAAGTTTACTAATGATTCGTTACTTCTTAGGCAATTTCTTCAAATGCCGTAACTTTATTTCGAGCTTTTTTGGCATTATATAGTGCGTAATCCGTCCGAATAAATAATTCAGCAACACCAACAGTTGCTGTGTATTCAGAGAGTCCAAAACTAGCAGTAATCTTACTTCATTGTCCTCTTCCAAACTAACCTGATTCAAAATAATTTGGATTTTTTTACAAGTTTCACTAGCAACTTGCATGGAGACATTTTCGAAAAGTAAACAAAATTCATCCCCACCAAAACTAAAGGTAATATAAGAGTCTTCGTTTTCTTTCAGTGTCATCGCAAATTTTTTTAAAATACGATTTCCTACAGAGTGTTCGAATCGATCATTGATTTTTTTGAAATTATCAATGTCTACTATCCCTAAAATGTAATGCCGATTATCCGACTCTTCCACCGCTTTCAGAGCTACGTTCAATGCAGTCGATTATAAATTTCTGTCAGCTCATCAAAACGCAATTGCTGCTCCAAATGGTGTCTTTCCACTTCTAAATCAATACTTGCTTTATATTTTTGTTGTAGATAGTTAGTTGCTATGACACTTAATATTGAAAAACTCAGTAATAACGAAAACAGCAAAATAATTCCAATGAGTCTCAATGGACTGGTAAAGATATTTTGAGCATTTGGGTCCCAATGTATCACAAACTCTGAGATTAAGAATAAAACTACACTTGTTATCCCTAGTGATTTTGTCAATTTCGGGGACGCATAAACGGTTGTCAGTAAAATAGGAATTAAATAAATGGCATAGATTGGTGTACAGATATTATGAACCGTGGTTAAAACAAAACAAATATCGTTAACATAAAGGAAACCGTATAGATCCTTTGCGTCTGGCTTATTTTCGAATATCTCATTCTATAAATTCCCACTAACAATAGAACAAAATTAAAAATTGAAGGGATAATTAAATATTTCAAAAAGAAGAGTGTGTTTGAAGTGGTAATTAAATTGGTTCTAAAAATATTAAAACTTAAAAGTGATTCGACTAAAAAAGCAAAAATTGACAAATACATAGCCACTCGAAAATGTTTAGACAACCAATTTTCATCAATTTTTGAATATTCATTTTTTATCTCCATTACCCTTGAAGTTGCTCCGTGGTAGGGCTCAACATTTTGACGTATATAATCATCCATCTTGATACTGTCTACAGCAACCTATTTTGTTGAATAGGTCCAGCCTTCAAAAAATCATCCACTACTATAGATAGTTAGTCATTTTCATTTATTATGAAACTAAAATTCACTAATGCGTCATTGTTACCCAATCATTCGGATTTTTTTTTTTCGGATGTTCAACGGACTTGCGTTAGTATCAAAATTTGACTATACAATAAAAAAAACAATAGCTATTTTTACGTTATTTATGTAAACGATTGGTTCTTTAAAATTCAACTAAATTTGTTCAACAAAACAAATTACCAAAATCTAATTTTAATTTAATTTTATTATGAACTGATAAAACATTATTTTCAGGATATTTTCACTTAATATATCTATATTAGTTGAAAATTGAATACTTTTAAAAAGTATTCTCTATATTTTGAGAAAAGGGTTCATCAGTGTTTCTTAATTTTTATCATGTTATAATTAAGTATCTTAGAAAATCATATGAAAATTCCCGTTTTAACTATTTTCTTTTGAATTCTATCATTGTTTAGGAGGAGTATGAATGAGGAAAAAGACGATTTATTATAATTTTACATGGGTTGGTTATCTGTTAATGGGCATGGGAAGTATTTTCGGATTGCTTTCGGTTTTTGCTATTCCCTTTGGATCAATTATTGAACAAGACGGCGGATTTCAATTTGTGTTTCTTCTTTCTTTTGGACTGCCAGGACTAATCTTGATTTCTGTTGGTCTAGGCATTCTTCTCCATCACTCTAGAAGAAAGAGAAGTGCTCAATATTTAATGGACACAGGTAACTTGATTATTTGTGATAATTTGAATGTAGCCTATTCCAATATTCGAATTAATTATGAACATAAGTTATATCTAACTTGTTCTTATGTTGACAATAATGGTGAAACGTATATTCTTAAAAGTCCTATTCTAAGATACGATCCGACGCCTTACTTAAATGACCAAGTCAATGTTTATCGTGATCCTTATGATATTAAAAAATATTACATTGATATTGATGGAAGTTTAGGCAATGTTCATGAACTCTAATTTTTGAATCACTTCCCTTTTATCTTTAAGATAGACTTTTAGTGATTGGCTATTTAAAAAATATAAGAATCACCTATGAAATCCATGTTTAAAACGGATTTCATAGAGGATTTTTTTCACAAACTATATTTAATGTTCACCTTGAACATATTCCATCATTGTCTCTGCATCTTCTGGTCCAACATTACCAGCAAAGTTTCTGGTAATTAAAGAAATTGTTCCCTGATCGTTATAAAAAAGATACATTTGATCTGGTGATATTTGTTCTCGTGACGAATCTGTCTGTTCAGTTAGCAAAATATCTAACTGTGTATTTACTTCTACTGTTCGTTTAGGTTCGTCACTAATTGAATTTGCACTAAAAATAGCGATTTCTTTTGTTGGAATTTCAGTCACCTGAACCGTAAAACTTGCTTCCTCCACTAGTGGACCCTCCATTCCATCTTCATATCCCATAATATGCAAGACTAAATCTGGTGAGTTAGCGGTTTGAAGTAATTCGATAGCTGGTGGCACATTCATTCCTTCACTGATAAATTGAACAGTTCTATCCTGTTGTGGCCCATCAGAATCAAGAGAAAAACCTAAATCATTCAAATCTACAACAAATGGAAATTCTTCTGAAGCAGTTTCACTTTCAGTTGTAGACAAATCTGAACTGGTCTCAGAAGTTACTGTCGAAGAGTGGGAAAAGCTGCTATCTGATGTCGATTCTTCTGATTGATTTTCGTTTTGAGAACAAGCCGTTAATGCAATAAGTGACACGATCAAAATACCTAGTTTTTTCATAAACTCTCCTTCTTTCTATTCTCTCATTGATATTTGCAGGGTCAAAAAGAATCCCCTTACATATTAATCGTAACATAGAGAGTAAAAAAATGAAAAGAAGGCAGACTTATCGTCTCTATTGATTAAGATATTCAAAAGTAAAAAAAGAAACCTTAATGAATTAAGGCTTCTCGGTTATATTTCAAAGATTATTCTTCTTCAGACATGAATGTATTGAAAACTTCTTCAATCATATCCCATTCTTTGTCTGTTTCGATTTGCTCTAAATTACCTTCAGTTCCATCTTCGTTTTCTACATATGCATAAGCTTGTAGATCAACTTCTTCATCTTCTGGAATTCCAGTTGGATATAACAATACGTAGTTACGGCCAAATTCTTCTTGTCCGTCGATTGTTAATAAGATTTCATAAAGTGTTTCATTTCCTTGATCATCCACTAGGGTAATATGTTCATGTCCTTCGTGATCATGATCGTGGTTGTGGTCATGTGTATGTTCTGACATTTTGTTTCCTCTTTTCTGATTAATTAAAATAAACTGTTTCCTGATGCATCCAAATAATTTTGTAGGATCATAACTGCAGCTACTTTATCGATAACTTTTTTACGTTTTGCACGAGAAGTATTCGCTTGTTCAACAAGCATACGCTCTGCTTGTACAGTTGTTAATCGTTCATCTTGATACACCACAGGGATATCATACAATTCTTCTATTTTTTTACCATAAGACATCGAAGCCTCTGCTCTTGGACCAATTGAATTATTCATATTTTTTGGTAAGCCCACAACAAATTTTTCTACTTCGTATTGATCAACGAGTTCTTTTAAACGATCAAATCCAAATTCTTCTTTATCCTCATTAATGCGGATAATTTCCACACCTTGAGCAGTCCAACCCATGGGGTCACTGACAGCTATACCTACTGTTCGTGAACCAACGTCCAATCCCATAATTCTCATTACAAGTCGACTCCGTGGTTTTCCAAGTAAAATCGGATTAATACTTCTAAAATCTCATCGCGTTCATGACGACGAATCAAATTACGAGCGTCTTGATAACGAGGAATGTAGGCAGGGTCCCCAGAAAGTAAATAACCGACAATTTGATTAATAGGATTGTACCCTTTTTCTTCTAATGCGCTATAGACAATCGCTAACGTTTCGCTTACTTCTTTCTTTCGACTATCATCAAAGTCAAAACGTACTGTTTCATCTGTAAAACCCATTAATACGACACCTCTTTCTTCATATAAGTTTGCATGTTCTCCTTATACATTGTACTAAACATACATCAAAACTACAAACAAATACTTTATTTATTATAACTACTTTATCCTAATTTTATGAGCTTTCTGTGAAAAATTCATTCCTTTTTCCTTTAAATTTGATTTCTTACTCAAAAAATGACTTTTCAACTAGATGAATAGGATTGGTTTTTAATATCCATTCTTAACTACGCAAAAATTATTTTTTTTCGAAAGTTTTTTACTCTTAACATTAGAAATATTTTTTTGATAATCAATCTATCGGCTATTTTTAGCCGATTGTTAACTCAAAATAAAATATCTGAACAATAGAGATCAATTGACCTCTATTGTTCAGATATTTTTAATTGTTAACTAATTTTATTCTTCTGTTTCTACTGGTTCTGATCCTGAATGTAAGAAATAAATTAACGTTTGTAACTCATTCGTCAAATCAACATTTTGAACTAACACGTCAGTTGGTGCCGTAATTCTAGCTGGTGTAAAATTCAAAATACCTTTAATTCCTGCTGCTACTAAATCATTTACGACATCTTGTGAGCGTTGTGCAGGTACAGTTAAAATAGCAATATCAATTTGTTGAATAGCAATTTGTTCTTTCATATCCGTCATAGGATATACAGGAATCCCATCAACAATTCGACCAACAATATCTGGATTGACATCAAATGCGGCACTCACACGAATGCTGTTGCTTTGATGGAATTTATACTTCAATAAAGCACTTCCCAAATTACCAACACCGACTAAAGCCACATTGGTCATTTGATCATCATTTAATGTTTTTGCAAAAAATTGCATTAAATCTTCTACATCATAGCCATAGCCACGTTTTCCTAATTCTCCAAAATAAGAGAAATCACGGCGGATTGTTGCGCTATCTACTTGAACTGCTTCACTCAGTTCTGTTGAAGAAACTTTTTTCTTTCCTGCGTTATTTAAAATTCGCAAATAGCGATAATATAATGGCAAACGTTTTGCTGTTGCCTTTGGAATTTGATTTTCTTTCACTATTGTTAACCCTCCGTTTGTGAAATTTTCACTATTACATTGAGTATCATATCAAAAATAAACAGAAAAAAGCAATTTGATTGCTCACAAAATTCATTTTTTATTACTCCCCTTGAGTAACTCTGAAATAAACTATTCAAAAAGCTTCAAACTACCATTCAGAAACCTTCTACCAACGGACAACCTGTCTAAATATTTTTTTGATAATCTTATTTATTTAAATGAGAAAAATCAACACTTTTTGAGAGTTAAAATGAAACAAATTTTCTTGTCAATGTTCTAACAATCTTTGCTTTTGTTATCTCGCTAAGTCTCCTAAAATATGATAGACTAATGATGAATTTGTCTTTAATGAAATGAGAAGTGAGGAAAATATGATTTTATTACAAGCGAACCAAATCGCCCGTCTTTTTGGTGCAGAGGTTCTTTTTGAAAATATCCATTTAGATATCAGCACTCGAGCTAGAATTGGACTAGTTGGTCGTAACGGTGCTGGCAAATCAACTTTACTAAAAATAATTGCTGGTGTTGAAACTCCAGATGCCGGTCAAATAGCAAAAAACAAAACCGCAACGCTTGGTTATCTTGCGCAAGATACCGGCTTAGTTTCTGATGCAACTGTTTGGGAAGAAATGCTTGATGCTTTTTCCATTGTACGAAAAATGGAGCAACGTATGCATCAATTAGAAGTTCAAATAAGCGAAAGTGATCCTCAAACAAAAGAATATCAAAGTATTTTAAAAGAATACGATCGACTACAACATGATTTTTCTGAACAAAATGGTTACAGTTATGAAAATGAAATCAGATCTGTTTTACATGGATTTAAATTCGATGAATCCTTTTATACTCAACCGATTGCCACACTTTCTGGTGGTCAAAAAACACGTTTAGCTTTGGCGAAAATGCTATTGCAAAGTCCAGACATTTTAATTTTGGATGAACCAACAAACCACTTGGATATTGAAACTTTGGCTTGGTTAGAGGGGTATTTACAAAGTTACTCAGGGGCCTTATTAATTGTTTCCCATGACCGTTATTTCTTAGATAAGGTTGTCACTGAAATTTATGAAATCAGCCGTCAAAAAATGCGACATTACAAAGGAAATTACAGTCGTTATCTAGATTTAAAAGCAGAACAATTAGCTAGTGATTGGAAAGCATATGAAAAACAACAAACAGAGATTAACAAACTAGAAGATTTTGTCTCCCGTAATCTGGTAAGAGCTTCAACTACCAAACGTGCGCAAAGTCGTCGCAAACAATTAGAGAAAATGGATCGCTTAGATCGTCCCCAAGGCGATGAAAAATCGGCCCACTTCCTCTTTGATATTGCTAAACCTTCTGGAAATATTGTTCTACAAGTTGAAGAAGCTGCCATTGGTTATTCTACAGAAGAAGTTTTGTCTCAACCAATTGATTTAGACATTCGTAGAAAAGACGCAATTGCCTTAGTTGGACCGAACGGAATTGGAAAATCAACTTTACTGAAATCTATTATTGGAGAGCTTCCTTTTATCAAGGGGGACCTTCGTTTAGGTACAAATGTTTCGGTTGGTTATTACGATCAAGGTCAAACAAACTTGCATCAGAATAAGACAATCCTTCAAGAATTGTGGAGTGAACATCCAACTACACCAGAAGTAGAAATCCGGAATACTCTAGGTGGCTTCCTTTTTTCTGGTGAAGATGTTGAAAAAACCATTACCTTATTAAGTGGTGGCGAAAAAGCCCGTGTTGCTTTAGCAAAATTAGCGATGAATCAAGAAAACTTTCTAATTCTTGATGAACCAACCAACCATTTGGATATTGACAACAAAGAAGTGCTGGAAAATGCTCTCATCGATTATGAAGGGACCCTTTTCTTTGTTTCCCATGACCGCTATTTCATCAATCGAATTGCAAATAAAGTCATCGAACTCTCAGAAGATGGTAGCAAGCTATATTTAGGTGATTACGATTATTATCTTGAAAAAAAACAGGAAGAAGAAGAACTAGCCGCTTTGTTAGAAGAAAAAGAAGAAGTTGTGACTGTTTCAACAGGAAAACAAAACTTCCAGCAAAGCAAAGAACAACAACGAGTTCTTAGAAACCTACAACGTCAAGTGGAAGCCATTGAAGAACAATTAGCGGAGTTAGACCAAAAAATTGAAGCACTGGAATTGGAAATGACACAACCAGAAGTGCTGAATGATCATTTGAAACTAAACGAGCTAAATCAAGAAAGTGAAGTTGCGCAAGCAGAACAGCTAACTTTGATGGACCAATGGGAACAGCTAAGTTTAGAATTAGAAAATTTAAATTAATTGATACATCGGGCTTAACGAATATCTCATTCTAAAGTCCGATGTATTTTTTAACTTTTTTGTTTTAATTAAAGTAAGGATAAAAATGACTATGATATAAGGAGGGAAATTTCATGCGCTACACTCAAAGAAATGGATTAGCAATTTTTTTAGGAATTATTTTGATCATACTTGGTTTTATAGGTATCAGTACTCATAATTATCAGCAATCTAATGCAACTTATCTTGAAGATGTCTACTATTTTGAGGAAGAACATAATTACGAAGAAGGACCGCAAACAGAATTGGCTTATCGAGGAACAGAACAATTAGAAGCAGACGGCATAAACATACCTTTACTTCTCCAATCGGATGAACGTTGGAAGGACGATTTTGTAAATGATACATATGGATTAACTATGGAAGAATATGGCAGCGGAGTTGCTGCTGTTGAAATGTATCGTCGTTTCTGGGAAGACTGGTATGACTACGATTATGATTACCTTGAGCCTTATACCTATTCTTATAGAGAACTATTTAACAGAAATTTCGATTTTCAATGGAAATATTTAAAACAAATGACAGAGGAATTTGGTTATCCTTTAACAAGTTTTGGTAATAACTTTGACAAAGCCAAACAATCATTGGAAAGTCGTGAACCCGTTATTGTTTCATTTAAACCAGGGACATTTTCTGAGAAAGAACATTTTGCAGTTCTCGCATTAGATAATGACGGTCATCTTCGTCTGTTAGATCCTTTAGATACACCAGAAAAATCCCATTACAAAATATATTATGATAAAACATATTTGACAGATCAAATTCAAAATTACTGGGCTGCCGCTTATTAAAGCTGGCAGTTTTTTTGTACTACTCCATGTGAATTTGTAATCAAGATATTTTTACTTTATACTTAATGTATACCAAAAATGGAGGGATTTTTATGAAAATCGGCATACCAAAAGAAATCAAGAACAACGAAAATCGTGTCGCACTACCACCCGCTGGAGTATACGAGTTAGTTCAAGATGGTCATCAGGTTATGGTTGAAACGAATGCTGGCTTTGGGTCAGCGATTGCAGATGAAGATTATGTTGCAGTCGGTGCAACAGTTGTTGATTCAGCAGCAGAAGTTTGGGCAGCTGACATGGTTATGAAAGTCAAAGAACCTTTAGAAGAAGAGTATCAATATTTCCGAGAAAACTTGTTGCTATTTACTTACTTACATTTAGCGGCAAACAAACCCGTAGCAGAAGCTTTGTTAAAAAACAAAGTTAACACCGTTGCCTATGAAAATGTGCAACTTACAAATGGTACGTTACCTCTACTTGCTCCAATGAGTGAAATTGCTGGTAGAATGGCTTCACAAATTGGTGCAGAATTTTTAGAAAGTCCTAAAGGCGGAAAAGGCATCTTGTTAGCCGGTGTTCCTGGTGTTCGTAAAGGAAATGTCGTCGTTATAGGTGGTGGCGTAGCTGGAACCAATGCTGCACATATCGCATATGGACTTGGAGCAAATGTAACCATTCTAGATGTAAATATTAATCGTTTAAAAGAATTGGATGCTCAATTTAATGGCAACATTCAAACACTGTTGTCTAACTCATTTAACATTGCCCAACAATTAGAAACAGCTGACTTAGTGATTGGTGCAGTTTTACTTCCTGGACGAAAAGCGCCTACGTTAGTTACTAGAGAGATGGTTAAAAATATGCCTGATTACTCAGTGATTGTCGATATTGCGATTGATCAAGGCGGTATTTTTGAAACCGGTTCAAAAACTACAACCCATGATGATCCTGTCTATGTAGAAGAAGGAGTCACTCACTATGCTGTGGCAAATATGCCTGGGGCCGTTGCTCAAACGGCTACCCATGCTTTAAGTAATGCAACTTTGGCCTTTGCTAAAAAACTAGCCTCTGCACCACTTGCAGAAGTTTTACAAATAGAAGCTGATTTATACAGAGGTGTAAATACTTATCAAGGACATATGGTTCATTCAGCTGTAGCAACTGATTTAGATCTGCCTCATACAGAATTAAAAGAATTATTTTAAACTATAACAACTATATCCAAATAAAAGAGAGCGATTCCTAATTCTAGGGACAACTCTCTTTTGTTAAGGTATTTTATAGACAATCACTTATATTACTACGCATAATATTGAATCACGTCATTTAATGCTTCGGCAGTACCTTGGTATTTTTCGTCATAATAAGCTTTAAAACGCTCGTCTCCTACATACATTAAACCCAAACCTTTGTGTGCTTCTCTTGAATAAAATCCCCAAGTAAAGCTTAACCACTTTTTATGAAGCTCGAAAATTTCTTTACCTAAATCAGAATCAACGTTGGCATCTTTTAGGTACTCTTCAATTTTTTCAAACAAGACTGACTCGGTAGTTGCCATATCTTGCAATTTTTCTTCCGTTAGATTGAGAAATTTTTGATTCGATTGTTCAATCGTTTTTTCTCCGTATTTTTCCCGAATTTCTTCTCCATACTGCGCTTCATTTTTAGCTATTTTTTCCATTTTTAATGCTTCAAATTTTTCTTTATCTGACATTTGAATCTCTCCTTTATAATGTTTCAGAGTCTGTTGAACAGTGGTCAGTAAGTTATCAATTTCTTTTCTTCTTAATAAAAGTTTCTCTTGATGCTCAGCTAATGCCCCTTCAACGTTAAAATCAGGATTATCTAGAATTTCTTTTATCTCTTCCAATTTCATATCTAACTTACGATAAAGTAAAATCTGTTGTAAGCGATCTACCTCTTTTTGACCGTAAATTCGATAACCCGAAGAATTCACACGAGCAGGTGTTAACAAATTAATTTCATCATAATATCTTAAAGTTCGTGCACTAACTCCCGATAAATGAGCAAATTTTTTGACTGTATATTCCATAATGACTCCCTCTCGTTCTTACAATTATCCTAAATTTCTTGTAAATTTTTTTAAAAACTAACTTACCAACAAACTTATCATAAACCTTGACGTAACGTAAAGGTCAAGAAAATAATTTAATAAACTATGATTTTTTATAAAGTAGCTACGTACTAAAATTTAATCGTTGCCGTAAAAAACTTATCAGAATAATCATTTCGAGCTTTTCAATCGATTAAAAATTCTGTATGCTTAGGATAACGAATTGATAAAGGAGAAAAACGATGCACTTATCCCAGCAATTGATGTTGTATTTGGCACCTATTTTTGAAATTGTTGTTGTTTTGTTAAATGTCTTATCAATCTTAATCTTGATTTGGGGCGTTTTGTTATCGGCAATTGATTTCGTGCGTTCTGAAACAAAACATCGAAGCCGACTCAAAACTGCAAGTAGAATCAACATTATCAAAAGTTTTTTAGGCAGTTACATCTTATTGAGTCTAGAAGTACTGATTGCTGCAGATATTATTGAATCGATTATCAATCCCACCTTCCAAGATATTGTCAAATTAGCCTCCTTGGTCGTGATTCGAACCGTTATTTCTCACTTCCTACATGAAGAAATTAAAGTGTATCTCGAAGGCGGCGCTTTGAGAAAGAAAAAAGATTTATAAAAAAAATCCGAATGAACAATAGTATGTGAGTAATACTCACAGCTCTTGTTCATTCGGATTTTGTCTTATCATTCATCATAAATAATTTTGCTTTGAAAAGTATTTTTACTGAGTTCAATCAGTCTAGCTCCCCGCTGAATGTTAGCATCAGCACCATAACCAGATACTTGACCAAAGATTAATTCCAAACCTAAATAATTGGTCTGAAAATTATTGTTGTGGTTATGTCCAACAATCAATCCTTTGATTGACTCATCTAATAATAACGTAGCAAATAAGCCGGTATTCAATCCTGGACTATCTACACGAAACCCTTCTATCACACCATTTTCAGGATGATTGAATTGATAGGCATCCATATACTCATGGACAGGAATATGTTGGAAAACCAAAGATTGTTTTACCCGATATTCTTGTCGATAGAATAGCATGGTCTTTCTTAACCATTCAACTTGTTCTGGTAGCATCCATTCATAGCGACTGATTTGATTGTTTAGATATTCTCCCGAATCCAATACAAATAACACTTGTTGAATTTCCATACCCTTTTTATCATACAGTTCGATGACATAATTTTCGCGATGATTAAAAATAATTCGATGAGATTTGTTGACTTGATTGACTAATTTTTGTTCATTCATTCGAAAAAGCGCACGATTAACACTGGCGTGATTGGTATCATGATTGCCATAGGTAAGTGCAATCGGTACCTCTAACAAATTACAAAAATTTAAAAACTCTTCGAAAGTTGCCAAAGGATTTTCAATAATCGTGCCCCACACCATATCGCCTGTAAAAATGACTAAGTCAGGCTGTTCTTTGTGGATCAGTGATTCAATCATTTGTAAGGTTTGTAAGTCCTTCTCATCAAAAGGAAGTTCTCGTAAATGTAAATCAGTAAATTGTAAAATACGAAAGGGTTCTTCTTGATTAAATGTTAGTTTCATCCTACTTTTTGATGCCCTTTTTTATTAATCAGGACTTCTCCTCCCACATCCATTACTTGAGAATTTTGTGAAATGACCACAATTTCTTGACCATTAGTTAGTGTAACTGTGTATTGTATTTCTCGACCTAAGAATTGACGATCAACAATTGTTGCTAATAAACCATTCTCTGAAACCAAAACAAAGTCCTCAGGATGAACTGGGTAACTAGTCGCTTTGACAAAGTTTGAATGAATTTTATCCCCAGACCAATAAAACTTACCTTTACTTTGAAGGGGATAAAATTCACCTTTTTCCCATGTACCATTAATCAATTGCGCTTTACCAACAAATTCTGCGACAAACTCACTAGCTGGATAATGATATAAATTGTAAGGCGTATCAAACTGTTCAATCTTCCCTTGATTCATCACAATAATTCGGTCGGCTAACGCCATAGCTTCTTTCTGATCATGAGTGACATATAAAATGGTCGCACCAGTCGCTTGATGAATTTTCTTGATTTCTCTAATCATCGTTTCTTTTAAATGCGCATCTAAAGCACTTAAAGGTTCATCCATTAGTAATAGTTTTGGTCTAGCAACCATCGCTCTGGCTAATGCTACTCGTTGTTTTTGTCCACCAGAAAGTTCATGAGGATAACGATTTTTAAAAGTAGTCAACTCGACTAATTCTAAAGCTTCGGTTACTCGTTCTTGTTTTTCTTCTTTAGAAAGCAATTTTTTATGTTTGCTACTATTTAAAGGATAAATTAAATGCTCATAGACCGTCATATGTGGCCACAAGGCAAATTGTTGAAAAACCATACCTAATTCCCTTTCATTGACTGGTATTTGGCGATTTTCTTGATAAAAAGTTTGTTGGTCAAACTCAATCTTTCCTGAAGTAGGTTCGACAAATCCTGCGACACTTCTTAAAAGGGTCGTTTTTCCACAACCAGAGGGACCTAATATCGCAATAAATTCATTTTGATTTACCTCTAAGTCAATCTTGTCTAAAGCAGTAGTAGTTTGATATTGTTTGGTAAGCTGATCTATTTTTAATTGACTCATTTTTGTTGAACACCTCTTTTTTCAATGACTGCTCGAATGCTTAAAATAACTAAAATAAACAAAGTAACGAGCACCGAATATGCTTGGGCAATGCTATTGTCTCCGCTTGTTTGCAAATTAAAAATTGTTAGTCCGATTGTCTTGGAGCCTGCTGCAGCTAATAATGAAGACAGCGTCAATTCTGTAAAGGCTCCGACAAACATTAAAAAGGAGCTCGCGAATAACTGTTGTCTAATCATTGGAATCAAAATTTTACGCCATTTTTCAAAACCACTTGATCCTGCAATCATAGCTGCTTCTTCTAAATCCTGATCTACTGCTAGAAATGCTGTATTACTACCACGCATCAACAAAGTAGCGTATCTAGTAACATAAGCAATTAATAGAATTCGTAAGGTACCATAAACATTTGGCACTTGATTCCAGTAAAAAATCATACTTAAAGCTAGCACAATCCCTGGTACTGAGTAAGTTAATGAAGCACCTAACTCAATCAATACGGTTCCTCGTTTGTTAATCCGATTTTTGTAATACATTACCCAGACACCTAACAAGATACAAATAAAAATCGCTAAAAAAGTGATTGTAAAACTAGTAATGAAACCTTTGTACATGCTCGGTGTATTTAAAATAAATTGATAATTATCTAAACTCATATGGGAAATATCAAATATAGAACGCACAAAACCCGAATGTAAAGACGACAATAACATAAAAATAAGTGGAATAATATTCACGGCAACTAGTAAAACAACTACCATGGTTTGAACAACTTTTCTTATCCCACTGGACCATTCAATACGAGACTCAAAATTCGCCGGCACAGAATCTAGGGATTTTACTCTACGTAAGACCCAAGCTTGAATCAGTAAGGTTGAAATAGATAAACCTGCTAAAACAAGAGCTAATACTGCCGCTTCATTAAAGCTCGTTGGACCAAAACCGATTGCTTTTTCGTAAATAAACGTACTTAATACATGAATCCCGGAAGAAGATCCTAAAGTAATCGGAATCGCAAAATTATCAATCGAACTTAAAAAAGCTAATACGATCCCACTAATAATCGGTGACAGCAAACTTTTTAAGTTAATATTTTTCAAAGTAACACCTAGACTATAACCAGAAATTAAGGATGCCCATTCTTGTTCACGAGGAATTTTCCGTAAAATATCTACTAAGTTTAAATAAACTAATGCAGCATTACTAATTCCCATGACAAAAATAATTCCTCCCATGGAATACATATTGATTCTTGGCAAGGATAATCCCATAAGAAATTGATTAACTGGTCCGTTTCCGGAAAACAAGGAAGTCCAAGATAAAGTAACAACATAACCTGGAATTACATAAGGTAAAATGACTAATGTTTCAATCGCTCGTTTCATTTTGATATTGGTATAAGCGACAAGAACTGCTAAAACTCCACCGACAACTGCTGATACTAAGGTAGAAGAAATAGCAATAATTAACGTATTCTTAATGGCTGCAATTGCCCGGTTAGAATGCAAAACAGCGCTGAAATTCTGAAGGCTATAACCGCCCTCAGTTTCAAACGCCATTTTGAACAAAGTTAGTAAAGGCAAAATGAAGACAAATAAACCAATCAAAAGAAAGAGGAGCATTTGGATTCTCTTTATTCCTTTTGACATGACATCATAAACCTTTCTTGTTAGTTTTGACCAAATAACTCAGCAAATGCTTCTTTATCTGCATCACGTGTTTCTAGAACTTTTGCTTCATCAAATGGAATTGGAGAAATTTCATCGACGCCTCGTAAACCTTCTGGTGCTGTTATACCTTGACGAACTGGCGTGTAACCCATATCTGAAGCTACTTGTTGCCCTTTATCTGATAAAACAAAGTCAACAAATTTTTCAGCAAGTGAAGCATTGCTTGCATCTTTAACAATTCCGATTGGTTCAGTTACATACAAAGCTCCTTCTTCAGGATAAATAAATTCAAGTGGCGCACCATCATTTTTTGCACGATTTGCCATATAATCAACTAAAACACCTGCGCCTTGAGCACCATTTAATAAACCATCTCTAACAGTTCCATTTCCTTGTCCAACGAAAACATTGTTGGCTTTTAAGCCTTCATAAAATTCCCAACCAATATTGTCTTGTTGTAGTTGAATAGAAAGATTTAAAGAAGCTGCACCAGAATAAAGTGGACTTGGAATAATCACTTGATCTTTTAGCTCTTCTTTAGTTAAATCTGCAAAGCTAGCAATTAATGAAGGATCTACTAAATCAGTATTAACCGCAATCCCAGTAACAATTAATTTTGTTCCTGTATAAAGATTCTCATCATCAATATAGTCATCAGGAATTTCAGCTAGCTCTGGTGACTCATAGGCTTGAAGAATATCTTCAGAAGCTAAACCTTCAAAAGTAAAACTGTCAGAAACCAATAAAGCGTCTGCTTGAATATTACCAGATTGCTTTTCTGCTAACACTTTTGAGATAACTTCTTCCGTACCTGAACGAAAAACATCTACTTGAATCTCTGGATATTCTTCATTAAATGATGCTACTAATTTAGCTACATCTTCTTCTGGTTGCGAAGTATATAGGGTGAAAGCGCCAGAATCTGTTTCTACGACAGTTTCTTGTGCTTCGGATGTATCCTCATTGACAGAGCTATTATTTGATGTCGTTGGATTAGAACCACATGCAGTTAATGCTCCTAGTAATAAACTAAATGCAAAAAAACGATGAATTTTTTTCACTTTAAACGTCCTCCTAGAACATTTTAATATTTTTTGGAACTGTGTTTATTCTATACTGCCATCGTCAATAGACCGTTAACTTTCTGTAAGATTTTGGTTAATCTATGTAATAAATGTGTAAACTGAGTAAGACAAGTGAGATGAGGTAAAAAGAAACTACAATATAAAGCTATTCATCCTTGAAAAAATTGTACTTTTTAACGTAAAAAACCTATCCTCAAAATTGAGAATAGGCAGATAAGTTACTAATGCTAACCGTGAAGAACTTTTTTAATAAATCAATCACTTATTTTTTAAGATAAAAACTCTGGGGTTAATTTAAATACTTCATTACTCAAATGTATATTGTCTAAATGAATTTCGAATAGTTCACCTATTTTTGCCATTTTTAAATGGAATTAGGTCTGAGTTTTTGATGGACTTCCACATTCAAATCAAAATCAGAATTCTTACTACTCCCAGCCTTTGCCCACATCTACCCATTCTTTTACATAAGAGTATTTCTCTAGTTCATTCGGTGTCAATTCTACTGCGCTATGATCGTCCCCTGCCGCAGGGTAAACTAAGCTAAATCTTTTTAGGGATTCATCTAAATAGACATCCACCTCATCCTTAATCGCAAAAGGACAGACTCCTCCTGGTAAATGCCCTACAGATTCTTCCACAAGCTCTCTAGGAATCATTTTCGCTCGCTTTCCGAAAATTGCTTTGTACTTTTTATTGTCGACTTTTGTATCTCCTGCCATGACAATCAAAATATTTTTATTTTCCAAAGAAAATGACATGGTTTTTGCAATGTTTTCAGGTAGACAATTTAAGGCTGACGCCGCTTCTTCAACAGTGGCACTTGATTCATGCAAAATTTTAATTCAGTTTTCTAATCCTAATTTGGAAAAATAACTTTTTACTGATGCTAATGACATCTAATCCCTCCATTTTTGAACACTTAATTTCTAATAAATATTTATTTACTACTTAACTACGACTTGCTAAAAATGTCAAATCGCTTTTTTAAATTAAAAAAAAACGATTGACAGTCGATAACATTCATCTGACTTTCAATCGTTTCATATTTTTATTTTTCGATTGCTGTTACAATACCAGAACCAACTGTTCTTCCACCTTCACGGATTGAAAAAGTTGTTCCTTGTTCCACCGCAATTGGATGAATTAATTCAACATCAATCGTTACATTATCACCCGGCATGACCATTTCAGTGCCTTCTGATAGTTGAATTTCTCCAGTCATATCAGTCGTCCGGAAATAAAATTGAGGGCGGTAATTGTTGAAAAATGGGGTGTGACGACCGCCTTCTTCTTTAGTTAAAACATAAATTTCTGCTTTAAATTTAGTATGAGGAGTAATAGAACCTGGTTTTGCCAAAACTTGTCCACGTTCAATTTCGTCCCGAGTGATCCCTCGTAACAACAAGCCTACATTATCCCCTGCTTCTCCATAATCCAAAGTTTTACGGAACATTTCAATTCCTGTAACAATCGCTTTTTTCGTTTCGTTTTTAATACCGATGATTTCTACTTCCTCACCTACACGAACCGCTCCACGATCAATTCTACCAGAAGCCACTGTTCCACGTCCTGTAATAGAAAAGACATCTTCAATTGGTAATAAGAATGGTTTTTCTGTATCTCTTTCAGGAGTTGGAATGGCTTCATCTACAGTATCCATCAATAATTCAATCGCTTGTTCAGCTTCTGAATCTCCATTAAGTGCTTTTAATGCTGAGCCTTTAATCACTGGAATATCTTCACCAGGAAAATCATATTCACTCAATAGCTCTCTGACTTCCATTTCAACCAAATCAATTAATTCTTCATCATCAACTAAGTCAATTTTATTTAAGAAAACAATCAAATGTTTTACACCTACTTGGCGAGATAACAAAATATGTTCCCGTGTTTGAGGCATTGGACCATCTGTTGCTGAAACAACTAGGATTGCCCCATCCATTTGTGCCGCTCCTGTAATCATATTTTTAACGTAATCCGCATGTCCTGGAGCATCAATATGAGCATAATGTCGTTTTTCTGTTTCGTACTCCACATGGGCAGTATTGATAGTAATTCCACGTTCACGTTCTTCTGGCGCTGCATCAATGTTAGCGTAATCTTGCGGGTTTGCTAGGCCTTTTTTTCCTAATACCGTTGTGATTGCAGCTGTTAATGTGGTTTTACCATGATCTACGTGTCCAATTGTACCAATGTTAACATGTGGTTTACTTCTTTCATAATGTTGTTTTGCCATTTTACAAACCTCCTATTTCATATAGTGGAAATAAATTTCGATTTCTTCTTTCAAGAAATCATCAACACTTACTTAAAATAAGTATCAACTAATTAGAATTATACGTCAAAATTGGTCAAAGTCAAAAAGAATGCTCACTATTAATTGGTAATGCAAAATTAGTATAAAAAAAAGACCAGTTTGCTTTAAGCATCTGATCTTTCTTTGAATTATTTAGCTGACAGTAAACCTGTTGCTGCATAGTCTTTTTTACGTAAAGCTGGAATGCTAATCATTGCTAGGAAACTAATGATATATAAACTAGCAATAAACATCATCACTTGTGATACACCAGAATTATCCAAAATGAAACCAATAACAACTGATGAAAAACCACCCACGGCACGACCAACATTTAAAATAGTATTATTCGCAATCGTACGAATATGATGTGGATACAAACGTGTACAAATAGCTCCATACCCTGAAAACATCCCATTTACAAAGAATCCCATGATAGCTCCACCAATTAATAAGCTTGTCATAGAGTTTACATAAGTAAAGAAGTAAACAGATAACATTGAGCAAATTAAGAAAATACCATACGCCAAACGTGGACCAAAATAATCAAGAATATTTCCAAATACAAGCATCCCCACGCACATACCTAAGATAGTAGAAACCATCCAGATATTTGAACTTGCTTCGATATCTAGTGAACGTTGCATCATTGTTGGTAACCAGTTCATCAAACCAAAATAACCAGCAATTTGAACCGTAGTCATAACCATTAAAGCGATTGTTTGATGAGCTAATTTTTTATTTGCGAATAATTCTGAAATACTTGCTCTTTCTTTTTTATCATTGGTTGTTTGATGAGCACCACGATCAGTGATATTGTCTTCATCAATTGCAAAATGCATCCAAATGACAAACAAGATTGGTAATAGTCCAAACAAGAACAAACCTTTCCAACCAAAATACGGAGCAATTAAGCTAGCCAACATGGCTGAACCAATCGAACCGACTTGTCCCATAATCCCATTTAAAGAACTCACGCGACCTAATTTGTTAGCTGGTACAATCCCACCCATAATTGAAATGGCTACTCCATATTGTCCACCAACACCAATTCCAGCAATGAAACGCATTAAATAAAGATAACCAATACTTTCGGTAAAGAAAATCATTCCAGTTGCAATAGAGAAAACAAGAATCGTTAATTTAAAGACTTTAAATTTATTGTAACGATCGGCTAATACCCCAAATACAAGGCCCCCTGCTAGCATTCCTAAGTTGGTGATTGTTGAAATCCAACCGCCTGCTACACCAGTTAAGCCCAAGTGTGAAATAATCGAACCTAGTGTAAATGATAGAAACATGACATTCAAGTCATCCAATCCAGAGGCAAAAATTGAAGCAAATAGTGCTTTCTTGTCGTTTGTACTTAAGTTATTCATTTATTTTCTCCTTAATGTGTGCTCTCGTCACACTTTATTAATTTGTAAAAACTCTTACGTATTTTGACTACAAAAAAAATCAGCAAGTACGATGTCTGCTGATTGCAAAAAAGAATGTATTGTAAGACTTCTCTAAAAATCCCCACACCGATTTCCGTGTGGTACTCTTACACCTATAACATTCTTCCATGCATCACAGTACACGGTTAAAGAATTTTAAACTGTTATTAGTTTAGAGAAGTTTTGGTTGTTTGTCAATAACTTATTGACTATGAAAATAAAAAATCCTTGTTGGTTAATATTTACGGCAGATTTGACGCTTCACTGCGAGAAAGGCTTGCTAAGGTCAGCCCGGAACCGCTCAAATCCTGTAGTCTTGGAGCTTGGAAGCTTCACACGGTCGACAAAAGCAGATTTCGTTGTACAGTGTATCGAATGGATTAGAAAGATAACTATGAATGATTCCCCTTGTTGTATCAGCCTACTCTGACTCTCTCTCAAGAATCTCTGCAGCGGCTGATACACGACAAGAAACTTTCTTCGTTTGTTCTGATTAATCACTTTTTTTCATCGCTATCTGTTTACAAAATCTCAAAATCAAGTAATGTCATGTTAAGTAATAGTTCATTGGCACGAAAACCACGCTCAGCAGTTTCAAATTCTCCTCGTTGATTATCAATTGGATCATTTCTTAGCTGTTTCTTTTCAATCGTAAAAGGAATTTGAATATTATCATTAGCAGGCATTCTAAAAATGTCTAAGTTGCCAAAGTAATATTTCCAGCGTATTTCATTACCGCCACGGTAAGCACTGCCGCCAAAGGATACATCTGCATATAGCCAGCCAACTTGTGGTAGATTAAATTTTGCCCAATCATGATTCCCTTGGGTATATTCCGAAATGTACAATCCTGACTCCCATTTAGCAGGGATTCCAGACATTCGGCAAAGCGTAATAAACAGGATAGCTTGAACACCACAGTCCCCTTTTTGATTCACAGCACAATATTCACTGATGTTTGGAATTGTGCAATACTCTCGCATAAATGAATAATTGATCTGTGTTGTCACAAACTGATAAATGTGAAAAGCTTTTTCTACTAAAGTCATCTCGCTAGAAATGATTTCAGACAACAGGCTTTCAAGAAAAGGCGTAAACAGGATATGGGGACTTTTTTCTTGTAGTTCAGCTTGCCATTTCATTTTTTCTTCCTTGCTTAAAGCTTTTGGAAAGTTTTTATCTTCCATTAAGGCAAATAAGTCGTGATAGACCGCTTCAATTTCATATTCGTGAGTTACTTCAAAAAATAAATCTTCTGCATCATCCGTTTGAAAAGCAATTGTTCGTTGAATGACTTCTTCTGCATCGATTTTCGCTACATTTCCTTTCGTATCAAGAACCTGTGAGTTTTGGATAAAGCCATTATCTCGTGGCAAAGGTAAATGGACTAAAAATGGTCCCTCCTCACTAGTTAGTGACTCCTTAGGAGCAATTGATTGCTTTAAGCGAATACGAGCTTTGCGTTTTGTCGCTTGTTTCATTTCAATAATATTATCATCTAGCTCCGTCTGGCGTTCATTATCAATCGTATTGCCTTCTTCAAAAAGATAACGTTCATAATAATCATGACGAGTTTTAACAAGATTTTCGATAAAACGACGATGATAACATCTTTCTCCCTGTTGATAAATCCATTCAACATCTGCTGAAGAAACAATATCCAATAGTTCCTGTGGATCAAAATCAGCAAAAGCTTCTTTCATCAATTGTGCCGCCTCTGCCTCATTAAACGGATACTGTTGCGCATTTTCAAGCACTTCAAGAATCATTTTTTCGATCGTCAAACGTTTTTTTAACGTCTCACTCGTTTGTGGTTTGTTCAATTTATTTTCAATCAATTTTCTGGATAACTCAAAATCTCCAAAGTCCTTCGCCCGTTGAATATCTTCCGGAAGTGGGACTGATTGATAAGCAATTTCATTTAATTCAAAAGGTTCCATTTATTCCCCTACTTTCTCTATCATTGCTGCATATTCAAATTAATCACGCTAAAAGCCTATCAGATGGTAAAGTTCACTCAATACCTCGGAGATGGCTTTATCTGTGGAAATAGTAAAGTCGCTACTTTGAATGATCAAAGGTTCAAAGAGTTCTTTATCACTCTTGATTTTGTTCCACTCTGCTTCAGATTTTCCAAAAGAATTATCTCTCGTTTGTATTCTATCTTTCATTATTTTAATCGGTGCAGTAAGAACAATCACATAATCTAAATATGAATAGATTTCTTTTTGATTGCTTGTTGTCCCTGCCAAGAATACATTTCTGTGATTATTTTGTTCCAAATAGGTAATCATTCTTTTGGTATCCAACACATAATCATTCATCACATCATCATAATTAATCCATTCATCATAGTCTAAATCAATTGTTTGATACCCATCTAATTTTAGATAATCAAGGATGGTTGATTTGCCAACGCCAGACATACCTGTTAGTAGTACTTTCACTATTTCATGCGCCTCATTCTCATAATACGTTAATTTTTATAATTATTTTCTCATGCAGATATCATTATTATACACATAAGAGGTCACTCTCGGAAGAGTTAAGTCGTTTTGAACATGGGATTGATTGCTAATTTACACAGGAATCGTCATCAATTGTTCTAAACCTAAATGGATTAAACCAGTAAAATAGTCTTTTTGGAAAGTATCTTTTAAAGAAATTGCCGGTAAATCAAAGTAAGGAAAAATTGTTCTCAAATCAGCTCGAATTTCTTCAAGTTTTTCTTCTGAGAATACGAAATAATTGCTATATAAAACAATTTGCGTTGGATCATACATACTAATCACCGTTTGTAAGACTTCTTTGATTTGCTTTTCTAAAACAGCCTCGTTTTTTGGAAAGATTTCTTGATTCTCTAAGGGTAAATGTTTTATTTCTCCACTTAAACCATGTCTACCGTGAAATATTTTCCTATTAATAACGATTCCTGCCCCTGGAGGATAATTTTCAGGATAATAGATTGAGACAAAAATTCCGCTGTCGTTTTCTTTCAAACTGTTGTTTAGTGTAGCTGCATTAATATCATTTTCGATAATTACCTCTAAAGAAAATTCATCCTGAATCAGTTGTCGAAAGTTCAAATTATATAGCGGCTCAAAATCCATAATCTGTAATCTTCCGTCAAGCTCAACTCCTGGTATCCCGAAAACCAAAAGACAAACCGTTGGAAATTCTTCTAAAACCTCATGAATAACTTTTTTCAATGCTTCAAAAACTAATTCCTGAGCAGTTAACTTTCTTTCACTGATGATTTCTCCAAAGATATTACTGATGAATAATCTCCCAATAATAACTTCTTCTGATTCAATAAATTGTAAAATCATCATTTGTTTGAAATTTGAGTTGTACTTGTAGACAGCAGCGCGTCTACCTCCAGTGACTACTGCCTCATCATTAGCCAGAATTTCTCCCTTAGTTATTAATTCATTTAACAACTTATTGATACTGACAACACTTAATCCAGTTTGATCAGATAATTCTTTGGAGGAATAACTAGCCCCTTGACTAAACAACTGTCTCAATAAATCTAAATTATGATTTTTTACATGTTTTGGTTTATGGGCTTCCATTTCACTTCACTCCTGTCGGCTATAAAGAAATGCCATATTCTTTTTCATAGTTTTCTTGCAACTCTTTCCAAACTTTTTTATCTTCTACTGATATTTCACGTAACACTCGACAAGGATTTCCTACCGTAATCACATTATCAGGAATATCTTTGGTCACGACTGAACCAGAACCAATTACTACTTTATTCCCAATTGTTACTCCAGGATTAATCACAGCATTTGCGCCAATCCAAACACTATTACCAATTTTAACTGGCGTACCAAATTCTAGCCCAGTATCTCTCACTTCTGCATCAAGAGGATGTCCCGCAGTATACACGCCAACTCTCGGTCCAAATATAACATTGTTGCCAATTTCAATCGGAGCAACATCTAAAAGAATACAATCGTAATTAGCAAAAAAGTTATTGCCAATTTTAATATTTGACCCATAGTCACTTCTTAGTGGTGGAATAATTGTCACATTGTCTCCGACAGAATCAAATAATTCTTTGCAAATCTCAGCTCTTCTTTCTTGTTGATCAAATCGAGTTTGATTGTACTCAAATAACAAGGTTTGACACTTTGTAAATTTTTCTCCTAAAATTGGATCATGTGCAATATATAATTCTCCTGCAATCATACGTTCAAATTGATTTCTCATTTATCTAACCTCCTTACAAAACATTTAATTTTTTCAAAGCAAACTCAATCCCATCAGACTCATGATCATGAGTAATAAACGTTGCGGCTGCTTTTACAGTATCGTTTGCATTTCCCATCGCAACAGAATGAGTGACTACATCAAATATACTAATATTGTTATTTCCATCACCAAAAGCATAGGTATTCGTTAAATCCTTTAGTTCAAGCTTCTCTAATAATTCTATGATTCCGGCTTTTTTTGAGCGATTTTTATTAACAATTGCCATCGAATAAGGACTATCTCGATAAAAGGTCAACTTTTCATTAAATTTTTCAATCAATAATTCATCATGTTTCATTTCATCACTAAATAGATACAGCATATTGATATCATTTGATTGGTAGAATTTCGAATCCACCTTTGGTAAAGGTGCATTATCTAATTCGTATAATTTTTTGGTGGCTTCATCAATAAAATTTATGCGATATTCATAGGGAGTGTAACAAGAAACTGGATGCCCTAATTCCTCTGCAAAAGCTAGTACCTCTTCAATTAAAGCTGTTTCTATTACATGACTAGCGAAAACTTTCCCTTCAATTACTACATACTGACCGTTAAGACTCACATAAGAATTAATCGCTGTCCCTTTGGTAATTTCTTCTATTTCAATCGGAGAACGACCACTAGCGATAACCGCTAAATAATTTTTCTCTGTTAGTTGTTCCAATAAGGCTAAATTACTTTCGCTGATTTTTGAATTTAAATTCAATAATGTACCATCTAAATCAAAGAAAATGACTCCTGCATATTTTTTCATAGTGCTTTCCTCCTATTAAATCGTTAGCTCGATTAAGTTCCCTTCCGGATCTTGAACAACTGCTTCGTAATAACCATCTCCAGTTGTACGAGGACCATTTAACAATGGTAATTCTGCTGCTAAAAATTTTTCAACAAACTTATCTACATTTTCTTTGCTACCAACCGAAATTGCCATGTGGGCATAACCCAAAGCATCTGCACTTCTAGCTGATAAAAATTGTTTCGTAGTTAATTCAATCCGACTACCTGAATCAAATGTTAAAAAATACGATTGAAAGCCTGTCTTTCTATTGTGGTAACGTTCATTTGCTTTTGCCGCAAAAAATTCTACATAAAAATCTTTCATCATTTCTAAATCTTTGGTCCAAATAGCAATATGTTCTAAATGCATACGACACCTCTTCTAAAATTTTTTAATATTATCTTGTGGATCTTTAAATTCTTCTTTATTCTACTTGAAATTGAATTAGAAATAAAGTTTATAAATAAAGTTTATAAACTTCGAAGTTACTTCATACTAGAATTGACAAATGGTAGAAATTTTAATGGAAACAGAAAAAGGACTTCATCAGTCACAATGAAGTCCTTTTCTACTAAATTAATTATAAATGTTTTCTATCATCCATTTATTAATTTCATCAACAATAACTACTTTCTAAATTAAATGATTCTCCTATTTAAATAGGTTCGCTGACTTCCTTAATTTCTGTCACTTCCGTCACTTCTTCTAAGGCATTTTCTTTTCTTGCTACGATTAGAGCAGCTGTGGCAGCGCCTGTAACATTCGTTAAAGTTCTCGCCATATCAACAAGGCTGCCAATTGGTGCTAATACAATAATGATTTCTAATGGAAGTCCTGCTGCAGATAAAATTGCTGTAGCAGTGATAGTTGCTGTACCTGGTACACCCGCAGTTCCAAAAGACACAGCTAGAGCATAAACAACTAATAGAAGATATTGACTTACACTAAATTCAATCCCCAAAGCGTTAATACTAAAGACAGCTAATAAAACCGGCCAAATTGCTGTACATCCAGGCATACCTGTATTTGCGCCAAGACCTGCAACAAAAGAGGCCACTTCTTCTTTAACACCAATTTTTTTTGTTAATTGATTGACTGTCACAGGAATCGTTCCAATACTACTTTGTGAGGTAAAAGCTACAATCTGAGCTGGCCAAATTTCTTTGAAAAACTTGATTGGATTATACTTGCCAAATACTGCTACTAGCGTTCCATGAATTAAATAGGTTTGAATTAAACTCACTGCATAAGCGACGATGATAACAGAAACAAAGATACCTAAATTTTTTGCACCATCTCTTGTAAACACTTCAGCAATATAAGAAACAATCGCATAAGGCGTCAATTTGATTACGATTTTTACAAGTTCAAAAATCCAATCATTTCCTGCTTTTATAAAGTTTATAATTACTTTTGCTTTCTCAGGTTGTCTCGTATTTAATCTAATCAACGCAACACCAATTAATACGGTGAAAACAATGAAAGGTATCACTTGGTTTTCAGCTGCATGTGCAAAAATATTACTAGGGACAAATCCAACAAGCGTATCTAAAAATGTTGGCACTTCCCTTGCAACGTAATCATTCGGTAATTCTACCGTAAAGCCGCTTCCGACTTTAAAGAACACCGTGACAACAAGTGTTAAACTAGCTGCTAATACTGTATTTAGAAGTAACCAAAACAAGCTTCTTAATCCCAGTCTTCTTAAGTGACTAATATTATCGAGTGACGTAATACTTGATAAGATACTAAAAAATAATAAAGGTAAAACAATAACCGAAATAAGTCTCGTAAATATACGACCAAATACAGCAACGTACTCCGTATGTCCTTTAAACAAGAAACCAATAATCACTCCTAAACCAAGTGCAATTAAGGTTCTAATTCCAAAATCAATATGTTTCTTTTCCAACGTATTCAAACCCCAAAAGACGATTAACATTACTCCCAGTGCTACCCATGATAAATAATTTTCCATTCATTTTTCTCCTTTATTTGACTAATTTATTCTACTTGTGTCTCATCAATAAAAAATACATCCGTTTAATTCCAATTAACATATTCCAATTATATTTTGTCCAAAGCTTGAGATAAATCTGCAAGTAAGTCATCAATATTTTCAAGACCAACAGATAATCGGATCGTTTCTGGAGTCGTTCCAGTTTGAAGTAGTTCCGCTTCACTTAATTGAGAATGTGTTGTTGAAGCAGGATGAATGATTAATGATTTTGCATCCCCCACATTAGCCAGTAAGGAGAAGATCTCTGTTAATCCAACTAGTTTCTTCCCTGCTTCAGCACCATCTTTCAACCCAAAGGAAAAGACTGCACTCGTACCTTTAGGAAAATACTTATGTGCACGATCATAGTATTTATTGCCTTTTAATGTTGGGTATTTGACCCATGAAACTTTTGGATGTTGTTCTAAAAATTCTGCCACTTGCTGGGCATTCTCTACATGTCGTTCCAGACGTAAAGACAAAGTCTCGATCCCTAATAAAATTGTCCAAGCATTGAATGGCGACAAGGCTGCACCGGTATCTCGCAACAGAATCGTTCTGGCACGTGTGATATAGGCTGCTTTTCCGGTTGCTTCTGTCCAAGAAAGTCCATGATAACTTGGATCAGGATTCACTAATTTTGGAAACTTGCCATTTGTCCAATCAAAGTTTCCTGAATCAACAATTGCTCCACCAATAGACAGACCGTGACCGCCAATAAATTTTGTTGTTGAATAGACAACGATATCTGTCCCATATTCAAAAGGTTTAAATAGATAAGGGGTGGCAAAGGTATTATCCACAATCACTGGAATTTTTGCTTCATGAGCAATTTCACTAATTTTCTCCAAGTCCACAATATTGATGTCGGGATTACCTAAAGATTCGACAAAAACTGCTTTGGTATTTTCTTGAATTGCTCCTTTTAACGCATCAAAATCATCTGGATCAACGAATGTAGTCGTGATTCCAAACTCTGGCAACGTATGAGCAAACAAATTATATGTACCACCATAAATCGTTGCTGCAGAAACAATATGGTCACCCGCACTAGCAATATTTTGTATCGAATAAGCAATGGCCGCTGATCCAGAAGCAGTCGCTAATGCACCGACACCGCCTTCCAACAATGCCAAACGTTCTTCTAAAACACTAGTTGTTGGATTCGTGATTCTGGTATAGATATTTCCTGTTTCACTTAACGCAAATCTATCTGCAGCCTGATCGGCATCTTTAAATACATAAGACGTTGTTTGATGAATAGGGACAGCTCGGCTTCCTGTTTCATCAACAGTTTGTCCTCCATGAAGCTGAATTGTTTCAAACTTATATTCTGTCATTTGTTTCTTCTCCTTTATCGTTTTATTTAGATAATTTGTTACTGTTCATTGCCTACAAAAAATTTGATTCACCTTGTAGGTATACTAAAAATAAAAACCCGTAGCTTCCTCCAATCATTTAAAATTTTCATTCTTGATGTACAACCAATAAAAAAATCCTCAGAAGAATAGTCTCTTCCAAGGATGTATTGGTTTATACATGTTACCACCTATGTTCATGTTGACCTTACAATCAACACCTTATCAAGTACAAAAGATCTATACTTGCACCTCTGTAACGGGGGCATCCGTTTCTAGCTTATCTTTCGACTCACCAGAACCACTCAAAAGCCATTTTCATTTCTCCTCTTAAACGTCCCTTTTCAGCTGCCAGGACTCTCTGTTTGTAAAAGAAAAAGAAGCTACTTTCTTTATCTACGTGTTTGTGTGTTCTAAGTTGAATGAATCATAACAAATTCAAAACCGTTGGTCAAACTGCTAAAAAACTAATTTTTTCATATTTTTATCTATGATATGAATTCTCTATCACGACAAAAAAGCCACTAATAAACCCCACTCGTCACTTTTATCTAATGACTTTGCTAATAATTGAACTTATTATATAAAAATCTAATCACTAGTCATAAATTGATTAGCTACAAAACAATACTCGGTTTATCGTTAAAAATTCAAATTTTCTTTACATTTCATGGCTACAACATCCTTTATTTATCCTTTATTTTATAAATAGACCTTTATTATAAATTTAATCTATAACGAATAATAGAAAAAGATACTTATACAAAATTTCTATCCAATGATATATTACCAATTAATTACTTATAAAGGAGTGCTTGTGAATGACAACAACAATTATCGGATTTCCTCGTTTAGGCGAATCAAGAGAACTAAAATTTGAAACAGAAAAATACTTTAGGAAAGAAATTACCGCAGAAGAACTACAATCTTTTGCGAAAGGATTAAGAAAAAAACATTGGACAATTGTAAAAGACTCAGGAATTGATCAAATTCCAAGTAATGATTTTTCTTTCTATGACAATACCTTGGATACTTCGGTTTTATTTAATATTATTCCCAAAAAAGTAAAAGAACTAGATTTTGATAACTTAGAAGAGTATTTTACTTTAGCTCGTGGCTATCAAGGTGAAAAAGGCGATGTCCATGCCCTACCCATGAAAAAATGGTTCAACACAAACTACCACTATTTAGTTCCTCAATTTGAAAAAGGTACTGAAATTAAATTAAATGCCACTAAAATTTTCGATGAATTTTTAGAAGCCAAAGAGCTTGGACTTACTACTCGTCCTGTTATTTTAGGTCCTTTTACCTTGCTACAATTAGGACAATACCATGATGATACGACCAGTGATGATTTCGCAGATGATTTACTTGCGGTCTACCAAGAAGTATTTGCTAAGTTGGCAACAGCCGGCGCAGAGTGGATTCAAATTGATGAACCAGGCTTAGTTTTAGATTTAACTGCTGATGATATTGCTCGATTTAAAAAATTCTATGAAACGTTATTAGCAAATAAACACGGACTAGATATTTTATTACAAACTTATTTTGGCGATATTCGTGATATTTATGAAGAAGTGATTACCTTAGATTTTGATGGAATTGGTTTAGATTTTGTTGAAGGAAAAGAAACCTTAAACTTAATCACAAATACACCATTTCCAGAAGACAAAAAATTATTCGCCGGTGTGATTAATGGGAAAAATATCTGGACAAATAACTACACAAGTACCTTTGACTTATTAGCAAAATTACCGAAAAATGTCGTATTAACGACTTCTTGTTCACTGCTACATGTTCCATATTCTGTTGAAAATGAAGTTTTCTCAGATGAAATCAAACAATATTTTGCATTTGCCAAAGAAAAATTAGCAGAATTGGTTGCCTTAGACAAAACCGATCAAGCAGCGATTGAAAAAAATAATCGTATTTTCAAACAAGTACGAATCACTGCTAACAAAGCACTACAAGTGAAAATCGCACAACTGACAGAGGCTGATTTTGTTCGCTTGCCAGCTTTTGGTGAACGTGAAACTTTACAAACGAACTTGTTGAAGTTACCAAAATTACCAACGACAACAATTGGCTCGTTTCCACAAACAAAAGAAGTCAAAATTATTCGTGGAAAATTTAAGCGTGGCGAAATTAATCAAGAAGAATACGATGCATTTATTGCGAAGAAAATTGATGACTGCATCACTTTCCAAGAGAAAATCGGCTTAGATGTTTTAGTTCATGGGGAATTCGAGCGTAATGACATGGTAGAATTTTTCGGAGAAGCACTAGATGGTTATCTATTCTCTAAAAATGGTTGGGTACAATCTTATGGTACACGTGGGGTGAAACCACCAATTATTTGGGGTGATATCTCTCGTTCAAAAGCTATCACCGTTCAATGGTCAAAATATGCTCAAAGCAAAACAGAACAGATTGTCAAAGGAATGCTAACAGGTCCTGTCACCATCTTAAACTGGTCTTTCCCACGTGAGGATATCTCAATTAAAGAAAGTACCTACCAATTAGCTTTAGCGATTCAAGAAGAGGTCTTAGATTTAGAAGCAAATGGGATTCGTATCATCCAAATTGATGAAGCAGCTTTACGTGAAAAATTACCTTTACGTCAAACAGATTGGTACAGTGAGTATTTGGATTGGGCAATTCCGGCTTTCCGTCTGGTTCATAGCAAAGTTCAACCAGAAACTCAAATTCATACGCATATGTGTTATAGCGAATTTGAGGATATCATTAAGGCAATTGATGATATGGATGCTGATGTCATTAGTTTTGAAGCGTCTCGTTCTAATTTAGCCTTATTAGATGCCTTAAATCGTAACAATTTCCAAACACAAGTCGGTCCTGGTGTTTACGATATTCATTCACCACGTGTTCCTTCTGTAGAAGAAATCAAACAAACGATTGGTAAAATCTTAGAAAAAATCTCAACCGATAAAGTTTGGATCAATCCTGACTGTGGCTTAAAAACCCGCGGTGAAAAAGAAACATATGCTAGTTTAGAAAACTTAGTAGTGGCAGCCAAAGAAATACGAGAGGAGCTTGTCAATGGTTGATACTTTGGAAAGGCAACATCCTTCCCTTTCTTTTGAAATTTTTCCACCCAATACAAAATCATCCAACGAATTACTTTTGGACACACTAGATGAATTGCATGACTTAGGTCCGCATTTCATCAGTGTGACTTGTAGCAATAAAAATATTGATTTAAAAACCACTACCTTAAAATTAGCTGGTTATATTCAAAAAAATTTGAACGTGCCTAGTATTGCTCATTTGACGGCAGCCTATTCTTCTAAAAACGATATTCGAGAAGCTATTCAACTACTAAAAAGATTTAAAACAAATCGAATTCTAGCCTTGCGTGGAGATATTTATCCCGACAAATTACCTCTGGATGATTTCAAATATGCCAGTGACTTAATCCGATTTATTAAAGAAGAGGAACCAACCTTTCAAATTAGCGGTGCTTGTCATCCTGAAATTCATCCTGAAGCCAAAAATCGGGTGAAAGATTTACAAAATTTAAAAAGAAAAGTGGATAGTGGTTGTGACGATTTAATCACTCAACTGTTCTTTGACAATGAAATTTTTTATCGCTTTCGTGAAAATTGCGATATTGTCGGTATTGACGTACCAATCTATGCTGGAATTATGCCGATTGTCAATCGGAATCAGGCGTTACGTCTAATCAAGACCACACAGACAGCTTTACCAAGAAAATTTATTGCCATTTTAGAAAAATACGAACACAATCCTGAATCCTTAAGAGCAGCAGGTTTAGCCTATGCGATTGATCAAATTGTTGATTTGGTCACACAAGATACAGCAGGCATCCATCTTTACACAATGAATCACTCGCAAACAGCCTTAAGCATTTATCGTGCGACAAAATCACTTTTTAAAGAAGAAATAATTATCTAAAATTTGTAAATACTTTACAAGAAAAAGAACACCATACTCACCCAAGCATTGATGTATAGTGTTTTTTTTATGACCTGTTCTATTTAAATTTAGTTACTGAAATGGCAACACTTATTTTGACAAATTTTATAAGGTGTATATAGAATTCTTGCACTTTGTTCCGTTTGCCCTTGACAACGAGCCTCCATGGTCATGAATTTCAACGGCAGAAGCTCAATTGGGAATTACGCTGCCTCGCTTTCGCTATCATGACCATGCTCATTGTCAAGGGTTTGCTGCGCCAATCTCTGATAACGGATATGAATGGGTGTCTCGTAGCCAAGTGTACCGTGCAAACGAAGATGATTCCACCAATGTACGTAATCAAATAATTCTAGTTCTAATTCTTTCAAAGTCTCAAATTTTTTTGAATAAACAAATTCGATTTTGACGGATTTATACGTAGATTCTGCTACGGCATTATCATAAGGACAGCCTTTTTTACTAAGTGAACGTGTGATACCAAATGCTTGTAAAATCATTTCAATTGTTTGATTATCAAATTCTTTCCCACGATCCGTATGAAAAAGTTCTACTTCTGTTAATGGATAAGATATACGGCTGAAAGCTTTTTTTACTAGAGCCGCAGATTTATGCTCGCCACAAGAATAACCAATGATTTCACGATTGAACAAGTCTAATATCAAACAAATATAGTGCCATTTCTTTCCAACTCGTACATAGGTTAAATCCGTTACGATTGCTTCTAATGGATTTTTATGTGAAAACTCACGATTCAATAGATTTTTAACTGGCGCTTCATTACAAGAAGTCCCATGATGCTTATAGTAGGCCATCGTATAAGTAGACTTCAACCCACGATTCTTCATGATTCTGCCGATTTTACGCCGACTAACACGAATCCCTTGATTTTCTAGGCTCTTTTTTATTTTACGCGTACCATAGACTTTGCGGTTTTGATAAAAGGTTTCGGTTACCGCCTCTTCAATTTCAGCTTCACTTTGTTTTTTCTTTGGTTGATAGTAATATGTTTGGCGAGAAATCCCTAGACATTGACACATCGCTGATATAGAGTATTTGTGCTTGTTGGCATCAATTACTTGTCGTTTCGTCCGAATATCAGCGCCGCTTGCTTTAAAATATCATTCTCCATTTCTAACTGTTGATTTCTTTTTCGTAAAGCAGCTAATTCTTTTTGTTCAGGGGTTAGGTTGTCTTTTTCTTTGAATGATCCTGTTGTATTGGCTTGTTTGACCCATTTATCAAAAGCTGAGGGGGTTAATTCATATTCCCGAACGATTTCTGCTCGCGGTTTCCCAGCATTGTACAAGTCTACCATTTGTTGTTTAAATTCTTTTGAATAGGTTCTTCTTTGACGTTTTGACATAATTTTTCCTCCAGGTGTTTTCTCTTATTGTACACACCTTATTTTTTCTGTCTAGTCCAGTGTAACCTATCCATACAAGCGAAAACCACACAGTAACACTAATCAAATCAAAGAACCGATAGATTAAACTTAAAAATGTATTCTCATCAAAATATTCTTCTTAAATTATCCAACACTTACCAACTAATAAATAACGATCATCTTACTTGTATTATACCGAATAGACCTGTTTCATCACTAAAAGTTGAAAATCCATTATCGTCAAAATAATAAGTGATATTTATTCCAAATTCAAAATTTTGTTTTACTGGATTTTCAGTGTAATTCTGAAAATGTATTGGACCATCTTCAAAAATTTTATCTCCTTTGACATTAAAATTAGCTGCTGTACCTTTACAATAAAATTGAAGTTATCTGAATTAACAATTGAAAATTTAAGTAATTAAAAAGTGAGTAGCTTTATGGTTGCTACTCACTTAATTTAATATTAGCGACTTCTAGGTGATAGACTATACAATACCGCTTTTTTATCCTTACTTACGATACATCTTCAGCTCTAGGAACAGATCATTATAAATACCAATATATTCTGAGCCTAAATCTTCATACACTTCTAAGTGTGAAACCATTTCATCTGATGGATAAAATTGTTCATCTTCTGTGATGTCCGATGGTAAAATCGACATGGCTTCTTTATTTGGCGTAGAGTAGCCAATGTATTCCGCATTTTGTGCAGCATTTTCTGGATCTAACATGAAGTTAATAAAATCGTAGGCACCTTCAACATTCCTTGCTGTTTTAGGAATAACAATATTATCAAACCAAAGATTGGAGCCTTCTTCTGGAATCACATAATGAATGTGCTCATTTTCCCACATCATATCCGCGGCTTCTCCTGAAAAAGTAACTGCTACTGCACTTTCTTCGTTAATCATATACATTTTGATTTCATCAGCTACAATGGCTTTGACATTGGAGGTCATCTCACGAAGTTTCGCAACTGCTTCTTGCAATTCTTGATCGTTTTTACTATTTAAAGAATAGCCTAAACTGTTTAAACCTAAACCAATTACTTCACGGGCACCATCAATTAGCATCAGATTATCTTTCAATTCTGGTCGCCATAAGTCATCCCATGAAGTCATATCTTCTTCATTAACTACTTTATCGTTATAAACAATTCCTAAAGTACCCCAGAAGTAAGGAACAGAATAAGCATTATTAGGATCAAAATTTAAATCCAAGAAGCGCGGATCGATATTTTCCATACCAACAATTTTAGAATGATCTAATTCGAGAACTAAATCTTCTTCAATCATTTTTTGAATCATATATTCACTTGGAATCGTTATATCGTAAGAAGTCCCACCTTGACGAATTTTTGTTACCATTGCTTCATTTGAATCAAAAGTTTCATAGTTTACTTTATAACCATATTCTTCTTCAAATTGGGTTAACAAATCAGGATCAATATAATCGCCCCAGTTATAGACATTTAATACCTGAGCACCTGCTATACCTGTAGATCGCTCCAGTTGTCGAACACCGAGAATCAAAACTAAAATAATCCCCAGAATTCCAATAATTAATGACTGTAATCTTTTCATTGTAAATCCGTCACCTCGCTTTTTGCACGATTTCTTCGGACACGACGGGAAATATTTTCTTGACTAATAAAATAATATCCAACTACCAACACCATAGAGAATAAGAAAACCAAGGTACTTAGCGCATTAATTTCTAAGCTAATCCCTTGTCTTGCTCTGGAATAAATTTCAACAGATAAAGTACTAAAACCGTTACCTGTTACAAAGAAAGTCACCGCAAAATCATCTAAAGAATAGGTGAAAGCCATGAAATAGCCGGCAATAATACCTGGTGAAAGGAATGGCAAAATAATATTGCTAATCACTTGCATACTATTGGCACCTAAATCTCTAGCTGCATCAATCATAGAATCATTCATCTCCTGTAATTTTGGTAAAACCATTAAAACAACAATCGGAATACTAAAAGCTACATGAGAAAGTAACACACTGAAAAATCCTAAGTTAAAACTACGAAAGACGCTCCCCACCATCGTAAAGAAAATCAAGAAACTAGCACCAATGATAACGTCTGGTGACACTAGTAAAATATTATTCATACTTAATAATGCATTTCTCGCTCCACGATTTCGTGTATAGTAGATGCCCATCGCTCCAAAAGTACCGATAACTGTAGCAAGTAAAGCTGATAAAAATGCCAACATAAAGGTATTCAAAACAATAATCAGTAAACGAGAATCTTCAAAGACAGCTGCATAGTGTTCCCAAGTAAAACCTGTGAAACTATTCATCGTGCCACCTTCATTAAATGAGTAAAAAATCAGATAAAAAATTGGTGCATACAGGATAATAAAAACTAAGGCTAAATAAAGACGAGACCATGGAAATTTTTTCATTTTCTGCCTCCTTTTCTTTTTTCACCTGTTAATAACATAACCGCAAACATCGCAATAATTAAGATTACACCAATTGTTGATCCCATCCCCCAGTTTTGTGTCACTAAGAAATGTTGTTCAATTGCCGTTCCCAAAGTTATAACTCGGTTCCCTCCAATTAAACGTGTTAACATGAATAAAGAAAGTGACGGGATAAAAACTGCCTGCACACCACTTTTCACTCCGTTTAAGGAAAGTGGAAAAATAACGCGACGGAAAGTTTCAAAACCATTTGCTCCCAAATCACGGCTCGCACTGATTAGAGAAGGATTTAATTCTTCTAAAGCATTGTAAATCGGCATAATCATGAATGGAAGCTCGATATATGTCGCAACTGCTAGAAAACTAAAATCCGTAAATAAAATTTGTTTCGGTGCAATACCAATAAATTGTAAGAAGCTGTTAATACTACCGTTAATTCCAAAAATACCAATAAAGGCATAAGCTTTTAGTAATAAGTTAATCCAAGTTGGTAAAATAATTAACAACAACCATAGATCTTTGTGCTTTAATTTTGTCAAAAAGTAGGCAGTCGGATAACTAATCAGCAAGGTAATGAAGGTAATTAAAAAAGCATACCAAACTGAGTTCAAGGTCATCTCTAAGTACTTGCCTGAAGCAAAGTAGGTTTGGTAATTAATTAGAGAAAATTGACCATTCATATCAAAGAATGATTGATAAACAATCATTAATACGGGCGCAATAACAAATAAAAGCAACCAAAATAAATAAGGAATTCCATAGATACGTCTAATTTTTGTCATTTCGTCCCCCCTACTCTTCGTAACTTTCTAAACGTGCATCAAAGTCTTCTTCAGATTCGTTGAAACGCATAACATGTATATCTTCTGGTTCAAAGGATAGACCAATTTGACTACCTTCGACTGCTTTTCTGGTTGAGTGAACCATCCACTCATTATCTTGTTCATCGTAACAAATAATTTCATAGTGAACTCCACGGAATAACTGTGTATCCACACGAACATTTAGCTTGCCATTTTCACGAGTTGTTAAACTCAAATCTTCTGGACGAATCACAATCTCAACGGCTTCATTTTTACGCATCCCACCATCGACACATTCAAAAGTTTTGCCAACAAATTCGACTAAATTATCATCAATCATCGTACCATTAACGATATTACTTTCACCTACGAAATCCGCAACAAAATGATTGATTGGTTCATCATAGATATCCACAGGAGTTCCACTTTGAACGATTTCGCCTTTATTGATAACAAAGATTTCATCACTCATTGCCAAAGCTTCTTCTTGATCGTGAGTAACAAAGATAAAGGTAATGCCTAAACGTTGTTGTAACTCACGCAATTCATATTGCATTTCAGTACGTAATTTTAAATCCAAGGCTGATAAAGGTTCGTCTAGCAATAATACTTTTGGTTCATTAATAATCGCTCGAGCAATTGCCACACGTTGACGTTGTCCACCTGACATTTCACTGATTTCACGATTTTCATAACCACCTAGTTGTACTAAACGTAAAGCATCCTTCACTTTCGTTTCAATTTCTTTCTTCGGCAATTTTTTGATTTTTAAGCCGAAAGCCACATTTTCAAATACATTCATATGCGGAAACAATGCATAGTCTTGAAAGACAGTATTTACTTGGCGTTGATTCGCAGGTACATCATTGATTCGTTCTCCTGCAAAGAAAACATCTCCGTCTGTAGCCTCAGAAAACCCAGCGATTATTCGCAAAATGGTCGTTTTTCCACATCCAGATGGACCGAGTAAGGTATAAAATTTGCCTTCTTCTATCTCAAAATTTACACTCTTTAAAATTGTCTCATCATCATACCGCTTCACCACATTATTAAATGAAATGATTGGTTTTCCCACTATTCTTTCCTCCCCGATTCGGTTTATTATATGTCATTGTTTCTGAATGATCGTTCGTTGTTTGTAATAGAAAAAGATCTTTTTTCTACAATAGATAAACGCATTTTTTTGTTTCTCGAACATACTGTTTAAGAATAAATTTTTTTATCATAAATTACAAGCATATTTGTTCAAAAAAAGTTATTTTTTTAAGCAACAAAAAATTTTTGTGTTATCATGAAAGTATTAAAAAATTTGCTACTTATTTTATTTAAAAAATTAGATAGCAAGAGTATTCTAAAACGAGTAACGGAGTGATATATATGGATCCATTTCTAGCTTTTGAAGTTTCCCAAGATGAACATATCTTTACCCGAGGCGTTGTGAAAAAAGAACAGCTACCTCTATTAAAAGATCACGTATTAATCCAAGTTGCCTATTCAGATATTAATTACAAAGATGCTTTAGCTGCTACTAAAGATACTGGCGTGATTCGTTCTTATCCTAAAATTCCTGGGATTGATCTAGCCGGTGAAATTATTGAATCCACTCACGAAGATTGGCCTGTTGGTAAACAAGTAATTGTGACTGGCTATGATTTAGGTGTGGGTGTGGATGGTGGCTTTGCCCAATATCAACAAGTACCTGTGGAATGGTTGGTGGCTTTGCCTAAGGACTTATCACCGAAAGAAAGTATGATTTTTGGAACAGCTGGTTTTACTGCGACTCAATGTGTACTAGCTCTAGAGAAAAAACAAATTGATAAAGATGAACCGATTTTTGTCACTGGTGCTACTGGTGGCGTGGGTAGCATTGCGATTGCCTTGCTAAGTAAACTAGGGTATTCAAATATCACTGCTATTTCTCGCAAAAAAGACGTTGATTGGTTACTACAGTTAGGAGCAACTCAAATTGCGACACCTGAAGAGGTGTTGCCAGAGAAGAATAAACCTCTTGGAAAACAGTTAATCGCTGCGTTAATTGATACCGTTGGCGGTTCATTGTTAGCTAATTTGTTGCCTTTACTTCAGTATGAAGGAAGTGCCATTATTTGTGGAAATGCTGGAGGAATTAAAGTAGATACGACTGTTCTACCTTTTATTTTAAGAGGAATTCAGCTCATCGGTATTGACTCTGTTCATGCAAGTATGGACCTTCGTAAAGAAATTTGGCCTTTTTTAGCTGAAAATCGTGATGTAATCAACAATTTAAACTATCAAGAAGTTTTATTGACTGACTTAGATATTACAATTGATGCCTTATTAGCTGGTGAACATCAAGGACGAACCATTGTAAACATGGATGTGAAAATATGAAAGTATTGATTACTGCTGGTGGTACTTCTGAAAAAATCGATGATGTCCGCTCCATAACAAATCATTCGACGGGGAGTTTAGGAAGTTTAATTGCAGAAACCTTTTTAGAAAATAGTATTCAAGTCGATTATGTTACTACTGCGATAGCTAAAAAACCTGCTTCTCAAAAGGATTTGACCGTTCATTCAATTACTGACACTCGTAGTCTTGCAGAAACGTTGGAGACACTTTTGAAAGAGAACACCTATGCAGCTGTGATTCATAGTATGGCAGTTAGTGATTTCACACCGACACAAAGTCTTTCTCAAGAACAATTTCTAGAAAGAATTAATCGTTTGATTGAAAATAAATCCATTCTTACTGCGGAGGATTTAAAACAATTAGTTGGAGATAATCAAGAAACTGTCACCAAAATTTCTTCAGACACCGATCAATTATATGTCATTTTAGATAAAACACCCAAAGTCATCCAATCAATTAAACAGCTTCAACCCAACACCTTATTAGTTGGTTTTAAACTTTTAGTTGATGTTTCTAAGGAAGAATTATTGACAGTTGCCACTGCCAGTCTACACAAAAACCAAGCCGATTATGTGTTAGCTAATGATTTAACTTCTATTGAATTTGACAAACATGTAGGATATTTAATCGATCCACAAGGTCAAATTATCGGTGAAGTCGACAGTAAAGAGGCAATCGCTCAATTGATTGTCCAGACACTCTTACCAGAATTCAAGTAATGGAATAAAAAAGGAGTATTTGTTATGACAAAACGAATTTTATTAGCTGTTAGTGGCAGTATTTCTGCTTATAAATCAGCTGATTTAACCAATGAATTAACGAAATTAGGTTACGAAGTAGATGTAATGATGACTAAAAGTAGCCAAGCTTTTATCACGCCGTTAACTTTACAATCTCTCTCTAAAAGACCCATTCATGTTGATGTGATGGAAGAAATCAATCCCAGTAAAATAAATCACATCGAATTAGCCAAGCAAGCCGATCTTTTTTTGATTGCTCCAGCTAGTGCCAACGTCATTGGTAAAATTGCTAATGGTTTAGCCGATGATTTAGTTTCGACTGTAGCTATGGCACTGCCCTTTGATACGCCTAGATTAGTTGCTCCTGCTATGAATACCAATATGTATCTTAATCCAATTTTGCAAAAAAATCTTGCTATTTTAAAGGAAGTTGGGTATAAAGAAATCACGCCAAGAGAATCCTTGCTTGCATGTGGTGATTTTGGTTCTGGTGCTTTAGCAACCGTTGAGACTATTCTTCAATATGTTGAAAATGCTATAAATTAAAGGAGATTCTTATGAAAAATAATACCTTTCGGCTAGTTTTAACTGCTTTTTTCCTAGCTATTTTAATTTTATTGGCTAGTGTGCCTTTTTTAGGTTTTATCCCACTAGGCATAATCAATGCTACCACCTTGCACATTCCTGTTATCATTGCTTCGATTGTTTTAGGACCAAAGCTAGGAGCTTTTTTGGGTGGGTCATTTGGAATTATTAGTATGATTCGTTCCACAGTGATCGTAACCCCGCTATCTTTTGCTTTTTCTCCATTTATCCCACCAATCGGTGCAGAAAATGGTAGTTGGAAGGCCATAATTATCGCGATTGTCCCACGTATTTTGATTGGTGTAGTTCCTTACTTTACCTATCAATGGGGCAAAAAACTATTTAAGAACAAAGCAAATAGCTTTAGCTTATTTCTTAGTGGTATAGCTGGTGGCTTAACAAACACAATTCTCGTAATGAATCTGATTTACTTTTTATTCCAAAGAGAATATGGACAAGTCATTGGTGAAGCTGGCAATGCCATTTATATTGCAATCCTTACAATTATTCTAACTCAAGGAATTCCTGAAGCCATTGTTGCTGGTATCGCTACTGCAGCTGTTGCCTCTGTCTTGTTAAGACTCGTAAAACAAAGAGATGGAATTGCCTAAGATTTTAAAAAATATAAAAAAAGGTTGCTATTCACGGCAAACGTGCCCCTTCACTGCAGATTGATTGGTAAATGTTAGCTGTTGGACTCATTTCTATTCCTTTATTAGGTGTCCTACAGAAATATTGCCTTCTATTTAGTTTAACGAAGAGATTAGAACGATAAAAAAAGATTCCCACTAGCAAGCTTCGGCTCTGCATGGTGGGAATCTTTTTTGTCTCGAATTTTTCTTATTTGATTTTTTGATTTAACCAATCGACAGAATCAAGCATCGTTTGTAGATAGTCGTCTGCCCCAAAGTGTTCAATCGTAACGTATCCTTGATAATCCAGTGCTTTTAGTCGCTCGATTACTTCTGAAATTTTTATAATTCCTTGACCCGTAGCAACTGTATATAATTGGTGCCCACTGGTAGTAACTGTAACGTCTGCTTGAGGAATCATTTTAGCTCCTCGATCCTTGGCATGAACATGGACAATTTTATCTTTTAACTGCTCAAAGGCTACTAATTCATCTTCTCCACTGTAAATAAAATTTCCAGTATCAAAGGTATAGGTCAAGTGAGTCACATTTTCACCAAACCAACGCATCATTTCTGAATCAAGAATAACACTATTAGATGCGTCAAAATCTTCAATCGTGATTTGAATACTTTTGGATTTTGCATAAGCTGTTAATTCATTCATCGCTTTTTTACAACTAGCTAAAACTTCTGCATCCGATTGATCTTCCTGAAAAAATCCTGGAATAATTAAAAGTTTATCTACTCCCAATCTAGCAGCTACGTCCACAATTTTTGTATCTGCTTTTAGATTTGATTCATAATGACAAAGTTGATAAATAGAAATAATTTCCATTTCTGCTTCTATTAGTTCTTTTTTAGTCACTTCTACATCTTCTAATTCTTGAATCCCATATTCTAGCCCGGTGACTCCCTTTTTTCGTAACTGTTTCAGAATTTCAATTCTGGAAAATCCGCTTTGTTTGGCAGCATCGGTGATGTGTTGATTGAAAATCGCGATTTTCATTTAATTACTCCTTTACTAATTAAATAGATAGAAATTATTCATACTCTTCCAATATCTGCACAGCATTTTTGGTTTTTTCCAATTGAAACATCGTCTTTTCATAGTGTTTTGAGGCGTATGCCGAAAACAAAACATCTATCGTATATAACTGAACCAGTAACGAATTTGTTGCAGAACTGCGTAAAGGAGCCTCTCCCCCATCTTCGATATGCAGAACAATATCTGATAATTTCGCTAAACTAGATTGCCCTTTACTGGTCATGCTTACAACTGGAACTTGATAATGTTTCGCTAAAGCTGCTAACTTACAAACATCTTTTTTCTCTCCAGAATTTGAAATAAGAAAGAGAAAGGCTGGCGTATCATTTGTCACAATAATTGTCGTCAACAAATGTGCATCTTGGCTATAAATAACTTTTCTACCTATTCTCAAAAATTTTTGAGCAAAGTCATCCGCTACTGTTCCAGAAGCACCAATACCATAAGTATAAAATATATCAGTTTTTTCTAATAAATCTAAAACCTGTTCAATAGCACTATTTTCTAAAACTTCACCATTTTTTTCAATTGCATCAGTAACCTTCAATTTAATTTTTTGTTTGATACTTTCTATATTTTCATCTGGTACAATATCAGAGTACAAACCAGCTTTAATTTCAGGTAGATTGGCTGAAAGTCTCAGTTTTAAATCAGTAAATCCTTCGAGACCTAAAGAATAGCATAAGCGAACAACCGTTGCTGGACTCGTTTGCGCTGCTTCAGATAAAGTTTTTGCACTCATATGAATCACTTCCTCAGAATGATTCAATATCCATTCGGCTAACTTTCTTTCAGTTTTTGAAAGTTTATCTAATTGATGTTGGATTGTAAATAAAATATTCATAAGCATCCTCCCATTCTAATCATACAATAAATAACTGAAAGAGCATACAGTAGAACTGTATGCTCCCCAATATTTATTTAACATATTTCAATATCTCGTGTAATGATTGAATATGGTGGGTTGATTTAGAATTTTGATTATTCAATAAAGCAACTTCTAATCCAGCATTTAGAGCTGCACTCATACCAATATCCGAATCTTCAATAACTAAACAATCTGATAAATCTAGATCTAATTTTTTAACCGTGTACTGATAGATTTCTGGATGAGGCTTACTTTTTTCAAACATTTCTCCACTAACTAGTAATTCAAAATAATCAAGAATTTGATTATCCGATAATATACTGTGAATACTTTTTAAAGAGGACGAGGAAGCAAGCGCTAAACGAATCCCCATATCTGATAATTCCTTTAAGGATTGAGTAATATCAGGATTCAATATTTCTTGATAATCAATCGGATAAATAGATTTAAAATCTTCATACTTTTCCATTAAGTCAATTCTTTTATTCTCATCATCAGGAATTAATTTTATAAACATATCCTTTACATTGGAGCCTACAAGTTGTTCCTGTATCTCGTTTGTTAATTTTATACCATGCTTTTCAAAAAATATATCTCGTCGTCTTTGATAGGCATTTTCAGAAAAAACAATTACCCCGTCCATATCAAAAATAACTGCTTTTTTCATTACTCTACTCCAATTCGCATTTCTTTAGTTGTACCAAAGAAGTAAGTAATAACGAATCCACCCATGTAACCTGCAAGTAAGCCAATTACATAGTTCAACCAATGACCATTAGCAATCAATGGAATTAACGCAACACCACTTGGTCCAATCGATGTCGCACCGACATTACCGAACAAACCAATAACAGCTCCGCCGATACCTCCACCAATACACGCTGTAATAAATGGACGACCCAACGGTAAAGTAACTCCATAAATTAATGGTTCCCCTATTCCTAAAATACCAACGGGTAGCGCACCTTTAATCATTTCTGTTAATTGCGTATTGCGTTTGCATTTAATCCATAAAGCCATAGCAGCTCCGACTTGTCCTGCTCCAGCCATTGCTAGGATTGGTAATAGCATAGTACTTCCTGTACTTTCAATCATTTGTAAGTGAATCGGAGTTAAAATTTGATGCAAGCCAAACATTACCATAGGTAGGAAAGTTGCGCCTAAAACAAAACCAGAGAAGGCTCCTCCTACTTCTAGTATCCAGTTAATACTTCCTACCAAACCATTTGAAATAAATCCTGCTAGTGGCATAATCAAGAAAATAGTTGTTAAACCCATGACTAGTAAGGTAATCACTGGTGTAACAATAATGTCAATCGATTCTGGCATAATTTTTCTTAACCATTTTTCAACGAAAGACATTAAGAATACAGCGATAATTACACCAATAATTCCACCTTGACCAGCATTTAACGGTTGACCAGTAAAGACATTCATCAGGGGTAAATCAGGATTCATTCCTGATAGTGTTGTTAAACCACCAATTACTCCCCCTAAACTCGGAGAAGCACCAAATTCTCGTGCACTGTTAATACCCACATAAATAACTAAATAAGCAAACAAACTATTTTGAATAATTCCAAAAATTGATCGAATGTAAATCCACATATCTGCACTAAGGACACCTGCAGTTAGCATGTTACCTAAAATGGAACCAATCCCACCGATAATACCAGCTCCTACAAATGCAGGAATCAGTGGAGTAAAAATATTTGCAATTGATTTAAGAGCTTTTGACCAAGGTTTTTGATTTTTTCTTTTAACCTCTGCTTTTGTTTGAGCAGCTTTTTCATCTACAGCTGAACGACCATTTTTAGTTTCAGAAGGCATGACATCCCCCAATCCAACTCCGGCCATTTTAACCATTTCTTGTGCAACTTTATTAACCGTTCCAGGGCCAACAACTACTTGCAATGTATCGTCTTCAACAACTCCCATAACACCAGGAACTTTTTTTAATCCCTCAACATCTACTTTATTGTAATCCCTGATTTCCATACGGACACGAGTCATACAATGAACAACTTTATTTACATTTCCCATACCGCCGACATGCTCATATATGCCGTTTGCGATTAAAACATTTTTGTCTGCCATAATTTTTTTCTCTCCTCAATTTTGACTATTTTTTTAAAGTGTTTGACGAATAAAACCTTTTGCTGATTTTAGTTTTGTAGCTGCAGTTGCTTTATCTAAATCTGTTAGAATCATTACAATAGCTAATTTTACATTTTCTTCAGCTTCATTGAAAGCTACTTCCGCAGTTTCGTAAGAACATTCTGTTGCTTGCATAATAATTCGTTTTGCACGCTCAACAAGTTTTTCGTTTGTTGGACGAACATCTACCATTAAATTATTGTATACTTTTCCATTTCCAATCATAGATACCGTTGAAAGCATATTTAATACTAGTTTTTGTGCCGTTCCAGATTTTAAACGAGTAGAACCAGTTAAAATCTCTGGTCCAACCTCAACCTCAATTGGATAAGTAGCGTGCTTACTGATTTCGGCATTTAAGTTACATGAAACAGTTGCTGTAGTTGCACCTATCTCATTAGCATAATCTAGACCGCCAATAACATAAGGTGTTCGACCACTTGCTGCTATTCCTACAACAACATCTTTGTCAGTAAGTTGAATAGCTATTAAATCTTCCTTCCCTAATTCAGCGGAATCTTCTGCACCTTCAACTGCAACAGTCATTGCCTTCATTCCACCTGCAATCAATCCTTGAACCATTTCAGGCTCTGTACCAAAAGTAGGAACACATTCCGCAGCATCTAAAACCCCTAGTCTTCCACTTGTTCCAGCGCCCATGTAAATTAAACGTCCGTTCTTTGAAAAAGCTTGAATAATTTGTTCAACAACTTTTTCAACTTGCGGTAAACATTTTTCAATTGCTAAAGGAACATTACGATCTTCTTCATTCATTGTCTTCAAGATTTCCATAATAGACATTTGATCTAATTCCATGGTTTTAGGATTGCGTGTTTCTGTTGTTAAATTTTCTAAATTACTCACATTTATTCCTACTTTCTTTCAATTCAAATTGCTGGCCAGGCAAAATACACTGAATCAAATCCAAATCTGATTCTTCGACTTCTGCCACTACGTTCACTTTTTTATCTGCCTTTAGATTAACTTTAGTAATTTGTAATTCTCCCATATAACGTAAATAGTGTTCATTATCTAAAGTCACACTTCCATATTTTCGTTGTTTTGTCTGATTCGCTTTGATTTTAGGAATTTGTTTGAAACGTGCTTCTTGACTTCGAATAACATCCCGTGCATCGTCTAAACGATTCGTATGACTCCCTATAAATAAATCTTGATGTGTTTTAACAACATTACATACATGAAGAATAATCCTTTTATCGTAAAAATATGCCTTGAATTGCTTCTTAGTTCTTTTTTGTAATCCTTCATCACCAATACAAACAATATCACAATGATAAGTTTGTAATAAATCAGTTGCTGCAAACAAAGGATGTTTCTTTCGATGACATTCTAAGGTTGGGAGACCTTGATGCAAAGGCCCGCGTAAATTTTCATCCCCAGGAACAAAAGCAACAATCTTTGCTCCTAAACTTTGCCATTTTTGATTTAATTTGATGAAATACTCCTCAGACAAGCCTGTTTCAGGACGTGGATAATAGTTATGCCAAAGTTCCATTTGATCAAAATTAGCCTGATATTTAATTAATTCTTCTACATCCTTTTCAGTCAATGTTGAAGCATTCAAACCAACAGACATTAAATTTGAAACACTAGCAATTGTTTCATTTGAAACTCCGTAGTCCATACGAATACCTGTTACACCTAGTTCTTGAAGTTCCTGAATTGCATTTGTCTGTGTTAAGTCAATACCTAAACGTTTTAATCCATCCACAGAGATATCTGCCATTAATTCCATATTCAGTGATTTTGTTAAACTACCTAGTACCTTTAAATTATTAAATAATTGCGAAGCATCATCTTCTGGAATGTGTAAGGACGTAAATACTTTTCTAAAGCCTAGTTCAAACATTTCCTTTACATAATTTTTTTTCTCCTGATGAAACGTATCTCCCAAAAAAACAGAAAAACCTAACACTTTCTCACCTCCTATTTCATTAATACGCTTTCATTATAAACATAAAGAAATAAAATTTCAAGTATTATTAGATAAAAGCTAATAAAAAGAAATAAAATTTCTTTTTATCCTATAATAATTAAATGAAAACGAGAACAAATATGTAAATATTTTGAAAGATTACAGAAATTATTCTTTAATTCAATGAAATAAAAAAAAGACCTAGAAAGAAAGTTCTTTCTAAGTCTTAAAAAATTAGTCTAAATCTGTCAAATTTTCCCCATTTGACTCAATCACTTGTTTGTACCAATAATACGATTTTTTCGGACTTCTTTCTAACGTTCCATTTCCTTCATCGTCACGATCTACATAGATGAAACCATAACGCTTGCTCATTTCACCAGTTCCTGCACTAATCAAATCAATACAGCCCCAAGGTGTGTAGCCAATTAAATCCACGCCGTCATCAATCGCATTGCCCATTTCTGCAATATGTTTTCTAAAGTATTCAATTCGATAATCGTCTTGAATTGAGCCATCTTCTTCGACTTTATCAAAAGCACCCAAGCCATTTTCAACAATCATCAATGGTACTTCATAACGAGAATAAATCTGATTTAATGTATAACGTAAACCAACTGGATCAATTTGCCAACCCCAATCGCTGGTTTCAAGGTATTCATTGGAAACACCACCAAATAAATTCCCACCTGATTTATCATTACGATTATCTAAATTATCAGCAATACATGTACTCATGTAGTAACTAAATGTATAATAATCAACCTTTCCAGCTTGCAAAGTTGCTTGGTCTTCTTCTGTAATTTCAACTTCAATATTGTTTTTTTCAAAGTAACTTTTCATATAGTACGGATAGTGGCCTTTAACTTGAACATCTCCACAGAAATAATTTAAGCGATCATTCATTTGTTGGGTTTTTAATACATCATCTGGACGACAAGTCTTTGGATACATGGTGATATAAGCCAACATACAACCAATTTGGAAATCAGGATTGATTTTATGTCCTGCCGTTACCGCTTTTGCCGAAGCTAAAAATACATTATGCAATGCTTGAAATTGTTCTGACTCTGAATACTCACGATTGAACAAACCACTAATTCGTTTTCCGTGTTCTAAAGTCCCAAAGTTAATTTCATTAAAAGTCAGCCAATATTTGACTTTATCCTTATAACGTTCAAACAGAGTAGTTGCATAACGTTCGTAAAAACCAATCGTACGCTTATCCAAAAAACCATCATACTTTTTACCTAAATTAAAAGGCAATTCAAAATGAGAAATAGTCACTAATGGCTCAATGCCATATTTATGCAATTCATCAAATAAATCATCATAGTATTGTAGTCCTGCTTCATTAGGCGTTTCTTCATCGCCATTTGGAAAAATACGCGTCCAAGCAATTGATAGACGATAAACTTTAAAGCCCATTTCAGCAAACAAAGCGATATCTTCTTTGTAACGATGGTAAAAATCAATTGCCGTATGACTTGGGTAGTAATAATTTTCATCATCAATTTCTAAATCAAAGCTACGTCTCGTACCTGAAGTTCGACTACCAGCCCTGTTATGGTCGCTAATAGAATCTCCTTTGCCATCTACATTCCAGGCTCCTTCGCACTGATTAGCAGCCGTTGCGCCACCCCATAAAAATTTTTTTGGAAAACTCATAGATTGTCGCTCCTTTATTTTTGATCTAAGCTCAATTGAAACAAAACAAGCTGTAAAATCTTGAATAGTAGGTATACTACTTTTAGATTTTACAGCTTATTCTTAAAGCTAAATGTTTCTCATTCTTTTACTCTGAAATTACTGCTGTAATCAAGACATCCCCTTGTTTCACAGTTGGTTGAGTTGCTTCAATCACATCTGTGTAATCTGGTGTATTTGTCACAATAATCGGTACTTGAGTACTGTAGCCAGCAGCTTCAATTGCTGGAATATCAAAGGTAACTAATCGATCGCCTTTTTTCACTTTTGTTCCTTGTTCAACAAATGATTCAAAATGTAAACCATCTAATTGAACTGTATCAATACCTAAGTGGATTAGAATTTCTAATCCAGTATCAGAGATTAAACCAATTGCATGTTTTGTTAGGAACATAGCCATTACAGTTCCGTCAAATGGTGCAACAACTTCACCAACAGTCGGTTCAACAACGACACCTTTACCCATGATTCCTTCAGCAAAAGCAGCATCTTTCGCTTCGCTTAATGGTAATAATTTACCTTCGATTGGAGAAAGAACTTCTTCTTTACCCAATTTTTTAACTAGCGCTTTTCCGCCACCAAATGAACCTTTTGCTTCATCTTTGCTCATTGCTGCTGTAACTTCATCATCGAATCCTAACATCCAAACTAAGACAAAAGCTAGTACTAGAGCTGCAATATCTAGGATCACAGCATAAATAGCTAACGTTGGATCTCCTTCATTTGAAATCATGTTTGGATAACGGAAAATTCCTAATCCACCTGCACGATAAGTCACTGTACCCAAACCTAACGCAATTGCTCCAGTCAAGCCACCAACCACACAAGAAATCCAAAATGGTTTTTTCTTAGGTAAAGTAATACCGTAAATTGCTGGTTCAGTAACACCAAACAAACCAGAGATAAATGCTGGAATTGATAATTCTCTTAATTTCAGATTTTTGGTTTTTAACATAATTGCTAAAACAGCACCTGTTTGTGCAAATGATACACTACCACTTGGAGAAAGTAATCCAGTTGGATTGCCGGCAGCTACTTCCATTAAATAGAATGGAATAATCGCCCAGTGTAAACCGAACATTACTAAAATTTGCCATGTAAAACCTAATACAGCACCATAAATAATTGGATTAAAGCTTTGAATAGCCATGAAAGCTGCTCCCAACCAATCTGCAGCAACAGTCATAATTGGGCCAATGATTAAGAATGTTAATGGTAATGTAATTAGTACTGTAAAGAATGGAACCAAGAATAATTTTACAACATCTGGAATAATTTTTCTTAGCTGTTTTTCAAGGAAAGCTGCAAATGCCACTGCAAAGATAATTGGCATTGCTGAAGATCCGTATCCAGCTGCAGGAACAGAAAATGGAATTCCAAAGAAGTTTAAGCCACCAGATTCAGCAAATTGTGCTGCGATAGAGCCATCAATAAATCCTCTGTAAACCATACTGCTTGCAATCATTATACCAACAAATGGTGATCCACCAAATTTTTGCATTGCCGTAAATCCTAAAAAGATTGGTAAGAATAGGAATAATCCATCACCCATTGCATTTAGTACTGCATAGGTTGGAGTTTGTGAAAAACCTGAACCTATTGCGAAAGAAAGGACTGCCGCAAGACCTTTTAACATACCGGCTGCAGACAATGGAGCCAAAATTGGCTGGAATATACTTGAAATAATATCAACAAACTGACTAAAGAGATTGCCTTTTGGTCCTGAGTCTTCCGTAGGTTCTAACACACCTAAAACAGCATCTACATCTTTACGTACATCTGGTACATGATTTCCAATAACAACTTGGTATTGTCCACCAGATTTCATGACAGTTACGACACCGTCCATATTTTTTAATACTTCATCATTTGCTTTACTTTCATCTTTTAATTTGAAACGTAAGCGTGTAATACAATTTGTTAGAGAGTTAACGTTTTCTTTTCCACCAACTTCTCTAACGATATCTTCTGCTAATTGTTCATATTTCCCCATAATTTTTTGCCTCCAAAATTAATTTATTTTTTTAATCCAGAGGTCTCGCCAACTAAATGTAACGACCCTATTCCCTTACAACGGGATGAATACACTCCTTTCTTTCCAGAATCCTAGTAGTTATCTTTTTCGGTCTGAAAAAACAGAAAAAGACCTAAACTGAGCCACTAACGCTCTCGTTTAGGTCTAGCTTAACTGAATAATAACTATCCTGAAATTAATATACTGTAATTAAATGAAAATGTCAACGCTTTCAAACGAATTTTTTAAAGCAAGAATTAGTTGTTAGTATTCACAGTTATCTTTATAATCCATTCGCTATACTACACAACGATTTCTGCTTTTGTCGATCGTGGAACAAACTCTAACTAATCGCTACACTAAGTGACAGTAGTTCACATTGACTTCTTTTTGCAGTTTTCGTTGTTCCGTTACGCTAGATAGCTTTCAAAATTTCTGTAGATTAACTCATAGAATGATGACATACGCTAAAAATAATAGCAGAAATGAGCGCAACAGATGATACCTCTCAATCAATTTTCAGCCTCTCTCGCAGTAAAGCGTCAAGTTTACCGTGAATATAACAATTAGTTCCTACGCTTTCCAGTAACAGCTAAATAGTAACGACTATTTCATCGCTTCAATAATTCTTGCTATATGAATTGTAATATATACTTGTTCGTCTTTCGATGTTTCATACCCCCGGCGAGTTTTTAATAACTCGACAACTTTTTTAGTTGCTGTAAAAGCTTCTGGATATTTTCTGTTTACTAATTCAAATAATTCGTTCTCTACTTGATCCTCATCAAGAGAGTCGCTGTGAGGATTTAAAACTCGCTCTGAGAAAAATCGTAAGTGAGTGATAAATCGTTGAAAATAAATATCATTTTCTTCAAAATTAATTTTAAGTGTATATTTAATGACTGTCAAAATCTCTTCAATCATTTGAGTCAAATCTATAGCACTCTCTTGGTTGGAATCAATGGCTGCATTAACAATATGCAAAGTCAAAAAACCAGCTTCATCATCTGTTAATTCTACATTCATTCGGTCATTCACCACAGTAATAGCTTTTCGAGCCACTTCTAATTCTTGGGGAAAGAACCGTTTTACATCCCATAATAGAAAATTTTTCATGTGAATGTTCTTTTGAGTTCTTTGAATAGCTGTGTGCAAGTGATCCGCGATAGCAATAAAGGTCGTTTCATTTAAATCTTTTTTCAAATTTTCTCTTGCGTAACTTAAAATTTCTTAAGAGATTTTAATGATTTCTTCTGGAATCTCGGAGAATAGTTTTTCGACTCTTAAAGATTCTAATTCATCTTTCACTTCAAATACTTTTTCAACTTTTGTCTGATCAATTTCAAAACCGGGCTTTTTTTGAAAACCTAACCCGTTCCCCATTAAAACCAATTCTTCCCCATCATCGTTTAAAGCAATCACTACATTATTATTCAAGATTCTTAGAATTTTCAAACGATTCACCCTTTTCTCTTTTCCAGTTCAATTCTAAAGATAATAAAAAACCTAAACAGATGCAACTATCCGTTTAGGTCTAGCTTAACTAAATAATAACTATCCTTTGCACAATATACTATAGGAAACTTTACTTGTCAACGTTTGTAACGCTTTCATGAAAAGGCTTCTTTTTTCGGAAATTTGCAGTCAATTTATTAAGAACACTCACTAAAACACACTTGTTTTTTGACCAATTTTTGTGAAATTTTCAAGCTCCATTTGACTTTTTTGATAGTAAAGAAGAAGTGGTTAAACCACTTCTTCGCCAATAATACGTACTTCTGGTTCCAAATGGACATCAAATTTTTCTTTGATTACTGTTTGGATATGGGCAATCAATTCAACATAGTCCGTCGCACTTGCTTGATTGATATTCACAATAAAGCCTGCATGTTTTTCAGAAATTTGGGCTCCACCCCAAACTAAACCTTGCAAACCAGCATCTTGAATTAATTTACCAGTAAAGTGCCCTTCCGGACGCTTAAACACACTTCCACAAGAAGGATATTCCAATGGCTGTTTGGATTCTCGCAAATAAGTTAGTTCATCCATTTTATTCTTTATGACTTCAGGATCTCCCTTAGTCAATTCAAAGCGTGTAGATAAAACAATACCACCCAAAAGTTGGAGGGCGCTGTGGCGATAACTAAAGTCCATATCCTTACTTGTTAATGTGCGAATGTTTCCATCTGGAAATAACACATCACTAGAAATAAATACATCTTGAATTTCTCCACCATAGGCACCTGCATTCATATAGATTGCACCACCGACACTTCCTGGAATCCCACAAGCAAATTCTAATCCACTTAAGGAATGTTCCAAAGCAGTATAACTTGTATCAATTAAACGTGCACCAGACTCTACAGTAATGACGGTATCTTGAATTGTAATGGTATTCATATCTAATAACATAATGACAACACCACGAATCCCACCGTCTCTTACGATTAGATTACTAGCGTTTCCTAAAACCAACCATGGAATTTCTGCAAGTCGACAGAAATTGATTAATTTCACCACTTCTGTTTGTGTTTTTGGAAATGCTAAAACATCAGCTGGTCCGCCGGTTTGTGTAAACGTATAATTCATTAATGGCTCATCAATCAATAAGTTCATTTCAGGAAAATGGCTTAAAAACTTTTCTTGGATTTTCAATGATTACATACCCCTTATTTAATAATTCTGATCAAATATCCTGTTCATTTTATCACGTTCTGAGATAACTGACTACTAGTTGCTGTTTTCTTGATGATGTCTTAACATTTCATGACACAACTGATGACTTAACCAGATATTTTCTTGTTTTAATTCTTGCTGCACTCCAGTTTCTAGTGCATCTAAAAATACTTCCACCATTTGCTGAAAACCTCTTTTTTCCAAAGTTGTTTGCCAATCATTAAAACTTTCCGATTGCTCAACAGATGTGACGGTTTTAAAGTCAATCAAGTTTTCGACAATAGTTGTCCCACTTGGAGCCGTCACTTGAAATACTTCACGATTCGCTCCACTTTTTAAATCCATTGATAAAATAGCCGTCGCTGTTGCAGTTTCTAAATGTAATACGGCGATTTCCATCCCTGTCTCACTCTCACGAATTCGACTAGTCGAAGAAATAATTTCGTCATCCAACAAATACACTGCAGTATCAACCAAATGAAGAAATAAATCAAAAATTTCAAAAGCAGTTGGTTGTTCAGAATACGCACGATTCTTTTGTAAAATCAAGGTTCTTTTCTCAGGAATTTGTTTGAGTTTTTCCACCATAGGAGCAAAGCGTCGATTAAAGCCAACCATCAAAATACATTGTCTTTCTTTTGCCAGTGCTTGTAGTTCAGTCACTTCTTCAATATTTTCACTGATTGGTTTATCTACAAAGACATGAATATTTGCCAACAAACAAGTTTTAATCAGTTCGTAATGGCTACTGGTTGCTGTATGAATGAAGCAGGCTTCAATGCCTTCTACAATCAATTCCTGTAAATTATTTTTCAGTTCTGGTAAGCCATATTGCGTCGATAATCTGGTTTGTACCTCTTTATTCCGTGTAGCAAATATAAATTCCCCTCGATCTTGTAACTTAATATAAGTTGGAAGATATGCTTTTTGTGCAATTCCTCCTAAACCAATCACGCCAACTTTCATTTAGTAAACCTCCTAGAAATTAACTGTTTTTAAAAATATTTATTCTAATTAAATCTTTTTAAACATCCTTTCTTTCATCTTACTTCATCTTCCGTTAAAATACAGTAGATGAAGTAAATTTTGTTTAAAAATAGGAGACAGAAAATGAATTTTATTGCCATGGACTTTGAAACAGCTAATTATCAAAAACATAGTGCTTGCTCACTGGCTTTGGTTATGGTTCGTAATAGTCAAATCGTAGATGAGTATTATACCTTAATTAAGCCAGAGACCGATTTTTTCTGGAAAAATATCCAAATTCACGGTATACGACCAAATGATGTTCTCAATGCCCCTAAATTTCCTGATATTTGGCAACAGATTGCTCGTTTTTATCATCAAAACAGTTTAATTGTTGCCCATAATGCTGGCTTTGATACTGGAGTTTTAGCTGGCTGTCTTGATTATTATGGCTTGGATCAACCAAGTTATATGTCTCTTTGCACAGTGAAAACGAGCCGGAAACTTTATCCGGAAATTCCGAATCATCGCTTAAACACCATGTGTGAATATCTCGATATCCCTTTAATTAATCATCACGATGCCCTAGAGGATAGTCGTGCTTGCGCTCAAATTCTTTTACATCAAGAAAAAATGTTCGGCACAGATCCATTAAAAAAATTAGTTTTGATGAAATAAAAAAGGAAGGGAAGATCAGTCCCCTGATTTCTCCTTTCCTTTTACTATTTATAAATCCATTAACTGCTGATGCTCATTAAAATAATTTTTATAGCTAGTGTATCCAGCAATAATCGAACCTAAACTGGTCGTCGATAAGAGCATAAAAGTCACCATAATTTGATATTTGATGGCATGAACTGGATCAACTCCGGCAAAAATTAACCCCGACATCATTCCCGGCAAACTAACAAGGCCCACTGTTTTGGCTGAATCAATTGTCGGTTGCATTGCCACACGAATGCTTGCTTGTAAGATACTTTTAGCTGCTAGTTTAACTTCGGCACCTAAGGCTAGTTTTTCTAAGACTTGTTGCCGTTGGTCTTTGAACTGTGTATTCAAATTTCGATAACACAAACCAATCGCTACCATTGAATTACTAGCAATCATTCCGGTAATTGTGATGACTTGGGAAGGAACAAAGGCCAATGTTTTAGAAAGAACTAATATGCCTAACGTGACATAGGTACTCACGCCTATCGCCAATAAAGAATGCCAATAAACTTTGTGCTTACTTGGATTACGCTTGTGAGCATTCCAAGAAGCATTGACAATGATAAAAAAACTCATTGTCAGCGTTAGGAAGAAATTGTTTACCTGAATGACGTATTTTAATACATAGGCGATTCCACTTAGTTGGATAATCGCTCGAATCGTACTAAAAAGAATATCTTTTGATAAGCCTAATTGTTCTTTTTTACTAATAAACATAGCAAGTAACACAAGCAAAAAAGAAAATACGAGAGACATCGTATGAACATTTAATTGATTATCCATGTATTTCCCCACCTTCCATCGTCAAGATTCGTTCCGCTGTTTCGATTTCAGTTGAATCGTGGGTAATTTGAAGAATCGTCAATCCTTGCTGCTTTAAATGTCCAATCAAACGATGAATGATCTCTTTGTTTTCCGTATCTAATCCCACAGTTACCTCGTCTAATAATAAAACTTGTGGCAAATACATAAGATTACGAATTAAAGCAATGCGCTGTTTTTCTCCACCTGATAAAGAAGTAATTTTTTTGTCTAAAAATACTGGTTCTAGAGCAACTTGTTGCAACAGCTCCTTCCCGCGTGTCGAATCAAAGGGTTGTTTCCGAATGATAGATGGAAAAATAAGATTGTCTTTTACTGTCTTACCAAATAATACAGGTTGTTGAAAACAATAAGAGACTTCCTTCCGATAGTCATTGGGTACAAACTTTGATTGCGGTATCCCCTCTAGATAGATTTCTCCCTTTGAAGGAGTCAGTAAAGAAGCAATTATTTTAAGTAAGGTACTTTTCCCACTTCCTGATGAGCCTGTTATCGTCACAAATTCTCCTTTATCAATAGAAAAAGAAACATTTTTTATTAACGTTTGTCCATCAAGTTCGTAAGTGATTCCATCTATTTTAAGACAAGACATTTAATCAATCCTCTCAGATTCAATATCAAACGAATATGTTGTCCAATATATCGCTGGCTTGTTTTTTTCTAATAAAGGTGTATCAAAATTTGGTTCATTGACCGCATTTGGAAAATACTGCGTTTCTAAACACATTCCCTCTCGCTTCTTATAAACAGCTCCTTCTTTACCTTCCAGTCCTGTAAAAAAGTTTCCGCTATAAAATTGAACTCCCGGTAAATCAGTTGCTGCTTTCATTCGAATACCTGATTGATCACCAATCAATTCAGCAAAAGTATCTGACTCTTTGTCTAAAACAAAATTATGATCATACCCCTGTGAAAACATTAGTTGTTCAAACTCAGAATCAATGTCTTGACCGATAGCTTTGCTGATTCTAAAGTCCATTGGTGTCCCCTCTACGGAAGCAATTTCACCCGTTGGAATAGATTTACTATCTTTCATCGGAGTAAAGGCACTCGCATTTAATTGTAGACGATGATTCAAAATAGTCCCGCTTTGATGACCATTCAAATTAAAATAGCTATGATTAGTCGGATTAAAAATTGTATCTTTATCAGACTGACCAAGATAAGTAATTTTGATTCCCTCTTCAGTTAACTGGTAACTCACTTCTAAATCCAACGCTCCTGGATAACCTTGATCTCCATCAGGGCTGTGTAAAAAGAAAGTAATTGAATCTTCCTCAAGTGCTTTGACTTCCCACATACGAATTTGATACCCATTTGGACCACTATGCAAATTATTTTCGTTGTCATTTTTACTTAATTGATAGCTTACTCCATTCAATTCAAATTTTGCCTCTGCCAATCGGTTCGCACTACGACCTACAGTAGCTCCTAAATAGGAATCATCATTTGTCTCATACTCAGCAAGTGTATCAAATCCTAGAACGACATCGACTAGTTTCCCTGACTTATCTGTAATCCATAAATTGGTTAATACGGCACCAAGGTTACTAACAATCATCTTCCATCCTTTTTCATTTTCAAAGGAATATAAAAAAACATCTTCGTTATTTTTTGATTTGCCAAAATTGATTTTATTCATTTTTTTCCTCCTTATTTTTCTGTTTATTTATAAAATTGTTTTATTTCCAAAATGGTTAATCTAATCTTTTCTACCTGTATCATCTTACTAATTCAGATGTACAATCGGTGATTTTGACAAGGCTTTCACTCAATAGTAATAGTAATTCAATGACCTTATAATGTCAAAAAAAGTTAGGCATATTTACCTAACTTTTTAGTTAATCATTAAACTCATAAGTCTCACATCTAAATACTCACCTTGTTGACTTTTTGCCCCTCTTTTTAAAAGTCCTTCTGTTTCAAAACCAATTTTTTCATAGAGATGAACGGCAGCTTGATTGCGAGACTGAACAGTTAATTCTAATCTAGCAATGATTGAGCTTTCATTGGCAAAGTCAATCAGCTCTTCCATCAACAAGGTTCCTAAACCCATTCCCCAATACTCTTTGGCAATAAAGACACCTACTTCTCCAATGTGAGCAATTCGCTCTTCATCACTAGCGCGAATAGAAGCAGCTCCAATCACTTCTTGGTCAGCAAAAGCTAAGAGTAAATAATTGCTTTCACTTTCATAAATCGCTGCTAATTCCCCTGCCAACAGTTCTGATGAAAGATTCATCCCTCGTTCATCCATAATTAAAAAATCCGTTTCAAGACTCACTTGTTTAGATAATTGTAACAGCTTTTCTGCATCTTCAGGAATCGCTTCTCTAAGGGTAATCTCTACTTCACTCATTGATTTCTCCCCATGCTTCCTCGATTCGTTTTTTGAACTCTTGCGCTTGATTGCCAAATACGTTTAATTCAACATACCGTTTATTTAGATCTTCAGGATCTTTTGTTAAAATTAATTCAAGAAAATCTACAGGTAGGGCTTCCTGCAAAAGATTTCCCCATTCAATCACTGATAAGCCATCACCTTCAAAGTATTCATCCAAACCTAAATCACTTGCTCCATGTTCCACACGATAAACATCCATGTGATACAACGGAATTCGTCCCTGTTCATATTCTCGAATAATTGTGTAGGTTGGACTCTTAATCATTTGGTCAATTCCAAGACCTTTGGCAATTCCTTTGGTCAATGTGGTTTTTCCCGCTCCCAAATCCCCTGTTAAAACTAAGTTATCGCTAGCTTTGGCTACTTTCCCAATACATTCTGCCAAACGTGTTGTGTCTTCAAAATTTTCTAAAACAATCATCCTGTTCTCCCTTTCCTTACAAAATTTTTTGAAAAATTATCTTTAACTCTTCAAGAAAACCTGCGAATTCTTGCAATAGTATAGCTTTTTTTCTGCTAAATAGCAAAAAAAGGATTGTCTCAACTTTAAGCGAGACAATCCTTTTTCTAGTAAATTATTCGTTCATTAATGATTGAGCTGCAGTAATGATTGAAAGTTTATATACATCTTCTTCGTTACATCCACGAGATAAGTCAGAAACTGGTTTATTTAAGCCTTGTAAAATTGGTCCAATTGCTTCGAAGTTACCAAAACGTTGTGCAATTTTGTAACCAATGTTTCCTGATTGTAAATCTGGGAATACAAAGACTGAAGCTTTACCTGCAACATCAGATTCTGGAGCTTTTAAAGCTGCGACTGATTGATTGTAAGCTGCATCAAATTGTAATTCACCATCGATTGCTAAATCAGGTGCTAGTTCTTTGGCAAGACGAGTTGCTTCAATTGTAGCTTCTGCTTGAGGTGCTTTTGCTGAACCTTTAGTAGAGAAACTTAACATCGCTACACGTGGTTCTATATCAAACATTTCTGCTGTTTCAGCAGAAGCGACAGCGATTTCTGCCAATTCTTGAGGTGATGGAGCAACATTGATTGCACAATCAGAGAAAATATATTTCTCTTGCTCGTTCCCACGCATCATTAAGAATGCACCGCTTGTGCGGCTAATTCCTGGTTTTGTCTTGATAATTTGTAAAGCTGGACGAACAGTATCACCTGTTGAATGAATCGCACCAGAAACCAAACCATCAGTGATTCCCATATAAGTCAGCATTGTTCCAAAGTAATTTTCGTCTTTTAATAAAACTTCTGCTTGTTCTTTCGTCACTTTCCCTTTACGACGTTCTACAAAAGCTTCAACGATTTGGTCCCAACGTCCACAGTTGTCTGGATCATAAATTGTCATGTTGGCAATATTGATTCCACGAGTTGCTGCTGCTTGTTCAATTTCATGTTGTTTTCCAATTAATACAGGTTCGATCAAATCTTCACCCTTCAAACGAGCAACTGCACCTAGAATACGTGTGTCTGAAGCTTCTGGAAAAGCAATTCGAATACCACGACGTACAATTTTAAATTTTAGACTGTCAAATAATTCCATGGATGATAACCTCCAGTTTTTTTATACATATCTATCATACACTATCTAGCCAAAAAAAAACAGTTTTTTTCTCTGTACCAATCTAAAAAAAGCTATTTAGTTACACTTTTCACGTATTTTTTACAAACTGCTACAATTTTCAAATTTTACTGTTATACTCTTTCAGGAAGTTGCCAATTAATTGGTGTTTCTCCCATTTGTAACAGAGCTTGATTTGTCTGAGAAAATGGCTTGGAACCAAAAAAACCACGATGAGCAGACAAAGGACTTGGATGAACAGAAGAAATAATTACGTGCTTTGTTGTATCAATCATTGAAATTTTCTGTTGTGCTGGTTTACCCCACAAAATAAACACAATAGGTTTTTCTCGTTGATTCAACTTTTGAATAATTTCATCCGTCAGCTTTTCCCAACCTTTTCCTCTATGAGAATAAGCTTGACTTTCCCGCACAGTCAAAACTGAATTTAACAATAACACTCCTTGTTCTGCCCAAGAAGTTAAATAACCATGGGAAACTGGAGAGATACCTAAATCGGCCTCTAATTCTTTATAAATATTTTTTAACGAAGGTGGTACTTTGATTCCTGGTTGTACAGAAAACGAAAGACCATGTGCTTGATTTGGACCATGATAAGGATCTTGTCCCAAAATTACCACTTTCACTTCTTCATAAGGTGTTTTTTCTAAGGCTTCAAAAATATGATACATATCCGGATGTATTTGTTGTGTCTGATATTCATTTTTTAAAAATTGACGAAGTTCTTGATAGTAAGGTTTCTGAAATTCATCTGCTAAAATTTCTTGCCAACTGTTATGAATAATTTTTTTCATGATACGCCTCCTCTTGTTTAGCTTACTATTTTTTTGTTGTCTAGCCAAGAAAATCTCTTCTTAGCTTCAAGAATATTTCACTTTTTTATGGTAAACTATAGAAGAATTAGAAGTAGAAAGGATGCTAACATGATTAAATTAATTGCCTCTGATATGGATGGAACATTGTTAAATTCGGAACTCCAAATTTCTCAAGAAAATATTGATGCTATTCGTTATGCAGAATCTACAGGAGTCGAGTTCGTTATTGCGACTGGTCGTGGGAGAACAGAAGCCATTCCTGCACTAGAAGAAGCCGGGATTACTTGTCCCATGATCACACTAAACGGAGCTTTGGTTTTTGATAAAACAGGAACACCCGTTTTTAGTGCACCTATCGATTCTTCATTAATTGAAACTGTTTTTGATATTTTAGATGAGGAAGATATTTATTATGAAATCGCTACAGAAAATGGCATTTATACAGCAAAAAAAGAACAACGAATTGAGAATTTTTCAGCTGTTCTTGCAGAAATGATGCCTCATCTTACTCGAAAAATGGCGATTGCGATGGCCATGGCTCGTTTAGAATTTTTCCCCATCACTACGGTGGATAATTTAAAAACATTCGTTAATGACAATCGTGTTTCTGTATTAAAGATTATCGCTTTCCATAAAGAAGGACCTCTACATTTAAGTGTTGCTGCTAAAAGACTTCATGAATTTGAAGATTTAGTTATCACTTCTTCTGGAGCAAACAATATTGAAATCAATCATAAAAACGCTCAAAAAGGAATTGCTGTTGCCCGATTGGCACAGAAACGTCAAGTTGATTTAGAAGAGGTAATGACGATTGGGGATAATTTAAACGACATGAGTATGATCCAAGTTGCAGGTGTTAGTTTTGCAATGGGAAATGCTGCTCCAGAAATTAAAGAACATGCTAAATATCTTACTGTAACTAATGTCGAATCTGGTGTTGGAAAAGCCATTCGCCGTGCAGTTGATGAAGAATTATAATCAACCTTTGTAGAAGTTGGAGGTGAGATTGTGTCCGAGTTTTTTATTCAAGATAAACAATTAAGTAAAGTTACACGTACCGTTGTTAAAGATGAAACGGGGCATTCTCTCTATTTGTTAGTCGGACGTTGGGGAGCAAAAGGCGATGCTTTGTCACTCTATCGCATGGATGGCTCTTTAGTGGCAAGTATTAAGCAAATTAGTTTTACTTTTGGTAATCGTTTTGAAATTTATGAGGATTTTCAAAAAGTCGGAACACTCCACAAAATATTTAATTGGCCAGGAGATTTTTATTATATCCAACAATTAAAATGGCAAGTCCATGGAAATATCTATCAGCATCGCTACAAAATCCATCATTTTACCAAAGAAATTATGACGATGGATAAAACCACCTTGCTGACTGGTGATTATTATGTCTTAAATGTAGCCAATGATGTGGATGCACCAAAATGTATCTGTATTGCAGCTATTATGGATTACTGGTTATACAATCGTAATAAACAGCAAAAAACAGCTTTTAAATTAAAATTATCCGATACTTTCAATTAACTCTATTTGATTTACAGTCAAGTAGCTACTATACAAGTGTGCTTAGGCTGTAGAGTCAAATCTTCATTTAACTTAAAGAATAAATAACAAAATAGTCGAACAACTAGGATTACACTACCATTAAAGAAGCAGGATGTATCCTTAATTGTTCGACTATTTTTTATCAGTTGGTTAACGTTCTATTTCACTTCAATCATTTTTTGCATATGATTGTACAAGTGTCCGCTGATAACTTGCTCAGCTACTACTTTAAAGCCTTTTCGTTCATACAAACGTTGCGCATTAGGATTGGCTTGATCCACACACAAACCGATTTTGTCTTTTTTCTCTCGACGGACAATAATTTCCAATGAGTCTAATAACTCTGAACCCACTCCTAAGCCTCTGAATTTTTCGTCCACACAAATCGTATCTAAATACCATTCATTAGGTAAAGTTTCAGGATCTGAAAAAAGTGGTTGTTTCTCCATCCCCTTTTCTTCCAACACTCGATAAAAAGGTTCTTCAATCATTGGTTCATCCTCTGCTGGATAACCAAAAGCAATTCCTGCAACCTCTCCATCAATCTCTTTCACTAATCCCCGTTGATATCCATAACGATAAGTTGGATCTGCAATTGCCTCCATCAACACTTCAATTGTTTTTTCATCCCCAACATTACGGACAAATGGCAGCTCCATGTCTTTTAAAATAACTAAGACTAATTGGGCAATAGCAAACGAATCATTTTTTTCGGCAAAACGAATCATAAAAATTCTCCTTCACTTTTATTGTTTTTTTCTGCTGAATGACACAATATTTGATATACTAGTAACAAGTCACAAAAAGCAGTGACGAAATTATTAAATTTACTAGGAGGGTCTGAAATGAATATTCTTTATATCTCAATTTCAGGAAATACTCGATCTTTTGTCACTCGAATGCAACAACTAGCAATTGAAAAACATGCAGAAAACCCTGATTTTCCTATTATACAAGCTAAAGAGGTTCACGACAATACTTTAGATTCTAAAGAGACCAAACCTTTTTTTGCTATCGTACCTACTTATCTTGAAGGTGGGAATGGTTTAGACAATGGCGATAAAGAAATTTTGACCGAAGCTTTACGTGAATACATTGCTTATGAAAATAATTCTTCCTACTGTTTAGGGGTAGTTGGTGGCGGAAATAAGAATTTTAACCATCAATACTGTTTAACTGCCAAACAATATGCTGACCAGTTTGAAATTCCTTTTTTAGCTGATTTTGAACTTCGAGGGAATTCATCAGAAATTGAAGAAATCTATCAATTATTGACAGAAAAATGGACACATATAGCTGATTAATAACAAAAAATAAATGAGGTGACATTTTGTTTCATGTACTAAGAACATTTCTTTCCGTCTATGAGACGCATAATTTTACAAGAAGTGCGGATAGTTTATTTTTATCACAGCCCACTGTTTCGACTCAAATCAAAAAATTAGAAGAACAATTAAATGTAACTTTATTTGTTCGTAAAGGAAAACAAGAAATCACTCCTACTAAGGAAGCTGATTTTCTTTACCCAAAAATCCAAAAAATCTTGGAAGAATGGGAAGATGCCATGCATCATGTCAATACACAACAGCATTTTAGAGAGCAGTGTATCATCGCCAGTTCACAGACATGCGGTGCTTACTTATTACCAAAATTCGCTTCTGTTTTAGTAACAAAATTTCCTTTGATTGATTTTAGTTTCCTTGTCATGTCCAGTGAAGATATTGTATTAGGTTTAGAAAAATCAAAGGTTGATTTTGGATTAATTGAAACACCTGAACGTAGTAATCAACTTGACCGACATTTAATTGCCACAGATGAACTAGTTGTTGCAGGAAATCCTGATTCTGAATATTGGATTTTACCAGACTCCATCTCTCCTTTAGGAAAAGTGAACGAAAATTATCTAAAAGTAAGAAACCTAGTCCCTCATATTATTCGTACCAACCGGCAAGAAATGACACTTTCTCTGATTAAAAGTGGTATTGGTAAAACCATTATCTCCAAACTTGCTTTAGAAAAAGATATTCCTTGGGTATCACTTGATTTGGAGAGCCAACGAAGTTTATATTTTCTTACTCGTCAAAAAATTGTCTCTGAAGAACTAGCCGAAGTTTCTGAATTTATTCAAGAACTCATTGATAAATATAATCACTAATTTTTTCTGAGGGCTAAAAATAACCACTCCCAAGATAACATCACTTATTTTGGGAGTGGTTATTTATCAAAATTTCGAGATGGAGGAAGAATATGCAGGAACGAATAGTAGTTATGTGGATTATCATTGTTGTAGTTGCTTTTTTAACTATTTTAGATGTTTATCAACGAATTAAATTAAAACAGAACGTCAAAGAGCATTGGGGGAAACTCCCGAAACAACCACGTTTTGATAAAGAACATAGTTTAAAAAATGCTTGGCTAGAAGAACGTAAGTATACAAATTTCGATAGTGAGATTGATGATATTACTTGGAATGATTTAGATATGTTTGCTGTTTTTGAACTAATTAATAGCACCTATTCTAGTGTTGGTTCTGAAGCATTGTATCAACGCTTACGAAATTACAATTGGCAAACAGATACAGAACTAGAGACACTGATAAATTTTTACCAGCAACATCCTGAGATACGAGAAAAAACTCAATATCGTTTTGCTCAATTAGGGAAACAAGATCGAAACTTTTCAAAACATTATCTTGGTCAAAATCAAAAAACGACGATTGGAAGTCTTCCGTTCTTCCTAATTTTAGGATTACTACCATTTTTAGGATTGTTTTTAATCCTATTCGGTCAGACCATTGGTATCGCTATTGTTATCGGTAGCTTGGTTTTTAATATGCTTTATTATCAACTAAAAAAAGCTCAACTAGAGACTGAGTTAAATAGTATGCGTTATTTGGTTCAAACTATTTCTACCGGAACAAAAATTGCCAAGCTAGATTCTCCCTTGCAAAAAGACTTAATACAAAGTTTAACTCATTTAAGAAGCATTCCTCGCTTTGGTTTTTCTTTTCGAATTAAAAATAATTCTGAAGCAGAAATGTTTTTTGACTATTTAAACATGATGTTGATGCTGCCTTTTATTTCATACAGTTTTGTATTAAATAAAATTTCACGCCATAATAAAGAGGCCCTTCATCTTTGGGAATTATTAGGGAAATTAGAAGTCGCAGCTGCCATTTTAAATTTTCGAACCTTCATGCCTTTGACTTGTCAGCCAACTATTGTAAATAGTGATGTCAAAGGGGAGAAAATTTATCACCCACTATTAGCTCAAGCGGTCACCAACTCTGTTGACTGGCAACAAACAACTTTAGTAACTGGTTCTAATGCCTCAGGAAAATCAACCTATGTTAAAAGTATTGCAATTAATTGTATTTTAGCTCAAACAATTCAAACTGCAATTGGTGAATCATTTGAACTAGCATCCGGTCATGTATTGACCTCAATGGCAGTCGAGGATGATCTTTCTCAAGGAGACAGTTATTTTGTAGCTGAAATTAAATCTGTCAAACGCTTATTGGATTTAGTCAAAACAAAGGAGCATTGTTACTGTTTTATTGATGAAATTTTGAAAGGAACCAATACAGTAGAAAGAATTGCCGCTTCTTCTAGTATTGTTTCATGGCTTGCTCAATCAAGTAGTTTGGCAATAGTTGCTACTCATGACATCGAATTGACTGAGATGTTAAAATCCAATTGCGACAATATTCATTTTTCAGAGCAAGTCACAGAAGATGAAGGAATTTCTTTTGACTATAAAGTAAAAGCTGGCCCCGCACAAACTCGAAATGCGATTGCTTTATTAAGCGTCTTAGGTTACCCAGAAGAAATTGTCCACCAGGCACAGAACAAAGCTTCATTTTTTGATGAATACAAAACATGGTACTAATTATCTATAAACAAAAACCAGTAAGGTCAGCTGATGAATTCTTCAAGCTGGACTTACTGGTTTTATTTATCCACAGTTTTGTTTGCAATTCAGACAATTAGTTGACGTTTCACAGAATTTCATCTGATATTTTTATAGAAAAGTTGTTTAATCACTCAACTTATTCCGCTTACATGAATAACAAAAGTTAATTTTCTGTGAAACAAAATTTTTTTACTCAAAAAAATGACTTGCTAAACTGTATTGATTTCCTTGAACAATATCAAATTGAATCAATTGATAGTCTTGATACAATTCTTGAAGTTTCGTAGAATCTGGCAAGGTTTCGCTCCATTCTTTTTCTAAATACATTCCTTTTTCAAAGGCTGGTAACTCTTTTTCTAACTCTAAAAGAAGCTGATGAAAAGGAGTTAAAGCCAACTGACTTCTTTCAAAGAGATTGGCAGTAAAATAGAATGGACTAGTTACTTGATTTTCTTCAAAAGCCCAATCCTCTTGAGAATCCCACATTAAAAATTCTGTATTTCTTAATGCAACTTCTGTATTTTCTGCTTGGATTTCTTCAGGATAGATTCCTGGCAAATGATCTCCCCAAAAAACGACTAAGGTTCGCTGAGGAAGTTGATCTAACGCTTCTAAAAAATCCTTTAACGCTCGACTCCCATAGGCAATATCCTGTAAATAATTCTTTAAAGTATTTTGATTCACTGCACCAGAGACACCGTACTCTAGATGTTCGTATTTTTCACCATAAGGCATGTGGGTTTGCATGGTCACTAAATGAACAAATTGCGGTTGATTTCCAGAGTCAATAATATCTAAAATTTGTTGATAGGCTGCCGCATCTGAAATGTAAGGGTTATTCTCAATTGTCTCAGTATAATCCATAGTATCTTGATCTAGAAATTGATCGAACCCAAAGACATCATAAACATCTTTACGTTTATACATTGACGTATCGTAAGGATGAATGGCTGTTGTTTGATAGCCACGATTTTCCACAAGAGAAACAATTGACGGAATTTGATCTAGTTTTGGAACAAGCATCGTGTATGGAGTTGTCATCTGAGGATTGAACAATTCCATTGAAAAGCTTGTTAATGCTTCAAATTCAATATTTGCGGTCCCCCCTCCATAATTTTGAGAGAGCATTTTCCCACTGTAGGTCTGTTGAGCCTTTTCATAATAATCTGCCAATGGTTCTCCTTGAACTTCTACCCCATTTAAATGTTGCGGATTGGAAAAACTTTCATTCATGATATAGATAATATTAGGTGTTTCTGTTTCTTGTATTTGCTCATTAACTTGATATTTCCCAACAACTTTTTCAATCATTTCTTTTGAATAATTCTCAGGCTTTTCCATCGCATCTACACGTAAATTAAACAAAAAACCACCAATGAAACCCGTATTATAATAGTTCATTTTCTGTGAATAGGGAATCCACAACGCCGTACGGTTATACCCCCTTCTTAGTAAGTTGTTTTCATTATTGAAGTCGCTAATATAAACTAATGCTAAACTACTCAATATCAGCAAACTTACACGAAGAATTTGTTTTCTTTTAGGGAATTTCAAACTACGATAGATTTGCCATAAAACCAATGACAGAACACAAATAATTGCAAATAGAGCTAGAATAAAAGGGCCTATGCCAATCATTTCTCTAATTAAGTTAAATTGCGTAATCATTTTTAAATCATCTGGATAGATTGGCTCTTGTCGATAAAGCATTTTTAAATAGGTTGCGTAGCCCAATAAAGTAATAAATACGCTATATAATGCGCCACCTACTTTTAACGATCCTGATAAGCTACTTAAAAAAAGATAAAAAACCAGCAATACAAGACTTCCGAGTAAAAATTTTTCTGTATGCCAGGAAAAAGCAAATTTTAACATTAAATCAATAGATAGATTATTTTGACACCATTGTAAATACAAATTACTTAAAATAATTCCCGCAATAATGAGTGGAGTGAGCCACCACTTTATTTTTTTACTTTTTTCCAAAGAAAAACCTCCTTTATCTTCAAGAAAAAAAGGTCATGACTTCTACAAGTCACAGCCCTATTTGTTTATTATAGTAGAATCCTTCACGGATAACAACTACTAGTAGCTTTGTAAAAAGTCCTTAATCCGCACATTTATCTTTCGTTTTTAATTACTATTAATAATAAAGTAACAAACTTCCAATCCATCTGTCCGTAAAGAACAGACATTGTGAGAGAGCGGTCTGAGCCTCTTATGAGTCTCAAACCTTTCGGCGTTTAAACGCAGTGTAAGAAAGTAGCAACTCACTACTTTCAACACTGCATAATTCATCCTCATCTTTAACTCACGATGTCTGTCTTTTCTACCAGATGGCTTTCCAGTTTTGACGGATTTTTTCTCATCAAATGTATCAATGTTTCATTCGCTAAAACTGGAAGAAAAAAACGAAGAAACTCATTGGTCGTGTATTAAAGAGCTGAATGAATTACACTGACTTAGTGTCTCACACTTAGTCAGTGTTTGAACGTCAGCAGCCAAAGAGACTCTGTCAAGAGGCTCTTGGCGGTCTCACACAATCAATGAGATTTCGGAGTTTTATTCTGGAAGTTTCAAATTTGATCTGACACTAACTGTATACAATAATAGTTTTTACTATTCATAAAAAAATCCTCATAAAATCTATTTACAAAAAACAGATTTTATAAGGATTTAACATTTACTGAAAGGTCAGTTTTTATGTTGCGTTTTATTTCCAAAACTCATCAAAAACAGTAATCGGTAGATGACGTTTATGTTGGGTTTTATTCCACCAGTTTTCAATTTTTTCTTGTGCTTCTATTGGGATTTTTTTTCCTTCTAAATAATCATCGATGTTTTCATAAGTAACACCTAAAGCTACTTCATCAGCTAATCCAGGTTTGCCATCTTCTAAGTCTGCAGTTGGTATTTTAGTATATAATTCTGCTGGCGCATCTAATTCTGCTAATAATTGTTTTCCTTGACGTTTATTCAAACGGAATAGCGGTAAAATATCTGCTCCGCCATCACCAAACTTAGTAAAGAAACCTGTAATATTTTCAGCTGCATGGTCAGTTCCTAAAACAGCTCCCGCATGTTCTCCAGCAATAGCATATTGTGTAATCATTCGCTGTCTTGCTTTGATATTTCCTTTATTAAAATCAGATATAGTTACTCCTGTTGCCTCTAAAGCAGCAACTTGAGCATCCACAGCAGGTTTGATATTTACAGTTAATTGACTATCCGCTTCAATAAAAGCCATCGCTCTTTTAGCATCTTCTTCATCCGTTTGCTCGCCGTAAGGTAAACGTACAGCGATGAAATAATAGTCTGAATCATTGGTTTCTTGACGCATTTCTTCCATCGCCAACTGTGCCAAACGTCCAGTCAATGTAGAATCTTGCCCACCACTAATTCCCAAAACAAAAGTTTTCAAAAAAGGATGTTTTCTTAAGTACGATTTTAGAAATTCAATACTTTTACGAATTTCTTTTTGTGGATCAATTTCTGGTTGAACACCTAGTTCTTTAATTATCTCTTCTTGTAAACTCATGAAACTTCTCCTCCTCGTTCACTAAACGCTTTGACTGCTTTACGAACTTTATCCATAATCGCCATTTTATGATTCCAGCATTCACTAGATAAGTCGACCGGGTAAGGTTGGGGATTTAGATCACGCTTATATTCTTCCCAAAGCGCATCTAAGCATTGATGAGAATATATTTTAATTTGATCCAATTCAGGTAAAGTATAAACTAATTCTCCATCCGAATAAATATTTTGTAATAACGGACGAGCATCAAAGTCAGTGACGGTCTTATTAATGTAAGTATGAACTGGATGGAACATATAAATACTCTCTTGTTCTAAAGGATTTTCATTCCAAAGAGTAATATAATCACCCTCTGATTTGCCATCGGATTTGCGCGTAATTCGCCAAACTTGTTTTTTTCCTGGAGTTGAAACTTTTTCAGCATTGCTAGATAATTTGATCGTATCTTCCAATACTCCTTGATCGTTCTCAATGGCTACTAATTTATAAACAGCACCTAAAGCTGGTTGATCATAGGCTGTAATTAGTTTAGTTCCTACACCCCACACATCAATTTTAGCTTTTTGCATCTTCAAACTTAAAATTGTACTCTCATCTAAATCATTGGAAGCATAAATTTTTGCCTCAGTATAACCTGCTTCATCTAATTGCTCGCGAACTTTTTTAGAAATATAAGCCATGTCCCCACTATCAATACGAACGCCCAAGAAATTAATTTCATCTCCCATTTCTCGAGCAACACGAATGGCATTTGGCACTCCTGATCGCAACGTATCATAGGTATCTACTAAAAAGACACAATCTTTATGAGTTTTGGCATAAGCCATAAATGCATCGTAATCATTGCCATAAGATTGTACTAATGAATGCGCATGGGTTCCACTAGCTGGAATACCAAAGATTTTCCCTGCTCGAACATTACTTGTTGCATCAGCTCCACCAATGTAAGCTGCTCGAGTTCCCCAAATAGCCGCATCCATTTCTTGTGCACGACGAGAACCGAATTCTAGCAATGGATCATTACCAATCACTGATTTGATTCTAGCTGCTTTCGTTGCAATTAGTGTTTGGAAATTAACAATATTTAACAGCGCGGTTTCAATTAATTGTGCTTGTGCTAAAGGTCCTTCAACTTGAATAATCGGCTCATTATTAAAGACCAAATCTCCCTCCAATACTGATCGCACAGTACAAGAAAATTTAAAGTCTTTCAAATAATCTAAAAATTCTTCCGAATATCCACCAATTTCTCGTAAATAAGTTAAATCTGTTTCTGTAAAAGATAATTGCTCTAAATACTGAACCAGTCTTTCTAAACCTGCAAAGACTGCATAACCATTTTTAAAAGGCATTTCTCTGAAATAGCATTCGAAAATAGCATGCTTGTCTGCTCGTCCTAATTCCCAGTATGTTTGCATCATATTAATTTGATACAGATCTGTGTGTAAAGTTAAACTATCATCTCGATAAATTTTTTGCATCAGACTACTCTCCTGTCGGTTTTCTATCTATTATTATAACAAATAATCTAAAAAAAACAGAACAAAACTCATTCAAAAAAAGAATGACTATCATTTATTTTGACAGACATCCTTTTTCGTTGATATTCATAGCTTTCTTTTTAAAACCTTCGCTACACTCCACCACGAAGTCTGCTTTTAGTTTCAATCAGTAGAAGCTTCATTCCTCTTCTTCTCACTCTGTTACTTTCTGCTTAAAACGTTTGACTTGAGAAACAAAAATAACTGTAGCAATACCAATGATAACGAGGATAAATAGCCAATAAATAAAAGTCATGCTGCTCCTCCTAACAACTTTCTTGTATAGTATAAAAATACCCAAACTATTAGAAAGACTACTCAATTTCGCCTCTCATTTTAGTTTGGGTATTTTACAGTCAGAGAAAATTCTAACTTTTCTTTTTAAAGAAGGATTACATCATTCCTCCACCCATCATTGATGGGTCCATTGGTGGAACTTGTGCACCTGCTGGATCAGGTTTGTCCGCAACTACAGCTTCAGTTGTTAATAATAATGCAGCGACTGAAGCAGCATTTTGTAATGCAGAACGTGTTACTTTAGTAGGATCGACAATCCCTGCTTCAAGCATGTTCACCCATTCTCCATTTGCAGCATTAAAACCAACACCAAGGTCAGCATTTTTCAAACGATCAATAATTACTGATCCTTCATAACCAGCATTTTCAGCGATTTGACGAACAGGTTCTTCTAACGCTCGTAAAACGATACGCACTCCTGTTGCTACGTCACCTTCTGCTTCAACTTCAGCTACTTTAGCTAAAACATTAACTAAAGCTGTTCCTCCACCAGAAACCATGCCTTCTTCAACTGCCGCACGAGTAGCATTCAAAGCATCTTCAATACGTAGTTTTAATTCTTTTAATTCTGTTTCAGTTGCAGCACCAACTTTGATTACTGCTACTCCACCAGCTAATTTAGCCAAACGTTCTTGTAATTTTTCACGATCAAATTCAGAAGTTGTTTCAGCAATTTGATTTCTGATTACTTGAACACGAGCATCGATTGCTTCTTTACTTCCAGAACCTTCAACAATTGTTGTATTATCTTTATCAACCACAACTTTGCTTGCTTGTCCTAAAGTATCAATCGTTGCATCTTTTAATTCTAAACCTAAATCTTCAGTAATCACTGTCGCACCGGTTAGAACTGCTAAATCTTCTAACATTGCTTTACGACGATCCCCAAAGCCAGGAGCTTTAACAGCTACGACATTAAAAGTTCCTCGAATTTTGTTTAATACTAGAGTTGGTAAAGCTTCACCATCTACGTCATCAGCAATAATTAACAATGGTTTAGATTGTTGTAAAATTTGCTCTAATAAAGGTAAGATATCTTGAATGTTTGAAATCTTTTTATCTGTAATTAAGATATAAGGATTTTCTAAATCAGCTTCCATTTTATCGTTGTTTGTTACCATATATTGAGATAGGTAACCACGATCAAATTGCATACCTTCAACAACTTCTAATTCAGTTTCAATCCCACGAGATTCTTCGATAGTGATTACACCGTCATTGCCAACTTTTTCCATTGCATCCGCAATATATTGACCTACTTGTTCACTACCAGAAGAAACTGCTGCTACTTGTGCAATCGCTTCTTTTGAATCAACGATAGAAGAAATACTGTGTAATTCTTCAACAGCTGCTTTAGTCGCTAACTCAATTCCTCGACGGATACCTAATGGATTAGCACCAGCTGTTACGTTTTTTAGACCTTCGCGAACGATGGCTTGTGTTAAAACTGTTGCTGTTGTTGTCCCGTCACCGGCAATATCATTAGTTTTAGAAGCAACTTCTGATACTAATTTTGCTCCCATATTTTCAAAATGGTCTTCTAATTCGATTTCTTTGGCGATTGTTACACCATCGTTGGTAATTAATGGAGAACCATAAGATTTTTCTAAAACGACGTTACGACCTTTTGGACCTAATGTTACTTTTACTGTATCTGCTAATTTATCTACTCCTCGTAACATTGCTGCACGAGCGTCTTCTGCAAATTTAATTTCTTTTGCCATGATTTCTTTCACCTCAAAATTTTTTTATGTTAAAAAATTATTCTACGATTGCAACGATATCTTTAGCTGAAAAAATTAGATATTCTTTACCATCATATTTTACTTCTGAACCAGCAAATTTTTCGAATAATACAGTGTCTCCAATTTTGACTGGAGCTGCTGCTAATTCACCATTATCTAAGACGCGACCTTCTCCCACAGCAACGACTGTTCCTGTTTGTGGTCTTTCTTTTGCTGCTGAGGCTAAAACTAATCCTCCAACAGTTTTTTCTTCTTCTTTTGCGACTTCGATCAATACTCGATCACCTAATGGTTTCAACACGATAAATCCCTCCAATTAATTTCTATTAACTATGATTTTTTTAGAATTAGCACTCTGATAGTTCGAGTGCTAACTTACAAAACTAATATTACTCATTTTCGATACAGAATGCAAGTCTTTTGAATTAATTTTTTATTCAGATACTGAAATAGCTTGGCATTTATAATTCAGCACAAAACTGGAAGACCCTCTTTCCTAAAAAGTTACTCATTACCAGAGACCACTCTGAGCCTTCTTTCAAAGTCTCAAAACTTTAGGCGTTCAAACACCGTGTAGAAAGTAGCAACCCACTACTTCCAACACGGTATATTTCATCCTCATATTCAGCTGACTATTAGTAATCTTTTTCCCAACTGGTCATCCAGTTTTTAACAATTGATTTTTTTAAATTCACAAGAATAAAGCCATAGCCAGAAATTGGAGGAACAAACAGAGAAAACACTCTTGTAGTGTGCTAAAGAGCTGAATGAATTACTCTGAATTAGTGCGACTAGCACTTAATCAGAGTTTGAACGTCAGCAACCAAAGAGACTCTGCAAAGAGGCTCTTGGCGATCTCACACAACAAGGGTATTTTCGGAGATTTGTTCTGGAAATTTCAAATTAAAATTAATGATCTTTACATTCCAAGTCAATTAAAAATAGAATTCCTTTGTCTACACCAAAATCTGGCTTTTTGATATAATAAAAGCATAGAAACGGAGGGGGATTATGTCTACAAAAAAATATAGTTTGTTGACAATTGTCTTATATTCAATTGTCTTTATAACTCCAGCTTTTTTTAGCCTTAGCGGTGATCCTATTATAGTCACTACTATTTTGTACTTTGCAGGTGCTCTTTTAATGCTTGGTTTGTATTTCACACAAAAGGAGTTACTCTCATTTGAAAGCAAAGAGAATTCGTGGATGAGAATTTTATTAATCGGTTTAGCAAGTATTTATTTGTCCATTTTATTGCAAAATGCTGTTATGCAAATTGAACAATTCTTAGGACAATCTGTTGGCTCTGAAAACACGCAAGGAATTCTTGAAATTGTTAAGTTGCAACCTTTGTTTATTATTGCGATAACAATAGGTGCACCAGTAATGGAAGAATTTGTGTTCAGACGGGCGCTTCCTGGTCTTTTAGAATCAAAAATGAATACATGGCTAGCTTTTGTCATTAGCTCTTTGTTATTTGCCATCGCTCATTTTGATGGACACATTTTGCTTTATTTTTCTTTAGGAATGTTTTTTAGTCTTCTCTATTATGTAACTGGGAGCATTTGGACATCGATTATTGCCCATGCGGGAATGAATGCTTTGGTAGTTATTGTCTCATTAATCTTTACGTAAAAAATATCCGAACAAGTTAGAAGTCATTTCACAGATTTAGGTGAAGTTCTTCCCTTGTTCGGATATTTTTCTATAAACTGACTTATATTTTATTAGATCGCAAATAAGGCTGAAGCTCTATCTGGATCTGTATCATAAACTTTTACTTGTTCACCGACACCAAAATCGTGTTCTCTTAAAACACTTTCCATAGTCATATGTGCCAATTCTTTTAAATTATTTTCTCGACTTAAATGTCCCAAATAAATTCGTTTTGTATTATCCGTTAGAATATCAGTCATTACTAGCGCACCATCTTCATTAGATAGGTGACCTCTGTCACCAAGAATTCGTTGTTTTAAATTCCATGGATAACCACCCATTCGTAGCATTTCTAAATCATGATTACTTTCCATTAAGTAGGCATCTGCCCCACGAATCGTTCCTCGTAAATGATCGCTACAGTAACCAGTATCTGTCAACATAACAAATGATTTACCATCTTTATAAAAACGATAAAACTGTGGTGCGGCTGCATCATGGGAAACACCAAAACTTTCAATGTCCATGTCGCCAAAGGTTAAAACTTTTCCCATTTCAAATAAATGCTTTTGTGCAATATCGACATTTCCAATAAGTGGTGACATTGCTTCCCAAGTTTTTTCATTAGCAAAGACATCTAACTTATATTTACGAGCAAGTACTCCAACACCATGAATATGATCGCGATGTTCATGAGTGACTAAAATAGCGTCTAGTTCTTCAGGTCTACGATTTACTTCAGCCAACAATGAAGTAATTTTTTTCCCACTCAAACCGGCATCTACCAAGATTTTTTTCTTATCACTCTCGATAAACAGGGAGTTACCAGAACTACCACTGGCTAATATGCTGATTTGAAATGCTTGTTGTTTCTCCATTGTTGCGACTTCCTCTCTCGTTAAAAAACTATCTTCTATTATAACTCTTTTGCTATTGATTTTCTACCGTTCGAACTGTACTATTTGTGATGATTCGATTGGTTAAAGCATTAACTCGTTCAATCTGAACACTGCCATCAGGCATTTCGATTGCTACATACCACGCAGGAACGTAGACACTTTTCCCACGAACTCTTAAAGTTAATGTATAGGCTAACTGTTGCCATCTAATAATACTACTACTAGGAATTTTATTATTTATATACAGTGTGTTTATTATTTCTTCTTCAGAATAAAGAGACATTCCTTCCCGTAAAGGAATTAGATTAGAAATGTACGTTTGAGTATAACTATCCACTTCCAATAAATCTTCGTGTCGTTCTAATGACAGATTTAGTCTTCCTGAAGGATCATTAATTGGAATTCCTTCATAGGTTTGAGCGGCCACAGCTTCTGGAAATTCTCCATCAATTGACGACCACTCACTCACATAAACATATTCCTGACCCAAAAGAACGGAATCCTCTTGATTAAAATAGTTTTGTAATGTTTCATCCATTCTATCACTATCACTAATATAAACCTGTTTAGAAACTTGATGCATCAAAGTTCCTCCTTCAATCGTAGTCCCTTCTTTTAGTAAATCAGGATTGTTTGATTGAGCACGAGCTTCATCTAACAAGTTTTTCATATCCGCAGGTTCACCACTTAAATAATATCCTTCTAAACGTTCTTTAGACAATTCATTATTTACTTGAATATTTTCTGAAGACAAACGCTGTTCAATCGGGACTCTTTGATTTGATCGAAAAACAACGTCTTGTTCAGAACGCGCATCCCGATAAATCGAAAATAAGAAAATATTTAATCCAAGAAAAGCTAAGAAAAAAATCCATTCAACTCGCTTAAAGTCCATTCAATGGTCCCTCACTTTCTTGAAGTTGATTTAATAGCTGATGGTATTGCACCCAAATCCCTTCATACTTAACATACCAATTTGGTTCTAGGTCAACTACACCACTATCTTCTAAATTACGCCAATTATAACCAACGATAATCATTTCAATCAATTCTTTATCAGCTCCATAGGCAATCAAATTGCTAACTACAGAGTGACTAGATGGCAGCTCTCTTTCATTTTCAGAAGGGATAGGTACTTGAATAGTGTTCAGAGCTGCTCTGATTTCCACAATTCGTTGATTCCCTAAAGCATTGTTAGAGAAATTCAATTGAATTCTTCCTTCATCTTGATTGCTAAAAATTGGAAAACCTTCCACAAAAAACCGATAGTCCATCATAGACTGAGATTGGTCAAACAGGCGTAATGAGCCATAGTTTGTTCCTAAGCCGCGAATGTATCGATAGCTTTGATCATACATATCTACAATGTTCTCAATCTTTGTCGTTCCTCGATAGGTCACAAGTTGCTGATTTTGTCTAATATTCATGGATTCCGATCCATCATAAAGGTTTAAATTAGCACTAGCATCATTACTTCGAATATTTTTTGGATTTGTAAAAAAGGAATCACGGAAAACAGTGTAGGGTCTCAAGGCTGAAATATAACTAAACATTGGAAGTTTGACCGTTTCATACGTGTAGTACTGATAAAATTTTAGTTCTGAATCTCGGAAGACATCCACCCAAGCTGCCGTGTCATCTTGGAATATTTCTTGGAAATCATTTACTTCTGAAGTGATGTCCGCTTCTATTATAGTTTGCTCAATTCGATTCAAAAATCGAATTTTTTTGGTTTCTAAATCGATTTGAATTTGTAAAAAAGCACGGTCACGACGTATGGCATTTGTAGTTGGTAAGCCAACATCAAATGTTGTTAAATAGACCTCCAAAGGTAAAGACGCGGCATAAGTCATTTCAATTCCATTCATTAAGGTAGCTGCTGCTGCATACTCTTCTTTTGTTGAGTATTTTATCAATTCGGCCTCTTGATAGTCCGCATCACTTAATAAGGTTTGAACCCTTTTCATAAAACTTTCTGTATTTGTTTCTTGAATATCTTCATTCGATATTCGTGTTAATCGTAAAGGCAAAAAAATCTCTGACGAATCTTTTACATTTTGTTCGTTTTGTAATTCAGAATTCACTTCTTTTTCTGTATCCAAATCGCGATTGGTAGGACTTAACCAAATAAGATAGGTTAAAAAGAAACTTAAGGCAATCATCGCAACTAAACCAAAACGAACGAATCTTTCCACTAATTTCATTCCCACCAATCCTCCTCATAAGGTTCATAAGGCAGACTAATAAAGAAAGTTGAGCCTACATTTTCACGACTCTCTGCCCAAATTGTTCCACCATGTGCTTTTAACACTTCTCTTGAAATCGCCAATCCTAGACCCGTTCCACCTTGTTCTCTAGCTCTCGCTTTATCTACACGATAGAAACGATCAAAAATTTTCGTTAAATCTTTTTTCGGAATTCCTAGACCTTGATCGGTTACACTTAAAATTATATTATTATGTGTTTCCACCAATCGAACCGTGATCACACCACCATCTGGGGAGTATTTAATCGCGTTATTCATAATATTATCAATAACTTGAATCATTCGATCGGCATCAACTTCCATCCATAAATCTCTTTGTGTGAATTCTCTACGGATAATATAATTTTTCTCATGATTATTGACCATCATATCAAAACGATCCAAGACAAAATGAACCAAATCTTTAAAATTGATTAATTCAAACTGATAGTCGGTATTTCCACTATCCATTCGAGAAAGATTAAGCAAATCATTAATCATTCGAATCATACGATCCGTTTCGTCTAGAGTCACTTTTAAGAAGTTAGGAGCAATTTTCTCATCTTTCCAAGCGCCCTCATTTAACGCCTCCAAGTAACTTCGCATACTCGTAAGTGGTGTACGCAATTCATGAGAAACGTTCGAAACGAATTCTCTTCTTTCTTGTTCCGTTTTTTCTTGTTCAGTGACATCATGAATTACCGCCACTAAACCAGATATAAATCCGGATTCTCGACGAATCATTGAGAAATCAATTCTTAAAATTAACGATTCGATATTCGCATCATTTGATGGACGATTCAATAAAATTTCGTCTGGATTTTCTAAAAGTTTGCGTAGTGTATATTCCTCATCCATATCAAATAGAGTCAGGATTGATTGCCCAATCGCTTCTTCTTGCTTAACGTTCAATAAAGACAAGGCCATCTCATTAATGATAATGACTTTTCCTCGACGGTCAGTGGCTACAACCCCATCAGTCATATGAGCTAGTACACTGTTTAAGCGATTTCTTTCCGATTCCATCGCTTCTTGAGTTTCTGCAATTCTTTCACCCAATTGATTAAAAGTTTCGGCTAGTTGCCCCAGTTCATCTTTTCCTTTTACTGGTACTTTTCGACCATAATCGCCTTTAGCAATGCGCAATGCTTGGTCTTGCATCTCACCAATCGGTTGTGTAATCGAGCGAGAAATTAATACTGCAACAATAATGGAGATAACAATGGCTACAATTGAAGCTGTGATAAAGATATAAGCAATATTAATAATTTCTCGATATTTTTCTTCCAAATCACTTTTCACGAACAGCACACCCACCACGGTATCTCCCGCAGCTTGAATTACTTGAACATTAAATTGAGTTCGTTCTCCTGTTTCACCGTCTACTGCACTAAAACTACGATTCGTAAAATCATCAATCAGAGGTTCCTCATTCTTTTTTCCAATAGCTGTTCGATCCGCACTCGTTGTTGCTCGAATAATACTCTTTTGATCTACCACGGTCATTTCAATAATATCTGGCGAATCACTGTTTTCAATTATTCGTTGAATTTCACTATTCACTTGCTCATCGTTGGTTCCATCTTGACCAACCAAATAATTCCCCAAGGTATTTGCCAAGGTTTCAACTTGAATATTCATCCCATTTTTAAAACTATCGATGGTTGTTCTTTCCAATCCGCGAATAAAATACGCCCCGATAATCTGGATTGAGATTAACAAAATCAAGATAAATGTCAGGGCGATTTTAAAGTTCACCGATTGAAAAAAGCGAACTTTATTTTTCATATATGTTTACTCCTGTTCCGGATTGCGTAGATAATACCCTACTCCACGACGAGTGACTAAATAATTCGGATGGCTAGGGTTATCTTCGATCTTTTCTCGGAGACGTCGAACCGTCACATCTACTGTTCGTACATCACCAAAATAATCATATCCCCAAACAGTCTGCAATAAATGTTCTCGTGTCATTACTTGTCCGATATGTTTGGCAAGATAATGCAATAATTCAAATTCACGATGAGTCAATTCAATTGCGGCACCACGCTTTGTTACCATATATGCGTCTGGATGGATGGTCAAATCACCAATTGGTAATTCTGAATTCGCTGGCTCTTCGACTTCTTTTCCAGCTGAAGAACCACGACGAAGATTAGCTTTTACCCTCGCTACTAATTCACGGTTAGAGAAAGGTTTCGTCACATAATCATCTGCGCCTAATTCTAAACCTAATACTTTATCAATTTCTGAATCTTTTGCTGTAACCATAATAATTGGCATATCATAGGTTTTACGAACTTCACGAGCCACTTCTAACCCATCCATTTTCGGTAACATTAAATCAAGTAAAATCAAATCAGGTTCAACTTCCTTTACTTGCTCTAACGCTTCTTCCCCATCATAAGCTGTATAGACTTCATAGCCTTCTTTGGTGAGATTGAATTTGACAATATCTGAGATTGGTTTTTCATCGTCTACGACTAATATTTTTTTCACAAAAGGTCACCTCATCTTTATTTATACTACTCACTATTTGTAGGTATCGTAATCATTATACATGATTTTGACCTGTCTTTCATTAAAAGTCTATTTTCACTAAGAGCTTCTTAAGAAAATATGAGAGCTCTTTTTCCAATCGGTTGGGTCTGATCATAATATTGGCATTTTTAATTTCAAACAGAGTTTTCGTTGTGTATTTTTTTGACTAGGTTATATTTAACAAAAAACACTCAGAAAGAAAAATCTTCTTGAGTGTTTTAAAAGTATTAATTATCCAATAGTTGTAGAGCGATTCCTAGTAAACCTGGTCCTGTATGCACAACTAAGGCCGGAGAAATAGTTCCAAATAAAACAGACTCCGCCTTTGGAAAAGCTGCTGCTAATTTTTTTTGAACTTCAAGCCCTTCTTCTAGAGCATCACCATGAGCTACTGCTAAACGAAACTTTGGATAATCACCGATGAATTCCTTCACTACCTTAATCATTTTTTCCACACTTTTATTACGTCCGCGAGATTTAGCCACAGTATAATAAATTCCTTCTTCATTACAAGAAATCGTCGGATTTAGTTTCAAAGCAGTTCCTACAATTGAAGCAACTAAACCAATTCTTCCACCTTTTTGTAAATATTCTAAGGTTGCTACATTAAAATATACTTTAGATTCTTTAACTTTTTTCTCGAGTTTAGCAATTAACTCCTCAAATTCTAACCCTTGATCAATATATTCCGCTGCTAAAATACATTGAATTCCTGCTCCTATGCCGATACTTTTTGTATCAAGGACATAAACTTCCAATCCTTCTTGTTCTTCGCCCATTAAACGTAAAATATTGTGAGTTCCACTCAAACCACTAGAAATAGTCATAACTAATACTTGTTGATACCCCTGAGCTTTGATTTCATCAAATATTTTCTGAATTCCTTCGCCATCTGGTAATGAAGTACTTGGAATTTCTCTTTTAAAACCTTCATACACTTCTTCAGGAGTAATGTCTACTTTATCTGTGTAAGTTCGATCTTTATAAATAATTTTTAATGGAATCATAAATATGCCATATCTATCCATCACTTCTTGAGGAACATCTGTCCCTGAATCTACCAACAATGCAATTTTTTTATTCATTTTTTTCCACCTTATTTCTTTTAATGTCGCGAATTGTAAAATTAAGTTAGAAAAATAAAAAAGCCATTTATGGTACACTCAAATTGTATTTCCGACCAAAGAAAACAAAGGAGTGTAAACCATAAATGACCTACAAACATCTTACCATAGACGAACTGACTATGATAGAATCTTATTTTCTTCAAGGGACTAAACCGACTGATATTGCCAAACGAATGAAACGCGCTATTCAAACGATTTATACGGTCGTTAATCAATTTAAATTAGGCAAGACAGCACTTGATTATTGGTATCAGTATAAAGAAAATAAGAAAAAATGTGGTAGAAAAGTCATTCAATTACCTGCTCATGAAGTGGATTACATTAAAGAGAAAGTTTCTCTTGGTTGGACGCCTGACACCATTATTGGGCGTCAAGAATTAACTATTTCATGTGGTATGAGAACACTCTACCGTTTGTTTTCTAAAGGAATATTTGATGTTGAAACACTACCTATGAAAGGGAAAAGAAAACCTAATGGCCATCAGGAAAAACGTGGAAAACAACAGTTTAAGCGTTCAATCCATAATCGACTTGATAATTATCCAGATTTCAATTCTGAATTCGGTCACCTTGAAGGTGATACAATTGTTGGCGTTCATCATAAAAGTGCCGTCATTACTTTGGTTGAAAGATTATCTAAAGTAATTATCACGATTAAACCTAACGGCCGTAAGGCATCAGATATTGAAACTGCCCTTAACTGTTGGTTTTCTCGCTTTCCTAAAAACTTCTTTAAATCCATTACCTTTGACTGTGGAAAAGAATTTTCTAACTGGAAAACTGTCAGTAATCAGCATGATATTGCTATTTATTTTGCTGATCCTGGAACACCTTCTCAACGTCCATTAAACGAGAATTCCAACGGGATTCTACGTCGTAACGGATTACCAAAATCAATGGATTTTAGAGAAGTCGACCAACCATTTATTTCAAGCGTCAGCAATCAACGTAATCATATTCCAAGAAAATCCTTGAATTACAAAACACCTATCGAAGTATTTTTGAGCTATGTACAAGAAGCATTTTATTCTAACTTAATTTGACAAATCATATGTATTAAAATTTCTGAAAATTGAAATTTTAGTTTGATCGAAATGCCGGATACCATTCCACTACTCTTACTCCTTGCTCAGTGGAACTGGCAACCTTATTTCTTTTAATGTATTAAAATTTCTGAAAATCGAAATTTTTGTTTGATCGAAATGCCGGATACCATTCCACTACTCTTACTCCTTGCTCAGTGGAACTGGCAACCTTATTTCTTTTAATGTATTAAAATTTCTGAAAATTGAAATTTTAGTTTGATCGAAATGCCGGATACCATTCCACTACTCTTACTCCTTGCTCAGTGGAACTGGCAACCTTATTTCTTTTAATGTATTAAAATTTCTGAAAATCGAAATTTTTGTTTGATCGAAATGCCGGATACCATTCCACTACTCTTCCTCCTTGCTCAGTGGAACTGGCAATCTTATTTCTTTTAATGTATTAAAATATTTAAATTTCTGAATTTTAGTCTTTCAATTTCTCAGATTTTTTTGTTTCTAGATTTTTCAAATAATTGACTTCACATTCAATCACTTTTTCTGCCATTAATTTATTAGCAAAGGACACTGTAGCAGCTTTAACTGCCAAATACTCAACTGGAATTGGTTGAGTAGAATGACTGATATTTTCGCCCATTGCTTGTAAACAGACTCGCTGGATTGCCTGCTCTTGCTCTTCGCAAAAAAGATTGTAGGCATTTCGAATTCCGATGATTTTCCCTTGAAATAAAATACCATCCTTAATCTCTTGAATAGTAAGGACTTGTTTTAATAATGTGATAGCTACCAAAAAAGCAACATGTTTCCGATTATATCTTTTTTTCTCTGGTGCAGGGATCATATCTTTTTTGACATAATTATTAACCATTGAAGCGGTCAATAAAGGATGTTTGTCAGTTTGAATAACTGGGGAAACATATTTATCAATCAAAGTAATTACCTGATCCATATATAATTCTAAATCTGGCAATTCATCCCATCTAGGCAAATGAAATTCAATTAGAGACGTTGCCCAATCTAAAATCTCATTGTTTAATTTTTCCAAGAAGTTCACCTCTTTTCAAAAATTATAAAAAAGTTTACAACAACCATTATACCTAGTTTTGAAAACTAGGTAAAGAAAAATTTATTTTTATAAAAAAATATGCCTGTCGACGGGGATCGACAGGCAAGGAGTAAAAAATGAAAAAGTGTTAGGGTGTCTTTTACAAAGACGTTTTGTTGGTATGTCTATATAATAGAGAATAAATGTGAAAAAAATATGAAGGCTTTTTTGATTTCGTGTAACTTTTTTATTTCCTAGATTGGAAGAACATGAATCTCCTCAAACATTAATCCTTCTTAATCACTTGCCAAGCCTTTTTCCAGCTAGTATTATTAATTTTAACTACGATCACTGGAGGTATACATATGACACTAAACTTTAACAAATGTACCACTGAAGACTTTTCAACTTTACAAGAAATTAGTTTTGAGACTTACATTGATACATTCGGAGAGTTTAATACTCCTGAAAATATGAAGGCTTATTTAGATGGTGCTTATAATAGAGAAAAGCTTATTTCTGAAATCCAAACCAAAGATTCTACTTTTTATTTGTTGTATGATCAGAATCAGTTAGTTGGTTATCTCAAACTCAATCAAAATCAGGCTCAAACTGAAGACATTTCGGAAAATGCTTTAGAGATTGAAAGACTTTACGTTCGACCAGACTTCAAGCGTCGTGGTTATGGTCGTAAACTGATGGAGTTTGCGATTCAAGAAGCAAAGAATTCTGAAAAAGAACTTGTTTGGCTTGGTGTTTGGGAACATAATGAACCCGCTAAAGCTTTTTACCAATCAATGGGTTATCAACAACAAGGATCACACTCCTTTTTTATGGGTGACGATGAACAAACAGACTATATCATGGTTAAAAAACTTAAATAAAAAAAAAGCCAATTTCTGACTTAAGTAATCTCATACTTGCCAGAAATTGGCTTTTTATTCTTCAAGATTTAGTTAAAGTATCTTCGTGTCATACCAATGGCATCATTTTCCATGATTAGTTCTCCATGTTCCATTAACACATCTGAAGTCAGAACGCTTTTTTGTGCAAACTCTGTTACTACAGAGACTTGATTTTCTATTTGTTTATCAGATTCTTCTCCTAAGAAAATGACTTCTAAAAAATACGTGTCGTTCATAACATAAAGATTGGTAAATACATTATCTAAGTGAATTTCACTTGCTAATTGAACCATAGCTTCAAAATTCATCAGTTCAAAAACTAGTTCACGACTAATTGCTTTAGGTTCCTCTTGTTTCTCTTTTTTAGATGGTAATTGTTCTTTGAACCAAGACATCAATTCTTCTTGAGAAAACCCTTCATAGGATTCAGGATCTTCATTTTTTAGCCATTCAGTAATTTCTTCTGGCGAATAATAATCTCCGTACACCTCATAAGGATCTAAGTTTTCAAGAGAAGCATTTTTACTAATAAATAGTTCCAAGCCATCTCCTTTAGGCATCACTTGAAATGTTACTGCTTCGCTTCCTTTGAATTGTTCATCAACGTCGACTTCTTCTAATATACTGTAGAAGAAATTCTCAACTTCTTTGTGATTTCCCAATAAGTCTAAAAAAGTGATTCCTCTAGCAGCTAAATCTTCGCTTTTAATTAAGACACGGATTGTATTTTCATTAATATGTTCCATTTCCATATTAGCTACACCTCACTTATTTTGGTACTATAGCTACATTGTAACGGAAGCGCTAGAAATGTAAAGAGAAAAACATTAGAAACTCCAAATAGCCTTTACTACCTTAGGATTCTTAACGAAAAAACAATGGACACCCATATATGAGTATCCATTGTAAAATTTCTATAAACCTGCCATTAATTGCGCTTGACGTAATTCTAATTGACGAACATCACGTGGTAAGAATCGACGAATTTCATCTTCGTTAAAACCAACTTGCAATCTTTTCTCGTCAATCATAATCGGACGACGTAATAAACCTGGATTTTCTTGAACTAGTGTCAATAAATCCTTTAACGGTAATTCATCAAGATCCATATTTAGCTTTTGGAAAACTTTCGAACGTGTCGAAATAATTTCCTCTGTGCCATCTTCTGTCATTTGTAAAATAGACTTTAATTCTGAAATGTTTAACGGTTCAGAAAAAATATTTCTTTCAACAAATGGGATCTCATGCTCCTGTAGCCAAGCACGAGCTTTTCTACATGAGGTACAGCTTGGGGAAGTATATAGTGTCAACAACGTGCATCACTCCTTCTTTCTGTCATCTATTTAATAGAAAACAGAGAAATTATTTTTGTTTCTGTCTCTATTATAAAACACATTTTTTAGAATTACTAGTGGTTTACTGAAGTTTATTCTTAAAAAAAATGTTATTTATTAAACTATCTTACCTATAGTAACCCTTTTTTATCAACCTTTTTTTTCATTTTCAATCTTTCTGCCACTATCTTCTCATTTTTTTATTATTATATAACAGAAACCCACTCCTAATGCACTATTTTATTGTAGTTATTTTTTTCTAAGTATTTTTCCGGCTCAAATCTGCACTTTTTCAAACAATTGTTTTCCCAAGTAAAATCCCTTTAATATAGCGATAACACAGCTTTTTGGTAAGAGAAAATCTCTTTGTCATTTTTAGTCAATAAATATAGCCTAATCGTGTTATTTTATCTTATACATTATACCCTTTTGATAACTGTCTACTTTTCTCATTTTTTATAATTTTCAAATATCAAAAAAAATGAATATTTTCATGAAAATTAATTTTATACTTTTAAAGAAAAATGAGAAAACTAATAATTTACATATAAAAGACCAAAAATGACTCATGTGACAAAATTGTTCGTTGGTATCTTACTCAAAATACGTGTTTCAATTAACAAAAAAGAGACGGTCCTGTGACATAAGTAATTTAACAGTAAAATATCCGATCGATAGAAGATTGGTCTGAATCGCAATTTCGCATAGAATGGCCGAAACTCATTCTATGTAGTCAGATATTTTTGTCTTGTTTTTACTTATGTCTCAGGCCCGTCTCTAGTCAATAATTAATCATGAAATTGTGCATCGTATAATTTACGGTAATGTCCTTTATTTTCCATTAACTGTTCGTGAGTACCTTCTTCAAGGATGCCATTTTCGCTCATAACAACGATTCTTGTCGCATGTTTAATTGTTGCTAAACGATGAGCGATAATTAACGTAGTTCGTCCCTCAGCTAGTGAATTTAATGATTCTTGAATTACTTGTTCTGTTTCGGTATCCAAAGCAGAGGTCGCTTCATCAAGAATTAAAATTGGCGGATTTTTCAAAAACATTCTTGCGATCGCTACCCGTTGTCGTTGACCACCAGATAACTTCACACCACGTTCTCCAATCACAGTGTCTAAGCCATCACTCATTTGTTGAATAACGCCCTCTAAATGAGCTAACTTCACCGCATGTAAAATTTCTTCATCCGTAGCATCTAGTTTTCCATAGGCGATATTTTCACGAATCGTACCTGGGAATAAAAATACATCCTGTTGCACGGTTCCAATTTGATGACGTAAAGAGTTTAAGGTCATTTCTTGAATATCTTTACCATCAATGGTAATTTGCCCTTCTGTCACTTCATAAAATCGTGGCAATAGATTACATAAAGTTGTTTTACCTGAACCACTTTGACCAACAAAGGCCACTGTTTCTCCTGATACAATATCTAGAGAAATATTGTTTAATACTTTAGTGGCATCTGCATAAGCAAAAGTAACATTTTTATAGGAAATATCTCCATTTAGATGACTTACAGGCTTTGCACCAGCTTTGTCTTGAATCAAAGGTTTCTTATCTAGTTCTTCAGTTAAACGTTTAAAACCAGCAATCCCTTTTGGATAACTTTCTATCATAATATTCACTTTTTCAATTGGTCGAACAAAAACATTCGACAATAAGATAAATCCAACAAATTCACCATAAGTTAATTCTCCACGAATGGTATAATAAGCACCAAAAATTAAAGCAAACAAATTGATTAAGCGAATCATTAAATAATTATAAGCCGAACTCACAGCCATAATTTTATAGAAAACAATTTTAGACTGGCGATACAACTCACTTAAACCATTAAAACGTCCTTGTTCAAATTCTTCGTTAGCAAAAGATTGTGTAACACGAATTCCACTAACTGCCGCTTCTACTCCTGAGTTAAATTCTCCCAAATTGTCATAAATTTCAGTATTGACGTTGGTCATACGCTTGTTAAAGAAAATCAAAGCTAAAGAAATTAACGGAATTAAAGCAAAAGTTGCCCAGGCTAATTGAGCGTGCATATTTATCATTAAAACAAAAGATCCCGCTAACGTCATAATCGTGATAAAGACATCTTCTGGTCCATGGTGAGCAACTTCAGAAATTTCAAACAAATCTGTTGTTAGTCGACTGATTAATTTTCCTGTTTTTTGATTGTCATAGTATTCAAAAGATTGATCTTGAAGATGCGTAAACAATTCACGACGCATATCCGTCTCAATATTAACTCCTAATTTATGACCGTAATAGACAACAATATATTGTAAAATCGTGTTAATAATATAAAAAATAAACAACCCTAAACATGCCATCATTACTAAGCGGAAATTATTTTGAGGCATAATTTTGTCAATGACTTGATTTACCGCCACTGGAAAAGCTAATTCTAGAGCCCCTGCTAGAATGGCACAGCAAAAATCTAATAAAAATAACGACTTATATGGTCGATAATAGCTAAAAAAACGCTTCAGCATTAAAATTCCCCCTTTTTCATTAATTTTCATTATAGAGAAACCCAGAAAGAAAAGCAATGAAGCAAATCTGCAAGCTTTCTGAAAATGATTTTCTTTACCATCAAATAAGAAAATCTATTAAAACTTCCAATCCATCTGTCCGCAAAGAACAAACATTGTGAGAGACCGGTCTGAGCCTCTTATGAGTCTCAAACCTTTCGGCGTTCAAACGCATTGTAAGAAATTAGCAGTTCACTACTTTCAACATTGGATAATTCATCCTCATCTTTAGATCGCGATGTCTGTCTTTTCTCCCAGATGGCTTTCCAGTTTTGACGAATTTTTCTCATTTTATATTGAGTAATCATATTCACTGAAACTGGAAGAACAAAATGGAGAAAGTCATTGGTCGTGTCTTACAGAGCTGAATGAATTACACTGACTTAGTGCGATTTTAGCGCTTAGTCAGTGTTTGAACGTCAGCAGCCAAAGAGACTCTGCAAGAGGCTCGTGGCGGTCTCGCACGACCAATGAGCTTTCGGAGTTTTGTTCTGGAAGTTTTATCTTTCATTTTCTTGAGTGGAGATAAATAGCTATTATGACAAGATTTAATAAAAACTGAAAGCTCAAAAAAGCCCTTATTGTTTGAAACAACCTTGATACCTGTAAGAGGTCATTGATTGTTTCAAATAATAAGGAACTTATCGGTTGTTTAATTAGCTAATTCGTCTCCGACACTCAAGATAAGACGAATATCATCTTCTGTCATCTGTTGCAATTGTGTCTCGTTTCCTTGAATTACTTTTTGGAAAAGTTCACGTTTTTCTTGTTGCAAGGAATTCATTCGTTCTTCAATCGTTCCTTCTGCAATCATTCGCCATACTTCGACAACTTCTTTCTGACCAATTCGATGAGCACGTCCAGCGGCTTGTTCTTCTACCGCAGGATTCCACCATAAATCATACAAGATAACTGTGTCGGCACCAGTTAGGTTCAAACCAGTCCCACCAGCTTTTAAGGAAATCAAGAAAACATCTTTTTCACCTGCATTAAAAGCATCTACCATTTCGATTCTTTCTTTTGGCGGTGTGCTACCTCTTAGATAGAAGGTTTCTAAACCTAATTCCGCTAATTCTTCCTCGATAATCGATAACATACTAGTAAATTGAGAGAACAACAAGACACGACGATTATTTTGTTTGGCTGCTTCAATCAAGTCTTTGACCTGCTCCAATTTACCCGAACCGCCTTGGTAATCTTCAATAAATAATTTTGGATCACAACAAATTTGTCGTAAACGAGTTAATCCGGCTAAAATACTAATTCGATTTTTCTTAAAGGTCGATGAATCCATACCAGAAATTTCATCCCGCATTTGACGCAGATATGCCAAGTAGACGGTTTTTTGTTCTGAAGTTAATGCACTATAGTAATTTCGCTCTAATTTTTCTGGCAAGTCTTTTAATACCGTCCGTTTATCACGACGTAAAATAAATGGCTGAATCATAGAGGCAATCTTTTCTGTACTTAAATCTCGATACTTTTGTTTGCTAGGGAAAAAGCCTGGCATAATCATTTGGAACAATGCCCATAATTCTTCTAAATTATTTTCAATCGGTGTACCACTCAAGGCAAAACGATGGGGAACTTTTAATGAACGTAAAGCTTGAGCCGTTTTAGTGCTACTATTTTTAACCATTTGTGCTTCGTCTAAAATTAAGTATTCCAATGCTTTGTCTTGGTAAACATCAATATCCTGACGTAAACTAGCATAAGACGTAATCCAAATATCTACTTCTTGATTGGTTAATTGATCTCGTTCTTCTTTACTTCCACTAACAACTATTGCTTTTAGTGAAGGTGCAAACTTTTTAATTTCTTGTTGCCAATTATAAGTTAAGCTGGCCGGTGCCACAATTAATGTAGAAATTTTCTGTTTTTCTTGCTTTTCAGAAAGTAAATAACCAATAGTCTGCAAGGTTTTCCCTAGACCCATTTCATCTGCTAAAATCCCACCAAATTGGTAGTAACTTAGCATTTTCAACCAACGAAAACCAGTTTCTTGATATTCTCGTAAATTCGCCTGAAGATTCTCAGGTAATTGAGCTTCAAAAGCTTCTGGATGGGTTAAATCTTGAACCATTCGTTGAAAGCCATCACTGAAAGAAGCATGGTCTGCTAATTGTTCCTGTAATTGCAATCCTTGGTTCAGAGGAATTTTTGTGATTCCTTGATTGGTCTGAATTGTTGATCGTAGTTGTGTTAAAATTCGACTAGTCTCTTGAAACTCTTCTGATTCCAGAGAAAGTACTTGGCCATTTTCCAATGTATAAAATTGATCGTTCTGCAGTAAACTTTGTAAAACAGCATCAATTTCATTGGTTTGAATCCCCGTAATGTCAAAAGATACATCTAACCATGATCCTGAATGTGATACTTCTATTTGCGGTTGTAATTGTTTTCCGTCTATATAACGTTCCCGCAGTTTTTTCCCCATCCGAATTTCACCCAGTTGACGCATATAACCTAACTCTCTAGTGAAAAAGCGGTACAAGGCTTCACCAATTGGCAATGGTTTTTGCCAACCAGTTGTATTTTTAATAAACTGTAAGTTTTGAAGCAGTTTATCTACCCGTTGTTCTGTTTTATAATCTCTTAAAACCTCGGCATGATTTTCTGGAAGTACTTGTTGTTTCTCATCGCTAGAATAGGTAACATCTCCATAGACATAATCCACTCTTACATCAATATTCCCTTGACGTTTTCGCAAATAAAAAATAACTTGTAACTCCGCATCACTAATATAATGATAGACTTCTTCAGAGATTGATAATTGACCAATTTTTCTTAAAAATGGCAAAACTTGTTTAAACAAAATAGATAATTCTTCTTTAGGATACTGAATCATCGGTTCTTCCAACCGTTTTAACAACTGCTCCATGGTAATATAAATATCCATTTGTTGGGCTGTTAATGGGTAAATCTGTTCATCAACAATACCCCAACCATAGTATTGGTACACATGATCAAATGATTTGTCTACCCGTAATTCAAATTGTTCTTCTTTACGAATCAATGAAAATTGTAAAGGCTGTGAATCTTCTGTAAAACGTAACTGACGAATTTTTAATTCCTCTGTTTGAAGTAAAAATGGAAATTGTAACATTCGTTCAATCAAACTTTTTGCTGATTCTATCGGTAATAATAAATATTTTTTATCTAGTTTTCCTTTGACTTGAATACCGGCATGTCCCATTAATTGTTGTGTTTGAGCTAAATGAGCTAGATCAGATAGAAACTGATTGGTTTCCTCATCAAAGGCTTGATGATCCAAAGTAAAACTATTTTGTTTATTCGCTAAAAAGACTTTTTGTTCTTCGTATACTTGTAGAAATTTAAAAATATTTTTAACAACGTAACTTCGACCTGTTCGTTCTCCTATTTTTAATGAAATTCCCAAAACATCTAATTCATAACGATAAGGATTCGTTGGTAAACTATCCAACTGACATTCAACAGCCAAAGGAACATAAGGTCTATCCGATTCATTGGTTAAGCGCTGAAAACCATTAGAAAACATCGTTGATGGCGAGAAGGTATCTTTTGGTGCACTGTCGCTTTTGGCAATCATACGGGTCTTCCCTTGTTTGCGTAGATACAACTCCACGGCAACCGTATGTTTACAAAAATGGTGCTCCTCCCAGTACGGACATTGGCAATAGTCCTCCTCTTTGGCACTAGCGTCTAAATCAATTCGGTACAGTTCGCTTCCTAAAACTTCCCCATGCCAGACTTGATTTTCAGCATCAGGAGTGACCGATAAAACGCGACCTTCATTTAAATATGTTCGGCCTTTTTCTACAATTTTTTCTGGAATACTCCACTTCATTCATTTAGTCCTCCCCTCTAAATTCGGGTTTTAATATGACTCTGACCGCTCCCGTTGGTTTCAACAATTAATTGTTGTTGCACACGATCTTTTAATTCTCTAACATGACTAATAATTCCAATCAAACGTCCTTCGTTTTCAATCCATTCCAAAGCTTCCATTGCCATTTCTAGAGATTCTTCATCTAATGAACCAAAGCCTTCATCAATAAATAAGGCTTCGATGGCAATCCCTCCTGATCGATTTTGAATCACATCGGCTAAGGATAAAGCCAATGCTAAGGCCGCAATAAAACTTTCTCCACCTGATAAGGTGTGCGCTCGCCGACTCATTCCAGCATTATCGTCAAAAATATTGATTTCCAGTCCAGTTGAACTTCGATAGCTGCCCTTTTCTTCATTCAATAAAAATTGATAACGCCCTCTTGTCAGTTTAATCAAGCGGTGATTAGCAACTTCTAAAATTTCTGTTAAAAACGATTGTAAGACATAACGCTCAATACTAATTCGTTCAGGATTGTCTCCATTCATCGTCTTAAATAGTTGTTCCAATTGGCTTAATTCATCTATACGTTCACGACTGTCTTGAACTAATTCATGTAATTCGTCAAACAGTGTTTGATTATGCCGAGAGCGTTCTTCATAATGAATAATCGTTTTTTGACGATTTTCCACTTCTTCTTCGGCCTGTTGAAAAGCTTCTTCCAGTAGTGGAATATTTGGTACTTCCTGATTAGCAATACCAGAAAGCTCATCTAAACGTTGACTAACAAATTGACAATTTTGTTGGTACTCTTCTAATTGTCGTTTCAAGTCAGTCAATTCCCATAATTCATTAATTTCATGACGTATCTGCTCTTCTGTAATCTCAAAATCACTATTTTCAATAGATTTGTTTAACTCTTTTTGATAATTGTCTTCCCTATTTGCTAAGGTTTGCAAATTTTGTTTTTGTTGTTTATGAGCTTCTGTCAAACTTGCTTGAGAAAGACGTAAAGATTCACCCTGTTCTTCGTAAGTCAAAATTTCCGTTTTGTTATTGGTGTTACTACGCTGGAATTCTTCCAGTTCTTCTTTTAGCTCGGTATAACTACGTTGTTGCATTTGCACTTGCAAAATCGTCAATTTGGTCACTATTTGTTGCTGTTCCACTTGGTACTCTTGAAGTTTTTCTTGTAAATCAGCTTCTTTCGTTTGCAAGTTCATTTGCTGTTTCGTTAATATATTTTTATCTATTTCAGCTTGCTCAAACTGTGCTTTTTCTTCTTGAAATTTGCCTTCTTCTTCTTCCAAAATAGCAAGCGGTGTTGTCGCAATTTTTGTTTCAAACAAAGCTTCACATTCGCCAAAAATTTCTTTCGATCGATCTTGCTTTCGAGAAAGCTCAATAGTTAACTCCGTCTGTTGATCGCTTGAACTTTCAAAAATTTTCTGTTGGATAACACGTTCTAGTTGTTTAATTTGTTCTTCAACTTCAGTTAATTCAACTTCGCTTTGCTGAATCTCTTCGGAATTATAACTTTCTGCTTGTTCATGATGATGTTCTGTCGATCCACAAACGGGACAAGCTTCTCCATCTACCAACAATAGTTGCAATCGAGCAATTTGCATTTTGGCATTTTGGCTTCGAACCTGCTTCAGTTGTTCTTCAGCAATTGTTAGTTGCTGATTGAATTGCTCTATTTCTATTTCTCGTAGTCGATCTGTTTCAATCAACTCATTTATTTTGTTTTCCAGCTTGTCACAAGCATTTCTCAAATCCGACCAGCTTGCCACAAGATTTTTTCCTTGTATTAATTGAATTTCTTTCTGTTGCAGATCTTGACGCTTATTTAGTTGTTTTTCTTTATCAGTAATTTCTGTGGCTAATTCAACTAATTGATTTTTTATACTTGTTTTTTCACTAGAAATCTCTTGTAAAAACTGATCTACTTTTTGCTTTTGATTTAGCAAACTTTGAACAGCTTCAGCTTGAGGTAATAAATCCTCCAGACGTTGGATTTTCTTCTCCTGCTCAGTAACTAATTGACGTTGGGTTTCTATCTGTGCCATTTTCCCTTGCCATTGTTCAATTGCTTGTTTATTTTGTGCGAGTTCTTCTTCTAAAGAAGTAATATTCCTAGCAATTTTCTGACGTTCTTGTTGACAATCATCTAAATTTTTTAATAAACTTTCTTGTTTTTCTATCCACAACAAGCGTTGATAACGTCCGTTCATGAGGTCGATATCGGGTTTCATTTCAGCATATTTGGTCTGATCTGCTTTTAGTTTTTCGTACTCTATTAATGCTTTTGCCAAATCTTTCGCTTCATACAATTTTTTTTCGGCTTGTTTTTCTTTTTCCTTCATAAGGAGTAATTCTTTCTCCTCTTTTTGTTGAAGTTGAACCAATTCTTGCATCTCTGCTTCCCACAATTGTAAAGTTTCATTAATCGAGACCGCTTGGATAGCTTCTTCTTGCCATTGAAAGCGAGCAGTAATTGCTTCCATTTGATGCTGTTGCTTGCTTAATCCTTGTTCCAATACTTTTTTTTGTTGGTTTAGCCAATCATTTAAACGTTGATACAATTCAGTACCAAATAAATTCCGTAATAACTTTTCTTTTTCGCTACTAGACGCAACTAAGAAATTACGAAATTCCCCCTGCGGCAATAAAATAATTTGGAAAAATTGTTTAGCATCTAGATGAAGTAGTTCTTTAATGAATTGATCAACTTCTCCTCGTTTGGAATATTGCCGTTGTACCTCGCCATTTTTATAAATCGTCAAACGAACTTTCATCGCTTGAGTCCGAGTTCCTTCACCACGTTTTTTGAGTACTTCTTGTTCAGGATAACGTTCAATCTCATAAAGAAACTCTTGGTGTTCAAAGGTGAAAGTTACCACAGTTTCTTCAAGGGGTGTGGCAAACATTGAACGCATCTCTTTGCCTGAACGTAGTTGCCCGGAAGTTTCACCAAACAAAGCAAAGGTCATACCATCAAAAATAGTCGTTTTTCCAGCACCGGTTTTACCACTAATTAAAAAAAGACCAGCCTCTTGAAAGTCACCAAAATCAACGGTTTCATTAATGAACGGACCAAAATTTTGCATTTTCAATGTTCTTGGCTGCATCTAATCCCTCTTTTCCGTATCTATCGCTACTTGTAGCCCTTTAGCTAACCAGTCACTTTGTTTATCAGTTAATGTTTCTCCTGTGATTTCTTCAAAAAAAGTTGCTAATACTTTATCTGGTGCTTCTTCTTTGCGTAAACGTTGCTTGATTGTGGCTGTTTCTCGTCCATGCAACCGTTCAACATTCAAAATATATGGGTAAACCTCACGTAATTGATTCATCATATTTGGAATCACTGCACGATCTGTCAGCAAAATTTGCCAAAATGCTTCTCGATCCAAAGTACGATAAAAGGTAGGATCTAACAATTCATCAAAAGATGCTTCAACTTTTTTGATGTCTCTTTTAGGATACAATGGTTGAAAAATAGGTTCCATATTTTCAGAATCTACAATCCAGACACCTTTTTCATCGGTCAACTCGGATAAAGAAAATTTTAACGGTGAACCACTATAACGAACTTTCCCTGTCTTTAACGCATTTTTTGAGTGTAAATGCCCCAAAGCAACGTAATCAAATTTTTCCATTAATTCATACGCGACACTATTTAAACCACCCACTTCAATTTGAGTTTCTGAATCAGTTCGTAATCCACCTGCAATAAAAAAGTGTGTAATCAATACCTGTTTTTTATCTGCATCGAATAATCTTTCCATCTCACTCAGGATTCGTTGCACAGCTTCTTGAATCGAAGCAAACTCTTCTTTAAAATATAAGCGAGCAGCAATCGGTTCGATATACGGCAATAAGAAAAATTGTGTGTCTCCAATAGTCACTGGCTTAAACGCTTCTTCAAGCTGAGTCACCATATAAAAGTTGGTCTGCTCAAACCATGGAGCACCGGTTGCCAGTCGAGTACTGGAATCGTGATTACCTGAAACGGCTAGAACTGGAAATTTCTTTTCTAAATTCATTTCAATCAATTTTTTATTTAATAGTTCGACAGCCTCCACACTGGGAACTGAGCGATCGTATAAATCGCCTGCAATCACAATCGCATCCACTGCTTCTTTTTCAGCAATTTCAATAATTTGGTTAATAATTTCTCGCTGGTCTTCTAATAGATCATAACCATGTAATTTCTTACCGATATGCCAGTCTGCAGTATGTAAAAAACGCACTTTTTTCACTCCTTGTAAAAAATGTTCTTCCGATTATTATACCACTTTCCTGTAAATTCTTCAGTGCTTAGAAATAAAAAAAGTATCCACTCAAAAATAGTGGATACTTCGCTAGTTATTTATCTGGATTATATTGAAAAGCTGGATTAATTTCGTGATCTAATTGATCAAAAGCGGTTTGAATTCGTCGCTCTACTTCTGCCAATCCCTCTGCATTCATTTTTTTAATATCACTGATATCAATTGGTTCACCAAAACGAACAGTCACACGTTTGCGTTTAAATAAATCCTTCAGACTTAGTGGACCTTGATAAACAGAAGGAACAATGCGAACTTTTGCCATTTTTGCAATCACTGCCATCCCGCCTTTTAAAGCTGTTGAATGTCTGGTGCCACTTGGAAACATGATTAAACTCAAATCTGTGTCTTTCAAAATTTTAACTGGTGTTTTGATTGCACTTGGTCCTGGTTTATCACGTTTTACGGGAAATGCATTAGCATGAGTTAAAATAAATCGTAAAAAACCATTTTTAAACAATTCTTCTTTTGCCATAAAAGCAAATTTCTTGGGACGAGCTCCCACTGCCAAATACAAAGGATCCCACCAAGTTCGGTGAGGAGCAACTAAAATATAATTTTCATCTTTAGGTAATAACTCTCGATTTTGATAACGGGCATTGCCATTCACGAGAAATAACACAAAACGAACAAGCCCGCGCATAAATGTAAAAAACATAAACTCTTTCCTTTCTCACTAACTAAATTCAGTATGCAAAAAAAAAAGTAGATTGACAAGCTTTTTCTCTCAGAATTTACCAAAACTATCTACTATAGTATAATAATCCAGATGATTCACCCAGAATTAAATTTAAATAGAAATCGAGGCCCAAAACATGCTCTTAAAAGCAGGCGAACGCATTGATCAACTTTACGCCGATGATATCCAAATTATTCAAAGTCCCACTGTTTTTTCTTTTTCTCTAGACGCCGTAATGCTAGCTAACTTTCCGGCAATTCCCAAAAAAGGTAAAATTGTCGATTTATGTGCAGGAAATGGCGCAGTGGGGTTATTTGTCAGCCGAAAAACCAACGCTCATATTTATCAAGTTGAATTACAAGAAAAATTAGCCGATATGGCCCAACGCAGCATTCAATTAAACAAACTAGAAGAACAAATGACCGTCTATCCCATTGATTTAAAAGATAGTCTAACAAAAATTAAAGGCGATTCAGTAGATTTACTTTTATGCAATCCACCCTATTTCAAAAATCTTGAAACGGGTATTAAAAATCCTAATCCGCATCTAGCCATTGCCAGACACGAAATTCAGACGAATTTGGATGAAGTCGTTTCAATGTCTAGTAGACTTTTAAAAACTAACGGGCGCTTAGCGATGGTTCATCGACCAGATCGTTTTTTAGATATTATTGAAGCTATGCGAAATAATCGAATTGCTCCTAAAAAAATCCAATTTATCTATCCGAAAGCCGGTAAAGAAGCCAACATTCTTCTGATTGAAGGCATCAAAGACGGTAAAACAGACGGATTTAAAGTGGCTCCACCGATAATCACTTATGATGAAAATGGCGATTATAACCCTGAAACAAGGAAAATGATATATGGCAAATAAACATTACTTTTACGTCCTACATTGTAAAGATCGTAGTTTTTACGGTGGCTACACAACTGATTTAGAACGACGCTTAAAAGAACATAACGAAGGAATTGGTGCCAAATATACTCGCTTAGCTAGTCGTCGGCCACTAAAAATGATTCATGCCGAGGTTTTTGAAACGCGTAGTGCTGCTACTAAAGCCGAAGCTGCCTTTAAAAAATTATCTCGCTTTCAAAAAGAGCGCTATTTAAAAAATTCTGATAATCAAAATTTAATCAGAAAGAAAGTACAATAAAAAGTCGCCAGACAACGAGGACTTTTACTCTTTGTCTGGCGATTTCTTTACTCTAAAATTTGTTGTTTCCCATAAATACTTTCATTACCATTCAAGGCAAAAGCTAAACTACAAACAATCACGAAATAAGGCAAGTAAGTAAATCCAAAAACTTCCCCGCCGATAAAAATCGGCGCTAACAAAGTATTCGTGGCACTAGCAAATACCGCTACATAACCCAAAGCTGCAACTAACCCCACTGGTAAACCCACAAATGGAGCCAATAGTGCACCTAACGAAGCACCGATTGCAAATAACGGCGTTACTTCTCCACCTTGAAAACCCACACTAATCGTCAAAATAGTTAAAAGTAATTTCAACAACCAATCATAGGAATAAATTGGACCTTCTTGAAAACTAAGATTGATTAAATTTGTACCCAAACCAGAGTACCGACCGTTCATCAACAGAAAGAGTAAAATACTTAATGAAAGACCTCCAACTCCTATCCGCAAAATTGGATTAGTGATTTTAGTTGCGAAAAAGGTTTTCATCTGCTTTAAGCTACGTGCAAAAAGCCTTCCCACCAAACTAAATACCACACCTAATAGTGCTAGTTTTCCTAAAGTCAGATAATCTAACTCTATTGCGGTCGTTAACGCAAAAGAAAATTTTTCCAATCCAAGACTAGCAGAAACCCAACTTGCAGTCATTGCCGCCACTAAAGCTGGAAAAAAAGATTCATAGCGCAGTTTTCCAACCACTAAAACTTCTATAGCAAAAAACGTAGCTGCAATAGGTGTTTCAAAAAGACCGCCAAATCCAGCAGCCATCCCAATTACAATAAATTGCGTAGGCTCCATCTTTTTGAAAAAACGGCTGACTTGATGGGCAATTGCTGCTCCGAGTTGAACAGCAACCCCTTCTCGTCCCGCACTCCCACCAAATAAGTGAGTTAACCAAGTTCCTACGATTACAAACGGAGTTAAACGCTTGGGTATTATTGCTTTTCCTTCTTGCCCTGCTTGAAAAATCAATCCCATTCCTTGAGAACTGGTTTTTCCATAAGTCAGGAATAAGTAAATAAACAACATCCCCACAGGAGCCAAGAAGGGAATTAAATAGATAAAATGCTCTTGTCTGAATTCAGTAATTGCCAATAAGACTCTACCAAAAAGAGTATCCACAGCACCAACTACTAATCCGATCCCTACACTCAATAAACTAACAATCACCCACTCTGTACGCTTCGACATCTCCCACACTTCTTTCTCCCAAAATAAAAAACGCTAAGTAGTATGACACCACTCAACGTTTCAAAAAACATTTTATTTTCCAGCACGTTTTACGTAAGTACCTTCAGATGTGTTTACTTCTAATAATTCGCCAGCTTCAACAAAGTCAGGAACATTGACAACTAAGCCAGTTTCCATTGTAGCTGGTTTACCAGAACCAGTAACAGTCGCACCTTTAATAGATGGTTGAGTTTCTTCAACACGTAAAACAACTGTTGTTGGTAATTGAATTCCAATCACTTCACTACCGAAGAATTGAATTTTAACTTCCATATTTTCCAAGATGTATTTCATTTCATCTTCTACAGTTTCTACAGGTAATTCATATTGATCGTATGTTTCTAAATCCATGAAAAAGGCAGTACTATCCATTGTATATAAATATTGAACTGTTTTTGTGTCAATGTGTGCTTTTTCAAATTTTTCATCTGGGCGGAAAGTTGTATCATAAGTCGCACCAGAACGCACATCTCTCAATTTCATACGCATAACCGTATTTCCTTTACCAGGTTTGTGGTGACTTGCGTCTAAAACTTTAATTAATTTACCATCTTGTACAAAAGTGTTACCAGCTCTTAAATCACTTGCTGAAATCATATTTTAACGTCTCCTTTAATCTTAAAATCATCCTTTATCATTTTAGCAGAACATCCTTGATAACGCTAGTATTTCAGAAAAAAACGTTTCCGAGTGAGTATAAGCAATTTCGGAACTTTGATAAGTAGTTTTCTTTTATTATTTCTTTTTTTCACAGAACGAACACTTGTATTCTTTCATTTTCTCTTTTTTTCGAAGAACGAACACCTGTTTTCTTTCATTTTCTCGTTTTTTCAAAGAACGAACGCTTGTATCCCTTCATCTTTTCAAATTAAAACTAGAATAGTCAGCTATTGAAAAAGGGACTTTTTTATTTTTATAAAAAGTATCCCCGGTCTTCCCTACTCTATCAAAATACTTATTCAAAATTTTTCTCAACTTGTATTCTTTAATTTGATAATCAAAAAATTCTAGTAGCTGTCCCGTGGTTAGTTCTCCATGAAAATTCAGCAAACCATACTCATGAATCATTCGCAAGACGGCTTTTTCTTTTGACTCTACTGACTCACAGTCTTTACATAGAACACGTTTCAACTCTAAGATTAAAACTCTGGCAAGATTCACAATAAATTCCTTTTCTTAATTGCTTGAACATTTCGCTATCGATTGATTTTGGGGCAAAAGGATTTTCAGTTTTATAACGTTCACAAGCTCTTAACACTTTCTCAATGGTGTTGAAAGTAGACTTCTCACTCTTTGATTTAGTCACTATTCTTTTCAGAAAAAATAAAAACTGATTCCCTGTTATTACCTGTATTTGTTCAATCTCACTTTTTAACTCCACCCAACTATCCTGTCCAATAAACAATAATATTCCATTCACTTATAAGTGAGGAGAAATCTCTCGACAAATGGCTTGTAAATTTATTAAAGCTTTTCTGGCTTGTGCTACACAATTATGAGCGATTACTTGGCCATTTATCCTGCATTCTCCATTATTATAACTGAAAACTCCTCGATAGTTTTTTACCTCAAACAGAAAAACTTGATTTGTATCATTAACTAAAATTAAATCAAATTCGCAAGTTCCATGATAATCGATCCAGAAGTTACGAATCACCGAACAACTACTAGGTACATTCTGGCAAATATAATCTAAGGCCCGCTGTTCTCCTGATACGCAAGCTTCTATATGCTTAAATTGAGTCTCTCTTTTTTTACTGTAAAAATTAGTATTGCGACGTACATAACAAACCTTCTCCCATTCATAAAAACTAGGTTCCCTTTCTGACAAACCTTCGCTATATATTTTCACTCAGTCTCCTCCTGTCTACTACTTAAATAGTCAAAAAAAGCAAATTTTTATATTCATGCGTAGTTTAAGGAAAATTTTATTTTTCCAAAATAAAAAGCCCTTCTCAAATCGTGTAATGTCCCTCAAAGGTTTGATTTTGAGGATCGCTACACGCTCATTCGAATAGGGCTTGCCTTTTATTCTGATGCTGTTGTTTCTTCAGTATACATTAGTTTTTCTTCATAAAACTCTGAACCTTTCATCAGTTCCGATTCAAAATTTTCGTAACCTAGTTGCTCAACCAAGGTTGCTTCCGAAGAAAATAGATTAGTTCCCAAACCTAGTCGATTGCCAGAAATTTTGACATCCAAAGCTGACAATGTTGTTGGAAACATATCCATCGCGCTAAATTGGCGAGTTGTCTCTACCGATGAAGACTGGTTCGTATTTAAGAAAACATTATATATCGAACGTTGATACTCTGGATCAAGTTCTAAGAAAAAATCACTGTCCATTGTCAAATGGTCTCCTGACAAAATGATAGTAGTATCTTCGTAAAAAGGTTGTTCTTGTACCCATGTCAGAAAATCCATAATTTGTTGATCAGAAGCGTGAATAACATTACTGTATTGATTATCAAATAAATTAGGCGTTTCTTCCGTAACATAACCATCTTCAAAATGAGTATCCGCAGTCAGCATCGTTAAATTGAATGGCTCATCTTCGGACGCTAATTCACCTAGAGTTTCTTTGGCAAAATCAAATAATTTATCATCTTCGTATCCCCACCAAACATAGTAATCTTCAGGAATTTTACCATTTTCAATCGCCCAATTATAATCGCGAATCTCATAGTTTCCATGCTGTTGGAAATATTGGTCACGACCAGCAAATTCAGCCTTCGAGCCCATTAATAAAATTTGATTATAGCCTTGTTCAGACAAAATTTCTCCGAGAGAATACGCTCCTGGAAAATATTCCGCACTATTTGCACCTGAACCATCTGTTAAGCCAAAGGAAGTTGCTGGTCTTAAAGGTAATCCCGAAGTTTGTGCCACCATCGAACTTGCTGTTTGATTTGCCCCAGGTGACTGCAGCATCCCCCCACCTATTTGTCCATTATGGCTAAAGTGAATTCCTTGATTTTCAGCTAATGTAGTTAGATTAGGTAACAGATTTTGTGATTGACTACCGCCATATTCTGTTGATAAATAACTACTCTCCATTGATTCCATAAAAATATAAATCAAATTACGTTTTTCTTTTGGAAAAGTCAGTTGAACTTCTTTAGGATCCACGTAGTGCTGTTCATAAATCTTCGTACTTTCAAAATAATAAGCTTTAATATCTGCATAACCAATGACTTTGGCACTTAAGAAAATTCCAATAAATAAACCTACAAACCCCAAAGATAACACTCGTCGTTTTGGATAATTTTGCACTTTTTGTTTAATCAGTGAATAAGTACTAATCAAATAAATAACAGTTAAAATCGGGATGCTAAATAACACTGCTTCTAAGAAGGGCTGTAAAATAAAGGTTTGAATCTGCCCTGGATCACTGCCTTTTAAAGGTTGTGTCAAAGCAAAAACAATTTGATCGAAACGCATATTGCCAATTCCATTCATCGCCCAACGACTACTAGTAAAAGCTAAAGCACCACCAAAGATTAGCAAGATTGTACTACTAAAATATAACCAATCTTTATTCACTAACGAATATTTTTTTGCTAGTTTTTCTTTTTTTATCAGATATAAAAAACCTCCCACCATGCCGCAAATAATCAAAGCACTCACTAAAACAATGACTGCACTTTTAGGGAAATCAGTAATCGGTAAGAAGAAATTACCTAACGTCCATGAAAGTTTCTGTTGATGAAAGAAATACAGAACTGAGGACACATATAAAAAAGCCGTATAACTAACACTACTAATCCACGGCTGTTTGGAAGACTTGGCTGATTTCATAACAAATAATAACAAGAACAGGAATATTACTAGCATCTCGTACCCTCCTATCTACTTTAATCTATTCTCAATTTAATTATAGCACGGAACCCTTAAAAACAATCTTTCTTTACTGTTTCTTAACTCTTACAATATTGAAAGCACGCTCTTTTAATAACAACAAAAAATTCTAACACGGATTCCTTTTTTCGTCTAATTTTAACCAAATCAATGATTTGTGCATAAAATTCAGGATAAAATGGAATTGTTCTACTAATGTCTTGATCAAAACTTGTCGATTTAATCAGTGTCGTATTATACAAGTCCATCATCCTTTTCTCTATTAGTGTAAATTTAGTCTAATCAAAAATAGGATACTCAACAATAAAAAGGAGTTTATCATGAAAACACAACGCTTACGATTAAGGAATTTTCAAAATTCTCAACAAGATTTACAGGCACTTTACGAGCTACTCTCCGACAAAGAGGTCAATCAATTTCTCCCTCAGTTTCCACTCCAATCACTACAGGATGCTGAAAAATTTTATCATGAAAAAATCTTGCCAAAGTATCTTAAGAAAAAAGGACTCTATCTAGCTATTTGTTTAGAAAAAGATAATCTTCCAATTGGCTATTTAACAGTCAATGATGGATCTGGTTATGATTTCGGTTACGCTTTAAAAAGAAGTTACTGGAATCAAGGAATAATCACTGCAGCTTCCCAAGCCGTCATTCTCTATTTAAAAAATCGTTACCATTCACAGTTATCTTTCTAATCCATTCACTACACTCCACAACGAATTCTGCTTTTGTCGACCGTGGGACCAACTAGAGCCCGTAGTCTCCAGTCTGCCAAGCTTCAAACTGTAACTAATCGCTTAAGCGCTAAGTTACAATAGTTCACATTGGCTCCCTTTTCACGGTGACTGCGCAGCTTTCGTTGTTCCGTTACGCTAGATAGCTTTTAACATTTCTGTAGGTTAACTAATCAAGTGCTGACATACAGTAAAAATAATGATAGCAATGAGTGTAATAGATTACTGTCAATCAAGTTTCAGCGCAAACGTTGAGAGAGGCTTGCGTTGTCGCCACGTCTAGAATTCAATGTGAACTACGCACAGTTGCCAATTGATTGGTTACTGGGCGTGTGAAGCTTGAAAGCTCCAAGACTACGGGCTTGGAGCGGTTCCGGGCTGACCTAAGCAAGAATCTCTCGTAGTGGAGCGTCAGATTTGCCGTGAATAGTAACAAAAAATCAAGGACATTCCTACATCACTGCCACTCATGATATTGACAATCCAGCAAGTGGTAAAGTTATGGAAAAATTGGGTATGACCTATCAATACTCCTACAGAGAATTTTGGCAGCCAAAAAAGATTTGGGTAACTTTTCGGATGTACCAACTAAATTTTAAGCCGGTTACTGATTTTGTCTATAAAGAATATTGGCATAAATATCCCGAAAATTTTGTAAAAGACTTGTAATTATGTAAAAAAAGAACTATCACATACATAGTTTAACAGTAAAATATTCGAACAATTGAAGCTAGATTTGACATAACTCCTTCTATTTTGTTTGAACATTTTATCTTGTTTTCACTTATGTGATAGTCCCTAAGTGTCGCTAATTAAAACGATGGTACCAATGTTTCACTGTGTTCATTTTCTAAGAATTCACGAACTTTATCACTTGTCATTGCTTTGTGCAATGCGTGAATTTTTTCTGAATCTTCGTTGTCTTCACGAGCCACTAATTGAATTGAAAAACGTTGGTCGATATTTTCTTCTAAGAATAGTGCATCCGCTGGTTTCAAACCAATTTTTGAAATATACGTTGGATAATTATAAACCAATGATACATCTGGTTCGCTGTAGGCTTCCGCTAAGTTTAACAAATCTACAGATAACCATTCAAAGTTTTTCGGATTTTCTACGACATCTTTAATTGTTCCGTTAACTCCTACACCATCAGTTAACTTAATCAAGCCTTGTTCTTCAAGAATCGCTAATGCTCGACCTTCATTTGACACATCATTTGGAAGTGCTACTTTTGTACCTTCTGGAATTTCATCAATTGACGTGTAATCTTTTGAATAGAAACCAACTTTTGCATCATAAATTGGTTGGATTGCTACTAAGTTTGCATCTTTTTCAGAATTATATTTTTCCATAAATGGTTTATGTTGCGCAAAGCTAGCATCTGCTTCACCACTACTTACCATGTCATTATAGGCATTATTGTCGTTGACTTGAACTAGCTGAATATCCCAGCCATCTTCTTTAGCCACTTCTGCTGCCACTTTAACTACGTCTGTCATTGGTGGCGCTTGACCAGCTACTTTAATGACTTTATCTTCCGCTGAGTCTCCATTTGAACCACAAGCAGCCAAAGTTACTGCTGCTAAAATTGATAAAACACCGATGTAAATTTTCTTCACTTTCTTCTCCTACTTTCTTTTATCTAATTTGTGGGCAATAAAATTCCCCAACAGTTGAATAATAAATACTATGAGAATCATTAGAATGACCGCAAAGTACATAATTCCAGTTTGATAACTTTGGTATCCATAACGAATGGCAAAATCGCCAACTCCACCTCCACCAACGATTCCCATTACCGTTGAAAAAGATACCATGCTAACAGCGGTAGTCGTATAACTTAAGACCAAACCACTGCGAGCTTCGACTAATAAAAAGTTCCAAATATACTGCCAAGTACTTGTGCCTAAAGAATCTGCTAACAAACGAATTTCATCAGGAACATCATACAAGACTTGCTCCACCATACGGGCGTAAATCGCAATCGCCACTATACTTAGTGGAAAAGAAGCTGGAACTGGACCAAAGGCACGGCCAATTAAGGCTCTTGTGACAGGAATTAAAACAATCACGAATAGCAAAAATGGAAAGGAACGGACAGAGGTTACTAAAAAGTTCAATCCCAAATAAGTACTCACATTGCCTTTTTCTTTTCGGTTAGACATAAAAAGTGCCACCCCTAAAGGTAAACCTAAAAAAAGACAAGCGGTCATTGAAATTCCCATCATAATTCCTGTTTGCTTCAAAGATAAAATAAACTCTGGTAAATAATACTCAATACTCTCTAAAAAACTCATTCGGCCAACCTCCTTTGAACTTTCTCAAAGTAAGGCGTGTCGATCTTGTCAGAGTAACTAATATCATTTTTCAAACTTCCAAGTAATCGACTATCTTCCATTACTAAGACACGTTCACATAATTTTTTGACCGTATCCAATTCATGACTGACAAAAAAGATGGTTACTGGAAATTCTTGATGAATACGTTGCAACAAACGAATTACATCTTCGGTATTTTCTTCATCCAGTGAACTAGTCGCTTCATCACATAACAAGACATCTGGATTGCGAGTAAGAGCACGAGCTAGTGCCACTCGTTGCTTTTCTCCACCAGAAAGCTGTGCAGGGTAACTTTCAGCTTTATGTGCCATACCAACAAAGTTCAACAACTCTTGCACACGATCGGAATTTTTGGTTTTTAGAAGTTTCAACGGCAACATAACATTTTCCCAAACAGTTAAATTACTTAGTAAGTTATATTGTTGGAATACCATGCCAATCTTTTGCTTTTGTTCTTGAATTTCTTTTTTATGTAGCTTTGTAACATCTCGATCGTCTAAGAGTAATCGACCTTCTGTTGGTGTTTCCAATAAGTTCAGCAAACGCAACAAGGTCGATTTACCCGAACCACTTTTCCCAACAATCCCAACGATTTCTCCTTGCTTCACTGAAAAAGAAATATCTTGAAGGGCAGTCGTATTATCATAAATTTTTGAAACATGTTCTAATGTGTACATGATGCTCTCCTAATCCACCAATAAATTCAGTAAATCTTGGTTTGAGAAATTTAGAATATATTCTGAGACATCTACATTGGCTAAGGTTTCTGATAATTCTTCATATTTGAAAACAGTTCCTAACAACAATGTTTCCAATTCTGAGGTATCCTTGGTTCCAAAGTAGTCACCGAATAATTGAATGGCAGAAATTCGGCCTTTTTCTGTAGATAAATGAATATCCACAATCCCAACTCCTGGAATTCGCGTACGGCGATTAAATTCAAAATTAGGCGCTTCTCCATAAATCCAATCGTCATTCGCATAACGTGTGTCAAATAATTCTTGAATGGCTTGATAATCAGAATCTGTTAAAGATAATTCTTTATCCTGAATTTCAGCTAAATCTTCTACTTGATAAATATGGCAGAGCAACGCATCACGAAAGTCATAAGTACTCAATTGTTGATACTCAGAATTTAAAAACGGTTTAACATTTGTCACACTTTTACGCACTGATTTTGTTGCTTTAGAAGCAATTTTTTCTTTTGAAACAGTCAAAATTTTATCTAACACAGTTAAATCTACATCATACATCAAAGTCCCATGAGAATAAGTACGCCCATTGCGAGTATACATCGCATTTCCAGAAAACTTCATTTCATCAATATATAAGTCATTGCGACCCGCTACTGTTGCCCGAGTAGCTCCCATTGCCTGTAAAGCTTGTAAAATAGGCGTGGTTACCCCACGATAATCACCAAAAGTCGTATCATCTTTTTTCATTACAAAACTAAAACTCATATTTCCCAAGTCGTCGTAAACAGCTCCACCACCAGAAATTCGACGAGTTAAAATGACCTGATTGTCGCGTAAATAGTTAAAATTAATCTCTTCGTAAGCATTTTGGTTACGTCCGATTATAACACACGGTTTTTGAATATATAACAGAAGCAGTGGTTCTGTAACATCTACAGTATTCATCAAATACTCTTCAGCGGCTAAATTCCAACGAATATCATCACTTTCCATAATATGATAGCGCATCCCCGGCACCTTTTCTTTCAATTTAGTTTATTTCCTTTACTATCATCCCTTTTTTAAGGAAAATAAGCAAACTTAATGCTCACGTTATTCTGTATCTATTTTATACCAAAACTGTACTATAAAGTAAAGAGAAATTTCCCTTTTCGAGAGACTAATTGACTCTATCTTTAAAATCTTTGCTTTCACGAAAATAGAAAAAACCACTTCCAAATAATAAAATGGACCCATAGATAAGGACAGTTTGAAAAAACACCTTACCTATAGGTCTGTTTTTGTGTACACTTAAGATAATAAATGACAGGAGGAATGACTAGATGACTGTAAAGTATTTTACACCAGAACAACTTGAAATCTTACTTGCCAATCCAAATGTAGTCACTGCGAGTTCAAAAGCAATTACCTATTCTGTTGATTTTAAAATGAAATTTATTGAAGAATATGAATTGGGAAAATCACCTTCACGTATTTTTGAAGAAGCAGGATTTGATGTTCAAGTACTCGGTACAGAGCGTATCAAAACAGCCACTTTTCGTTGGAAGAAAGCTGTAAAAAATGATGGGACTTTAGGATTACGAGATACTAGAAAAGTAAAGAGCGGACGTCCATTAAAACGAACATTAACTCCTGAAGAACAAATTGCAAAATTAGAAGCAGAAAATCTTTATTTAAAAGGAGAATTAGATTTCATAAAAAAGTTAGAGCTGAGCGAAAAAGGAAATCGAACCAATAAGTTAACAGCAGAACTTACCTTTTCGCTCATCGAAGAACTTTCTAAGAAATCTAGTCGCTCCATCAGTTTATTTTGTCGCTTAGCAGGTGTCTCTCGTAGTGGTTACTATGCCTATAAGAAGCGTAGTTTTAACGTACAGAAACAGCATCGAGAATTGGTACTCAAAAAAACAATTGAACAAGCACTTGCCTTTCGTTCGAAAGACAAAGGCACGCGATCCATTGTGATGACACTCAAAAACACATTTGGAATTATCATGAATCGAAAGTGTGTTCAACGAATCTGTCGTAAGTTTGGGCTACTTTCATCTGTTAGAAAAGCAAATCCTTATCGAAGACTAGCCAAAGCTACGAAAGAGCACAGTGTTGTAGAAAATAAACTTAAACGAGCTTTCAAACCTGGTATAGCAGGAAAAGTTTTACTGACAGATATCACCTACCTTCCCTATGGAAATCAAGCTATGGCTTATTTGTCGACCGTTAAAGATGCACAAACAAATGAAATCTTGGCTTACCAACTTTCAAATAACTTAAAAATAGATTTTGTATTGAACACAATGACACAATTAGTTGAGAAACATGGGCATCGTTTAGATACAGAAGTATTGATTCATTCAGACCAAGGTTCCCACTACACAAGTCCTAAATTTCAAAAATTGGTAAAATCTTTTGGAATTACTCAATCGATGAGCAGACGAGGAAACTGTTGGGATAATGCCCCGCAAGAATCCTTTTTCGGTCATATGAAAGACGAATGTGATTTTGATAATTGTCAATCTTATAAGGAAGTTCAATCCGTAATAGACGATTATATGGATTACTATAATAATGATCGTGGACAATGGAATTTGAAAAAGCTGGCACCGATTGATTACCGGTACCAGCTAATAGCTGCCTAAAAATTATTGGTTTCTTTTTGAAGTGTCCTTGACTTAGGGTCCACTTTATAAATAGAAGTAGTTTTACTTTTACGCTAAATCAAATTTTATATAATGATCTATTTGGAACTGCTAAAATTTATAGTAATTTTGACAAAGCTTGATCTAAATCAGCTACTAAATCATCAATGTGTTCAATTCCCACAGCAATTCGTAATAAATCTGGCGTTAGACCATAAGATTCACGAACCTCTTGAGGAATATCTGCGTGAGTTTGAGTTGTTGGATAAGTGATTAAACTTTCCACACCACCTAAGCTTTCAGCAAAGCTAAAAACTTCTAAACTTTGTAAAAATTCACCAATTTTTCTCTCGTCTACAACTTTTATACTAATCATTGCTCCAACACCTGTATAAAAAACATCCTTGATTGCTGAATGCTCGGCTAAGCGTTTAGCTATTTCTTGGGCATTTTTTTCTTGTTGATTAAAACGGATTTCCAAGGTTTTCAAACTACGAATAAAGAGCCAACAATCAAATGCACCCAAAGTTGGTCCTGAAGTATTTGCTAACCAAGCTAATTTTTCGCCAAGCTCTAAATCTTTGGCAATCACTACGCCAGCTAAAATATCATTATGACCTGCTAAAAATTTTGTTCCTGAATGAATGACCAAATCCGCCCCTTCTTTTAACGGTTGTTGACGCAAAGGCGTTAAGAAGGTATTATCCACAATTAATAAACACTCATTTGCTTTGCTTAATTCTGCCACTTCACTAATTGATACTTCATTCATCAGTGGATTAGTAGGTGTTTCTAAAAAAACACCTGTAAATTCGGACGTAATTTTAGCTTGTAAATCTGCTAAATCTGTAAAATATTCAAAGATAGCTATTCCTTTTTCTTCTAGATCATCAAAGAAACGGAAAGTTCCACCATACAAATCTCGAGAAACTAAAAATTTGCTTCCTACCTTGAAATAACTAAAAATTAATTGAATCGCACTCATTCCTGAACTAGTTACAACTGCTTTTGCTCCTGATTCTAATTTTGCTAATCCCTCTTCTAATATATCTCTCGTTGGATTTTTTGTTCGAGTGTAGTCATATCCTGTGCTTTCTCCCAAACCTGGATGTGCATAAGTAGTGGATAAATATATTGGCGCACTAATCGCCCCATTTTGTAGATCTGTACGGTTCCCTAACTGAACTAATTCTGTAGATACTTTTTTTTCAACCATGCTTTTCTCTCCCTTTTATCTATTAAAATGAATAAAAAAACGCCCCTTTGCTCAAAACAATAGTCTTGAACAAAGGGACGAAACAGCTCGTGTTACCACCCTAATTTATATCTTCTTCACAGATAGATACCTTATTGGTTCCAGTTGAAACCTTGCAATATAACGGTTGCTCCCGTATCGTTAGCGTGAACCAACGCTCTACTCAGAGTTCATCTTCACTACTTCCATCAGTTCCCTTTCTCACCAATCCGGGTTCTCTTTTCCAATTTCCATAGCTACTCTTCTCTTCAACGTTTTATATTATTAAAAATAAATAAGATTATGTCATAAGTATAGCTTTTATTGGGAGAAAAAGTCAATAAATAGTTAAATAGCCTTTCTGTATGGTTCTTTATCATCTGTTACTATTCACAGCAAATTTGACGCTTCACTGCGAGAGAGGCTTGCTTAGGTCAGCTTGGAACCACTCCAAGCCTGTAGTCTTGGAGCTTTCAAGCTTCACACGCCCAGTAACCAATCAATTGTTAAAGGTAACTGTGAATAGTAACTATCATCTTAGTGTCTGAATCATTCAGAACAAAACTTAGAACGGTTCACTTAAAACTAACTATACACTTGATTCCAAGCTAGCAATTCAAAATTCTCACCATCAGTTTCAAAGGTCGTCAAACTAGCATTCGCCAAAAGTCCATCTTCTCTTATCCGACTAATCTCTTTTTGCTGTAAAATCTGTCCTAAAGTTGTCAACAGAACTCCATGTGCCACAATTAAATGATTCTCTTCTTTGCCATATGCAAGGCCTGTGAGAAATTGTTTCCCACGGTCAATTAGCGCTAAGTAACTTTCTCCTTGAAATTCAGAAGGATCATATTTTTCTGGATAGTATTGTAAATTTTTTAATTGAGGATGATTCCGTTTATCTTCCAACAATTCTCCGTCCCATTCACCGAAGTCAATTTCTTTCAATAACGAATCTTGAATGATTTCCCCTTGCCAATTTGCATTTACTTTTATGATTTCTACTGCGGTTTCCAGTGCACGTAATTGCGGACTAGTATACACTCCTGTAAAAGAAGTCACTGCTAATACTTCACCTAATCTTGTTGCTTGGATTCTTCCTTCAGGCAATAGAGAAGCGTTGGCATGGCTCCCATTGAATCGATGAAGGGTATTGTTTTTAGTTAAACCGTGTCTTACAAAATATAATCTTGCCATAACTGCCTCCTGATTATTCCTAGCATAACGTAATTGATTTCCATAAATAAGAAAAACATCCGAACAAGTCGGCTGTATTTTTACCTAGTTTAGGTAAACCTTTCAGAAAGAATTATTATCTCTTCAGCAACTTTTTATCGTTCGGATATTTTATTGTTTACTCATTTATTTATGATCTAATTAAACCAACCTGCAAAAAATGAACGAATTGTTTCCCACAAGTTTGCGAAAAATCCTCTTGTTTCTTCACTATTCAATCGATCTTTAGCATTATCAATAAAATTGCGACCATTTTCAATTAAATCATCTTTCAAATTATTCAATTGCTCGGTAATTTGTTCATTATTGATAACTGGTGCTTGAGAGAAGTTATACATTGTATTTGATAAAGCCTCGATTTGATTTGTATTCAACACATTTTCTAAACCTTGGATATTCAATTGTTCAATGACAATCGTCTTCACTCTTTCACGGCCCTCAGCTTCATTTAAATTAGCCAATTCTTCTCTTATCTTTTGTAGCTCTAATTTAATTTCTGCCAAAGCCACAGCTAAATTATCATCAGAGAAATTTTCATTGTCTTGATTTTCTTCAGTAATTTCTGAGACCACTGAACTTTCTTCCTGTGCTACTTCTCGATTTTCTGCACGTTCTTGTGCTTCTTCTTCGGTAGCTGCCGGCTCTACTTCATCATAAATTTTATAAATTCCAGCAAGTGCACCACTACCATCCATGACTCTAACTGATGCAATTCGAATATCCGCATCATAGACACCACTAGTAATGGCTGCATTACGATAGTTTGCTTCAGTTCGAGAAGTAATATTCTCCGGCGTTTCAATAGTTACATTGACACCAGAGCCTTCTGATGTTCGAACCATATAAGCGCTAGAATAGGCTTTAGAGTCTGACGTAAATGAAGGGACATCAGTTACATATTTAACTAAATCATCTCCATCAACAAAAAATGTATTGTAAGCAGATTCCGTCACTTTTAATCGTTCAAGTGTTTGAGCTTGCTCATTCTCTGTTAAACCATTTCCTAAAGCCACACTTGGAATATCCCAGCCTTCATCTTTTGCTTTAGTTGTATCAGCAAAAACTGTCGTTACTGATAAAGTAAATGGCAATAAGATACTCGCCATTAAAGTAGTGCCAATTATTTTTTTAGTATTCATTTTTTACCCTCACTTCAATATTTTATCTGTTTATTTTTTCTCATAATTACTTGTTTATAATAAACATTGTAGCCTTAGATATTTTGATATTCAAAGATGAATCCAATTTTTGCCCTAAATTTAAAGAAATCTTGATGAATTGTTACTAAAAAAGACATTTCTACAGGCAAGATAATTTTGTTTATTTAGGTGATTTGTTACAGTTAAAGTAAGGAAAAAATCAGCTACTCACTAAAAAAGGAGAGGTCTTTATGGCTAAATATCAAAAAAATCGTCAGTTTAGTGAAAACAGTGAAGAACAAATAAAACGAATCCAGTTGATAGGAATTATCTCAGATTTCATTATCTTAGCTGTTGCCGCTTATTTTTATTTTACTGGACAGACCCAAATCGCCCTCATTGCACTGATTGTTGCTCTGGGTGGAATCTTAGTCTTTACTTTTGTTCTTCCACAATCGTTGCGCAAAAGAGCAGACACCTTAAGAGAACTAGATTCTCTTTTAGAAGTCACTCCACAAACACTTCGACATGGTGAACTTACTTATAATTGGACGGACGTTATAGCCATTTTACGAGTCACAGCAAAAAATGTTCCCAATGAGTACTCACCAATTCTTGTAGGAGATAATTTTTATATTCTCACGGATAAAATAGTCGATGATAAATTTACAAATTACTCCCCACTTACTTATAACCATGCTGGTTTTCAGCTGTTGCAAATTCGTTTGAGCTATTTTGAAAAGCCAGACGCACTTACTGAAGAATTGCTACAAGTAACCCGAGAAAAAAATATCGAATTTTTGGAAACTCAAGACGCCACAGCAGGTGAAAAATTTATTCACGAAAAATATAAACATAGAAATTAAAAAAAAGCCAACCAAAATTTTTGAAAAAACTTTGGTTGGCTTTTTTAATTTTACAGATTTCTAAAATCAACACACTCTATATTCTTTTCTTGTAATATTCCTTTCCATTTAGGATGAATTAACATCTCAACTTCTTGTGTTCTGGGAATTAAAAGAGAAGAATTTTTTAAAATAAAGTCATCTAAATAACCTGGATGAAAAATCATCATACCGATACCATCACTCGAAAGATTTTCAATCACTGTCATAAATGTTTGTCTAGGGTCATAATCAGGGAACATCGCTTCCATTGTTAAAAAGACTTTTGTTCCATTTACATAAACAAATTCCCGATTTCTCATGTTATTCGGATCAACATTCTCCGGTAAACCAAAATAGGTTAGCTCATGTTCTTTGGCAAAAAATTCCAAAAGCCCTAAAAAAGTTATCACTCACTACCGCATGGCCTGCGAAATAATCTGGTTTTCTACTAAATAAAGAAAAGCTTTATATTGAGCTTCAATTTCAATTAGTGCTTCTTCAAAAACAACAAAATCTATATCCGAAGATCGAAAATCTTTGGAAGATTTGAAAAAGCCTTCATCTGTTACTAAAGATGGAATCAAGTCAGGATCAGATAACGGTTTTCCCACACAAATATTTGTATGTTGACCAAAAGCAATATCTTCATCTTTTAATAAATTGACACCATGTTTTGATGCAGGCATGTTTGTCATAACACCGACACTAGCTATTAGTCCATCCTTTACTGACTTCTCAATTCCGTAGTTCACTGCTTCAGAATAACCTAGATCATCTGCACGAATTAAGATTTTTTTCATTCTTTCTCTACCTTTCAGATTCTATTCAAATTAATTTTAATGCTACCACAAATTTATTTTGTAAGCACTTTAATAGAAATATACTCTTCTTAAATTTCTTTTAGTGAAATTCATTCTTTTTTTTATACGAATTTTTTTCCAACAGAAATATACAATTTTTAAAGAAATAAATATACTCAAATCTTCACATTTTTTTTATATTTGTTCAATATTTATTTTCTATTCCCGTCAAACATTTACTTTTATAAAGTTATCCGAACCATTTAATAACCAAACATCAAATTACTTTTTTCACATATTTATTTACAATGTGTTTGTGATGTATTATACTATCTTCGGAAATAATTTTAGGGGGATTTAAAAATGAAAAAAGTTTTAAGTAGTTTGTTAATCGTTTCAGCTTTATTGTTTACGGCTTGTGGTACAGGTGGAACAAGTTCAACAGGTTCTAGCTCATCTGCTCCAGCTGAAACTTCAACTGAATCATCGGATGTAACTTCAGGGGCTTCGGTTCAAGAATACACTGATCCATCAGAGCTAAAAGATAGTTATGACATTATTATTGTTGGTGCTGGTGGTGCAGGAATGGCCGCTGCTATTCAAGCAAAAGAAGCAGGTGCAAATCCAGTTATTTTAGAAAAAATGCCAATTGCTGGTGGGAATACCTTAAAATCATCTGCCGGAATGAATGCTTCAGAAACAAAATTCCAAGAAGCAGAAGGTATTGAGGATTCAAATGATAAGTTTTTTGAAGAATCTTTAGCTGGTGGTGGAAATACTAACGATCAAGAATTGCTACGCTATTTTGTAGATCATTCAGCTGATGCTATCGACTGGTTAGACTCTATGGGAATTACGTTAGACAATTTAACAACTACAGGTGGCATGAGTGAACGAAGAACTCATCGTCCAACCGATGGATCAGCAGTCGGTGAATATTTGGTGGATGGCTTACTAAGAAACGTCCATGAACGAGAAATTCCATTATTCGTAAATGCAGATGTTTCTGAGATTACAGAAACCGATGGAACGGTGGATGGTGTCATAGCTACAATCAATGGTGAAGAAAAAACAATTTCGGCCAAAGCAGTTATCGTAACGACTGGTGGATTTGGGGCTAATATGGAAATGGTGAAAGAAAATAAACCAGAGCTTGATGGCTATGTAACAACAAATCAAGAAGGTTCAACAGGTGATGGGATTAAAATGATTCAAGCATTAGGTGGACAAACCGTTGATTTAGATCAAATTCAAATCCATCCGACAGTGGATCAATCAAAATCATTATTAATTACAGAAGCAGTTCGTGGTGAGGGTGCCATTTTAGTGAATCATGATGGAAATCGTTTCTTTAATGAAATGGAAACACGTGACAAAGTTTCAGCAGCAATTATTGCTTTACCAGAGCAATCTGCTTTCCTAATCTTTGATGCTTCTTTAAAAGATCGAGTAAAAGCCATCGATTTTTATGAATCACAAGGCTTAACGACTTCTGCAGATACTATTGAAGAATTAGCACAAGAAATTGGCGTTTCAGAAGAAAACTTATCAGAAACGTTAGCTACTTGGAATCAGGCAGTTGCCGACAAAGAAGACAGTGCATTTGGACGTGAGACAGCTATGGATAATGATTTATCTACTGGTCCATTCTATGCTATTCCAATTGCTCCAGGTATTCACCATACAATGGGTGGCGTAAAAATTAATACCAACACTCAAGTAATTAATAACGAAGATGCCGTTATTCCAGGACTTTATGCCGCTGGAGAAGTAACTGGTGGAATTCATGGAAGCAACCGAATTGGTGGAAATGCAGTAGCAGACATTATCATTTTTGGTCGTCAAGCAGGTACTCAAGCGGCTGAATTAGTAAAATAAATTTAATGATTAAAAGCGTAAGGGAAAAATTCCCCTACGCTTTTTGTATGCTTATTCAGCTAAATATTTACCAAAGAATTCTGTTAATTTTTCAACTGCAGGATCTACTGCTTTTGGTTGATCATATAAATCATAGTGACTAATTCCTGGCAATACCATAATGTCTTTTTCTTTTGAATCTGCACGAGTGTAAACTTCAAATCCATTACGATATGACATGAACGCACCAACTTTATCACCAACAATAATTTGTAATGGTTGAGTTAAGAATTTTTCTAATAAAATATTCGTATCAAATCCTAAAATTGCCGCATAGTTAGTAAATGGTACTAGATTTGATGATAATGGACAGAAACCACGATCTGTGAGATAGTAATCTACTGCTTCAACAAAGTCAATATCAGTCATTCCTGATTCTTTTAATTCTTCTGGTGAATTTGGAACCCATTTCACTTCATTTACTTCTGCTCCACGAGCTTCCACTGTACGTTGTTGACCTATTTGCTCTAACATACCAAGTAAATTTTCTTCTGGTCCAAAAGCACCACGGAAAGTTGCTCCTACGTTTGCTGGTGCAATCCCAGCAACTGCTTTGATACGACGTTCTGTTTTGGCAGCATGAATCGTGTAACCACCACCTGCACAAACCCCTGCAGCTCCAATTCGGTTTTCATCTACATAATCTAGTGTTACTAAATAATCAATGGAACGACTAATCTCTTCTGTACGTACAGCTGGGTCCTCTATATTGCGAGGTTCTCCCTCACTACGTCTTTGATAACTTGCATCAAACGTAATTATCACAAAACCATTGTTTGCTAATCTTTCAGCATAAATAGCTGCTGTTTGTTCTTTTACTCCACGACCGGGATGAACAACAACAATCCCTGAGTAAGTTTGATTTTCATCGAAGTTTTCTGGTAGATATAATTTTGCAGCCATTGTTAAACCAGCATTTGGAAATGTTACAGATTGTTTCATAATAAACATTTCTCCTTTTCGTTAATTAATTTTCTTAAATTAATTAATACTCTATAGCGCATTAATTAATTTATGTGTATAATATAAAATAGGAACTTCACTATTTCAATAACCAAATATAAAACAACGAAGCATTAATGCACGAAAAATAATAAATCACGTAATAAAAAGGAGGAACTTATGGAAAAAACAAAAATTGATCGTAGAATTTTAAAATCCCAAGCGGCAATTAAAATATCGTTCATTGAATTATTAACAGAAAATACCTTTGATAAAATTACCGTCAAAGATATTTGTGAAGGTGCCAATATTGGTAATCGAACGTTTTATCTACATTATATGGATAAATTTGATTTGCTCGATAAATTAATTGAAGAGCATTTAGAAGATTTAAAAGAAATCTGTCTTCAAAAAAAAGACTTAAGTATTGTTGAAGGTAGCCGTATTTGGTTTGGTTATTTCCAACAAAACAGAGAATTCTTTTCTACTTTATTTAATGGCAATGCAACGAACTCTTTTCGAAGTCAATTACTAACGATTATCACTACAGATATCGGATCTAAAATTGATCACGAAAAAATTCAGCGAAATGGATTAACCGATGATGTTTACTTACGATTTTTAGGTATGGCCATTATTGGGGTTATCGAAATGTACTTAGAAGATGCCGAAAATACTGACATAAATAATTTAGCTGATCAAGTTGGTAAGCTAGTAGAGCACAACTTATCTTAGTGAAAAAGGACATCATTATCTCCCTTTCTATTGATATGGTACAATTAAATTATCAAAGAAAACGAGGTGAAAAAGATGCGTATTCAATTATTGCTAATTCTACTATTAGCTGTCGGGATTATTTATTTCATTGGGCAATGGCTACGAGATAGACGGGATTTGGATGAGTCTTCTTCAATTAAAAGAGAACCTCATGAAATTTTACCGGAAGTTCAAAGCCGCTTAGCCACAGGTGAAAATAAAATTGCTGTCATAAAATTTGTTCGCGATGAAACAGGACTGGGATTGGAAGCAGCCAAGGAATTTGTGGAAAGACAATCCGTCATCCCCACTGTTCCCCCAAATGAAGAAGAGCTCTTTACGATTGTCCGTGAACAATTAAAAAATGGTGCGGGTAACATTCAAATGGTAAAATATGTTCGTGAACAAACAGGTTATGGTTTAAAAGAAGCCAAAGAATTTGTAGATCGGATCAATAATACAATTTAATCAATAGAAACAGATTTTCTTATTTCTTGAAAATCTGTTTTTATTTGTGTGTTTAGCTGTTATTCATTTCTTGATTCAACTATAAACTTAACGTACTATTGAGGTACTAAACAACGTGGTGAATCCCATGCTTTTACAAGAAAAAATTCAGACGATCTCCTTTTCTTCCAATGAACAGCTTGTCTTGGATTTTATTTCTTCCAAACAAGATCAAATTGAATTTTGCTCAACGACAAAAATTGCCGAAGAAACCTATACTTCTCCATCTGTGCTAGTTCGAATTGCTAAGAAACTAGGCTTTAATGGATGGACTGAATTCAAAAGAGCATATTTGGAAGAAATTCGTTACTTACGTTCAAATTTTCAAGATTTGGATGCAAATAAGCCGTTTGTAAAAGACGACTCTATTCAAGATATCGCTGGAAAATTAGCTCAGCTAAAAAAAGAAAGTCTCGCCGATAGCCTCTCTCTTATCAATCCAAACAATTAGAGCAAGCTACCCTCCTATTAAAGCAACAAAAAACATTCAAGTTTTTTGCTTTATCTAACTTACTTTTTCTTGGAGAAGAATTTGTTTTCAAATTAAGACATATCCAAAAGTCGGCGGAAATTTTCACTATTCAAAATACCATGTATCAAGAAGCAGCGATGAGTTCTCACCAAAATTATGACATCTCTGAAGCAACTAGCGAAAGTTCAGCAGTTCAAGAAACTAGTTCCACAGAAGATTCTTCTAATTCCCTATCTTTAGTATCAATCAATCTAGAAAATCATTTTCTAGCAGACAATAGTAGTATCAAGCTGTCCACTCCGAATCAATTGCTTTACTCTACTTCAGATTCTTATGCGGATACAACATTCCTCATTGAAACCCAACTAGATAAATTGGATATAGAAGATACACGAATCGTTGAGAATGAAGAGAGTGAATCTTTGGTTGTAACAACCTATTTTGAAGGTTAAAATCTTAAAGTGATTATTAGTAAAAATAGTGATGATAATCGTGAAGGTTTAGTTGCTGTTACTGAGGAATAAAATTTTTTTAAATTAGACTATTTAGAGATAAAAAAAGAAAAGTGTTGGCATTTTATTGGCAAAAAATTTTTAAGAGTTCACATTAAAACAGACTATGGCATAGGTATTTGAAAAAACACTTGTGTCATAGTCTATTTTTAGTAGTTACTTTCTTATCTAAATCGGTTCAAAACCTTGTCATATCAACAAAAAAAGAAGCCGCGAGAATTGTTTTCGAAATGCTTTCGCACCAACAATTCTCCGGCTTCGTGGGTTTGGCACCCATGGGGGCATAGGGACTCGAACCCTAGACCCAATGATTAAGAGTCATTTGCTCTACCAACTGAGCTATGCCCCCCTATCAAACTACCTGTTTATAGTAGCATTCTGATTTTAAATTTTCAAGAGAAGAGGAAAATAATTTTCTCATTTTTAATTATCATTTCAAAAAGTAATTTTTGAACAAGATTAACATCCATAAAATAGACTACGAGATAAAAATACAAAAACAGTCAGAAAACTTAACAATCACTCGAGTTTTCTGGTTAGGTATCTTTTATTCTTAATTTTTATCTTGTTAAAAGTTGATACGTTTTTTTCTACTTAGTTACTCTGCAAAATCTCTAACATCTTTTGATAACCCAACTCTTTGGCATAATCTTCTGCCGTTTTGGCATAGTTTATCTCGCAGTGTCTGATCGGCTCCATTATCTACTAACTCTTGAACAATCTTTTGATAATTTTCCGATCCATCTCTTAAAGCGACTGCTTCGATTAACGCCGTATAACCATAATTATTTTGATGATCAATATCTACTGAATCATCTGCTAACAATAAACGAACGTTATCAAGATGCCCTTTTTCAGCTGCGGGAATCAGACCGTTGCCTCCAAAACGATTAAAAACCGTTTGATTTGGTGTACTGTTTTCCATCATAAATTTAAGAATTTCGGTTTTCCCTTGGGTAGCTGCGTATAGATAGGGGCTGTCCTGAGTATGGTCTTGTAAGTTGACATCGGCTCCTACCGTAATCAAGGCTTGGGCAATTTCGATCTGATTTTCGTGAGTAGCAATCAAAAGTGCTGACTCTCCTTGATTGTTTCTTTCGTCTTTATCATAATTTTTGTCTTGTAAGATTTCTTTGACAAGAGTCAAATTGTTTTCTTCCACTGCTTTGATTAAACTTCCTGATGAATAACTCATTGTTTCTCCTCCTGTACTCTGACTAGTTGATTCGATACTATCTGAAGTTATCTCTGAATCTTTAACAAAACTATCTATTGGAACTGATAATTCCTCTACTGCTGTTTCAAGTTTCTCACTACACCCTACTAAAAGGAACATGGTCATACTTAGTAATATCTTTTGCTTGATTTTCATAAAATTTTTCCACTTATTTCTCCTAAAGATAAAAAATCTCATGCTTTTATGTTCAATTTTAGCATATAATAGCATAAACACTTATTCAGGAGGAATCTTATGTCCATAAAAAAAGTTAGTCATTCTCTTTTCTTTTATTTTATCAGTGCGCTAGGAATTAGTCTGTGCATTAAAGCGATGGTTGGTGTCAGCAGCTTTAATGCTTTGAATACGGCTTTAGCAGATGTGCTTCATTTAAAAATCGGGACAGTTACAACGATATTTAATTTATTTTTTCTTGGGGTTTGTTGGCTGATGGATGCAAAAAGAGATAAAAAACACTATCTACTGATGTTGGTTTCTCTAGTTAGTTTTGGTGAAATTATCAATCTTTTCTTATACTCTTTTCTTTCTCAGGTAACTTTCACTTCTTATGGTTTTCGTCTGTTAATTTTTGCCCTAGGGACGATCATTGGTGGTCTTGGAACAGGGCAAGTATTACGTTTAGACCTATTAAAATTTCCAATTGAAAACTTCTGTCTATTAGTTTCAGATCGAACTCAAAAAAGTTTTTCATTTTATCGTTATAGTTTTGACATTCTTTGCGTGGGATTTTCTTTATTACTAACGTATTCATTTTCACTTCCCCTATTTGTTCGTGAAGGAACTCTAATTAGTCTATTTTTATTATCCGGTGCGATTGGTTGGTCAAAAAATCTTTTTGCAACGCCTGAAACGCTTGCCCCTTCCGTAGCCGATAATAGTACGCTTTCGGAAAAACCAACAGACTATTAATCTATTCTATAAAATGATTGCCGTAAGAATTGATTCTATAATCAAAATTCTTACGGCTTTTTTATATACATAGTAGACATTTATCTACATAAATTTTTAGAGCGGAACTTTTCTATCAATTTCCTAAAGGTGAACGACAAACGCCCAAATCAATTTTTCCATGTTCTTTAATTGCTTTTTTTAATGCTGGAAGAGGACTTGAGGCAAAAATATTATCCAATTCACGTTGATAGCAAAAACTTGCTTCAGATTGATGAAGCAAAAGTTCATTAAACCAAGTCTTAATTTCGCTTGGGAAAACATTGCCACCAATTGAAGACAGCCTAGTAAATCCTAATCTGACTTTTTTAGCTAAATTATCTTCACCACCAGCGTAAATATAAAAGGCCTTACCTTCTGGTTGGATAAATTGACTAACCTTAGTTGGCTCTCCTGCTTCTTTTATTCCTATAATAATTGGCAGTTGGAATAACTCATTTGCAGAATCTACACTTAAATCAAAACCTGTACGTCTAGGATTATTATAGATGATGACTGGTTTATTGACTTGTTGAGCAATATTTTTGATATAAATTTTCGCTTCCTGTTGGTTAGGAATAATATACGGCGAAAAACCTACCAGGACACCTGAGATTTTTTTAGAATTACTAACTATTTTTGCTAAGCTCATCGCTTCTTGTTGTCTGATACTTGAAATGCCAAAAATTATTTCAAATTCTGGATGGAAGCTTTCCTCTTTTTCAATACTTTCCACTAATTGTCGTTTTTCTTCCAAAGACAAACTATGTTGTTCTCCTGTCGTTCCACAAACTAAAACCGAGGATACCTTTTGACTTTGCAAATACAAAATATGTTCTATCGTTGCCGCTACATTCAATGATTCGTCCTCATGAAAAGCCGTTGGAACAGCTACATGATACGAATGTTTTAAATCATATTTCATGAAAATCTCCTCTCTTCCCAATAGATTTTCTTTTATTATTCAATACTTTTTCTCAGAACACAATCAACTAGATTAGAATGAATAAATTTTTTGTTCTATTAAAAATTAGATAGAACTTAATTTATTTGACTGTAATAAAAAAGTAGTGGTGATGGAAGACTGGATTTGGATAGAATTTTTCTTTTTCGAAGCGGAGAGCAAGTTTGTGTGCGATTTTTTTAGTTTTTCGAATAAAAGAGCAAGTTTATGTGCGACTTTTTTTGTTTTTCGAACAAAAGAGTGAGTTTGTGTACGACTTTTTCTGTTTTTCGAACAAAAGAGCAAGTTTGTGTGCGATTTTTTCTGTTTCTCGAACAAAAGAGCAAGTTTGTGTGCGATTTTTTCTGTTTCTCGAACAGTGGAGCTTGCCACCGTTCGAGTTTCTTCTTTTTTCGAGCCGTGGACTGTGCTTGCGTATTATTTTTCAAATAGAATCTCCCTCATTTCCACAAACAAAAAAATGAAACGATCTCTTTTTTCGAGATCGTTTCATTGATTTTTATAAGGCTAAAATTTTCTCAATCGTTGTCAAAACACCACTTTCGTCATTTGACTTGGTCACAAAGGCAGCAATTTCTTTAATTTCTTCAAAAGCATTACTCATCGCAAAACTGTAAGTAGCTGTTTCTAGCAACTCACGGTCATTTAAGCCATCTCCAAATGCCATCGTCTCTTCTTTAGTCACGCCAAGCATTTTTTGTAGCTCTTCAACTGTTGTTCCTTTGTGCACGCCATATTTAGAAATGTCAATCCAAGCTGCTTCTGAAGCTACGATATATGCACGATCTTTAAAGGAATCTAATTCTTTTACATGCTCAAAACATCTTTTTTGATTATCAAACACCGTAATTTTTACGAAATCTTCTTGAATATCTTGATAGTCATCGACTGTTTTTACGACTGCATAAGATCTGCGAATCATTTTAGCATCTGTTTCTGGCGTTGTTGATTTAATGAAAGCAGCGGTTGGGGTACACGCAATGATAATATGATCTGTCGCTATTTCTTCTAATTTTTCGATAATTGATACGCCTAATTCATTTTTTAATAATGATTCATAAACGTATTCTCCATTATGTTTGATTCTGGTGGCACTGTCTCCTAAAATCCAGATATTCTGGCTTAATTCTTCACCAAATAATTCTTCTACTCGTTCACATTGTTTCCCAGTACAAGCAGCAAACACAACTTCTTTTTCATTCATCAATTGACGAACTTTCTTGTAATGTTCCTTATCAAAGTCTCCTTGGCTATTTAAAAATGTTCCATCTAAATCGGTAATGACTAATTTAATCATGATTTTCCTCATTTCTTTTAAGTATTTTCATTCGTACGTCTTACTTGCTCCAGTTCTTCGATATCAATCGGACAACCGGTTTGATAATACATTAAATCCTCTTCATTAATTTCACGGATTACCCGACACGGATTTCCTACTGCGATACTATTTGCGGGAATATCTTTGGTGACAACACTTCCAGAGCCAATCACAGAATTTTCGCCAATGGTGACACCAGGATTAATGACCGATCCTGCGCCAATCCAACAGTTATTTTTAATCGTTACCGGTTTGGTATACATGAATCGACGATGTTCAGGATGAATCGGAAGCCCTACTGTAGCAATAGTTACATTAGAACCAAACATGACTGTACCCCCAATCGTAATCTGACCATCATCGATAAAATTGCAATTATAATTGATATAACAGTTATGGCCAATGTCAATATTAGTTCCATAAGTAAAATAAAAAGGGCTTTCAATAAATAAAGTGGACCCTAAGTCAAGGACACTTCAAAAAGAAACCAATAATTTTTAGGCAGCTATTAGCTGGTACCGGTAATCAATCGGTGCCAGCTTTTTCAAATTCCATTGTCCACGATCATTATTATAGTAATCCATATAATCGTCTATTACGGATTGAACTTCCTTATAAGATTGACAATTATCAAAATCACATTCGTCTTTCATATGACCGAAAAAGGATTCTTGCGGGGCATTATCCCAACAGTTTCCTCGTCTGCTCATCGATTGAGTAATTCCAAAAGATTTTACCAATTTTTGAAATTTAGGACTTGTGTAGTGGGAACCTTGGTCTGAATGAATCAATACTTCTGTATCTAAACGATGCCCATGTTTCTCAACTAATTGTGTCATTGTGTTCAATACAAAATCTATTTTTAAGTTATTTGAAAGTTGGTAAGCCAAGATTTCATTTGTTTGTGCATCTTTAACGGTCGACAAATAAGCCATAGCTTGATTTCCATAGGGAAGGTAGGTGATATCTGTCAGTAAAACTTTTCCTGCTATACCAGGTTTGAAAGCTCGTTTAAGTTTATTTTCTACAACACTGTGCTCTTTCGTAGCTTTGGCTAGTCTTCGATAAGGATTTGCTTTTCTAACAGATGAAAGTAGCCCAAACTTACGACAGATTCGTTGAACACACTTTCGATTCATGATAATTCCAAATGTGTTTTTGAGTGTCATCACAATGGATCGCGTGCCTTTGTCTTTCGAACGAAAGGCAAGTGCTTGTTCAATTGTTTTTTTGAGTACCAATTCTCGATGCTGTTTCTGTACGTTAAAACTACGCTTCTTATAGGCATAGTAACCACTACGAGAGACACCTGCTAAGCGACAAAATAAACTGATGGAGCGACTAGATTTCTTAGAAAGTTCTTCGATGAGCGAAAAGGTAAGTTCTGCTGTTAACTTATTGGTTCGATTTCCTTTTTCGCTCAGCTCTAACTTTTTTATGAAATCTAATTCTCCTTTTAAATAAAGATTTTCTGCTTCTAATTTTGCAATTTGTTCTTCAGGAGTTAATGTTCGTTTTAATGGACGTCCGCTCTTTACTTTTCTAGCATCTCGTAATCCTAAAGTCCCATCATTTTTTACAGCTTTCTTCCAACGAAAAGTGGCTGTTTTGATACGCTCTGTACCGAGTACTTGAACATCAAATCCTGCTTCTTCAAAAATACGTGAAGGTGATTTTCCCAATTCATATTCTTCAATAAATTTCATTTTAAAATCAACAGAATAGGTAATTGCTTTTGAACTCGCAGTGACTACATTTGGATTGGCAAGTAAGATTTCAAGTTGTTCTGGTGTAAAATACTTTACAGTCATCTAGTCATTCCTCCTGTCATTTATTATCTTAAGTGTACACAAAAACAGACCTATAGGTAAGGTGTTTTTTCAAACTGTCCTTATCTATGGGTCCATTTTAAAGACGTTGGTTTCTTTTCCAAAGATTTCTTTTTTCAGTAATTCTCTATTTTCTTCATCTTCTGGACTGACTTGGTTAAATTTATACCGAGTTACCCGAGAACGCTGGCGCTCTTCAGTCAAACCTTGACAATTATCCAGAAATAGCTGTCCTGAATCCTTTCGTTTACGCATATCCAAATTGCTTCCTATCTTTTGTTAAAGTTCTTAATTAAGTATATTAATGATATTATTACTTGTCAATCTATTTTCTGCTTACTATTAAAATTTTACATCCTATCACATCTATATTATAGTTAAGATAGAATTAATTAACCTATTTAATTAAGAGTGAGGAACAAGATGGTAAACAACAAAAATTTAATTCGTGACAAGAATTTGACGCTGTTAAAGCAGCTATTATTTACAAAAGGTTCTGCATTAAAAGCGGAGATGTCCAAAGAAACAGGCATTAGTGTTGTAACAATTAATTCATTAGTCAGTCAACTAGTGGAAGAAGAGGTATTGATTGAAGGAGAATTAACCCAACAATCTTTAGGAAGACCGGCAATTACCTACCATTTTAATTACAATCAAAACCAATTCCTTCTATTAAGTATTCAAGAAAAAAGAGTAAACGAAAAACGCTTCTTAATTCTACTAGGAAAAATCGTCAACTTAGCTGGCGAAGTACAATTAGAAGAAGAAATTAATTTTGAACAAGTTACCCTTCCTCTTTTTCTTGAAAAAATTCATTATTTTCTAAGTCAGTCCATACCGATTGATAAAATTAGTTTATCGATTCCCGGAAAACTATATGACGGTCAAGTACTCTCAAGTTGGCACAGTCTTTTTGATCAATGGAACATTGCTGAAGCTCTTTTGGATATCACACCGGTTCCAATTGTTATCCAAAACGATGCTCACTTGCTAACTGTCGGCTATACGATTTCCCACAAGATAGCTCTTTCGGATACAATCGTAGGTATTTTTTATCCTGAAAATAGTATGCCTGGTATTACGATCTACAGTAATGGAACTATTTTAGAGGGAGGACATAACCTAGCGGGTGAAGCTAAGTTTCTCCCCCACTTGATTGATTCTGACACACCAAACAATAAAATGGAGCTTGTTGGTAACCTAGTGAAAATTCTAGAAATTTATAATGCAGTGATTGCACCCAATTCTTTTGTGATTTCAGCAGAATCTGTTCGTAAATCTACTGTTTTAGAGGTAGTCGAAAATTCACAAATTTTAAGTAAACAAATGAATCAACCAACTATTTTATTTATTGACCATTTTCAAGATGCTTTGACTCTTGGCCTACGCTGGCTCATTCATCAAGACAGTACCTATCAACTTTAATTTGGGTTTCATCATCTAAGGAGGGAAAAGATATGAACAAAGAAGATACATTACTTTTGATTATTGATTTGCAAGAAAAACTGCAACCAACGATTTATCAAGGCGCAAAAATTATTTCTAAGGCCCAGCAAATCATTCAAGCCTTTCAAATATCTGGTATTCCAATGATAATCACCGAACAATATCCAAAAGGTTTAGGTCATACGATTCCTGAAATTACGAGTTCTTTAGGAGAGACTCCTACCTTCGAAAAATTAACTTTCTCAGGCTTTATCCCTGAGATTCAAGAATATCTAGAAAATAAAGCGATTAAAAATGTCGTTTTAATTGGTACCGAAAGCCACATCTGTGTCTACCAAACTTGTAAAGATTTATTGCAAGCAGACTATCATGTGGAAGTTGTCAAGGATGCTATCAGTTCTCGCACCCAAGAACACGCCGAACATGGATTGGAACTCATGAGAGATTTAGGTGCTTCCATTACCAATAACGAAACCCTGATTTATGAAATTTTAGGTGCTGCGGGTACGGACACATTTAAAAAAATTCTAAAAATTATCAAATAGACATTTGCATTGAAAAGAGGTCTTGGAGTTTTTCTACTCCCCTCTTTTCTTTTTTAAAGACTTCTTTTGAGATGTTTTTCACATGCGAAATTTCTTTTTACTTTTTGAATTTTTTTCGGTAGAATATATAAAGCATGTTACATTTCAAACCCCTTTATTCATCAATAGTCTATCTAAAAAGACTTTTAAAAAACCACAACAAATAGTGCTTAGTGATATTCACAAACACAATATATGGTATTTTTCGATTGACTTTCTCTAGAAGTTCATTATACTATTCTTATATACTAATTGAGAAATTTAACCGGGAGGAACTTAATATGAATATCAAATTATTTTCAAAAAACAACTGCATGCAATGTAAAATGGCAAAACGCTTTTTAGCAGATAACAATATTAGCTTTGAAGAAATCAACATTGACAATGATCCAAGTGCAGTCAACTTTTTAAAAGAACAAGGTTACCAAAGTGTGCCAATTATTACATCTGACGCTACAACAGTTGTTGGGTTTCGCCCAGACCAACTTCGTCAATTAGCTAGCTAATTTTTTGTGTCCACAATTACAATTTAGACGTTGGATTTGTCCGTCCTTTCGGGGCTTACAAGTCCTTCTTTTTTTATGAAACATATAGGAAGAAAAATAAAGAGATAAGGTTGTGTAGATAATATGAGTTTAAAAACGTTAAAAGATGTTACTTATTTTAAACTAAACAACGAAATCAATCGTCCAGTCAATGGACAGATTCCGTTGCATAAAGACAAAGAAGCATTAGCAGCTTTCTTTAAAGAAAATGTCGAACCAAATACGAAACAATTTAACTCTGTTCAAGAAAAAATTGATTTCTTAATTGAAAATGACTATTTAGAAGAAGCCTTTATTCGCAAATATACACCAGAATTTTTGGAGCAATTATACACGTTTCTAGACGAACAAAACTTTACATTCAAATCTTTCATGGCTGCTTATAAATTTTATTCTCAATATGCGTTAAAAACTAATGACGGCACTGCTTATTTAGAAAGCTACGAAGATCGTGTGGCTTTTAATGCCTTATACTTTGCGGATGGCAATGAAGCGTTGGCTTTGACTTTAGCGGATGAAATGATTCATCAACGCTACCAGCCTGCGACTCCCTCTTTCTTAAATGCCGGTAGAAAACGCCGTGGGGAATTAGTTTCTTGTTTCTTAATTCAATTAACTGATGATATGAATTCAATCGGTCGTGGGATTAATTCTGCTCTACAATTGTCACGTATCGGTGGTGGTGTAGGGATTACCCTTTCTAACTTACGTGAAGCCAGCGCGCCAATCAAAGGCTACGAAGGTGCAGCTAGTGGTGTAATGCCAGTTATGAAACTGTTCGAAGATAGTTTTAGTTATTCTAACCAATTAGGACAACGTCAAGGAGCCGGCGTTGTGTATCTAAACGTCTTCCATCCAGACATTATTAGTTTCTTATCTGCAAAAAAAGAAAATGCGGATGAAAAAATTCGTGTAAAAACGTTATCTCTAGGAGTACTTGTTCCTGATAAATTTTATGAATTAACTCGCAAAAACGAAGACATGTATTTATTTAGTCCCTATAGTGTGGAAAAAGAATACGGTGTTCCTTTCTCTTATGTCGATATTACTGAAGAATATGATAATTTAGTGGCTAACCCACGTATCCGCAAAACAAAAATTCGTGCCCGTGATTTGGAAAATGAAATTTCTAAACTACAACAAGAATCTGGTTACCCTTATATTATCAATGTTGATACAGCAAATCGCTCAAATCCAGTTTATGGAAAAATCATTATGAGTAATCTATGTTCAGAGATTTTACAAGTCCAAGAACCTTCTCTATTAAATGGCAAACAAGAATATGAAGAACTAGGAACAGATATTAGCTGTAACTTGGGTTCAACAAATATTGTTAATTTAATGGATAGCCCTGATTTTGGAAAATCGGTACGTGCGATGACTCGTGCGTTGACTTATGTTACTGACGCTTCAGATATTGATGTCGTTCCTCCAATTCAAAACGGAAACAGCTTAAACCATACAATTGGTTTAGGTGCGATGGGACTACACACCTATTTTGCAAAAAATCAAATGGCTTATGGTTCTCCAGAATCGATTGAATTTACCGATATTTACTTTATGTTATTGAACTACTGGACTTTAGTTGAAAGTAATAATATTGCAAAAGAACGTCAAGAAGTCTTCCATAACTTTGAAAAATCTGAGTATGCAAGTGGAACGTATTTCCAATCTTACATTGAAGCAGACTATCAACCAAAATCAGAAAAAATTGCAGCGTTGTTTGCAGGCATCCATATTCCAACAAGTGAAGATTGGCAAGCCTTAGCAACTGCAGTTAAAGCCGATGGTTTGTACCATCAAAACCGCCTAGCTGTTGCACCAAATGGTTCTATTTCTTATATTAACGATACAAGTGCTAGCTTACATCCGATTACTCGCTTGATTGAAGAACGTCAAGAAAAGAAAATTGGAAAAATTTATTATCCAGCAGCTCATTTATCAAATGATACAATTAGCTACTACCAATCAGCTTATGATATGGATATGCGTCAAGTAATTGATATTTATGCCACTGCGCAAAAACATATCGATCAAGGAATGAGTATGACCTTGTTTATGCGTTCAGAGATTCCTGAAGGTTTGTATGAATGGAAAACAACAAGCAAACAAACGACACGTGATTTGAATATTTTACGTCATTACGCCTTCCATAAAGGCATTAAATCGATTTATTATGTACGTACCTTTACTGACGATGCAGAAGAAATCGGCAGCAACCAATGTGAAAGCTGTGTTATCTAAAAAGAAGAGGAGGCCTTTTTCATGGCAAACAGTTATTATAAAGCAATTAACTGGAATGAAATTGAAGATATAATTGATAAATCAACCTGGGAAAAGTTAACAGAACAATTCTGGTTAGATACGCGAATTCCTCTATCCAACGATTTAGATGATTGGCGCGGTCTTTCAGAACAAGAGAAAGAATTGGTAGGACACGTATTTGGTGGTTTAACCTTATTAGATACCATTCAATCAGAAAGTGGTATGGCACAATTAAAAAAAGATGTTCGTACTGCCCATGAAGAAGCGGTGCTAAATAATATTGAGTTCATGGAATCCGTTCATGCGAAAAGTTACTCTTCTATCTTTAGTACGTTAAATACTAAATCAGAGATTGATGAGATTTTCCATTGGACGAATACCAACGAATTTTTACAAAAAAAAGCAGAAATTATTAACGAAATCTATAAAACGGGAACTCCTCTACAAAAGAAAATTGCTAGTGTTTATCTAGAAACTTTCTTGTTTTATTCAGGTTTCTACACGCCACTCCACTATTTAGGAAACAATAAATTACCAAACGTGGCAGAAATTATTAAATTGATTATCCGTGATGAATCTGTTCATGGCACTTACATTGGTTATAAATTCCAATTAGGTTTTAATCAATTGCCTGAAAATGAGCAACAAGAATTAAAAGATTGGATGTATGACTTGTTATTTACTTTGTATGAAAATGAAGAAAAATACACCGAACTTTTATACGACGGAATTGGTTGGTCGGAAGAAGTTAAAACCTTCCTTCGTTACAATGCCAATAAAGCTTTGATGAATCTAGGACAAGATCCTTTATTCCCAGATACTGCCAATGATGTGAATCCTATTGTCATGAATGGTATTTCAACTGGTACAAGCAACCATGATTTCTTCTCACAAGTCGGAAATGGCTACTTGCTTGGAACCGTTGAAGCAATGAGCGATGATGATTATTTAATTGGCTTGGAATAAAAATGATTGACAAAAAAACCGAACAATTATGTTCGGTTTTTTTGTCCTTCTAATACAACCTGACAAATAGAAAACCTACAGCAAGAATAAAAATTTAAGGGAATATAGATAATTTTTCAAGTTATCTAGCTTAATTTACGACTGGCATAATAGCCTTATTATTTCGAACATATATATGGCTAACAATAATAATACAACCATTCCCACTATTGCAGTACTTGCTACTGTTAAATAACCACCTACTGAGTTTATTTCTTGAAAAATAGCGAAGTGTGCCCAGGCAATCGGTAATGAAAAAGCTACATTTTTCAAGTTTAGTCCCACAATAAGAACAAGAGCAACAGAGGTGACTAGCATAATAATTGCCGACGTTCCATCTGATATGCCAAATCGGTCCCATTCAATTTGAACAAGATATGCCGAGACATTTACCACTGAAGCAATGAATAGCCAACCAGCATTCAATCCAAATGTTAGGGGAAGTAGCCACCGCTTATCATTTTGAATTCGTAAAAACTTTTGTACGATTAGTTCCCAACTAATAAGATACCCAAAAACAAATAAATTTGATAATCCGATTTGATAGTAAGAAAAGCTAACTATCCATCCCAAATTAAATACACAACTCACCCCAAAAAAGGAGAAACGACATCCATTGCTTTACCGTAATAAGTTTGCATTGTGTTTCACAAGCATAACAAAGAGACTGATTATTAAGAGCCAATAAATTAGACTCCAAATGCTACATGCAAAACCAACGGGAGTGATGAGGGTTTGGTATTGCCTTGACACCTCTACTTGAGAGGCATTGTTAATAAAACCAGCCACCCCTAGATAATTTATACCTAAAGTAAGCATCAAGAGCCCTATATTCAACCATGTTTTTTCTCCGTCTTAACCTCTACTTTTCTTTTAATTATGCTTCATCATTCACCTTATCCAATTGTTTTTGCAACAACTTTAATTGTTGCATAAGTGTCAGTATATCTAGCTCTTCTAAATGACACTCTTTCATTTCTCTTAAAATAGAGTCATTAATCCTCGGTTTTGTTTCATGAGCTTGATTAGTCATTGAGATTAAAGTCATACGCTTGTCTTCTATATAAGGAGTTTTAATAATCCATCCATGTTCTTCCATTCTATTCAGTATCGGATTGAGTGTGCCAATTACCATGCCTGTTAGTAATCCAATATTAGTTACGGTAATATCTTCCTCCTCACATAAAGCTAACAAAACTAAGTACTGTGAGAACGTTAGACCAAATGGTTTTAACGCTCGCGTATAGATTCTTCCAAGACCATTGGACGCTCGATAAAGTTGAAAGCACAATTGGTCTTCTAAACGTCGATTAAATATTGATTCATCCATCTCATCACCATAATTTCGTTTTTGTAAATTTTTTTACCTCTGATAGTAATTTTACTATTTTATATTCTGGCACATAGTTTCTTATTTTTAAACAGTCATAATTGTTTTTGCGGACAGCATCCAAGATAGCATTGTATAACTTAGCAGAGGCTAGTACAGAAAAAATACAATCTTTATCATAAAGATGACTATGCCGATAGAAGTAATCATATCCAAGTTGTGATTCGTTTGCTATGTCTTCCCATAAATTAATAAATGAAGACGTTGGCCCCTTCTCAATGACTTCTGCTATATCAACGTTACTCTCAGCTAGCATTTGTTCTGGTATATAGACACGTTTGTTTTCCTTGTAATCTTCTCCAACGTCTCTTAAAATGTTAGTCAACTGCATAGCTATACCCAAAAAAATTGCACTTTGTTTTAACTCATCTGTAAACTCTTGTTCAGAAGCTATAATAGGCAATAACATTAATCCAACTGAACCAGCCACATAGTAGCTATATTCTTTTAGTTCATTTAAGTTTTGAATAGGTTGAAATGACAAGTCTTGCTTTTGACCTTCGAGTTGATCAAAGAAAGGTGTTGAACTCATTTTAAAACGCACGAATACATCACGTAGTGCACGCCAGGTTGGTTTTTCTAACTGCTCACCTTTACAGAATGCTTGCAACTCCCTTTCTAAAAGAGCTAATTTCTCTAACTTCTCCGCTTTAGGTTCTTGAGAATCGACAGTATCATCGGCTAAGCGACAAAAAGCATAGATAGCATAAACAGCATTTGCTTTATTTTTTGGTAATTTAGAAAACGCGGTATAAAAACTTTTAGAAGAACGCTTGATTATTTTCTCACAATAAGCATAATCTTGTTCTAACTGAGAAAGAGTCATATTGCTCATCCTTTCATTTGAGGATTGTCATCCATTATCAATTCTTCTGCAGCAATCTTACCAGACATCAGAACGATTGGAACACCCGCACCTGGGTGGGTACTGCTTCCTGTGAAGTACAGTTTCTCACATGCTTCCGCTTTTGCTTGTGGTCGAAAATGGTTACTTTGGAATAAAGTCGGTTGCAAACCGAAGCATGCTCCATTATATGCATTAAATCGATCACGGAAATCAATGGGAGTAATAACACTCTCTGATATAATTTCATCTTTGATATTTTCCATACCAGGTAAATTACTGACAACATTTAATGCTTTTTCACGGTAATAAATTACTGTTTCTTCGTTCCATTCATATTGAGCCGTAGATAACTCAGAAACAGGTACTAAAATATACAGCCCTTCTTTGTCTGTAGGAGCTACAGATGGATCAACTTTGGAAGCTGCAACGATATACAAAGAAGGATCTTCTATATGTTCACCATTAAAGATTTGCTCAAGATTTTTATCCAAATTGTTAGAAAAGACAAATGTATGCACATGTTCTAGCTCATCATATTTACGATCCATTCCCAAGTATAAAATAAAACAAGAACAAGAATATTTCAGAGAATCAACTTTTTCATCGGTATATTTACCTTTTGCTTTTTTATCTTTAACTAAATTCTTTACTGCATAAGGAAAGTCTGCATTGCAGATAACATAATCAGATAAACATTCTTCATCATCAACAAGAACACCACGAGCTATACCGTCCTCTATCAATATTTCCTCAACAAGAGCATTGAACCGAATTTTCCCCCCCAGTTCTAGAAATACTTTTTCCATACCTTCTGCCATCTTATGCATTCCTCCATCGATATACCAGATACCATACAAGAGTTCAATCATAGGGATAATTGTGTATAGAGACGGGCCATTTTCTGGACTGATTCCAATATATAAAGTTTGGAAAGTTAACATTTGTTGAATTTTTTTATTTTTCACAAATTTAGCAATAGAGTTTGTCGCTGAGTCGAACGTTTTCAATTTCATTGCTTGGTGAAGCATAAATGGATTGTAAAAATCTTTTTTATTACGAAAAGGACGTTGGATAAAATGATCTTTCGCCACTAAAAAACGCTCATAAATACTGCTTAAATATCTTAAAAATCCGGCTGTATCTTCAGGATCAATAGCCTCTAAGGTTTTTGTCAATTGTACTAAGTCTGACGAAATATCAATATAATCTGTACCGTTATCAAAATATGAACGATACATTGGATCTAGTCGAGTCATTGGAATGTAATCATCTGGATTTTTACCAGCTATTTCAAATATCTCACGATACAAATCTGGCATCATCACAATGGTCGGTCCCAAATCAAAGCGGAAACCATCTTTTTCAATGATATTCATTTTCCCTCCCGCAATACTTTCTTTTTCAATTATTTCTACATCATAACCTTCTACTTTTAAGCGAATTGCACTGGATAAACCAGCTACACCAGCACCTACAATAATTACTTTTTTCTTATTATCATTCATGTTATACCTTCTTCTAATATATTTTTTTATCTTATCTACTAACTTTACCAAAGGATTCGTTACAATTTTGGGTGATTATATCCTTGCCTTACACCAGTGTATGGATTACTTAAATTGTAAATTAAATCGTGTACGATGTAAAATGAAAGGCGTTACAAAAAAATATTAGTTTCTACTTTAACATATTCTCAAGAATGCGGTTAAAAAAATTTATTGAAATGGATATGGTTTAAATGATAATCGACTTCTCGTTTACTGTACGAGAAAAATAATCATCCATCAGTTTTCATTTTTTGTATCCTTCTGTTCATCTAAAACACCATATTACATGACAAAGACTCGGTCACAATGATTAGTCATGAGTATATTCTAAGAAATGTTTGTTGGTTAACTTTAGCGATTTTATTAATTTGTTTTCTACTTTTTTCTCAGCTATTCATTATTAAAGGTTCTTCTATCAACAATTACATGGAACTAACTTGATAAAACACTTTGGAAATGCTAATATTAGTTAATTTAAATTGATTTATGAGAGGACGTTCATTCATGAGACTATGGCACGAATCTATTATTCATCAATTACCTAGACAACAACTCTTAGGTCAACATCGAGAGTGTTGTGCGTTGAGAGGAAATGGTTGGGGAAGAAATCATTCAACGGTTAATTATGTTTTTTCCCATAGTCCCTACAAATTGGTGCAGTATCATAACTTAATAATCTCAGAAATGCAAGCACGTGGGTACAATGTGGAGATAAAATGGATGAATCCACTTTATAGAGGCGTAAAATGTCCCGCATATTCTGCATTAATGCCTATTGAATTGACTCACCCTATCTATCCTGAACATGATGACCAGTATCTATTAGATTGCTTAAACAATTTAAAAGAAAAGAATATTTTTATTACCCCCACAGTTAATTATTCGGATCCCAAATAAACTGATACTATTGACCAATAGATAAACAATTGATTTTTAGGATTGGCTATATTAAAGAATTCTGTTGATATTCGATGAAAGAGAACATTTGTTCTATAACGTAAAGAAAGAGTGAGAGCGAGTGGGTTCCGAATGTCATTGAAGGAGATTATCGAAGAGATTCGAAAGTTAAATACAGCCGACCAACATAGATTGAAACAGTTCTTTGTGAACTCGCTTGCATCTTATTCGGCAAGCGAACCTGTCTTCAAAGAAGTGTCTGACCGAAAGCATAAAGAAGGTTATACGTGTACCCATTGCCATTCGACGATGGTTGTCCGTTTCGGGAAATACTCAGTGAAAATAGATATGCGAATGATTGAACGTCAACGTTATCACTGTAAAGATTGCGGAAAGACCTTCACCGATGTTACGAATACCCCACTTCACCGAACTCACTTGCCTCACAAATGGTTAGGGTTCATCCAATGTATGATAGAAGGCTACTCCCTTCGAAAAGCCTCTGAATTGATTGAGGTTCATTACGTCACTCTCTTCTATTGGCGACATTAACTGCTTTCTTCGATGAAGCAGATGGACTTTGAGAAGTTCGAAGGTATTGTCGAGATGGATGAAACCTATTTCCTGTATTCTGAGAAAAGATAGCGTAATCTCAAAGGTCGTAAACCAAGAAAACGTGGCGGCTCCTCGAAGAAACGGGGCATTAGTAAAGACCAAGTGTGCGTTCTTGTTGCAAGAGACCGCCAAAAGATGACGTATTCAAAAATCATCGGTCAAGGACGTATCGTAAAGACTCGACTCGATGATGCCATCGGTTCCAAACTTTCTTCAACGAATGTTCTCGTACAGACGCTTGGAGAGCTTTTAAGACCTATGCGACAGATAAAGGCTTGGAACATTACCGATTCAAATCAGATGGATATCAACGTGTGAAAGGTGTTTATCACATCCAGAACGTTAATAGTTATTATAGCCGACTAAAAGGCTGGATTGACCGTTTCAATGGCGTCGCTACAAAGTACCTCGACCATTATTTGAGTTGGTTCCGATTCCTCGATAGCATCAGACGATGCAACCGTCAGCAAAATGATAATAGAAAGTTGTTTATTCTCAACAGTCGTAACCTATGATAAACTGAGATTATCAGAATTTTCCAAAAGATAATCTCAGTTGTTCAAGAAAAGGGTCTGTATGATTTGGTCTATAAATTATGACCTTTTTAATCATATCAAAAGTAGAGAAAAAATATTCAAAGTTTTATTTTCTGAAAATTTCCATTAGTCAAAAAGAGGAGATTAACTATGAAAGTCAAAAATGAGAAAGAGATTTTATTATTGAATAGCGAGAAAAATTTCAAAGAACTACTTGAAATAATTGAATCAGTACCGAAAAGTAAAAGAGGAATTTCTATTGAAACTCCAGAGAGAGATAAAAATTTTAGAGATGTTTTAATGCATCTTTATGAATGGCACGCAATGCTTGAGAGATGGTATAGAGAGGGTATGGATGGGGATATTCCTTTTATGCCAGCACCTGGTTATAAGTGGAGAAGTATTAAACTCCTTAATATGCGGATTTGGGAGAACTATCAAGATGTGACATTAAATCAAGCTATAAAGAAATTGAAGTTAAGTCACCAAAGAGTAACAGACTTAATTCAAATTCATACGAATGAAGAAATCGTAACAAAAAAATATTATAAGTGGACGAAAACAAGTAATTTGTTCAGTTATTTTACAGCGAACACATCTAATCATTACATTTGGGCTGTGAAAAAATGTGAAGTTATCGCAAAGGCTTTAAAAGAAATAGAAAATGAAAAGTTTGTAAAAACGTCTACTTAAACGAACGAGGGCTTTAATAGAGTAAACAAAAGGGAACTTCTAAAATGAAAGTTCCCTTAGTTCTCGTAAATAATCAACGATATAATTTTACATAGCCTTAGGATTAAATCAAGAATCTTTTATTGCTTCTTATGAATCTCTAGGAATTAGGATTGGTATCTCGCTAACGAATATTTTACAAGATGTTATAGAGTATTTATGAATATGCAACCCTAATTATATACCCTAAAATTTACTGAGTACAATCTGACACACGAAGAGTTAACTAGCTTTGATCATAAAGAAAGCTCAATTAAGCATAAATTTGAATTTTAACGTGCTGAAATTGATTGAATTAACTCATACCTATTGATTAATATTGAATTTTTTTGCAGTTTCCACTCTCGTTATCAAATATCCAATCTGTATCAATTCTACTCTGTCAATCAGTTACTTTTACTGTTCGATCAGTCCTTTTTCAATCAATAGTCTCGCTTGAGTAAAACCACACGAATATTTTTATTATAAAAAGTGAAAAACACGTCAAAAATCATTTAAAACTATGTCTAATAACAATTAACTATAGAATCTATTAAAGGGGAAATTTATTGGATTAGTTTTACTTTTGGCTACGGTTATTTCAAATGTAAGTAAAAGTGCAAACGAGTTATCACGTAAAACGGTACATATTTTAGTAGGAAACTGGTTATTTATTACTCCATTTTTCACGGATATATGGGGGATTCTACTAGTTCCCTTTTCATTTATTCTAATCAACAGTCTAAGTTTAAAGTATCGCTTAATTCCAGCAATAGAAAAAATGATGACAGTTTAGGCACGGTTTATTATGCTATTAGTATGTTTGTACTATGTGTTAGCTCACCTATTAGAGTGGCCAATTTTATCCTTCATTGGACTATTAACGATGGCCTACGGAGATGGATTGGCTGCGATTATAGGCCAAAAATGGGGGAAATCTCATCCTTTCCCTTTTGCAAAGGACAAAACACTACTTGGTAGCTTAGTCGTTTTTACTGCAAGCTTTGTAATTACATTTTTCAGTATTCTGTTTTTTGGACTCTCTTTACCACTAGAAATTAGAGATTTACTCAACCTTCTCTTTATTACATTACTGACCGCTATTTTCTCTACTTTGATTGAGCTAACTGGAATAAAAGGTTGTGATAATTTATCTTTATCAATTAGATCAGGACTTTTTGCTAGTTTATACTGGTATTATGGAAGTATCGAATTTTATCTATATCTTTTCGTTGCAATAATAATTTTAATTATTGCGTTTCGAATGTCTTCTATTACCCTTGATGGCATTGTAGCGGCAATTCTCACCGCAGTTACCCTATATAGCTTTGGTGGACTTTGGATTGGTATCAGCCTTTTAGTCTTTTTTGTTCTAGGCAGTGTAATTAGTCGATTCAAAAATTCACACAAAAAAAACGCAGAAAGTGTACAAAAACCAAGTGACACTAGGAATTGGAAACAAGTTTTATGTAATTCACTACCTGCAAGTCTTTTGCTCTGGTTATCGTTTTTCTTTTCTAATAATCATCTATTATTACTCTCATTCGCAGTCTTTTCAGCTGCAGCCGCGGATACTTTTTCTTCAGAAATCGGCATGTTAAGTAAAGGAACTGTCTACAATGTTTTAACTGGAAAACCTATCAAAAGTGGTTTATCAGGTGGCGTTTCATTTTAAGGTTTATTTGCTGGATTAATTGGTAGCCTTTCATTATCATTTTTAGCTCTACCTAGCTTTGGCTGGCGCGGCATGCTATTTATCAGAGTTTTAGGTTTTTTTAGGATCGATTATTGATAACATCTTAAGCTCTGCGTTTCAAAGAAAATATACTGGCCCCACTGGCGATTTGCAAGAAATCGCAGCTTATCACAATCAAGAACCCGACCAAGGTTTCCGTCTAATTACTAATAACATGGTAAACTTTCTTAGTTTAAGTTTAGTTCCTTTGTTAGGGTACGGCATTTGTCTCGTGTTTTTTTTGATATGAACATTCCTGTAAATAATAATGAAAAGAATTACGCACAGTAGCTAGTAAATTGGCTACTGTGCGCTTAAAATTGAAATTTTTGTGATTGCTCACACAGACTCCAAGACTGACTTAAGCCGAGCCTCTCTCAAAGTTTAGTTATATACATTCCAACGGGAATTGGAATACTTTTCTTTGTATCTTTACAAATTGTTAAAAAAACGCTTTACAAGTCTGAACATCTATAGTAAATTTAAAATGTTGAGTGAAAAAGCAAAAAAATTAAGAAAGGAGCATGACTCATGTACAACAAAAATAAATTCCAACAATTACAATTGAATCATCAAACTCCTTTCACGGTGCAAGTTATGTAAAATGAATAGTCTCTTTTTATGAGGAGAACTCTATTTACATTTATTTATTAAATAACTAGCCTATAAATTGTGGAGAAGTTTGAGTCTACAATTTATGGGTATTTTTGTGCGCTTTTTTACGAAAAACACAGATTTTCTGTGATGAAAGTGAGGAGTTATTGCTATGCTAAAAACATTTTGGTCCTACATAAAAAAACATCCAGTCGTCTATGGTCTTGCTACGATTCTGGCTGTTATTTCTTCCGGACTAACCATTGTCCCAAACTACATCATTCAACAATTCATTGATGCCGTAGTGGACAAAAATTTATCAGAACAAAATTTAGAGATATTATTAATTGCTTTTTTTGTTAGTATTGTTCTGATTTATATCGTAGACGTTTCTTGGCTAGTGACCTTGTTTAGCCAATCTTATCGCTATCAAGCAGGTCTTAGAAAACAAGTCTACCAAAAATTATTAGATTTACGTACACCCTTTTACGAACGCTTTCGTTCAGGAGATTTAATGACACGTATGACCAGTGATGTCGATTATCTTGGGGATACCATCGGATATGGTTTTATGTTGATTGTTTCCAATATCACTTGGACTGTCAGTATCTTAGCCATCATGATGGTCACTATTTCTTGGAAAGCCACCCTGATTAGTGTGATTCCACTCTTTTTCTTCGGCTATATCGTCTTTAAGCTTTGGAAAAAAGTTGATGTTTTGTATGAAGAAAATCGTGATTCCGTAGCCAAACTAAGCAATGAAGTCTTAGAAGTGATCGATGGTGTCAGAGTCATGCGTGCTTACGGAAAAAAAGAATTAGAACAAGCTCGTTTTCAAAAAAGGACTGATGAAGTTCTTCAAAAAGCCAATAACTTAGTCTTGTTTAACGGCGCTGTTGGTCAAACTGCAAAAGTGTTTACTGGTTTAAGTACGGCCATTGGCTTATGTTACAGTGGTTATTTAATCAGTCAAGGACAAATGAGTATTGGAGAGTTAATTACCTTCCAAATTTATTTAGGGATGTTAAGCGGCTCTGTTTGGGGCTTATCTGATATCGTTCTGGTTTATCAACAAGGGAATGTTTCTTTCCGTAAAATCCAAGAGTTATTGGATGCGGACGATCAACTGGAAAAAACAGGAAAAGCACCGATTAATAAAATTGAAACCATTGATTTTAATCATTATGCTTTCCAATATCCTACCAGTGATAGCCAAACGCTAAAAACTGTGAGTTTTCAATTAAAACGTGGCGAAACTTTAGGGATCGTTGGGAAAACAGGTAGTGGAAAAACAACCTTAATTCGTCAGTTACTCCGTCAATACCCTGTTAGTAAATCAGGTGAAATTACCATCAATGGGCAACCAATTCAAGAGTACCGTATTCAAGAACTAGAAGGCCTCATTGGTTATGTTCCGCAAGAGCATATTTTATTCTCCAAAACAGTTGGACACAATATTCGTTTTGGAAGTAATGCAGCTAACGAAGAAGATTTAGCTGTAGCCATTGACTCTGCTGACTTTGCCAAAGATTTATCCCGTATGCCAGAAGGATTAGAAACTATGATTGGTGAAAAAGGTGTCTCGATTTCAGGTGGACAAAAACAACGAGTTTCCATCGCTAGAGCCTTAATTCGCCAACCAGATTTATTAATTTTAGATGATTCCTTATCTGCTGTTGATGCTAAGACAGAGCGAGCAATTATCGAAAACATCCAAGCTTTGCGAGAAGATAAAACCAATATCATCATTACTCACCGCTTATCTGCGGTTGCTCAAGCAGATCAAGTCTTAGTTGTTGATGATGGACAGATTCTTGAAGCAGGCACACCTGATGAATTACTAGCCTCTAAAGGTTGGTATTATCAACAATATATGAATCAACAGATGGAGGTGAATCCTGTTGAAAACATTTAATCGTTTATTAAGTTATTTTCGTTATGAAAAAAAATTGTATATTAGTGGTATTTTACTCTCAATGATCTCTGCAGGGACATCCATTTATGCCCCAATGATTGGAAAAGAGTTAATCGATTATGTTTCTGAACAAATTGCGATGAATCAAACCGTTGAACTTGCGACTTTGCTTCAACTATTCGGATTTTTTATGTTAGTAACGCTGGTTAGTGCCTTGACTGGTTACTTTAGTTATTTACTACTAGCCTATGCATCTAATCGTGTCAGCAAGAAAATTCGTGATGAAGCCCATGAACATATGCAAAAGTTACCGATTTCTTATTTTGATGACAAACCAGCAGGAAAAATTTCTGCGCGAATCGTCAATGACACGGAGCTATTACGAACCAATTTTTATACTAATTTTAGTAACATGGTGATTATAAATGTACTAACCGTGATCGCTATTTACACTGCCTTGTTTATCGTCAGTCCAATAATTGGCTTTGCTTTACTTGGATTGTTGCCTTTCTTTGCAGTTTGGCAATATGCCTATATTCGCTTAGCGGCACCCATTAATAAAAAATGGCGAGAAACAGTCAGTGATTTAAATAGCCAAACAGCAGAAATTGTTCAAGGAGTTTCAATCGTTCAACTCTTTCATCGCCAAGAAACAATGATGGATGAATTTGATGAAACCAATCAAAGTTGGTTAGACACACGCCTAAAATCAATTCGTTTAGATTCAATTTTGTCTTGGGACTTCTCTACTTTTATAAAAAATTTAGTGATGTTTGCCGTTCTTATGTTTTTAGGAACCCAATTTGTAAATGGTGTTCTTGGTTTTTCAATTGGAACAATCTATGTGATTATCAACTATATCTCGCGTTTATTTGACCCAATTCTTATGTTGGTGAGAATTATGTCTACCCTCCAACAAGCATTAACTGCAGGGAAACGTGTGTTTGAATTATTGGATGAACCGATTGAAAAAGACAGCGAGAAAGTTTTACCTTTAACAGAAGGTCATGTTCAATTCGATCATGTAACGTTTGGTTATAATCCAGAACAACCTATCTTAAAAGGGATTGATTTTACTGCTAAAAAAGGTGAAACAATTGGATTGGTTGGTCACACTGGTTCAGGTAAAAGTTCGATTATCAACTTGCTTTTCCGTTTCTACGATCCTCAACAAGGAGCCGTAAAAATTGATGGACATACCATCGCTGATTACAATCGAGAAAGTATTCGTGAACATATGGGGATTGTTTTACAGGAACCTTATTTATTTAGTGGAACAATTGCTAGTAATATTAGTATGAATGATCCAAAAATTACGGATGAAATGGTTTTAGATGCCATCGAAAAAGTTGGCGGAAAAGACTTAATCAATAAGTTACCTTTGGGGATTCATGAACCAGTTGTCGAAAAAGGACAGTCTTTATCTTCTGGAGAACGCCAATTAATTGCCTTTGCCAGAACGCTAGCCAGCGATCCAAAAATTCTGATTCTGGATGAAGCAACCTCTCACATTGATACAGAAACCGAAGAAATTATCCAGCATGCGATGGAAGTCGTTAAAGCCGGGCGTACTACTTTTATCGTTGCCCATCGCTTATCGACAATCCAAAATGCCGATCAAATCCTCGTTCTAGACAGTGGCATGATCAAAGAACAAGGGACTCATCAAGAATTGCTGGGACTAAATGCTCAATATGCAGAAATGTACCGCCTGCAAGCCAAAGTGTCTGGAAATAGTCAGGTTGCATAAGTATAACGCTACTCTTCTAACATTCAATTTGGATATGGAGGATTAATATGATTACAAAAAAACAAGTATCACAAGAAAAAATAGCCTTTTTTCAAGAACTAACTAAACTCCCTACCCTAAAAAAAGTAGAACAATTTATCGATAATGAGATGAACTCTGTTTACGATGCATTTTTGTTATCAACAGATACAAATCAGTTCGTTTTAAAAAAAGCTGAAGCAAAAGAATTAGATGTCAATGAAAAGTTAGCAGCAAGCAACTTCGACTTACCTCTGCCAAAATTAGTAAACTCCTTTTATTTCGAAAAAAATAATTGGTTACTAATAGAGTACTTTAATGGAACTGATTTACAGCGTTTGACCACAGACAGTGCTAGTCAGTCAGGAATTGCTCTTGCAACAATCACCAATTCTTTTTATGATGAAAAGGCAAAACTGAAAACTGACGAAAGTAAAATCCTAGCAAGACTAGCAGTAAATTCAATCTTACAAAAAGCTTACCGTCTATATTTAACCAGACAAGAAGCAATTCCAGTCAGCTTTATTCACGATGACTGTCTACCTATCAATGTGTTATTCGATGGACAACAGATTGCCATTGTGGATTGGGCTTATGGAAAGATTGGAAGCTACGTTGCCGATGTAAGTCGCTTATACGCATTTTATGATAAGAGCAAAGCATTGTTTCATAGTGGTTATTCTTTCTTAGATTCAGACAATAACAAAGAAGAAATCCTAGTAACCTTTTATAGAAACTTGTCACCCAAGCTAAAAAAGAGCATTTCCCAAGAACAATTTGAATCAGATGTTGCTTTGGAATGCTTGAACCAATATTTGCTTAACTTAGGTGCGCCTTCAATGATTGTCGAAGAACAGTTGGACAGTGAATGGGAAAAACACTTCTTTCAAAAAGCTGTATCACAAGCTACTACTATCCTTGAATCTCAGTAGCTATTAACTATAAAGACATCCGAACTGCATAATAATTGTCCTATCCAGTGAAACATTTTATACTTAAAAGAGAACCTGTCGGAAGTAGCTACTTTAAAGGAGTATATTTCAATGGCAAAAAATAATTTATTTGTATTTTTTATCTTAGGATTTGTCTTTTTTGTAATTGGTCTGACAAGCAAGCAAACAACCTTTTGGATTTTAGGATTTTCCTTTCTCGCCATTGGTTTGTCCGGTTTCTCTGGTAAGAAACGGGATAAAAATCAGGATGAATGAAAAGAGTCAACTAGTCGAGACTAGTTGACTCTTTTCATTTATGATAGTAAAAAATCAACTGCCTCTTCTACTCCTTGTTCCGCCTGAGGGTAATCCCCCATCTTGTCCATAAAGGCATGAACCATACCATTAAAAACTCTGTACTCACAAGGAATTGCCAAAGTTTCCAAACGTTCTACGAAATAATCAACTTGAAGTTTTAATGGATCAAATTCACCCATGATAATCTTCAATTCAGGAAGTTGCTTCAATTGTTCATCTGTCGCAAAAAATGGTGAGATCAGTGGATTTTTCTTATCAATTTTACCCGCATACCAATCATTGACTGGTGTATCTTGTTTGCCAAATCCCTTAATATAGCTATGGACCAACTCTCGTTCTTTTTTATCTTTCACAAAAACTTTGCTGACATCCCAATGCTTGCCTTCTCCTTCAGAAAGCAACTCGACTACCGGATAGTACGCCACAATTTTGCGTAAATATTTCGTCTGTAAATAAACATGGTCCAATAAAGAAACCGTGACGGATAGATTGCCGCCAGCTGAATCTCCAGAGATAAAGAAATTTTCTGAGTCAACTAGCTCTTTGTTTGCATTTGTTGCAAAGTATTCTACCGTATTGTAACAGTCTAACAACCCAGCTGGAAAAGGATGTTCTGGGGTTAGACGATAACCAATCGACACCACCATTAAATCGGCTCCGTCAGCAAACATTCGACAAATCTGCTCCACATTTTGAATCGAACCTCCAAAAAATCCTCCTCCATGAATGTAAAATAAAACGGGTAACATTTTATTTTGAAGATCTTTCTTCCGATAAGTTCTCGTCATGATATGCCCTTGAATCACTCGATCTTCCACCACTATTTCATTCTTAGTGATGTCTTTAGCTGGCCAGCCCATTGAATCTCTGATTTCGGTCAAAGTAGGTACTCGTTTCACCTTATTTTTTTCCGTTTTTGGCTTTGGCTGACCTCCACCAATTTCTTTGAAAGCTTTTGGGTCCAATTTGCCAATTGTTTTGGTATTAACAAAATATTTTTCTACTTGGTTTTTGGTCATCGTTAGGCTCCTTTGAGAATATATGATGGGTTAATTTTTTCATATAATTAAAAGAGTGGCAAGAACAAAATACAACAATTTTTAATCCAGTTGAATAGAGATAATCATCAAAACTATTATTACTCAGCTTTTTGTAAATTACACCATTGAATAATAAAAGCTGCCATTGTTTTCGCAAATAGTAGGATATCTTCTACACTGACACTTTCATTATTTGAATGAGCTTCTGCCAGTTCTCCAGGTCCGTAACTAATTGCTGGAATGCCAAAATAAGCAAACCAACCAGAATCATTGACTGACGTTGACATTCTAACGATTGGTTCTTGATTAGCAATTTGTTGGTGACTGTCTTTCAATAAGGTAAATGCTGGATGCTGATCGTTAATTTCAAGAGCTGGAAAAATCTCTCCTTGCTCCTCTATCATCGAGCGTCCTCCCCACCGAATAACTGGAGGATGTTGTTTTAGCCAAGGATCACTAGCAGCAATAGCTGCAACGTGTTCATCGATTTCTTTTTGTACTTCTTCAATAGACTCATTCGGATAAAAATGAACCGTAATCCACAAATGACACTCATTCGCAATAAAAGCTGGATTGATTCCACCTTGAATATAAGAGGGATTAATCGTCGTTGTGCCTGCTGGAAATCCAGGATATTGCTTGGTGACTGCCCAATGTCTTTCTAATTTTTGCAAGCCTTCAATAATCGGGACCATTTTTTCTACCGCACTTGCAGCAAAAATTCCGCCACCTGCGTGAATCATTTTTCTGCGATTACCATCATGATAGACTTCAGGACTCTTCACAGTAATCCAGCCAGTCACACAACCACCTTGACCTTGGAGAGCTAAATCTGTCGTATCATTGACAATGGCGTAATCAGCGGTATAGCCTTTTTCTAAAAGTGTTCGTGTACCCGCTTCTCCTGCCTCTTCTCCGACAGCAGATTGGAATTGTAAAGTTCCTTTTAAATCAATGTCTAATTGATTCAACAACTTGAAAATCCACAGATTTGCTGCCATTGCCCCTTTCATATCACTTGTGCCACGAGCAAATAAACGATTTTCTTTCTGCGTTAAAGTAAAAGGATCTGTCTCCCATTGGTTTTTATCACCAATCGCTGCGACATCTATATGTCCATTTACAATTAAACTATTAAATAAATCAGCTTGGCTTCCTGTACGTTCCCCTACTAAAAGAACATCTTTTTCATAGAATGGAAATTGTTCCGTTGTAAATCCCTGCTCTGCTAAAAAAGTACTAATCCAATGCTGGACATCGGCTGTATTTCTAGCTGGTGGACTGACGGTAGGAAACGCAATCAACGTTTCCATGATGCTTAGTAAAGAATCGACATCTCTATCCATTGCCTGCCAGATTTTTTGAATGTTGTTTTCTTCCTTAGAATGATCTATTCTTAGTGTATTCAATGATTCACACTCCTTTACCAAGTTTCTTGTGTGTAGGCCATTTCCCAAAAATTCAATTCAAAATCACTGCTTAACAGAAAAGCTTCCGCCATTTTTTCCCGTTCCTTTTCAGAACAATCGGCTGCTAACTCATCAATTAACTGAATTAATTCATCTAGTACCTCTTTGAAACCTTCACTATCATAGGTTTCTAAAAATTCCTGATAGATTTTTACAGGGGAAGATTTTGTCGAAAACTCAACTCCAATCTCATAATACAACCAGTAACAAGGTAATAAAGCTGCCAAAGCAGTTGGAATCGTGCCATTCACAAATTGACGATAAATATGACTCGTATAATTGTAAGCAGTTGGTGCAATCGGTGTGTTTGAGACTTCTTCCTCAGAAATCGTCAATTCTTTGAAAAAGCCCTCACGGATAGCCAACTCAGATTCTTCTAAGCCTTCTTTACAAAACCTTTGGCTAGTAATAATGCGTTGATTGTTACTCCGTTTCATCACTTCCTGATGGGCATGGGCAAAGTGTTTTAAATAATAAGCATCTTGAATTAAATAAAAACGAAAAACTTCAATCGGCAATTCACCTGTCACTAATTCTTGAACAAAAGGGTGCAGTTTACTTTTTGTCCAACTTTCTCGGGCAAGTTCATGTAAGCTTTGAGTAAATGTCATCTGTCAATCTCCTCTCATTCATTTAATAAATCGACAAAAACCGTCTCTGCATCAAAAGAATCTGTAATGATACCTGCTTGTTCCATCCAATCAATCACTTCTTGGAATTGTTCAGCATTTTGCCAACCAAACGGACGCGCATCGCTGCCCATCAATGGTAATAGAATATCTAAACTCTGTTGTTCCACTTCGGGGTCTAATGCTGAATCTTGATTTTGATGGTCCAATAGAATTTGCAAACCATCTTCAGGATTAGCCACAACGTCCTCCTGTCCTTTTTTCACTGCTCGCAAGAATTTTTTTAGTGTTTCTGGTTTTTCAGAAATCGTCTCATCCCCGGCAACAAAAATTAGCTCCATCGCAGCTGGAATCCCATACTCTTCTCTAGGAATAATTGCGATTGGATAGCCTTCTTTTTCAAGTAACAATAATTCATGATTGATATAGGCACCCATTAGCGCGTCCACTCTATCTGTTGCCAAAGCTGGAACTAAGTCGTAACCTACATCAATAAATTCAACTGCATCGGGATTTCCACCATCTTGTTCAATCATCGCACGAACAATTGCTTGAGGAACCATTGATGTGCCTAAACCGATTGATTTACCTTCCAAATCTTTAGGAGAGGCAATTCCAGCTTCTTGTTTGAACATTAATTCTCCCAAAGGTTTTTGTACGATGGAAGCAATTCCTTTAATTGGAATCCCTTCTTCTTGGGACATAATCAATTGATTCTGATAATTGATTGCTAAATCAATTCTTCCAGCTGCAGCTAGTCGTAACGGATCATTGACATCAGAAGGCATTTCAATTGTTACATCTAATCCTTCTTCTTCAAAATATCCTTTTTCTTGAGCAACATATAAGAAAGAATGTACGGCATTCGGATACCAATCCAACATCAAGGTTAGCTCTTCCTTCTGCCCCTCTGATTCATTCGTGTCACTACACCCAGCAACTCCAATCAATAAAATAATCATCATAGCTAAAATAATTCTGATTCGACTCTTTTTCATTTTCTATCCATCTCCTTTTATTCTTATGATTTCTTTTTAACTTGCTTCCAAAAAATGACTTTTTTCTCTAGTAGACTGACGAGTAAAAAAAGGACAATTCCCATGAGCGACAATAAGGTGATTGCCGCAAACACACCTTCTGCATTCAAGTTTCCTGACATTCGTCGGCTATAATAACCTAAACCTTTAGCAGAACCAATCCATTCACCAATACTTGCACCAACAAGGGCATAAACAATTGCTAATTTTATACTGGACATTAACTGTAGCAAGGCTTTTGGAAAACTTAAGTGCCATAGTTTTTGCCATTTTGAAGCTCCTAATGAGTAAAATAGTTCCAGAGACTCATCCGAAGTACTCTTCATGCCATCAAACAAGCCAACAACAATTGGGAAAAAAGCGATTAAAAACGAAATAGCCACTTTACTCCAAATACTATAGCCAAACCACAAAATAAAAATAGGAGCTAAGGCAATAGTTGGGATGGTTTGAGACAATAAGGCAAACGGATAAAATAAACGTTCAAAAATAGGAAATTGATACATACAAATAGCCAAGGTACAACCAATCACCAGAGCGAAGGTAAAACCTAATAAAGTTTCCCACAAAGTGATTAACGTGTGCTGCCAAAGAAGGATTGACGCATTCTCCCATAAAAATATCAAAACACCAGTCGGACTGGGAATGATAAAATCAGGAACCACTTTTAGTTTTACCAGCAATTCTACCAATATTAGCAAACCACCACAGGTTAAAACAAAGGGCAAAAATTGAAGTTTTTTGCTATTTTTCATTAGTCAAAATCCTTTCCAGCTTTTCTCTCTGTTGTATAAATTCTTTCGAAAATCGTTGCTTGCTATGTCTTGGACGAGGGAGTTCGACAGGGAAAATGTGCATTCCTTCTTTCGTCATAATGGCAATCCGATCGCTTAATAGTAACGCTTCCTCTAAATCATGGGAGATTAGGACAACTGTTTTCTTCTCTTGTTCCCATAAATGAACTAACCACTCTTGCATCTGATTTCTAGTAAAACTGTCCAAGGCGCCAAAGGGTTCATCCAACATCAGCACAGGTCTTTTGGTAAGCAAAGTCCTTAAAAATGCTGCTCGTTGTTTCATCCCTCCTGAAAGTGTATCCGGAAAAGCCTCCCCATAACCTGAAAGATTCGCTTGCTCTAACCAATAATCCAACTCCTCTTCTGAAAACTGAATAGAGGAATCAAACGTTTGAGCTAATCGAATATTTTGTTTCACTGTTTTCCATGGCAATAACGTATCTTTTTGTGGCATATAACCGACCTGGCTACGATTTAACGCTTGTTGATTAAACAACATCTCTCCAGAATCTGGCGCAAATAGTCCCGCCAATAAACGTAACAAGGTACTTTTCCCACAACCACTCTTACCCACAATTGTCAAAAATTCATTGTCTTTAATCGTCAAATCAACATGGGAAATCGTTGCTTCTTGCGTTTCAGGAAAGGAAAAAACTAAATCTTTTACAGTAATCATTGGCAGAACTCCTTTTTATCAAATCTCTAGCTCATTCTTTTGAATCGTCACATCATTAGAAAGTTCTGCCCAATGATTCACAGGACCATGTCCATGACCTACCTGAATGCCACTAGTGATTGCTCCTTGTAGATAACGTTTGGCAAGATAAACTGCTTCGACCAAGTCTTTACCTTTTGCCAATTCTGCGACAATCGCCGATGATAAGGTGTCCCCCGTTCCATGGGTATTTCCTGTTTCAACTCGAGGAGATTCCAGCCAATAGCTTTCCCCATTGGCTAACAATAAGAAATCTTTCGCTCCAGAACTTTCTCGATGTCCACCTTTCATCAAGACATTTTTAGCTCCTAAATCACGAATGACCAAAGCAGCTTGAATCATTTCTTCATCCGTTGAGATATTTCGATTCGTCAATACCTCTGCTTCAGGTAAATTCGGAGTAACCAATGTAGCTAGTGGTAATAACTCTGTTTTAATTGTCGCAATGGCTGAATCAGCTAGTAATGGATGTCCTCCTTTGGCAATCATCACTGGATCAACCACTAAAGGACCAAAGTTAACTTTTTTGAGATTTTCTACCACCGCTTCCACTCGTTCTGTGTCTGCTAACATCCCCGTTTTACAAGCACGGATAGCAAAATCAGCAGCTAAACTATCAAATTGAGCCGTAATAAATTCAGGATCCACGGTCATACTGCTTTGAACGCCTAGTGTGTTTTGAGCTGTCAACGCTAAGACAATACTCATTCCAAAGACATTTCTTGCTTGAAAAGTTTTTAAATCGGCTTGAATGCCTGCGCCTCCTCCTGAATCTGATCCTGCTATCGTCACGACTTGAGGAGTTGTATTTATTTCAGTCATGTTATTCTTCCTCCTGTTCATTGAGTAAATTGATTTCTTCCTTAAATATTTCTACTTTTTCTTCTGGATTTGAAGCTAACATAATGTCACTAACAACAGCAATCCCAGCAATCTTAGTTCCTCTTAACGTTGAGATATTGTCGGTTTTAATCCCTCCAATTGCCACCACTGGAATCGAAACTGTTTGGGCGATTTCCTTTAAGGTTGCGATTGGTGTTAGTGGTGTTTCTTTCGTTTGAGTTGGAAAGATGGCTCCTGTCCCAAGATAATTTGCTCCAGCTTCTTCTGCCTCCTGTCCACGTTCTACTGATTTGGCAGATACACCAAGCAAACGATTGGGGCCAATTAATTGGCGCGTCACGTGAATTGGTAATTCATCATCACCAATATGCACACCTGCAGCATCGACTGCTAAGCAAATATCTACACGATCATTGATAATTAAAGGCAGTTGGTAACGATCCGTAATTTTTTTAACTTTTAATGCTAATTCATAAAAATCTTTTGTAGAGAGCGTCTTTTCTCGTAATTGCAGACAAGTCACCCCACTTTTACAAGCTGCTTCAACTACCTCCAAAAATTTTTCTTCCGTCAAACCAAAACGTCCTGTTACTAAATACAATTGATATGGATTTAATTGCATATTCTTTCCCCTTTCAAATTCAAGATCCAGTCATTTTTTCGCCATAAAAGTGAGAGCTGATCTAGCACACGTAGACGAAAACTAGCCAATCCTTCATCTGCTTGCAATAATTTCTGAGCGACTTCTCCACAAGAATTAAAATAAGTCAGTCCAGACAATGCCGCGACAAAAGGTGATACCTCATCGCCTAATAATCCAGCAATCAATGCCCCAACCAAATCTCCAGTCCCCGTAAACCGACCTAAATTGCTGACGCCATTCAGCAATTTCCAACAGCCATCCTTGTTACTAATTAAGTCCATTTCACCTGTCGCAAGAAAAATAGTTTCGGGATATTTTTTACCTAAATCTGTCATTGCTTGTGCCAATAAAAGCAGTTGTTGTGGCTCCTGATCTTCTGCTAAACTGTCCACTCCTTTAGCCTGACTAGATAAACCGCAAAAAGTTCGCATCTCAGAAATATTTCCTTTAACTACCGTAGGAGAATAGGAAATAATTTTTTCCGCAAAGGCTTTTCTAACAGAAGTCGCACCAATGCCAACTAAATCAATGACAAAAGGTTTGCTTAACTCCTGACAATAATGAGCTGTTTTTAACATTGCTTGTTGTTTAGATACTGAAAGATGTCCCAAATTTAATAAAACACTATCGGATTTTTTTGAAACATCTCTCATTTCTTCCTCAGCATCCGCCATCATAGGCGATGCTTTGATTGATAATAAACCATTCGCAAGTAGTTCTGCCGTAATCTCATTGGTTATACAATGAATCAAAGGACGATTTACTAATGGAAAAACTGACAGACAATTTTCTTTTAATTCCTTCATTCGCTTTCTCCTTTCCAAAATAATTGAATCGTCTGTTGAAATCTAGTAATTCTCTTTAATCGCGTAATAATGATATAGGCAATTACACCGCCAATCAGCGTAGCTCCAAGAAAGCGTGGCGTATAAACGAACCAAAACAGATTGCTTCTTGTTCCTGTGAACCACACCATAACAGGATAAGAAAGTAAGGAACCAATCACTCCTGTACCTACAACCTCTCCCAATATTGCCGCTAGCCTATGTCGTCGGATTCGATAAAAAATGCCTGCAAACAATGCGCCAAAAATAGCACCAGTTAATGCTAGTGGTGGAATTCCTAGCAATACCATTCGTAAAATGCCACAAACACTTGCCATAATCGTGACATACAAAGGTCCCATAATTACTGCTCCTATCACATTTACTACACTAGACATAGGAGCCATTCCTTCAATTCGAAATAGTGGTGACAACACAAAATCAATGGCAATCATCATCGCTAAAATGGTTAATTTCTTTATTTTTTCTGACTTCACTTTCATCTACTTCCTCTCTATCCATTTTTGTTTTTCCATACAAAAAACTCCTTTTGTCAAAACGATTGACAAAAGGAGTTTACAAATTATTTCCAACTTGTATTGAATGTAAGCAAATAAAAAACCTACCCAAAAAAGGTAGGTGCACATACTTTACTCATCAAAAAGCCAGTATAATCTTATACATTCCCTTCGTCAGTCCTAACTGAATCAGGTTCGATGGGTATAATCTCAGCCAAAAGGCACCCCAAGTAACTATCTATTTAATTACATAGATAGTATCATTCTTTCATAGTAAATTCAATTTAATTTTTATTTTTGTTTGTTTTAGAGCAAAAAAAAAGCCTCTCCCATAACAGGAACAGCTCTCATAAATGTTGTAAAAATATTTAGTCTAATCCTAAACGTCTTGCAGCCAACTTGAACACTTCATCATCTGAACGCTTTGCAACTACAACAATATCAATGATTTCAATGCCTTCTGAACTCTGTTTAAAAACAATACGTAAGCCAAGTCGACGCATCTTTATCTCACGGCACATTGATAAATCATAGCGTTTCTTTTCTAAGTACTTTCCAGCATCCATACCACGTTCTTTAATACGTTGTAATCCTTTATTCACCTGAATTTTTTGTGAGCCATCCAGTTTATCATACTCTTCTTTCGCAGCATCAAACCATAATAATTCAAACATTACTTGCTTCACTCCCACTCATCTGGGATGCGATCAAGTCCTTCTTCCCAATCTTTTCCAAGGACTTCTTCGTTAGTCAAACGGTTTCCTGTATCATTTTCTAAGCGACTCATAACTTTTTGCTGATAAGTAATTTCGTTTACCTCATCGATTAATTTATACGCATTATCAATGAAATCCATCATTTTATTATATTCATCAATGTCTAACATTACACCGACTTCTTTATTCTTATTCAAGACATAAACAGCCGACTTTTTATCTTTTGACATGGAAAAAATTTTCATTGGTGCTTTTTTTATATCTGAGATTGAAGTTAAAGGAACATTAATTTTATTTGCTAAATCCATGATTTCCACCTCCATAAGTACTTTTTTCAACACTAATTATAGCACCTTTATCAGTACCTTTCAAATGTAAAAGTTTAGCAATACTCTCTTATTAATTAGTCTTCTGTAGTTTTATACGCAAATCAATATGGTAGTCAAAACCGTATTCAAACCAAAAAAAGAGCTTCTCCCATAATAGGAAAAGCTCTCATAAACGTTGTTAGAACAACATTTAGTAAGTTCAAAATTATTCCGCAGCGTTTTCGTCTTTGAGACCGTACTCAATATTGATATGATTTCTAGTAGTATTTAATCAAACTTTCTCGCTTTTTTCGTTCACTAATACACTCTGATACTTCCCCTTTCATACGACTAAGGAAGGTCAAAAGTATGGTCATTTTTATGACTAAAAAAACTTCGCCAGTATATTAAAGAATATTGTTTTATCAGTAGTTTTAGTAAAGAAAATATCTATCTAATAATCAGAATGATTTAGACACTTCAATAATGAGGTGTCTATTTTTTCATTCTTAAGGAATTGATAACAATTACAAGTCTTACTTTAGGAAGTCTATTTGACGGTATCGGTGTCTTTCCTTTAGCGGCTCAAAAAAATGGCATTACACCACTTTGGGCTAGTGAAATTGAAAAAGCACCGATTCGTATTACTAAACGGCAATTCCCACATATGATTCATTTGGGAGACTTAACAAAATTACATGGTGGAGAAATTCCACCCGTTGATATTGTCACTTTTGGCTCACCTTGTCAGAACCTTTCCACCATCGGAAATCGTGAAGGATTAGCTGGCAAGAAATCCAATTTGTTTAGGGAATTCCATCGTTGTTCCCTGTGCGGAATATATATTAGCTAATGTTGCGAAAGTCTATGGTAAAGGAGAAACATATGGTTAGTGAACGTGAACGGTTGAAAGCTGCCCAACAATTATTATGTAACAACTCAATTAATCAGTTGTCTGCGGCTGTCAATAATTTCCAGTTTTTACAACACATTGATGGACAAGAAGAACGAGGTCGACAAGCAATCGCCGAACAATTGATAGAAGTCGAAGAATACCTACTGATTGTCAAAAATCAAATACAAACCATACGGAATTTATACAAGGAGGTGTAAAAATGGGTCATACAATTCAAGTGTATGTATCGAATTTAAGTCGTTATGAATACGATGGTGTGATTATTGCCGCTTGGTTCACCTTACCAGTATCATTAGATGAATTAAGAGAAAAGTTACAATTGGAAACAGATGAAAGTTATGAAATTGAAGATTGGGAAGCCCCTTTTCGATTAATGGATGATTGAGATATTCTGACACTCAATCGTTTAGCACTTTTAATAGAAGAAAATAGTCAAACGACCTGTTTCCCTATTTAGATGAATTGATTGACTTGGATGTCTTTGAATCCCACGAAGATGCCTTGAAGCGATTAAATCAGCTCACGCATTTTGAAGAAAAACCAACTGATCCAGATGTTTTGGAAGACACTTTTGAGTTATCAGATGGTACCTATCTTATAATTTAATAAAAAAGAATTTTATTAAGTAATTGACTTTATATAGACAAGCATCTATATTAATACATAGATGTCTGTCGATATAAGGAGTGTCAATTATGAATTATGAAAAAATAGCTTTAATACTAAAAGCTTTAGCTGATTCTAAACGTTTAAAGATAGTGGATATTTTATCGTGTGGAACCATGTGTGCCTGTGACATTTTAGAACATTTTGATTTTACCCAACCTACGTTATCTCACCACATGAAAGTATTAGAAAAAGCAGGTATTGTTTGCGTTACAAAAAAGGGGCTCTGGCATTATTATGCGCTGACAGAAACCTTTGTTGAAGAGTTTAATGGCTCTATGCAACAACTTTTCTCAAGTGAATCTAGTTGTATTTGTCATGAAACAAGCCAATGTTCTCCTAAAGGAAAAACGGAGGCGAATGCAAATGGCTAAAGAAACAGAAAATACAGGTATTAATTTTTTTGAGAAGTATTTGACGGTCTGGGTCTTACTTTGTATGATGTTAGGAATACTAATTGGACAATTTTTCCCTTCCTTTTCTCAAGAATTAGAAAAAATTCAAATTGCGAATGTGAATATTCCGATTGCTGTATTGACATGGATTATGATTTTTCCCATGATGATGAAAATTGATTTCAAATCTATTTTAGATGTTCGAAAGAATTATCAAGGACTAGCTATTTCAAGTATTACCGCATGGCTAATTAAGCCGTTTTTAATGTTTGGGCTCGCAACCTTCTTCTTTTATGTTGTTTTTCGCAATTTTATTCCTACGGATTTAGCAAGGGATTATGTTGCTGGGGCAGTTTTATTAGGAACAGCACCTTGTACGGCTATGGTGTTTGTTTGGAGTAATCTGACGAAAGGTGACCCTGCGCACACACTGGTTCAAGTATCAATTAATGATTTACTAATTATCGTTTTATTTGTTCCAATTGTTTCGCTCTTACTAGGAATCAACAATGTTTTTGTTCCTTGGGGGATTCTCTTTGCTTCAGTAGCATTGTTTGTTTTAGTCCCTTTGCTTGGTGGTGCATTAACTCGCTATTTAGTGATTAAATTTAAAGGATTAAATTACTTTGAAACAAAATTTTTACCTAAATTTGATCCAATTACAACGATTGGGTTACTGCTAACGTTGATTATTATTTTTACCTATCAGGGAAGTATTATTATTAGTAATCCTTGGCATGTCTTAATGATTGCCGTCCCACTAGTTTTGCAAAATATTATTACAGCAAATTTTGCTTATTTTGCTTGTAAACTGACTAAACAACCACATAATGTAGCAGCACCTGCAGCTTTAATAGGTGCCTCAGATTTCTTTGAACTTTCTGTTGCTGTGGCAATTACCTTATTTGGGGTCAATTCACCTGTTGTTCTTGTATGTACAGTAGGTGTTTTAACAGAAGTACCAGTGATGTTACTTCTTGTAAAATTAGTAAATAAAACTCGCGGTTGGTTTGAACCAGCGAAGAATTGAGGAAATGATGAAAAAAGTTTATTTTTTGTGTACAGGAAATTCATGTCGTAGCCAAATTGCAGAAGGCTATGGCAAAAAGTATTTAAGTGACAAAGGATTTGAAGTTCGTAGTGCTGGTATTGAAACACATGGTTTAAATCCTAGAGCTATTAAAATCATGCAAGAAGATGGCATTGACATAACGGTTCAAACGTCGGATTTAATCGACCAAAAATATTTTAATGAAGCAGATTTAATTATTACCCTTTGTGGAGATGCCAAAGACAATTGTCCTGTGATTCCAGAATCAGCGACTCATATCCATTGGGGTTTAGAGGACCCTGCAAAAGCAACTGGTAGTGAAGAAGAAATTATGAATAAATTCAGAGAAGTTAGAGATGTAATCAAGGAAAAAATACAGAATTTAGAAATAGAATAAGCCTATTAAAAGCAATCAAGAAAAATCTTGATTGCTTTTTTTGTGGAAAGGAATGAATGATATGAACAATATTCCACGTTCTCCCCCAGTTACTTAAGATACTTGGACAGTGAAACAAAAAGTGAAATTGTCTCTCAATATCAACTAGTGTTAAAGAAAGCAGATAATTGGAAGATTGTTGCACAATTACCTTAATCATTGAATAGACAAAAAGGAAGCATCAAACATATCTGATTGCTTCCTCTTTGTTATTTATCATCAATATACAGAGTGTGTCCTTGATATTCATAAACTCGAATCTGATTGGACTCATTCGGTGTCCTTACTTTAAAAATGAAAAAATGATCTTGTGCATCAATTGCATTTTGTCGATTCAGCTTAAAGTAATTTTTTTGTGCACTGGCCATTGATAATAAAATATCATCACTTAAAAACGTTAAAGGGGTGTTTAAAGCGGAAAATTCATAAAAATCTTCTTCAAATTGATGGTAATTGTCACTAAAATAATCGAATTGAATTTCGTTTTGTCTAAATTTTTTAGTTTTCACTATCAATCTCCTCCGCTAAACTAATGTTGATTAAATCATCCATTTTAACTAAATAATAGTTTTCTTTTGTTCTTATGTTGATTTCTTCCGTTGATACTTGATTTATTGAACCGGTTATAATTTTTATTTTTTCGTTTTCTACATAATTAAAGTTTACTGTCAATTTATTGGTGTAAGCTTGATTCAGTAACAACACTTTTTCGCCTAATGATAAAGCATTCTTAAAATCGATTAATTGACCAGTTTCATTTAGAGCTGCAGAATGTTCAGAAAGAAAAAATCCCATCCACTTAGCCATTTTTCTGTCTTGATATTCCCTAGCGGATTTAAACGGTAAGTAACTACGATCGACACTCATTTTAATCCATCCAATCCACCAGCTCCTCCTGCTGCATGACCACCCACGAGTTTACTTCTTGCAATACTCCTGGAGTTTTCGAATAAGACTGTAGCTTTTTGAATAGCCAGAAATCCATGTTTATCTCTGATTTGATCTATAGTCTTTTCTAATGCTTCCATTCGTTCAATTTCCTCCACATTGTCAAAAAGCGTATAGATAGTATAAGCTTCGTCTACAAGTCCATCATATCGAACAGCTATATTTCGGACAGCACCATATGTGTATTTTTTCCTAAATAAATCTAATACATGTCTGATAAGAATTTGAGTGTTTTGTGTCGGATTAACTTTTTTCTGTACACTAATGGATTTTTTTTCCATATCTCTAGAAAATCCTACATAGATAGAAACGACAGTGGCTTTTTTATGACTTCTCCGCAAACGAATCGCCACTTGTTCAGCCATTTCAGAAAGAACCAATTCAATATCTCTTTCATGAATATAGTCCTTATGAAGAACTTGTGAATTACCAATGCCTTTTGATTTAGGCTTATAAGGTTGTGTTACTTTACTTTCATCGACACCGTTAGTATGGAAAAATAATTGTACACCAATTACACCAAATTCTTTTTTGAGAATATCAGGATTAGTATTAGCTAATTCTTTGATAGAATAAATACCTAATTTATTTAAGCGAAGTTTAGTTCGTTGTCCGATTCCCCAAAAATCAGTCATTTCATTGATATTCCAAACTTTAGTTTCTACATCTTCATATGACCAATTAGCACGCATTGTTTTTGTATGTTTGGCCTCATTGTCTAATGCTAGTTTTGCTAAAAGAGGATTGGAGTTACTCATGCCAACTGTCGAATATACACCTGTTTTTTTCCATATGTCATGTTGGATTTTGCTTGATAATAAATCTAATTTTTCTCTTCTAGAAATGTTGGTATCTTTAACAAAATAATTTAAGGATTTGGTTAAATCGATAAATCCTTCGTCGATAGAGTAAGGTAAAATTTCTTCCGGTGGTGCATAGTTTTGTAAAATCTGCTGAATCTCAATATTTCGTTCGATATATAAGGTCATTCTCGGTGGCACAATTAGCGTTCGTTTCGCCCACCCTTCAATAAATTGAATGTATTCTTTTGTAATTGGAATATTATTTTTTTTTGCAATGAAACTGCGAAATTTTCTAGTTCTAATATCAAATGGTAAATCATAACTTCTACCAACATTATCGCGGCCAAATATTTTTTTGAAAGTAGGAGAACTCGCCAAAATTAGACCTTCACTATTGTCTGCCCTACTCATAACACACAGAGAAGTTGATAGAGGATTTAGACCACGTTCTACGCACTCAACACTGGCATAAAAGGATTTTATATCAAAAAACGCGATGTCAGACTTAGGTTCTTTGCTATAATCAATAATTCCCATAGACCCTACCTCCAACAAAATTTGGTTTTTATATCACCATTATACGAACTTACGTTCTCTTTTACAAGTATTAAACCAGAAAAAGAGTACCCCTATGAATTTTAGAGGTACTCTGAACTAAATTCACTTAACTATTAAGCGAGCATAAAAATGATAACAGTTGATTGATATCCGCCTCTGAATAATCCACCTCTCTATCTTTATTTCGAATACGTTGGTAGATTTTTAAACGTGATAATTCATACTTTTTTAGTACAGACAGTTTTTATGCGCGAACCCACTCGCCTATCCATTGTTGTGTAGAATAATTGTATTGTCTTTTATATACTATTCCATTCTCTACCTTTATACGCCAGCCTATAATTTGAGCTTGCGTTTCAATACGAATTTCCTCTACTAAAACAGGTTGTTTTTCTATAGGTGTTGTAGAAAACGACATAAGCAAACTAGATAAAATAAATGATTTTATTATCAAAAGTTCTCCTCCTTATAAATTTTTAATTCATCAAATGGTTCTACATATGGATTATTAATTAATCCCATTTCTTCATTATTTTCGTATAAAAAAAATTCGCCATTTTCATTTTCAATAATAAAATTTTGCTCGTCGGTTAACTCTATAGTCGTTTTTTGAGTTTCTGAATCTATTTGATATGGCTCAAATACAACAAATGGTAGCAATAGGAGCATGAAAATGACTGGAAGAAAGGATAAGCGATTAAGTTTATTATTGGAATCTCTATCAAAAAATAAGTTCATCCTCTTAGTAAGTAGTAATTTTTTATCTCCAATGAAAGAACTACTTAAACTATAATTAAAACGATCCCCTCTTCTTTTCCCTTTCTTTTTCACAGTTACTAAACTTTCAATATAATCCAACTTTTTACAATCAGGCAATTCACTTGTAACAAGGCTGTCAACTCTTAACTCTATTAGTAAATTCAATTGATTTTTCAATAAATAGATTGGAAGAAACCACCAATAAACACAAATAAATAATTCTATCAGTATTTTAATGAGCAGGTCTTTATTTTTTATATGTTGTACTTCATGTAAAAGAATAAATTCTAACTCCTCTTCTGAATAAGAGATATTTGGTATCAATATCGCCGGTTGAAAGGCATTAACTAACATTGGTGAATTAATATCAAAATTAATATAAATGACAGTGACTAATTTCTCATCAATCCAAGAAAATTTTGACTTAAAATCTTGCAATTTATTATTGGAATTTTTGCTATATCTACTTAAAACAATCATTTCCTTCAGCAAAAAGAATAATTTAATGACAAAACCAATAATCCAGATAAAAGCTAAGATGATACTTACATTTAAACCATTGAATAAGTTAATATTCGTTAATAAAAAGTTTTGAACAGCTGGCATAACTACTGATGAGGGAATTGTTTTAGTCCAATCCCATTCAAAAGGAAGCATCAATCTTAGAAAAATAAAAAGATAAATTAAAAGTACATGATTATATTTAATATATTTGCCAATTCTTTCAATTCTTAATTGAAAAGTTAAAAGAATAGTTAATAGCATAATGACAGCAAGGATAAAGTCCGTATAATTGTGTAAAAGTAAAAAGGCCATATAACAGTCCTTTTACGGTACAATGTTTTTAACGACAAAAACATACCCAGGAGGACTTTTACATGACCCAAGTACATTTTACACTGAAAAGCGAAGAGATTCAAAGCATTATTGAATATTCTGTAAAGGATGACGTTTCTAAAAATATTTTAACAACGGTATTTAATCAACTAATGGAAAATCAACGAACAGAATATATTCAAGCAAAAGAATATGAACGAACAGAAAACCGACAAAGTCAACGAAATGGCTATTATGAGCGCAGCTTTACGACACGTTTAGGCACGCTAGAATTAAAAGTACCCAGAACACGTGATGGCCATTTTTCACCCACAGTGTTTGAACGTTATCAACGAAACGAAAAAGCCCTCATGGCTTCAATGTTGGAAATGTATGTATCAGGCGTTTCAACTCGTAAAGTATCAAAAATTGTGGAAGAACTTTGTGGTAAATCCGTCTCTAAGTCCTTCGTTTCTAGCTTAACAGAACAGCTAGAACCTATGGTTAACGAGTGGCAGAATCGTTTATTATCAGAAAAAAATTATCCTTACTTAATGACCGATGTACTCTATATAAAAGTACGAGAAGAAAATCGAGTACTCTCAAAAAGCTGTCATATAGCGATTGGAATAACCAAAGATGGCGACCGTGAAATTATCGGCTTCATGATTCAAAGTGGCGAAAGCGAAGAGACCTGGACAACATTTTTTGAATACCTAAAAGAACGCGGTTTACAAGGTACGGAACTCGTTATTTCTGATGCGCACAAAGGATTAGTCTCTGCCATTAGAAAATCCTTCACCAACGTAAGTTGGCAAAGATGCCAAGTTCACTTCCTAAGAAATATCTTTACCACCATTCCTAAAAAAAATTCAAAATCTTTCAGAGAAGCTGTTAAAGGAATTTTTAAGTTCACAGATATTAACTTAGCGCGTGAGGCTAAAAATCGATTGATTCATGATTATATCGATCAACCAAAATATTCAAAAGCTTGCGCATCATTGGATGATGGATTCGAAGACGCCTTTCAATATACCGTACAAGGAAATTCCCACAATCGACTAAAGAGTACCAATCTAATTGAACGACTGAATCAAGAAGTACGCAGAAGAGAAAAGATTATTCGCATCTTCCCCAATCAAACATCAGCCAATCGCTTAATTGGAGCCGTTCTTATGGACCTGCATGATGAATGGATTTATTCTTCAAGAAAATACATCAATTTTGATAAGTAGAAATGGTAAAAACATTGTATAGCATTTTACACAGGAGTCTGGACTTGACTACAGCAAGTGAAACAAGAAGTGAAGATAAAGAAAAAATCATTATTTTCCCTCCTCGTTTAATTTTTTACGCTTATTAGCTATTAACTCTTCTAATAAATCCAACTCCTTTTCATTTTCACTACTTTCAATAAAATTCGCTACTATGAGTTTTAAATTCTTGGGGGATAAATCTTTTTGAACAAATTTTTCTTTGGTAATTGTCGGATTAAAAAATTGAGCAAAAGATTTGTTATTTTTTTTAATATAAGCAACTTCTATGAGTTTCTTTCCTATTAGCTTTCTTACAACAACAGGGACAGTATTTTTATTTAGTTTAGCATTTTTAGATATAATATCTCTAATAGATAACGGTTCATTTGATTCCCATAAAACTTCTAAAACTTCTCTTTCAACTTTTGTTACTTTAGTCACTGAGATCTCCTCCTTTTCAGTATAATATCATTGTACAATTCAAATAAAAAAATATCAATGTAGAAAAAACATTATAATAATAATAATAATAAAATATTGAGTTTAGAGTCATCTTTGTACTCAGTGATACGGATATACAGTTGAAACAATTAATATCCATCAAGTAATGGCCAATATTTAAATATAAATTTTCCTTTCACTAAATCTTTATCAACAAAACCAAAAAATCTAGAATCTTTTGAAATCAACCTATTATCTCCCAGTACTAAATACTTATCAGAAGGCACTTGAGTCTCGAAGTCACTTGTAAAGTTTTTAGATTGTTGGGCAATTTTTTGATATGTTGAATTATAAGAAAACTCTTGTTTCATCCTATCTGTATTAAATTTCTTTTTAAAATCATTTAAATAGTCTTCATTCTGTATTTTTCCATTAACAATTAGAGTATCATCCTGAAATATCACAGTGTCTCCTGGCATCCCTATAACTCTTTTTATCATATAAACATTTTGATCTGGCTCCTTGCTTACAATAATATCATATCGCTTAATGGTAAATATTTTTGAAATTATAATTTTTTCCCCATTCTTTAAAGTTGGTTCCATAGAGTGCCCTTCTATACTCACGTTACCTAATAAAAAAATGGGTATAATCCATAAAATCGCTATAAATAATAAAAACTTACCATTTTTTTTAAGAAAAAGCTTCATTCTAATTTAAGACCTTCTTTCTTATTTGAGATATAAATTCGAAAAAAATACGTATCAAGCATTTATACTTGATACGTAGACTAAAATTTTCAATCTATTTATGAAACATTTTCAGCTCCACATAATAGGATAAATGCTAATGCAGCTGGTTTTCCAAGAATTGTTCCTGCACCAACTGCAGAAGTTAATTTCCCAGCAGCTGCGATGTAATTACCTTTTTCGATTTCCTTCATAATTTCATTTAAAACTTTCTTTCCAATACCATATGCATCTTGAATACAACGTGCAACAGTATCTTTCCAGCTCATAGTTGTTATTAGACTGCTATCCATTTCTTCACCATTTACTAATTGGACAATCAACTCTGCTGCTTTTAAATCATCGGAAGAATACTCTGATTTTTCCAACTCATCTTCATTTAAAACATATAAACCAGACTCATCTTTAGTATAAAGTTCTGTGAATATATATTCTAAAACCTTAGCGTTCTCCTCAACTTCATTCGCTTCTGAAGCATATGCAACAGCACTACCTAAGTTAAACACTGGCAACAACCCTATCAATAACGCTAACACAACTGAAAAAATCTTTACCTTTGTTCCATTTTTTCTTTTTTCCATTTTCTTACCTACTTTCTTCTAAAATTTTTAAAAATTTCCATCACTTATTTATATTGCTTAATCCAGGAATATAAATCTTTATCATTATCAAAATCGAATTCTTCAAAAGATTTGTCTGAATGAATATAAATAAGAGTAGGAACATATTTAACATTATATAAATCTCGAGCTTCTTTCAGTTCATTATCTGTTTCTGAATTTTCAGTATCAACATTATAGACCTTAACTTCTTCTGATACTGTTATAGCAGCCAATTCAGGCACAAATGCAAGACAAAAGGGACATGTTTCTCGCCCAAAATATACAAAAGAATTTTTTTCGGTATTACTATTAATTAAGTCAGCTGCAGAAATTGTTTCAAAAAAACTAATATTTTCTTTATAGCTATTTTTTTCATATTCAGCAATTTCTTGATCAAAATTACTTGTAGTATCCGTCTCCTCATTAATTTGTTTACATGAAGACAGACTCAATAAAGCTATCAATAAAATAAAATAGTTTAGTAACTTTCTCATAAGCTAATCCCTCTCTTTATATAAAATAATATATCAAATGTAAAAATATATTTCAATAGTCTTTTTTAGTTTCGACATTTTTTTTTATAAATATTATCTTTATTATAGTTAAAAGGACAGACAAAATTAAAAGATACCCCCATATTTCCTTTTTTGTTTCTACCGTATCTTGTCCAAAAAGAAATTGAATAGAAACCATTAGCCCTATCCCACCAAACCAAATAACAAATAAATTTGACAAAAAATTTTTTAAAATTTTCATTTGAAATCCCGCCTTATTTTAAATAGTTTAAAAATTTGGTAAATATAAATTAATCACACATCTATAATTCAATCAATTGTATAATTGTAGCATTAAAATACATCGATTGCAAAAAAAATATTCATTCTTTGTTATCTATTATTCCTATACTTTTTAGACAAATCAATTTTTTAACTTATTATTGATACTCTTCTTTTATCTTCTATTTCAGACCCACAATTTATACTTGATCTAAAATTTTATAGATAATTTTCTAAATGAAGCTATTTATAAATTGTTTATGATTTGTCAAATTAAGTTAGAATAAAATGCTTCTTGTACATAGCTCAAAAATACTTCGATAGGTGTTTTGTAATTCAAGAATTTTCTTGGAATATGATTACGTTGATTGCTGACGCTTGAAATAAATGGTTGGTCAACTTCTCTAAAATCCATTGATTTTGGTAATCCGTTACGACGTAGAATCCCGTTGGAATTCTCGTTTAATGGACGTTGAGAAGGTGTTCCAGGATCAGCAAAATAAATAGCAATATCATGCTGATTACTGACAGTTTTCCAGTTAGAAAATTCTTTTCCACAGTCAAAGGTAATGGATTTAAAGAAGTTTTTAGGAAAGCGAGAAAACCAACAGTTAAGGGCAGTTTCAATATCTGATGCCTTACGGCCGTTAGGTTTAATCGTGATAATTACTTTAGATAATCTTTCAACCAAAGTAATGACGGCACTTTTATGATGAACGCCAACAATTGTATCACCTTCAAGGTGACCGAATTCAGAATTGAAATCTGGATAATTATCAAGTCGATTATGGATTGAACGCTTAAACTGTTGTTTTCCACGTTTTTCCTGATGGCCATTAGGTTTTCTTTTCCCTTTCATAGGTAGTGTTTCAACATCAAATATTCCTTTAGAAAACAAACGGTAGAGTGTTCTCATACCACATGAAATAGTTAATTCTTGACGCCCAATAATGGTGTCAGGCGTCCAACCAAGAGAAACTTTCTCTTTAATGTAATCCACTTCATGAGCAGGTAATTGAATGACTTTTCTACCACATTTTTTCTTATTTTCTTTATACTGATACCAATAATCAAGTGCTGTCTTGCCTAATTTAAATTGATTAACGACCGTATAAATCGTTTGAATAGCGCGTTTCATTCGTTTGGCAATATCAGTCGGTTTAGTCCCTTGAAGAAAATAAGATTATATCATAGTCAGTTCGTCTATGGTAAGATGTTTGTAGGTCATTTATGGTTTACACTCCTTTGTTTTCTTTGGTCGGAAATACAATTTGAGTGTACCATAAATGGCTTTTTTATTTTTCTAACTTAATTTTACAATTCGCGCATTGATAAATCCTGAAGAAGAGTTTGACTCATTTAATACCTCTATCCACGGAATTACGGAAGCGATGATTGAAAACAAACCGACTTACAAAGATTTAGTTTATGAAATATTAGATTTTATAGATTCATTGCCTTTAGTAGCACACTATTCTCCCTTTGATATGGGAGTTATTAGAGAATCAAATGAACGATACAATATCATTGACTTCAAAGCTACTTATTTTGACAGTTACTTTTTATCAAAACAATTGATAGAAACAATTAGCTATAGACTTGTGGATCTATCTAAATTATTAAACATCAATCTTAAACATCATAATGCAGCATCCGATGCTGAAGCATGTGCAAAAATAATTTTGTACTTATGTGAAAAATATAGTGTTCCAGATATATTAGAATTAAACAGGTTGGGCAGATACTACAAATTAGGGATAATTGATGGTTATTTGGGGTCCGGATTTAATAAGAAGAAAAAGTACAACGGCCGTTCATATGACATTAGTAGCATCCTTTCTTCAATAGATCGCACAAACTTAGATACTGAGCATCCTTTCTATGATAAAAAAGCTTGTTTTACAGGAAAATTGTTAAGTATGCCTCGAAAAAATGCAATGGAAATTTTTGCATCATACGGCGGAATACCAGAAAAAGGAGTAACTAGGCTAACGAATTTTCTTGTGATGGGTGAACAAGACTTAAATCGAGTTGCTTCCCCTGATGGTAAATCATCAAAAATTATAAAAGCTGAAAAACTTCTACAAACTGGACAACAAATAGAATTAATAGGAGAGCAGCAATTTTTACAAATGTTTGAATAATTATTTATGGAGGATTAGAATGCTTAAAAAAATCACATCGAAAAATGGATTCGTATTTTTATTTGTGGATATTCCACATGAACAAAGAAACAATGCTGGCATCGCTTCAGGAGAATCTGTACTACTGTCTATCTACGAGAATGATAGCTATTATTTCACAACTGACATCAACCTTATTGGTTATGATTCGATTAAGGAAACAGAATATCCTACTGAATTAGAGAAAGCATTCTTTGAATTACTTAGGACTGAAAAAGAACTCAAATACAAACGCTCTTTGGTCGATGAGTATGACATCGCCAAATATGTTCATTATCTTCCTAAAGTAAAATATACACAAAAAGTTGTTGATAACAATATCCTAATTCGTGGAGAAATTAAGTATCCAGATAATATCTATGATCGTGAAGTTCCCACCGTATTATTGGATGATGAAAAGATTCCTTTAATTGATGAAACTTACTTTGAATACACGATTGGCTCAGATTCCAGTGAAGAGAAATTAGCCTTTATATTGGATCTACCCAAGCAGGTTGTAACACGACCGTATAAGATAAAAAAATAATATAAGAAAGAAGATATTGGAAAATTTATTATGACAAATAAAATTGAATTTACAGAAGAGTTAATTGATTTTTTATCTGAAGAATATACATCTCGTTTAGAATTATTGTATCCTGATGCTTTTCAAGAAAATCCAGATGCTTTTTTCTTTTCAAATATTAGTAAGCTAAATGCTTATATAATAAGTGGTGATCCTAGAGCAATTCAATTTGAAACCCAAATTTTAATTACTCAAGGAACAGGTAAAGTACTTGATTTAGGCGAAGTAGACTTTAGTTACTATAAAGATGTTCGAAATTACAACAACCCTCAGAATTTCTTAGAATATATTATTTCTGAAAAAATTGAAGATAAAATAAAAACATATTTCCATGTTCCCTTTATGTTAGATAATTTTTTAAAGCAAAATTACCACAGTACTCCTAAAGAATTCCTAATAGGTAATCAAAGCATGCTAGGTCAGTATATGGCTGATCTCTTAAAGAAAGACGGAGAAAGATTTAGAAGACATTTAAACCAACAAGCTTCCTATTTTGCAAAAGATGCTTTTAGATATGTATATTCAGACTTAGACTTTTCTAGCATCATTCAAGCAGTTAATGATGAAGATTTCGAATATGCATTAAATGAAAGTTTAGCTGCTTACGATCACTCACTATATCTTGCAGCTGTATCTGCAGCTGGAACAGCTCTAGAAAATCTAATTATTCGACTTTTAGAACTGGAAAATAGTCCAATCGGAGAAGATGAAGTTACCGAATTATCAGAATTAACAGGACGATTAAGAAGAACTGGAAAAATTAACAAAAGAGACAAGAATCGACTTATGGCGGCCGCTAAATTTAGGAACCTTTCATCTCACGGTAACAAAGGTAGAACTGTTAGGCAAGACGCCAAATTTGTTTATCAAGAAATATATAATTTGGCATTTAATTACTTTAACTTATAAAAAAACACATCCCTCTCCCCGACCAAAGATTGAGTGGATGTGCATCGCAACAAGAACTTATTACATAGTACTAGGCTTCTTTGTCATACATAATTATATCAAATTGAAAGGGGTGTTGCCACATAACTTTCGTCTAATCTACATGCTGGCGGGCTAAGAAAGGATGAAGAAAAATGACAAAGATACAAAAATATAAAAAAAAGAATGGATCCACAGCTTACATGTTCCAGGTATATTTAGGTATTAATCCTAAAAATGGTAAAGAACTTAGAACTACCAAACGTGGTTTTAAAACTTTGCAAGAGGCAAAACTTGCTCTCGCACGAATTCAAGTAGCTTCAAAGAATCCTGATTTTATCCTGGACAGTAAAAAAACTTTTGAAGAAATATCCGAGATGTGGTTAGAACAATACAAAAATACAGTAAAGGCAAGTACTTTCACTGTTCAAAAGGTGGCACTAAAGAAACATATTCTCCCTCTTTTTGGAAAGCTTCAAATTAGTAAAATTACTATTCCATACTGTCAAAAACAAGTGAATCATTGGTTTACTTATTACAAGAAATATTCTAATTTGATCAGTATCACTGCATCTATTTTTCAGTATGCGATCAACATTAGATTACTGACAACCAATCCAATGAATGGGATTATTCGGCCTAAGAAACAACAATCCATCGATGAGGAAGATTTTCAAGCTCCCTATTACAATAAAGAGCAGCTGCATGAATTTCTTTCCATTGCTAAAGCTACTACACAGGAACCACTTTATTTGATGTTTCGAATTTTAACCTATACTGGTTTGCGTAAAGGTGAAGTGCATGCTTTAAGGTGGAAGGATATTGATATTGCTCATCAAAGTCTATCAGTCAGGCAAACTTTGGCAACGGTAGGAACTGATGATAGCTGGGAATTAGTTTTTCAGCCACCAAAAACTAGAAAAAGTATTCGTACACTTTCTTTGGACTCTGAGACATTACGATTAATCAAACAGTGGCGGATCCGGCAAAAGGAACTCTTTTTCAAAGTTGGCATTAAGATAGAAGATGATTCGCAGCTGCTTTTCCCTTCTATCGAGAACAAACCTCTATACCTTGATTTCTTAAATCACAATTTGAAAAAAATCATAGATGGCCACCAACTAGAAAAAATGACTGTTCATGGCTTCCGACATACACATTGTAGTTTGCTCTTTGAATCAGGAGCGACAATTAAAGAAGTCCAGGAACGAATGGGCCACACTGACATCAAAACAACTATGAATATCTATGCTCATGTGACTGATCGTCAACGTGAAGAAACAGCTGATAAATTTGCTAGTTTCATGGGCGGTTGAATATCTATTTTTTCAAACCGTATTCAAAACCGTATTCAAACCAAAAAAAGAGCCTCTCCCATAACAGGAAAAGCTCTCATAAACGTTGTTAGAACAACATTTAGTAAGTTCAAAATTATTCCGCAGCGTTTTCGTCTTTGAGACCGTATTTTTTGTTGAAACGGTCCACGCGTCCATCTGCTTGAGTGAATTTTTGACGACCAGTGTAGAATGGATGTGAGTCAGAAGTTACTTCGACACGGATTACTGGGTAAGTATTTCCGTCTTCCCATTCAACAGTTTCTTGAGAAGTTTTAGTAGAACCTGACAAGAATTTGAAACCTGTAGTTGAGTCTAAAAATACTACTGGATGGTAATCTGGATGGATGTTTTCTTTCATCTTAGCTTTCTCTCCTTTGCCCTGAGCCATTTGCTGAATCAGAGTTATTTTTGTTTGCAACGTTACTATCTTACCATGATTTAAAATCAGATGCAATTATCTTTTTACATTTCTTTTAGTTCTTTTTTCATTAAAAGTTACATCATGAAAAGCTTCGATAAATGCTTCGTTATTTTGGGTTTTCTTTAAGAACTGAATAAACTGTTCCGTGTATTCTAAAGAGTCACCAGTCATATGATTACGCAAGCGCCATGTTTCTTCCAATTGTTCAGGAGACATTAATAAATCTTCTTTACGAGTGCTAGATTTCTTCAAGTCGATAGCTGGGAATATACGTCGTTCTGCAAGATTGCGAGAAAGTTGTAACTCCATGTTACCTGTACCCTTGAATTCTTCATAAATGACATCATCCATACGACTGCCTGTATCAACTAAAGCAGTTGCCAATATAGTTAGGCTACCACCTTCTTCAATATTTCTAGCAGCACCAAAAAATTTTTTAGGTTTGTACAGGGCAGCTGGATCAATCCCCCCACTTAGCGTTCTTCCACTTGGAGGAACAACTAGGTTATAGGCGCGAGCCAAACGAGTGATGCTGTCCATTAGGATAACTACATCACGCTTATCTTCAACTAAACGCATGGCACGTTCTAAAACTAATTCCGCTACTCGAGTATGATTACTTGGTTGCAAATCAAAAGTTGATGAAACGACATCGCCTTTGACGCTGCGTTCCAAATCAGTTACTTCTTCTGGACGTTCGTCAATTAAAAGAACAATTAATTCCACGTCAGGATGATTTTCCGTAATACCATTAGCAATCTCTTTTAATATGCTAGTCTTTCCAGCTTTTGGTGGTGCAACGACTAATCCTCGTTGACCAAAACCAACTGGAGAAAACATATCAATCATTCGAGTAGACAGTCGTCCTTTGGTTGTTTCCAATCGAATATGTTTATTAGGATAAAGTGGTGTTAGTGCTGGAAAATGAGGACGTTCTTTGGCCTCTTCAGGATCTTTGCCATTCACACTTTCCACATGCATCAAACCATAATAACGTTCAGATTCTTTGGGTGGTCGTGCTTTTCCGGCAACTTTGTCTCCATTTCGTAAGCCAAATCGACGAATTTGCGAGTTGGAAATATAGATATCTTCTGCACTTGGTCCGTAGTTGATTGGACGTAAAAAACCATAGCCGTCCTGTCCCACGATGTCTAAAACACCTTCCATGTAGAAAAATCCTTGTTTCTCTGCTTGCGCCCGAATAACAGCCAATGATAATTCTTTTTTATTCATTTGGCTGTAGTAAGGGATTTTAAATTCTTTGGCATAAGTATAAATCTCTTTTAATGTTTTATGATTTAACTCTGCCATAGTTAAATAGTCACTCATAAATTACTCCTCTATCATTTCAATATCTGCACCTAACGCTGTTAACTTTTCAATAATGTGGTCATAGCCTCGTAGAATATGTTCTACTTTTCCTACTTTTGTCGTTCCTTTAGCCATTAAACCTGCAATCACTAAACACGCTCCTGCTCGTAAATCAGACGCTTCCACTTCCGCTCCTTCTAATTCATTAGGACCTTCTAAAATCATCATGTTGCCCTCGATAGAAGCTTTGGCTCCCATTCGAGCAAGTTCTGGAATATGATTGACACGTTGAGCATAAATCGTATCCGTAACTTCAGAGCTTCCATGTGCTTTTAATAAAAGTGGTGTAATTGGTTGTTGTAAATCTGTCGCGAATCCTGGGTAAGGATAGGTTTTAACGGTTGCTGGTTTTAAATCTTGAGCTGGATGGACATAGATACTATCTTCTGAAATATCCATGTGGACACCAATTTCTTGTAATTTTGAAATATAGCTATCAAGATGTTCATAAATCACATTTTTTACTGTAATTCCTTCACCAACAGCCGCTGCTAATGATAGATACGTACCTGCTTCAATTCGGTCAGGAATAATCGAATGGCGACAACCATGAAGTTCTTTTACGCCATCGACACGAATTTCATTGGTTCCTGCTCCACGAATATTAGCTCCCATATTGTTTAGTAAAGTTGCTACGTCAATAATTTCTGGTTCTCTGGCAGCATTTTCAATCACTGTACGTCCTTCTGCTTTGACAGCAGCTAAAAGAACGTTGATCGTTGCACCAATTGAAACCATATCCATAAAGATACGGTTCCCTTTTAAGCCTTCTTCCGGAGTGCGAAGATACATCGCTCCATGTTCATTGGTTACTTCTGCACCTAACGCTTCAAATCCTTTGACATGAAGATTGATTGGACGTGGACCAAGATGGCATCCTCCTGGCAATCCAACAACACCTTCTCCAAATTTTCCTAGTAACGCACCCATAAAATAATAAGAGGCTCTCAAACTATTAATTTTTCCTGTTGGCATTGGAATAGAGACAATATCAGTAGGATCAATTTCTAGCGTATTGTTAGCAAATTTTGTTTTTACACCCATAATTTCTAAAATTTCAATCAATGAATGTACGTCTTGAATATCTGGTACTCCATCTAAGATAACTGGGGAGTCGGCCAAAATAGCTGCTGGAATCAATGCGACTGCACTGTTCTTAGCGCCACTAATCGTTACCTCACCAGATAGAGGGCGGTTTCCTCGAATGACAATTTTTTTCATTTATTTTTTCACCTAATTGTTTTTATATTTATATACACATCACCCTTCATTCTACCATAATTGTGTCAATTAAAAAAGACCAGAACCTTCTTCTTATTACTCACAAAACACTTGATTTTCTGTTTTACAGTTGAACAAGAAAATGAACAACTTCCAAGCCATCTGTCCGCAAAGAACAGACATTGTGAGAGACCGGTCTGAGCCTCTTATGAGTCTCAAACCTTTCGGCGTTCAAACGCAGTGTAAGAAAGTAGTAATCAACTACTTTGAACACTACGTAATTCATCCTCATCTTTAACTCACGATGTCTGCTTTTTCTTCCAGATGGCTTTCCAGTTTTGATCGATTTTCGTATCCATTGTAGGGGTATGGATATGTCATTTACAAATGCTGAAAGAATAAAACGGAGAAAGTCATTAGTCGTGTTTTTAAAGAGCTGAATGAATTACGCTGACTTAGTGCAATCAGCGCTTAGTCAGTGTTTGAATGTCAACAGCCAAAGAGACTCTGCAAGAGGCTCGTGGCGGTCTCACACGACCAATGAGCTTTTGGAGTTTTATTCCGTAAGCTTCAAGTTTCTTTGTTTGACTATAAATAAAAAGCGATTTGACTTATACTCTTTATTATAAGATAGAAAAAAGGAGGCTGACTATGTCTAGATGGCGAAAAGAACGAGAACGAAATGGTGATATTTATTGTTCCTTACGAGTAGAATCACTACAAGCATTAAAAAAATTGCAAAAATTATTACGAAAAAATCATTTCATTCATACTCAAATTTTACCTACCGAACCATTGGACAATTCTCTACTTGAAAAATTAGACGGTAAAATTTGGCTTGAATTTTTATTGGTCCTTACAAAAGAACAATTTCTCTATCAATATGTAGTCCATTTGATGAATGAGCCTGCTAAAGAAGCCTATTTATTCACGGAAAAACATTCTATGTACATTGATCAGACTTATATTGAATTTTTTATTGAACCTGATAATCTACCTCCCTATTCAACTATTCAGATTTTGGCTTAAACTATTTAAATCGCAAAAAAAATCTCTCGGAGCTAACTCCAAGAGATTTTTTATTTCTGTTAATTAAGCTTTGTCAGCTGAACCAAACCATTCGATATGCTCGATAGCATCTTTAATGATTGCAGCTTTACCTGGTGCTAATAATTGACGAGGGTCAAAACCTTTTCCTTCTAAATCTTTGCCAGCTTCGATATATTCACGAGTTGCTTTAGCAAATGATACTTGGAATTCAGTATTAACGTTAATTTTAGAAACACCCATTGAAATAGCTTTTTCAATTTGTTCTTGAGGAATACCAGAACCACCATGTAATACTAATGGTACATCTTCACCAACTGCTTCAGCAATTGCTTGTAAATGGTCAAATGCTAATCCAGTCCAGTTTTCTGGGTAAGCACCGTGGATGTTACCAATACCACATGCTAAGAAATCAATACCAGTATTAACGATTTGTACACATTCGTCGATATCAGCTAATTCACCAGTACCGATGATTCCGTCTTCTTCTCCACCAATTGATCCAACTTCACATTCTACAGAAACACCTTTAGCGTGAGCTTTTTCAACAACATCTTTAGCTAAACGCAAGTTTTCTTCAAATGGTAAATGAGATCCGTCAAACATAACTGAAGTGTAACCAGCTTCGATACATTTTAATGCATCTTCATATGAACCATGATCTAAATGTAGAACTACTGGTACAGTAATGTTCATTGATTCTATTAAATCTTTAACCATGTTTACAACTAGTTTGTAACCACCCATGTATTTAGCAGCACCCATAGAAGTTTGGATTAATACTGGAGCATTTTTAGTTTGAGCAGATTCAAGAATCGCTTGAGTCCATTCTAAGTTGTTTGTGTTGTATGCACCTACAGCATATCCCTCTTTACGGGCTGCTTTAAAGATTTCAGTTCCTGATACTAATGGCATAATATTTTCCTCCTAAGTTTTAATAAAACTTTATTTGTTAAGATTGACCTTAACTAACGACTTTATTTTAGCAAAAAATCTACTATTAATCTACTAATTCTGTGTAATTCTACTATTTTTACACATTCTTGTTTGTTTTTATATCTATTGTTTACAGGAATTTTATTGAAAGAATGTGATTAAACCTACAAAACTACTCTGTTAAAATAACAAAAATAAATTGGATTAATTTTTGTTTTCTAGAGCAGCATCCACAAATCCTTGGAATAAACTTTGTGGACGGTTTGGTCTTGAAATCAATTCTGGATGGAATTGGCAACCAATAAAGAATTTTTTCTCTGGTAATTCAACAATTTCCACTAAACGATTATCTGGAGAAACACCTGAGAAAACAAAACCATGTTCTTCAAATTGTTCACGATAATCATTGTTAAATTCATAACGGTGACGATGTCTTTCTTCAATTTGTTCTTGATTATTATAAGCGGCTGCCGTTTTGCTATCTGCTTTTAATTTACATGGATATAAGCCTAAACGTAGGGTACCACCTAGATTTTCAATATTTTCTTGGTCTGCCATTAAGTCAATAATGTTATGCGGTGTGTTTGGTACTGTTTCTGCTGAATGTGCATCTTCCAAACCAATAACGTTACGAGCAAATTCCACACAAGCCATTTGCATTCCTAAGCAAATTCCCAAGAATGGCACGTCATTTTCACGGGCATAACGAATCGCTTCAATTTTTCCTTCAACTCCACGATCCCCAAATCCACCGGGAACTAAGATCCCATCTGCGTCTTTCAAACGTTCGTTGACTGTTTCGGCTGTAATGTCTGAGGCTTTCACCCAATCAATTTCGATGTCTGCATCATCTGTGAAGCCTGCATGTTTTAACGCTTCAGCTACAGATAGATAAGCATCTGGAAGCTCTACGTATTTCCCTACAAGTGCAATTCGAACAGTTTTCTTCAAGTTTAGTACAGTTGACTCTAATTGTTTCCATTCAGTCATATCTGCTTCAGGTGCATCGATTTGTAGTTGTTCACAGACAATATCGTCCATTCCTTGTTTTTGTAAATTTAATGGGATGGAATATAGTGTATCCACATCTAATGATTCGATAACTGCTTCAGGTTTCACATCACAAAATTGTGCTAATTTATCTTTGATACTTTGAGAAACAGGTTCTTCTGTGCGTACCACTAAAATATTTGGTTGAATCCCCAAACTACGTAATTCTTTTACACTGTGTTGAGTTGGTTTAGTTTTCATTTCTCCAGCTGCTTTTAAATATGGAATTAACGTCGTATGAATATAAAGAACATTTTCAGCTCCTACATCAGCTTTCATTTGACGCAAAGCTTCTAAGAAAGGTAGAGATTCGATATCTCCTACAGTTCCACCAACTTCAGTGATAATCACATCTGCATCTGTCGTTGTTGCTGCACGCATAATTTTTTCTTTGATTTCATTCGTAATATGAGGAATAACTTGGACAGTTGCCCCTAAATATTCTCCTTTGCGCTCTTTACGCAAAACTTCTGAATAGATTTTTCCTGTTGTTACATTTGAGTATTTATTTAAGTTAATATCAATAAATCGTTCATAGTGTCCTAGGTCTAAATCTGTTTCTGCTCCATCATCCGTTACGAATACTTCCCCATGCTGGTATGGACTCATTGTGCCTGGATCGACATTTATATAGGGATCGAATTTTTGAATTGTCACTTTTAATCCACGATTTTTCAATAAACGTCCCAATGAAGCTGCAACAATTCCTTTACCTATAGAAGAAACAACCCCACCTGTTACAAAAATATATTTTGTCATAAATAAAAACTCTCCTTCGCTTTTTTTCGGAAGAAACAACTAGAAAAAAACAAAAAGCTCCCTATTCAACAAGTTGTTGTTAAACAGGGAGCATAGATTCTAATTGATGCCTCTTTAAAGAGTGCCCATACAAGATACTATACTTTTTACTTCCATTTGTCAATATTTTTGAAAATTTTCAGAAACGAAGCTTTTTATTTGATACGATTGACAGTTATCTTTTTTATTCCTTCGCTACACTACACAACGAATTCTGCTTTTGTCGACCGTGGGACCAACTGGAGCCTGTAGTCTCCAGTCTGTCAAGCTTCAAACTGTCACTAATCGCTGCGCTAAGTGACAGTAGTTCACATTGACTCCTTTTCACGGTGACAGCGCTGTTTTCGTTGTTTTGTTACGCTAGTTAGATGTCAAAATTTCCGTAGGTTAAATAGATGATTACGTACATGAAAAATAATTACAGAAATGATTTCAATAGATACCGCTTATCAATCAACCTTCAGCGTAACGAAGAGAGAGGCTTGCGTTGTCGCCACGCCGAGAATTCAATGTGAACAACGCACAGTTGCCAATTGATTGGCTTACTGTGCGTGTGAAGCTTGAAAGCTCCAAGACTACAGGCTTGGAGCGGTTCCGGGCTGACCTAAGCAAGCCTCTCTCGCAGTGAAGTGTCAAGTTTGGTATGAATAGTAATGCTATTCAGTTACTATTTAAAGTCAAACAAGAATTCAAGGCATCTTCAATTAAAACACAATTGAAGATGCCTTGTTTTTTAATATAATTCTAAATACTGATCTAGTTCCCATTCTGAAACGCTTTGTCGATAAGACGCCCATTCCATACGTTTCGCTTCTACAAAGTTTCCATAAATATGTTCACCTAAAGCGTCAATCATCGTTTGATCTTTGCGTAATTGTTTAATCGCATTGTGAAGAGTTGACGGCAAATCATAGATATGTGCGGCTAAGCGTTCTTCTTCAGTCATCACATAAATATTACGATCGACAGCAGGTGGTGGCGTCATTTCATTACGAATACCATCCAAGCCCGCTTCCAATAATACTGCCATCGTTAGATATGGATTAGCAGCCGGATCGACTGAGCGTAATTCTAAACGAGTAGATAAACCACGAGACTCAGGAACACGAATCAACGGCGAACGATTATGTCCAGACCAAGCAACATAAACTGGTGCTTCAAATCCTGGAATCAATCGTTTGTATGAATTTACTGTTGGATTACACACAGCAGTATAGGCACGTGCATGTTCAATTAAACCTGCTAAAAATTGATACGCTGTTGTACTTAGTTGCATATCTCCTTCTGGATCAAAGAAGACATTTTCTTCTCCTTTAAATAAAGACATATTGCAGTGCATACCTGAACCGGCAATTCCAAACAAGGGTTTTGGCATAAAGGTTGCATGTAAACCATGTTTACGAGCAATCGTTTTAACCACTAATTTAAATGTTTGAATATTGTCACAGGCTTCAATCACACCAGCATATTTAAAATCGATTTCATGTTGACCAGGTGCTGTTTCATGATGAGAAGCTTCGACTTCAAAGCCCATTCTTTCTAGTTCTAATACAATATCACGACGGCAATTTTCACCAGAATCTGTTGGAGCAAAGTCAAAATAGCCTCCATTATCATTCAAGTCTTTCGTAATATCGCCGTTTTCATCTAATTTAAACAAGAAAAACTCTGGCTCTGGTCCTAAGTTAAAATCAGTAAAACCTAATTCGTGCATAGCATTTAACGAACGTTTTAAATTACCTCGAGGATCTCCTGCAAAAGGTGTTCCATCAGGATTGTAAACATCACAAATAAGACGTGCGACTCTTCCATGATCTGTTTCCCAAGGGAAAATCATCCAGGTTGATAAATCTGGATATAAGTACATATCACTTTCTTCAATACGTACAAAGCCTTCGATGGAGGATCCATCAAACATCATCTTATTTTCAAGAACTTTGTCCAATTGGCTGATTGGTACTTCGACATTTTTGATTGTCCCCATAATGTCTGTAAACATCAAACGTAAAAAGCGTACATTTTCTTCCGTTGCAATCTGTTTCACTTGTTCTGCAGTGTAATCTTCTCTTGGCATGTTATCCCGTCCTTTTCCTATTTCATTTCTCTAGTGCTGTGATTATAATCTTGGGCCCTTATTGTGGTATGGTGATTGAGGATTTAATCCTCCTTGAGATAAAATCTCATCATAAAAAATACGTCGAACATCTTTATCTGTAAGAGGTTTTTTCTCTTTTACAGCATGTGCTTCGTTTTTCTTCATTTCATAGACTCGTTTAATTCCAGCCATATTTAAGCCATCGGAGAGATAATCTTTGATTTCTAAAAGTGTGTCAATATCATTCAAAGAATACATTCGTCGGTTTCCTTCACTACGTTCAGGATGGATTAAATCTTGTTCTTCATAATAACGAATTTGGCGAGCACTTAAATCTGTCAACTTCATTACTGTTCCAATTGGAAAAACTGACATTGATCGTCGGAGTTCCTTTTCTCGCATCGTCCTTCTCCTCCTTCTGATGACAATCTAGTGTAAATATAGCAAGCATTGATTTTGATGTCAACCAAATATGTCATAAAATATAACATCACCATGGTTTTATATCTTTTCTCTCACTTATTCTGGATTATTTTCATTTTTTAAATTAGCAAACCATAGAGGATACTTGGACTAGGAACTCCTTCATTTCTCATAAAAATTTCTTGTTAATACAAAAATGAGAAACGATTACTTCCAACATTACATCACAGATTGTGTTTGTGCTGATAGTTCTTTTTGGTGAAATGCTCTTATTTTCTCTATTGGAATATATAAAAATGGACAGTCGCTTGCATTGTTTCAACTGTCCATTTTTGTTATTCTTCCATTCTACGAATTGCGTAAGAATTCGTTGGTGCAAAACCTTTAACTAAGTAGGTTTGACTATCTTCTTCATAGTCTGTAGAGACCATCAAAGTTTCTCGTTTTAAACGATTCAATAATTTTCCTTCATCTTGTTCTAAAGATAAAGTATAAGGTTCAAAAGCTTCCATAATCGCTAATTTAATCGCTTTGTTTAACTCTTCTTTGCCTTTCGAACTTTTTGCTGAAATCAAGACGCTAGGAAATAACGTTGGTACAAATTGTTCTGGATTAATTTTATCTGCTTTATTATAGATTGTTAGCATTGGGATACGACCTAATTCAAGTTGATTCATTAATTTTAAAACCGTCTCTTCTTGCTGCTGACGATTTTCGGCACTTGCATCAACCACATGCAGTAATAAATCCATTCCTTGACTTTCTTCTAAGGTTGATTGAAAGGCATCGATTAACTGCGTGGGTAAATCTTGGATGAATCCAACTGTATCTGTAACTGTGACTTCAAAACCTTCTGGTAAACGCCATTTTTTGGTTAATGGATCTAAAGTGGCAAATAACTGATCTTGTTCATAAGTTTGTGCACTAGTTAAAATATTCAAAATCGTAGACTTCCCAGCATTTGTATACCCAATCAAGCCAATTTGAAAAGTTTGATTGTCTTTACGTTTTTGTCTTGTTCTTTCTCTATGAGCCGCAACTTCTTTTAGCTCTCTTTTGATGATGTTCATTTTATTGCGAATGTGACGACGATCGGTCTCTAATTTGGTTTCCCCAGGACCTCTCGTGCCAATTCCTCCACCAAGTCGAGACATGTTTTTCCCTTGTCCAACTAAACGTGGCAACAAGTAATCTAGTTGCGCCAACTCAACTTGCAGCTTTCCTTCCCTTGAGCGGGCACGCATCGCAAAAATATCTAAAATTAATTGAACACGGTCAATCACAGGAACTCCAATAACTTCGCCAATTAATTGACTCTGTCTGGGAGTTAACTCGTGATTAAAAATGACTAAATCTGCTTCATGGGCATCCGCTAGTTGTTCAAGTTCCTCTAACTTACCTTTACCGACAACCGTTTGTCGATCAATTTGTGGACGTTTTTGAGTTAAAGAAAAGACAACTTCTCCCTCAGCGGTCTTGGTCAAACTTTTTAATTCAATCATTGATTCTTCAAATTGTTTGAAATTATCTTCGGTTTCTACGCCAACCAAAATGACACGTTCTTTTTCCATCTATTTTTCCTCCAACCACTGTTGAATTTCACTTTCTAAATTAAAAATTGTTTCTGGTTGTTCGACTAAGTCTACCCAGTAAGGAGACATACGATTACGGAACCAAGTTAGCTGGCGTTTGGCATAACGTCTTGAATGTAGTTTAATTTCTTCTGCAACTTCTTCTAGACTTGCATTCCCATTAAAGTAAGGGAAAAATTCTTTGTAGCCAATACCTTGGGCTGCTTGTACTTCGGGGAAATTTTTTAATAAGTTTGCTTCTTCAATCAAGCCATTCTCTAACATCAAGTCAACCCGATGATTGATTCGTTGATACAATCGTTCTCGATCTGTAGTTAAACCTATTAAAAAGTAATCGTATAATTTTTGTGGTTCTTCCTTGGGTTGGGCAATACTTTCACCCGTTCTTTCTAAGACTTCTAAAGCTCGAATGACTTTTCGTTGATTATTAAAATGAATTTTGTCCGCTGCAAGAGAATCTCTTGCTTTTAATAAATCCCATAATGCTTGATTACCCTGCTCTTCGGCAATTTGTTGATACTTCTCACGGATTGTTGTATCGTCAGCCTCTTCTGGTCCACCTAATTGATAATCATATAGTAGCGCTTGAATATATAAGCCTGTTCCTCCTACAACGATGGGTAACTTTCCACGTTGATGAATATCTTCAATCCATTGACGTGCTTCTTTTTGAAACTCAGAAACAGAATAGTCTTCATTTTTTTCGCGAATATCTATTTGATAATGAGGAATGCCTGCTTTTTCTTCTTCCGTTACTTTTGCAGTACCGATATTTAGTTCTCGATAGACTTGTAATGAATCACCACTGATGATTTCACCCTGATACTTTTGAGCTAATTCGATGCTCAAAGCTGTTTTTCCAACTGCAGTCGGTCCAACAATAACTAAGACTTTCTTCATTTCATCCCTCATTTATCTCTTTTTATTTGAATACTCTTCTCTGGAAAATCAGTAAAAATCCCTTGAACACCACAAGATAAACAACGTTTCACTTCCTCTTCCGTGTTTACTGTCCATGGTCGAATATCTAATAGGAAACTCTTTACCTCACCTTCATGTTTCCAGACCCATTTTTTATCCGGGTGAATCCCTTTAACGAAAGGATGTTCCAATGCCAGTGCAGGTTTCTTTTCAGATGTTCCCATAATATATTCAATTCTTGTTTCTGGTTCAATCTCATGAATTCTTTTCAAAGTTTCCATATTAAAACTACTGTAAGAATAAGTAAATGGCCATTTTTGCCTAGTCATCAACTTAGAAACCAAACCTTCAATTCCTGGATAAGGATGTTTATCTGTTTTTAATTCAATAGCTAACATCCCTCTAAAATTGCGAATAGCTAATAAATCTAAGACTTCTTTTAAGGTTGGTACTTTCGTAGAAGCATATTCCTTATCAAACCAACTACCTGCATTCAATTCTTTCATTTCAACTAAGGTCTTATCTGCAATCGCACCTTTTCCATTCGTTGTTCGATTGACCTCTTCGTCATGCATCACAATTAATTGGTGATCTTTGGTTAATTGCACGTCCAGTTCAATACCATCTGCTCCCACACGAACGGCTTCCGCAAAAGCTGGCAAGGTATTTTCTGGTTTAGTGCCACTACTTCCTCGATGGGCAAAAATTTGCATAAAACTCACTCCAATCATTCACATTGTATCACGTAACACTTAGCTTGCCAAAAAAAGACAAGCGATTACGATTGATACAAAAAAATAGCCAAACAAGTTTAAAATTCAAACTCCTTTGGCTATTTTTACTGACTAAATAATGTTTGTCTATCCAACTTTTTTCGGACAATTGGATTTGAAATTTTATTGCCTCTGATTTATAAAGGTTTAGAAAAATAACTGATTGATTCAGAAGACATTTTTTGCATTTGGACTTTGCGTTCATAAATCATTTCAAGTAACTGATCGGAAAGCTGTTCCATAATCATACGACCACCTTTAAAGGTATAACCACCAATTGCCATAACTTCCTCAGGTGACAGAACCACACGACGAGTCGAAATCTTTTTGAAAAATTCTTCTAAAAAATGATTGGGCAAATAAAAACTATTTTGTGCAGCAAATGACTGTAAGTAAATATAGTCATCGACAGTGATATAACAATCATCAAAAGCATCAAAGCTGATATATTTATCCATCATAATAATGCGTTTTTCTAAAATTTCGATAATTTTTTTATTTAACATAACTAAAGTTTCGATTTCTTTTACTTTATGTTCTAAGGTTCTTTGCTTAACCTCTTTGCGTTCATCATAACGAATACGCAATTCAAAGGCTGCAGTGGTGATTAAAGCCCCCACGATGACACCTAAAATTCCTAATAAAAAATAATCCACGAATAGCACTCCTTTATGTCTTTTTATAAATAGCTAATTATGCTATGTAGCTGATTTTATATGGTAAAATAATTATCTCTCATATTTTATCATATTTTTGTTTGCTTGAGGGAAGATTTACTATTTGACCTTTATTGACCTTGTATGTATAATTACTAATAGATAAAAGTTTTGTATGGGAATTATCCCATTACTTTATCAACTTTTTCAAATTAAAGGAGGATCCTTAGATGAATTTAATTCCTACAGTTATCGAACAATCATCTCGTGGAGAAAGAGCGTATGATATTTACTCTCGCTTATTAAAAGATCGTATCATTATGTTGAGTGGACAAGTAACAGACGACTTGGCAAACTCAATCATCTCACAATTACTATTCTTGGATGCCCAAGACTCAGAGAAAGATATCTACATCTATATCAATTCTCCTGGTGGTAGTGTTACTGCTGGTTTAGCTATTTACGATACAATGAACTTTGTTAAAGCAGATGTTCAAACAATCGTAATGGGTATGGCTGCTTCAATGGGAAGTTTCTTGCTAACTGCTGGTACAAAAGGCAAACGATTTGCTTTACCAAATGCAGAAATCATGATTCACCAACCATTAGGCGGGGCTCAAGGACAAGCGACTGAAATTGAGATTGCAGCTCGTCACATTTTAAAAACACGTGACCGCTTAAATAAAATCTTAGCAGAACGTACAGGTCAACCACTTGAAGTCATCGAAAAAGATACTGACCGTGATAACTTTATGTCTGCAGAAGAAGCTAAAGAATATGGTTTAATCGACGAAGTAATGACAAACAGATAATAAAAAAAGCAAACGGCTGATAGTCCGTTTGCTTTTTTTACACTCATTTGCAATCACTCAATCATATTGAGTTAAATCCCAATTTTCTATTACACGATTTAATTTTGCATCATACTCTGGATCAGTCGCATATTTGCCAGTCAATGCTCTTGTGGCCTCTTGATAAGAAGCTGCATTCACTCGCCAAGAGCCTTTGTAAAAATCAGCATTGCCACTCAAGCCATTTGCCAACAATTTTGCATTGTCTAATAAAGAATCCGAAACTGTCGCATATTTTCTAAAAGTTGCTGGTAAAGTGACCCTTACCCCATTAACAAATTCATCTGAAGGAATCTCATAGGCTTCAAATCTACTACTGTCTGATCTTGAATATTTGATACCAAATAAATTATTGGCTTCTCTCGCTAATTGACTATCTCCATAACCAGATTCCAAAGCGGCTTGGGCAATCATCACCGAGGCATATAGCCCATATTCATTGGCCAAATCTTGGGCTGCTGGAGCAATTTCTTCGATAAAGGTTTCGTTATTAGTCCATGTTGCTCTAGCCGTTCGTTGGATGCTGGCTGCTTGTCGAATAGCTGCACTTTGATTTCGTTGTACTCTAGCACTGCCACCACTATTGGGACCAGCAATAAAATGTTTATCTGGATTTTGTACAGCATCGACATCACCTGACATGGTTCCACTACTAACATCTACGACTACATCAGAAACGGTTTTTTGTTCAGCTTCTACATCCGTTTCTGATTCGTCTTCTGATTCATTTGTAGCTGCTTTCTCATCTTCACTATTCGATTGTAAAAAAGATTTACGGTCACTTTTTTCTAACGCTGATTCTTCAACATAACCAACCCACTCATCTTGCTCGTCATACAATTCATAATAAATATCTCCATTATAATGATGGTACATCGCTTTTGCACGAAAAGTACGATCAATTAACGCCTCTGTCTCTTGGTCAAAGTCCCAAGAAAAATCTTGGTATAATTCTCTATTTTCGATTACTTTGACGTAACGCCTAATGGATCGAGCAATTCCTTCTGCCCCATCGGCCTCTGTAACGCTTGATTGATCTATATATCCCACAAATCCACTAGTATCATACAATGCCAAGTAAGTCATAATCCCTTTTGTTTGTTCTTCTTCTACACGAAATGTTTGATTTAATTCAACTGGTGAATCTTTAATCATCGTTTTTCCATAATCTTGGTAAAGGGTAAAATTTCGTTTTGAAATACTGACATATTTCGTTGGAATTTCTTCTGCCAAAACAGGATATATCCTAAATTCTTCATGAAAGAATTGCTCTCCAAATATTATTCCCATTCCCATCAAAAAAATGATAGTCATTTTTAGCCATCGTTTATACAAATTAACTATTCCTTTCTAACTTGCACTCTGTCTACACTTTACATGAAACACAGGCAAAAGAAAACCAGAAATTTACTTAATCATACCAAATAAAAGAAGAACGTTGATTAATTTGAAAATGATAGGTGCTAATTTCTACCTCTTTAGGCTCTTCGACTGAGAATAGGTCATCCTTGATCAATTCTTTTAAATCGTAAATTTCACTCTGATCATTCATTGTCCGTAATAATTTATCTGCAACTAAATTACTGGCTTTCACCACGTTTTTATAGGGACCTTGTGTTTTTATTGGATTTAATAACGTTGCCTCTGAATTTTGTAAATCTACAAAATAATAGCCCATTCCTTTAGAAAAAGAAGTCAAATAATGGGTCGCATCGACATCTACTTTTAAATATTGTCGAACATCCGCTTCAAATAACAGATAACGATCATTCACAAAAAAATTTAATAGATTTTTTCTTAGGTAGGTAAAACGATCGTAATAACTGAAGGGACTCAAATAATAGTCACTGTAACTATGTGGCAAAGAAAATTCCGGATTTGAAAAAATCATCTTGAATTCTCCTGTATTTAAATCAAATCGAATAATCGCAAAAGATTTACTGCTCATACGTGGTCGTCCTTTGCTTTTTGAGTTACCCTCTTCATTTTTTTAGGGTTTTACAAAATAGATAAAATGATCATAAAGAGCTATCGCAGGGATAAACAATTCTTCTGATTTAATTAAATGATATTCATAAAGATATTCTTTTTCGTGATTAAAAACTAGTAACGTATTTCTAGCATCTCGTAAAAATAGAACAACAAATTTTTCGTTGACCATTACTTTGTTTATCAAAACCTCTAAAGGATTTTCAAAAAGTAGCTCCTCGGAAACTTCAGCAAATACTGCTTCCTTTTTTGTTTCAATATCCCACAAATATAGTTTGTTTCCAAATGGAATATATAGTTGTTTATTATAGTAACCATATGTGCTTAATGTTTCTTGTTTAAAGTGTAAGTCTAATCCCTGATTAAACCAATTTTCGTTTTCAAATAACTTACGTCTCTGGGCATTTTTTTCCTCTTCTTGTGGTAAGCGATAATCGAATGTGTCAATACCGATATTCGCCAAGTGGCTATGTATATCTATAGTGTTTTCAGATGCTGTCATTTCTGGATCCATCTCTTCTCCTCCTTTCAGTTTATATTCTTTACTAATAAAGAAAATTTATATCCTTTACTTACTATTTATCGGTTGTTTTTGATAATTTTCTATCTTTTTGTTCAAAAAAAATGTACAGTACGTTATTTTCAGACAGAAAAACTGATTATCTCACACTTAAGAAAAACACAGCTTATTTTTCAAAAAAAAAAATCCTCACAAGATGCTTATCCTGTGAGGAACTTTTTTTCTACTCAGCTTCTTCAGAAAACTGACTATTATATAAATTCGCGTAAAATCCGCCTTTAGCTAACAATGTTTCATGGTTTCCTTGTTCGATAATTGACCCTTGATCCATAACTAAAATTAAATCTGCATCACGAATCGTTGATAGGCGATGAGCAATTACAAAGCTAGTTCGGCCTTCCATGACTTTATCCATGGCTTTTTGAATCAATGCTTCTAAACGAGTATCCACTGAACTTGTTGCTTCATCTAAAATAAGAATTTTCGGATCTGAGATGACGGCACGAGCAATAGTCATTAATTGTTTTTGTCCAAGAGAAACATTGTCTCCTTCAGAATTAATTTCCATTTCGTAGCCTTCAGGCATGGTACGGATAAAGTGATCCACATTTGCTGTTTTAGCTGCATCCACTACTTCATAATCGGTTGCACCTAATTTACCAAAACGAATATTGTCTGCAATACTTCCTTCATACAACCAAGCATCTTGTAATACCATTCCAAACAACGAACGGACATCACTACGGGTCATTTTTTTCGTATCAATGCCATCAATTTTAATTGCTCCTTGATTGACATCGTAAAAACGCATCAACAAGTTAATTAACGTTGTTTTACCTGCACCTGTTGGACCAACTACTGCCACCGTTTGTCCAGCTTTAACCGAGAAGTTTAAATCTTGAATTAATGGTTTGTCTGGACTATAAGAGAAACTTACGTTATCAAATTCAACATTTCCTTCTACTTTTTCAGGTACTGGAATGTTATAATCATCCGTTTTCTCTTCCGTTTCATCCAAAATTTCAAAGACACGAACAGATGCGGCAGACGCACTTTGCAATAACGCAGACAATTGAGTAATATTTCCTAACGGTTGACTCACTTGCCAAATATATTGAATAAAGGCTTGTAATTGTCCAACAACAATTACCCCACCCATAACATAAAAGCTTCCTAGAATCGCAATCACGATATAAGCTAGATACGCAGTCATTTGAACTAGTGGCATCATCAAACCTGAAATAAATTGAGCTCTTGTACCATAATGTTGCAATTCATGGTTAACCACTTTAAAGTTTTCCAAGGTTTGTTTTTCACGACCATACACTTTTAACACACTAAAACCAGTCATATTTTCTTGGGCAAAGCCATTTAAACTTCCCAAAGATTCTTGCATGCTAGTAAAATATTTTTGTGATTTCGCTACGACATAACGTGAAATTAAAATCGCTGCTGGAATCATAATAATCGCCAACAATGCCATGCGAGTATTGATGTAGAACATCATGAAGACTGCCATAATAATACTTAAAATCGCATTTACAATACCGATTAAAGCTTGTTGCATCGCTCCACTTAATACATCCACGTCATTAGTTACACGAGATAAAACATCTCCTTGTTGATGAGTATCAAAATAAGAGACTGGCAAACGATTAATTTTCTTATCAATATCTTGACGCAAGTCACGCATCGCTGATTGAACCACATTTGTAATCAAAATACCTGAAGTTAATTGTGAGGTTGCATAGCCTAAACCAACGATAAAAATCCAAACTAATGTCGTTTTGATATAAGAAAAATTAATTCTTTCTCCTGCAGCCACATTTCGAGCAATTTCAGTCGTAGGTAGACCTGTTACATAAGGCATTGCCACATTAAAAACCACCGTAGCAACTGTAAAGAAAAGAACTAGCCCAAAAGCAATCTTGTATGGCTTAATGTAACGAAAAATACGTTTTAATGAATTGATAGATTTCATTTGGCTAATTCCTCCTCTGATAATTGTGATGCAGCAATATCATAATAAATCGAACAGTTTTCAAGTAACTCTCTGTGGGTACCTATGCCCACAACATCCCCTTCATTTAAAACAATAATTTTATCTGCATCCATAATTGTTCCTACACGTTGAGCAACAATTAGCGTCGTTGATTCTTTTGTTTCTTCTTTTAGACGCGCACGTAAATTAGCATCTGTAGCATAATCCAGTGCGGAGAAACTATCGTCAAAAATAAAGATTTCTGGTTCACGAATGACCGCACGAGCAATAGCCAAACGTTGACGTTGTCCACCTGAGAAGTTGCTTCCACCTTCTGAGACAGGAGTATCATACCCTTCAGGCAAGCGAGAAATAAATTCTGCCGCTTGGGCAATATCAATTGCTCGATCCATATCTTGATAATTGGCATCTTCTTTTCCGTAGCGTAAGTTTTCAGCAATCGAGCCAGTAAACAATAACGCTTTTTGAGGAATAAAACCAATTTTATTGCGCAAAGCATCTAATTGATACTCACGAACATCCACACCATCAATCAATACTTCTCCATGACTTACGTCAAAAAAGCGTGGAATCAATTGAATTAAGGTTGATTTCCCACTACCAGTACTTCCAATAAATGCTACTGTTTCACCTGGTTGAGCAGTAAAGCTAACATCGCGGATAACTGGCGTTTGAGAAGGACCAGGATAAGCAAAGGTTACATTCTTAAATTCGATAAAACCTTTTGTTGTAGTTTCTGTCACACCATCTGGTACATCTTTAATTAGTGGCTCAATATCAAAAGCTTCTTGAATACGATTAGCTGAAACAGCTGCACGAGGATACATCATAAATACAGTAGAAAACATTAAGAACGAGAACAATGCATGGAAAATGTACTCAATAAAGGCAATTAAACTACCTACTTGTAGTTCTCCATTGTCAATTTGTACACTACCTGTCCAAATAATTAACATCATAACGATATTAAACAAAAAGAAAAAGGCCGGCATTGCCATCGACATTAAACGAAATAGCTTTTTCGAGCTTGTTGTATATTTTTCATTCACTTTGTCAAAACGAGCTTCTTCAAATTTTTCATTAACAAAAGCGCGAACAACACGCAATCCAGATAAATTTTCACGTAGAATGGCATTGATTTTATCTAAATTATTTTGTTGCTTTTTAGACAATGGTTCAGAAGTTCGAGCAATCCAAATGACTCCTAGTAATAGGAATGGTAACGCACCTAGTACATAAAAACCTAATGAGGTACTAGAACGAAAAACCATATACAAACTAGTCCCAAACATTAACGGTGCCATAAAACCAGTTCGTAAGATATTTTGCATAAACAACATAATTTGATACGCGTCATTGGTTACACGCGTAATTAAAGACGATACACCAATTTGTTCGTATTCATTATGAGAATAACCTTGAACTTTTTCAAACAAATCATCACGAATATCCGCTGTCATTTTTGAAGTAATTCGTGTGGTAAAGTAGCCAAGGAAAATATTCATAATAATTCCGACAACGACAATTCCAACCATCGCTAAACCAATTCTAGTAACATACTCACGATCATTGTTGACAATCCCTACATCAATCATTCTTGCCAATAGTGTCGGCAAGCCAAGTTCGATTAAAATAAAACCAAACACGCAAATGAAATTAAGTAATAACCACTTTTTATTTCTAATTGCGTAGCGAAACATAAGTTTCAAAAAAATCACTCCTTATATATTAGATTTTAAAAAACGAAAAATTTAAGTCATAAACCTTTTTTTTCTATAATTACTCCCAAAATTTCAACGAAAAAAGTTCTCCCTCAAATTGTTCAATTAATCTAAATATAGCACAGGAAAAAATTTAAAAAAACTTTCAGAACCTTTTTTCTGAAAGTTACAGGATTTTTTCATCATTCTTTAATTTTCCAAGGTTTTATAGTGGTAATACACTCTTTTTTTGTTTAAATAATTCTCTCCCATTAAAAAAAACGTTCTTATTAGTTTTAAAAATAATCACTAGTGTTGCATAAAAACATTTTAGAATATTCTGAAAAGTCGGTTTTCTGAAAATAGGTCAAAAGAAACTGTGCTGACGCAGAGGATGACTTTTTCCAGAAAATTTTTTACTTGTTATTCAACTGAAAACCAAAAGTAACGAACCATTTTTCCTCTTTCTCAGGTGGGAATTAACTTTTCAACCCAACATTCAAAGGGCCGAAATAGTAAATAACGAAAGAAACGTTTGATTTGGAACACCGATTTTTTCGTTTTCGTCTCCAATTTGACGAGAAACGTAAGGAGAGCGGAAATCATGGTTAAAATCAACTGACTCTGCACGCCTTTTTCACTTTGAGAAAAGAACGTTTTACTGGTCATGTGTTGTTTGATGTGTTTGAAAAACAATTCGATTTGCCAACGAGCGTGATACATATCGGAAATCTCTTTTGAAGAGACGTCCATTCGATTGGTAATAAATTGAAATTCACGTCCACTTTTATCTTGAATAGTAACTAGTCGGAAATTTGCGGTCAGATAGGTTTTAGAACCTAAACGAACGAGCTCATCTCGTAGAATTTCTGCTTCCGACGATTTCTCCAGGGGGTCTATCACGTGAACGTTGGTATTTTTCTTGATCCGAGTGACGAAGAAATAGCCGTCCCAATGCATCTGATCCATTTTTTCAAAATCTAAGTAGCCACGGTCAAAAACGTAGGTCGCTTCAGGTTTGTTCACCAGCAAGGGTAGTTGATTGACATCATGTTCACGAGCATTCGTTAAGGTAAAATCAGTAGGATACATCGTAGTATCATCCATATAACAGTAGTTTAAGTGCAATTTAATCCCTGACTTGGTTTTCCGAAAAGTCGCCCATTTGTGGCGATTGAGACTCAGAGAAAACGTACTGGAATCAATTAGATACAGACTATTTCGCTTAGTTGGCTTGATTTGATGTTGGACTTTTTCTAACAGTTGTTGGAAAATTTCCTCTAATATTTTGGGTTCAAGGGCATTAAAGGCACGAGACAATTGGGAATGACTAATGGTTGTCACATCGGTTTCAACTTGAAGGGATTCGTTGATAAGAGACGTGCTCAAGTCACGCAAGCTCTCTTTTTCTTCGTTAATGCCGTAGAGAAAAAGCTTCAAGACGGATTCAAAAAAAAGCTTTTTACGATACGCATTGTAGTGAATAACAAATTTTTTTGAGTAAACAGAAAGATTTTCTAAATTTATGGCAGAAAACCATTTATTAAATGCAGAATTTGTTTTATACTTATCCATGCTTTGGTCCTTTTTATTGGTCTTGGATAAGTCATCCAAGTGCTAGTATAAAGGATTTTTTTGTTTCATGGAATAGGTTATAATTTTAATGCAACACTAGTGAAAAATAATAAAGGTTACTTTTTGTTTTATTTACAGTCCAAAGTTAGCGAAATCTGAAACTTTCAAAACAAAATGCCAAAAGATTTTGTCGGTCTCTCACAATGACTGCTCTTTTTCGAACAGATGGCTTGTAAGTTTCGTTTTCTTGTCCAGTTATAAATAGGAATATTTTTCGTTAATTAGAAACGTTTTCTTCTTTCTTAGTTTCTATACTTATTCTGATTTCTGTGATAAACTAATACAAAATGGTCTTTTAAATAGTCAATATTTTTTGTCTAGGAAGATCCACTCGGTTGAATTTTCAGGTTAAACATTCGGAAAGCAACGACAGGCTTTCTCTTTTTTTCTCACACCTTGTCTGAAAAAAAGTATTTTGCGGAACTCTTTTTCCGTACAGGTCTCTGATTTCGTTGACCTCGAGTTTGTTGTGTCACAAAATTCAAACAAAAAAATTAATAATCTGCATGACGCAGACAAAGGAGATAGAACCATGATTTTTAAAGTTTTTTATCAAGAAACAAAAGAACGTAACCCAAAGAGAGAACAAACACAATCTATTTACATCGAAGCAGAAAGTGAAGTAGCTGCACGTCAATTAGTCGAAGACAATACCCCATATAATATTGAACTTGTCTACGCATTAGAGGGAAATCATCTTGAGTATGAAAAAGAAAATACTGATTTCCAATTAACGGAGTTTTAGAATGAAAGTATCTCTTAAAAACAACGAAACCGGTGTTTTCGGTATTGGAGGATTAGGAGAAATCGGAAAAAACTGTTATGGGGTACAATTTCAAGATGAAATTATCATCATTGATGCAGGGATAAAATTCCCTGAAGATGAACTTCTTGGGATTGACTATGTAATTTCTGATTATAGCTATATCGTTCAAAATATCCAAAAAGTAAAAGGTCTAATTGTCACTCATGGTCATGAGGATCATATCGGTGGAATTCCTTATTTACTTCGCCAAGCAAATATTCCAATTTACGCTGGACCATTAGCACTTGCTTTGATTACCAACAAATTGGATGAGCATGGTTTATTACGAGATGCCGAACTACATGAAATTCATGAAGACACAGTAATTCGTTTTAGAAAAACATCTGTTAGCTTTTTTAGAACGACTCATAGTATTCCTGATGCTTTAGGTGTTGTTGTTAAAACGCCTTGTGGGAATATTGTTGCTACGGGGGACTTTAAATTTGATTTCACTCCAGTGGGCGAACCAGCAAATCTGCACAAAATGGCAAAAATTGGTGAAGAAGGCGTACTTTGTCTTTTATCTGATAGTACCAATGCGGAGATTCCTACTTTTACCAAATCAGAAAAAACAATTGGTGCTTCAATTGTCAAAATTTTTGAAAAAATTGAAGGTCGAATTATTTTTGCAAGTTTTGCCTCCAATATTTTCCGTTTACAACAAGCGGCAGATGCTGCTGTAGCTACTGGACGAAAGATTGCTGTCTTTGGTCGTAGTATGGAAAATGCCATCGTTAATGGAGAAAAATTAGGCTACATTAAAGTGCCACCAGGAACATTTGTGGACGCCAGTGAAATTAATCGTTTACCGGCAAATGAAACAATGATTCTTTGTACCGGTTCTCAAGGGGAACCAATGGCGGCCTTAAGTCGTATTGCCAACGGTACTCACCGCCAAATTCATGTTCATCCAGATGATACGGTCATCTTTTCAAGTTCACCAATCCCTGGAAATACAACCAGTGTTAATCATCTAATTAACTTGTTATTAGAAGCTGGTGCTGAAGTCATTCATGGTAAATTGAATAATATTCATACTTCTGGTCACGGTGGACAAGAAGAACAAAAATTAATGTTGCGTTTAATGAAACCTAAATACTTTATGCCTGTGCATGGTGAATTTAGAATGTTAAAAATCCATACACAACTTGCCCAAGATACTGGTGTTCCTAGAGAAAACTGTTTTATCATGGAAAATGGTGACATGTTAGCTCTAACACCTGACTCAGCACGTATGGCCGGTCAATTTAATGCTAGCGATGTTTATGTTGATGGTAGTGGAATTGGTGATATTGGGAATGTTGTATTACGAGATCGTCGCATTCTTTCTGAAGAAGGTCTGGTATTGGCTGTTGCAACAATTGATATCGAGAAAAAAGAAATTTTAGCAGGTCCAGATATTCTTTCTCGTGGCTTTGTGTATATGCGTGAGTCTGGAGAAATGATTAGCGAAGGACAAAGTATTTTATTCCATGCTTTGCGTGAAGCTTTGTATCAACCAGACTGTAGCGAATATAAACTTCGCGAAGCAATGTCTGCCGCACTACAACCATTCTTATATGAAAAAACTGAACGTCACCCAATGATCTTATCCATGATTATGACATTGGATGAAGAGTAATGAATCAAAACCGACAGCCGGTGTCTAATTTGACATCTTCTGTCGGTTTTTTTGTTTTTTTCTAACAGTGGACCATTCTACCGTTTGAGTTTTTCGTTCTTTCGAACAGTGGAACCAGCCACCGTTTGAATTTTTCTTTTTTTTAAACAGTGGACCATTCTACCGTTTGAGTTTCTCATTTTTTTAAACAGTGGAACCAGCCACCGTTTGATTTTTTCGTTTTTTCGAACAGTGGAACCAGCCACCGTTTGATTTTTTCGTTTTTTCGAACAGTGGAACCAGCCACCGTTTGAATTTTTCTTTTTTTTAAACAGTGGACCATTCTACCGTTTGAGTTTCTCATTTTTTTAAACAGTGGAACCAGCCACCGTTTGATTTTTTCGTTTTTTCGAACAGTGGAACCAGCCACCGTTTGATTTTTTCGTTTTTTCGAACAGTGGAACCAGCCACCGTTTGATTTTTTCGTTTTTTCGAACAGTGGAACCAGCCACCGTTCGAGTTTTTCGTTTTTTCAAACAGTGGAACCAGCCACCGTTCGAGTTTTTCGTTTTTTCAAACAGTGGAACCAGCCACCGTTCGAGTTTTTCGTTTTTTCAAACAGTGGAACCAGCCACCGTTCGAGTTTTTCGTTTTTTCAAACAGTGGAACCAGCCACCGTTCGAGTTTTTCGTTTTTTCAAACAGTGGAACCAGCCACCGTTCGAGTTTTTCGTTTTTTCGAACAGTGGACCGATTCGTCAGCTAGTTTCTTACTTTTTAATACAATAAAAAAGCTAAAAGTGGAAATACCACTTTCAGCTTTTTGGTTTATTATGCTTTAACAACGTTTGTAGCTTGTGGGCCACGATCTGAATCCTCAACATCAAATGATACAGCTTGACCTTCTTCTAAAGTTTTGAAGCCGTCAGTTTGGATAGCTGAAAAGTGTACGAATACGTCACTTCCATCTTCACGTGAAATAAAACCAAAACCTTTTTCTGCGTTAAACCATTTTACTGTTCCTTGTTCCATTTTAAGAACCTCCTCGTGCTGATGCACTTAAATAATTGTAACTTTGCTCGCCAACGATAGAGGTGTCACAGTTGTTTCAACATCTATGCTCAAACAAGATTACAAAGTGTATTTTACACTTGCTGTTATTTTTTTGCAAGCGTTCTTCTAAATTATTATTCCCAAAATCCTTCTTCTCGCAAACTAACATAGCCTTGATTTCCTACAATCAAGTGATCCAATAACTCAATTCCCATCATATCTCCACATTGTTGCAACCTTTTGGTAAATAAACGGTCGTTTTCACTTGGTCCTGGAGCACCAGAGGGATGATTATGTGAACAGATAAGACGAGCCGCGCTACAACGAACTGCTTCACGAAAAATTTCTCTTGGATGAGCAATAGATTGATTCAAAGAACCAATAAAGATCGTTTTTCGATGAATAATTTCATTTTTAGTATTTAAATAAAGACATACTAGATGTTCTTGATGGCAATCTTTAAGTTCATCAATTAATTGTTGAGCAATACCAAAACTGGATTGAACTCGACCATATTTTGGTTGATTGGTCTGATGGACGCGACTGCCTAACTCCATCATCGCTTTTAATTCAATTGCCTTGGTTTGACCGATTCCTCGAATTTCCTGTAGTTCAGTTAAACTGGCTGTCTTTAATTCATACAAATTAGGAAATTCTGCTAATAGTAAGCCTGCCAATTCTAAAACATTATACGGGGCTGAACCCGTTCGTAATAAAATAGCTAATAATTCTTGATCGGATAAAGCTTTTTCACCAAAACTCATCATTCGTTCTCTCGGCAGAGAACTAATAGGTACTACAGTTTCTTTTTTCATCTAAAAAACTCCTTTACGTCTATTCATTAATAGATACGCAAAAGAGTTTCATTTTATTTATTTTTCTAAAAAATTTGGAACTTCTAGCAAAGAATTTAGAATAGTTAAGGACTTTGCTTTTAATTCTGGTGTCGGCGCTAGTAAGTCTGGAATCATAATCACATCTATTCCTGCACTATGAGCAGCTAAAACACCATTTTTTGAATCTTCTAAAATGAGTAGGTCTTCTTTTGGCAAAGCTAAAAATTGATGAGCCTTTTCAAAAATTTCTGGATCAGGTTTGGCACGACTCACATCTTCAAAAGAGATCACTTGGTCAAATCTTTTAGCTATATTTTTCTTCTCTAATAAGATATCAATTATTTGGCGTTGATTACTAGAAGCAATCACTCGTGGAATTTTGTTTTGGTCTAGGTAATCCAGTAATTCAAGAACGCCTGGTTTTAGTTCTGCTAGACCCGCTTCAAACAATTCTATTCCTCGATCAAAGGCTCGGTCAATAAATCTAACAACTGCCTCTCTGCCATGAATTTCATCGTAAAATTCATGATAGGCTTCCCATAATTCTTCATCAGAAACACCAATGTATTTTTCATAGATACTAAAATCATAGTTGAATCCCATAGCATCCGCTACTTCTTGAGTTGCTTGATAATACAACTGTTCTGTGTCAAAAATTAAGCCATCCATGTCAAATATAATCCCTTTTTTTGTCTTCATCTCATCCTCCAATAGTTTGTAATAGTTGTCTTACTTCTGATACGAAATAAAGTGAACCTGTCACTAAAATTAAATCTTCACTACTTGTTCTTTCCAATAAGTCTGCCAAACCAAATTGCCATAAAGAAGCAACCGTTATTCGGCTTTCATCAACATTTTGATAGTTTTTAGCTAAGTCTAAAGCCTTTGGATATTCAAAGGAAGTTAATGTAATTTCACTGTTTGGTATTTCCAGTAACTGTTCCAACATTTTAGAAATATCTTTGGTTTCCAATGCTGAAAATAAAATATTGATATGGTAGTTGTTAAATTCTCGCTTCATATTTTCTACCAATCGTTTCATGGCGTGTTCGTTGTGGGCACCATCTAAAATAATTAGTGGTTCTGAACTCATTCGTTCCATGCGAGCCGGCCAAAATGTTTTCTTCAATCCGTCACGAACTTCTTTTTCTTTAAAAGGTACGGATTTCAATTTACAAAATAAATAAAAAGTTTGAATTGCTACACCAGCATTTTCGATTTGATGTTGACCTAAAAGTGAAGTTTTTAATTCGGTTAGTTTTCCTGCTTCATTATAAAAATCAAAAATTTCTCCCCATTGTGAGTCAGGATTACGATAAGCAACCTCATATTCTTGATTAAATCGATATGTTTGGGCTTGTTTGTCTTGAGCTTGGGCTTCGATAACCGCTAAGGCTTGTGATTGAATATTTCCAGTAACTACTGGAATACCCGTTTTAATAATACCCGCTTTTTGAGCAGTAATTTCTTCAAGTGTGTCACCTAAAATGTCTGTGTGATCCATGCCAATTGTTGTAATAGCTGTCAACATCGGTTCAACGACGTTGGTACTATCTAGAAGTCCACCAAGTCCCACTTCAATCACTGCTACATCTACTTTTTTTTCAACAAAGTACATCAAACCCATTGCTGTTAAAATTTCAAATTCAGTAATTCCTGAAACTGCTTCTTGTTGATCTAATTGTGCAATTAAAGGTTGGATTTGTTCAACTAAAATGACCAAATCATCATCTGGAATGGCTTTTCCGTCAATTGCAATCCGTTCATTAAAGCTTTCAATATAAGGCGAAGTAAAAGTCCCTACCGTTAAGCCTGTTTCTTGAATAAGTGCTCGCAAGTAACTCACGGTTGAGCCTTTCCCATTGGTTCCGGCCACATGAATCGTCGGAACTTTTTTCTCTGGATTTTCCACTAATGCTAAAAGTGCTTCTATTCGATCCAATCCTGGACGTGAACCAAAAGCTAAACGACTATGAATCCATTCAATTGCTTCCTCTATTGTTAATGCCACAACGTTTCACCTAATTTCTGTCAATATTTACTATGCTATCTCGCATCATTATAGCAAATTTATTGAATAGTTGCTCTTGATGCCAATTAATTTTTATAAAAATAGTAGCCACTTACCAGAAACATATTCTTGTGTGAGAAAAAATTGGAGAATCTAGTTCAAGGGTAGGCTTTTGTTTCAAAAATCTGCAATAATCGAACACAAATCTTCACTTTTGTTTCAAAAATAGCAATAATCAAACACAAGTCTCAGTTTGTGTTCCAAAATCTGCAATAATCAAACACAACTCTTGGCTTTTGTTTCAAAAATAGCAATAATCGAACACAACTCTTCACTTATGTTCCAAAATCAGAAAAAATCGAACACAACTCTTCGCTTGTGTTCCAAAATCTGCAATAATCGAACACAAATCCATCCCAAGCTATCTTACCAACCATTCGTTCACTACAACTCCTCAAAAAAAGAGTAGGGCGCTAAGGTCCTACTCTTACAAAGTTAAATTGTACGCAATTGGGCGATTCTCTCTTCCACTGCTTTTTGTTTTTCAAGGTAATCGGCTTCTTTTTCACGTTCTTGTGCAACGACTTCATCAGGAGCATTTGACACAAAACGTTCGTTAGACAATTTACCTTGTACGCGTTTAACTTCTTTATTCCATTTGTCTAATTCTTTTTCCAAACGAGCGATTTCTTCTTCAATATTAATTAGACCTGCTAATGGTAGATAGATTGTTGCACCAGTTAAGACAGCTGACATTGCCAACTCAGGAGCTTCCAAGCTACTATCAATCACTAATTCTTCTGGATTACAGAAGCGGTCAATATAATTTTGGTTGCCTTTTAAGAAGGTATCAATCGCTTCATCGCTTGTTTGAATCAACAAAGTGATTGGTTTAGATAATGGTGTGTTTACTTCTGATCGGATATTACGAACTGAACGAATCAATTCCTGCAATACTTCCATCCCTTTGGCTGCTGTTTCATCAGTTAATTCAGCTTGAACAGTTGGGTAGGCAGCTACCACTAAGGAATCTCCTTCATGAGGAATTTTATTCCAAATTTCTTCTGTTACAAATGGCATAATTGGGTGCAATAAGCGCAAAATTTGATCTAAAGTATAAACAAGCACGCTCTTATTGACTTGTTTTGCTGCTTCGTTTTCACCATAAAGGGTTTCTTTACTCATTTCGATATACCAGTCACAGAAATCATCCCAGATGAAATTGTACAATTGACGACCAGCTTCACCAAATTCAAAGCGATCAAATAAATCAGTAACTTTTTCAATGGTTTCGTTTAGACGAGTCAGAATCCAACGATCGGCAACTGATTTTTCACCAGAAAAATCAATATCTGAAACGGTCATGCCTTCCACATTCATCAATACGAAACGAGAAGCATTCCAAATTTTATTGATAAAGTTCCAAGCAGCATCCATTTTTTCGTAACTAAAACGCATGTCTTGCCCTGGAGCGGAACCGTTTGATAGGAACCAACGCAAGGCATCGGCACCATATTGATCAATCACTTCCATTGGATCAATTCCGTTGCCTAAAGATTTACTCATTTTACGGCCATCTTCTGCACGAATCAAACCGTGAATCAATACATTGTTAAATGGACGTTGATCGGTAAATTCCAAGCTTTGGAAAATCATCCGACTTACCCAGAAAAAGATAATGTCGTAACCAGTAACTAAAGTATTGGTTGGGAAATAACGTTGGAAATCGGTAGACTCTTCATCTGGCCATCCCATTGTTGAAAACGGCCATAAAGCTGAACTGAACCAAGTGTCCAAAACATCTTCATCTTGTTGCCAGTTTTCACTGTCCTCTGGCGCTTCCATTCCGACATACATTTCGCCGGTTTCTTTGTGGTACCAAGCAGGAATTTGATGTCCCCACCATAATTGGCGAGAGATTACCCAATCATGAACGTTTTCCATCCAACGCAAGAAAGTTTGATTAAAGCGTGGTGGATAAAATTCAACGGCATCTTCAGTGGCTTGATTTTGAATCGCTTCTTCTGCTAAAGGTTGCATTTTTACAAACCATTGCGTAGATAAGCGTGGTTCAACGACAACACCTGTACGTTCAGAATGTCCCACACTATGGCTCATTTTTTCAATTTTTACTAAACGTCCTAACTCTTCCAAATCTTTAACGATTTGTTTACGGGCTGCAAAACGATCCATGCCAGCATATTTACCCGCTAACTCATTCATTGAGCCATCTTCATTCATGACGTTCACACGAGGTAAGTCATGACGATTACCAACTTCAAAGTCATTTGGATCATGGGCAGGAGTAATTTTCACGACACCTGTTCCAAATTCCATCTCCACATATTCATCAGCAATAATTGGAATTTCTTTATTAACTAATGGTAAAACGACATTTTTACCAATCAAGTCTTGGTAGCGTTCGTCTTCAGGATGAACAGCAACGGCGGTATCTCCTAACATGGTTTCTGGACGAGTCGTGGCAATTTCCACAACGCCTGAACCATCGGCTAATGGATAGCTCATATGGTAGAAAGCACCTTCGACATCTTTATGAATCACTTCAATGTCTGACAAAGCAGTACGAGCTTGTGGATCCCAGTTGATAATGTATTCCCCACGATAAATTAAGTCTTTTTCATAAAGAGTTACAAAGACTTTACGAACGGCATCTGATAAACCATCATCCAAAGTGAAACGTTCACGACTATAGTCTAAAGACAAACCTAGTTTCGACCATTGTTCACGAATGTGCCCAGCATACTCTTCTTTCCAATCCCAAACTTGTTCCACAAATTTTTCCCGACCTAAATCGTAACGAGAAATTCCTTGTTCACGTAGCTTTTCTTCTACTTTCGCTTGGGTTGCAATTCCCGCATGGTCCATTCCTGGTAACCAAAGCGTATCAAAACCTTGCATCCGTTTTTGACGAATAATCATATCTTGTAAGGTTGTGTCCCACGCATGTCCTAAGTGAAGTTTTCCGGTCACATTGGGTGGTGGAATCACGATAGAGTAAGGTTTCGCCTCTTTATCTCCATTTGGTTTAAACAAATCATGGTCTAGCCAATTTTGATAGCGGCCAGCTTCAACCTCTTGTGGTTGATACTTTGTCGATAAATTATTATCTGACATTTCTTTTCCTCCTAAAAATCTTCTGTTTATTTATCAATGTACGTATGAAGTACATTTCCTAATTTTTGAATTCCGATAGTAATTTTTTCTTCTGGCATATTAGAAAAATTCAAGCGGAAGGTATTTCGCTTCTGGCTGTTAGGATAAAAAGTTTCCCCACTGACAAAAGCAACTTTTTCTTGTAAACAATCTTGCAAAATTGGATTCACATCTTGATTATCTGGCAAAGTTACCCAAATAAATAAACCGCCTTCTGGATGAGTATAACTGACAGCCTCAGGAAAAGAAGTCGCCATTTGTGCCAACATTGTATCTCGACGTTTCCGATACAATTCGCGGATTTTCTGAATGTGTTGATCGATGTCAAAGTGAGTTAAGTAAGTTGCAATCTCCCTTTGCGCTTTGGTATTACTGTGTAAATCGGTCCCTTGTTTCATAATTGTGTATTTTTGCAGAATCTCTTCATCGCCGGCAATCCAACCAATTCGATACCCTGGACAAAAGATTTTTGAAAAAGTTCCCGTGCAAATGATATTTCCCGATTGATTAAAATGAGCAATCGATGGCAAGGTATCGCCTTCAAAACGCAATTCACCATAAGGATTATCTTCCAATACCGGTAATTGGTATTTTTCCGAAAGGTCAGCTAATTGTTGACGACGTTCCAAATTCCAGCTCAGTCCAGTGGGATTTTGAAATTCAGGAATCACATAAATCAATTTCGCTTGAGGATACTCTTGGATTTTCGCTTCTAAATCCGCCATTACCATGCCCTCATGATCGGTGTCAATTTCAACAAATTCACAACCGTATGCTCGAAACGCATTTAAAGCAGCTAGATAAGTCGGACTTTCGCAAAAAACGACATCGCCTTCATCTAGAAAAATTTTTCCCGTCAAATCAATCGCTTGTTGGGAACCACTGGTAATTAAAATATTCTCTTGGGTAAAATTCGTCTGCAAACGTTGATTCATCCGCTGAGCGATCCAGTTTCTCAAAGGCTCAAAGCCCTCTGTTGTACTGTATTGCAAGGCTGCCGCTCCATCTTCCTTTAGTAAAATCTCATTGGCTTTGGCGATTTCCGCAATTGGGAATAATTCCGGTGCGGGCAAACCTCCGGCAAAGGAAATAAAATCCGGTTGTTCCGTTAGCTTTAATAACTCGCGAACTTCTGATGATTGAATGTCTGATACTCGTTTAGCAAATTTAATCGGCATATTTTTCACACTCCTATGAACAAAACCCAGCAACAAACAAAAAAGCCCTAAAATGCACAATGCATTTTAGGACGTAATTTACGCGGTACCACCTAATTTGTAGAGACCTGCTCTACCTCTCGATAGTGAGTTAACGGTCACTACTCGTTTGATTCTACTCTCTTTTCAAATCAAAGACTCCCAAGCTACCTTCACTAGTGACTATTGAAAATCTTCCACCACTTGATTTTCTCTCTATAAACAGCACGGCTAGTTACTCCTCTTGTTCTTCGCCTTGACTAATTCTACAATGAAGTATTTTGAAAGTCAACTTTAGGCTAATGCTTTGGCTGCTTCAATCGCTTTAGCATAATCAGGTTCGTGGGTCATATCAGAAACGATTTCCACATAACGAATGACACCTTCACCATCTAATACAAAAATCGAGCGAGCATAACGATTCACATCAGAAATAATTAAGCTATAACTTTCACCAAAAGTATTTTCTGGGTCGTGTAACATAATCATGTCAACACCTTCTTGACCGCACCATGCAGCTTGTTCTTCTTTGGTATTGTTAGAAATAGTAGCAAAGTTAATTTCTGTTAGTTGACTTGCTTCGACATTAAATTGTTTTGTTTGCAAGGCACAGACACGAGTATTGATATCTGGAACGATACTCAAAATTGTTGGTTTACCAGCAAATTCTGCTAGCGTGTGTGTTTGATCTTGCAAATCCTTCAAAGCAAATGCGGGCGCTTTTTCCCCAACTGTTGGTTGTGTTCCTGGTACTTCTAATACATCTTCTCTACGAGTAATTTTCATCTAATATACACCTCTTAATTCTTTTAAAGTATTATTTTACATTGGCAAAATTGACAATGTTCTTTTAACACCTTTCTCTTCGAGTATAAAGGAGGGCCAATAATTTACAAAAACATCTGCTTGTAAATTACTCTACTTTAGAGTTTGAGTTCTTACTCTCTTCGTTCAAAAGTTCTCTTTGTTATTATAAAAAAGACTATGAACAACTCATCATTCATAGTCTCTATTTATTTAATTTATTCTGCTAGGTTTGCTTGCTCTTCTTTCACTAAACGATTGTCATAACTCTTGAAGAATGGTAACCAAATTAAGAAAGCGGCAAACGCACAAACTAAGGCGACAACTCCAGCTTTCCAGTCTCCACCTGATCCAATAAAGGCTCCCACTCCAACTGGTGATGGCCAAGGCATTTGAGCAATCATTGGACGAATAAATTCTGTTTGAATTGCAAAATAAGCAATAGTTGCAGAAACCATTGGTGCCAAGAAGAATGGAATCGCCATGAATGGATTGTAAATAATTGGAATACCAAAAATTAACGGTTCATTGATATTGAATAACACGGGGCCAATAGATGCACGACCTAATACTTTTAATTGTTCGGAACGTGCTAAGAAAATCATCGCAATAGTCAAACCTAATGTTGCACCAGATCCACCTACAGTTACAAAGGCATTGTTAAACTCTCCTGCAAGAGGAATATGTGCCCCTCCAACGTTAGCAGCAAGGTTAGCTAAAGCAATGGGTTGAATAAAAGCGAAAACAATATTTGCTCCATGAATCCCCACTAACCATAAAGCATGCACTAAGAAGTAGATAACCATCAAACCTAACCAACTATTTGTCAAATTAGTTACAAATCCAAATGGAATGGCTACTAATTGGAAAATATCTGTTCCTAAAGCAACCAATACACCATTAATCGCTAAAACAACAAAGGATACTAAGAAAGTTGGAATCAATGCGGTAAATGCACGTGCCACTCCTAATGGAACAGCTTCTGGCATTTTAACAACCCAATTTTTAGACACACATAAACGATATAGCTGAACAGCTAATACTGCCATCAAGATTGCGGTAAAAATCCCCACAGTTCCTAATCTTGCGACACCATCGCCGCCTAATTCCCAACCACCAATTGTAAAGGCACCATTTTCAACATCTGCAATATGCACACGCGTCATTGTTCCATCTTCAAAAATGATTTGAGGAATAGTCATAAAGAAAGCAAACATTGATAGTAACGCACCATTAATAGGTGTCAAATCAATATCCTCTTCTTCTGCAATAATTTTTGTATACTCATAACCTAATACAATACTAAAATATAAAGCCAAGATTCCCATAGTTGCGGTATTCGCTACCATGTATAAACTGCTAATTTTGAAAAATGTTGCACTAAAAAAACCTTCCAAAGCTGGAATAACATCAGGTAAAACATTTAAAACTAAGAACATTGAACCGACAATGGTAAAAGGAATAGTTGCCATCCCAGCTCCCATAATCGCTCGAACAAAACGAAATTGAGCAAGTTTTCCCATTGGACCCATGATATGTTTTTCTAAAAACCCAAATAATCCACTTGATTGTTCCATTTACTAACACACCTTTCTTGATTTACATTTTTTCAAATTTTTGAATGTACTGATAATGTTTATCTTGATTTGAACGAATAGCTGAAATACGTTTCAAGCAAATACATACAAGGGTAGTGCCCAAAAGAACTAAAATTGCTAGAAAAATTCTTGTTTGACTAGTGTTACTCAGAAATGGGAGCACAGTTTGAAATCCAATTCCCGTCCCTGCACTGAGTAACAATAAACCGTTAACAATTAACTGGATGCGTAAGTACACATCACTAGCATGTAGTTGATTTGCCGAATCATTTTCTGAAGCTCCATATAATTTCACGTGCTCAAAAACCGCTGGTAAAATCACAAATAATAAAGCCAGTGGCCAAATGACAGCTAAACTTTTTCCAAGAACTAAAAAGATAACTAAGTGCAGATTAACAAAAAAGAAAAAGGCCAACGTATAGCGCAATAATAAAAAGCGGTTGTATCTAAAATTCTTTTTTGAGGTTTCTTTTTGTAATTGTTTTCTTTGTAATTGCTTCGTTTTTTCCATTTTCTCACCTTTTCTTGTTAATCTAATTGCCGACCTTTATTTTCTTTTGTAAAGCTCTAGCATTTCCAACGCAATTTCTCTTAAAGTCATAGTGGTCATTAAATGATCCTGAGCGTGTACCATAATAACTTCCATTACGATTGTTTCGCCGTTTGCATACTCTTTTAAAAGCCCCGTTTGCGCTTGATGGGCTTTAACTAAAGCATCATTGGCATCTTCCAACTTTTTAGCTGCTTCGTCATATTCACTCTTTCTCATATTCCCAAAGGCCTCATGAATAATGGTTCTTGCATCCCCGCTGCTAAGAATAATTTCAAAAGCAACACCTTGCAATGTCTCTTGATCCATTTCTTTTTCCCCTTTCTATTAACGACGATTAAATGTTGCAATAAATTTTTGATAATTGGTACTAGCAACTAACTCTTTTCTAAGTTGATCGTCTTCAATAATTGGTACTATGTGCTGGCTTATTTTTTCCAATTCAATCTGATGACCATAATCTGGCGACATCAAAAAGACTAGCTGAATATTCGGATGCTGTTCATCCCAATAAACTCCTTCTGGCACAACTGCAACTGCAACATATGCTTTTTCTGTCACTGGCTCAATCGGATGTGGAACTGCCAAGTAGGGAGAAAAAGCGACTGAATTATAGGACTCTCGAAGCTTTATTTGTTTGCTCAAAGTTTCTTGTACATCAGTCGGTTCCAATTGATTAATTTGTTGAATCAAATAATCAACCAATTCTGCCTTATCCCATTTTTCCGATGTATAGAAAAATAATTCTGGTTTAAATACTGCTTGAGTAATTTCCTGAATATCTTGTACAAGAGGCGTTTCTCTTTTCTCATTCAAAATCTTTTGCGTCCCTTTTTGACGGGAGATTTCATGATTAATTGCCTGAATGTCCTGTTCATCTAAAAAGACACTTACATTAACAATTGGCACACTATAAACGACGTTTGGCAAATGAATAGATGAAATAATCAAATCAATGCCCTCTAAAAGCTCTTCTGTAATTTCATAGTAACTAATCACTTTTTCAATAATAATTTTTGATCCTAGCTCATGTTCTAAACGAATGCGTAACATTTGTGAACTACCTAAGCCGGTGGCACATATCACTATCACTCGAATTTTTTGCGCATTATAAAATCGTTCCACTGCAGCAGTCAAATGAATCGTTATATACGCCCATTCACTTTCCGTCACTTTATACTCTTGAAATACAGGCATTTTAGATACGTGAGTCACGGTTAGATTTAGCAATTCTCCATACTTATTTTTAATATCTTCTAACAAAAGATTTTCAATAGACATTTGATTTTGCAATCTGGTCAACAGTGGTGTGACATGAATCATTAGTCCATCAATTAAAATCGTATCTTGATGAAACTCAAATCCTGTCTTTTGATCGATATCACTCAACGCTGCAATTAACTGTCGCTTAATTTCTTCTTCAGAATAAGTAGATTTCTCAAATACCTTCTGGGAAGTCACTTTGTTTTGCAAATGCATTGCAATATAGGTTGCTTCTTCTTCAGGAAACTGAATGTCTAAAGATTCTTCCATTCGTTGAATTATTTTTACTGCCGTCTGGTATTCTTTTGTTTCTTGAGAAAATTCTTCTACGAAACCAAGTTCAATTTCAAAACCCGCTTGAATACGCTTAATGGCAAGTCCAATGTGTAAGACGATATTGTAAATAATAAAATCAGATAACCCTAAATGTGATTCACGACACTCATCTAGTACAATGATGACGATTTCTTCAATACTAATTCCCTCTAAGAAATTTTCATAACTAGAAAATGTGTATAAATTATCCTGCAAACGATTCATAAAAAAGTAGTTCATGATAAAATGACGATAGTTTTGTTCACTTCCTGAAACATAAATCCCTTTTCCTGCTCGACTCTTAATCTCAATATCATAAGGCTTCAATATTTTACGAATTTCGACAATATCGTTAGAAATAGTTGAGCGAGAAACAAATAATTCATTAGCTAAATCATCTACATAAATATTTTCATCTCCAAAAAATAAACGATTTAATATAACATACTGTCGATCTTGAGATTCATGGATCGATGTTATTTCGTGATTGTTAGGAATCAAATGTAATTCATGTCGATAAAATTTTTCGAAAACTGAATCGTCTATAATAACTAAACGATATCCTTGCCCTTGTTTCGCATCCAATTTTGCTTGATTAGCAATCAGTTTTTCTCTTAAGGAATTTACATATTTACGAGCGGTTCGATCTGACATACTCAACTCAGAAGCAATTTCTTGGCTAGTGACATACGTGTGAAGATTGTTGTATAACAGTCTTAGTATGATTGTTTCTTTCTGGCTCAACATTTTCCTCAGCCCTTAAATAATTAAATATTTTCTTCTACAACTGTTGCCAATTTTTCAATTCCCATTGGGATCGGAACATACGCTTGAGGTGGGATATTCACAATTGGTTTATTTTTCTTGTCAGCAGCTGTTTTTAAATTAGCAAAATACATTTTTGTTTGTGGACTTACTAAATACAAATCAAACTCGTCTTTCTCGATTGTTGCTGCCCCTTGTGTCGCTGAAGTCGCGTCTAAAGAAATTTCAACACCTTTATTTGCAAAAAATTCCGTTGTTTTTTTAGCAATAACAGATGATGACATTCCACCTGCACAAATAATTAATGCTTTTTTCATATTATTTCCTCCATTTTTTGTAAGCTTTGATATCTTTATAATAACCTATCCCCCTTTAATTTATTAACTAAATAATAATGTAAAGCGGTTTCAATGTGAAACCAAGCTATTTCCTTAATGATACGGAAGATAATTAAAAAAGAACTCGCACAACTGAAAAATCAGTCATTCGAGTTCTTACCCATGTATTTTCCATTTTTAAGAAGTTGCCACCAGTGGGCGATTTTGATAATGAGTATCAAAGAAAATTAAAGTTAACAATTCTGTGGTCAAGTCAATATAACGCATATTGATATTCTTCGGAACAATCACTCGATCTGGAGCAAAATTAAGAATTGCTGTAACACCAGCGGCAACAATAGCATCAATCGCTTCCTGAGCATACTGACTAGGAACCGTTGAAATTGCAACTGTCACACCATTTTTTTCAGAGATAGCCTTCAATTCATCCATCCCATAAATCATAAAACCGTCTACTTTGTTACCAATTAATTCGGGATTATTGTCAAAGACACAGGTAATCTTCAAATTATCATTGCGACGAAAATTATTTCTTGCCAAAGCTCTTCCTAAATTTCCAAATCCGATTAAGGCAATTCTTTTTTCATCGTCCGTTGCCAAAATGTCACTAAATACTTCAATCAAATACGAGACATCATACCCATAACCACTGCGACCTAGTTCTCCTAAATAAGAAAAATCTCGACGAATTGTTGCTGCAGGAATTTGCGTAATCACTGAAAAATCTTTAGATTTGATTCGAGTCGTTCCTGAGGATTCTAGTATTTTCAGATTTCTTAAATAAAGAGGCAAACGTTTGGCTGTTGCACGAGGTAATTTTCCTTCTTTCCTTTTTTCCACTTTGCCAACTCCTTTTTTGTTAACATATTCACATAAAATATTATCACTTAAATCCCACATGTGCAAGCACTATTAAAAATTCCAACGAAAAAAACAAGAAACTTCGTGAGAAACTTCTTGTTTTTAATTTTTTATAAGAAATCAGAAAATTCTTCTGCTTCCATTTGTTCTGTTTCAGGTTGGATTTCTTCTAATTTCAAACCAGCCAATGAACGTTCCATCAAGCCTTCAATGTCCAAACGTTCTTCATAGTGATGAACTTTATCTAAACGAGGACGCGTTTTTGGTTGTGGCGGTGCAAAAATCGTACAGCAATCTTCAAAAGGTTGAATCGCTAATTCAAAGGTATCAATATTTTGTGCAACATCAATAATCTCTAATTTATCCATTGTCGCTACAGGACGAACAATTGGTGTATTCGTCACTTCATTAATAGCTACCATACTTTGTAGTGTTTGCGAAGCGACTTGCCCTAGAGACTCTCCATTTAAAATAATCAAGCCCTTACGTTTTTCACGAATTGCATCTGTCAAACGTAACATCATTCGGCGGGTAATCGTCATCCAATACCCTTGAGGAACCTTGTCACGAATTTCTTCTTGAATTTCCGCAAAAGGAACTTCAATAAATTGAATACTTCCTACATAAGGAGCTAATTTTGCTGTTAAATCTTTGGCTTTTTTCAGTGCTTGTTCGCTGGTGTAAGGGGGACTAGCAAAATGGACAGCTTCAATCTCCACACCACGCTTCATGGAAAAATAACCTGCAACAGGCGAATCAATTCCTCCTGATAACATCAGCATACCTTTACCACTTGTTCCAACTGGTAAACCACCCGCACCTTTAATGGTTTCATGTGAAAGATAAGCCCCATCTCTACGAATTTCTACTCGCAAATTAATATCTGGTTGCTTCATTTTTGCTTTAATATCTGGAAAAATATCAATCACAGCATTTCCAAGAGTCAAGTTTAATTCGCCACTCGTTTGCACAAAGTCGTGATCACTACGCTTAGCTGTAATTTTGAAAGTTTCTTTCCCAGTGTAAACTTCCTTCATCATTTCTTGTGCCATTGATTTAATTGCTTCAATTTCTTTTTCCACTCGGACACTTGGAGAGAAATTTTGAATGCCGAATACTTTTTGTAACTTAGGGATAATGATATCACTATCTTCCCCATTCAATAATAAGTGCATCCGGTCACGATACGCATGAACACGGACATGAGGATACTCAATTAATGTCTTTTTGACATTTGAAGCCAATCGACTAATAAAAGTATGACGGTTTTTCCCCTTTGTTGAAAGTTCGCCATAACGAACCATAATTTCTGTATATTTCACAGCAGCTATTGCCTCCTATTTCTTCTAAATATTTATCTAAAAATCAACGAATTCTTTTCGACACAGTGGGTATTGTAACATAAAAGTATGGGAAGAGGAAATAGTGCGTGCGTGGTAGGTTTCATCAATACTAAGTTGTTTCATGTAAGTCACTAGCTCTATTTTATCCAATTTCACAAAAAAACTCCCGACAAACAAGCTTTTGTCGGGAATTAAAACTGCTAGTTAATTAATCTTCGAAAACTTCCCATACAACTGGCGAAAGACAATCAAAAATTGTTCTACTTCTGCCATGGTGTTACTTTCGTCTAAGCTGATACGGATAGCAGAAGTGGCGATTTGATTCGGCACATTCATCGCATGTAAGGTTCCTAAGGCTGAATTTTTTTTGCTGGAGCAAGCACTTGTTGTTGAAGTATAAATAGTTTTTTCTTCCAGTGCATGTACTAAAACTTCCCCACGAATTCCTTTTAAAGAAAGGCACAGGATATGTGGCGCAAAACGTTCCCCTTCAGAAAAGATTGTCACTTTTTCATAAGTCTTTAAAGCGTCTATTAAATAGTTCTTTAAAAGTTGGACGTGATTCGGTTTTTCGGCTTTTATCTCAAATGAGATGCGTAAAGCTCTTGCCATAGCCACAATCGCTGGTACATTTTCTGTGGTACTGCGATAACCATTTTCTTGTCCACCACCTGTTAACAAGGGAGCTAATTTTCGTCCTTCTCGCCAAAAGTTAAAACCTACTCCTCTTGGACCATGAAATTTATGGGCAGAAAATGTCGCAAAGTCTACTCGTGGCGTCAACCATTCTGAGGTTTCAACTTTGGTAATAGCTTGGATAGCGTCCACATGGAAATGAATTTTAGGATAATCAGCCAAGACTTCACTAATTTCTTTGATTGGTTGAATCGAACCAATTTCATTATTAACTGCCATGACAGAAACTAAAATAGTATCTTTACGAATCAATTTCTTAAGTTTTTCAACATCAACAAATCCATCCTTGGTTACCGGTGCAGTACTGATATCCATTCCTAAGTCCTTTAGTTGCGCTGCAGTCTCACTGACTGCAGGATGTTCAATACTTGAAATAATCATATGATTACCAAAATCTCTTTTTTCAATGGCAGTTCCTTTTAGAACCCAGTTATCTCCCTCAGTGCCTCCACTAGTGAAGAAAATTTCTTTAGGGGAAACATTTAGTTGATCCGCAATTTGTTTTCTTGCTTGCTGCAGGAGACGATTAGATTGCGTTCCTAAATCATGTAAGCTTGAAGGATTACCAATAATTCGTTGACTGGTTTTTATATAGGTATCTAATGCTTGGGGAAAAATCGGAGTTGTTGCACTATTATCAAAATAAATCATTCTTAAAGATCCTCTCTTTGTCACATTCTTTCCTATTATAACGACTAGTTCGGATGCTTTCAAGCCAAGAAACTTTAACTATTTGGCATTTAGAGGTTCTAACGATTGCTAATATCTTTTTATCTTTGGTTTTTTCACTTTTTCAAAGATAAACACTCTTTTATCTTCGCTTTTTTCACTTTTTCGAAGATAAATCATTTTCCGCATATTTAACCCTATTTTTCTCAAATAAAAAACCGTATCTGATCAACGATCAAAAACGGTTCATTCTCAATTATACTAAGTCTCTATTTTTGAAGTAGAAATCTTCTAAACGTCTGAAAGCACCTGGTTCCACTCGTTCTAAAGAAGTTCCAATTTCATCTAGTGCATCTTGATAACGGTATTCTTGTGTGAATAGAAGTAATGCACGGTCAATCGATGCTTTCACTTCTGAATGAGAGTGACGGTAACGATTAGCATATTGCATCATTTGTTCAGTCAAAGCTGCAGCATCCACTAAATCATTGGTGCGTTGTTCTAACATTTCAATATCTTCTTCGCTGATGGCAGTTAATTTATTAACTTCTTCCATGTCAATGCGGATTTTGTTTAAAGCTTTATTTAACTCTTCCACTCGATCTGTTGCCATAAAGAAGAATTCTAAATATTCACCAGGTAATCCAGGTAAGCGTTGTTTTTCAACAAAACGTTTTAAGTTACGTAATTTGAATTCGAAGCTCTCAACTTTTTCTTGTGCAACTTGCTCGCCTTTTCTTAGTTCACGTAAGCCATTGTCAATTTCAACTTGTTGGCTTTCAACGTCATCCAAAATTTTGAAGGCATCTTTGTAGAAGGCTTGTACTTCTGTATAAGCTACTTCAAGTTCGTCCATTTGAGGAGTATAGGTATTGTTACGACGAGTAATTTCTTCGATTTCTGTTTGGAAACCACGTACTCGACCTAATTCATTATGGTTCAATGCATAACTTTGAGCAGTATGATCAATTTCAATTAATAATTGACGATTGTTCTTAGTAGCATGACCTAGATAATCTTCAATAATTTTGCGATTTTTTCTCACATATTTACGTGCGTCAATTTCTTTTTCCATGACTGTATACAAGGAATCAATTTCACTTGCAGTATCACGGTTAGCAACTTCAACAGTCGCTACTTCAGCTTTGGCTAAATCACCTAAAGAATTTTCAACACGACGAGAAACTTTTTGAATACGAGTATCCATATCATCATCAGGGAATACGTACTTAGCTTCTTTTAATTTTTTATAACCATCTTCAATTTCTTTAATTTGAGCTGGGAAAGTACTCTTCAACTCTTCATAAACAACTGGGATACGTTTCATTAAATCTTCTACTTCATACGTGTGTTGTTCCGCTGTTTCTAATACTTCACGAGCCTCTACTGGGTCTCCAGAAGTATTTAAGGTAACAAATTGAGTGAACTCAATTTCAATATTACGAATTTGTTTTTGTAATTCTGGATAAGCAGGTCCAAAACTTTCATCATTATCTTTTAATGTTTGTTTTAATTCTTCATAAACATCCAAAGCTTGTTGAACTTGTAAGGAGTTGCGTTCTTCGCTTTCACGAAGTTCTTTTAATCCATTACGAATATCCGCAACTGAATCTTCCATGTCTTGCATAGTTGTTTCAGCTTCAGTAATCGCACTTTTTGCTTTGAAAAATCGGAAAGTTTCATTTAAGCTCTCAACTTCAAAAATTTGACTTTCTAATTCTGCGAAAGAACTAGTGGAAATATCTGTCCATCGTTGATTCCATTCTCTAAAGGTATTTTGACTTTGTCCCACAAGGTGCATCTTTTTCACTTCATCGACTTCTTCAATAACAGGCAAATCAAATAAATTTTCTTTTCTCTTTTCTAATGAGTTTAATTTTTCTTGATTTTTTCTACGCATGAAAAAGCTGATTCCATATAAGATCGCCGCTACCACGACAATGGCAATGACTATTCCAATAATTACTCTACTCTCCATTTTAAAGTTCCTCCAATTTTCCAAGTTCCACTTGCCGTTTGTATTTACTAACAAAACCGGCATATCTATATCAAAAAAATCTATATTTCTAGCCAAAAGACATCTACGTTAAATTATAGCATAAACAAAAAAATCAATCACTAATTACTCTCAAAAAAATAAGACTTTTTTTGATTGCTTTTTACCTTTTGGAAAAAATGCATAAAAACTCCCTTTATTTTCATTTTTACTCATTTGTTTTTAATTAAAAGGCTTGATTTCTTATCGGTCAAACTGTATTCTTATAAAAACTATACATGTAATTTTCATCACTCTTTGCAAATAATAACTTAAAACAAGTTTTAAGGGTTGGATGAATAAAAAGGAGTACAGGGAAATGAAAGTAGCAAAATTCGGGGGGAGCTCGTTGGCATCTTCTGCCCAGGTTAGAAAAGTTGTCAATATTATCAAAGCAGATCCAGCACGGCGTTTTGTTGTCGTGTCTGCTCCAGGAAAGCGTAATTCACAAGATATTAAGGTTACCGACTTGCTTGTCGCACTATATCAAGGTCGTTTAGCCAATCAAGAAGTAACACCAATTATTGACCAAATCGTTGAACGCTACCAAGAAATTGGAGCTCCTTACAAAGTAGACAATGGTATTCTGAGACAAATTCATAAAGACTTACAAAGTTTATTAGATATTCCTTTTGAAAATAACCCACATTTTTATGATACGGTCCTTGCTAGTGGTGAAGACAATAATGCTAAATTGATTGCTGGTATTTTACAAGCAGAAGGTCTTAAAGCACGTTATGTCAATCCAAGAGATCTAGGTATGGTTGTTTCTGATGAACCACAGAATGCTCGAATTCTAATGAAATCCTATAAAAATATTTATCAATGGCGCAATAGTGAAGAGATTCTGGTAATTCCCGGTTTCTTTGGTTATACAGAGCAAGGTGAGGTTTGTACGTTTTCTCGTGGTGGCTCAGATATCTCAGGTGCGATTGTCGCTGCTGGTTTAAAAGTCGATTTATATGAGAATTTCACAGACGTTGATGGTATTTTTGTTGCTAATCCAGGATATATCCATCATCCTGAATCCATGCCAGAAGTCACCTATCGTGAAATGCGTGAGTTGGCTTATGCTGGATTTAGTGTCTTTCATGAAGAAGCTTTGATGCCTTCTTACCGAGCGAAAATTCCGGTAGTGATTAAAAATACGAATAATCCTTCTCATCCTGGAACTTTGATTACAACAGAACGAGACAATCGTGAGAATCCTGTAGTGGGAATTGCTAGTGATGAAGGTTTTAGCATGATTTATATCAGCAAATATTTGATGAATAGAGAAGTCGGTTTCACCTTACGTGTCTTAGAAATTCTGAGAGATTTCAATCTTAACTACGAACATATGCCATCAGGAATTGACGATATTTCGATCATTCTTCGAGCAAATCAATTAAATCCTGAACTGGAAGAAGAACTTTTGCGAAAAATCGCCTATGAAATTGATCCTGATGAACTAAGAATTACTCATGACTTGTCCATGATTGTAGTCGTAGGTGAAGGCATGAAGCATCGTGTCGGAAGTATGGCTGAAAGCGCTGCAGCCTTAGCCCGAAAACGTATCAATATTGAAATGATTAACCAAGGCTCTTCTGAAGTCAGTATCATGTTTGGCATTCACAAAGAACGTGAACAAGATGCCATTCGAACACTTTACTATACTTTCTTTGAATAAACACAAAAAATCGCTGACTGGAGAAACCACACTCTCCGGTCAGCGACTTTTTTTTATCTTTGATTTTTTTGTCTGTCTAGCTCTTCTTTAATTTTACCCTCTGGTGCAAAGTCTTGTTCCCAATTATCAGGTTTTAGCACTTTGCCTGTTTCTGGATCATAATGAGGTTTACCATCTGGAAAAAGTTTTCCCATATTTGCTTGATGGACAATTTCTATAATCGGTTCAGGATCAACTCCTAGTAGTGAAAATGAACCATAGGTAAAATATAATAAATCAATTAAGGCATCCACTTGTTCAACTAATGGATCTGTCACAGAATTTCCCTTAGCTAGAACTTTTGCTTTGGCTTGGTCCAAAGATTGATGTAAGGAATCAACGGCTGTTTCAAATAATTGCGGGTTATTTTCACTAATCGAATAAACAAATTCAACCAATTCCTCTACTTTAAATCCTGCTCGGTGTAAGACATCTTCTTTGGTAAAAGCCGTGGGTTCTTTGGGTCTTCTAGGATCAAAGGTGCGATGAAATTCTTCCGTCATTTCATATGGTTTCATAACTAAGTCTCCTTGCTTAAATAAGTTGATAATGAAGCAATGCTTTTTCAATTCCATCATCATCATTACTTGCAGTAACAAAATCAGCAACTTCCTGTGTCTCTAACATGCCATTTCCCATACATACACCGACACCCACACCTTGAAGCATCTCTATATCATTTAGATGATCGCCAAATGCCATGGTTTCAGATAAGTCAATTTCTTTATGAGCAAGGAAAAAACGAATACCTTGTAATTTAGATCCACCTTTAGGAACAATATCAATTGTGTAAGGATTAGAACGTTGAAAATCACATTCTGGTAACCTATTTTGTAATTTATCTAATTCGTATTCACCACTTAACATTACACACTGATAGATCGGTTCATTCACAATTTTTAATTGAGAATATCTGTGGGAACGACGATTTGGGCTATATCTTTGTAACACTAATTTCATCCAACGAATAGGGAAGTGTCTAGGTACAAAACGAATCATTCTCCGAACAAAGCGTGATTGTCCAATTCTCATCGTCAAACTACCTTCCATATGAGTTCTACTGCCTAACATCATCTGACGAGAATTGTCATTGGCGTAATCAATAATTTTTTGTAAAACAGTTTGATCAAAAGGTCGTGCATACAAAGTTTTTGTTTTAGTATAGACAAGTTGGCCGTTATAAGTCACAAACATATCTAAATTTAACTCTTCTACAATTTCACGAATACTTTCTGGTCCACGTCCTGTGGAAACACCACAGAGGATGCCCTTTTGTTGAGCTTTTTGAATTGCTCGTTTTGTGCTTTCTAAAATTCTACCATTACTGCTCAGTAAGGTACCATCAATATCAAAGAAAATAGCTTTAATCATTGGTTCACCTGCCTTTTTTTCTCATTTTTAAAAGAGTCCTAATTGACTAGGATTTAAATCATCGAAGTCAATATCTAAACGCTTTTTAAACTGCATCGCATTCGCTGCGGCATCTCCGCCCGCGTTATTATTAAAAATAATGGCTATCTCTTTGGTTTTACTCTGCACGGCTTCAACTGCTTGTTGTAATTCTAATAATTCTTTATCATTGTAGCAATAATTTGTGCGAACCTTTTGGGCATCTGGACCAGTTGCAGTCCAACCGATATCATTTCTTCCATGAAAACGGAAAAAGGTAAAATCTTCATTCGTTACATAAGGATCTAGTGGTACCGTAGTCGTTAGTTTTTTTGGTTGATCCACAATTACTAACGAAAATTGATGGTCTTTCATAAATTGACGGGTATTTTTTAAAAATTTTTCGTCATACCATGAGCGATCTCGTAACTCAATGGCAACTGGCAAATCTTTTAATAATTTTCGCAGCATGCGTAAATAGTCAACATTTTCTCTTGTACATTTAAAAGAAGAAGAAAACTGAGCTAACAAACATAACAATTTATTCTCTTCTATCATTGGTCGTAAATTATTTCTCAACATGGAAGCCATTTCAATAATCGACTGTCCTGCTTCTAGTTCTTGATGCTTGGTAAAAACCTTCTGTACTTTGACAATAAACTTAAAATCTTTAGGTACTTGAGCCAACCAACTTTCCACATTGGATTGGGAAGGGATATTATAAAAGCCCGTATCTAATTCGACTAAAGGCATATGACCAGCATACTCATAAAGTGAGGCTGATTTTTTCCCAGTTAAATAAATATGTTCTTTAAAGCTTGTACATCCGATTCGAATCATTGACACACCTACTTTTCAATACAGAATAATTATAATGAGTCTCTGTCATTTTCGCAACATTCCAATTTTTAAAAGTTAAAATAAATATTGTTTCTTTTTTTGAGTTTTTACGCTACACTGAATTTGCATATTGGCAGAAATGAGGTTAATTTTATGAAAAAAATACTCGTTCTTCATACTGGTGGAACCATTGCCATGAAAGAAGATTCTTTAACTGGTGGCGTGAGTCCAGATGTAGCGAACCCTTTAATGGATGCTGTCGTGGACATTCCTGAAGACGTGGAGCTATTAGTAGAGGATATTTTTAATATTCCTAGTCCTCATATTACACCAGAGCATATGTTACAAATCAAAGAACGGATTCAATTAGCAAAATTAGCTGGTATCCATAGTATCGTGATTACCCATGGAACGGATACTTTAGAGGAAACAGCTTTCTTTTTAGATACGACAATCGGCAATTTACTTCCGATTGTGATTACTGGTGCCATGCGTTCTAGTAATGAATTAGGTAGCGATGGCTTATACAACTTCGAAAGTGCTATTCGTGTTGCTGCCTGCGGAGATGCCCTTGGTAAAGGTGTTTTAGTGGTTATGAATGATGAAATTCATTCTGCTCGTTATGTCACTAAAACCCATACAACCAATGTGGCAACTTTCCGTACACCCACTTTAGGTCCCATCGGTTTAGTCAGTAAAACACGCATTTTATTTATGCAAGAACTATTAGAAACACCACATTGGGATGTAGACAGCGTCGATGGATTGATTCCGATTGTGAAAGCTTATGCCGGAATGCATGGCGAACTGTTTGAAGGCTTATTATCCTCAGATATTGATGGCTTGGTGATTGAGGCTTTAGGTGCTGGAAATCTGCCACCTGAAACATTACCACCTATTCAAAAAATGCTAGAAAAAAAGATTCCAGTCGCTCTCGTTTCTCGTTGCTTTAACGGAATTGCAGAACCTGTCTATGATTATTTAGGTGGCGGTGCTGAGTTAAAAGAAATGGGCATTATCTTTTGCAATAGTATCAACAGTCAAAAAGCACGAATTAAATTATTAATCGCCAAAAATCGCCAACTCACATCAGAAGAATTTATTTATTTTATGGAGAATTAAATTCGAATATCCTAATAATAATAAATATCCAGACCGTTTAGAAGAGTATTTCTTACTAGACAGTTTGGATATTTTTCATTATTTTTCTCGCCACTCTATATTAGCTTCGCAGTAAGTTTGCTCCCCTATACGAATTTCGTGCAGACTACGAATTGTCTCTGCTTTTTTAACTTCAAAATGGCTCTCCACTTCATTACCATACTCTACTTCCTTATCAAAACGAATATGTAGATAACTTGGCGTATGGTTCGTCAAAAAGTCATAACCTAATACATCTAAAATCCAGTTAAAATAAACAGAATTATTGACGTGTTGATTACTGTCAATATCATAGAAACGAACTCGAAACGGTAGACTTTCTCCATCAGAAACTTTCTCAATCTTAGGATAGCGTTTGATTTTTTTCACTTTCTGACTTTCATATGGAGTTATAATTTCTTCGGGCACGCTACTCATTTTTCTCGTTTCGATATTCATTAATACAAAGATGGTTTCGATTCGAACAAGTTCTTCTCCCTCTTCTGTGGTTAACCAAAAATTCCGGTAACAAAAATATTTATTATACTCTTGTGCTTGAGTAGAAATATAAATTTTTTCGCCAACTTTAGGTAAACGCTCAATAAAAAATTGATAATTTGTCACAATCCAAGTCAAACCAAATGAACGAACAAAATCCGTTCCTCTATTTAATTGATCGCTTTGATCTTCCGATACTTTAATCGCAATTGCAATCATAGATGACATGGTCATTGTACCGTTGACATCACATTCATAATAGCTTACTTCATGAGGTGCTGTATATTTTGTAGCCAAATTCTATTCCTCCTATTCTTCTTTTAGTATAACAAAAATTTTTAAAACCAACTTCTACTAAAAAAATCCAAGCAATATAGAAATTGACTATCTGAAGTCTTTCTTCTACATTGCTTGGATATCACAGACTTCATTATAAGTCCAAAGCGGAGCACACGCACTCCGTATTTAATTATTCTCGTTCGCTTACTACTGCTTCAGGATTATTTAAGGTCTCCCGATTCAGTTCATTGATTCGATGACTAGTCACCACACCAGCTACCATACTGTCACTGACATTTACTAAAGTTCTAGCCATGTCAATCAAAGGTTCAACTGAAATGACTAAACCAACGATAGCAACTGGTAAATTCATCGCTCCTAAAACAATTAAAGAAGCAAATGTCGCTCCTCCACCAACACCAGCTACACCAAAAGAACTGATAGTTACTATGGCAACAAGCATCAATATAAATTGCCAATCAAAAACATTAATACCGACTGTTGGTGCAACCATCGTAGCAAGCATGGCTGGATAAACACCAGCACAACCATTTTGACCAATTGAAATACCGAAGCTTCCTGCAAAATTTGCTGTGGTATCGTCCACACCTAATGCTTTACGTTGAGTTTCAATGTTCAATGGCAAGGTTCCCGCACTTGAACGAGAAGTAAAAGCGAAACTTAAAGCTGGAAAAGCTTTTTTGAAATACGTAAGTGGATTGACTTTTACACCAACTAAAACTAACGAATGCACAATTAATACTAAAATTAAAGCCGCATATGACGCTAGAATGAATACACCTAAATTAAGAATTGCTTGGAAATCACTGGTTGCTAAAACATTCGTCATTAAAGCAAATACCCCATAAGGAGTTAAACGCAAGACCAATGTCACAATTCGCATGACAATTTTATACAAGCTTTCCATTAAGTTATAGAAAAATTCCGCTTCTTTTGGTGCTTTTCGTTTAATGCCTAAGTAGGCCACTCCAACAAAAGCAGAAAAAATAACTACACCAATCGTACTTGTTGCGCGAGTTCCTGCTAAATCAGCGAAGACATTGCGTGGAATAAATGACAAAATTTGTTGCGGAATAGATAAGTTCTCCACTTGAGCCTGGCGTTCTACCAGCTCAGCAATACGAGCAGTTTCTGCTGCTCCTTCTGTAAAGGTCGCTCCATCTAAATTAAAGAGCATAACCATGCCAATTCCAACTAAAGCAGAAATCGCAGTAGTTACTAATAACGTGGCTATTACGGTAAAACTGATTTTTCCAATTTTGCCACTTTCTTTCATACGAGTAAACGCACTGACAATCGAAACAAAAACTAATGGCATAATCAGCATTTGTAATAGTGATACATAACCATTTCCCACAACCTTAATCCAATCTAAGGATTGAAGTACCACGGCATGATCATTACCAAAAATTAATTGTAAAATTCCTCCAAAAACAATTCCGACAAATAAAGCAGCAAACACTCTTGTTGAGAATTTAATATGCTTTTGTTGTAGTCGGTAAAAAACAAATAAAATTGCTACAAAAATAGCTAAGACAAGTACTGTGAGCAGAGTTGTCATTATCTTTCCTCCTAAAAATTATGATTTACGGCCATCTCAGAAAATAAAGATCACCTGTAATGACAAGTCCGTCAACGGAATGAAAGGTTCCTAGTGACCATTCTTCAACAGTGCACTCTAATGAAAATGCGTGCGAAATTTTCATTAGTGACATATTTATTATATCGAAGGTTATTTTTTCTGTCTAATACATGACTTTTATTTCATATGAGATTTTTCTAATTTCTACGATAGTACATTCCTACTGAATCGGGTGCAGTTTCAATAAAATTGAATTTTTTATATAAAAATTTGGCATTTCCATCAGCGATTAAGCTGATATACGCTTTTTTAGGAATACTTTGTTCAATATACGTATGTAACTCATCCATTATGATTTTGCCTAATCCTTGCCCTTGATACTCCGGAGAAACAGCAATATCGACAATTTGATAGGCTGTCCCACCATCACCAATAATTCTTCCCATCCCTACTAACTGATCTTTTTCTCTTAAAAATACTCCATAAATACTATTTTCCAAGGCTTGTTCAACATAAGCTTCGTCTCGCAAAGACAAACCTGCTGCTTGTCTTAATTGTAAATATTCTTCCGTGTTAGGTAAAATTGTTGTTTTTTCCATTTAATACTCCTCCTTAAAAATCAAATCTTATTTAACAACAAAACACAAATTCTTTTTAGGTACATAAAAAGGGATAAAAAACTATCGCGTAAAGCTTTTTATCCCTTCGAAAATGGCATTTTTTTGCCAGTTTTATTCATATTCATCTATGACGAGTTAAAAATGTTGATCTATCAATCTTAAGCCAAGGCTCCCATTGGGTCCCAAGGTTTTAAAACGGTTGGTGCTGCATCAAAGGCAGCTAATTGATCTGCAGTTAGTAAGTCTTTGCGGACAACGATTTGATAAGTAAATTCGTCCATCCAAGCATCACTAGCAACAAAGAACCCTTTTTCGCCAACTTTTTCTCCCCAACTGTTTTCAACTTTCCATTTGGTTGGTTCGCCATCAATTAAATCCACACCTGTTAGAACCATCGCATGTGTCATTAAGCTTTCACCGTAATCTAAACGGTCTGCTTTGGACATTTCAAATTCAACATCAAATAAGTCGTCCACATCATAAGCATCTAAAGCCATAATACCAGAATCTCTAGTAGAAGATTGACCGACATCACAACCGAACCAAACAGATTCACCTTGTTCTAATTGAGCAATGGCTAATTTTTTAAAGCTATCCATGTCTAGATTTAGGTATTTGACTTCTTTTCCGCCAACAACATTTCCTAACATTTCAACCGTATAAGATTTGTTGTATGGTTTGTCAGTAGTTGGAGCATTAATAATACTTACATAATCATCTAGATTCACTCCTACGTATTTTTCAAAGAAGCTTTGTGGAGTCAACTCACGGTCTAAGTGATACTCTTGATTTTCATCACGGTATTCAAAATCAAACGCTTCTGGTGGAGTACCTAAAGAAATTGCCAGGAAGTTATACACATCTTGTAACATTTCTGCTTTTACTGCTTGAATTTCTTCAGCTGATTTTTCTTCTGCAACTAATTGACGCAAAACAGAAGCATCTTTTCTCAACTTTTTATTTAAGTAAGTATTTAATTCACGTGAACTAGAAGAGTTATTACTTTCAGGCATCACTGATTTCGGTACGACTCCATATTTTTGGAAAATCGATACAATCATATCCCATTGTCCACCATCTTGTTGGGGAACTTGTAAAAGAAACGCGACTTTACGACTAGTTAAGTCTTGATCAGCTGTAGCTAAAATGTTTTCGTAAAAGTAATTTGCTTTTTCATATTTATCCCAGAAAAAAGTATAGTTTTGAGATAACTCAAATTCTTTTAAATCAAATTGATTCAACATTCTATGACGGAATGTATTTAAAGCAGCGAACATCCAGCAACGACCAGATTGTTTTTGGTTAGATACCTTTCCAGTTTTTATGTCTACTGAAAACACAGGTACATTATTGACCTTCGCACTGATATTTTCCGCAGAAGCTCGAATACCATTCTTGACTACAGCACGTTGTAATGCTGTTTGTTTGTTGTTGTCTTTAAAATCGGCTGCATATTTCGCAGTCATTTCCTTAGTAATTTCAGACATCTAAACATCTCCCTTTAATCATCTAGTTAATATTGTACTCCTACCTTTATTGAAAAACAACCGTTCTTACTTATAAGCAAATTGTGTTTGGTTCTTGACTTTATCCAGTTGAAGTTAGAGGAATACTTGATTTTGTCTGTTTCCTTTATCCCAAGAAGGACAGAAATGGAAGAAAAAAATTCCTTATCATGTAAGAGCTGAGCGATCTCACACAACAAGGAAATTTTAATAGACTAATTTTGATTATGAAGGGTAATTTTCTTTTTAGGTTTATGATTATAGCCCAGCAAGGTTTGCTCAATACTTGCGTACAATTCCCCTACTGGTTCGCTGGATAGAACGAAGGTTAAGACAATGCTACCAACTAAAACAATGATTGCTGTCGAAGCATTAAAAGGAAGACTTTGAACATTTAAACCACGTAAACCTTGAACAATAAAGCCATGTAAAAGATAAGCAACTAAGGTATAGCGTCCATTCTCTGTATAAGGTTTGTGCTTAGCCGGTACCAAAGCAAAGAAAGCGAGAATTCCCACCCAAGCTAATACAAAGGTGACAATCCGAACGAATCCTCCCCATTCTGGAAAGTTTAAAAAATCTTCGTAGGGTTTGGAACCAAAGAACATATATTTATCCCAAATATCAACCATTTGAATCACGGCATAAATAACTAGAAAACCCAAACCTAAGAATTTTTTATATTGCCATTGTCTAAATTTCTCAACTTCTTCCGGTTTTAAATAATAACCGATTACAAAGAAAGGTAAAAAGACAAAAGTTCTTTGCAAAGTCAATTCTCTGTTAAGAAATGGAATGTAGCCCACTAGTAAACTCAATAATATACTCATACTTATTCCTACTTTTGGAGGTACTTTCTGGAAAAAGTACAAAGTGATTTGCCAGAAAAACGAACTAATCAAAAACCACAAGGACCAATTTGGGATATGTAGTTGAAAAGAAAAACTTTCTCTAGCTCCTGTTAGCAAATAGAAGAAGGTATATATCCATTGGAAAAAAAGGTAAGGTAAAATAAATTTTTGAAAACTCATCCGGACTTGATCAGCTTTTTTATAGTCGAATGATTTTGCAAAATATCCCGATATTAAAATAAAAGCTGGCATATGAAAAGTATAGATAGAAAAATAGAGATTTTTACTCCATGCTGACTGTTCAATAAAAGGTTGTAGTAGATGTCCAAATACGACAAAAACCATTAAAAGAAATTTCGCATTATCAAAATAAGGATCACGAAATTTTTGTTTCATCTTGACCAACTCCTCTCTCTTATATTATACAGAAGAACTATTTCAAACTAGTAACAATATGATAAAACAAATTAACATTTCTTGATTTTATATTATTTGTATTATATCATGCAATACAAAGAGGTGAATACAATGATTTTTGAAATTGATTCTTTAGGTTCTGAACCTATTTATAAACAACTTCGTGATCAAATTGTTTTGGCGATTGCACAAAATCAGATAACTGCGGGAGAGTTACTCCCCTCTGTTCGTTTGTTAGCCGAAGAATTAGGCGTAAATCCAATGACTATTTCTAAAGCCTACAATCTACTAAAAGATGAAGGCTACTTAATTACGGATCGACGAAATGGCACGATTGTGGCACAACAAACAACTTTTGATCACACTGCTGAAAAAAATTATCAACATCAACTTGCTTTATTATTAGCAGAAGGCTTTTTACACAATCAATCCAAAGAAGAAATATTACAAGATGTTGACAAGTATCTGACCCACTATTCGAAAGGACGAGAAGAATGAAAATTGTTTTTATTATTTTATTGTTTTTTGTTTATTTTATTCAAGCGTTTACTTTAAGTTTAGCTGGAAAACCCAATAAACAAGTCATTTTAGAAAATACTATTGAAAAAGAATATTTACAACAACCTGAAATTTTAAGTCTTTCTCAAAAATACAGCCATACAATGTTTGGAATTGCTGGAATTTTTAGTGTACTAACTCTAGGAATCATCTTTCTAAATTACGATTCACTAATTATGAGTGCTTTTTGGTTTTTCCTCCTCACCTCCACACTAACTATGTTTCTGACTGAAATTAAGTATATTCGTAAAATGCGTGATTTACTTGCTAAAAATAGTTGGGGAATGACCATCCAGCCCGTATTAGTTGATACAAAATTAGTTATGCAAAAAAATAAAAAAATCGTGTCTGCTTGGTGGTTCCTTCCACCCACCCTATTTTGGTTACTTGGTAGTAGTTTTGTTCTTTATTTTACCCCTATCGAAGGTGGACTCATTTTATTTCTCGTCAGTGGCTTGACTTTGGCATTTTCGATTGGTGGTTGGTATTTTGTGAGTAAATTACCTGTTCGACCAATGACAAATAATCGAGAAATCAATCAGAAAGCGAATGATCTAACAAAACATCATTGGTCCTTTATGATGATTACAATTGGTTGGTTCATTCTGCCAATCCTTTTTATTCCAACGATGAGCTTATTACAATCCGTTTTGCTTGAAACGATTTTAACAGGCATCATTTTTGTTCTGCTCACTGGATATCTGATTTTTACTTTTTGGTATCTATATTCTTTAAGAATCAAACAAGATGAGTTATTAAAAACTGCCACAGGTTATCGTTATTACGGAGACGACGAATACTGGCGCTTTGGCTTTTACATTAATCCTAATGATACTCGTTTTTTTATTCCCGATCGAATTGGTTTGAATATGGGAATCAATCTTGGAAGACCTATCGGAAAAATTTTAGCTGGACTGACGGCTATTTTACTTTTCGGTGTATTATTGGCAACCTTAATTCCTTTTTATCTTTACGATTTTTCCGATAATGCTTTTCAACTGAATCAGACAGAAACCACGGTAACGATTTCTGCTCCATTTACTAGAACCGTCACTATTGACTTAGAAAATATCAGAGAAGTAACACTTGTAGATGAACTTTCAGCAAATCGACAACGAAACTTTGGTACAGCTACCGATAACTACGCGACAGGACATTTTACTGTAGAGGGTCGACCAGCAAATCTGTATGTTGACTACCACTCCCAGCCGATTCTTTTTATTCGGACAAAGGAAAGAGACTATTACTACACAAATAAAAATTCGGCAAAAACAATAGCTACTTATGAAGAACTCACTAAAAAACTAGAATAAGGTTGGTGCTTACCATGAACGATTTACAAATCCTCAAAGAATATTTACCCTTTTTAATTCCTTTGATTATTTTACAATTAATACTCGCTATTACTGCTCTCTTGCATGTTTTAAAAAATCCTAACTATCGTTTTGGAACAAAACCGATGTGGATTGTCATTGTCTTACTTTTTCAAATTGTCGGACCTGTCATTTATTTTGCCTTTGGGAGAGGTGACAGTTAGTGAATATTCTAGAAATCAAACAACTGACGAAACAATTTGGGAATCAAGCCATTTTGAAAAACTTGGACATGAAAGTTCCCGAACATGCGATTTTTGGTTTTGTTGGACAAAATGGTGCTGGGAAAACCACGACAATGAGATTGATATTAGGCTTATTAAAAGCTGACAGTGGTCGCATTTCAATCTGCGGAGAAGAAGTCACTTACGGCGAAACTAAGACAAACCGTTCTATTGGCTATCTACCCGATGTTCCTGAGTTTTATGACTACATGACACCAAAAGAATATTTGTTATTATGTGGGGAAATCACAGGCTTATCCAGGACTGAGACTCTTTCAAAAAGCGAAGACTTGTTAAACTTAGTCGGACTAAAAAATGAAGAACGAAAAATAAAATCCTTTTCCCGTGGAATGAAACAACGATTAGGAATCGCTCAAGCTCTACTTAACGAACCAAAATTATTGATTTGTGACGAGCCTACTTCCGCACTTGATCCAATCGGAAGAAAAGAAATTCTCGATATCTTGTTGGCAATTAAGGGAAAGACAACCGTCATTTTTTCTACTCATATTCTTTCAGACGTTGAAAGAGTTTGTGATTATGTCGCTTTTTTACACAAAGGAAAATTAGTCCTACAAGGTCCTCTTTCAGAAATTAAAGCCCGAAACAATAGTAATAGCTTTTCTATTGAATTTGCCAATGAGTCACAATTAAGTCGATTTGTGCAATCCAAAAAATTAGCCGCTTTTCCTTCAGAGATAGTCCGAAATAAAAATACCTTAACCATTCGCTTTGAGAATACACAACAAGACGGACTTTTTTTGGTAAAACTATTGTCTGAGCAACAAATCGTTCCTTTAAAATTTGAAAAAATCGAGACTTCTTTAGAGCATTTATTTACGGAGGTGGTTCAATGAGACACTACTATGCCTTTTTAAAAAAAGAATTACTTGAAAGTCTACGAACCTTTAAGTTATGGATTATGCTTCTGATTTTTGCTTTGTTTGGTGTGATGAATCCTTTAGTGGCGAAACTAACACCCACACTTGTCGAATCCTTTCTTCCGCTTGGGGATCAAGTAACCATTCCTGATCCCACAGCCTTTGATTCTTGGGGACAATTCTTCAAAAATATCAATCAAATGGGCATTATCATAACTCTATTAATTTTTAGTGGTGTCTTAATTTCTGAACTTGCTAAAGGAACGCTTATTAATGTTCTGACAAAAGGTCTGTCCCGTAAAGCGGTCATTCTTGCAAAGTTTACTGCTGTTGCATTGATTTGGACAATGAGTCTAAGCCTCTCATTCCTTATTACTTGGGCTTATAATAGCTATTTATTTCCAACGGATGCTGTCAATCATTTATTTTTTTCTGTTTTATGTATTTGGTTATTCGCCCTCTTATTAATTTCAATTTTACTTTTTGCTTCCACCCTCACCAACACCATTTATGGGAGTTTAATCATTGTTGGAGGAGCCTTTATCCTAGGGCTATTATTAAATATTCTACCTAAGTTAGAAAAGTTTAATCCTTTATCATTAGCAACAAAAAATATGGATTTACTCGTTGGAACAGTCGAACCTTCTGATCTTTTAATCGCAATTGGGATTAGTTTGTTGCTACTAGTTATTTTCAATCTTTTAGCTATTCTTATTTTCAATAAGAAACAAATTTAATATCACATAAAAAATCCCCATCTTCAATTAAAGAAGATGGGGATTTTAACTCCGGCAGTAGGACTCGAACCTACGACATCATGATTAACAGTCATGCGCTACTACCAACTGAGCTATGCCGGAATAACTATATGTATAATAGCAATTTTTCATCAGTGAATCAAGCACTTTTTTTAGTTTTTATTGTTATTTTTTATGGAATTTGAAGATGAATCATAGTCATTCGAAAGATAAAATTTATCCCGTTTTATCACCGTTTTTTAGTTTCATCTAAAATTAAAAACTCCACTCGAATTTTTTAATCAAATTAGTTATGATAATAGAGAACTATTTTGCTATTCAATCAAGGAGGGATTTTATGACAATTAATATACGTGACTATCAAACAACTGATTTACCAGCAATGTGTCAGATTTGGAATCGCATTGTGGAAGATGGTGTTGCTTTTCCTCAAGAAGAATTCTTGACCGTGGAAAGTGCAGGTAAATATTTTGCAGAACAAAGTTACACTGCCGTAGCTGAAGAAGAACAAGATATTCTTGGTTTGTACATCCTTCATCCAAATAATATTGGTCGCTGTGGTCATATTGGCAATTCGTCTTATGCCGTTGCTGCCAATCAAAGAGGTAAAAAAATTGGCGAGAAGCTAGTAATAGATTCGATCCGACAAGCCCGTCTACATGGCTTTAGCCTGTTGCAATTTAATGCAGTGGTTGCTTCAAATCACGGGGCCATTCATTTATATAAAAAATTAGGTTTTACTCAATTAGGAACTATTCCAAAAGGATTCCGCTTAAAAAATGGTAGTTATGAAGACATTCACCCCTTTTATATTGAAGTATAAAAGGAACTGCGACATAAGTAAAAAGACAAAAATATCTGAACAAAGAAAGATTTTCGTCAATTCTCTATCCTTCTAATATTTTACTATTAAACCACTTATGTCGTAGTTCTTTGAATCAGTTTTGTAATATTTCAAAACTTTTTTATTAGAGTGTTTCAAACCATTCTTTTGCCTTGTTCAAAACTGTTTCTGTTATTTCATGACCCTTTACCCAAGTGACGGTTACATCTATATTCATTTCTTTTAAGAGAAGCAGGAATTTTTCATTTTCTACCATTGGGACAATTGGATCTTGCTTTCCCATAGAAACAAACAGTTTCATGTCAGATAAGTCTTGATTTTTATCGATTTCGAAAGGATAGAGTGGAGCCATCAGAACACCTTTAGTAAATTGGTAATCAGGGTGTAAAAGAATATGTGTTGCCATATTGGTACCATTTGAAAAACCTACAAAAACAACTTCAGATAAACTAAATTCATATTCCTTGCTTGCCTCTTTGATGAATCCAACTAACTTTCTCGCATTCTCTTCTAAATTTTCAACATCATAAATTCCTTCTGATTTACGCTTAAAGTATCGTAGCGCCCCATTTTCATTCACAGTTCCACGAATACTCAAAATATTATAGCCTGTGTCTAGATACTCTGCTATAGGAAGCAGGCTCTGTTCATTTCCCCCTGTTCCGTGTAACAAGATGATTGTTTTATTTCGCTGATGACCTTCTAAAAAAATATGATTCATAATATCCCTCCTACTTTGGTCTTTCTATAGTAAAAATATTCCCTAGGCTAGCATAATCATTCCCAGCTAATCGACTCACCGGATTTAATTTCTCTGGTAATACATAGGTGTCTTGATTAACTGATTCATTGATATGAATATATTCGACTCTGAGTAAAAATAAATCTGCAATCATCTTTGTATCATCATCTTTAATGGGGATATGTTGATACAGGGATAATTCGTAACGGATTTTACTTTCTTTAATCCCTGGCGGTTGAACCACAAGACTCTCAACAGCTGTTAAACCACTCGCAGTTAATTCACTTTCACCATATTTGAAAGACGCAGCTGTTATGTTGACAGCTTGTACAGTTTGTTCATCCACAATATGGCCAACCGCTTCTCCCATGTTTAAAATGTTTCTAGCGGTATCTTTTTTTTCACCATTTTTCCGCTGTATGGATACCATCAACAACGGTGGATTATAGGATACGATATTAAAAAAGCTAAAGGGTGCTAAATTTATCTGATTATTTTCTGATAAGGTACTTAGCATTAAAACGGGTCTTGGAATAACTGAGCCAATTAATAATTTGTACATTTCCTTTTGAGTTAATTCACTTGCTTTGTATGATAACATGTCTCATTCTCTCCTAATCGAGCTTCGGTAATATCTTTTCTAGTTCTTTTCGGCTAGTTTCATATTCTTCTGGTAGCATCAGTTTTTCACCTACGGATTCTCTAGATTCATCCACATCAAAACCTGGACCATCTGTGGCAAATTCAAAAATAATGTTGCCAGACTCGGGCATGTAGATAGACTTGAAATATTTACGATCCTTGACTTCTGTTACACCATAGTTATGATTCATAAAGTAATCTTGCCATTCTATAAGTTTCTCTTTTGTTGGAACTGACCAAGCAATATGATGAACCGTCCCTATTCCAAAACGGCCGGGATAAGTTGAAACCTTGGGAATAATCACACGATGTTGCTCTTTTCCAATAGTTTCTAACACAACGTACTTGTCATCTTCAGTAACCTTCCTCAGTCCCATGTGTTCTGACAATAGCTTGATTGTTTCCAATGGTTTATTCGAATTTAAAACTACACCATAAAAACCTAAAATATCCTGTGAATTTGAATTTTGATTGCTTTCCACTAATGCTAAGTCTAATGAATGCACGTCTTGGAATTCCAACGTTTTATTTGCGAATAACTGACTTTCTGAATAGTGAATGTTATGGTCGATTAATCTAGTTTTCCAATAGTTTATGGTTCCTTTAGGGATACTAAAAGCAATACGACCTACCTGACCACTACCTTTTTGTCCTTTATTATGATTTTCCCATGGAAAAAACGTCATAATCGTTCCATCATCAAGGGCGCGGTTAGCAAAATATAAGTGATATACTCCTGGATCATCAAAGTTAATTGTTTTCTTAACTAGTTTTAAGCCTAAAATATCTCGGTAGAAATTTAAATTTTCTTGTGCTTTTCCAACAATCGCACTGATATGATGAATACGTTTAATAATTTCCATCTTTATTCCTCTTTTCTTTGTCCCAAACCGTATTGAATGGACGAACTTGACTTTCAATAATTTCACGCTGTGGTTCTAACTTTGGTGGTAAAGACAAAGTTTCACCTAGAGAATCGTATGGTTCGTCTTGCATGAAACCCGGTCCATCCGTTGATAGTTCAATTAAAATATGTCCAATCCGAGCATATAAAGCGCCAAAATAGAATCGATCGACTAAACCCGAGTTAGGTAACCCCATCTTTTGGTATTTTGTAAACCATTCGTTTAAAGCATTCTGATCTTTTACTCTAAAAGATACGTGATGAACCTGACCATAACCTTCAAGCGCCTGTCTACTCTTTTGATCGTTTCTTAAAATGACTTGACCTCCATGCCCACCTTTTCCAACTTCAAAAATAGCATAACTTTCTTTATTTACTATTTGTTTCATATCGTATACATTTGTTAATACTTGTTTGAAATCATTATAGTAGCTTACAGTTATTTCGATTGGTCCTAAACCATAAATAGCGTATTTAGCAGGTACAGGACCTTCTTTCCAAGGAATCCCCCCTTCTATCCCTTGATTATTTTCATCTGAAAATAGTTGATAGTATTGCCCGTCACTTTCTTCGAAGGGTAAAACTTTTACTTTAGTATCAAAGAGTTCTTGAATACCTTCATGTTTTACACCATATTTTTCAAATCTCCCTACATAATATTCAAGTGCCTCGTCGCTAGGTACACGTAAACCTACTCGACTAATTGAATTTGTTCCCTTAGAACCTTTAGGAATTTGAGGAAAATCGAAAAAAGTCATATCCGTTCCCGCATTTCCTTCATCATCTGCAAAAAAAGTATGGTAAGTATGAATATCATCTTGATTGACCGTTTTTTTAACTAAACGCATTCCCAATATTTCTGTAAAAAACTGATAGTTTCGTTCTGCACTATCTGTTATTGCTGTAACATGATGAATCCCTAATAAATTTGACATAATAATTACCTTCTTTTTTATAATATTTTTATATATTTCGAATTCGAAATATAATTGAAGTATAGAACTATACTTTTTATGTGTGACCATTCATTTTTTTCAATAGTCTTTTCATTTCAACAAGTTCTTCGTCATCAAGCCTATCAAATAGGCTTAAAATCGTCCGTTCATGTTTTGGAAAACTTTCTTTCATTAACTGATATCCTTCATCCGTCAAATCAACATAAGTAATACGTCGATCAACCTTATCCTGAACTCTTTTGACCAACTCTTTTTGACACAGTTTATCAATAATATAGGTTGTGCTACTATTCGCAATCAAAATAAGTTCTTTAATTTGCTGCACTTGTAGTTTACCTCTGTGAAATAAAACTTCCAAAACGGTAAATTCATTAACGTTTAGACCATAATTTTTAACATCCACTTTTACAGCTTTATTCAAACGGTCATTTGTCCGTTTAATCCCAACAAATGTTTTTAAGGCTTCTTCAGATCTTGTCATGGTCCTCCTCCTTTATTTCGATTTCGAAATAAATATATCAAATCACTTACTTTTTGTCAATAAATAGGTGTATGATTGTTTTTTTAATCATACAAGTCTATATGGAACTTACACGTCTACATGACTTTAACCTATTGCACTTCAATATAAAAAAGCAGTGACCACTTGTTGGCCACTGCTTTTTTACTCAATTTTCTAACTCCCTGTCGAACCATAATGTTTACGCGCTTTTCGCCAAATGGAAATAGTGGGAATCACAAACAAATACGCAAATACAGGAACAAAAGCATAAAAAATATTTTGACTTTTTCCTAAAAGATAAAGTAAAGGATAGTATTGAATCAGAGCCAGTGGAATCACATAAGTTAAGAATTTTAGTATCGACTCCCCATAAAAAGAAAAAGGTGCTTTTCCAAATTCCTTTGTTCCATCCGTTACAATATTAAAAAACTCCAGATTTTCTGTGGTATAAAAACATATTGAACCATAAATAATAAATAAACACGTGTAAACAAAAGCACCTGTTAAAACTAAAAAGATTAAATACCAAATCGGAATGGCTGGTAGTTGTGATAAAACAATTCCTAGTGTTAAAAGCGCCACTAAAAAGCGACCAATCCGCGTAAATTCCATCGTCATCATAAAAATTTGTCGAATTTCTGAAATCGGTCGAACGATCGCTCGATCAAATTCACCACTTTGAATCATTCCTCCAAGAGAATCAAACCCTCTGGCAAAACATTCTGCTGTGGCATAAGATAAGTTAATAATCGCTCCAGCCAGTAATACTTCATTTCGATTAAACCCCATCACGGCAATTCCAGGTGGCATTAAAAAGACAATCGAAATTAAACTAGTCGCGGCTACACAGGCTTGTCCAAAAGCAACAAAGAAAAACGACGTACGATATTGTAACTGTCTGCGTAGATGCATACTAAAAAATTTAAAATATAGTTTCATCCTCCAAATACCTCCAATTTTCGTAATTCTGAAGAAACCATTTGGTAACCAATAATCACTAAAATAATCAACCAGATTACTTGAAAGAGCAAAGTCGAAAGAATGGAAATATTTCCCATATACATTAGAAAGGGAGCTGATTTAATGCTATAAAAGAAAGTCCTTGTCAAAATTGTTTGCAAAACTGGTGGGAAATAAGCGTAAGGAATATTTCCTCCATCCAAAAAATCAAAAAGTGACAGAAATAAAATTCTAACACCCATCGCCTGTTTACTTTTCATCACTAAAGCAACCATAATATTTCCAATAGCTAACTGCGTCAAAAAAGACAATATTAATGAGCATAAGAAACCTATAAAGAAGATACCACTTGCTGGAAGTCCCATTCGATAAGGTTCTGGTAATAAAAAAACAATACAAAACAATGGTGTTGCCCGAAGAATAGTTCTTGATAAACGATAAGCTCCATTTCGAACAAACCATTGAAAATAAATATTTTGAGGTCTTAAAATTGCATACTGCACATTCCCCGTTTCAATTTCTTGAAACAAGCTGCCATCCATGGTCCAAATCGCATTCATTGCTATAAAAGCCTGATTCATCCAAAAATAAGTGGCAATTTCTGCTGCTGGCATAGTATTTTGACCCAATAGCTGAAACAAAGTAATCAACAGAAAGCCCCATGCCAATTGCGTCACGATACCAGACAAAGCCGCTCCTCGATACTGTAATCCAGCGTTCATTCTGAGTTTAAATAACGTCACATATCCCATCATACATGATACTCCTTATACAAATTAAGAATGACATCATCAATCGTCGTGTTTAACACTTCCAACTGATCAATCTGCAACGACTGTTGTAAAGTACTAATCACCAAAGCTAAATCTGTTTCAATTTGTAGCAAGGCTGATTCTTGATCCGATTCCAAAATTGTATAGCCAGAGTGTTCTGTCAATTCACCTTGAAAGCGTAATTGAATTTGTTTTTTTGCCCCATAATTTTTAACTAGATCCACAAGTTGTCCATCATATAAAATTTCGCCATGACCAATTAAAATTACTCTAGATACTATCTGTTCAATATCTTGCATATCATGAGTAGTTAGAATTACCGTTGTATGGTATTTATGATTGACATGTTTAATTAGCTCACGGACTTTTTGTTTTGAATGCGCATCCAATCCGATTGTCGGCTCATCTAAAAATAACACTTTCGGATTGTGGAGCAAGGCTGCCACAATATCACAACGTACACGTTGCCCTAAACTTAATTGACGAACAGGTCTTTGAATAATATCTGCTAATTCAAATAAATCAACAAATTCTTTCAATCGTTGCTCGTATTCTTCGTTGGGAATCTTATAAATATCTTTTAATAATTCATACGAATCTCCCACTGGTAAATCCCACCACAATTGAGAACGTTGTCCAAAAACAACCCCAATTTGCTGTGCATGTTGCTTTCGTTCTGTGAATGGATCTAAACCATTAATTCGTACTGTTCCTTGATCTGGATACAAAATTCCTGAAAGAATTTTTATCGTCGTACTTTTTCCCGCTCCATTCGGTCCAATGTAACCAACCATTTCTCCTTCTTGAATGTCTAGAGAAATCTGTTCCAATGCTTTGACATGACGATATTCTCGTTTAAAAAATGAAGAAACAGCATGTTTAAATCCTGCATTTCTTACGGGAACTCGGTATGCCTTTGAAATGTTTTCTAGTGTAATCATGATTGTATGCCTCCTTTCAATTATAAAAAAAGAGTCATGACAATCACACAGCGGACTCACAATGAAACATTCTAACAAAACATAATTAAAAAGTGAAGAAGAATTTTAAATTTTTTGATTATTTTGATATTGAGTGTTGTTTATCAAAGACTCATACTGCCCAGAAAGTTAAAATATTGGAGACACAAAAAAAGCTATAAACTCTAATGGAATAGGTTTATAGCTTTTTTATTAAGAGCCACCTGCCGGGCTTGAACCGGCGACCCCCACCTTACCATGGTGGTGCTCTACCAACTGAGCTAAGGCGGCATTTAGTTATTTAACACAAGTATTAGAATACCTAATTTGACTATGAAAGTCAATACAATCTTGGCTTTTTTGTAGAAAGAGAAAAGAAGCTCCTTATCCCTTTCTACTCAATAACCGAAACATTTTAATCAATTAACGATAGTAGCTCTTCAGGTTTTTCAATTATCTCGGCTGCACCTGCTTGAGACAATTCTTTTTGACTACCAAAACCATATAACACACCAATACTATCAACACTATTTATTTTTGCACCTAAAATATCGTGTTCTCGATCACCAATCATTACAATCGTTTCTTTATCTTCCAATGTAGCATTTCTAAGTGCATAGGCAATCACATCGGCCTTAGCTATTCTCAATCCTTCTAAATCTGCACCATAAATTCCTGTAAAGTATTCAGTAAACCCAAGATGCTCTAAGATCTTTTTAGCAAAAAACTCTGGTTTAGAAGTTGCTAAATAAAGCTTTTGATTTTTAGATAATTCAGTTAATGTTTTTTCTATTCCATCATAGGGTTTAGCTTGATAAATTCCTTCTTTCGAATACAATTCTCGATAATAGGTCACCGCAAGAGTCGCATTTTCTTCACTTAAACCAATACGTTCAAAGGAATCCTGTAGTGGTGGACCGACAAAGGTTTTTAACACCTCTAGCGGAAGCTCTTCTTTTACTAGTTTTTTCATAGCATAGTTAATTGAATTAAAAATTCCTTCACTAGAATCAATGATTGTTCCATCTAAGTCAAACAAAATATGCGCTTTTTTCATATTGTATTCATCCCCTTTTCTTTATTTTAAATGATATTTCATTGATACAAAAGGAAAATCGTACAAAAAAAGAGATAGCAATATTGCTATCTCTAAGACTCCGGCAGTAGGACTCGAACCTACGACATCATGATTAACAGTCATGCGCTACTACCAACTGAGCTATGCCGGAATATTTACAGCGTGGCGACGTCCTACTCTCACAGGGGGAAACCCCCAACTACAATCGGCGCTAAGAAGCTTAACTTCTGTGTTCGGCATGGGAACAGGTGTATCCTTCTCGCTATCGCCACCACACTATTTGATTTTCAAGTGATTGCTCACTCAAAACTGGATGATAAAACATGAATCAAAACGTTCTTCGAACGGCAATTTTACTTTTTTTCTTTGGTTAAGTCCTCGAACGATTAGTATCAGTCCGCTCCGTACATCACTGCACTTCCACTTCTGACCTATCTACCTGATCATCTTTCAGGGTTCTTACTTTCTTAAAGAAATGGGAAATCTCATCTTGAGGTGGGCTTCACACTTAGATGCTTTCAGCGTTTATCCCTTCCCTACATAGCTACCCAGCAATGCCTCTGGCGAGACAACTGGTACACCAGCGGTAAGTCCATCCCGGTCCTCTCGTACTAAGGACAGCTCCTCTCAAATTTCCAACGCCCGCGACGGATAGGGACCGAACTGTCTCACGACGTTCTGAACCCAGCTCGCGTGCCGCTTTAATGGGCGAACAGCCCAACCCTTGGGACCGACTACAGCCCCAGGATGCGACGAGCCGACATCGAGGTGCCAAACCTCCCCGTCGATGTGGACTCTTGGGGGAGATAAGCCTGTTATCCCCAGGGTAGCTTTTATCCGTTGAGCGATGGCCCTTCCATGCGGAACCACCGGATCACTAAGCCCGACTTTCGTCCCTGCTCGAGTTGTAGCTCTCGCAGTCAAGCTCCCTTCTGCCTTTACACTCTTCGAATGATTTCCAACCATTCTGAGGGAACCTTTGGGCGCCTCCGTTACCTTTTAGGAGGCGACCGCCCCAGTCAAACTGCCCATCTGACACTGTCTCCCACCACGATTAGTGGTGCGGGTTAGAGTGGCCATAACGCAAGGGTAGTATCCCACCATTGCCTCCTTCGAGACTTGCGTCCCGAATTCTTCGGCTCCTACCTATCCTGTACATGCGGTACAGACACTCAATATCAAACTACAGTAAAGCTCCATGGGGTCTTTCCGTCCTGTCGCGGGTAACCTGCATCTTCACAGGTACTAAAATTTCACCGAGTCTCTCGTTGAGACAGTGCCCAAATCGTTACGCCTTTCGTGCGGGTCGGAACTTACCCGACAAGGAATTTCGCTACCTTAGGACCGTTATAGTTACGGCCGCCGTTTACTGGGGCTTCAATTCGTACCTTCGCTTACGCTAAGCACTCCTCTTAACCTTCCAGCACCGGGCAGGCGTCAGCCCCTATACTTCATCTTTCGATTTTGCAGAGACCTGTGTTTTTGATAAACAGTCGCTTGGGCCTATTCACTGCGGCTGCTCTTAGAGCAGCACCCCTTCTCCCGAAGTTACGGGGTCATTTTGCCGAGTTCCTTAACGAGAGTTCTCTCGCTCACCTTAGGATACTCTCCTCGACTACCTGTGTCGGTTTGCGGTACGGGCCGTTTCTTTCTTGCTAGAAGCTTTTCTTGGCAGTGTGACATCAGGAACTTCGGTACTATTATTTCCCTCCCCATCACAACTCATCCTTCACAAATGAAAGCATTTGACTCTCACTTAGACTCGTTGCTTGGACAGACATTTCCAATCGTCTGCTTTCCTTAGCCTCCTGCGTCCCTCCATTGCTCAAACAAAAGAGACGGGTACAGGAATATCAACCTGTTGTCCATCGCCTACGCCTTTCGGCCTCGGCTTAGGTCCCGACTAACCCTGGGCGGACGAGCCTTCCCCAGGAAACCTTAGTCATACGGTGGACAGGATTCTCACCTGTCTTTCGCTACTCATACCGGCATTCTCACTTCTAAGCGCTCCAGTAGTCCTCACGATCTACCTTCAACGCCCTTAGAACGCTCTCCTACCAATGCACCTTAAGGTGCACTCCACAGCTTCGGTAAACTATTTAGCCCCGGTACATTTTCGGCGCAGGGTCACTCGACTAGTGAGCTATTACGCACTCTTTAAATGGTGGCTGCTTCTAAGCCAACATCCTAGTTGTCTGTGCAACCCCACATCCTTTTCCACTTAATAGTTATTTTGGGACCTTAGCTGGTGGTCTGGGCTGTTTCCCTTTCGACTACGGATCTTATCACTCGCAGTCTGACTGCCGAATATAAATGTATGGCATTCGGAGTTTATCTGAATTCGGTAACCCGAGATGGGCCCCTAGTCCAAACAGTGCTCTACCTCCATCATTCTTCACTTCGACGCTAGCCCTAAAGCTATTTCGGAGAGAACCAGCTATCTCCAAGTTCGTTTGGAATTTCTCCGCTACCCACACCTCATCCCCGCACTTTTCAACGTACGTGGGTTCGGTCCTCCAGTGCGTTTTACCGCACCTTCAACCTGGACATGGGTAGATCACATGGTTTCGGGTCTACGACTACATACTCATTCGCCCTATTCAGACTCGCTTTCGCTACGGCTCCGTTTCTTCAACTTAACCTCGCATGCAATCGTAACTCGCCGGTTCATTCTACAAAAGGCACGCTATCACCCATTAACGGGCTTTAACTTGTTGTAGGCACACGGTTTCAGGTTCTATTTCACTCCCCTTCCGGGGTGCTTTTCACCTTTCCCTCACGGTACTGGTTCACTATCGGTCACTAGGGAGTATTTAGCCTTGGGAGATGGTCCTCCCGGATTCCGACGGAATTCCTCGTGTTCCGCCGTACTCAGGATCCTCCTAGGTGCTTTCCATCTTTCGCCTACGGGGCTTTTACCCTCTTTGGCCAACTTTTCCAAGTTGTTCGACTATCTGAAAAGACTACCATATCGGAGTCCTACAACCCCAACAAGCAAGCTTGTTGGTTTGGGCTTTTCCCGTTTCGCTCGCCGCTACTCAGGGAATCGAATTTTCTTTCTCTTCCTGCAGGTACTTAGATGTTTCAGTTCTCTGCGTCTACCTCTATTAAGCTATGTATTCACTTAATAGTAACATCCTATCAAAGATGCTGGGTTCCCCCATTCGGAAATCTCTGGATCAAAGCTTACTTACAGCTCCCCAAAGCATATCGGTGTTCGTCCCGTCCTTCATCGGCTCCTAGTGCCAAGGCATCCACCGTGCGCCCTTATTCACTTAACCTTATCAACCTTACGGTTGGGTTTTGATAAAGTACTTCTAGCGATAGAAGCTTTATCAAGAAAAAGTTGCAATTGAACTTCTTAAAAAACTCATTCAACGCGGTGTGTTCTCGGTTTGTTTTGATTATTTGTTGCTTTATCTATCCAGTTTTCAATGAACAATCGTTTGAGAGTAAACCTCTCAAAACTGAACAAAGCGTGTTGCAATCGACTGTGTAGTCTCCGTACTATTCCTTAGAAAGGAGGTGATCCAGCCGCACCTTCCGATACGGCTACCTTGTTACGACTTCACCCCAATCATCTATCCCACCTTAGGCGGCTGGCTCCAAAAAGGTTACCTCACCGACTTCGGGTGTTACAAACTCTCGTGGTGTGACGGGCGGTGTGTACAAGGCCCGGGAACGTATTCACCGCGGCGTGCTGATCCGCGATTACTAGCGATTCCGGCTTCATGTAGGCGAGTTGCAGCCTACAATCCGAACTGAGAGAAGCTTTAAGAGATTAGCTTAGCCTCGCGACTTCGCGACTCGTTGTACTTCCCATTGTAGCACGTGTGTAGCCCAGGTCATAAGGGGCATGATGATTTGACGTCATCCCCACCTTCCTCCGGTTTGTCACCGGCAGTCTCGCTAGAGTGCCCAACTAAATGATGGCAACTAACAATAAGGGTTGCGCTCGTTGCGGGACTTAACCCAACATCTCACGACACGAGCTGACGACAACCATGCACCACCTGTCACTTTGTCCCCGAAGGGAAAGTCCTATCTCTAGGATGGTCAAAGGATGTCAAGACCTGGTAAGGTTCTTCGCGTTGCTTCGAATTAAACCACATGCTCCACCGCTTGTGCGGGCCCCCGTCAATTCCTTTGAGTTTCAACCTTGCGGTCGTACTCCCCAGGCGGAGTGCTTAATGCGTTAGCTGCAGCACTGAAGGGCGGAAACCCTCCAACACTTAGCACTCATCGTTTACGGCGTGGACTACCAGGGTATCTAATCCTGTTTGCTCCCCACGCTTTCGAGCCTCAGCGTCAGTTACAGACCAGAGAGCCGCCTTCGCCACTGGTGTTCCTCCATATATCTACGCATTTCACCGCTACACATGGAATTCCACTCTCCTCTTCTGCACTCAAGTCTCCCAGTTTCCAATGACCCTCCCCGGTTGAGCCGGGGGCTTTCACATCAGACTTAAGAAACCGCCTGCGCTCGCTTTACGCCCAATAAATCCGGACAACGCTTGCCACCTACGTATTACCGCGGCTGCTGGCACGTAGTTAGCCGTGGCTTTCTGGTTAGATACCGTCAAGGGATGAACATTTTACTCTCATCCTTGTTCTTCTCTAACAACAGAGTTTTACGATCCGAAAACCTTCTTCACTCACGCGGCGTTGCTCGGTCAGACTTTCGTCCATTGCCGAAGATTCCCTACTGCTGCCTCCCGTAGGAGTCTGGGCCGTGTCTCAGTCCCAGTGTGGCCGATCACCCTCTCAGGTCGGCTATGCATCGTGGCCTTGGTGAGCCGTTACCTCACCAACTAGCTAATGCACCGCGGGTCCATCCATCAGTGACGCAAAAGCGCCTTTCAGCTTGCTCTCATGCGAGAAAAAGCATTATACGGTATTAGCACCTGTTTCCAAGTGTTATCCCCTTCTGATGGGCAGGTTACCCACGTGTTACTCACCCGTTCGCCACTCCTCTTTTTCGATGAACCGAAGTTCGGTGAAAAAGAAGCGTTCGACTTGCATGTATTAGGCACGCCGCCAGCGTTCGTCCTGAGCCAGGATCAAACTCTCATAAAAAAATTTGAAAACAATCTTGCGATTGTTAAGCTCATAAAATTAACGTTGCTAGCATTACTGCTTGCTTGTTGTTTACTTCTATAAAAGAAGCATCCTACACATTTGGTTCGTTTGCTTGCTTTGTTCAGTTTTCAAAGGTCTACGTTGTGCTGCGTTAGCAACTTTTATATCATATCAGCTGACCAAGTAAATGTCAACTATTTTATAAAAGTTTTTCTTCAGAAGTTTTTCAACTAACTGAGCTGCTGTTTTCAGCGACTTGATTATCTTAACAAATGTATTGTTATTCGTCAAGGACTTTTTTCAAGAATTTTTCTTGATTTATCAAGGTTATTTCTTGATTCGTTTTTGACGACTTTGTTATAATATCATCTGTTTCAGAATTCGTCAACTGCTAATTTCATTTTTTCCAAAATTATTTTTTGACGAGTTGGTTCAGAACCAACGTTGACTAATTTACCATGTATTTTTCTTTTCGTCAACAACCTTCTTTGGCTATTTTTCCTATGAAATCTAAGGATTTTTATTGATTGTTCGTCCTTTAAACTAAAAAAAGAATTTATTCTCTATTTTATTGAATATACAACATGAAAACTGAATGCTTTCCCTATAAATATAGAATTAAAATCGTAAAAAAAAAGCCGAAATCGGCTTTAGAAAAACGGCATTCCTTCAATTTCAAAGTCTTGAATGGCTTGACGGAAGTATTTAGCAGCCATCCATTCATAATCTTTTGGCAAATCAGTCGGTTGTTCCGCTTCTTTTGCTTCAAAAACAAATAAAGGAACATTGCAATTTTCCGCTTGACCATTTGTCAGTTCTAGTAAATTGATATTAGCAATATCCAAACATACTTCTTCTTTTAATAGTTGTAAGATATTGGCTAATCCTGTCTTCTCTTGAGAAATAGCTGTGTAAGCAAGTTCTATGCGACTTTCTTTCTCACACATTAAAAATTTCTTTGTCCCATCATCTAAGTGAAGCATGACTGTTCCAGCGACTATTTTTTCTTTCAATTCACTCACCCCAATTGGTCTTCTTGTTACTATTAATGATAGCACATATTTCAGATTGTAGCAGTTCATTTTGATAAATTTTCTTGAGTTAACAGCTCCACAGCTTCTTTTATCCAAATAGGTAATTGATCGTCAATCGTTTTAAATCCGATTCGTTTATTTTTATTGGTAAAATATCTTCTTTTACGATGGCCCACCTGTACAAACTTAGATTCGAGTGTTCTTCTAGACAAACTAATCTTTTTGGTAAATTCATCTATATCGATAATCTGTATTTTAATTTTTTCACCAATGGTCAATACTTCTTGGATATTTTTAGTAAAACCTGATTGAATTTCAGAAACGTGAATCAATCCTTGTGTTTCTTCATCTAAAGAGACAAAAGCTCCATAAGGTTGGATACCAGTAACTGTTCCTTCTATTATATCCCCAATTTTGTATGTCATATTCTTCCCTCTCTTCGCAAGTTCATTATACCTTTTTGTCGGAAAAAAATGAAGCATAGAAACAGTTTGCTTCTATATAAAAAAGAAGAGTAGGCTTTTTTGCCGCTCTTCTTTAAGTAAATAATATTTATCAGCTAATTATTCGCTAATTTCAATCGTTTCAATCACAACATCATGAACCGGACGATCTTGAGGTCCACGTTGAACACCACCAATTTCATCGACAACATCTAATCCTTCTGCTACATGACCAAAAACAGTATGACGGAAATCTAACCAAGGAGTTCCACCTTGTTTGTAAGCTTCAATCACTTCTTCCGAATAACCTGCTGCTTCCATTTGACTAATCATATTAGCTGGAACATTTTGATTACTTACGATAAAGAACTGACTGCCGTTTGTGTTTGGTCCAGCATTGGCCATTGAAAGAGCCCCACGTAAGTTAAAGACGTCTTTAGAAAATTCATCTTCAAATTTATCTCCATAAATACTTTCGCCACCCATACCTGTTCCGGTTGGATCGCCACCTTGGATCATAAAATCAGGAATCACTCGATGGAAAATCACCCCATCATAGTAACCTTTTTTAGCTAATTGAACAAAGTTTTCAACTGTTTTTGGTGCATGCTCAGGAAATAATTGAACAGTGATATCTCCACGGTTGGTTTTGATCAGAGCTTTCACCCCTGTTTGATTTGCTACATCTAATTGTGGATATTGAGACACAAAATCTCCTCCTTCTTATTTTATAGTTTAATAATAGCAGAAATAAATAAAAATGCCACGTGCAAAATTCTTTGTTATAATGCAAGTAGTCACAAAAAGTTTATATAAAGGAGATCCGACTATGAACATTTACGATATCACCATTGTTGGTGCTGGTCCAGCTGGCATGTTCGCTGCCTTTTATGCAGGAATGCGAAATGCGAAAACCAAAATTATCGATACTTTACCACAATTAGGAGGACAGTTAGCAACTCTCTATCCTGAAAAATATATTTACGACATTCCCGGTTATCCAAAAGTCAAAGCGGGGGAACTTGTCCAAAAGCTAGAAAAACAATTGACTACCTTTAATCATCGTTACCGATTGGAAGAACAAGTTTTAAAAATTGAACGACAAGAAGATGGCATTATTGAAATCACTACTAATAAACGAACTCATTATTCTAGAGCGGTTATCTTAGCCTTAGGAAACGGTTCTTTCCAACCTCGAAAGTTAAATGTTCCTAATGCAGAAACTTTTGAAAATTATGGTGTTGATTACTACGTTCCGGATTTAATGAAGTATGCTGGGAAAAAAGTAGCTATTGCAGGTGGTGGTGATTCGGCAGTTGACTGGGCCTTAATGTTGGCACCCATTGCAGCTGAAGTTTCTCTTATTCACCGTCGAACAGAATTTAGAGCTCATGAACATAGTATCCAACAATTAGAAAAATCTTCCGTGAATATTATGACGCCTTACATCATTAAAGAAGTTCATGGTGATCGAATGCTGGAAGAAATCCATTTGCAAGCACCTAAAAGTGATGAAACAGTCCGCTTGTCTGTCGACTATTTGATTGTTAATTACGGTTTCACTTCTTCTCTTAACTTAAAAGATTGGGGCATTACTAGCAGTCGTCAAGGAATTCCTGTGCGTTCTGATATGCGCAGTTCTATGGAAGGGGTATACTGCTGTGGAGATATTACTTTATATGATGGTAAAGTGAATTTGATTGCAACTGGTTTTGGTGAAGCTCCAACTGCTGTAAATAATGCTTTACACTATATCAATCCAAAAAATCGAACTCAACCAGCTCATAGTACTAGCTTATTTCAACATTAAAAAAAATCGAATCCCCCATTAAATGTAGGGTGATTCGACTTTTTTTATTGCTTTGTATTCTAACTAACGCTATAAATAGTCTTCTTGCCATTCCGCTAGTTTTTCTTTGACTAAAACTAGTAATTCTTCCGGTGTCGTGGCTGCCAGGCGTTCTCCTTCAAAAAAACAAAAAGGCTTTAGCGCGCACAGAGTACACTCACTTAGGCAGGAGTAGCTCAGAACATCTACATTTTCCATATGTTCTAGCGCATCAAAAACCATTTGACTCCCTCCTGCTAAATTGCTTTCGCAGAATTCTACTAGTGGAAACATCTTTTACCTCATCCCTTTTCATTGATTCCAACACGTCAATAGTATACCATGAAAGTAATTAGAAATCGAAAATCAATTGGTACTACTTACAGTTAAAGTCAAACGAAACTTGAAATTTCCAGAACAAAGCTCCGAAAGCTCAGGGGTCGTGTGAGACCGCCACGAGCCTCTTAACAGAGTCTCTTCGGCTGCTGACGTTCAAACTCTGACTAAGTATATTCATACTAAGTCAGAGTAATTCATTCAGCTCTTTAGAACACGACCCTTGAGTTTTCTCCACTTTGTTCTTCCAACTTTAGTAAATGACTAATCGATACATTCACTTAAACAAATTGGTCAAAACTGGAAAGCCATCTGGTAGAAAAGACAGACATCGTGAGCTAAAGATGAGGATGAATTACGTTGTGTTGGAAGTAGCAATTTGCTACTTTTTACACAGCGTTTGAACGCCGAAAGATCTGAGACTCATAAGAGGCTCAGAGCGGTCTCTCACATTGTCTATTCTTTACGGACAGATGGATTGGAAGTTTGTCATTCGCTGATTTTATTGTAAATAGTAACAATCATTACTAAAAACTAGGAGGAGCATCTATGGTATTAGAAACAAAAACGTTAGAAGAAAAAGCCCGTCAACTACTTGGTGATCGTGGTGTCGCTGTTGTTGATATTGCAAAATTGGTTATTTATTTACAAGAAAAGTACATTCCAAACCTTTCTTTAGAAGAATGCGTGGATAGTGTAAATGCTGTATTGTCTAAAAGAGAAGTGCATAATGCTATTTTAACGGGTATTCAATTAGATATCTTGGCAGAAGAAGACAAGTTATTACAGCCTTTACAAGAGATTGTTGAAGAAGATGAAGGTTTGTACGGCATTGATGAAATTTTAGCGCTATCCATCGTCAATGTTTATGGATCAATTGGTTTTACCAACTATGGTTACATCGACAAAGTAAAACCAGGAATTTTAGCAGAACTAAATTCCCATGAAGGACCTCGTGTTCATACTTTCCTTGACGATATTGTTGGTGCAATTGCTGCCTCTGCTGCTAGTCGAATTGCTCATCAACATCCTGAAAAGGCCGATACAATTACCAAATAATCTAAAAAAAGTCCCCTGTGAGATAAAGACGGCAGTTGTCGTTTTACCTTACAGGGGACTTTGTTGTTAACTAAAGTTTGTATTTATTTTTTTAAAGTTCGTTTTCCACTCCAAAAGAAAATGAAGAAAAATACTTCAATTAAAAGGAAAAACAAAATAAAACAATGCATAAAAAATTGTTCCGGCAATACATTAATTATTGGATCTGTTGCTGGATTGAACAACCAATCATCATTATTAAAAAAAAGTTCATGAAATTTCACAAAGAATGTATCAAAACCAATAAACATTAATGTACCAAAAAATACTGGCACAATCATTCCCCATTGCATAGGACGTATCAAACGCCATACTCGGTGTTGTTTAGATAGGTATGCAAGGAAATAACCACTTGGAATCATTGTTACAATTAAAATACCATAATTTAATAGAAATAGATTTTTCACATCATAAAAATGTCCAGCACCTGCTTCAGACATTGGAAAGTCTGGCAAAGCTAAGGTGGTATTCCAAGGATTATTCAAAAATCGGATCAAGAGTTGATAGTTATTTAACAGCTCTTCTTTTGATAAATGCGTATAATCTAAAATATTTAAATAGTCCACATCCCAGCGATACAATGGTTGAAAATTAATAGTAATAGTGATGGCTAAAGTGATTAAGGTTAAAAACAGTGATAAAAAGCCCAGCCGTTCTAGCCATTTTGATTTAGTTGTCAAAATCCCACTCCTCTAAACTATTTAAGACATAAGTTGGTGCTACAGGCAAAGTCGCAACGGCTTCTTTAGGAGTAAAACCGGATAAGACCAATAGACTATCAATTCCGTTGTTAATTCCTGAAAGAATATCCGTTTCATAGTTATCTCCAACCATGATAACTTCTTCTTTTGTCAAACCAATTCGTTCCAGTGATTTTTCCATAATTACTGCTTCAGGCTTTCCAATAAATATTGGTTTAACCCGAGTAGCTGTCTCCAACAAACTAATTAATGAACCAGCACCTGGCTCCAACCCTCGTTCAGTTGGGATATTTTTATCAGGGTTGGTACCAATAAAAGTTGCACCTCTATGAATAGCTAAGGTTGCTGTCGTCAATTTTTCATAAGTGACTTGAGAGTCCAAACCAACGACAACATAATCAGGATTTTCTTCATCCCACTGGAAACCAGCTGATAATATTAAATCAATCAAACCCGCTTCACCTATTACATAGACTTTGTTCCCCTTATTATCATCTTTCATAAAATCAATGGTTGCCAAACTAGCTGTATAGACCTGAGCTTCATTGACGTGTATATCGAATTCATTTGCTAAACGATTTACTACAGTAAGTGGACTCTTGGTTGTATTGTTAGTAACAAATAGAAAAGGTAGCTGGCGTCTTTGTAATTCTTCTACAAATCCTTTAGCTGCAGGAATAGGCGCCTTTCCTAAATAAATTGTTCCATCCAAATCAATCAAATATCCTTTATATGTCATCTAATCTTCTCTCTTTCGAATTGTAAAATTTTTTTTCTCATTTGTTTCTTTTTTCGTTATTTTATTCGTATTTTTTGGTTTTTGTTCCTGTCTATTTTTAATGACAGGCTTCTTTTTCCGATCTTTGACTACTTCTTTTTTCTCAGAAATATGTGCTTGTGTCGGTATTTTTTTCTTGCGACGCTTAGCGTTCGATTTTTCTCGTTTGCCACCGATACGTTGAATCACAAAATAGGCACAACCAAAATTACAAAACTCGTACAAATAGTCTTCTAGGGTATCAATTCGTTGATCTGGTAATGATTTACGATTATTTACGTCAAAAAAACCTTTCAAACGTAATTGCTCATAACCCCAGTCTCCTAAGATATAATCGTATTTTGCAAGAACTTCACTGAAGCGTTCACCTAATCGTTCCGCATTAAAGCCCTCACGATAATTAGTAACTAATTGATACTTACGTGAGCCAATCATAAATTCTGTATCATTAATCGGCAATACAACTTCACCTTTTGTTTTTTCCTTTTCAGGTGTTTCAACAATCTCTTCTAATACTGCCGTCATTTCTTCTGTTAAATTCGTTTTTTCGTCGGTCATTTTTTCACCTCGTACTCATCCTGTGTTCCTATTGATTAAGACTGACGGTTATTTTCCGCGAGACTTCCATTTGGAACCACTTGTTCTTCATTATACCTTTATTTCATTTCACTGTGTAGCCTATCCCTAATTTTCTTCAAAGTCTGGCAAGGGATACTTTTCATTTAAGTATTCCGCCAACACGGTACGAATAAACTCTGGAAATAAAAATTCATGCCTTCCAGCAATTTCAATAGTAGGGAAAAAGGGTAAAAACATCAAATGATCTACAGTCGTTAATTGATATTCTTTCTCTAATTCGATTGGTTGACCTTGCCAAAAAACACGATGATTGATTTCATCATAATGCAAGCCATCATAAACAACTTCACCAAAAATTTCCCCTCGAAATCCCATGCCCAAAATTGGGAAATTACGCAGAAATAGCCGATTCTTTTCAATTTCTAAAACCAGACGTTCAACATCTCTTCCTAATAAGGTTACCCGAATCAATCGCATCGGATGGGGTAAAATTTGATGAAGTTGATCTTGATTAACCAGACCTTGAGATAACTCTCCCAGAAATAAGCCCGTATTCAGCAAAGAAACCTCAGTTTTCCCTCGTTTGCGTACCGCAGCCAATGTCTCCAAAACTAACGATTCATCAAACCTGTCTAAAGTTAAATCATGGGGTAACCACGCTACTTTTTTCGCTTGCAATAAACGATGACCTGTTTCTGTATATTCGAAAATCTCTTCATTATCTGCCGTCTCACTCAGCATATCTTCAGTTGCAAAAGTGATTGCTGATTTCTGAATAACTTGATGATCCTGAAGTAAAAGCGTCACTTCACCAACATAATAACCAAACTTACTAGCAGCTGCTAACAAAACTCCATTGACCGTCTTTCCATTCGGAAAATGATGATGGGTATGGGAACCTAAAATCACATCTAACTCAGGAAATTCTCTAGCAATCAAATGATCGTCTTCAATTCCTAAATGACTCATTAAAACTAATACATCTACTTGTCCACGCAAATGCTGAATTAATCCTGGTAAGATATCCGTCCATTGGCGAATGTCCCAACCATTGGGAGAATACGTTAATGGAAAAGGAGCAGTAATACCAATTAAGCCAATTTTCGTATTTTTTTCAGTCGTTAGAATTTTCCATTGTTTGGCCCAAGTAGGAAGTTGCAAGGTTTGACGATCATACAAATTCGCCAGAACTACATCAAAATTTGCTTGGTCATACAAGTGATTTAAGACTTCTCTAGAATTTCCAATCCCTTCATTATTTCCAATCGTCACTGCATCATAATGAACTTGATTCATCAGTTCAATATTTCCTTGACCATCCAGAGCTTCTGTCAACGGATGCCAGCGATCACAAAAATCTCCTAGATCCACGGTGAAGACCTTATTATCTAGCTGTTGTTTTTGTTGAATAAAGCGACGAATCTTTGGCCAATTCTCAATATGTGAATGTAAATCATTGGTGTGTATTATACTAATTTTCTCCATACTGCAACTTCTTTCTTCATTCATATGGTTTAAGTGTACCAAAAGAAAAGTTTTCTGTGAATATTTAAAACATACTCAATACAAGCAATACGATGGTTTGGCTTGTTAAAATAAAAATAACCCAGGACCAGTCCTAGGTTATTCTTACGTTAACTATTTGTGTTGATTCTGCTAGTTAGAAACACTAGTCTATCAACGCTATGTACAGGCACATGAGAATCATTGCTTAGTGCTGCTTCCTTCCAGATCTGACACGCTTCACAATATTCCCATTGCCCAAAAAATAGTATAACGTATTTTAATCGTTTTGGCTAGTCTTTTCCTGTTTTTTTATTTTCTTCTGTTTTCTTAATTGGCGAAAAAAATTAGTTAATAATAGTCCACATTCTTCGTTTAAAATTCCTGACTCTACATAACTCCAATGATTAAATCGCTGATCTTCCAATAAATTCATCAGACTTCCTACGGTTCCACCTTTAGGATCATAGGCGCCAAAATACACTTCTTCTACTCTTGAAAGCATGATTGCTCCACTACACATTGGGCAAGGCTCTAGCGTTACAAATAACTGACTATTTTCTAAGCGCCAACTTCCTAATGTTGCACAAGCTTCTTCAATAGCTTTCATCTCAGCATGAGCAATCGACTGTTGGGTGGTTTCTCTTAAATTATGACCGCGACCAACAATTTTTCCGTCAACTACTACAATTGCGCCAATCGGAACTTCTTCAATGGCTTCGGCTTTTTTCGCCTCTAAAATGGCTTCTTTCATAAAAAATTCTTTTTCAGATTGTGTTAATGTACTTCGCTTCACCAAATTCACCTCAACTTACTTTAGCATGGAAATAATTAAATAGAAATAAAAAAAGCAACACTAATAAACTTTCAAGCCATCAGTCCGCAAAGAATAGATATTGTGAGAGGTAGGTCTGGACCTCTTAAACTTTTCGGCGTTTGAACGTTCAACAGCCTAAGAGATTCTGGAAGAGACTCGTGGCGGTCTCACACGACCAAAGAGCTTTTGCAGCTTTGTTCTGAAAGTTTCATGTACTTTGAATAGAACCTGTTTTTATTCATGAACAATTGAAAAGTGATAAAAAACTATCATACCATGTAAACATTTGTTCTTCCTTTAACATTAAAAAAACATCTCTAAACTTTTCGCTTAGAGATGTTTTTGTTTTAAAAGATGTTGTCTACAAATCCGTCAATTTTACCTTTTACTGATTGTCCGTAATCAACAACTTTGTCTTTGCCATCATGTACTTTATTGGCAACATTCATTAATGAATTAATTTCTTTGTCTTCTAGTTTGTCTACAACATTTAACAATGTTTCATTTCCACCAAATTTATCGTTTACAAAATGTTTTACTTTGCGACGATTAGACATAGAAGTTACTTTCTTAACCACTTTTTCTGAAACGATAGCGGCTGTTGCGATTCCTGCGATTGCAGCAATACTCAAACCAATCGTTACTTTAGTTGACGTTTTCATATTATGCACATCTCCTTCTCTTTTTCATATATCTATCATATCATGACATCAAAAAGAAAAACAACTATTCGCATAGCCTTCGCTAAAAAAATAGTTGTTTTTAATAACAGTGTGCTTTTGTTTTTAGTTAATTACGTCGGCTATTGTTCCCAAATAATATCAATAAACGAAGTAATTGTAGTAGTGTACTAATCGCTGCCGCAACATAAGTTAGTGCCGCTGCAGTTAATACTTTTCTAGCCATTGGTAATTCTTCTTTGGTTAATAAACCACCATCTTCAAGAATCGCTAAGGCGCGACGTGAAGCATTAAATTCTACAGGTAATGTGACCAATTGGAAAAGAAAGGCTGTTGAAAAAGCGATAATTCCAATATTGATTAGAATAGGACCACTTAAAAGTAAACCAATTAAAATTAATGGCATCGCAATCACAGAACCGAAATTAGCCACAGGTACAATCGCTGCTCGAAGACGTAATGGAAAATAATCCTGATCATCTTGCACCGCATGTCCACATTCATGAGCAGCTACACCAATTGCTGCTACCGAAGTTGATTGGGCAGTTGCTTGAGACAGACTCAACATTTTTGTTTTTGAATTATAATTATCGGTTAAATTTCCTGCAATTCCTTGCACACCAACATCATTAATTTGTTGATTATTTAAAATAAATTGGGCTGCTTGTGTACCAGTCACATTATTTCGACTTCTAATTTGGTCATATTTTTTAAACGTACTGTTGACGTAGGCCGAAGCTGCCATCGAAATAATCATACCAATAATGACTAGTACATAAGTTGGATCAAAATAAAATCCGTATCCATAACCATACATAAACTATTCCTCCTTTGATTCATTCAAGTTTCTTTAAAAGTAAAAAGATCAGAAACTCCTACAAAAACTATTTTATCAGCTTCTCGTGAATTTTCCATGAAGACAATCCGAAAAATTACAACTTCTTAACAAATTCAGATTTTAATTTCATTGGACCAAAACCATCAATTTTGCAATCAATATTGTGATCTCCTTCAACCAAACGAATATTCTTTACTTTTGTTCCTTGTTTCAATGGATTCGATGCTCCTTTGACTTTCAGATCCTTAATCACAGAAACAGCATCGCCATCTGCTAAGAGATTGCCATTAGCATCGTAAACAGTCAATTCCTCGTTAGAATTACTCTTGGCCTCCCATTCGTGACCACATTCTGGACAGTTCCATAAGCCACGATCTTCATAAGCATATTCCGAGCTACATTCTGGACATTTTGGTGTATCTACCATATTCCATTCCTCCTTCGTATAAATTTTAGTTCTCTGTTAGTTGACTACTTTAGCCATAATCTGGATTATTTCAAAAAAGTCGAATAATCCAAAAGATAACAACTTCTTCGAGGATCATTCGACTGATTTGCTTAAATTAAGTAAAGACTCCTCCACTTAATTATACTAATAGTATAGAATAATTGGTGTGAATAACTGTCATTGTGAGGAAATTCTTATTCCTATTTTAATGAATCTGGAATTCGTTCATTTTGAATGATTTGTTCATAACTTTGACGTTCTACAATCACTTCTGCTTGCCCGTCTTTGACCAATACTACTGCAGGAATTTGCAATTTATTATAATTACTAGCCATTGAGTAACCATAGGCTCCTGTAGCAAAGGTAGCAAAAATATCACCTGTTTCAATCGTGGGTACTTCGATATCTTTGACTAAAATATCCGTACTTTCACAGGCTTTTCCAGAAATCGTTACTGTTTCAGTTAACGCATCTTCTGCTTTGTTCGCTAGCATTCCTTCATATTTGGCTTGATATAAACCTGGACGAATATTATCAGTCATTCCTCCATCAATTGAGGCATATTTTCTAATCCCTGGTAAATCTTTAATTGTACCGATAGAATGCAAACTAATACCTGCTTCTGCCACAATACTACGGCCAGGTTCAATAACAATTGCTGGACGAGAAATTTGATTTTCCTGACAAAAACTTTCGGTTAACTCCATCAATGGGTCTAAGAAATAACTATAAGGTTGACGATTATCTTCTTTAGTATAGGTTACACCAAAACCGCCACCGTAATTTAATTCTTGGACTTCATAATTTAAGCGGTTCTTAATTTCTAATACCAAACCTAAAGCGACACGAGCCGCCGCTAAATGGGTACTATTGTCTTCTAACTGACTACCAATGTGGAAATGAATGCCGTAAAGATTAATTTCTGGCGCGGCAATCGCTTCTTCAATCACTGGAAATAGAATTTCCTCATCTAAAGGGATTCCAAATTTTGAATCTTTTTGACCAGTAGAAATAAATTCATGGGTAGATACATTAACTTCTGGTGTAATTCTAAATAAGACATTAGCCACTTTTCCTTTTTCACGACAAATTGCCCGAATCCAATCAATTTCTTGAATCCCATCGACAATAATTCGACCAACACCATAATCAATCGCCATTTCTAATTCCTCTAACGATTTATTGTTTCCATTAAATTCGATATGTTCTGCTGGAAAATTCGCTTGAATGGCTGTATACAGTTCTCCTCCACTGACAACATCCACGCCCAAGCCTTCTCGTTCAACAATTTTAAGCATGGCTAATGTATTAAAAGCTTTTGAAGCATATGCTACTCGTACATTTTCATATTTTTGAATGAAAGAGGCTTGGAGTGCTTGACACTCTTTGACCACTGCATTTTCAGAAATCACATAAAGTGGTGTTCCAAATTCTTTCGCCAACGTGACAGTATCACAACCATCCCAATATAAGTGATTATTCTTAATTTCTTTCATAATAAACTTGCCCCTTTTCCTTAATAAGTTAAAATTAATGAACGTTTCTTCCATTAACCCTCATTAATTTGTTAGTAACCATTGAATTATTCTAATATTATAGTATATAATTTTCATAATCTATATAAAAACTTCTTGTTTTCCAGTTTTTTTCTGCATAGATTAAGAAATAATGATAATAAATACAGTAAATTCGAGAGGATGTGTAAAAATGGCAATATTTAAAGGTTCAGGCGTTGCGCTTGTTACTCCAATGCATACAGATGGTTCGGTGGATTTCGATAAGTTGAAGGAATTGGCAGAATGGCACGTCGAACAAGGAACAGATGCAATTATTGCTTGTGGCACAACTGGTGAAGCCTCTACGTTGGATGATGACGAACATATTGCAGTGATTGAAGCTGTTGTAAAACAAGTAGATGGTCGTATTCCAGTCATTGGTGGAACTGGTTCAAATAATACACAACATGGGATTCATTTATCAACAGAAGCAGAACGCGTGGGAGCGGATGCCTTATTAGTGGTAACTCCTTATTACAATAAAGCAACGAAAAAAAGTTTAGTGGCTCATTATGAAGCGATTTGTAGTCAAGTCAAGATTCCTGTTATTTTATATTCGGTTGCATCTCGTACAGGAATGAATTTAACTACCGACATGGTAGCTGAATTGAAAAAAATCCCAAATGTCCAAGGAATAAAAGAAGCTAGTGGAGACATCTCACAAATTGTTGAAATTGCTCGATTGGTGGATGAAAACTTTGCCTTGTATTCTGGAAATGACGATCAAGTATTACCTTTACTTTCAGTTGGTGGTGCTGGAGTTATTTCAACAGTGGCGAATATCGCACCTAAAGATACTTCTGAAATGGTGCATAATTATTTAGATGGAAATTTTGAAGCCGCTAAAACAACCCAATTAGCACAAATTCCATTAATCCAAGCGATTTTCAGTGAAGTAAATCCAGTGCCAGTCAAAGCCGCTGTTTCACTCTTAGGAAAATGCGATACGACTTATCGTTTGCCTTTAGGCGCACCAGAAGAAGTTACTATCGAGTTATTAAAACGTGAAATGTCAGCTTACGGACTTTTATAGGAGGAATTACATGAAAAAAATTATCCTTAGTGGTTGTAATGGTCGAATGGGTCAGGTCTTGCAACGTTCAATTAAAGCCAATCCAGAATTAACAGTGGTGGCAGGAATTGATCATGTACCAAGTGAAAATCCTGATTTTCCAGTTTATGGAACACCCGATGAAGTCATTGAGTCTGCAGATGTCATTATTGATTTCTCACACTACACTGCTACACCTGCTTTAATTCGTTTTGCAGTCGACAAAAAAATCCCTGTGGTTGTCGCAACAACTGGGCTAGAAGATGCAGAAAAAAGCTTATTAAATGAAGCTGCCAAAGAAATTCCAGTCTTCTATTCTGCCAATATGTCTCTTGGAATTAACGTTTTAGTAAAAGCGTTACAAGCAATTACACCCGCTCTTGAAAATGACTTTAATATTGAAATCATCGAAAAACATCACAATCAGAAAAAAGATGCCCCAAGTGGAACTGCCTTATTATTAGCAGACAGCATCAATGATGTTTGTGATACGAAAAAAGAGTATATTTATGGCCGTTCAGGCAATGACAATGAGAATAAATTAAGCGAGATGGGTATTCATGCCGTACGTGGTGGAACAATCCCAGGTGAGCACACGGTCATTTATGCCGGAGATGATGAAATCATCGAGTTAAAACATACCGCTCTTTCTCGTGATATCTTTGCCAATGGTGCTTTAAAAGCCGGTGTTTTCTTATCAGAACAAGAAGTTGGCTTTTACAGTATGTCTGATTTACTTAATAACTAAAGCAAATAGACGTAAAATAGCTTAAGCTATCTTACGTCTTTTCATTATCATATTCTAATAACTGACTACTTCACCAGTTTCTGCCGATTGATAGGCACACTCGATAATTCTTGTTAGACGTTTAGCAGCTTCTAAGCTATACAGAGGTAACTCTTTATCTTCGGAATGCTCCACTAAGTCTACAAATAACTCAATTGGAAAAGCATTCGTTTTCTGAATCTCATCAGATGTAACAAGTGTCTTATATTGATACTCTTCTTTTAAATTGCTTTGGATAAAAATAGTTTGTTTTTCATGTTCATTTCCGATTATTTGAATAGAACCTTGCGTACCGATAATTTCTAAATAATTATCTAAAGTTGGTCCTACAAAAGAAGTCACCGCTGTTCCAATCATCCCAGATTCAAATTCAATCGTGGTGGTTGAACGCTCATCGACCCCACTGCCAAAGCCTTCATTCATAACACAAGCAATTTTATTTGGTGTTCCTCCAATCAAAGGTAATAATGAAAAACCATGACAACCCAAATCTAAAGTAACTCCACCGCCAGATTGTGTTCTATCAAACCAATAGGCTGGTAAATTTTTACGAATAACTGCACCATGAGAACGACGGAAATAAGCACTCGTAATTTCTCCAAACAATCCTTCTTCCACTAATTTTAATGCATGTTGATAACTATTGATGGCAAAGGATTCTAAAGACAACATAAATTTCACATCATTTTTGCGAACTGCTTCTTCAATTTCAAGACATTCTTCTGTCGATAAAGCTAAGGCTTTGTCACTAAAAATATGTTTTTTTGCTTGAGCCGCTTGAACGATTAATTCCTTGTGCATAGTCGTCGGTGCTTCAATAATGACCGCATCCACTTTAGGATCTGCCAAAATTACTTGATAGTCTGCTTCATAGTGACTATGGAATTTTTCAGCAGCTTGCTGACCTCTCTCTTCATCGAAATCCCAGACATACAGACACTCTACCTCTTTAGCTAATAAGAGCTCCATAAATTTATTCGTATGAACATGCCATGATGAAATTAACGCAACCTTCATTTGATTTCCTCCTGATTCTTTCATTTACTTCCTCTCTAGTATAGCTTGCTTGAGTTGACAAATAAAGAGGATCTGCAACCATAAGTACTTTAACAGTAACTTATAGTCACAGATCCTCTTTATCATTAGGCAACATTGCGATTTAAATAACCTACATAAACTGCACCTAGAACAATTGAAAATAGTGGTAAAGAATAAATGGTTAACAAACCTAAGAATCCCAAAGCAATTTTCAATTTCCAATCTAATTTTTCCACCGTTTTTTCCTCACTTCTACAAGAAATTCGTACTTCGTCATCATTGTACTTAATTTAACAAGCGGAAACTTTATTTTACACTTTTTCTTACTAAATTATTATAAATAACAAGATTCCCTTAGTTAAATTTAAGACAAAAAAAGAGGCATCACAATGATGCACTCTTAAATGTAGCATTATTTAGATGAAATGGTTATTGCTCTAAATTGTCCAAAGCCTTCTGAGGAATATCCTGTTTTTGAACTTCTTCATAACCATTCTCACCTTTCAGTCTGGTCACAGATATTTTTAGGTATGCATCCGTTTTGAAGGGACGACCTAAATCTGGATGGGTCATAAATGCTAATTTTTTTTCATTACCATCTTTATCATATCCACTTTGATCGTATTCATATTGTACATAAATTTCATTTGTATTATCGTAAGTTCCAGTAATTTCAGTTCCTTTTTCAGTAATTTGCGTATAATAAGCTGTCGGAGTCGTGATGTAATATAAAAATCCGCCTCCTGCAATAGCCAACAATAAAAAAATACTTCCTAAGATTTTTACTAATTTTCTCATTGTTTTCCCCCTCTTTCTGTTTAACATTTTAGCGACATCTCTTTAGATTCGCTAGTGAAAGACGGGGCATTTTACTTACATTATTGTCATCTGAAATAACAAACTAGTCATTCTCTTTATTTTAATGTCTTGAATTTATCCAGTAATGCTTTTTGAGAATCTTGAATTCCCACTGCTAACGGTTTAACTGATAACTTCACCTTACCAGTTGGTATAGTTAGTACAACTTTTTTCACAGCTACTCCACTAACCTTTACTTCTTGGACACTACTAATAGGAATGGTTTCGATATTTTTTTCTTCCATATTCATGGTTAATTGAATCAATTTAATTTGACGATCATCAATAATCACAACATACATTTTGGGAACTGGAATGGCTAAAATCTTGAATTCATCCGCATAGCCCACAACACTATCTGGACTCCCATGTTTTGCTTTCATTTGATCTAAATCGTTCTGCTTAATTACCCATCTCATTTTTATTACCTCCCATTAAAAATTATATTTTTGAAGATCTTTTTTAGAATACTCAAACTATTCCTACTTATAATTTTAGGAGATAACTAATTTAAAATGAATTAAAGTGACTTATATATTAGATATATCTTCGACCATTTTTGACTAGAGTATTCTACCGAGGTTATACTTTTCGTTTTTTTCAGTGGTGTGTTTTAGCTTAAAAAGGAATTCTACTTCTAAAACAAAAAAAGAAACGAGTTTCCTCGTTTCTTAAACATTTTTAGCGATATAGTGAACTAATTTTTCAGTTTTATCCCAGCCAAGACAAGGATCGGTGATTGATTGACCAAACACATCTCCACCAGGTTCTTGACGACCATCTTCCAAATAACTCTCAATCATAAAACCACGAACATAACGTTTGATTTCTTCATTCCAAGTGCGATTAGTCAACACTTCTTGGACAATTCGAACTTGCTCATCGTATTGTTTACCAGAATTATCATGGTTCGTATCTACCATAATAAAAGGATTTTTATAATTACCTTTTTTATAAGCAGCAATAACTTTTAGTAAATCTTCGTAATGGTAGTTTGGACTGATTTGTCCTTTTTCGTCAACTGCTCCTCTTAAAATCACATGGGCTAATGGATTAGAACTTGTTTCTACTTCAGCACCATTGTACATCAGTTCTTGTTTTTGTTGGGCTGCATGTACAGCATTAAACAGTACGTTGATATTTCCACCTGTTGGGTTTTTCAAACCTGTTGGATGATCAATTCCACTTGCAACAAAACGATGTTGTTGATCCTCTACAGAGCGTGCACCCACAGCATGGTAACTAACTAGATCTTCAATAAATTCTAGATTTTCTGGGTATAACATTTCATCTGCTGTCGTTAAACCTGTTTCTGTCAAAACACGTTTGTGCATTTTTCTAACTGCAACCATTCCTCGAACTAAATTAATTTCACCAGAAGGATCTTGTTGATGAAGTAGACCTTTGTAGCCATCTCCATTGGTTCTCGGTTTGTTCGTGTAAACTCGTTGAACAATAAATATCTTGTCTTTGACTTCTTCTTGTAATTTTGCTAATCTTTTGGCATATTCTAGAACTGCAGCTTCGTTATCTGCAGAACATGGACCGATCACTAATAAGAAGCGTTGATCTGTTCCTTCTATGATTTCTTTTAACTCGGCATCTCTGGCAGCCTTTGTTGCCTTTTCTTCCTCAGTTAGTTTGGAAATAGATTTTACAGTATCTAAATTGATATGTTGGCTTAGTGCTTTAAAACTCATATATTTCTCTCCTTGATTGTCATATAAATAAAACAGCTTTTTCTATTTCGTCTATCTTAACAGATTTCTTCATAATTTTGGGAATATTTTGACGTTTTATCTCAAAAAAATTTTTACTTTCCCATGTTACCTTAATTTTGTTAAAATTTTTTTATTAAAATGAGCGAAAATTCCTATCTTGTGTTAAAATTAGTTTGTTCAAAGGAACACTAAAAAAATTTTTCTATCAAAGGGGAATGCACTATGAAGAAATTTAAATTTACAGCTTTATTAGCTACATTAGTTGTCAGCGGCGGCGTTTTAGCAGCATGTAGTTCTGACGAAGAAACACCTGCAGCATCAAGCTCTGAAGCGGCTTCATCAGAAGTAGTAGAAAGCAGTGAAGATGTTGTTTCAACAGCTTCAGTTAGTGATCAAGCAGACGTTCTTGAAGCAGCTTTAAGCGCAGATGGTAACTGGATTATTGCTACAACAGCTGATGTTACTTTCACAAACGATGTAACAGTTGCTGGCGAATTCCACAATCAAGATGACGCTTCAGGAGATATCTACCGTAAATTTGCTTTATATGCTCAAGATAGCGATCGTGTAGTTACAGACGAATTTACAATTACTGTTCCTAAATTAGTTGTAGAATCTGAAAACTTCAATATCGTTCATGGTACTGTTCAAGGTGACGTTGAAGTAAAAGCAAATGGTTTCGTATTAAACGGAGCAACTGTTGAAGGAAATGTTACTTTTGAAACACAAGAACAACTTGATTCTGCTACATTAGATCAAGATGGCGGTTCTGTTACTGGTGAAGTAACTGTCGCTGAATAATTAATTGATTTAAAAGTCATCTCAAAATTTTTGAGATGACTTTTTTCAGTTTTTTATTCTTTCGTCTTTAATTTAAAGGGTTTATAAGCATCTAAAATAATGGAGGGCATACCTATTTTTTCTCGAGAATTTCTTGTATCATAACGCAACGAACGGCCAATATGACCATCTTCAGCATTCCAATATTTATAATGGAATACTTCCTGTTCATCACAATACTCCAAAAGATGAACATCAAAATCGGCTTGTTCAAACACATTAACAAATGTTTGGTAGTCATACACTATTTTATGAGAATACGCTGGATGATCTTTTGGTCCCGGTCCACCTATTTTTATTAGATTTTGAAATTCTGGATTTTTAAAATTACCATCTGGGACAGCCACTCGAATATAGCCTCCTGGTTCTAGAAATTCATAACAATTTTTAGCAGCCAAAAATCCCTCTTCCAAAGTTAAATGCTCCCATACATGCTCTGCCAAGATTGCTGTTACTTTTTGATCACCCAAAAAACGAACAAAAGAATCTCGATCCAACAAATTTATTTCATTTTGATTAGTCGAAATCCACCCTTCATATGAATTCTCCCCTGAGCCAATAATTATTTTCATAACAAACCTACCTCGCTTTCTCACAACTAAAATCCATAAATTCTATCTCTACAATAGTAAGTGTATCATACCTTTCTTAACTGATTCTCATTTTTAAAACAATTCATTTACAAATAACAAAAAGTTGCTATAATCAAATTCGCTTCAATTTTTAAATAAACAAGATAATTAGCAATAATTTATTCTTAACTCAAAATTCAAACTTGCTTCCATCAGAAAGGACGTTTCGCTATGATGTTCATTTGTTTTCTTGCCACCGGTTCATTGATTACTTGGTTGGAATTAAAATGCACAAACTCATTTAAAAGAAAAAAAGCATTACTAAAATGGAGTCTAAATATTTTTTATGTTAATCTATTTTCCTTATTTTTACTACGTTATTTTTTTCAAAAAAGACAATTATTACTTTTAGAAACCTATGACTTAGATTACAGTATAAAATACCTACTCTTTTCGTTCGCTGTCGGAATCATGTTTTCATTGTTAAAATTCCGTTTGCAACATTCTTCCTATTTAAAATATTGTCAGCAAGCATCTTCTAAGCAAGAATTAAAGAAACTTTTCTACTATTCACTAGCCTTTTTGACAGGGTGGTTTTTGCTTGTTCACTTGCAATGGGCAAATGATTTACCGCAAGTTTCATTTGCTAAAGAGAATAGTTCTACTTTATTGATTGATTTTTGGGATAGTCCTTTTTTATTGTATTTGACAGGTGCAGTTCTTTATTTAAACATTTTATGGTCTCCTGTGCATGTGTTTAACAAAAAACATCGACTCTCAAGTACTCAACGTCAGAAAATCGCTGGTATCTTTTCACTAGCCATTTTTATATTCTCTTTAATCACTATTTTTAACACTCCTAATGTCTGGTTTTATACCAAAAACTTGTTTTTATTACTAAAAATATGAGAAATCATAAAACAAAAGACGGTAACATCAGTCGTTGAACAGAACAATACCCTGACAAAATAGATTAGTTTCCATAAAATCTGTTGTCAGGGTATTGTTGTCTTGTTTTTACTTATCTCGCCTTTTTTCTTGTTAACATTCTGAGGCACCTTAATGATGTTCGATTACTTTTTTCATGGGTATAAGCTGGTCGTTCATGCTGAAAAATAAAACCTTGCTTCTCATAAAATGGTATGCCCATTTGATTGTCTTTCGTAACGGATACCCATTGTTTTTTTGCTCCAAAATTAAGAAAAATTTCTGTAAGTTCAGCCAGCAAAGCCGATCCATACCCTTTTCTTTTTTTCTCTGGATTTAAATATAGTACAAACACTTCGCATTCTTCTGCATTAAGTAAACCACCACCAATGGCTCCTACGATTTGTCCTTCTTCTTCAGCTACCAAATAACCTGACCACGCCGGTAGAGCTGGCTCAATATCTTTGATAATTCTTTCTTGATTGTAGAAATTTTGAATGTCTTCTTGAATCATTGTAATGGGTAACAACTCTTGATAGGTGGTTTGATAGGCTTGTGTAAACATTTTTTGTAGTTGTGAACTATCTTTGATCGTTGCCTTTCGAATCATATTTTACCTCCCAATAAGTCTTTTTGATTATTTTAGCATAAAAAAAGAAGCGCACTTTCAATAAGCGTACACTTCTTTTTCGATCTTTGATTTATTTTGCTTCCACAGATCCAATAACTGTATTTGCTGTGTAGCTTCCAGTTGATACTTCTAGTGAAGCAATATCATCTGGATTCGTGAATACAACAATCATATCGGTTTTGCGATTTGCGGCTAAAATCGCTTCTAGATCAACGACTGCAATTAACTGTCCACGAGCAACGGTTTGACCTTCTTGGACAAATAATTCAAAAGGTGCTCCCTTTAAGTTGACCGTATCAATTCCCATATGCAGTAAGACTTCAATTCCAGCATCAGTTTGAATACCTAAAGCATGTTTAGTTGGGAAAATATTCATAATTGTACCAGCTACCGGTGCAAAAATTTCACCAGTAGTAGGTAGGACGGCAAATCCATCCCCCATCATTTTTTGAGAAAATACTTCATCTGCAACTTCAGTAATAGCCACAACTTCTCCATTTGCTACTGCATAAATATCATTTTTTGTTGCTGTCACCTCAACTTGAGTCCTTTGAACTGTGGCTTGTGCAACTGGACCCCCTGTTAAAATGCGGGATAATTCATCCGCAACAAATTGGACTTCTGTTCCAACAATAATTTGAATGTTGGTTTTATCGATCACTTTTAATCCGGGAACACCTGTAGATTTGATTTTCCCTTGATCAATAATCTCTGTATCTTTTACTTGCAGACGCAAGCGAGTTGTACAGTTGTCGACAGCGGTTAAATTATTTGTTCCACCTAAACCTTCAAAAATTCGGACGGCCATTGCTACAAAACGGTCATCTCCCGTTGCCAGTACCACTTCCTCAACCATGTCTTCTTCACGACCTGGTGTCATTAAATTGAACTTCTTAATCGCAAAAGTAAAGGTTACATAATAAACAATCGCCATTACTATACCTAAGACTAGTAACATCAAAGGCTGATTAGCAATTGGTACTCGTAGACTTAGTATAAAGTCAATTAAACCGGCACTAAAGTTAAAACCAGCTGTCCATTGGAAAGTTGCCGCAATAAACATGGAAATACCTGTTAATACAGCATGAACCACATATAATGGCCATGCAACAAACATAAATGAAAATTCAAGTGGTTCAGTCACCCCTGTAAAGAAAGAAGCGAAACCAGCTGCTAACATTAAAGAAGCCACTTCTTTTTTCTTTTCAGGACGAGCGTTGCGATACATGGCATAAGCTCCTGCTGGCAAACCAAACATCATCACTGGGAAATAACCCGCTTGATACATACCAGTCACACCCTTGACACCCTCACTTGCCCAGAACTTACCAATGTCATCAATTCCTGCTAAATTAAACCAAAACACGTTGTTTAATGCATGATGCAAACCAGTTGGAATTAACAAACGATTGAAGAAACCATACAACCCTGCACCTACTGCCCCTAAGCTTGAAATAAGTTCACCAAAAGAAACTAAAGTATTATATACTGGGGGCCAAATAAAAATTAATACCGCGGAAATAACCGCCATCACTAGAGCAGTAAGAATTGGAACTGCCCGTTTGCCACTAAAGAAAGACAAGGCCAGCGGTAATTTGACTTGACTAAAACGATTGTACCGTGCTGCGGCAATTAAACCGGATAAAATACCGATAAAAACATTTTTAAAGTTAATCGCACCAAACGCAATATTCACTTGATCTAGTTCGACTTTGGTAAACATCGCCACCGCTTCCGAATTGACTAAAGTCATTGGGGTTAGAAAAGCGACTAAACCAGCCAATGCAGAAGAACCATCTTTGTCTTTAGACATTCCAATGGCTAAACCAACGGCAAACAAAACACCTAAATTGTCTAAAATTATTCCTCCAGCTTTGATTAGAAAAGCAGCTAAAAGATTATTACCACCCCAACCACTTGGGTCAATCCAGTAACCAATCCCCATAAATAATGCGGCTACTGGTAAAGTTGCGACTGGGAGCATTAATGAGCGTCCCATACGTTGCATGTATGCTTTCATTTTGATTCCTCCGTTTTCACTATTTTTAGTCATTCGCAATGAATAACTGAGTAACCAAATGCTCCAACTAATTGTTAGAATAAAGATAACCGTCCTCCTACGCTCACTCATTTCTAACAAGCTTGCTTTTGCAAATGGTCATCTTTGCTAAGAATGTTTGCAGCCAACAAACAAAAAAAGCATAGAAAATTTTTTAAAAGTGCAAATTACACCTTTAAAAAATTTCCTGTGCCTTTATCTACTGATTCACGACAACCAGTAAGTATTTATTTATTGTAGGTATCTCTGATTTTTTTGTCAAGAGCGTTTATACAAAACCTTATTTTATTCAATTATTTGGTATATTCTAGACATAATCGTTGGATTTCTTGATAGATTTCCTTGATTTCTTCTTCATTAGCAGCTTTACAACCACTTGCAAGAGGATGTCCGCCACCATTATGGTGTTTCGCTAATTCATTGATGATCGGGCCTTTAGATCGTAGACTTACACGATAAGTTTCTTCAGGTTGTTGAATAAAGATTCCCCATGCACAAACGTCTTCAATCGCACCAGGTAAAGAAACAATTCCTGAAGCTTCAGCCTCAGTGACACCAAACTCTTTCATCAGTTCGCAGCTGATAATAATTTTAGCCGCACCGTTTTCATCTATTTCTAAATTTTGATAAATATAACCAGAAAGTTTGGCTACATTCCGTGTAATCTGTTCAATTTGACGGTTTAATTTTCCAGCATCAAAGCCAAAGTTCAACAACTTTGCTGAAAGCTCTAAAGTTCTTGAAGTAGTAGAAGGATAAAGGAAACGGCCTGTGTCGCCAACAATTCCTGCATAAAGCAAGCGAGCAGCTTCTTCATTCATCTTCAATTCTTCTCGGAACATTTGCCAAAATTCCGCAATCATTTCACTACAACTGCTAGCAGCTGTGTTCACCCATAACAAATCACCATAAGGATCTTCATTCGGATGATGATCAATTTTAATCAAGAATTTTCCCTTGTTAAAACGCTTGTCACTGACACGTGGCGTATCAGCAGTATCCGTAACAATTACCAAAGCATCTTGATAGGTCTCATCTGAAATTTCTTGCATTTCAGATAGATAACCTAAATCATCCACAGGGCCTCCCACATGATATACCTTTTTGTTAGGAAAGGTATTTCGTAATAATTCAGCTAAACCGCCTTGTGAACCCAAAGCATCTGGATCCGGTCGCACATGTCGGTGAATAATAATCGTTTCATACTCTTTAATCTTTTGTAAAATTTCTTCTTGTACAGTCATTAACTCGTTCCTTCCATTCTTATGGTCGTTCCATCACTTGGCAAACGACCAAGGCTTTACCCACTAAAGAATTTTCAATAAAAATTTCAATATCCAGCTTTGCTGAACGTCTACCTAGATCTAAGATTTTTGGTTGCAACATAATTTCGCTCTCTAATTGAATTAAACGGAAATAATGCAAGTTAACTTGTTCGATCCAAGTATTTCTTCGTTGATTTGCAATCATTGTTCGTTTAGTAACATTGGCGATAACTTCATTTAAGACACCAAAAGAAATCGTTCCTAACTCATCCACCATTTGAGGAGAGACTGTGAAACGGAATTGTGGTTGCTCTAATTTATTTCCTTCAAAATCCGTATCAATCGAATGAATTTGACCTGTGATTTGATCAGAAATCGTGTCTGATACTTGTGGTTGGCGTTGCACTAATTGCATCGCCTTCATCACATCTTGTCTTGTGACAATCCCAAGCAAAGATAAATCATCAGCAACAACTGGCATTACTTCCAAACCATCCCAAATCATTTGATGACTAACAGAAGCCACACTCATTTCTTTTTTTACCATTCGAGGATCTTTTGTCATCACTCGTTCGATTAATTGCGTATCAGGTTTTTCCAAAATATCTTTGGCTGTTACAATCCCTACCACTCGCATGTTTCGGTTAACTACTGGATAACGAGAATGTTGCGTATCTTCAGACAAATGCTTGTAATTTTTTACCGTCTCACTAGTTGACAAATATTTGGTTTTTTCCAGTGGCATATAAATATCGCTGACTAATAAAATATCTTTTTTTATCAATTGATCACTCAATGCTCGGTTAATCATAGTCGCAACCGTAAAGGTATCATAGGTTGTCCGTAAAATTGGTAACGCCATCTCATCAGCGATTTGCTGAATTTCTTCGGTTGTTTCAAAGCCACCGGTAATTAATACGGCTGCTCCTTCTTTCAGCGCTAACCTTTGGACATTTTCACGGTTTCCGACAATCATTAGTGAGCCAGGAGTAATATAACGTCCCATCGCACTCTCCTTCATCGCACCAATGACAAATTTATTCAGGTCTTTTTCTAAACCTGAAGCCCCACCTAATACATCGCCTTCAATAATTTGGACGACTTCACCAAAAGTTAGTTTTTCAATATTTTTCTTTAATTTACGCTCAATACGAATGGTCCCCACACGTTGAATGGTTGAAACCAGTCCAATATTTTCCGCATCTTTGATAGCTCGATAGGCTGTTCCTTCGCTTACCTCTAAATCCTTCGCAATTCCACGAACTGAAATTCTTTCGCCAACTGGCAAGCTTTCAATATGAGCCAAAATCAAATCATGTTTTGTTGCCATGTTTTCTTCACACCTCGATTGTTTCTCCGACTGCCATGATCTTGCCGCCTGTTACATTTTCTGTAAAAAGCGTTGGATCTTGACGAATCAGTTTAAAAGTATTGTAATGAATCGGAACCACTTGTTTTGCTTTCAAACGTTTCGCTGCCCGTACTGCAGCTTTCGGACCCATCGTAAAGTTATCTCCTATCGGTAAAAATGCTACATCAATTTCGTAGTTTTCTCCCAATAGAGCCAAGTCACTAAAATCCGCTGTATCGCCAGCATGATAAATGACTTTTCCCTCAGCTTCTAACAAGATACTCGCGGGTTCTCCCATATAAATGATTTCACCATCTTGCTGATAACCAGAGCTATGTTGCGCATGGGTAAACGTAACTCGTCCAAAAGGAAAATCAAATCCTCCTCCAATATTCATGCCATGTGTTTTCTCCACTTGCTGTTTCTCTGCAAATTGACAAATTTCAACAATACTAATAATTGTCGCCTGATTATTTTTGGCAATAGGGATCATATCTCCTACATGATCACTATGACCATGAGTAACTAAAATATAATCAGTCCTTACCTCATCTGCCTTCAAATCTGTTACAGGGTTGCCAGTGATAAACGGGTCAAACAATAATTTCGTACCATCCTCTAATACAACAGAAATGACGGAATGTCCATGGTATTTAAGCTTCATTTTCCTGTGACTCCTTTCTCGAAAGTACTTATTTTCTTCTCCAAAAAGTTGATACAGTATAACACCTTTATTGTAACAGATAATAACAGATAAAAAAACAAAGAACTTCCCAAAATAGAGGAAGAAACGGCTTGGTTGTTACTGTTTACAGCTATTTTTTCTAATCCATGCGTTACACTCTACAACGAAATCTGCTTTTGTCGACCGTGGAACCAACTGGAGCCAATCGTAGTGATTCAAAACAGTTCACATTAGCTCCTTTTTCACGATGACAGCGCAGCTTGCGTTGTTCCGTTACGCTAGATAGCTTTCAAAAGTCTTATATGTTAAACGATATAGCGGAAATTAGTACAATAGTTCATGCTCATCAATTAACTTTCAGCGTAAACGTTGAGAGAGGCTTGCGTTGTCGACACGAAAAGAATTCAATGTGAATTACGCACAGTTGCTAATTGATTGGTTACTGTGCGTGTGAAGCTTGAAAGCTCCAAGACTACAGGCTTGGAGCGGTTCCGGGCTGACCTAAGCAAGCCTCGCTCACAGTGTAGCGTCAAGTTTGATTTAACTGTAAAGAGTCTGCTTTTTATGGTTCTACGTGGACAAACAAAAAAAGGATAGAAAGCCTATTAAAATAGGCTTTCTATCCTTTTAAAAATTATACGTAATTATTATAATTTACTTGCTGCTTCTTCGTCGATAATAACGACAACATCTTGATGATTTTGTAGTATACTTGCTGGTAAATCTGTGGTTATTTCTCCATCAAGCATTCCTTTAATGGCTTCTGCTTTAGTAGCACCAAATGCCATTAAAATAATTTTTTTACTTTTCATAATTGAACCAATACCCATTGATAATGCATGAGTTGGAACGTCTTCTACTTTTTCGAAATAACGTTTATTCGCATTAATAGTTGATTCCGTTAATTCAACAACTTGAGTAGTTACATCAAAAGGAGTTCCAGGTTCATTAAAACCAATATGTCCATTTTGGCCAATTCCTAATACTTGGATATCAATTGGGTGAGTGGCAATTACTTCATCGTAACGTTTGCATTCTGCTTCTAAATCTTCTGCTTTTCCATTAGGAATAAAGGTCTCTTTGAAAGGTTTTTCGTTAAATAAATGTTTATTCATAAAGTAACGGTAGCTTTGTTCATTATCTCCGCTTAAACCTACATATTCATCTAGGTTAATCGAAGTTTTATCAGAAAAATCTAAATCACTTGCTACGATATAACGATACATTGCTTCTGGTGTACTTCCTGTTGCTAATCCAAATGTTGTTGCACCTTTTTCAATGCCTTCTTTGATAATTTCAAAAGCTTTTTTTCCACCTTCATCGGCATTATTTACACGAATAACATTCATGAGAAACTCTCCCTTGTTTTTATTTTGGTATACACCAATTTTAACATCTTTTAGTCATTAATGCAAGATTGTCAAAGCGAGAATTCTAAAATCTCCAACAAAAGAAGGAATATTTTAAATCTAACGCAAAAATTCAAGTGCTTCTCTGGAAATTATATATTGGACTAAAACTTAAAACGTTAAGAAATCCTATTTTCTAAGTATTTCAATATCTTTTAGTGTTAGTCTAATTCGATTTAATCGGATGTCGTAAAACTATTTTGAGTTTATTCAAAGCGGTTTTTCGAGGATCAGAAATATAGATTTCATGATGAAAACGAGATTCATTGATATCTAGAGCAAAACCATTTTCTTCCACAAAAGTTGCCATTTTTTCAGTTGTCTCAAATTCACTATCATAGGAACCAATATGCATACATTGGACACATAAGCCCTCGTCATAAGTAAAAAATTCTACTTTTGCATAGTCTTTATTCTTCTTTTTAGACACTTCTATTTTTGCCCACTGCACATCTTTTTCATGTATAAAATCTGGTAATCGCAAGAGAGAAATAAAATTTAACTCCTCTTTTCTCGTAACATCCATACCATGTAAACCATCTATCCACCAAAAACCTTCTAGCGGCGGAACGACATACTGAAAAAAACCATCTATTTGATACTCACTTCGATAGCTCATTTTCAACTTATAGGCTACACCATATAATAATTCAATCGATTGCTGGTATTCTCCCCCTGCTTGATTAGGATCACCTTTTCCACGAACTGCAAGATAATTCACAGAAGGCATCTCAATTACTGAAGGGACTTTTTTAGGAAGATATTGCTCTTTATACAATTTTTTGAAGTCCACAATCATCTTTATTCCTCTTTTCAATTCTTATTTAATCCGTTCATTTATTCAAAAAGATTCTCTCTAAAATCTCCTATACCTTAGTATATCAGAGATTTAAGAAGAGAATCTTCTTCTATATTAAGCCAATAAATCTTGAATTTCTGCTAAAATTTCTTCGTCTTCCAAGCTAGTTACACTTTTAACTACAGTTTCTAAAGACTCTTCTGCTAAACGTTTTTGTAATTCTACGCTTTCTGAATCTTCTGGATCGTTGTATTGTAGAATCATTGCCACAACTTCTAATAGATGTTTGTAAGACAAGTCTCTTTCTTTTGCTTCACGAATCGGACGAATAAAACGTTCATCAAAACCTAGTTTACGCATTGGTGTACGCGCTACACGTGAAATATCATCAGAAATATGTGGATTCGCAAAACGATCAATAATTTTGTTGATATATTTATCATGAGCTTCTGCATCAAAATCCCATTTGGCAATTAACAATGCACCTGTTTCTTGTAGAACTTCCTTAAGTTGGTTTAACACACGCTCATCTTGAATCGCTTCACCAATCGTTTGATAACCATAAAAACTTCCAGTATAAGCTGTTGTTGCATGACCTGTGTTAACTGAAAATAGTTTGCGCTCAATATATGGTTCTAAATCAGCTACATAACCTACGCCCTCTAAACGGAGTTCCGTATTTTTGCATTGTGTTTCGTCTACTAACCATTCACTGAAAGGTTCTACCGAAACAAACAATGGATCATCATGATGCTGAATCGGAACAATTCGATCAACCGCCGCATTTGGAAAACCTACGTACTTATCTACATAATTTGTATCTTCTTCAGTTAAAAACTCTTGGACTTTAGAAAGTAAAAATTGACTACCACCAATCATGTTTTCACATGCGATTACGTCTAAAGGTTGTTCAACATTTGTTTCACGACGTTTTTGAATCCCTTTAGCAATTAATTCCGCAATAAAAGGTAGGATATTTGGTCCAATTGCAGTGGTCACTACATCAGCTGCAGCAATTACTTCGATGACAGCTTCTGGCTCTGTTTGATTGTTTAAACCATTCACGTTGCTGACCGCAATTCGTTCTTTCCCTTCACTTGCTAGTTCAATTTCATAAGCATTACGTGCTTTTAAATCGTCAATAATCGTTGCATTAATATCTACAAAATCAATTGAAAATCCATTATTAAATAAAATCTCACCAATAAATCCACGACCAATATTTCCGGCACCAAAATGAACTGCTTTCATCTTTATTCAACCTCCTCAAGTAACGCAATAATTTCTTCTTCTGAAGAAGCACTCACTAATTTCACCACGTTCTCAACGTCTGAACAGAAAATGGCAATTTTTTGAAGAATATCTAAATGTTCATTATCTACTCCAGCGATACCAAAAACAACCATCGCTAATTTTTCTTCCACATCATCGGTACTAAAATCAACACCTGATGGTACTTGAATAATTGAAATACCGCTTGTTTTTACATATTTTTTTGATTCATCTGTGCCATGGGGAATAGCGATGAAATTTCCCATGTAGGTTGAAACTAAATTGTTTCTTTCAATCATTGAATCGACATAAGCCTCATCTACACAACCAGCTTCTGCTAAAAGTCGACCACTCTCTCGAATTGCCTCTTCCTTTGTTTCATATGCTTGACCTAATAAAATCATGTCTTTTTGTAATTTCATTGTTTATTTCTCCTTATTTCTAATAATGTATTTAAATTTCTGAAGTACGAAATTTTAGTTTGATTGAAATGCCGTATACCATTCCACTAACTGTCAAGTCTTAATAAGTGGAACTGGCATCCTTATTTCTAATAAAGTGTTAAAATTTCTGAAAAACGAAATTTAAGTTTGATTCTCTATACGACTAATTTATAAGTTTCTAGTGCTATGTCGGTTTAATGCAATTAAATTTTCAAAAAATAAAAATTTAAATTCTATTCTCATCACGCATACCATCCTACTAACTTAAAGTTCCTGATTAGTAGGACCGACAATTTTAGTCTGATTGATATACCGTATACTATTTGATTAGCCTATTTTTTGCGGTTTTAATTTTCTACAAGATAGTAAGCTTTTAAATAAGATCATCATTTTCAATCGCTCTTATCTCATTAACAAACAACGAGCTAATTAACTCATAAATGGTTTCTTTGTCTCCATTTTGATAAATTTCCATATTTAAGTCACTTTCAATAATTGACGCACTGATTAATCCCATCAGCTTCTCTTCTGCAGCGACAATTGGTTCAGGCGCTAGCATTAATAACATTCGAGTAAGCGCCATTGGTTTGCGATCCATTCCCAAAATAGGCATTGGACGACTTAAATCAAAAATACCGAAATACCCTCTTTTCACATACGGATTTGCACTGTGAAATAAAGCAAAATTTGTATTTGGTATGCCAATTGGTGCCAACTGATGACGTTCAATTACTAAGCGACTGACTTCTTGGATATCTTCAACTAGTACTCCTTCCAATTCTGCCACAACTTGGAGAACCGTCTCTTCTAAGGTTTGACATGTCTGAATCATTTTTACATCGAACTGGGTTAAAAGGTCATTTCCGACACGCATCACTTCATAAACTTGTTCGAAAGAGCCTTCAGATTCTTTTGATACTAAAGTCGGAACAACCGTTTTGGCTTCAAATTGTTTTTCTCTTATTTCTTGTCTGATTTTACGAATCTCGTCATCCAATAGCAATGGAGAAATTAACTTATAGGGCAAATCAAAATCTGGTAGAAAAATGGTGGATAAAATTAAATCATACTCTTTGTAATCCAAATGACTCATTTGAGAGATTTTTACTACTTCAATATGATCAATTTCTGGAATATATTTGCGGATACGACTTTCCAATATTTTTGCTGTACCAATTCCACTTGAACATAAAACAAGGGTTGAAATATCTTTTTTACTCGGGTTTCTTTCCAATGATGCTGCAAAATGAATCACAATATAAGCTAATTCATCTTGGGAAAAGTGCATTTCCGGAAACAATTGACTTAGGTTTTCACGAATAGCTATAGCCAACGATCGATATTCCTCCATTACTTTTTCTAAAAGTGGATTATTAGAAAATTGCACTAAATTATCCATTCGTTTGAAAGCAGCAGAAAGATGTGTTAATAGATCATAATACAAAGTATCATCTACTCGAAAATCTATTTCCGTTTGCTTAGAGACCAAACGAATTAATTCTCTGACTTGATAAGATAATTCCACATCAAAATTTTCTAAGAAAATATTTTGTGGTTTTTTATAATTTACTCCCTCAAGCTGTCTAGCAAAAAAGATACATTCTTCTTCTGGAAGTACTACTCTTGATTCTTTTGTAATTTCTCCTAAAATTTGTTGGGCAAGCTGATATACTTCACTGGAAAGAGCGTTTTTTTCTTGTCGTAATTCCAAATGATAACCAAACTTCACCCGATCAATTGATAAAGCCAAACTAGTTATCACCTGTTGTAATTGATTATCGGTTACCTCTATAAAAAGCTGTTGAAGGTTATCTAAAATGACTTTTCTAGCAAAAAAGAACGACATTGGTGTGATCAAGTTTAAAAAGAAATTACTGGTATTTGCCTTCATACCATCTTTATTCAAACTTGATAAATAACTAAAAAATCCATATTCACTCACACCACTATAAATTAAATTACTCAAAATTTGACGGCGTTCATACTCTCCACCTGTGATTAGAACACCGCGGGCCTTACGACGTTCCAAATTTAAAGAATACTCTTTTAAGCTTTCTTCGACTGCTTGTAAATCTGTATGGATAGTACTTGGGCTCACCTCAAAATCTAAAGATAATCCTTCGATAGTCTGTTCTTCATCTGTTAGTAGTAAGCTAGCTGCTAACGCACTCTGTCGATGAATCGTATCTAAAGGAAGGCTTTCTTCTTTTTGTACAAGCTGTTTGATTTCTGCTATTTGTTGTTCCTCTCCAACCAAACGATATCCCTTACCTCTGGGTTTAACTAGCTGTATTTCAAAAGCCTTTAAACTTTTTTCAATACTGGACATTTCTCGATACAATGTCCGCTTGCTAATTTGCAATTGATCTTGAATTTTCTGAGGGTTGAGTCCCTCTTGGTATTCAACTAATAGTTTCAAGATTTGCTTTTCTCGAATGGAGAAATACATTTTCTCACCTCCTAAAAAAACGGGTAAAAGCAGTGGGGATTTAGCCCCACTGCTTAAGAATTCCCCTTTAATCTACTTAGCGAATAGGTGCTCGCTAGTTATTATTTTTCATACGTTCAACAACTTCGTCATAACGCGGACTGTTCATGAAGTTTTCCACTGTTACAAATTCAGAAGATGGTGCTTTTTGTTTTGCACGCTCAACTAATTCAACTTGTGTCACCACTAAGGCTTGTGGATCATCTTTTAGATTGTTGATAGCTGAGTTAGTTACTGGCACGTTTACTCCAGCTTTTTTCACCATATTACGTAAGACAGAAGCACCCATTGCACTTGAACCCATTCCAGCATCACAAGCAAAGATGATTTTATTAATTTTAGCATAAGAAGCGCTTGGTGCTACTGTTGCTTGACCTTTACTTGCAGCTTTTTCAGCTGCAACGGCTGCTTGTGTTTTAGCTAATAAATCTTCTTCTACTGATTTATCGCTTTTCAGAATAATCATTGCCACTAAAAATGAAACGATTGTTGCTACTAAGACTCCGGCAATTACTCCCACATAGTTCATCCATCCTCTTGGCGTCATACTTAAGATAGCGAAGATAGAACCTGGTGAAGCGGCTGCTTGTAAACCAGCATTAAATAACTGTAAAGTAAATGTTCCTGAAATACCACCTGCGATTACTGCTAAGAATAACAATGGTTTCATCATTACATATGGGAAGTAAATTTCATGAATCCCACCCAAGAAATGAATAATCATTGCACCTGGTGCTGATGATCTTGCTGAACCTTTTCCGAATAAAGTGAAGGCTAACAATACACCTAGACCTGGACCAGGATTTGCTTCAAGTAGGTACAAAATTGATTTTCCTGTTGCAACAGATTGTTCTGTTCCTAACGGTGTCAAAATACCATGATTGATTGCATTGTTTAAGAATAAGATTTTTGCTGGTTCAATGAAGATATTCGCTAAAGGTAACAATCTAGCGTTAATAATGAACTCTACACCATTTCCCATCATTGTTGTCAATGTCGCAACAACTGGACCAATTACATAAAATCCTAAAACTGCTAAGGCAAAACCTAAAAGACCTGCTGAAAAGTTATTCACTAACATTTCAAAACCAGCACGAATCTTGTCTGCGAACATATCATCAAATTTCTTGATAACCCATCCACCTAAAGGACCCATAATCATTGCGCCGATGAACATTGGTACGTCTGCTCCGACGATAACCCCCATCGTAGCGATTGCCCCTACGACTGCTCCTCGTTGTCCGTGAACCATGCTCCCGCCTGTATAACCGATTAATAATGGCAATAAATAAGTAATCATTGGACCAACTAAAGCTGCGAGTTGTTCATTTGGTAACCAACCTGTCTCAATAAATAATGCTGTAATAACTCCCCATGCAATAAATGCACCGATGTTCGGCATCACCATTCCACTTAAATGGCTGCCTAAACGTTGAACCTTGGCTTTTAATCCTTTTTTCTCTGTAGCCACGTTCGTTCTCTCCCCTCAAAATATAATTTATTTTTCTTTACACACTTAGTTTAAGGGAAAATGATAGGGTTTTCAATCTTTTCTAGATAGAGGTTTGGCACATTTTAAAGTGCCATCATTCCAATTTTAAATAACAAATAAGTAAAAAGCTGTCACTTCTATCTTCAACCATAAATAAGAACTATTTAGGAGATAAAAGTTTTGTTATACACTGGATAAATGGGCTATTTCTAAGATTCGACCAATCCTATACCATACTAACTTATAAAAAAGAACTATTCAGACGATAGGATGAATTTTCATTTTCTACCATTTGAATAGTTCTCATTTTGTTATCTTCTACGATGTCTTTGACTGGATTCCATAATCACAGGTAAAATTACCGGACGACGTTTTGTTTGTTCAAACAAATAACGGCTTAGTTGATCACGTATATCTTGTTTTAATTTACTCCATTCAAATTCATCATCATGTAAATGTTTTTCGACAATTTTTTCAACCATTTCTCCACCTTCGCGGATTAAGTCACGACTTGCTTTGACATAAACAAAACCTCGAGAAGTAATCTGCGGTTTGGAAACAATTTTTTTTTCACGACGATTAATCGTTACCACCGCTACAAAAATACCATCTTCCGATAATACTTTACGATCTTTCAAAACAATATTTCCAATATCACCAACGCCAATACCGTCTACCATGACATTATCTGCAGGTACCGAACCAGCTGGACTTAGCTCACCATTGGCATACTCTAAAACATCGCCACGAGCTGTAATGAAAATATGATCCGCAGACATACCAACCTCTTGTGCTAAGTTTGCATGAGCGGCTAATAAACGATATTCTCCTTGTACAGGAATAAAGTATTTTGGCTTCATCAAATTCAACATCAATTGTAAATCATTTGGATTAGCATGACCTGATACTCGTAAGTTATCAGAAATATTTTGTACCGTTCCACCTGCACGATAGATCATGTCTTCTGTTTTGGCAACAAAAGTTTCCATCGCGATCGTTGGTGTAGTGGTGATATAAATCAAATCGCCTTCTTTGATTTTCAAACTACGATGAGCTCCACTGGCCATCCGTTGTAGAGCTTTAATCGGTTCGCCCATTCGTCCTGTTTCTAAAACAATGATTTCTTCATCATTGTAGTTGCGCATCTCTTTTTGTGTAATTAGTATAGATTCATCAGGCATTTCTAATTTACCTAGACGCATTGCCGTACGAATAATTTTACCAAAGTCTTGACCAGTCAAAACAACTTTTCGATTTGAATGGTAGGCTGCATTAATAACTTGTTGCACGCGTTGAAGATTGCTTGCCACACAAGCCACAATGATACGACCTTCCCAATAACGAATTGTATCGAACACTTCATCTGCAATTTGTGCTTCTGAAGCAACCGTTGCTGGATTTTCGGCATTACTTGAAGTACTTAATAAAGCTAAGACCCCTTCTTTGCCAATTTCAGCTAAACGACCAAAATCTGTTTGATACATTGGAATTGCTGCTTGATCAAATTTAAAGTCTCCTGTGTAAACAAGGTTTCCTTCGTCCGTTTTTAAACAAATCCCTACAGAATCAGGAATTGTATGCGTTGTTGGGAAAAAGCTGATAACAGCTGAACCAAAATCAATCTCTGAACCTGTATCAATCACATGGAATTCCTTAAATTTTTTCGTTTGTTCATAACGATGAACCGCCATTTTGGCTAATTCGATGGTCAATTCCGTTCCGAAAACTGGTACTTGAACTTTTTCTAAGAAATAAGGCAAGGCCCCAATAGCATCCGCGTGTCCGTGAGTCAAGAAAACTCCAGCCACTCGTTCCGCATTTTCTTCTAAATACGTAAAATCAGGAATAACCGTATCAATCCCTAATAATTCATTTTCAGGATAACGTAGACCACAGTCTAGTACAAAAATATCCTCTCCCACTTCAGCGATATAAAGATTTTTTCCATTCTCTCTTATACCACTAAGGGGAATAATTTTGATTTTACTCAAAATTTTCACCTCTCAATAATTATTTACTTTTCTTGCAAGTATGGATGTTGTCTCTGAACAATCATGAATAGCACGCTTAGTCGTTCCCTTATCTACATTCCAATGAGGGAAGTTCACAGTTAGCTTCTTGCTAAAAGATTCTAATATAGTATAACATATCCCAGACTGTTACAAAACATTGACTACTTGCGAAAGTTGTTCTTTAGGAAAATGAATGGTTCTGTTTGTAGATAATTGTAAAGACAATGAAGCTTTATCCATCAAATATTTAACATTTGCCTTCTATTATCAGACAGCTTAAGCTTTTTCTTCTTTCAACTCACGAATCAATTTTTCAAATTTGACTTGGGTTTCTTGGAATTTATTCATATCAAAAGAAGTCTCTTCACCTTTTATTGTAGCCAAAAGACCTTCTAATTGAAGATACCAACCAGTTATATCACGAACCGGATGATCAAAATCTTTTGGAAGAACTTCATAAAAGTTTAGTTGCGTACCTACTGATTCATTTGTTAATTCAAATTGAACACTACCCGTTCCCCATTCGAAACAAATTATTTTTTCTGGCTCGAAGGATAAAATATTCATTCTTATATTTTGTTCAGGCAACTTAAAGATGAGATAACCCTCAGTTTGTAAACTACCCACTTCAATCTCTTTAAACCATTCTTGTATTTTTGTCGTTTCAGTCAAATACTGCCAAACCTTCGACACTTCTTTTGGAATTGTTAAACGATAGTTCACATGTAATGTCTCATTTTTTATATAAAATTGTTTTTCCATAATATCCTCCCACTGCCTTTTTTATTTTAACATGAAAAATCTATTATTGATTAACTTATTCTTCTATAGAATAGACCAGAAACATACTCTTCCAGTGAAATTAATTTTTCTTCACTAAAAAAGACGAATTCTTAACATAGCTTGTCAGAATTTGCCTTTTTGGTTAGGAATATGTTTTTTTCAAAATATACTTTGGTTTTTGGAAAATCAGGACTCCATTTTCCTATTATTCTTCTTTTTCAGCAAAAGCATTTGCGCCACCGTACTGATTAAAATGCACAGTATCACTTTTTAGATACTCATAAATATTTTTTTCAATTGGAATGCCATTTTGCATATAGTTTTCAAAATTAAGTTGATTAATCTCACCTGGATAGTACACTTGCTTAAATCCTTCTGCAGCTGGAATGTCATGTAACTCTTCTACCATTGTTTCAATATTTTCTTTAAAAGTATCCAAATCAGTAAAACGTTGCGGATCAATCAAAATAAAAATTTGACCTAAATCTCGACCTTTTGTTAAGTCAGTATACATGGAAGAAACATGTTTACCAAAGGGTAAGCCCAAAAGCATCCCCGACAAGATATCTACCATCATCATTAAACCAAAACCTTTAGGACTAGATATTGGTAACAAACCATGAACATCATGAGGATTGGTTGTTGGTTGCCCCTTCTCATCAACAGCCCAAGTTTCTGGAATCTGTTGATTTTTGGAGCGAGCGTCTAAGATTTTCCCCCATGCTTGTACCGTAGTTGCCATATCAAAGACAATTGGCTCTACTTGCTTTCTTGGTGCGCCAATAGCAATCGGATTGGTACCAAAATAGTTATCTGTCCCACCAAATGGCACAACCATTGGATCTGATTGGCACATACACAAAGCTATTAGATTTTCTTTGGCTGCTTTTTTAACATAAAAAGACAAAGCACCACTATGACTCATTTTACGGATACCTACGACAGCAACGCCAGATTCTTTTGCCATACTTATGGCATAGTCTAATCCTTTTAACGCCACAAATTGCCCTACTCCATTTTCTCCGTGGACAATTCCTGTACTAGGTCCGGTTTTTTCAAAAGTAATTTCTGGCTCTAAATTGACACCACCTTTAGCGATTCGTTCTGCATAATAATCCACCCGTACAGCTCCATGAGAGTGAATGCCATTTGCATCAGCAAATACTAAATGCTCCGCTACACTATAGGCATGTTCTTCTTGTAAGCCAGCTTTTTCCAATTTTGTTTGAATGAGTTGGTGTAGTTCCTGTGGTTGTACAGTCACTGTATTTTCCATTTTTTTATCTCCTTTCAAAAAATGAGTTTTGAAATCCTTTATTCGAATTTCAAAACCCACTACATTAAACTCCTTGTTTTTTTCCGTTGAAAATATCGTAATCCAATTCATCAACAGATTTTGCTACAACAATTGCTGTGTAAACATCTGAATTAACATTTAAAATTGTTCGCAACATGCCAACAAACCATTCAACACCAGCAAAAATGGCAATACTTTCAATCGGTAAACCCATTTGGGGAACAATGATGGCTAATGAAACCAATCCAGCTCCAGGTACAACTGCATTTCCCAGTGAGATAAATGTCGCTGCAATCGCTGCATAAAATATCTGTTGAACACCAAACTCAATATTATACATTTGTGAGATTGCTGTCACCGTAATTGCCATATGCATTGCAGAACCATTACTATTCAAAGACATGCCCAAGGGTAGAACTAAATTCGTAATTCGATCACTTAAGCCTAATTTGTTACGTGTTTCATCCATCGCAACTGGCAAAGTAATCGCCGAAGATGTGGTTGCTAGTGCCGTGACTGACATATTCTTCATATTTTTTACCAATCTTAATGGGTTTACACGAGCATAAAGAGTGATAAATAAAATCCACAGTAGTAAAAAAAGTAAAGTAGCAAAGGCATAGACAGTTAAATATTTCAGCAACGGTAAAATAATTTGAACCCCTAAATTACTGATTGTTGAAGAAATCAAAGCAAAAATACCGATTGGTGCTGTAATCATGACATAACGAATGATTGTTAAAATTACTTCATTAAAATCCACAATCGTTTTAGCTAATTGTGATTTAGGATTTTTCTCCATTAAATATTTAGGAATTTTTCAATTTTTTATAGAAGAAGAGCATTTGGATCAATTAGAAGCAGTAATTCCTGATGAATTGAAACAACTGCAATTAAAGCACTGCCTCAGGAACTCGTACATTTTTATGGTTATTATGATTTAGATTTTATACAAGAGCGGACCTTTACTACCGAGATAAATATTTCATTAGAAATGATTAAAACTATCGACCAGAGTCAAATAATTTGGGATGATCCTTTAATGTAACGATATCTCCTATATGTTTATGCATTGCAACATCAAAAACTGGCTGAATTCTATCAATTATCTGATAAGAATATTGATGAGTTTGCCATTAAGCCTAATATTCTCAAACAGTTTCCGCGAACTTTTAGTACCGCTAGCACAACTGATGACGAAGTTCCCTTTCGATATAGCAAGTCATTGAAACGCCTTGTTCCAGAAACCAAATTTGTACCTGTCTACGACTTAGAGCATGATTTTTTAAAACAACCTGAAAATACTCAAGTTTAAAATGTTTTTCAAAAATTGAGAGACTGGTTAAACTAGGCAAATAGCTTTACCAAACCCACTCACTCTTTTAAAATTAGCATATGAAAAAGGATTGAATAATTTGATCGAAAGAAAAGAACTTATGGAGGAAAAAAATGAATAATGAATGGATTGTGATTATTAGTATTTTATTATCTTTTGTTGTTTTTATGATTCTTTTACGTTTATTGTTACTTAAAATTTATCAAACAAACGCAAAAAGAGAAGCGAAAAGAGTCCACAAATTTTCAGATAAAACCTTAAAAAGACGATTCTATAATGTTTCTAAAAGTCGTCACAACAAATTTTTAGCCATTTATATTATGGGGTTCTTTTTTTATAAGCATTATCTTGAATATTTAAACTCTGTCTACTTTATTTATGAAGAAGAAATGCTTAAACGAGGCCTGGCTAAATAAACTCATCATTTACACTTAAACAAAAACACGAAAAACTTCCAATCCATCTGTCCGTAAAGCACAGACATTGTGAGAGACCAGTCTGAGCCTCTTCTGAGTCTCAGACCTTTCGGCGTTCAAATGCAGTGTAAGAAAGTAGCTGTCACTACTTTCAACACTGCATAATTCATCCTCATCTTTAACTCACGATGTCTGTCTTTTCTCCCAGATGGCTTTCCAGTTTTGACGGATTTTTCTCATCAAATGTATCAATGTTTCATTCGCTAAAACTGGAGGAACAAAACGGAGAAAGTCATTGGTCGTGTGCTAAAGAGCTGAATGAATTACTCTGCCTTAGTGTCTCACACTTAGGCAGAGTTTGAACGTCAGCAGCTAAAGAGACTCTGTAAGAGACTCTTTGCGGTCTCACATGACCAATGAGCTTTTGGAGTTTTGTTCTGGAAGTTTTCAAGTCTCAATGAATTCTGATTATACATTGTAGCAAAAAAATAAACAAAAACGCATGGAATCTATTTTAAAAACAGTGATTCCATGCGTTTTTAGTTATTGATGAAAATTGGAGTTTTATACTCTTACTAAGTCCATTTCATGTAGGGTCTCAGCAATTTGAATAGAATTCCAAGCTGCCCCTTTTAATAGATTATCAGAAACTACCCATAAATGGACACCGTTATCAACGTCAACATCTTTACGGATACGTCCGACAAATGTTTCTTTTTTACCAATACTATTTAATGCTTGTGGATAGATTTGTTGACTTGGATCATCTTCTAAAACTACTCCAGGCGCTGCTTCCATTAATTCACGGATTTCTGCCACCGTTAAAGCATCTTTCGTTTCAATATAAACCGATTCAGAGTGACCACTTGCAACTGGAATTCGTACACAAGTCGCTGAAACTTTAATGGCATTATCTTCCATAATTTTTTTCGTTTCGTTGATCATTTTCCACTCTTCGTAAGTATAGCCTTCTTCAGCAAACACATCAATTTGTGGTAAAGCATTAAAAGCTAATGGATAATGCTTTTTATCTCCTCCACAAGGTAAGATTTCTGCTTTAATTTCTTCTACAGGTGTTCCTGCTAAATAAGCCTTTGATTGTTCTTCCAACTCTTGAATAGCACTTGCACCTGCTCCAGAAACTGCTTGGTAAGTCGAAACAATGACACGATCTAAGCCAGCTTTCTGACGAATTGGCTCTAAGGCTACCATCATTTGAATGGTCGAACAATTTGGATTCGCAATAATACCTTTGTGTTCTTTTAATGCCTCTTTATTCACTTCTGGAACAACCAGAGGAACTTCAGGATCCATACGGAAATGACTAGTATTATCTACAACAACTGCTCCACGTTTGACTGCTTCAGGTGCAAATATTTTAGAAATGCCCCCTCCCGCACTAAATAGTGCGATGTCAATATTTTCAAATGATTCTGGAACCAATTCCTCAATCACTAGTGTATCTCCATTAAAAGTAGCTGTTTTCCCTGCTGAGCGTTTAGAAGCCAATAATTTCACTTCTTTGATTGGCAAGCTAGTTTGCTCTAACATCTCAATCATCTTTGTTCCAACAGCACCTGTAGCACCTACCACTGCAATACGATATCCAATATTCATTTCAACAACTCCTCGTTCTTCTTAATCATTTAATTTGATTGATTGCTCTGATTCCTTCCCCAAGTATATGGACAGAGACTTAATCAACTATTAAATTAAAACATTTTAATCATTCTATCACATTTCTACTAAATGCCAAGTAGTCTAGCATGAAAAATCAAAAGTTCCTGTTCTTATGCCTTAGAAGCGTCTCTTTGGACTAAATAAATTAGTCACTTTTTGCCTATTTAGGAAACAAATAAAAATGTTTTTTGAATTTTTTTAGGTTTTTATTTGTGAAAAACCCCTTTCATGTTCTATAATTAGGATAAGAAGAATTTTGGGGAAGATTCTTCTCAACGTGTATAGGAATTTACTCCTATTTAATGATGAAAGATAAAGGAAACAAGAATGATTATCCTTGTTTCCTTTATCTTTTTTATTCAGTTATGATAATAGCGAATCCTCGTGGTTGAATTTCTAGTTGTTCTCCAGCATTTACTAGATTAGAAAACACGACCGTTTCTTTTTCAATATATGCAGGTTCCTGTCCAGTGTTAAAGACCCCTTTGAGTACAGTATCTGCTAGTCTTCTTTCAAAAACAATCACACCTGTTTCCTCATCCGCTTTTTTCCAATAGATAGTACCTTCTGATAAGATTTTTTGTTTGTTTCTACGCAAACCAATCAATTCTTTCATAAATTCAAGCATTTGTAAATCTTGTTGTTCTTCTTCCCAAACCATACATTTACGACAATCAGGATCCATTTTTCCATCCATACCAATTTCATCCCCATAATACAAACAAGGAACGCCAGGTTGAATATAGGTAAAGGCCATTACTTGTTTCATCAACTCTTTGTCGCCATTTGCTTCACTCAACAAACGTGGTGTATCGTGAGAATCTAATACATTAAATTGCATTTGATTGGTTTGATCTCGATAAAGCATCAACTGATTGTTCATCTCAGAAACCATTTTACTCATAGTTAGTTCATTCTTAATAAAGTATCCCATAATGGCATCCGTAAAAGCATAATTCATCACGCCATGAAATTCATCTCCTTGAAGCCAACTTTGAGAAGAATGCCAAATTTCTCCCAAGATATAAAAATCATCCTTAGCTTCATCACAAACTTGACGGAATTTCTTCCAAAAAGCATGATCAATTTCATTAGCTACATCTAAACGCCATGAATCAATATCAAATTCTTCAATCCAATAACGAGCAATTTCCAATAAGTAGGCTTGAACCTCTGGATTGGCTGTGTTCAACTTAGGCATATGTGGAGTAAAGGCAAAAACATCATAAGTTAAATCTGTTGCTTCTTCATAGAACGAAGCTTCCGTATAGGTTGCTGGAAATTCATTTACATGGAACCATTTCGCATATTTTGATTCTGCGCCATTTTCTAAAACATCTTGCCATTGTGGAGACGTATCACCCATATGATTAAATACAGCATCTAACATGACTTTCATGCCTCGTTTGTGGCATTCATCAACTAATTTTTTAAACAGTTCGGCATCTCCAAATGCGGGATCAATTTTAAAGTAATCAATTGTATCGTATTTGTGGTTAGAGAAACCTTCAAAAATCGGACAGAAATACAATCCATTAATTCCTAAATCCTCCAAGTAGTCCAAATGATCTAACACACCTTGTAAGTCTCCACCAAAAAAATCTTGCACGCCAGGATCTTTCGAACCCCAAGCCAAGGTTCCTTCCGGATCATTGCTAGGATCGCCATTAGCAAAACGTTCTGGAAAAATTTGATACCAGACAGTTTCTTTTACCCAATCAGGCGCTTTAAAACGATCCACTTCATGAAAGAAAGGCATTCTAAAATAATTATTAGCCATTTCTAAATATTCACGAGTTAATGGAAATGCACCATGATCTCCATAAAACATAGAAATCCCGTCAAAGCCCTCAATAGCAAATGCGTAAGATAAACGTTTGAATGGCGCTGTGACTTCAATAAACCAATAATCATATAAATCTGTCGTTAAAGTTTGAATCATAGTAGATGGTTCTTTATACCATTGCTCTTTCCCCAATAGATAAGGATCACCATGTAAAAGAGACACTGAACGAGCATCTCCTCTAGCTGTTCTTAGACGGATGTGCATGGTATCGGTAGTATATAGATAAGCAAACTCGCTTTCTGGTCGATGATAAATTGCTGCGGTATTCATAAATAATTTCTCCTTTATATTAAAAATCAATCAATTTATTATCCCATAGAAGAAATCAATTTTCAAGTTATAAAGCAACCGATTGCATTAGTAAAAGCTCTTTTGTCATGGTTTTTTAACAGAATATACAACCAACAGAGCAATCGATTGCTTTAATAATAAAAAAATCACTACTCTTTCTATAAGCTATTGAAAAACTTCAAGAAACTTACTTTACAGAAAATCAACTAATCTTAAGAGACCGCAATAAACCTTTGAAACCCCTTCATTAACACCCGATATTCATTTGCTGACATTCAAATACAGCCTAGATAGCAGGAAATATCTGCTATCTAGGCTGTATAATTCTTCTATCTTTAACTCGCTAAGATGATTCCCTATACCTAAAGTCTAACTATATACACTCATCCTATCAAAAAACAAACCATTCTATTTTTCTTTGACAATCGTCATCTCTAACACAAATGACAATGTATTACCATTGAGTCTTGCTGATAACGCCATACCAGCTTGTTCTGCAATTTTTAGAGCGATAGCTAATCCCAAACCAGAAGAATGATTACTACGGCTTTCGTCAGCCTGATACATTCGTTCAAAAAGGTTGTCAACCTCAATTTTTTCTGGATGAGTCACTTTATTTTCAAAGTAAAAGATCGCTTGATCGTTTAGCATCATCAGTAACACTTTAAAAGATTCTGTCCCATGTTGAATCGCATTTTTGATTAGATTGCTCATTAATCGTTGAAAATCATTTTTGCTTAGTTCCGTCCAAATTGCATGAGTATCCAACTGGATATCTATATGATTAAAATGAGTCTCTAATTCTTCGTAATAGGTTGCCAATTGTTCTTGCACCAAGATAATCGGGTTAAGCCATTCACTATCTTGACCTGATTCCTCAGAATTAAGTAAACTCAAAGTGTAAAAATCTTCAACCAAGTTACCCAATAACTGGGTACGTTCTTCGATGATTGATAAATATTTTTGATTTTCTGGGTCTTGATTTTTTTGTTTCATCAGCTGCACATAGCCTAACATCGAAGTAAGCGGGGTACGGAAATCATGAGAAATGGACGAAACCATCCGCTTATTTTCATCGATGGCTTGTTTAAATTCAATCGTTTGTTGGTTAATTTGTTCCATTAAACGATTCACTTCTCCAATAAATTCGTCAAAAGTCGCACTTCCTGAAAGTGGCAAAGACATTCTTGAATTGCCATCAGTCACTTGACTTAGATGTTCAGTAGAACGTTTCATTCCCCGTCTCATCCCTATGATATACACTAGAAAAAATCCATTCACTAACAGACTGATAACAAATAAAATAATCATTTTGTGCCTCCATTCTAAACTTTCACGGAATTAGTTGTTACTATTTACAGCAGACTTCTTTGTGTAGTGCAGCGAGTAGTTTAAAAAGATAACTGTGAATGGTAGCAATTAGTTTGATTCTTTAATTTCTACTTTTTGTAATAGCAAGACGGATAAACTGCTAAAAATAAGGACATAAATAAGTGCAGTCAGCCATACGTGATTAATTGATTGCGTCAGATTAGCTAGCGGTGCACCAGTGATAGCATTTACTGATACTTCTCCAAGAGATGAAGACAAAGTAGACTCCAACCATTTTTCCAAAAAGTCTAATCCAGGAATTGTTGAAATCATTTTAGCCATTTGATTAATCAAGCTGATAATCAATAAAAAGAAGAAGACAGTGGATAAATTGGCTTTTTGGCTCCAAAAAGTGATGAGATTAGCAAGTGCTGCGTAACCTAGCGTGCCTAATAAAATCATTGCACAAATTTTACCAATCAATAAAATCTCGCTTATTGGTAAATGGATATTTCCCAAGAATAAAGTAAGGACGCCTGCAACTGCAAAAAAGGCTAGCGCTCCGGCAATAAACAAAGACAACAAATAGGTGACTAAAATAATGATTTTTGCTAACACAAATTGTAATTTCGAGATGCCTGTACTAAACAAATTCGGATAGTTGCTTGCCGATAAATCGTCCAGATACACCGTATAATATGCCTGCCCACCAAAAATTAAGATTCCCATTTGTAACAAAACAAATTTCACAGTTTCTGTTAAAAATCCACCTAAATCCGCTGCCTCACCCATCATTTGACTGACTGTTAGTGAAACAATCAGGATAAACAGACCAACAATCACACTCCAAAAAACATAATTTGACTTTTTATGATACACACGAAATAAATCTGCTTTGATATAATTAATCATTGTTTTCTCCCCCTTTGTAGCCAATCAAATTTAGGTAGTACTCCTCTAATGAACATGATTGCGCCATCAGTTTATACAATTCAAGATGATTGTTCACTAAAAGTTTGGCTATTTCATTGATTTGGTCGGTCATATCCATGATTAACAATTCATGATCCCCATTAATAGTATAACGAACTCCCGGAAAATGTTCTTCTACAATCACGGCAGCTTTTTCAGGTTGATCTACTTTAATGATTATTTGTTCTTGTGTTTTTTTCTGAATGTCTTCTCGATTAATTTCTTCAAGTAACTTTCCCTCATGAATAAAACCAAAGCGGGTCGCCATCAATCCTAATTCACCTAATATATGCGAAGAAATCACAAAAGTAATGCCCCGTTCACGATTGAGCTTTTGAACTAATCGTCTGAAATCAGCAATTCCTTGTGGATCAAGTCCATTGATCGGTTCATCTAAAAGAACAGTATCCGGATTTCCTAGTAAGGCATTTGCGATACTTACCCTTTGTTTCATTCCCATCGAAAAAGTTCGGAATTTTTTCTTAACGTCAGCCATTTCAACCAGTTCTAGTACTCGCTCAACTTCTTTTTTGTCAGAAATCCCTTTAACTTTTCGATAATAATTCAAATTTTCTTCTGCTGTTAAATAAGGGAAAAATTTGGCCCCCATCATAAAACCAATTTTATGGCGACTTTCATTTAATCCGCTCGCTGTTTCTTTGCCGTAAATGTCCATCCCACCACTTGTACTAGATGATAAACCCATCAATACTCTAAATAGAGTGGACTTACCTGCACCATTTTTACCAATCAAACCATAAATTTCACCCTTACGAACTTTAATCGACACATTTTCCAACGCTTGATATTTTCCATAACGTTTTGTCAATTGTCTTGTTTCAATAATATTGTCCATTTTTTTCCCTCCAACAAAAATTTATCTTACAAACAAAGTATATAGAACAACCTTTTCATTCTTCTGTCGAAAGTCTTACAAAAGTCTTAAATCGATTCGTTTTATTTTTGAAATTTAAATCCTACGCCCCAAACGGTTTGTAGCCATTCTTTTTGACTGTACTGATTGACTTTATTTCTCAATCTGGAGACATGGACAGTTACCGTATTGTCATCACCTAAAAAAGGCGCATTCCAGACTGTTTCATACAAATTAGCTTTGGTAAACACTTTTTTAGGGTGTTCGAGAAAACATTTCAACAGCTCGTATTCTTTTTGAGTGAAGGAAACTTCTTGTTTATTGATAATCACTTGATGACTTTCTTCATTCATATGTATATCTTCAAGAGACAATTGTTGGGATACGACTTGACTATCCGTACCTCTTAATCGCGCCTCTACACGTGCTAACACCTCAATTGAATTAAACGGTTTAGCAATATAATCATTAGCCCCAATTTTTAGAACATTCGCTAGCACATTTACTTCCGCTTTGGCAGTAATCACAATAATAGGGACTGACGATTGCTCTCTGATTGTTGAAATGAGCTCCTCTCCCGACACTCCAGGGAGCATTAAGTCTAATAACAATAAGTCAAAGGACTCACTTTCAAGTAGTCTTTTCCCCTCAGTTCCAGCATAAGCTTGTGTCACATCATACCTATCCTTAAGCAAATCAAACAATAAACGATTGATTGTATCATCATCTTCAATCACCAAAATTTTTTGCATGTAATTTTTAACTCCCCTCTTTATGCTATTGTGGATTTTGTATTCTGATAACTCTCTATCAATTAGTTTACCTTTATTTATCGAATAAACCAATCATTTATCTTTAGCGATATTGCTTCACTTTCTGCTCTCCTTTTTGTGTGAGCTCACTTCTTTAAGAAAATAATAATTTATTTCCCCTGTAATTCTGGGGGTTAAACATTACAGCAAGCTTGCTTTCAAGACCACAAAAAAAGAGTTGTGATCGACGTCACAACTCTTCTTATTTTATTCTGTTTCTTTAAACCGTGTGCTAACATACATGAAAATAGTTAGACCGACCATCCAAAGTGATTGAATACCAAATAGGACAAATATATCTTTTGTGATAATTGAAGCCAATGTAGCGATAATTGTCCCGCCAGTCATTAGACTTAAAGCAATCGTCACACTTTCTTTAAAATTTTTGATGGCAGAAGCTTTTTTGGTTAAGAAGAAAACGACAGCTACTCCGGCTAGCAACAAGACGTTCATCATCAGAATAATGAATCCCAAATTCAAGATGCTAGATAAGGAAATTGCACCAGCGTTTTGTCTGAAGACTTCTTCTTTAATCCCTGTTAAAATATCCTCTTGCTTCAAATTCCCGATAAGATTGTCTGAATAAACTAACTGAATAGCATATGTTTCACCATCTCTTAAAAGAATGACATCAAGAATATCTTTTTGGAAATTTAATCCCATTCGATGATTAATTGTTTCTTCAGTCAAATTTGTTCCTACGATTAATTCTGGGTTTTCTTCAATAACCTCTGAGTGATCCGTCACTAGTTGAAAGTCTTCAAAAGACAAAGCATTGATTGCTTCAACAATTGACTCTTGTAAAACAAATTCTTGTGGAATTAATTCATCTACTAGTTCACTTCCTCTTTGTGTCACTGAAAGCGACAAAGGAATCAATAGTAAGGAATTAACAAAAACAAAAATTAACAAGAGTTGTGCCCAGTTATATTTGTCGCGATTGACAAACATCTTATTGACAGAAAATAGCGAACTAAAAAAATTTATCGGAAAGTGCTTATTCATTGTTTACCTAACCTTTCGTACCTCCAGCAGTTAAGCCTGATACAAAGTTCTTTTGTAAGAAGAAGAATAAAATGGCAATCGGTAGTGAGATTAAAATCGCACCTGCCGCAAATAATGCGACCCGTTGATTTCTTGAATCATTGATGAACGTTTGTAAACCTACTGCTACTGTAATTTTTTCTGGTGATCGTAATAAGAAACGTGCTAGCATGAAATCACCAAAAGGACCCATGAACGCCCATAATGCTTGTACTGCAATCATCGGACGAACAAGTGGTGTAACGATTTGAGCGAAAATTCGGAAGTGTCCTGCACCATCTAATTTCGCCGACTCGTCTAGGTCAATTGGAACTGTATCAAAGTAGCCCTTCATTAACCATGTATTCATTGGAATTCCTCCACCAATATAAATCAGTGTTAAGAACCAGAATTGATCCAAACCTTTTGACAATAATGCCATAACATAGAAGGCAGTCAAAGCGGCCATTGTTGGAACCATTTGAATGATTAAAAAGAACATCAAACTTTGTTTTCTTCCAGTAAAACGATAGCGGCTATAAGTGTAACCAGCTAAAGTGACAATTGTTACTTGAATAATCATTACTGAAATAGCTACAATCAAGGTATTTTTATACCAAGTCAAATATAAGGTTTCATTAAACAATCGTCTAAAGTTATTTAACGTCCATTCACTAGTAAAATCAAGTCTAAAGGCCAGTAAATTCCCTGCCTTAAAGGCTGATGTCACTGTGATTAACAAAGGGTAAATAACAATTATAGAGATAGCAATTAAAAAGGCATAAGTAGCAATCTTATTTAATAATCGTTTGTGTTTTTCTTTCATCGCTTAATCCTCCATACTAAAGGCGTTGGTACGTTTGAATACAAACATTGAGATTGTAATAACGACCGCCGAGATAATCAAAGTAACTGCTGCTGCAACTGAGTATTGAGGAGAACCACCTGTTGTTAATTTATAAATCCAAGAAATCAGAATATCTGAATTCCCAGCGTTATTCCCCAAACTTCCTGGACCTCCATCATTGAAGAGGTAGATCATCGAGAAGTTGTTGAAGTTCCCTGTGTACTGAGTGATAAATGTTGGCGCTGCAACTAAGAAAATAGACGGTAATGTGATATTTGAAAAACGTTGAATCGCTGTTGCACCATCAATTTTTGCTGCTTCATATAAATCTTCAGGAATAGATTGTAAAATACTGGTTACCATCACATAAATATACGGGAAGCCTAACCAACCTTGAATTAAAATAATTGCTGTTTTTGTCCAAAACGGATCAGTTTTCCAAGCAATCTGACCAATATCAACAAAAGGAATATTATTAAGCATTGGAATAACTTGGGTATTGATTGCCCCAGCAGTATCATTAAAGATATTCGAGAAACTCATAATCGTAATGAACGCAGGAACTGCCCATGGTAATAAGAAAATTACCCCAAAAATACGTTTAAACTTAATAAAACTTTGATTAGCTACAACCGCTAAAAGTATTCCAAGAGAAACTTGTAGTGTTGTTGATAACAATGTCCAAATAACTGTCCATTGAAATACTTTTACAAAAGTCGCTCTATAAGATGCTAAAGTAAAAATATTAGTGAAATTACCAAAACCAATCCAATCCAACACGCTTGCCGGTGGAATATGTTTAAAATCATAATTTGTAAATGCCATGAAAATTGTTACTAATACCGGGAAGATAATTGAAATCGTCATAACTAAATATGCCGGAATAGTTAAGAGATATGCAAATCCATTTTCATAAACATTAAACAACATATCTTTAACACTAGTGTTGACTTTAATTCCTTCATTCCAATTTTTGGCAATTTTGTAAGCATCACGAATGTTAATTGCCCAAAAAATGATAAAAATGACTGTAACAATAATTTGTAGTGTCCCATAAATCATCAAAAACAATGAATGATCAACCATTGGAGTTGTACCTAGTGTAATAAAGCCATGAAATGCTTCAAAACCAAATGACAAAAGTTCAACGACAAAACCAATAGCAATTGCTAAAAATAGAATTCCTTTTAACACTTGGCGATTATAAAATTGACCCAAACCAGGGATAATTGACAAGAGTGCTGCAAGACCTGGATTTTTCTTTGATGTTTCCATTGTTCTCACCTAACTTTTCTGTGTAGTTCCTAAAATAAATATAGGAAATTGGGAATAATGAAATTATCCCCAATTCCTTATAATTAAGATTAGTATTTTGTTTCGATAGACTCGTTAATTGTATTTACAGCGTTATCCGCAGCTTCTTGAGGAGTCATGTTACCTGAACCAGCATCGAATAACATGTTTTGTCCGCCATCCCAAACTTCAGCCATTTGTGGAATGTTTGGCATTGGTTCAGAAACTTGGTATTGTTCGATTACTGCAGCAGAAACTTCATCGCCACCACCGTCAACGATTTTCGCTTGAGATTGAGAGTTCGCAGGAACATCATTTCTCATTTCATACAATTTGTCTTGGCTATCTTCATTTGTTAAGAAGTCAACAAATTCTTGAGCCAATTCTTTTTCAGTTGAGAAGTTACTTACAACCCAAGCTTTACCACCACCAAATGTTGCATATTCTTCACCATTGTCTAAAGTAGGGATCTTAGCAACACCTAAATCTAAACCAGCTTCTTTAAAGTTACTTGCATTCCAAGGTCCATCAATAACTGCAGCTGTTTGACCTGAAGTAAAGTAGTCAGTAATTAAGTTGCTGTTTGCTGTAACGTCTAACATACCTTGTGGCCATACATTTTGGAACCATTCAGTTGCATAAGCAATTCCTTCAACCGCACCAGCATTGTTTAAACCTACATCTGATGGATCTGTTCCGTTTTCACCGAATACATAACCACCGTAACCAGCAAGTAAACCATAAGTGAAGTAGAAGTCAGTCCATTTAGCTAAGAAACCAACATTTCCGCCATCTACATCATAAGCAGAATCTTGACCTAATGCTTCTAATTCAGCAAAAGTTGTTGGAGCTTCAGAAATTAAGTCTTTGTTATAGAATAATACTAATGCTTCAACCATTGCCGGTTGTCCATAAACTGTACCTTCTAAAGTTACTTGACGTTGGTCAATTTCAGTAAAACGACCATCATCTGGTAATGTCATTTCAGCGTAGTATCCTTGAGCGCCACCTTGTCCTACACGGTCAAATGGTGTCATTGTTACGTCTGGGCCTAAGCCTGCAGGTCCATCTAATGGCATAGCATCAGATTGTTCAAACATATCTTTTTCAACTACTTCAATTGATACGCCGTGCTCTTCTTCAAAGGCTGCTTTTACTTCATTTACGTAGTCCACATAGTCAAGACCTACAGAAACAGTTAATGTCTTATCGCCACCGTTATCTCCACCTGATGCCGCATCTGTTGATCCTGTTCCATTATCAGAACCCCCGCCGCAAGCAGCTAAAGCCACTAAAGATAATGCAGATATTCCTAAAAAGCTAAGTTTTTTCCAATTTGATTTCATCGTTTTTCCCCCTAATTTGTTTTCATAATGAAATAACTATATTCTTTTAATGCTATATTTTGTTCTATCGAGATTGTTTCTTGGCTGATTAAATCAACAAAGTTTCCTCCTTTCATTTCATCTGGCACTTCAATCTCGTTATTACCCTGGGTATTAAAAATAAAGTACAATACATCATCCTCTGAGTATTTCTTGAAAATCACTGTATTTTCTTCCGTCAACAAGAAATCATAGTCCCCTGCATAACTGAATACCGGATATTCTTTTCTCAAGGATGTTAATTGTTTTAAATTACTTTGTTTCGTTGATTGCCAATCCATGCAACGACGATTATCCGGATCATCATGACCTTCATGATAAATCTCACTGCCATAGTAATAACAGACAGATCCTGGTGTTGTTGCTAACAAAGCAAAACACATATCGACTTTTCGGAAATCATTTCCTGCATTGGTCGTAATTCTTGGCGTATCATGACTATCGAGTAAAGTCATCATGCCAAAGTTTTGATTTTTAGGATAGCGTGTATAAGCATGAACAAATTGTTCGACAAAGTCTTTCCCATTGATTCTTTCTGTCGCAACCCATTCTTGAATCGGTTTTGCTAATGGATAATTCATAACACCGTCAAATTGATCGCCATTCAACCAAGCTTGGCTATCATGCCAAATTTCTCCACAGATATAAGCATCCGCTTTCACACTTTTAACGGCTTCACGGAACAAACGCCAAAATTTGTGATCCACTTCATTGGCTACATCTAATCGCCAACCGTCAATATCTGTTTCTTGAATCCAATATTTAGTTACTCGAATCAAGTAATCAATAACCTCTGGATTGCTTGTATTTAATTTAGGCATATTCGGTGAAAAGTTTAAATAGGAATCCCCTTTAAAGAAGAACCAATCATAATATTTTGATTTTTCACGTTTTTCCCAAGCATCTTTAAATTGATACGAGGTACTACCAATATGATTAAATACTGCATCTAACATAATTCGAATGCCTAGTTGGTGTGCTTTATCAACTAGTTCTCGTAAATCTTCTTTTGTTCCAAAATGTGGATCAATTTCAAAATAATCTTCTGTATCATATTTATGAGAAGTAGGTGCTTTAAAAATAGGTGTCATATAAATGCCTGAAATACCTAATTCAGATAGATAAGGTAATTTATTAATAATTCCTCTTAAGTCACCACCGTAAAACTCATCTTGACCTAAAGCAGCTTCTGATGTGCTATTCCATTTATGTGCTTCTTTTGGATTATTAGTAACATCTCCGTCTTCAAAACGGTCTGGAAAAATTTGATACCAGACAGTTTCTTTCACCCATGTAGGTGCTTGGAAAATATCGTCTTGATGAATATATGGAAATGAAAAATAGCTATTAATATCGTTTTGAACGAAGGTATCCTCTGGTGAGAAAAAACCTCTCTCTGTAAATACCATTTCTGTTTCTCCGTCATTAACTAAGAAACCGTATCTGGCGATTAAATCTACCGGCTCTACCTCAGTAAACCAATAGTCATAAAGTTCTGTTGAGAACTCTTTTTTCATTGGAATTTGTCTTTTCTGCCACATGTAGACGCCTTCTTCATTACGAATCCAACCATCTTCATGATTAGTAACTAAGGTTACCGAAGTTAAATCATTTTTTTTACTTCGTACTCTAAAATGTAGTGTATTTGCATCATAAGCATACGCATAATTGCTTTTTGTCTTATGCATGATTGCTTGTTTATCCATGTAACTCCTCCTTGCAAAAAGATCCTGATATCACTAAAAACAAATAACTATTGCTTTTTGTTAAGTAAGGACTTGTTCCTTACTAGTTAATTATGCAACCGCTTGCGACAATAGTCAAGCACTATTTTTACTTTTTTCCTTTTTTTCTAATTTTCGAATAAAAATCTTATGAATATAGCTAACTTTAATCCTTCATCTTTCTTCTATTTGCAAAAAATTCCTTTTCCAGGCATCGGATCCGCTAACTATTTTACGCAACCGATTGCCGAGAATATTCTGAAATATTTCACTAATTTGACTACTTTTATTCTTTCTTAGTTAATGGAAATACTCTAGCAGGATATTATAACATATCTTATTTCTAAAACAAAAAAGCTCAAAGCTTCAAGAAAATCTCGTTATAAGAGATTTCCTTGAAGCTTTGAGACTTATTCATAGACGTCATAAACTTAACCAAATAATCCTTTGTTCGTTATTTATCTACATAATAGAGAGTGAATTTTTCATTAACGTAGAGTCTTATTCAATCACTAAAATCAACAAACTTTGACCAGAAATTGTCACTTGGTTCCCCACGTGGATTCCTTGACTCTCGATTCCTGCTCCCTCATTACTTGCCAAGATAGACCACTCTTCATGCCCTTCTCCTAATGAAACAGTGGATTCAAATGGACTGCTATTAACAACTACTGCCATTTTTTTCCATCCTGTAGTTAGATTATTCGGAATAATATAGGCTAACATATTTTCCTGATTATCTACTACTTGAATAGCCATCGCTGTTTCTCTAGTAATATCTCGTAATGGTGGGTAAGCTTTTCGTATTTGCCATAAACCATGGTAGAATTTTCGTAAATCGTTAAAAGTCACTAACTGTTCCCAATTAAGCTGGTTAATTTTCCTTGGAGAGATATAAGAATTTTCATCGCCAAATTTTGTGCGGGCAAACTCTTCTCCTGCTTGCATGAAAATGGCACCCGAACTTGTAAACAGAACGGTAGCAGCTAATTTATTCATTTGAACAAGTCTTTCGTTTCGTTCATAACCAACTGTTGAGGTTGTTGCTACCAATTTATCCCATAAAGTTAAATTATCATGAGCGGAAATATAACTCACTACTTGGGAAGGGCTTTTTGCCCACTGAACTTCACTCGGCTCATCGAACAAAAGATTTCCTCGAATACTCTGTTCTAATTCCCAATCATAAAAAGTTCTAATTGGTTGTTCTTCCCCATTCATCCCTTGAACAAATGCACTATTTTCATCTTCAAAAACATAGCCCTTCATACCATCTCGAAGATTATCATTAAAGATAGCAATACGATCAGATAGCAGCGAAACATTCACTTTGTTAGCAGGAACATTGGGTTCTTTTATTTGATTAGTACCAGCATCCCAAGGTTCCCCATACATTAACACATGTGAAAGACCATGGTCATCTAAGGTTTGGCGGATTTGGTTCATGGTCTCCACATCATGTAAACCCATTAAATCAAAACGGAAACCATCTAAATGGTACTCTTTTGCCCAATACAAAATAGAGTCAATGATATATTTTCGAACCATTTTTCTCTCAGAAGCTATTTCATTCCCACAAGCCGAACCATCCGCAAAATAGTCATTTTCATCTTGTCGATAATAATAATCAGGTACATTTAAGTTTAACCATGACGTTTCGGCAGCAGAAGTATGATTATAAACTACATCTAAAACAACACCAATTCCTTCTTGATGTAACGCTTGAACCATTTCTTTGAATTCCCGAATCCGTGAATAAGGGTCGCGGGGATTGGTTGCATAACGCCCTTCCGGTACATTGTAGTTTTTAGGATCATAGCCCCAATTATAAGCAGTCCCTTCTTCTTCATTATCAGAATCAAAGGCTGGCAATAAATGAACATGGGTCACCCCTTGCTCTTTCAGATAATTGACACCTGTCGGAATTTTCCCTTCCGCATTTAAAGTCGTGTCCTTTTCAGTAAAGGCTAAAAACTTCCCACGATTTTTTTCAGATACACCACTGTTTTCCGCTGAACTGAAATCATCTACATGAACCTCCCATATGTAAGAGTCTGTAATTGATCTATGCGGAATTTGCTGATCTATCTCCCAATCTTCTGGATTGGTTTTAGTAAAATCAATAATGGCGCCACGATTTCCATCCACACCAACTGCTTTGGCATAGACATCTACAACTTCCACCGTTCCATTTTTTCTTGTAACTTCATAAGTGTAGAATAGACCTTCCAAGTTTTTTCTGACCGTCACATTCCAAACATTGTTTTGATAATTCATTTTATAGGTGGCTACCCGTGAATCTTCATCCACATCACCTGTTGCATATAAATGAAGCTTTACCTCTTTGGCATCAGGTGCCCACATTTTAAAAATAGAACGAGTTGAAGTATATTGCACACCCAAATCATTACGATCATAGGCGTAATTTTCTAGCTCATTAATTTTTTCAGCGATACTTGCAAAATCTTTTTTATATAAAGTAGGCGTTTTCAAAAAACGTTTAGCCAGTAACACTCCTGTTCCTAAAGTTGCTGCTCCTAGAAGTCCTAATGTCACTTTTTTCTTCACTTTGGTTCCTCCCCATTTATATTGATACTTTTTCATCATACACTAGAATAGACAAGTTCGCTACATAAGCCCACACAAAAAATTCAACCAGTTGTCACTCAGGATTTTCTGGTTGAATTTCTTTATGGAATTTTTGAAATTCTGGATACTTTATCAAAGTAGCAAATATGTCCTTAAAGCTATTCATAATTTTTTGATAGTCTTCTGGTTTTAAGATAGCAAAGGTAGCTGCAAGTTTTTCTTTAATTCGTTCTTCTTTATACTGAAAAAGTATTTTTCCTTCCTCCGTCATGTGGACATTAACAATTCGTCGATTGTCTTGATTAGTTATTCGTTGTACCATATGATTTTTTTCTAAGCGACTAATTGAGCGACTGATTTGAACTTTAGACGTTCCTACTTGATTAGCCAACTCCGTCATAGTAATTCCTTCTTTTGTCGCAACAATCAAAACAAGGAGCAGCTCCATTTTCGTTAACTTAATACTCTCTAAATCTGTATCGATTTCTTGAAAAATAAGTCTACTTAAAAAAGCAAAAGTGTCTGTAAATACAGAGATATTTATTGATGTTGGTTCCATACCTTTCCCTCTTTTCACATATAGTTTATGTCACCATTCGCTACACTACACAACGAAGTCTGCTTTTGTCAACTTTGATGTGAATAGCAATAGTTTAATTTATCTTCACAAAATAATCAATCTTTGATTGTTGATTTTTGTTAACTGTTATGATAACTTGAAAAATGACCTATATGTTAGGTGTCCGTTGGTAAATTAAGAAGAGAAGAGTGAATATATGTTAGAAATTAAAGATATAAAAAAATATTATAAAGTTGGTGGGACAACAACTAAAGCATTGGATGGTGTTTCTGTCGCTTTCCGTAAGCAAGAGTTTGTGGCGATTTTAGGTCCAAGTGGATCAGGAAAAACGACGATGTTACACGTAGTTGGTGGATTGGATACCTATGATTCTGGGGATTTGGTTATCAATGGTACATCAACGAAAACGTTTAAAGATGCTGACTGGGATGCTTACCGTAATAATTCCATCGGTTTTGTCTTCCAAAGTTATAATTTAATTAGTCATCAAGGAATTATTGATAACGTGGAATTAGGTATGACCTTAAGTGGTGTCTCTAAAGATGAACGTCGCAAAAAAGCAGAAAGTGCTTTGACTCGTGTAGGATTAAAAGAACACATGCACAAACGTCCTAATCAACTTTCTGGAGGACAAATGCAACGTGTAGCTATTGCCAGAGCATTGGCGAATGATCCTGACATCTTACTTTGTGACGAACCGACAGGCGCATTGGATTCAGAAACTAGTATTCAAATTATGGAACTTATTCAAGAACTTTCTAGAGAGAAATTAGTTGTAATGGTTACCCACAATCCTGAATTGGCTAATCAATATGCCGACCGCATCATTGAATTTTCAGATGGGCGAATTCAACATGATTCAAATCCACATATCGAAGGGAAAAAGAAAGATTTATTTGAACTAAAACAAACGAAGATGAAATTTTCAACCGCTCTTCGTTTATCTTTTAACAACATTCGTACAAAAAAAGGACGAACTTTCTTAACTTCCTTTGCTTCTAGTATTGGAATTATTGGTATTGCGATTGTTTTGTCCTTATCAAATGGGTTTCAAAACCAAATCAATCAAACCCAATCTGAAACTTTGTCGCAGTTTCCAATTACGATTTCTCAAATTGCAGCTGAACAAGATCCAGAAGTCTTTAGAAATCAAGCGTCAGGAGAAACTTTCCCAGACACTAACGAAGTGGTTGCTAAAACAAGCGAGGCCGATTTAGCTCAACACACAAATAAAATTGACGAAGAATACATCGATTATATTCAAAATATTAATCCTGAATTAAGTAACAACATTGGATACTCTCGCTTAGTCAACATGAATTTATTCAGAGATATTGATGGTGAAATCGAGCAAGTCAAATTTTCAAATGATTCTTCTGAAGGTAGTCAAACAGGTTCGATGATGTCTATGATGGCTGCTCAAACTGGTGTCGGAGTTTCCTCTTTCCCACAACAATTAGATGACAACCAAGGGAATTATTTAGAAGACAACTATACTGTTTTAGAAGGTAGTTATCCTAAAGAAACCAATGATGTAGTTTTAATTGTTGATGATAGAAATACAACCAATATTAATGCCTTAACAAACTTAGGTTTTGACGTAGAAAATGGCGAATCCATTCCTTTTTCTGAAATTGTTGGAACCAAAATTACCTTAGCTTATAACGATGCTGTTTATACAGAATTGCCAACAGGGAACTTCATTCCAAATCAAGAGTTAGAAGAAATTTATACTCATGAAGGAAATGAAGAATTGACGATTACAGGGGTTTTGAGAATTAATAATTCTTCAACTATGGACTTATTAGCACCAGGAATTGCCTATAGCGATGCCCTTGCCCAAAAGGTAATTGACAACAATCAAGATTCAGCAATTGTCCAAGCTCAAAATGATAGTGATTTAAATGTTATGACGAATGAACCTTTAGATGAAACAAGCAAAAGTAGCCTGATTGACTATCTAGGTGGTAGTGCTATTCCTTATAGTATTATGATTTATCCAAATGATTTTAGTTCAAAAGATCAAATCTTAGATTATTTAGACGACTATAATGAAGGTAAAAATAAAGAAGATATGATTGTTTACAGTGATTTAGCTGGCACAATGACCCAATTAACAGGCGGATTAATGGATGCCATCACTTACGTCTTAATTGCTTTTGCAGGAATCTCTCTTGTCACTAGTATGATAATGATCGGGATTATTACTTATACTTCTGTTCTAGAACGTACAAAAGAAATTGGTGTTTTGAAAGCTTTAGGTGCTCGTAAAAAAGATATCACTCGCGTATTTGATGCAGAAACAGCAATTTTAGGAGTTGCATCAGGTGTACTTGGTGTCTTCATTGCTTATATGGCGACTCTCCCAATTAATGCTATTTTATACAATTTAACTGAATTGGAAAATGTAGCGATATTAAGCCCAGTCCACGGGTTCATTCTAATTGTAATTAGTACAATTCTAACAATTATCGGTGGACATATCCCTGCTAGAATGGCTGCTAAAAAAGATGCTGCAATTGCTTTAAGAGCAGATTAATCTATATTTTTACCAAAGAGAGTGCGACTTCATTCACGGTCGCATTTTTTTCATTGCCATTTAAATAACTTTCGTAATGATTTATAATAAAAGTAACAAATACACAAGGAGGTTTTTCCCATGCGTGACCCAAATAAACCCGTTACAGAAGTATTGATTGACCACGAAGAAAAACAAACACTTGTCGCATTTGCCACTACTTTAGAAACTATCGCCAAAAAATTAAAAGAAGAGGGTCATTTTGAATTTGTCCAAGGAACGGAATCTATTCCAATAAACCCGCCAGAACAAATTGTTGCTGAATATAAGTATGAGAAAAAAGGTGCCAAGCATTCCTTTGAAATTGAATTAGAATGGCAAGAAGGTCAAAAAGGCCCACAATCAATGTCTATTCAATAAAAAAACAGGAAGTCTCGATTCCTATGTTCAATCATAGGTCAATTGAGACTCCCTGTTTTTTAAATGTCTATTTTTTGAATGCCTTCTTCAATCAATAAAGCTTGAGTGAAATTCTTTTCTAGAAAGTAACGATCATGAGTCACCACAAGTAGCGTACCTGTAAAAGTAGCCAATAGCTCCTCTATTTCTTCTCTGGCATAAATATCTAAATGATTAGTAGGTTCATCTAAAATTAAAAAGTTTATTTTTTTCTGAAGTAATTGTAATAGATACAATCGGACTTGTTCTCCTCCAGATAAATCTTTGATGCGCTTTGTCACATCCATACTAAAAAATCCAAAGTGAGCTAGCTGACGCCTAGCCTCTTGTTCATTGGGTAGACTATTCATTACATAAGATAGAATACGTTGATTCAAATCATCAAAAATTAACTTCTGAGGCAAATAACCAATCTTAACACTTGCCCCTACTTTCAAACTCCCTTCATCCAAAGTTTCATGCCCTAAAATAAGATTGAGTAAGGTTGTTTTCCCAGAACCATTTTCCCCCATTATTGCGATACGTTCCCCACGAAAAATTTGAAAGCTACTTTCGGAAAAGAGAATTTTTTCGCCCATTATTTTACCAATTCCCTCAGCAATAACGACTTCTTTGCCTGAAGTACCTGCTTGATTAATATGACTGAGGCGTGAAGAAACTTCTTGAGGTGGTTTCACTAAGGTCATTTTTTCCAAACGACGTTCCAACTCCTTGGCTTTTCGGAAAAAGTCTTCGTTATCTCCTTCGTTTCCCCATTGACGGTATCGGCGAATCATTTTACGAATCCGTTGAATTTCTTTCTGTTGTAGATCATAACTTTTCTGGATTGAAACATCTCGTTCTTTCTTTAATTTACGATACGTACTATAGTTTCCTGGATATTCAATTAGTTGTTGATCCTCAATCTCAATAATTTTTGTAGTCACTTGATCTAAAAAAGCTCGGTCATGCGAAATGACAATATAGGCACTTTTGGTTAGTTTTAAATAATTTTCTAACCACTCAATCCCTTGCAAGTCTATATGATTGGTTGGTTCGTCTAAAAATAAAACATCCTTTTCCTGAGTTAAAATCTTGGCTAACTCTACTCGCACTCGTTCCCCGCCACTGAGGTGATTTAAGGGAGAAACAAGCTTGTCCTCTAAACCTAAACCTTTCATCGTAGAACGAATCCGGTCTTCTAATTGATAACCACCTTTTTCCTCAAACTTTTCTTGTAGATTACCATATAAAAAGATGACTTTTTCCATCTCTTCATCTAAATCCATCATTTGTATTTCATATTTTTGTAACTGTTCTCTTATTTCAGACAGCTCGGTAAAACTCTGATAGATGTAAGAAAATGTTGTTTCCGAATCACTTACTAGATTTTGTGGAATCCAACCGACAGTCAAACCTTTTTTATGTGCTAAAACGCCTTGATCTACTCCTTCGTTTTTCAAAAGAATTTGAAGTAGTGTCGTTTTCCCTGCTCCGTTTTGTCCGACTAAACCAATTTTATTTTGCTCATTAATTTGAAGGGAAACCTCTTCAAATAATGGACTTCCACTAAAGTTTTTACTGATCTTATTTGCTTGAATATACATTCTTTGCACTCCTTATAAGACCAATCAAAAAAGACCATGGGTATCCATGACCTTTTGTTATTTTATTTACTCTTAAAAAAGATTAAACATACTGACTGGTCATTGATTTTATACTTATTCGACTATTTTTGGACATACTTATCCCTTTGGTCGTTTCAGTAAAACCAATCGCATGACTAAAACTGATATGATATCGTTGATACTCTTCAGTTGCTGTTATTTTTTTAGCCAAGCACACCATTTAGTACGTTCCCCCCTTTTCTTGTCTTTCAAATTGAGTATAGCGAATTTTTTTATAAATGACAACCTTGCCATTTACTTAGTATTCATACAATTTAATCTCACCAGAAATATATTCCCCTAAATAGATATCTGAGACTTCTTTGCTAGTTAATTCATGGACTTTGGATAGTAACCACTCTTCATCTTTATTAATAATATCTAGCAAATCTTCATTAATTTGACCATCTATAATAATTGGATAGCGGATATTTTCATCTCCTTGCTCGATAATCGTCAGCTGTCCGTTTTGCTCTAAAACAGCTCTTTTGACTTTAGCAACTTCATAAATGCCATTACTACGTAGCTTAAACATCAAATGATTGGCAGAAATTCCGTATTTTAAATAAGTAGCAATATCAATTTTACCATTATGAATCAAGGTAGTTGGATTACCATCAATAATACTTTTAACATGCGATTATGTTCTTTAGCAAATTTCACGGTTAAAACCAGTGTTGTCCAAACGATCCATACCAAAATAAACTGTAAGACACTGATTGCGTCATTATAAATGACCCCACCAATAATTCCACCAAGTACATAATTTTGAACTTGATCCATCGCAGAAGAAGGCGCTAGATTCCCTTTTCCCATGATATTGATTTGGGCAATCAAACATAATATACCTAAAGCAAGTTTTATAATAATCGGACTATATGCCCCTATATTTCTCCTCCTCTATTCGACAATATTAATGTGACTATTAACTAAATAAGTTTGTTCTAAACGAAATGAGTTTTGATCATTACTCAAGCGTAAAACATAGTACTCTTCATCTACTAAAAATAAAATTTCATCTGAAATAGATAAACTGTTGGTATAGGATTTTTCTACCGGAACCGAAAGTTGATCCGCTACCGTCTGAAGAAAACCTGCCATTTGAGAAGTACTTTCATCTTACGCCTCAGCTTGCTGATATTGTGTATATTGTGTTCCCAAGAAAAATAATAAACTCAAAAATAAAATCAAACTCAAATCACGATATTTTGTTTGTAAGCGAGAGCGTAAGTAACGAACAAAAACAAAGATAAAGAAAATTAAAATTGCAAAAATAATAATATACTTAATCACGTCATTGATTGTTCCTCGATTTTCTAAATAATTGATTCCATAAAAATTCATTGTTCTATTCACCTCAATTGTCGTTTAATTTTAGTTTACTTGAAAAAATTTTTTTAATAAATAAAAAACATCTGCTCCTTAGTCATTTCTAAGGGTCAGATGTTTTTAATTAATTTCATTTAATAACTTTTTTCTGGATTTTTAATTGAACGAACTCGCAAAACATTTTCAGTAGCTTCTAATTGATTTAGCACATTAGCAATTTTTGCCTCATCTTCTTCATTAATATCAACTAAGGTATAGGCATGATTACCACGCCCACGGTTAATCATATTATCAATGTTAATTCCTGCATTAGCAATCGTTGAAGAAATAACTCCCAACATATTGGGAATATTTCTGTTAATAATTGTTAAACGGTACGGAGAATAAAAGCTCATTTCAACAGTTGGAAAGTTTACAGAGCGTTTAATTTCTCCTGTTTCCAAGAATTTTTTTAAAGTACGGGCGGCCATCTTCGCACAATTAATTTCGGCTTCCTCTGTCGAAGCACCTAAATGTGGCAAGACAACAATTTTTTCATTATTCAATAAACGCTCGTCTGCAAAATCAGTCGTAAATCCTGCAAGATAACCGTCATTAATAGCTTTCAAAACTGCTTCATTATCAACAATCTCTCCACGAGAAAAATTGAATAATTTAGTTGTTGGTTTCATCATGGCTAATTCACGATCACTGATTAAATTTCTTGTTTGTTCCAATAACGGAACGTGAACGGTAATGAAATCACAAGTGGTGAAAATTTCAGAGATTTCCTTCGCTCGTTTGACACGACGAGAAATCGTCCAAGCAGTGTCCACTGATACATGAGGATCATAACCTAAAACTTCCATTCCTAAACGATAAGCATCGTTTGCAACCATTGCTCCAATAGAACCTAAACCAATTATCCCTAATTTTTTTCCTTCTAATTCTGTTCCAACAAATTGTTTTTTATGGGCTTCTACTTGTTCTTCTATATCATTACCACTTAAATTTTGAACCCACATCGCACCTTGCAAAATTGGACGAACACTCAATAGTAAGTTAGCTACTACCAACTCTTTCACGGCATTGGCATTTGCTCCCGGGGTGTTAAAAACCACAATCCCTTGTTCTGTACATTTATCAACTGGAATGTTATTGGTCCCTGCCCCTGCACGTGCGACACCTAAAACAGAAGCTGGAAAATCATAGTCATGTAACTTTTGGCTTCGCAACATAATACCAACTGGTTCTTTGCTTTGATTAATGGCATACTTTTCTTTTTCAAAACGATTCATTCCCTCAGGTGCAATCGCATTGAACGTTTTAATTTGAAACATTTATTTCGCTCCATTCTCTTCTTCAAATTTTTTCATAAAAGCGACCAAGGCTTCAACACCTTCTTTAGGAAAAGCATTATACAAACTAGCTCGCATGCCTCCTACTGAACGATGACCTTTTAAATTTTGAAAACCTTGTGCTAATGCTTCTTGATTAAATTTTTTATCTAAGTCCTCATTCCCAGTCATAAAAGGAATATTGGTAATCGAGCGGTCTTTTTCCGCCACTGGACTGATAAATAAAGATGAAGAATCAATCGTATCATATAAAAGTTGGGCTTTTTCTTGATCTAATTTTAAAATTTCCGGTACTCCACCTAGTTCTTTTAACCATTCAAAAACTAATTTAGCTATATAAATGCCATAGGTTGGTGGTGTGTTGTACAATGAATTATTTTTTGCTTGTACAGCAAAATCTAATATCGGTGAAAAAATCGGTTCGGTATTTAATAAATCTTCACGAATAATCACTACAGTCAAACCAGACGGACCAATATTTTTTTGTGCACCAGCATAGATTAAACCAAAATCTTCTACACGGTAATTATTTGCTAAAATATTAGATGACATATCTGCGACAATTGGGACGTCACCAGCATCAGGAATACTTTGATAAGTGATTCCGCCAATCGTTTCATTTGTAGTGATGTGTAGATAAGCAGCTTCTTGATCAATCATTTCTTTAGTAATTTCTGGAATATAGGTAAATTGTTGGTCTTCGCTTGAAGCAATCACTTCCACTTCAACACCTTCAATTGTTTTTGCAGCACTAATGGCTTTTTTTGCCCATGATCCTGTGTTGACATACAAGGCTTTTTTACCTACAGCTAAATTTAAGGGAATCATCGAAAATTGTAAACTTGCGCCTCCTTGAAGAAAAAGGACTTTATAATTTTCTGGAATCTCCATTAATTCTCTTAGTAGTTGTTCTGCATCTTTCATTATTTTGTCAAACAAGGAGGAACGATGACTCATTTCCATTACGGACATTTCACTACCTTGATAATTCACTAATTCTTTTTGAGCTTTTTCTAAAACTACTTTTGGCAACACGGCAGGACCAGCTGAAAAGTTATACACTGTCATACTTTCTTACACTCCTTTAATTTAATCCTTTTGACAAGTTGAATAGATGTTCACTATCTTGAAGATTTTAGTACATTTTCAAGATGTGATTTTCATTATAGCAGAACCATTTTAAATTAGAAAGATTTAATCCGTATGAATTCATAATTTTCTGAAAAATAGTTTGTTATTTACTTTCTCTCGAACAAAAACTTTCTTGTTTCAACATGGCTATTTTTGAAGATAAAAAAAGAAGAACCTAAGTCCTTCTTAAATTTATCAATATTCTAACTAACATTCACTGATGTTGCATTCATTCTTGAGTATATCTAAAAATAAATATCATCTCTTCTATAACCCTCTACTCTATATCTTTAATCCTCAAACCCTTTTCTCATGTCTATTATATTCAAATTTTTTTTCGATTGTTTATTCGAATCCAATATTTCGAGAAATTTCTGTGCCATATACTTTCCAATTTTTTCCCCAGCGGAAGGTGAAAAATGAATATGGTCACCCCCATCATATTGACTACTCAACTTTTGTTTATTCGCTTCATCACTTACAAATAAATCTAGATCAATATAACTCAACTGCTGACGTATCCATAAATTAACTTCTTGACGAATAGTTTCTTTGACTTCATTCCAAGCTTCTATCTCATTATTCAAAGCTCCTTGAAAAGGAGGAAGCGTTACTGGTATATACAAACTATTTCTAACTTGTGAAACTTGCATCAGTTGTTTTATACCGTCAATTAAATCCAACGCAGTAGGCAATCTACTTGCAGCTTCGTTAGTACCTGGGTGAAATAAGTCATTCACACCAATTAAAGAAACTATTATATCTGGTTGAGTTTGCAAAACATCTTTTTCAAAACGTCGAATTCCAGCACTCCCGAAACTAAATTTCCATTTCGAGATACTTTCCTCGCCAGAGCTCAATAATTTATTTCCAGAAATACCTGCATTTAATCCAATTACAGTAAAATTTTCACTATTTAAATAGTCGATAAAAGGATTGGCGAAATACGCATGGTTTGTTAAAGAATCACCAAAAAAAGAAATAGTAGTATAGAATTTTGGCGTAACTACTGCAACCGATTTAATACCAACAAGTAATTGAATATCACTGTTTAAAAATTCATGAGTAAATTCAGGAAAATACTCAATATTTAGACGAGTATCATTAAATAGATTAGCGGAACTTTTTAGGATATTATCTTTATTACTTAGTTTCAAGTATACATATAAAGGACTACCTTCTCTATTTTCTAGAAAAATATTGTCACTCCATAAATTAGTTCCAGATTGTATTTGGAACTTTTGCTTTTGATTAAAAGTAATAGCGGTAGCTGATGATTCATCATCACAATAGTTAACTTTCGCTGACATGACATTTAAAGGTTGATCATCAAACTCATTTCCAAATTCAAATTTGACTACTTCACCTGGAATAATATTTTGAAATATTAACTTAATTGTATAGGTATTAACAGGAAATGTTAATACTCCATAATCAGAAAAAGCTTGATTAAATGCCATTATAAATTTTTTCTTAATCAAACTGAAATTCCTTCCTCGTCCTTATATCCAAAAAGATAAGTTAGGACAAAAGCCAATATAAATGCTGTGAGATGAGTAATCCAGTAGTTTGTAAAATTGGCTGTAATCCCCTGCGTTGGATCAATAAATGAAGCAAATCCAACTAATCCTCCTGAGAATCCATAACTTAACAGACGTAAAGCACCTGCCAATCCCCCTGCAAAGAAATTTGCAATGGTTACCATATAGAAAACCTTCTTATATTTAACAAGCACTCCAAAAATAGCTGGTTCCCCAACACCACAAACTTGCGAAAGAGTAGCAGCGATGCTAATTTGTTTTAACTTTGTATTTCGTGTTTTCAAGGCAACTGCAAGAACACCACCAGCTATTCCTAACATCAAAACAGATGAGAACGCGTTCATCATGCTGTATCCTGTGACTGTTAAATCATTAACAATCAAGGTAATCAGAGGCCAATGCATGCCAAACATAACTAACAATGGGAAAAATGCCGCATACAATGCACCACCGATAATAGGACTGAATCCAAAACCTACTTCAATTCCGCTCGCAATTCCGCTTGCAATTAAAGTAATAATTGGTCCCACTACAGTCAAGACTAATACAGATAGAATCAAAACTTCTAAAATTGGAATCAACAAAGATTTGATAACCGCAGGAATTATTTTATTTAAAAACTTATCTAAATAACTTCCAATCCAGGCTGCTACAATGATTGGAAATACAGAATAAGTATAATTCGTAACTCCAAATGCTATACCGAATAAATGAATCATACCTGATTCACCATCTGCAATTGCAGTAATATTAGGATGAACCAGAAACCCAGCTACAGCCGCAATTACATAAGGATTAATATCAAAACGTTTTGCTGCTGCTATTCCAATAAGAACAGGTAAAAAGTGGAAAGCAGACCGTGCAGCCGTATCGACAAACAAATAAATATCAGAATCAGTCGAAATCCAACCAAATGTTGAAAGAGCTGTTAATAGTCCAATTATTATCCCACCACCTGCCAAGAGTCCAACAACTGGTTGAATTGAAGCTGTTAAGGTACCTATCAAGAGATTCAGATAATCAACAAAAGATTTTGGTTTTTCAGGCTGTTCGATTTTCACTTTCTCTTTATTTTCCAATTGTAATAAGTTTACAACTTCGGTAAACACTTCTCCGACTTGATTACCAATTACTACTTGTTGTTGCCCATTTCCTCTAATAAAAGAAAGTACTCCATCTAATTGTTCAATTTCTTTGGTATGAACAAGTTTTTCGTCATAAACATAAAATCTTAAGCGTGTAATACAATGCAAAACATTATCAATATTTTTTTCGCCACCTACTAATTTAATAATATCCTTGGCCAGTTTCTTTTTATCCATATTTTCTCCCTTATTCTTTGTTGATATTAAAGGATACCAATACGTGTTCATTAGGTACATAATGTGTAAATGTATGTTCAAAAATACGACCGTAATCATCATAAACAATATTGATGAACTCACCAATACAATTATATTTTTCTAAAGACAATAATTCGGTATCCATTTCATTAGCACCCAAAACCTTATTAAAAGTTCTTGATGCCGCGATTTTTATATGTTGTTTCTCCTTGAGATATTCATAAATTGAACCTGTAACGATAGTTTCATTCAATTCACCTACAATCTCTTTACTAAAATAAGCGCGGTCATACATAATTGCCTTTTCTTTTTTTAAACGAATACGAATGACTTCATAAACAGTCTCTCCTTCGTCAAATTCGATAATATTACTCAAAAATCGATCAACTAACACTTCTTTAAAACTATAGAGCTTTGTCTCAATTTTGTAATCATCTAAATTCTGAGAAAGCGTACTTAGCCCTTCGAAGTTGCTAATATTAAAGGCAACTATATTTTGTTCGATAGGTTTTAGGATAAAAACTCCCTTCCCTTTGGCACTATAAACAATGCCTTCTTCATTTAACAGTCGGGTTGCTTTTCGAATGGTATTACGAGTACATCCATAAATGTCGGCCAATTCATTTTCAGAAGGTAATCGTTGAGATTGTTGATACTTATTATTGAGAATATCATGCTTTATACTTAAATAGATATTTTCAAATTTAGTTTCTACCATCGGAAACGCCTCCCTGGAAAACGTTCTCTTGTTTTTGATTATACATACTCTTTTCCTCCAAGTCAACAACCTGTTTAAACAGGTTTGAAAATTATTTTTGAAAACTTAATATATAAAGGTTTCACACCTGAAATATAGTTTATATTTTTAGATTATCCATTAAAAAACTGACAAAATAAAAGCTAATCTATGAAACAAAAAAATCCTTTATACTGAAACTTGGAAAATTAAAACCAAGACCAATACAAAAGATTGTACTATAGATAATTATAATATATATTCAGCTTTTAATAAATGATTTTCAATATAGATTTAGAAGAAATATGCTTATTCTTATTTTTTAAACATAGTCAAAATTAAAGTTTTGAGTAACTCTAGTTATTTTCTTGCTTAGTTGAAATTTTATAAAATAGTCAAACTCATAGCACATTGATCGAAATAAAACTTCATTTCACATCAAAAAAAGCACAAGATTTTGATCTTGTGCTTCTGGTAAATTTATTCATTGTTTTGTTATTTGAGTAACATTCAACTTTCTTACAGTTGATCTTTAACCAAAGAGGTAAATGTTGCTTCATCGGCTTTGACTAGTTCTGCAACAAAATTTGTGTTTCTTACTTTTTCGATAATATGCTGCAACTGATCCAAATGTGTCACGATGTCTCGCATCATCAAAATAAAAATGACTTGTGCTTCGACAACCTTTTCTTTGTTGCTACCCATTTGGTAGAAATCTAGGGGTGTTTCATTTAATACACATAAGATGACATCGTCTTTAGCATAGGTCCCATCTGTATGAGGAATGGCTGAAGCTGGAATTGTAGGTAGTCCAGTTGGGAATTTTTCTTCCCTTTCTTTCAACGCTACTTCAATTTCAGCAGTTGCTAAATCATTCTCTACCAAAAATGCCGTAACTCCTTCAAAAAGTTCGTCTTTTGTTTGGAAATTTGTATGATACATAATCTCTTTTTTAACCATTGTCTTTATCGCTACACGTTTACGAAAGTAGCTTCCCCCTTCTTTTTTATTTCCTGTTGTAAACGTTAACATAACTTTAGCACACTTTTAGCTATTAGGAAATAGATAGATAAAAAATCCAGACAACATTTTCAGCCATCTGGATTTTAACACTTATTTTGCTAATTCAAACATGTGATCAATTAACGCTAAAACTTGACGAACTTCCTCATTTTTAACGATTGGTGTGGCTTCATTTCTAACCACATCAAAGAAGTTTGCATAAAATGAAGAATACTCTGCTTTTGCCTCTGGGAAACTTAGGCGTTCCATCGCCTCTTCAGAAGGTGGTGCCATAGTTTTCGTTAAACCAACACCTGCTTGGATTGGTTTTGGTGCAGAAACGTCCTCGGCATTAGTTGCACGAATCAGTTCCCCTGAAATATCCCAATCATCAATCCGGGCCGTTCCTTCATATCCTTTTACATACCAACGAGGTAAGCTAGTATAGTTACTTGTTCCGACTTCCACAAGAGCTTTTACATCATTTTCAAAGGTAATATAACTAATAAAACCATCATCGACTTGATCGCCTAAAACGTAACTGAAATCAACGACAACGTTTTTAATTGGGCTGTCTACCAACCAAAGAATTTGATCTAATAAATGAACGCCCCAGTCTAATAACATACCGCCTCCATGTTCGGGTAAATGACGCCAGTCGCCAGGAATTCCATTTGCGCCTTGAACACGAGATTCTAATTGGAAAATCTCACCAATTTGATTGTTTTGATATAAGTCACGCACCACCAGAAAATCAGGGTCCCAACGACGGTTTTGATGAACCATGAAGGTATTGCCTGTTTCTTTAGCCACCGCTAAAATTTCATCAAATTCTGCGACATTCATCGCCACTGGTTTTTCACAAATGACTTGTTTACCTGCTTGTAAGCCACGAATCGCTAACTCCTTATGGCTATCATTTGGTGTCGCAATTAAAATGGCTTCAATCGTTTCATCTGCCAAAACTGCTTCAAAACTATCATAGGCTTTTAATCCATTGCCTTGTGCTACTATTCGACGTTCTTCTAAAACATCATAGACACCGACAAGGTTAATTTTTTCTTTTTTGCTCGTCATTAAGGTATGTGCATGGTACGAACCCATTCCACCATAACCCACTATGACAAAATTAATTGCTGACATTCTGTATGCTCCTTTGTACTCCTTCGTTTTATGCCCACCACATATCAGTTGGTTGGTCTTTAATCATGATGCTCTTCAAGTTGGTAATCGCACGTGTTAATCCTTCATCAATTGACATGATTGGATCTTCATGCTCAATACTTAAGACATAATCGTAGCCATAAATGCGTAAAGCAGAAATAATATCTGACCACACTTGCAAGTCGTGTCCACAACCTACTGAACGGAAAGTCCACGCACGTGTTTTAACGTTGCCATATGGCTGCATGTCGGTTAAACCATGCATGTTGATATTGTCTTGATCTAAATACGTATCTTTTGCATGGAAATGATGGATTGCATTTTCTTTTCCTAAAATTTTGACTGCCGCAACTGGATCAATTCCTTGCCACCATAAATGACTTGGATCTAAGTTACAACCAATCGCTTTTCCTGCCGCATCACGTAAACGCAACATCGTATAAGGAGTATGGGCTAAGAAACCACCGTGTAACTCAATTCCGATTTTCACACCAGCAGCTTCTGCTTCGGTATTGATACCTTTCCAATAGGGGATTAATTTTTGATCCCATTGGTATTCGTAACTATCGTTGTACTCTGTTGGCCAAGGTAAAACAGGCCAGTTAACTTGCGTATCTGTCGCATTCCCACCAGCTACACCAGAGAAACCATTAACGACAGGTACATTCATTAAATTCGCTAATTTAATTGTTTTGCGTAATAATTCATCCGCTTCTTCTGCCACTTCTTTAATTGGAGAGATTGGATTATGATGGGCACTCAAAGCAGAAATTTCTAAGCCCTTATCGGATAATTTGCGTAAATACTCTTTTCTTTCATCGCTACTAGCCAATAATTTATCAATATCTAAATGGGCACTACCTGGAGAACCGCCTGTACCGATTTCTACTGTTTGCAAGCCTTTTTTAGCTACTTCTTCAATCATTTCATCAAAACTTAAGTTGTTAAATAACGGGGTAAATACGCCTAATTTCATAATTATTTCGCTCCTTCTCTTGCTTCATAGTGTCCATAAGTTGGATAAGTATTTTCGGTTGGTTCACACCAACGAATCGCATTTTTAATGACACGTTGAACTTTGTCATTGTAATAGCTCGGATAGGTTTCATGTCCAGGTTGGAAATAGAAAATTTTTCCATTACCACGACGGTAAGTACAACCACTTCGGAAGACTTCTCCTCCAGGGAACCAGCTAACAAAAACTAATTCATCCGGTGCTGGAATATCAAAGTGCTCGCCATACATTTCTTCTTGTTCTAATTCAAAATATTCGCCGATACCTTCCACAATCGGGTGACTTGGATTAACGTTCCAAATGCGGCAATGTTGGCCATCTTCACGCCATTTTAAATCACAAGATGTACCCATTAATTTCTTGAAGATTTTAGAAAAATGTCCTGAATGCAAAACAATCAATCCCATTCCTTCTAAAACTCGTTGGTGCACACGATCAACAATTTCATCTGAAACTTCGCCATGTGCCATATGTCCCCACCAAAGTAGGACATCGGTTTCTGACAATACTTCTTCTGTCAAACCATGTTCTGGTTCATCTAAAGTTGCCGTTCTTACTGTAAATTCTTCGCCGATAAAAGAAGCCAGTTGTGCATGAATCCCTTCTGGATAAACTTTAGCAACTTCCTCTTCTTTCTCATGACGAAACTCGTTCCAAACAGTTACTTGAGTCATTGATGGACCTCCTCTACAATTTTTTTTAATTTAGCTACATTGATTTTTGCTGCTTCCATTGGGCTGTATTTTTGGAAAGCTTCTTGTTCTACGACTAACCATGGCAAAGAAAGTTCCTTCGCAAATTCGACATAATCAGCTAAAGGTAAAACTCCTGAGCCAAGTTCTGTACTTTCCTCTGGTTCCATTTGCTTGTCTTTCATATGGAACAAACCAATAGTTGTTTTGTGTGCTTCAATCCATGCTTTGACATCCGCTCCAGCATGAGTCAGCCAATACAAATCAACTTCTAGTTTTAAGTCATCAACTTCTCGAGCCAATAAGTCTAAAATATCTGTATCTGGGATTTCTAGTAACTCATGAGAATGATTATGGTAATACAATGCCATTCCTCGAGCTGTAATTTCTTTAGATAGCACTTTCATTTGTTCGATAAATTCTTCCCATTCTGTCAAGGTTGAAAAACTAGCATAAGGAACAATTACTCGTTTGTTGCCGATTTTTTCTTCAAAATCTAAGGTAGCTTCTACATCCTCCCGCAAGTTGTCGTAAGGAACATGTGATCCGGCAATTTCTAAACCAAGCTCATCAATTAACGTCTTGACTTCTTCCGCTGATTTACCATAATAGCCTGCAAATTCTACACCGTCATAACCAAACGCTTTGACTTGACGCAAAGCATGTTCAAAGTCTTTTTTACATTCTTCTTGAATACTCCAAAGTTGCAATGCAATTTTCGGTTTCATTTGAATCCTCCTATTGTTGTTAAATTCGTTAGTAAACAGTGTGACTCCTATCGATTACTTGACACTATCCATAGGAGCTAACAACTGTCACTTATCAAATTTTATAAAAAGACAGGTTCGCCTGTTTCAGAAGATTTGTAGATAGCTTCTAAAATTTCAGTAACAACTAAAGCTTCTTCAGGTTTTACAACTGGTTGGGTATCATTGATAATTGCATCAATCCAAGAACGTGCTTCAATATCTGCTGGATCAGAACCTTCTCCATCATAAAAATCGACTCCGCCAGTTTCTAATTCAATTTTATTTTCGTATAATAAACCACGATTTTCACCGTTGATTGTCAGACCATCATTCATGTCTGCTCCACCTTTAGTACCCATTAACGTTGTTTTTGCTTCTTTGACATCTAAGCTATTTAATGCCCAGCTTGCTTCTAAATAGATAGTCGCTCCATTTTCCATTACCACAAAACCAAAGGCAGAATCTTCTACAGTAAATTTATCTGGATCCCATGGTCCCCAAGCATTTGCTGCATTTTTTGTTCCAGAAAGTTTATGGTAGGCTTGTCCTACAACATATTTTGGTTTGTAGTTGTTCATCATCCATAAAGTTAAATCTAGGGCATGCGTACCAATATCAATTAATGGACCGCCACCTTGAGCTTCTTCATCTAAGAATACACCCCATGTCGGAACAGCACGACGACGAATAGCATGAGCTTTCGCTGAATAGATTTCTCCTAATTCATCTTCTTCACAGGCCGCATGTAAATAAGTTGAGTCTGTACGGAAACGGTTTTGATAACCAATCGTTAGTTTTTTACCCGTACGTTCAGCAGCTTCAATCATCGCGCGAGCTTCTTCTGATGTTTTAGCCATTGGTTTTTCACACATTACGTGACTACCTGCTTCTAAAGCAGCAATCGATAATTCTGCATGAGAAGAGTTTGGAGTACAAACGTGAACTGCATCGTAGCTACCTTCAGCTAACATTTCTTTATAGTCTGTATAAACTTTGGCATCTTCTGTTCCAAATTTTTCACGAGCTTTTTCTGCACGTTCGATAATAATATCGCAAAATGCTACTACTTCCACTTCTTCTACTTTTGATAAGGATGGTAAATGTTTGGCTGTTCCAATTCCTCCACAACCGATAATCGCAACTTTGACTGACATACTTAATTCCTCCTAGATATTAGGTTTTATTTTTTACGTTTTATTGAAAACGTTTTATTTTTCTACAAGATTATTATAACGAATTCCATTAATGGATTCTTCCTACATTTCATCTAAAAAGTTCCCAGATATTGCGCTAAAATTTTCTAATTTAAGTTAAAAAGCTCAAAAGAACTGCTATCTCTCCAAATTTGGCTAAAAAAAACAAGACTTCCTTTCTACTAAAAAAGTTCATCTTGTTTAAGAATTTCTTTACGATAGGCTGTTGGTGTCTGTCCCATCCTTTTTTTAAAGACACGCGAAAAATAATTTACATCATAAATCCCCACAGCTTCAGCAATTTCTTTAATCGTCCGATTTTCTCTTAAATAACGTAACGTTTGGACCATCCGATAATTGTTCAAGTAATTAATTGGCGTTTGCTGATACTCTTTTTCAAAAGCCCGAATCAATTTGTATTTGGATAGATGAAAAGTTGCTGCTAAATCATCCAAAGAAACACTATCTTTATAGTGAGTTTCTAGATAGTCTTTGATGGATGACATCAAACTTGGCTTGCTTTCTAGTTCTGCTTTAATTGTCAAAAACAAATTATAGGCACAGCGAGAGTTTTCATATATCTCAGCTGGGTTGTCAGTTAATTGATGTAACTGATACAACATCTGATCTACATATTCCTTTGAAAAACTACCAATTTGCAACGGAACATTCAACCATTGAAAAAACTCTTTGGAGAATTCAATATAAAAGAAATTCCATTCTTCTTCCCCACGATAATAACTAAAGCTATTCGGCAACTCCGCTAAAAAAAAGCTACCTGCACCTAATTCATAAATTTTATTTTCTGTTGCTAAATAACCGGTACCACTAATGGTATATTGAAAAACCAATAAAGAATCTTGGCGTTTTTTGGCATCCCAATAATATTCCTGTGGAGAATAATCCACTCCAAAGCCACGTAGATAGGGCAAACGTTCTGAGGAAGTAAGCTGAAATTGATGGGCGAAAGCACGATGCAATTTTGTGCTAGTTTCTTCAATTATTTCGTCTTGTTTCATTCCCTCTCCTCCTCTATGCTTATAGTATAACTAAAAATAAAATAAAAGGAGAGTCCAAATGTCTATTTATTTTGACGAAAACATGCAGTGCTTTCATTTAAGCAATCAACAAATCAGTTACATTATTGGAATCGAAAGGGGACGTTATCTTGTTCACCGTTATTGGGGGAAAAAATTACCATCCTACGCTGGGAGCAATCAATTAAACTTTAAAGATTGGGGATTTGCATCAAATCCATTCCCTGAAGACCGCAGATTCTCACTCAATGGTCTCCCTTTTGAAACGAGCACCCAAGGGACGGGAGATCACCGCGTTGCCAATTACCAAATACGTTCTCCCAAAGGACATACGGTGACTAATTTCTATTACGATTCGTACCGCGTATATGAAGGAAAAGAAGCCATCCCGGGCCTACCTAGTTTAAGAGATACGGCAAAAGTGACCACATTAGAGATACTTTTAAAAGATGCTGTTCAACAATTGGAAATGCGCTTAATTTATCATTTATTTGAAGACTATCCGATTATTACTCGCCGAGTGATTTATGCGAATTCGGGTGAAGAGTCAGTTATCTTGGAAAATGCTGGATCGATGTCGATTGATATTGCTCAAGATAATTTCGAAATGATTTCTTTAGATGGGGCACATACCAACGAAGCAAATCTCACACGCCAACCGATTCGTTCGGGTATCCAACGTTTGGAAAGCACACGTGGATCAAGTAGCCCACAACATCAACCATTCTTGGCATTGGTTGACCCTTATACTTCTGAATTCCAGGGAGAAGTATTCGCTTTTCATTTCGTCTATAGCGGGAATTTTGTAGCTCAAGTTGAAGTAGAACAATACAAAACAACGCGAGTACAGATGGGGATTCACCCTGACCATTTTGAATGGCACTTAGAGCCAAACGAACAATTCCATACACCTGAAGTAGTATTAAACTATTCAGACCAAGGATTAAATGGCATGTCGCAAAGCTTCCATCAAATCTATCAAGAACACCTTGCACCAACGTATTGGCAAGACAAAGAGCGTCCCATTCTTTTAAATGAATGGGAAGCCAATTATTTTGACTTTACCGAGGAAAAACTAATTCAACAAGCAGAAAAAGCAGCCGAACTTGGGGTTGAATTATTTGTGCTAGATGATGGTTGGTTTGGTGAACGTAATTCTGATGATCGCTCATTAGGAGATTGGGTCGTAAATCAAGAAAAATTACCAAATGGGATTGCTGGTTTAGCAGGTAAAGTCCATGAATTAGGGATGAAATTCGGTTTGTGGTTTGAACCAGAAATGATTTCCAGATATAGCCAACTATTTGAGAAACATCCAGAATGGGCGATTCAAGTCCCTGACTATCCAATGACGGAAAGCCGTCAACAATATGTCCTCGACTTAAGCCAGCCAGCCGTACAAGATTATTTAATTGAAGTCTTTACAGAATATTTATCAACTGGTGCGATTGATTATATCAAATGGGACATGAACCGCCATTTGACGGAAGTTGGCAGCATACTTTGGCCAGCGGATAAACAAAAAGAAGTTAGCCATCGCTATGTTCTAGGTCTTTATCGAGTCTTAGATTACTTAAACGAACACTTTCCTGAATGTCTCCTTGAAAATTGTTCAAGTGGGGGCGGACGTTTCGATCCTGGTATGATGTATTACATGCCACAAACATGGACCAGCGATAATTCCGATGCACTATGCCGCAGCGTCATCCAATATGGGTATAGCTACTTGTATCCACCAATTATGATGGGTGCGCATGTTTCCGTCACACCAAACCATCAAGTTGGGCGAATCACTCCGTTGGAAACTCGCGGTTGGTTAGCGATGAGCGGGAATTTTGGCTATGAATTAGATTTACAAGTCTTGTCCGAAGAAGAACAACAAATCGTGCAAGAACAAATCAAATTCTATCAAGCACACCGCCAATTGTTCCAATTCGGACAATTTTATCGTCTACAAGCACCTAATGCTCATTTCGCTAGTGCCTGGTTATTCACCAACGAAGAGGAAGCTATTGCCATTTACTTCCAGGGCTTATCTAGACCGGCGATGCCAATCAGCTATTTGAAAATGCGCTATCTTGATGCCGAAGCAATCTATCAAGAGGTAGACACACAACAACAATTTTCTGGCACAGAATTAAATCAAGCCGGAATCTTGATTCCTCGAGTAAGAGAAGACTTTTATACGAGTGTCTTCCATTGGATAAAAGTGAATAATAAATAAACAAGATTTCCAACCTCCGAAAATTTTTCTTTCGGAGGTTCTTTTATGTATTGCAAATGACAAAAATGAACCTCCAGTCGAGACTGAAGGTTCAAATTCTATCTATTCGGTAATTTCTAAAATCTCTTCTCCGTGATTCACAGCGCTTTGTCCTACAGCAGCTACGCCACCATAATTTGCGGTATTCGTAACAATAACCATTACTGTATCGTCATAACCTGCTTTTTTTATCGCTGCCCGATCAAAGGTTCCTAATAGGTCGCCTTTTTTCACGGTATCGCCATTTTGTTTAGCAGTTGTAAAATGTTCACCTGCTAAGTTCACTGTATCAATCCCAATATGAATCAAGATTTCTGCACCATCAGCTGATTCAATGCCATATGCATGTTTGGTATCATAAACGACCGTTAAAGTGCCATCCACAGGTGCATAAACTTCATCACTTTCAGGAACAATCGCGATTCCTTTGCCCATCATTTCGCTCGAAAATACAGGATCATTGACAGTTGATAAAGCAACAGTTTGTCCTTTGACAGGTGCACTAATTTTTTCTACGACGTTTGCAGTAGATTCTGAAGCAGGAGTAACTGGAACTTCAGGGGTTGTATTAACTACTGTTTGTTCAGCTACTTTCTTTTTACCCACAATAAACGTTAACACAAAAGCAACCACAAAACTAATCACTGCACTAATCAAGAAACCTGGAATTGAGTCGACAGCAATTGAAATAAAACCAATAATCCCTGCTGGTCCCATAGAAACTGCTAAAACATGAAGCAAACCAATAAAGATACTTGAAATACCCGCACCAATCATCGCACAAACAAAAGGATATTTTAATTTCAAGTTAATCCCAAAGATCGCTGGTTCTGTAATTCCTAACATCGCAGAGATCCCTGCAGAAGAAGCTAAACTCTTTTGTTTTTCATCTTTTGTCAAAACAAAAATCGCAAAGGTCGCTGCTCCTTGAGCAATGTTCGCCATTGCAGCGATTGGGAAAATAAATGAGCCTCCAGTTCTTGCTACATCGGCCAGCAAGGTAGTTTCAATTGCTGGGAAGCTTTGGTGTAACCCAGTAATAACAATTGATGAATAGAATGTTCCGAACAAGCCTAATCCAGCCGCTCCAGTTGTGTTGTACAACCAAACTAAACCATTCGTTAAACCGTCAGATACCGTACGCATCACAGGACCTACAATCGTAAAGGTCAAGAATCCAGTAATAATCACTGCCAACATTGGCGTGAAAGTAAAGTCAAATACTTTCGGAATGCGTTTATGGAAGAAGTTTTCCAAGTTCGCCAAAATATAAGCAACGGCTATAACAGGTAAAACAGAACCTTGATAACCAGCTTGAGCTACTTGCAAACCAAAAATGTTCCAGTAAGGCATGGTACCTTCCGCAATAGCATTGGCTACTCCATAACCGTTTACAAGATCTGGCATAACCATTGCCATCGCCATCGCTGCTCCTAGATAACCATTTCCACCAAAACGTTTAGTTGCCGAAAATCCAACTAAAACTGGTAAAAAAGCAAACGGTGCAGCAGCTAATAAATTAATAATACTTGCTAAATCATTGATTGCTGGAAACATTTCAACAACAGATTGTGCCCCAAACAAACCTGGAGACGTTAAGACATTGTTGATCGCCATCAATAAACCACCAGCAACTAAAGCTGGAATTAATGGTACAAAGATATCAGATAATATTTTAACCAATGCCATTACTGGATTTGGTTTTTTCCCATCGGCAGCAATTTCTTTCAAATCATCTGTTGATGCTTCTTTGACTCCTGTTGCTTGAACAATTTCTGCGTAGACTTTATTTACATCTCCTGGTCCAATGATGATTTGATACTGACCGTTAGTTTCAAAAGTCCCCTTCACATCATCATTAGTATCCAATGCAGCTTGATCAATCTTACTTGAATCTTTCAAAACTAAACGCAGGCGTGTCGCACAATGGGCAGCAGCAACCAGATTGTCTTCTCCGACAGCAGCAATAACTTCTAACGCAACTTTTTTGTGATCCATTTTATTTCCCCCTCGAATGTAATCGCTTTTTCTGATTCTCATTATAACGTATTCAAACAAATTGTCAAACGTTTATCAAAATTATTTTTCGGTTTCTATAAATACGCATTCAATATTGATTTATCAACCTTATTAAAATTGTTATACGTTTGACATAATATGAAAATTACGCTATCTTTAGTAGTAAGAATACACTTACAAAAGGGGTTTATATTATGCTTAAATGGACAACAGAAATGCGCTATCGTCCCTACGAAAAATGGGATTCAGCCTATCTACAAAAACTAATGACAACTAAACAGAATTCAATTTGGCACATGAATTATCATATTCAACCAACTTCAGGATTATTAAATGATCCCAATGGTTTTTCTTACTTTAATGGTCGTTGGCACTTGTTTTATCAATTTTATCCCTTTGGCCCAGTTCACGGTTTAAAATCATGGTATCACCTGTCTTCAACTAATTTACTTGATTGGGAAGAACACGGTTATGGACTTTTACCAGATACCCCTTTCGACAGTCACGGTGTTTATTCTGGGACAGCACTACCTATTGTTGATAAGTTGTTATTAGCTTATACAGGAAATGTTCGTGATAAAAATGGTGAACGTGCTTCCTATCAAATGGGTGCTTGGATGGATACCGACCAGCAGATCGAAAAAATCGACACACCTTTAATTCCGACACCACCTAAAGGATACACCCATCATTTTCGTGATCCACAGGTGATTCCTTACGATAATGGCTATCTATTATTTATCGGCGCACAAACAGAACAAGAAACTGGCGAAGTGTTGGTTTATCAAAGTGAAAACTTGACAGATTGGTCCTTATTAGGTCCTTTAGATTTCACAAAAGATGCTATGGGCTACATGATTGAATGTCCAAATATGTTATTTATTGATGAACAACCTGTCTTAATCTTTTGCCCTCAAGGAATGGAAAAGTCGGTTACTCCTTATGATAATATTTATCCAAATATGGTCGTTGTTGGTGAAGCATTTGATTCTGAAATACAAACTATTGTTCAACCTAAAGCCTTGCAAAATTTAGATCATGGTTTTGATCTTTATGCCACGCAAGCTTTCAAGGCACCCGATGGACGAGTATTAAGTATTGGTTGGGCAGGTTTACCAGAAATAGCTTATCCAACAGATACAGAAGATTGGGCTCATTGCTTAACTTTAGTCAGAGAGTTGAGCCTAAAAGAAGGGCACCTATATCAAAAACCTACTGGTGAACATATAGACTTACGCCAAAAAGAACAGCAATTTAAAGGGAACATCCAAGAATTACAAACTCTTGTTGATAATCCTCAACAGAATTCTTATGAACTTGAACTAACAATTACAAAAAATAGTCAAGGAACCTTGCACTTATTCGCAGATGCTGAAAATAAACATAGCTTAGCGCTTCATTTTGATACAAAACATGGTAAGATTACTTTAGATCGTTCCCAAGTTAGCTTACCTTTCGCCGAAGAATTTGGTAGCACACGTTCTATTTCTTTAGAAAAAGAAACTACGCTGAAATTACAAATTTTTGTCGACCAATCAATCTGCGAAATTTTCGTGAATGATGGACATTCCGTGTTTACATCACGAGTATTTCCAAAAATAGAAGAAACACAACTCTTCATTGAAGGAAATCAAGGAAGCTATGAAGGACATTATTGGGAGCTAAGGTCTACCTCACAAAATTAAGGAGTAGAATGATGGCGATTAAACTCACAGATGTAGCAAAAAAAGCTGGCGTCTCCCCAACTACTGTCTCAAGAGTAATCAATAATTATGGTTCACTCAGTCAGAAAACAATCGATAAAGTTCATGCAGCGATGAAGGAGCTAAATTATCAACCTAATTCTCTGGCTCGATCTCTACAAGGAAAAAATACTCAGCTAATTGGCTTAATTTTTCCCTCGGTTGCTAATCCATTTTTTGGCGAATTAGTCGAAAAATTGGAAAGAAAATTTTTTGAACGAGGTTATAAATCGATTTTATGTAATAGTGCTAACAACAAAGAAAAAGAACGAAACTATTTAAATATGTTGGCTGCTAATAAAGTCGACGGGATTGTGGCAGGTGCGCATAATCTGGGGATTCAAGAATATGAAGAACTTAATTTACCCATCGTTTCTTTTGACCGATCTTTAGCTGAGCGTATTCCCATTGTCGGCAGTGACAATTACCAAGGTGGTTATCTAGCGACAGAGCATCTCTATCAACAAGGTGCTAGAAAAATTGGCATTATTACCGGAAGTAATGCTTCTGATTCACCAACAAATGACCGTTTAAATGGGTATCTCGATTTTTTAAAAGAACATCAATTAGAGTACAGAGTCTTTCATTTTGAAGCCTTTGAAAATACTTCTGTTTTAAAAAACATGAAAATAAAGCAAATCTTAGCAGAACCAATCGATGGGTTATTTTGTACAGATGATTTGACCGCATTATTGGTTAAGAATAATAGCATGGAGATGAACCTTGCTATTCCTGCTGATTTTAAATTAATTGGTTATGATGGAACACAATTTATTCAAAATCATTACCCACAACTATCGACCGTGGTCCAACCGATTGAAGAATTAGCTGAATTACTAGTTAATCTTTTGATTCAACGTATTACCCATCCAGACAAATCCGTCGCACCTAGCTACAAACTACCCGTTCGCGTCCTTCAAGGACAAACTAGCTAAATTTCAATTTTAATCAAAAAAAACAACGAGTTTCTTAAAAAGTATCCTTACTTTCTAAAAAATTCGTTGTTTTTGATTTTAACTCAAACTTGGATAAAGAAAACTTCCGATTCAACTGTCCAAAAAAGTCTTTCATTGCAGCGAGACCGCTCTGAGTTTCTTCGGAGTCTCAAAGCTTTCGGCATTCAAACACCGTGTAAAAAGTAGAAAAACACTACTTCTAACACGGTATAATTCATCCTCATCTTTAGTAGCTGCGATGAGTACTTTTTCTCCCAGCTGAATCTCCAGTTTTTATCATAATTGCTTAATCCTACCAAATAATACAATCTTTTTGTCAGAAAGAAATTTTTGTAGAAACTGGAAGAACACAGCGGAAAAAAGTTCCTTGTCGTGTGTTAAAAGAGCTGAATGAATTACTTTGAGTTAGTGTGAAAACACTTTACTCAAAGTTTGAACGTCAGCAGCCGAAGAGACTCTGAAAAGAGGCTCTTGGCGGTCTCACACAACAAGGAAACTTTTGGAGTTTTTTTCTAGAAGATTCAATTTATATTAATTTTTAACAGCGAAAATTACTTTTTGTATACTCTGGCTTCAAAGGGCTGTAGGGCAGCTTGTTGTTCTGAATAGTTGCTCAATACTAGGGTTTGTTCTGCTAAGTCTGATAACTGTGCTACTTCTTGAACGGTATCTCCTAAGTTGACGATAATCGTAAAACTATCCGATGCATCTTCACGTGTATAAGCAAACACAGAATCTGGTGTTTCAATCGACTTGAATCTGCCATCAATGAACACTGGATATTCTTTTCTCAGCGCAATTAACTGCTTGTAAAAATGATAAATCGAAGCTTCATTTTTTTGTTCCGCAACCACATTTAGCCAAGTATTATTTTTATTGACCGTTAACCACGGTTTGCTACTAGAGAATCCTGCAAATTGACTGTCATCCCATTGCATTGGTGTTCGTGCATTATCTCGTGTCGTATTAGAAACAATTCTAATCGCCTCATCTGATGACATTTCATCTGCCAACAAACGTTTGTATAAGTTTCTCGAATCGACTGCATCCACATCTTCAATTGAATCAAATTGATTATTAATCATGCCAATTTCTTGCCCTTGATAAATAAATGGTGTGCCTTGTAAAAGCATAAATGCGGTAGCTAAAGCTTTTCCAGAAATTTCACGGAATTCTTCAGAGTCATCTCCAAAGACCGAAATACTTCTAGGGACATCATGATTTTCCATGTAAAGAGCATTCCAACCTTTATCATCTGCGACAGCTTCCTGCCATCTAATTAAGGCATCTTTAAAGGAAACGATATCGAAACCACCTTCAGTGCCTGAATTCCATAAATTAATATGCTCAAATTCAAAAATCATATCAAAGTAGCCGTCATCGCCGACCCAAGTTGTTGCTTCTTCAGAAGTTACACCAGAAGCTTCACCCACAGACATCAAATTGTTTTTTCTTAAAACGTCACTTAATTCGTTTAAGTATTCATCAATGCCTTCAATGTTCATATAATTTTTTGCTACACTAGTCGCTTCTGCTGGTTTATCCCAAGCATCTTTTTTAATATGGGAAATCGCATCAATTCGGAAACCATCGATCCCTTGTTGCGCCCACCACTCAATCATTTCAAAGATTTTTTGTTTCATCACTGGATTGTCCCAATTTAAATCAGGTTGTTCTTTAGCAAAGGCATGGAAGTAATACTCTCCACGTCCTTCATCAAATTCCCAAACGGACCCACCAAAAATTGATTGCCAATCATTTGGTTCCTTGCCATCAACTGGTGCATGCCAAATATAAAAATCTTTGTAGTCTTCATGACCTTCACGAGATTTTTGGAACCACTCATGTTGATCTGAAGTATGATTAATCACCAAATCTAAAATTATTTTAATGTCAGCTTGCTTCGCTTCTTTCACTAACTCTTGAAAATCAGCCATTGTACCCACATCTTTTGACAAAGCTTGGTAATTTGAAATATCGTACCCATTGTCTACATCTGGCGATTCGTAAAAAGGAGTTAACCAAACAAAATCGACACCTAAGTCTTTCAAATAAGGGATTTTTTCTCGTACACCATTTAAATCACCTAAGCCGTCACCAGTAGTATCTTTAAAACTTCTTGGATAGATTTGATAACCTACCGCATCTTTCCACCATTTGTTCATCTTTATTTATCCTGCCTTTAATCTCTAATTTATTCTTTTATCTTCACTACAAATGCCTGCCAAGGGGTTAAGGTCATTTCTTGCAATGAAGTGATTTCTGTTGCTGTGTTTTGAATAATTACTTTTTCGACTTCCTCGTTTGAAGAGAAAGTTTGCTTGTCATTCGAGAAGTTCGTCACCACTAACCAACGCTCTCCTTGATAGCTGCGGGTATAGCTGAATACTTCATCCGCTGTTTCCACTAATTCAAACTCGCCCCAAATCATAATTGGATGCTCTTTACGTAGTTGAACCAATTTTTGATAAGTATAAAAAATCGACTCTTTATCCGCTAAAGCTTGAGAAACATTGATTTCTTGGTAATTTTTATTCAAAGCCAACCAAGGTGTACCATCCGTGAAACCACCATTAAGGCTGGCTGTCCAAGCGATTGGACGACGAGCATTGTCTCGACCTTTGGCATTAATTGACGCAATAATATCTTCTTTTTCATAGCCTTGCGCAAGTCGTTCGTTGTACATATTCACTGTTTCAATATCTTCGGCTTGAGAAATATCGGTAATTGCCGTGTTGGTCATCCCGATTTCTTCCCCTTGATAGATGTAAGGTGTACCCTTCATCATGTGTAAAAGAATCGCTAACATCTTGGCACTTTCGACACGATATTCTTGGTCATTGCCCCAACGAGAAAGCATGCGGGGTAAATCATGATTATTCCAAAACAGAGAGTTCCAACCTTCGTTGCCTAATTCAGTTTGCCATTTGGCTAGAACCGTTTTTAATTCGGCAATTTCAACAGGTTTTAAATCCCATTTTTCTTTTCCTGCTTGTTGGTCCAAGCCGATGTGTTCAAACTGGAAGACCATTGATAATTCTTTGCGTTCAGGATTGGAATACAATTTAGCAATTTCTGGTGTGGCTCCCCACGTTTCACCTACCGTTAACAAATCATGCTTGCCAAAAGTCGCTTGATTCATTTCTTGTAAATACTCATGTAATTTAGGTCCATTACCAGTAATGCCTTCCATCGGAATTTTTCCGACTAAATCAATTACATCTAAACGGAACCCACCAATACCTTTGTCAATCCAGAAATTCATCATGTCATAGACAGCTTGGCGCATCTCTTGATTTTCCCAATTCAAATCCGGTTGTTTTTTACTAAATAAGTGCAAATAATATTGGCCACTTGTTTCATCCAATTCCCAAGCCGTTCCTGAGAAAGTTGAACGTAAGCCATTCGGCACGCCACCATCTTCTGCCGGATCTGCCCAGACATAATAATCTCGGTACGGATTGTCTGTGCCTTTTTTGGCTTCAACGAACCAACGATGTTCATCAGACGTATGGTTGACCACTAAATCCATCACAACTTTAATGTCACGTTTGTTGGCTTCCGCTAAAAATTCGTCCATATCTGCCATATTGCCAAATTCATCCATAATCGCTTGATAATCAGAAATATCATAACCATTGTCATCGTTAGGCGATTGATAAACTGGCGACAACCAAATCACGCCAATGCCCAATTTTTTTAAATAATCCAATTCACTAATCATGCCACGGATATCACCGATTCCATCGCCGTTACTATCTTTAAAGCTTCGTGGATAAATTTGATAGACCACGACTTCTTGCCACCAATGTTTTGTCATTTTTTCCACCCCTTTATAATAGTTATTTATCTATTTAAAACAACCGATTGCGTCACTTGATATGCAACTGATACCATATCACATTTATCAATTATTCGTCTAGTATATTAGACGATTTTATTATAAAAATGCTCTCATCGATATTGCTTCACATTTGATGTCTAGTTCTGTCAGTTTTTATCCATAAAAAAAGCAATGAGGCAATTTCTCTCCTCATTGCTTTTTACTATCCGGATCTTTTTCTACTTATTATATCCTTGTAATGCAGCATCGCCTTCGTCACCATTACTAATACGAATCACGTTCTCTACATCTGTAATGAAAATTTTACCATCTCCAGGTTGACCTGAATATAAGACAGATTTAAGAGCTTCAACAACTAAAGAGACAGGAATTCGACTTACTGTTACATCGACTTTTAATTTCGGTAACAATTTCGTTGGAATAGCTACCCCACGATAAAATTCAGTCTGCCCTTTTTGAATCCCATGACCCATTACTGAGGTAACTGTAATCCCTTCAACACCAATATTATCCAAAGCTTTTTTCAATTTATCTAGATTTTTTTCATTAATGATAACTGAAACTGTTGTTAATTTATTTTCAGAAATTAATCGCTCACCTAGGTCTTTTTTCACAGGTTCAGTCGCAAAACTTGCTGCTGAATCTCCTAGAGTAACAACTTCTTCAGCCACAGTTGTGTCAGGAACCAAGTGGAAACCAGAATAAGCAGTAACTAATCCATGTTCTTCAATATCTAAACCAGCAGTTTCTGCTTCTTCAGAAACTCTCAAACCAACAGTATGTTTAATTGCAAAGAATAATAATGCTGAGGTTACAGCAACCCAAGCCGCTGTTACTACCACACCCAATGCTTGTACACCTAGTAACGAAACTCCGCCACCATAGAACAAACCACCATCTAATGCCAATAAACCGGTCATGATTGTACCAAAAGCACCACAAACACCATGGACAGCAACTGCACCAACTGGATCATCAACTTTTAATTTTTGATCAATAAATTCAACAGCAAACAACATCAAAATTCCTGATAACGTCCCGATGATAACTGCACCAATTGGAGAAACAATATCACATCCAGCCGTAATTCCGACTAAACCAGCCAAAGTTCCATTCAATGTTAATGAAACATCTGGTTTACCATATTTAACCCATGACAATGCTAAAGCCGCAAGTGTTCCTGTAACTGCAGCTAAGTTCGTATTCACTAAAACATTCGATGCTACTAATAACGTTTCATCTCCTGTCATTGACGTTGTTGATCCACCATTAAATCCAAACCAACAGAACCAAAGAATAAATACACCCAATGCAGCAAAAGTTAGGTTATGACCAGGAATTGCTTGGCTTTTCCCTGATTTTGTATATTTTCCTATTCTAGGGCCTAAGATAGCTGCACCAACAAAGGCAGCTACACCACCCACCATATGAACGGCAGTTGAGCCTGCAAAATCATGGAAGCCCATTTCAGCTAAGAAACCACCACCCCAAATCCAGTGGCCTGAGATTGGATAAATCAACATAGAGATAACTGCACTATAGATACAGTACGCTTTAAATTCAGTTCTTTCTGCCATCGCACCAGAAACAATCGTTGCGGCTGTAGCACAAAATACTGTTTGGAAAAATAAAAATGCGGGAGTTGGTAAATCAAAACTAAATGTATTGCTAGCAAAAAAATGAATTCCCCCGAAAAAAGCACTTTGTGTTCCAAACATAATGCCAAACCCAACAATCCAATACAACAACGAACCAAAACAAAAATCAATAACATTTTTCATAATAATATTTCCAGCATTTTTAGCTCTTGTGAAACCAGATTCTACTAAAGTAAATCCTGCTTGCATAAAAAATACTAAAAACGCTGCTACCAAAGTCCAAACTACATCAATTGATGAATACATAACCAAACACACTCCTTTTATTTTTTACATGTAATAAAAACTTACACGTCTTTATCTATATTAAATTCTACTCCCCTTGGACCGACATTTGTCGAAAACACAATGTGAGTTTTTGTATCACCAAAACGTTGTAATTCATTAATAAACTCATCCAATTCAATGGTATTAACAAAAAAAACCTTCAACAACATCGAAAAATCTCCGGTTATACAATCACACTCCACCACATTGGGAACACTGTCCACGTAGTCATAAAATTCATTTTTCATTTTTGCGTTTACAGCACATTGGATATATGACTTAATTGAAAAATCTAACTTCTGATAATCAACAATCGCTTGATAAGATTTTACATACCCATTATTTTCAAGGTTTTGCAAACGTGTAGAAACAGACGGAGAGGAAATAAAACAATCTTCCGCAATTTGTTTCACTGTTACCCGTGCGTTTTTTTGTAAAATATTCAAAATTTTCAAGTCCAACATATCCATGTAAATCTCCCCTTTTTTCATCTATTTGTTTATCATACAGATGAAAATTAAGGATTGCAACTTTTTAATGCCACTTCATGTTATATTTTATGACATATCAAATTTTTTCTGATGAAAAAAATAGATCAACCATGCTATCACACCACTCATTGCACAGAAGAAATACATCCATTCAAAGCCAAAGACTGAGGCGATTATCCCCCAGATAACGGCACCACCACCATAAGCAACATCTAGCGATAACATAAAAATAGCTGTAGCTTTACCTGTTTGGGAATCTGAGACACTTTGTAAAACAATCGTATTCATCAAAGGCATTAGATTAGCTATTCCAATACCAAACAAGATCGCCGAAATCAGTAAATAAATTATACTGGAAGCAAAGACGATATTGCCATACGCAATGATGATGAAAAAAATACTGACATGAATAACTAGACTTCTTTTTAATCTAAAGAGAATCGAAGAAAAACATAACCGCACCGTTACCGAAACTAAAGACATTAGCGTAAAATAATAACCCGCTCCTAATATTCCTCTTTCCAAAGCTAGTTGAGCAATAAAAGCAACCACACCTGCTTGGGCTAAATAAATCATGAACATGATCAAGCTTGGAAATATTACACCCGGATTCTTTAATAAGGAAGTATCTACCTCTGTTTGTGGGATAGTTTCTCTAACTAACAAACTTTCGTTAACAAACAAGCTGAGAATGAAAGCAATAATTGTTAAAACTAAGGCTACTCTAAATAACGATTCAAAACCGTAATTCTGCACGACTGTCAGTCCAATTAAAGGTCCAATCGCACTGGGCACAGACTGAGCAATACTAAAATATCCTAAACCCATCGAGAGTTTTTCTTTTGGAATTAAATCTGCTGTCATAGTTGCTGAAGCAGTTGCTTGTACACTATTACCTACTCCTTGAACCAATCGTAGTAAAAATAAAGATAACAACGTCTGTAAAAAATTTAATAGCGTAAAGTCGATGACTAAAATAAGTAAACCGATAAGTAAAAGGATTTTCCGACCATATTTGTCTAACATCAGTCCAATGGGAAAACGAACAAATAAAGCAGCAATTCCTAATACACCTACAATCGCTCCAGAGATGGCTTTTGATCCTCCGATTTGAGCAACCAATAAAGGTAAAGTACCCATTTGAGTAGTGATTGCCGTCATAGACAAGGTGGTAATTAATAATAATAAAATAAAATCTTTGGTCCATAGTCGAACCTTTTGATGAGAAACCTCCACGCGATTCCTCCTTTCACTTCTTACTCATTTTAAGCAGTTTTCATATTAATTTGAGAAAGGAATTTTTGAGTACGTTCTTCTTTTGGATGAAGGAAAATTTCTTTTGGCGTTCCCGCTTCAACAACTACACCATCCGCCATAAAAATAACTTTATCTGCTACTTCATAAGCAAATTGCATTTCATGGGTTACAATCACCATCGTTTGACCCGTACCAGCCACTTCTTTCATTACTTCTAAAACATCACCAACCAATTCCGGATCTAATGCAGAAGTTGGTTCATCAAACAATAACAATTCTGGACTTAAAGCCATTGCACGAGCAATTCCCACACGTTGTTGTTGTCCACCAGAAAGCTGCACTGGATACATCTTCGCTTTATCCGCCATGCCAACTTTTTCTAACATATCCATCGCAATTGCCTTGGCTTCTTTTTTATTCATCTTTCGAGGAACGATTAGGCCCTCAATGATATTTTGCAAAACAGTCATATGTTGAAACAATTCGTAAGATTGGAAAACCATCGCTGTTTTCAAGGCAATTTCTCTTCGTTGCTTACTTCCAATCCGGTTCAAAGCATAATTCATTGAACCCAATACATAACTACCTGCATCTGGACGTTCCAATAAATTTAAACAACGAAGAAAAGTTGTTTTACCCGAACCACTCGGACCGATAATACAAATCACTTCACCTTGTTCGACAGTCATACTAATACCTTTTAAGATTTCATTTTTGCCGAATTTTTTCTTTAATCCTTTAATTTGTGCTTGAATCATGGTCATCCCTACTTTCTATACCGAAATTAAATTCAACGATTCACCTTGTAAAATAAATTCTTTGGCATTGTCTAAAGCTGTTTCTGTAATTTCTTTGACAGCAAGTTCTGTATGGAAGGCAATATGTGGTGTAATAAACACATTCGAAAACTGACTTAGTTCTTGGTAATAAGGATTGTTTTTCCAACCTGAAACAAAGTATTTTTCTTCATCTTCAATCGCATCCAATGTCGCTCCGCCAGCTTTTCCAGAAGCTAACCAACGAATCATTGCCTTGGTATCAATGATCTTGCCACGGGCTGTATTGACAATACACGCCTTGTCTTTCATACTTTCAAACGCTTCGTCAGAAAACTGATACATCGAACGCTCACTCAATGGAATATGAATCGAAATCACATCTGATGTCTGTAAGAATTGCTCGTAAGGCACATAAGTCACAATCCCTTTTAATTCAGGATTTGGTCTTGAACTGTACGCAATCACCTTTCCACCCAAAGCATGAATGCCTTTGGCGACAACAGAACCAATTCGACCAGTTCCTAAGATACCTATCGTGACATCTTGGATTTCACGTCCAATGTTAAATTTTCTTTCCATCGTATGAGACGGAGAAAAAACATCTGAAACATTTCTTAAGACAAGTAAAATTGACATTAATGCAAAGTGCCCGACTGACGTTGGACTATACCCAGGTACATTAGTTATCGCTAACTGGTATTTTTTGGCCCATTCAAAATTGATTCCATCTACTCCTGTAGATTTGATCGACAGTTGGCGAATACCATACTCATTTAAACGACGGTAAAGCTCATCACTTTGTTGCATTTCAACACTGGGATACAAACAAACACCATCATATTTTTCTGCTAAAGCAACATTCTCTGAAGTGAGTCCTTCTGACACCATTCGAACAGGAATTTGATTCACAAATGACCATTTTTGAATAAATGGTCGTTCTTCCTCACTGACATTGTAATAAAGTAATTTCATTTATTGCTCCATTCCTTCCTATTCATCAAATATTTTCAAACGAACTATTTTTAGTTACGATTGACAGCCAAATCTTAATGAAACGTAAAACTTCCAGAGCAAAGCTCCAAAAGTGCAAGAACACCACGAGCCTCTTTTGAAGAGGCTCGGGTTGTTCAACCACAATCTCTGTACTTTGTGGACAGTTGTTTGAAGTTTTCATTTTCGTGTTTGATTGTATATAATACTTATTTTTGTAATTTCCATTACTTAGCTTGCTCGGGAAACAGCTTTACTACTTGCTTTAGTTAAGGCTTCACCTAACAATTTAATTCCTGTTAAAATTTCAACTAAAGTTGGTTTAGTAAAATTCAAACGAATATAGTGTTCATAACCATAACCTTCCACACTCATTAAATTCCCTGGAATCACTGCAACATTGTATTCATCCAAATATTGATAAAATTTTTCCATATCTACTGTTTCGGATAATTTACAACAGATAAAGTAACCACCTGTTGGAGGAATATAGCTGATTTTGTCTTTTGGTAATAAGTCTAGGCTATGCATCATAGTTGTTAATTTCTCTTTATATAAATCTTTAAGGAAATCAACATGTTTTTCAAACTGATAATTTTCCATAAACTCAGCCAACATTACTTGCCAATAAAAATTACTATGAGAATCGGAAACTTGTTTGGCAAAAATTAATTTTTCTAACAAAGCATCTGCTGCCATGATAAAACCTAGACGAGTAGCCGGAGCCAAAATTTTAGAAAATGAACCTGCATAAATGACGCGACCATCAACATCCATTTCCTTAATTTTTGGAATTGGATCACCTTCATAAAGCAAGTCACCATATGGATCGTCTTCAAAAATAATGACATCATATTTTTGAGCAATCTTGTAAATTTCTTGACGCTTCTCTAAAGGAATTGACGTTCCTAAAGGGTTTTGGAAAGTCGGGATAATATACAACATTTTGATTCTATTGTGGATATCCGCTTGTAACATTTTTTCCAACTCTACTAAATCCATCGATTCTTCTTCAATATTCATTGGCACAGCCATCGGAACTGCCCCATAACCTTTAATGGCGCTGACCGCTCCAGAGAAGGTCATTTCTTCACACAAGACGATATCCCCTTCATCACAAAGTACTTTGACTGCAACATCCATTGCTTGTGTAGAACCAGAAACGACCATAATCTCTTCATCGTTGTCTAAATTATTAATGGTTGCTAGACGATCTTTAATCAGTTTTCTCAAAGGAGCATATCCTTCTGTCGCTCCATATTGCAGAAGTACCTGAGGATCAATCTCTGCATAAATTTTTTGTGAAATTTCTTTTAATATTTCCATTGGAAAAGCTTCAGTTGGCGGGAAGCCATAAGCAAAAGAAATGATCTCTTTTTGATCCATATTTTTCTTAGCATTTTCTCTTAAAGGCGATCCAATCATCCCTTTTGTTCGATTGGCAAATTGATACTCCATGTAATTCCCTCCAATTATATTTCTATCATTAACCCGCAAGCTGACTAGTAAATCGAGATAAAAAGGCTTGCGTTCGTTCTTCTTTCGGTTGTTCAAAGATTTCTTTTGGCGTACCTTGCTCAACAATGTTGCCATTCTCCATAAAAATCACTTTGTCCGCTACTTCATAGGCAAACTTCATTTCATGAGTCACGAGAACCATTGTTGCTCCTGTTTTCGCAATGTCACGCATCAAACTTAAGGTTTGTCCCACTAGCTCTGGATCCAGTGCTGAAGTTGGTTCATCAAACAAAATAACTTCTGGATTCAAAGCCAAGGCTCTTGCAATTCCGATTCGCTGCTGTTGCCCACCTGACATTTGACTTGGATAAAAATCTGCTCGATCAGATAAACCCACTTGTTCTAATAATTCTAAAGCAATTTTCTCTGCTTCTGCTTTTGATTTTTTTTGCGTTAAAAGTAAAGGTAACATAATATTATCTTTGGCTGTTTTATTTAAAAATAAAGCATAATTTTGGAAAACCATCGCTGTTTTACGTTGATGTTGTAAAATTTCTTTCTTTTTAGCTGATACTACATCTGTCTCAACACCTGCTAAAATGACTTGTCCTTGATCGGCTTGTTCCAAAAAATTTAGACAACGGAGGAAAGTTGTTTTCCCTGATCCACTAGGTCCGAGCAAGACAACAACTTCACCTTTGTTAACATCCATATCGATGCCTTTTAACACTTCGTTTTTGCCAAAGCGTTTATGAATATTACGTACTTGCATCGTTATCATGTCGTCGCCCTCCTTAGTTTTCTAGTCATCCGTTCTTCTAGGAATTTCGTTCCATATTCAATTAACAAGCTAATGCCCCAATAAATAATCGCTACAGCTACATAAGCTTCTAAAAATCGATAATTTTGTTGAGCAGAAATTTTAGCTGCTGCAAACACGTCCACCACACTCACCATTGATGCTAATGCTGAGGCTTTCACCAAGCTAATTAGTAAATTACTAAACATTGGTAAAGAAACTGGAATGGCTTGTGGCAACAAAATGCGTCGAATCGTTTGAACACTAGATAAACCAATTGATTTAGCTGCATCTAACTGTCCTTTTTTGATGGAAGAAAATGCTCCTCGAAAAATTTCACTACTATTGATGGTAGATAGAATACCTAAAGCAATAATCGCAATCCATACCATGTTGAAATCTCGGAAGCGCAGGGACCAACCTAACGCTTCTGCCCAACCATCCAATTGTCTAGAAGTAATTAGATACATACTCAAAATAATCAAGACAATCGGAATACCTTTTAGTATTGTCGTTAGTATCTGAAAAAACGAGGCCAATACAGGTACTTTATAAAATCGAATCAAGGCAATGCCTAAACCAAAGACAATTCCAATGATTAGTGAGAAAATCGCCATGAATAGTGTCGTTCCAATATATTGACTAGCCACTCTTAGAGAATTTAGCATAATACTAAAATTAAAACTCATACCGATCATCCTCTCTTATTTAGGTACATAGTCTCCACCAAGATATTTTTCAGATAACTTAGTAATTTCTCCTTCATCCACTAATTCTTGCAACGCTTGATTGACTGCATCAATAAATTCTTGATCGGTTGCTTTATTGAATAACAAGTAGGCATCTGAGTTATGCACAGGATCACTACCACGTTCTAAACTAGTTCCAAAAGAATTGTTCCAGTTATCCAACTGATACTGTGGAGCTAATGTCGCATCTACCGCTCCTGAAGTGACTGCTTGAACAATTTGTTCATTGTTATACTCACCATAAATCAGTTCAAAAGCATCTGGATGTTCCGCCAAATACGTTTCTGCCATAACTGCCTGGTTTGTTGCTGTTGATACATAAACTTTTTTATCAACTAAATCATCAAAACTATCATAAACATCGCCAGCAGCTGGATCAAAAATAATATACGTATCCCACACAGAGTAACCTACATCTCCGTAGATAAATTTCTCTTGTCGTTCTGCATTGATTTCATATTCGTAAGCAGCCATAGCTACTTTATTACTTTCCAAGTTTGATAGTGTCGTTGTAAAATCGGCACCTTCATAGACAAAATAGTAGTCTTCTAAACGTTCATCGATTGCTTTTAATACAGAAACATCGTAGCCATCCAGTTCTCCATCTGCATCTAAATATGCGTAAGGTAAAGCATCATTTCCGGTACCGACTTTAATTTCAGTTCCTTCTTCGCCACCAGTAGAACCACCACTATTTCCACAAGCCACCAATAACGTAGCCATTGTTACTAATCCCATAACCATCCATTTTGTCTTTTTCATCTTGTTTCCCCCTCAATTAATTTCTGTTTTCGTTTAAATAAAGTCAATCTTGGTTTTTTAAAAGCAAACGAGCGTTTTTGCTCGAAACTCATTTGTGTTTCTAAAGAAGCAAAAATTCGTTCTAATACAATACTTAGTACGATAAAAATAATTGCGGCTCCAATGTATCCTTCTAATGTGTGGAAAGTAACAGAACCAATCGCTCGGGCTTTCCCCACCACATCAATAACTCCAATCGTAAAGGCTAAAGAAGTATCTTGTAAGAGTGCCACTGTTGTTGTTCCAAATGAAGGAAGAGCGACACGCACAACTTGTGGAAAAATGACTCTTGTATACATTTGATACTTTGTTAACCCAAAGGCTATACTGGCTTCTTTTTGTGTAGTCGGAACGCTTAAAATTGCGGCTCGAATCGTTTCTGATTGGAAAGCTGCTGTGTTTAATCCATAGGTAATATAGATGAAAATAATTTTATCCCACGAACCTACATCAATCCCAATCACTTGCATTAGCATCGGAATACCATAGTACACAACGTAAAGTTGAACTAAAATGGGTGTTCCTCGAATAAATGAAACAAATACTGCACTAATTTGACCGAGTAAAGGGATTTGTTCTACTCGAATGAATGCAATGGCACTTCCTAGCAGCAAACCGATAATCGTTGAAACACCAACAATCATCAAGGTAACAGGTAACGCACTTAAAATATTCGGGAAATACTCAAAAATCAATTGCCAGCTGAAAAAATTTCCCATTTTCTTTTCCTCCCTTACTCTTATTTTCTTGAAACAAGTAATATCAGTCATCTCAGTTTTTTAATTGTCTGAAACTTCTGAATATAAGGATACAATAAACATCTCAGAGACAAATAACAATAGATAGTCAGTGTTTCCTCTAACCATTTTGCATTTATTCGTTTTGGCAAAATAATCTAAAAAATAAAACGAATTCAAGCTTATTAAATAAAGCACTCAAAATACAAAAAAAGACGGACAATCCCTCTTTTTAATAAAAATAAAGAAAGAATTATTCGTCTTTTTAAGATATTTTTAAAATAAATATCAAAAATATACGTCATTTAGTTATTTGCCAATTACTGTGGTTCCGTCATAGTCTTTTGGTATTGCAAGGGAGATTGTCCGACAGCTTCCTTAAACACATGATGGAAGGTTTTGACACTTGAAAATCCTGATAGTTCTGCGACTTCCGCCATTGGCAATTTTTCGTTCCCTAAAATAAATTTGGCTTGATTGACACGATACTCTGTCAAAAATTGAATAAAAGTTTGTCCAGTATTCTTCTTGAAAAATCGAGTAAAATAATAAGGACTAAAACCTACATACTTAGCTACTTCATCTACGGTAATGGCTTCACGGTATTCATTTTCAATATATTCAAAGACCTGATTCAAACGTTCCAAGGTTTCTTTTCGATGAACAGCTTTGGGTGTAACTTTCACTTCTTGCGTCTTTTGTGGCAAGTAGCGATAGAATTCACCCACCAATCGATACAAATTACTCATAATCAAATAGTTTTCCCCCACTGGTTGCTCACTGCCTAGCTGATACAATTCAACAAGCAACTCAATGATTTTTGATCGAAAAGGTTCTGGCCAATGGCGACTATGTCCTTCGCCTCGTTCAAACAGCTTTAATAAACTCGTCTGATTCTTACGCAAGCTAGATTCATCAAACAGTTTTAAATCAAATTGGTAGACGTAGCGTTCACTATCTGGCGAAGAAAGAAAATAATGCGGTTCTCCACTAGCAAAAAAGATGACTTCTCCTTCTTCAAGAGTCACAACAGTCTCGCCCACACCAATGTTCACTTGTCCACGACTTGCATAAATAATTTCAATTTCTTTATGCCAATGAGGATAGACAATCCCCATGCCATCATTTAAGAAACAACGGTAAGGAAATTGTTGATTTAAGTCAGGAATTTCTAAATATAAACTCATTCACGTCATCCTTCGATTTTACTCCACGAAAACTTTCTTCCATAAAGTAACAAAATAATATTTCTCCTTTATTGTAAATAGAAAAAGGGCGGAAATCCAGCCCTTCTTTTAAGAATATTCAGCAAGAGTGAAACTTCCGATTCATCTGTCCAAAAAACCACTCATTACAGGAGACCGCTCTGAGCCTCCTTTTTCTCAGGAGTCTCAAAGCTTTCGGCGTTCAAACACCGTGTAAGAAGTAGAAATTCGCTACTTCCAACACGGTGTAATTCATCCTCATCTTTAACCTGCAATGAGTGGTTTTTTCTACCAGTTGAACCTCCAGTTTTAACAATACTTTTCTATACCTTATCAAAAAGACTGTATTCAACTTTTATTAAAAATAAATAATGCTGAAACTGGAAGAGCCAAGCGGAGAAAGTTCCTTGTCGTGTGTTAAAGAGCTGAATGAATTACGTTGACTTAGTGAAACTTAGTCAGCGTTTGAACGTCAGCAGCCTAAGAGACTCGTAAGAGGCTCGTGGCGGTCTCACACAACTAGAAGACTTTTGCAGCTTGGCTCTGGAAGTTTTCAAGTTTCATACATCTTAACTATAACTAAAAGTTTAAGCTTGTCTTGCTAGGTTTGTGATGTAGTCGAAGAAGATGTCGTGATCGGCATGGTAAACCAATTCGACAGGTCTTCCTTGCTCGTCTCGAACAGTTTTCCCTTGGCTCACTCCACTAGCAATTACCGATGATAAAACTGTTTCTTTCTTCACTATCTCTTCTTTACCAAACGTCGCCGCAGTTAAGACATCCCATAAGAAATAGGTAGAATTCGTTTGGAAATGAACCAGCGGAGGAACAATTGCATAAGCTTGACCCAAGAAATCAATACCTTCATCTTTACGATTTCTAGCCCACATATCACGAATATCATTAGTTAAAGGCACCATATTAGTACTTTCTAAAGCAACCAGAACGATTTCAATCTTACTTTCCCAGACTTTAGCAACTGCTTCAGGGTCCCAGAAAGCATTCCATTCTGCCGTACCATCATGTTCAGGTTCTTCTACATTGCCTTTTTCTAAGAAAGTGCCACCCATCCAATATAATGTGCCAATTTTTTCTTCAATAGTTGGATCAAGTTCTAAAGCTCTTGATAAATCCGTTAAAGGACCTACAAACACTAAATCTGTTTTTTCTTCTTGAGCTTGTAATGTATCAACTAAATGTTGATGAGCAAAAGTTTCAGCTAAAGGAGTTACTACTTCGCCACTTTCATTTAAAATAGGTAAAGCATCAACTGTAAAAGCATGCATACGCCAATCTTTTGGAAATGGATTTTGTGGACGAGAATTTGAAGCAGAAACCTCAATTTGTTGTCCTTTACCAAATTTATCAATAATTTTTCGACTAGCAGAAACAGCTGGTTCCAAATAACAATCGGCAGGAATAACTCCCACTCCAACTAATTCCACCTCTTCCATTTGCAACATTAAGAATAACGTGACCAAATCATCAACGCCACCATCGTGATTTAAGTATACTTTTCGCATAATCTTCTCCTTTTTATTTGACATTAAAAAAGCGACACAGATAAAAGCGAACTTCATCTGTGTCGCAAACTTCATCTTCTTCTATTATAACGCTTCGTCTACAGCAATTTCACCTGAAATAATTTTTTCACGGGCTTCTTCAATCGCTGTTTTCGCTTCATCAGATAATTGTCCATCTGTCACACCAACACCGTTTTCTTCTAAACCATAAACAATATGGTCTCCACCAGGGAAAGCACCTGCATTTGCTTTTTCAGATAAATCTTTTACCGCTGCTCCCACTTCTTTTAAAGTAGAAGTCAAAGTAAAGTTGTCCTCTTCATCGCCGTTTTTATAGTTTCCTTCAGTTGTTTGATCACGGTCAACACCGATTACCCAAACTTTTTCATCTCTTGTTTCATTTAAAGATTTCGCTTCTTGGAACAAACCATTTCCTGTTGCACCAGCTGCACCGTATACGATATCTGCTCCTTGTGCATACATCGCAGAAGCAATCGTTCTTCCTTTATCAGGAGCTGAGAAATCTCCAGCATATTGACTGATAACTTCAATTTCTTTTCCTAAAACTTCCGCTGTATCAGCAATTCCTTGTCTGAAACCAGCTTCGAATGCTTGAATTAATGAAATTTCCATCCCACCTAAAAAGCCAACAACATTGCTTTCTGTTGAATAAGCTGCCGCAACACCAGCTAGGTAAGAAGCTTCGTTTGATTTAAAAGTTGCTGAAACAACATTATCCAAACCGTCTACTACTTCATCAACGATAACAAAATTTGTGTCTGGATTTGCAGTTGCTTGTTCTTCAATTGCTGATTGTAATTTAAAACCAATACCAAAAATAGTATCAAAACCAGCAGTTAACGCTTGATCAATATTTGGAATAAAATCAGATTCACCAGAAGATTGGAAATACTTGTAACCATTATTTCCCTCTGAAATACCATTTTCTTCTCCCCAAGCAACCATTCCTTCCCAAGCGGATTGGTTGAAAGAGCGATCGTCTACGCCATTTCCGTCAGTGATTAAAGCTACAGTTGAAACCTCAGTTTCTGTTGCAGATGTTGAGTTAGAAGAAGCACTTGAACTATCGCTTCCACCAGTTCCACAACCTGCTACTGCTAAAACACCTGTCACTGCCAATGTTAATTTCATAAACTTATTGATTTTCATCTTTTTTTATTCCCTCCGAATAGTTTTATATATTTCGTTTTCATGTAACAAAAATACAAAATATGAATTAAAAATAGAAATTCGATACCAAAACACGTACATTAATATCGACCCACAAGAAGATTATACACCTCGATAGATAAAAGTAAATCTTTTTGTTTACTAAATCCGAAAGAAAATTTGCAATTGTTCGTCAAACAACCGTTTTCTTTTTATTATTTTTGTGAAATCTAACTTTACTCTGATTTTTAGCAAGTAAATACCGAACAATAAAACTAGTTTCTGACGTGAGATACTCTAAATATTGGCTAATTAAGTAGGATTTAACCTTCAATTGAGTTATATCAACTAGCAGCCATTTTTAAAAAATAAAGGGAAGTGAGCCATTAAACACAGCTCACTTCCCTTTTGGAAATACTATTATCCATTATTACTTTCATCTGCTTTGACACAATCAATCGCAATAACCAAAGAAATAATTAGATGTTCCAAAGATTCATCTAAAATTTGAACTTCATAAGTATCTCCCCAACTAAACCAACGTTGATCAATTATAGCCACTTGACGGCCACCTACATAAACCGAAAAATTCATATCCCACCAGTTACCTTCAACATTAATTCCTTTGGCATCGATAGAATATCTCGCTTTAAAAAAAGTAAATTCTTTTGTTAACACAATTGGGTCTTCTCCACTCACTTCAACGAAAAATTTTGGTAAGAAGCTTAAAAATTTTTTCGTAATTCGAGCGATTTCCGAACCAAATTGATCTGTTACAATAAACTCTTTTGGGATTTTGAAAAAACTTCCCTCCACATAATATTGTGGCATTTCAAACTCATCAGTAACTGTGAATTTTTCCGATAAAGTAAACATTTTTTGCTTAATATACAATTGTTTCATAACAAAAACCCCCATTATTTCGCACTTTTTCTAATTTAAGTATATCCTAGATTTAAAAAAGTTGCTCAGTCAAAAGTCTGAATTGTTAGGTAGTCCCCTCAAATGAGCACTCTCAATTTCTTAAACTTTTAAAAAAGGATTTTAGCGTCTGACTTCTTTCTTAGTACATATAACTGTCGGAGGCAGTATTAGCTGCTGCATTTTCTTCTGCTTTCACACAATCAATCGCCACAACTAAAGCAACTACTATTTCTTCCATTGTTTCATCTAAAATCGTCACTTCATAGGTATCTCCCCAACTAAACCAACGCTTAGCAATGGTTGCGACTTGTTTTCCACAAGTGTATACTGAGAAATTCATATCCCACAAATTTCCCTCAATTCGAATACCTTTTGATACAACCAAATATTTGGCTTTAAAAAGTGTAAATTCTTTTTCTAAAATAATGGGTTCTTTCCCACTAACCTCAATATAAAACTTCGGTAACATTGAAAATACCTTTTTAGTAATCGTTCCAATTTGTCTTCCATAATTGTTTTTAATTCGAAATTCTTTCGGTAACTTCAGAAAGCTACCTTCTACATAATAGTTTGGATGGCGATCTTCATCCATAACAGTAAACTTTTCGCCAACGCCCCATACTTTTTGTTTGATATATAACTTTTTCATAATTAGAACCTCCTGCTTAACACGATTAATAACAAACGTCAACCAGCTCTACAAAATAGACCTATCTTCAAAATTTGAAATTAAATTTGCCAAACAACACTCCTTAAGTATTCGCTTTCAATACATAATATATCATATTCTAAAAAAAGTGAAATCAGACGGTAGTTGGATTTTTGAAAAAAAGATAGTGACTATCATTTTAGTCACTACCTGTTTTCTGTATTTAATTATGCAGTTACTTCTGGAGCAATAGCTGCTAAACGTGCTTCACGTTCTTCTGGTGAAATATTGTGAGCAACAACATAACGATTATTTTCGTTGGCTGCACATTCATAACAACATGCCCCTAGATGTTTTTCTTCATTTTCTTCTGAAGCTAAAATTTGACGATTACACTCAGGATTTGCACAGTTAATATAGCGTTCGCAAGGTGTTCCATCGAACCAATCTTTACCGATAACTTGTTTATCAACGTCATTAATTTCAACACTAATGCGATCATCAAAGACATACATCTTGCCATCCCATAGTTCACCTTTTACTTCAGGATCTTTTCCGTACATCGCAATCCCACCATGTAGTTGACCAACATCCTTTACACCTTCACGCAATAACCAACCAGAGAATTTTTCACAGCGGATACCACCAGTACAGTAAGTGACCACTTTTTTATCCATAAATTTCTCTTTGTTCTCACGAATCCATTGAGGTAATTCACGGAAGCTACGAATATCTGGACGAATAGCGCCACGAAAATGACCTAAATCAAACTCATAGTCATTACGTGCATCCAAAACAATCGTGTCTTCGTCAAGTAGCGCTTCTTTGAATTCTTTAGGATCTAAATATTTACCAGTCAATTCATGTGGATCAATATCATCTTCTAAGTTCAAAGCCACTAATTCCCGACGTGGACGAACAAACATTTTTCTAAAAGCATGTCCTTCTGATTCGTCAATTTTGAACCATGTATCCTTGAAACGTTCGTCCGCATGCATGTGCTCCATGTAAGCATCTGTTGCTTCAATCGTTCCTGAAACAGTACCGTTGATCCCTTCTTCAGCGACTAAAATACGTCCTTTCAAGCCAATAGATTTGCAGAATGCCAAATGTTCTTTAGCAAATTGTTCAGGGTTTTCGATAGTTGTGTAATTATAATATAGTAATACGCGATAATCCATTTCTTGTTACTCCTCCTTCAAGTCATACATCAGATATTATATGAAATTTTTCTTTCAAAAACGATTATTTTGCTTGTTATCAATTACACAATAGAAGGTAATCTCAGAGGCTTTTTTCTCAAAAGAATTCTGTATACTTAAATTAGAAAACAATATAGCTTAACTATTAGAAATAATGTTGTTGCAGTCGACAATCCTTGTCGTATCTTGCGAGAAATCAATGACCATGATCGCCAATTTTATCATCGCGACAAAGAAATCGATCTACCCAACTAAATGATTTTGAAACACCTTTTACGATTTCAAGAAAATAAACCGTCTGTTCTTTGATTTTTGCTTTTTTCGAAGAACAAACGGCTTTATTCTGCGATTTTTTACTTTTTTCGAAGAACAAACAGCCTACTTCTACGATTTTTCACTTTTTTTCAAAGAATAGACGGTCTACTTTGAACTTTTTTCATTCTGTGATTGTTGATATTGTGTTACAAAAAAATCTGTAACTAAATCCATCGTCTCGCCTTTGACAAGATGTCTTTCATTAGCAGTGTGGAAACTAATTTCATCTCCTTGATTTTGATTTACAAAGTTTGCAACTTGTTCATAGGGAATTTTTTCGTCTTCTGTTCCATGCCAAAATAATAACGGACGTTTAGATACCTTTGAATAAAGAGAGTTCAAATCATAGTCTTCAATCCAACCAGTCAGCAAATCATAATCTATAGGTAGAGAGTAACCTCTTTGAATGATATTTTTTTTAAGGGCTGCTCGATACTCTAAGTAATCTGGTGAACCCATCACACAAGCAGCAACTGAAATTTCTGGATGATGGACCAAAAGACCACAAGTCGTCATTCCTCCCATAGAAACTCCGCCCACTCCAATCCAGTCTACTAAATCCATATGTCTAAAAAAATCAACAATAAAGGAAAATTCAAATAAATTGGTATGAATACTCTGCCAAAAAGTCAATGAAGGAATTGCCGATACTTCAGTTTTACGTTCGCCATGATTCGCAGCATCGGGTAAGACCACTCTAAAACCTTGCTTCGCTAATTTTCTACCTTGTGTTAGAACCAATTCTTTTTGTGTTTGCCAACCATGATAGTAAATAATCAATGGTAGTTTTTCATATATTTTTTCTTGGTCAACAACTTCCAAGATTGGAATGTTGCCAATTTTTCGATGTCTGATTTCAAGTTTCATTGCCTCATCCTCCAAATTCTAGTATAAGTGATTTTAGAAAAAGATACCTAGATGAAGATTGGAAAACTAACTATGTTAAAAAATGACATCGCTAGATAAATATTTGTGAATAGGAGATTGGTCTTGTGTTCCATTTTTCAACTTTTTCGAACGGTGGAGCACTCCTCTGTTTCATTTTCTTACTTTTTCGAATGGTGGATAAAGTTTACTTTCGTGGAATACAAAAAATCCTCATGATTCCCACCTAAATGGGTATCACAAGGATTTTTTTATTCAGCTGCTTCGATAACGTCAATAACTTTCATCAAACGAGTTAGATTTCCACGTTCGCTTTCGGCTAATGTTCGTTCAATATAAGCAATTGTTTCTGTTAGTTGCGGAATTGTCATGTACTCTAACGCATTAACACGACGACGAGTACGTTCAATTTCATCCGACATCAACTGACAGGTTTTCTCAATTTCAGCCAATTGTAACATCAGTGGCAAGATTGATTCTAAATGAGTTAGTGATAAGTCTAATTCGCTTGTGGTACTCACAAAACCATAAGAGAATGTATCATCCACATTGTCTTCTTCATAAACTTCATTTAGAACGGGTACGTCCATGTTCATAATTGTTTTGCTTTGAACATCCAATGAAATTTTATTATGAGGAATCACAAAAGCTTCTTGTAAAACATTGTCTGGAATACTACTTGATGCAAGCACATAATTTTCCATGCCTTCTTGCACAGCAACTTCCATTTTGGTACGCAATTCTTGGTTTTTTTTGATTAACAGAATGAATTGGCGAACCAATTCATCTTGCTTATCTTTCAATAACTTATGTCCTCTGGTCGCAGTCGTTAATCGTCTTCGTAGTCGGCTTAACTCCATTCGTGTCGGATTGACATTTAGTATTGCCATGAATTACTCAACTCCTTCAGGGAGATACTTCTCAATAAATTCTTCCTTAATACGACTTAGTTCTTCTTTTGGCAGGGTAGCTAACAATTTCCAACCTAAATCAAGAGTTTCTTCAATCGAACGATTGGTATTGAAGCCTTGATTGACATATTCTTTTTCAAAAAGATCCGCAAAACGAGCTAGTTTTTTGTCTTGTTCAGATAAGGCAGACTCACCCAAAACAATTGATAATTCTTTAGCTGTTTTTCCATCCGCATAAGCAGAATAGATTTGGTTCATCGTAGACGCATGATCTTCACGTGTTTTACCTTCACCCGTTCCTTTATCTTTCAAACGAGACAAACTTGGCAGGATATCTAAAGGTGGATTAATATTTTTCTTATCTAGTTCTCTAGAAAGAATGATTTGTCCTTCAGTAATATATCCGGTTAAGTCAGGAATTGGATGAGTTTTATCTCCATCAGGCATGGTTAAAATCGGAATTTGAGTAATAGATCCTTTTTTCCCGATTACACGACCTGCACGTTCGTACAAGGTAGCCAAGTTCGTATACAAGTAACCAGGATAACCACGACGACCAGGTACTTCACGACGAGCGGCAGAGATTTCACGTAACGCTTCGCAGTAGTTAGTCATATCAGTCATAATTACTAGTACGTGCATATCACGTTCAAAGGCTAAATATTCTGCTGCTGTTAGAGCCATACGAGGTGTCGCAATCCGTTCAATCGCTGGATCATTGGCTAAGTTCAAGAATAGGACAGAACGATCCAATGCTCCCGTTTTTCTAAATTCGCTAATGAAAAATTCTGACTCTTCAAAAGGAATTCCAATGGCTGCAAAGACAATCGCAAAGTTTCCTTCATCTCCAGGTACAGTTGCTTGTCTAGCAATCTGAGCCGCAATTTCATTATGTGGTAAACCAGATGCAGAAAAGATTGGTAACTTTTGTCCACGAACTAAAGTGTTCAAGTGATCGATCGTTGAAATTCCTGTTTGAATAAATTCATCTGGAAAGTCACGAGCGACAGGGTTAATTGATTCACCATTTACATCTAAACGTTTTTCAGGAATAATACGTGGACCATTGTCTTTTGGTTGACCTAGTCCATCAAATACACGACCTAACATATCAGGAGATACACCCAAAGTTAGACCATTTCCTAAGAAGCGAACTTTACTTTCTTCTGCGCCTAAATCACTTGTTCCTTCAAAAATTTGGACAACAGCTTTGTCGTCCGTAATTTCTAATACTTGTCCACGACGAAGTTCGCCACTGTCAGTACGGATTTCAACTAGTTCGTCAAATTTTGCTCCTTTAACATTTTCAACAACCATTAAAGGACCGGCAATTTCTGAGACGGAACGGTACTCTTTTAACATTAGTTCATTCCCCCTCTCTCTAAAATTGTTTGGATGGTTTGATGGATTTCATTATGAATTTCATCTAAACGATCCATTTCTTCTTCAGGTATATATTTACTACGAGCAATTCTTTCTCTAATCGAAACTGTTCCGTTAATAATTTCATTCACGTAAGCTCCTAATTGAATGCCGCGTTGCGCTTCTTGATTGAAGAATAAAATATTGTTTAACATTTTGAATTGTTTTTCTCTTGAAGTAAACGTATCTACATCATCAAAAGCGTTTTGTTGTAAGTAATCTTGACGTAAAGAACGTGCTGTAATCATTGTGATACGGTCTTTTTGAGAAAGAGACTCAATACCTACCAATTGCACGATTTCTTCCAAACGGCTTTCTTCTTGTAAAATAGACATTGCTTCATTGACTTCTTTTGACCATTCATCACCTAAAATAGAATCTAAATAATCGTTCATTTCATCTTCATATAATGAATAAGAATTAATCCAGTTAATTGATGGGAAATGACGTTTTTGCGCCAAGACACTATCTAAAGCCCAGAATACTTTTACAATTCGCAAAGTATTTTGCGTAACTGGCTCTGAAATATCTCCTCCAGCTGGAGAAACCGCACCAATTGCAGTGATACTACCTTCTCTGGGCTCTGTTCCAACTGTTTGGAAACGTCCTGCACGCTCATAGTACTCTGCCAAACGACTACCTAAGTAGGCTGGATATCCTTCATCGCCTGGAATTTCTTGCATACGACCACTCATTTCACGTAATGCTTCCGCCCAACGTGAAGTAGAATCCGCCATGATTGCTACACTGTATCCCATGTCACGATAATATTCAGCAATAGTAATTCCAGTATAAATCGAAGCCTCACGGGCAGCTACTGGCATATTTGAAGTATTGGCAATTAAAACAGTTCTTTCCATAATTGATTCTCCTGTTACAGGATCCACTAATTCAGGAAATTCATTAATTACATCCTTCATTTCATTCCCACGTTCACCACAACCAACGTAAACCACGATGTCTACATCCGCCCATTTAGCAATTTGATGCTGAACGACGGTTTTACCGGCACCAAAAGGGCCTGGCACGGCAGCCGAGCCACCTTTTGCTACTGGGAAAAATGTATCAATTACACGTTGTCCAGTTACCAATGGTTCACCTGGTGTTAATTTTCTTTTGAAAGGACGTGGCTTACGAACTGGCCAGCGTTGCATCATAGTGATTTCTTTTTCCCCATTGATTGTGTCTAATACACAAATCATTTCATGGATTGAAAATTCACCACTTCTAATTTTTTTGATGGTTCCTTCAACTTTATCAGGAACCATTACACGATGTTCAATCGCTTTTGTTTCTTGAACAGTTCCTAAGATATCTCCAGAAACAACTTTATCTCCTACAGCTTTTGTCGCAGTGAATGCCCACTTTTTCTCGCCGTCAAGAGGTTCAATCGACACACCACGCTCTAAAAATTCACTGTTGGTTTGTGCCATAAATTTATCTAAAGGACGTTGAATTCCATCAAACATTTGCGTTAATAAACCGGGAGCCAGTTCTACTGACAATGGTGCGCCTGTCGTCTCAACAACTTCACCAGGTCCGATTCCAGCAGTTTCTTCATATACCTGAATGGATGCAACACCTTTTCTTAATTCAATAATTTCTCCGATTAAGCCTTTGTCACTGACCTTACAGATTTCATGGATTTTTGCACCTTGAAGTCCGTGAGCAGTAACTAAAGGACCGGAAACTGTTGTGATTGTTCCGATTGCCAAAAAATCTCCTCCTTGTTCCTAATAAATGGAACGCGTTCATTCAGTCGTCTAAAATATTCATTCCAATTGCTTTTTCTACATTTTTTTGAATACGAGCCAAGCCAATACCTAAACTCCCTGTACTACTAGGAATTGGGATAATTGCTGGTGTTGGTCGATCATCAAATTGAGCAATGGTTTCTTCTAATTGTTCGGTCAAACGCTCGGTAATAAAAATTACTCCGTAGTCTTCCGCCATTTCAATCAGAAGTTCTCGTGCAGCTTCTAAGCTGGTAATAGGAAAAACATCAATTCCTAAACCTTTAAAAGGTAAGATAGAGTTTTTCCCACCCAACATTCCAATCTTTTTATACATAGATATCACGCACCCGACTTCGTAAAATTTCCTCAGGGATTTGATTGATTTTACCAACTAGTAAAATACGTAAATTTTTAATTTCTGTTTCTTTTGCATAAATATATCCAATAATTGCCGTTGGACCAAAAGGAACAATTTTTAATTCTTTCAGACGTTCCATCATGAAGTTATCCTTAAGTAAATCAATACTATTTAAGGTTTTTTGAGTTGTAATTTCTTCGTAACTTTCCTTAATCAATCGTTTATATGGTGTATCCATTAAATAATTAACGAAAGTATCTAATGATTCACCAATTGTATCCAATATGTTGTCAGTAGAAAGTGTACCACCTTCAGCTAAAACGGCACTGATAAAGCCTAAATGGCGATCTAGTAAATGACTGCGTAAGGCTGTTGAAATATTAAAAACATCAATATTTCGGCTAACCAAAGTCACTAACTCTTCTCTTTTTTCAGACTCTGATATCGAACGCATATGTTGCCAATAGTGATTGTCAAAGATAATATCAAGAGATTGATGTGCTTGATAAGATTCAATGTACTCAAAAACTTCTTTAATACACTCATTCATCTGTTTAGGAACATTTTGATTGCGACGATTCTCAACTAAATCTTTTAATTCTGACAAAGGAACAGAACCATAAGGAATCAGCAAGGAAGATAAATCTTCTTTATTGTATACTCCTTTTACCAATACCTTTAGATTTTGATAGTCATATTTTAATGAAAACAAATCAATGACTAGACGGTCTGGAGAAATATCATACAGATTGTCATACATTCTTTTTTGTTCAGCATTTAAAACTTCTTCAAAATCTTGTATCTTCAGTCCTTCATAGATAAAGTCTCCATAAGGCGTATCTTCTAAAATACCGTAAATCTCGCTAGGGTCTGAAACGGTCAGCAGTCTCTCATAAACTGCCTCTCCTAACAGTTGTCCTTCATAAGTACGAATACGTGTATTGACGGTGTTAAACTGAATGTCTTTCATTTTTACACCTCGCTCATATTAATGTATGAAAGTTTTACAAAACAAAACTTTCTTTGTTTTTCGCTACGGATACCATCCTACTAGTTTGAAGTTCCTAGTAAGTAGGAGTGGCAACCTCGCTCATATTAATGTATGAAAGTTTTACAAAACAAAACTTTCTTTGTTTTTCGCTACGGATACCATCCTACTAGTTTGAAGTTCCTAGTAAGTAGGAGTGGCAACCTCGCTCATATTAATGTATGAAAGTTTTACAAAACAAAACTTTCTTTGTTTTTCGCTACGGATACCATTCCACTAGCTTACGATTCCTAGTGCTAGGTCGGTTTAGTGTATTTAAATTTTCAAAAAACGAAAATTTAAATTCGATCCTCTCTTCGCATACCATCTCACTAGTTTAGAGGTCCTAGTATGTGAGACTGGCAAAGTGGAACTGGCAACCTCGCTCATAATAATGTAAGAAAGTTTGTTCTACAAACTTCCTTGTGATTTTCTTGCATAGCATTTCAACTGTTTCGTTAGCAAAATAAGTCACACTAACGAAACAATAGTCTTTTTTTATGCAAAAATTAGTTTTAATAATTCAACACTTAGTTCTTCTTCTGAAGCATTTAAAAGTGCCTCGAATAGAAAGTTTAATTCTAAATAATCTTGTTTTAAGACAAATCCATGACTATTTGGAATCACTTCAGAACTGATTTTTAAGTTCAAGTCTGTTGCAGATTTCCATTCTTCAATTGCTTCTTTTGTCGCATGTTTTTGACTGTGAGAACCTAAAATTAATTCAGCTTCTCCTTCAAAGCCAGCTTTTGCTAAATTGAGCTTTACAAATTGAGTAAATTCTTCCGTCGATAAATTGGCTAATTTTTCTCTTGCTTCTGAGAAAATTTCATCCAAAACATCTTGTCTTGTTGACAAGATTTGACTTCTTGATTGAACATTCGCATCCGATTTACGCAGATTCAAATCGGCTTGGACTTTTTTTTCGTAACGCATTAAACGTGCTTCTAATTGTTGATCCAACTGTTTTTTCTGTGAATCTATTTGATTATCAATCTCTATTTGTCCAGTTTGGATGATTTTTTCTTTTTGCGCTTGGGCATCTTGGATAATCTTATCTGTTAACTTTGTGATATCCGACATCTTACCCCTCCTCATTTATAATAAGTGGAACGGGCATCCTAGTTCATAACAAGTAAGAATGAAATAACGAATCCTAGAATCCCATATGTTTCCATCATCGCTACGTATACAATCCCTTTCGTTACGTGCTCAGGTTTTTTAGCTAAAATTTGCATTGCCGCACAAGCAGCGCGTCCTTGGTACATACCTGCAGCAATCGCTGTAAAGGCAATTGGCAATGAGGCAACAAATAAGAATAATCCACGATCTAAACTAATATCGCCAGTCATTTGTAAAAAAATCATGAACGAAATAACGAATCCATATAAACCCTGTGTTGCTGAAAGTAATTCAAGAATTAAGGCTTGACCAAATTTTTCTGGTTGCTCTGCTGTTAATCCTGCCGCTGCTTCCGCTGTTAAACCTACACCAATTGTAGAACCAATTCCTCCACAAATTGTCGCTGTTGCAACTCCTAAGGCCGCAAAAATCATTCCACCATTCTCATAAAAAAAAGTAATCCAGTTTTCCATCTATTCTTCCCCCTGCTGTTGTTTTTCTTCTGATATAACTTCAACGTATTCTTCACTTGCTTTAATTGGTTTAAATGCACGTCCGCCACCCACAAAGAATTTTCCGAAGAATTCTAGGTACTGTAGACGAATACCATGCACATAGGCACTCAAGTAACTTAGGAAAATGTTCAATCCGTGTAATAATACGAACAAAACAATTCCAATTGTAAATCTTGCTGGTGTTGGTAAATACCCAATGATTAAGTTAAAAGCTGCTGCGATACTTCCCCCAGCGACACCTAAAGCCATCAAACGTGTATAACTGATTAAATCTCCTAAGTAGTTAGTTACGTCCATCAAAGCATATAAACCGGTACCAATTTTACCTGCAAAAGTATTTCCATCTAGAGAACCACCGATGACGATAACAACTAAACTAATAATCAGACCAATAACACCCATACGTTGTAGATCACTATTATTCAAAACGACCATGCCTAGTACAATCACTAAGGCACTGATTAAGAAAAACATCCATGAGCCCGCTTGTAAGATCGCTCGTAACTTATCATTTTTCTTTTTCCATAACACATAGAAATTTAACATCAAACCAAACATCATTTGGATGTAACCAAAGGTAACTGCCAATACTAAAATTTCAGTGATATCTTGGCTTGCAGATAATAATTGGAATGAAAATTCAAATCCAAAAATATTTCCGTAAATCAAGCCCCACATCATCGTTGGTACTGAAGCAATTTGGAACATCGTGATGCTGTTTCGTAATCCTGATTTGAAGTTAAAGATTTTTTTTCCAATTGTTGTTGCTAAAAACAGTAACAATCCATAACCAAAATCGGCTACCATCATACCAAAAGCTAAGACATAAAAAGGTGCCATAAAGGCAGTCGGATCCATTTCATCATATTTGGGTAAGTTAAACATTTCAACTAATCCCTCGAAAGGTTTCACTAACGGTCCATTTTTTAACAAGATAGGCACATCATCAATCTCTTCTTCGCTTACTTCAGCAAAATCTAAAAAGTAGCTGTCTTCCGTAATTGATTCGATGGTTTTTTTCAATCGTTCTGCTTTATCAACTGGAATCCAACCAGCGATGTTCACGGTATGATTAGATTCTAATAAATACTCATGACTATCTCGACGAATAGCTAAATCAGTAAAGTATTCGGCAACTAAACCTAACGCTTCATACTCTTCTCGTTTGTTTCGAAGTTGCTCTTTTATTGATGCTTCTTCCTGTGCCAATGCCTCAGACTTTTCCGTTGATGTATCTCGACGGTCCTGCTCAATCAACCGTAAACGTTTATCCATTTGTCTTAATTCACTATGAATTTTTTTCCAGTCGTAGTTTTGCGTATGTTCGGAAAGTTCTCGTAAAGTATAACTTTTAGGGGGGTGTCTTAAAGCGGCCAGCATACTCATTTTAGGAAGGTATTGGTCTAGAAATCTTCTAGCCCAATTAATTTGACTAATCTGCTTTTCAATCTCTTTGGAGTCTTCATCGACTTCTACTCGAGAGAATGGCGTGCTCAATCCTTCATAGAAAGGTTCTGCAAGAAGTAATTCTATTTCTTGAAAATCTTGAAATTTTTCTAATAAATCCTCTTGAAATTCATCAAAAGTAATCAAATTAAATTTCTGCATTTTTACAATAGCCATACTAATTCACAACCTTTTCTACGATTGTTTTAAGCGCCAACGCTCTTTTCTCAGGAGCAATATTGTGTAGCTGATGAATTTCAGATTTGGTTTGACTTTCTAGAGGTTCATTAAAACTTGAAAATTCATTTTCCGCACGTTCGGTAATTTCTTGCTGTCGTTCTTTTTCAATTTCCATCAATTCTTTAGAATAACCTTCAAGTGTCTCAGGAATTTCATCACGTAAACGTTGTAAATGATCTTCTGCTTCACGAATAATTCTTGACGCTTCGACTTCGGCTTTTTCTAATTGCTGAATGACATCTATATTCATACTTTTCGCTCCTTCTCTTTATTTCGGTAAATGTGATACTAAAAATTACATACGATTATTCTTCGTACCTCTTCAATAGATCAGCAACAGAGTGGTTCCCCAAATGATTTCTCAACAAATTTTCTCCTTCTTGAAAAAGCAATAGCAGATTATTCTCTACTCGACCTGCTTTTTCAGAATGTGTGTATACCCGGTTTGCTAAATTTTGTGTACGAATATAAGAATCCTGTCCTTCAATGGCATAAAAAACATCAAGCACACTGATTTCATGTAAAGGTCTAGCCAAAACAAAGCCGCCACCTTTACTGATGCTCGAGTTCACCATATCGCTTATGACAAGTTTCCGTAGAATTTTTTTCAGATAGGAATCAGAAACGCCTAGCTTTTGACTAATCATCGCCCCTTTAATCGGACAATTTTCTGTCTCCTTTGACAAAATTAGAAGAACATATAAAGCTTCTTCTAAACTATTTTTCAATTTCATTTTTGTTACTCCTTCATCCATTTATCTGCTCATGAAAAAGCTTGTTGAAACAATTCCAACGATCTTTTTTCACTCAGATAGCTCATACCTATAACTGATTTTCTTTCGAGGACAAATAATATCTATAAATAAAGCATAACGGATAGAAAAAAGACCGTCAAGGAAGTTTCCGAAAAAAATAAATTTTTTCTTCCTATATATATGTAATTTTTTAAAATTTATGTCTTAATTTGCTTAAAAAAACAAAAAAAGCAGACAACTCAGTCTAACGACTTAGCTTTCTGCTTATCCTCTTCGTAAATATAAAGACTGACTCCCCATCTTTTGATAGATTTCTTTCATCTCATCAATTTTGATTTCTATTTCCTTATCTGTTAACGGATCGTTCACATACACACGGTACTGATCCATCCCAACAATCAAAACACCATGAACATATTCAGGAACAGTCAACACCTTGTTCTCTGTTTCCCATGTTTTATTTTTGCGCTGATCGGGAATTTTTAAATCTTTACTCACTGCTATCCATACTGGACGGTTCCTTTGTACTTGTTCCAATAGCTCTTCAAAGGGAGTCATTTCACCCGCAATCACATGATACTCTTCTCCTACTACTTCTTGGGCGATTCGGGCTAACGGACTAGCATACACCCCTAAAGCCTCTCCTGAAGCGATATTGCCCACAAATGCTTCTGTGGGATCTCCGTGTAAACCATTTTCTGCTTCAAGCGGAACAGTAGGAAGCATCTCTGCTAGTTCATTTTTAGTTGTGTCAAAACGATAATATCTAAGTAACATAGATAAAGCCGTTACACCACCACCATTTTCTAAAGCGGGTTCATCTAATTGTTTTTCCATTGGAACATCTAAAAGTATCGTTTTGATAAATTTACGTGCCCCTTTAACTTCTGTCGCTTCATCTCTTGGTACAATCACAATTTGGTCGTCACTCGTATAAGTGGCTTCTTCTTTAAATTCTTTTCCTGGTTCTTGAACCGTTTCATCCTCAGCTACCTCTGTAACAACGGTCTCATTTGTCGCTGCCTCATCTGTATCTCCTCGAAACCAAAAATACATTCCAACAGCTCCTAGACCAAGAATCACTATTAACATACCTATTTTTTTCATGTCTGAATCCTCCTAATATAAGGACAGTATTCGATAAATTGTAAAAAATTTTTACTCATAATCTTTGTTAACGATGATTTCCACTCGTCGATTTCTAGAAAATGCTTCTTCAGTTTGCTCACTATCGATAGGTTGTTTTTCAGCAAAAGCTTGGATAGAAATTCGATCTGGATTCACACCCTCTTGATCTACTAAATATTCCATCACAGAAATCGCTCGATTGGCACTTAATTCCCATCCAGAAACTGTCGCACTTGGAAAGTCTGCTGTATGACCTGCAACAACAATATCTTTATCCAAATCCTTAATTTCATTTGAAACAACATCTAAATATTTTTCGACAGCAGATGTCAATTCATCGCTCCAAGCATCAAATAAAATACTATCTTGTAGTGAAATATAAATACCATTAGAACGTAAAGAAACTTCCACATCATCTGCTAAATTAGCATCTTCAAAAGCCGTTTTAATATTTTCACGTGTTTCAGCCATTTTCTGATCTTCTAATTTTTGTGATAGTTGCGCTTCTTTTGCAGTTTCTGATGAAATAGTTCGTTCTGAATCAGCAGCACCATTACCTTCTCCTGTACCCGCTCCTGTAGAAGTTTGACCTAGATTCACAATATTTCCTAAAATCGAGTCTCCACCCGTTGAGGCACCGAAATAGTCTCCTAAGTGTTCACTTAGCTGATCATACTGATCCCCACCTGCAGCAACGGCACCAAACATTACAATAAACAACGACAGCGACAAGGTCATCATATCAGAATACGGCAACATCCAACGTTCATCTAGTTCTTCTTCTCGCTTTTTCTTTCTTGGCATTTTCTTTCACAACCTTTATGCTTCATTTGCTGGACGTTTGTCCGGTTCAATTAAACTGAATAATTTTTGTTCGATTGTTTTTGGTGAAAGTCCGGATTGAATTCCCATAACACCTTCAATAGCCATATACATTTCTTGTACTTCTATTTCCGATTTTGCAGCCAGTCGAGTTGAAATAGGAATCATAATCAAATACCCTACAGCAATCCCGTAAACTGTGGAAACAAAAGAAGAAGAAATCAAACCACCTAATTCTCCAACGGCTTCTAAATTACCTAATGCGGCAATCATCCCCGTACAAGAACCTAGCACTCCTAATGTCGGGGCAGTTGCACCGGCAGTTTTAAACATTTTATTTGCTGATAAGTGACGATCTTCCAGACTCGAAATCTCATTTTCTAAAATTTCTTGAATTTGCTCTGGATTAACTCCATCCACAACCATTTCCATTCCTTTTTTCAAAAAAGGATTCTCTAAATTTTGAACGCTATTTTCTAAAGATAACAAGCCATCTCTTCTCGCCATATTGGCTAATTCTACAATTTGACCAACGACAGCTTCTGGCTTTTCTTCTTCTTTACGAAATAATACACCAAAAATTTTAGGTAAACGAGCCAATTCTTTTGTTGAATAACTACTTACCATTACGGCAATAATTCCTAAGAATACGATAAACATTGCAGCAGGATTGACTAGCATTCCTAAAGCAACTCCATTAAAAACTGTTCCTAAGAGCAGTGTTGCTAATCCTAAGATAAAACCAATTACTAAAACGACATCCATTTCTTCTAATCCTCCTGATTATGTTTACTATAAACACTATCGGTTACTTTCTTTCTTCTTTAAGTATTTTTCAAAATAGACTCTTACTTGAGCTTTTTACAGTAAAATACCCGAACGATAGAAGAGTGCTTCTGAGATCCAATTGTTCCTGATCACAGCTTCACCTAGAATTAGTAAGAACTCATTCTATCTCGTTCGGATATTTTTATCTTGTTTTTGCTTAGCTTTTTTATTGAATTAAATCGATAATTGTTTCCATGTATCCAGTAATTCAGTAAGTAAGTTTTGAACTTCTGCCAAGATTGTAACGTCTTTATCAATATTGGCTAGTACTAAACGATCATACATATATTCGTATAAATCAATTAAGTCTTGAGGAATTTGGCTTTCCACTTCTGTATTAATCGAATAACGTAACTCCATCACGATATCTTGAGAACGAATAATTTGTTCGCTAGCTTGAGCCATATTATTATTCTCAATCGCTAGACTTCCTAGACGTATTTTCTTGATTGCCCCTTCCAATAACATTTCAATCAATTTATTGGGAGACGCACTCATCACTTGGTTTTTCAAATAATTTTCTTGCATATTTTGATACATTTTTGATAGCCTACTTTCAATAGTAAAATTCATAATCTGAAGAGACGGGTTGTTGATACGAATTTGCTTTTTTTGCTGGATTATTTAGGCGACTCAATTCTTTGGTCACTTCCTGTTTTTTCACTGCCAATTCTTTCAAAATCTCTTGATAACGATGAACAATTTTTTTCATAACTGCTTGATGTTCTTGCAAGACTTCGGGTTGGCTAAAAAGCTCTTTAATTGTTGCTGCACTAACTTCCAGTACCGCTTCAATGGCATTAATTTCTTTTGCTTCTTCCAGTTGGACCAGCAACTCTGCTAAACGGTTACCGTAATCTGTTTCTTCCATCTAGTTGCCACCATTAAAGGAATTAATTTGATTAATCAAAAAGCCCATTTGTTCTTCTGCCTTCATCATTGCTTGATCTAAACGACTAAACATATCTACATAGCGTGCTTTTCTCACTTCAATCATTTCATCAATTCGAGTCACTTGGCGGTTTAAATCTTTGATTGTTGCTTCATAAGAATCAAACTTCGTTGCTAAAATCCCTTTATTCTCGGATCTTTCAGAAAGATATTTATCGGTAACCACTCTTAGATTTTCTGAATAACCCGTTGTTTTTGTTTCTCCGTCCACAGTCTCTCTTTTGTAGAAGAAATCTTGTACGCCTTGAGGGTCTTTGGCTAACATCTCATCTAATTTTGCTTCATCTAAAGCTAAGGTTCCTTGACGATCAGAAATTGAAATCCCTACTTGGAAAGCACGAAGATCAGAACCTAGCGTATAAGAAGGTGCCACCAAATTACGTAATTCTGTTTGTAAACGAGTCAGTGTCGTATCGCCAGACAAGGCTCCTGTACTATTGCCATCTGCACTTGGATCACCTACATCACTTTTTTCACTAACTAATGACATTAAACTATTGTATTGTGTCACAAAGTCTTTAACGGCTGTTTTAATTTTAGCTGTATCATTTTTTAATGAAAGAGACACATTAGATTCTGTCGTTTGTAATAAATTGAAAGTGACACCATCAACCACATCATCCACAGCATTTGATTGACGAGTAATTTCAATCCCGTTTAAAGTAAATTTCGCATCTTGACCCGCAGTTAAATTCTCGGAATCTAATCCCAATTCACTTGCTGCACTTCCAGAAACACTAAACTGTCTTTCACCCGTTTGTCTGTCAGTTAAGACTAATTGGTTGTCAATAATATTAGCTGTAATATTTGAGTCTTTCGTTTGTGCATTGATTTTATCTGCCACAGCTTTTAAAGAATCGCCTGATGCAATGTCAAAGGTAAATTCTTTAGCTGTCCCATCTTCATTTAATTCGGCAGTTGTCAAACGTAATTCTCCCGCAACTGCCATAGCGTCTGTGGAAGAATCCCGTCTAATCGTACTACGCAAACTACTAGAAGTTGCTAGTTGATTAATTTTTAATTGGTAATTTCCTTCTGCAGCCGAAGCCGTTCCAGAAATAGTGACGCTTTTATCGTCAGAATTGGTAATTTTTTTACTTTGAAACGTCGCTGGTTTTTGTAAATCTTCCACTCGTTTCATTAAATTAGTTAAGCGTGTTTTGATATCACTCCACGCAGTCTTTTGTCCTTGTACTTCCGTAATTTGATTTTGCACCCGCATTTTGGGAATCGCGTCTGCCTCTAATAACTTGTCGATTTGCTCAGAACCAATGCCTGAAAATTGTCCTAATAATCCGCTAATACCGGATGAACTTGTGATACTTGCCATATCGATATCCCTCTCTCCATGTAATCTCTTAAGACTATTATCGGTCATTTCTTTTTCTTTTTAAAGGAGGAAATAAAAAAAGTTGAGAAACGCTGTGTTTAGCAGACAATTTTTCTCAACCCAAATTTTTTTATTATTTTAGAAGTATTTTTCTCTTAATTTTATTTATAACCACTGTCATTCTGTTATACTACAGTAGACAGTAAAGTTTAATGACGGTGGCTATCCATTGAAAGTGAGGTGGTGCGTATGATCGTACTTTCAAAAACTGAGGGAGACGCCTTTTGTCTGCATTGGAAACAATTCAGTTGATTCTAAGTTTTGGTATGTTTACCATTGCTTTGATTAAGCTGATTGTCGAATTGCTTAAAAATGACAAAAAGAAATAGCCGTCACTTTAACCGAGAACTAGCTATTTCTTTTTGAAATATTCAGTTTAAAGGTCACCGTTCTTTAATCGGTGCTGTTAGGGGAGTTGTTAGCGCAACTCCTCTTTACATTTTTATTATATAAATAAAACTACAAAGCGTCAACCGTTATAATCAAATAAGATGAGAACTTTACCAATTAAGCTTGAACTACCTTAGATAACAATACATGATACCGTTGCACTAATTTATCAATCAATTAATCAATCGTCCATTCTTCAGCTTTTCTCTGACCTTTCGTTACCCAAATCAACAAAATTTATGGGTTCATCCATTTTTATGCTTAAGGTTTCCTTTACATCTGTAGAAGCAGTTTTAACATTCCTATTTCTAGACTGGGAAATCCTGTATTCAGTTCCTTCGATTTTTTTGTCGGCATTTTTTATCTTCCCTACCATATAACCATACAGGACATACGTCCATCATCTGTTATCTTCAAATAAGTTTACCAATTCCTGAACAGTTACTCAGATTCTAGCTATCAAAAAATATGTATAGAAAAAAGCTGGTAGTTTCCCACCAGCTTTTAAAAATTGTTATTAACCTTGTAACAAACCTAATACGCTGTTTGGCATAGCATTTGCTTGAGATAACATCGAAGTAGCAGCTTGAGAAAGAATATTGTTCTTAGTGAATTCCATCATTTCTTCAGCCATATCAACGTCACGGATACGTGAGTTCGCTTCAGCTAAGTTTTCTTGAGTTGTAGTCAAGTTTTTAACAGTGTGGTTCAAACGGTTTTGAGCAGCACCTAAGTCAGAACGTTGTGCTGAAACACGTGCAATTGCATTATCTAATTTATCAATTGCTTCAGATGAATTTTTACGACCTGGACTTTCAACTGCTTCATTGAAATCTTTAACAGCATCATCATAAACTCCTTTTGCTCCTCCTATTTCAGCAGGTGTTGAACCTTCTGGATCACCGAAGTACGCTTTATAAGCAAGTTCGTGAGCTTCTACAGCTGATTTCCAAGCAGTTTCGGCAGCAGCATCTTTATCACTTGTTTCATAAGCAATTTTAGCCGCTTCAAAAGTTCCTTTTGCTCCTAATTTTACATCATCAGCACCTTCTGGATCACCAAAGTACAATTTGTGCGCAGTCTCATGAGCACCTTTTGCAGATGCTAAATCAACTTTAGCATCTGCTACATCTGTAGCTTTTGCAGATAATGAGACAGTTGTATCTAAACCTAATGATTTAGCGTCCATTTTATTAATGGTTACTTCCATTGTTTGACCACTATTTGCTCCAACTTGAAGTGAGAATTTTTGACCGTCTGAATTCAATAATTTTTTTGTATTAAATTCTGTTGTATCAGAAATACGTGTCAACTCATCTTTTAATTGACTGAATTCTTTATCAATCTCTGTACGGTCATCATAGCTTAAAGTTCCATTAGAACCTTGTACTGCTAAATCACGCATACGACCTAAAATAGAGTGAGTTTCATTTAAAGCACCTTCAGCTGTTTGAATTAATGACACACCATCTTGTGCGTTACGTACTGCTTGTTTTAATCCACCAATTTGGCCTTTCATTTTTTCAGAGATTGCTAAACCTGCAGCATCGTCTCCAGCTTTGTTGATACGTAGTCCTGATGATAATTTCGCTAATGAATTACTTTTAGAAGCGTTAGCGTTAGTTAAACGACCGTAAGTATTCATAGCTGAGATATTTGTATTAATTCTCATGTTTGTTTCCTCCTAATTTGTCTTTCACTTTTTCTAAGGTTACCCTTCTGATATGTAATATCGGTAGCTTTTTTTAAGTTTTAATAGTTAATTTCTATTTTCTTAAAATAATTTTTGGCGATACTATTGAAGCTTAACCTCTGTTATTAATTATCGGAGCATATTGAGATAGTTTAATAGTTAATTTTATTTTTTTCTATTTTATTTGCGATTAATTAGAAAAATAAGAATGTCCTACTTGTGATGATTCCATCACAAGTAGGACATTCTAAATTATCTTTAATTAACGAACATAGTCCAAGATAGATGTCTGCATAATTTTAGTTCCCATAGACATAGTTGCTTGATAAGCAAGCATTTGGTTTTGATACTCCATGTACTTTTCAGCAACATCGACATCTTGACGTTCTGAAAGTGTGGTATTTAATGATAACTTGTCTGCTTCATTACGATCTCCTGCAGAACGCAAGCGGACTGCAATCGCATCTAATTGGGTTTGGAAATCAATGACTGTATTACTTAATTTATCAAGTTCATCTAGTTTGTCTGATAGACCACTCAGTAGACTATCTCTTGGAATTTTTTCACTATCTGGATCACTTGGATCATTTGGAATACCTGATGAATCAACATCAATATAGGTATTCATTTTTGCAATCAAATCATTAAAAAAGGTATTCATCTCTGATGGTTTGTCAGAATCATTTGGATCTACTACACCGATAATTTTCCCCCCATCGGTTGGTAAGACTAGATTGACTCCATCTGCGATTTCACGAGTGATTTCTTTATCTGATCCGTTATACTTAATTCCAATAATCTCTTCTCCATCTGGAGCTTCTACAATATCACCATTTTCGTCAAAATTTCCCCGCACAACAGAAAAAGGTTGTTCAGTTGTATTGACCCCACCAAAAATATAACGACCATCAAAGTTGGTATTCAAGGCTTCAACCATTCCTTGAATTTCTTGTTGGATTTCATTTTTATTGGCTTTAATTTCATCCACACCTTGTGTGCCATTGGCAGAGTGAGAGATTAGACGGCGAATATTTCCCATAGAATCATTGATTCCTTTTAAAGCAGAGGCTTGAGTATCCACCCATCCTTGACTGTCTTTAATCTCTGAATTAAAAGTTTTATTTTTAGCAATTGATACATTCAAATTCATAATTTTAGAAACCAACAATGGATTATCAGAAGATTGACTAACTTCTTTCAAACTAGAAATTTGGTTTAATGTTTTTTGTACTTTGACAGCATTTGATCCCAGATTTTTGATGAAGTCATTATACGTTGCATTACTAGAAATTCTCATCTTCTTACACTCCTGTTCGGTTTATTAATGTATCTAACATTTCTGAAATGGTTTGAATGACACGAGCATTCGCTTGGAAAGCTTGTGAGAAACGAATAACATCGGATACTTCCTCATTGATATTAACCCCAGAAACAGATTCGTTTTTGTATTCTAATTGGTTTAATAAAGTTAATTGTGCTGCAGCAGTGTTATCTGCTTGTTGCTTGGAAATTCCGTTTTTGGTTACGATATTGTTATAACTTTCTGCAAAGGTCATATTGTTAAATATCTCATCTTTTTCAGAAAATAAGCGCCCGATTTTGCGAGCTAATTCGCCATCTCCAGCTGCACCTGACTTGCCCGCTTTTAATGTTGATGGATCGTTTCTTAAATCTTGATTCACTCTCAAAGTGCTTAAATCTCCATCGATCAGCTCAAAGAAATTTTCCTCTTCAGTGCCATCTGGGTTATAAACTTTATTAATCGCTCCAACAACTTGTTCAACAAATTTATTCAGTTCACCTAAACGTTCATCAATCTCATTACCAGCTTCTTTGAAACCACCAATTTCACCTGCTTGCACTTTAGCTTCAGTATAAGTGGTATTACCATCAGAATCTTTTCCCTTCACGACGATTGTGCCTAATTTGTAATCACCTGGTATATCTGTTCTCTTCTGAGCATCCCCACCTTGGGAAATCAACGTTTTTCCATTTGTGTCATAATCAGAAACAACACTAATCTCACGAACACCATTTTCAAGATCCAAAATAGTTACTCCGTTGTCACCTAATTTCAATTCTGATACACGGCCAAAACGATCAAAAGTCGCTTGGGTATCTGCTAAACCAGCAATGTCTTTTAGTAATGAATCCCGAGTATCTAATAAATCATTAGGTGTCGTACCATTAGAAGCAATTGCAAAAATTTGATTGTTTAATTCTGCTAATTGTTCTACTTTTTGGTTCAAATCTAGAGTACTTTTTTCAACGTTAGAAAGTGTTTCTCCACGTAGTTGTTTCATTTGGCTTGCCATTTGATTAATCATATCTGTAAAAGTATTTGAATTTTCAATTACTAATGTCTTAGAAGTTGCTAATTCTGGGTTACTTGCTAATTTCGCCCAAGAATCATACATCACAGATAATTGATTAATAATACCTGTTTCAGAAGGCTCATTCATAAAATGCTCTAATTGACCTAAAGCATCTGACTTTTGTTCAAAAAAGCGGAACTTTGAATAAGCATCATTGGTTTGTGTACGAATAAATGAATCAACAATTCGATCCACACTTTTGGCTTTCGCCCCCATACCAATGCTTCCGACTCCTGCCATATAATACGGTCTTTCAGCTTGCATATGTACACGTTGACGAGAATAGCCGTCCGTGTTGATATTTGCAATATTGTGTCCACTAGTTTGTAGCCCCAATTGGTTAGTATTCATTCCTCTTGTTGCTGTTCCTAACGATCCAAATAAACCGGTCATCGACTTTCCTCCTAAAATTCAGTATCAACGAGTGTTGTTGCTGTTTGATTTTGTACTCCATTTGCCGGATTCACATAAGTGTTACTGTAAGTCGTTTGTTTCATTGTGTCTTTCACTGCATCCATCAACGTCGTTTGGAAACTCATTGCTTGTTGTGTCAGCAATAGATTTTCCTCTTGTTGTTGTTGAATTTGTAGGATTAGCTGACGCATTTTATCGGTAATTTCACCTTCATACGCATTAAAAAGAGGCACGAATTCCTCTTTTTGAGCAACTAACTCTTCTAATTTTTCGGCTTGACCTTTGATTAAAAAGCCACGTTCTTTTTTTAGTAATTGCGTAAATTTGTTTAATTTACGCTCGAATTCGTTTGTATTCATTAATTAAAAATCCTCAGTTCTATTCATCGCCTTAAACATACTACTTGCAATTTCTTCACTTGATACTTGATAAGATCCATTCTTGATAGCTGCTTTTAAAGCGGCTACTTTCGCTGAGCGGGTTGAGTTAGTTGTATCATTCGTTTGTGTTGCACGAATTTTTTGAGTTGTTTCGGATAAGTCAATATTATCTTTACGACTGCTTACACTAGCTGCTGTATAACTATCTTTGACTTTTTTTGATTGTAAGCTGCGATCACTGTATTCGCCATAGCTGCGTTCTATTTTCATTTGGAGTTCCTCCTTGTCCACTGTTCTATCTGTATGTTAATAGTATCGGACAAAAACAAAAAAAGTTAAACTTATTTGTTTAACTTTTTTAAATTAATTTAATTTAGATTCCTTAGTCGTTGTTTCGGTGACATGATATTGGTAATTCTGACACCAAAGTTTTCATTGATTACAACTACTTCTCCTGTAGCAATCAGTTTTCCATTTACTAAGATTTCCAAAGGTTCATCCGTTAGCTTATCTAATTCTACAACAGAACCAGTACTTAATGCCAAAATATCTTTGATTGATTTACGACTCTTTCCTAAAATAACACTTAAGTCTAATGGAACATCCATAATTAAATCTAAGTTGTCATTGTCACTTTCAGCTGGAGTATTTTTTGAAAATAATGGTTGAAATTCAGCTTGACTGACTTCAACTGTTTGTTTTGGTTTTGGCGCTTCTGTACGTGTTGGTGTTGGTTTTTCCACCTGTTGCTGAGCTGGTTTTTTAACTGGTTCTTCAGCTACAAAAGCTTGTTGGGATTCTCGGATGTTGATTGCTGTATCCGAAAGCATAGCGTTCGCAATATCATTTACAACTTCTTCTGAAAAGACTTGCATAATTTCGCTTTCGATCACTCCCTCTACATTTAATGAGAAAGAAATACGATAAATATCTTCATCCTTTACAATTCCATCAAAATCGATTGGTTTTTGATTTTCCCATAAGTTGACATCTGGTGGTAAAATATCGACTTTACGATTAATCATGGTTGCCATAGAAGTAGAAGCCGAACCAATCATTTGATTCATGGCTTCAGCGACAGCACTTAATTCCAACTCAGTAAACTGCGTGTTTGTTGGCGCGCCATCGCCTCCCATCATCAAATCTGCAATAATGATAGCATCTTTCACTTCTAATAACATCAAGTTTGTACCATATAGCCCCTCTTTAAATTCAACCGTGGTTGAAACTTTGGGTGCACTTAAAGTATCTAAAATTTCACCAAATTTTACTTTCGATACTTTTGGTGTAGTAATCATTACACGACGATCCAAAATAGAGGACAACGTGGTAGCAGCTTGTGACATGGAAATATTTCCAACTTCACCAATAATATCAAATTTATCTTTTTCCGTTAATTGAGGTCCTGAACTAACTGCTCCCCCATTTAATATTGCATCAATTTCTGCTTGTGATAGACTTTCACTCATTATCTCCCTGATCTCCTTCCATTTCATCTATTAGCTCAATAGCAAGTTGATTATTTTTTGTTCCCGGTACTACACGATAGAAAGGTTTTCCCTCAATAAATGTATCCAGCGGGTCTGTAATTTTTCTATTTAATTTTACTACATCTCCAGGTACTAAATGAAGGAAATCGGAGAGACTCATTTGAGCGTCACCTAATAATACTTCCAGCTCTAGCTGTACACCATTTAAGTTTTTTTGTATTTCTTCAGAATCCATTTGATCCGTGGATTGATTTGTATCAAACCAATTTCGAAAACTCAATTTATCGATAATTCCTTCGAAGAAAACGTATGGAATACAAATATTAATAAATGTCTGTACTTTGAAAATTGTGACAGTAAATGTAACTAATACTACAGGTTCATTGGGTGACATGTTTTGTAACAACTGAGGGTTAGTGTCCATCCCTTCTAGAGAAGTCGAAAGTTCTACGATGTCTTTCCAAGCATTTTTGAAAGAAGTAATCAATTGTAGCATCACTTCTTCTAATACTGTCAATTCAATATCTGTAAATGATTTTTTGTCTAATTGTTCATCGACATACGCTTGTTGCTGATGAATTTCAGTCCCACCCAACAATAATTCCACTAGTAACATACACAATTGGGGATTCATTTCTACTATTTGAATACCATTCAAAGGCTTAGATTGTAACAAACCTAATAAAGTAAACCTTGGAATAGAATGTATAAATTCATCATAACTAACTTGCTCAATTGCAGCTAATTGGAAAGTAACGTTTGTTCGCAAAATGGTAGATAGCATACTACTTCCCATTTTGGAAAAATCTTCAAAAATCATATGCAAGGTGTTTACATATTCTTTTGAAAGTTTTGTCGGTCGTCTAAAATCATAATTTTTGATTTTTGACTGTTCGTTTTCTTCTTCGACTATTTCTTGATCAATTTCGCCGCTACTCATAGCATTTAATAATCGATCAATCTCTTGTTGCGACAATACCTGATCCAATGAAATCCCCCATTTACTCAAAAATCATATGATTCACACGAATCACATTTGCTACCTTATCTGGGAAGGACACAATGCCAGAATAATAATCTGCATAGCCTTCCTCGTTCATTAATTGAATTTCTTCTGCTTTGATATCCAAGACTTCGACAACTTCTTCAATCAACAGTCCTTTTTTATCTTCATCATTTTTCATGATTAAAATATTGCGATTGGCCCCATCAGTCGGAACTCCGATTAATTTGGAAAGGTTCACAACTGTTAACACCGTACCTCTTAAATTTATCAATCCTTCTACCCAATGCGGTGCCAATGGTACTTTAGTAATTTTGATTGTATCAATTACTTCTTCCACCGCATCTGCAGAGATGAGATAATTCTGATGATCCATCTTAAATAGAATCATTTGCATCTTTAATCATCTCCTAGCTTGTTTTAGTATTTTCTCAATGATTAAGAAAGAGCTTTATCGACAGCTTTGATGACACGATCGGTATCAAAAGGTTTTACGATGAAATCTACAGCTCCTGCTCTGATTGCATCCATAACCATCCCTTGTTGGCCCATCGCACTACACATTACAACTTTAGCTGCAGGATCAACTTCACGAATCATTTTTAATGCTTCTAATCCATCAACTTCAGGCATTGTAATGTCCATAGTAACCAAATCAGGACTAACTGCTTGATAGCTATCAAAAGCCTCTTGACCATTTTGTGCTTCCCCAACAACTTCATAGCCATTTTTTTCTAAAATGTCTTTTAATTTCATACGCATAAATACCGCATCATCTACAATCAAAATTTTCTTTGCCATTAATAATTCTCTCCTCGTTCGTGTTAATGTATTAAAATTTCAAAATTGAAATTTTAGTTTTAGTCTCTCTAATAGTTCTGTATTCTTAAATCCCTAAGGTAGTTAAGATTTTTTCGATACCACCTGTTTCTGGAATGAAAAACAAAGAAGCTTCTAGTCTATCTTCATCGTAAGTAAATTCATTTCTAATTACCATAATTTGATCATCAAATTGATTAAGTGCCATATAAACACTACTGATAATCGCTCCAAAATAATCATATTGAATGATTGGTAAGGAGGAAATCAATTGATTCCCCAAAAATTTACCGATAGCGCCTAAAAAAGAATTAGATACAATATTCGTTAATTCATTCACGGCAGAAGCTTTGACTTCTTCATCAAATTCGGTGGTACCAACCATGAATTCAGTCATTTTGTCAGCTGCGGGATTAGTCAAAACGAATAGGAATACGCCTCGGACATCACCAAGTATTTGACTAACGACTGCATAAACTTCCTCGTTTTCAGCTAGAAGTTGTTGATACAGCTTTTCATAGCTTAAGATTTCTACTTCAGGTACACGCATATCAATTTTGCGGTTGACCATCATTGAAATACTGGTAGCAGCATGACCACCACCAATATTAATAATTTCTTTTAATCCGTCTAATTGTAAATCTGTATAAGTCATGATTATTTCCTCTGATCATAACAAATGGCATTTACATCTAGAATTAAGGCGATTGAGCCATCTCCTAAAATCGTTGCCCCTTGATATTTTCTTGTTTGTTGTAAAATACTGTCAATCTTCTTAATGACCACCTCTTGTTGTCCAATCAGTTCATCTGATAAAACAGCATAATAACGTTGGTCTATGTTAACTATGATAGCATAGTATTTCTCAGTTTGTTTCTTTTCTAGCTGTAAAACTTCATTCGTTCGAATAACTGGAATCATCTGTCCTTGGAATTCGTACACTTCTTCATGCAAGGTTCCTTGGATTTCAGGTTCTCGAATCATTACGACTCTTTCAACAATATCCAATGGAATAGCAAAATTTTCATGACCAATTCTTACCATTAAAGCATCAATAATTGATAGCGTAAGTGGTAATTTGATAATGAACATTGTTCCCAAGTTGACTTGACTGCGCAACTCGATAGTTCCACCTAAAGAAGTGATTTTCGATTTTACAACATCCATCCCCACACCGCGTCCAGAAATATTAGTTACTTCTTGGGCAGTTGAAAAACCTGGATGGAAGATTAATTGTTGAATGTCTTCCTCACTCATGCCTTCTGTTGAAATTCCTTTTCTTTCGGCACTTTCACGAATGACATCTGGGTCAATTCCTTTACCGTCATCTTCAATTGTAATAATGACCTGATTTGCTTCTTGGAAAGCAGACAACATAATCGTACCTTTGCGGTCTTTGCCAGCAGCTTCTCGAGCTTCAGGAGACTCAATTCCATGATCGACTGAATTTCTTAGTAAATGGACTAAAGGTTCACTCAATTCAGAGACAACAGTTTTGTCTAACTCAGTTTCTTCTCCGGTAATAATTAAGTCCATGTCTTTACCTAATTCAGTGGACAAGTCACGAACCATTCGTGGAAAACGACTGAATACGACTTTGACTTGTTGCATCCGAATTTTCAAGACTAAATCTTGTAATTCAGAGGTTAATCGAGAGACTTGTTCTAAAGAATCTTTGATGTCAGTAATATTTTCTCTTGTACTTACTTCTTCCAATTGATTGCGGTAAACAACTAATTCAGAAACTAGATTTAAGAATAGATCCAAACGTGACAAATCAACCCGAATCGATTGATTATTGTTGTTATGATGGGTCACGCTTGAAGTTGATTGTTGTTTTGCTTTTGTTTCTTTAGGTTTCTCTTCAACTTTTTGGCTAACAACTTCTTCAACAACTTCTTCAGTCACAATCTCTTCACTTGTAGAATCAAGAATATGTTTTGTTTCATCAAACAATTCTACTTTAACTTCTTCAATCTCACTGTTTCCTAGAATATTTTCTAAGACTCGTTCTTTATCATTTTTTGTTAAATATACAACATGGAAATCAGACTCAAAATCGCCTTCTTCTAATACTTCTGTCGTTGGTTCTGTGTGAAGTAGATCTCCTTCTTGTTCTAATTTTTCCATAATCAAAAATGCTCTTGGTCCTTTTAGCAAAGAACCGCCTTCTAAACGAATCGCAATACTGAATGCTTGGTACTCATCAGCTAAAGCATTTTTGATTACATGTAAATCGCTGTCTTCTAACTGGCTAAAACCAACAACTAACTCACCGCTACTGGTTTCAGGAACTTCTTCAACTGTTTCTGTATCTTGTTCTTCCACACCTTGAAGTTCTGTTAAGAGATCTTCTATTGACTCATGCGTTAATTCTTTTTCATCGCGTAAATCTTCGACGAGACTAGATAATTTATCTAAACAACGAAAGATTAATGAAATTGAGCTACTTGTAACATCCACTGTACCTTCTTTGAATTGTTCAAAGATATTCTCCATTTTATGAGTTAGTTCAGTCATTACGTCATAGCCCATTGTCGCTGCCATCCCTTTTAGCGTATGAGCAGAGCGAAAAATTTCATTTAATAAATTGGTATCATTGGGATTGCTCTCCAATTCCAAAACATTATCATTCAATTGTTGTAGATGGTCATCTGTTTCTTCGAAGAACAGTGTGCGATAAATACTGTTGTCATCCACACTTCTTCAACTCCTTATTTCTTCCAAAGTATTCATTTCATCAAAACTCTTGCATACAAAAACTGTTGCGTTTAAACTTTTTGATAAATAAATGAATCAATTTTTTTCAAACCAAATTTTTCCGAAAAATTAATTGTCTCTGTTGCTCCAGTGAAAAGAATGCCTCCTGGTACTAAGGATTCACTAAATTTACGATAAACATCATCCCGTGCTTCATTTTTGAAATATATCGTTACATTTCGACAAACAATGACATGACATTTATCTTCATAACGATCTTTCAGTAAATCATGTTTTTTAAACATCACTTGACGCTTAATTAGTTCCTTTAGATGAAACTCATCAGTTGCAACTTCTTCAAAATATTCTTTTTTTTCAAAAGTTGGAATATTTTTAATCTCGCTAGATTTGTAAATCCCCTGTTTTGCTCGTTGTAAAATCTTTTGATCAATATCCGTTGCAATAATTTTACTTGTCATTCTATTTTTTTGAAGAATCATTGCCAAGGTATAGGGTTCCGCTCCAATTGAGCAAGCCGCACTCCAAATTTTCATTCTTGGAAACGTCTGATTTAATTGAAGTAAATTCTTTTCAAAAATGTCAAATAATTCTCGATTTCGATAAAATTCAGTTACATTAATAGTGATATGTTCTAAAAATTCCTGCTTAGCAATTGGATCTTTCTCCAACAACTTAGCATATTCTTCTAGAGTACTCGCTCCTCTAGATTCCATAATGTTAGCAATTCTTCGTTGCATTTGTTTTTCTTTATATGCAGCTAATTGAATTCCTAACTTTTGTTCAACCCACTTATTAAAAAAATCAAAATTTAATTGCATCTTTTTCACCTAACCATTTGTTTGACTTTATTTGCAATTTCTTCTAAGCTCAACACTTCATTAACAGCACCAGCTAAAATTGCTTGTCTCGGCATTCCGAAAACAACACTGGTTTCCTTATCTTGGGCAATTGTGTATCCTCCAAGACGTTGGATTTCTCCCATCCCTAAAGCACCATCTTTGCCCATACCAGTCAAAAGTACACCAATTAATCCTTCACGATAAGTGGAAGCTGCTGATTTAAACAGATAATCCACTGCAGGACGTGTCCCATGTACTTTTGCTTCTTGGTTCAATGCAATTCGACCTTGTTTTATGGTCATATGGTAATCCCCAGGACATAAGTAAACACAATTTTCTACTAACATTCCATCCGTTGCTTCTTTTACTGGTACCGCACATTCATCATTTAAACGATGGGCAAAGGAAGTCGTAAACCCCTTTGGCATATGCTGTACAATAAAAATAGGAACCTTAAGTGTTGAAGATAAGCTCTTACTTAACTGTAATAGTGCTTTTGGTCCACCGGTTGAAGCCCCTACAACAACCGCTTGGATTTTATCTGGTATTTTTCTTTCGCTTATTTTGAGATTTGGTTGACTAATTTCTTTGCGTTCTTGCTTAGTAACTGGTTTTTTTTGACTGTGAATGGATTTTATTTTAGCATGAAAATCTCTGACCCATTCATTCTCTATTTCTTTAATATTTGTCGGTTTCTCAACAAAATCCGCTGCCCCTAGTGCTAGAGCCTCGATAGTCACTTCTTTATTGGATAAGGCACTTAACATCACTACTGGTACATCATAGTGTTGCTTAATCTCTTTTAGCGTGCTCAAACCATTCAATATCGGCATTTCAACATCTAACAATACCAAGTCTAATGGTTCTCGTTTCTTCAAAATATCTAGTGCCTGTTGACCGTTTCTAGCAGTGTTGGTTACACGAATATTTGGCATTTTTTCCAATAAGTCGGTAACAATTTTTCTCATGAATGCCGAATCATCTACAACCAATATATTCATTTTCTACTCCTTCATTCTACATCACTAATATGTAGAAACTTTTTTCATTAGACTTGTTGTAACAGATTAAACTTGCTTTAAATATAGACAACTTCCTTATTTACAATGCGAACCATTGTTGAAAAATCTGTCAAATCAACAATCATTGTTCGCCCCATATTACCTCCGACGTGTCTTCCAACAATTTGAATACGCAAATCGGCTAATACTTTTTCAACTGCTTCAATGTTTCTCTGACCAATACCTGTTGAGGCATTGGCATTAAATTCAAACATGCTTGCTCCACCAACGATTTTGGCCTTCAATCTTGGAACAGGTATTTGCTTTTTTAACTCTTCTACCATTTCTGGTAAAGCTAAATCTGCAAATTTCGCTACCTTAATATCTTGTTTCCCCGCAAACATTTGACTGTCAGGTAACATAATGTGGCTTAAACCACCAACTTTTGTTTTTTCATCATAGATGATCGTTCCGATGCATGAACCCAATCCCACTGTGATTAATTTATCTGGCGCTTGCCCGACTTTATAATCCGAAATTCCTACACGGATATCAGTCTGCGACATCTTCTTGTTCCTCAGAATCAGCCTCGATTAGCTGCTCTATCTCTAAAAAAGCTTCTTTGCTTTGCTCATTGTTGAATAGATATTCAAGTTCCAATAACATGACGACTTCATCTTCTAGTTTAAGAAACTTTTCAATGTAGCTATTTTTTAGTAGGGATTTGACTAAATCTTGTTCGTAACTTGTTTCTTCCATGTATGAAATACCAATGATATCCTCGACATACAATCCTTGTAAATGATCTTGCCAACGACAAAGAATAACTTTACTCTCATCTTCTTGATTCGAAAATTGTCCGAATAATTTTTTTCTAATGTCTACGATTGGCAACATATTTTCATGATATTCATATACACCTAAAATAAAATCAGCGACTTCGGGGAGGGCGATGAAACGATTGGCTTCAATCACACGATCAACGTCTTTGACACGAATGGCAAAAAGTTGTTGATGACTTTTAAAAACGACATATTGTTCCATGTCTACACTCTTCCTTTATATATTTTTTCGTTTACAGCTTAAATTGCTCTACTTGGAAACTCAAAATCATCGCTGTATTGGCAATCTCTTGGACTTCTTTTTCCAAATTCTCGATCACTAAAGATACATTTTCCAAATTTGAACTTACTTCTTGAGTACTTGCTGAGGTAGATGTGATCGAAGCAGAAATATTGTTGACTGAACGTTGCACCAAGTCTTTTTTAACTACAATATTTTTGATATGTTCTTCTACTGATTGAACACTGTTAATAAATTGATCGACTACATCAGTGATTTCATTTGCTGATTCAATCGCTTTGTTCAGTGTTTCTGTTTGTCTTTCACCATTTTCATAAGAAGTAGACACAGCTTTTACCATATTTTCTGACTTGCTACGAATGCTCGTCATAATGTTACGAATATTTTTTGTTGATTGGTTACTTTGCTCTGCTAATGTCCGTACTTCTTCTGCAACAATCGCAAAACCACGACCAGCTTCACCCGCACGTGCAGCTTCAATCGAAGCATTCAAAGCTAACAAGTTAGTTTGCTCTGAAATATCATTAATTAATTGGACGATTTGACCAATACTTTGGATATCTGTGTCCATTTCTTTCATTTCATTTACTAGACGAGATTGATCCATACGTTCTATTTCCCAATATTCAAAAACTTTGAACATCATTTCAGCATTCGCAATATTGCTTTTTTGTGCTTGATCAATGTAAGTACCAATTTGATTGATATCTTGATTAATTGCTTCAATATCATTAGCTAATTCTTCTGTCTCTTGCACGGTTTGTTCTGCGTCTGTTGCTTGAGAGATGGATGAATTTGCAATCTGTTCCATATTTTCTTGAATATTTACGACTGATTGTTGAATGTCTCTAGATGTTTCGTCTAATTGTGCCGCCATATTCGTCATGCGACCACTTTCATCTTTCATCCCTAAGATTAATGCTTTAAACGTATTAGCAATACTTCTGAATAAATCGACAACTATCGCAACAACTGGTGACTTACTCTTGATTTCAGCTTCTTCGATATGTTGAAAGTCTCCTTCTCGAACATATTCTAATTGTGTTGCTAATTGCTCAAAGCCTTGGTTTCTTTTCTTGTTAGCAAATAATGTATACGCAATCGCGATAGTGCCAAAAATTAGAATGGCAATAATCGAAAATAGTGTATAAGATTGAATCATTTCAACATTTCCGTTAGGTCTTACTACGAAAAAATATCCTGCAAACAACACAAGCACAGTACTAATCAATGCGATGATTCCACTCAATGGAATACTTGAGAAAAACGTTTTAATTTTCTTCTTCATTTGTCTACCCTTTCTTCAACTACAATATATTTGTCTACTCTTAGATCCTATCTCTGACGCTTGCTAGTCCCTCCCTTTCGCCAAAAATGATAGTCCTAGCATCTCTATCGGATATTTTGACGAAAATTAAAGTAAGCATTTACCAAACATACACATCTTTTGGATCAGAAAATCGCGTATAACCACCTGACTTTTGATCACGAACCAATTTTCCATCTGAAAGCTCCAAAACTCGTTTACGGATAGAGTTGACCATCGTACTATCGTGGGTAGCAATTAATATTGTCGTTCCACTATCATTAATTCGCAGGAAAATTTTCATCATTTCCACTGCTGATTTGACGTCAAGGTTGGCGGTTGGTTCATCCGCTATAAGTAATAAGGGATCGTTCACTAAAGCTCGAGCAATAGCAACTTTTTTTCTTTGTCCGATAGACAAATCTTCAATCATCATTTGCTGATAGCCCCACATATTCACCTTTTCTAATGCTTCTTTTGCTAAAGCTACTAAATCAAGAGATGGGTGACGGACAACTTGCAAAGCAAACAAAATATTTTGCAAAACCGTTTGTTGTGGTAAAAATATATCTTCTTGATGTACAATTCCTAATTTTCGACGTAACAAATAGAGAGCATCGGAACGGATTTTATTCACCAAAATATTATCTACTTGGACAGAACCACTTGTGAGTATAATTTCTTTTGATAATATCTTTAAGAGAGTTGTTTTACCTGATCCATTGGGACCGACCAGATAAACAAACTCTCCTTGATCTATTTGAAATGAGATATCATTAATCGCCAATTTATCTTTTTGTTTATACTTTTTATTGGCCTTCTCAACTTTTATCATGTCTTCACCTTTTATTCAGTAAATCGATTCACCGTACTTAACATGTCATCTGTACTTTGCAACACTCTTGTATTTAGGGTATATGCTCTTTGCGTAGCAATCATATCTGTCATCGACTTAGCTAAATCAACGTTAGAGTTTTCCAAACTAGCTTGTCGAATATTGCCAAAAGCATTTGGATTAGTCAAAGAAGTTTGTAGATTAGCTTCATTTGCCACTCTGAATAGATTACTTCCATCTGCAACCAAATCATCTGAGTTTTCTGGCATGAATAATAAAATTTGTCCCACCGGATAATTATTATCACCATTAACAATCGATACATTCCCATAAGAATCAACACTTGGCGTTCCTTCTGGCCACTCTTGATACGGAACTGTCGTTGCCATTTCAACTACTTGGCCTCGTTGATTAACTAGTTGTCCTAAAACATCTCTACCGAAGTTTCCTTCACGAGTTAATAATAATTCACCACTTGCTTCTCTAACACCAAAAAATCCTGCACCTTCAATCGCAAAATCATAAGCTGACTGTGTATCAGTAAAACTACCTTGAGAAAAATTCACACCCTGTTCTTCGATAGTAACACCACGGTTAAAACCAAGATTTTGTGTATTCTCAGGAAAATCAACTTCTTCAGCAGTTGTTGGGTTATTTAATAATTCGCGAAAACTGATTTGTTTTTCTTTATATCCCGTTGTGTTCACATTCGCAATATTATTTGAAGTGACATCCATATGTTTTTGTAAACCATTAATTCCAGAACGGCTAACATTTAACAAACTATTTAAATTCATTTGTGCTCCCCTTACTCTTCTTTTTGGTCAAACTTTAGTTACTATTCACAGCAAACTTAACGCTTCACTGAATGGAGACTATAAGATTCAGTTGGTCCACAATCGACAAAAGTAGCTTTCGTAGTGTAGTAAATAGATTAAAAAGATAACTGTGAATGATAACTAAATTTATTCACTGGTTACTTAAAATCGACCTAATTCATTAACTGCTTTTCTCAATGTTTCATTCGTTGTACTCAATACTCGTTGATTGGCTTCGAATTCTCTTGATGTTTGAATCATTGCTACCATCTCATCAGCAACTGTTACGTTAGCTTTTTCTAAATAACCTTGATAAATTCTTGGTTCGTCAAGAATTTGTTCTGCATCATTGGTTTGGTAATAAGTATCCCCTTCACTCACCATATTTTCTGGATTAGCAAAAGCGACTACTCTAAAGTTCGGATTAAATCCAGCCGCAGTTGGCTGATCACCCTGACTTAAAACAAGAAATCCTTCTTGCGTTACATACTGATTTTGGTCATTGATTATAAAATTTCCGTTTCTAGTATAGGCTGTTTCTCCGTTTGGTAATAAGACCGCAAAATACCCCTCTGCACCAATCGCAAAGTCAGTTGGACGACTTGTTTCTTCAAACGCTCCTTTTTCTGTATTTAACGCTGCTCCCGAAAGTTCATTACCAAAAGTTATTGTTCCTATATCATTACGTTGATTGAGTCTGGTACCACTTTGGTAGTTATGTACTTCCACTTCATTCAATGTCTGTTGAAATAATCTTTTTGCTTGAAAGCCTGTTGTTTGTACATTACTCATGTTACTACTGATATTTTCTTGACGCTTTTGTAAAATATTAAAGTTTTTTGTTAATGTATCAAATGCGCGAATCATGCCATTTCCTCCTCAATCAACTTCTTCAACTTAGCAATTGTTTTTCCATGTATTTGAGAAACCCGAGCAATGGATACTTCCAGCACTTCGGCAATCTCTCTTAGTGTTAATTCTTCTTTATAATAAAGGCTTAACAGAATTTGTTCTCTTTCTGTTAGTTGTTCAATACTGTTTTGTAATGCTCCTTTATGTTCTTCATCCAATAATAAGTCATCGGCTGATTTTACTGATGCATCACGAATGGTCTCTTTTAATTCAATTCCATCATCTTCTTGACTATATAAAGTATCTTCTAAAGAGATGCTGGCTAAATAATGAATACTATTAAAAATATCAGCTAGTTGTGTGGTTGTGATATTCATTTCAGAACAAATTTCATTATCTGTAGCTTCTCGTTTGAGTGATTGCTCTAATTCTTGTTTCGCTTTGTAATAGGCATTAACGTGAGCCATTTTATAACGAGAAAGTTTGGAATTTTTTCGCACTTCATCAATAATTGCTCCACGAATACGAATGGCTGCATAACTTTCAAAAGGAACTTTTTTGGAAGCATCAAACTTATGGATCGCATCCATTAAACCTATGACGCCAATATTAAATAAGTCGCCACTTTCATATTCTTGGCTTTTAATACCAATGCGGTTAACCACTCGTTCGACTAAGGGTAAGTATTTAATAATCTCATCTTCTCTGCTTACTGAATACATCCCTAACACCCCTTTCGTTCACTATATTTCTAAGTTACCAACCGTTTCAATCATCATTTCATTAGGAATTTCATTTAACGACAAGACTGCTACATCAGGGAAATTAAAGGAAATTAATTTTCTAAATGCCAAGCGAATTTTTGGCGAAGCTAACACCACATGAGGGACGTTTTCTAACATCAAATGTTGGTGAACATTTCCTAGTGTTTCTAAAATTTGATTGACTGTATCAGGTTTTAAGACTGGATAAGATCCAGTTGCCGTTTTTTGAATACTTTGTAGAATAATATCTTCTACTTTTGGATGAACCACAATCACATTAATTGAATGATTATTATCTGCATATTTAGCAGAAATCGTACGTTTTAAAGATTGACGAACATACTCGGTCAGCATCTCAATATCTTTGGTAACTAAGCCATAATCAGCTAATGTTTCCAAAATTGACGCTAAATCATTGATTGGAATTTGTTCATCCAATAAATTTTGTAAAACCTTTTGAACTTCCCCTAAGCGCATAATGTCGGGAATCAACTCATCGATTACTACGTTGTATTGATCTTTAATTCCTTCCAATAATTTTTTCACTTCTTGACGACCTAACAATTCGGAAGCATGACCATAAATAATTTCTTTTAGATGTGTTGCAATAACTGTCAAAGGTTCAATTACTGTGAAGCCTTGTAAATCAGCGGCATCTTTATCTTTCTCGTCAATCCACATTGCATCTAAGTTAAACGCTGGTTCTTTGGTTAACTGACCATTAAATGGAAATTCGTCACCTTGACTGATGATCATAAACTTGTTTGGATAAATGTCCCCACTTCCTACTTCATTTCCACGAATCTTGATTGAATAATTGTTTGGTTCTAAATATAAATTGTCCCGAATTCTCACGGGATTAACTAGAATCCCAAGTTCATGGGCACTTTGTTTTCGAATAGCGACAATTCGATTCATCAGACTATTATCAACAGAACTGTCGACCATCGGAATTAATGCATACCCAATTTCAATAGAGATTGGTTCCACTTGAAAGGCAGATACAGATTCCTCTTCTTCTTGCTGTTCTTTTTTGCGTTGTAAGGCTAGCGTTTGCGCTTGCTTTTTCTCTTCAATAATAGCTTTTTCTTCTTGTTGTTTAATCAACATACTAAAGCCAAACATCGCCACACCCATAATTGCAAATGGTAGGAAAGGAAAACCTGGTACAATTCCTAAAACAAATAAAATGGCTCCAATAATTCTAAACAAGGATGGATTTCGTGTGAAGTCTCCAGCTAAATCAACACCGAAGGACTGAGAACTATCTGAACGTGTAACCATAACCCCTGAAGCTACTGAAATTAACAAAGAGGGAATCGAACTAACTAAACCATCACCAATGGATAATTTCCCAAATTGTGAAAAAGCTTCCCCAATGGATAGTTGTCCATTCACAGAGAAAATAACTGCTCCACCAATCAAATTGATTAGGGTAATCATGATACTTGCAATTGCATCCCCTTTAACAAACTTACTCGCACCATCCATGGAACCGAAAAAATCGGCTTCTCGTTGTAAGTCTTTTCGACGTTTTCTCGCTTGATCTTCTGTAATCAAGCCAGCATTTAAGTCAGAATCAATCGCCATTTGTTTCCCTGGCATCGCATCTAACGTAAAACGTGCAGAAACTTCGGACACACGACTGGATCCATTCGTTACTACAACGATTTGTACAATCGTGATAATGATAAATAGAATAATACCCACAATATAATTATTTCCTGCTACGACATTGGCAAAGGCATCAATGACATTTCCAGCATTTCCATTTGTTAAAATCAATCGAGTGGAGGATAAATTTAATCCTAATCTAAGCATCGTCGTCACTAAAAGAACGGTGGGAAAAGTAGAGAACTCCAAAACACTTTTAGTAAACAAGGTAATCAATAAAATATTGATCGCAATTGTTAAGTTAACAATAATTAAAAAGTCTAGAATGGTTGCTGGAAGTGGCACAATAATTAATCCAATAATTCCGACAACTAAAAAGGAAATAACTATATCCGCATAACCAAGGGACTTTCCTTTTTTCCCAGCTGTTACTTCGTTCATGACTTCTCCTACTTTCTAAAAGTTTTTATACTTTTCTTTTGTTCTCTTCTTCCATCTGGTACACGAGTGCTATAATTTCTGCTATCGCTTCGTACCATTCGACAGGAATAGCTTGTCCCGGTTCAACTTGTGGGTATAAAGCTCTAGCAACGGGTCTATTTTCAATCATCGGTACCTTTTGTTCTTTCGCTTCTTCTTTCATACGTTGAGCCAACTCATCCGCACCTTTTGCTAAAACAATCGGTACTTCATCTTTAATCGGGTCATAACGTAAAGCAATCGCATAATGTGTTGGATTTGTGATCACAACAGTTGCTTCTTTCACTTGAGAAATAGCATTACGAACCATCGCTTGATATTTTGCTTTACGTTGAGATTTTACTTGTGGATCTCCCTCGTTTTGTTTAAATTCTTCTTTGACTTCTTGCTTCGTCATTTTCAGTTTTTTAATGTGGGAGTATCTTTGGAAAAAATAATCTAAGATTGCTAAGGCGAATAAAATAATGCCAATTTGGATAGCTAAATCCTTAATAAAATTCAATAAAAAATATAAATGCTTTTGCGTGCCCGCTGTACTTAGATTTAATAAGATGGGTAAAACTTCTTTTACCTTGTTGAAACAAATATAGATAACAATGATAAATTTCATCAAAGTTTTAAATAGATTCATCATGGCTTGTTTGCCAAATAAATTTTTAAAGCCTTGTAACGGATTTAATTTTTTAAAATCTGGTTTAATAGCTTTTCCAGAAAATAACACACCGACCTGGATAAAATTACCAACGACGCCTACAAAAACTGCAATGACAAAAAATGGGAGACAAGTTAATAAAAATAAAAAAATTGATTGCATCGCAATTTTAGGTAAATCCTGCAATAAGTTTTCATAGTTATTAATTCTCTGAATAGATGCCACTAAATTTGGCAACAGTTGGCTCATCATGAACGTCCATAAAGGAACCAACATTCCAGCAAAAATCAATAAGGAGACGGAAGAGGAAATATCCTGACTTTTTGCGACTTCCCCACGCTTACGGGCGTCTTTTAGACGCTTGGGGGTGGGTTGTTCTGTCTTGTCATCATTACCCATTTTTCCTCACCTCACACACTTAAAGATTGTATAAATTCCTGTAAAAATAGTAGGGCTTCTGGAAGCCTCTTACCTAAATAACTCACTACATTAGGAATTAATAATAAAAATAAAACAAAACTCGTTAATGTTTTGATTGGCATTCCTAACATTAGGACATTGATTTGTGGAATTGTTCTCGAAACAATTCCTAAGACAATATCAATCACCAATACAGAAACGACTAAAGGTGCCGCTAAATTAAGGGCCATTTCAAAAGTTCCTAAAAATAATTGCACAACTCCATCGACAGTTGGACCATCCATTGAAAGTACACCCAAAGGGATCAAACGAAAAGATTCCACCACACCTTCAATTAAAAGATGGTGTAAATCTAATACAAAGACCAAGGCAAGCGTTATCCAGTAGTACATTCTGCCATACTGAGATGACATAATCTCGAAAGCTGGATCAAAGGCTTGCGCCATTGAAAAACCTACCTGAAAGTCTACTAACTGTCCAGCCATCTCCACACCAGTAAAAACCAATTGACTTACATATCCCATGGCTAATCCTAGTAATACCTCTTTGATGCTCGTTAAACCAAAGAGAAACATCGGTTGTACGGTTGTGGTTACCTCCACAAATTGCCATGAACCTAAAACTAAGCTACCCGCTAGAATACTTCTAACCATTAGTGGTACGCCTCGTTGCGAGAATACCGGACAAATTGCCATAAAAGATAATATTCGTATAAAAACTAAAAGAAATACTTGAACTTCAGCCATTTTCTTTCCTCACATTGACGAGATAATCTGGAAAATCGATTGCGTAAACTGTAACAGTGTATTTAACATAAAGTTTCCCGCTATCATTAACGTTAAGAAAATGGCCAGTAATTTTGGGACAAAACTTAATGTTTGTTCTTGAATTTGTGTGGTTGCTTGGAAGATACTAATTAATAGCCCCACAACCATTGCAACAATAACAACTGGGCCAGCAACAACTAAAATTTTCATAAAGGCTTCTCCCAGCACATCCAATACCAATTGAACGGACATTCATTTCCCCTACTTTCTAATAAAAACTACGCATCAGTGATTCCACTACTAAATACCATCCATCGACTAAAACAAATAGCAATATCTTAAACGGAAGTGAAATCATAACCGGTGAAAGCATGAACATCCCCATTGACATTAAAATACTTGAAACTGCCATATCAATAATTAAAAATGGAATAAAGATTAAAAAACCTATGCTAAAAGCAATTCTTAATTCACTAATAATAAATGCTGGTGTCAAAATCGTAATTGGTAAATCTTCATATGATTCATAAACACCTCGACTGTCTGCCAAATCAACAAATAGCTCAACATCCTTGTCTCGTGTTTGTTCATACATAAATTCTTTGATACGAACTTCAGAACGATCGAAGACTTCTTGTTGTGTGATTTCTTCATTTTGAAAAGGTTGTATTGCTTGATCATAAATATCCGTATACACCGGACGCATTACGAAAAATGTTAAAAATAAAGCTAAACCAATCAATACCTGATTCGGTGGATTTTGTTGTGTTCCTAGAGAATTCCGAACAAAAGACAACACCATGATAATTCTTGTAAAAGAAGTTGTCATAACTAACAAAACAGGAATAATTGACAACAAAGTCATCATAATAAACGTATTTAACGTAGTATCAGAAGAACCAGTATTAGATAATAAGCCATTAATTGTATCTGTAATTTGTTCCGTATCTAGAGCGTAAACTTTTGTCGGAAACAATAGCAACAGTCCTAGTATACTCGACAAACCAAGCCATAATTTATTCTTTACCATCAGTTTCTTTCCTCTTTCCTGTCAATTGCTCTTTCTTTTCGTGGAAAAATTGAGAGAACTGCTTTGGAACAAGCTCAGGTTTGGATTGTGAAGCTAAATATCTTTCAACTTCTTCAGGTTCTAATTCCCGCATAATCTCATTCGTTTGTTCAGCCAAACTCATGACATAGTATTTATCTAAAATTTTGACAATACCGATCGCAGAAGACTTACTCACCGCAACTCGCTCAAGGACTTGCAACTTTTTATCTCCAAATTGTTGGCTACGATTGTTCATATATTTTAATAATTGGTTCGCGGCATACAATAACACGACTAAAAATACAATCATTCTGATCAATAAAAATACAATTTCCATAGTTGCTCCTTATTCTCTGTTAAACATTCGACTCTTATATGAAACGTGGGTATTACTTATACTACTTACTGCTATTGAATGACCATTTCTGTGACAAAAACATCATAAACAACTTCTTTTCCATAAGTTGCATTTACTGAATCTTTGACTTGACCTTTTAATTGTTTGTACCCTTCATCAGTATCTAAGATATCAACAGCTCGTTTTTGACGTAAAATGTTGATAATACTGTCTCTTACTAGAGCAATATTTTTCTCCGCTTCACCTTGTTCTTTCTCAGCAATTAACAAGGATAATTCAATACGGATATATTGTTGTTTTGCATCTTCTGTTTTTGCTAGATTAACAAGAAATTCATCTAACGGGAAAATTACTTGATCTTCTTCTAGAACGCCTGAACTCCCTGATTCATTGTCAGATACTTGAACGACAGGAGCTTGCAAGAAAAACTTGCTTGTAATCACTGTGCCAATGACACTTCCCACAACAGCCAACAATAAAATCAAAGGCATTATTAAGCCAAGATTAATTTCTTTTTTTGGTTTACTTTCTTTTTCAGCTTTCTTTTTTCGATTATTTTCCACTAGAACTCTCCCTCCCTACATTTTTTCTTTAGTTTCCACAATGGGATAACTAATTGTTTGACGGTATTCTATGATTCGTTGAACGACTACTTCAGCAGAATCCGCTACAACCAATGTTTTCCCATCGACTAAAGTAATCATTGTGTCGGGTGTTTCTTCAATTCGATACATTAAATCAGGATTTAGATAAAACGTTCTACCATTAAAAGCTGTCATAAGAATCATAGTTATTCTCCCCTATCGTTAACGTTTCAAGTTAATCAATTCTTGCAACATTTCATCAGAAGTCGTAATACTTCTTGAGTTTGCTTGATAAGCACGACTTGCTACAATCATCTCAGTAAATTCATTCGCCAAATCAACGTTAGACATTTCGATTGCGCCAGATATCATTTGACCAGCTCCGTTGTCACCAGCAGCACCAATAATTGGATTACCAGTATTTAATGTGCTTTCATAATTATTACCACCTAGTTTTTCCAAAGCATCAGGGTTTGTAAAGGTTGCAATCGCTACTCTTCCTAAAACAAAGTCTTGGTTACCATATTTAGCCGTTACCAGACCATTTTCATCAATTGCCATTGATTGAAAATTAAGAAACTCACCTGTATTATTCGGATCATCTACTCTTAATGGTACCTCAATGCCCTCTAATGCTGTTTCATCTTGTGGGAATGTAGCTAATTCAGATGGGTCATCAAGGAAAGCACCTGTTAACATTGGGTCAGTAAGGTTTATCCCTTTCACTTTCATCCCAGCGCCATTGACAATATCACCGTTTGAATCACGAGTGAATACACCGTCACGAGTAAACATTACGTTTTCTGTACCATCTTCTACCATGAAGTAACCTGGACCAGTCAAGTAAAAGTCTAAGGCACGTCCTGTCGTTTGTGGTGCACCTGTTGTATGAACGGTATCAATTGAACCTACTTGAACACCCAAACCTATTTGTCGAGGATTTTTCCCACCCACGTTAGGTGTTGGAGCAGTTGCAGGTGCAGTTGTTTGACTCATGATATCTTGGAACATTACACGACTTGATTTGAAACCAACCGTATTAACATTGGCAATATTATTTGAAATAACATCCATTTTTGTTTGTAAATTTTTCATTCCACTAACGCCTGAGTAAAGTGATCTTAACATTTTGTATTTCCTCCTAGATATTCCTGATTGTTTTTAGTTTTTTTATTTTATTCGCCGATTTCTTGAATACCACTCATGTAATATTCTTCACCGTTTACTACAATTGTTGCATAACCATCAACAAAGCGAACTTTCTCGACCTTGCCTGTCACTTGGGTATCTTCATCTGCTCTGACGGTTACTTCACGACCGAGCATGGAAAAGGCTTGTTGCTGTTGAGACATCCGAATACTTTGGTCTAGATTCTGACCAATTTCTTGCATTTGTTGCAAGGAAGTAAATTGAACAAATTGACCAATATAGTCTGTTCCAGCATTTCCACTGCCGCCACCTTCACCGCCACCCATAACGGTTGGATTACTCATAGAGGCAGCTAAAATCTTTAAGAAATCATCCATAGAAATATCTGATGGACGATTTTTTTGTGAACTTAGAGTCGTATTATATGGATTTAATCCATCAATTGAATTGGGCATTGTTTTCCTCCTATGCTAAAATACTGATTCGACTTTCAACTTCTTTTTCTGTAACTTGTTCATCAAGAACTGGCTGTCGATAGCGACTTGTTTGTTGAGATTGACGATCTTTCAAACCTTGTTGATGGAAATTCTGTGAAAAACCAGCTTGTCCATCCCCTGTTGCAGCTAACTCATTACCTGATACTTGAGTGACGGTAAAGGCTGAAATTTGTTCTTGTTTTTGTAGTACTTTATCAAAACTTGCTGTCATGGTTTCTAACATTTTTTTTGTTTGTTCTGATTGAACCGTAAACTCAAGTGAAACCGAATCTGGTGTAACTTTCATTTTCACTTGAACTTTACCAAGATCACCTGGACTTAAATCAAAAGTAATTGTTTTTTCTCCCGGTCGCTCAATCGTTTTTAATTCTTTTAAGATAGGTTGATTTACTTTTTCAACCACTTGCTCAATTGCTTGCTGATTTCCAGCAATTACTTTTGGAAAATCCACTTTAATTAACGGCAGAGGATTTTCTTGACTAGTTGCTGTAGGAATTTTAGTTTCCACTAGATTCTGGTTTGAATTTAGTGACTCTATTTTTCCAGAACTCTTGAACTCATTTGGAATCTCGGACATTGTAGTATCTATTTTCGGTATTTCGTTGACTGGATTACTAAACTCAGTCTCAGCCATTTTCTCAGAAAACACTTGTTCAAACTGGCTTTGCGTCAGTTCTTTCAAGGAGGTTATTTCTATACTAGTTTCTGAATGAACTTCTCTTTTTGGGTCGCTCGCTTTTGAAGCATTTATTAAGGATGGTATTGATTCTGAAATGACCTCTTGAAAATCCGTCTTCATTTCACTGGACAACTCTATTTCTTGAGTGTTTTCATTAACGAATTTAGGATTATAAACCATTTTCAAATCATCAATTTCTCGAATTTCCACTTCTAAGTTGCTTGTTTTTGAAGAGTTAACTGACATATTTTCTATCTCTATTTGATTCACTTGAATGTTTCCATTAATGAAGTGTGCTGTGAGTTTCTCTGTATCAAACTCTGATAGATTAGTAATCTCTTCTTCTGGTAAAGCTCGTTTATGCTCATTTGTTTGTATTATTTTTATAAATTCTGAATCAACTTCATCCAAAATAGTCAATTCTTGTCCCGTTTCAAGTGAAATATTGATATTGCGTTGTTTTTCACTTATTAGTTCTAAATTTTCTGGGGTTCCTAGAAATACGGATAGTTCTTGCTCTTTTTCCAATGGCACAATCGAATGCCCCATATTCTGATACAATTGCGCATGATGAGTAGATTCTAGAGTCTCTTCTGCATTCACTTTTAGTTGTTCTTCATGAATCGGTTGTGCAAGGATTTCCGATGTATCATCCGATTCTTTCCCCATCTCTTCTGTTTGTTCAACTACTTCTGTTAGGTTTATGTCTATTTCTTCTGACAAATCCATTCCCTCAGCTTTCTTTAATTGAAACTGTTGAAAAAAGTTTTGAAAAGCAGATCCGTCAATGATACTGATTGGTTTTCCTGAACCGATAACATTTTTTCCGATAACTTGTTGCAGTTTTTCCATGAGCGGTATCCTTTCTCTCTGATTTCTTAACTTATTTGCTTACGATTAGCCATTTCATCTAACATTTTTTGCTCTTCGCGATTCATTTCGATTTGATATTCTGCTAATTGTTTCTCAGAAAGTTTTTCTAAGATTTTTCGTTCTTTTTGTGCCTCGATATAAACAGATAATGCTTGCTCAACATAACGCGACATCTCTTTAATCGCTTCTGTTGTCGCAATCAAGCGTTGATTTAAATCTAGTAAGTACCATTGTTGAACTTGCATACGATTAATTGTAGACTCTCGCACTTCCATCAAATTCTCTTTTTCTTGATTTATCTGTTGGAAAATATCTTCTTGCTCAGTCAGAGCTTTTTGAGCGGATGCGTATTCTCGTTTTGCTTCTTGTTCCTTCAACCATCGGTAATCCAATACTTTCTCTAATGAAAACTTAAACTTCGCCAACTAAACTCTCCCTCTCATTTGCTATCTGATTGTCGCTACTTCGTTAAACAATGCGTGTAGTTTTCTGACTGTCATTTCATAATCAGAAGGTTCTTCTACTTGTTGTCGTAAAAAATCATTAATTGGTTGATGTAAAGAAATAGCATAGTCAACCAGAGGATTACTACCTTTTTTATAAGCACCGATATCAATTAAGTCCTTAGCTTCAGTATATGCAGCCATATTTTCTTTTAATTCTCCAGAATGTTTTTGATGTTCCGGAGCAACTAAGCTCTTCATTAAACGACTTAAACTATTTTGAACATCTATTGCTGGATAATGATTTTGAGAAGCAATTTTACGAGAAAGTAAAATGTGTCCGTCTAAAATTCCTCGAACGGCATCCGCAATGGGCTCATTCATATCGTCCCCTTCAACTAGAACAGTATAAAATGCGGTAATTGAACCTTTATCTGACATCCCGCTTCGCTCTAGTAATTTAGGTAAAGCAGTAAATACAGAAGGAGTATATCCTTTAGTCGTTGGAGGTTCGCCAATGGACAAACCAATTTCTCTTTGCGCCATCGCAAAACGAGTAACCGAATCCATCATCAACACAACTTTTTTGCCTTGATCTCGGAAAAATTCAGCAATAGCTGTTGCCACATGAGCGCCTTTTAAACGAACAAGTGGTGGAGCATCTGAGGTTGCACAAACCACTACTGATTTTTTGTAGCCCTCTATTCCTAAATCATTTTCTATAAATTCTTTGACTTCTCGACCACGCTCACCGATCAAACCAATAACAATGACATCTGCTTCACAGTATCGAGCAATCATACCTAGTAAAGTACTTTTTCCAACACCACTTCCGGCAAAAATCCCCATCCGTTGACCTTCGCCAACTGTCATCAAGCCATCAATTGCACGAACTCCAGTACTCATAACCCCTGAGATTGCTCTACGTTTAAAAGGATCTGGTGAATCATTAATCACTTGATACTCAGGATTTCCATCTTCAATGACTAAGCCATCCATCGGTCTCCCAAGTCCATCAAGTGTATGCCCTAATAATCCATCATTTACTTTTACAGTCAGCGTTTTTCCAGTTGCCTTAACAAGACATCCTGGTCCAATACCTTCCAATTCATCCAATGGCATTAATAAAACGGTTTGTTTAACGAATCCAACCACTTCTGACAAAGCAATCTTGTTACTGTTTCGAATGTTAATTTCACAAATTTCGCCAACAAACACATCCAAGCCTTCTACCTTGATGATTAGCCCAACAACTTCACTGACTTTTCCAAAAGTAGAAAAGAAAGTATGCTTTTTAGCTTTTTCTAAATAATGATCCATCGGTACAGTCAGTTCCATTACGTGTTCATTCCTTTAAAAGTTGATTTAAAAAACGATCTAATTCTTCTTCAAGTTCAAATGTAGCGAGCATTTCATCAGATTCTACACTGAAATCCTGGATTCCTTTAGCTGCATCTTTTAAGACTAAGTAACGTAAGGTTGGTATCTCTTGTTTCTTTTGCTCCATTTTTTCACTTAGTACATCGTAATGACTTGGATTGGCACGTATAATAATTAGTTGCTCTGGTTTTTCCATCTTCAATAAAATTGGTTCCACAATTGCTAAAATTGTCTTTTTATCCATTTCGAATTGAGTCTGAATTAGAGCCTGTGCGATTTCAATGCTAGAACGAACAATTTCATGTCGTTTCTCTTTGAGATATGCTTCGCTGGTTTGAATTGCTTCTCCGTAACTAGCACGTGCTTGTTGAAAGATTTCTTCAACTTCGATTCTCGCTTGGTCAAGACCTTGCAAATGACCTACTTGCTGTCCATCTTGATAGCCTTTTTCTTCAGCGAATTTTTTTAATTCTTCAATTTCTTGCATAGCATTCTGTTTCAGAAGCTCCGCTTGCACTCTGGCTTCTTCCACTAAGGTTTCAGCCGTTTGATTGGCTTGGCCGAGTATTTCTTCTTTCATGGATTCAATAATTACTTGTTCCTTATGAAGTTTTTCATTTACAATTTTTGATCGTTTCTTATTGGCTACTATTCCTTCTTTTTTCAAAGGAGTTACAGGTAGCTGAGTGACTATTGATTTTGGAGCTGTACTTTTATCAATTTCCACGCTTTTTAGCAAAGAATTATTTGACCACTGCATCTTGATCGCCTCTTCCAATATAAATCTCACCTGTCTCATCTAAATGACGAATGACTGCCACCACTTGTTGTTGTGCTTCTTCAACTGCAGATAAACGAGTAGGTCCCATAAATTGAATTTCTTCTTTGATATTTTCCACCGCTCGGCTGGATAAATTCGAGTAGATAAATTCGCGAATGTCATCGGTTGTGCCTTTCAAAGCTAAAACTAATGTGTTGTTATCCACATCTCGCAAGACTTTCTGAACATCCAGACGATCCAAACCAACAATATCTTCGAAAGTGAATAAGCTGGCTTTGACTTCGTTTGATAGATCTGGTTGGCGTTTTTCTAAATCGTTCAGAATATTTTTCTCTGTACCACGGCTTGCTGAATTTAAAATTTCTACTAATGCATTTACACCACCAATAGTTTCTGCACTATTTTCTACGTAATTAGAGAATTTATTCTCGATTACTTGTTCAATACGTCTAATAATTATCGGTGAAGTATTAGAAATCATCCCAATTCTCTCAGCAATTTCGACTTGTAATTTATTTGGAAATTGGGATAAGATTGTCGCTGATTTTTCTGGTTGCATATAACATAAAAGTAAGGCCACTGTTTGCGGATGTTCGTTTAGCAACAAGTTGGTTAATTGCTGAATGTCAGCTTTCCTAATAATATTAAACGGACGTTCTTTTAATTGGATTTGGGTAAGTACATCGATGACATCCTTTGCCCGTTGTGGTCCTAAAGCTTGATTTAATAAATCTTTTGCGTAATCGATCCCACCATCGATTACATATTGCCTCGCACTAGATGTTTCTACAAGTTCTTCCAGAACAAGTTCACGCTCTTCTGGTTGTACGATATCAGTATTCGCAATTTCGTAACTCACTTGACGAATCAAATCTTCAGGCAATAATTTCATAATTTTAGAGGAGGTTTCTGACCCTAACGAAATTAATAAAACTGCTGCTTTTTTAACACCTTCCATGGTATTCATTGCGTCAAACCTCCATCTAATTTTGCTTCATCCATGCTTTAATTAACTCCGCTGCGATTTCTGGATTATCCACAGCAAATTGTTTTGCACGCTTGTCGCGGCTTTCATATTTTGCTCGTTCTCTTTGTCTCTCAAGCTCTTTAATGTCCTCTTGAGTTTCATCGTTTACTAAGTTAGCCTGAGCTTGAGCTAAGGTTTCTAAAATTTCTGAATCTAGTTCAATCGTACTTTCTTCCTCGTCAACCAAATATTCTTGACGATTTCGTCTTCTACGAATCGATAAAATAATAGTAAAAGTAATGAATACTATTACGACACCTGCTATAACAGCAAGATAAATTAACATATCATTGTCTAATGGATTCAACACTTCCACAGGACTTTCCGGTAAGTCTTCCGCATCATCAACACCAAAATTAATTCCTTGAATTGCAATTTCATCTCCACGTTCTTCGTTGAAACCAACTGCTGAAGCAACTAACGCTCGCAATTCTTGTTGGACATCATTAGGTAGATTTCCATCAACAACTACTGAACTAGTCATTCTTCTAATCATTCCTGGTGCACTAATAGTTCGTGTGATTTCTGTATCCAATTCATTATTTACATCTCTTCGGTACGTTCGATTGCCTTCAGTGTCATCACCCGTTACAATGGTCACATTGTCATCCACTTGACCCGTTTGTGCTTCTTGAACAATATCTGCCGAACCTGTGGCTTCAACGCTTTCACTTCTTATTTCAGGATTGTTGTATGTCGTAGTTGTTCGTTCTACTGAGTCAAAATCCAAATCAACGTTTACGGAAACTTTTAATCGATTCGTACCATAAATAGGTTCTAATAAGGTCCGAACTTTGTTTTCTAAAGTTTCTTCATACGAAGTCTTAATATTGATATAACGATCACTTGTATTGGCCACGCTTTGGCTTTCTTGTCCCCCGGCTAATACATTTCCATCGGTATCAATTACTCTGACATTTTCTGGACTTAAGTTCTCAACTGATCCTGAAGCCAAAGTAACAATCCCCTGAACTGCTGCATCGGCTAATGGTGAGCGCAAAGATAAAGTAATAGAAGCCGTTGCTTCTTTCTTGTCTCTACTAAATACCCCTTCATCCGGAGTGACCAAGATTACTTTGACTGCTTCAACGCCACTCAGAGACCCAATTGCTCGTTCTAACTCTCCCGTTAGTGCTCGTTGATACATAATTTTTCGATCTTCATCTGTGGTCATCATTCCAGACTCATCAAACAATTCAAATCCAGTTGTACTATCAGGTAATTTATCTTCCACAGCTAAATCAATTCGATAACTATCAATTTGATTTTGCTCAATCATAATGGTTTTACCGTTATCTTCTAGTTTATATGGGATATTTTTTTCTTTTAAGTCATTAATAATATTTCCCGCATCCGCTTGAGACAAATCAGAAAAAAGAACGCCATAATCTACTCGGGTCATAAAATAATAAGTAGTACCTAATATAATTACTAAACTAATTATCCCTAAAACGATAACGCGTTTCATAAAATCACTCAGCTCTTGCCATCTATCTTTGATTTGTTCGAACCATTCTCTTATATTGGTTCCCATCGATTCCATCCTTCCAAGCTAGTCTTCTTAAAACTGCATATTTTTAATGTCGTTATATGCTTCAAGGCATTTATTACGAACTTGTACGGCCGTTTGCAAAGATAATTGAGCTTCTGTCATGTGAATCATCACTTTTGCTAAGTCATTTTCTTCACCAGTAATTACTCGAGTAGTATCGGCATCAATAATTTGCATATTTTGATTTAATCCATTGATTGCTTCACCTAAAAAAGACCCAAAGGATTTTTCTGATTGCTCATTCCGATCAACTATAGTCGGCGTACCATTCATCGCTTGGAGGTCTTTTATTTGATTTTGATAATCCATTAAACTTTGTGCATAGGAAATATTATTCATTTACTTACTCCTTTGAAATTTCTAACGCTTTTCTAAGCATACTTTTGTTCATTTCTACTGCAGAGGCATTGGCTTCATAGGTTCTTAGAGCTTGAATCATTTCAATCATTTCATCTGCAACGTTTACGTTTGATTGTTCTACATACCCTTCTTCATCCGCATCTGGATGAGTTGGATCATAGCTCATTCGAACAGTTTGGTCTTCTCTAATCCCAGTCACTCTCACTCCATAGCTCATTTGGCTATTTCGTAAAGGTTGATTTCTTTGCTCTGTCAAATTAATATTTTTCAAACTTTCAGCAAAATCAATTGTTTTTTTACGATAAGCTCCACCTTCTGCTGTTCGTGTTGTATTCACGTTGGCAATATTGGTAGAAATAGTATCTAACTTGAAGCGTTCTAAGGAAAGTCCGCTTGCATTAATATTCAATCCATTAAAAATACTCATATTCGCTTTTCCTCCTTAGTATTAATTACTTAAAACATAATTCATCATTTTAAATCGACCATTTAGCTGTGCAGTTAAAGCACTGTAATATAATCCATTCGTTGCTTGATCTAACATTTCAACTTCCAGATCCACATTGTTTCCATTTTCTTTCACTCGAGTGTTTTGATTCTCTACAATTTTAGGTTGCACATTTTTTATCTCATGTCGAATATGTTTTTCATGAGTTGTATTTAATTTAAAACCATTTTGGCCGATTGCTCTTTGGAGCTCACTTTCAAATTGAACTCGTTTTGCTTTAAAGTCAGTTGTATTAACATTAGCGATATTTGTCGAAATCAGTTCCGCTCTTTTATTCGATACTGCCATTGCATCTTTTAATAAACCATAGGTATCCAAAGGCTTACACTCTCCACTTCATTTATTGTTCGTTTTTTATAAAAAAATATATGAAAAATTGAATTTTCTAGAAATTTCTAATTTCTTAGTTTTTCGAAAATTTATTATTATTTGTAAATTATCAAACATTCCCAAGCATTAAGTATAATTAAAGAAACATAAATTTACAATAAATTTTATTGATATAATCGACATCTTATTATAAAAAATTCTTATTGTAAATATTAAAAAATAGCTTGAAATTAGGATTTACACAAAATAAAACTATTTTTATATTAATAATTTTGATATTTGTGATTCACTGTACATTATCTATATCATTTGACAAAAAAATTAATATTCTCTTTCTATGTAATTTTTTTCGCTATCCTAATAACAAATATATGTTATTCTCCTGTCATTTTTTCATTATCTATTTGATTAATTTTGGATTTTTTTCACTAATAAAAAAATGGACAATAGTCAATCGATGAAAAAAAACGACTAGAAATAAGACTTACATCTTAATCTAATCGTTTTTTTTTCATTTTCTAATTTATAAGCAGATGCTATTCATCTTTTCTATTCTTTAATAAGCGTAAGCCATTTAAAATAACAACCAACGTGCTACCTTCATGAGCGAGTACACCTATACCAATATCCATTTTTCCTAAAATATTTAAAACGACAAGTAAAAATACTATGCTCATTGAGAAAAAAATATTTTGCCAAATTATTTTATCTAATTTTTTAGACAGTTGATGAGCATCTTTAAATTTCGTCAAATTATTTTGCATAATTACTGCATCCGCTACATCAATAGCTACATCGGTTCCATCTCCCATTGCAAAACCAATATCTGCTTTAACTAAAGCAGGTGCATCATTGATTCCATCACCAAGCATCACGGTTTCTCCATATTTTTTTTGTAGAGAGGTAATAATTTCCGCTTTATTTTCAGGTAAAACATTTCCCGCTACCTCATCAATTCCTAAACGATTGGCAACGGCTTCTCCAGTACTTCCAGTATCACCAGTAATCATTACCGTGTGAATATTTTGGGATTTTAAATACTGAATCACTTCACTGGCTTCTTGCTTGGCGATGTCCATCATCGCAATTAAACCTTTTACTTCTTCGTTGATAGCGAAATAGACCACGGTTTTTCCTTCACGAGAATATTGTTCTGTTAATTGAAGAATTAAATCATTTGTTTGGATAAACGTACTTGGCTTACCAATACGATAATTATTCCCATTATAAGTAGATACTAATCCTTGACCGATTTGATTTTCTACTTGGAGTTCGATTGATACGTTCGCTGAAAATTCATTTAGAATCGCCGTTGCCAATGGATGATTGGCATTTTTTTCCATAGCTACAATAATATTTGTCCATTCTGCCTGTTGTTTTTCAACAAAATACGTATCGGTTACGACTGGTTTCCCTTCTGTTAATGTTCCAGTTTTATCAAAAGCGACTACTTTTGTATTTGCTAGATTAGATAGATAAGAACCACCTTTAAATAAGACTCCTTGTTTAGCTAAATTAGAAATCCCAGATAAAGTTGCGGGTACAGCACTTGCTGCGAGTGCGCAAGGAGAAGCTGCAATCAACATAATCATCCCTCGATAAAAACTCATGTACCAACTCCAACCAAAAATAGTAGGAGCTAAAAGAATAAATAATGGAACAAGTACTAAAACAGTCTTTACATATATCGGTTCAATTTGTTTAATTTTCGTTGCTGTCTTCGATAAGTTATTCTGCGACTGGTTTACCAATTGTAGAATTATGGCAAAGACTGTTTCAGAACTATCTTTGGTTACTTCCATGGTAAATGTTCCCTGACCATTAATTGTACTGCCAAAGACCTCATCCCCAACTATTTTCTCTTTAGGAATACTTTCTCCATTAATAGACGCTTCATCAATTGAAGTCGCTCCTTCAGTAATTACACCATCTGTCGCAACTTGATCCCCTGGCAATACACGTAGATAATCCCCAATTTTTAAACGATCAACGGAAACTAACTCCATCTCACCGTTTGCTTGAAGTAATCTCGCTTCAGTTGGATTTAATTTTAACAAATTGGTAATTTCTCTTCTACTACGTCCTTCAGTATACTCTTCTAAAAAATGAGCTCCTGCAAAAATTAGAATCAATAGTGCCCCTTCATCAAAGTCACCGATAATGGAAGCTCCTAAGGCTGCTAAAGTCATTAAAATATGAACATTTGGATGGAATTTTTTTAAACGAACACTTTCCGTAAGCGTTTCTCCAAATCCTTCTATAATAATATGATATCCTGCAGTAATCATCGAAAGAATAAATAAGATATTTGTTCCAATGGTTGGAAAATCAGCAATCAATGCAATTAAGTAGGCTACTAATCCGATAAAATATAAGTACACAGGTAACCGTCCATGGTCATGACTGTGACTATGAGCATGACCTTCATGATGGTCGTGTTCGTGATTACAATGTTGATGGGTGTCTTTTACTGTATCCATAAGCGTCTCTCCTCATTATTAAAATAAAATAATTTCATGAAATATTTCATATGATTGATTAATCATATTTACATCTTTATAATACATGAATAACCATTCATTTGTCAAGTGATGCCCTAGAGTTTTCTTTACTTATAGTTACTTATTATTGATAAAATGAAATGTCATTTTATCAATAATAAAAAAATGTATTCAAATTTTCAAAGTACAAAAATTTGAATCTTATTCTCAATTCGCCTACCATTTCACTAGCTTGGAGTTCTAGTAAGTGAGACTGGCGTCATAGTTTATCAATAAACTAAGACTATAAGCAAAAAAAAAAAACAGGAAAACTAGGTTTCCTGCCTTTTTATCGAAATTATTCAAAAATCATGTAAACGACAATCGTTTCATCTGTCTGACGAAGGGCTTCTGATGTGAGATGTTGATCAATATCTGTATATAATTTCCCTGCAGTATTTGCATAATAAAGATAATACTTTTTGCCTAGTTGAATTTTTTGGGAATTGTCATAGGGGATTAAAAAAGAACTTAAACCAATTTCACTTTCATAGTAATCAGAAAGTGTGATCGGCACACCACTTGAATACACACCACTATATGTCCCACCGTTATATCTAGTTAATAATTGTGAATCTCCCGAAGTAATTCCCAACAATAAATTTCCATAAATTCCGGGTTTCTCATCAGTATAGATACCAAAAACTACATCAGATTTAATCAGTTCATCTTTTTGATAATAATCTAGATACATGGTGAACTCCTCTGCTTCGACATTAAATCGAAACTCACCTGACTGCTGGAACAATAAAGCTGCTACCCCTACCGCATCAGCGCTAACTGACTTTATACTATTATCGCGAACACCAGCAATTTTATCTCCTTGAAAGGGTCCAAAGTTATAATCATACATAAGACTAATTCCTGCTCCTACGAAAATGATTAATGTAACAATATATAAACCTATAAGTTTTTTCCGTTGCTTACTTCGTGACTTTTTTACTAATTTTTGGAATTCTTTGTCTTCCATAGTTGTTCTCCCATCTCCATCAAATCTGTTAATCATCAACTGACAACCGATCCAATAGTTGCTTTAATTTTTTTCTTGCACGATATAATTCTGTTTTAATACTCTCTTCTGGTCGATTTAGCAGGAAAGCAACTTCTTTCATACTTCGTTCCTCACTATATTTTAAGACTAATAAATGAGCGGATTTAACATCTAATTGATTTAAAGCTTCAAACAAATTGTGGTCATATTCTTGCCATTCTTCTGGGATGACGTGGAAATATTGTTCCAGAATTTGTGCTCGTCGTTTTGTTTGATTATATAAATTGAAATAAAGATTAATTCCTACTCGATACATCCACGGCCGAATTTTATCCATAGATAGTTCTGTTTCAATTTCAAGAATTTTCAGGAGGGTTTCTTGGGAAATATCTTTGGCATCTTCAGGATTTGAACCCATTTTGATTAAATAACCAATCAATTCATTGGTTGTTTCAAATAAAATTCGATCAAATTGCTTTTTCATTTCCTCCCCCCTTCATCTATATAACAAATCAACTTTCAAAAAGTGAACAACTAATTTTATTTTAGCAAATTTTTTTCAAACAAAAAAAGAATGTAACAAGATTCTTGTTTACACTCTCTTTGTTTAAGGTTTAGTTGGGACAAGCTCAATTCGATGATTTAAGGGAATCTTTTTTAAATAAATAGCTCCTTTTTTGAAAAATTTGGCATTCCAAGCGGGATATTTCTGTTCTAACAGTTTATTTAGCAAGGGAATTCGTTGTATTTGAAGATAGATAAATGACAGAACAATCGCAGTCACACCTCCAGCAAAACCACTATTGTATAAATTGATTCCGTCATGTAAAGCATTCAGCTGTTTGGAAATGATTGGGAAAAATATTCCCGAAAAGAATCCTAGTAAAATTCCATACTTTTTGGAAAAAGGCGCCATTGTACTGACAAACAAAACAGCAATTAACTTTGTGGTAATACTAGCTTCTGGATAAAATAAAGCGTATGAAGAAACCACCCCGATCGCTGGGAAAAAGTAATCTTTGAAGTGAAAATGGTACATACTAAAACCAGTAAAAATTAAGATTGTTCCTGCTACAGGACCATTTAGTTGTCCATCAAACAGTCTCACAATCAAAATACCTAACCAACCATAAATTGAAAAACGAAAAATTCGCATGGTATCTTTTAAAGAAAAACGATGATGATTAAAACCAATAATTATTTTTCCTTTTTTAATTCCCATAAAATGATAGGCAAAAAAGATGTATACACCGTACAAAAAAATAACCATAAACAAAGTTACTAATACATAAAATATTTCATTTCCATGCAAGGCTTCACTTTTACTTAGGGGAACAGGAATATTTAACATTCGTTTAACGATGAAATTGACACCAATACTGGCTACTCCTGCCGCAAAACCCATATTATATAAATTCAGGCCTTTTGTATAATCACAGACTTTTTTAAAAATAGGAACAATGGTGTAACCAATCAAAAAACCTAACAACAAAGCCATTGTTTTCATCGACCAACTATCCGAATAAAAGAAGACAATACTGACTGCAGGTGCCAGAGCTGTACCTAATAACCCCGCCGCGATATCTATTTGAGATTCATCGTGTTCCTTTTTTAAGTAAGTAACTAACCCAACCATAATCGGTAACGAATTAAACAAATTTTTTCCCCAAAAAGCATATCCTGCTAATAGCATAATTGTTAAGACTGTGTTCGGAGAAAAGTGATGCTCGTGTTTTCTCAAAATAAACAAACTAAGAAACGTTAGTAATCCAGCATTCAACAAAGTAGCTCCTAGACCACCTATTTCAAAATAATCCGTCAATAAATTACTAGGAGATATCGCAATCGCTTTCAATCCATTCCAAATTTCAAAAATAGAATCCACAAAAAAAGCTGAAATTGTTAAAAAAAGCGCAAACCACTGCAAAAAACGATAAACCAAATCCGGACATAACTTTTTTGCTTTATCAGTCATAGTTTCAACCTTCCTTTTTCTTCTCTTTTCTATTTTAATATAGAAATGTGTAAAAGTGAACAATTTTTTAACAAAAAAGCTACATTTATTATAATTTAGAAAGATAAAAAAAGAGAGCCCTTTTGAGGACCTCTTTCTTTAAATAATATTTTTACTTTTTTTCGAAAAATGAGATCAATCGCTCAAAAAACTAAACATTCGGCAAAAAATAACTAAGAGCTTTGGTTTACTCTCCTTGAGCTAAACGATTTTTTTCCATTACTTTGAAGAATGGGAAATAAATCGCTGCACTCACCAAGACTAACACGAAAGTAAAGACTACATTCCGCCAGTCCATGCTTGATAAATAAGCTTGTGCGAAAAATGGTGTAAAGGACGGATCAATGATAAAACCTAAACCAATTAATCCAATTTTTTGAGCAAAATACGTTAGCAACAAATTTACAACTGGAGCAATTAAAAAGGGAATGGCCAGTACTGGATTAAATACAATGGGTAGACCAAAAATCACTGGCTCATTAATGGAACAAATTCCTGGAATTAAAGATAATTTTCCAATTGTACGATATTCTCTCACTTTACTTCTCATCATCAAAAGGACTAAACCGAGAGTTCCACCAGCTCCACCCATCACTGAAATACGAAACATTTGTAAGTTCATCAAATGAGTCATTGATTCATTATTTAACATTTGTTCAGCATTGTAACCTGATTGAGCAATTCCTAGCGTAAACACAATTGGGAAAATAATTGATGAGCCATTAATTCCAAATAACCATAAAATATTTCCAATTGTCACTATAAATAGGAAACCACCTAAACTTCCAGCAATATCAGTTGCAGGTGTCAATACTTGCATCACAGCTTCTGGAAAAATTTGTTTGGTAGTAAGCAAGAAAATGATATTAATACCGTAAAAAATGATAATGTTTGTCAGTAAAGGTATTAAGGTATTGATAAAAACAACAACCATTGGTGGGACACTATCTGGTAAGGAAATCTTAATATTTTTCACTTCAAACAAACGACAAATTTCCACGACTAATAATCCAATAATAATGGCCACAAATAATCCATTGGTTCCTAAATAGTTTAAATCAATTTTACCTTCAACAACAGGTGTACAAACCATCGCATAGACAACTGTAGCAATCATACCATTCATGGCTGCATTTAATTTGTAGTCACTAGCTAGGGAATATGCAATACCAAAAGCACTGATTAAACCAATCAATCCCATAGTTAGATTGTATGGAGCGGTAATAATATCATAATTCGCCACAGCAAATTCTTTCCATGAAGCTAAAAATCGCATGAAAAAATTAGCCGTTTCTGGATTATACTGATCCATGTTAATTGATGGATGAGCAACAATCAAAAAGAATGAACCAATGACGATAAATGGTAAGCCGAACATCATTCCGTTAGAGATTGCTTTTAAGTGTCGTTGATTCCCTAATTTGGCTGCCAAAGGACTTAACATCCCATTTAACTTTTCTACCATCGCTGAATTTTCCATTTTTTCTCCCCCTAATTAAACCTGCCAAGAATTAAATTGAAAAGCTGTTTCCACTTGATTATTTGGATCGTATTCCTTCAAAATTTCTGCGTATTGTTCCTTGAAATCATTATCAACTTCCGCTTGAGGGTATACCTTACTAGCTTCATTTAAGAAATGATTCGAATCTCTCCCCATTTCTAAGCCACGAGTTGTATGTTTATCTAACGCATATTCTGGGATTTCCGGAACATACCCCATTGCAAAACTTTTGATCATAATGTTTTTTAATAAGTCTGACGAACGATCTTTTTCAGAGTTACATAAATAACGAATTGCATGAATGATATACATCAATCGATCGGATTCATTGTATTGAAACTCTTTACGCATTTGATTCAAATTATTAATCATAATTGCAGCTTGTGGGTTTCCCATGCCAATATCTTCTACTGAAATTGCTAATAATCGACGCCACAATTTTTCTTCAAACTGAGGGGAAGTAATGTACATTTCATAAGCAAATTCACAAGCTGCTTTCTCATAACCACGACGAATTGACTTTTGTAATGCTGAAATCACTTCATCTCCTGCTAACCCATTACGAGTTGTTGTTCTTGCCCAAGGATCTTGAATATTTTTTTTGTTTTCCATGTTATAATTCTCCTATCAAATAAAATGAGGTGATTCATGTATGAATGTGCAAATGCTCATAGAGAAGTACCAATTGAGTGACGCTGAAGCCAATGCTTTACGGTTTATGGAAGCGACGATTACGCCTTCGAAAAAAATTGGTATTCGTGAAGTCGCTAAACATACTTATGTTTCTACAGCAACTATTGTAAACATGTCTAAAAAGCTAGGATTTTCCGGTTACAGTGATTTAGTCTTTTCTTTCCAAAATCAACCTGCTCCACAGACTCTTTCTACGGAATTGATTACAAAAGAAGAATATCAACAATTTGCACAATTATTAAAAAAATACCAAAATAAACGAATTATGATTCTTGCTTCAGGATTTTCACAAAATTTGGCAAATTATTTTTCTGAATTTCTCAATCTACACGGCTTTCGAGCAACGGCTAACAGTCATTTAGAATTATTGCGTCCGTCTACTGAGAGTGAAGCTTTAATCATTCTCATCTCTCATTCAGGAGAAACACAAAGACTAGTAGAATTGTCCGTTATTGCTGATAAACATCAAATTGATATCATTGCTTTTGTGGGCGAATCTCAATCTAAAATTGGACAGTTAGCAACTTTGGCCATTAGTACAAATACGTTTAGCACGAAAGGTTTTCATAAATTTGCTCCAAATCTTTTCTTCGGCACAGCTTTAAATCAATTTGAGCTACTTATGAGCCATACACTTCAAACACTATTTGAATAATAATACAATTACATTATAATTTTTAATTTTTAGTTTGTACGCATATAACGAGTTTTATAAACATGTTCAATCTTTTTTTAACATGTTTATAACGAAAACACGAACATTAATCCAAAATTAATTATTTAGAACAAAAAATATCTGAATTCTCCAATTAGAGATTTCAGATATTTTTATGAAAACTTTTGAACTTGATTTTTTAGCTCTATCTTTACTTTTTCTGGTACTTGGATTAATTCCATATCTTTTCCTAAAAATAATAACCAATTCGCTATTTCTTCCACTATTTCTGTTTGAGAATCGTCAACAAAGGTTTCTAACCTCACAGTTGTTTGAAAGGGATTGGTGAATGCTAAAGTTAGTTTAAATGGATGGTATTTTCTAAATTGACTAATTGCTTGCGGACCCAAATTTATAATTAAATTATTCTCACGATTCCTACGATTTATCTTTTTTATTTTATTATTGGTCCAAGCAGTTCCTTGATATAGTTGAATATCTATCAGATCATCCACAGGTAGTATATGCTTCTCTTCTTCATTTAGATTGATTCCTTCGATAAACCAAGTTCTTTTTTCTTGATATAAATGTAAGATATACATGGAAATTATTCTACAGAAGAACTAGAAAATACGCTAACAGGAATGGCTTTTGGTCAAGCCTTGATGGAAGTTCAAGACTGTCACTATGTAGGTGGCCCAAATGCTGCTGTCAGTATGGGTCAAAAAGAAGGCAAATACTTTGGCGAAATGTGGATCCCAGTAGTCGCTAAATAATTAAAATAGACTGTGACATAAGCCGTTTAACAAAAAAATATCCGAACAATAGCAGATTGCTCCTAGATTTAGAGGCATCATCTATCTTGTTTGGATATTTTTTCTTGTTTTATCTATGTCAATCAGTTACAGATTTCATTCTGGGAATGCTAACTCCCCAGACCAAGCGATTGTTCCACCCAACACATTGCTGACTTCAAATCCTTGTTCGGCTAAAAATTGACAAGCTAGTTCAGAGCGTTTACCTGATTGACAAATCACATAATATTCATCCTCATCAGCTAGGCTTACATAGTCCTCATCCAATCGACTGAGTGGATAATTTTTAGCATTCGGAACATGTCCAGCTTGAAACTCCTCCACTTCCCGAACATCAATAATCGCTAATTTCTTTTGTTTATTTAATGCTTCAAAATCATTCATTGATACAGAATTATACATATTCAATTTCCTCCGGCAAAATAGTTTGATACAAGGCAAAGGCTCCGTCCAGATTTTTCACTTTGAAACCTGCTTGTTTTAGAATTCTCTCCGCAATATAACTTCGTAAACCACTATGACAACTAACAATATACTCTTTATTTAAATCTAGTTCTGTTATGCGACAACGAAGCTCATCTAATGGTATATGAAGCGAATTTTGTAATCTTCCTTGTGCTAATTCTCTCGTATTACGAACATCTAGCAATCGTTTTCCCATTAATAATTCATCTTTTAACTCATACCACTGAACTGAGTCGCTCAAACCTTCTGCAATATTTATTGCTGCATACCCAATCATATTCACTGGATCTTTAGCTGAACTAAAAGGTGGTGCATAAGTCAATTCTAACTCAGGTAAATCAAAAATAGTAAGATTCCCCTTAATTGCAGTGGCTATAATGTCGATTCGTTTATCCACACCTTTTTCACCAATCCCTTGAGCCCCATAAATTTCACCAGTCTTTTCATTAAAAATCAATTTTAATGTAATATCCGTTGCCCCAGGAAAATAACTAGCATGATCTTTCCCTGTGATATGAACAACTTGTGGATTCCTACCTGCTAATTTTGCTGCTCGTTCACTTAAACCCGTTGATGCAGCTGACAAATCAAACACTCTGACAATTGCAGTACCAATGCTTCCGATATTTTTTCGATTCAATCCAGCAATTACATCGGCCACTTGTCGCCCTTGACGATTAGCTGGTGAAGCTAAAGAAATCAGGGCATCCGATCCAGTAATTTGCTGCTTAACAACAATTGCATCCCCTACTGCATAAATATCCTCTTGACTTGTTTGATAGTATTCATCAACGACAATTCCACCGCGAAGCCCTGTTTCCAAGTCTGCGTCCACGGCCAACTGATTTTCAGGTTGGACACCTACAGAGAGCAACGTCACATCTGAATACAGTACTTGCCCATCTTCTAAAATGACTTTTTTCCCTTCATTTTCAAAGCGCACAGCTGATTGCGAAGTAATGACTCTAATCCCTTTTTCTACCAGCTCTTTTTCAACGAAAGCTGCCATTTCTTCATCTAAAGGTGGCAAAACTTGTGGCGCTTTTTCTACAATGGTTACGTCCAAACCTTTTTTATAAAGATTTTCCGCCATTTCTAAACCGATAAAACCTGCACCAATGACAACTACTTTTTTTGTCTCTTCGGTCAATTGATTCATCAAACTATCCAAATCAGGAATATTTCTTAAGGTATGGACATTCTTCGTCTCTGATAATCCTTCAATAAGTGGTACGAATGGTTTCGCGCCTGGTGACAAAATCAATTTGTCATAACTTTCGATAATTTCATTGCCCTTTTGTTGAACGATTACTTGATGTTTTTCTGGTAAAATCTTAATGACTTCACTGAAAGGTCGCACATCTAAATTAAATCTGCTTTGTAGTGCTTCTGGTGTCTGCACGATTAATTGCTCACGATTAGCAATTTCACCGGACACATGGTAGGGTAGTCCACAGTTAGCGAAACTAACAAAAGGCCCCTTTTCCAAAATAATAATTTCGGCGTCTTCCATTAAACGACGTAAACGTGTCGCTGCAGACATTCCTCCTGCTACGCCTCCCACAATCACAATTTTCATCCTATTTTCCTCCCCTAATTTGACCATCCCATTGATTCATACCCCCATGGATATTTATCACATTGTATCCCTTTTGTTTCAGGATTTTCGCTGCTTTTTTGCTACGCACACCCGATTGACAAATCACATAAATCTCCCTATCTTTCTCTTGATAATTCTTAATCGTATTGAGAGGTACATTTTTAGCTTGACGAATATGCCCACCACGAAATTCAGACGGGGATCGTACATCTAAAATCTTAATATCATTTGATAATTGTTTCTGTAATTGATTTGTTGAAATTGACGGTACTCGATTATATAAAAATTTAAACATAATTTTCTCCCTTCTTATTATACCTTACGGGGTATATTAAACTATGAAAAAATCCTCTTGTCAAGAGAATCGTTCTATTCTTTTTGATTGACTAACATACCCTATTCAGGTATATTTCAATCAAGAACACTTTTAGAAAGTAGGCGACATCATGCGAGAAGAACAAAAAAAAGTCCTCAATCGCTTGCGTAGAGCAGAAGGGCAAATTCGTGGCATTCAAAAAATGATTGAAGATGAAAAAGAATGTGTGGATGTGATTACCCAATTAAGTGCCGTTCGTTCAAGTATCGATCGCGTAATGGGCATGATTATGGCAGAAAATTTAAAAAATTGCTTTGTAAACCCTGAAACAAATGCTGATGAGCAAGCTGCTAAATTAGAACAAGCAATTAGTATGATTGTAAAAAAATAAAAGAGTCTGCACCATAAGTCACTTAACCACAAAATACCCGAACAAAAAAGACTACCTCCGAGAGTCTCTTGATTCTCGGAAGTCAATTCACTTGGAATAGTGAAAGTCAAATTTTCGTTCGGGTATTTTTCATCATATACTCTGCCCTGATATGCAAATATCTCTCACAGTGAAGCGTCCAGTTTGCTGCGAATAATAAGACGTATCTTACAACTCTTTTTATTTTATCAGTTGATGAAGTCGCAAATCCGTATAATCATCAATCACAAGATCTACAAATTCGATATTTTCTAGTGCTTGACGATTATCATTAGTTGTTACGGCAATAATTTTATCTGCTTTTGCATTAAAAGCTCCTTGTAAGCCAATCGGTGAATCTTCAAAAACCCACATTTCTTCTGGATTAATTCCGACATTGATTGCTGCTTGAACATAATAGTCTGGTGCAGGTTTGCTCGCCAATGTGCCGTCATTATAAACCACTTTTGACAAATCAAACCAACGAGACAAACCAAATAGTTCGAAATAAAACTCAACATTGCTTTTTGGTGAAGCCGTCGCAATATTGATTGCAATATTCTGCTCTTTTAAATAATCAAAAAACTCCATTGCCCCTTTGATTAGTTGGGGATTTTTTTCTTTTAGTAGCAATTCACGGTAAACTGCTTCTTTTTCTTCAGAATATTTTTCGCTCTCAGCTACTGTTAATTCTTTTTCTAAAAATGTTTCCATAATCAGATGATTGGTTCTCCCATGAATGGAATGAAATTCTTCATCGGTAATTTCTCTATTTAACAACTCTTGAATATAGTTTCGCCACGCTACTTCATGGATATCCGTGTCACTAAGTAATGTCCCATTAAAATCAAAAACAATGCCTTTCAAACGATCCCCTCCTCTTTCTTCTATCTTATCTTACTCAGATTCAGTTTTAAAGAAAAGAAGAACTGACACCGGTCAATTCTTCTTTTTTATTAAACATAAAATAAGTTTTTAGATGGATAAACAGGGTCACAGGTAAAGGAAATTCCTAAACTACGCAAAATTTGTTCATCATCTTTATTTAAAATCACTGTCGAATGCGCTTGAGCCTCTTTTAGTTCAGTTAATTTATCATAAGCTAATTGTGCGGTTGGATTGGTCACTGCACTAATTGATAAAGCAATCAAGATTTCTGAAGTATTTAATGAGGTCAGACGTCCCGATAGTTCATCAGCTTTCAATTTTTTAATCGGTTCTAAAATATTAGGAGATAACAATAAGATATCGTCACTAATATTTGCTAGTTTCTTAATGGCATTTAAAATAACCGATGCACTGGCATCCATCAACTTAGAAGCGCGTCCGGTAACAATTTCTCCATCTGCTAATTCTAAAGCAACGACTGCTGGCATAAACTCTTGATCCCAATCGTCTCGTAATTTTAATTCCTCTGCATATTCTCTGGCAGGTTTAACGCTAGGACGATCTTCTGGTCGTAGAGACACTTCTTCCATGATAATTTGACTACGTTTTAAGGTGTCTATATCCGTTAACCCTTTTTTATAATTACATTCCGTATCAAAATAACGACGAATAATTTCTTGTTTAGAAGCTTCTTGAACCACTTCGTCATCGGTAATTCCATAACCTACACGATTGACTCCCATGTCAGTTGGTGAATTAAATTCGGCATCACGTCCAGTAATCCGTTCAATCGTTCTTTTGATAATTGGGAAAGACTCCAAATCACGATTGTAATTCACCGCTACTTCTCCATAATAATCATAATGGAAGGAATCAATCATATTGACATCTTTCAAATCAACCGTTGCTGCTTCATAGGCAATGTTTAATGGATGTCTTAAAGGAACATTCCACACAGGAAACGTCTCAAATTTAGAATAACCTGCTGAATGTCCGGATTGGCTCTCATGATACAGTTGGTTTAAACAAGTCGCTAACTTACCACTTCCTGCACCCGGTCCAGTAACCACGACAATCGGCTTCGTTGTTGGGATAAATTCATTGCGACCAAATCCTTCATCGCTAACAATCTTATCCACATTAATTGGGTAGCCTTCGATTTCTCGATGAGTAAAGACCTTGATACCACGTTGTTGAAGTTTATTCATAAAGATTTTTGTTGAAGGTTGACCATTGTAGCGAGTAATCACGACACTATTAACTGAAAGCTCGTAATCACTTAATTCATCAATCAAGCGCATAATATCCATGTCATACGTAATACCATAATCCCCACGAATCTTATTACGTTCAATATCTCCTGCAAATACGCAAATAATAATCTCTGTTTGATCTTTTAATTTGTGTAGCAATTTGATTTTTGCATCTTGATCAAAGCCTGGTAACACTCTTTTGGCGTGCATATCACCAATCAATTTTCCACCAAATTCTAAATACAGTTTATCGTAATTGTTCACGCGTTCCAAAATATATTTTGATTGCTCGTCAATATATTTTTGGGGATCAAAACCAATTTTTCTCAACATTCTTCGACTCCTCTTAATCAAATAAACTTTTTCTCTTGTTCTATTCAATCAGAAATCAATCAAATATACAACCGATTTTTGTGATTTCTGGAAAAGAATCCTCCACTGCTTTTCTCCTTTAATTTGAATAGGAATAAAAAAGACTCTGACCATAAGTACTTACACAATAACATATCCGAATAAAAGCAGATTGCATGGCATTCATGCTACTCTTTAGGATAAGTTTGTCTGGTTCTTACTTATGTCAAAGTCTTATTTGATTTATTCAATGGAAAAAATTTTCCCAGGATTTAAGCGTAAATGAGGATCTAAAGCTTTTTTGATAGCTTCCATTGTGGCTAAGGTGACTGAATCTGTATTTTTTAAGAAAAATTCTTTTTTTAAGAGACCAATCCCATGTTCAGCAGAAGGTAAACCTTTCACACTCGCAATATATTGATACATTTCATCTAAATAACCATGTAAAGCAACTTGCCATTCTTCATCGGATAATTGCTCTCGCATCACGCAGACATGGATATTCCCATCTCCAGCATGTCCAAAAAACACTCCATTTAAATGATAACGACTAGCTAACTCTTTCATAAATTGAATTGTTCCAGTGATTTGATTCACTGGCACGACGATATCCAATGGTTCTTGTTGAGTGACAGCCTCAACTCCTGAAACAATCCCGCCTCGTAAGTGCCATACATTAACGGCTTCCTCCTCATTTAAAAAATGAATTTTTGCAGTTGGTAACAAGTTTTGCAAAGCTAGCTGTTGATTCTCAATTGATTCAATTGAATCGCCATCCAAAGTAATTAATAAAAAAGCGGCTCCTTCAACATTTGGAAAGGTTTGTTGCAACAAGCTTTCTGCAAATTGAATTCCTTGACGTTCAAAAAATTCTAAGGTCGTTGGTTGCAGAGTGGAGGACAAGATTTGGAAAACGGTTGGTGCTAAGTCATCCAAAGTTTTAAAGCCAATTAATAAGCTTTGTTCAAAACTAGGGCGCGCTACAAGCTTGAGCTGTAATTTAGTAATAATGCCCAGAGTTCCTTCCGAACCGATGAATAAATCTTTTAAATCATAACCAGAACTAGACTTACGATTTAGCCCGCCGACATCCATGACTTCTCCTGAAGCTAGAACTACTTCCAAGCCACGAATATTGTCACGCGTGACCCCATATTTAATTGCTCGCATGCCGCCTGCATTTGTCGCTACCGTTCCACCAATACTTGCTGCCTTCTCTCCTGGATCAGGAGCATAAAAATAAGGAGTAGCTGCTAAAAAAATTTGAAGCTCAGTTAAGGTAACTCCTGCTTCAACAGTTAAAGTCATCGTTTCTTCATCTAATTCCAGAATACGATTCATTTTCTTTAGACTAAGGAAAGTTTCATTACCACTCGGAAAGGTTGCACCTGTCAAGCCTGTAAAGCTTCCAATTGTAATCAAAGGTTGAGTAGGTTCATTTTTTACACAAGCTACTACTTCTTCTAAATTGGAAGGAAAGCAAATGCCACGGGCAGCTCCAATTTCACCAGTTACTTTGTTTACCAAATATTCCTTTGGCACTACTTGAATGTCCATGCTACTCCTCCTTATTTTTTTAGTTTATTAAGCTAATTCGGTTTAAAGTAATTCCATTTGATGCTTTTTCCCCCATACCATCCTACTAGCTACGACTGGTAAAGGAGATTGGTATTCTTTATTTAGTGAAATGTCGTGCAAATAAATCTCCCAGCCATTGAATGATTTGAACAATCACAATTAACAACACAATAATAATGACTAGAATACCTGTCTCGTAGCGGAAATAGCCATATTGAATCGCCATGTCTCCAATACCACCCGCACCAATTGTTCCAACCATAGCTGAATAACCTAGTAAGCTGATAATCGTTAAAACTAATCCTCGAATCAAAGATGGCAAACTCTCTGGTAAAATGACATCGCGGATAATTTGTATCATGGTCGCTCCAGTAGCGACACTCGCTTCTAGAATACCCGAATTAATTTCTGCAAAGGAACTTTCTGCCACCCGTGCATAAAAAGGGATTGCTGCCACTGATAGAGCGATAGCTCCTCCTGTAGGTGTATAGGGATCCCCAATTAATAGAGTCAAAATTGGAATTAACGTAACTAATAGAATTAAAAAGGGTAAAGAACGCAAAGCATTCACAAGAAAACTAACAATTTTATGCAACAGTTCATGACGATTAAATAAAGGGCTGTTAGCCAAAAATAACAATAATCCAATGAGGGTTCCAAAAAGAACTCCGATTAAAGTTGAAACACTCACCATATAGAAGGTGTCCCACAAGGCTTTTGGTAAATGATTTTGTAAAATCTGTAATGTCTCTTCCATGTTAGCCCTCCGTTAACTTTCTAATCGAATGTACATTGGCTGTCAGCTTTGCAATTGCCTGATCTACCTCAGTCGCTTCACCCGTTAAGTACACATATAAAATTCCGATAACATTATGCTGAATATATTCAATCTTTCCGTGAATAATACTAATTGATACGGCAAATTCTTTGGAAACATTCGATATTAAAGGTTCTAAGGTATTGTCTCCTTGATATCTTAATTCCAAAAGCTCACCTTCATTCAGTTCAGCAAAAATCTCTGCTGGTAAGGAAAGATTTAAATAGCGTCCAACTAATTTCTGAGTTACTCCTTGTTTTGGATCACTAAAAATTTGATACGTTGGACCTTCTTCAACAATTCGGCCATTTTCCATTACTGCCATCCGATGAAACAAACGCTTGGCAACTTCTAACTCATGGGTAATGAAGACAATCGTAATTTTTAGTTCAGAGTTAATTCGTTCCAAAATACGTAAAATTTCTTCAGTTGTTTCTACATCTAAAGCGCTTGTCGCTTCATCACAAAGCAAAATTTCTGGATTATTGGCAAGTGCCCGTGCAATCCCGATACGTTGCTTTTGTCCCCCGGAAAGATTATTTGGATATTCGTCATGTTTGCTTTCTAAATCAACCAATTTTAATAGCTCTTGAATTCTGGCAGTGCGTTTTTCTTTAGGGTAATGACCGGCTTTTAAAGCAAACTCAATATTTTCTGCAATGGTTCGATTTTGAATCAAATTAAAATGTTGAAAAATCATACCAATTTTTTGACGCATTCCTCTCAGAGATTCACCCTTTAAGGTTGTGATCTCTGCTCCATCAATTTTGATACTTCCTTTAGTTGGTGGCTGTAAGAGATTTAGTGTCCGGATGAGTGTGCTTTTACCCGCACCGCTCAACCCAACAATTCCATAAATTTCGCCAGCTTCAATCTGTAAATGCACATCCTCCACCGCTTGGAATGTTTGTTTTTTCTGACGAAATGCTACAGAAAGATTTTGAATTTCAATCTTTGCCATTTTTCACTTACTCCGTCCAGAAGGCTGGCTTGTCAAAATCTTTAAAGGCGGATTCAGCGATGGCGTCTTTAAATTCTTGACCTTCTAATACTTCTAAAATAGCTTGGGCAAAATCAGAATCCTTGTCTTCTGTACGTACAGCAACAATATTCTTATAATCTTCTTTCAATGCCTCTAAAGCTAAAGCATCTGCTGGATCTAACTCAGCTGCCCAAGAAAAGTTCCCTGGTACTAAAGCGATTGTTACCGTATCTAATGAACGAGCTAGTTGTGCTGCATCCAAAGGTTTAAATTCTAAATCTTTAGGATTTTCTGCAATATCATCAACAGTTGCTTTTGTTTCATCAACAGCATCGCCAAGTGTGATTAGTTGATTCACTTCTAATAATTGTAGTGTCCGCGCTAAGTTTGATCCGTCATTGGCAATCGAGACCATATCACCATCTGTCAACTCATCTAAATTTGAAATTTTATCAGAATAAATTCCCATTCCTAGTGTGGGTACTTTTTCTAAAGCTGTTAGGTCTAGATTATTGTCAGCTGAGAATTTTTCTAAATAAGCTGTATGCTGGAAAAGATTCGCATCAATTTGTCCTCCACTCAAAGCTTGATTCGGTTGGACATAATCATTAAATACCTTGGTAGTTAGCTTATAACCTTTTTCTTCTAGCAATGGAGAAATCACTTCTGTAACCATATCTCCATATGGTCCGGGTGCTACACCAACAACTTTTTCTTCGATGTTAGCAGTTTCCGCCTCTGAAGAATTAACTGTTGTATCTTCCCCACCACAGGCTGCTAAAAATGTAATTGCTGCAATACTTAAAATTCCAAAACCAATTTTTTTCAAATTTTTCATTATTATTTTCCCCCTTTTTTAACAGAATCACGTAGAAAAAGCCCACGCTCTTTTCGAAATCGAAAAGGACGAGAGCCATAGCTTCGTGTTACCACCTTTGTTTGTTAATCCTTCACAGAACTAACCTCTATCAGTACATTTGATAAAGATACTGAGATGCTGTATCGGGCATACCCGTTGATTGCTAACTTTCGCTCACAATCAAATGCTCAAAGACCATTTTCCAAATCTCATCCTTTACTTCTTCCCACCAACCGAAGCTCTCTTAAAAATTCTTAGATTTGTACTTTTCTTTTCTACGCATTCTGTTATTAAAAGTAATATAAAGTAATTAGATTGCTTTGTCAACAATTGATAAGAATTTGCACCATTATCCATGACTATTTGTAATAAAAATAAATTGGAAACGGAAACATCTCGAACGAAAGTAAAATAAATCTCCTTATTATGTGATTCATTCGAAAATCTCTTCATAATTTTTGAATGTCCGTTTTTTTGTCACATATTTTTTCTCATTTCAAATCAAAAAAGGCAATTTCACAATTAATATTGTAAAGTCGCCTTTTTATCCATCATCTTATCATTAAATTGGCAATACATTAAACACTAAGGCTGCAAGTGCTCCACCGATAATTGGACCAACGATTGGAATCCAGCTGTAGCCCCAATCGGATGTACCTTTATTTTTGATTGGTAAGAATTGATGCGCCAAACGAGGGCCTAAATCACGGGCTGGATTAATTGCATATCCTGTTGGTCCTCCTAAAGATAGTCCGATTGCCAAAATTAAGATTCCTACAACCATTGGATTTGTTCCATCCGCAAATGGTGTTTCACCAAAAGCTAACAAGGCAAAGATTAATAAGAAGGTACCAATCACTTCAGTTACAACATTAGCGGTTAAATTACGAATTGCAGGACCGGTAGCAAAAGTTCCTAAAATTGCCCCTTGATCTTTTGTTTCTTCCCAATGAGGTAAGTAAGTTAGCCAAACTAAAGTTGCACCTAGAACAGCACCTAAAAGTTGCGCAATCATAAATGGTACCACTAAATGCCAAGCAAAATTACCTGCTACTGCCATACCAATAGTTACTGCTGGATTCAAATGTGCAGGTCCCATAAAGCTAGATGCATATACGGCAATTGTTACCGCGGCTGCCCAGCCCATAGCAATCACAATCCATCCCGAAGCTTGGGCTTTACTTTTTTCTAAATTGACTGCTGCACAAACCCCACTACCTAATAAAATTAAGACCGCTGTTCCTAAAAACTCACTAAAAATCTGCGTCATGTCATTCATCGTCAAATCTCCTCTTTTAATGTTTTCAAATCAGATTCTGCAATTACTGCTTCTAAGTTAGCTTGTTGATTCTTTCTTTCTGCATCTGTCCATTGGAAAAATTCACTCATTTTATTCAAGACAGGTTCTTTAATAGCATCTACTTCATCTCGGATAAATAAAATGAAATTGGTACGGCGCATAAAATAATCCGCTGGAGTTAATACTGCTTCTTCATTTAAAGCATAATTTAATGAGAAACTATCTCGTACCGATAAACCCATTATTGGCTCATCGTAACTTAATACTTTTGATAAATTCGAACCATACAAATTAGCTAAATACAGTGCATCTTTGTGACTCAAGCCTTTATCTTCCGCTAGTTTGGCTAATTGTTCCAATTCCTCATCTACATTCTGATAATCGATTTTTCCACCTGATACAGGATAAGCAGTAGAATCAATTAAAATGTAGTTTTTTTGAATTTTTTTCATTAACAATTCTTGGATTTTTTTTAATGCCCCTTCAGCCATTAAACGATAGTCGGTAATCTTTCCACCTGCTAATGTCAACAAACCATCTGCAGAGATATCCAAACTACTGCCACGAGAAACTTGAGAAGGGTTAACAGCATTATCAATAGACGACTCTACTTCACTAATCGCTGTTTCAACGTCTTGTCTGGTATCAGGATTTACTAAGTATTTTTCCACGGCTGAAACTAAATTTTGGAAACTTTCTTCGGTAATTGATCCGTTGTTGCCACCATTATAATCAGAACCACCATTCCCAGAAATTAATGGTCGTAAACCTGCCCAACTAGATTCGATATCAGCTAATGTTAACTTCACTTTTGGAAAACGTTCGTTAACAATTTCGAGTAGGTAGTCCACATCACTTTGTTCCACTGTTGGATGACTTAATTCTCCTTGATAGTCTGTGTCAGTTGTTCCAAAATAAGTTTTCTCCTCACGTGGAACAACAAAAACCATTCGTCCATCATTTTTTCCCGTGTCAAAATAGGTTGGTTGAGGAACACTTAATTTACTTTGATCTACCACTAAATGGACGCCTTTGGTTGGACGCATTTGTGGAGGCAAATCATTTTTACTGTCCAACTGGCGAACTTTGTCTGACCAAGGACCTGTAGTATTAATAACTACGTGGGCATGAATCGTAAAAATTTCTCCTGTCAGTAAGTCTTCCACCTTAGCACCTTTTGCTTGTCCGTTGTCATCATGTAAAATTTCCACAACTTTGGCACGAGAAATCATCAAACCACCATCTGTTTGTGCTTGCTTGATATTTTCGATGACTAAACGAGCATCATTGTTACGAAAATCAAGATACACACCGCCACCTTGGAGATTTTCCGAGCTTAATTGTGGTTCTCTTTCTAGAACCTCTTCTTTAGTTAACATATAATTGGCATATTTTGTTCCCGTTACACCTGCTAATTGATCGTATAAATCCATTGCTATTTTTACAGAAAAAAGAGTAAAGGTCGCGCCAGGTTCATCATAAATCGGCAATAACATTGGGTCTGGCTTAGGAATATGAGGAGCAATTTTTTGAACATTTGCTCGTTCTTGGACTGTATCCGCTACCACTTCAACGTCAAATGTTTTCAGATAGCGAATGCCACCATGCACCAGTTTAGTGGACCTAGAAGAAGTACCTTCCGCAAAGTCCTGCATTTCTACTAAAGCGGTTTGCATACCTGCAGCGGCGGCTTGAACAGCCACCCCTGCACCAGTAATCCCTCCACCTATCACTAGAAGATCCAATGTTGTTTCTTGGGCTTTTTGAATATTGTTACTTCTTGTTTTAAATGAAAAGGTCATCTTTGTTCCTTCTTTCTATTATTTGCGAGGCTTAAATGCTTGCGTTGCTTTGACAGCACTTTGCCAGTTTCTATATAATTTTTCTCTTTCGTCTTCTGACATTTCGGGATTTAAAATTTCGCCTTCTTCTAACATTGACTTTAATTCATCCAAATCTTTCCAGAAACCAACTGCTAAACCAGCTAAGTAAGCTGCGCCTAAGGCTGTTGTTTCGAGATTAGCTGCAATTTGCACAGGTGTGTTTAAAATATCTGCTTGGAATTGCATCAATAAACGATTCTTAGCTGCACCACCATCAACTTTTAACAATGGGATATCAATACCTGAATCTTTTTTCATCGTATCTAACACATCTCTTGCTTGATAAGCAATTGATTGTAATGTCGCTTTAACAAAATCTTCCTTAGTTGTTCCACGAGTTAAACCAAATACAGCACCACGAGCATCGGAATCCCAATGAGGAGCACCTAAACCTGTAAAGGCTGGAACAACATAAACTTCATTGTCGCCACTTGCTTGCCCAGCAATTTCTTCTGATTCTGGAGAAGTTTCAATCATTCTTAAACCATCACGTAACCATTGAATCGCCGAACCAGCAACAAAAATACTTCCTTCTAAGGCATAGTAAATTTTTCCATTAATACCATAACCAATCGTAGTCAATAAATTATTTTCTGATAATTGTGGTTTTTCACCCGTATTCATGACAATAAATGAACCTGTTCCATAAGTATTCTTAACCATTCCTGGTTCAAAGGCCATTTGTCCAAATAAGGCTGCTTGTTGATCTCCAGCCATCCCTGAAATTGGTACTTTACTTCCATAGAAATGATAAGATTTAGTATGTCCATATACTTCAGAGTTACTTTTTACTTCTGGTAACATCGCTTTAGGAATGTTTAAGAGATTCAATATTTCTTCATCCCAAGCCAATTCATGAATATTGTATAGCATTGTGCGGCTAGCATTCGAATAATCCGTTACATGATTGCCACCATCACTTAATTTCCAAACTAACCAAGAATCAATCGTGCCAAATAATAATTCGCCTTTTTCTGCACGTTCTTGCGCTCCTTCGACATGATCTAAAATCCAACGAACTTTTGTTGCTGAGAAGTAGGCATCTACGACTAAACCAGTTTTTTGATGAATCATTTCTTTGTGGCCGTCTTTGACTAATTGATCAGCAATCTCTGCAGATTGACGAGACTGCCAAACAATCGCATTGTGAATGGGACGACCTGTTTCTTTTTCCCAAACAACCGTTGTTTCTCGTTGATTGGTAATTCCGATACCCGCTACTTGCTCTGGACGAATTCCCGATTCGATAAAAGCACCGGCAATTACTGATTGGACAGAATTCCAAATTTCATTGGCATTGTGCTCTACCCAGCCTGATTGTGGGAAGTATTGGGTAAATTCTTTTTGTGAAGATCCTACATTGTTCCCTTTTTTATCAAATAAAATTGCTCTTGAACTTGTTGTTCCTTGATCAATCGCCATAATGTATTGTTTTTGTGTCATGTTTCTCTCTCCTTTGATAACGTTTTCTTTACATTCATAGCTTACAATTTTCTACCTGATTTATTTTGTCATCTTTTTTATCTTTTTTTTAATTTTTGACAGAATGCAGTTTTTGCAAGCGTTTTACATTTTATAACTCACGAATTATTTTTTTAATTTCTTGAATATCATAACTTGTTCCTAATTCAGATAATCGATAGTAACAAGAATCATAACTTTGATGGTTCGTTATAATTAAGTCATAGGATTTTTCTGATTGATAGGGTTCAATCACTACCCCATTCAGATTTTTTAAATGCAGCATATACATAATCGTCGCAGCTTCTTTAAACAACGGGTCCATTTGTAAATCAATTCCAACACGAATTTCTCGATTCATTTCAACATCTAAAATCGTCAATAAACTCAAATATTTCACTTCAGTCATTGCGATTAAGCTATTCTCTTCTGTGTAAGAAACTGCTAACGACTCAAGACCCATATGAATCAATTGATCGCTAAAGGTTTGAATATCTCGACTAGATAACGTTTTTTCCAATTGCCAAATGTTTTCCCGATCATAGACTTCAATATCACCCTTGAAAAAATACAAGCGTAAGTGAACTTGAGAAAGATGATAATAACTATTAATTTCTCGATTGGGACGAATTTTTGCTCGTGGGTAAAGGCGCATGATTGTTTCTAAGACGAGTGTATCTGTCAAACTAGTTGGTGTAAATTTAGACCGCTGCAACCAGTATTGATAAAAATCTTTTTCGTTTAAAATAGACATGCTAATGAGAAAAATAAAATGCAACATGATTTCTTCTTCTTTTAACTCCACTGCATAATAACTAAATAAACGATGAAAAATAGGCTTGATTTGTAAATAAAAACGATCTCGCTGATAAGGTTCAAACTTTTCTCGAAACTTTGTAAATTGTGGTTTGTATAAGGCAATTCGATATTTAGTAATTCGCATCCACAACGCTGTACGGTATCGCGCTTCTTGTTTAATAGAAACCCCAAAACCGCGTTCTAATTGTTCTAGTAAATCCAATTCTCGGCCCACAATCTCTTTGGGGTATTTTTCTAAGTACCACAATAATTGGAAATAGAAATAACGAATCTGACTTTCTTCTCCTTCTAGTTTTCCTTGCCAAATCATGAGATCAAACTCTTTTAGTAGCTGATTCAACTCTTTAATTTTTCTGGACAGTGAAGACTCACTAACGGCTAATTCTTGTGTTAAGCGAATAAAAGCAATTTCTCTGTTACGTAATAAATGAAGCAATATTTGAAATTTAGGAGCATTATCATACCAAGTTTTTTCAACTTCCCACATAGAAAACTCCGACGTTTTTGAATAATAAATCATTGTTTTGTCATAACTTAATTGGCATTTATCTTGATAAGGTTTTAGGTCATCCATCAACTCTTCTAGATAATTTTCAACAGATTTTTTGGATACACTTAAACTTGTTGCCATGTCAGTAATCGTAATGCTTCCACCTGCTAATAATAATTGCTTTAAGACACGAATTTTTTTGGCTTCTTTTTTCTCCAATAAATCTTCAAATCTCATCCGTGTCACTCCCTAAAATAAATTCGTTGGTGAAAGATAGACGATTACTAAATTGTGAATGAAAAAAGAAATCCTGCTCTAATAATTGTTCGACAGTCATTTGTTGTTCAATTGCCCAACCGTAGTGATTAATAGTTTCCAAGCAGTTCACTTTAGACAAGAGCTGCACACCTAATAATCGCCGGCTTTCTTCTTCAAAAATTAGTTTACAATCTACTGATTGACCCACCACTAATGCCGCAGGTAAATGTAATAATTTGGTTCTGATTTTTTTAGGATAAAGAAACGCTTCTGCTTCTAACAGACCCGCACTTGCTAAATACCAATGAAATAATTTAGTTCCAATCATTCGTAAACTACCTTGAAATTTTTTCCGAGGGCTAGCTAGATTTTCTGCTGCCACTAAACCAGTTCGTACAGCATTACTGATTTGCGGAAGATACATTTTTTCTTTAGTAATAGTTAGCGGAACCTGAATCAAATCCCCAACAGCAAAAATATCCTTGATAGAAGTTTCTAAATAGTCATTTGTTTCAACCGTCAAGTCTCTGTGATGTTTCACGGGTAAATTAACCAAGGTAGGATGAACATTGACCGTGGTTAAAATCAAATCACTTTTTAACTGTTGTTGTTGAAAGTTCACTTCAAATTGATCATTTTTATCTACTTTTGAAATTTGTTGACTCAACTGTAAATGGAGATTTTCTATCTGTTGAATATCTGTTAAAAAAGGGACTAGGAAATCTTTATCAAAATATTTAAACAGAGGATAATCCATCGTCTCAAAGACATTTACCGTTTTTCCTAATTCAACAAAGACACTAGCTGCTTCTAAACCGGCTTGTCCAGCCCCAACAATCGTAATATTTTGAGCTGTTTCAATTTTGGGTAATAATTTTTTTGCTGCTGAATAGGTTTTATAATGATAAATTTCTTCTTCTGCAAGATCAATATTTTTAGAATGCTGGCTGGAGCCTGTAGCTAAAACTAATTTGTCGTAAGTATAATTTCCTTTGTCAGTTACGACACTTTTCTCATTAGGAAGCGCTTCAATAAAGGTCTCCTCTAAATGAACAGAAATATTTTTTTGCTTCAACATTTCTGAGGAAATAAATGTCGCTTCCTCCAATGTGTCATAAAATCCTTGCAAATATAACAGCAAACCATTGGGTAAAAAACCGACTAATTCATTTTTTTCAATCAATAAAATCTCTGCATCTGGATAAAGTTTGCGTGCTTGTAGACTGCAATAAATACCTGCAAAGGATGCACCAATTATAATAATTTTCATTTTATCCTCCTATTTGTTTTAATAACAACTTCTCTCTATAAATTCATCATATTAGAGACGACCATGCTTGGCAATGAAAATGAGTTGTTCTATAAAACAAAAAAATACTGGAATGAAAGAAAATCGTTCACTAAGTCTAAAGCCATCTTCTTTCATTCCAGTATATTCAGTTATGTCACTATTTATGTGTTGAATTACTATACAACGCACTAATTTTTCTTTGAAAGTCTGTCTATTCTAGCTCTTTCACCTCAATAGGCAAGTTACTTTCTAATAAGAAGCTTAAAAAGAACAGATAAAAATAGGCTAGGCGATGTTCCGTTTCAAAATTTAGATTAAATAATTTAAATATCTTTGTGAAATCAGCGTCCTAGTCCCCAGCCAAATAGGTATCTAAATAGCCATGTTCTCCATGAACATCTGCTTCGTTCCACATCATTTTGAAAAAATCATAAAAGAACAAATAGTCATCCGATTCATCCCAATCAATGTACCAAATATCCTGCTTGTCTACAATTATATTAGCTGTCCATAAATCGCCATGTAATTTTACTTTTGGAAATTTCATTTCTTGTAAAGATTTCGGAATGCTCTGGATAAATGGTTCAATCCATGGTGACCAATCAATCGTCGCATTATCCAACATTTGTTGTACACTTCGATAACTGAGGGTTTGATTTTTCATCAACTTTTGAAAGTATTGGTAATAATCTTGATAGATCCTCGCCTGTAATTTTGTTTTATCTAGGTCACACTGATCTGAGACAATTCTTTCTTCAACAAACTGCTGTTGATTGTCTGATTGATGAATGATTTTAGGCAAGGGAAAATACGTTGATAAATACTTGTAATTGGTTAGTTTCATGTCGTAATTTTCTTGATTTTGACACAGAGTCAGCACATGATTATCGGAAAATATTTTGATATCTCCACTCATACAAAACCAAAGAATACTTCCCTTAAACTCTGATTCGCTTCCAGGAATTTCTAAGATTTTCTCTTGGTCAAAGTGCCAGTCCTTCAACATGGGCTGGTCAAGTTGGTCCACTTTGACAAATACTCGGAAAGAAGCATCAAAGAGGTACTTCCCACTTTCTAGGAAAGGATTATATCTTCTAACAAGTCTCAATTTCTCTTGTCTATCCCTTTTTATACCCACTTATTTTATTTTTTAGTTCGATAAATTTTTGTCGTTGCTGACGTTCCCGTTTGATTACTTTGTAGCGTTTAGCTTGCTTTAAATAAAACTTTTGGTGGTAATTTTCTGCCGGCCAAAAAGTCTCTACTTGTCGAATTTCTGTGACAATCGGCTGTTGATATTTTTTAGAATCGATCAATTTTTGCTTGGATTTTTCAGCAATCTGACGTTGCCTTTCATTTTGGAAAAAAATGATCGGGCGATACTGACTTCCACGGTCTTGAAACTGTCCCTGTGCATCGGTTGGATCAGAAATTTTCCAATAAAGTTCCACTAATGCTTGATAAGAAATCACTTGTGTATCAAAAATAATTTCTACTGCTTCAACATGACAACTAGCTCCACTACTTACCTGATCGTAGGTTGGCTTTTCAATATCTCCACCTGTATAACCTGACATTACCGAAACAATGCCCTTTTGAGTTTCAAAAGGTTCCACCATACACCAAAAACAACCGCCTGCAAATACTGCTTTCTCAAAAGATGCTTGCATTTGATGCTTAGAATAATCAAAGTGCCCTTGGGAATTGTTATCATTAGTGATTTTTCCATAAAAATCAGCCACATCCGGAGTCAAATTATTTCTTAAAGCCAGGGGACGAAAAATGGCAATCAAACTTTGCAGTTCTTCCTCGATATTTGTCTGATTTTCAATGGCATTTTTTGCTAGAACCAACTGCTCTCGTTCCCATTTACGGGTCCCCGTATTGAGAATTAAATTATAAATGGTAGCTAAGATAGCTTCTCTAGTCATCATTTCATCCCTCGTCTAACTAAATTTAACGATAATAGACTTCATCTAAAAACAAACCTTGTGCTGGTACTGTCTCTCCCGCTTGTTGACGTACTTTCTTTTCAAAAATATTCTCAATTTCAGTGACCTCCATTGATCCTGAGCCAATTTCTAATAAGGTCCCAACAATTATCCGAACCATTTTGTATAAGAAACCATCGCCAACAAAAGTAAAGTGAAGCATACTACCTTCTTGTTCAATAGAAAGTTTTTCAATTGTACGTACTGTTGATTTTTTACTTTTCTTCAATGCTGAAAAACCAATAAAATCATGGGTACCGATTAATTTCTCACAAGCTTGATTCATTTTATCTAAATCTAATTTTTGAGGATAGTGAAAACTGTGGTTACGCTCAAAAACTGTGGGAATTACGTTATTCCAAACATAGTAACTATATTGCTTGCCCGTACAATTATAACGAGCATGGAATCTGTCTTGAACCTCTTCCACTTTCGTCACAACGATATCTCTAGGTAAATAACGATTAAGAAAATCTAGCATTTCCGCTCTAGTCATAGATGTTTCCGTCTTAAAATTTGCTACCTGACCTCGTGCATGAGTTCCCGAATCCGTTCTCCCTGAGCCGATAATCTCAATTTCTTCTCCGGTCATTTGTTTTAAAATACTTTCAATTTTTCCTTGAATCGTTTTATCTGAATCTCCTAGACGTTGCCAGCCTAAGTAACGCTTGCCGTCATAAGTAATGGTTAATTTTATATTTCGCATAGTTCTCTCCTTTGTTTTATACTATTGACTACTGATATTATAACTGAAAAAAGCCATCTTTTAATGAAAATCGTGTGATACCTAGCTATTTTATTTTTTTATCTTAAAAAAATAAATACTCAAAGAATAACAGCAATCAAAAGAATTATTCTCTGCTATAATAACCCAAAGGACGTGATTATATGAAAACTGCAAATGACTGGATTCAACAACTACATCTAGAAGCTCATCCAGAAGGTGGGTTCTTTAAAGAAACGGATAAAAGCTCCGAAACCATTAAGACAAGCAATGGTGACCGAGCGCTCTACACCTCTATTTTGTTTTTATTAACTACTGAAAGTCCCTCTCATTTTCATCGCCTCGCTTCCGATGAAACTTGGTTTTTTCATGCTGGGGAAGCGTTAACGGTGCATTGTATTTTTCCTGATGGTAACTATCAAGCTATTTCTCTGGGAATGAATATTGAGAATGGCGAGGTCCTTTCTTACACTGTACCCAAAGGAACTATCTTTGGTTCTAGTGTCAATCAGGACTACGCTCTTGTCAGTTGTGTGGTAGCTCCTGGTTTTGATTATCACGATTTTGAACTATTTACCCAAGCTGAATTGTTAGCTGACTATCCTAAACACGAGGAAATTATTCATCAGCTAGCCTATGAAAAAATTCCGGAATAAAATGAACTGGACTGCAAGATAAGTAAACACAGAAACACTTATCTTGCAGTCCCTTTTATTTCTGAATTAAATTTATGTAACTCAACCAACTACCTTTTTCGTCATTGTTAAAGTAAAAGGATAAAGCTCTATTGTTTTCTTTATCTGAATAAATAATCCTTGAGTCAAATTCTTCTACAAAAAATAATTTTCGATAGTCTTCACCATAAGCATTCACTACCTCTACATAATTGGTTCCTAACCCTACATTCCGAGAAGTTTGGATAGAGCTATCTACAGTATCAAAAGTTGTCGCAAGTTCTTTGACTTTTCCATCTTCGACAACAATATTTAAATCTGCTTGATCCACTAACGTATCATAAATATTATTATTCTCAAGTGGACGAATACGCTCAGGATCAATGTTTTCTCCAATTTTTACACCAGCTAAACTTTCTCTACTTAAATCCGTATTAGGGGCATTTTTTTGATAGACAAAAATCCCTCCACTAACAACTAAAACCACTGCTAAAGGTAATGCTAACCAAATATACTGCTTTTTTAAAATAATCCATAATAAAAACAAAATAATCAATACGGTAATTACAAAAGAAACGCCAATCATCAAAAACACTCCCTCTATACAATGCTATATTTAAATATCTATAATCAGAGAGTAGCACTTGTTGATAAGAAACAGTCATTCTTTCTCACTTTTATAGATTTTCTTAATCGATTTTAGAGAAATTTAAGAGAGCTTGGATGACCTATCACACTTTTTTTTGTAGGATGGCTCTTCTTTCTTTAATACTTCTCAAATATCAGATTAACTAAAGACAACGGTTTATCATTACGATAAGCATTCTTTCCCTATGATATAATAAAAAAACTACAAAAAAGGAGAATTGAATAATGGAACAATTACTTGAATATGGAATTCGGATTTTCCCTGGGCTATTCATCTTAAGTATAAGTTATTTTCTTTTACCAAAAAAAGAGAGGATTATTAAGATGTTCCTACTTTTATTCGGTTTTATTTTAATGCGAGACACTATGACACCACTGGGATTTTGGGAGTTCGGATTTGCTAATAATACTCTCAAACTACGCTTTATAAATGATCCGCTAGTTCTCCTCGTGCTTGGTTTCACTTCTCTTGTTGTCTGCTTAGTTTTATATCGTGTGGATGAAAATTTAAAAAGGAATTTAAAATGGTTCTCCAACCATTCAAAATTCCAAAATATTATTGTTGGTATACTTTCCTCTCTTGTTGTTGTGCTTCCATTTAGAATTTCTTATTTTTGGACCTCAGCATCTCAGCAAGAAGACCTCGTACCCTTAAAAATGTTATTGCCGCTTATGATATTTGCTCTTTTAGGAAACTTTCTAGAAGAAATATTATTTAGAGGTTATTTTCAAAATTATTTGAAAAAACAAAGGATTGATGTATTAAAGAGAGTCTTGTTGTCTGCCTTGTTCTTTTCAATAGGACATATCTTTTTAGCTTTTACAGTGACAAATCTAGGAGTGATTATTCTGATTTTTACTTTTTGGGAAGGACTTGTCTGTGCAGTCTTATATGAAAAATACGGAATAATCTCAGCAACATTGGCTCATGGATTAAGTATTTTTCTTTTATCTTCTGGAATCTTTTTCTAAAAAATTGAATTTTATTAAGTTTATATTTTAGGTGAAAAAAACAAGGTTATGACTGACGGTGGTCATAACCTTGTTTTCAAATGATAAAACTTCCGTTGCTTTTGATTATCAGGATTTAACAAAGCAAAATAAATATCATTACTTATGATAAGGTTCGCCCTTATTAATCCGAAAAGCTCGATAAATTTGTTCTACTAAAATCAGTTTCATTAATTGATGGGGATAGGTCATTTTGCCAAAAGAGATTTGTGTGTTACTCCGTTTGATAACTTCATCGCTTAAACCTAATGAACCACCGATGACAAAGACTAATTGACTTTTTCCTTGCACACCTAATTGATCAATTTGTTTGGCAAAAGCTTCACTTGAAGGATTTTTACCTTCGATAGCTAAGGCAAAAACGTACTCTTGATCTTTAATTTTCGCTAAGATTCGCTGGCCTTCCTTATCTTTTACTTGAAGCATTTCTGCCTCGCTCAAATTTTCTGGGGCTTTTTCATCGGGGACTTCCACTAATTGCATCTTGGCATATACTCCTAAACGTTTGACGTATTCATTAATTCCTTGGACTAAATATTTTTCTTTTAGTTTTCCAACTGTGATGATTTTTATATTCATTTGTTCTCTCCTTTGATTTCTACCTCATTATTATACATGAAAGCTCAAAATCTAGTAAAATAGAAGTAACAAGTAATGAAAGGAGAGTTCCTGATGATTATTAATCCAACGAAAAAAAGTAGCTCATTATTTACCAACATGAAAGAAGTAGCGGACAAAGAGGACAGTATCGCTTTTTCCCAAGCCAATCCATTATTTTCTTGGCATGCACATTATTTTAATGTTAAACGTAAAAAAATTCTGCTTTTGATTAATGATTTGACATGTACACCCATTGTACTGGCTGATATCAATGCAAAAAATCGTCAGTATTTACCTGAATATATTGAAGAAGGTATTCGTTTTATCTTTGCTTATAGTGACATTTCCGAAGAACAAATCAATCAATATCTAGCACTTGCAGGTTCTATTGAAATAAATAGTGCCCATAATCGCTCTCGGATATCTATAATGAATCAATTTATTGGCTACTATAATCATCATTTTTATCCAGATTTTTCAACTATTTTACAAAAAGAAAGCATGGTATTTCTCGCTGATGATATCGTTTCTGCTCTAAAAGAGTACACAAGTGTCAGTGCTCTACAGTCTGCTTTTACACAGCCATTAAAAGTGAACGAACCCTCAGAAAAAGAACGAACTGCTAAACGAGAACTCAAGAAAATAGAGAAAAATTGGATGGATTTAAATAAATGGTCGTCGTTACAAATAGAGGATATTTCTTTAGAAGAAACAGATAAATTTTTTAATGAAATTGAAGAGAATAATCAACTTGTTTTGAATGCTTTTCAACTATATCTAAAAGAAAACCTACGTTTAAGTGACAAGGTAATTAAACGTCATGTGGGACATATGAAATTTTATCTAAACGAATTTTTAATGTACCGGATGGAGAGTCCTCTTAGTGATTTGTCAAATGCCATGGACTTTATTGATGGATTTTATGGAGCTAAAGTGCCTGATGCAAGTGCTACTCAAATCAAACAAGTCGGAGCTGCTATGAAAAAATTCTATCAATTTTTAGCAAAAGCGGGTGATATTTCAGCTCAAGAACTGAGTAAAGTTACGGAATTTATTGAAATTGGTGTAGAGAGTGGTCAAGACATGTTAGATTTTTATTAATTTATTTTTCAACATAGTTGTCCACAGTATGCACAGGTTTATCCACAAGCTCAACTTATAAAAAGACTATTTTGACAACTTTTTTCATGAGAACAAGCATTCTTATCCCTAGTTATCCACTTTATCCACAACACTGTGGATAAAAAGTGAGCTATTTTTACACAAGATTTCCCCTTATTTTTCCCCAAATACTGTGGAAAAATATTTTATTCAATGATTTGCCAGTTTTTTTGCGAAAGTTCTTCATAATTTTTTCAAAATCTGGCAGTAGACTGAACTTGTAAAAAATAAAAGATACAAATAATTGAAGATACAAGTGAATATGGAGGTAAATAATTATGAATAGAAAAGATGTAACTCCTCGTCGGTCAAACAATGGTTTCAAACGATTTGGTGTTGGTTTATTAGGAGGTATTTTAGGCGGATTTTTAAGTATCGGTGGTGTGTATTACGCGACAGATGGTTTTAATACAGGAAACAATGAAGCTCTTACGACTGAGTCAGTGTCACAATTACCTGATTCTGACACAAGTGTTCAAAATGTGAAATTTGATGTCAATAGTGATGTGACTTCTGCCGTTGAGACAGTGCAAAATGCGGTAGTTTCCATTATTAATTTACAAACACCTACACAAAGTATGTGGGGTAGCCCTTTTGAAACACAAACGAATAATTCTACCGACTTAGAACCAGTTGGTGAAGGTAGTGGTGTGATTTATAAAAAAGATGGCAATGACGCTTACATTGTAACGAATAACCATGTGGTCGAAGGACAAGAAGGTTTAGAAGTTCTTTTACAAGATGGTACAAAGGTCGAAGCTGAATTAGTCGGTACTGATGCTTACAGTGATTTAGCTGTTTTGAAAATTGCTTCTGATAAAGTTGACACTGTAGCAACATTTGGTGATTCTGACCTCTTAAAAGTTGGTGAGCCAGCCATTGCAATCGGTTCTCCTCTTGGTTCAGCATATGCTAACTCCGTGACTCAAGGAATTATTTCTTCATTAAATCGTTTGGTGCAAAACGTCAATGAATCTGGTGAAGAAATTAGTATTAACGCTATCCAAACGGATGCTGCAATCAACCCTGGGAATTCTGGTGGTCCTTTAATTAACGTAGCCGGTCAAGTGATTGGTATCAACTCTAGTAAGATTGCTAGTTCAAGTGGTTCAGGCGTCAGTGTTGAAGGAATGGGCTTTTCTATTCCAAGTAATGATGTAGTTAATATTATTCAACAATTGGAAGAAAATGGCCGTGTTAATCGTCCAGCTTTAGGTATTAGCATGTTAAATCTAAGCGAAATTTCTAGTCAACAACAACAAAATATTTTACAACTTCCTGATGAAATCGTAAATGGCGTGGTTGTTCGTTATGTAGAAACTGCTACACCTGCTGAAAAAGCTGGTTTGCAACAATATGATGTTATCACACAGGTTGATGGTCAAGCTGTTACTAACGCTACAGAATTACGAGCAATGCTTTATCAAAAAACCGTTGGTGACACGATGGAAATTACTTTCTACCGTGGAACAGAAGAACAAACGGTGACCGTAGAATTGTCTATCGACCAATCTGCTTTAGGTCAATAATTCAAAAAATCAGCGGGTTTTCTATAATAGAAAATCTCCGCTGATTTTTTTATTTACCTACTTCAAAAGCTTCTCCAACTTGTGCATCCATTGGTAATTCTAAAATTCCACGCTTCATTGGTGCATTTGGTAATTGTAATTCTTTGGCTGAACAGACCATTCCGTAGCTTTTCACGCCACGTAGTTCTCCTGGCCAAATTAACATACCGTCTGGCATCATCGCACCAGGTTTAGCCACAACTACTTTTAAACCCTTGCGGATATTTGGTGCTCCACAAACGATTTGTAAGGTATTTCCATTATCCACTTCAATTTCAGTGATTGATAAATGATCGCTATCTTCATGAGGTTCACAAGATTTTACCAAGCCTACAACAAATTTTGGCTCATGATCCGGAACTAATTCTTCCGTAAATCCTGCTGCTTTCATCAAATCGTTTAATTTTTTCACTTGATCATCGGTTAACGTCACTTGTCCTGAACCTTCAATGGTCAATTCCTCTGAAATAGCAAAAAAATTCCAGCCAATAACTCGTTCATCTTCCGTTTCAAGACGAGCCACGTTCCCTTTTCGTTCCACACTTTGTTCTAAACCACGATCGTCTTCTGTAATCACTAATAATGTATCACTAACATATTTGGGATTATAAGCAAAAATCACAACTTTTCCTCCTAATTAATAAGTATTCAATTTTCAACTATAGTAATTGAAAATTAATTCCGCTCCCTATCTTAACAAATTTTCAGGTTTTCGGCACTATTCATGACACTATTTTTATTAAATCGGTAATAAAACCGTAAAGCTGATTTGATTTTCTTCACTAACAGCTGAAATGGTGCCTTCATGAAGCTCAACAATTTCTTTAGTAATCGGTAATCCCAAACCAGTTCCTCCGGTTGTTGATTGGCGGGCAGAGTCTGCTCGATAAAAAGGTTCAAAAATTCGTGTAATTTTTTCTCGGGGAATATGTTTCCCCTCATTCGTGATGTTTATCTTGATTTGTTCATCTTGTTGTTGCACAGACAGATGGATTTGACTATTTGAAAAACTATAATGAATCGCATTGCGGATTAAATTATCAAATGCTCGTTCCATTTTTTCTGGATCGATCCTTCCTAAAATATTCGGTTCGATTGCAAGTTGCCATTCCAAATTTTTTTCTTGCAAGACTGGTAAAAATTCATAACTTAACTGTTCTAGCATCATACTAATATCGACAGATTCCTTGGTCACAGTCATCGTTGTTAAATTGAAGCGGGTAATTTCGAAAAATTCGCCAATCAATTGCTCTAAACGCTCCGCTTTTTCCAAAGCTATATTGGTGTACTTACTGCGAAGTTTGATTGAAAGCTCTGGTTCTTCCCGTAATAAGGTTAAATAACCAATCACACTAGTCAATGGTGTACGCAAGTCATGCGCCAAATAAACAATTAAATCATTCTTACGTTGTTCGGCTTCTTTGGCTGCCCGTTGATCGGATAAATTTTTATGGCGAATGTCATTCATTTCTCTTTCGACATCTGCTAAATCATCAGAAAGAAGAATACTTTTTTCTGGATCTGTCACCATTTGATTTGTTGCTTGAATGGTTTCGTCCAAATATCCAAGGATTCTCCAGAAGAAATATAATGGCAAGCCGATTCCACCAGCAATACCGACCAAACCAAATAGCGGTAACATAGCGTGCTCAAAGAACCTTAATAGCCGATAGAATGGATCCCATTCATACCAGGTTATAAAGCTCACAAAATACCGCGCAACTATGGGTAAAACCACCATCGCTAAAATCATCACTAGTAAGGTTGTTACATATTGAATCAACATTTTTTTTGCTAATTTACTTTTAATTTTCAATGATATATCCTACTCCCCAAACTGTTTTGACAAATTTTGGTTTTCTTGGTATTTCTCGTAATTTTTCTCTTAATCTTGCAATATGTGCCATCACAGTATTGTTATTGTCTAAGTATTTTTCTTGCCAGACTGCTTCAAATAATTGTTCAGATTCAATCACTTCCCCTTGATGTTCAAATAAATACAATAAAATTTTGAACTCAATTGGTGTCAGATTAATTTCTTCTTCATACAAAAAACACTTGTGTTGAGTAGCAGATAGGACTAAGCCCTCTTTCTCAAATTCTTCTGTTTTTTCTGGCTGACTATTATACCGTTGGGAACGGCGGATTTGTGTTTTTACTCTAGCAACTACCTCTAAAGGATTAAATGGTTTCGTAATATAGTCATCTGCGCCTAAGGTCAGTCCAGTAATCGTATCCATCGCCTCCCCTTTAGCAGTTAGCATGACTACTGGAAAATAGGAATTTTTCCTAATTTCTTGTAAAATCATAAAACCATCTATATCCGGCAACATCACATCTAGTATGGCCAAAGCGACTTCATGTTTTTTCAAATATTCTAATGCTGGTGCTCCATGATTAAAAATCTTTACTTGAAATCCTTCATTTTCTAAAAAAGTGCCTACTAATTGAGCAATTTCTTGTTCATCTTCTACCACAACAATTGTACTAACCATTTTTCCACCCCAAAATTTTAAACGTTTCGTTTATTATACCTCACTAATGTTTCATTAAGTTACTAACTATTCGATAAAATAAAAAATCCTTTATACTAGCACTTGGATGACTTATCCAAGACCAATACAAAGAATTCATACATGGATAAGCATAAAATAAATTTTAAATTTAACAAATAGTGTTTGCCCTATATTCAGAAAAATTTTCTGTTTTCTCAAAACCATTTGTCCTAGCTCATTGTCAGAAGAGCTTCATTTTACGTAGCACTAGTGATTTATAATATGCACTTTTGGGTAAAAAGATTCAGTAGGTTTCATCCGAATGCGAATGGAAGCTTTTCAACATTACCAGCCGTCTATTCGACATCCTATATACATTAGCTACCATCAATCAACTTAACTCCGCATTTAGCCTTGAACCCAATCGACTCAATAGCTCATTTGTAATCGTAGATTCTTCAGCAGTTATTTTACTAATATTAGGCAGTACGATTAATTCATCATTCAAGGAAATATCTTCCACCTCGGTCAAATCAACAAGCAACATATCCATACAAATATTTCCAATTTGTTTTATAGATTGGCCTTTAAATTCCAATAGTAGTTTCCCATTGGATAATGATCTAGGAATACCGTCTGCATAACCAATACTAACAACGCCTATTCTAGTTCTTTTCCCCACCTTAGCTCCTAGCCCATAACCCACATATTCGCCTGCCTCTACCACACGTTCGACAATTAAAGCTGCTTTGACTTTCACGATAGGTTGTAAATCTAGTGTAATTTTAGTTGGCGTATGATTGTCACTTAAAAAACCATAACAAAGAATGCCAATTCTCACAAAATCAAAATTTAATTCTGGATAATTTAAAATACCATAGCTGCTTTGAATATGCGTATATCCATAGGCGATGCCCCTCTTTTTCAAATCATCCAGTATATGATTGAATAAAGAGATTTGATTATTAGTTCGCACAACTGATTCTTGCTCTAATGAATCTGAAGAACCTAAGTGAGAATATATCCCTTCAACTTTAAGATTAGTTAGATGATAGAGCTGCTGAATAACTGTTGCGTCGGGTGTGACACCTAGACGATGCATGCCGGTATCCACTTGTAAATGACAACGAATAGGCACGTTTTTAAGATTCAATCTTTTTCCATGCTCTTCACTTACAATTGACTGAATCAAATCATATTTTTTTATATAATGAATACGAGTGGGATGTGTATATCCTAAAATTAAGATTTCTCCTTGATTGCCCGCTTTTCTTAAGGTAATTGCCTCTTCAATAGTAGCTACACAGAAAAATGAAATATCGTTTTTTTCTAATTCCTGTGCGACCTCTACCATGCCACAACCATAGGCATTTGCCTTCACAACACCCATAATACGAGTGTTCTTGGGAATTATTTTACGTATTTCATTCATATTATGTTGGATGGCACTAGCTGATAGTTCTTTACCTGCACGTTCAAATGTTCTTTTTTGCTTACCTATTTTTAGTTTTTTATTTACATTTAGCAAGAGATAAGCCAGTAAAAAACTCCCCACCGCTACCAACAAGAAATACAACAAGCTGTTTTTTAGGATCAGAATATAATTACTTATCGCATGAACGACCGCAATAACTAGTGGATGGATGATATAAACCAATAATGTTAAATCGGCTGAATCTTTTACGTTCAGTTTTGGTTGCCATTTTAACAATTTTAAAAACAAAATGAATATCACAAAAGGTAATAAAAGGTACATACTATCATGCTTGATACTTATAAACTGACGCAAAACAGTGCTTTCGATAAGCATGCCTATAATACCTACATAAAACAATAAGTTTAAGCTATGAAATTCTGTTAACTTTTTCTTTCTATAAGCCAATATCCCTAAACAAAGAAATAGCGGTGTAAAGAAAAGTCCTGAGCGTGTATAGTCCGTCCAACTAAAAATAAATACATACAGTTTATTTAGCAAGGAAATTTGACTGACTAGGCCGTACCAACTATCTCCTCCCAGTCCAACTAAATAGAGAAAGATAGAAACTAAAAATGTTCGTCTAAAACCCATGATACGTAACAATACCGTAACTAAAATCGTTCCAATGATACTAGCTGGGAAGTACCACAGATGATAAAAAGTGCCATCAAAAATGAGTACCTTCAAAAAAGATAAAAGGTTCATTTTCAATGAAAGCGTGCCATTTAATAAAGATAACGGGACATACAATAAAATAGACAGTAAATAGATGATGCCTATTTTGGATAGATACTTTTTTACTCTCAGTTTATTATTGTAGGAAAAATTTAATGACAGTCTCCCTAATAAAAAATAACCGGTAATCATAAAGAAAAAAGGAACTGCTACTCGAAAGACAGTTAATGTGATCATCTCGTCTAAAAAAGGGGTAATTGATTGAAAAGGAAATGTGTGAATCGCAACAACCATGATCGCAGCGAATACTCGAAATAAATCGATACCCTCAGCTCTATGCTTCATGAGCGATTCCTCTTATTGAAGCAATAAATTCAATATATTCTTCTAAAACCCAATTTTGTTGCGCAATAATCGAACTATGAGGTGTCCCCACATATCTGAAATGCCACGGTTCATAGCTGATGTTAGTAATGTGTTCTTTTCCTTTTTGATATCTCAAAATAAAACCAAACTCTGTCATATGTGCTAAAAACGTATCAACAATTGGACTATCCGTGAAACTTGGTCGAATAAAATCATTTTCCTTCATAGCTAAGCCCAAATCTACAGCCAATCCGAGTTCATGCTCGCTGCATCCAGGTTTGGCCACATATTGGTTCGCAAAATCCAGTCCTTTTTCTTGAATCGTTTCATCCCACAGTTTCTGTTGTGTACTCTTTGAACGATAACCATCAATAGTAATAATTTGACCGTCAAGACCGGTTGCTTTGACTAGTTTTTCCAGATGGATAGCCACAATAGGATCAATAAATACACCGGTTTGCGCAAATGGTGCTTGAACAAGATGTGTGGGTCTTTCAGTATCATTTATTTTGTTGTCTTTATTCACCAATCGTAGATAATTTTTTTTCATGATTGTCCACCGCCAATATTAATAGTTTTTCTATGATTTCTTCGTAGCCTATTCCTATTTCTTTCATCATCATCGGAAATCTTGAATGGGCTGTAAACCCAGGCATCGTGTTAATTTCATTTAATAAAACTTCTCCATCGTCAGTTAAGAAAAAGTCGATTCTTGCTAATCCTGTACATCCTAATAGTCTATATAGTTGTTTTGCTTTCATTTGAATGTCTTCTTTAGTATTGATAGATAGTTTAGCTGGTAATACAATTTCTGCCGTTACTAAATTATATTTTTCTTCATAATCAAAAAAGCCATCTACTAGACTGATTTGGTCACATTCTCCGACGATTAATTGTTCATTCCCTAAAATGCCACAACCAATTTCGATCCCCTTTACTTCTTTTTGAACGAGAATTCGACTATCATATTTTGACGCTTCAGCTATTGCTTTAGATAATTCTTCTTTACGCTCCACCTTGCTAATTCCTTTGGATGATCCTGCTTCATTGGGTTTAACATATAAAGGAAATCCATATATTTTCACAAAATCGTTGGTTTGTTGTAACTCTTGCCCTTTTTCGATGATCATACTAGGTGTACTTTTCACACCAATGGCTTCAGCAAACTGATGGAGCATTATTTTATTCATAGAGATTGCTGAAGAAGCAATACCACAACCTACATAAGGTATATCTAGCAGTTCAAATACTCCCTGCATAACACCGTTTTCCCCATAACCTCCGTGTAAAATAGGAAATAAAATGTCCGGTTTAATAAATTCATTGTCATTTTTCAATGCAAAACTTTTTTTTGCGAAGTCAACGACTATTTCTTTGCAATTTTTATCTAGATACCAATTGTCCTGTTTTATTTGATCAATGGTTCCTTCAAATAAAAGCCACTTTCCTTCCTTAGTGATACCAATTTTCATGATGTTATAATCAATCGACTTCATACTTTCAATAATCGCTACAGCAGATTTCAGTGAAACTTCATATTCAGAAGACACTCCACCAAAGATAATCGCAACTGTTTTCATTTATGCTACCTCCAAATTTTTATAAAATTAGTTATTCATGTTGTATTAAAATTCTTATCTAGTAATATTTCTTATATAATATGGGTGAACAAAAAATTCATCACTAATTGCTATAAGTCCAAAAAGAAATTGCTTCTTGCCTAAAGATTTCATCTGCAAAAGTGGTTTGGTAATGATTCTTTTCTGGATTATCATTTGGATCAAACACCACAATTTCCCCTGATTGATTCATGGCTAAAACCATAATATGTCCAACAGTCGTGAATGTTCCTTGAGTCACCGATACAATCACCGGTCTTCCCATAGATAAATGTTCTTTCACTAATGAAAAATCCGTTCCTAAACCGTAATAATTTTATCCATAGGCGTAAGCAAAATCTTCAAAAATTTGCCAAGACGTTCCTTGACCTTCCACATGGTAGTCCTCGCCTGACCAAGACAAAATTTCTGAAGGTTCAATTGTTTCCCCTCGCCAATAAGACAAAACCATTGCTAAAGAAAGAATGGCACAGCCGTTGGTTGCTAAATCACTTTCTTTTTCAACATGACCATAACCTAAATCCTTCCATCGTTTGTCTTTTTGTATCAACAATGGCATAGAAAAAGTTTCTGCTAATGATTGGTTGGCTTTTTCTGAGAAACGACTAAGCTCTATTTCACTCACTTCATTTGCAAGAACATCTCTACTGGCATAGGGTTTTTCTTCGATTATGTAAATTACACTTATTATGAGAGCAATCACCAAACATATTTTCCCTACAAATAATCGTTTTTTTCTTCGTCTCCTCATTTCTCTGCTCCTTACTGAAACACATATTCCTGTCTCCTATACCTAAAAGATAGCAAAGTTTTTTAGATGATTTATTTGTTTTTTCTGATTAAATTCTTACAAATTACTGACGATTTTGTTTCAAAAAAAGTACTCATCTCTCACCATGCTACAGAATAGCTGGTGGAAATGAGTACTTTAATGTTATTTTTTCTCTTTATTCGATGATAAAATTAAACAAACATATCCATGACTTCTTTTACCTCAAACCACGTCATAATATCACACTGTTCTATTTTTTCTACATTTCTACTAAGATAATCCATCGATCGTAATTGATGAGTGACTATTTGTCCACTAATTTTTTGAGGATCTTTGATATCAATGAAAGTCGCAAAGTTTCTATTAGTTGATGTAATTGGGCAAACTAAGCAAAAACCTGTGTATTTGTTAAAATTATCATTACTAACCACTAATGCAGGCCTTCTTTTCTTGATCTCTTTTCCCTTTGAAGGATCAAAGTCTATCCAAATAATATCTTTTTGCTTAGGATAACCACTCATTTTATTTTTCTTCTCCTTCAATATTCATCGTATCCCACTCTAAGTCTTCTTGAATGATCGCATTTCGAAAACCTTCCCAATCTTTATCATCTTGAAAAATATTCTCTTTCTTTGGTTTTAAAACATACGCATCTCCAATTTTTAAAATGGTAAAAGTTTCCCCTGCTTCTGGTGAAATATTTTTTGGGAAAATAGCTCCTACTGAATTTCCTATCTTTCTTGCAACTATTTCCATTTCCGTCACTCCTATACTATCAAATATAATTTAACTTAATTTTACTTAGTTTTACTTCAATGTCAACTAATCCGAATATCTTTAAATTTTATCTGAATTGATAGTATAAAAAAACAAGATTGCAGATACATTCCGCAATCTTGTTTTAGACTTATTATTCTTTTTCTGAAGAAGAAACCACTAGCACATCGCACGTTGCTTCTCGAATGACATAACTGGCGACACTTCCGGTCATTAATCGTTCTACCGCATTTAATCCGGATTGTCCGACCATTATCAAATCAACTTGATATTTTTCAGGAAGTTCTTTGGCCATAATCACTTTTGGTGAACCAAAAGTGATGACTCCTTCAACAGCAACAAAATCAACTGAAGCTGCATAGTCTTTGGCTTTTTGAATGTTTTCTTTTGCAAAAATTTCTTCTTGAGCAATAATTGTCTCCGTCAGTGGTGAAAATCCCATCGTTGAGGAAACCTGTGGCTCAATTACGGTTGCGACAATTACCTTCCCATTATTTCTGCGTGCAACTTCGATGGCTTTAACAAATGCTTCTTGGGCTTGCTCAGAACCATCAATTCCTACTAAAACTGTTTGATAGCTGTGTTCCATTGCCCTCACCCTTTCAAAGAATCTTTATAAGCTATGAAGAAATGTTTCAATCTCTTCTTGTGTTTTACGATCTTTATTGACTAAACGGCCAACTTCTTTTCCGTCATTAATGACTACAAAACTAGGAATGCCTAAAATATTCCATTCTGCTGCTACATCAATGAACTCATCGCGATCAACTTGAATAAACTGATATTCAGGAAAATTGGCTTCGATTGCTGGCATTGCTGGCTTAATAAAGCGGCAATCTCCACACCAATCTGCCGTAAAGAAAAAGACATTGTTGCCTTTTTCAACATAACCGGCTAATTCTTCTAAACTTTTTGGAATAATCATCTTTTTACCTACTTTCTATTTACCTTCAATAATCGTATTAATCGTGCTTTGATCTAAACCACGCAACGTTTGAATCAACATTTCTTTTGCTGCTTCATAGTCCGCGATACTAAACATGGTTTGATGAGTATGGATATAACGTCCAACAACACCAATCACCGTGCTAGGAATTCCTTCGTTAGATGTATGAGCAGCACCTGCATCCGTTCCACCTTTTGATACAAAATATTGATAAGGAATATTGTGTGTTTCTGCTGTATCTAACAAATATTCTTTCAGACGTGGCAACATAATTAAACCTGGATCATAAATACGCATCAAGGTTCCTTCACCTAGGTGTCCAAAAGTACCATTTTTGGTAACTGTATCATCCGCAGCCGAACAATCTACTGCAAAGAATAAATCTGGTTTAAATTTGTTCACGGCACCTTTAGTTCCACGTAAACCGACTTCTTCTTGCACATTGGCACCAGCAATCAAGGTATGACCTAATTTTTCTTCTTTTAATGCTTCTAGCGCTTCTAAGACAACCGTACAACCATAACGATTATCCCAAGCTTTAGAAATAATATTTTTTCCATTTACTGTTTTAATGGTTTCTACTTGAGGCACAATCGTATCACCTGGTCGAACACCATATTCGGTAGCTTCTTCACGAGAATCAAAACCAGCATCAAATAAAATGTCGGTAACTTCTAGTGTTTTTTGTCCAGAAGTTCCACGTAATAAATGAGGTGGAATGGAAGAAGAAATACACGGATAATCTCCTTTACTTGTTTTTAAAGTAAAACGTTGGGCAGAGACCACATAAGGGTTCCAGCCACCTAAAGGCGTTACTTTAAACAAACCTCGATCGGTGATTTGAGTAATCATAAAACCGACTTCGTCCATGTGAGCAGCAACCATGACACGAGGAGCCTCCGCGTCATCATGATGACGAATTCCGAAAATCCCACCTAGACCATCTTGCTGAACCTCATCCACTAAGGGAGTCAATTCATTACGCATATATGCGCGAATATCATGCTCAAAGCCACTTGTGCCTTGCATTTCTGTTAAAGTTTTAATGCGTTGAAAAGTTTTTTCTTCCATAATTTATGTTTGATTAAAATCAAACCTGCCCTCCTTTTTATTTCCTTACGTTACTAATTATAACGCAAATCAGAAAAGATGAAAGTTTTGCTGTTTGATTTTTGTTTATCTGTGGTAAAATAACAATGATAGCGATTTAGAGAGGAGTACGTATATGGATAAAGAGCAATTCGATTATTTCACAGGAGGAGTCTTGATTGGGGCTGGTATCGGACTTGTGGCTGGTATAACTAGTACAATCTGGGCGAAAAATAAACAAATATTAACTGCAGACTCTGTGTTAGATAAAGTAAAAGCTGCTTTTCAAAAAGAGGGACCGATTGAAGGTTCTTGGATTAACTTTGAAAAACAGCCCATTCGAAAATTTGCTGTGCATTCAGAAGCCTACAGTGGAGGAATTACCCGTATTGAAGATGGTACTCTAGTCATGTATGAATTTTTAGCTGATACACAAACTGGCACAGTGTTAGATATTCAACGATCTATCGTCTAAAGAAAAGAGGGATTTTCATGGGAATATTCAGTTCTTTAATTGGAAATGTGAGTGAAACCAAACCAGCTGGCGTAGAAAAAAGTTTAGCTGCTGTCTTGATGCCTGAAGAAGAAGTTGATTTAGCTTTTCGCTTAGTTCGTGACCTAGTCGTTTTTACTGACTATCGTTTGATTATTGTAGATAAACAAGGAATGACTGGTAAAAAAACTGAATACAAAACCTATCCTTATAAAAGCATTTGTCACTTTAGTGTAGAAACCTCTGGTCACTTTGATTTGGATGGTGAACTGAGAATTTGGCTTATTGGCCGTGAAGACCCTGTCGAAGTCTTACAATTTGGCAAAGATAAAAATATTATTCAAATACAAAAAGCCTTGGCGATGGCCATTTTATAGCAATAAAAAGCGATGTGAATCTTGTTCACATCGCTTTTTTCTTATTTTGATAGTCTGTAAATGGCATCCGCATAAATAGCTGCAGCTCTAAACAAATCATCCAACTCCATGAATTCATTAGCTTGATGCATAGTATCTGTATAATCCGGGAACATTGCACCATAGGCGACACCACGTTTTAATAAACGTCCATAAGTTCCGCCACCAATAATTTGTTCAAACCCTTTTTCACCTGTATGGTCTTCATAAACAGATAATAAAGTTGCCACCAATGGATCATCTTGAGGAACATAATGAGGTTCCATATGATGTGGTTCTGTACGGAAAGTCGCTTGGAATTCACCTAATGTAGCTTGCAATCCTGTAAGAATAGTATCTAGATCCGTCCCTTGAGGATAACGGAAATTTAAATTAATAGAAGCTTGTTCTTTTGAAGAATCAAAATCAAATAAACCTGCATTCATCGTCAATTTACCCATTTTCACATCTTCGTGGGCAACAGTTAATTTTTCACCATAAAAATCTTCATGTAAAACAGTTCCCGCTGTTTGTAAGAAAGCTTTTGCTCCACCTGCAAAATCAAATTCATTTAAAAATAGTGCCAAGAAAGTTGCCGCATTGATTCCGCTTTGTGGACTTGCGCCATGAGCACCTTTTCCAACTAAGTCAAAGCTCACTTTTTCATCGTTAACGACTGCAGTTCCTGTAACTGGATGGCCTTCAAGATATGCTTCAAAAGCTGCTTTTAACACTTCTGCTTCTTTTTCGCTTGGAGCAGAAACATTGGCTTTGGCAGTTCCTGGTACCATATTAGCACGTAAACCAGAAGTAAAACTTGTTAAAGTATAACTTCCTTCATTACTAATCGGTAATTGAACGGCTACAGAAACATTTCCTTTTTCACCATTGATAATTGGAAATTCAGCATCTGGTGAAAAACCAAAGTCAGGTTTTTCTTCGTGTTCGAAGTAATAATCCATATCACCCCAACCACTTTCTTCATCAGAACCCACTACAAAGCGAATTTTTTTCGATAGTGGTAAACCTAATTCTTTAATAATTTTCAAACCGTAATAAGCGGCAATACTTGGTCCTTTGTCATCTGAAGAACCACGGGCAAAGATTTTTCCATCTTTGACAACTGGTTCATAAGGATTGGTATCCCAACCATCTCCTGCAGGAACAACATCCATGTGTCCAAAAATCCCTAAGGTTTCATCGCCTTCACCATACTCAATGTGTCCAGCATAATTATCTACATTTTTGACTACAAAACCATCACGTTCACCATAAGTTAACATATGCAACAAGGCATCACGAGGGCCAGGTCCAAATGGTGCATCAGGAGTTACTTTATCGTCTTCCCGTTCACTTTTCACTTTTAATAAATCAATTAAGTCTTGCAACAAATCATCTTTGCGTGCTTCAACTTCTTTTTGCCAATCAATTGTCATTTGATTCCCTCCAATATTTGTTCTCGCCTTCCATGATACCACTTCTAGTAAGGAATGTGAAAAAGTTTTGCATGCTTTTTGATTACGAAAAAAGCAAGAAGTGGCTAATTCTAAGTAAAATATTTAGGGAACAAAATTCTTTTAAATAATAAGTTTTTATATTTCTTGCTTGAATGTAAATGTTCGCAACAAAACAAAGGCGTATAATAGAGATAAGCATAACAAAGGACTGATTAAAATGAAAAAATTAACAGAAAATTGTCTCTCTGTCATCACTCCTCGCCCAAAAATCTCACACAAAGGAACTTTTGGTCGGGTGGTTTTAATTGGCGGTAATCACCAATATGGTGGCGCAATTATCATGGCTGCTGAAGCTTGTTTAAAAGCCGGAGCGGGATTAGTGACTGTTGTTACCGATCATCGCAACCACACTGCCTTACATACGCGGTTACCAGAAGCAATGGTCGTTGATTGGGAAGATCAAACGACACTGGATTCAGTTTTAGCAACAGCGGATATTTGCCTAATTGGACCGGGTTTAGGTTTATCTGAAAAAAGTTTGGCTCTACTAACACATGTTTTGGCTTCACAAAAAGAAAAGCAATGGTTCATTATCGATGGTTCTGCCATCACACTATTAGCCGAAAATCCTTTGAAAACTCCATTTCCAAAACAAGTTGTTTTCACTCCTCATCAAATGGAATGGCAACGTTTGAGTGGTCTGACTATTAAACATCAGACCCCAGAAAAGAACCTAGAGATTCAAAATAAATTAAATAATATCCTCGTCTTAAAAAGTCATCAGACAGTCATTTATAGTCAATTAGGTGTTTTTCAAAATCCTTTAGGTAATCCAGCAATGGCAACAGGTGGGACAGGTGATACTCTTGCTGGTACTATTGCCGGATTTTTAGCTCAATTTCCTCGAGAAATAGAAACGATTCATGCTGCTGTGTACTTGCATAGTTATATTGGAGATCTCTTATCTAAAGAACGTTATGTTGTTTTGCCAACAGAAATTAGTGCCGCGTTGCCTTATTGGATGAAGTATTTTGCTGATAGATGTAATTAGCTATTTAGGGGAGGGCTTAAGTTTGGTAAAAAAAAGGATATTTTTATCTATGCTACTTTTCTTTACTACAACCTTGATTTCATGTAAGCGTGAAAATAATCTTGCCGTCTATAACTATTGTATAGAGGCACTTCAAAATAATGGATATGAGCTACCACCTGAAGATAAAGATCTAAAAATATTTGATAGTAAAACTAATCAGTATTTATTGTTCTATTACATTCCTCAAGAAAAAATAACGAAACCGTATATTTGAGGGTCCATTATATCGTCGAAAAAATAACTTAGATAATTCTTCAATTGAAAAACTAGTGGTTGACTTTGATGAAATCAACTCCACTTCTTACAAACGATATCTTCAACTATTAGATGAACTCGATTCTCTGAGTGAGGTCTACAATACTTTTGATGAATAAAAAAAATTTGCTCGATAGTGAAGAAATAAAAAAGTCTTGAGAGATCAGCTGATAAAACATACCTGATTCTCAAGGCTTTTATATAGATTTTTAATTTAGTCTTCAGAAAATAATTTACAATCTATTCAACACTAAATATATGAAACTGATCATTAATCTCACGAATTTTACTTAACTCACATTTAGGCTGTCTATCATATGTTAATAGTCCATTAATTTCCTGTTCAACATCAACTATTTGTGTATAACAATACCCCCATAAGCCTTTTGAAGCATAGACTGCGTCCATAATTCGTTTATAATCTTTCACGAATTGATCTGCATTATCCACTGACGTATAACCCCAACCTGGTTGACCTGAAACATCGAAACCTATTCCCCCGAACTCTGTTAAAAGAATTGGTTGATTCTTATAGTCAAATCCGTTAGCTAAGGTTGGCCAAGGAGTAGAAATATTTTTTACTAATTTCTCTCTAGTGCTTAAAGTCTCTTTAAAATAGTCGGCTTTTGCCAATTCATTTTCTTGACCATGATTGTAGTTATGCAGCGCTAAAACATCGGTATCCGTAGCTGCCCAACCATCATTTGAAATAACTAAACGTGTAGTATCTAATGAATGAATATAATGATACATCGTTTGTGAAAAATGTTGTTGTTGACGATCAAAAGAAATATTAGGGACTCCCCAGCTTTCATTAATAGGAACCCAAGTAATGATACACGGATGATTATAGTCGCGTTTTAATATATCTGTCCATTCAATCATTAAGCGTTCCACAGAATCTGTTGTGTATACTGGAGGGGCTGCACATTCTCCCCAAACAATAAATCCTAATTTATCTGCCCAATATAAGAAACGAGGATCTTCCATTTTTTGATGTTTTCTGCAGCCATTAAATCCCATTTCTTTTGACAATTCTATATCTTTGATAAAATCTTCATCTGTTGGTGCTGTAAGTAATCCTGTGGGCCAATAACCTTGATCGAGAACTAATTTTTGATAGTACGGTTTATTGTTCAAATAGATCATACCATTTTCTGTGTGAACTTTTCTCATACCAAAATAAGATTCGATTTGGTCAATTTGTTTCGATTGTTTTATCAATTTTAATTCTAAATCAAATAAATTGGGGACTTCTGGAGTCCACGACCATCCTTCACCATGATAATTTGTTCTAAAAATTTTGTCATGATATAACTCAACTTCAAAAATTAATCGATTAGTCAGTACATCTACTACACCCCGAGCAATTTTTTGTCCTTTAAATGAAATCAAATATTCTAACTCTATATCAGAATCTAATTCACTAATTACTGTTTCAATTTCAATTTTTCCTTTATCCAAATTTGGTGTCATTTTCAAATTTTTAATGTATTGTTTATTGACTTTTTCTAACCACACCGTTTGCCAAATTCCTGTTGAATTTGTATACCAAATTCCAGCTGATTCATCTTCCCAAAATTGTTTCCCTCTAGGAATACTTTCATCATAATGGGGATCACAAGCTCTGATTGCAATGCTTTGTTGCCCATTTTTATTAATAAAATCTGTGATATCAATTTCAAAAGCTGTGTGTCCACCAATATGATGAAAGACATGTTGATTATTGACATAGATATCTGATTCATAATCCACAGCACCAAAATGTAAAATTATGGCTTCATTAGCTTCTATTTCAATATCCAATGTTTTTCGATACCAAACAACGTCATGAGGGGTTCGATCCTCGATACCACTTTCTTTACTCTGATAAACAAAAGGAACATTGATTGTTTGATGAAAATATTTGTCATCACTATACCATTTTTCAGCTATTCCTTGTTGCTCATCATCAAAGCTAAACAACCACTCCCCATTTAAATTCATCCAGCTTTTCCTCACTAATTGAGGTCTGGGATACTCATTTCTCACCATTTACTTCTCCTCGTTTCTATCCAGCACTCAATCGAATACCTTTATTTTTTGCTAACAAAATAACTCCGGCTGTCATTCCTAAAATCACACTAATAATATCCATCATAAAATAGGATATCAATGCTTGGAAAATTAAAAAAAAGCCTATTTTGTAATGTGTTTTTCCATTAACGATACATTTTTTACCTTAAAATCTGGGTTTGTTTTATTATATTCGTCGATCATTTTAATTAAGTTAGAATTATCAGCTCCAGTAAATGGATTCCAAAACACAATTTCATCTTTTTTTGCTTTTCTGATCCTCCTGACGAATTACCACAACCTACAAAAACGCCTAAAGAGACACTTGCAACGAATAACATTCCCACTATTTTTTTGGCTTTCATCTAAAACACTCCGTTTACCAATTAGTTAAAAACAAACCCAATAATAGTTAACTTATCAGTATTTTTATTATTTGTTTTACTTCACACACATAAGTTACAACGAAAGGAAAGCGTTGTCAACGTTGTTTTAAAAATTATATATATAAACAACTTTACGGTTAATCCGATTTAAGTGTATAATATGTTTATATTAAATAATTAAACTAAATGGTTAAAAGGAGGACTTGGAATGGAAATCGACCTATCAAAAGAGTCTCTAGCTGTGTTTCAATCTTTAGCTAGCGAAACTAGATTGAATTTAATTCATTTTTTAGGAAATCAGAAGAAAAGCATTAGCGAAATTGCTGATCATTTAAATATCAGCAAAGCCATTACGACTCGTCACGTACAACAAATGGAAGATGCTGGATTACTAACCTCAGAAAGAGGAGTTGGAAAAAACAGAAATAAAAAAATGGTCTATCTAAAAATAGATGATATTAGAATTCTTTTTCCAGAAAAAGTTTATCCCGAGTTTAAGCTTCACTCTACCGATTTAAAAATTGGGCATTTCACTGATTTTTCAGTTTTCCCCACTTGTGGACTAGCAACTGAAAAAGAAATAGTTGGAAAAGCTGATGATCCAAAATATTTTTTAGATACTCATCGTGTAGATGCTGCTTTGTTATGGTTTCACAAAGGATTTGTTGAGTACAAATTTCCTAATTTACTTCTAGAAGATGAAAATCCCGAGCTTCTAGAAATTAGTTTTGAAATTGCTTCAGAATTCCCACTTTCTAATAACGTTTGGCCAAGTGATATTTCCATTTATGTAAACGATATTAAAGTTGCTATCTACACTGTTCCTGGAAATTTCTCTGATACTAGAGGCAGATACACTCCCAATTGGTGGAACGATAAGTTTAGTCAGTACGGACTATTGAAACATTTACGTATCAACAAACTCGATACAGGAATCGATGGCGAAGCTTACTCAGAAGTATCCATTGATGATCTTCATCTTAAAGACTCACCATTTATCAAATTAAAATTTGAAGTTGCTGATGATGCTAATAACAAGGGTGGATTGACACTTTTTGGACAGGGATTTGGGAATCACAATCAAAACATTTTAATTAATACTTATTATTTAGATAAATAATTACATTAAAAAAAATAACGTAGAAATGATAAACTTGCGTTCATTTCTACGTTATTCCAATTCAACTTATTTAATTATCCACGTAAAGCTTCTACATCACGTGCAATGACTAATTCTTCATCCGTTGGGATCAATAATACTTTTACTTTTGATTCTGGTGTTGAGATAACCAATTCTTCTCCACGTTTTGCATTTTGTTCTGGATCTAATTCGCAACCAAACCAAGTCATGCCATTAATGATGTTAGCACGAGCGTTTGAATCATTTTCACCGATACCTGCAGTAAAGACAATTGCATCTACACCGTTCATTACTGTTACATATGAACCAATGTATTTACGGATGCGATCTGCAAAAATATCTAAAGCAATACGAACTTCTTCTTTGTCCATGTTCGCTTCCAAGTCACGCATGTCACTTGAAATACCTGTTAACCCTTGCAAACCAGATTTTTTGTTTAAGATATTTAGCATTTCATTAATATCAACATTTAATTTTTCCATTAAGAATGGGATCAATGATGGGTCGATATCTCCAGAACGAGTACCCATTGTAACTCCTGCTAATGGAGTGAAGCCCATTGATGTATCTACTGAAACACCACCATCAACTGCAGTGATTGAAGCACCATTTCCTAAATGACAAGTGATAATTTTTAATTCTTCAATTGGTTTATCTAACATATCAGCCGCACGTTGAGCAACGTATTGATGACTTGTTCCGTGTGCACCATATTTACGAGCGCCAAATTCTTCATAAAATTCTTTTGGTAAGCTGTATAGGTAATTTACTTTAGGCATTGTTGAATGGAAAGCTGTATCAAAAACTGCCACACTGATAATCTCTGGTAATAAATGTTTGAAAGCTTTGATTCCCATTAAGTTTGCTGGATTGTGTAATGGCGCATATTCTGCTAATTCTTCAATTTTATTCATAACATCTTCATCAATAATCACTGATTTATCAAAGTAGCTACCACCTTGAACAACACGGTGACCCACACCTGTGATTTCATCATGAGAACCCAAAATGTTCAATTCGATTAGTTGATCTAATAACATTTTAACTGCAACATCATGATCTGGAATGTCAACAACTTGTTCAAATTTTTGGTCTTCTCCATATTTGATTGTAAAAATTGAATCGTTCAAGCCAATTCTTTCTACAATTCCTTTAGCGATAACTGCTTCTTCTGGCATTTGGTATAATTGCCATTTTAAACTTGAACTTCCTGCATTGATTGAAATTGTTTTAGACATTTTATTTTCTCCTCATTTTTTATTTTTAAAAACCTCGAAAGAAATTCCAAGGATCATTTACTTAATTCACTAGATGCTTTCCAAGTAATAAACTCTTGGAAAAAGGCAGTCACATATTTTGGATCTTTTAAAGAGGTTAGTTTAGCTAATAAAACCTCTGACACTTGTTGAGCTTGTGATCCATGATTTTGAACAAGTAAGATACTTTTACGTGATGCTTCATTTTTAAATAATTCATCAGGTAGCTGAATAATACCCTGCAAGTAAACTTTTTCAGATAACCATTTTTTTAATTGATCACTCTGATCAGTTTCTAAAAAGTTGGACGGAAGTAAAAACAAACCAAAGCCACTTTCTTTTACATAAGCCATACTTTGTTCCATCAATAAATGATGGGCATAGGTATGTCCTTCTGAAGCCGCTGTTAAATATTCTTTAGCCTTTTCATCGATTGGATAGTAACCTACTGGCACATCTCCTACCGCTATATCTACAGGTTCAATCAATAAACCTTGTAAACCATCTTGATGGAATAACTGCATATCTGCATTCATCCATTGGCCATTTGCTGCAGCAACAGACAACAACGTTTCATCATTATCCACGCCAATACCAGAAATCTGATAATTAGCAAGCTTCAAATTGCTTAAAATTGTTAATAATAGATTACCCATTCCTACTGTTAAGTCTAACACATTGAGCTTCTCAGTTTTATTGTACAATTGCTCAATTAAGAATACGAATAAGAAACCAATACTATCTGGTGTCAACTGATGATTTGGTTGTAAGGGTTCTGTCTGAGCTCCTTTGAGTAATAATAATTGAGAGAGCTTGCGAATGTCCTCTTGTTCTAACGAAATTTCTTGAATCTTTCGATAGAGTTCATTCACTTGTTCCGTGGTTTCTTTGTTTGGAACACCTTCTACAACACGAACTTGAAATTGATCAACTATATTTTCCACATTTTCTACATAAGCATCCAAATAAGAGGACTCTAACGCGTTTTGTAATAATTGAATCGCTTCAAGATAGAGATGAAAGCTTTCTTCAATTTTTTCCGGGAACATGGTACACCTCATTTCAAATTCTAACTATAACAACACTTTTACCTGTTTAATTTTATCTGATTTAGACTAAATAATCAACCAGTTCCGCTTTAATTCCTTCACTTGCTTGCATAACTGAATTTGTTTGCTCTTGAACAAGAAAATAGAAGCATGTAATCTTTATAAGATACATGCTTCATCTGTACTATTTTATTCAAAAAACTGTTACTCTTCTTTTAAAATCTCTTCTGAACTACTTTCTATTTCTGTATCACTTTCACTGTCCACTGTCTCTAACTGATGTATTTTTTCGATATGCGTTCGCTTATCTTTTCCTGCATAAGCAGTAATGATTAATTGAGTCTCTTGGAATTGGTAATTTAGATAGCCTGTATTATAAAAAATTTTTCCTGATGAGGTCTCAGAAATTAGCCCTTGTTGGTAATCACTTAAGAAAAGTTCTGTCATAATTTTCATTTGATAAAAATTTTTTGTACGTAAAGAAAATTCAGTGGCTGTTTGAAAGTCACCAATCAAGTACAAGAGTATGACTCCAGTTAACGCTAATGTGTACACAGCTGTCAGTAAGATACCACCTTTATGTTTTTGGGATTGTCCATTTAGCATTACGTATCTCTCCATTCTGAAAAGTCACACTAATGTATAGATTGTCCGTTGCTTCTTTTACAGACATTTGACTAACATTTGTCAAAATAGGTTCAAATCCATTATTTTCTCGTAGTATAATCTCTTGCCTAGCTTGATTAAATTCTACCCGAACCTCCAAAGGATAGTTAGTGGAAGGATGAGGCTTTCGGAAATAGATTTTATTTCTTATAACAGCATCATACTCTCCTTCAGAAAACTTATTTTCCATTTGAATTAGGAATACATGCCAAATTTGATTATTTTTTCCCGTGACAAGACGACTTATTTCTTGATTATTTCCAATGACTAATGGGACTATCCCTACAAATAGACTCAACAGAAATAAAGCGACCACACTTTCTAATAATGTAAATCCTTTAGTTTTCACGATAAATCTCCCAACTCATTTGGTCTGCGATAATTTTCCCTTGATGATAAGGAGCTACCGGAAAGTTTAATTGATAGCTACCATTTCTTTGAATCAATCTCCCACCAATTTTTTCAGGATACAACCGATTCTCTCGAACTTCTTCATAAAGAATTCGTAGCATGGTAATTTCCTGTTTTTGCTCTTGACTAGCTTTTAGTAAATCCAACTGAATTGTTTGGTGTACAAACAACCCTGTACTGATAATCCCAATCGAAACAATCGCTTCTAATAAAATGTAGCCTTTATGTGATGGGAAGCACGATTTTTTCGATGTTTCCTTTTCCAAAAAGAGTCCGATAGGTAATCTTTTGATTCTTTTTTTCCCAAATAAAATGAAATTGCAAATAACTTTGCGCATTGCCTGTACCTCCTGCAAAAACAATTTCAGGTACCTTGCTAACTGTTAGCTCTTCGGGGACTTGCAGTGTCTCCAACCATTTGCCTGGAGCTAATTGAAAAGCTAGATTTCGATTATCTCTTGAATCTTGAAGCATACTAGTTCTTCGATTTGAAATAATCGCTGTTTGTTGACAAGTTGCTAGATTTTTTTCTAAACGGTCTAAAAATCCTTGTACTTCTAATGTACTCGATAATCGACTAGTCATAACGGTAGGAACTAGCACAAACAAGCTAATCACCAATAGAACCAAAGCTGACTCTATCAAGGTAAAACCGTTGTATTTAAGTCTACTTCGACTTTTAGTTTCCATATTCACGGTAAATTTCTAATTGCTTGGTTTTGATATTACTTTCCATTTCTGCCTCAGACATTGGACGGCCATTTTCAATTTTAAACAACTCTAACTGTGTCTCTACTGACTTAACAATTGCTGCATGACCTGTATCTGCGGCCTTTTCTCGTTGATTCGATAAATTGGGAATAAAAACTAAAATTAATAAGCTGACGATTATTAAAACAATTGTCATTTCTACTAAAGTAAATCCCTCGTGTAATTTTCTTTTCATTAAATTGATCCTCCTATATTTTCGTACATCGGCAACAACATCGCCATATAAATAGCTAGAATTAATACCGCCACAAATAAAAAAATCACTGGTTGAATCCATTGAATCCCTTTTTCTATTTTTGCGACTAAATTCGTAAGTAATAGCTGACTGTAAAGGAGTAGTTCTTCTCCTAATCTCCCTTTAATTTCTCCTTGATAAATAATTAAAGGAAATTCTTTCATCAAAAAAGAATACTTGGTTAATTGTTCGGACAACATTCCTCCCCTATTCATCCCCTCATGGACTTCATTAGCAACCGCAATTAACAACAAATGTCCTTTTATGTGATTCATTTGTTCGACAATTTGTTGGGCTTCTAACCCTTGTTTAAATAACTTTCCCCACTCCAAGGCAAAATAACTGGTTTGGTATACCGCAAATAATGAACGAACAAGCGGAATTTTCATTATAAAATTGCCTCTTTCGATCACTGATTTTTTACGAAAATATAGATGAATCAACAATGCTACCATGAGTATAAATAAGAACACTCCCAATAAGACAAAAGGACCATAATTGATAAAGCGCACACCCCAATGCTGTTGGTTAATCGCTCCAGAATCTAGTAAAGAAGGAAGTAAAAAGAAACGCATACTAAACAACAAAGTAAAAACAAAAATCAATAACAACATAGGATAACTTGCTACTTTTTGGATTTCTTTTTTTTGCTTTTCAAATAATTCCATGTGTTGTAAAATCGTTGCCAATGTATATGGCAAGTCTCCATGGGAATCTGCTAAATTTATTTGCAAAACCTGTTCTTGATTAAATCCGATGGTTTCAAAACAGGCACCCATTGGTAATCCATTCTGTAAATGAGACGTAAAAGTTTCTAAAGGTCCAGCAGGAAATTGTCCCGTCCGTTGAATCACTTGTAAACTTTCTTGAATGGAGAAACCATTTTGGAGCAAAGCAATTAACAGGGTTAAAAACTGTTTACGAAGTTTCTGTTTCATTTTTATTCACCTACTGTTGAATTTTTTGATAACGTTCTTGCCAAATTACTTCTTCTTGTTGACCTGTGTAAAATTTGTAAGCAAATAAAGTTTTCATCGCTTGTGAAGAATCCATTAAAAGCTCTTGATAAATAATCCCATTTAAGCAATGCTTTAAATCCACCTCACTATTTGCCAGTTCAGTGAATCTAGTATAGGTTTCTACAACACCTCTTGCATGCACCGTAGCTAAGACCGTATGTCCGGTTAAAGCTGCTCGAATAGCTGCGTGAGCCGTTTGTCCATCACGAATTTCCCCTATAATTAATAAATCTGGACGATGCCTGAGGGAAAGTTTAATTAATTGATTATACGTTTGGCCAATCTTTTCATTGGTTTGTAATTGCAAAAAAGCGGCTTCCTCAATTTCAACAGGATCTTCAATCGCAATGACCTGCCCGTGATAGTGCCGAGCCAAGTGGTACATAAAAGTTGTTTTTCCTGAACCTGTTGGACCACTAAATAAATACAAACCAACCTTCTGCTGAATTTTATTTTGAATGAATTTGGCATCCTCAGGAAAAAAGTGCTCCACACTTGTTAAATCATGTAAAAAACGAATGACCATACTTTCTTGACCACGATAATCTCCGACTGTTGATATTCTTAATCTCTGCACCTCCTCTTTAAGAGAATACGTAATCGCTCCAAGTTGTGCCTTGCGTTTTTCTCCGACATCCATTTGCCCTAAGTACTTAAAACGAGAAATTAATTGTTGTGCAGTCGCCAATGGAACTTGTCGATACTCTTCCTTCACTGCATGCCGACGAAATAATAAGCTTGTTTTTTCTGTGGATGCGTAAATATACAGATCTTGCATCTGCTGCTCTTTTCCATAACGAATTAGTTCATCGGATAATGTCTGAATATCCAATCCTTCACCTCCTCCCCTATATATACGCAAAAAATCTCCTGAACATTTTTTTGTTCAAGAGATTTTTTATTTTTTTCACTTAAAGTTCTTCTTCATAAAAACGACCTAGAATTTGAACATTGTCAGCGATGCTAACAAAGGCTTTTTCATCGGATTCTTTCATTGCTTGGCGTAATAACGGCATTTCAAAACGAGTAACGACTGTTAATAAAACCGTTTGTTTGTCGTGATGAAAGGCTCCTTCGACTTCATTGATAATAGTAATTCCTCGTCGCATTTTTTTCTGAATAGCCTGAATGACCTTATCTGGATGACGAGTAATAACAATAACTTGCATTTTCTTTTGTTTTGTATAAACGGCATCGGTGACTTTTCCACAAACAAAAATAGCTAAGGAACTGTACAATGCAGATTGCCAGCCAAATAACATGCCCGCAGCTAACAAAATAAAAAAGTTAAAAATGATTGAAATAGAACCAATTGTTTTTCCCGTTTTTTTACGAATAGCAATACTAATAAAATCTAATCCACCGGAAGACAAGCCATTTTTTAGTGCATAACCAATCCCAGCACCCATCACGGCTCCACCGAAGATTGCACAGATAATTGGATCTGTCGTCAAAACTTCGTTGGGCATAATTTGCATAAACACCGAGGTCAAGACAACCGTAATGCCTGTAAATATAGTAAATTTGTGACCAATTCTAAACCAGCCAACTAAAAATAATGGAATATTTAATAATAGCAATGCTAAAGATACTGGTATATTCATACCAAACCAACTTTGTGACAAGGTAGAGACTATTTGAGCAATCCCTGTTAAGCCACTCGAATAAATTCTTCCTGGTTGATAAAAAAAGTTGACTGCGACAGAAGCTAAGATTGCATACACCACTGAAAATGAAAATTTCATCGCATAATCAGGATGGGGCAATAGTTTAAATAGACGATTCATAATTTCCCTCTCTCTAAATTTTTCCTTATAGAATAAGTATAAATCAGATAAAAATCAAAATAAAACGGAAGACTTTCAAATGTAGTTTCTTAGTAAAACTATTACTTTTGGCCCGTCTTCCGTCTAAGTTTAGTCTTCTTCGACAGTTGTCACATCAATATTTAGTTCAAATAATTGTAAAGGTGATACTGAACTTGGTGCTGCAGACATTGGATCTACTGCTTTACCATTTTTAGGGAAGGCAATCACTTCACGAATATTGTCTTCACCTGCTAAAAGCATAGCTAAACGGTCTAAGCCTAAAGCAATTCCACCATGTGGAGGGAAGCCATAATCTAGCGCATCTAATAAGAAACCAAATTGTTCTTGCATTTCACGGCGAGAAAAACCTAATGTTTCAAACATTTGCTCCTGAACTGCACGATCATGGATACGTAGAGAACCACCACCTAATTCATAGCCGTTTAATACGATATCGTAAGCTTCAGCATAGACTTTAGCTGGATCAGTAGCTAATAATTCCACATCACTCGCCTTTGGCATCGTGAATGGATGGTGAGCCGATACATAACGTCCTGCTTCTGCATCATATTCAAATTGCGGCCAATCAACGACCCATAAGAAGTTGAAGGCTGTTTCGTCAATTAATTTTAATTCCTTTCCTAAGCGAGTACGGATTGCTCCAAGGGTTGCGGCAACAACTTCAAAGCTATCAGCACCAAACATTAGTAAATCGCCTACTTCAGCATTTGTTGCTGCAACAATCGCATCCGTTGCTTCCGTTAAGAATTTAGCGATTGGACCTTTTAGACCGTCTTCTTCAACTTTCAACCAAGCCAAACCTTTAGCCCCAAATTGACCAGCATATTGACCTAAGTTATCCATATCTTTACGAGAATACTTGTCAGCAGCGCCCTTAGCATTTAATGCTTTAACCACTCCGCCATTTTCTAAAGCCATTTGGAATACTTTAAAATCAATATCTTTGACTGTATCTGACAAGTCAATCAATTCCATTGCAAAACGAGTGTCTGGTTTATCACTACCATAACGATTCATCGCTTCATCCCAACTGATACGAGGGAATGGTGCAGTCACATCGATTCCTTTTACTTCTTTCATTACTTTCGCAATCATTTGTTCTGTGTATTCTTGAATTTCTTCTGTTGTTAAGAAAGATGTCTCAATATCAATTTGTGTAAATTCAGGTTGACGGTCGCCACGTAAATCTTCATCACGGAAACAACGAACGATTTGATAGTAACGATCAAAGCCAGCGTTCATCAATAATTGCTTAAAGATTTGTGGTGATTGTGGCAATGCATAAAAATGCCCTGGATGGACACGAGATGGAACTAAATAGTCACGCGCGCCTTCTGGTGTTGATTTCGCCAAATATGGTGTTTCAATATCTAAGAAATCATTGTCATCTAAGAAACGACGAACAGATTGGGTAATTTTTGTGCGTGTCATAAGATTTTTTGTCATGTTTGGACGACGTAAATCTAAGTAACGATATTTCATACGAACTTCATCACCAACATTGGCATCTTCTTCAATTGGGAATGGTGGTGTTTTTGCTTTACTTAAAATAGTAATTTGATCAATCATAACTTCATAAGCACCTGTAACCATTTTAGGGTTAATTGCTTCTGGCGTACGATTAATCACTTCACCTGTTACTTCAATAACATATTCACTGCGACAAGTATCCGCAGTTTCCCATGCTTCTTTTGATAATTCTGGATTGAATACAACCTGCACAATCCCTTCACGGTCACGTAAATCAATAAAAATTACGCCCCCTAAATCACGGCGCTTTTGCACCCATCCTTTTAATGTAATTTTTTGACCTAATTGTTCTTCAGAAACTCGGCCACAATAAACTGTGCGTTTAGCCATTTATTTACTCTCCTTTTGTCATTTCATCATAGATTGTTGCGAAATTTTCATAAATATCAGTTAATGGTACTTGTTTTTCTTCACGAGTTGCCATTACTCTTACATTAATCATGCCAGCAGCTAATTCGTCTTCCCCTAAGGTTAAGACTAAGGTTGCACCTAATTTGTCCGCTGTTTTAAATTGAGCTTTTGCTTTACGGTTCATAACATCACGATCTGCTGAAAAACCAGCATTACGAATCCCTTGAACCACTTTTAAAGCTTCGGTATTGGTTGTTTCTCCAAGATTAACCACATAGGCATCTACCTGATTAAATGCGGGAAGCTCTACACCTTCTGCATCTAACACAAGTAAAATACGTTCTATTCCCATCGCAAAACCAAAGCCTGGGGTTTCTGGTCCACCAAGTTCTTCGACTAATTGATTGTAACGTCCTCCTGCACAAATCGTGGATTGTGCACCCATTCTTTTTGCATCACTCATGATTTCAAAAATCGTATCTGTATAATAATCTAATCCACGAACCATATTGGTATCAATTTCATAAGGGATTTCTAAAGTATTTAGCATTTGAATCACTTCATCAAAATGCTTTTTAGAAGTTGGTGACAAATAATCTAAAATAGATGGGGCAGCCGCTACAAACTGTTTGTCTCGTTTGTCCTTGCTGTCTAACACTCTTAGTGGATTTTCATGCAAACGTCTTTGTGAATCTTCACTTAGTTCTGCTTGATGAGGCTCCAAATAATCAATCAGCGCTTGACGATAATTTTGACGAGTTTCTTTATCTCCTAAAGAGTTAAGTACCAAGCGGATTTCTTCAATTCCTAGTTGTTTGAAAAATTCCATCGCCATAATCATTGTTTCAACATCCGTTGCTGGATTTTCTGAACCAAAGGCTTCTACTCCAATTTGGTGGAATTGACGCAAACGTCCTTTTTGTGGGCGTTCATAACGGAACATCGGACCGGTATAAAATACTTTATATGGTTTCGCATGTTCTGGTCCAAATAATTTATTTTCTACATAAGAACGAACAATCGGTGCTGTTCCCTCTGGTCGTAAAGTAACGTGACGTTCCCCTTTATCGTAAAAATCATACATTTCTTTTGAAACGATATCTGTTGTATCCCCAACGCTACGAGCAATTACTTCATAGTGCTCAAACATTGGCGTACGAATTTCATTATATTGGTAATCTTTAAATAATAATCGAGCGGTTTCTTCTACAAACTGCCATTTTTCTGATTCCCCTGGTAAAATATCATTGGTGCCTTTTGGGCGTTGATAGTTCATCTTGCTTCCTCCTTATTTATTCCATGTTGCCGATTCAATTTTGGCCTTAAAAACAAAAAAAATCGCCCTTGTCTTCACAAGGGCGAGTCAATTACACGCGGTACCACCTAAATTTGAAAGCTTATTATTTCTTTAGCTTTCCTCATGCGAATAACGCTCGCTCGCGGAGTGGCTTTGCACGCACTCGCCTCCAGAGTGTCTTTTCTGAAACAGGACTTAAACTACTTTCAGCCTAGGTAGTTTTCTCTTAAAAGGTCACTGGTAACGTACTTTTTCTTTCACTGGCTTTTTAACGATATTAGTTATAAATTACAGTATCAAAGGCGAAAAGTCAAGTTCTTAAACCAATTATTTCAGAAAATTTCCATTTTTTGTTACTATTCGCACGAAACTTGACGCTTCACTGCGAGAGAGGCTTGCTTAGGTCAGCCCGGAACCGCTCCAAGCCTGTAGTCTCGGAGCTTTCAAGCTTCACACGCACAGTAAGCCAATCAATTGGCAACTGTGCGTTGTTCACATTGAATTCTTGAAGTGGCGACAACGCAAGCCTCTCTCAACGTTTACGCTGAAGATTGATTGACAGTAGTAACTATTGAACTCATTTCTGTAATTATTTTTCATGTACGTAATCATCTATTTAACCTACAGAAATTTTGAAATCTATCTAGCTGTCACCGTGAAAAGGAGTCAATGTGAACTACTTGTAACTTAAAGATTCCTTGTTGTATGAGACCATAGGAACCTCTTATGAGTCTCTGTACAAACTCTGACTAAATGTAAAAATCACGCACTAAGTCAGAGTAATTCATTCAGCTCTTTAACACACAACTAGGAATTTTCCCAATTTGTTTTTACAGTTTCTGCAAAATATTGGTTCTTTAAATATTTAATAAACAATCTGTCAAAAACTGGAAGTTTAATTGGGAGAAAAAACACTCATCACAGACTATAGATGAGGATGAATTACGCAGTGTTGGAAGTAGTGAACTTCTGCTTCTTACACCGCGTTTGAACGCCGAAAGCTTTGAGACTCATTAGAGGCTCAGAGCGGTCTTCTGCAATGAGTGTCTTTTTTGGACAGTTGAACTGGAAGTTTTAAAACCAGTAACATTTTTAAAGATGTTTGTACCAACAATCACTTGCATCTAAAGACTTCCACCGATACACTAGTAATAAGATATTGAAAGTGAGTGATAATTTTGACCAAATACTCTGGCTATTCTCGTAGTCCACATTATTATGAAACCGATCAAATGAGCATTATTCATCATTCGAACTATATTCGTTGGTTTGAAGAAGCTCGTGTAGATTTTTTAGCCTTTCTAGGATTACCTTATCAGCTAATTGAAGAAGCTGGCTTAATCGTCCCTGTATTAGAAGTGACGGCTCAGTATAAAAATATGATTCATTATGGAGATACAGTTCGAATTGATGTTTTTGTTGAAAAATATACTGGAACACGCTTAGATTTCACTTATGAAATTCGTAATAAAGAAGAACAACTGATGACAAATGGCTCTAGCAAACACTGTTTCATGAGTCGAGATGCTCAACGTTTGGTTCACTTAAAGAAGGTTGCACCAGAGTTTCATCAAACATTCGCAACTTATGCACAGGCAACGCATTAATTTCTTTAAAAAAAATGTGATTTTTTGTACAATTATTAGTTATTCATTAAAATGAATACGTTTTTTTTGATTTTTTCTGTCTACTACGTATAATTTAGATTAGATTAAAATTGAAAGGAGAATAATACCATGTACGTTGTAAAAGTATTTCATGGCTATATCACTAAAAATGGTCAACGGACACGTGACAAATCCCCAGATAAATTGTTGCTTTTCCAAGATAAGAAACAATCTCAAGCATTTGCTGATAAAATCGGTGGTCATGTAAAAAGATTAGAAGAAGCCAAATACTAAGTCTAAGTATCTCCCCAGTTTGGAAAGTTACTTGGCTTTTTTTCTTAATCAAATTGATGATATACTTCCTCTAATCTATCAATCTCAATTTTTTTCATTCCATACAATGCCTGCATAACAGCTGCGGCTCTTTCAAGATTCTGATCGTCTGCTAGTTCATTCCATTTAGCAGGAGTAATTTGCCAAGAAAGACCGTAAACATCTTCCGCCCAACCGCAAGGACCTTCTTTGCCATCCTTTGTTAGTTTCTCCCACAAGAAATCGATCTCTGCCTGATCTTCACAATCAATACAAATGGAAAAAGCCATCGTAAAATCAAAATCATGTGCAAGTTCACTATCCATCACTCTAAAGGATTTTTCTGACAGAGTAAATAATGCTTGTTGAATATTCCCTTTTGATACAACTTCTTCAACTATATAGCTCTTTGGTAACATAGACATCCAAAATTCCATAGCTTCTTTGGCTTTGCCAAACTGCTCATTGGCAAACATGAATGCTGGACTGATTCTTTGTGGAATTTTAGCTAGATTTAGTTGCCAAGAAAGACCATATTTATCTTGTATCCAGCCATAATACTCACTAAATGGATAAGACTGTAGAGGCATTAAAGCTGTTCCCTCCACTGACAAAGCTTGCCAAATTTTCTCTAGTTCTTCGATGGTCTCACAATCGACAAAAAGAGAAGTTGCTGGTGAAAAGATAAATTCTGGGCCGCCATTTAATGCCATAAATCGTCCCCCCGCCAAGGTAAAATCAACCGTCAGTACCGAACCTTTAGGCTTGTGCTCATCATCCATATAATACATCACTTTATCTATTGAACTGTCTTGAAATAACGAAGTATAAAATTCTGCTGCTTCTACCGCCTGATCATCAAACCACAAACATGGATAAATCTTTTTCATTTTCTTCACAGCCTTCCTAAATTTTAACTTTATCATAAAGAATTTTTGCTAAATTTACTACTAAAGTGATAAAATCACTGCAGTTAGAAATATTTCTCAGGAGGAAGTTGAATTGAAGGAACAAGAACGCTTTGACCTCGTCTACGATATTGGCGAAACCTTATTAAAAAATGGTGCAGAAATCAAACGTGTAGAATTGACCATTTCTCATGTAGCTAAAGCCTTTCAGCTAGATAACTTTGATAGCTATGTGTCCATCCACGGAGTTTTCCTTACCTATCAACACCAAGATTCTACTGTCAGAGCAAGGGTGAGAGATACGCCTATTTCTCCAATTTCCTTAGGACGAATTGATGCGATTAATACTTTGTCCAGACATATTACAGAAGGTAAAATCGGTCCAGAAGAAGCCAAGACACGCTTAGAAGCAATCAAAACAGAGTCTTACAGTTCTACTAGATTAAAAATTTTGGCTTTTATCTTTGGGAGTGCTAGTTTTTGTTATGTCTTTGGAGGAACGTTGGTTGATGCAGCGGGTGCCTTATTATTAGGGGGATTCTTAGCACTGTACACAATTTATCTCATCCCAAAAATGAAATTGTCACCGATTATCATTTACGTAACGAGTAGTTTTTTAGTTAGTATTTTAGCTTCTATTTTGGTTTTATTGTTTCCAACACTTAATTTGAATATGTTGATTACAGGTGGCATTATCCCCTTGCTTCCGGGAGTTGCCATTTCAAATGGGATACGGGCTTTATTTGATGAAGATTATCAGTCGGGATGGACACAAATTCTGTTTGCGGTAATTACTGCCATGTCTATTTCAATTGGTGTCGGGATGGGAATCTTATTTTCTAACTATATATGGACGGTACAATTATGATGAATATTTTTTTACAATTACTTGCTAGTTTTATTGGAACTATTTCCTTTGCTATTGTTTTTGACACACCAAGAAAATATTACTTTTATTGTGGACTAATCGGTAGCTTAGGCTGGGGTGTTTATTTACTTGTCTTTTATTTGAGTAATCAACTAACTTTTGCGACCTTTGTTTCTTCGGTTGCTTTGATTATTCTTTCAAGAGAAGCTTCTTTTGGTTTAAGAGCACCAGTAACCATTTTCTTAATTTGTGGGATTTTTTGCTTAGTACCTGGTTTAGGCATTTATAATTTTGCCTATGAATTTTTCGTTGGTGATTCATCAATTGCTGCTCAATCTTTAGTCAGAGTGGTTCAAATTGCCATTGCTATTGCCATCGGTATTACAGTTGGTTATGAATTTCCACCGAAGTTTTTTTATATGTATCGTCGTCGTTTGAAACAACAAGGAGTAAACAAATGATTATTCAAGCAACTATCAATGATTTAGCAGCCCTCTTGCATATCATCGTTAAGCTTTGGGGACGTACTGAAGAAAACTACTTTGAAGAGTATCAAAATTTACTCACTCAGTCTAATTCAGCTATCTTTCTTTTTATAGAAGAAGGGCATGCTTATGGATTCGCCCAATGTCAGCTACGACAGGACTATGTTGAGGGGACTAACAGTTCACCTGTAGGTTATTTAGAAGGAATCTATGTTGAAGGCTCACATCGCCGACAGGGCATTGCTGGTGAGTTATTATCCGCTTGTCAAAAATGGGCCAAACACCAAGGTTGCACGGAGTTTGCCAGTGACTGTGAACTGGATAATTTTCTCAGCTATCACTTCCACTTACACTATGGATTTATCGAAGTGAATCGTATTATTTGTTTTAAAAAAGAATTAATAAAGTAGGGATTTTATGTCTTTATCTGCATCGCAAAAGAAAGCCACCATCCAAGAGTTCCAGCAAAATATTGAATTACTTGGTTATTCCTTAGAAAAAATTGCTTTAGAATTAGATTCAACACCTGCTTATCTCAATAAAATTTTACACCTTGAAACTGGCGTTCTCGAAGAACCTTGGATATTACGCAATTACTTATTAGAAAAATTAGCACAAGAAAACAAAATTGCTATTCCCTTCACTGCTCTAAAAGGTGCAGCCGAAGATTACTGGTTTTTAGATATAGATAAAATTAAACGAGGAATCACCAAATAACAACAAAATTCCTAAGTATGGTATAATAAACAGATACGAAAGATATTTTTTAGCAAAGCTTTCATTTGTTTTTATGAAATTTAATCTCACTGGCGTAACTAAAGGGTTACAAGGATGTATTAGAGGTTAGGGAATACATTGTTTGAATGAGAAATAAGGAATAGTTAGTAATAGTACCCTCACAACTTTAAAAGATAAATATTTATTAGTTAGATAGCCTGCTCGATATCGAGCAGGCTATCGTTCATTTTATTCACTTATATATTCGCAACGCTTTAAAATCTCTTGTGCAATCACACCGTCTCCGGCAATTGTTGGATGTACACCATCCTCGGCGTAATAACTAGGAGTCGTTGCGATGATTCGCTCCGCAAAAATCCCATCCAATGGAATATATTCACAACCAAATTCACTTGCTAAATAACGAATTCCCGCAATCTTTTGGTCTAAATCTTTCCGCCAATGCATACGCTCTTGTGGGCATGGTAAAACAAAAGGCTCTAGAATCATAATACGTTGAACACCTGCCTGAGTCACTCTTTCTAGAAATCGACGATACGCTTTTTTGAAGCGCTCAGCCTCTTCTACCGTTCCAAATGACTCATTCTCTAGATTGTGCCACGTGTCGTTGATTCCGATTAAAAAGACTAGTACATCTGGCTTTAAGTCTAAACAGTCCTTCTCTAAACGATTTAAAATATCATCAATTCGATGCCCATTAATTCCTCGATTAAAAAAGGTAAAGTTTCCTTTGGGATATTGACTATAGAGAAAAGCTGAAGTTAATAACGGATAGCCTAAACCCAAACTAGAATCATTGCCATATTCACGATTATTGTCAGTAATACTATCTCCTAAAAATAGAATTCGATCGTTTTTGTATAGTTTCATGATATGTCTCCTAACAAATTGGCTTTTTTATTATTATAACGCTGATCTTATAGATTAGTTAGAATTTCATCAAAAAAACTATGTTTTACTTCAATTTATTCTCCGACAAATAAATCTTCATCACTTTTATCATTCCAAACATATTCAATACTGTCAGCAATTTTTTTAGCAATCTCTTTCCCATGTTGATTAGCTACAAAACCCAACGCCATATCCATTCCTGCTGCCACACCTGAAGAGGTATAATATTTATCAGCAACCACCCAACGAGCTTTACGCTGCCACAAAACCTTTTCATTCGTAGACACGACCCAATCGAAGGCTCGTTGCTGGTTTCCCATCAATCAACCCTGTTTTTGCCAATAATGCCGAACCCGTACAGACAGTCAAAACAAAAGAGGCTTTTTCACAATATTTTTTTAAAGAAGCTATCCATTCAGAACGATTAACTAATTGTCTGGTCGCTTGTCCACCAGGAATTACAAGGATACCGGTAGAATCAATCTCAGTAAATGGTTGAGTTACAATAATCGCTTGTTGATTGCTCGTAATTTCTCCTCCATTTAAAGAATAGTAGTTTAATTCGTACACATCTTTTAATTTACCTAACGTTCCAACAACGCCAAATAAATCTAAATCCTCAAAACCATCAAACACAACAAAATTGATTGCTTGCATGTGATTCCCTCCTAAACATATGCTATAAATTGATTTATTATAGCATACAAAAAACTCCCCACTCAAATGAGTAGGGAGCAATCAGTCATTGATTATTTTGACAAAGCAGATTTAGCTTGGTCAGCTAATGCAGTAAATGCAGAAGCATCATGTACAGCTAATTCAGCCAACATTTTACGGTTGATGTCGATTTCAGCAACTTTCAAACCGTGCATTAATTTTGAGTAGCTTAAGCCATTCATACGAGCTGCAGCGTTGATACGTGCAATCCATAATTTACGAAAATCGCGTTTCTTTTGACGACGATCGCGATATGCGTAGCTATATGATTTCATTACTTGCTCTTGAGCTGTTTTAAATAAAGTATGTTTTGAACCGTAATATCCTTTTGCTAGTTTAAGCATTTTTTTGCGACGCTTACGAGCTACAGTTCCACCTTTAACACGTGCCATGTTTAATTCCTCCTAATGAATCTTCTCTTGAATTTTTTTAATTTTGTAAAGTCTAATCGCGTATGGATTATTTCATTCTTGCTAATTGTTGACGGATACGTTTGTAATCGCCACTTGATACCATACTTGCTTTACGCAATTGACGGCGTTGTTTCTTTGTTTTACCGTGGAAACGGTGACTTGTGAACGCACGGAATCTTTTCAATCCGCCTGAACCAGTACGTTTTACGCGTTTTGCTAATCCGCGGTGTGTTTTTTGTTTTGGCATAACTAATTTCCTCCTCAAAATCTTTCGTTATCTGACTGTTGACTGACTGAGCAGTTAGTCTCTTATCTACTTGTCGTTTTTAGGTGCAAGCACTAAGAACATGCTGCGACCATCCATTTTCGCTTTTTGTTCTACTGTTGCAATATCAGTAGTTTCATCCGCCAAGCGATCTAGGACTCTCTGACCAATTTCTTTATGGGTAATGGCACGGCCTTTGAAACGGATAGAAGCTTTCACTTTATCGCCTTTTTCAAGGAATTTACGTGCATTACGTAGTTTAGTATTGAAATCATTCACATCAATCGTTGGACTTAAGCGAACCTCTTTAACGTTGATTACTTTTTGTTTTTTACGAGCTTCACGTTCTTTTTTCTGTTGTTCGAAACGATACTTTCCGTAATCCATGATTCGCGCAACTGGTGGTTTTGCATTAGGAGCTACTAAAACTACATCTAGGTTTGCTCTCTCTGCAATACTTAACGCTTCTGCTTTTGTCTTCACTCCAAGTTGTTCACCGTTTTGATCAATCAAACGCAACTCACGTGCACGAATGCCGTCGTTTACCATCATATCCTTTGCTATGGTCATTCACCTCCAAGTTATTTGAGAGAAAGAAAGAATTGTCGAAATGACAATAAAAAAACGAGTTCTTCTACAAGAACCCGCACGTACTCCACACTAAATCGTTTAGTCGGAATCCTATTCTGCCCAGTAATTTTCTCACTTAGGCGAGAAGCGGGTGCTTCTGCTTTCATTTCTCAACTTTTATATCATATCATCTGTGAAGGTCGTTGTCAATAGTTTAGGGTTAAAAAGATTATCGATATTACCTAATTTCTTATCTACAATCTACATAAAAATTAGTCCTAACTCTCCGATTCTTCTCACAGCTTCAATTAAACGTTCCTCATCAACCAGAAGACCAATTCGTACGAAACCCTCCCCGCCTTTTCCAAAGCCATTTCCCGGTGCTACTGCAACTGAGGCTTTCTCCAATAAAAGTTCCGCAAATGATAGGCTATCATATCCTTTTGCAACTGGCATCCAAGCGTAAAATGCCCCCTCTGTAGGGTAGGCAATCCAACCAATCTTAGCAGCAGCATGAACAAAAACATGTCGTCTTTGATTGTATAAGGCAACTAACTCATCTACTTGTTCATAACTCTCCAAAGCATAAACACTTGCTTCTTGTATAGCAGGAAACAGCCCGACAAACAAGTGGTCTTGTATCAGATTAATGGCTTCAATCATTGCTTGATTTCCTACTGCAAAAGCAATCCGCCATCCTGCCATGTTAAATGTTTTAGACAAGGTATACAGTTCAATGCCCACGTCCTTTGCTCCTTGACTTTGTAAAAAGCTGACTGGAGCTTCTGTCTCATTCCCCAACGCTCCATAAGCAAAATCATGTACTACAGCAATTCCATTTTCTTTTGCAAACGTAACTGTTTCATCAAAAAATGCGTTAGTAGCTTGTGCTCCGGTTGGATTATTAGGATAATTCAAAAACAGAAGCTTAGCCTTTTCTACTATTTCTTCCTCTAAAGAATTGTAATCAGGTAAATAACCATTTTCAGGTAGTAAAGGAACTAATTCTTGCTGTACTTTAGCTAAGGTCACACCAGATAGATAATCTGGATAGCCTGGATCAGGTAACAATATAGTGTCTCCTGGATCAAGTAAAGCCAATGGCAGCTCGACCAATCCGATTTTCGCCCCACCCATCACAGCAACTTCTTTCTCGGGATCTAGTTTTACGCCATACCGTTTCCAGTAAAAATCAGCAGCAGCTTGTTTGAACGATCGGTTCCCTCTAAATTGAGAGTATTTATGATTTTCAGGATTTGCTACGGCTTGTTGCATCGCCGTAACTATTCCTGCTGGTGTCGCTTGATCAGGATTCCCTTGCCCTAGATTAATCACATCATTTCCTTCTAAGATTTTTTGATTGACCTGTTTAACAAGTTGTGCAAAAAACTGGGTTGGTAACTGCTTCAAGATTTTAGCATTTGATATCATACCTTTCCTCCTCACAAATATAAGTTTGTTCGACGATCTTCAAATACTGGGAACCCTTTTCTAACATTACTTACTTCTTGCATATTAATCTCAATCCGTCCAAAATCTTCTGAATCCTCTAGTTCCAAAAGAATATTCCCTAGAGGATTAACAATCATAGAATGGCCCCCAAACTTGTTGTCAGGGTCTTCACCCACACGATTTACCGCTGCTACAAAACACTGATTTTCGATGGCTCTCGCTTGAAGGAGTTTTTTCCAGTGATCAATACGAACGGTAGGCCATTGGGCTGAAAATAGGAAAAGTTCTGTTTTCTGGCTAGCACTTTTTCGCAAAAATTCTGGAAACCGTAAATCATAACAAATGAATGGTGCCAACGGAACTCCCAAAATCGTTGTCTGCACAAGTTGATCACCTGCGTGCAAGAATTTTTCTTCCTGCATTAAACGGAACAAATGCACTTTATCATAACTAGCTAGAATTACTCCGGATGGTGTAACTATATACGTGGTATTGAAAAATTTGTCATCGCTTTGTCTGGCAATTGATCCTCCTGAAATATATACCTGATATTCTTTGGCCAGCTGCGAGAGAAATAATTGCGCCGTTTCTCCGTCCCTATCAGCAATTTCTGAGAGACGAGTCAAATCATACCCCGTATCCCAAAGTTCTGGTAAAAGTACGAGTTCATTTGGCTTTAGTTCAGCTCGTTCAAACCACCGGCGAATATTCTCTCTGTTCTTCTTTGGATTGCCGAATGAAACATCTATCTGCAATAATACGATTGATAGTTTTGTCATTTCATCACCTTTTCTCGTTTTTCTACACTTTTCAAAATCGTTGCAATGATTTCCTGTTCATCGGCAAAGACGTAGTTTTCCAATGGCGGACTGAATGGAACTGGAACAAATTTAGCCCCCACACGCAGAATTGGTGCTTGTAAATACTCCCAAACATTTTCTGCCACCCGCGCTGCAATCTCACCACCAACACCGCCAATTTTAATAGCCTCATGGACAATCACCAAACGTCCGGTCTTTTTCACTGACTGATAAATTGTTTCTGTATCGATTGGTACAATACTTCTTAAATCAATCACTTCTACATTAATTCCATAAGTTCTCTGAATATGCTCCGCTGCATTTAACGCTTTGGACAACATTAACGAATACGATACTAAAGTAACGTCTGTCCCTTCTCTAACTACTTCTGCCTTATCCAAAGGAGTAATTACTTCTCCTTTAGGAACGTGGCCTGTGATAGGAAATAGCCCCTTATTTTCAAAGTAAATCACTGGATTGGGGTCTTGAATGGCCGCTTTTAACAAACCTTTTCCGTTTTCCGGAGTGGAAGGAATCACAACACGAATTCCCGGGATTCCCATAAACCAAGATTCCAACGATTGCGAATGTTGTGCAGCACCATGCTTCATTGAACCATCAGGCGCTCGCAATACTAGTGGTAGAGAAGCCTGACCACCGAACATATAACGTGCTTTTGCCATTTGATTCAAAATTTCATCCATCGTAATACCAATAAAATCCGCAAAATGAAGATCAATAATTGGTTTAGAACCGGCGATTGCTGCACCGACGCCTGCTCCAACTAGAGCAGTTTCAGAAATCGGGGTATCTTTTACACGCTCACCAAACTCATCTTTTAGTCCAGTAAACTGACCGAAGATACCTCCTTGTTTGGCAATATCTTCTCCAAAAACAAAAACACGCTTGTCTGCTCTCATTTCTTCTATCATCGCTTCTCTAGTTGCCTCTGAAAATGTAATAATACGATTACTCATACAATGTTACCTCCCCAACAAATAAATCTTCCAAAGCTTCTTCTGCTTCTGGAAATACACTGTTTTCTGCAAAGGTGATTGCATCTTGCAATTCAGCCTCAAGTTTGTCATCTATTTCCCTCAAGTCAGCTTCAGAAACAAGCTGTTGGCGAATAATTTTTTCTGTGAAACGGGTGATGGGATTGTTATTTTCATATTGCTCTTGTACCTCTTTTTTGGTTCTATACAACTGTGGATCAGCTAGAAAATGACCTTCGATACGATACGAAAGACACTCCAAAATGCTTGGCCCTTCACCATTGCGAGCACGATGAATCAATTCAGCTGAAACATTTTTGACTTTTTCAACATCGTTGCCATCAATTGTAATTCCTGGAATACCATAACCTTTCGCTCGTTCAGACAATTGCGGGATTGATCCCGTTTCGCTAAATCTGGTTGTCGATGCCCAACCATTATTCTCACAAACAAAGACTACTGGTAATTTCCAACTTGCTGCCAGATTTACCGCCTCATGAAATGTCCCTCGATTACTAGAACCATCTCCAAAAAAGCAAACAGCGACTTCTTTTCCTCCTCTTTGCTGTATTGCCAAAGCGGCGCCAGTGGCAATATTGAATCCACCACCGACTACGCCATTTGCTCCCAACATCCCAACACTAAAATCTGCCAGATGCATCGATCCGCCTTTCCCTTTACAGTATCCTGTTTTTTTCCCATAAAGTTCAGCTAATGATCGATCCAGTTTGGCACCTTTAGCCAAAGTATGACCGTGACCACGGTGGGTGCTAGTCACATAGTCATCCTTTGTCAGATTGCTACATACTCCAACAGCAATTGCCTCTTCTCCAATATATAAATGTGTTGGGCCAACAATGTCTGTTCCGCTTTTTTCTTTTACTGTTTCTTCAAAACGACGAATTCGTCGCATCTCATAATATAAGTTCAATGCTTCTTCTTTAGTTAGATTTGTCGACATCTTCCCACCTCGTTTTACCATAAAGGCAATACAGAACCTTTATATAATTCATCAATCAGTTTTTTGGATTCATCAGTGCGATAGGCATCTACGATTTTTTTATAGACTTCGTTGTCTTTATTATCTTCTCTTGCAACAATGATATTATAATATGGCTTTGACTCTTCATTGACTGGTTCAATAAAAATCGCATCATCTTTAGGAATAAAACCTGCATCCAATGCCATAAATACGTTAATTACACTAGCACCTACATCTGGCAATGAACGAGCTGTCTGAGCTGCCTCCATTTCTAAGATTTTTAGATTCTTAGGGTTTTCAACGATATCCTCTGATGATGGATTTGTTCCTTCTTCGTATTCAAGTTTGATTAACCCTGCCGATTGTAAGAGCAACAGTCCGCGTGCAGCGTTCACAGGGTCATTAGCAATTGCCACTTCTACTCCATCTGCAATCTCTTCCACAGAACCATACTTATCCGAATATAAACCAATCGGATTTAGTACTGTTTCACCGATAGCCACTAGATGACCATCATTCGACGCATTGAAATCATCCATCAAAATATATCCTTGAAAAGCATTAAGCTGAATATCGCCATTTTCTAAAGCTTCATTTGGTTGAGTATAGTCAGTAAATTTTACTAACTCTATTTCAATGTTCTCCTCTTTAAGATGCTCAATCACTGGCTCCCAGACTTCATTACTGTCACCAACAACTCCTAGTTTGACAAGTGTTGACTTCGTTTCTTCCGCTGAGTCATTGCCACAGGCTGCTAAACCAACCACGGCTGCAGCCAAAATTACTATTGAACTTAACCTTTTAATTTTCTTCATTCATACTTCCTCCTTTTTAAATTTAAGTATAAAAAAACCTCCCAGAAATTAATCTGGAAGGACGAATGAACTCGTGTAACCACCTTCATTTATTCTATGTCTCACAACATAGAAACTCTGCCAGTACAATCTTTAACTCAAGATCAGACCGCGTCACTATAACGGGCACTCCCGTCAACTGCTTATTCTTCGAACTCACAGTTGAATGCGAAAAAGACCATCTTCCAACTATCTTCCCTTACCCCTTTTCACCAACCGAGGCTCTCTTTAAAAGAAAAAACTAATTGTACTCTTCTTTTTATTGCATAAATTTTTTATTGGAGTCATCATAGCCTTCAAAAATCAAGAAGTCAATGAGACGCCTCATAGTTTTTTTCGATTACAGAAGCAATTTAATCAAACAAATTATAAGCTTCCTAGCTAAGAAATAGAACAAGCACAAAAATTTGTAACCGATAGATAAAATGAATCACTTGAAATTTTAGTTTGCGTTTTGATACTGTTTTTTTATTATTTTCGCTTAGCTTTCAAATAACTAAATGTCATTTCGTTTTTCTAAAATAAGTAGGTTGGATATTAACAATTTCCATCCTCCCATGCTATACTATGCTTACCTTTAACACATACAAATTGGAGGACAAAAAATGAATATCCAAGCAAACACAATTGAAGAACTGATTGATTCAAGCAACCATCGCGAACTTTTCCAAACATTAGACCAATGGATGCAAGATACTTTCCCTGATTTATCTAGACGTTTAATTGCTAGTGGGACGATTACTTTTATTGGCTACGGAGATTTAAAAAATCCGGCTGATGATATCTATACTTGTCTACTCAGTTTGGCGCCACAAAAGAACAACATTTCATTTTATATTGGTGGCGAAAAAAATGGCCAACCAATTTTAAAAAGCTACGAAGAACATTTTGCCAAATCAAATATTGGCAAAATCTGTCTCCGACTAAAAAATGTAAAAAAACTAGAATTCGACATTTTAGAAGCAATCGTCCGTGACTCGATTGCTTGGAACGAAGAAGACTAAAATTTATAAACCACACAAAAAAAGCATCCGCCAATCTGACGGATGCTTTCTTAATACTATTATTCAGCAGCTAAAGCAGCTTTATTAATGTAGTTATATGGTTGGTTAAAGTGTGGCAAGAAGAATAAGTCTAACAAGGCTAATTCATCTACAGTCACTCCACGTTCAATTGCTAATGAGAACATATGGATAGCCATTGAAATTTCTGAAGTTGTTGAAGCCATTTGTGCACCAACAATACGACGAGTATTTGCATCGTAAACGATACGAATTTTAACTTTGTCGTTGTTTTTCATGAATACAGGTTTTTGAGTATCTTCAAAATCAGTGTATTTAACATCTAAGCCAAAACGAGCTGCTGCTTCAACAGAGTAACCAGTTGAAACCATGTTGTAACCAAAGATTGAAATACCATTTGATCCTTGAACTCCTGGAGATTCAATGCTGTTTCCTCCGATGTTTTCACCAGCAACCATACCAGTACGTACAGCGTTTGTTGCTAAAGCAATGTAAGCTGTGTTTTGTAAAGCATTTGAGTAAACTGTTGCACAGTCACCTACTGCATATACATCTGGGTTACTAGTTTGTTGATGACGGTCAACTAGGTAAGCACCATTAACAAATAAATCTAAATCTTCTTTACCTAATTCATTGTTTGGTGAAAAACCAATTGCGTTGATAACTAAATCAACAGCGTATTCACCTTTAGCTGTTACCACTGTATCTACTTTATCAGTTCCTTTGTATTCTTGAACTAATTCACCTAAGTGTAATTCGATTCCATTGTCAGCTAAGTTTTTATCCATGTTATCAGTAAATGGACGGTCATAGTAGTTAGGTAAAGAACGGTCAGCAGCATCAAATAATAATACATTTTTGCCACGACGTTTTGCCGCTTCTGCCATTTCAACACCAATGTATCCAGCACCGATAATCGCCACATTTTGGAATTCGTCTTGTGCTAATAAGCCATCAATAAATTGTGCTTCTTGGAATTTTTTCATAAAAGTAATGTTTTTCAAGTCACGTCCAGGTACATTTGGAGAAATTGGAATTGAACCAGTTGCTAAAACAAGTTTGTCATAAGATTCCACAATTTCTTCGCCAGCAGATGTTACTGAATGAACTTCTTTTTTCTCAAAATCAATGTGATCAACAGCTGTTTCTAGATAAACTTTTGCACCTTTTGCTTCGAAGTCTTCGCGGTTTGTATAGAATAAACCATCTACTTCATCAATTTGGCGACCTACCCATAATGCTGTTCCACAGCTTAGGTAACTAAAATTACTGTTACGCTCAATCATTACTACTTCTTGATCTTTAAAGTTGTCTAACAGTACATTTCCTGCAGCGATTCCTGCATGGTTAGATCCGATAATAACTGTTTTTGTCATGTAAATTTCCTCCTAGTAAATACATAAGAATAAAGCTCGCTAAACGAACAAATCCTTTATACATTCATTAGTATATCTACATTGTGAATTAAGAAACTATCACTTTTTTATGCACAAGCCAAAAATATGAGAGTTTCCATAAAAAACGTTGAAATAACGGGATTTCATCGTTTTCAAAAAAAGCGAAAAAAATCACTTGTGAAGAAAAGTGGAATAACAAAAAAAGTAGCCTGCCGATGGGGATCGACAGGCTAAGGAGTAAAAATGAAAAAGTGTTCTTAGGGTGTTTGTTGGTATGTATATAATATACTCAACAAATATGAAAAAAGTATGATGATTCTGTTTTTATTTCGTAGAGTTACTATTAAATAACATTTACTTTAAAATCATTTACGCGTAAGCTAAATAATAAGAATCTCACAATATCGTCTATTTAATCATTAAAATTTAGAATATTCTCAAAATTCAAACAAAAAAAACAAGGAGCTTTCTATGAAGAAAAAAAATCTTTTCATTCTTATATTTTTATTTTTAAGTCCATTTATTTTAGGTAATATCCAAGAAAAAGATGGAGAAATATTTTCTGAACAACCCACATTTTGGATTCTTTCAGATCCTCATTTTTTGACTACTGAACTACATGATCAGGGACAAGCTATTCAAGATATGCAAAAGATATCTGCTGGTAAGGATATTTTTTATCAAGAGGAAAGCTGGGAACTTCTACTAAAACAAGCGAAAAAAGACCAACCTGATGCCTTGATTATTACTGGAGATTTGACCTTCAATGGTGAGAAAAAAAGTGCCGAAAAACTAGCATCTTATTTTGCCGAATTAGAGGAGTATGATATAAAGACTTTTGTTATTCCGGGGAACCACGATATCTATGATGGTTGGGCCAGAGAATACCAAGATGAACAACAATTAAAAACACCACAAATTAGTCCAAAAGAGTTTCAAAATATTTTTTATCCTAGTTATGAGGATGCAAAAGCAAAAGACCCTTCCTCCCTAAGTTATGTTGTCGAGGCTACTCCACAGTTTCAATTTCTTTTTTTGGATACGAATGTCTATGCTAGCCAAACATCTAACCAGCCACCTGAAACTAGGGGGGAACTCTCTAAAAATAGTCTCTCATGGATTAAAAAACAACTTAAAAAAGCGCAAAATAACAAAAAGACTACTTTAGTATTCATGCATCATAATTTATTTAAACACAATGAGCTAGTCTATAAAGGATTTGTTTTGGATAACGCAAGTGAATTGGAATCTTTATTATCTAGCTATCAAGTTCCTATGGTATTTTCTGGGCACATTCATGCTCAAGATATTCTACAAGGGATAGAAAGTTCTATTATTGAAATCACCACTGGTTCCTTTGCGATTGCTCCCCAAGTTATCGGTGAGCTTCGTTTGAACTCTGATAAAATAGCTTATCAACGTCTAACCTTAGATACTTCCTCTAACACTGAATTGCAATTAGATGAATATATGAAAAATTTGTTTATTCACGATGGTGAACAACTTGCCGATCAAACCCTATTGCAGCATGAAGTTTATGAAGAAATTCGTATCCCCATTGCGAAACTAGTTGGACAAATCAATTACCAATTCTTTGCAGGTGAGGACTATTTAACCACCGAGGAAGTGGCGAAGTGGAAAGAAACAGAAGGCTATCAATTGTTAGTCCAACAAAAAGTTCCTTTTTTACTGGATTATCTTGAATCTATTATCCAAGATACCAATCTTCCTGACACAGAACTACTCTTAGAAAAAGAAAGAGTATGGAAAATTATCAACCAATAAATATATTAAAAAGACCTAAGTTATTTGCCAACTTAGGTCTTTTAACGTGTAATACGTTTATTTGTTCCATCTGGTGAAAGAATACTGATACGCTCAATATCCACTAATTGGATAATACGTACTTGATTTTGTTTATTTTGAACTTTGATGATTACTTGATCTTTACCTACTTTTTTACCAACAACCCAACCAGAAATCACTTCTTTTTCTGACTCAAGCTTCAATACCACCAAACTTTTTTCCTGTGCTGCCTGTTGCAAAGTAGCCGCTATTTCTCTTAGGTTCTCTTGCTCCATTCGTTGATCGGCATCATCACTAAAAAAACTGTCCAATAATTTAGTTGAAGTCATGACAATAAATTGTCCCACTCGCCTAAGTGTTAAATTTTTTTTCATACCAATCATCCCCTTTTCTTTAGGAATTTTCACTTCAAAAATCGTTCATGCCAAAAAGGTAGCGCCTCTGATAACATTTGATAGGTTTGTTCAAAATTTCCTGTATACCAAGGATCTGGAACTTCATCGGATTCTTTTTCAGGAACTACTTCCATATACAAATGAACCTTTTCTGCGGTCCCTATTGGCGCCATTCTTAATAAATCTGCCACATTTTGATGATCAAGGCCGATAATCCAATCAAATTCGAAAAAATCATTGGTTTTAATTTGTCGAGAATACATCGTTGAAAAGTCAATTCCTTCTCTTCGTAGAATCGCTTGTGTTCCAGGATAAACTGGATTCCCCGCTTCCCAACTACTAGTACCGGCTGAATCAATTTCTAATGCTAGTTGATGAGTCTCGCTATACTTTTTCATCAAACCTTCTGCCATTGGTGACCGACAGATATTTCCTAAACAAACGAATAAAACTTTTGTCATTTTGTCACCTCTCCGTTTTTTTGATAAAGACGATAAGAAAATGCTTCGATATCTTGTGCTAATCTAAATAATTCCATTGCTATTTCCATTGGTGATTCTTGAAAACCCTCTTTAATCCAAGTCTCTAAGATGCCACTGCATCCAAAAGAGAAAAAACGTGTATAAAACTGCAAATCTTTTTCAGAAAGAACTTGCTCTTCATCTACTTGTAGTAAAAGTTGATGAAACATGTTCTGAACTATTTGGAAAAACTCATCCATCAAAATACTACGATCTCCTTGTAGTGTAGTGGCGTAAAAAGAAGAAATTTGCTGCATTTGTTTGAGCATTTTTAAGACTTGTTCTTCCCAATTATCCAAGGATACATCCTTTGAAGTCAAATATTTTAATGAATCGTTGTGATACACCCAGCGTAAAAGTGCTTTTTTATCAGAAAAATGATAATAAAAAGTCTGACGATTAATATCACAACGAGTCGTGATTTCTTGAATACTGATTTTAGCGTAGTCTTTTTTTTCACATAATTCAATCAATGCGGAAGCAATCATCGTTTTGGTTTTTACACTTTCTGCCATATAAAGTCCTCACTTTTAATTCTCTTGATAAGGATAACCAAAATGTTCATAAGAAAGAGGCGTTGCGACACGACCTCTTTGGGTACGTTTGATAAAACCTTTTTGGATAAGATAAGGTTCATACATATCTTCCACTGTTTCTCGCTCTTCACCAATATTGATTGAAAGTGTGCTTAAGCCAACTGGACCTCCACGATACAATTCAATCATGGTTTTAATCAGCTTTTGATCAATCAAATCAAGTCCGGCACTATCTACTTGCAACAAAGATAATGCTTTATCAGCAATTTGCTGATTAATAATCCCATCTGCTTGCACTTGTGCAAAATCTCGAACACGTTTCAATAAACGATTGGCAATTCTGGGAGTCCCTCTTGAACGTCTAGCAATCTCAATCGCTCCCTCTTCAACTATTTCTGTGTCAAAAATAGAAGCCGATCGTTGAACAATCTCTTTTAAATCATTTTCCTCGTAATATTCCATATGAGAAATAATCCCAAAACGATCTCGTAATGGTGCTGATAACATGCCAGCTCGAGTTGTTGCCCCAATTAAGGTGAAGGGAGGTAAGGGAAAGTGAACAGGATGAGCGGTTGTTCCTTGTCCAACCATAATATCCACATAAAAGTCTTCCATTGCAGAATAGAGCATTTCTTCGGCGACTCTTGGTAAACGATGAATTTCATCGACAAATAAGACATCTCCTGGTTCTAATTCATTTAAGGTAGCCACTAAATCCCCTGGCTTTTCAATCGCTGGCCCGCTTGTTGTACGGATATTAACCGCCATCTCATTTGCAATAACCATTGCCATTGTCGTCTTACCTAAACCGGGAGGACCATACAATAAGACATGATCCAAAGATTCTTCACGATTTTTTGCCGCTTGAATATAGATACTCAATTCTTGTTTTACTTTATCTTGACCAATATATTGTGCAAAATATTGTGGACGTAATGATTTTTCAAAAAATTCTTCCTCTTGATTTGCATCGGGTGAAATCATTCGATCTGTCATCTCTTACTCCTTACTTTTTCATCATTAACTTCAATGCCGCTCTTAAATAATCATCGGTTGACTGGACGGGTTCTTGAAGTAATAGTTTGTTCACACGCTTAATTTCTCTTTCACTATAACCTAATGCTTGTAATGCTGCCATTGCTTCTTCCAAGGCTTGATTGTCAGACGTTGTGAATAGTTCGATAGGCATCTCGCCAGTCAATTCTCCAGCTAACTCTCCTAGTTTTCCTTTTAGATCTAAGACAAGTTGCTGAGCTGTCTTTTTACCCACTCCAGGAAATTTCGTTAAATACGTAATGTCCCCAGTTTCAATGGCCGCGATTAAGCCTTCGTGATCTTCATTTGCCATGATAGCTAAGCCACTCTTTGGTCCAATACCTGACACACTAATTAATCTTAAAAATAATTGCTTTGCCTCTAAACTATTAAAACCATACAAGGTATGAGCATCTTCACGTATCACTTGATGAATAAATAATTTTATTTCCTGATTCATTTTTCCGCTATATCGATAAGGATTTCCTGAAGCAATTTGATAGCCTATCCCATTCGTCTCAATCACGATATAAGCCGGATGAATTCCCGTTACTTCGCCAATAATATATTCGTACATAGTCTTTCCTTTCTGCACATATGTTCCCTTTATTGTACCATAAATTGATAAGGATATGAAAAAAAAATCAAGTAGCTTGTTTGCCACTTGATCTTCAAACATTATTGGACGTATTTTTTGTATTCACTGTAGCCTTTTTCATCCATTTCCTCTAAAGGAATAAATTTTAAAGATGCAGAATTAATACAATATCTTAAACCACCTTGATCAATTGGCCCATCCTCAAAAACATGTCCTAAATGAGAATCTGCCTCTTTGCTTCGGACTTCAACTCTTGTCATACCTAAAGTATTATCAACATTCTCTTGAATTTCAGTTGAAGGTAAAGGACGAGAAAATGCTGGCCAGCCGCATCCTGCATCATATTTATCGGTAGAAG
>NZ_CM177099.1:2095000-2290000 GCF_058216555.1 Enterococcus sp. AMC1157 | reverse complement strand
CATTCGGAGTTTATCTGAATTCGGTAACCCGAGATGGGCCCCTAGTCCAAACAGTGCTCTACCTCCATCATTCTTCACTTCGACGCTAGCCCTAAAGCTATTTCGGAGAGAACCAGCTATCTCCAAGTTCGTTTGGAATTTCTCCGCTACCCACACCTCATCCCCGCACTTTTCAACGTACGTGGGTTCGGTCCTCCAGTGCGTTTTACCGCACCTTCAACCTGGACATGGGTAGATCACATGGTTTCGGGTCTACGACTACATACTCATTCGCCCTATTCAGACTCGCTTTCGCTACGGCTCCGTTTCTTCAACTTAACCTCGCATGCAATCGTAACTCGCCGGTTCATTCTACAAAAGGCACGCTATCACCCATTAACGGGCTTTAACTTGTTGTAGGCACACGGTTTCAGGTTCTATTTCACTCCCCTTCCGGGGTGCTTTTCACCTTTCCCTCACGGTACTGGTTCACTATCGGTCACTAGGGAGTATTTAGCCTTGGGAGATGGTCCTCCCGGATTCCGACGGAATTCCTCGTGTTCCGCCGTACTCAGGATCCTCCTAGGTGCTTTCCATCTTTCGCCTACGGGGCTTTTACCCACTCTGGCCAACTTTTCCAAGTTGTTCGACTATCTGAAAATACTACCATATTGGAGTCCTACAACCCCAACAAGCAAGCTTGTTGGTTTGGGCTTTTCCCGTTTCGCTCGCCGCTACTCAGGGAATCGAATTTTCTTTCTCTTCCTGCAGGTACTTAGATGTTTCAGTTCTCTGCGTCTACCTCTATTAAGCTATGTATTCACTTAATAGTAACATCCTATCAAAGATGCTGGGTTCCCCCATTCGGAAATCTCTGGATCAAAGCTTACTTACAGCTCCCCAAAGCATATCGGTGTTCGTCCCGTCCTTCATCGGCTCCTAGTGCCAAGGCATCCACCGTGCGCCCTTATTCACTTAACCTTATCAACCTTACGGTTGGGTTTTGATAAAGTACTTCTAGCGATAGAAGCTTTATCAAGAAAAAGTTGCAATTGAACTTCTTAAAAAACTCATTCAACGCGGTGTGTTCTCGGTTTGTTTTGATTATTTGTTGCTTTATCTATCCAGTTTTCAATGAACAATCGTTTGAGAGTAAACCTCTCAAAACTGAACAAAGCGTGTTGCAATCGACTGTGTAGTCTCCGTACTATTCCTTAGAAAGGAGGTGATCCAGCCGCACCTTCCGATACGGCTACCTTGTTACGACTTCACCCCAATCATCTATCCCACCTTAGGCGGCTGGCTCCAAAAAGGTTACCTCACCGACTTCGGGTGTTACAAACTCTCGTGGTGTGACGGGCGGTGTGTACAAGGCCCGGGAACGTATTCACCGCGGCGTGCTGATCCGCGATTACTAGCGATTCCGGCTTCATGTAGGCGAGTTGCAGCCTACAATCCGAACTGAGAGAAGCTTTAAGAGATTAGCTTAGCCTCGCGACTTCGCGACTCGTTGTACTTCCCATTGTAGCACGTGTGTAGCCCAGGTCATAAGGGGCATGATGATTTGACGTCATCCCCACCTTCCTCCGGTTTGTCACCGGCAGTCTCGCTAGAGTGCCCAACTAAATGATGGCAACTAACAATAAGGGTTGCGCTCGTTGCGGGACTTAACCCAACATCTCACGACACGAGCTGACGACAACCATGCACCACCTGTCACTTTGTCCCCGAAGGGAAAGTCCTATCTCTAGGATGGTCAAAGGATGTCAAGACCTGGTAAGGTTCTTCGCGTTGCTTCGAATTAAACCACATGCTCCACCGCTTGTGCGGGCCCCCGTCAATTCCTTTGAGTTTCAACCTTGCGGTCGTACTCCCCAGGCGGAGTGCTTAATGCGTTAGCTGCAGCACTGAAGGGCGGAAACCCTCCAACACTTAGCACTCATCGTTTACGGCGTGGACTACCAGGGTATCTAATCCTGTTTGCTCCCCACGCTTTCGAGCCTCAGCGTCAGTTACAGACCAGAGAGCCGCCTTCGCCACTGGTGTTCCTCCATATATCTACGCATTTCACCGCTACACATGGAATTCCACTCTCCTCTTCTGCACTCAAGTCTCCCAGTTTCCAATGACCCTCCCCGGTTGAGCCGGGGGCTTTCACATCAGACTTAAGAAACCGCCTGCGCTCGCTTTACGCCCAATAAATCCGGACAACGCTTGCCACCTACGTATTACCGCGGCTGCTGGCACGTAGTTAGCCGTGGCTTTCTGGTTAGATACCGTCAAGGGATGAACATTTTACTCTCATCCTTGTTCTTCTCTAACAACAGAGTTTTACGATCCGAAAACCTTCTTCACTCACGCGGCGTTGCTCGGTCAGACTTTCGTCCATTGCCGAAGATTCCCTACTGCTGCCTCCCGTAGGAGTCTGGGCCGTGTCTCAGTCCCAGTGTGGCCGATCACCCTCTCAGGTCGGCTATGCATCGTGGCCTTGGTGAGCCGTTACCTCACCAACTAGCTAATGCACCGCGGGTCCATCCATCAGTGACGCAAAAGCGCCTTTCAGCTTGCTCTCATGCGAGAAAAAGCATTATACGGTATTAGCACCTGTTTCCAAGTGTTATCCCCTTCTGATGGGCAGGTTACCCACGTGTTACTCACCCGTTCGCCACTCCTCTTTTTCGATGAACCGAAGTTCGGTGAAAAAGAAGCGTTCGACTTGCATGTATTAGGCACGCCGCCAGCGTTCGTCCTGAGCCAGGATCAAACTCTCATAAAAAAATTTGAAAACAATCTTGCGATTGTTAAGCTCATAAAATTAACGTTGCTAGCATTACTGCTTGCTTGTTGTTGTTTGCTTCTATAAAAGAAGCATCCTACACATTTGGTTCGTTTGCTTGCTTTGTTCAGTTTTCAAAGGTCTACGTTGTGCTGTGTTAGCAACTTTTATATCATATCAGCTGACCAAGTAAATGTCAACCATTTTATAAAAGTTTTTTTCAGAAGTTTTTTTCAACTAACTGAGCTGCTGTTTTCAGCGACTTGATTATCTTAACAAATGAATTGTTATTCGTCAAGGACTTTTTTCTAGAAATTTTCTTGTATTATCAAGGTTATTTCTCGATTCGTTTTTGACGACTTCGTTATAATATCATCTGTTTCAGAATTCGTCAACTACTAATTTCATTTATTTCAAAATTATTTTTTTGACGAGTTGGTTCAGAACCAACGTTGAATAATTTACCATGTATCCTATTAAGAAGTCAATCATAAAATTCGTATTTTTTCATTTTTTTCGAAATATCTGTAAATTGTGATAATTGCGTTAAAAAGAGCAGGCATTTTGATTAAAATGCCTGCTCTTTTATAGATATTCTTTTAACAGTTGATTCACAACACCGACAGGAAAACCTACTATACTATAGTAATCTCCTTTGACTTCCTTAACAAAAATTGCTGCTGCACCTTGAATACCATACCCACCTGCTTTATCTGCATACTCTTCTTTATCAAGATAGTTGTCTATTTCTTCTTCTGTCAATTCAAAAAAGCGCACTTCAGCAGAAGCTAAATGGGTTACAACTTTATCTCCTTTTTTAATCATTACCGCAGTATAAACGTTGTGGATGTCCTTACTCATTTTTTCGAGCATTTCTTTGGCTTCTTGACGAGACTCGGGTTTCCCCATAATCTCACCTTTACAAACAACGGTTGTATCACTGGCAATCACTAAATCTGTTGGATACTGTTGACTAACGGCATCCGCTTTTTCCTGCGCCATTCTAGATACATAGGCTTTTGGTTCTTCCTTTTCATTGACTGCTTCATCAATGTCTGCGGGTATAATCAGAAAATCTTTTACTATTAAATGCAATAATTCTTTTCGTCTCGGTGACTGTGATGCTAAAATAATTTTCATTCGGTACCTCTCGCTTTATGGGGATCTTGAATTCGTTTAAACATTCTTTCCATGTCACCATTTGTAAAGTGAATCAAAACAGGGCGACCATGTGGACAATTAAAAGGATTTTCACATTGCGCTAAATCTTCTAATAATACTCGAGCTTGTTGTGGATTCAAATAATGATTGGCTTTAATTGATCGTTTACAACTCATCATAATAGCCGTCGCTTCCCTAAACTGATGGACACTGACTTTTCCGGTAGTCAATAACATATCTACCATCTCGCGAATGATTTCTTCTTCTTGACCAGCTGGATACCAAGTTGGATGCGCTCGAACAATAAAGCTATTCGCCCCAAAATCTTCTAAATAAATTCCCACTTGTTCCATAGCTTCCGTCTGCTCTTTTAATTTTAAGGCATCACTATTAGGATAATCTAAAACAATCGGTACTAATAGTTCCTGTAAATCATCGCCAACTTCGCCAATCATTTTACGGAAATACTCATACTTAATCCGCTCTTGAGCCGCATGTTGATCAATAATATATAAACCTTCATGACTTTGGGCAAATAGATACGTTCCATGCATTTGTCCAAAGTATTCTAAATGTGGAAAACGTTCTTTAGGTGCCTCTTCTTCCATTAAATGCTGTACAAGTTGCTGGTTACTTTTTTGATTCAAGTCAAATTCTGGATGTTGATTATCTTCACTTGTCGGCTCTATTATAAAAGCTTTTGAATAGTTTTCCACAGAAACATCGCTACTTGTGGATGGATCTGAAAAATGATTCTCTTCTTTTTTTGTTGATTTATCAACATCTACCTCAACATTTTCTTGCTCATAAGAAAGATTTTGCTTTTTATCCCCAAAGTTGTCCACAAGCTGTTGAGAATCTTCTGCTACAAAGAAATTACCTGTTGCTTTGTCATAGGATAAACCAGACTTTATAGGTTGTGGTTGTTCCAATTCGATGGAAAGTTGTTCGGTTTTTTCTTGATTTGGAACTTTCTTTTTAAAGTTTAGATTATCCGCTGCATTTGGAATCAGAGTTTCTTCTCTAAGAACTTCATTAATCGTTTTACTTAGTAACGTTGTTAACTCTTCTTCTTTTGATAAACGGACTTCTTGTTTGGTGGGATGAACATTCACATCAACTAAGAGGGGGTCCATTTTTATTTCAACGACGGCTAATGGGAATCTCCCGACCATTAATTTAGAACCATAACCATTCACAATCGCTTTATTTAGTGCAAAATTTTTAATGTAGCGTCCATTAATGATTGTTGTTAAATAGTTCCGACTAGCTCGAGTGACTTCTGGTAGGGATACATAACCAGAGAGTTCAAAATCCAAATCCTTTGCTTGAATCTCACGCATTTTTTTGGCTGTTTGTAAGCCGTAGATACCTGCAATTGCCTGTTTTAAATCACTATTTCCTGAAGTACTCATCATTTTATTTCCATCATGGACTAAACGAAAAGCAATATTCGGATGACTTAATGCTAAACGATTGACGATGTCACCAATGTTTGCTAATTCCGTCTGGATGGTTTTGACATACTTTAAACGAGCTGGCGTATTATAAAAAAGATTTTCAACGGTAATTTTAGTGCCTTTTCGCAAAGCAGACGGACGATGCTCTTCAACCGTCCCACCTTTTAAACGTAAGTAGGTTCCTTGCGACTCTTCTTTAGTGGAGGTTTCGACTGTCACAACAGATACAGAGGCAATACTTGGCAATGCTTCGCCACGAAACCCTAACGTACGAATACGGAATAAATCATCTCGACTATGAATTTTACTGGTCGCATGACGTTTGAAGGCATTCAACACATCTTCTTCGGCGATCCCTTCACCATTATCTACAACTTGAATTTTACGCAAACCGGCTTCTTCTAAAAGAATATCAATCTGGTTACTACCGGCATCAATCGCATTTTCTACCAGTTCTTTGACTACAGAGGCGGGACGTTCAACGACCTCACCCGCTGCAATCTGATTGGCAAGACGTTCGGATAATTCCTGAATTTTTCCCATGGTCTTCCCTTCTTTCTATTTTTGCAGTTGTTGTTGCAGCTCATACAATACTTTCATCGCATCAATTGGATTCATCTCAAATACATTTAGTTTCTTCAACTTATCCACAACGACTTGCTCTTCTTGGGACAAATCGTTAAATAATGATAATTGTTGGGTCTCTTCTATTACATTGTTTTCTGTTTTTACTGATTGAGTTTGCGGTGCAATATGTCCTTCTTCTAAAGCCGTTAAAATAATATCTGCTCGTTTTAACAACTCATCCGGTAGACCAGCAATTTTCGCCACATGGATTCCGTAACTTTTATCTGCAGGTCCTTCCATCATCTTATGCAAAAATACCACTTCGCCATCTTGTTCTACTGCACCAACATGAACATTTCTCAAATGAGTTAATTCTTCATCCAAGGTAGTTAACTCATGATAATGTGTAGAAAAGAGTGTCTTTGCTCGGACTTCTTGATGAATGTACTCAATAATTGCTTGAGCCAGTGCCATACCATCATAGGTAGCCGTTCCTCTTCCTAATTCATCAAACAATACTAAACTATTCGGTGTCGCATAACGCAAGGCTTGATTGGCTTCCATCATTTCCACCATAAAGGTACTTTGCCCAGCAATCAAATCATCACTAGCTCCAATGCGGGTAAAGATACGATCAAATATTGGCATGACCGCTGATTCTGCGGGAACAAAACAACCCATTTGTGCCATAACAACCGTCAGCGCCAACTGTCGCATATAAGTACTTTTCCCTGACATATTAGGTCCGGTAATCAGCAGAATCAAGGTTTCTTTATCCATCGAAATCGAGTTGGGAATATATTCTTGATGCCCTAAGACTTTTTCGACGACAGGATGACGACCGTTAACAATACTAAGCTCTTGTTCATTACTCATTGTCGGACGAACGTATTGATATCTTTCACTGATTGTTGCAAAACTTTGTAAAACGTCCACACTACTAATGGATTTCGCTAAACGTTGCAAACGTTCAATTGATTTTTTGATCTCTTCTCGCACTTCCAAGAACAAACGATACTCTAAGTCTACGGATTTATCTTCGGCTTCTAAAATAATTTTTTCTAGCTCTTTTAATTCAGGTGTAATAAAACGTTCCGCATTAGCTAATGTCTGTTTTCTTTCATAACGACCTTCTTCTAAATTTCCTAAATTCGATTTGGTAATTTCAATGTAGTAACCAAAGACACGATTATAGCCGACTTTTAGTTTGCTGATACCAGTAGCTTGACGTTCTTTTGCTTCTAATTCAGCAATCCACTGCTTGCCATTTCTCATCGCTTCTCGATACTGATCTAATTGTTCATTAAATCCATCTTTAATCACGTTTCCTTCAGTAATTTGTAAAGGTGCTTCCTCATTAATTGCTTGATTAATTAAGGCTACCAAATCTTCCATTGGTTCCATCGCAGCCAATAATTTCGTCCATTCACCTTCATCCATCCCCTGTAAAATTTCACGAATAGCAGGAACTTGTTGCAGAGATGTTTTTAATTGAATCAAATCACGTCCATTGACACTACCAAAAGCCACTCTTCCAGCTAAACGCTCCAAATCATACACTTTGGTCAAAGCTGTTTTTAAATCTTCTCGCTCAAAGAAGGCATGAATCAAAGAGGCTACTTGGTCTTGTCGTGCATTGATCTGTGTTTGCTGAATCAGTGGACGATCGATCCATTGTTTTAATAAACGACCACCCATCGCTGTTTTACTTTCGTCCAATAACCATAATAAAGTTCCATGTTTTTTCCCTGTTCGAATGGATTGGCTTAACTCTAAGTTGAATTTAGAGTAATAATCCATTTTCAAATAATGATTCGGTTGATACGCAACTGCTTTTTGAATATGATCCAAACTACGCTTTTGTGTGACCGATAAATAGCTTAACAATTTTCCAGTCACTTCTTTTTCTGATGAATGCATTAAATCACTTGTTAAAAACTGAAATTCTGCATCATCTTCATAAGTTTGTTGTTCAGAAAAAATAACGCCTAAACGTATTTCCAACAATTGACGAACTTCATCAGGAATAGCTGTAGTAAAAACCACTTCTTTTGTTTGCAAAGCCGAAGCTTCATTCAAAACAGCTTCTTCATCACTCAAAGTAGCCGCTCGTAATTCCCCCGTAGATAAATCGACATAAGCGAAGCCGTAGTTTTCTCCATCAAAAGACAAAGCGGTTAAATAGTTGTTGTCTTTGGCAGATAAACCTTTACCATCCATCACTGTTCCCGGAGTCACTAATTGGACAACTTCACGCTTGACCATGCCTTTAGTTGTTTTTGGGTCTTCAACTTGTTCACAAATTGCTACTTTATAGCCCCGCTCCACTAAGGTATCAATATACCCAGCTGCAGCATGATAAGGAACACCACACATCGGAATCGGATCATCGGCGTTTTTATTACGACTTGTCAAAGTCAATTCTAATAATTGAGACACCTCAATGGCATCGTCATAAAACAATTCATAAAAATCTCCTAAACGATAGAACAAAAAAGCATCTCGATATTGATCCTTGATGCTAAAGTATTGTTCCATCATTGGAGTATGTTTGGTTTTTTGAGGCATGTAAAATACTCCCCCTCGTTCTTATTAATCTTTGAAAAACATTCTTATTCTTCGGTATCTTTTTCAATCGCATCGTTGACTTGTCGCTGCAAATTAGTTGTTACATAATGCAATAATTCATCAGCTTCAATTAATTTTTCTCGATACGCTACTACCAAAGGATGTTCTGCATATTCTTTATTTAATTCGTTAATTCGGGCAATTGCTAAACGTTCGCCCTCTGGTTTATTGTAATGCGCATATTGAACAGCGTCTTTTTGAGCTGCTTTAATGGCTTCTTCTAATTCTTTCAAGTGCTTGTTCTGTTGTGCTTTGGCTTGAATTTTTTTAAATTCTTTAATAGTTTCATGTTCGGACAACAGCTCTAGCAATTTCGCTAACGCTTTTGACACTTCTGGTTCCTGTTCTAAAGGACTCACATTCACACCTCGCAAGTTATTCATCAAAGGGACGATCCTCACTAATCTGAATCGGTTGAATCGATTTGGCTTTCCCCGTCTGTTCATCAATTTCAATGATGCAAGCCGAAAGAATACTTCGCCCACTTTCAACCACTTCAAAACGTTTTGGTAAAGCAGTCATAAACTTCTCGATAATTGGTTCTTTTTTCATTCCTAAAATACCATCATAAGGTCCAGTCATTCCCACATCGGACAAAAAAGCCGTCCCTTGTGGCAAAATACGCGCATCATTCGTTTGAACATGCGTATGCGTTCCAACAACTGCTGATACTCGACCATCCAAAAACCAGCCCATTGCTTGTTTTTCACTTGTGGTTTCTCCATGGAAATCAACAAAAATGAAAGGCGTGCGTTTCCGTGCTTCTGTAACTAAACGGTCCACTTCTTTAAATGGATCATCAATATCTACCATAAATGTGCGTGCCTGTAAGTTAATGACAGCTAATTCAATAGCATTGACCTTTACAAAAACCATACCTTGTCCTGGAACACCCTCTGGAAAATTGGCTGGACGCACCATTTTTTTGGCACTGTCGATAAACTCAAAAATTTCTCGATTGTCCCATGAATGATTCCCTAAAGTAACGACATCTACGCCGTCTTGAAGAAATTTTTTGTATATTTTTTCTGTAATTCCACGACCTGCTGCCGCATTTTCTCCATTTAAAATTGTTACCTGTGGACGATAAGCCTTTTTTAATCTAGGCAAATAGTCTGTGACTGTCTGTCTCCCTAGAGAACCCACTACATCACCGATAAATAAAACCCGCACACTTTTTCCTCTTCTCTATCAATATCTTTAACTATTATAATGGTTTTAAGGCAGAAAAAAAAGAGTTTGTCCTTTCAAACTCTTTTTGTAGTATTCTATATAACAAAAATGAAACTGTAAGAAAGCAGCTCCAAAAGTTACTTTGTTGTGTCAGATCGTCACGAGCCTCTTAACAGAGTCTCTTAGGCTGCTGACCTTCAAACCCTGACTAAGCGCTAGTCGCACTAAGTCAGAATAATTCATTCAGCTCTTTAGCACACGACAAAGAACTTTCTCTACTGTTTTCTTACAGTTTCTACAGTATTTTTAATACTCTTTATAAGCAATTCATTTCAAAAAACAGCATCCGCTCATCTATCTAAAAAATCGTATGATCCAACTCGTGGACAACATTTCTAAAATCTGCAAAACCAGCTTCTAAGCCACGTATTAAAATTTCTGCTGTACCGATATTGGTTGCTAGTGGGATTTCGTAAACATCTGACAAACGAATTAAAGCTGTCACATCTGGTTCATGGGGTTGAGCAGCCAAAGGGTCCCGCAAAAAAATAACCATATCCAATTCATCTTGAGAAATCATCGCCCCAATTTGTTGGTCGCCACCTAATGGACCTGATTTAAAACAATGTACGGGTAAACCAGTTTCATCTTGAATTCTGCCTCCAGTTGTACCTGTCGCAAACAATTCATGTTGAGCTAAGATATCTTTGTACGCACCCACTAATTTAATCATCATTTCTTTTTTACGGTCATGGGCAATCATCGCTATTTTCATTTACGTTTCCCCTTTCTATTAAAACACCTGCCTATTCTGCAACAAAACCTAATTTCACTAATGCCTTCCAAATGCCATCGCTATCATTATCGTCGGTAATCATATTTGCATAACCACGAACTTCTTCGCTAGCATTTCCCATAGCAACTCCAGTACCAGACATTTGTAACATTTCGCGGTCGTTCATACCATCACCAAAGGAAATCACATCTTCTTTAGACAAACCTAATTGTTCAGCTACTTCTAAAATAGTAGCAGCTTTCGATCCCCCTTTAGGAATCACATCCACGCACTTTCCATGCCAACGAACAAAAGATAACTCTGGGTATTTGTCGTCAAAGAAGTTTTCATAACTAGCATCGTAAAATGCCAAAGCTTGGTACACATCTTCATTATGAACAAATTCAGGCTCTAAATCTGGCGTTGTTGAACCAAAGGAATTCATCGCCTCTTCCATATCTTCTGGGTTAAAAGTAGTTGAACGCTTAGAAGCATCCAGACCAACAAAAGATGTATCAATTTGCATACTGTGTGCTTCGTCTAAGAATGCCAGTAATTCTTCTTTTGGTAGCAATCTTTTATAGACTTGCTCTTCCTTAATAAATGCTGCTGATCCATTACACAATATGTAATTATCAAAACCCAAGTCAGTAATGACTTCTTCTGCCAAATAACGACTCCTTCCAGTGGCAATCATGACAATGTGGCCGGCTTCTTTCAAAATATTTAATGCTTTTTTAGTACTAGGTAATGGATTTTTATTTGAATCTAGTAACGTTCCATCAATATCAAAAGCAAATAGTTTTTGACTCATTTTTAATGTAAACTCCTCTTTTATTAAAATCAATTCAACTTTTCCTTATACTACTACTTAATCATAAATAGTAAGCTTTTTCAACTATCTATTCCCTACTTTTCTGAAATGAAAAAGTGGATAGAACAAATATATATTCTACCCACCAATATCTTATAAATTAAATTATCCCCTACTCACACAATCGGGCTCAAAAAATTCAAAAATAATCGCCTCGATGTTCTTTCTTTTTGCCTCATCCTGAGAACGAACGGTCCATAACACAAATTTTGCACCTAGCCATTTGTTAATTTGTAGTGGAATATTCCATCGAGCCGATGCCACATCGACAGCAATAAAATGAGGTCTGGACCATGCTTGATAAAACATAGTATTTAACAGAACTCCTTGCCAGAGTACTGGGTATTCCTTAACATGAGCAACTAATTGTCCCCTTGTCACTTCTGGTGCATGTTTTTTAAACCAAGCGACAATCAATGGATTAAAACTTTCGATGCAATAAGAACCCTGATACTCTTTCAAAAGAGCATAGACCGTTTGACAAAATGAATTGACTCGATTCAAGGAGCCTGATTTAAGCTCTATAACCAAATCTACTTTTCCATCGACTAATTCAAAAACTTCTGTTAATAGCGGAATTTGAAATTCACGTAACTCTTCTAACGTACAGTCGGATACTAAACGTTTATCTTTTTCCAATCTGAATAAACTATTGTCATGATAAACAACCACTTGCCGATCTTTGGAAAGTTGAACATCTAACTCAATCCCATAACCGTTTTCTACTGCTAATCGAAAAGCTTCCATGCTATTTTCTTTCACATTTGTATCCTCTGAATGAAAACCACGATGAGCATACTTTGTTTGTTTTAACTGTCTCTTCTCTCTACTTGGAGCAACTAAAAAGATATATATAATAACTAATAAAATGACCCACCACATTATTTATTGACCCCTTTACTTTCTGGAATTGCATCGCCATGTTTCACTTGTATCATTGTAATAAATGCAAGGAAAACAAAAATTGCTGCGTATGGAAACAGGACGCGATAACCGATAAAATCAAATAAAGCGCCAGATAAAATCGGCGTCACAATTTGTGCTGCCATTGAAAAGGTATAATACAACCCTGTATATTTACCAACATCTCCTACCCCCGCCATTTCTAAAACCATCGGCAATGAATTTACGTTAATAGCCGCCCAAGCAAGTCCAGCCAACAAGAAATTGACATATAAAAGCGAGCTAAATTGCTGGTACAAAGTGGCGGTCGCAAAAACGAAAGTTAATAAGATGACGCCAATTTGAATTGTTAGCTTTCGACCAAATTTAGAAGAAAAAATTCCAATTGGTATAAAAGAAATAATCGCTCCCACATTTGCCACCAATAAAATCGCTGATGCTTGGGAATCAGATAAACCAATCTGAATCGTTGCATAGCGAGAAAAAGCTGATGTAACGGCATTGTATCCCATAAACCATAAGGCAATTGAAAGTAAAATGAAAGTTAACGAACGACGAATCTCTGATGGCAGTGTCGTTTTGTAATGCTCTTTTTTACTTTCTTCTATTTGATGTAATAACGTTTCATCAGACATTTCTTGTACCCATTGGTTTTCTTTCACTGTAACCAACATCACAACTAGCCCCAAAAGCATAATTCCAGCGATTAATAAGAAAACTGGATAATATCCTAGTTCTGCTGGATTTAATAAAGTCAATCCTGCTAAGGTAATGACCCCACCAATCGCACCCATTAAATTAATAATTGCATTTCCTTGAGAACGTAACGGTTTTATCGTGACATCTGGCATTAAAGCGACAGCAGGCGAACGATAAACTGCCATAAAAATCAAGACAATACCCAATGCAATAATAAACAACCATAGATTATGGCTGTGAGCGGCATATGGTAACAAAATCATACCAACCGCTACGGCAATTGTTCCCAAAATAATAAATGGCATTCTTTTTCCTAATTTGGTCATTGCTTTATCGGATAAAGCGCCAAAGAACGGCAACATGAACAAAGCCAAAATATTGTCTAAAGACATCACCACTCCAGAAAGAGTATCCGGAATACCAAAATCACGATTTAACATCAACGGAACCGCAAAATCATATAATTGCCAAAAAGCAGAAATAGTCATAAAAGCAATACCGACCAATAACGTTCGTTTAATATTTAGTTTCATTCAACTTCCCCTCACATTTCATTTCTAAGCAAAACCACTCCATCTTTAGTTCTCATAACATTCTTCATTTTTTGTTGAATAGTTAATTACAAATATTATAACAAAAAACAGCAATAAAAAACGAAAAGCGGATTTGATTTTCAATCAAAACTAAACAGCAACCGAAACTTTCAGAACAAAGCTCCAAAAATGTATTTGTTGTGTGAGATCGCCACGAGCCTCTTTGCAGAGTCTCTTTGGCTGCTGACCTTCAAACTCTGACTAAGTGCTAAAGCACTAATTCAGAGTAATTCATTCAGCTCTTTGACACACGACAAATACATTTTCTCCGTTTGCTCTTCCAGTTTTTAACAGTTGATTTTTTATAATTGTAAAGAGAATTCGTTTCAAAAACTGGAAGGTAGACCGGAGAAAAAAACTCATCGCCAGCTAAAGATGAGGATGAATTACACAGTGTTGGAAGTAGAGGTCTTCTACTTTCTATCACTTAAAAAAGGCAAGCTAAACACTTACAGAACTTACTGAGAATTTTTGTTGTAAACGAGCTAATTCTTCGTCTGTGACACCAATTTCTTTTAAGTACGTAGGGATATCTCCGTAATTATCAAAGAGGTACACTAATGTTTCTTGCATCGCTTCCGCATCTGAGCGTAATAGCGCTGCATGTAGTTGACTCGCTTCACCAAACAATGGATTTTGAATTAGATACGTATGTGTTGTTTGATAATTCGCCACGATATCTTGAGCAGAGACACCTACACTACCTAAAATTAAAGCAGCCATTACGCCCGTACGATCTTTACCAGCAGCACAATGGAACAGTACGCCTTGCTCTTCCTTCGCTAAGATAGAGAAAATTTCACGTAATTCAGCTTGTTTGTTGATTAAAATTTGTGTATAGAATTGACTAAAAGTAAAATCTTCAAATGAAGGTAATTCTACCGCATTATCACTAGATAACGGGAAGTTGTGATAGTGAAACGTGCTCGCTTCAGGATGTGGCGCTTCTGTCAATTCTCTTTCACTACGTAGATCAATAACTGTCCCCACGCCATAATCCGCTAAAAATCGCAAATCATTTTCTGACAACAAATTCAAATCATCACTTCGCAAAAATTTGTGCCATGCAGTGACATTCCCATCTTTTGTTGGGTAACCACCTAATTCTCGTGTATTATACGTACTTTCTAAAGGCAAACGGACAAAATTCATCTTAAAACTCCTATCTTAAATTTCTTTTCATTCTAGTTACAAATAATTCTACGGTAATCATCGCGACAAAGATTGTCACAATGACTGTCGAAATTAATGGATAATCATATTTTCCAATAGCTCTCATTAATAAAGTTCCAATTCCTCCAGCACCGACCATCCCTAATGAAATAGATTCGGCAATATTTCCTTCCAAACGGATAGAAATCCAAGAAAGGAATGGATGAATCAAGTTAGGCAATAAACCTTCAGTAATGATCTGTAATTTAGTAGCTCCAGTTGATTTCAAAGTTTCAATAATTGCAGGATCTTGTTCTTCAATCGAACTGATAAAAGATTTTGTTAAATAACCAGTTGTCGGGAAAACCATCCCCACTAAACCAGCCGCGTTACCAAAACCTAAACTTGCCACAATCATTAAAATCCATACCAAGGCTGGAACAGCACGAATCACGCTGATTACTGCTTTAATTCCTACTGATAAAGCTGCGTAAGGTGTCGTATTATCTGCACCAAGAAAAGCTAAAACAAAGGAAATGATAATCCCCACTGCCAAACTTCCTAAAGCCATGGCCACAGAAACGAACAATTCAGATAAAATAGCCGGTAATTCTGTTATATCAAAGGCAAAAAAGTTTCCAATAATACTACTCGCACCAGCAAATCTACTCATAAATTTCCCTATATCTAGCTGTAAAAAATGAACAGAAACAAAAAATAATGTGATAGCAGCAACCACCGTAATCAAAGTTGTCATCTGTTGTTTTACAGGGGAAAGTCTCACTTTTTCCATCTAATTCTTCTACTTCAATGCCTAAAGCTTCTTCCATATCTTGTCGGAATTCTGCATTTTTCGCACCGGCGTCTTCATTATTTTCATCAGGCATTTGCACAATCGTAATTTTTCTAGGCGCTCTTGCTTCCTCTCCACTTTCTTGATTATTTCCACAAGCCCCCTAATAAGAAAGATAGTCCTAAGACTAAAGCAATTGACCATTTTTTCATTTTTATTTTCTCCTCGTTTTTTCCATATGATTGTCACTTTGACTATTTCACTATAAGTGGTGAACATCAATTTTCGATAAATTTCTGATGGTTTTCATGTAAACAATGTAAACAAATTGTAAGTAGCTAAAAAAAGACGATTCATCCAAATAAATGAATGAATCGTCTTTGTGTAGATAATGTTTAATCTACGTAATTTGATTTTGAATTATTTAACCATGCGTATCCAAGACCCATGATCATTCCTCCACCGATGTAGTTACCAAGTAAGGCAAAGGTTAAATTATGAATGACATTGCCAACTGTCAAAGCTTCCAATGTGCCATTTGAAGCAAAATAAGCCATTGAGAATGCTGGGAAGTTAGCGATGACGTGTTCATATCCTAAAAAGGCAAAAATGAAAATGATGAAAATAATTGCAGCAATCTTTCCTGCATCATCCTTCATTCGCATACTTACAAGTACCGCTGTATTTACTACAATATTAGCAAAAATTCCTTCTACAATAATTTGAGCGGTTGGTTTCAACAACTTCCCTGAAATTGCCTCCAACATAAAGTTATCTGCAGGTAAGTTTTGGAACGGACCTGTCAGAGTAACTAAATACCCAAAAATTACTCCACCAATTAAATTAAATAAGATACATGTCACTAAAATTTTCGCAGCTTTTGCAAATGATAGTCGTTTTCTATAAACACCTACTGTCATATACAACATATTAGACGTTCCAAGTTCAGCATTCATGTATAAGATCATTACTAAAGACCAACTAAACATAAATGAGTAGAGAATTTTCCCCAATCCATGGGTAATTTCTTCCCCTTTCATTGCAATAGCAAATGCTATCGCTGAACCTAACGTTAAAAACATACAGGCCAACATCGCACGCACCGCGTATCGAACATAACTATTCTCGATTAGATTTAACTTTTTAGCAATCGAGGAATCAATTTTTTCGAATAACGGAGATACCGGATTCATCAATTTTTTTCACCTTCACTTCTTTTTCTAAAAGTCCTTCCTTATTTTAAAGACTAACACCTTATTTGTAAAGGATTTTGTGAAAGAAGATACTTTTTCAGAAAAAATATTGTTACTATTTACAATAAACTTGACACTTCACTGCGAGAAAGTCTTGCTTAGGTCATCCTAGAACCGCTCCAAGCCTGTAGTCTTGGAGCTTGAATTCTTGACGTGGCGACAACGCAAGCCTCTCTTCGTTACGCTACAAGTTGATTGATAAGTGTTAGCTCTTGAACTTGTTTCTATTTTTTTTAAGTAATCTACAAAAATATTGAAAGCTATCTAGCGTAATGGAATAACGAAAGCTGCACCGTCACCGCAAAAGGGAGTCAATGTGAACTATTTTGAATCACTACGATTGGCTCCATTTAATCCCACGATCGACAAAAGCAGTCTTCGTTGTATAGTGTAGCAAATGAATTAGAAAGATAACTGCGAATGGTAACCAGAAATTGGTTTGTTTGCCATTTAAAGCCATTTCCCCTTGACAATTCTAGTTCATTCAGGTTATACTACTCTTTGTGTAAAATAATGCAGCAGAGAAATAATTAAACATCCCTAGTTCATCGCCCAGCGGGGTTCAATTGCGTAACCGCGGCTGCAAAGGTGAAGATTGAAGAATGAACTACATGTCGAATGAATTTTTCATCGGATTATTTTACTCCAAAAAAATAATTATTTATTGGAGGAATTTTTAATGTCTCGTTATACAGGACCATCATGGAAACTTTCTCGTCGCTTAGGTATTTCATTATCAGGCACTGGAAAAGAATTAGCTCGTCGCCCATACGCACCAGGACAACACGGACCAAACAGCCGTGGCTCTCGTTCTGAATATGGATTGCAATTAAACGAAAAACAAAAACTACGTCATATGTATGGTATGAATGAACGTCAATTCCGTACTTTATTCGTACAAGCTGGTAAAATTAAAGAAGGACGTCACGGCGTTAACTTCATGGTTTTATTAGAACAACGCTTAGATAACGTTGTTTACCGTCTAGGTTTAGCAACTACTCGTCGTCAAGCACGTCAATTAGTTAACCACGGTCACATCACTGTTGATGGCAAACGTGTGGATATTCCTTCATACCGTGTTGCAGTTGGTCAAGTGATTTCTGTTCGTGAAAAATCTCAAAATGTTTCAGTTATTAAAGAAGCAGTTGAAGCAACTATCGGACGCCCAGCATTCGTAAGCTTTGATGATGAAAAACTTGAAGGATCATTAACTCGTTTACCAGAGCGTGACGAATTAACTCCTGATGTTGACGAAGCTTTAATCGTTGAATATTACAACCAAAAACTATAAGAGTTTTCTCAAACCAAAGTTCTTTTCAGAGCTTTGGTTTTTTTTATTAAAAAGCTCCAGCGAAATCCTCAATTGTGATTTCATTGGAGCTTTTTTGTTATTTAGATCTTTCTTCCAAGGACTGATAAGGTCGATCAGTCGAAACTTCTTTATAAGCGGGACGCATAATTCGTTGAGAATTGATTAATTCTTCAATTCGATGAGCTGACCAACCAACAATTCGCGCAATGGCAAAAATCGGCGTGTACAATTCAGAAGGTAAACCCAACATACTGTAAACAAAACCACTAAAGAAATCAATATTGGCACTGACACCCTTATACATATGACGTTTTTCCATAATGACTTCTGGTGCAATTCTTTCAACTAAGGTATATAAATCAAATTCGGCTTTCGCTTCTTCTCCCTTTTCCTCTGCTAATTTTGAAACATAACGTTTAAAAATTGCTGCTCGAGGATCGTTGTCACTATAAATCGCATGTCCCATACCATAGATCAAGCCTTTTTGATCGAAGGCTTTTTTTTCTAAAATATCAGAGAGATACTCTCTAACAGCTTCTTCATCAGAATAATCTGCCACAGTGGCTTTTAAGTCCTCCATCATTTGAGTGACTTTAATATTTGCACCACCATGTTTGGGACCTTTTAAAGAGCCTAAAGCTGCAGCAATGGTTGAGTAGGTGTCGGAACCACTAGAAGTGACAACCCGTGTAGTAAAAGTTGAATTATTCCCACCACCATGTTCCATATGCAAAACCAGCGCCATGTCTAGCGTCTGAGCTTCTTGTGGTGTATATTCCTGATCTGCACGTAACATCATCAAAATTGTTTCGGCGGTACTCAAGGTTTCTTTAGGTTTATGAATATACATACTGCCACCATTGCCATAATGATTGTAGGCATGGTAAGCATATACAGCTAACAAGGGGAACACGGCAATTAAATCCAAACTTTGATCCAAGACATTTTCGATACTTACGTCATCTGCTTTTTCATCATAACTCGCCAGTGTTAAGATACTTCGGGACAAACTATTCATAATACTTGCAATGGGTGCTTTCATAATAACATCTCGAACAAAATTGGTAGGTAATGTTCTACGTTTGGCTAAAATTTGTTGAAAATCATATAATTCTTTGTCTGAAGGTAGTTTACCAAAAAGTAATAAATATGCAACTTCTTCAAAACCAAATCGCCCTTCAGAAACAAAGCCATTTACTAAATCTTCAATGTCGATTCCACGGTATCTTAACTCTCCACAACCTACAACTTTCTTACCATCTACAACCTTTTGAGGATATATGGTTGAAATATTTGTCAGTCCAACAACTACCCCTTTCCCATTAATGTCCCGCAGTCCACGCTTGACATCATTTTCTGTATAAAGTTGCATATCTATTTTATCATTTTCATAACATTGAGCTGCAAGTTCTCCTAAGCTTGGAAAGTTATTTTGGTATTTTGCCACATTATCTCCCCCTATCCCCTAATTAATTTTAATTATTTTACGTTTTTTTAAAATAAGTTATGTAGACTATTATAGCATGATAAACTTAAAATGAAAGATTTTTAATTAGGCGATTTGCTTTTCTTGAATAAAATCGTATAATTATACCAAGACTTTTAAAATTTGAATTGGAGGCATTTGAATGACTTGGAAAAAACAATTAACCCTTCATGAAAAAGCGTACGATTATTATGATATTCAAGAAGTTGTACAATCATTTAATGGAGAAATCACTCGTTTACCCTATTCGATTCGGGTACTTTTAGAGAGTGTCGCTAGACATTTAGGCGAAGATGTGACGGAAGAAAATATTGATGATTTAGTAAATTGGAATCCCACTGAACCTCGAGGTGTGGTGCCTTTTAAACCTGCCCGTGTTGTATTGCAAGATTTTACTGGTGTCCCTGCAGTGGTTGATTTAGCTGCCATGCGTGATGCGATTGTTTCTTTAGGAGGGGAAGCTTCGGATATTAATCCAGAAATCCCAGTTACTTTAGTCGTCGATCACTCGGTTCAAGTCGATGCTTCGGGTCGCCCGGAAGCCATCGCGATTAATACTCAACGAGAATTCGAGCGTAATCAAGAGCGTTATCAGTTCTTAAAATGGGCACAACAATCCTTTAATGATTTTGAAGTAGTTCCCCCTGAAACAGGAATTATTCACCAAGTAAATATTGAATCTCTTTCTGATGTTGTCATCAGTAAAGATGTAGATGGTTCGACTTTATTATTTCCTGATACCTTACAAGGAACTGATTCTCATACGACGATGATTAACGGACTTGGTGTTTTAGGCTGGGGAGTAGGTGGTATCGAAGCAGAAGCCGCTATTTTAGGAGAAGCTTCCTTTTTCCCAACTCCCGAGGTAATTGGTGTAGAGTTTATTGGCTCTTTCCCAGCTGGAACGACGGCCACTGACTTAGCTTTGGCTGTAACTGAACGTTTAAGAAAAGAAAATGTCGTCGGCAAATTTGTCGAATATTTTGGGAGAAGTTATTCTGAATTAAGCTTGGCTGACCGAGCAACCTTAGCCAATATGGCACCTGAATATGGAGCAACTTGTGGCTTCTGTCCAATTGACCAAGAAACCTTAAACTATATGGCAACGACTGGACGTTCACCAGAATTGATTGAATTAGTCGAAGCATATGCCAAAGACAACCATCTATTTTATGATCCAGAAGTAGTTCCTACCTATACTACAGTGGTTACGATTGATTTGGCAGAGATTCAACCTTCTTTAGCTGGACCTAAACGCCCACAAGATCGAATTACATTGTCTCATGTGGCTGAAGATTTTGATCAATCGATTCCAGCACCGATTGGACCTAAAGGTTTTGGTTTACCTGTGGAAGAATTGGAGAAAACCGCTCATATCGATTGGGACAAAGATGAGGATACCTTGCATACAGGTGATGTCTTATTAGCTGCCATTACTAGTTGTACCAACACGAGTAATCCATTTGTGATGTTGTCTGCTGGTTTACTGGCAAAAAATGCTGTTGAAAAAGGCTTAACCGTACCAGCTTACGTAAAAACATCTCTAGCTCCAGGATCAAAAATTGTTACTTCTTATTTAGAGAAAAGTGGATTAATGCCCTATTTAGAAAAATTAGGTTTCTATTTAGTTGGTTATGGTTGTACAACTTGTATCGGAAACTCTGGTCCTTTGGCCGATGAAATTTCTGATGCCATTCAAGAAGAACAACTCTTAGTCGCTTCTGTCCTATCAGGAAATCGTAACTTTGAAGGACGGATTCATCCGTTAATCAAAGCCAACTATTTAGCTTCACCACCGTTAGTTGTTGCTTATGCCTTGGCTGGAACTGTGCGAAAAGACTTGACCAAAGAACCTTTAGGATTTGATACAGCAGGGCAACCAGTCATGTTAGATGATATTTGGCCAGCAGCGGAAGAAGTGAACAATTTTATTCAACAATTTGTTTCACCAGATGCTTTTAAAGAAGCTTATGCTCATCTTTTTGATGCCAATGAACGTTGGAATGAAATTGAAACAACGACAAGTGATTGTTATGAATGGGATGAGGAATCGACTTATATTGCCAATCCTCCATTCTTTGAAGGTTTGACCAAAGAATTACCAAAACAAGGAACTCTTGAAAACTTACACGTCTTAGCTAAATTAGCAGATTCAGTGACAACGGACCATATTTCTCCTGCGGGTAGCATCGGCTTAGACTCTCCTGCTGGAAAATATTTGAAAGCAAAAGAGGTCCCTTACCGTGATTTCAACTCCTTTGGTTCTAGACGAGGAAATCATGAAATCATGATGCGAGGAACATTTGGAAATATTCGTTTACAAAATCAACTCGTTCCTGGTAGTACAGGAAGTGTCACTCGCTACCTGCCAACAAATGAAGAAATGTCCATTTACGATGCTGCCATGAAATACCAAGAAAATAATCTTGGTGGGATTGTTTTGGCTGGGAAAGATTATGGCATGGGTTCTTCTCGTGACTGGGCAGCCAAAGGAACACAATTATTAGGTGTGAAAGCTGTTCTAGCGGAAAGTTTTGAACGAATTCATCGCAGTAACCTAGTGATGATGGGGGTTGTCCCGTTAGAGTATCTTAACGGAGAAACAGCGGATAGTTTAGGCTTAACCGGTGAAGAAACCTTTGATATCTTTTTACCAGAAGAACCGCAAGTTCAACAATTAATTGAAGTCGTTGCGAAAAAAGCAGATGGCGAAGAAATTCATTTCACTACCCGTTTACGCTTTGATGCACCTGCTGATATTCGCTATTGGAAAAACCAAGGCATCTTGCCAATGGTAATTCGCAAAAAAATGGCTTAACAAATTTATATTCTAGACAACGGAGGAATAGCATGACTTATATTACAGTTACCGAAGAAGGGGAACGTCTGATTCCGGATACTCCTACAATTCCATTTATTGCTGGGGATGGTGTCGGTCCAGAAATTTGGGCTGCCTCCCAACCAGTTTTTGATGCAGCTGTTGCAAAAGCTTATGGAGATGATCGGAAAATTTTCTGGCAAGAAGTCCTAGCCGGAGAAAAAGCTTTTGATGAAACAGGCAGTTGGTTGCCTGACCACACGTTAGATGCCATCGAACTAGCGAAAGTTGCTTTGAAAGGTCCTTTGACAACACCTGTTGGCGGAGGCATACGTTCTCTTAATGTGACTTTACGTCAAACCTTAGATTTATTCGCTTGTGTCCGCCCAGTTCGCTATTTTGATGGCGTGCCTTCTCCATTAAAAGAACCAGAAAAAACGGACATGGTGATTTTCCGAGAAAATACCGAAGATGTGTATGCAGGAATTGAATTTGCCAAAGGACAACCTGAAACTCAAGCATTAATTGATATTCTGCAAAATGACTTTTCAGTTAGAAATATTCGTTTTCCTAAAACATCCGCTCTTGGAATCAAGCCTGTTTCAGAAGAAGGTAGTATTCGTCTTATTAGCGCAGCAATTGATTTTGCAATTGCACAAAAACGTCCGACTGTAACCTTAGTTCATAAAGGAAACATCATGAAATTTACAGAAGGTGGCTTCAAAAACTGGGGTTATGAGCTAGTAGAAAGTAAATACGCAGACGTTTGTTTCACGATGAACCAATACCAAGCATTAAAAACAGAAGTTAGTATTGAGGTCGCTGATCAAGCTTTAGCGGATGCTAAAGCAGCTGGAAAAATCATCGTCAATGATGTAATTGCCGATAACTTCTTACAACAAATTTTATTATATCCAGAAAAATATGACGTGATTGCTACTTGTAACTTAAACGGTGATTATATTTCTGATGCTCTAGCCGCTCAAGTTGGCGGCATCGGGATTGCACCTGGTGGAAATATTAATTATCATACAGGTTATGCTCTGTTTGAGGCTACTCATGGAACAGCACCCGATATTGCAGGAGAAGGTAAAGCAAATCCATGTTCACTTCTTCTATCCGGTGGTATGTTATTAGAATTTTTAGGTTGGCAAGAAGCCGCTGACTTAATCACCGAAGCGATTGAAGAAGCGATCCGTTCAAAAAAGGTCACTTCTGATTTTGCGCAAGCAATGGAAGATGCAACCTTATTATCGACTCAAGAATTTGGTTCACTTTTGGTTTCTTTGATTAAAGAAAAGTAACGATAATACGAACTGTAATATATCTGAACAAAGAAGATTGCTCCCAGCAAATTTGCCGGCATTCATTCTTTGTTCGGATGTTTTTTTCTTGTTTTATACTAGTCACAGCAAATTTGACGCTTCACTACACTAGATAAATGTCAAAATTTCTGTATGTTAAATCATAAAGTGGTGATATGTGGTAACAATAATGGCAGAAATGAGTGCAATATATAATACACATTATTTAATTTTCAGTATAACGAAGAGAGACTTGCGTTGTCGCAACGTCAAAAATTCAATGTGAACAACGCACAGTTGCCAATTGATTGGTTTACTGTGCGTGTGAAGCTTGAAAGCTTCAAGACTACAGGCTTGGAGCGGTTCCGGGCTGACCTAAGCAAGATTCTCTCGCAGTGAAGCGGCAAGTTTGCTGGGAATGATAACTCTCGTTTTGTTTATTTCACTTTTCGTTAACTTACTATTTACAAACAGTTAACGTTTATGCTATAGTCTTTTTATCGTTAACTAGATAAAAAATAATAGTTGACAGAAAGCGAGTGACTATATGAAATTATCTTTAAGAGAACAATTAATTGCGGCAATTTTTGCAGGAATCATTAGTATTGTTTCACAAATTACTATTCCTTTAGGTTTAGTTCCCTTAAGTTTACAAACCTTTATTGTTGGGTTGACCGTGACTTTGTTAGGTCGTAAAGTTGGTACTTGGGCGATTATTATTTATTTATTACTTGGTCTGATTGGTTTACCTGTTTATGCCGGAGGAGGCAGTGGAATCGCATCTTTATTAGGTCCTACAGGTGGGTACTTAGTCGGATTTTTATTTACAGGTTTAGTATTAGGAACTTTATTAGAAAAAGTGCCCACAACTTTGTTTTGGATTGTTTTAGCCAATCTAATTGGTTTCATCGTTACCTTGTTATTTGGTAGTGTCTGGTTAAAATTCGCTGCTGATATGACTTGGAGTGCTGCACTGTTATCCGGTTTCGTTGGATTTTTATTACCAGAAGTTATCAAAGCCGTTTTCTCAGGAATAATTGGTCTTGTCTTGCTACAACGTCTACCTCAAAAATTTTTAGTTCAAGATAGATAAATAAAAAGAAATGGGGCTGAAATCAGCGCCCATTTCTTTTTATTCATTTATTTGTAATCCTTGATACATTGGCAGTAACGCTTGATAAGTTTCTAGCATATACTCTTTAGCTTTTGCCGGTGTTTCCCATAATTTACTTTCTCTTGGAATCACTCGACCAATTTGAATTTCACTCTTCTTGACCTTCTTTAAGCGTTGTAAAGCTGCTTCCATTCCCTCGGTCTCTAACTCAAAGTAATCACTGATTGTATGATCTTTATTGTAGACAAAATCTTTTGGTAACTCATTCCACCATTCAGGATGATCAATTAACAGTTCTGCCATCTGATTTTTGCCTTTTGGTTGATCAATCACCGATAACCACATAAATACATAGTCAGGAAAAATTCCTAATTGAAAATGAGCTTCCATCTTATAGCCACGTTTCTTACGACTAATCGCCGACCAAGTATTTTCTGGCGGATGAACTGTACGACGAATATGTTGGGCAATATGAATAAACAATTCTTCCCCAATCTTCGGTTCTAAATCAGCTTTAAAATACTCATTTAGCTCTTGAAAAATCGGCTGAATCTCACTACGAATAACCGCCATTCGTTCATCCAAACCCTCTACTTGAAATACTTCAAAGCTTTTTTCAGTAAACATTAAAATGGTTCTCTCCCCCTTTCCTTCTATTTAATTACAAAATACGTGTGCAATCAACTATTTTTCTTTGATAGCGAAGTGAGCGATATCTCTTTCTTAAAAATAGTGTACAGTGATTCAATATGTGAAAAAGAAATAAACTTTAAGGACATTGATGAGCCAATAGCACCCACTTTAAAATGAAGTGTCACATGACCTGTTTTTTTATTATATAACCATTTTGAAGTTTTCTGTGAAAAAGCCTGAACTTTAGATGAATGAATAATAGTTCGAATTTTAGTAAAAACTCGATAGTTTTGGAAACAAATTTGTTTTTCTTGAATCCAATATCCTTGAAAATAGCCCATTATGAAAGCTAGTCCCACTAACACTAAAAGGATTACTCCTAAAATAAGACTCAACCATGGAGAGAAAAAAACACTAATAAAAATCAACGGGCTCAGTACTAGAACGGGAATTCTAAAAAAGTACCACAATTTTTTTCTTGAAGTATATTGTATATCTGATTTTGTTAGAGTCCATTCTGGAAGTAAGAAATCTAAAACTGGAATAATTTGTTGCTCTTGAATAATTGGTAAGATGAATAGTTCTGAAAGTTCCTCTTCCATTTCTTGTCCACCCGCAAGCAATACTTCGACTGATGCTAAACCAAAGAGTTTTCTTAACAGCGCTTGGTGGATTTTTAATCCTTGAATTTTCCCAATAGGAATTTTTTGGACTTTTCGTTCAAATAAACCACTTTCGATCGTTAAAATATCTTTCTGTCTAGTCACTCGAAAACGATGATACCTGATAAAATTTCTAACTATTGCGATAACAGAAAAAAAAGTGAAACCTAATGCAATGATGAGACTAATAATAAACCAACCTGATGAAAAAATTTGTGCTACTAAGCCCCAAATTTTTTCCTCCCATTTATCCAAAAATCCCTGTTCTATTATGGCGATTATTGCAAAAATTCCTGCAAAAATACTACTATTAGTTAAACTAAATAAAACGATTTGCCCGTTACTAACTTCGTATAAGCGTTGATATTCTTCTGCCAAATGTTGCTCCTGTCGATGAGCTTCTATTTGTGTAAGAACTATTTCCGGAACGGCAGTTAAGACCGCTTCTGCCTCTCCAGAAACTCCACCTGCAGTCTCGATAGCTAATCTAACTACACCAAATGGTTTAAAGAAAAACCACTGCTCCTGTTTAATTGTCTGAATTCGTTCATATGGAATCATTGTCTCTTTTTTATTAATAACTCCCGAAGAAACAACTAAATGATTAGGCGTTAATTGATAATACTGGTTATGATAGATAATAAGAATTAATACCATTCCTAATAATGACCCTATTAATAGTCCAAAAATACCAAAGATATTTCCTTGAAATAAAATAATCACAACTAGAAAAAGCCATGAACGAATTTGTTTTACAACAGCCATTAAAATTGCAATTGGATGATAATGCTTTTTTTCAGACATCTTCCTTTACCACCTTTACTAACGCAATAATATGCTCTCTTAATGATTGTGCTTCTTCTATGCCTAAACCAGCAATTCGATGAGAAGTTGCCGCTGTATGTACAATAATTTCCATCAAATTTTCCTTACGTAAAAAAGGACCTTGTTCTGTAGTTACGTGTTGAATTCGATTGATTGGCACAATCGTCGTTTGGCGAAAATAATAGCCTTTTTGAAAAGCTAAATCTTCAGAAGTGATTTCATATCGACGAAAAGAATAACGATAAGGAACTACCTTTATATTAACAATTGTCCAAATCGCAATGATACTGATTATTGTAAAAACACCTAACAATACATACTTATTCCAGCCATAAAAAAAGAAAAGACCTCCACTAACTAATAAAGCAATCAATACCAGTAGACTACTTGTAAAAATAATTGTTCTGCGCCACACACGTTGAATCCGTTCTGGCATTTGTTTTGATAATAATAAATACTCCATGTTTCACCTCAAATGTTTCATTTCATTTTTCTAAAAATAATTATCTTTATTTTACTTCATTAAAATGTGAAAGTAATCTTTTTATTACACTTTTCTGTTAAATATCTACATATTTTTTGACAGAAATTCCTGACTTTGTTAAATCACCAAAAATTATTTAACAAAAAAATATCAATAGTTTAAAAAAATGAATGGGATAGAATCTCTAATACATCAACACTCTACAAATCATAGGTTGTCTTTTTTATCCTTCTCAGCTACCCTTGTCTTATAGATGAGGAGGGATTTTTATGCCCATTGGAAAAACAATTGCAACTTATCGTAAAAAATTAAATTACACTCAAAAAGAATTAGCCACAGAATTGAATGTTTCTGACAAAACTATTTCAAGCTGGGAGAATGAACGAACATATCCAGATATTTCGATGATTATTCAATTAAGTGATTTATTAAATCTTTCATTAGATGAATTGCTTCGTGAGGATACGATGATGGTAGAAGAAATAGACACAACAATCAAAGCAGGAAAATTTTATCAACGTTGGAAAAAAGTAATCTTGGCAATGTTGATATTTATTTTAGCTTTTGCCAGTTTAAATCTAGTTTGGTTCGGTTGGAAGCAATATCGCCTAAATAAAATAGAAAGTTATCAAACAGATTTCATGCCTGCTGAATGGGAATATAAGGATTTATATCTATTAAGTATTGAAGACAATTCAGAAATTGGTACGGATTATTACGTTAAACCAAACTACTTCATCACCATAGAAAACTATAATGCTGTTCCATACTTATGGTTCAAAACACTGATAACCGACTTTCATGTTGCTTATTCTAACGATTACCAACTTTCATTTATTGATAAGAATCAATTGATGTTATACTCAGAAGCGCGTGGCAACTTTATATATTTCACTCCAGATTTAACACCTATTTCAGGTAATAATTTTGGAGAAGAGTTATCCAAAAACGAAATTACTGAGTTTCTTAAAGAAGAGGCGTTTGACTTACGGCGATTGATTGACACTGTCATGCCTGTATTCGAAGAGTTATATTAGTAAATATGATACACTAATTATAGAAGACAATAGAAAGGATGTTGACCATGGCAAAGAAAAAAGGATTTTTCATTAGTTTTTTTGAAGCATTTGCGCACTTAAATCCTGACTTTATCGGACGGAATCAAAATCAAAACATCGAAAAACGTCAAGCCAATGTTCGTAAGATGGAAAACGAACGGCAAACAAGAGCGAAAGAAAGATTGAGAAACTAAGAAGAACGGAGAAATCAATAAAATTTTATTGTTCTTAAAATGACTTAAAATAATCTTAGACCACACACCCTACCCATTACTCCTGTAAAAATAGTTACCTATTCATAGATGAAGAACCTCAAGAAGTGATTATTTTGAATAAATCACTTCTTGAGGTTCTTTTTACTACAACAAAGGAAAGATATAGATAACAAACTCTAATTGCAAATTGTCTTCAGGGATATCAAAGCTAATATTCAATAGTTCTTCAATTTTACTCAGTCGATGTAACAGCGTGTTACGATGAATAAATAAATTTTCAGCAGCTTTGGTGATATTTCGATTTGCCTGATAATAAGCTTGCAAAGTTTTTAGATATTCACTTTTATTAATTTGGTCAAATTCTTTTAATGGAGCAATAAACCGTTCTGTGATTTTTTGCAAGCCTTCTGTAGACAAGTGATCTCTGACAATATGTTTCAAGAATACATCGTCATATGAAATAATCTGATGGGAATTTTTAAACGACTTATCATTATTATAGATATCCAAGGTTTGCAGCGCTTGTTGAAACGAAATATTAATTTCTTTGAGATTTGGTACAGTTGGACCAATCGCCATTGTAATATCTAAATCATTCGATTCTTTTGCTAGTTGATTTAGTAATGACTTTCCAATTGTATTTATCGCCTTTAAATATTCTCTTTCATCAGCAGGTGGATCTTGTACTAGTAGAATAAAAGAATTGCTATACTCAATACAGACCATTTTTTGTCGATATCCGCTCAGCATTTGATTTAATCGAGTGCTTAAATTCATCATTTGACGATTTGAATGTGACTTACTATTTGATGTTTCCAAAATAGCAATTGAATAAATAGCATCCGCTTTTAATTGATAATACTTAATAAATTGTATCAGATCGTCTTCATTTACATACTTATTTCGAATGATTTCAAAAAATGTTTCATTAAAAATAATGACAGAAATGAGTTCAATAGGTACCGTTTATCAATCAACCTACAGCGTAAACGTTGAGAGAGGCTTGCATTGTCGCCACGTCAAGAATTCAATGTGAACAACGCACAGTTGCCAATTGATTGGTTACTTGTGAGTGTGAAGCTTGAAAGCTCCAAGACTACAGGCTTGGAGCGGTTCCGGGCTGACCTAAGCAAGACTCTCTCACAGTGAAGCATCAAGTTTGCTGTGAATAGTAACTTTTAGTTATCTTATTTATCATTTTTAACTGTGGCCAAATTGCTGACCAGTTCTTCTGTTTTTGACGCGTGAGATATAACTGAAAATATACAGAATTTTGCTTAAAATGTGGTGTTGCTTGAACGGTAAAGTTAAAAATATCTGTCAGTCCAAAAGGTGCCAGTAATTCAATAGCTCCACCTTGTTTTCTAGCAGCAATCGCTGTGCAAATTTCCGGATATTTAGAGATAGCATCGAAAGTACTTGTGTAAGGTTTTTCATCTTCAAAATTATGTTGATGCATATGTGCTTGATTTCGTACTTCCCATTGATACATTGGATAATCTTTTTTTAATGCTGCTTCAATTTCTAACGCTAGCTCGTAAGGACTATTTTGATCAAAATATACGACATCTATGTCTCTGGCTTCTAACTCATTGCGACCTTCCAAACGATTCCATAAATAGTTTCGAATCGCCCCTGCACTAATCCAACAGTCTGGTAAGTTTAACTTTTCAACAATCGTTAATAACTGCATTAATTCCTCATTTTCGGTCAACCATTGCTTCACTTGTTCTTGCATCGCTACCCCTTAATAGTCTAATAACGTTAAGCTTTTTTGAAATTCTTCTAAAAGATGTTCTTGTTTATAAGCATCGAAAGCGACTTGATTTTTTCGTAAAATCCCTCGCATTTTTGTGGGATTAAAAACTTCTGCCAAATGATTTCCTAAAATAAATTCTCGGGTTAATTGCCATTCAAAGTAATAACCAAAGGGACGGCAATGATAAATCACATCATCAATTTGTTGTGTCCCAAATCTTCGATGCGTGTGACCAAACACCACTTGATCCACGTTTGGAAAATATGCTAAAGTCTCGCCAAATGATTTGGCTCCTAAAAAGGCATTCAAATGGTTCCAACGACTATACTTCCCTGAATGTTGTACAATAAACTCTTCTCTGGGAACAAAATGAGTCGTCAACAAAATCTTTTTTTCTTTTGGAATCGTCTGTAAGACATCACTCATTCGTTGACTAATTTTTTGACTAATCTCAGGGTCCGTTCCTTGACGGTCAATCATCCGATCATACCAAAATAGATTTTTCAAACGTAAAATTTCCTTCGTATCTTTCATATCGGAAAATTGATAATCATACCAACCATTTACTCCCAACAAAACATATTCTGAAGAAAGGTCAACTGTTTTAAAATTCAAAAAATGTGGCTCAGAGAAGTCTTCAAAATTTACCTCATCTGTAATATCCGCCATTTCATGATTGCCCCAATGAAAAGTCGTTGGGATTTTTTGATTAAAAAATCCAACAACTGCCACTACTCGCTCAACTTTATTGGCGGTATCTCCAGCTAAGTGAAAGTGAGTCACTTCTTGTTCTAATAAAAAATCTCGAAACATTCCTAATTCAAGTTCAGTTAAATGATTGATATCAACATGCAGGTCCGTTACTACGGCTAGTTTGCCCATTATATCGACCTTCCTCATCTAATTCAATACGCTTCATTGGGAGATTAGCTACCAAAACACCACTATTTGATTGTAGCTGTAATCGTTGATAAGCATTTTCTACTTTTAAAACCACTTGATTATCTAAAAACATCTCTGAAGTTTTTTTCATATAAACTGGACCTGCTTTTGTTTCCAACTGATCATCGTAAATAGCTAATTCTGATGCTGGAAAGTTTTCAGGTACAAACAACAAGCGATAATTAGGATATAACTGACAAGACGCTCCTGACTCAACAAAAGGACCTTGACCATCTTCAAAATCCAAAACTAGATAATCTCCATCTTGACGAAGAGCAGTCATTTTTTCTTGAGCTTCTTTGGTAATCGTTAATTTCATCCTTGTTTCCTCCTCTTGCTACTGAAGAGCTTTTCTTTGTTGCCACTCTTTGTTAGAAAGACTGTATTTTACAAGATCGACTACTTCTCCTCGTAGTTTTTTTGCATCATATAAAGTACATTCTTTGGTCATGCCGATTTTTTCCATTACACGTCCAGATTTATGATTCCGTAAATCGTGAATTGCTTCAATCCGTACGAGTCGTAATTTTTCAAAACCGAGTTGCAACAAGACTTCGCAAGCTTCTGGCATTAAGCCTTTTTCCCAGTAGTTCTTACTTAAAGTATAGCCCAATTCTCCTAATCCCGCATTGGTATTCACTCGTAAATCTACCGTACCAATCATTTGATGGTTTTCTTTATACTCAATGGCATATTTTCCTAAAGGTTCTTTCATAAAATAATTGGCAATCGAAATTTTAGTTTCCATTAAATTACGATGCTGCTCAAAGACAAATTTAGTTGTTTCTTCATCGCTAGCATAGGCAAACATATCCTCTGCGTCTTCCAACACTACTGGACGTAAAATTAATCGTTTGGTTTCGATTTGGCGATTTTCTGCAAGAACATAAGCTTCATTTACTTGAATTTCCATTCAGTTTCCCTCCTATCCATCTAGCATATTCGGATTTTTTAATAGTCGCACTCGAATGACATGGTTCAAGTCAGCAATTTCCGTTGTTAGTTTTTCTAAAATAGTTGCTTGCTGACTCTCCATATCAATTAAAGCATAGACCACACCATCTTTCCGTTCGCTGGTTAAATTATCAATCTCTGCGGTAGAATCAGTCACCAATTCAATAATTTTAGCAAAACCACCTGGTTGATCCCGATAAAAAATTGCTAAACGATAAGGGGCGCCAAAATGCTGTTCGGCATGAGGATAATTAACTGATTCTTCGATCGTCCCCTCATATAAATAATGTTCCATTCTAGTTAAAGCAATGCGATCACCTTCCGTTAGTGCAGTGGTTGTGCTTCCACCAATATGAGGAAACAAACGAATTTTATCATGCCCTAATAGTTTTGCTGTGGGGAAATCTGAAATATATCTTGAAATTTCTCCCTGATTTAGGGCTTCAATAACTGCTTCATCATTCACAATCGGACCACGACCAAAATTTAATAAGACAGCATTCTTTTTCATCTGTTTAAATTCAGCTTCATCAATCATGTTTTCTGTCTGTTTATTCAACGGCAATAAAATAACCACAAAATCTGACTGTTTCAACAAATCCTCTAACTCTGAAACTTGCGTATAATAGGTTTGTTTCTCTCTAGGTGTGCGGGCGTAACCCAAAACATCCATTCCTAATTGATGACAGGCTTGAGCTAGTCGCTCACCAATTTCTCCTAAACCTAAAATCCCAACAGTTTTACCGGCTAATTCTTCGCCGATAAAGGGGCGACGACGCTCTTCAGCTGCCTTTAATACACTATCTGGTTCTTCTAAATCTACTTCATCTTTTAATGTTTGTACCATCTGACGAGCTTGAATGAGCGGGCGTACACTTAAAAATAAATTCGATAAAACTAATTCTTTTACCGCATTCGCATTAACTCCCGGCGTATTAAAAATCACTGTACCATTTTGAGTACACTGATCAATATCAATTGTGTTAACACCCGTTCCTGAACGAGCAATAACTAACAATTCAGGTGTAATCAAATCATTGGATACTTCTGAGCTGCGTACAAAAATTGCTTGAGGCTTTTCATTTGTCTCAAAAATAAATCCTTTAATGGTTAATTTATGTTGAACCTCTTCTGAAAGTGGATCTAATGCTTTTAATCTAGTCATAAAAAATCCTCCTATTTCCATACAATCAAGGTTAGTTAAAATAAAAAAACACTTCTAAGTTAAATATTACAAAAAAATGCGGTAGAATGATACCTATAAGTAAGAATATTCATCGAATTATCTTTTAAATAGTTACTATTCACGGTAAGCCTGATGCTTCACTACGAGAGATGCTTGCTTAGGTCAGCCCGGAACCGCTCCAAGCCTGTAGTCTTGGAGCTTTCAAGCTTCACACGCCCAGTAAATCAATTGGCTGTTCACATTGTATTCTTAACGTGGCTACAACACAAGCCTCTCTCTTCGTTACGCTGAAAATTGATTGACAAACATTATCTTTTGCACGCATTTCTGTCATTATTTTTATCGTATATCGTCACTTTATGAGTTAACCTACAGAAATTTTGAAAGCTATCTAGCGTAACAAAACAGCGAAAACTGCGTCGTCACCGTGAAAAGGAGTCAATGTGAACTGTTTTGAATCACTACGATTGGCTAGCGTAGCAAGACAGAGTAGATGATGAAAAATACCTACTTGGTACTGTCACTTAGCGCAGCGATTAGTGACAGTTTGAAGCTTGACAGACTGGAGACTACAGGCTCCAGTTGGTCCCATGGTCGACAAAAGCAGTCTTCGATGTGTAGTGTAGCTTATGGATTAAAAAAGTAACTGTGAATAGTAACTTTAAATAAGAGGAGGAATCTCTATGCACTTATCCATCACAAATTTTCCAACACCAGATCCAATTATTGGAACTGGCAGCCAAATTCAAGTAACAGAGCTTAGTGAGTACGTAGAAATTGGGGAAGAAAATCATATTGATAACAGTTTTATTGATGCCTACACTTATACTGGTCAATATTGTTTTATCCAAAACAGTTATTTAGGGCGTTTTATTAGTATTGCTGCGATGGTCAGAATCGGTCCCACAAATCATCCTTATGAACGACCTAGTCAACATCTATTTGCTTACAATGGCGAAGGTTATGGTTTTGCGCCAAAAGATAGTTCCTTTTTAGAAAATCGTAAAAAGAAAATCACTACCATCGGAAATGATGTTTGGATTGGTCATGGTGTCGTCATTCAATCTGGTGTAACTGTAGGTAACGGTGCGGTGATTGCTTCCAATGCAGTGGTTACGAAAGACATTCCGCCATACGCCATTGTTGGTGGCGTTCCAGCGAAGGTCATTAAATACCGATTTGAAGAAGATATTATTGCTGCCTTACAAAAAATTGAATGGTGGAATTGGAGTCGCCAAGAATTAGAAACCCACTATTTAGATTTCCGATTACCCATTGAAGAATTTGTTGAAAAACATCGCTAGTTATTTTTTTTGAGTCAGTTTATCTTCATGTGAAAGATTTTTCTATGTTATAATAAAAGAAAAGATCCCTTTAGGAGGTGGTTAGATGACCGATGAAATCCAAAAGCATCTAGACAAAGGCCGCTACGGTACCCCCTTATTGAAACCTGATGAGCAACGAAAATATTTAGGAACCTTTCGTGAACGCTGTCAACTTAGTATGACGATTGAACAAATGAAAAATGAAGCTAATAAAAAACAATTGATTAGCGCTTTGGAAAAATTTCCTGCTAGCTCAATTTTAATTAATGGTAGCTTACCAGAATCTCTACAAACAAGTTACATCCAAGTGGCTATGAATGCTAAGTTACCCTTTACAGTCGTGAATCAAGAAATTCCTTATGACAAGAACAACGTTGGTTTACTGGTAGTAGCAAAAAAAGCTGTAAATGAAGAAACGATTGATATTGAGAAAAAATTTGTCCGTCCTTCTGATCAACCGTCCGACACTCAAGAAAAAAATGGTTTTTGGCACAACCTGTTTCATTAACGAGGAGGAGTAGACCTATGACAACCCCAACTTATAATGCCCTAAAGAAAGAACTTGTAACAGCTCTAGATATTCATATCGATATTTTAAAGGACACCTCGTTAATTGCACCAGAACATTTGGATGGAATTATGTTTATGATGCGTAGCTTTGGTTTTATGTTGGATCGCGCGCCAAAGGTCTTATTAGAGGACGATCCAGAAGAAATGAATTTCTTAATGTTCCAATATTATAGTTTACTGACTGAATTAAAAAATAATCTTCGTCTAAATTATCCTTATGCAAAAATCCAAAATCGCTCTTTATTAGAGATTGTCCAAATTTTCCCTACCACTTACGAAAAAGAAATGAAACTTTGGTGGGAACAATTGACCGGTTTACACGTAGATGATACAAAACAAACGATGGATATGAATGACTAAACAGAAACCGAGTAAAAAGGAGCGTAACACCTCTCCTTTTTACTCGGTTTTTATTGTGACTAATGTTCTTTGATTTTTCTGCTTTTTCGAAGAACGAACACCTGTATTCTTTCATTTTCTCAATTTTTCGAAGAACGAGCACCTGTATTCTTTCCAATACTATTCTATTTCGTAATCCCTGGATACAATAGCTCTAGCACATCAATTGTCAAACGACGGCTTTTACCTTGATAAGGGTAAATATGCATGTGCATTGCTGGATTAAAATTAGCTTCAATAATTCCATAGGCACCTTTTTCATTAGCCGGACGAGAAACATCTGGAATAATCAAATCTATCCCGCAAATCACTGCTCCAATCGCTTCAACAGCCTTGGATGCGATTGCTTTGTACGCTTCTGGAATTTCCTCCGTCACATCAATGGAGTCGCCACCTGTACTTACATTAGAATTTTCTCGCAGATACACCACTTCATCTTTTTCAGGAATAGCATCGACGGTATAGCCTTGTTCTTTCAGCATAAGTTTTTCGATGCTTCCAAGTTGGATCAATTCTAATGGTGAACGGTGATGTGTTCCTCTTAATGGATCTTCATTTTTCTTAGCAACTAGTTCGGCAATTGTGTGAATGCCATCGCCTTTTATATTGGCAGGAACTCTTAGCATAATTGCCTTAGTTTCTCCGTTGAAAACAACAAAACGGTATTCGGTTCCCGGTAAAAATTCTTCTACTAAAATCGAAGAATCTTCCGCAAATGCAATTTTGACTGCTTCTTGGTAATCTTCAAAAGAAGAACCATCTTTAAAGATCGAAATCCCTAAGCCATAATTCGTTGATTTAGGTTTGACCACAAAACCGATTTGTGCGAATTCAGGATAAGCAGCCAAGGCAGAATTCATTTCATCAAATTCACGTCCAGCTGGTACTCGGAAGCCTGCTTTGTCTAAAACTTTTTTCGTCACTGTCTTGTTTGCCATAATTAAAGGAACGACGTAGCTATCCTTACTTGTCATGTTGGCATTTTTGACATACTCTACTTTGTCATTGGCTTTTAGCTTCAAAAATTGATCACTTTCATCTAGTACTTCCACTGCGACTCCTTTTTGAATCGCATCAAATAATAAGATTTGAGTAGATAATTCCATACCACGGAAACCTGCTAATTGATAAGGCTTTTCCCAAGCTTGATGGTAATATTGTTTTCCTAGAGTAATAGCCACATCTTTTTGACTAGTAGCTAAACTTTCGGTATATAATCTTCCTGCTAAAGTTTTTGCGGGGTCAGCAATCATTTCTTTTAAGTGAGGAATTAATGATTCTGAAACGGATAAATCCATTTCTTGAATAAAAGCTTCTAACTCGCTGACAAATAACTCCGCTTCTTTTTGATAAGCCGTTGCTTTCAATGGATGTTCCAAAGCAACCAGATTATTCTTCTGGTCTCCTTCTGCTACCCATTCATCTGCCCCAGCACCTTCTTCTTTCCACAATAAAAATAGCAACATCACATGTAAGAATTCTACTTGCTCTTCACTTATTCCATAAAGTTCATATGGATTTAAATCAATATTGCGTAATTCAATGTAACGAATCCCTGCCTCCGCTAGGTCAGCAACTTTTTTGCCACCACGTAAACGAACTGGTGCATAAAATTCTTTCTCCTCAGAAAGTTTCCCTGTCTCCACCATATGATTAATATCTGCTAAATAAGCTTCGATTGTGGCATAAGTCACTTCCACATCTTCAAAGTTTTTATATCCAAAATCACTATTGCGGATGCTTCGTACGGGTTCTTTAGGTGCTTCATCGGTAAAATAATTGGCTTCACTTAAGGGTGTCGCTCCATAAAAATAAGTCACTAACCAACGATAATGCAGATAATTACGAGTAACTTTTAAATATAGGTCAGTTTTAAACTTTAAATAATCTGTTTCTTCCGTTTGTAGTTGAAACATTTTTTGAATCAAGGTATCAGCAAATTCAAAATTAAAATGAATCCCACTGACCATTTGTTTACGACGTCCATATGTTTTTGCTAAATAACGACGATACAAAACATCTTCAAAATTATCCAATTTTGCAATTCTAATATCTTCGTCTTTTTCAGGTAAAGCAGGTGGCATACTTAATGGCCACAACATCTCGCCTTCATTCATTGAGCGATAAGTGACATCATGAAGGGCTGCTAAATAACGAAAGAGTTCCGGGATACTCTCAGTAACTGGCGTGATTAATTCCATTTGAGTTTCCGCAAAATCCGTTTGAATATAAGGATGATTGGAGCGATTTCCCAATGTTTTTGGGTATTCCGTATGAACCAAATCACCAGCTAAAGTTACACGTTGGCTTTCTTTTTCCAAACCATAACGGACTTTCAGCAAGTAAGGGTGAAGTTCTTTATTTTTTAAGATTTCTTGTATATTCATAATTATTCCCTTCTTTTGCATCATGATTAAAAGTATTATATCAAACATTCAAAGTTATTTGCTTACTTTTTGTCTCTAGATGATGTACTCCTTGGATTATTTATTCCGTTTTCTCTTTTTATAATCTTTACCATTTATCGTCAAAATAGAGAAGAAAAAGCTTACAAAACAATTAAAGGTCAATAATTATCTATGAATTATTGACACAAGTTTGTTACTATAGAGAAAACAAGTAATTAATTATTGGAGGGTTTACGAATGAAACGTATAAGTATCTGGGGTTGTCTGTTTGTTTTAAGTATCTTGTTAGTTGCCTGCAAAAACACAATACCCTCTGGAAGAACACCAGAAGAAACCACTATAACAGAAACAAGTGATAGTCTAAGCGAATCTGCTAGTTCAAATCCAACAGATAGTACCGAATCATCAAGTTTGGAAATTTCTGAGTCTACTAGCAATAGTACCGTAGAAACTATCGAATCTTCTAGCGAGGAACCTTCTGTAAATACGAGAAATTTGACTTCTGATCAAGCAATCGATTGGGCTTTAGCGGTAAAGAATAAGTTAAATGACGTTTTAGATATCGAAAATCCTTTAGAATTTGCTTATGCAAACGTGACTTTAGGAGATGATGGTCTTGCTTATGTAACGCTCTTTGGAAAAATTGAAGGTGCTTCAGATGACACAGCTAGTCTTGATGAGCGCTTCCGTATCAATGAACAAGGCTTTTTACAACGACATACTGCTGGAGATGACTATGCAACTATCTCTGAAAAATTTATGGATACCTCTTTAGTTGAAAAGTACGTAAATACTTGGTTACGACTTTAGAAAACAAATCCAATCTCAAACACTTAACCACATATCTGTTAACTCTTGGATAAGTGTCCTATTAATAAAAAAACGACCTCCAAAAGTTAGATTTTTTTGTCTAACTTTTGAGGGTCGCTTCATTCCGAAGACATTTTTTTATTTCGTAAAGTTATCGAAATACCCCTGAATGAAAACAATCGGTGTTCCTTTGTCGCCACTACCAGAAGTTAAATCCGCTAATGAACCAATCAAATCTGTTAATTGACGAGGAGTGGTTCCTTGCGCTTCCATCGCCCCTGTTAAATCCGGTTCTTTTTCGTTGATGTGTTTCTTAATCGCTTCCTCTAATTCTGCTCCTCGTAAGCCAGAAAAATTATTGTCTGCTAAATATTTTAATTTCACTTCGTTAGGCGTACCGTCTAAACCTGCCGTATATGCGGGTGAAACTACTGGATCTGCTAGTTCCCAAATTTTCCCTACAGGATCTTTGAAGGCACCATCCCCATAGACCATGACTTCAATATTTTTACCTGTGGCTTCTAGCAAACGTTCTTGAATTCCATCAACTACGGGTTGGCAGTCACGAGGAAATAGTTTTACCCCTTCTTCTGTCGATTTATTCGAACCTAGAAGTCCATACTGCTCATTATAACCGCTCCCATCAACAGTCTCTGAAAGAATATCATCTAACGTATAGACTTTCTCTGCCCCATTACTTTCTAAAATACGCTTTGTTCGATAGCGTGTATGAATATCACACGTCAAGACATTTTTCGTGTGTTTTAAAATTGATTTTGGTTTTTGAGAAAAAATAACTTCGCAATCTGTTCCTTCTGAGGTAATTAACTCTTTGTAATATTCAATATAATCAACACCAGTAAAACGATGCTTATTATAGCCAAATAATTTTCTAAACTCACTTTCCGTCAATTCATCTGTCCAAGGATTAACTCCTTTTTCATCTAAATCATCTAAAGAAATTAAATGATTCCCTACCTCATCAGAGGGATAGCTTAACATTAGCACGATTTTTTTCGCACCACGAGCAATTCCCTTTAAAATATTCGAAAATCGATTACGACTTAAAATCGGAAAGATCACTCCAACTGTCGCCTCATCAAATTTATTTTTCACGTCACTTGCAATTTGGTCCACACTAGCGTAATTTCCTTGCGCACGTGCAACAATCGACTCTGTTACAGCGACAATATCTTGATCTTGAATGGTAAATCCTTCCGCTTGTGCTGCATTTAAAACACTTTCAACTACAATTGCTTGAATATCATCGCCTTGATTGATAATCGGACAACGCAAGCCTCTCGTCACCGTTCCAACTGTTCTTTCCACTATTCATTCGCTCCTTTGATTGGTATGATTCATTTCCCTTGTTTGTAATGATACTTATTGGTATGTGTGATAATTAATCACTACTGTACTATCATAACCTTTCTTTAAGGATAAATGAACTTAATTTTCTTAGTTCACTGTTTTCGAATGCTAGAAGGATTTAATTTCAAAAAAACCTTCGCCATTTTGAACAAATCAAAGGGGCAAAGGTTTCAATCTTATTCTTCTTGTAATAACTCTTTGAACAAACCGACCACAAAATCATTGGGATTAAATGGTTGTAAATCATTGATGCCTTCGCCCAGACCCACAAGCTTGACTGGTAAATGAAGTTCGTTTCGAATAGCTAAGACAATCCCACCTTTGGCTGTTCCGTCTAGTTTGGTTAAAACTAATCCCGTCACATCAGTGGTTTCTTTAAATTGTTTGGCTTGAGTCATCGCATTTTGTCCAGTTGTTGCATCGACCACTAACAATACTTCATGGGGAGCAGATGGATTCACTCGTTGAATCACTCGTTTAATTTTATCCAACTCATTCATTAAATGGACTTTATTTTGCAAACGACCAGCTGTATCCACCAAAAGAACATCTGCTTGTTCTTCAGTTGCACGTTGCATTGCATCAAATACAACAGCTGCTGGATCCCCACCAGCATTGCCTCGAACAACTTCTACACCTGCTCGATTACCCCAGACTACTAACTGATCGATCGCTCCGGCACGGAAAGTATCGGCTGCGGCTAATAAAACTTTTTTACCTTCTAAACGGTATTGATTGGCTAATTTACCAATACTAGTTGTTTTACCTACACCATTTACACCTACAAAAAGAAAGACACTTAGTCCATTGGCTTGCAAGTTTAAGTCATTGACTTCATCTTGCCCCTCTTCTTCGTACAAATCAACCAATTTTTCAATGATTGCATTTTGAACAGCAGCAGGTTTCTTGGCATTACGTAATTTTACTTCTTGTCTCAATTCATCGGCAATTCGCATAGATGTTTCAAAACCGACATCGGCACTGATTAAAGCTTCTTCTACTTCTTCAAAGAAATCTTCATCTACTGAACGGAAGTTAGCAAACAACTCGTTCATCCGATCTTTAAACGTTTTACGAGTTTTCTCTAAGCCTTTTTCGTATTTTTCTTGAGAAACTTCCGCTACTGGTGTTGTTTCAACAATGGGTGTGATAATTTCTTCCTCTGGTAACTCACCTGTTATTTTCTCACTATACCAATCCGTTACGACTTCTTCTGCATCTTCAACTATTTCATCTGTTGTTTCAAGAAGCTCTTCTTCGGCTTCGGTTTTTTCTAATTCTTCAAGTACTTCTTGTTCTTGAACTTCTTCTTGCTTTTCTTTCATAAAAGCACTTTTGATTTTATCGAATAAGCCCATCATCTCACTCCTTTTCAAGAATACTTTGTTGCTCTTTTTTTATTGTAGCACATATTTTTCGATTACTTGTGCCACGCCATCTTCTTCATTGGAAGCCGTTACGACATCCGCTATCTCTTTCACTCTTGGAATCGCATTTGCCATTGCCACACCGATACCAGCATATTCAATCATCGGTAAATCATTTTCTTCATCACCGATACACATTACTTCATCCACAGTAATTCCTAAATCTTTTGCCAATAAAGAAATTCCATACGCTTTGGTAATTCCTTTTGGCATAAATTCTAGTAAATTTTCTCGGGTCTTAATAACTTCGTAAGCTTCCTTAATCACATCAGGAATTTTTTGAATTTGTTGATCCAAATATTCTGGATGGTAGGCCACAACTACTTTGTTATACAAACGTCCTTCAACTAATTCGGAAGCAATTCCTTCTTCACGGTTTAATAAAGGGGACATTTCAGGATAAAGTGTCAAATGTTTTTCAGAGGGATTTAAAATAATTACTGTATCTTGAGACAACACATCCATTGGTAAATCTAACTCTTTCGCTAAATCCACTAAGGTATGGATATCCGCAACATTCAATGCTGCTCGCTCTATTACCTCACCAGTATCATTTTTTTGAACTAGTCCACCATTAAAGGTAATACTAAAATCTCCCTCATTTAGTAAATCTAATTCTTCTAAAAAGGGCTCAATCGCACGTAAGGGACGACCTGTACATAAAACAATTTTAATTCCTTTCTCTTTGACTTGTTTTAAAGCCAATTTATTGCGAGCAGAAATTCGTTTTTGGTTGTCTAACAACGTTCCATCTAAATCAATAGCAATAAGTTTAATCATGTTCTACCCCTCATTTATTTTACTTTTTGTGTCTAACTAACAGTAATTTTACCTTCTTCAGAAACTTCTTCTAAGCGTACCGAAACAGTTTTCGATACCCCAGATTCTTCCATGGTAACGCCATATAAAACGTTAGCCGCCTCCATTGTTCCTTTACGATGAGTCACGACAATAAATTGAGTATCATTTTGGAAACTTCTTAAATAATGACCAAAACGTAAGACATTGGCTTCATCCAATGCTGCCTCAACTTCATCCAGAACACAGAAAGGCACTGGACGAACTTGAATAATCGAGAACAATAAAGCAATCGCGGTTAACGCTCTTTCTCCACCGGATAAAAGACTTAAATTTTGTAGTTTTTTACCTGGTGGTTGAGCTTCAATTTCAATCCCGGTATTTAATAAATCTGTAGGATCAGTTAAAATTAATTCCGCTCGACCCCCACCGAACATATTTGGAAACACAACTTTAAATTTCTGACGAATGCCTTCAAAAACTTCTTTGAAACGTGTTTTTACTTCTTCATCCATTTCGGACATCGTATCAAACAACTGAGTTTTAGCTGCTAATAAATCATCCCGTTGGCTGGTTAAAAAATTGTGACGCTCTTTAACTTGCTTATAAAGTTCGATTGCATTTAAATTGACTGGTCCCAATGCTTCAATTCGACGACGCAACCCTTGAATCTCAGCTTTAATTTCCTCTGTTTTTTCCACTTCTATATAACTAGCTTCTGCGGCTTCAAAAGTTAGATGATATTCTTCTTGTAAATAATTCAAGCGATTATCTAATAAGACTTCCGCTCGATTTTTTTCTACTTCAACTTTTGTTTTATGCGCCAAAGTTTCTTTTTGTTGCACATTTAATTGACTTAATTCTTCGTCTTTACGAGCAATAGCCTGCTGTAAACGATAACGTTCTTCTCGTGTTTCTTGTAGTTCTTGTCGAATGGCTTCTTTGCGTTCACTCAATTCTGTCACTTGCTTATCTAAAGCTTCCTCCGTCATTTCATGATCAGAAAAGTCCATGGATAAGGCGGATAGTTGACGTTCCAGTGATTCTTTGCGACGAAGTTGTTCAGTTTCCGATTGACTAATGGTTGCAATCCTTTGTTGCAAGTGGGCAACCTGTTCTTTATTTACGGCAAATTCTGCTTGTAAACGACTTAATGCTTGTCCTAAGCTTTGGCGTTTTTCTTCAATCAAATCCCCTTCAGCATCTAGCTGTTGAATTTCTTGATTGATTTTTTTCAACATTTCTTCCACTTGTTTTTGTTTCTCTTGAATTTCTTCTTTTTGTTCTTGATATTCTTCCAAGAAAGATTGGACTTCACGATTTTCATAGGCAAAAAGCTGTTGCTCTTTTCGCAAGCGATCTAGTTCCACTTGTAAATGTTGTTGTCTGTTGGCTAGTTCTTGCTCTTTCATACGAGCCGCTTCTCCAGAATGGCGTAGGCTTTCTAAAGCTACTTGGGCTTCTTTGGCCGCTGATTCAAATTGTTGCACTTGTTTTTCAGTTGCTTTTAAGCGTTGATCTAGCTTTTCAGCTTGTTCTTTTAACAATTGCAATTCATTGGTTTGTCCAAATAAATTCCCTTGATTGCCACGTTTAGTCGCACCACCAGTCATAGAACCACCGGCATTCATTACGTCTCCTTCTAAAGAAACCACGCGATAACGATATTGAATTGCTCGAGCCAATTGATTAGCGCTGCTCAAGTCTTTAGTAATAAGAGTCGTTCCTAATAAGTTTTCAGCGATATTGGCAACTTTTTCAGGGAAAACAACTAATTCGCTAGCCATCCCTAAAAAACCATCGACTTGTTGGGCTTGTTGACGTACTGCTGCTGATAATACTCGTGGTTTGATTGTGGTTAAAGGTAAGAAAGTTGCTCTTCCTCCACGACGGTCTTTTAGAAAAGTAATCCCATTTCGTGCATCACTTTCATCCTCTACTACGATATGTTGAGCAGCACCACCTAAAGCTGTTTCAATGGCTAAGGTATACTCTTGAGGTACATCCACTAATTCAGCTACGGCACCAACAATTCCCGTCAATTGTTCTTTCTGTTGCAAAACTAAACGGACACCTTGGTAAAATCCTGTATAATTTTCTTGAATATCCTGCAAACTTTTTTGACGAGCTTTAACTTGTTGTAAGTCATTCATCAATTGATACATTTTCTTTTGAGCATCAATAAAATGCTGCTGATTATTTTTAGCCTTCTCTTGTGTTTGTACATAGTTTGTTCTTTGAGCGGCTAATTTTTGTTGTTCTGCTTTTAACGCCTCGCTGATTTCAGCATATTCCTGTTCTTTTTCAGTTGCTTCTTCGGTCACCTTGTTTTGTTTATCTAAGGCGTTTTGATTTTTTGCCATTTCTTGTTGATGTTGTCGTTCCAAATACTTTAGATCATTCCCAGTATTGGCTTGCTCTTGCATATAATCAACATACTGCCCGCGAAGTTCCTCTATCAGTTCTTTTGTGGTTTTTTGGTATTTAGCTAATTCTCTTTCTGTTTCAGAAATTTGCTTTTCAAGCTCTTGAACTTGTCTATTTTTCTGAGAAAGCTCTTGAATTAGTTCTGTTTTTTCTTCTTCTAACTCACTAACTTTTTGAGCAACTTCTTCTAAATTATCTTGATATTCTTGGCTACTTTTTTGCGTATGTTTAGAGCGCTCTAATAAAACTTCACGTTGACCCTCGGCTTGTTTCAAAGCTTCTACCAAACGTAAATGTTTTTGATTGCCTTCCTCTAGCTCTTGATCCAAATCACTGCGATTTAAACGCCAAATTTGTAATTGTTTTTCTTCTTTATGAATAGTTTGAGCAATTTTTTCTAGTTGCTGATCCATTTCCTCTAAGGTTTCTTGGGTTTCATCCCAAATTCCTTTAGCTTCTTTCATTTCTGCCACAGTATACGCCACATCAATTTGTGTGAAGTTCTCTTTTAAATCTAAGTATAATTGAGCAGTTTTGCTTTGTTCTGCTAAAGGAGCTAATTGATCTTCTAATTCGTATACAATATCTTGCACACGACTCAAATTATCTTCGGTTTCAAATAATTTTTGCTCTGCTTGTTTCTTACGCTGCTTGTATTTTAATACACCTGCAGCTTCTTCAAAAATCCCACGGCGATCTTCTGGTTTGCTACTAAAAATCGCTTCTACTTTTCCTTGAGAAATAATAGAAAAGGACTCTTTCCCAAGACCAGAGTCCATAAATAATTCTTGAATGTCTCTTAAACGACACGCTTGTTTATTGAGGAAAAAATCACTTTCCCCTGTTCGACGTAATCGTCTAGTTACACTTATTTCGCTATATTCGACAGGCAAATACTGATCGGTATTGTCTAAAATTACGGTTACTTCGGCAATATTCAGCGCTCTTCTAGAATCTGATCCCGCAAAAATAATATCTGGCATTTTGCCACCACGTAAATTTTTTGCAGATTGTTCCCCTAAGACCCAACGAATTGCCTCGGTAATATTACTTTTACCACTACCATTAGGTCCAACGATTCCAGTTACACTATTTTCAAAATCAATAACGGTTCGATCAGCAAAAGACTTGAAACCAGCTATTTCAATTCGTTTTAAGTACACTTGCCTTCCTCACTTACTTTTCAAGATTTAACAAAGCATCTGCAGCGGCTGCTTGCTCTGCTAATTTTTTTGATTTTCCATGTCCTTGACCAATCAACACGCCGTCACAATGAACTTCTGTCCAAAATAGGCGCTCATGGGCAGGCCCTTCTTCTTTCACTAAACGATAGTCAATCAAGACATCTCCTGATTGTTGCAAAACTTCCTGCAACTTCGTTTTATGATCCATCTCATGTGAAAAAGCACCTGCTTCAATTTTAGGAAAGATAATGCGTGTTAAGAAATTATGAACTGCTTTTAAACCTTGATCTAAATACAAGGCACCCAAAAAAGATTCAAACAAATCACACAATAACGACGGACGGTTACGTCCACCTGAGTTCTCTTCCCCTTTACCAAGACGAATGTATTGATCAAAATGACATTCTTTGGCAAATTTAGCTAAACTATCTTCTCGAACAATGGCAGCACGTAATTTGGTTAGCTTTCCTTCAGGTACATCTGGAAATTTATTATACAAAAAACGTGACACTAAAAGTTCTAATACGGCATCTCCTAAAAATTCCAATCGTTCGTTGTCTGATAGTTGTAAGTTTCGATGCTCATTCACATAAGATGAATGGGTAAATGCCTGTTCCAACAAACTGACATCATGGAAAACAATAGTAAATTTCTCTTTTAATTCGATGATTAACTGATTATCCATTCGTTCCATTCCTTTATTAATTATTCACACTGTTTCATTATACTGTTTTTTGTCCAATTAGGAAATGATTGTCATAAATTCCTTGGTAAATCTTTTTTATTGATATGATTTGTCAAATTAAGTTAGAATAAAATGCTTCTTGTACATAGCTCAAAAATACTTCGATAGGTGTTTTGTAATTCAAGGATTTTCTTGGAATATGATTACGTTGATTGCTGACGCTTGAAATAAATGGTTGGTCGACTTCTCTAAAATCCATTGATTTTGGTAATCCGTTACGACGTAGAATCCCGTTGGAATTCTCGTTTAATGGACGTTGAGAAGGTGTTCCAGGATCAGCAAAATAAATAGCAATATCATGCTGATTACTGACAGTTTTCCAGTTAGAAAATTCTTTTCCACAGTCAAAGGTAATGGATTTAAAGAAGTTTTTAGGAAAGCGAGAAAACCAACAGTTAAGGGCAGTTTCAATATCTGATGCCTTACGGCCGTTAGGTTTAATCGTGATAATTACTTTAGATAATCTTTCAACCAAAGTAATGACGGCACTTTTATGATGAACGCCAACAATTGTATCACCTTCAAGGTGACCGAATTCAGAATTGAAATCTGGATAATTATCAAGTCGATTATGGATTGAACGCTTAAACTGTTGTTTTCCACGTTTTTCCTGATGGCCATTAGGTTTTCTTTTCCCTTTCATAGGTAGTGTTTCAACATCAAATATTCCTTTAGAAAACAAACGGTAGAGTGTTCTCATACCACATGAAATAGTTAATTCTTGACGCCCAATAATGGTGTCAGGCGTCCAACCAAGAGAAACTTTCTCTTTAATGTAATCCACTTCATGAGCAGGTAATTGAATGACTTTTCTACCACATTTTTTCTTATTTTCTTTATACTGATACCAATAATCAAGTGCTGTCTTGCCTAATTTAAATTGATTAACGACCGTATAAATCGTTTGAATAGCGCGTTTCATTCGTTTGGCAATATCAGTCGGTTTAGTCCCTTGAAGAAAATAAGATTCTATCATAGTCAGTTCGTCTATGGTAAGATGTTTGTAGGTCATTTATGGTTTACACTCCTTTGTTTTCTTTGGTCGGAAATACAATTTGAGTGTACCATAAATGGCTTTTTTATTTTTCTAACTTAATTTTACAATTCGCGTGATTATAAAAAGCACTGACAAACTTTTCATCCATTTGTCCACAAAGAACAGATATTGCTGAACCTCTTTACAAGAAACTCATTGTGTTCTCACACAATACCTGAGTTTTTGGAGTTTTTTTTTGTCAGTTTTTTGATTTAGATTTTTAAATGTATAGCAATAGCTTTTATTCTTCATACACAAATGAAAAATGATAACCTGCGATTCGTTTCTTGAAAAGCTATACTTCCTTTAATGCCAAAAAACCGGGGTCTATAATATTCGGTGTTGTTACTAAGAAATTAGTAGGAACACCTTTTTTCTTTGAATAACAAAAAAGCATCTGTTTCCCTTATAATTAAGTCGGACAACCAATTAAAGGAGGAAAACAAATGCTCTGCTATAAAGATATCAAATTCAAGGATGAAAAGCTAGACCAAACCTTTAAACAATTATTAAATATCAAAGACTCTCATCTTTTCTTTTCTACTCAAGCATATCAAAAAGAAAGAGTGAAAGACAGACTAACCAACGTTTTCTATGGTGTATTAACCTATACTCCCAAAGCATGCGAGTGTTGTGGTGCAGTGAATGACGGAACAACTATTATCAAACATTCACCGAAACCATCAGATATTCAGTTACTTCCTTTTCAAGAAGTACCGACGATTTTAAGACTCTTCAAGCAACGTTTTTTATGTAAGAAATGCCATCAAACATTTTCAGCTCAAACCTATTATGTGGCCAAAAATTGTTATATTTCTCAATCGCTGAAGTTCGCTATTGCCGTGGACTTAAAGAAAAAGATTTCAATGAAAGACATTGCCGCTCGGTATTTTGTTTCTTTTAAAACGGTCGAACGTGTGTTAGATTCCTTTTATCATGACTATCAAGCAAATAAAAATTATTTACCGAAGCATCTTTTAATTGATGAATTTAAAGGAACCAGAGACTGTGAAGGAAAGATGTGTTTTATTTTTAGTGACGCCGAAACAGGCAAAATCATTGATATTCTAGATGACCGCCGTAACTTTAAGTTAATTGCTTTCTTTCAACGTTTTTCTTTAAAAGCAAGACAAGGTGTCCAACATGTCGTTATGGATATGAACGCAGCCTATGCTTCCATGGTTCCCAAAGTTTTCCCAAATGCCAAAATACTCATTGATCATTTTCATATTATCCAACAAATTAGTCGTGCCTTTAATCAACAACGCATTCGCACTCAAAATCGATTAAACCCGAAAGATTCTAAAGAGGGGCGAAACTATCGAAAGCTAAAAAAATATTGGAAACAACTTCTAAAAAAACATAAGAAACTAGGCTATGAACATCTCAAACAATTTCCGTTGTTTCGTCAAAAATATGTCACAGAGTCCGAAGTAGTCGATTATTTATTAACGATCGATCCTATTCTTAAAGTTTCTTATGACGTGTATCAAGACTTATTAGATGCCTTTGAAGAGCGCAATGCCTCTGAGTTTTTTAGACTCATTGACCATCTTCCTTCTTCATTAGAAAAGCCGTTTATCAAGTCACTACAGTATTTAAAAAGACATCGAAAAGCGATTACCTTATCTTTTACTCAGTCGTACTCAAATGGAAAATTAGAAGGGAAAAACAATTTAATTAAAGTCATTCAACGGATTGCCTTTGGATTTCGTACATTTAAACATCTCCGAAAACGCATCCTTATTCAACAAGGTGTACTGGATATTCAGTAAAATGCATAGGGTTAGATGAAACTATCTTGAAAATTAAATAACAAAAAAAGAAGGAACAGACGTCCTTCTTAATTATATGGATATTGCTAAACAACACTATTTGACAAAGAGCCAAAAACCGCTAGCTCAAGGCTAGCGGTTCAGAGTTAATTGGATTGATTAACGAGATTCAGCAGATACACCCACAGTAGCATATACTTCGTGGTCTACATCAAATGAAACATCATAACCAACTACACGTTCATGTACTGGTAATACTGCATAAGAATAAGTTGTTGGGATAACAAACGCTTGTTCAAATGCATATTGTTGCCATTCGCTGTAAATTTCTTTTGCTTTATCGGCATCAAAAGCATCTTCGGATGACATTTTATTGATTAACTCAGTGTTTTTCTCAGATACATAACGAGTCATATTGAATTGAGCCAATTCGCCATACAGACCTTCTTGGTTAGGGTCAAAACCAGTTCCCCAGCCAGCTTGGTACATATCGATATCACCTTCGTCATTTTGTAACTGTTCGTAGAAGGCATTTACTTCGATTAGACGACCCGTAGCTAGTTCAACATTCAAGCCAACTTCTTCCCATTGTTGGATGTAATACTCAGCCAATGCTTGCGCTGTATCTCCACCATCACGGAAAGCGAAGTTAATAGTGAATTCATTACCATCTGCATCTTCACGGATACCATCATCGTTCACATCAACATAACCAGCTTCATCTAATAATTCGTTTGCTTTTTCAGGATCATAAGTGAAACCTGCAAAATCAGCATCATGTAAATTACCGAATACTGGAACGATTAGTGAATTTGCACCTTGTTGTAAACCATTGTAAAGTCTTTGAGCAATTGTATCGTTATCGATTGCATAACCAATTGCTTGACGGACTAAGTTGTTACCCATTTTCGCATCAGGATCCATTACGTTTTTGTTTTCTTCTGTATCAAAATGACCTAATTTGAAAGCAATATAGTTATATGCGTTATCTAGTTGTCCAATTACTTCATATCCTTCAGCATCTTGCCATGAAGTATATTCAGCTGTAGGCATACCATTGTAAATATCATACCCTTTAGAATTGATTGAAGCTACTGCTTGTGAAACTGGAACTTTTGTCATAACGATTTTATCTAATTTTGGAGTTTCACCATAGTAGAATTCATTTGGCACATAAGAAACAGATTCACCCGGAACAATACTTTCGATAGAGTACGGTCCAAATGTAACTGGGTTCTTACGTACTGGATCAGAAGCTTCCATATCTTTTACTTCAATACCTTCAAAAGTATGTTTAGGCATAGCGTAACTCAATACAGGTCCGCCACCTTGTAACATTGAAGGAACAAATTCTTTAAATGTAATAACGATTTCTTTGTCATTTACTTTTTCAATACCTGAAATAGTGTCTGCTTCGCCTGCATGGTATTCTTCCATACCTACGATGTTTCTCTTACCGCCATCATAACGAACACCAGAATAATCCGCATGTCCAATTACTTCATATGGGAAGATTAAATCATCTGCCGTTACATCTTCGCCGTCGTTCCATTTTATGCCATCATTTAATGTCACGCGTACTTGTTTATTTTCTTCATCAAATTCAATGGATGCAGCTCCTCCATCAATGATGCGTAAATCTTCGTCGAATAAGAACAATGATTCATTAGCTGGAGCAAAGAAATCCATATCAATACTGATTGAATAGAACGCATTAGAAAAAATCCCTGGAAAATCACTGTTTGAAACTTGAGCGATCTCTAACGTTTGACCTTCAATTGCTTCTGCTGTATTTGATACACGTGGGCTAAAGTTTAGTTCCGTTCCAGCTTCTCCAGAACCACCATTTGCGCCACCACTTGTGTCCGTGCCGCCGTTACCGCCGCCACATGCCGCTAGAGTCAATGATAACCCAGCAACTGTTACTAACCCAATAAGAGCTTTTTTCTTCATTACTTTTTTCCCCCTCGTTTTATCCTAGTCGTTGACGCGCATCCGCTGAACGCTTCAGTGCTTGCCCGACATAATTTATACTTAACATCAAGACTAAAATTAGAATTGATGCAGGTAACCAAACCCATGGTCGATTCGCTAATGTTTCGGTGTTGTTTGCATAAGCAGTCAACGTACCTAAACTTGGTGTTTTAGCCGGGAGACCAAACCCTAAGAAAGTTAAACCTGTTTCAATACCGATATTTGCCGCAAATGACATCGTTAAGTTCGTAATAATTAATGAACTAACGTTAGGTAACAATTCACGGAAAATAATTTTTATATCAGGCGTTCCTAACGTTTTGGAAGCACTGATATAATCACGGCGTGCTTCAGATAATGTTTTTGCACGGAATAAACGTGCTTTTCCTACCCAATAAAAGGCAGACATAATCCAAATTAAAGTAAAGGCGTTGTAACGTGGAACGATGGTTACTAATACAATGATGATAACGAAGATTGGTAAAATCATCACGAAATCGACAATTCGCATCATGATGCTATCAATCATTCCACCAAAATAACCTGCTACTAGTCCTACAATCACCCCAATAATTGAAGTAATGATCGTGATTGAAAAACCAATAAAAATTGAATTACGAGCTCCAAAGATTAATAAACCAAAGATATCACGACCGCCTTCATCCGTACCAAGGAGATACTTGTGTCCATCCATGGACACTGTACCTGGTCTAACAAAACGATCTAATATATTTACACGGGTTACTGTACCTTGATCCAATACAGCTGCCCCAATAAAAGCAAACAATAGTATTGCTACTAACAATGCTAATGAAAACATTGCTATCTTATCTTTTTTAAACTCTCTAGCAATCATTCGTATTCCCATGGGTGGAATAGACACTGCTTCTGGTTGTTTAACTTGTTCCTTTGACATACGTGACTTCCCTCCCGTTTTATTGAACCCGAATTCTCGGATCGACAATACTCATGATAATGTCTGATAACAAGGTACCAATTAAGGTAGCTAGACCGAATAACAAGATTAACGCGGTAATAACTGAATAGTCACGTTGGTTAATACTTGAAATAAATAAGTTACCAATTCCTGGGTAACTAAAAATTTGTTCGACCATAACTGACCCAGTAATTAATCCGGTAATTTCATATCCCATAATAGAGGCAATCGGTAAAGATGCATTACGGAAAATATGACGATTAAATACAGTACTTGTTGGCACTCCCTTAGAACGTGCTGTTCGAACATAGTCCATTTGCTTGGCATCAATTACTTCACTACGAAGATATTGAATCGTAACAGCTGTTCCTAATAGTGCCTGAACAATCGACGGTAAGAGAACATGGTATAGCTGATTAAAGAAATAACTAATTGTCCCCGGTGTTTCATTAATCGAAACACTACCACTTGTTGGGAACCAACGTAAATTGAAACCAAATAAATAAATCATCATCAAAGCTAATACAAAGGTTGGTACGGCAAAACTGATAAAGTTGTACACAACTACACCTTTATCCAACCAAGAATCTTGGTAACGACCCGCATACAAACCTAGAGGAATGGCTAATGCATAAGTTAAAACTACTGAAACAATTGCCAATCGAACAGTGTTACCAATTCTTTGACCAATAACAGTCGTTACATCGTATTTGTACATAAAGCTCTTACCAAAGTCTCCTTGCAGTGCATTGACAATCCAGCGGTAATATTGTTCATACCAAGGATCATACCAACCTGCAGCACGACGCAATTCTTCTAAACGAGCAGGATCCGTTGAAGGATCGATCATACCTGTGAATGGATCACCTGGCATCATTTTAGCTAAAATAAAAATCAACAAACTTAAAATAATTACTTGTGGAATCATCAAAAGTAAGCGACGTAGAATCGTTTTCCACATTAGTTCGCACCCCCATTACTTAATGCTACTTTGTGCGTTGCAGTACGATCAGTTAAGTCATACACACGACCATTTTCATCGTAATATTCTTTTTGATTGGTGATATATTCTCTCTCAACCATACGACGATTTTCCATGTGAGCATCGCGATTACGTACATCAATTTGAGGGATAGCTGACAATAGACGTTTTGTATAAATATGTTGTGGATCATTGTAAATATCATTTTTTGTTCCGATTTCTACAAAGCGACCTTTATACATGATGGCAATGTTGTCACACATATGTTTAACTACACCCAAGTCATGAGAGATAAATAAGTAACTTAATTTATACTCTTCTTGAATACGTTTCATAAAGTTTAACACCTGCGCTTGCACTGACAAATCTAATGCGGAAACAGGTTCATCTGCCACAATTAATTTAGGATTGGTTGCAACTGCACGAGCAACTCCTAAACGTTGACGTTGACCACCGGAAAACTCATGAGGATATTTATATAAAGCATCCTCTGGCATCCCAACGATATCCAATAATTCTTTAACGCGTTTTTTCTCTTCTTGATCACTTAAACGATCAAAGTTACGTAAAGGTTCGGCGATAATATCAAGCACTCGTTTTTTAGGATTTAAACTAGACATTGAATCTTGGAAAATCATCTGAACATCTTTGTTGTAGTTCATTTTGCGACGAACAGAAGCTTGCGTAATATCTTGGTCTTGATAAATGATTGAGCCACTTGTTACTTTTTCAAAACCAACAATGGCTTTACCTGTTGTTGATTTCCCAGAACCTGATTCTCCTACAAGTCCATAAGTTTTTCCTTCTTCAATTGTAAAATCGACACCGTCGACTGCATGGACATGATCGGTTACTAAATTGAAAAAACCACTACGAATCGGATAGTGAATTTTCAGATCATTGATTGTAATTAATTCTGACATTTACACTTCTCCCTCGTTTCTAAAATGAAAATGCTCATGACATGTGCAACGTACCCAATGGTCTGGAGTCACTTCATGTAAAGTTGGATTGGCTTCATGAGCTTCTGCAGGAATCCAAGGAATACGTGAAGCAAAACGACAACCTGTTCGCTCCATTTTTTGTAAAGAAGGAACAGTTCCTTCGATTACGTGTAAGTCTTGGCCTTCAGAATCATCTTGTGGAATAGAATTCAATAATGAACGAGTATATGGATGCTTCGGATTATCGAATAGCTCTTCTGCTGTTGCGACTTCCACAAACTGACCGCCATACATTACTGCTACACGATCAGCCATTTCAGCTACAACACCCAAATCGTGGGTAATTAAAATAATTCCTGCTTCTGTTTCTCTTTGTAAATCAGTCAATAAATCTAAAATTTGCGCTTGGATTGTTACGTCCAATGCTGTTGTTGGCTCATCTGCAATAATGATTGGCGGTTTACAAGCAATCGCAATCGCAATAACTACACGTTGGCGCATCCCACCTGATAACTCATGGGGATATTGACGGCCAACACGTGGCGGATTAGGAATTCCTACTTGTTCTAATAATTCCATCGCACGGGCTTGGCGTTGCTCACTAGTTAATTTAGTGTGGTAAGAAAGGCCTTCTTTAATCTGGTCTTCAATACGCATTAAAGGATTTAATGCTGATAACGGATCTTGGAAAATCATTCCAATATCGTTTCCTCGAATTTTGTTATAAAGTGTCTCATTTAAGTTTGCTAAGTCCAAATCTTTGTAAAGAATTTCCCCAGTGATTCTAGTATTCAATGGATCGTGTAAACCCATGATGGTTGTTGCTAGGGTACTTTTTCCACAACCAGATTCTCCAACAATTGCTAAGATTTCATTACGATTCAGTGTAAAAGATACATCATCCACTGCATCAAAATATTCATCTTTGATTCGGAAACTCGTGTGTAGATTTTGAACATCCAGTAATTGATTATCTGTTGACAATCTACTTTCCCCTCTCTGATTAAAAAGTTACAAAAATAAAAAAACTTGGAAATACCCATAATAGAGGGATTTCTTATTGCTTTATTAAAGTAGTATAATATTTTCTTAATAATTATATAGAAAGGGGTATTGATTTGCAAGTTTTACATTTACATTTAATTCACAATAAAAACACATATTTTTTAATTGTTTGTGAATTTCCTTGATACAATCACTGTTTGCAAGAGAAAAAAACGATTAAACAGAAGATAACTGTCTAATCGTTTTCTAATGATCTTATCTAAAAAGCCCTTAGCTAATTTTTAATTACTTTCTTGTATTCTTCAATTTCTTTAGTATTTCCCCAAACAAAATGACCTGTTTTCACTTCTTCAAATGATGGTTTATCCTCTGAATAATCATGCATCTCAGGATCATAAACAATTAGCTCTTTTTGACGAGCCAAAATCGGATCAGGAATTGGAATAGCAGAAAGTAACGCTTGCGTGTAAGGATGTAATGGATTTAAGAAAAGCTCTTCTGTTTCAGCTAATTCTAAAATTTGACCAGATCGAATAACTGCAATTCGGTCTGAAATAAATCGTACAACTGATAAATCATGAGCTACAAATAGATACGTAACATCACTTTCTATCTGGAATTTTTTCAGTAAGTTCAGAACTTGCGCACGAATCGAAACATCTAATGCAGAGATGGGTTCATCTGCAACTACCAAAGTAGGTTCCATAATCAAAGCACGCGCAATACCGATTCGTTGACGTTGACCTCCGGAAAATTCGTGAGGATATCGGTACATGTGTTCATTTAATAGTCCAACTTCATTGATAATATTTTCCACTTTTTTGATTCGATCTTCTTCAGAGTCAAATAAATCAAAATTATATAAACCTTCTGAAATGATGTAATCAACTGTTGCCCGTTCATTTAACGATGCGGATGGATCTTGGAAAATCATTTGAATTTTACGAATTTTATCAGCTTGTTCCGCCTTAGATAGCTTCCCATTAATTCGTTTACCTTCAAATATAATGTCACCTTTGCTTGTTGGATTTAATCCAACAACCGCACGTCCAATAGTCGTTTTACCTGAACCAGATTCTCCTACAAGTGAAAAAGTCTCTCCTTTGTAGATATCGAAACTTGCGTTTTTAACGGCAACAAATTTTTTCTTACCTTCTCCAAAACTAATTTCTAAGTCTTTTACAGATAAAATAGTTTCCTTTGTATCTTTAGCCAAGATTTTCGCCTCCGTCCTCTATATCGTCAATACCCATTTCACTCGTTAAACCAACTAATTTTTCATGTAAGTTTTGAATAATTTCTGGTTTATCTGCTTTAGGAGCTCTTGGATCAAGCAACCAAGTTTTAGCGAAATGAGTGTCTGTAACTTGAAACATTGGAGGCTCTTTTTCAAAATCTATCTGCATTGCATAGTTACTTCTTGGTGCAAAAGCATCTCCTGCAATATCTTTATATAAAGAAGGTGGTGTTCCAGGCACAGAATACAAGTCATCTCCTTTTCTTCCTAGTTGAGGAAGAGAAGACAATAAACTCCATGTATATGGGTGTTTTGGATCATAGTACACTTCTTCTACTTTTCCAGTTTCAATAATTTGACCTGCATACATAACTGCCACACGATCAGCAATTGCCGCAACTACACCTAAATCATGAGTAATAAAAATCGTTGAAAATTGATACTCAATTTGTAGTTCTTTAATTAAATCTAAAATTTGCGCTTGAATTGTTACATCCAATGCTGTAGTTGGTTCATCACAAATTAATATTTTGGGTCTACAAGCTAAAGCAATAGCAATAACGATTCTCTGTCTCATCCCACCTGAATATTGAAATGGGTATTCATTGAAACGTTTTGCTGCATCAGGAATTCCTGTACGATCCATTAATTCAATCGCCATTCTTTTAGCTTCTTTAGCTGATTTTTTCTGATGTTTAATAATTACTTCTGTAATCTGCGAACCAATCGTTTTAATTGGATTTAAAGAAGTCATTGGATCTTGGAAAATCGTTGCAATTTCTTTTCCGCGGATTTTTTCCCATTGTTTATCTGTTTTTAAATTAGTTAAATTTTCTCCATTGTACTCAACTGTCCCATTTTTAACAGAACCATTTGAGTCAAGCATACCAGTAAAAGTTTTTGTTAATACAGACTTTCCTGAACCAGATTCCCCAACCAAAGCTAAGGTTTCTCCTTCTTTCAGCTCAAGAGAGACATTTCTTATCGCTTTTAGTTCCTTATCCCGAACAGTAAAACTTACTGAAATATTCTCAGCTTTTAAAATTGTTTTATTTTCCATTGGTATACTCCTTACATATGAGTTCTAGGATCTGCAGCATCTGCTAAAGTCTGACCTACAATATAAAGAGAGACAGTTACTAAAGCTAAAACAACAACTGGAATCCAGAATAAATATGGATAGTTTCCTAGATTGTTTGTGTATCTTTGAATGACGCGTCCTAATGATGACGTATTAATACTTAACCCAACTCCTAAGAATGAAAGGAAGGTTTCATAAGATACATAGGAAGGTAGGGTACGAGAGACATCTGTTACAATAACAGAAATTAAATACGGCAAAATATTTTTAACAATCATACGTCCAGTTGGTGTGCCTAAAGTCATCGATGCCAAATTATACTCACGATCGCGCATAATCATAACTTGTACACGTATGAAATACGCTGTTGGTAACCACCCTGTAATACACATTGCAAAAATTAAGTTCCAAAATCCACTACCTAAAGTATATGCCATAACGAAGATGATTAATAATTGAGGAACATTGGTTACTACATTGTAAACTTCTAACATAACACGATCGACTTTTTTTGATGTTCCCCAAATTGCTCCCACGATTACACCAATTACTGTAGTGATAACCGTAGCAATTACACTGATAGAAATTGAATTTCTTGCGCCAGCCCAAACAACATCAAACATTGATTGACCATTGGCATCTGTCCCAAACCATTCTTCCAAACTAGGTGGATTAAAACGTCTTGAAAAATCATTTACACCCTCTACATTCATAAAAGAATAGCCACTAAACATCGGTTGAATGAATGACATAAGCAACACAATAGTTAGAATAATTAGCATAAAAATAGCTACTTTGCTAGAGAAAAATTTTCTTCCAACTGATTTCCAATAAGAGTATTTTGGAGTATCAATTTTTTCCGAGGCAAGTTCATCAATTTTGACAAAAACAAAGCCATCATTTTGTGTTTTGGTTGTTTCTTCCACTAATTACTCACCCTTTTCTGATAAATTAATTCTCGGATCCACCATCGCCATGGTTAAGTCTCCCATTAGAACTGAAGCTACAGCTACAGTAGTAAAGACAAATACAATCGCAACTACAACGGGATTGTTATGTGCTTTGATTGCATCTGGTAACATTTTCCCCATACCTGGCGCAGCAAAAACTGTTTCTGTAATTGTCGCCCCTGTAATAGCTCCAATAATACTTGCAGGAATACCATTCACAATTGGAATAATTGCATTTTTAAAGATGTGTTTTCTTGAAATTTCTCGAGAACTCAAACCTTTTGCTTTTGCAAACTTCACATAATCGGCAGATTGTTGGTCAATCATATATCGACGAACCCAAATAACTAAGCCCGATACAGATAATAGACCTAAAATAACTGTTGGCAGTATATACGACTTAATATTACTTGCTCCTAAAGTTGGAAATGAATCTGGCAGATTAAGGAAAGTACTTCCAACGTAACGGAAGAAATACACAAATGCTAAACTAGGTACTGAAATTAAAACAGTAACTAGACCTATACCAAATTTATCAGGCCATTTGTTTTTCAAACGTGCCATAAACATCGCCATTGGAATCCCAATACCGTATGCAATTAAAACACCAATGAATCCCATTCTGAAAGACAAACCAATCATTGAAGGATCACTATAATTGTTTTGTGTTCGCGCATAATTATCGTCATACATTTTTTTATCATTTGCAGTTAACGTTGAAGTTGGTTGATATTGACGAGTGTATATGTTAGCAGCTGTTTTTCTAGTTGTTCCATCTTCAAAAGTTATTTCTTCACTCACTGTTCGACCTTGCCCACCAGCAACAACATCTAATACAGGTAATCCAGCAAATGTTGGGTAAGAAGTTCCTAAATTCATTGTAATAATATTTTGGTGAATATATGGAAATTCTGAGTTAAAGTAAATCAAATATTTGTGTTGTGTTCCAGAACCTACTAATGACCAACCAGCTAGCTCATCATTTTGGATTTTAATAGATCGTTCTAAGTCTGGATTTTCTGGATCTTGTACTTTCCAAGGATGATCCAACTCAAACATATTTCCATAAAAACGAAGAACACGATTCAAAATCGGAATTTCTTTTTCTGCATAATAGGCTTTACTAATTGGTAATTGACTTAACGTCCAGCCATTATCAGTTGCCCATTTTTGAAAAATCACGGTATTTTGATCTGTTACTTCTCCAGTTACTTCCGGATAATCTTCTTTTACTTTAGCAACTAATGAAGCTGAATCATAATAGTCAATATATCCTAAGTTTCTAAACGCAGTATTTTCATACGCCTTTAGTTCATCTGGTTTGCTCTTTAATTTTCCATACGTCACATCATCCTGAAAAACAATTCTTCTAGGAATCAAGGTATAAATGAGCGTGTAAGTAATGGTGGTTACTAAGAAAACACTCACGATTGATCTTAAAATTCTGAATAAAAGGTATTTCTTCAAGAGTTTTTCCCTACTTTCTAATTTAAAGTAAAAAAGACTACTGTACAGTAGCCTTTTTTACGTATTGCGGAACTACTACTCTGCTAAAGCTTCACGTTTTGCTTCCCATTCGCTGCGTGCAGCTTCATATTGATCTTCTGTTACAATTGAATCTTGAATTTGAACATATTTCAATTTAGTAGAAGCAATACCTGCCCAACCATATGCTGCTGAATAAGGAACAACATTAGTTACTCTTGGAGTTCCTCCATTTGCGTAGATTGGAATTTGAATAACGTCATTTAACAAGTGCGCTTCTGCATCTGCATAGGCATCATATCTAGCATTTTCATCATCAGTAATTGCTGCTGCTTTATCAAGAAGTGCATCGTATTCAGAAAGACCAATAATTTCTTTTGCTTCAGCTGAAGGGTCATCCCCTTGAACCGTTGCAGATCCTTCTAAACCTAAAGTACTCAACATATCACCTGTACGTGAATCATAAATATCCAAGTAAGTAGATGGGTCAACATAGTCAGGTCCCCAACCAGAAGCGTTAGAAATATCAAAGTCTCCAGCTTCACCAGTAGTTGCTTGATAAGTTGCTGTTAGGTATGCATCGTTAGATAGTAATTGAATATCTACCACAACATTGTCTGCCCCTAAAGACTCTTCAATTGTACTCTTCATTGAACGAACTTGGTTAACACCAACTTCTCTTGTTTCATCCACAGGAATATCTAAATGAATTGGGAATTCCACTCCATCGGCTTCCAAAGCTTCTTTCGCTTTTTCCATATATGTTGCTGCTTTTTCAGGATTATAGTATCCATCTTGTCCTTCTGATAAATCAACATCACCAAAAGCTTCAGCATCTAATGCTTGTAATTTTGATTGTACAACGTTTCCGAAAGCTTCACCATCAATCGTTACAAACTCGCTAGGAACCAATGTATTACGTAAACTACGAGTAGCTCCTTCTTCCCCAACGTTTTGTGCATTATAAGATGCTTTGTCAAAACCAAATAACATTGCTAATCTGAAGTCACGGTTACGGATTGCTTTTTGAGTATCTTCAAATTGTTTGTCTGTTGTTTTTGAAGTTGCATCAAATGTTCCACGGTTGAAGTTGAATGTTAAGTTAAAGGTAGAACCACCTGTATCAGCCCAAGTAATGCCATCAGGATATGCTGCTACAACGTCTTGATAACCTGCAGAGTTTGGATATACTCGTGCTGCAGTAATGTTACCATCTTGATAAGCTCTAAATAATCCATCTGGATCACTACCATCATTATAAGTCCATTTAACTGTGTCGATATGAACATTGTCTAAATCCCAATATTGTTCATTTTTATCATACTCAATCACTGATCCAGCTGTATTATTTACTAAAATAAATGGACCATTATAAAGGATACCATCTGGTTGAGGATTACCGAAGTTTTCTTCCCCAATAGAATTCAAGAATTCTTCGTTAATTGGGTATAAAATACCATACGTTGTTTTTGAGTTCCAATAAGATTCTGGTTGATTCAATTTATATTCAAGTGTGTAATCATCTACAGCCGTAATTCCTACTGTTGAAAAATCATCTGTCACACCATCAATATAATCTGATAAGCCTTCGATACTTCCAGCAACAATGTAAAGTGTTTCTGAATGAATATCAACTGCATGTTTTAATCCTGTTACAAAATCATGCGCAGTTACATCTGCACCATATTCATTTCCTTGGCTATCCATCCACGGCACACCTTGGCGGATATGGTATGTATAAGTGAGTCCATCTTCACTTACTTCCCAATCTTCAGCCATCGCTGGAACTAAGTTTCCTAATTCATCATTTTCTAACAAACCTTCTACAAAGTTTGTATTATGATCGTTATTAGTAGCTCGTTGTGAAAATGTGTAATCCAAAGTTTCTAAATCTGTAGAGAAAACATTGTTATACTCTCTTACTAAATTTCCAACCTGAGTTCCATCACCTTCAGCGCCACTTGAATCAGTTCCATCACTATTATTGCCACAAGCACCAAGAACAAATACACTACTCAATAATGCCGCAAAAACCTTTTTCTTGTTCATCAACATACCCTCCATGTTTTTTTATTTCCTTTTTAAATTTCATTCAATTTTTACTAGTAAGAATTAAATAGAAATTTCATAAAAGTACAATACTCCTATTTTAATAATTGGTCAACCTTTTTCAAATCGAAAAAACCACTGAAATTTAATCAAAAATAGTCTTTCTAGACAGAATGTTCAGATAATTCAAGGGTTTCAGCATTCTAAAAAAAAAAAAAAAAATTTAATAATTAATATTTCAAGCGTTAAATTCTAGGGTATTTCTTATTAAAATTCTCAATATTGATAGTTCACTAATTTTTTCTAGTATTGAATCATTGAGCAAAAATACTTCACTGGCATTTGCAAAAACCTCTTCTAAAATATGATTGGTTAAAACAATATTACCTTATCCTTCAAAACCTCATGAAGAATTTTGTAGGCTAAATCACGCATCCCCTGATCCAAACCATTCTTCAACTCATCTATAATAATTAAATCTCCATCAAGTGAGAGTGTTAAAATAAATGCCAAAATTTCTTTCATACCTAGAGAGTAGTTTTTAATTTTTTTCTTTAAAAATCGCTCTGCAAGAAATCGCTGCCTCAAGTCTTTTGCGCATTTATGTTCCTTACTTGGTAACAGGTTCAAATAATCCATTCCTGAAAGTTCTTCGTTGAATATTTCTAAATTTGGTACATACACACTGTGGTCAAATCCGATTATTTTACCAGAATTGATTCTTAGTCCCCCATTAATGAGAGCATATAAGGTTGACTTACCCGAGCCATTCCGTCAAATGATTCCATAAATCCCATTGTGTTTAATTTCAAGATTGAATGTTCTAGTTACCATTTCAATGTCAGATTGCAAAAAAATAAAAATCACTGATAATCTGTAAATCATCCACTAAATTAGACTTGAAAGAAATGATTGTTTTTAACTCAACTACAAATTGCTTCCATTTATTTTCCATAAATACCTCAATTTCTCCAAGCATTTGGATACAAATAGGTCGTTCCAAGAATTTGATATCTTTTCACTACAAACCCATCCACTTAGTTTTCAGACTTGTAGTGGTTCATTCCATAGCAAAGTTACCTTCTTCATTTATATAACTTTTTACAAAATCAATATATCAGATTTTCTTTTGTTATAGCCAAAAATACCCAAACGTTGAAAATTCATGCCTGAACGCTAGAAAAACGAGAAAAATACTTCACTTGATAAAAAAAGTTCTAAAAAAGATATTTTTACTAAGTATCTAGCAAAAACATCTAAGTAGTAAAATTCTTTTTTATTAATAGTGACCAATTATTCCACTTTTCTGTGCCGTTTTCGAAGCATAGCTGGATATATTTCCGCTTCATCATCACAACCATAGACAAAATGTCCTAGGGTAATTTCTTCTAACTAAATGTTCATTGTCTGAATCAGATACAGATAACAAACTAGTTCATTCATTTCTCAGATTTTGTTAGCTTTTGGTACACTCTAATTTTTATAACTTGCTATATAAATCCACTTCTTTCTGTATATCTATGAACCAATAGAGCGATTAACCTACAAAATTATCATTTTTTATCGTTTGTTCTAAATGACTAAAAGAATAATTTAGGCTTTCTTGTCGATGATCCATATTTTGCGTACTCATTTCAATATCATCCAATTTGTGGTTGATTTCGTTTAAAGTACTTATCGTTTGTTGCATCATAACTAAAAAACGTTCATCAATTTCCATCATACTTTCCCCGTTTCTACTCATATTGTCACTTTTTCTTTTGTATCTTGATGATAAAATATCGTATAAAGCACGATACATAATACTGGTAATATGGCTGCTACGACATATACTTTTTGAAAAGATAGATAGGTTCTTAATTCACCTAATAAATATGGACCTACACCCAAGCCTAAATCTAAACCAATAAAGTAGGTGGAAAGAGCAATACCTATTTGATGTTTCTCACATTTTTTCAAACAAATCGCTTGGCCATTCGACATAAATGTTCCGTAACCTAGTCCAATCAAAGCACCGGAAACGAGTAATAACCAACTCGTTGTTGTCATGCTCAAGACAAATAATCCTAAAGCAAGAAACAGATAACTTGGGTACATCACCGCATTCTCTCCATAAGCATCAAAAATTCTTCCTGATAAAGGTCGTGTCAAAGTAATCACTACCGCATAAACAACAAAGAAAAATGAACTAGCTTGGACTAAATGAATCACTTGAGCGTAGGAAGATAAAAATGCTAACACACTTGAGTATGATAACCCCATTAAAAAAGCAATAAAAGTAATGAACAAAACTTTCTTTTCAAAAAAACTATCAAGTGACCATGATTTCAACTCTCTGCGATGTGTCTCAGTTAATACAAGATTTTTAACGGGAAATACAAAGCTGGCAATTGTCGTTGCCGCAATCAAAACAATTGAAAATAAAATAATAAAATAAAAGCTAGTTGTATTCAGTAAAATCATTCCAATGAATGGACCAATTGCTGCAGCTAAACTGGTACTTAATCCATAATAATTAATTCCTTCGCCATGACGAGATTCTGGGATATATGCCGTTACAATCGCGTTGGTTGCTGTAGACACCGTTCCATAACCAAATCCATTCAATAGTCGAATAAGATATAACATACTGATTGTCGGTGTATATAAATAAGCAATCGTTGTCAGTAGATAAAATAAACAGCCATATCTTAAGACTGCTTTACGTCCATATAGTTCTAATTTTTTCCCTATGAGCAAACGCGCTACTAATGTGCCGATAATATAAATCCCCGAAGCTAAACCCGCTTGTCCTAAAGTTGCTTGCAGATTATCCTGTGCGATAACGGCAATAATCACCATCAGCAAATAATACACTAAATAAACAACAAAATTGATGATTGTGATTCCTATAAATCCCTTGTTGAACAATGTTTCTTGTTTCTCCATCTGTTTTCCTCCTCTTAACGTTGATTTACTTTTTCTTTGTGCTTGATTCACTAGTTACATGGAAAAGGCAACTCAACAATCGGATTATACTGACTTAGAGAGAATAAAAAATGTTATTATGTAAAAAAAATATGCTAATAGCAAAAAGCAATGACAAATGTTGGTGATATTTGTTATTGTTTTTTGCACTTTTTTACGTTTAAATGCTATAGTAACAGTACCAAGGAGGCGTCTCAATGGATAAACGCGTATTGCAAGAATACTTGGATAGTCATTCTTATCCGATTATTGTAAAAAAGAGAAAAAAATATTTGATGTATGAAGGCTTACAAGATAGTTCTGCTTACATCCTTAAAGAAGGAATTATCAAAACAAGTGTCATTTCCAGTGATGGTAGAGAATTTAATTTTAGTTACATCACAGGGCTTGAGATTGTCTCTTTATTAAGAGATGAATATTCTAAGCTGATTGATGCTCCCTTCAACATTCGCGTTGAGTCTCCCACGGCTGTCCTTTATCAAATTGATCGTGTTCAGTTTTGGAAAGATATCAATAATAGTCCTGAGTTACAAAATTATGTCAAAGAATACTATCGCGTCAATTTGTTACAATCCATGAAGAAAATGCAACAAATGCTGATGAACGGTAAATTCGGAGCAGTATGTACACACCTTTATGATTTATATGAACTTTTTGGTGTTCCTACAGAGGAAGGGTACTTGATTGATTTTATAGTGACTTATGAGGAAATTGCTCATTTTTGTGGCATTACTTCAGCAAGCAGTGTCAATCGAATGATACAGCAACTAAAGGATGCGGGAGCTATTAAAATAAACCAGCGAAAAATTATCATTACCGACCTTGAAATGATTAAAGAAAATATTATCGTTTAATATTTTTTAGATAGACGAGAGAAATCGAACCCACAGTAAGCACTCTTAATTAGACAACAAAAGTGTCGCCTACTTAAGAGTGCTTATTTTATTGGCTAAATCTGGAGAAATTTCCAAACAAATAGAGAGAGTTTGGTATGTTCACCACTCTCTCTCTGCTAATTTTTATGCTAAATTATTTGTGATGTAGTCTACTGCTGCACCTACTGTTTGGATTTGTTCTGCATCTTCATCTGAAATTTCTGTACCAAACTCTTCTTCAAGCTCTAATACAAATTCCATCACGCTAATTGAATCTGCATTCAAATCATCTTTGATACTCATGGCATCTCTCACTTCAGTTGCTTCAACTTCAAAATGATTTGCAATCACATTCGCTACTTTAATAAATACTTCTTCACGCGTCAACTATATTCACCTCCACGCTTCTACAACAATCTCCTTAAAAAGAGCTACGCTATATTTTACGTCTTTTACGTTAAAATGTCTAGCTTTTTTGCATTTTCGTAACAATCATTGCATTCAAATTACGATTTTTTTATTCTGTTGGTTTTTCATCAAATTGTTTTACTAATTTGCCAACTACGTCTGTTGCCAACATCGTGTGAATTTGACGAATGGTTGTTGCAACTGCTTCTGGTCCAGTTGATCCATGGGTTTTAACGACTGGTGCTTTCAAACCAAATAACACCGCACCACCGTATTTTGCATAATCCATTTCATCCCGTAAACCTCTTAAGGAATCTTTTAATAACAATGCACCTAATTTTCCTTTTACTCCCGCGCCTAAAATGGATGATTTTAATAAGCTCATAATATTTAAAGCTGTACCTTCAATTGACTTCAAGACAGCATTACCAGTAAATCCATCTGTCACGACTACGTCAGCCACACCATTTAGGATTTCTCTAGCTTCCACATTGCCTACAAAGTGAATAGCCGGTTCATTTGATAATAATTCAAAAGCTTTTTTAGTTACTTCACTACCTTTAGATTCTTCTGTACCATTGTTCAACAAACCCACTCTTGGTTTTTGAATCCCACGAACATTTTGCGCATAAAAAGAACCTAACACGCCATATTGTAAAATATGTTCTGCTTTATTTTCAGCATTCGCACCTAAATCCAACATATCAAAACCTGCATCTTGACCTACTACTGGCAGTGTTGACATTAATCCTGGGCGTTCTACGCCTTTGATTCTGCCCACAATAAATAAACCAGCAGCCAATAAAGCACCTGTATTTCCAGCTGAGAAAATCGCATCTGCTTCACCACTTTTTACCGCTTGAGCTGCCAAAACCATGGACGCTTGTTTTTTTCGACGAATCGCTTTTACTGGCTCATCCTCGCTGGCAATTTTTTCATCCGTATGAATAATGGTAATATTTTTTTCATCTGTTAGGTATTTTTTAATTTCAACTTCCTTGCCATATAATTGAAACTCAATGTCAGGAAACTCTTGTTTTGCTAACATTACACCTTCAACAATCGCTTGTGGGGCATTATCGCCACCCATTGCATCTACAGCAATTCTCATGAGTAACACTCCGTTCATATTAATGTATTCATTAAGTCGTTTTAATGTATTTAAGTTTGATTCTCTTCACGTATACCATTCCAGTGGCTGGATTAAGTATAGCATAATTTTTTAATCAAAAAATTGATTTTCGTTTTCTTTTTCTAGGTAAGTAGCTAGCGATTGATTCTCTGGTAAAACTTGCCAACCTTCTACTCTCCAAAGGTTTTGCGCTTCTTCTCGCGCTACTTCTAAAATATGTGCGTCTGCTACTAAATCACCTGCTGCAAATTCCGGTAAACCTGATTGACGGAAACCAAATACTTCCCCAGGACCACGCAATTCCAAATCTTTTTCACTAACAATAAAGCCGTTAGTCGTCTCAGTCATGATTTTCATCCGCTCTTTACCCGTTTCATTTTTAGGATTAGCAACTAGCACACAATAGGAAGCCTCTGCCCCACGTCCAACACGACCACGTAACTGATGCAACTGAGCTAAGCCGAAACGATCCGCATCAATAATTAACATGATGGTGGCATTTGGCACATTAACCCCAACTTCAATGACAGTCGTAGAAACCAATACTTGACTTTCATTATTTTTGAAAGCCTCCATAATCTCGTCTTTTTCACTATTTTTCATTTTCCCATGTAGTAAACTCACTTGAAATTTAGGGGCAAAAAAATCTTGCAACTCTTCAAAGATTGCCACAGCATTTTGAACATCCAACATTTCAGATTCTTCAATTAATGGACAGATGACATACATTTGGTGTCCAGCATCTAATTCCTTATACGTCCATTCCAAAGCTTGGGTTAATTGCGGAGGTTGAATCCAACGTGTCTCCACTGGAATCCTCCCTGCTGGCATTTCATCAATCACTGAAACGTCCATTTCACCATAAGCCGTAATGGCTAGCGTTCGTGGAATCGGGGTTGCGGTCATAAATAAGACATCTGGATGGTACCCTTTTTCTCGTAATACTCTTCGTTGATTAACGCCAAAGCGATGCTGCTCATCGGTAATCACTAAACCTAAATTAGAAAAATCGACTCCTTCTTGAATCAAGGCATGAGTTCCTACGATGACATCAATTTCACCATTAACCAACTGTTCTAAAATTGCTCGTCGTTCTTTTGTTTTGGTGGAACCTGTTAACAAAGCAGTCCGAACTTCCAGGGGATCAAATAATTGATTTAAGCTCTCGATATGTTGTTGAGCTAAAATTTCCGTCGGCACCATCAACGCCCCTTGGAAACCTGCCGTCACATTAGCATACAAGGCAATCGCCGCTACTACCGTTTTCCCACTCCCTACATCTCCTTGTAACAAACGTTGCATGTGTTTGGGACTTCGTAAATCTTGACAGATTTCATTGGTCACTCGTTTTTGCGCGCTGGTTAATTCAAAAGGCAAAGAGCGGGTAAAATTCTTCAAGCGGTCCACATCATACAAAACTGCCAATCCATTGGCTTCGGCTTTTTCCGCTTTTTTAAGCCCTTGAATTCGCATTTGGAAAAGAAAGAACTCTTCAAAAACTACACGTCGTTTGGCTTGGTGATGCTGTTTGGGATCATTGGGAAAGTGCATCGCAAACATCGCTTCTTTACGGGAGAGTAACCGATATTTTTCAATCAGAAATAAAGGTAAATTTTCTTCAACAGCATCGCCATAAGTTTCAAAACCCTTACGAATCAGTTCAATTAACGTTGCCTGCCTAACCGCTTTACTCACATGATAGATGGGCGCAAAGTCCCCTTCGCTATTACTACCTAAAATTTTCATGCCCATCAGCGACTTCCTTTTAGCATCCCATTTTCCATAAACAGCAATGTCTTCAGACACTTCCACCTTATCTTTTAAATAAGGTTGGTTAAAAAAGGAGACACTGAACACATCGTGGTTTTGCATCATTCGAAATTGTAGTCTTGATTTTTTGTAACCAAAACGACTAACAACTGCTGGCGATACCACGGTCCCTTTAATCGTTACTTTCTCTTGATCCTGAATTTCTGCCAATTGTCGTTCTTGAATATCATCGTATCGAAATGGATAATAGGTTAATAGCTGCTCAATGGTTTCAATCCCTAAATCAGCTAAATCCTTGGCTCTTTTTTCTCCTACTCCTGATAAAACACGCACCGATTGCTCTAGCATGGGTTTCCCTCCCTTCGAAATCTGATTATACTAAACAAAAAAGCTTGGTCTGTAGTGGTTCGACCAAGCTTTCTTTCTGTATATCTTGCGTACCCACTATGATTAACATACGCATTTTTTTGCTATTTTATTCTGCAGAAAATAAATATGGATAAACAGGTTGGTCGCCGACATGAATTTCAATTTCTAAATCTTCGTCCATTTCCAATAAAGCTGCTTCTAATTTGTCCGCAACTTTTTGAGAACCTTCTTCACCAATAATAATTGTGATAATTTCTGTATCTTCTGTCATCATTTTTTCCAAAGTTGTCACTGAAGCTTCTAAAATATCTTCTTGTGCAACGACAATTTTACCATCAATCATTCCTAAGAAGTTACCTTCTTTGATAACTACGCCATCAATAGTTGTATCACGAATTGCGTGAGTAATTGAGCCACTGATTACACTATCCAACATTTCAGTCATTGCTTCTTTGTTTTCATTCAGCGTATTTTGATCGTTAAAGGCTAGCATTGCTGTCATACCTTGTGAAATTGTACGACTTGGTACAACAACAACTGGGATATCCGCAACTTCTGCGGCTTGATCGGCAGCCATAAAGATATTTTTGTTATTCGGTAAAATAATTACTTGATCCGCATTGACTTCTTCAATTGCTTTTAGAATATCTTCTGTACTCGGATTCATTGTTTGTCCACCACTAATTACATGAGCAGCACCTAAACTAGTGAACAACTCTTTTACACCGTTTCCGGCAGCAATTGCAATAACTGCATATGGTACGCGTGGTTTATTAGCTGGTGTACGGTCTTCGTTATCTAGAAGAGTTTCGTGTTGAACACGCATATTATCTACTTTGATTTTTACTAATGAGCCAAATTTTTGGCCGTAGTTCATGACTTCACCAGGATGTTCAGTATGCACGTGAACTTTAATGATTTCATCATCATTTACAACTAATAATGAATCCCCTAATTCATTTAAATAGTTACGGAATGTATCATAGTCAAATTCGCTATCCACGGTTGGACCATCGCCGATTTTAACCATAATTTCTGTACAGTAACCAAAAGTAATATCTTCTGTCGCCATGTGTCCTTGAACACTACGATGATGTTCTGCATTCACCATTTCTTCCATGGCAGCAGGCGTAACAAAGTTTTCTTCTAATACATATTCGCCATTTAACACACTTAAAAAGCCTTCATAAACGAATAACAGTCCTTGACCACCACTGTCCACTACCCCAACTTCTTTTAGCACAGGTAATAAATCAGGTGTTTTTGCTAAGGCACGTTTTGCACCTTTAACAACAGCAGTCATTACTTCCACACAGTCATCCGTTTCAGCTGCTTTGCGCTCGCCAAATTCAGCCGCTACACGAGCAACTGTCAGAATTGTTCCTTCAACTGGTTTCATTACTGCTTTATAAGCAGTTTCTACTCCATGAGTAAAAGCTTTCGCTAAATCTGTTGCATTTAACGTATCCACATTCGGAATTTGTTTGGCAAATCCGCGGAATAATTGAGATAAAATGACACCAGAGTTTCCTCTAGCTCCCATAAGTAAGCCTTTTGATAAATGATTAGCCAACTCGCCTACTTTTTCTGTAGTCGCGTCTGACACAGCTTTCGCTCCACTTGTCATAGACAAGTTCATATTTGTACCCGTATCTCCATCGGGAACTGGAAATACATTTAATGAGTTCACAAACTCTGCATTTGTTTGTAGACGATTGGCACCAGCTTGAACCATTTCTTGGAATTGACTGGCACTGATATTCGTTACTTTCACTGATAAATCCTCCTTACGATCAATCGCTGAAATTTCTCAGCGCATTGTCAGCCTAATCAGGCAATACACGCACACCTTGAACAAAAACGTTCACTGAATTCGCTACGACACCCAACATTGTTTCTAAATTATATTTTACTTTTTCTTGTACATTGCGAGAAACTTCGGAAATTTTTGTTCCGTAGCTGACGATAGTGTATACATCGACTGCAATACCGTTTTCTTCTTGACGTACGACTACGCCACGAGAATAATTTTCTTTGCGTAAGATTTCATTGATATTATCTTTGATTTGATTCTTACTTGCCATCCCTACAATTCCAAACACGTCAGTTGCTGCACCGCCAACGACAGTTGCAATTACTTCATTTGAAATCTCAATTGTACCAGATGATGTTTTAATTTTAACAGCCATGATAAAGCCTCCTTAACAGACTATGCATCTATTTTCTTCTATAGTATTCTAACATAGCTACCTTATAAATAAAAGAAGTGCGCAACTAAATGCTTTGTGAAAGATGGAAATTTGTTTCTATTGGCATTTGATGCGGAAGCTTCCAGAACAAAGCTCCAAATTTCCCTTGTTGTGTGAGACCGCCACGAGCCTCTTATGAGTCTCTTAGGCTGCTGACCTTCAAACGCTGACTAAGCGCTAACCCCGCTAAGTCAGCGTAATTCATTCAGCTCTTTAACACACGACAAGGAACTTTCTCCGATTTGTTCTTCCAGCGACAGATATCTTCTTCAAGCAAACTATTTCATCATTTATAAGATTAACAGAAAGACTATGCAAAAACTGGAAGTCTGACTGGGAGAAAAAACAATCATCATAGTATAAAGACGAGGATGAATTACGCATAGTTGGAAGTAAAGAACTTCCACTTCCTACAATGCGTTTGAACGCCGAGAGATTTGAGATTCTCCAGAAGCTCAAATCGGTCTCCTACAATGAGTGTCTTTTTAGGTCAGCCAGGCTGGAAGTTTTGATCACTCTCATTCGAATGCTGTAGTTGAAATTCTCGCTATATAACCTTGTATAATTTACAATGTTCTTATAAAAAAGTCAACAAATGGAGAAAAATATACTTGCAAACATTTCAAATTTATGATAAATTCATTTAGTATGAGCCGATTTTCAATGCTCCACTACCAAGGCAAAGGAGGAAATAAACAATGGCAAAAGTTTGCTACTTTACTGGTCGTAAAACAACTAGTGGTAATAACCGCTCTCACGCGATGAATGCTTCAAAACGTACAGTTAAACCTAACCTACAAAAAGTTCGCGTATTAATCGACGGAAAACCTAAAAAAGTTTGGGTTTCAGCTCGTGCTTTGAAATCTGGAAAAGTTGAGCGCGTTTAATAAACACACAGACTAAGACAACCGTTCGACTAGCGAACGGTTTTTTTCTGTCTAAAATGAGAACTCTACTATACATATAACTGTAACTTTTCTAAAAATATCAAATGATTTTGGATTTATAAGTTCGATTACCGCCTATAAGCAAAGCAATAGATACAGGAGTGGAAACGTAATGAAAAAATATATAACAACCGAACTTAATAAAGAAAATTTATATCCATTATTATTGAGCTATGTACTCAAAAAGTGTGACCGATTCAAAACAGTCATTCGAGCAGATATTTCATCAGATGAACAAACTGACGATACATTAAATCAAGCGCTGAATGAACTCCAACCATTTATCATAAGTAAAACAAAGGGAACAGAATGGTCCGTAAACGAAACAAGTGAGGGAAGTGTTGATATTTATACTTATCAATTCAATCACAAAACACTTTCTATCCTGCTGTCGTATACAGATGATTTTACCAACTGGCAAGCACCCAATTTTTTTGAAGATATTTCATTTTTTAGAATGAATAAAAATGAGTATATGTTAGGTGTTATCGGTCATGAAAACCTCTTGTTCTGGCAGCTGGATGAATTAGAATATCAAGTTTTACAAAATCTAGGAATCGAACTTTATTTAAATCAATAAGAAAAACGGACTGTAACATAAGTTGTTTAACAGTAAAATATTCGAACAATAAAAGATTGCTTTGATGGGCAATCATTCTATTTTGTTCGGATATTTTTGTTTCTACTTATCTTACAGTCCCTTTGATTTTTTTATTTGTAGTTTAACATGACACTCACATTAATTTCTTCAGTACAACCATTTCATTGTGGTCATTTAATCCTTGGGCTTCGTAACCTAAGCTTTCATACAGTCCCTTGGCTTGAACATTCTTTAAAGAATAACTAGTGTAAAGATGTGTATATTTATTTTCTAAACAAATACGTTGCTCAATTTTTTCCATAGCTTGTCGACCGTAACCTTTCCCTTGATGTTTTTTGTCAATCATGATTCGCCAAATTGTTATTGATTGCTCCTCGTCATCTACATCTAGCAGAGCAAAGCCAACTACTACACCATTGGCACAAATAGCATAAGGAAAGACATCGTTATTGTTACGATATAAATAACATTCAGCTAGACTGCGAACATTTGGCGCAACAAAACTTTGCTGTTCATCAGTTAATTCTAAATGAATTACCTGATAAAAATTTTCTTCGGTAATTTCTGTTAATGCAATCATTTTATCCTCCAATTACTTTCAGTATCATTTTTTACAACTCCAGTTTAAATAGGTTATTAGTCAGCCCAACCATACTTTCTTTCATTTGGGTACTTCTCTTCATTTCAAATCTTACTTCGTTATAAATTCTTCAATCAATTTTATTCAACTATACCATATATATTCATCAAAAATTGGCATGAGTTTGTTGAATACATACTTTTTGTAGACACTTCAAATAGTTACATTCAGTTATTCAGACTTTCGGAAATCTTGAATTCGATATAAACTAGTACTGTCTTACAAATCCCTACCAAAGTAATAACTTTGAAAGAAAAACTTTTAAGTTAGAGTTTTTTCTTTTTAACTAAGAATAATCACTACAAAAATATTTTATTAACCACGGCTTTTAAACTTAATATTTTATGATTTTTACAAAAATACCGATAATATACGGCTCTAGTAGTATGACAATGTTGTCGTAAGATGGTATCATTGTTATAGAAAGACAAATAAAGTAAAGGAGGTTATTCTATGGAAGGTTTATTACTTGCAGTTGGATTCATCGGCTTGACTTGTGCTTTATTAAGTCCGTGGACAAAGACTGGAACACTGGTAGCTCTTGTCAGTTTCTACTTCTATCTCAATGCTCTTGGTATTGATGATTGGATTCCATTCGCTTTGTTCACACTAGGTATTTTACTGATTGTCTTTGAATTTCTAATTCCAGATTTTGGTCTTATTGGAATTTTGGGTGGCATCTTGCTCTTCGCAGGATTATATCTTACCTCAGGGGGAAATTTATTTATAGCTATTCGAGATATGAGTATGGCTATTATCAGTTCCGCAGCAGTTGTCGTCTTTTTAGTCAAAAGCGGATATACTGCGGGTCGTCTCTCTAAATTTGTTTTAGATACAAATTTAGCAACCGATAACATTGCAGTTAGTGAAGAAAATCAAGTAATTTTATATCCTGGGCTTATCGGGGAAGCAAAAACACCCTTGAGACCCTCAGGAAAAGCTACTTTCGGAGGGGCTGACAGTCCTTTGTATGATGTATTGAGTGGAGAAGATTTAATTAAATCAGGTACTCCAATCGTCATCGAAAAAATTCAGGGTTCTAAAATTTTAGTAAGAAAACATAAAATGGAAGGTGATGTGTAATGGGTTATTATTTATCAGACGGTAGTATCATTGGCGTAGTCATTCTAGCATTCGTTGTTCTTTTTGTTCTATCTTTATTCCTACGCTTCGTACCAGTAGGATTATGGATTACAGCGTACTTCTCGGGCGTTAAAGTCGGAATTGGTACATTAATCGGAATGCGTTTAAGAAGGGTAAATCCTTCAAAAATTATTCAACCAATGATCAAAGCAACTAAAGCAGGCTTGGTTCTTTCAACAAACGAACTGGAAGCCCACTATTTAGCGGGAGGAAATGTCAATCGAGTGATTGATGCGTTAATTGCCTCTCAACGTGCGGACATTGATTTAGTTTTCGAAAAAGCAGCAGCGATTGATTTAGCTGGTCGTGACGTTTTCGAAGCTGTTCAAGTATCGGTAAATCCAAAAGTCATTGAAACACCTAAAATTGCAGCCGTAGCTAAAAACGGGATTGAAATTATTGTAAAAGCTAAAGTAACTGTTCGTGCCAATATTGAACGTTTAGTCGGTGGTGCCGGTGAAGACACTATCATCGCTCGTGTTGGTGAAGGGATCGTTACAACTGTAGGTTCTTCTGAAAAACATGCTGCCGTATTAGAAAATCCAGATTCTATCTCGAAAACTGTTTTAAGCAAAGGTTTAGATTCTGGAACAGCCTTTGAAATTCTATCGATTGATATTGCAGATGTTGATGTCGGTCGTAATATCGGAGCCCAATTACAAACGGATCAAGCAGAAGCGGATAAAAACATCGCTCAAGCCAAAGCCGAAGAGCGTCGTTCGATGGCGATTGCCGAAGAACAAGAGATGCGTGCACAAGTACAACGAATGCAAGCAAAAGTTGTAGAATCTGAAGCACAAGTACCATTAGCTATGGCTGAAGCTTTGCGTGCAGGAAAATTAGGCGTGATGGATTACTATAAAATGCAAAATATCGATGCTGACACACAAATGAGATCATCTATTTCTGATCAGGCAAATCCTACTAAAGAAAATGAGTGATCGTTATGTTTATACTAATAGGAGCTTTACTTCAATTAATTTTTACGTTGGCTCCACTGATTATCATTGTTATAGTTGTGGTTAGTATTCGACGAAACCAACGTAATCAAAGAAACGAGCAACAACGAAGAAGTGGTGATATTATGCGGTCGTCCCGTCAAATGCCACCAAATCAAACACGAACAGGTAACAATCCTCAAGTTGGGCAACGACGGAATACACAGCAAGCACAACGGAGAAATGCACCTGTTCAAGGAAAAGGTTTCTTAGAGCAAGTCAAGGAAGAATTCCAACAAGCTTATCAGGAAGATACAGCTAAACGGACTACTCCTACCCAAACAAGAACTCCTCAAAGAAATCAATTATCAATGGAACAGCGATTGCAACAAGAATGCACCAAACAAAGATTACAAGCAGAGCAAGCCGCTCGAAAACAACAACAAGATGTTACAGCTGCTTCACAAGAAATGCGTCCTCGGGAGATACGACCCAAGAAACGAATCATGGCTCCAATTAAAACCGTTGACAAAAAAGCTGCTGTTTCATTCAAAAAAAATCATCTTGTAGATGCGATGATTTACAAAGAAATCTTAGATAAACCATTAGCTTTACGAGACAAATAGAAAATACCGGATGGGAGCGGATGCTTTTGTCCGGTATTTTTTTAGTTTCTGAATATCCAAATTTTTTGATTATTTATCTTTAAAAAAGCCACATCTTTTAAATCAGTATAAGGCGTTTCAATCCAGCCACTAGAACCTAGTGGCAATAGCTCGTCTAGCAAGATGTTTTCTTAACCTGAGCGTATAACTGCTTGCAAAGCTGTTTCTTCTCTTTTTCTAATTCTTTCCATCCATTCGTGATCCACTTTTCCCCCTCCTCTTCATTATATATACAACACTTTTCGGGTATTTACTCACTTCTTTTGATAAAAAAACCTCTTTTTTAAGAATCATCTGAATCTCATTTTCTATTACATCTCTTTTACTTTTCTATGGTACACTTAATGCAGTATTTTTATCTAGACGAGGAGGCCTTTTCTTGACGGCAGCAAAAGATTTTTATCAAAAAAATAAAGCCTATCTGTTAGCTAGCTTTTTTATCCCATTTGGTATTATGGTATTTATTTATTTAACGATTGGCGTTTTTCCTGGCAGTAGTCGCAGTGTTTTAGCCAGTGATGCTTTTTCTCAATTTTCTAATTTCCATGCGAGTTTTCGTAATGTGTTGTTAGGGAAACAAAGTATTTTTTATACCTGGAATGCTTCATTAGGATTGAATTATCTTTCCATAATTTCTTATTATTTAGGTGGATTTTTTACACCCTTGGTTGTGTTCTTTCCAAATCAGTGGATGCCAGATGCTTTATATTTCATCACATTGATTAAAATTGGAAGTATTGGCTTGGCTTTTTGGTTTTATGCCAAACACACCTTTAAGATTCATCCTTGGCACCAAGTCACCTTAGCTGTGTCTTATGCCTTGATGTCTTTTGTCACTGCTCATTCTGAATTAATTATGTGGTTAGATGCCTTCATCTATCTTCCTTTAGTGATTTGGGGCATTGACCGCTTATTACAACTAAAAAAACCTAAACTACTATTTGTTAGTTATTTTATGCTCTTTTTTTCTAGTTTTTATATGGGCTTTATGATTGGTGTGTTTTCTGTTCTTTACTTCTTAGCCCAGTTATTCAGTCATTGGAAAGTTTATAAAAAAAGCATTCTTCCCTACGGAATCACTTCGCTACTTGCTGGTGGAGCGTCGATGATTATTATTTTACCTGCGGTTCTAGATTTACAGACCAATGGAGAAGCTTTGACCGAAATCACTAAATTTAAAACAGCTGCCACCGATTATTTAGACTTTTTCATAAAAAATATGATTGGTGTTTACGATACCACCAAATATGGTTCGATTCCTTTTATTTTCGTTGGCTTACTGCCTTTGGTTTTTTGTACACTTTACTTTTTAACTAAATCAATCTCCTTGAAATCAAAACTTGCTTATGCAGGAATTTTCGTTATTTTAATCGCCAGTTTCTATATTGTGCCACTTAATTTATTCTGGCATGGTATGCACGCACCGAATATGTTTTTATTCCGTTATGCCTACTTACTGTCATTCTTGATTGTTATGTTAGCTGGCTATGGTTGGGAGCAATTTAAACCTCGAGATCGCGGGAAAACACTCGCTATTCTTTGCTTGTGGATTGGGATGTTTTGCATCGCCTATGGTTTAATTCCTGGAGAAAGTTACGAATACGTCTCCTTGTTATCCTTTATTTTAACGATTACATTTTTGATTGTTTATAGTTTAATTTTTACTTTCTATCAACGAGGTCTATTTACTCAAAAACGTTTTGCTTTGTTTTTATTACTTTTCGTTTCACTAGAAATGACCTTAAATACAAATGGGATGATTCGTGGGATTTTAGATGACTGGAATTATGCTTCCCGTAGTTTGTACACAAAACCTCACAAAGATATTCGCAACTTGGTGGATACAACCAAAGAAGCCAATGATTCATTTTATCGTCTAGAAAATCTCGATCCAGTATCTGCAAATGATAGTATTAACTTTGGCTATAGTGGTGTCGGAATGTTTTCTTCTATTCGAAATCGACACTCTTCTAGCTATCTAAATCAACTAGGCTTTCGTTCGCGAGGAACAAACTTAAATATTCGTTATCCGAACAACACGATATTAATGGATAGTTTTGTAGGAATCAAATATAATCTTGCTAAACAATCAATCAACAAATATGGTTTTGAAGAAATTGATGCTTCTGGAGATTTTTTACTCTACGAAAACCAAAATGCTTTACCTTTAGGTTTCTTAGCTGATGCAAGTATTCACGAAATCGAACAATACCAAAACGATAATCTTGGTAGCCAAACGAATTTAATGAATGGACTTTCTGGCTTGGAAGAACAATTTTATCAATTTCAATCGATCCATGATATTGAGCTAAAAAATACAACCATTAAAAATGTCGGTAATCATACAACCTTTGAAGAAGAAGAGCCAAACATCGCTAAGGATATTACCTGGTCGGTGCATATTCCAGCAAATTCCCAAGCCTATCTTAGCTTGTATCCAACGAATTTTGGCCAATTAAAAAGTTCAACCGTTACTGTTTCAGTGAATGGTGAACAAAGAAAAACGCAAATTAATATTAATGGACAATATTACGATTTAGGCTATTACAAAGATGCCACGACTTTAGAATTTTCAACTAGTTTTTACGGAACAGAATCTATTTCTTTCCAAAATCCACAAGTGGTTACTTTAAATACCGAAGCCTATCAACGTATGATGGACACCATTCAAGAAAAGAGCGTTCCTCTTGTGACCGGTAAGCGTAGCGCTACCGCCACCATTACGACAGAGACCACACAAGAATTAGTGACGACAATTCCTTATGACGAAGGTTGGACAGCAAAAATCGATGGTAAAGAAGTACCAATTACCTCTTTCCAAGATTCACTTATTAGTTTAACGATTCCTGAAGGGACGCACGAGGTCACTCTTACTTACTTGCCACAAGGATTTGTAGCGGGTACTTACCTCTTTGTAGGATGTATGTTGTTGTTCTGGTTATTTAATCGAATCTATACTAAAAAAAATGAAGTTGTCTCAAATTGAGGCAGCTTCTTTTTTGATATTGTTTGCAAATTAAATAAAAAATAAATATAGAATAAAATTGGATGCTTGAATGATCGCTCAGACTACTCAAAATGCCTAGTCATCGATTCATTAAATAGCAATCTTCATTCTGAGCATTTTCTTTTACTTACAAAAAGTAAGAATGTATACTAAAGAATGTAAATAACAAAAAATAGATAAAGAGGTGTCCTATATGTTAAAAATTGGTATCATTCTAGGTAGCGTTCGCGAAGAAAGAAATGGTTTGGCTGTGGCAACATGGACGACAGAAAAAGCAATTGAATTTAGTAATCAAGAAGAAGTTCATTTTGAGTTAGTCGACTTAAAAAACTATGATTTACCTTTTTTAGGTAAAATACCTACAGCAGAACAAGCAGAGGCTATTCAAAATTGGTCTAAGAAAATCGCTTCATTTGACGGTTATATTTTCATCACTGCTGAATACAACCATGGCGTGGCGGGTACTTTCAAAAATGCATTAGATTTCTTAAAACCTGAATTTAAAGATAAAGCCGTCGCTTTTGTTGGTTATGGCGGTTTAGGTGCGGCTCGTTCAATCGAAAACTTACGTGTCATCGTTGCTGAACAAGGACTAGCTTCTACTCAACGAAACGTCAACTTTTCATTAATGACTGATTTCGAAAATATGTCTGTGTTTAACCCAGCAAGTTTCCATGAAGCAGAATTACAAGAGCTGCTTAGTCAATTAATTTCGTGGAGTAGTGCATTAAAATCCATTCGTTAATTCAATTTAGGACAAAAAGGACGGTGTTTTTTATGGCAAGTAAATTTCCTGAATTTCAGCTAGCAGCAACTACTCACCCAGGGACAGTCGCTTTAAAAGTTGCGAATTTAGAAAAAATGACACACTTCTATCAAGAGGTCATTGGTTTAACTATTTTACAAAAAAATTCTCAACAAACAGTTTTAGGTGTCACAACCGGACAACCTTTACTAATTCTCAATCAAGTAGATCATCCTCTACCTATCACACGTCAAACAGGTTTGTATCACGTGGCATTCTTATTGCCAGATCGACCATCCCTGGGAGATGCTTTGATCCATTATCTAACAGTTAATGCTCCTCTGTCTGGAGCCAGTGATCACGGATACAGCGAAGCCTTGTATCTAACTGATCCTGAAGGCAATGGGATTGAAGTCTATCGTGACAAACCAATGGATATGTGGGATATTCGTGATGATGGAGAAATCGTTGGGGTTACCAATGAAATGGATGCTAACGGGGTGGCACAGTCTGCAACTGGAACGTGGCAAGGATTTCCAGAAGGAACCAAAGTTGGTCACGTCCATTTAAAAGCGTCTGATTTAAATCAGACGGACAAGTTTTACACAGAAAGCTTAGGCCTCTCCCTTAAGTTAGATTTCGGTTCTCAAGCAAAATTTCTAGCAACAGGTACGTATCACCATCATGTCGGAGCAAATACTTGGACTGGACGTCACCTGCCTGCAATGTCAGCAAATGATTTAGGTTTGGATTATTATTCATTCTTTGTTGCTGACCAATTAGAATTAGACCGCATTGAAATGCATTGGAAAGAAAAATCACTGAATTTTGATAAAGATTCAGAAGCAAATCTTTGGATTACAGATCCTAGTGGCATTCAGATAAAATTTGAAATAGAACCAAAATAAAATACTGGAGCATCCTCTGTTAAAGCGATGCTCCAGTGTTTTTGCTATTTTAAAGAATGAATCCTCTAAATTGAATGCTAACAAACACAAAAAATGAGAAGGAACTTTTTATACAGTTCCCTCTCATTATTTTATTGATAACTTAACGCTCGTAAAGATTCATCAACTTTTTCTGCAGATAAACGACCTTCACGAATACCCCAAATAACTAAACTTGGTCCTCTTCGTGCATCACCGGCAACCATAATTTGTTCATTATTTGTTGTATAATCACCGTAAATTTCATCGATACCAAAAGAATCGAATAAAGAAGTTTCAGCTCCTAAAAAGCCCATCGCTAGTAAAACTAAGTCAGCTTTCATTACGTTTTCTGTTCCTTCAATCGGTTGGAAGTTGTTATCTACTTTAACTGTTTCAATTCCAATCAATTGTCCACGCTCTGCACCGATAAAGGCACTCGTAGAAGTTGAAAAAGTTGTCAATGGTTCTTTAAATAGATATTCCGCTTCTTCTTGTCCATACCCTTTACGACTTGTCATTGGGTATTCTGGCCAAGGATTTGTAGCTGCACGTTGACCTGGTAATTCTGGCGTAATTTCTAACTGTCTGACAGATGCTGCTCCTTGACGAATAGCTGAACCAATACAGTCATTCCCAGTATCACCACCACCAATAACAATTACGTGTTTACCTTCTAATTTACGACTTGTCGCTTTTTTACCATATTTCAAGACATCTTTAGTGACTTCTGTCAAATAATCCACCGCAAATTTAACGCCTCCAAGTTCACGACCAGGGATTTTTAAATCTCTAGGTACGCTGGCACCTGTCGCTAAAATAATTCGATCATACTCTTCTTGTAATTCTTCTGGAGAAATGTCTCTACCAATTTCAGTATTCGCAATAAATTCAATACCCAAATCCTGCATTAAATCAATTCGTCTTTGAACAATGTTTTTGTCTAATTTCATATTAGGAATTCCATACATCAACAAGCCACCGAAGCGATCGCTACGTTCGTAAACTGTTACTTGATGTCCCAATTGATTCAGACGCCAAGCTGCTGATAAACCAGCAGGCCCACTTCCAACTACCGCAACTTTAAAGCCTGTTTGATTTTCAGTCGGTAAGCCAGATTCTCTTACCCAATCATTTTCAAAAGCCGTATCAATGATAAAGCGCTCATTATCATGAATGGCTACTCCTGAACCATTTAAGGCTTCGGTACAGCCTTTTTCACATGGTGCTGGACAAACACGACCAGTCATTTCTGGCAATGGGTTCGTTCGTGCCAGACGCTCAAATGCTGCTTTATAACGACCTTTATAAACTAAATCATTCCACTCGGGAATTAAATTATCATTCGGACAACCAGAAACTGCTCGTTGGCCACCAAAAAATGAACCGGTATGACAGAATGGAATTCCACAGTTCATACATCGCGCAGCTTGTTCTTGTCTTTCCTCTTCAGGAAGAGGGATTTGTAATTCATTCCAATCATGAATTCGCTCTTTCACTTCACGATAGGGATTATCTTTTTTCGGGTATTTTAGAAAGCCAAATGGATCTGCCATTTTCCCTCACTCCTCACATTTTTTCTACTCTATTCGCATCTAATCATTTATTCAATGCGATTTCCATTTCTAATGTGCAGCACCTGCATCGTTAACCACCGGAATGGATAATTGTGTACCCACAACTGCTTCAAAAGCTTTGGTCAATACTTCTTCTTCAGTAAATCCAGCTTGACGCATTTCTTCAGTTGCATCTAGCATCTTGTGGTATTCTCTCGGATATACTTTAACAAAATGTTGTTTGTTTTCATCCCAGTCATTTAAGATTTCAGCAGCTTTTAGTGAATCCGTATAGCGAAAATGATTTTCAATCATTTCTTTCAAGACACTGTCATCTCCTGCTTCATCTAATTGGAAAATATCGACCATCTCTAAATTACATTTTTCAGCAAAATTTTTGTCTGGATCATAGACATAAGCGACTCCACCTGACATCCCGGCTCCAAAGTTCCGTCCAGTTTCACCTAAGATAACGGCTGTTCCACCAGTCATATATTCACAACCGTGATCGCCAACTCCTTCAACGACCACATTTGCTCCACTATTTCTTACACAGAAACGTTCGCCTGCTTTTCCTCTGAAATAAGCTTCCCCACGATTTGCTCCGAAACAAGCAACGTTACCAACAATTGTCGAATTTTCGACATCGTAGCCTGCATCTTCAGGAGGAACAATAATTAGACGACCGCCACTCAAACCTTTTGCCACATAGTCATTGGCTTCACCAATTAATTTTAATTCCATTCCTTGAACAGTAAAGGCGCCAAAACTTTGTCCGGCAATTCCGGTATAAGTGTAGTTCAACAAACCTGGTTTAAGTGTATAATTACCAAATCTTTCAGCAATCCAACCACCCATACGGCCACCAACTGTTCGTTGTACGTTATTGATTGTTTGTTTAACAGTTGTTTGTTGATTAGCATCGATAGCTGCTGTTGCATAACTATCTAAATCTTTCCATTGACGTTGATCTAAGAACGGATCAATAGATTTACGTTCGATACCTAATTCTGAACCAATGATTTTTGAGAAGTCTAATGATTTGGCCTTACCTTTTGCGACAAAACGTGGAGCCAAGCATTCCGCATGTCCAATCATCTCATCAATGGTTTTAAAGCCTAGTTCAGCCATCACTTCTCGTAAGTCTTCTGCTAAAAACATCATCGCATTAACCACGTGTTCTGGTTTACCAGCAAAGAATTTACGCAATGCTGGATTTTGAGTCGCTACACCTACTGGACAAGTATTCAAGCTACAAACACGCATCATGACACAACCGACAGCAACTAAAGCTAAAGAAGCAAAGCTGTATTCTTCTGCACCTAATAAAGTAGCAATCGCAATATCGCGACCGGTCATTAATTTCCCATCAGTTTCTAAAGTCATCCGTTGACGTAAATTATTCATCAGCAAGGTTTGATGAGCTTCTGCCAAGCCCATTTCCCAAGGTAAACCGGCATCACGTACCGCAGTTCTTGGAGAGGCTCCTGTTCCACCATCATAACCTGAAATAACTACAACATCTGCCCCTGCTTTAACTACCCCAGTTGCAATTGTTCCAACTCCCGTACTAGAAACCAATTTAACATTGATTTTTGCATAAGGATTAACAGTTTTTAAATCGTAAATTAATTGAGCTAAATCTTCAATTGAGTAGATATCATGATGAGGTGGCGGAGAAATTAATTGTACTCCTGGTGTCGAACCACGAATTTCAGCTACCCAAGGGAAAGCCTTATTCGCTGGCAACTGTCCACCTTCACCTGGTTTTGCTCCCTGCGCCATTTTGATTTGTAATTCTTCGGCACTCATCAAGTATTCAGCATTCACACCAAAACGCCCTGAAGCAACCTGTTTGATTTTACTATTGAAGTTTCGACCATCCGGTGTTGGTTTAAATCGTTCTCGGTGTTCGCCACCCTCACCACAATTGGATTTAGCGCCAATGCGGTTCATACCTTCAGCTAGACATTTATGAGCTTCTTCACTTAATGAACCATAAGACATCGCACCAACTTTAAATCGCTTGACAATGGTTTCCGCTGGTTCTACTTCATCTAATTCAATGGAAGGACGTTGTTTTTTGAACATCCACATAGAACGAAGGGTGGTTGGTGATTCTAAAGCTTCTTCATTCATTTGCTCAGCATATGCTTTGTACAACAGATAATCTCCTGAACGCACTGCCTTTTGGAAATTGTAAATGGTTTTAGGATTGTATAAATGATGCTCGCCATCTGCTTTATATTGGAAACTACCACCAGAAGGTAAGTAATCATTGCTTTTCTCTCCAAAAGCTGACTCATAACGGGCACTGTATTCTTTTTCAATTTGATTCAAGGACAAGCCGCCGATTCTTGAAGCTGTACCCGTAAAGTACGGATCAATTACCGCTTTAGAAATCCCTACTGCTTCAAATAATTGTGCGCCATGGTAACCAGCAACCGTCGAGATTCCCATCCGCGACATTACCTTGATAATGCCTTTTTCACAACCTTTACGGTAGTTTTCAATCTTATCTGCCATACCAAAATGTTCAATTGTTGCATAAGCACCATAAGGATGGACACCACTTGCTCCATAGCCAACTAAAGTAGCGTAATGATGAATTTCGCAAACTTCTGCGGTATCCACTACAATTGAGGCCTGTGCCCCTTTTCTTTGTCGCACTAAATAGTTATATAAGCCAGAAACCGCAAGTAAAATCGGAATCGGACGTTTCCCTTTAGTCGCGCCACGATCACTTAAAATGATAATCGTTGCCCCCTGGTCAATCTTAGCTTCTGCTTCACGGAACAAACGATCTAAGGCATGATACAAACCATTTTGTTGAGTATCAGAATAATCATATAGGATAGATTGTGTTGCTGTTTTTTGATTTTTTTGTTTTAAGCGTTGAATTTTCATAAATTCTTTTGTACTTAAAATCGGACTATCAATTTTTAATTTGCGACAATTTAGTTCTTGATCTTTTTCAATTTCACCATCTCTACCAAGAAACAGTTCTGTACCAATCACCATTTTTTCACGAATCGCATCAATCGGCGGATTCGTTACTTGGGCAAATTGTTGTTTAAAGTACGTGAACAACGATTGAGGTCTCTCACTCAATACCGCTAATGGAGAATCAAATCCCATGGAAACAATTGGTTCTTCTCCTTTTTCCGCCATTGGTAAAATCAGGGTTCGAATCATTTCATCTGTATAACCAAACATTTTCCAAAGTGTTAATAGTTCCCCTTCAGAAAAACTTAGATCTTCACTTACTTCTGATAGCTTATCTAAAGTCAATAATTGTTTATCTAACCATTTTTGATAAGGATGAGCTTGCGCGTAGTGCTCTTTAATTTCATTGTTATGGCGAATAGTTCCTGTTGTCGTATCAACTAAGAACATATTTGCAGGACCTAATACCCCTTTTTCAACAATCGTTGCAGCTGGTAAATCAACAACTCCAGATTCAGATGCAACCACTACAATTCCTTCATCGGTAATCCAATAACGAGAAGGACGCAAACCGTTTCTATCAAGAGTTGCTCCAACCATTTTTCCGTCAGTGAAACATAAAGCTGCTGGACCATCCCATGGAGCCATAAAACTAGCATTGTATTCATTAAAAGCAGTCAATTCAGGTGAAAGTTTAGCCGCTTCTGACCAAGCTTCTGGCACCATCATCATTAAGGCTTGGGGAATATCTCGTCCATTACGATACAAGTATTCCATACAGTTTTCTAATTTAGCGGAATCTGAGTTTTCCTCATCGTACATCTCAATTTGATGTCCGTGCATCCAGTTTTCTGCTCCTCGCAAAGTATTAATCTCACCATTGTGAGCCAAGAAGCGGAAAGGTTGCGCACGATTCCAACTAGGAAAAGTATTGGTAGAGAAACGAGAGTGAGTTAAGGCAATACTGGTCTCCATTTCAGGATCTTGTAAGTCTGTAAAAAATAGACCTACCTGGTAGGCATGTAACATCCCTTTATAGACAACCGTTTGACTAGATAAACTACAAATAGATAATTCATCGGTTTCATAATTTTTTTCTAAACTTCTACGCAAATGATACAAGCGATCTTCAAATTCACGGTCTGTTTTGCAGTCAATCGGTCTTTCGATAAATAATTGTACAAAACTTGGCATCACTTTTTGCGCTCCCGGTCCGCAATTGTAGAAAGCATATGGAACATCTCTTTCCCAAATCACACGGAATCCGGCATAACTAATATCTTTGGTGATTGATTTTTGAAGTGACAATTTTTCTTCTTTATCTTTCGGTAAAAAAAGCATACCGACTGCATAATTACTTTTTTCAGGCAAAACAATCGATTCTTTTTCGGCTTCTTTTCTTAAAAAGCGGTCAGGCATTGCCATCAATATTCCCGCACCATCTCCAGTATCTGGTTCTGCACCTGTTCCGCCACGATGATTCATTCTTTCTAACATAGTCAACGCATACTCGACTAATTTTCTAGAAGCTTTCCCATTTCTTTGGGCGATAAATCCCATACCGCACGCATCTTTTTCAAAGGAAGGATCATACATCGTCTGTTTCATATTTAATTGTTCCATATAAACACCTTCTTGTTTTCTGAATAGTCTGAAAATTACAGTTATAAAAAAATCTCACTAGAGAGTTCTCTTCTATAGTGTAAGATTATATCACACATTTTTTAGTTAAAAAAGAATAAAACTCAAAAAAGCAACCTATTTTCTAAATTTTTTTCAAACAAAAGACACTAAAATTTTATTTATGTTACATTTCCTAACATTTATGATTGACAAGAAAAAAAAGTATTGGTATAGTTCCAATATATTTGAAAGGATGGTAGTCTGATCTAAGAAAACCAACTAGCTCGACTTTTCCAATCAAATTTCAAATCAAAAGAATGAAAAGGATGGGTTATTATGAGCAAAAAAGTATACACTGCTACAGACATTGAAAAAATTGTTAAAGATGAAAACGTACGATTTTTAAGATTAATGTTCACAGACATTCTTGGCACAATCAAAAATGTGGAAGTACCAATCAGCCAACTCGATAAAGTCCTAGAAAACAAAATGATGTTCGATGGTTCTTCAATCGAAGGTTTCGTTCGTATCGAAGAAAGTGACATGTATTTGTTCCCAGATTTAGATACTTGGATGATTTTCCCATGGGAAAGCGAACATGGGAAAGTCGCACGTTTAATTTGCGATATCTATAATCCTGATGGCACACCTTTTGCCGGAGATCCTCGTGGAAACCTTAAACGTGCATTAGGCGATATGGAAGAACTTGGTTTCACTTCTTTCAACTTAGGACCAGAACCAGAATTCTTTTTATTCAAATTGGATGAAAAAGGCGAAATCACAACTGATTTAAATGATCAAGGTGGTTACTTCGACTTCGCTCCAACTGACTTAGGCGAAAACTGCCGCCGCGATATCGTACTTGAATTAGAAAGCTTAGGCTTTGAAGTAGAAGCATCTCACCATGAGGTAGCTCCTGGACAACATGAAATTGACTTTAAATACGCAAATGTTTTAGAGGCTTGTGACAACATTCAAACATTTAAATTAGTTGTTAAAACTATTGCAAGAAAACACGGTCTACACGCAACATTCATGCCTAAACCATTATTCGGTATCAACGGTTCTGGTATGCACTGTAACATGTCTTTATTTAAAGGGGATGAAAATGCCTTCTTCGATAAAGATGGCGAAATGCAACTAAGTACAACTGCTTACAACTTCTTAGGTGGTTTATTAGAACACGCACGTGCCTTTACAGCGATTTGTAATCCAACTGTTAACTCTTACAAACGTCTAGTTCCAGGTTACGAAGCACCTGTTTATGTTGCTTGGTCTGGTAGAAACCGTTCACCATTAATTCGTGTTCCTGAATCTCGTGGACTTTCTACTCGTTTAGAGTTGCGTTCAGTGGATCCATCTGCTAATCCATATCTAGCAATGGCTGTATTATTACAATCAGGTTTAGATGGTGTGAAACGTGAATTAGAACCAACACCAGCTGTTAACAGCAATATCTATGTAATGAACGAAGAAGAGCGCGAAGAAGCAAAAATTTCTGATCTGCCTTCTACTTTACACAATGCTTTGAAAGAACTACGCAAAGATGATATTGTAAAAGACGCCCTTGGTGAACACATCTTCAACAGCTTCTTAACTTCAAAACGTTATGAATGGGATGCTTACAAACAAAGTGTATCTGAATGGGAAAGACAACAATATTTAGAATTATACTAAGAAAAAAACAAGAAATCCGCTATTGGATTTCTTGTTTTTTTATTCACTCAGATGGTAAATTGTTACCATCCAAAGTTATCTTTCTACTCCATTCGCTACACCGCACAACGAAATCTGCTTTTGTCAACCGTGGGACCACCTGGAGCCAGTAGTCTCCAGTCTGCCAAGCTTCAAACTGTAACTAATCGCTTAAGCGCTAAGTTACAGTAATTCACATCGGCTCCTCTTTCACGGTGAGGGCGCAGTTTTTGTTGTTCCGTTACGCTAAATAGATGTCAAAATTTTTGTAGGTTAACTAATAAAGGAATGACCGCACTGAGTTCATGTCAATCCAGTTTCAGCATATTGAAGAGAGAAGCTTACGTTGTCGCCACGTCAAGAATTCAATGTGAACTACGCCCAGTTGCCAATTGATTGGTTACTGGACGTGTGAAGCTTGAAAGTTCCAAGACTACAGGCTTGGAGCGGTTCCGGGTTGACCTAAGCAAGCCTCTTTCGTAGTGAAGCGTCAAATTTTCGGTGAATAGTAATACAAATTTGAAACTCAGGTAGCTGCAGCAACTCCGCAACTTTCTTTCTACCTAATCCTAGTAACTAACTTCTTTCAAATATAAACCTTCTGGATGAGCAGTGGGTCCTGCTAGATTGCGATCTTTCGCTGCAATAATTGCAGGAATACAGTCTTCAGGCATTCGATCATTGCCAATTTTTAATAAAGTGCCCACCATAATTCGAATCATTTTATACAAAAAACCATCTCCACGGAAGGTAAAAATTAATTCATCTCCGGCTTCACTAACTTGCAAATTCGCTTCATAAATGGTTCTCGTCTTATCATCGACCGAACTTCCAGTGGAGCAAAAGGAAGTAAAATCATGAGTTCCTAGAAAATCAGGCAATGCACGCTGAATTTTTTCTACATTAATTGGATAAGGATAGTAACTTGCATAAAATCGACGGAAAGGGCTTCTTGGTTTCCCAATGTCTACTCGAAATTCATAGGTCTTTTCTTTTACCAAATAACGACAATGAAAGTCCTCTGCCACTATCTCAACATTTTTTACAGCAATATCATCTGGGGTTTGGGTATCCAAACCAAAGCGCATTTTTTCCAAAGGTCGTTCATAAGGAAAATCAAAATGAATCACTTGGCCCAAGGCATGGACACCTGCATCTGTCCGACCTGAACCGTGAATTTCAATTCTTTTGCTTGCCATTTTGGTTAAAGTCTTTTCAATTTCTTCCTGAACTGTTCGTCCTTTCGGTTGACGTTGAAAGCCATGAAAATTTGTTCCATCATAGGCAATAATTGCTTTGTAGCGCACCATAAAACTACTCCTCACTTCTATCTATATTCTCAAAAGAAAAGATGAGGCCAAAAAACCTCATCTTTTCTTTAACTTCTTAAATAAATCAAGCCAACTGTCAATAAAACAAAAACAATCACAGTCATTGTATCTCTCAAATGCCAATCTAGTACGCGATATTTAGTACGTCCTTCGCCACCTTGATACCCTCTTGCTTCCATCGCAGTTGCTAGATCGTCTGCACGATTAAAACTGCTTACAAACAAGGGAATTAACAATGGGACCACAGCCTTCATTTTTTGGACCAAATTTCCTTCTCCAAAATCAACCCCTCTTGCACGTTGGGCATTCATGATTTTTTCTGTTTCATCCATCAAAGTCGGGACAAAACGTAAGGCAATCGATAACATCAAAGCAATTTCATGAACAGGAAATTTTACTACTTTTAGTGGTCGTAAAATATACTCAATTGCATCTGATAATTCCAAAGGTGGTGTCGTCAACGTTAACAAGGTAGACATAAAAATAATCAATACAAAACGACAAAAAATGAATAAACCATTAGTTACACCTAGTTCAGTTAGTCGAAATACCCCCCATTGCCAATAGACTTGTCCACCACCAGTGAAAAAAACTTGTAAGGCTACAGTGAATAAAATCAACCAAATCAATGGTCTAACTCCTCTTAAGAAGAAACCCATATCAATTTTAGACAAGAAAATACTTACCAAAGTAAAGATCGTCAATAACAAGTAACTTTGCCAATTATTAGCAAAGAAAATAATCCCAATAAAATAGAAACTAGCAATTAGTTTTGTACGAGGATCTAGATGATGAATCAATGAGTCACCAGGAATATAACGACCTAAAATTAATTTATTCATCATGAGCAAATCCTCCTTGCATTAAAATAAGATCTGCTAGTTCTTCAGCGGTTAATGGCAAGGCAGTAAAACGCATCCCTTTTTTTTCTAATAAACATGCAAATTCCGCAGCTGTCGGCACCCCTAATTGTTTATCATATAGCCATTCTACATCTTGAAAGACTTCTACTGGTGCACCGTGCTTCACCACATTGCCCTTTTCTAATACGTAGACATAATCTGCATAATTAGCTACATCGTCCATTAAATGAGTAACTAGGACAATCGTCATGTTCTTTTCGTGATGCAAACGATCAAACATTTCCATCATCTCTTTACGTCCTTGAGGATCCAAACCAGCAGTTGGTTCATCTAAAACTAAAACTTCTGGTTCCATCGCTAAAACGCCAGCAATCGCCACTCGTCGCATTTGGCCTCCAGATAAATCAAAAGGTGAACGTTCCAAGTAACTCTCATCTAGACCCACTAAAGTTAATTTTTCTTTCGCTAACTCTAAAGCTTCTTCTTCAGAAACACCAAAATTTTTCGGACCGAAAGCAATATCTTTAGCTACAGTCTCTTCAAAAAGTTGTGCTTCAGGAAATTGGAAGACAATTCCAACTTTTTTTCGAATTGGCTTTAAATTTTTATTGTCTGTCTGTGGAGTGATTACTCGATCACCGATATTCACTTGGCCACCAGTTGGTTTTAACAGTGCATTCAAATGCTGTAACAAGGTAGATTTTCCACTCCCTGTATGGCCAACTAACGCAGTATAGGAACCCGCTTTAATATCCAAATCAATATCAAATAAAACCTTTTGTTCAAAGGGTGAATGAGGTTGGTAGGTAAAGTTTACTTTTTCAAAACGGATGTCCATAACCATTCCACCATCCTTTCCTCAGTTAAATATTCTTCAGGTACAGCTATTCCACGGTCTTTTAATGATTGTTTTAGTTTTTCAGGGAAAGGTAAATCTAATCCCATTTCTACTAATTGAGGACCTGCTGAAAAGATTTTCTCAGGGGTTCCTTCATCAACTAATTGACCTTGTCGCATAACCAAGACACGATTAGCATTCGCTGCTTCATCAATATCATGGGTAATAGATAAAACAGTCAAATTATTTTCTTCTTTAATTTTTTTGATGGTCGCAATCACTTCCTCACGACCTTCAGGATCAAGCATACTAGTTGCTTCGTCTAAAATAATTATATCTGGTCGTAATGCTACCACTCCAGCAATTGCTACACGCTGCTTTTGTCCACCAGAAAGGCGAACAGGTTCTCGTTTCATAAATTCCATCATTCGAACTTGTTCTAAAGCATTTTTAACTCTTACAAGCATTTCATCACGAGGAATTCCTTGGTTTTCTAAACCAAAAGCGACATCGTCTTCAACGGTCGCTCCAACAAATTGATTGTCAGGATTTTGGAAAACCATACCTACCATTTTACGAATGGACCAAATATTTTCTTCATTCAGTTGATTGCCACCAACTGAAACAGTTCCACTTTCTGGCAAGAGTAAGCCATTAATCGTTTTAGCTAGAGTAGATTTTCCTGAACCATTGTGACCAATAATTGCTACCCATTCTCCTTCATTAATTGAAAGAGAGACATCATTTAAGGCTGGTCGTTCATCTGCTTGCTGATATTTAAACGTGAGGTTATTTAACTCAATAATTGGTTTCATAAGTACTCCTTATTTGCATACTGCATTCTATCTATTTAAATTCTAAACTATTGTCTGTACACTATTTAACGCTTATTATACACTACCAAAAAAGGCTAGATATTTCAATTATTACTGTAGTTTCCAAAGAAAAATGTATAGGGTTCATTTCTATTTACTCAAATTTGACGCTTCACTACGAGAGTGTCTTGCTTAGGTCAGCCCGGAACCGCTCCAAGCCTGTAGTCTTGGAGCTTTCAAGCTTCACACGTATAGTAACCAATTAATTGGCAACTGTACGTAGTTCACATTGAATTGTTGACGTGGCTACAACGCAAGCCTCTCTCTTCATTACGCTGAAAATTGACTTAATAAGTCTAATCTATTGCAATTATTTCTGCGATGATTTTTTCCTGCATCACTTACTTTTGAGAGTTAACTAGCATAACGGAACAACGAAAGCTGCGTCGTCACCTTGAAAAGGAGCCAATGTGAACTGTTTTGAATCACTACGATTGGCTTGCGTAGCAAGACAGAGTAGATGATGAAAAATACCTACTTGGTACTGTAACTTAGCGCTTAAGCGATTAGTTACAGTTTGAAGCTTGGCAGACTGGAGACTACTGGCTCCAGTTGGTCCCACGGTCGACAAAAGCAGATTTCGTTGTGAAGTGAAGCGCATGGAAAACTGGGAAGAAAATTCTCATCGTAGGCTAAAGATGAAGATGAATTACGCAGTGCTGAAAGGAGTGATTTTCTACTTTCTACTCTGCGTTTGAACGCCGAAAACTTTGAGACTTCCTAAAGGCTCAGAGCGGTCTCCTACAATGAGAAATTTTCTGAACAGATGGACTGGAAGTTTGTCATCATTTAGTTGAACCATAAATAATCACTAACGCTCAAAAGCATCAACAAGTTTGATAGATTTTTTTCATTCTCCATTATCTAGGTGTCTTGACAGTTAATCGAGGATAAAAAAAAACACTTTTATGATGAGTGCATACCTCCTGAAAAATTTCAGGAGGCAGCGACGAGCTAGACTCGGAAGATTTCTTCCAACATCATAACACTCTTAAAGTTCATCTACAAAGTGATGCTAAACGACAAGCGTCTAGTAAGTGTGATTTTAAACTAGTTCTAGGATAACCATTGGTGCAGCATCTCCGCGTCTTGGTTCTGTCTTCAAGATACGTGTGTAGCCACCTTGGCGATCTGCATAACGAGGAGCGATATCGTTGAATAGCTTTTGTAAAGCAGATTCGATAACGATTTCTTCGTCTTCTTCACGTACACTTGCTACTTCGTTACGTACGAATGCAGCAGCTTGGCGACGTGCATGTAAATCACCGCGTTTTCCTAGAGTGATCATTTTTTCAGTAGTTGAGCGAACTTCTTTCGCACGAGCTTCAGTCGTTACGATGCGTTCGTTAATGATTAAATCAGTTGTTAAATCACGCAACATCGCTTTACGTTGGCTAGATGTGCGTCCTAGTTTACGATAACTCACGTGGTTTCCCTCCTTCGTAAAAATTAATCGTCTTTACGTAATCCTAAACCTAGATCGTGTAATTTTGCTTTTACTTCTTCTAGAGATTTACGGCCTAAATTACGCACTTTGATCATTTCAGGTTCAGATTTGTTAGTTAATTCTTGTACAGTATTAATTCCTGCACGTTTTAGACAGTTATATGAACGAACAGATAAGTCTAATTCTTCAATTGTCATTTCCAACATTTTTTCTTTTTGAGTTTCTTCTTTTTCAACCATGATTTCAGCGTTTTTCGCTTCATCAGTTAGGTTAACAAAGATGTCTAAATGTTCCGTCATGATTTTTGCAGCTAAACTCATTGCATCTAATGGTTCAATTGAACCATCTGTCCAAATTTCCATCGTTAATTTGTCGAAATCATCGCGACGACCAACACGAGTATTTTCTACTTGGTAGTTTACACGACGTACTGGTGTATAGATTGAATCGACCGGAAGAACACCAATTGGCATATCTTCTTTTTTATTTTCATCCGCTTGAACATATCCGCGACCAGGTCTAACAGTTAAACGCGCGTGGAATGATGTTCCTTCAGAGACTGTACAGATGTACATATCTTTATTAAGGATCTCTACATCACTATCAACGATAATGTCGCCGGCAGTTACTGTAGCTGGACCAGTAATATCGATTTCAAGGGTTTTCTCTTCCTCACCGTACATTTTTAATGCAAGGCCTTTGATATTCAAAATGATTTGAGCGACGTCTTCTCGAACACCCTTTACAGTTGAGAATTCGTGTAATACTCCATCGATCTGAATATTAGTAATTGCTGCACCTGGTAGAGAAGATAACAAAATGCGACGCAGGGAATTTCCTAGAGTTGTTCCATAGCCTCTTTCAAGAGGTTCTACGATGAACTTTCCATAATCTTTCTCTTCATCAATTTTTGCAATTCTTGGTTTTTCGAATTCAATCATTCTTATCTTTTACCCCTTTCAAAACGAAAAGTGTCTTGTTCAATGACGTAATTATTGAAACTCAAAATGAGCGGCACTCATTAAACACGACGGCGTTTTGGAGGGCGGCATCCATTATGAGGAACTGGAGTTACGTCACGGATTGCAGTCACTTCTAATCCTGCTGCTTGTAATGAACGAATTGCTGCTTCACGTCCTGAACCAGGACCTTTAACAGTTACCTCAACAGTTCTTAATCCGTGTTCCATTGCTGTTTTTGTTGCAGTTTCTGCTGCCATTTGTGCGGCAAAAGGTGTTGATTTTCTGCTACCTCTGAATCCTAATGCACCAGCTGATGACCAAGCTAAGGCATTACCATGAGTATCAGTAATCATCACAATTGTATTATTGAATGTTGAATGGATATGTGCAATACCTGCTTCAATATTCTTTTTCACACGGCGTTTACGACTCACTTTTTTTGCTGCCATGAAGTTTTAACCTCCTTCACTTAGGAATTATTTTTTCTTGCCTGCGACTGTTTTAGTCGGGCCTTTACGAGTACGTGCATTATTTTTCGTGTTTTGTCCACGAACTGGCAATCCACGACGATGACGGATTCCACGGTATGAACCGATTTCCATCAAACGTTTGATGTTTAGGTTGACTTCACGACGTAAGTCACCTTCAACTTTTAATTTATCAATTTCCGCACGAATAGCGTCTGTTTGTTCATTCGTTAAATCACGAACACGAACATCTTCAGAAACGCCAGCACTTGCTAGAACTTGTTTTGCAGTCGTGTTACCAATACCATAGATATAAGTAAGAGAAACGACTACACGTTTGTCACGAGGAATATCTACTCCTGCAATACGAGCCATATCTTGTTACACCTCCGATTATCCTTGACGTTGTTTATGTTTTGGATTTGCTGGGCAAATCACCATAACGCGTCCATTACGACGAATTACTTTACAATGTTCACACATTGGTTTTACTGATGGTCTTACTTTCATGATAATACCTCCTGTGGTTTTACGGAGTACAATTATTTAAAACGATAAGTAATACGGCCACGGCTCAAGTCATAAGGTGATAGTTCAACTGTCACCTTGTCTCCAGGTAAAATACGAATGTAGTGCATTCTAATCTTACCAGAAACTGTAGCAAGAACTTGGTGTCCATTTTCCAATTCGACTTTAAACATTGCATTCGGCAAAGTTTCGACGACTGTACCTTCGACTTCAATCATATCTTCTTTTGCCACGCACAGTACCTCCTTGTACTTGTTTCGCATTTTCACACGATAAAACGGCGGAAACAGTGTTCCCACCTTAGATTCTCAAAACAATCTTCTAATAAATTATTACTAGAAGTCGGACTGATATATTCTAACACAATATATCATACTTAGCAAGAGAAAGTTACCAAACTGCAAGTCGGATGCGGGCAATCGATCGTTACTCGATGATATTTTTTACATCTGCAAATACAGCATCGATTTCACGATTACCATCAATAGACTGCAATAAACCTTTTTCTTTGTAATATGCTAAGATTGGTTCACTACTTTTCACATTGACAGCTAGACGATTTTTGACCGTCTCGGGCTTATCATCTTCTCGTTGATAAAAGTCATGACCACCACAACGATCACAAGTACCTTCTACAGTAGTAGGATTAAATACTTTATGATAAGTTGCACCACAATCGCGGCACATGTAGCGACCAGCCAATCGATCAATAAGAATTTCTTCAGGGACATGGATATCGATGACGGCATCAATTTCTTTTCCAAGGTCTTTCAACATTTGATCTAACGCTTCGGATTGATCTAACGTACGAGGGAAACCATCTAATAAGAAACCTTTGTCTGTATCTGATTCAGCTAAACGTTCTTTTACAATCCCGTTTGTCACTTCATCAGGTACTAATTCACCTTTATCAATGTATGATTTTGCTTCCAGGCCAAGAGCTGTTTCATTGGCCATAGCGGCACGAAACATGTCGCCCGTTGAAATATGCGGAATGTTGTACTCAGCAATAATTCGTTCTGCTTGAGTGCCTTTTCCAGCACCGGGTAGTCCCATTAAAATGAGGTTCATAATAACTCCTCCTGTAAGTTTCTGAACAGTGTTGAGGAAATCCCCAACACCTCATAAAACTTTAATTGATGAAACCTGTATATTTACGTTTTAGCATAAGTCCTTCAAGTTGCTTAGCAGTTTCCAGAGCTACTCCAACAACGATCAATAAACTTGTTCCTCCCAAACCAATTGACTGTGGTAAGTTCCATAACATTTGAGCAATAATTGGCAAGATTGCCACCAAAGCCAAGAAAATAGAACCCACTGTACTTAAACGCATCAATAGTTTTGAGACATATTCTTCTGTTCCTTTACCTGGACGAACACTTGGAATATAGCTTCCTTGCTTTTGCAAGTTTTCAGCTAATTTCTCAGGATTCACTTGTACAAAGGCATAAAAGAAGGTAAATCCAACGATTAATGTTGTATATAAAATTGCCCCAGGGACAGTATTATAATTAAAAATCGTTTGGACGACTTCAAACCAAGTTTCACCTTGAAATGAAGTAAAGGCTTGTAGTACCGAATTAGGTAACGTAATTAACGAACTAGCAAAGATAACCGGGATTACTCCTGCAGCATTTACTTTCAATGGAAGGTAACTACTTGTCGGCGCTCCTGCAACTCTTTTTGTATATTGAATCGGAATTTTACGTTCTGCTTGTTGGAAATACGTCACAAATGTAACAATTGCTACAACAGCTAAAACAAGGAAAATTGCGAAAATCACAGATTTCCAAATATCCGATTGATTAATATTAACAAAATAATCAACGTATAATTCTTTCAAATCAACTGGTAAGCGTGAAATGATACCTGCGAAGATAATCATTGACACACCATTTCCAATTCCTTTTTCAGTAATTTGTTCACCTAACCAAGTAACAAACATCGTACCTGTCGTTAGTACTAGACCAATGACAAGATAAGTGGCGAAACTTGGATTTGGAACAAAGCCAAATTGTGTATAAAATTGAAAGGCAGATACTAATGCTACTGATTGGAAAAATCCTAAGACTAGTGTCAAATAGCGAGTTGCTTGATTCAATTTTCTACGTCCGACTTCCCCTTGTTTAGACCATTCAACGAATTTCGGTACAATATCCATCTGCATTAATTGAACGATAATTGATGCTGTGATGTAAGGCGAAACCCCCATGGAAAAAATAGAGAATCGTTGCATAGCACTCCCACTAACCAAATCGAGCATGCTCAAAAATGGTAAGCCCGAGATAGCTTGCAAACGAGCGGCGTCCACACCAGGTACAGTAATATGTGTACCTAAGCGAAAGACGAATAAAATAAATACAGTGAACAAGATTCTTGATCTAATATCCTTTACTTTAAAAGCATCCTTTAAAAGTTTTAACATTAGATCACCTCGATTGATCCACCAGCAGCAACGATAGCATCTTCAGCTGCTTTAGAAAATTTAGCTGCTTTCACAGTTAATTTTTTAGTTAACTCACCGTTTCCTAACACTTTGATTCCAGCTTTTTCGTTTTTAACTAATCCAGCTTCAACTAAAGTTACCGGAGTTACTTCAGTACCGTCTTCAAAGCGATTTAGAAGGTCAAGGTTAATTACTGCATATTCTTTACGGTTAACATTGGTAAATCCGCGTTTTGGTAAGCGACGGAACAATGGAGTTTGTCCACCCTCAAAACCTAAGCGAACTCCACCACCTGAACGAGCTTTTTGTCCTTTTTGTCCACGTCCAGCTGTTTTACCATTACCAGATGATGTACCACGACCAACACGGTTTCGTACGTGACGTGATCCTTCTGCAGATTTTAATTCATGAAGTTTCATGGTTTGGCACCTCCTTAATCAAAGTAAATCTTTCAATTGATACTTAAATTTCTTCTACGTCCACTAAGTGAGCTACAGTATTAACCATGCCTTTGATTGCATCATTAGCTGGTTTTACTACTGAAGTGTTCACTTTGCCTAGACCTAACGCTTTTACAGTATCGCGTTGGTTTTGAGGACGTCCGATAACACTGCGTTTTAAAGTGATTTTTAATTCAGCCATTATGTTTGTCCTCCTTAACCGATTAATTCTTCAACTGATTTGCCGCGAAGTGCTGCCACTTCTTCAGCGCGTTTTAATTGTTTTAATCCATCAACTGTTGCGCGAACAACGTTGATTGGTGTGTTTGAACCTAATGATTTAGATGTGATATCAGCTACCCCAGCTAATTCTAATACGGCACGAACAGGTCCACCAGCGGCTACCCCAGAACCTTCTACAGCAGGTTTCATTAGGATGCGTCCACCACCGAATACACCGATAACTTCGTGAGGAATTGTAGAACCAACCATTGGTACTTCAATCAAGTTTTTCTTAGCGTCTTCAACTGCTTTACGGATTGCTTCTGGTACTTCTTGTGCTTTACCAGTACCAAATCCTACGTGTCCGTTTTTGTCACCGACAACAACTAAAGCTGCGAAACGTAAACGACGTCCACCTTTTACAACTTTTGTAACACGGTTAATCGCTACAACGCGGTCTTCTAATTCCAAGTGTTTTGGATCAATATAAACCATGAATGGTGTTCCTCCTTCTTCTAAAATTCTAGTCCATTTTCGCGAGCTGCTTCAGCTAAAGCTGCTACGCGGCCATGGTAAAGGTATCCACCACGGTCAAAGACTACTTCTTTAATACCTTTTTCAGCTGCACGTTCTGCTACTAATTTACCAACAGCTTGTGCTTGTTCAACTTTTGTTCCACCTGAAATATCTTTATCCAAGGCAGAGGCACTTGCTAGCGTCACACCCGCTACGTCATCAATTACTTGCGCGTAGATGTTTTTGTTAGAACGGAAAACGTTCAAGCGTGGGCACTCAGCAGTACCAGAGATTTTGTTACGTACACGTTTATGTCTTTTCTGACGTGTTTTATTTTTATCTGGTTTTGTAATCACAATTGTCACCTCTTTATTAATGCTGGCCTAAGCCGCGAATCGTAAACTAGGTTTACGATTATTTACCAGTTTTACCTTCTTTACGGCGTACGAATTCACCAACATAGCGAATACCTTTGCCTTTATAAGGTTCTGGAGGACGAACGCCACGAATGTTAGCTGCAAATTCACCAACAGTCTCTTTGCTTGCTCCTGAAACAACGATTGAAGTGTTTGATGGTACTTCAACTGTTACTCCAGCAGGTGCGTTCATTTCTACAGGATTTGAATAACCAACGTTCAATACAAGTTTTGAACCTTGTAATTGAGCACGATACCCAACCCCGATAAGTTCTAATCCTTTTTTGAAACCTTCGCTAACACCAACAACCATGTTGTTGAAGTTTGCACGAGTAGTTCCGTGGATTGTTTTCATTTCTTTGCTGTCATTTGGACGAGTGAATGTTACTTCGTTTCCTTCAATATTCATAGTAATATCTGAAGAGAAAGTACGAGTTAATTCACCTTTTGGTCCTTTAACTGTGATGTCGTTTCCATCTTGCTTCACTTCAACGCCAGCAGGAAGAACGACTAGTTTATTACCGATACGACTCACGTAGAGACACCTCCTTGTGTATTAATTTAAAATTACCATACATAAGCGACAACTTCGCCGCCGACATTTTTAACTCGAGCTTCTTTATCAGTGATTACACCTTCAGAAGTTGAGATGATTGCAATACCTAAACCGTTAAGTACTTTTGGTACTTCGTCAGCTTTAACATAAGCACGTAGACCTGGTTTAGAAATACGTTTCAAGTTAGTGATAACACGCTCACCGTTTTTACCGTATTTCAAGAATACACGGATCACGCCTTGTTTGTCATCTTCGATATATTCAACATCACGAATGAAACCTTCACGTTTTAAGATTTCAGCGATGTCACGTTTGATTTTTGAAGCAGGTAGTTCTAATACATCGTGTTTTACCATGTTGGCATTACGAATGCGCGTTAGAAAATCTGCGATTGGATCTGTCATGACCATTAGATGATTTACCTCCTTTATGCGAGTTTACTTGTTTACCAGCTAGCTTTCTTCACGCCGGGAATTTGACCTTTATAGGCAAGTTCGCGGAAGCAAATACGGCAAAGTTTAAATTTACGATAAACTGAATGTGGACGTCCGCAACGTTCACAGCGAGTATATTCTTGACTTGAGAATTTTGCAGGGCGTTTGTTTTTAGCAATCATTGATTTTTTAGCCACGTAGTTCGCCTCCTTTTTTTATTTTTGGAATGGCATGCCTAATTGAGTTAACAATTCACGAGACTCTTCGTCTGTGTTGGCAGTTGTTACAATAACGATATCCATTCCACGTACTTTATCTACCAAATCATAATCAACTTCTGGGAAGATTAATTGTTCTTTGACACCTAATGTGTAGTTTCCACGTCCATCAAAGGCGTTTTTACTAACACCGTGGAAGTCACGTACACGTGGTAATGAAACTGATACTAATTTATCTAAAAATTCGTACATTCTTTCTCCACGTAGAGTAACTTTACAACCGATAGGCATTCCTTCACGTAGACGGAATCCAGCGATTGATTTTTTTGCTTTAGTAATCAATGGTTTTTGACCAGAGATTAATGCTAATTCTTCAACAGCTTTATCTAAGTTTTTAGCGTTTGATACTGCATCACCCACACCCATGTTAACAACGATTTTGTCAACTTTTGGTGCTTGCATTACAGAATTATATTCAAATTTTTCCATTAATGATGGAACAACTTCTTTTGTATATTTTTCTTTAAGGCGGTTCATTCAGTAAGCCCCTCCTTCCTTAATTTGATTATTTATCGATAACTTCTCCGGTTTTCTTAGAAACGCGGACTTTTTTGCCGTCAACTTCTTTATAGCCAATACGTGTAGCTTCACCGTTAGAAGGATCAATCAACATCACGTTAGAAACATGAATTGGAGCCTCAACTTCAACGATTCCGCCTTGCGGAGCAGCTTGAGAAGGTTTTTGGTGTTTTTTCACGATGTTAACACCTTCAACGACAACTTTGTCTTTCTTAGGTAAAGCTACTAACACAATACCTTCTTTGTTTTTGTCTTTACCAGTGATAACTTTAACTTTATCGCCTTTTTTAACAAACATTACTGTTTCGCACCTCCTTTGATAATGGGTAACAATTATAGTACTTCTGGTGCTAGGGAAACGATCTTCATGAAGTTACCTTCGCGTAGTTCACGAGCAACCGGACCGAAGATACGAGTTCCACGTGGGCTCTTATCATCACGGATAATAACCGCAGCATTTTCATCAAATTTAATATAAGAACCGTCTGCACGGCGAGCGCCTGATTTCGTACGAACGATAACTGCTTTAACTACGTCACCTTTTTTAACAACTCCACCTGGCGTTGCTTGTTTGACCGTAGCAACAATTACGTCACCGATATTGGCAGTTTTACGACCTGAGCCTCCAAGGACTTTGATCGTTAGAATTTCGCGTGCGCCTGAATTATCAGCGACTCTTAAACGACTTTCTTGTTGGATCACGATGTGTATCCTCCTTTCAGATTTTGAAATTCAATCTATATAGGAAAACCTCGTGTGATTAAATAATCACTGCCTTTTCAACAATCTCTACTAGACGGAAACGTTTCGTAGCTGATAATGGACGAGTTTCCATAATTCTCACGATGTCACCAGTTTTTGCTTGGTTGTTTTCATCGTGTGCTTTGTATTTCTTAGAATATTTCATGCGTTTACCGTAGATAGGGTGGTTTTTCTTAGTTTCAACTACTACTGTAATTGTTTTATCCATTTTGTCGGATACCACGCGACCTTGATAAACTTTGCGTTGATTTCTTTCTTCAGTCATACGCTAAATGGCCTCCTTCCACTATTACTTAGCTTGTTCACGCAATACTGTTTTGATGCGTGCAATCGATTTACGTACTTCTTTGATACGTGCAGTGTTTTCTAGTTGACCTGTAGCTAATTGGAATCTTAAGTTAAACAATTCTTCTTTCAATTGTTTCTCTTGATCTAGCATTTCGGCAGTGGTTAATTCTCTGATTTCTTTAACCTTCATTCGATTCACCACCCATTTCTTCACGTTTTACAATTTTAGTTTTCATTGGTAATTTGTGTGAAGCAAGGCGTAACGCTTCGCGAGCTACTTCTTCAGAAACTCCAGCGATTTCAAACATGATTTTACCACGTTTAACAGGTGCTACCCAACCTTCAGGTGCCCCTTTACCTTTACCCATACGAACCCCAATAGCTTTACTTGTGTATGATTTATGAGGGAAAATTTTGATCCACACTTTCCCGCCACGTTTCATGTAACGAGTCATTGCAATACGAGAAGCTTCGATTTGGCGGTTTGTGATCCAATGAGATTCAACAGCTTGTAAACCGTATTCTCCAAAAGCCACTTCTTTACCACCTTTAGCTTCTCCACGCATTTTACCGCGGAATTCACGACGGTGTTTTACACGTTTAGGTACTAACATGCTTATTTCCCTCCTTTCTCAGCGTTCTTTTTAGTTGGAAGAACTTCTCCACGATAGATCCATACTTTAACTCCAAGTTTTCCGTATGTTGTATCTGCTTCTTCCCATGCGTAATCAATATCCGCACGTAATGTGTGCAACGGAACTGTTCCTTCTGAGTATCCTTCAGCACGAGCGATATCTGCACCGTTCAAACGTCCTGATACTTGAGTTTTAATTCCTTTAGCGCCCGCACGCATTGAGCGTTGGATCGCTTGTTTTTGAGCGCGACGGAAAGCCACACGGCCTTCTAATTGACGTGCAATTCCTTCGCCGACTAATTTAGCATCTAAATCTGGTTTTTTGATTTCAACAATGTTGATGTGTACTCTCTTACCAGTTAATTTGTTTAATTCTTTTCTTAGGCTTTCAACTTCAGAACCGCCTTTACCGATAACCATACCTGGTCGTGCTGTGTGAATTGACACGTTCACGCGGTTTGCAGCGCGTTCGATTTCAACAGTTGACACAGCCGCATCAGCAAGTTTAGTCGCGATAAATTTGCGAATTCTTAAATCTTCGTGTAGAAAGTCTGCATACTCTTTTTCAGCATACCATTTTGCATCCCAGTCACGGATGACGCCTACACGCATACCAATTGGATGTACTTTTTGACCCACTGATTATCCCTCCTTATTTTTCTGATACAACTACCGTAATATGACTTGTACGTTTGTTGATTGGAGATGCTGAACCTTTCGCGCGAGGACGGAAACGTTTCATTGTTGGTCCTTCGTTTACAAAGGCTTCAGATACTACTAAGTTTTCAACATCTAAGTCAAAGTTGTTTTCTGCATTTGCGATTGCTGACATCAATACTTTTTCAATGATTCCAGCAGCTTTGTTTGGTGTGAACTTTAGGATAGCAATTGCTTCAGCAACGCTTTTACCTCTTACTAAATCAACCACTAAACGTGATTTACGAGGAGAAACGCGGACTGTTTTAGCAGTTGCTTTCGCTGATGTGATTTGTTCTGCCACTTGTATATCCTCCCCTCAGATTAGCGTCTTGTTTTCTTATCGTCTGCAGCATGGCCACGATAAGTTCTTGTTGGTGCAAATTCACCTAATTTATGTCCTACCATGTCTTCTTGGATATAAACTGGTACATGTTTACGACCATCATACACAGCGATTGTAAATCCGATAAAACTTGGGAAGATTGTAGAACGACGAGACCAAGTTCTAATTACTTTTTTCTTTTCAGCGCCTTGTTGAGCTTCGACTTTTTTCATCAAGTGATCATCGACGAAAGGCCCTTTCTTTAAACTACGACCCATGGTGAACCTCCTCTCAAAATGTGCAACACATGGTTAATGGTTTTATTTATTTTTACGACGACGAACGATAAGTTTATCGGACTTCGCTTTTTTGTTACGAGTTTTGTAACCAATAGCTGGTTGACCCCAAGGTGATACTGGAGCTGGACGTCCGATTGGAGCTTTACCTTCACCACCACCGTGTGGGTGATCGTTAGGGTTCATTACGCTACCACGAACAGTTGGGCGTTTACGCATCCAACGAGAGCGACCTGCTTTACCGATGTTGATTAATTCATGTTGTTCGTTACCAACAGAACCAATTGTCGCACGGCAAGTTGCTAAGATCATACGAACTTCACCTGAATTCAAGCGAACTAATACGTATTTTCCTTCTTTACCAAGTACTTGAGCACTTGTACCAGCAGAACGGATTAATTGTCCGCCTTTTCCTGGTTTCATTTCAATGTTGTGGATAACTGTACCAACTGGAATGTTTTCTAGTGGTAATGCGTTACCTACTTTAATATCTGCGCCAGGTCCAGAAGCAACTGTCATGCCAACTTCTAATCCTTTAGGTGCTAAGATATATGCTTTAACTCCATCTTCGTAATGAACTAACGCGATGTTAGCAGAACGGTTTGGATCATATTCGATAGTTTTAACTAATGCAACAACGTTATCTTTGTTACGTTTGAAGTCGATAATACGGTATTGACGTTTGTGACCGCCACCTTGGTGACGTACAGTGATACGACCGTTGTTATTACGACCTGCATTGTTTTTCAATGGTGCCAATAAAGTTTTTTCTGGTTTAGATGCAGTAATTTCTGCAAAATCAGAAGCTGTCATATTACGACGACCATTTGAGGTAGGCTTGTAATGTTTAATTGCCACGTCTTTTTCCCTCCTGTTTTATTCTAATTCGTTACAGCTTATTCAGCTGTGAAGATTTCGATTTCTTTTGAAGCTTCAGTTAATTTAACTACTGCTTTACGGCGTTTTTTAGTGTAGCCAGAATGTCTACCAACACGTTTGAATTTAGGACGAACGTTGATGATATTCACTTTTTCTACTTCAACACCGAAAGCTGCTTCTACAGCTTGTTTCACTAATGTTTTGTTTGCGCGAGTGTCCACTTCGAAAGTATATTTCTTCTCATCCATAGCAAGCATAGATTTTTCAGTGATCACTGGGCGTTTAATTACGTCTAGTAAGTTCATTATGCAAGCACCTCCTCAATTTGAGTAAGAGCAGTTTGAGTTGCTAACACTTTGTTGTTTGAAACAACATCTAAAACACTTACGTTATTAGCAGCAACTACAGAAACGTTTGGTAAGTTACGTGCAGATAATGCTGCAAAGTCGTTACCTTCTTCTAATACTACTAATACTTTAGTGTCTACAGACAAGTTAGCTAAAACTTGTTTGAATTCTTTTGTTTTTGGTGCGTCGAAGTTTAATCCTTCGATTGCTACCAAGTTGTTTTCAGCAACTTTTTCTGATAATACAGATTTCATTGCTAAGCGACGAACTTTTTTAGGAAGTTTGTAGCTGTATGAACGTGGTGTTGGTCCGAAGACAACTCCACCTCCACGCCATTGTGGTGAACGGATTGAACCTTGACGAGCACGACCTGTTCCTTTTTGACGCCATGGTTTGCGTCCACCGCCACGAACTGCGCTACGGTTTTTAACAGCGTGTGTTCCTTGTCTTAATGAAGCACGTTGCATGATGATTGCATCAAAAACAACTGTTTCATTAGGTTCGATTCCGAAAATTTCTTCGTTTAAAGTGATTTCGCCAGCTTGGCTTCCATCTTGTTTAAATAATGCTACATTCGGCATTCCTTAGTTCCTCCTTTCTTCCTATCTACTTATTTAGCTTTCACAGCTGATTTAATGGTAATCAATGATTTTTTCGCTCCAGGAACGTTTCCTTTAATAAGAATAACGTTACGTTCAGCATCAACACGTACAATTTCCAAGTTTTGGATTGTTACGCGGTTGCCACCCATACGTCCTGCAAGGCGTTTGCCTTTGAATACGCGGTTAGGTGCAACTGGACCCATAGATCCAGGACGACGATGGTAACGAGAACCGTGTGACATTGGTCCGCGAGATTGTCCGTGGCGTTTAATAACACCTTGGAATCCTTTACCTTTTGTAGTTCCTGTTACGTCAACGACATCTCCAGCTTGGAAAGCGTCAACTTTAATTTCTGATCCTACTTCTAAGCCCTCTAGCTCAACATCCTTGAATTCGCGAATGAAGCGCTTAGGAGCCGTGTTTGCTTTTGCAACATGACCTTTCGCAGGTTTGTTACTTAAAACTTCACGTAAATCTTGGTAACCTAATTGAACAGCTTCGTAACCATCGTTTTCAACTGTTTTAAGTTGTAAAACAACGTTTGGAGTAGCTTCAACTACAGTTACTGGAATTAATTCGCCTGATTCCGTGAAGATTTGAGTCATTCCCACTTTTTTCCCTAAGATTCCTTTGGTCATGATTCCACCTCCAGTTAATTATTATAGTTTGATTTCAATGTTAACACCTGATGGTAAGTCTAGCTTCATTAAAGCGTCAACTGTTTTTGGTGTTGGGTTCACAATGTCAATTAGACGTTTGTGTGTACGCATTTCGAATTGTTCGCGTGAATCTTTGTATTTATGTGTCGCACGAATAACTGTGTAAAGACTACGTTCAGTTGGTAATGGAATTGGACCTGAGATAGCAGCTCCAGTTCTTTTTGCAGTTTCTACGATTTTATCCGCTGATTGGTCTAAAATACGGTGTTCATACGCTTTTAAACGGATACGAATTTTTTGTTTTGCCATTTAGTTTCCCTCCTTCGCCTATTTTAAAAAGTAGACATAGCTCCACGAAAATTTTCCGTCACGCTCGTCCATGGCAAAGCGTCCGGGCGTGTCGCAACCTCTCGTTTCGTAGCCGGCAGAAAATCTTTTCTACCGATGTGTTCACATTTCTCTTGTAAACAGCACCTTTATGATTATATTACGGATTAACATTAATAGCAAGGATTTTATACAACTTTTTTTATTTTTTTCTGAAAAAATTTATAAAATTGTTTTCAAACAAAAAAAGTGCCTTTCTTTTTAGAAATTCTAAGCTGAAAAGACACTTTCCTTCTATTATAATACTCTTTAAATTGATTGAACTAAAATTCGATCCATTGCTTTCTTTAATGGGAAATAAACAAATGCAACAATAATCGCAGTTAAAGCAACATTAATCAATGTTGCCGGTAAGCGTGTTGCCGCCAAAGAGAAAGCTGGACCAAAGTCCAAACCAAGAAATAATTGCATAACAGTATTTTTAATCTGCGTCATAATCACCTTCATCACACCCGTTCCAGCCGCAATCACCAATATCTGCCAAAGCTTGGTTGGATTTTTTTGGAAAAGAGCAAACAATCCATAAGCGATCGCTCCAACGATAAAACTTTCCAAAATAAAATAGGGAGCTTCTGGCGCAAAACCATTCAGGACATCAAAAATAGCAAAACCCATACCTCCAGCTAAAGAACCTTTAAAATAACCCAAAAATAAAACTGCTAACAGTAACATAGCATTCCCTAGATGAACAAAAGCACCCGTGGGCAATGGAATCTTAATATAAGTCCCTATGACCGTCAAGGCTGTAAATAAACCAACAAAAACAATCATTTGTGTATTTGATTTTCTCATTCTTCCAACCCCATTCTCTTTTCCCCATGATTATAAGCGCCATGCCACACGTGACCAACGTAAGGATTAATCGTTATTCCCTGCTCAATGGCTTTGACTACAAACGCTTTTGCTAAAATGACCGCTTCTTTTGCAGTATACCCCTTAGCCAACCCTGCAGTAATAGCTGCCGCAAATGTACAGCCCGCTCCATGGTTATTATCTGTTTGAATCTGGGGTGATTCCAAAATAGCAAAGTCAGCACCATCATAAAAGACGTCAATCGCTTGAGTTCCTAGCAAACGGTGACCGCCTTTTACAACAACGTGTTTTGCTCCTAATTCAAAAACAGCTTGAGCCGCTTTTTTCATATCTTCTATAGAAGTTAAATCACCCAAACCAGATAAAATTCCCGCTTCTACTAAGTTCGGTGTGGTGATATACGCTTGTGGGATTAAATATTTTTTTAACCCTGCTACACTTTTAGGTTGCAAAATTTGCGCGGTTCCTTTACAGGCAATTACTGGATCGATGACAACATTTTTTATGTTTTGCCCTCGAATAAAATCGCTAGCTATTTTAATATTTTTTTCATTCCCCATCATTCCTGTTTTGACAGCATCTAAAGGACTTCCTGCAGCAACAGAAATCAACTGTTTTTCCAGTAACTTTTCAGGTAATTCCGTCACTTCATGGGACCATCCATTTTCTGGGTCCATCGTTACAATTGAAGTTAGACTAGAGAACCCAAAAACGCCGTATTCTTCAAATGTTTTTAAATCCGCCTGAATACCCGCTCCACCAGTAGAGTCTGATCCAGCTATCGTTAATACTTTTTCCATATTCTCTCACCTCGTTATTTTTTTATTTAGTATAGCGAATCTTTCCCTTGACGAAAACACCCAATTGGATTACATTTAAACCATCCAATTTATCCGAGGTGAGTTTATGTGGCAAATTAATCGAGATAGCACTATTCCTTTTTACCAACAAATTACCAGTGAAATTATTCAAGAAATTCAACAAGGTGCACTCATTCCCGGCGACAAACTACCAGCCGAAAGAAAACTAGCGGAATTATATCAAGTGAATCGCTCGACAGTCGTGCGAGCGTTAGAGGAATTAGTTGATCTTGGTTGGATTATTCGTAGACAGGGTAGCGGAACTCAAGTTGCCGAAGGACGTTGGGGAAGTCGACAACTAACAATGAATCAATGGCGTTCTTTACTTTCTAGTCCTTTTCTAAAGGAAGATCCCTACATCCTTGAATTAAAATCCAGACAAACTAATCCTAACTCCCTTGACTTATATACAGGCGACTTACCTCCTGAGCTAATTCCAGACTTCGAGTTTCCAGCAATCACTTGGGAGCAACTACGAAAAGAAGAACAGCATATCACTTTAACTGGTTACACCCCTTTAAAGAAGCAACTATTAAACCATCTCAAAAATTACTTTTCAATACCGACAGAGGGACAAGATTTGCTGATTACTTCTGGATCAACCCAAGGAATTTCTTTATTAACTCAAGTTTTATTAGAAACTGGAGATACCATCGCTACCGAAGACCCTTCGTTTTTATTCGCTTTACCTTTGTTTACTTCTTTAGGTGTCCACTTGCTAGGTGTGAAACAAGATTCTGAGGGAATAGATTGCCAAGAATTAGAACAACAAATTCAAAGCAAAAAAATTAAACTGCTCTATCTAATTCCTAATCACCAAAACCCTACTGGAAGAAGCATGTCTCTTAAGCGACGGAAAGAAATTATTGCACTTTGCAAAAAATATCATTTACCAATTATCGAAGACGATGTATTTGCCGAGTTAACTTTTAAAGAAAGTCTTCCCACTCTCAAAAGTCTTTCGCCAGATCAGGTGATTTATATTGGCTCACTCTCAAAAACTTTAGGTGCCTCTATCAAAATCGGATGGCTGGTTGCACCAGAAACATTAATTAAAAGTTTGGCCAATGCTAAAAAAAGAATGGATATCGAAACAGATTTATTTCCACAACTTTTAGCAACCACAGCTCTTTCTGCAGACAACTACACAAAACAACAACAGACAATTCTTCAAGAATTAAAGCATCGTAGCCAAGCTTTCGAAATTATCTTGGCTAATTTCAAAGAAGATTGGTCTTTTACAACTGTTCAAGGCGGCCTTTATTATTGGTTAACTTGGAAACATCAGCGATTAACCCGAAAAGATTGGCGATTTTTTTTAGAAGAGAATCTACTTGTAGCACCTGCATTTTTATTTAGTAATGATACAATGTCTGTAAGAATCAATTATACTCGTTTAAACAAAGAGCAACTTCTATTATTTAAACAACAATTCCGTCAAGTGACGACTAAAATGAGAAAGGATGTTTCTAAATGAATGAAACACTTAATTTACTACACAATCACCGTAGTTATCGAGAATTCGACGAGACTTATGAAATACCAGATGAAGAGTTACAAGCTATTTTAAAAGCTGCTCGACAAGCACCTTCTTGGATGAATGGACAAATGTATTCCATTGTTGTCATCAAAAATCCTGAAATTCGTAAACAATTAGTTACTTGGAATCCAGGAAATCCACATATGTTAAAAAGCTCTGTTTTTTTACTCTTTGTCGTAGATTTAAAACGTAGCGCACAAATTGCAGAAAAGCATCAAGTGGATTATCCGGTAGACGAAGGACTGAATCCTTTGATTGTCGCAACTACTGATACTAGCTTAGCATTACAAAATGCAATTATCGCTAGCGAATCTCTTGGTTTAGGAACAGTTCCTGTAGGTAGTGTTCGCAATCATATTGAAGAAATTAGCGAATTATTGCAGCTGCCCGATTATACTTACCCCTTAGTTGGACTAAGCATCGGCAAACCAATAGTTGATATGAAAGTAAAACCACGCTTACCAGAAGAAGCAGTCATTCATTACGATACGTATCAACCCTATGATTATCAACTAATTGAAGACTACGAAGAAACCATGATAAGATTTGCGGAAGCCCGTGAAACCAAAACATGGACGAAAAAATTTGCTGATTATTTCAAAAATAAACCAGCCGAAAATATTGATACTTACTTGAGAAATCAAAAATTAATTAAATAGGCGCAAAAAAATCCTCAAACGTTAACGTTCGAGGATTTTTGATTATATTCATTAAAGAATTATGCAGTGATTTCAGAAACAACGCCTGAACCAACAGTGCGTCCGCCTTCACGAATAGAGAAACGAGTTCCGTCTTCGATAGCGATTGGGTGGATTAATTCCACGTCAATAGTTACGTTATCACCAGGCATTACCATTTCAGTACCTTCACGTAATTGAACAACACCAGTTACGTCAGTTGTACGGAAGTAGAATTGTGGACGATAGTTAGTGAAGAATGGAGTATGACGACCACCTTCTTCTTTAGTTAAAACGTAAACTTCAGCTACGAATTTTGTATGTGGAGTGATTGAACCTGGTTTAGCCAATACTTGTCCACGTTGGATATCTTCACGTGCAACACCACGTAATAAAGCACCAATGTTATCGCCAGCTTCAGCGTAGTCTAACAATTTACGGAACATTTCAACACCTGTTACAGTAGTTTGAGCTGTTTCTTCTTCGATACCTACAACTTCAACAACGTCACCAACGCGAACTTGTCCACGTTCAACACGTCCTGTAGCAACAGTACCACGACCAGTAATTGAGAATACATCCTCAACTGGCATCATAAATGGTTTGTCGTTTTCACGTTCTGGAGTTGGGATATATTCGTCAACTGCAGCCATTAATTCGAAGATTTTTTCTTCGTATTCTGGTTCGCCTTCTAAAGCTTTCAAAGCAGATCCTGCAACAACTGGAATGTCATCGCCTGGGAAATCGTATTCTGATAATAAATCACGAACTTCCATTTCTACTAATTCTAATAATTCTTCATCGTCAACCATATCAACTTTGTTTAAGAAAACAACGATGTATGGAACACCTACGTTACGAGATAACAAGATGTGTTCACGAGTTTGAGGCATAGGACCATCAGCAGCAGATACTACTAAGATCGCGCCGTCCATTTGAGCAGCACCAGTGATCATGTTTTTAACGTAATCCGCGTGACCTGGGCAGTCTACGTGAGCGTAGTGGCGAGTTTCAGTTTCGTACTCAACGTGAGCAGTTGAGATTGTGATTCCACGTTCGCGCTCTTCTGGAGCACCGTCGATTTGGTCATAAGCTGAAGCTTGCGCCCAACCTTTTTTAGCTAAAACAGTTGTGATTGCAGCTGTTAATGTAGTTTTACCATGGTCAACGTGTCCGATTGTACCAACGTTTACGTGGGACTTAGAACGGTCAAATTTTTCTTTTGCCATTTTAAATGTTCCTCCTAAAAATACGTTTTAATTTTTATTTGATAGGTAAGGAATCAAGAAGATTCCTTGCCCATATCATCGTAATTCATTGTACACGAAATGTCTCAAAAAATATAGTTATTTGAAAAAAATTCAATAATCAATTAAGATTATTCAGCATTTCCGCCATTTTTCTTAATAATTTCTTCTTGGATTGATTTCGGTACATCTTCATAGTGGTCAAAGACCATCATGAATGTTCCGCGACCTTGAGTTGCAGAACGTAGTGTTGTTGCGTAACCAAACATTTCTGATAATGGTACTAACGCATTAACGATTTGTGCATTACCATGTGCTTCCATACCTTCTACGCGTCCACGACGAGCAGTAACGTGTCCCATAACATCCCCTAAGTAATCTTCAGGAACAGTTATAGTTACTTTCATCATAGGCTCAAGAATAACTGGACTTGCTTTTTTAGCAGCAGCACGCAACGCCATTGAAGCAGCCACACGGAAGGCAGTTTCATTTGAATCGACATCATGGTAAGAACCATCATAAAGTTTTGCCTTGATATCAACCAATGGATAACCAGCCAAGACACCGTTTGCCATTGAGTCTTCTAAACCTTTTTCAACTGCTGGGATGTATTCACGAGGAACCACACCACCGACAATTGCGTTTTCAAACTCAAAACCTGCGCCTTCTTCATTCGGTGTGAATTCGATCCATACGTGACCGTATTGACCTTTACCACCTGATTGACGTACAAATTTACCTTCTGCTTGTGTACCAGAGCGGAATGTTTCACGATAAGATACTTGAGGCGCACCTACGTTTGCTTCCACTTTGAATTCACGACGCATACGGTCAACAAGAACGTCTAAGTGAAGTTCTCCCATACCAGCAATAACTGTTTCACCAGTTTCAACGTTAGTTGTTACGCGGAATGATGGATCTTCTTCAGCTAATTTTTGTAAAGCAACACCCATTTTATCTTGGTCAGCTTTTGATTTAGGTTCAACAGCTACTTCGATAACTGGATCAGGGAATTCGATAGACTCTAAGATAACTGCATCTTTTTCATCACACAAAGTATCCCCAGTGGTTGTATCTTTCAAACCAACAGCTGCAGCGATATCTCCAGAATAAACTGTTTGAATTTCTTTACGAGTATTCGCATGCATTTGAAGAATACGTCCGATACGTTCACGTTTGCCTTTTGAAGCATTCAATACGTATGATCCAGAGTTAAGTACACCAGAATACACGCGGAAGAATGTTAAACGACCTACGAATGGGTCAGTCATAACTTTAAATGCCAATGAAGCAAATGGAGCGTCATCAGAAGATGGACGTTCTGTTTCTTCTTCTGTTTTAGGGTTAATCCCTTTAATTGCAGGTACATCAGTTGGTGCTGGCAAGTAGTCAATAACTGCATCCAACATCAATTGAACCCCTTTGTTTTTAAATGCTGATCCACACATTACTGGGAAGAAATCAACTGTTAATGTTGCTTTACGAATACCAGCTTTTAATTCTTCTTCAGTGATTTCTTCACCTTCCAAGAATTTCATCATCAAGTCTTCATCTGTATCAGCAACAGCTTCAACTAATTTTTCACGCCATTCTTCGGCTTGTTCCAAATACTCAGCAGGAATCTCAGTTTCTTCGATTTCTGTACCTAAGTCATTTGTGTACATTTCAGCTTTCATTTTTACAAGGTCAATAATCCCTGTAAAGTCGTCTTCTGCACCGATTGGTAATTGAATTGGATGCGCATTTGCTTGTAAACGATCATGCAATGTAGATACTGAATACAAGAAGTCAGCACCAATTTTATCCATTTTGTTACAGAAAACAACACGTGGTACACGGTAATCAGTCGCTTGACGCCAAACTGTTTCTGTTTGTGGTTCCACACCTGATTGTGAGTCCAATACAGTTACAGCACCGTCAAGTACACGTAGAGAACGTTGAACTTCAATAGTGAAGTCTACGTGTCCAGGTGTATCGATGATATTTACACGGTTACCTTTCCATTGTGCAGTAGTTGCAGCGGAAGTAATCGTGATCCCACGTTCTTGTTCTTGTTCCATCCAGTCCATTTGTGAAGCTCCTTCATGAGTTTCACCAATTTTATGGATACGACCAGTGTAGTACAAGATACGTTCCGTTGTCGTTGTTTTACCAGCGTCAACGTGGGCCATGATACCAATATTACGAGTGTTTTCTAATGAAAATTCTCTTGCCATTGTAAGGTTGTTCTCCTCTCTAATTCTCAACTTACATCAAAGTTGTAGCAATACCTTCTACTAAAAAAGTAGCGAGGATCTTACCAACGATAGTGTGCAAATGCACGGTTAGCTTCTGCCATTTTATGAGTGTCTTCACGTTTTTTAACTGAAGCACCTGTATTGTTAGCAGCATCCATGATTTCTTTAGCTAGGCGTTCTTCCATTGTGTGTTCTCCACGCAAACGAGCATAGTTAACAACCCAACGTAAGCCTAAAGTTGTACGACGTTCAGGACGAACTTCAACTGGTACTTGATAGTTAGAACCCCCAACACGGCGAGCTTTTACTTCTAATACTGGCATGATGTTTTTCATTGCTTGTTCGAAAACTTCCAATGCATCATTGCCTGTAGATTCTTTAATAATATCAAATGAGTTGTAGATGATATTCGCAGCAACTCCGCGTTTACCGTCAACCATTACACGGTTGATTAAACGAGTTACTAATTTTGAGTTATAAATAGGATCTGGTAATACATCACGTTTTGCAACAGGACCTTTACGAGGCATCCGTAACTCCTCCTTCCGAAATAAGTTTTATTTAAATAGTCGTTTTGTTTGAAAAGTAAAATTAAGCTTTAGGTTTTTTCGTACCGTATTTAGAACGAGATTGTTTACGGTCATTAACACCAGCCGTATCCAATGCTCCACGAACGATATGATAACGTACCCCTGGTAAGTCTTTTACACGTCCACCGCGTAGCAATACCACACTATGTTCTTGTAAGTTATGACCAATACCTGGAATATAAGCTGTAACTTCGATCAAGTTAGACAAACGAACACGAGCATATTTACGTAAAGCTGAGTTCGGTTTTTTAGGTGTCATAGTTCCGACACGAGTTGCTACCCCACGTTTTTGAGGTGAACTAACGTCTGTTTGAGCTTTTTTGAAGCTATTATATCCTTTGTTCAATGCAGGTGAATTTGATTTTTCAACCTTGGATTTACGAGGTTTACGTACTAATTGGTTAATTGTAGGCATTCCTTGTTTTCCTCCTTCCTTGATTCGCTTTATAGTCCCACACATCCAGGTGGTTCTTTTTTTGCGATAAAAAATAATGCAATAACTTGCACCCTTATCAGAATTGTACTTTTTCACAGTCAGCACGTCTCGATGAGAGACCTGTATGTAAAGCACCTTTGATAGAATATCATGGATTTATTTCTTCGTCAACCGATAAAGCATGAATTTCCAAAGTTTTTTCAGATTATAGTTACTATTCGCAGCAAACTTGACGCTTCACTGCGAGAGAATCTTGCTTAGGTCAGCTCGGAACCGCCCCAAGCCTGTAGTCTTGGAGCTTTCAAGCTTCACACGCACAGTAAACAATCAATTGGCAACTGTGCGTGTGAAGCTTGACAGACTGGAGACTAAAGGCTCCAGTTGGTCCCACGGTCGACAAAAGCAGTCTTCGTTGTGTAGTGTAGCCTATGGATTAAAAAAGTAACTGTGACTAGTAACAAATTATATTACTATCTATTAATTTAAACAAAAGAGTTGTTTCTTTCTATTGAAAGAATAAAAATTATCGGAATCTACAGATAGCTATAGCCAAAATTTACTTTTCGCTCTTAACCTTTGTCTGGAAGCTGCCGATTAGCTTAGAGAGAACTACTTACATATTACCAAATGCAATCAACAGTATAATTAATGCTATTTTCTTTTAGCACCTACCAATTTAAAAGATTCCACTATATAATAGGGAATTGAAGTATTCAAAACTAACAAGAGGTGGCGAAACAGATGAACTTAAAAAAAATGGTCGGTATTGAAGCAGCTAATTATGTAAAAGATGGCATGATCGTTGGTTTAGGAACTGGATCAACAGCGTACTATATGATTGAAGAATTAGGACGTAGAGTAAAAGAAGAAAATCTTTCAATTATTGGCGTACCAACTTCTTTCGCTTCTAGAGAACAAGCACGCTCTCTAGGAATTCCTGTAAAAACAATCGACGAAGTAACAAAAGTAGACTTAACAATTGATGGAGCAGATGAAATTAGTGCAGACTTCCAAGGAATCAAGGGTGGCGGAGCAGCTTTATTATTTGAAAAAATTGTCGCTACGTACTCTGAACGTGTCATTTGGATTGTGGATGAATCAAAAATGGTCGAAAAATTAGGAAATTTCCCTTTACCCGTAGAAGTTGTACCCTACGGGGAAGAACAGCTTTTCAAATTATTCGAAGAAAAAGGATATCGTCCGTCTTTCCGCATGGAATCTAATGAAGAAAAAAAAATCACAGATTGCGGTCACTCTATCATTGATTTGCATTTAGAAAAAATTGAAGATCCAATTGCACTTGGAAATGAATTGGATCAATTAATCGGTGTGGTTGAACATGGTTTATTTTTAAATATGGTCGACCTAGTCATTGTTGGAGAAGAAAACGGACCTGTACAAATGACTATTCAGCGTATCAAAGATAATTAATATAGTTTAGGACGGGATGAACATGGGGCTATTCGGATATATCCGTACATCAATTATTGATGATGATCCACAGTATCAATTAGAACAATTAACCAATTATGGTTGCGAAAAAATATTTCATGAGGATGATGTCACTCCTAATGAAATGTCTCTTGATTTCGTGCTTAGTCAGATGCAGTCTGGAGACGTACTTATCGTGAACCAGTTACAATGCCTCGGCAAATCTACTAGACAATTAGCAGAGTGGATGGTTTCATTGGAGTTGAGAAATTTCGATTTAGTTTGTTTATCGGAAAAAATCGACACTAGAGAGGAACAAGGAAAGATTTACTTTAAGTGGATGAAACAAATTGCGGATATGGAACGTCAATTGCTGAAAGAAAGAACCTTAGTTGGACTAAATAAAGCTCGCCAACAAGGAAAAATTGGCGGACGACCAAAAATAAGCTCTGAAGTGATTGAAAAAATTCGTTTCTTATTTTTTGAAAAGAAAGAACCTATTCAAGCGATTGCTTCCTATTGTAATGTTTCTATTGGAACTTGCTACAAATACATTCATTTACTTGAACAAGAAGCATGATTAGTCTGAGAAATGTTCTCAGACTTTTTTGGACCTCTTTTTAAAAATTTTTCTTCAAATACAAAAAGAAGACCAGAAAACATTTCGTTCTCTGGTCTGTCTTCTATTTAGTCATACAGAATACCTTCTAGTATTTAACTTATTTAATTAAGCTACGTCCAGTCATTTCTGCAGGTAATTCAACATTTAATAAATCTAGCATTGTTGGTGCTAAGTCAGCCAAACGACCATCTGTTCTTAATTCCACACCATCTTTTGTCACAACAACTGGTACTGGAACAGTTGTATGAGCAGTATGTGGTTCACCATTTTCATCAATCATTGTTTCTGAGTTTCCATGGTCAGCTGTGATGATTGCAAATCCTTCTTTCGCTTGGATAGCATCAACTACACGTCCAACACATTCATCCACTGCTTCGATGGCTTTGATAGTTGGTTCTACCATACCTGAATGTCCAACCATGTCTGGGTTTGCGAAGTTTAGAATAATCGCTTCAAACTTCTCATCATTAATTGCATTAACTAAGGCATCCGTTACACCATAGATACTCATTTCTGGTTGCAAATCATATGTTGCAACTTTAGGAGAGTCAATTAAGATACGTTCTTCAGTTTCAAAGACCGTATTTGAACCTCCATTAAAGAAGAAAGTAACGTGAGGATATTTTTCAGTTTCTGCAATACGTAATTGGTTCAAATTGTTTTTCGCAAGCACTTCACCTAATACGTTGTCCATTGAAATTGGCGCAAAAACAACTTCTGTTTCTAATTTATCTGAATACTGAGTCATTGTTACCAATTTAATATTTTTTGGTTCTTCGCCACGTTCAAAGAATTCCCATTCTTTTTCAGTTAACGCTTGAGACATTTGTAACGCACGGTCAGGACGGAAGTTGAAGAATAAAATTCCATCGTTATCATTGATTGTTGCCACTGGTTTACCGTCTTCTAAAACGACATTAGGCAATACAAACTCATCATTCACACCTGCTGCATAGCTTTGTTCAACGATTTCAACAGGATCAGTTCCTGTCTCGCCTTCGCCATGAATTACAACATCATAATATTTTTGCACTCGTTCCCAACGTTTGTCACGGTCCATTGCATAGTATCTACCTGAAACAGATGCAATCTTACCATGTCCAATTTCATTGATTTTTTCTTGTAATTGTTTTACATATTTAGCACCTGATGTTGGAGAAACATCGCGACCATCTAGAATAACATCGATGTATGCAGGTACACCATGTTTTTTTGCTTCTTCAATTAAAGCGTATAAATGATTGATGTGGCTATGTACACCACCATCAGAAACTAAGCCCATTAGATGTAAGTTAGAGTTGTTTTTCTTTACAAAATCAAACAATTCTAGCAAAGCTTTTTCTTCTGCAAATTCACCATCAGCGATTGATTTATCAATACGAGTTAAACTTTGGTAAACAATTCGTCCAGCACCAATGTTGGTATGTCCTACTTCAGAATTCCCCATTTGTCCTTCAGGTAAACCTACGTCTAAACCAGAAGCTTTTAATGTTGCGTGAGGATAGGCATTCCAATACTTTTCTAAGTTTGGTGTGTTAGCCAATGCCACAGCATTCCCCACTGTTTCGTCACGTAGTCCTAATCCGTCCAAAATCATTAAAATTACAGGTTTCTTATCCATTCTGCATTTCCTACTTTCTCTTGTTCTCTATCCATTCATAAATCACGATGAAGCTGCTGTGCAATCTTCATAAGAATCAAAGTTGCCACGGCAATTACTTCAATTCGACTTCTTCATAATACCATTAAATACTTTTAAAATTCAAGCTTTCCAGTTAGTCCCTATCAATTTCCACTTGCTTTATGTTACTTGTTGAAGATCTACACTAGATAGATGCAGAAACTTCCAGAACAATGCTCCCGAAAACACCCTTGTTGTGGGAGACCGCCACGAGCCTCTTTACAGAGTCTCTTTGGCTGCTGACGTTCAAACTCTGTCTAAGTGTTACCACACTAAGTCAGAGTAATTCATTCAGCTCTTTGACCCACGACTAGGGTGTTTTTTCCGATTGTTCTTCCAGTTACTGTATTTGTTTCCTTTCATAAAGTAGACTACGTTTCAAAAACTGGAAGACTAGCTGGGAGAAAATAGCACTTATTGCCGACTAAAGATGAGGATGAATTACAAAGTGTTGCAAGTAGCGATTTTCTACTTGTTATACTTTGTTTGAACGCCGAAAGCTTTGAGACTTCTGAAAGAAGGCTCAGAGCGGTCTCTGGCAATAAGTGTCTTTTTCGGACAGGTAGACTGGAAGTTTTTGATGTTCTTGTTAAATTGTAAATAATCAACCTAGATTAGATTTAAAAGTGGTTATAGAAATACTTAAATTCCCTTTACTAACTGGCAGATACTGGAAAAAAAATAAAAAAAGGGTGTATAATATTGTTGGAACAGAAATTTCAAAATGATATGAGTAAAGGAGAGTTTTTATGCCAAAATTAGTTTTTTCACGTCATGGATTAAGTGAGTGGAACAAATTAGATCAATTTACAGGTTGGGAAGACGTCGATTTGGCGCCAGAGGGTGTTGAGGAAGCCATCGAGGGTGGACGTAAGATTAAAGAAGCTGGAATTGAATTTGATATCGCTTATACTTCAGTGTTAACTCGTGCAATTAAAACTTGTAACTATATCTTAGAATACTCTGATCAATTATGGGTACCCACAGTTAAATCTTGGCGCTTAAACGAACGTCATTACGGAGCATTACAAGGATTGAATAAACAAGCTACTCGAGAAAAATACGGAGATGACCAGGTCCTAATCTGGCGCCGTTCATATGACACATTGCCTCCACTATCAGATGCCAAACCAGATCGTCGCTATGCAGACTTAGATCCACGTACAGTTCCTGGTGGAGAAAATCTAAAAGTCACTTTAGAACGTGCATTGCCATTCTGGGAAGACGAGATCGCTCCCGCATTGTTAGATGGTAAGACCGTCTTAGTTGCTGCCCACGGAAATTCTTTACGTGCTTTAGCAAAACACATTGAAGGTATCTCTGATGATGATATTATGGGACTTGAAATTCCAACAGGTCAACCTTTAGTTTATGAATTAAATGATGACCTTTCAGTCAAAGAAAAATATTATTTATAAAAAAAGGGAGAAGAAAAGCGATTGATTTGCTTTTCTTCTCCTATTTTTAATTAGATAAATGTTGAAGCTTGCATGGACTCTTGATAAATCGCTATAACGTCAGCTTTCTCTAAAGGAACAAAAGCACTAGTAGCAATTGAGCTATGCGCCACTGCTTGAGCTGCCATTTTTTCAAAGTCATTTTCTGTTTCAATTCCTACTTCTGGTAAGGTCATTGGTACACCATTTTCTAAAAAGAAATCATATAGCGCTTGGATGCCTTTTTTAGCAGCTAACTTAGCGTCCTCTTCTTGAATTCCCCAAACCTCTTTGGCAAAACGAGCAAATTTCGGTGTAGAGTCTTCATTTAAAATATGCGCCATCCAACGTGGGGTTAAAATGGCTAAACCAATCCCATGAGTAATGTCATAAAAGGCACTTAGTTCATGTTCCATCGCATGACATGACCAACCTCCATTTTTCCCACGCCCAGTTAAACCATTTAAAGCCAACGTACTTGCCCACATCAAATTTCCTCTAGCATCGTAGTCTTCTGGATTTTCTAAAGCCAACGGTAAATTACGGATCACTGTTTTCATCAAACCTTCTGCAATTCCGTCTTGAGCATCTGTTCCAGTTGTTGCATTAAAATAGTTTTCCATCAAATGACTGAAAATATCCGCTGCACCTGCGGCAGTTTGATAGGCATTTACTGTGTAAGTATTCGTCGGATCTAAGAAGGATGCTTTTGGCAATAAGTTTTTACCACCCATACCTAATTTTTGTTGCGTAGCCATATTGGAGATAACTCCACCGCTGTTCATTTCACTTCCAGTTGCCGACAATGTAAGAATTGTCACCAACGGAACTGCCGGTCCATTATAGCTGCCTTTTAACACTAAGTTTTCCCACAGATCACCTTCAACAAAGGTTCCTCCAGCAATTGCCTTGCTACAATCAATGACAGAACCTCCTCCAACAGCTAAAATGACATCCACTTGATGTTCCCGACATAATTCTGCGCCTTTAGTTACTGTTTCGATTCTTGGATTTGGTTCCACGCCAGATAATTCGATAACCGCGTTCCCATTAGCTTCTAGTTGTTCCAAAACTTTTTGATATAAACCATTGGCTTTGATACTACCTCCACCATATACCAGTAAAACTTTCTTACCAAATTGGTTTAATACCTCTGAAAGTTCTCCTAATCGATCTCTCCCAAATCGAATATCTGTCGTTACATGAAAATTAAAGTTTTCCATTGTTTGCCCTCCATCTATGATTGATAAGTCAAAAAGATTGGGTCTCCCCAATCTTTTTGATTATTTAATTGCTGTTTCCAATCCAACTTTAATCATTTCGTCAAAAGTTGTTTGACGTTCTTCAGCCGTTGTTTCTTCTCCAGTAATAATGTGGTCGCTTACGGTACAAATCGCCAGTGTTTGCACATGATATTTTGCTCCTAAATAGTATAAAGCGGCAGCTTCCATCTCAACGCCCATTACACCTAAGTCAGCTAATTTTAAGGTTTCTGTCATATCATCTTTATAGAAAGTATCTTCTGACAGAATGTTTCCTACATGTGTAGTGAATCCTTGCTCTTCCGCAATTTCATAGGCTGTTTTTAGTAATTTAAAATCAGCAATTGGGGCAAAGTGGAATTGATCAAAATTCTTTTGAATCATTGATGAACTCGTTACCGCACCTTGAGCAATTACTAAGTCGCGTACATGAACATCCGTCGAAATCGCGCCACAAGTTCCAACACGAATCAATTTTTTCACATCATAGGAATTAATTAGTTCATGGGCATAAATAGTGGCAGAAGGCATTCCCATCCCTGTTCCTTGAACAGAAACACGCTCCCCTTTATAAGTTCCTGTGTAACCTAACATGCCACGAACATTGTTGTAGCAGACAGGATTTTCTAAAAATTTTTCAGCGATATATTTCGCACGCAGTGGATCGCCTGGTAGTAAAATCTTATCAGCAATTTCATCTGGTTTTGCTTCGATATGAACACTCATTGTTTTCGCTCCTCCAAATTTTTATAGTTCAACTAACGTTTCTTTAATTAGTGCTTTAAATTCAGCTTTAACTCGCTCTGTAGTTTCTACGACCTCTTCATGATTTAAAGTCGCTTGCATACCCGCCGCTAAGTTAGTGATACATGAAATCCCTAAAACTTTTAATCCGCTGTGGGCAGCTACAATCACTTCAGGAACTGTCGACATACCCACTGCATCTGCACCGATTACACGAGACATACGGATTTCCGCAGGTGTTTCGTAAGTAGGACCTGACCAACCCATATAAACACCCTCTTTTAAGTGCAAACCTTTTTTCTCTCCGACTTGTTTTGCCACTTCACGGTAAGCAGGTGTATATGCGTTGCTCATATCAGGAAAGCGTGGACCCATTTCTTCTACGTTTTCACCAATCAATGGATTATCACCCGTATAATTAATGTGGTCAGTAATCAACATCAAATCACCTGGTTCAAAGTTTTCATTCACACCACCACAAGCATTTGTTACGATAATTGAATGAGCTTTAACCGCTGCCATCACACGTACTGGATAGGTAACAGTTTGCATAGAATGACCTTCATAATAATGGAAACGACCTTGCATCGCCAATACTTTACGTCCAGATAATGTTCCGTAAACTAATTGTCCTGCATGACCAACAACCGTTGAAACAGGGAAATGCGGAATTTTTTCGTAAGGAATAACAACCGCTTCTTCAATCTCATCGGCTAATTCTCCTAAACCAGAGCCTAAAATTAAGCCAAATTCAACGTCTTTTACTCCTTGTTCCTGTAAAAACACCAATGTCTCTTGTAATTGTTCTTGTAATTTCATTCAATCATCACTCCTAATGGGTTCATTTTTTTATTTCAAAAGATGTAAGAAACTTGTTCCATTTTCAGTAGCGGGAACTTCAAAGTTTTCGGCAATAGTCGCAGAAATATCTGAGAAGAACCCTTGCGGCAACTTACCTTGGTCTTTAAGTTTTTTGCTATAAAGTACTAATGGTACGTATTCTCTCGTATGGTCGGTACCTGGGAAAGTTGGATCATTTCCATGGTCAGCTGTGATAACTAATAAATCGTCCTCTTCCAACGCTGCCAAAAGTTCTGGTAAACGACCATCAAAATCTTCAATCGCACGAGCATAACCTTCTACGTCACGACGATGACCAAATAATGCATCAAAATCAACCAAGTTAGTAAAACTTAAACCAGTGAAATCTTTTTTCATCACGTCTAATAATTTATCAACACCATCCATATTATCTTTGGTGCGAACAAATTCAGTAATTCCTTGTCCATTAAAGATATCATTAATCTTACCCACAGCAATTACATCTTTGCCGTTGTCTTTTAAGGAATCTAAGACTGTTTTTCCGAATGGATCTAAAGCATAATCGTGACGGTTGCTTGTACGAGTAAAATTCCCCGGTTCTCCCAAGTACGGTCGCGCAATAATTCGACCAATCATATAAGGTTCATCTTTAGTAATTTCTCGGACATATTCACAAATACGATATAATTCTTCTAAAGGAATGATTTCTTCATGAGCAGCAATCTGTAACACAGGATCTGCTGAAGTATAAACAATCAAATCGCCTGTTTCCATTTGATGTTGACCATAATCATCTAAAACCTTTGTACCTGAATAAGGTAAGTTACAGACGATTTTTCGTCCAGAAAATTCTTCAATTTGTTTTAGCAATTCTTCAGGAAAACCTTCTGGGAATACACGGAAAGGTTTTTGAATATTCAAGCCCATAATTTCCCAATGTCCAGTCATCGTATCTTTCCCGACTGAGACCTCTTCTAATTTAGTCACATATCCTTGGTGATCTTCAACTGAAGCCACACCTTCCAACGGACGGATTGTTCCTAGACCTAGCTGCTCGAAATTAGGAATGTTCAATCCTGCTTCTTTGGCGATATGACCTAATGTATCAGAACCTTTGTCATTAAATTTTTCAGCATCGGGTGCTTCACCAATACCCACTGAATCCATCACAACTAAATGCACGCGTTTAAACATTTGTTTAACCTACTTTCTTTTCTCTATCATATACTATTTTTACCCATATTTTAAATACAAAGAGCAGAACAAAGCAACATTGTCCCTTAGTCCCACCCTTAAATAGATATTATTTAGATTTAATATAATTTTTACCGCCAGCTTTTGGTCCCGAAGACTGACCCAAGAAAAGAACTAAAACGATAATTGTTATTAGATATGGCGCGATTTGCAGTAAAACAGGCGGAATAGCTGAGAAGAATGGCAATTGTGCCCCGATGATACTCAAACTTTGAGCAAAACCAAAGAATAGTGCGGCTCCCATTGCTCCCAACGGATTCCATTTACCAAAAATCATCGCTGCCATTGAGATAAACCCTTGTCCTACAATTGTTCCTGCAGAGAAATTACCTGAAATCGATTGAGCAAAGATTGCTCCTCCCATTCCTCCTAGCAAACCTGAAATCAGCACACCTGAATAACGCAAGCGGTAGACATTAATTCCTAAAGTATCTGCTGCTTGTGGATGTTCCCCTACTGAACGAAGACGTAAACCAAAACGAGTTTTAAAGATAACAAACCAAGCAATCACTGCTACTAAAATTGCTAAATATGCAGGTAAAAAGGTATTTCTAAAGAAGATTTCTCCAATAACAGGAATATCTTTTAATAGAGGGAAAGAATAATATCCCAAGTTATAACTGATATTGTCTGTTTGACCTTTGCCATACCAAGCTTTGATTAAGAAAACACCTAGCGCAGGAGCCATTAAGTTAACCACAGTCCCACTGATGATATGATCGGCACGGAAACTAACGGTAGCGACCGCATGGAATAGTGAAAAGACAACACCAACTAAACCACCGACTAAAATAGCTACCCAAGGTGTCCATGAGCCTAAAACACTAGTCATTTCTAAGTTAAAGACAACGGCACTAAATGCGCCCATTACCATGATACCCTCTAAACCAACATTGACAATCCCACTTCGTTCAGAAAAGGTTCCACCCAAAGAAGTTAGAATCAATGGTGTCGAATAAACTAAAGTAGAGGTCAAAATTAAAGCAAGTAATCCTACTGTTGACATTAGATTTCTCCCCCTTCTTGGCTTTGATCATTTGGTGCTGATTCAATTGTTCTAACAATTTCTTCCTGTTTTTTACCTGGCATCAATTTAGCCATCGCTAAACGGATAACAAAGTTAATACCAACAAAGAAAATAATTAAGGCAATCGATACATTGACAATTTCAAATGGTATTTCAGCAATGGTTTGCATTCCCAAGCCACCAATTTTCAAAATACTAAATAATAACGCGGACAATAAGATACCGATTGGTGAACCTGATCCTAATAAGGAAACAGCCATACCATCAAAACCGATTGATAATGACGTCGTTTGTACGAAGAAGTTATGATAGGTTCCTAGGCCTTCAGCCACACCACCAAGACCGGCTAAAGCTCCTGAAATAATCATCGACATGACAATTGTTCGTTTGCTGCTCATTCCAGCGTATTCAGAAGCATGTGGGTTTAAACCAACCGAACGGATTTCATAACCCAATGTTGTTTTCTTCATTAAGAACCAAACAACAAAAATTGCTACTAGCGCTAAGAACAAACCACCACTTACTCGAGAGCCTCCAAACAGTTGTGTTAACCAAGGCATTCGTAAGGTTGCATTTGGTGAAATTGCTACTGTTGCATCTAAACTAGAGCGAAAATGATCCGGCATCACGTTTTGTAACATAAATGTACTTAAATACAATAAAATGTAGTTCATCATGATTGTAACAATGACTTCACTAGTTCCAAAGAAAGCACGTAATAGCCCTGGAATAGCGGCAGCTACCGCTCCAGCCAATGCTCCCAAAATAACAGCTAATGGTAATAAAATTAATTTTGGTAGATCAGGAAAAGCTAACGCTGTCCAAACACTGACTACCCAGCCACACAGAGCTTGACCAGATAAACCAATATTAAAGAATCCTGCTGAATTCGCTACTGAAAATCCTAACGCTGTAAAAATCAATGGCGTTGCTTGACGTAATGTTTCACCAATACTTCGTTGGTTTCCTAGAGCAGCCGTTAACATAGAAGAATAACCATTAATTGGATTGTAGCCAAATGCTAACATTAAAATCGCACCTAGAATTAACCCCATTACAACTGATAAAATCGGTACAAGTATATTGCGAATTTTTTCATTGCGATCATTCATTTGCCGCCACCTCCTGTTGTCCAAGCTCTGCTTTGGCTTTTTCCAAGGAAGAACCGGCCATTAGTAACCCTAATTCTTGCTCTGAAGTCTCTTTCGGATCCACCACTCCAACAATATGACCATCGTGGATAACTGCAATTCGATCCGAAACATTTAAAATTTCTTCTAATTCAAAACTAATCAATAATACTGCTTTAAAACGATCTCTTTGTTCAATTAAACGTTTATGAATAAATTCGATTGCTCCTACGTCTAAACCACGAGTTGGATTGGCAACAATTAGCAATTCTGGATCTCGGTCGATTTCACGGGCAATGATTGCTTTTTGTTGATTCCCACCAGATAATGCTTTAGCAGGAACAATTTCATTAACTGTTCGAACGTCAAATTCATTAATCAAATCAACGGCATGATCGTTGATTTCTGTGTAATTCAAAATTCCCACATTACTATATGGTGCTTGATAATACGTTTGTAAAGCTAAGTTTTCAGCCAAAGTCATATCTAAAACTAATCCATATTTATGGCGGTCTTCTGGAACATGTCCCACACCTGCTTCAGTAATTTTACGAGGTCGCAAGTTAGTAATATTTTCATCTCCTAGGAAAATATTGCCACTTTCAACTTTTCGTAATCCTGTCAGCGCTTGAATCAATTCTGATTGACCATTGCCATCAATCCCTGCAATACCTACAATCTCGCCTGCACGTACTTCTAAACTTAAATCTTTCACGGCTTCGACACCACGATTTTCATTTACCACTAGATTTTGAATTGATAAGACAACTTCCTGTGGATTAGCAAGTTTTTTGTCTGTTTTAAAGGATACAGAACGTCCGACCATCATGTCTGCTAATTGTTGTGAAGAAACATCTTTCACATCCACAGTCCCAATACCTTTTCCTCGACGAATAACCGTACAACGATCCGCTACAGCTTTAATTTCATCTAATTTATGAGTAATTAGAATAATTGATTTTCCTTCACGAACCAATCCTTGCATAATTACAATTAATTCATCAATTTCTTGAGGAGTTAATACTGCCGTTGGTTCATCAAAGATTAAAATATCTGCACCACGATACAGTGTTTTTAAAATCTCAACCCGTTGTTGCATTCCTACAGAGATATCTCGAATGTAGGCATCTGGATCAACTGACAATCCATACTGCTCTGAAACTCTTAAAATTTCTTTGCGAGCTGTTTGACGGTCAATAAAACCAGCACGATTTGGTTCATTTCCCAAAATGATATTTTCAGTTACTGTGAATGCATCCACTAACATAAAATGTTGATGCACCATCCCAATTCCTAATTGATTGGCTTTAGTTGGGCTTGTAATCTGTACAACCTCACCATTCATTAAAATATCTCCGGAAGTTGGTTCTAACAAACCGGATAAGACATTCATTAATGTTGACTTTCCAGCTCCATTTTCGCCAAGTAGCGCATGAATCTCACCTTTTCGGACTTGCAAATTCACTTGATCATTTGCTTTAAACGTTCCGAAACTTTTGGTAATATCTCGCATTTCGATGACAAAGTTTTCTTCTGTCAAAATTTTCACATCCCTTTTATAAATGACCTTGACAATGACAAATAATAGCTAAAACTCGAGAGCAACCTCTCAAAAGAACCTTTTTGTCTTTAAAAAAGCTCTTTTCAAAAGCAATCATCGTCTTGCCTTTTACAAGACGATGATTGAAAGCCTTAATTAGTCTTCTTCTGGAACTTCTGGAACTTCGATTTCACCAGCAATGATTTGTGCTCTAGCTTCTTCAACTGCTGATAAAGCTTCCTCAGATAATTGGCCGTCAGTTAAACCAACACCTTCTTCAGCTAAACCGTAAACTTCATGAGATCCACCAGGGAATTCCCCATCTAAAGCTTTTTGAGCTAAGTCTTGAGAAACATTTCCAACTTCTTTTAATGCAGAAGTTAATGTAAAGTTTTCGCTGTCGCCATTGTAGCCACCTTCATCAGATTGATCACGGTCAACTCCAATAACCCAAACTTTATCGCCACCGGCTTCATTACGTGCTTTTGCTTCTTGGAATAAACCATTACCAGTACCACCTGATGCATGGAAGATAATGTCTGCACCTTGGGCATACATACCTTGAGCAATTGAGCGTCCACGGTCAGGAGCTGAGAAGTCACCTGCATATTGAACTTCAACGTGAATTTCTTTACCTAAAGCTTTGGCTGCATCTGCTACACCAGCCACAAATCCTGCTTCAAAACGATCAATAACTACACCTTTAACTCCACCGATAAATCCAACACGGTCAGTTTGCGTTGTGTGAGCTGCAGCAATACCTGCTAAATATGAAGATTCATGATCTTTAAATGTTGCAGAAGCTACGTTTGGCAAATCGACTACATCATCTACAATAACAAAATTTACGTCTGGATTTAATTCAGCTTGTTCTGCAATCGCAGGTTGTAATTTATAACCAATACCAAAAATTGTGTTGTAACCAGCACTCAAAGCTTGGTCAATATTTGGAATATAATCAGATTCATTTTCTGATTGGAAATATCTGTAACCATTATTTCCTTCTTCTAAATTATTTGCTTCGCCCCATGCTTGGAAACCTTCCCATGCAGATTGATTAAATGAACGATCATCTACGCCGCCTGTATCTGTAATCAATGCGATTGTTGCTGCTGGTTTTTCGCTCCCTGCACCTTCAGACGCATCTGTTCCTGTTGTTCCGCCACTGTTATTGCCACAAGCACCTAATAATAAAGCACTTGCCATTGCTACTGCACCAAAACTAAATAATTTTGCTTTTTTCATCTCTGTAAAGCCCCCTATAAAAAAGTTTTTTTATTTTTCATCAGTCTAGGACTGTTGAATCAAACGAACGATGTTGCCTATAAATCTTTATCTGTGAAAGAGTAAGGTAACAATTCTGCTACTGTCATCTCCTTGGTTACACCATTATCACCGACAAGGGTAACTGGCATATCTGGTGCAAAAAATTCTGCCATTACTTGACGACATGCTCCACATGGAGAGATCGGATCTGGTGTATGACCAGCGACAACCAAATGTTGAAAGGCTCTTTCACCTTCTGAAACTGCTTTGAAAATTGCAGTACGTTCTGCACAATTACTTAAACCGTATGAAGCATTTTCAATATTTAATCCTTGGTAAATTTTTCCGTCCTCTGTCACTAAACAAGCACCTACTGGAAAATGCGAATAGGGTACATACGCCTTGTCTAACGCATCGACGGCAACTTCAACCCATTGTTTTTGTGCTTTTGTCATAGTTGCCTCCTTTGTTCCTAATATATTCTCACTCACAATTTTAGTAACCTGCGCCACTACCACCTGAAATGATTGCCACACTTGCACTAGTTCCTAAACGACTTGCTCCTGCTTCAATCATTGCTAAAGCTTCCGCTTCATTATGGATACCACCAGAAGCTTTTACACCCATTTCTGGTCCAACTGTTTCACGCATTAAGGCAACAGCTTCGACTGTCGCACCACCCGTAGAAAAACCAGTTGATGTTTTAACAAAGTCAGCACCTGCAGCTTTTGATAGTTCACTAGCTTTAACGATTTCTTCATTTGTTAGTAAGCATGATTCAATAATCACTTTAACTAACGCACGATCTTTCGCCGCATTTACAACTGCTTCAATATCTTTTTGAACATAGTCATAATCGCCAGCTTTCAAACGACCCACTGCAATAACCATATCGACTTCATCTGCACCATTTTTAATCGCTTCTTCTGTTTCAAATGCTTTTGTTGCAGAAGTTGTTGCTCCTAAAGGAAAACCAATCACTGTACATACGGAAACTGGTTCGCCTTTTAGCTCTTCTGCAGCCAAGGAAACCCACTGAGGATTGATACATACTGAGTAGAAATGATACTTCTTCGCTTCCTCAATAATGCGTAAAACTTCTTCTTTCGGTGTATCTGCTTTTAAAATCGTATGGTCCATCATTCGATTTAATTCCATTTGTTTTGCTCCTCATTTCTTTTAATTTAAGTTTGACTGAAACACCCTATCCCATCCTACTGGCTTAGAGTTCCTAGTAAGTAGAGTAGTAAACTGAAACTGGCATCTCTATTCTGTAATAATTTCATAAATTAACGGCGGTTCTTCTCCCGCATCACCAATGCTAATATTGGCATAAATTAATTCTTTTACTTCGTCAATTTCTTCTATATTACTGTAAATAGTCAGCAACGATTCGCCTTCTTGAACAGACTCACCGACTTTTTTATGCAATTTCAAGCCAACAGCATGATCAATAGCTTCTTCTTTTGTGCGACGACCTGCACCAAGCATCATTGCCGCAATGCCCAATTCATTGGCTACCAATTGAGTAACCACACCCGATTCTTTTGCTGGAAGTTCCACTTCATATTTTGCCGTTAATAATCGTTCGGGTTCATCAACAATTGTTGCATCGCCACCTTGATTACGAATCATTTCCTTGAACTTGTCTAAAGCCACGCCAGATTCTAGTGCTTCTTGCAACATTTGATGTGCTTCTTCCAATGTTTCTGCTTTTTTAGCAAGTACGACCATTTGACTTCCTAGTGCATAACACATTTCCACTAAATCTTCCGGACCCTTACCTTGCAAGGTTTCAATAGCTTCTACAACTTCCAAACTATTTCCAATCGCTTCACCTAATGGTTGAGACATATCAGAGATAACCGCCATCGTTTGACGATTCGCTAATTTACCAATTCGTACCATCGTATGTGCCAAACGTCTTGCATCCTCTAAGCTTTTCATAAAGGCGCCATCACCAGTTGTCACATCTAGAACAATACCATCAGCTCCTGCCGCAATTTTTTTACTCATAATTGAACTAGCAATTAAAGGAATCGAATTGACTGTTGCAGTAACATCTCGTAATGCATATAACTTTTTATCCGCTGGAGCTAAATTACCTGATTGACCGATGACTGCCACTTGGCTTTCGTTGACGACTCGAATAAATTCTTCTTCGGATAATTCAATCTTAAATCCAGGAATAGATTCTAATTTATCTAACGTTCCACCCGTATAACCTAGACCACGTCCGGACATTTTGGCTACAGGAACTCCTACACTGGCAACTAATGGAGCTAAAATTAAAGTTGTTGTATCACCCACACCACCTGTTGAATGTTTGTCCACTTTAATTCCCTCAATAGAAGATAAGTCAATCACTTCTCCGGAATTAGCCATTGCCAAAGTTAAAGCTGTAATTTCTTCATCTGTCATATCCTCATAAAAAATCGCCATGAGTAAAGCACTCATTTGGTAATCAGGAATTTGATTCTTCGTATATTCTTCGATAATATATTGAATCTCTTTTTCTGACAGTGTGCCCCCATCGCGTTTTTTCTCAATCAAATCCACCATTCGCATAGATCTGAACCTCACTTCCTACATCTACTCTATTATACATAATTTTTTCGTTCGGTAAACCACTTTAGTAAACCGTTTTACTAAACAAAGATACCCAATGTAACCCTTTTCATTCTTGATAATACATGACGGGAAACTAGTTGTCAAACGCAAAATGAAAATGTTTTTAGTTTTTTTCATCTTGCGTTTGTTATATCTTTCACGCTCTCACGAATTATTAATTTTGTGTCAAAAATTTTATTTGGGATTCTTCTCTCAGGAAACTCAATCGCATCAACTAAAAACTTCGCTGCAGTGAATCCAATATCAAAGGTTGGTTGTTCTACAGTCGTTAGCGAGGGAGTAATATACTCAGACAATTCTAATCCATCAAAACCGATAACAGAAATATCTTCAGGTACTTTTTTCCCTTGTTCCGAGATTGCTTGGTAACAACCGATAGCCATCGCATCATTCCCACAGAAAATCGCTGTGATATCTCGACTACGTAAAAGTTCTTTTGTCGCCTTGTATCCTCCCTCGATGGTTAAGTCTCCAGATACCACCCAATTACGTTTAAAAGGAATATCGGCATCTTTTAATGCATGGCGGTAACCATTGTAACGTTCTTCCAACTGATAGTAACCAGTACTTTCTTTTAACATACCAATATTTTGATGACCGTTATCTATCAAATGCTTGACAGCTCTGTAAGCTCCTTCGTATTCTTTCACGATTAAACGACCACTCTCCCGACGGTTAATTCCTCGATCAATAATAATAATCGGCATTTTTCGGAAAAAATCACTTTGGACAGAGTACTCTTCCGGTAATTGGTTAGGGGTTGCTAAAATAATGCCATCTACAGAACGATGGGACAATTTTTGCATTAATTGAATTTCTTTTTCCAAACTTTGTTGAGAATTACATAAAATTAACATATAGCCTAACGGATTCATGTAAGTTTCTGCTCCCTCAACTACTTTAGAAAAGAAAAAATCAGTCACATTCGGGATCACCATGCCAATCGTTTTTGAATGACGCGTAATCAAATTAGAGGCAAAAAAGTCTGGTTGATATTGATATTCACGGACAATATCCAACACACGTTTCCTTGTTGCATCACTGAAACGACTTCCTTTGTTGTTTAAAATTTGTGAAACAGTCGTTACTGAGACCCCTGCCATCTCCGCAATTTGTCGAATCGTTAATTTCACGACGCATCCTCCTTTTTCTGACATATTCACGTCCAGTGTATCAAATTTTTATCAAAAAACCTACTAGACATTTTTCCAGTAGTTTATCCATCTAATGACTAATCATTTAAACAAACGGATTTGCTGCTGTTTGATTACTAGAATATTTCCAACCACTTGAATACTTCCTAAACCAAAGAAAAGCACATGTAAGAAAACCACTTCTTTTAAAATCAAACACTGAATCACAATCCATAAAACTAAAATGATTCCCATTAAAAAACTATAATAGTTCGCAAAGCCAAAAGTTTTTTTCAGCAGATAAAAACCAAGCAAATTACCCAAACCGATCACAATAAATAAAAACAGTCCTGGAATTAGAAAATTATCAAAAAATCCATTTAACGTTTCCGGTGAAATCCCCATTGGTGACTGTGGATTTAAGATTGCTGCCAAACCACCCATTAATGCGCCAAAACCTATCAACAAATGTAACCCCATCAATAACTTATTCATCTTATGAACGATCCTCGTCTAATTTTTTTGAACGACTTTTTTTGAGATTATTATACTCCAATCCTTAATTAAATAATATAGACAATCAAAAAAAGACAGATTTTACAATCCATCTTCCTTTACACTTTGAATAATATAGTAGCCTTTATCTTTCTTGATAATCTCTGCATTACCAAAAGCTTCCAGCATCTTTTTTTGTGCGCTAGGGGCCCCTTGTTTTTTCTGAATCACAATCGTTAATGTCCCACCAGTTTTTAGTCTTGGAGCAGCTTCCGTTAAAATTTCATGCACGACTTGTTTTCCTGCGCGAATTGGTGGATTACTTAAAATAGCTGCATATTCTTCATGATGCATATTTTCATAAATATAAGAAACATGAATATCGACATTTTCGACTTGATTACGTTGGGCATTGCGTTTAGCTAAATCAACTGCCCGTTCATTGACATCCACCATTTCAATTTCTCGGCCACTGGCAGAAGCTATCGATAACCCAATCGGTCCGTAACCACAGCCCAAATCTAAAATTGGTCCTTCTGGCAAATCTTCCCACTCAAATGCATCAATTAATACACGAGAACCATAGTCCACTGTATCTCTAGAAAAAACGCCACTGTCTGTTACGAAATGGAAATTTTTTCCTTTTAGTTCAAAGTTCCATTCTTCGTAATCGTGGGCAGTATCTGGTTTTTGACTATAATAATGATTACTCATCTGTTCAACCTCATTTTGTTTAATTTTATCCATCTATCTCTTCTAGATGTTCGTCTCTTTCATCATACCGAAAAAACACAGCTTGTAAACTATCTTTTCTTTTTTATCAGTATGTACAGTGTGAATTATATGAATATAGAAGCTTCCTGAACAAAGCTCCGAAAGATGTCCTTGTTGTGCGAGATCGCCACGAGCCTCTTATGAGTCTCTTAGGCTGCTGACGTTCAAACTCTGTCTAAGTGCGACACGCACAAGACAGACTAATTCATTCAGCTCTTTGACACACGACAAGGATATCTTCTCCGTTTGTTCCTACAGCTTCTTGCTACAAATACTTTCCTTGTAAATTCAAAAGAAGAGGAATTTCAAAAACTGAAAGTTCCTTTGGGAGAAAACGTACTCATCGCCATCAAAAGATGAGGATGAATTACAAGTGTTGCAAGTAGTGATTCCCTACTTACTATACTTTGTTTGAACGCCGAAAGCTTTGAGACTTCTAAAAGAAGGCTCAGAGCGGTCTCTGGCAATGAGTATCTTTTTCGGACAGATGGACTGAAAGTTTTTATGTTTCTATTCTAGAAGAATTTTGCTTTTTTCACGGCTTCATCTGTAAGCACTTTGCTTTTTGTGTTACACTATTTTCGAGTAATTAAAGGAGGTTTCCTATGAAGGAACAGATAAATTACTATCAAATTCCTCGGGAAGAATGGCAAGGTTCCTACACACGAGAACATATGCCATTAACACAAGAAGAATTAGATAATATTAAAAGTTTAAATGACCGCATTTCTATGCAAGATGTAGAAGATGTTTATATCCCTTTGTGTCATATGATTCATCTTTATATGAAAGAGTACGAATCATTGACTTTAAGCAAGGGGCTTTTTTTACATCGTTATATTAAAGTCCCTCCATTTATTATTGGGATTGCCGGAAGCGTGGCGGTCGGTAAAAGTACCACTGCTCGCCTGGTTCAAACGCTACTTTCTCGTTTATTTCCAAGGCGAAATGTTCAATTGATTACCACGGATGGGTTTTTGCATCCCAATCATGTCCTACAAGAACGTGGTATTATGGACCGCAAAGGATTTCCAGAAAGCTATGACATGGAGCGCTTAATTCTTTTTTTAAACCAAGTAAAATCTGGGAATAAAGAAATTGTAATCCCTACCTACTCCCATGACGTGTATGACATCGTTGAAGGAGAGTACCAAACGATTTCGCAGCCTGATATTTTGATTGTTGAAGGAATTAACGTTCTACAACTTCCTGCCAATCAACAAATCTACGTCAGTGATTTCTTTGATTTTTCTATTTTTGTTGATGCAGATCCACAGCTGATTGAAGCTTGGTATTTAGAACGCTTTGAATCACTTTTAGATACGGCTTTTCAAGATCCTAGTAACTATTACTACAAGTTTGCGATTGGTGATCGCCAAGAAGCAATCGAAATGGCACAATCTGTCTGGAAAAATGTCAATTTAAAAAATTTAACGGAATACATCTTGCCTACTAAAGGGCGAGCTGATATTATTTTGCATAAGACAAAAAAACACGTCATTGACCACGTTTTCTTGAGAAAATATTGATTGATAGACCCTTGTTTTTGCAAATTCTCCACGCCTCCTTTATGATAGAGGCAATCAAATTTGTTTGAAAAAATTTTTTTATAAATTAAAAAGAATAGAGGTAATTTATTGTGACAAACGTTGACCACATGCCGAACGTTGAAAAAATCATCGTCCTTGATTACGGTAGCCAATACAATCAACTGATTACACGCCGTATTCGTGAATTCGGAGTTTTTTCAGAATTGATGAGCCACCGCATCACGGCTGAAGAAGTGAAAGCCATCAATCCTAAAGGAATCATTCTTTCTGGAGGACCAAATAGTGTTTATGACGCTGAATCTTTCGGAATTGATGAAAAAATCTTTGAATTGGGGATTCCTGTTTTAGGTATTTGTTACGGAATGCAACTAATCACTTACAAGCTAGGTGGAAAAGTGGAGCCTGCGAAAAACAAAGAATATGGGAAAGCTGAATTAGAAATTATCGATAAAGCTGCTCATTTGTTTACCAGTACTCCTGAAAAACAAACCGTTTGGATGAGCCATGGAGACTTAGTGACTCAAGCTCCCGAAGGATTTGAAACAGTTGCCACAAGTAAAGATTGTCCAATCGCTTCTATTCAAAATACAGAACGCCAAATGTATGGTGTTCAATTCCATCCGGAAGTTCGTCATTCTGAATATGGCAATGATTTATTGCGTCACTTTGCTTTAGATGTTTGTCAATGTAAAGCTGACTGGAGCATGGAAAACTTCATCGAAATGAAAATTGAAGAAATCCGTCAAACAGTTGGGGAGAAAAAAGTCTTGCTAGGTTTATCTGGTGGCGTGGATTCTTCCGTTGTGGGTGTCTTAATACAAAAAGCTATTGGTGACCAACTAACTTGTATCTTCGTTGACCACGGACTATTGCGTAAAGGCGAAGCGGAACAAGTAATGGAAATGTTGGGTGGTCAATTTGGTTTGAACATCATCAAAGTGGATGCTCGTGACCGTTTCTTATCTAAATTAGCTGGTGTTTCCGACCCAGAAGAAAAACGTAAAATCATTGGGAATGAATTTGTTTACCTATTTGACGATGAAGCGACGAAAATTGCCAGTGATGGTAGTGTGGCCTTCTTAGCTCAAGGAACGCTTTATACAGATATTATTGAGTCTGGTACTGAAACAGCTCAAACAATTAAATCTCACCATAACGTTGGTGGATTACCAGAAGATATGCAGTTTTCTCTAATCGAGCCTTTAGATACTTTATTTAAAGATGAAGTTCGTGCATTAGGAACTGAACTAGGAATGCCTGATTCCATCGTATGGCGTCAACCTTTCCCTGGACCAGGTCTTGGAATCCGTGTTCTTGGTGAAATTACAGAAGAAAAATTAGAAGTCGTTCGCGACTCAGATGCTATCTTGCGTGAAGAAATCGCTGCAGCTGGTTTGGATCGTGACATCTGGCAATACTTCACTGTTTTACCAGGTATCCGTTCAGTTGGTGTAATGGGCGATGGTCGTACTTATGACTATACAGTGGGTATCCGTGCGGTAACTTCTATTGATGGAATGACTGCTGACTTTGCTCGTATTCCATGGGAAGTATTGCAAAAAATCTCTGTTCGTATCGTAAATGAAGTCGCACACGTAAATCGCATCGTGTATGATATTACAAGTAAACCACCTGCAACTGTGGAGTGGGAATAAAGAGCCAACATAATATAGATGGGGAATACCGATATATCAACGTTTAACAACATGTATAAATACCAATTATGATTAAAAAGTAGGTGGTTTCCTACTTTTTTCCCTACTACAATTAATCAAAACCTAACACAAAAAGAGCCGATAATTTCATTACTTGAATTATCGGCTCTTTAACTTGATAACTATCTCTTTCATTTAGAACAAACGATACCGCTCAAACAATGTTCTCAGCTACTTTTAGAAAACCAACTAAACGTAAATTCAGTGAAATTTACATTTAATAGATAAAACACCTAATTGGTTTAACTAATTTTAATAAAAAACAAGTTTTAACTTTCAAATCAACTTAATTATTGATTATTATTGTTCTCAAATAATGAAATAATGCCCATTTTTATTCCTTCAGCTATTGCTTCAATACTGGTATTAACATTTAGTTTTTCGTGTATTGATTGAACTTGATTATTAACTGTGCGTCGGCTAACCTTTAATTCTAAGGCAATATGTTGTTGCGTGTATCCTTGACTCAACAATATCAAAATTTTCTTTTCCTGTTCACTTAATTTTGATTTTTCACTTTCAAAACCAGTCATCTCTGATCCAACGATTTTTTCAATAGAATAAATCAATTCCTCAGCGTTGATTGTTTTATTTAAAAAGCCATCTGCATTCATTTTTTTTGCTTTTAATCGATATTCGGGCAAATCAAACCCTGTCAAAAAAACCAAAGGAATTGTAGGATATAAAAGTTTAATTTTTTTACCAACCGATAAGCCACTTTCATTTTGAAGATTAATATCTAACAATATGATATCTATTTCCAATGAACTCAAAATAGTTTCAACTTTAGAGGTATCTGATTGAATCAGGACATGATAATTTTCGTTCTTATTTTCTAAAACAAGTTTTAAACTGTAAGAAAATAATTCGTGGTCGTCTATAATTAATATTTTCATTTATCAGATCCACTCACCTTCGGTAGTTCGATTTCAATTCTAGAAAATTGATTTTTCTTACTAAAAATACTCAAATTTCCATTTTTAAAATCTACTTCTTGTTTCATTTTTAGTAAACCCATGTGTTTAAAGTAAAAATCATCTTGGTTTTCAATTTTATCCATATCAAATCCTATACCATTGTCATAAACTGTTAAATAATAAAATTCATTTTTCATCGTTAGCGTAATTTCACATCGATTAGCTTTAGAATGCTTAATCATATTTGTTACCAATTCTTTAATAGTGGAATATAAGAAATACTTATCTTTTAATTCAGAAACGTCATCAACGTCAATATGAACATCAAAGTAAATATTATTAGGATAAAAGGTAGTTTTTAATCTACTAATTAGCTGGAAAATTGCTTCTTGAATTGATATCTCATATAAAAACGACGGGAAAATTTCTGTCATTTCATTTCTAAGTGAATAAACTATTTCGTTAAATGTTTTATTAACTATATTTTCAATTTCTGTAGAACCATTCATTACTGAAACTATATTTTTTAGTGCTAAAATAGATTGTAAAACATCATCGTGTAAATACTTAGCAAGTTTTTCTTTCGCGTCAAGTTCTAGATCTAACTGTTTCAAGTATGTCTCTCTCTCTATTTTAGATAACCTATTTTTTCGATAAAAGTTTTGTTTTTCAAATAATTGATTAGTATTGTATAGTGTTCTACCAGCCGGTTGAACTGCTTTATTTAGTACACTTAACAATTTATTGGAAACAGTCGATGAATCAAATAAGAAGTAAAAATTACAAATATTTTTGTTATCTCTTTTAAATGGCAAAATGAATAAAGTTTCTTGCTCTTTAAAAGTTTTAATTTCAATATTCTTTTTTACATAAATGTACTGTTCGTTTTTTAGAGAAATACTTTTTAATCTCTCATCCTTCTGAATAAAGTATGGTTGAGTAGAATCCATCCATAATATTGCCATTGAAAGTATAGAAAATTTTTCATAGAACAGATTGGCCAAAAGTTCTGCTACGTTTTCAAAACGCATATTTGAAAAAACATCCATTTCTATTTTTAATTTCATATCGTCTCTTGGTGTTAATAATTGTAAAAACTTTTTTTCCTTTTTTTTCTCCTTTAATGAAGTGATGATGTGTTGACCTAAAATATACACACACGCAAATGAGACAATTAAATACAAAGCTATAATAAAATCAATAAAAGGAATCTTAGAAAGAATTAAAACTACATAGCATGAAAAGAAAAAGACAATATTAGAAAACAATTGAGCTTGATGAAATTTATTTTTATGTAAGCCAATTTTTTGTTCTAAAAGAAAAATAACACTTGACGGAAATATAATAATAAATAGGTAAATAAACAAATAAGTGTAATGAGGGACATCTATTTGTAGGAGATATAATGGAATTAGATTGAAAGCTAAATACGGAAGTATCGAAATGGATAACATCATTGATACGTATAAGACAATCATTCTATATCTATCTTCAGTCAATTCTTTATAATAAATATAGTAAATGGAGCCTATACAATAAAGTAATGTAATTACCACCATCACTGCATGGACAGTGTTATAGTCAAAGAAAAGATAACTTCCCAAAGTAGCTATTCCTAAAAACAATTGAATATAGATTACTTCCTTTAATATAGCTATAGACACTTTATTGAACATACTAAAAAAGCTTAATAATATTAGTGTCGGAAAAACTACGAATAATACATTACCCAAAATAGTATTAAGTTTACTGTTTACAGTAAACAACGTCAATATCCATCCTGTTAGCATTAATAAATGAACAACGTTATAAATTGAATGGTGTTTCTCTAGGTTCTTATCGGCATAGATACTGAGAAAAAATAAAAATGTAGTTAAAATAGGAGCAATCATTTCTTCTTGTGTAACAATCATATCTTTTTCTAAAACTAAAAAAAATGTATAAAAAATTATGTTTAACATTATTGGATACTTCATAACTAACCTCAATCATTTAAGTTTAAGTATTGAATCAATTCAGAAGTATACCTACTTGATTTAGGGAATAGATTATACAATTGGTCTCGTGAATTAACTCGATACTCATTTCTTATATATCTACTATACTCTATCGCACCAGAATTGCTAATAATTTTTCTAATATTTTCTGGATTTATAGATTCTCTTTCAAAAAAAAATCTTACTAAAAGATCCAACTCATCACTATTTACTGCTTGAAAAGATTTTATGATTGGCAACGTTGCTTTGTTTTGTAAAATATCCGATATTTTTCTAGAATATATATTTTCTATGTCATTTTCTATCTGATTGTATATAGCAAAAGAACTTGAAAAATTTATTTTTTGTAGAAATGTTGCTTCCAGAGCAAGCTGAACAACAGCATTTACTAAATAAATAGATTTACCAACTCCCTCAGAAAAATATTCTAATTCTGGATAATTCCTTTCAATATGATTTGTTAAGTCTAAAAACTGATACGCTAAACTTAATAACAAATTTTCTTCGAAAACTGTTGCAATTCCAACATCTAAGTTGTGTATTATTGAATCTAATATGGTATACATAGCTTCTTTACAAATTAATACTTCCTGTATTGTATTTTCCAAGAAAGAACTATCACCATCCATTAGATCATCTAATATATCAGTACATATGATAAATATTTCAATCTTAGATGCTAAAACCCAATCATTATAATCTAAACTCTTTTTTTTAATTAAACGAATATACAGAAAAAAAATTCCCCAGAAAAATTTACCTTTGAATTTTTTTTCAAGGTATTTATTCAAGAGAATTTTCAATTCGTCTCTGTTTAAAAATAGTGTATTAAAATTTTTTCGAACAATATTTTTGAAAATCTCTAAGCTTATTTCAGTATTTTTCATTTATCTGTCCAAGTTGTTACAAAGTTTGTCTCTTGATTAAACGAGTCTTTTAATTTTTTATACTCGCTAAACGATATAATATTTTCCAATTCTTCAAAAGATACATTTTCTCTTTTTAAATTAACGATTCTCTCCAATACACTGTCTCTTTTAATTGTCCCTTCCATTGTCACACCTCGTTTCTTTAATATGGTTTCATTTTATCAGATAGCGATTGTGCAATATATAGGTATTTTGTGCAAAAAAGAAAATATATGTTGCTTAATTTATTGCACTAAATACCTATGGAAATTTCACATGAGAAATTTTATATTAAAAAAAGAATTGGAGGAGGAATATCAATGTTAAATAAACTTTTAGTTCCTATTTTAATAGGGGGATTTATGTTGAGTGGTTGTGGTGTAAAAAAAAATGATCCAGAATCATATCATGAATACGTGTCATACTTTGAAAATTTAACTATAGACAGTTTAACAAAAAAAATTGAGAATAATCAATCATTTACTGTTTACATTGGAAGAGATGATTGTCCTTATTGTCAAATATTTGTCCCAAAGTTGTATGAAGCTATGAACTCAGTTAATGCAGAAATTCTATATCTTGATACTAATAAAGAGACCAATGTAAAAGCTCTTAGTGATTTCACTCAAGAATATAATATACTCTATGTACCAAGTTTACTAAAATTCGAATATAGCAAAATGAATGCTTTAGAAATCGATAGTGAAAATATTACTATAGAAGAAATCGAACTTTTTCTACAGTAATAAGTAATAAACTTACCTTATGTTCCTGTATTATAAAAAAGAGAAACCTCACGAAATCAATACGTTGTAAAATGGACCCTAAGTCAAGGACACTTCAAAAAGAAACCAATAATTTTTAGGCAGCTATTAGCTGGTACCGGTAATCAATCGGTGCCAGCTTTTTCAAATTCCATTGTCCACGATCATTATTATAGTAATCCATATAATCGTCTATTAAGGATTGAACTTCTTTATAAGATTGACAATTATCAAAATCACATTCGTCTTTCATATGACCGAAAAAGGATTCTTGCGGGGCATTATCCCAACAGTTTCCTCGTCTGCTCATCGATTGAGTAATTCCAAAAGATTTCATCAATTTTTGAAATTTTGGACTTGTGTAGTGGGAACCTTGGTCTGAATGAATCAATACTTCTGAATCTAAACGATGCCCATGTTTCTCAACTAATTGTGTCATTGTGTTCAATACAAAATCTATTTTTAAATTATTTGAAAGTTGGTAAGCCAAGATTTCATTTGTTTGTGCATCTTTAACGGTCGACAAATAAGCCATAGCTTGATTTCCATAGGGAAGGTAGGTGATATCTGTCAGTAAAACTTTTCCTGCTATACCAGGTTTGAAAGCTCGTTTAAGTTTATTTTCTACAACACTATGCTCTTTCGTAGCTTTGGCTAGTCTTCGATAAGGATTTGCTTTTCTAACAGATGAAAGTAGCCCAAACTTACGACAGATTCGTTGAACACACTTTCGATTCATGATAATTCCAAATGTGTTTTTGAGTGTCATCACAATGGATCGCGTGCCTTTGTCTTTCGAACGAAAGGCAAGTGCTTGTTCAATTGTTTTTTTGAGTACCAATTCTCGATGCTGTTTCTGTACGTTAAAACTACGCTTCTTATAGGCATAGTAACCACTACGAGAGACACCTGCTAAGCGACAAAATAAACTGATGGAGCGACTAGATTTCTTAGAAAGTTCTTCGATGAGCGAAAAGGTAAGTTCTGCTGTTAACTTATTGGTTCGATTTCCTTTTTCGCTCAGCTCTAACTTTTTTATGAAATCTAATTCTCCTTTTAAATAAAGATTTTCTGCTTCTAATTTTGCAATTTGTTCTTCAGGAGTTAATGTTCGTTTTAATGGACGTCCGCTCTTTACTTTTCTAGTATCTCGTAATCCTAAAGTCCCATCATTTTTTACAGCTTTCTTCCAACGAAAAGTGGCTGTTTTGATACGCTCTGTACCGAGTACTTGAACATCAAATCCTGCTTCTTCAAAAATACGTGAAGGTGATTTTCCCAATTCATATTCTTCAATAAATTTCATTTTAAAATCAACAGAATAGGTAATTGCTTTTGAACTCGCAGTGACTACATTTGGATTGGCAAGTAAGATTTCAAGTTGTTCTGGTGTAAAATACTTTACAGTCATCTAGTCATTCCTCCAGTCATTTATTATCTTAAGTGTACACAAAAACAGACCTATAGGTAAGGTGTTTTTTTCAAACTGTCCTTATCTATGGGTCCATTTTATTGAATACGGATTCCCTGAAGTTTCTTCTTTTAATGATCTTTTGTTAAATCTTTTGATTTTAGAAACTATTCTGTATCCATACAATCAGAAAAAACAGCCCTAATGCGATAACCATAGTCACCACGATGTTAATTACAATTACAACAATTCCCTCAGTCATTTTCATAGATTTGAAAGACTTGCCATTCATAAAATAATAAGTCAATGGTGTTCCTAAACCAACACCAATTACAGAACAGAGAAGTGATATATAGTCCAGTCTTCCCGTAAATATTGATCTAATAATTGGGACTAAAACAACCACCGACATTATTGACCACAAAATTTGTTTGAAGCTTATTTCAGCTTTCTTTATTTTCAAAAGTCTAGCCTCCCCTATCATTAATTAACATTTACTTGATACATAAGACCAACCTAATGTGTTAATAGCCCAAACTACTCCAGCTGCAATTGGACCACCTAAAGCAGCAGCCACAGCTTGATAAATTGCACCTACACCACCGCCTGCAACCCCAACAAGAATACTACATAGTGTACTTTTTTGATCAGGTGTTAATGCAAAAGTAGAGACCGTTCCTTCATCAGTATAAACATCCACAGATTCTCCATCCTCCGTCACATCTAAATAAATCTCTTCCCCATCTTCGTTGGTAAATACTGCAGATTCAACCGTTGTATCGTCTTTCATTGTTAATTCTAAACTTGTGTTTCCTTCTTCACTTACTTGCACTAAACCATAAATCGAATCAGTCGTTTTTTCGTAATAAATAAAATCTGATTCTTCCACAGAAATAATTTCATAGCTAACATCAAATCCTTGATCGGTTAAATCAGCTACAGTTTCATCTACAAATGAATTAGTTTCAATCAGTTCATCAAAGAAACCCTTTGATTGCACTGAAACTTCCGGAAGAGTTTCTTCAGATTCCACTTTAGTATCTGATTTTTCATTAGCAAAAGTAGATACGGGTTGTGTCACTACTGTTAATCCTAACACTGATACTGCAAATAAAGCTAATTTTTTCATATTACCCACCTCTTTAAATTGATTAATTCGAATCGATTCAAAATAGAATAATTAATTATTATAAGATAATATTAACGCTCATAATCAATTTTTAAAATAGGTATTTAGTGCAACTTTATCTAATTGAAATTTTTTCAGTACAACAGCTTTAAACAAAAATTCTTTTTTTCACTTTTCAAACCAATCATAAAAGTCATTCTCATCTTTTTCAGCATATAACTCAATCAATGCCGGGCGAATGGATTGGAGAATTTCGACCAATTCTTTTCCGCCAAAAAAAGTAGAAAAGCCTTTTTGAGTCAAGGCTTTAGAAAGCAACCGGATAATATCTTCCGTTTCTTCATTATCATCCAAAATATCAATGAGCTTCCCCACTAAAAATCCATCATTATACTTAATATCCTCTTCCACTTCTACTTGTTCGAGCATATTCTGCACAATCTGTAAAATTCGTCGATCCCCATACTTCAGCGGTTCAATATCCCAGACATAATCAAATGCTTTCTGTGCAACTAAAATCGTTAGTTCTTCTTTTTTAGCTGGGTTTAACGCCTTAAAACGATCGAGGTTTTCCACTTCTTTTTTGGTTAATTGAGTGATGGAATTCTTCATAATTTTATAGGCAATATCCGCAAAACAATCGTCCACAAACTCTTCCGCTGGATAACCCACCTCATTTTCCCAGCCAAGATTTTTAAAATCATCCGTATAAAAGATGGTTTTAATCTCTTCAATCACTTCTGGATGGTCGTTTAACAGTTCCCCTTCTCCTCTTAAGGTCAGATATTGTGTTAAATACTCTTCAATGGTTCCGAAATAAAACCAGCCAATGGATTTATCGCTGATTTTGGCGACCTTTTTAATTACATTTAAAGGTGCCAGATTATAGCCTTGTACATAGGAGCTGACCGTTGGCTTTTTTAATCCCAGACGATTTCCAAAATCTGAAAAAGAGAGATTCAGTTGCTCTTTGACTTGCTTCAGCCGATTTCCTACCTCTTGCTTATCTGGTTGTAACATTCCAAACATTTGAGAGTTCCTCCTGTCATTTTTTCTCTATTATACCACTCGTATATCTATTCGTATACATTTTTTGTAAAAATTATTGACATCGTATATTTTTTCGTATATTATATAAAATGTAGAGGCCACTACACTAGTGTCAATCGTTGCTCTCATACGAAAAACAAGGAGGAATGTGCATGAGCATCAAAATCAGTGATTTTACTTTACCCAAAGAAAAATTAGAAAAAGAATATCAGGTAGTAAATGTTAGTCGTTGGCAAAAAGATGGAGAAATGTTGGGTTGGAGTTATGAATGTATCTTACCTAAACTAAGATTTGAAAAAATTATGGTTAAAGTTGACAGCGAATTTCCGGTCATCTCAAAGGAAGATTTAGAAAAAAAGGGCATTGCGACGATTACCTTCAACGGTTTAGAGCTTAGACCCTGGGGCAGAGCTAATGGAAACTTTGTAAATTATGGTCTCTCTGCCTTTGCTGATTCTGCTACTTTGATGACTGAGAAATGAAACAATCCTACTTTACCGCTCAAGAAACTTTGGACAAGGTAGAGGGACTTCATTCTCTTTCAACTTTAGACAAGTGGACCAACTTTATTCAAAAGAATTGTCACTACTAATTTCACTATGAGCAAAGCGATTCTCGGAACAGGAGTCATTTGTCTCAAGCAAAGACTTCTAAACCCATTCGTGTCTTCTCTGAAAAAGAAATTGAATGGTTAAACCAAGTCCATTCTTTAATGACTGAAAAAGGACGTGATGAAGCCCTAAGACAATTGTTTGATTCAAAATATTCATTTGAACAGTTATCAAACGAGCAATTGTTAACAGTGCTAGAAGAAAAGCTGGATCAAAAACTATCAGAAGCGAGTCAAAAATATGCTGAGAAGATCCATCAATTCAATCGTACCCTTCGTCAATTGCATGAACGTGTGGAAAAATTAGAACAGCAGTCAAGTCATTCTTCCGGCGGCTGGTTCCAGCGGAAACGGTAAGGCTGAAAGCCCCGGCCGTTTTCGATGGAAAACACCAGACGACGGAAAAGTGGCTGGGAAGAAATGCGTGCATTTCTTCCCCCTTAACTTGATATATAGGACAACATCTGTCGAAAGAAAGGACGTTGATAAAGCAAAAATTTATGTAATTGATTCTCCATGCTAGGAGTGATTCGATTGTTACATGCTTACAATCAGAAAGTCATTGAAACTCCTACGTATAAGGAAATTTGGGAATATGAAAAACCAATTCAATTGAAAAAAGAAACTTTAAATGAAGAACCGAAAGAATACAGAGAAGAACTTGCCTGGTTATATGAGGAAGAAGAAAAAGACACCAAGAGAGATTATGATGAATTAGCAGCTTATGAACAATACGATAGCCTGAAAAGAAAACAAAAACATTATCGCAACATGCGTTTTACGATTGCACGATTAATTGATACTAACTTTGATAAACAAACAAAATTTCTCACACTGACTTTTAAAGAAAACATTCATGAAATTGCTTATACAAATAACGAATTTAATAAATTTATCAAACGATTAAACTATCATATCCATCATACAAAAAAAGCCTTACTCAAATATATTGCTACGTGGGAGAAACAAAAACGTGGGGCTATCCACTATCATATTATCCTTTTCTCCTTTCCCTATATCCCACAAAACACTTTGGCAACCATATGGGGAAATGGATTTATAAAAATCAATAAAATTGACGTGGATAGTGTTGAAAATCGAGGAAGATATGTCAGTAAGTACTTCGATAAAGACTTAGATTTAAAAGAGCATAAACAAAAAGCTTTTTTCAAATCACAAAACTTGAAATTACCGATTGAAAATAAATTACTGACAAACACTCCTTATGATGTAGGTACTCAAAAAGTTCTCTATTCCAATGAATATATCCTACGAACCCCCGTGTTCTTCCCTGATGTGGATGAAAATGGGGCGACGGATTGGAATATCGAATTTTCAGAAAGTGTCGTCAAATATACTAAAATAAAAAAATAGTTTGTCGTCTATATTCTTTAAAAGGAAGTGTGAGTAATGGAAATGAAAAGTACCATTAGTAAAAAAGAGTTAGAAGAATTGGGATTCCGACCCAATCAAGCGGTTACGATTATTCGCCAATCCAAAGTAAAGATGGTCAATAAAGGCTATCCGTACTATAATAATAAACGTATTGGGGTCGTCCCTAAATACATTGTTGAAGAGATTATCGGTATTCCCCTACAGTAAGGGGGAATACTTCATGGCAAAAACAAAATATTCCTGTGTGTACCAAGATAAGAAAGGACGTTTCTATTATTTAGTGGAACTCGGTTTAGATCGAGTCACTGGAAAAAGAATTCAGAAAAAAGGAACCAAAAACGAGGACGGGCAACGCTTAACATCTGCTAGAGCGGCTTATCAAGAGGTGCTTCGCTTAAAAAATGAATACATGGTCAATAACGGTTTTGCAAATTATGACTTAACCTACCAACAATTCATGGAAAAAAGCTATATTCCGTATTATAAAGCTTCTGTACAGCGAAGTACTTGGAATTCTCGTGAATGCGGGCTAGAACAAATCACAAATTTCTTCAAAAAGCAGAAATTACGTGACATCACGGTTAGAGACTGTGAGAACTACCGTATCTGGTTGCTGACAGAAAGTGGTTATTCACAAGCTTACTGTTCTCTTCTTTATGGAATGTTTCGAAAATCTTTAGACTATGCAGTTTCTTTAGATTTTATCAAAGAAAATATTTCAAAGCGGACCAAAGCCATTCCAAAAGGGAAATCGATTGTTCCTTTCTGGACAAAAGAAGAGTTTGAAAGTGTACTGTCTGTGATTTACAAACCCGATTTTTATGAACATATGTGTTTTGTGATGATCTGGTTGTATTACATGACAGGAATTCGTGTGAGTGAGGGGTTAGCGCTCTATTGGAATGATATTGATTTGAAAAGGAAAAAACTGCGTGTTCACCATACCTTAGATATGAAAAATCAAAATGATTATGAACGGAAACCCTACACGAAAACAGAAAACGGAATGCGAACCATTTCATTAGATGAGGATACCGTTCTCGTTTTGAAAGAATGGCGGAAAGTCCAAAAAGCTCATGGAATCGACCATTTCGTACTGAGTTATACCGATTTGCCTTTGTATCGATCGACGGTTCAACGAATTATCGAACGCTATGCCAAGCTAGCGCACGTTCCCGTCATCCAAGGCAAGGGGTTGCGACATTCTCATGTCAGTTACCTCATCAATGAATTCAATGCAGACATTCTAGTCGTTTCTCAACGGTTAGGTCATTCAAGCCCAGAGATCACATTAAAACACTATGCCCATCTATGGAGCAAAAATGATGAAGGCTTAGCAGAAAAAATAACAGGAAACATTCAGTTTAAAGATGCAACAAAATCCAGCGTTGCAGTCTTTAACGGAAATCAAGCCATACGGTTCTGACACTACCATTTTCCTACTAAAATAGGTCTTTCAGCTTACAAACGTTGATATAACAGCGCTTTAGGCAAGCAACTTAGGTGGAGTGGGAATAGTAAAATTTCCATTGATTACATCTCGCATTAGATTTTTTTCAGATGAGTTTCGGTAAAAGTCTATAAAATCATATTAACAGAGCAACAGCTAATGTTTTCAAAGTTCAGAAGATGAAAGCATTAGTTGTTGCTCTAATTATTTATTGAAATAGTGACGTAATGGAGGAAATTTTTTGAAAAATAAAAGTATTATGATTGTATTTGGTTTGGTTATTTTCTTATATCTTTCAGAACAATTATCTTCTACCATATTTTCTGTTGTTAATGCAGTATTATTCTGGATTGCAGTTACATATTTCGGATATAAAATTTTAACTTTCTTTTACTATAAATTTAAAAACAAAGACAAGGATAATTGATTTTTATCTTTGTCTTTGTTTTTTAAATTACTAATGATCATTTTTTAAGTATCTTAGATAAAGTCCTTATAATTGTGTAAAAGTTAAAAGGCCATATAACAGTCCTTTTACGGTACAATGTTTTTAACGACAAAAACATACCTAGGAGGACTTTACATGACCCAAGTACATTTTACACTGAAAAGCGAAGAGATTCAAAGCATTATTGAATATTCTGTAAAGGATGACGTTTCTAAAAATATTTTAACAACGGTATTTAATCAACTAATGGAAAATCAACGAACAGAATATATTCAAGCAAAAGAATATGAACGAACAGAAAACCGACAAAGTCAACGAAATGGCTATTATGAGCGCAACTTTACGACACGTATAGGCACGCTAGAATTAAAAGTACCCAGAACACGTGATGGCCATTTTTCACCCACAGTGTTTGAACGTTATCAACGAAACGAAAAAGCCCTCATTGCTTCAATGTTGGAAATGTATGTATCAGGCGTTTCAACTCGTAAAGTATCAAAAATTGTGGAAGAACTTTGTGGTAAATCCGTCTCTAAGTCCTTCGTTTCTAGCTTAACAGAACAGCTAGAACCAATGGTTAACGAGTGGCAGAATCGTTTATTATCAGAAAAAAATTATCCTTACTTAATGACCGATGTACTCTATATAAAAGTACGAGAAGAAAATCGAGTACTCTCAAAAAGCTGTCATATAGCGATTGGAATAACCAAAGATGGCGACCGTGAAATTATCGGCTTCATGATTCAAAGTGGCGAAAGCGAAGAGACCTGGATAACATTTTTTGAATACCTAAAAGAACGCGGTTTACAAGGTACGGAACTCGTTATTTCTGATGCGCACAAAGGATTAGTCTCTGCCATTAGAAAATCCTTCACCAACGCAAGTTGGCAAAGATGCCAAGTTCACTTCCTAAGAAATATCTTTATCACCATTCCTAAAAAAAATTCAAAATCTTTCAGAGAAGCTGTTAAAGGAATTTTTAAGTTCACAGATATTAACTTAGCTCGTGAGGCTAAAAATCGATTGATTCATGATTATATCGATCAACCAAAATATTCAAAAGCTTGCGCATCATTGGATGATGGATTCGAAGACGCCTTTCAATATACCGTACAAGGAAATTCCCACAATCGACTAAAGAGTACCAATCTAATTGAACGACTGAATCAAGAAGTGCGCAGAAGAGAAAAAATTATTCGTATCTTTCCAAACTGCGTTTCAGCCAATCGTTTAATCGGAGCAGTCCTTATTGATCAACACGATGAGTGGCTTTCTTCATCAAGAAAATATATTAAATTCGCCAAGTAAAAAATAGTGAGAGCATTGTATAGTATTTTACACAGGATTGTGGACTTGACTGTATCTTAGTTGATATAAACATAAACAGAAATATCTGAGCAAAGTAAAATGAATTTCACGAAATTCTGAAATAATTTTCTTCGGTTCGCATGTCCTACCATTCAAGTAATTATAGTCTCAGTTCTTTTCTTGAAACGAGTAATGAATCTACCTATTTTTAAAATGATACATCACATTAAGACAAAGATTTATCACTAACGCAATCATCAAAGTCCATCCCAGAGTTTTTTCAAATGTGATTGCAGTTGGAAAAATAAATAGGATAATCAGAAATACCAATACCATTGATGATAAAACAAGATTTATCAAATTTTTATATTTACTATAATTTTTCATTTATATCCAAACCTTTCTTTTAGTTATTTTTCCCTCGATAACCAGCTTTAAATAATGAATAGAAATAATCATCAAAGACAATTCCTTCAAAATTCTTAACAGCTGATTTTATGGTTGCTTCTTTTGTAAATCCTAGATTTTCTAACAATTTTTGAGAGCTTATATTAGGACTGAAGACACGAGTGGCAATGATTTCAATTTAAGGAGGAGATGCTGATGTTTTTTAAGAAAAAGAAAGAAACGTACTTATCCATTTACCAAGTAGAAAAAATGACAGTTAATGGTTTGGATTTAGAATCTTACAACCAGAGAAAGGATAAATTTGGCGATACTGTGATTGATTTAGAAGCAGGAACTTATACCGTTTCAGGAATCTTCATCATGACAAAAGGCAAAGAAAACCAACTATCTGACGAAATGAGTTTTGAGATTACAATTGAAGCTGGGAAAAACGTCTTCAGTGTCTCTGACAAAGAAAAACACTTTACTGTTGCTACACCGATCGCTAAACCCTTTGAAGCAAATGGGGAACACATTCCATTTTTTGTTGGTACTCTAAAATAATTACTTTATGAAAGTCTACATGCAGTAGGCTTTTTTTAGTAACAAATCACACCTTTCGATAGCGTTTTAATCCCACAATATTTAAACAGGTAAAACCAACGATAAACAATCCTAATATCCCTAGATTTAATGCAATATCCCTTCCACCTTGCCCTTTAATCATAATATTAGTCAACGCTTCTCCGGCATAACTTAATGGAAACAGATAGGATAAATAGCGGACCCATGTCGCCATGCTTTCTAAAGGGATTAAACCTGAAAAGAAAATTTGTGGAACAACAATTAATGGGATAAATTGCACCATTTGAAACTCTGAATTGGCAAAAGTTGAGACGAATAATCCCATAGACAAAGCGACCAATGCCAATAAAATATTCGTGACAATTACCCACAATAAACTACCCACAATTTCCAAATTTAAGATATAAATGGAATAAAAAATAATCAATAAAGTTTGTAAAATCGCAAAAATTCCATAACCAGCTAGGTAACCAAAAACGAGTTCACTACGTTTAACTGGTGTCGCTAACAAACGTTCCAGAGTTCCACCTGTTCGTTCTCTTAATAAGGCAATCCCAGAGATCAGGAAAATAAAGAAAAAGACAAAAAAGCCAATTAAGATTGGAAATATTTTATCAAAAAAGGTACTATCTTCGTTGCCATAGACATAGGTTTCTTCAATCGAGAGTTCTGGAATCGGAATGGACTGTCCAGTTTGTTGGGCAATCTTCTGTAGCTCTGTCCCAAGCTCCTCTAGCCGATTCGCTGTTAAACTACTTTGAAAAATGGCTCTGACTTTTCCTGTATTACTAGGGTCTTCATTTTCGTAAGTGATATGGAAGGTCTCGTCCTCTAAAGTAATAAAAGCAGCTAAAGAATCTGTTTTGATTTTTTGTTGCACATTTTGAGCATTGGAATAGTGAATGACCTCGACTTCTTCACTTGGAAATGTCTCGGTCAAAGCTGTGGGAATGTTTTCATCTACACCCACAATGACATTCGTTTCTTCATTGGTATCAAAGACCACATTCATTAAACTAATGACGATAATTGGTGCCAACATCATCAAAGCTAAAGTTCGTTTGTCTCTCAATAGTTCTTTGATTACTCGAATAAAAATCGCTTGAAATCGTAGCATCTCACTTCACCTCTGCTTTCAAAAAAACTTCTTCAATGCTGGTTGCATGGAATTGCTCCTTTAAATCAGCCGGAGTTCCTAGTGCAAATAACTTTCCGTCGATAATTAAACCGACATAATCACATTTTTCTGCTTCATCCATCACATGAGTGGTAATAATGATTCCTTTGTTCTGATTGGCTATTTTGCGTAATTGCTCCCAAATCACCACACGTAGTCTAGGATCGATCCCCACAGTAGGTTCATCCAACACTAGTAAATCTGGATTGGATAATAATGTGATTGCTAAAGAAAGCCTGCGCTTCATCCCACCTGAAAAGTTTTTAACGAGGCTAGCTAATTCTGTTTCTAGATCAACTAACTTCATATTTTCTTGAATGGCACTTTCTAATTGTTCACTTTTTAACCCCATTAATTGACCAAAAAAGAGCAGATTTTCTTTTGCTGTCAGTTCTTCATACAGGGCCTCACTTTGTCCCATATATCCTATGCGACTTAGAATAGAACGATTAGGAATTTTAGTATCAAAAATTTCAGCTTTTCCTTCATCTAATTTTTCCATTCCTAATAAACATTTAATTGCGGTAGATTTACCTGCGCCACTGGGACCAATTAAACCTAAAATAGTTCCGGCCTTTAATTTCATATTGACATTCGCCAAGACTTTGCGCTTACCAAAAGAAATGGATGCGTTTTGTAGTTTGGCTATTTCTTTATTTTCCACTTAAACCCCTCCACTTCACTTTTCTCTTTATTATACTACGTTGTGAAAGATTCGCTATTAAGAACCTTTTGTTTATTTTATTCACTAAAAAACACAAAACACGAACATTAAAAAAAAGATATTTTCATTTTCCTACTTACCCATTTTTAAACTAATTCTATTAAAAATCTTATATAACAGCATTTTATTAACCTATTCTTTACAAATTGTTTTCTTTTTATTTACAATTCAAACATATTGCAAAACTGAACGTTTGTGTTATACTTTTCTTCGGGCATTCGCTCAACTAACACAATTACCTTTAGGAGGGTACAAAACACTATGTTTAAAAAAATGTTAACAGCCGGTTTTCTAAGCCTGGCAGCTATTACTTTACTTGCTGGATGCGGCAATGATTCAAGCAATAATACTTCTGGTGAAAATACTGATGGATCTACTAGCATTGATACCATTAAAATTGGTTTCGTACCTTCTCGTGACGCAGACGAAATCGTTACTGCGACAGAACCATTAAAAGATTTATTAATTTCTCAACTTGCTACACAAGGTTATGAAGTAGGAAACGTTGAAATTTCAGTTGGAACAAACTATGAAGCCGTTGGAGAATCTTTGTCTTCTGGAACATTAGATATCGGTTTTATTCCTGGTGGAACATATGCTTTATATGATGATGGCGCAGAAGTTATTTTAACTTCTACACGTGCAGGTCTTTCTAATGACTCTGATGATCCAAAAGACTGGAATGAAAACAAACCGACAGATAATATAGATGAACAAGCTGCTTACTACCGTTCATTAATCATCGCTGGACCTTCTGAAAAAGGACAAGAGTTAGCAGAAAAAGTGAATGCTGGCGAAGAATTGACTTGGGAAGATTTAAACAGTGCTTCTTGGGCAATCAGTACTTCTTCTTCTTCAGCGGGTTATATCTACCCTACACTATGGTTAAATGAAAACTACGATAAAACATTATTAGACTTAGATAGTGCTGTACAATCTGATTCTTATGCAAGTTCATATGCTCGTTTAGGTGCTGGACAAATTGACTTACTTGTTTCTTATGCGGATGCACGCATGGATTATGTAGATAATTGGACAACAGAATTTGGTCGTAGTGAAAGTATTTGGGATGAAACAAACGTAATTGGTGTTACTCAACCAATCTACAACGATACTATTTCTGTAAGTAGTCAATCAGACATCATGACAGATGACTTAAAAGCTGCATTAGCAGATGCGTTCATCGCCATTGCAGAAACAGATGAAGGAAAAGAAGTTATCTCTATTTATAACCACGATGGTTATACAAAAGCTCAATCTTCTGACTACGACAACGAACGTAACGCACAAAAATTAATTCGTGAATTAGGTCAATAATTTCATAAGCTTACAAGAATAATGAATAACTGATAGAAACGATGGTGAAGCTGAACATGGCTTCACCATGTTTTTTCTCATTTCTATCTAGATGAAAGGACTATAAAATGATTAAGTTTGATAATGTTCAAAAAACCTATCCTAATGGTGTGACTGCCTTAAAAGACGTAAATTTAGAAATCGCACAGGGAGAATTTGTTGCCATCATCGGTTTATCCGGAGCAGGAAAATCGACATTGATTCGTTGTATTAATCGTATGCATGATATTAACAGTGGGACGTTACTAGTCAATGAAACCAATGTCAGTCAATTGAAAGGCAAAGAAATTCGTGCATTCCGAAAAAATATTGGTATGATTTTTCAATCTTTTAATTTAATTACCCGTTCAACAGTCTTAAAAAATGTCCTCGTTTCTTCTGTACCTGATTTATCTTGGTGGCGTAGATTACTTGGCGTTTTCCCACAAGAAGATAAAATCCGTGCACTAGAAGCTTTAGACAATGTCGGTATCTTAGATAAAGCCTACAATCGTGTCGATCAATTATCTGGTGGGCAACAACAGCGTGTGGCATTGGCTAGAACTCTTGCTAGAAAACCGGGAATTATTTTAGCTGATGAACCAGTAGCTTCTCTTGACCCTGTGACTGCTCGTTCAGTTATGGCCGACTTAAAACGGATTAACCAAGAAACCAATGTCTCTATTTTGATTAATATTCATCATGTGGAATTAGCGTTAGAATATTGTGACCGTGTGATTGGGATTCGTCAAGGTGAGGTTGTGTACGACGGCTCAAGTAGTGAAGTGACTGCTGAAATTCTTGACCATATTTATCAAAAAAATACTGTGGAAGCGTAGGTGAATCCTTTGTTTAAGTCAAAAACCTTCACTCTTAGTAACGGGAAAACGATTCGCTCAAAGCGTTCGCTAGTTCCTTTGTATATTCTATTAACTGTTATTTTTCTATTTATTTCTGCTGAAGTAACCAATTTTTCTTTAGAAACCTTATTTAAACGTGGGGGGCAATTTTTTGTTTTAATTGGTGACATGATTCCACCTAATTGGCCATATATCGGTCGTGTGTGGCAACCTTTGTTAGAGACAATTAAAATGTCCTTAATTGGTTCGATGCTAGGAGCAATCTGTTCGATTCCATTCGCTGTATTAGCTTCAACAAATGTCATTCGTAATCGCTTTGTCTCTGGTATTTTCAAATTCATTTTAAGTGTTTTGCGTACTCTACCCACTTTAGTTGTAGCTTTAATCGCCACCTTTATTCTAGGTCTAGGTGCCTTAGCTGGAACCATCGCTATTTTCTTATTTACCTTATCTTATGTTGGTAAAATTATGTATGAACAAATTGAAAACATTGATATGGGTACTTTTGAAGCCTTAGAATCTCATGGCTTAACGAAAATCCAAGCTTTTCGTTATAGTATTCTCTCAGAAATTTTACCTAACTATCTGTCTACTACTCTTTTTTGTTTTGAAGGAAATGTTCGCTATGCCTCTATTTTAGGATATGTTGGTGCGGGTGGTCTTGGTTTACTTTTAAATGAACGTCTTGGCTGGCGAGATTACGCTAGCGTAGGTGCGATTTTATTTACACTGATTATTACCGTAGCAATTATTGAAACGATTAGTGAATATTTACGTCAAAAACTACAATAGGAGGGTATTATGAATACGTTAATTGAACAAAAATTAGCACAAGAACCCAATAAAAAATGGCAATATTTTTCATTGGTTGTTTTGATTATAGGTTTATTTCTTTGGTCTCTCACAGCGATTTCAATTGATACTCGCCAAACCGATGGGGCAGCAGTTGCTTTGAACATTCTGAAAGGAATTGTTTCACCAGATTTTGATTTCTTATTTAATTTTTCTAGTACTGGCGTTGCTTATTTATTATTTGAAACGATTTGTATTGGATTTTTAGGAACTGTTTTAGGGGCTATTTTCTCTATTCCCATCGCATTTTTAATGTCTCCAAGTATTATGCCTAAACCAGTTTATATCACGACACGCTTTTTAGTAGTCATTATTCGGACAGTTCCCGCTTTAGTCTATGGATTGATGTTTGTCCGTGTCACAGGAACAGGACCTTTTGCTGGGGTAATGACCATGTCTGTTACTTCAATTGGAATGGTCTCTAAATTATATGTTGATGCCATTGAAACCATTGATCGCGGTGTCTTAGAGTCAATGGATTCTCTAGGAGCAACCACCTTTGAAAAAATTCGCTTTGGAATCATCCCTCAACTATTAAGTAGTTTTGTTTCAATCACGATTTATCGTTTTGACATGAACCTTCGCGATGCAACTATCTTAGGTCTAGTTGGTGCCGGCGGAATCGGTTCACCGTTAATGTTTGCTATTAATGGATACAAATGGAATCAAGTAGGCTCAATCTTAATCGGTTTAATCATTTTGATTTTAATTGTGGAAGTATTCTCGAATAAAATCCGTGCAAAATTGGCACAGGGATAAGCTGCAAGCAAAAAAAAATCGAGTCGCACGTTTCATGCGACCCGATTTTTTTATTATTCTTAATTTTAACCATTACTATTTTATCTATACTAGCTTTTAAAATTATATTCCACCACAAGTGCTTTTTATATAAATTCATTAAATAGTAATCACTTTTACTTCATATGGATTGAGTAGTAACTCCATCTCCGTTTTATCACCTGTCAATAAGTCAGTTCCAGTAGTTGCAACAATAATACGTTTTATTTCTTCTGAAAAATTCATTACAAAATAATAGGTTTTATTTTTAAAATCTCGTGTTTGAACAGACACATCGTTTGCTCCTTGAATAATCCATTCAGGAAATAAGTTTAAATCTTCAGATATATCTTGATAGAATTCTTCTAAGAAGTCATTCTCAGTTCGCATACCAATAAAATAAGCTTGACCTTTTCCATAGATATTTTTTGTAACAGCCGGCATCCCTTGATAAAAATCTTTATTAAATACTGCCAACACTTCAGCATTCTTGTTGTCTATCAAACTACAGTAATCTTTTACTGCAAATGACTGATTTTTATAAGAGACTTGATTATAATCTTTCGGATAAAGGGTATCTGTTTCGTTTATTTTTAATCCAAAGACAGTTTGCAACGTTTTGGGCCATCCACCAAGATAGGCTAAATCATCTTCGTTTACACAACCTGTCATATACGTAGAAACCAGTGTTCCACCATTTTTAACATACACCTCAAATGAATCCATCGTTGACTCATCAATGAGATACATCATTGGAGCAAGAACTAAATCATAGGTCGAAAGGTCATGCTCTTTGGTGATAACTTCCACAGCAATATCCTTATTCCAAAAGAATCGATAATGTTCCTGCAAGGTTTGTGCGTACCGTTTACTCTCAAGGCCAAAACCTTGTGCATCATCGAGTGCCCATTGATTGTCCCAGTCATAAATAATCGCTACTTTGGCTTTCTTATAGCTCCCTTTAATCTCTTTAATCTTTTCTAAGGCTTCACCCACCTCTTTAACATCTTTAAAGACACGATTCGTTTCATCATTATCATGATCAACTACTGCGCCATGAAATTTTTCTGAAGAACCTCGGGACTTACGCCATTGAAAATACAAATTACTATCTGATCCATGTGCAATGAATTGCATTGAAGATAGCTTGTGCATGCCTGGCCTTTTCGATTTATTCACATTATGCCAATTCACTAAACTTGGTGTAGATTCCATAATTAAAAACGGTTGCTGTTTCAAACTTCTGTATTGATCGTTGATAAAACCAACTTTGCTTGCTAAATCAGCGGTTGTTCCCCAATCATTATGCCAAGCTGGATAACAATCCCAACTAATTATATCTACATGCTTCGCAAATTTTCCGTAATCCAAACTATAAAAAGGCAATAAATCATGCGTATCTGCCATGAAATTGGTCGTAATCGGAATCGTTGGCGTCTGCTGGCGAATGTCTTTGATTTCATGTTCATAAAAATCAATTGTTTGATCCGTGACAAACCGTTTCCAATCTAGGTTCATTCCATGCACCATTGTTTCGCCTAAAGGGGATGGCGACTCTATTTGAGACCAGTCTGTTAAAGTATGACTCCAAAACGGTCCCCACCAAGCATTGTTGAGAGCTTCCAATGTCCTATACTTTCGTTTCAGCCATAGACGAAAATTTTCTTGGCAATAGTCACAATGACATTCTCCCGAATATTCGTTAGAAATATGCCACATCAATAAAGCTGGATGATCTTTGTAGCGTTCTACAATCTTTTTATTAATAATCGCCACTTTTTCACGGTATATCGGAGAAGAGAAACAATGATTATGACGTCCACCATGCAACATTTTTTGACGACTAGCATTCGTTCTCAATACCTCAGGATATTTTTGAGACATCCATGCAGGACGAGCCGCACTTGGCGTCGCAAGAATCACGTTCCCACCTATTTTGTGAATATCATCCATTACTTTATCTAACCACTCGAAATTAAATTTACCTTCCTCTGGTTCAAGTGTTGACCAAGCAAAGATTCCTATCGAAAACGTATTTGATTTACTTTTATTCATTAGCTCCAAATCTTTGGCTAAAATTTCTGGATAGTCTAGCCATTGATCCGGATTGTAGTCCCCACCATGTAAAAAACGTGTTTCTAAATTATATTTATTCATTATCGATTATCCTTTCGTACCCCCCGCAGTCAGACCGGAGACAAAATTTTTCTGTAACGCAATAAATACTAAAGCGATCGGTATACTGATTAAGATTGCACCTGCAGCAAATGTTGTGTAGCTTGCGCCCATTTTATCAGTAACTAATTTATACAAACCAATGGGTAACGTGTAGTACTCGGGGTTCCTCAAAAGAACGGAAGATAAAGCAAAGTCACCTAATGGACCTGTAAATCCGTTCATCGCGACAACTGCCAACATCGGTCTTGATAATGGTAAAATAATTTGTAGGAATATCCGTGTATTACTCGCACCATCTAACATAGCACTTTCATCTAACTCTAGCGGAATAGAATCAAAATAGCCCTTCAAGAGATAGGTATTCATTGGAATTTGTCCGCCCACATAAATTAAAATCAACAACCAGTGACTATTAATCAACCCTAGCATTTGAGCAAGAACAAAAATGGCAATTAACGCCGAAAATTGAGGGATCATTTGTAGTAATAGAAATAAAACCAATCCATTTTTTCTTCCTATAAATCTAAAACGAGAAAAAGAATAGGCCGTCATTGATACAAAAATTAAAGATAGAATCATTGTAAAGACACTGATTTTCAATGAATTTAGATACCATTGACCATAAAATAGTGTCCCTTCATTTGCAAACAGCTTTGCATAGTGACCTAACGTTGGATTTTCAGGAATCAAACTGGTACTCACTAAACTATTCCCAGGATTAAAACTCGCTCCCACTGTCCAAAGCAAAGGATAAATGATCATTGTTGAAACAACCGCCAATAACAGATACGTAAAAAAGAGTCTAAACTTACGCTGTCTTTTAACACTAGACATTTGACTTCGCATATCATACTTCCTCCTTAAATGAGTCTGTACGTCTAAATTGCCAAATTGCAATACCAATGACAAATACAGAAAGTAAAATTGTTAATGCAGCTGCTAATGCATATTGACTATTTTGCATTGTTAACTTATATATCCAAGATACTAAAATATCCGTTCCGCCAGCAGTTGATCCAGGAACTGCTGGCCCACCTGCATTAAATAAGTAAATAATATTAAAATTATTAAAGTTGAACGTATACTGTGTAATGATAATTGGCGCCATCGCATAAAGGACTAATGGCAACGTAATATTTTTGAATTTTTGAAATGCCGATGCACCATCAATTGTGGCCGCTTCATATAAATCATCTGGAATCGACTGCAAAGTTCCTGTCGTCACGATAAAGATATACGGAAATCCTAACCATCCTTGAATTATCAATAAGGCAATTCTCGTCCAATTCACATCAGTTAACCAAGGAATCGGTGATATGTTAAAAAAGCTTAAAATAGAATGATTAATTGCACCAAAACTATCATTGAACATCCCGGCAAAAACTAAGATTGTAACAAATCCAGGAACTGCCCATGGCAGAACTAAAATCGTTCTAAATAGTTTTTTAAAACGCAATTCCTTTTGATGAATAACTACGGCTAAGAAAACCCCGATTGAAACTTGTAATGTAGATGCTAAAAGTGTCCACACCACGGTCCATCCTAGTACATTAAAAAATGTACTTCTCCAAATATCCACCGTAAATATTTGTTTGAAAGTATCCAAGCCCACCCAATCAGCCAAGTTGGCCGGAGCTGAATGATATAAATCATAGTTTGTAAAGGCTATAGCAACACTAAATAGAATCGGAAAAATAACCGAAAAAACGAGCAGGAAAAATGCGGGACTACTCAATAAATATGGATACCCGTCATGTAATAATGCTTGGTAACTTTCTCTAATTGAATTTACCTTCAAATTTTTATCAATTAATTCCCCATTTTTATAAGCATCATTGATATTGATATAATAAAACAGCAAACCAAATGCTATCACAATGGCTGCAATTAACCCTTCTGCCAGTAAAAAGACAGAATTATCTCGTGGTAATTCTGTTCCTAGTGTAATTAACCCCCATATCCCCATATTAAATAAATCTTTAAAAACAAATAAGTACATAACAAAAAAGAATAAGAATAGCATTCCTTTAATTTTTTGGCGGTTATACAGTTGTCCAATTCCGGGAATTATCGATAATAATGCTGCTTTTTTTGCATGAGAGGTGGTCGTTTTCTTTACATTTTCCATATTCAATTCTCTCCTCTTCAACTAAGTCCTTAAAATAGGCGGTTGGGTTCGAATGGAAGATCCGAACACTTTCCGCCTTCTTCATATAATTTAATTACCTGAACCATTTGCCGCTATTGCTGATTCAATTTGAGCAACTGCCTCTGTTAATGCCTCAGCAGGTTGCGCTTTACCTGTTGCTATTGTTTGTAAAGCTGCATCAATTGGTTCCCATACTGAATTCATAGCTGTGATACCAGGGGTTAATTGTGCATATTTCGATTGTTCTGCAATTGCCACTGCACTTTCACTGGATGTAACTGATTCATCATCAGCCAAAGCCTCGACAGCCGGAACTTCTTTGGTTTTTTCATATCGTGTTTTAGAATTTTCTTCATTCGCAATAAATTTGACAAATTCTTCAGCTAACTCACCGTTCTTTGTGTAAGAACTAACGTTATAACTTTTCACTCCAATGAAAGAACCCATATGTTCCCCGTTTGGTAGTAGAGGTAATTCTGTCACACCGTAGTTGACTCCCGCCTCTGCATAAGGTTCTAAATTCCATGGTCCAGAAATAACTGCTGCCGCTTTTCCTTCAGTAAATAAAGAATCGAGAACATTAATTCCTTGCTCCCCTATAATTCCAGTTGGAAATACTTTTGATTCGTAAAACTCTTGAATATATGCCGCACCTTCAATAGCGCTATCTGTTGCCAAACCAATATCTGAAGTATTATACACTCCGTTTTCATCCATACCAAAAACATAACTGCCATAACCACTTAATACTCCTTGAGCATAATAAATTTGATCCCATAGAGCTAGTAATCCATAGGTTTTCCCATCAGTTATTTCTTTTGAATAGGCCAACCATTCATCCGTTGTTTTTGGTAGTTGGTCTTCAGGAAGAATATCTTTGTTGTAATATAGAATTTGAGTCTCTACAGCTTTAGGTAATCCAAACGTTTTTCCATCTACTATTTGAGATTGCATAGCAGCTTCTGTATAAATATCTTTTGTCGATTGATCAATGGTTAACTCTCTTAACAAACCTTCTGTAACAGCAGTGCCTATTTGATCACCAGGAATGGTAATGACATCTGGACCAGTCCCTGCTGGACCATCCAATCGTAAATCCTCAATTTGTCCACCATATGCTTTTTCTACTACTTTAATCTTCACATCATGTTCTTTTTCAAAAAGAGCAACAGCTTCCTCAATTCCCGAAGCTTTATCTTGGTCTTCCCAGATTAATAAATCATATTCACTATTTCCAGATGTGGGTAACGAAGAATTCTCTGAACTCCCACTTTCTTTCGGCCCACAAGCTGCCAATGTTAAAAGTAACGCACTACTTAAAAATATTTTCGTCAATTTTCTCATGTTCTTCCATCCTTTTTTTATTTTTTGGAAACGCTATCTATTTACATGATAAATTATTTTAATCTTTTTGTAAATACTTTTATTAAAAAAATTTACTAACTTAGTAAATTTTTTTATTTGAAAAACAGTGATTTTATATCCATTAAATCTAAAGGTTCTTGTAAAGCAATTTATGATTTAGTAAAATAATTTACTAAATCCATTTACTAAAGTACTTTTTTAGATTATACTATTCATGAGGTGGATTTAATGATTACGATAAAAAAAATCGCTGAGAAATCTGGGTTTTCTCAAGCTACTGTTTCCAGATTACTTAACGGAGATGAAACTCTATCAATTGCTGATGAAACAAAACAAAGAATAATTGATACCGCTCTTTCTTTAGGTTATGAGCGCTCCAAAATAAAAACAACTTTAGAAAAAATAGCCGTTTTATTTTGGATGACTGAACAAGAAGAGTTACAAGATATATATTTTCATAAGCTTCGACTTTCGTTAGAAAAATACGGCAAACAAAATAATTTAGAAATTCAAATGATTAAGCATGAAGATGGAATCGAAGAGATAGACCCATCTATTCACGGTTTTATTGGTATTGGTTCTTTTACCAGTAAAGAACTCTATCAACTAAAAGAAAAGTACCCTAATGGTGTCATTCTAGAAGTAAATCCACAACCAGAAATTTTTGATACAGTCAAACCGGATACCGACCGAATGACCTACTTGGCTCTAAATCATTTAATCAAAAAAGGTTATCAGCGCATTGGTTTTATTGGTGGAAATTACCATAATCCTGACACGGATCAGGAAGACTTGGATAGTCGGGAAATTATTTTCCGCCAATATCTTAGTCAAAAAGGGTTATTAAACGACAACTATATTTTTTCATCTGGACATTTCACCGTTAAGCAAGGATACGAGCTTACACTAGAATTGATTGAAAAACTCGATTCAATTCCAGAGGCCTTCTTTATCCCATCAGATACAATTGCTGTTGGTGCACTACAAGCTTTTAATGAAAAAGGTATTTCAATTCCAGATAGTTTAGAAATAATCAGTATAAATGATAACGACATCGCTAAATTTGTTTCTCCGCCATTAACAACTTTTAGAATTGATGTTAATGAAATTGCCAAAACTTCTATTGATTTACTTGTGGAGCAAATCGTTGCTCCAAGAACCATCACAAAGACTGTACTTGTCGGTTCCGAACTAATTGTGCGCAAAAGTTTTATTCCTTTAAAATAAATCAGCTTTTTTGAAATCAGTCCAAAAAAATCGAGTCGCACTTTTCATGCGACTCGATTATTTTTATTTCTTCAATACCATCATATATCGATGTTCTACCGAGCTGATGTATCCAAACTGGTCAATCTCTTGTTGTAACTCCAGTAAAGAGTCTACACATTTATCAACAGAAAAATTCGAAAACTCCCACTCAATAATTGATGCGTAATAAGCAATCGCTCCTACATCAAAAAATTTTAATTCAGCTAAACACTCGTCTCCTATCAGTACCTGAAAATCGTGTTTTTCTGCTTGTTCTAATTGATAGCTTAATTTGTTCCGCAAATCTGCCTGCAATTCTTGCTTTAACAACCGTTTAGAAAATTCTCGATTGTTTTCACAGCCAACTTGCTGGGTAATAAATATCCCTTCTGGCTTAAGCACTCGCTTTACTTCATCCAAACGATAGCTTTCATGACGATTAATTACACAATCAAAATGGTTATCTGGGTAAAGCAATCGATCATCTTCATCGACAAATTTTACGGTAATTCCTAGTAGTTCTAGTTTTTTCTGACATAATTCATAATTGGGTAGATAGCCCTCGGTTACTGAAGTTTGTTGGTAGGGATGGGCTAAAGTTAAGAGGAGTTCGCCTCCACCAGTGCCCATATCTAATAGTTCATCGGTCATCTTTACATACTGTTTGACGATTTTTTCATAGTCCCAAGGTAACGAATCCATTTCCCAACGATTGTCTAAGTAAGAAAAATCCCAACCCGCTATAGAACGTGAGGCTTCTTGACGCCAACTTTCAATTAATTTTTTCATTTTGTCTATCCTCTCGTAAATTCATTTTTTATATGATTACGATACGATAAACTGCGACTTTATTACTCGATACGTTGTCGCATTTATCGTATCGAGTAGTTAATTCGTTTCATCACCAAAACTCCTTTTTTATTATTTTACCAGATACAGAATAAAATTCTTCATGTTAATTTCAATCCTACTCAAAAAAGTGAAAAAGAAATATTCTTTTCCACTTTTTCCTACTTTATCACACCATGATCCCTATAAAAATCACCTAACTCACCGTACCGTTGTGGACCCCAAATTTGGATAATATTCACCCCAGATGAGGTATTGGCTTCTACCATCGAAATGCCTCCCTGTTTATTCGGTAAAATATCCCAACCGATAAAATTCAGATAAGGAAATTGATTGGAGACTGCTAACACTTCCTCCATAATCTTTTGCCAATTGGGAATGATTACTCCTGCGATTGGTTGTTTCGAATCTGGATGAAATGAATGTTCACCTAGAGCTTGAATGGATTTGGCCACACTAAGTTCACCGGTTTCTAAATCAATCTTGCTAATTAATCCCCCACGACTGCCATTATCCACTGGAATCGAAGCCTTCACACCAATACGTTGAATCGCAAATATTACTTTAAATTGTTTGGTGGCAGAATCTTTTACAGTGATTATTCGAATTGTGTTACTAGTTTTATCATAAATATCATCTAAGTAAGCTGCTTGCTCAATACTTGGTGTCGCAAACCAATTTTGACTTCGATTTAACTGTTCAATAATTCTATCAGAAGAAATCGCCTGTCTGTCCTGATAAAATTGATGATTACTATATTCTAATAAATGAACCCCATTGCCCTTACCTAAGCTAATTGGTTTGACATAGACTCGTCGATGTTTTTTTACTTCATCTAAAAAAGCGACTAGCGTGTGGTCATCTGATTGGTAATTGCTAAGATTCTTTTTATTTTTGACAAATAAAGTTGGTGGCACATCAATCGTATGCTTAAATACATCTGCACAAACCAATTTATTGTTTAACATCCCATCAAAAGGTTCATTAATATATCTTGACTTATACCAATCAAATTCGGATAAATAGTCTTTTTTATTCTGGTGCTGTAAATCATAAATCACATATTGATCCGCGACGTATCCCCCACGAAAGTTGAGTGCTAGTTTCCGCCAAAAGGGCACTTTAAAATGATTTTTGGCAAAAATAATTCTTACCCAGAACAATAATAACAATTTACATTTTCTTTCAAATTTTTTAATGAGACTGATCATGATTTCTCCATTTATAAAAGTTCTTCGATTAGTGTAACGATATTTTTTGTCGATTTTCCTAATTCTTTCGGTAATACGAGCTGCTTAAACTTCCTGAAAGTTTGGAAATCGTAGTTTCCTGTATTGATTGATTCATGAATTTGTTCCCCATCTAAAGTTACTAAAGACGGAACCGCTTGTTTTAAATCTAAGTTCAAACCATTTTCAGCTAAATACTTATCGTAATCGTTTAAATAAAACAGTGTTTTAAGATCAATTAACGCTGCTTCAAAAGCAATGGAAGAATAGTCTGTAACTAAATATTCTGCTAGCGGTAAGAGCTGTGTTGCCGAGTACTCTTCAATAACTAAAATACGATCATCCTGTACTTCTTCTTTATGCACATCATGCGGATGAAATTTTAAAATCAAATTGCAATTTTCATAATCAAAATCCTTCAAAAAACTACTGATACCCACGGATCTAGTTCTTCTAAAAGTTGGGGCATAGAGAATATTCTTTTTCCCATTATCAAGAATCGGATACTTACTTCTAATCTCTTGTTGTAAATCAGCCTTTTTCTCTAGTAAATAATCCATTCTTGGCAAACCAAAATTTTTCAGTTTATCTTCTGTTACGTTAAAGGATTGGCAATAATAGGGATTCCAATACTGGGCACCTGCCACAATGTAGTCATAATTTTGATGCATTTTCAAAGCTCGAGACAATACTTCATCTCGTCCTCCTGCTTTACCCAATGTTTGATAACCAGATTTTTTAATTTTTCCAATCGCATGCCAAATTTGAATGACTTTAAAATTCGGTTTATGATTCAGGACAGACACTGGAATGATATAGGTATCAATCACACAAACTTGTGAACGCGCCATAACAAAAAGTTGCTTTAAAATATGGAAGTAATATTTGAGATAACCTAACTTGTTTTTTTCCATTTCTTTACACAGCACAACAACTGGAACACGACACTTATTCAACTCTGCAATGAGTAGTTCAAAATCAGTGGACGGTACTGAACTTTGACGACTGATAAAAACAACTTGATTTTTTGATGGCAATAATTTTAGAAAAAAATAGATTACTTTTAAATGTAAAACAAATACCTGTAAGCCAATCGTTTTTAGTTTATCCATTACGCTTAAACGCTCCTCTTTGGGATTTCTTTATTTGAAATAAGTACGAATAAAACTCTTATAATCTTGTGGTGTATTAAAATCGTGTGTTTTATCTTCAAACAATACAAAATGGTCTTTAATTTGAATTTTTTTAAAGGATAATCCTTCAAAAGATTGATAGAGTTGCCAACCAATGCATTTGGAGATTTTCCCCTCTAAATAAAGCTGTCTGACTTGTTGGACATGTGTAATCATTTCTTTCTTGTTATTTACTTTGAGTGCCACAATTTTTTCTAAAGTACCAAAGAACAATAGAGAGTCATTGGACTTTTTAACAATTTTGCGTAGGGCTTTTTTAGTATAATAGGTGTCTCCATACAGAAAGCAAACACCCTTATCAATTAATTCAAAGGTAAAACGATCGATTTCTAGTTCATTGTTCAGTGGTTCATACCGACGAACACCTTCAAATTCATATTTAGGATTGTGTGATGTGACGATAATTTTTGCAGAAGGATCTAATTTTTTCACTAAACGAATCGTCCGTTCAATAATCGGCTCGCCTTTTACCTCAGCAAAATGTTTTTCAATCCCTTGATAGTTGTTCCAACGTTTACCTTTTCCATCCGCCATAATAATATAGGTTGTTGTTTTACTCATTGATAAACATTTCCCCCACGATTAAAAAGTTTGTTACTAATTCGACCCATACGAAGAACCATCTTCCGATAATTTTTTTGCCTGTTAAAAAATACAGTACGGACCACTTTTTTTAATTGTTTCTTCGTTTGTTTAACTAGGTGTCGCGACTTTTTTTTCTGTAATATTTCTTGAACAGTCTTCTCTTCGATATTTTCATTAAAAATCACTTCCGATGGTTCCTCGCTAATGCCTTGCAATAACATCTGATAACGTTCAGCCTGTACTATACGTTCTTGTTGTTCTAGTTTACGTTGTCTTTTTCCTTCTTTCATTTGTTCCAATTCAGTCCTTCGTAGCAGCTTAGCATTTTCTAGAACTTGGGGTTTTCGAGCCGCTTCATAAGTCCAAAGTTTGCGGTAATTTTTTGGTTGAATTTCCATAAAAAATGGACTTTTTTCTCCCGGTTCAATGACTAATGCTTCACGATTGATTTGAATCGGACACGAATCAAACGTATAGTTTTCTTTGTAAAAATTTAGGCCAACTAACATTCCCTGATCCGTCCCTGTCTGTACTCGTTGATAGGTACTATCAAAAATAAAATTACCTAAAGAATAAAAGACGAGTTTGTCTCCAAAGTACTCATAGCCTTGAACCACATGAGGATGATGAGCGACAATTACATCAATATCTAATTTAAGGAACTTTTTGATTAACTTCCGAGTATAGGGCATTGGTGCGTGCAGAAATTCATCCCCTCCATGATAAACTAAAACAATCCAATCCACTTGTGGTCGTAATTCTTTTAACCGTTGTTCAATATCTTCCACCATAGTTTCATGTAGAGGACCGATAAAATTTTTCGTCAACTTTCTTAACTGTTTATACTGCACGCTTAAAATACCGACCTTGATCTCTTCACCAATAATGACATAGGACGAGGCTTCTTCTCGGTTGCTTCCTCCGCCAATAAAGGCTATGTCTCGTTTCTTGGTTTCTTCAAGAGAATCTAAAAAACCGACTGATTTATAATCCATCATATGATTATTGGCAAATGAGAGAACCGGATATTTAAATTTGTCTTTAATAAAATTTAGTGCTTCTGGATCTGTTCGATGAGCTAGTCTTTTCTTCCTAGTATGCCTAAGAGGTGTGATCGGACTTTCATAATTGATCACTGTCCCATCACTTTGATTACAAAAATCTAAAATTTCCGAATGAATCAACGTCTCTTTTTGATACGCTTTTTGGAAAAAGGCACTAAAAGACATATCTCCAGTAAAGGTAATTCTTGTTTTAACTTCCATTTTCTATTAACTCCCGATCAAAAATTTCTTCTATTTCTTGATATTGATGTAGACGACCATTAATTGTGGTAATCTGAGCAGTCAAACACTGTGGCCGTGAATTAGCTTCAACAAAGTCCCAGCCCTTGTCACTGTAAGCAAAATCCCAACCAACTAATCGAACTTGAGGGATTACACTAGATAATTCTTTAACCAATTCAAGTAATTGGTTCCACTCTGGTAACTGTAAACCGATTATTTTAACCCCTGTATCAGGATGAAATAGATGGGACTTTCCTAGATAATCCCGACCTTGTTCATATAAAATTCCTGTTTCAGGATCAACCATCGCACCTAGTCCACCACCACTCATATTGTCAGTATGGCTACCTCCCATGCCCATTCGGAAAAAGACCCATTGGATGATTACTTCCCCATCTTGTTTTCTAAAAGCAACCACTCGTGTTGTATTCACAGACTGCGGATGGATTTGAGCGATTTCTAACGATTGTTGGATTAATTCTTCCAGCACACAATAACCTTTATAAATAATCATTTTGAATAATTCTTCTAAACTTTCGTATTCTTCTATGTTATAAATCACAACACCATTACCACCATAGTCATCTGATGGTTTATAGATAAAACGTGGATGTTTCGTCACAAATGCTAAGAAAGTGGAATAGTCACTTTCATCATACAAAGCAATCACATCCCGCTTGTAATACTTTTTAAACTTACGGTAGGTTTCCGTCTTTTTATTAAAATAGCCTAAATAATTAGGATTATTAAACTTACGATAAAACGGGTATTTATTTCCTCGCGTAATATACAACTTTCGACCACTAGGAGATAGCTTTTCAAATTGGTACGTAAAATATTCACGGGCATTAATTTGATACATAAATCGACAATAAAGAATTTCATTGTAAATCTTATTAATCTTTCTAGAATTCTCGGCATCTTCTGGAGGGATATTAGCTAAAATAACTTTCACTGCACTTTTTTTGCGCTTTTTGTATCGTCCAAAACTAATTAACACGATTTTATAAGCCATAACTAAAAATAGTTTTGAAATCTTAGATGTTGGTTCTAAACGAACAATTGCTTTTCGTAACGCAATTGCAACTCTCCTTAATCTTTTCGACATGACACTTTCCCTTCGACAAATAATGACTATTTTCATTTGAAAATAACTATCTCTACCATATACTGACAATGTAAATATTAAATTGTTATTTCGTTTAAAGTATGTAAAGTTTGTTGTATTTCAGTCAATCCAAACTTTAGCTCTCTGAGCGAAGGGATTGACCCTGTGATATTTGTTAAAATAAGCAAAATTATAATTTCATGAACTATTCTCTGCTCAACAAAAAAAGACTAACGAAATCCTTCTTCTTTAGGATTCCATTAGTCTCTTTTTATTTTCTAATAATTGAATGCTATTTTTTCCCTTTTGTTTGCTAAGATACAACGCTTGATCCGCTAAATCGAAATAGTCTTCCATCGTATCTTCATTTTCAGGAAAGCCAATATATATTCCTTGAGAAATAGTCATTTGCATTTCTTTTTTCTCTTTAGAGGAAGGGATATTTAGCTTCATCACTTCTTGTCGTAATCGTTCAGCAATCTGCAAAATCTCGTCTTCGTTTTTATTTTCATAGACAATTACAAACTCATCTCCACCGTACCTTGCACAAAAGAGTTCTTTGTCATTCATTTGGTGTAATAGACCAGATAAGGCCAGAAGATATAAATCGCCCTCTTGGTGACCAAGAATATCATTAAAACCCTTAAAGCTATCAATATCCAACACTTCAACTGCTAATATAGTTTGAGTTTCCTTTGCTTTCATCAAAGCTTCATTAAAATAGCTTTCAAACCAACTTCGATTTGGTAAATTCGTTAAGAAATCTCGTCTAGATTTTTCAAATAATATGTCTCTTTCAGATTGAATTTTTCGATTTTTATCTCTAATCTGTTCCAATTCTTCTCGTAGAATAATATCATTTTTTAAGGTTGTTTTCGTTTCAAGTGCTAGCTGTTTACCTAATCTAAAATACTCTTCATAAGCCTTCGCTAAATTTTCACTATTTTCTACTTTTTGGAAATAATAAATTTTGTAAGTTAAAGTACGCATCAATAAAGTGGTTAGTTCAGACTGAATTAACACTTCATCAATAATTATTAATAAACGCCACAAAGATTCCCAATATTCAATCTTATAAAGAAGCTCCAATAGCGCAAAAATTTCATCAAATACGCCCAAGAGTGAATCCGAGTCTTCTATCGCCAGTATAATTTTTTCAATTTGCTCATCTCTTATTTGAATGTTATTTAACTCATTGTTATAACGAATTTCAAAAGAATAGGCCGCAATCACAGAATCACTATGAAATTTTGCAGTGTTTCCATCTCTTTTTTTAAACCAATGATGGGCACTTTCAACGTCTCCCAATTCTAAGTAAAATTCTGCCAAATTACTATAAATTGTGCTTTCGTTGCGTCGAATATCTGTAATATTTGGAGATTGATATAATTCCTCTAGGGCTAATTCCATATAAGTGATGGCTTTTTCAATCTCTCCCACAGTACGATAAACATTCGCCATATTAGAATGAATAATTCCAGCCATATAATGCTCATTTCCTTGCGTTGCGTACCTCAGTCCCATTAAATAATAGTCCATTGCAATAGAAGAATTCGAAGCATACGTTGCCACAATGCCTAGAATGTTATAAGATTTCGCCAATAACTTATAAGCATCCACTCGTAGCTGATACTCTAATCCTAGAATTAAGTTGTCATTAAAATCACGGTGACGATTTTCAATAAAATGCGCTTCTGCCAAATAATAATAGGCAAATCCTAGCAAATAATCATCTTTGAGTTCTTGTCCAATTTCAATCAATTGCTCACTCAATAAACGAGTTTCACTTGTATTTGAAAAATGAAATTCTTCAATTTTACTGATTATTGCCAAAACATCTTCTGTATAGGATTGCATCAATTCGTAGTACTCCTCTCACAAAGCATCTTCCATCTAAGTCTTTCAATTTACTTATAACAGAATAACACATTTAGGTCATTATAGTGTGAATTTTATTAAAAAACAATGTAAATATAATGAAAAAAATTGTACAAAAATCCTCCTGATTTCTTTTATCCGGAGGAATTAATAGCTTTTATTTAATTTCTTGATAATCGACATAACTACCATGTTTTTTCACTTGTTTCAACTTCTTAATTGCCCAATCATAATGACTTGAAGTTGCTGAAACACAATAACTTCCTAGAGTTGTCGTTCCTGTCCATGAAAAAAATCTTTTTGTAAATAATTGTTCATCAGAAAAAACTTCAATAAGTTCCACTACCTCTTTGTGACTATCATTCAATATTTTTTTTGCTTCTAGTAACAACGTTGTTTGATGTTTTTCCCAGAATTCAATATTCAATTGTCCATAGGTTTGCCAATTATATGCAGCTGGTAAAAAAGGTGTTAGTTCTTCTTGTTGGTTTTTTTTAACCCAGTTTAATAACAATTGATGCCACTCATATAGATGAACTAAAATGTCTCTTAAATTTTTGTCTCGTTTCCAATGTTCTCCTTTTTGCTTTGCTAAAAAATCTTCACTAAATATAAATATGGATTGTTGTTCCTTTTCTGTCATTTCATTCATTAAGTTCTGTAATTCGGAGTACTTCTTGTTAGCAGCTTCTATCAACTCAGTTTTTGTTTTTGGCCTTGCCATATAAATGCCTCCTTTGATCTACATGTGAATTATTGATCTTTATCAACTTATTATACCTGAAAAAAAATAATTCGGATAGATATCTTAACATACAAAAGAGCCCTCATAGCTTTACCAAGAGAACTCTTTTGCATTTTATTTAATTTCCTGATAGTCGACGTTGATTCCGTTAATTACACCTTTTCGTTTGGCGATTTTATCTGCCCAAGCTTGTAAGTTTTTGTATTCTTTTACGTCTAAAAATACATCTGCATCACCATACAATCCACCTTGAACCAAACGCCCATACCAAGGCCAGATTGCCATATCCGCAATCGTATATTCATCGCCGGCAATATATTCTTTATTGGCTAATTCACGGTCTAGTACGTCTAGCTGACGTTTGGTTTCCATTGCATAACGGTTGATTGGATACTCTTGCGCAAAAGGAGCATAATGATAAAAATGACCAAAACCACCACCCACAAATGGTGCTGCACCTGTTTGCCAAAACAACCAGTTCATCACTTCTGTCCGCCCAGAAGCATCTTTTGGAAGAAACTTCTCGTACTTTTCAGCTAAATATAATAAAATAGCTACAGATTCAAACACTCGTGTAGGTTTTTCTGTTGAATAATCCATCATAGCTGGAATTTTTGAGTTCGGATTGATTGCGACAAAGTCACTACCAAATTGATCCCCATCACCAATATTAATCTTGTACAAATCATAAGCGACATCTAAGCCAGCTTCCTTCAATTCTTCAAGTAAAATGGTTACCTTCATCCCGTTAGGAGTTCCCAGAGAATATAGTTGTAATGGTGCATCTCCGACTGGAAGTGTTTGTTCAAAGCGACTACCTGCTACAGGTTGATTGCCTTTTTCACTTTTCTCATCTTTTTCCCATTCCCAAACTTTAGGAACTTGATATTCTGACATACAATCTCCTCCTCTTTTATTCAAGTGTATCAATTTCTATTTTTTTAGACAATGAAATCGTATTATGATTTTTCATTCGTACAAAATCATAAACTCCACCATTGGTTGCTTGTTGAATCTCGTATACTTTGACAAACCAGTATTTTCGTAGACTTTGATTGCTCGTTGATTAAACTGAGCCACAGACAGCCAAATTTCTGGATTTTAGATCAGAAATCCTAATCGTAAAGAAACTATCGAAAAAAAATAAATCGTTACTAGATAACTTACGCTAATCAGTGTCATGATACATCCTCCACTTCTATTTTTTCTCATTTATCTTATCAATTATCATCATAGCATAGACTCTCCCTGACAAAATGGTAAACTAAAGATACCTTATTACTTATTTTAGAAAGGCGGACAATTAATGACCGAGATTTATTGGCAATTATTCTCCCCACTATTGAAATCTTTTTTCCTACCATTTTTTGCTGTTCTTCTATTTTTCGTATTTCTTCGAATCACACCCTATATAATCAAATACTCTCGTTCTAACTATCGCAAGGAAAGTGGTGTTGGTTTGCTAAAGTTTCTTTTTGACAAAGGGAGCTTTGGTGAGGGACTCATCTTTTTTGAATTAGAAAAAATTCCCCAATATGGAAAAATCATGACCAACCTCTATCTGCCAACGGAAAACGACACGACTGAAATTGATGTGGTTTACCTAGCAGAATCAGGTATTTATGTACTAGAAAGTAAAAATTATAGTGGCTGGATTTTTGGTAATGCCCGTTCGAAAAATTGGAAGAGCGTTATTTACCAAAAGAAGTATTCCTTTTATAACCCGATTTGGCAAAACAACAAGCATGTGAAGTATTTAAAGCAAGTACTGGGTGATGTCCAAACCAAGGCAGTGATTGTTTTTAGTCAACGATGTGAACTTAAAAAATTAGATGTTGGCGACAACCTTGTCATCAAACGACCACAATTACGAAAACTAATTGAAAAAGATACACCTGATAAACGCTATTCAGAAAAAGAAATTGATACCTTCTATACGACTTTACAACCCTTTAGCAAGCAGAGCACACAAGTGAAGCAAGCGCATATTCAACGAATTCAGAAATAAAAAGCCACCTGAACGTTTTAGTGTGGATTCCACTGTCGTTCAGATAGCTTTTTTATTATGTCAAAAGTTTATTTAGTAAAAATTCTTGATTAATCAAACAATGGCAACTCTGCCAAATATAAAATGTCTTCACGTTTAGTGGCATCGCCTTCTGCCAAAAGCGCCACTTGTCCAACAACTGTTGCACCTGCATCTTCAGCAAGTTGTTTCAAGGCTGCTAGTGAATCTCCTGTACTAATCACATCATCAATGAGAATGACCTTTTTTCCTTTCAATTCATTGACATCTTTGCCGTCCAACACTAATTTTTGTTTCTTTTGTGTGGTAATACTAAAGACTTCTGTTTCAAGAGGCGTACTCATATACGCTTTAACTGATTTTCGAGCTACATAATATTTAGGGTGCTCATATTCTTGCGCAATACATTGAACCAATGGAATTCCTTTCGCTTCTGCAGTTAAAAAATAATCAAAAGCTACATCAATTTTTTCAGCTAATTTTTTAGCACCTTTACTAGCTAATTCAGTATCACCCAATAACACAAAAGATGCTATAGAAAGATTTTCTGTGATTCGAATAATCGGTAACGTTCGAGTCAGTCCAGCTACATTTAATTCATAATTTTCCATCTATAAACTCACTCCTAATAATGGTAAAATAAATTTCACAATCACCCCTGCAACCATTCCAAAGAATGGATCGGAAAAGAAACTAACAATCATCGTAATACCTGTCGTCATTGGATCAACTGCTGCACCTGCAGCGAAATTGATTGGCGTGGTGACTATTGCTCCCAATACAAATAAAAAACCAGAAATAGATTCCATCGGTACAAATTTCCCCAGTTTCGGTAATACACCAAAAAATAACAGTAACGCCATGATTGTCATCATAAGTACTCCTGAGAAAACAGGATGGGGTGCGCTACCTGTTGCAGAAATAATTGATTCTAAAGGAGCTCCTCCAAAAAGGCCTGTGATAAAATCGGCTACTGAACTAACTACCGTTAATACGTCTACATCTACAGGATTCGTTTCTGCCCCCGTCATACTCCCTGTAATCATACCAAAGGAAATATTTGAACCGATATTCAAGCACGCCAATGCCAATGCACCTCTAATGATTTTTAGATTTAACGGCAATGGCTTAACGAAACTCAAACGTGCCTGAGTCACATCTTCAGGTAAATCAAAAAATTGCTTTTTATACATTGCGGAATACATCGTTGATAAGACCACTGAAACCACAATTGTATAGACTAGATTCTTTGTAAAAATATAAACTAATATTGCGGAAATATAAGATATTATTCCTACTGCTCGGCTTTTTTTCACCATATCAATCGAAGCTTTGACTAAAATTAATCCAACCCCAGCCATCATTCCTGAAGTAACTTCTATTCCAATAAAGTTCACTAATTTATCCATTAATCCAAACAAACCTACTGCAGTCATTACAATTGCTGCGTAGAAAATAAGAGAAACACGCTCTCTTTTATTGTCTCCCATAGTCCCTGCGACAGTAATCGTCTCTACTTGAAAAGAAACGGGTGCCACCGAACCAGTTACAGCATTTGCCACTGCCGAAAAAGCAAAACCTAATGCTGTTGGAAAAGCTGCAAAACCGAACGATAACGCTAAAATCCCTTGCGGTATCCCATTAATTACTACACCAATAGCTGCTAATATATCTTGAATATACTCCAACGAAACAAACATCCCTTCTAAATTTCAAATGTAAAATTACTATACAACGAAGAAAATCAACCGTAAATAAAAAAGTGTATATTTATTTTCAAAATAAAAATATCGTTCGGATTTACCGTTGTTTCCGTCTTGTTTTTTAATAAAAAAAGAACAATTCTCTTATAGATAGAATTGTCCCTTTTGCACTTAGTATTTATCGCTCTTTTACCGGCATCCAAATTTCAGAATAAACATAATTTTCTCTGTGTTCGTCCATTTTGGTAAATATAAAATTGGGTGCAGGTAAAATTTCATAGTTGGAAATCGGCAACCACTCAGAAGCCACTCGTGCCATCGTATTTTGCAGGGTTTCTGGGAAGGGTCCCTCATTTGGAAATACTGCCCATGTTCCGGCTGCCACACGAATTTTGTCTAAGTTGTCACTGATATTTTCTTCAGTGGTTAAAATACCAATCAGATGGGTTAAATCTCCTGAGTCTTTCAAAAAATTTTCATCGGCATCATAAGAAGCATTAGCGACTTCAAAGGGGGCTAAATTTTGCAGGCGATGCATCTCTGCTCTTTGTTCCTCAGTAATACTTTGAGCTAGCTCAACGATTGCTTGATTGACTCCTTCAAACTGCATCGGTACTCGTCCACTCACTCCTGCTAGATAAAAATCTGGTTTTTCTTCAATTCTAAAATCCATTGCAATTCCTCCTTTAACATCTATGACGAAGGTTAGTTTCGGAAATGATTTACTGACACCCGTTTTTGCCACTTCTGAAGGTAAAAAGCCTGACCATTTTTTAAAGGCTCTGGTAAAACCATCCAGAGATTCATAGCCATATTTGAAAGCAACATCGGTCACTTTCTCTCCTTGTAACAAATTCATATTCGCTTCCGATAATTTGCGGTATTTAATATACTCACTCAACGTCATTCCAGAAAGATAAAAAAAGATTTTTCTAAAATGATAATCCGATACCCCTGCAAATTCAGCGATCTTTTCCAAGGAAATTTCCTCCAACAAGTGTGCTTCGATATAATCCATCACTTGATTCAGTTCGTTTAACATTTCCCCACCTCCTAAATAGACAATAGCAAAATTTTTTCCTATGTACTCGATATTTTTATTCTAAGATTAGTCGTATATTCGTTTTCGATAATGAATTATGATAAGCTAAGGACATTCATTTCTCCGACTAATTTGTGCAAATATCCCCTGAAAAACAAGTCTTCAGCACTATTTTAAAACAAAAAGCTCGAATATTTCTTATAGCTTGCTAATACTAATTCACCCAATTTCTGATAAAATTCGAAGCAAAACATACAAAAAAGCCCAAAAATCTTCAACACAAGACTTTTGAGCTTTCTATCTGAAAAATACTTTAATATATATGAACGTTCTCTTTCACATGTTGATTGCGTTTTGCCCCTTTAAAATACTTTCTACCACCATTAATCACAGTCAAAAGAAGTGAATGAATCAGCACATATTGCATAAATCGAAAGAGGAAAATCCAAAAAATCGGAATGGTCTCAATAATACTTCCACTCTGATTGACTACCAAAAACTGGTAGGTCATATTGGAGGAATTTCGCAGAATTTCAAAGTGTCCGTTGCCATTGTTAAAAATCCATTCCAAAAATAAGTTATAAAAACCGTTGCCTGCTACATCGACAAACATAGCTACTAAGGCAAATAGTAGGACTACAATCACTCCTGAACGTTTCCAACTAGTATTCGTTAGTAAGACAACACCCCCAAATAGTAAACTAATTAGGATACTTCGCATTCCGGGAAGTAATAGAGTGTGATTAAACAAAACGATGAGATAATTTAACATTCCCAATAAAATAAAGAGAACCGCTAACCAAAATACCAATACTTCAACATGCTTTTTCATTACATAACTCCTTGGTTTGCCCCATTCAAAAAAACGACCGACAGTTATGGATGATGTCTCATCCTATCTATAGTTTAAACTTTTCAAATTAAGTCTCTGTAAATGATTTGTTAAGAATCTGTTACTACAAAAAAAAGCCTCAACAATCTTAGTAGACTGTTGAGACTTGACTCATTTTAAAGAGTAAATAAATACGCAATTGAAATAATTGAGATAAAATGCATAAATGCCGGAATTTCATTAAAACGTTTGGCAAAAATCATACAGATTTCATAAGATAAAAAGCCTAAAACTAAACCTAAAGCAATTGATCCAGTCAATGGCATCATCACAATTGTTAAAAAGGCTGGAATAATCTCTTCAAAGCCACCATCCCAACGGATACTAGTGATATTTTGCATCATGAAGATACCAATAACTACCATCGCTGGGGTCGTAACTGCTGGCGTAACTAGTGATAAAATTGGGTATAAAAATGTTGATAACAAGAATAGTAGTGCAACAATCACACTCATTAATCCTGTTCTAGCTCCCGCAATAATACCGGAAACAGATTCAATATAAGTTGACAAGTTAGACGTGCCAAAAATACTACCAACAAAAGTTCCCCATGCATCGGCACTGTAGATTCGTGTGTTATTTTCAAAATCTTCATTCTTGATGTCTGATACTTGGCTAGCAGCTGCAGACAAAGTCGTTGCTGTTCCAAAGAAATCTAAGAATAAAAAGGTTAAAATAACAATGATTGAATCCATTGATAACATTTTGTCCAAGTTTTTAAATGAGACCATAAATGTTTCATTGATCATAGATTGTAGTGGGACTGTCGGAAAAACAATTGGAGAACCTGCTGGTAATTGTGGTAACGAAGCGACCACTTCTTCACTGAAAGAAAACCAATCCATCGAGACACCTAAACGAATAAATAAGCCGGCTAAAGCTGCCCCAATCATTCCTAAAAATACGGCATATTGATTTTTACGAACTAAGAAAAAGGCTGCTACTAAAATACCAAAAAAGGCGATAATCACATTCGGATCTTGGAAACCACCAAAAGTGATAAACATTCCTTCGTCTGGAACAATAATTCCTGAATTTTTAAAGCTAACAAAAGCAATAAAAATTCCCAATCCAACGGTACCTGCTTGCTTGACTGATACTGGTATTGCCTTGATAATTTTTGAACGTACACCTGACAAAGCTAAAATAATAAATAAAACTGATGATACCAATACACAAGCTAAAGCTTCCTGCCAAGGCTTACCCATTTGTAAAACAACCGAATACGTGAAAAAGGCATTCATCGACATACATGGCGCTAATCCTAGTGGAAATCGTGCCCATAAGCCCATGATTAACATGGCAACCGCTGAAGATAAAATAGTCGCCATAAAGACAGCATCTTCTGGCATACCCGCCTGCCCTAAAATAATTGGATTAACAAAGATAACATATGACATTGCGAGAAATGCAGTTAGTCCTCCTGTAAATTCTCGCTTATAAGTAGAGCCTGATTTTGTGATACCAAAAAACTGATCCATTTTCGCTTTCATTCTTTTCCTCCTTCAATGTTAAAGAAATCCATTTTCATGGCGAAGGACGAAAAAGACCTTTGCCATAGTAAGTCACTTTACGGGTGACTTGCAGAAACTTCTGATCCCTATTACCAGAACTATATGGTTTTTCTTACTGGAACATCATAACAAGTCTAAAATTAATAATCAATATAAAATACGAACAAAAACGCTTTCTATTGAATAAAAAGTTAGTGAATGAATGATTAAAAGGCGTTCATAATTTATCAATTCTTAAAATCCCCTCTCATTTGTGAACGGTCGCCCTTTTCTCCTGATTATTTCTATTAAATTGGGTACAATTTGACTGAAATTTTGATTCGTGAGAAAACGTGAATGAATATAAAATTTAATTCATTCACAAAATCGAGGTGATTCCCATCGAAGATAAAAAAAGCAATTATTGCAAGCTGCCCGTCATGTTTTTTCGCAGAAAGGGTACAAAGAAGCCAATATAGCTGCCATTACCAAAGAAGCTAAAATAGCTGTCGGTTCTTTCTATAAATATTTCGATTCAAAAGAAGAGATTTTTATTGAAATCTACGTCACTGAAAATGATCTGGTTCGCAATAAGATTATTCAAGCAATAAATTGGGAGGGCGTTCCTGCTGAAGTTATAGATGAATTATTTACTTACTCTATCAAATATACGTCAAATAATCGAATCTTAGGTGAATGGAGCAATCCAACCATTTCAGAAACCTTGCATTCTTACTATTTGACCAAAAAAAATAGCGATAATTATGCCTTTCATCAATTTTTGGCAGAAATTTTCCGTGAAAGACTTCAAGAAAAGAATTTTGACGATGCTCTGATTGAAAAACTGTTGAAAGTATATGAATTGATTTATTTTATGGATTGTCATATTACGGATGATTCTTTTGAAGGGTATAGTGAAACACTTTGGATTTTAGCTAAATATTTTGTTAAAGGTGTCTTTGCAGAAGAATAAGGGGATTTTTGATTCCCTTATTTTTAAAAATAAAAATGAGTGGACTTACTATCGTTGGGCTTTGTATCGTGCTATTGCTATTTTAACGATTGTCTGGGGAGCTTTTGAACATGGCGTTAAGCTATTTGATTCAGATTTTATGAGTTATGCAGTTGGTGGTTTAGTCTGTCTGATTATTGGTTTATTGATGATTTCCTTTGTTCCTAGCTCCGTAACAATCGCAGTCATTGGTCTTACTGCTTTAAGTTCGATGCTTTACATTTATGGATTTGACGAGATGGATCTAATCCTGAAATTAATGTCTTTTGTCCCTATCCTTGGTTTTGCCACGTGGTTGATTTTACACTTAATGAATTAGACCTTCTCAATCGTCATTTTTCGATTCCTCTGTTACACTTAAATTATAATAAGAAAAGGAGGGATTCTTTTGCGTTTAGAAAATAAAAAAATTATTGCACTTGTTGATCATGATTTTGAAGATTTAGAATTATGGTATCCAGTGCATCGCTTACGTGAAGAAGGCGCACAAGTTGATTTAGTTGGTGAGAAAGCCAAAGAAAAATACATCGGGAAATATGGTGTACCTGCTGAATCTGACTACGCATTTTCAAAAGTGAATCCGGCAGATTACGATGCCATCTTGGTACCTGGAGGTTGGGCTCCTGACAAATTACGTCGTTTCCCAGAAGTCATCGAAATGGTCCAACACATGGACAAAAATGAAAAACCAATTGGTCAAATTTGTCATGCAGGTTGGGTACTCATCTCTGCGAATATTTTACAAGGTAGAAAAGTAACAAGTACTCCAGGAATTAAAGATGATATGACCAATGCAGGAGCAACTTGGGTAGATACTCCAGCAATCTCTGATGGACACATCATTTCAAGCCGTAGACCACCTGATTTACCAGACTATATGCGTGAGTTTATTAAAGTCATGGAAACTGCTGACTAAATATAACAAAAAAGGGACTGTGACATAAGTAAAAACAAGACAAAAATATCCGAATAAAATAGAATGAATTTCGTCCATTCAAGGCGAATTTGCGATTCGGACCAACTGGACCGCAGGAGCAACCTTCTATCTTTCGGATATTTTATTGTTAAACTACTTATGTTACAGTTCCTTTTTCAAAATCATTTCAAAACATATTCCACATAACTTTTAGCAATTTCTTGCAATTCTTCATCAGAATAATGTTCTACCCCATATAAAACAAAAGGTTCCTAAGGTTCTCCTCTAAAAATTGGAAGATTAAAACCTTAAATATAATATACAAGGAAGAAAAAAATGTTTAACAAAGAAGAAGTTTTAAGTTTTTTGACTGAAATATTAGCGATTAATAGCCCTACTGGTTATACCAAACATGCCATTACTTTTTTAAGAGAAACTTTAGAAAAAATCGGCTATGAAACAGTGACTACACCTAAAGGGAATTTACTAGTTTCCGTTGAAGGGAAAGATACCACTCAAACGAGAGGACTAAGTGCCCATGTGGATACATTAGGATTGATGGTTCGTTCAATTAATAGTGATGGGACTTTAGCTTTAACCAAATTAGGGGGTCCTTTAACACCAACTTTGGATGGGGAATATTGTGATATCATTACTCGTGATGATAAAGTGTATACGGGAACTATTTTATCAAATGTACCCTCTGTCCATGTCTTCACCGATGCCTCAACAAAAGCTCGTGATATTGATAATTTAGTCGTTAAATTAGATGAACGTGTGAGCAGTAAAGAAGATGTTCAGGCTTTAGGTATTCAAAACGGCGATATTGTTGCCTATGATCCTAAAGTAGTTGTCACTGAATCTGGCTTTATTAAATCTCGCTTTTTGGATGATAAAGCCTCTGTTGCTACTTTAGTGCATCTCTTATCCGTACTAAGACAAAAAAACATTCAACCTGCGACTAACCTGACCTTCATTTTTTCTACTTATGAAGAAGTCGGTCATGGGGCTTCATGGATTCCTGAAGATATTACTGAATTATTAGCAGTAGATATGGGCTGCATCGGACTTGATTTAGCTTGTACTGAATTTGATGTGTCGATTTGTGCCAAAGATTCTTCTGGGCCTTATGACTACGATTTAACCACTCGTTTAGTCAACTTTGCCAAAGAAAAAGAGCTAAACTATGCAGTAGATATTTATCCGATGTATGGCAGTGATGCTTCGGCTGCTTTAGCTGGGGGCGCAAATATTCGCGCAGCCTTAATCGGGCCAGGCGTAGCAAGTAGTCATGGGATGGAACGTACCCACGTAGATGCTATTCAAAATACCTTTGAATTAGTTTTAGCTTACATTCAACATTAATTCATTTAAAGACTGTGTCATAGTAGAAACAAAAAAATTTCCGAACAAAAGAATGGACTACCTTAAATCTAGGAACAATCTTCTCTCGGATAGTTGTTAAACTACTTATGTGACAGTCTTTTTCTTCTCGTTATTCTTGTATACTTAATAAAAAAGGAGGCAGCTTATGATGAAAAATCGACCATTGGGATTCTTAAAGACTCATTCTTGGCGAGCGTATTTTACTTCTTTAGTGTTACTACCTATTAGTACAGCAATTTTCTTAGTACTCGCCTATTTTTTACTACTCGTCCTTGTATTTTATCTTCCTTATTTAATTGGAAATCTTGCGTTTGATACTTCAGATTTTTTTACAGCCATGTTTTCGTTGTTCATTACAACAGACCTCTATACGTTTGGTGCTCTCGCTCTGATGTTGTTGATTAATTACAGTTTCTTAGCCTCGGTTTACTTAAAAAAGAAAAAAACTCTGACTTATATAACTTAGCAATCAAAACTACAGAGGAATTTAACCGACTACAAGCTTTTTGTTTAGCAGGATTATTAATTATTCATCTCATTAGACAATTTCTTCCAGCGGGAGTTTTTCCCTTCAATCAAAGCTTACTTTATATATTTACCTTGTTCTTATTATTATGTAGTGTGATTTTAAAAAGAAGATTACTTATTCAAGAAGCATTCAATCCTAGCTAATTGTGGTGCCAGATCGTTTTATCTAACCAATCAAAAAGCCAAACTTACAACTAAGCTGTCCAGAAAATCTCTTAATCTAGTAGATTGTTTTGGATTGCTAAACTCAAATCGTTTTAACGATAAATAGACACTCTGTTTATCTTCTCTTTTAGAAAAAAATAGTCTACAATGAATTGATGAAAATGCAGGATGGTGAATAATGAAAATACTAAAAATTATGGGTGGTTTTCTAGCAGTTATCGGGATTGTCATAGTTGTACTTGTAAGCTATCTAACTGTCAGAGAATATCGTCCCACTGATGTGGAAGTACTGATTCCTACCAATGGCACACAAAGATTTTCTTTAGAACAGCCATTTTCCGTTACCACTTTTAATATTGGCTACGGGGCTATTGGGGAAGAAGCGGATTTTTTTATGGATGGTGGTAAAAATGTTCAACCAGACAACAAAGAACTAATTGAACATAATTTAGACGGGATTCAGACTCTTTTGAAGGAAAATCCTAGCGATATTTACTTGCTTCAAGAGATAGATCGAAATTCTAGACGTTCCTATAGCATCAATCAAGAATCCTACTTACAAGATGCCCTACAACTAAAAAGCGTTTTTGCTTATAATTTTAACGTGGATTTTGTCCCTTACCCATGGCCGCCAATTGGTCGGGTAAAAAGTGGCATTGCTACCTATACAAATTATTTGATGTCTAATGCCAAACGAATTGCTTTACCTAATCCTTTTTCTTGGCCTGTACGAACAAGTAACTTAAAACGAGCACTACTTGAGACACGTTTCCCAATTGAAAATAGCGATAAAGAGTTAGTCCTTGTGAATCTACATTTAGAAGCCTACGATGATGGACAAGGGAAAATTGCTCAAACAAAAATGTTGATGGATATCTTGTCGAAAGAATATCAAAAAGGCAATTATGTCGTCGCAGGTGGTGACTTCAATCAACTTTTTGAAGGGGCACAATCTTTCCCTCAAGTGAGTCATAAGGTCTGGGAACCAGGTGAAATGAAACAAGAGGATTTACCTGAAGGTCTTTCTTTTGCTATAGATGACCGTTTTCCTACAGTTCGCAGTCTGGATAGTCCTTTTACAGGTGATTATCAGACTTCTAAAGTCTATGTAATAGATGGTTTTATCGTTTCTGACAATGTAGCTATTCATCAAGTACAAGTGATTGATCAAGAATTTAAGTACTCCGACCATCAGCCAATTAAGTTAGAGTTTACGTTAAAAAGTAAATAAAAAGAGACTATGACATAGATAAAAACAAGAAAAATATCCGAAAGAAGAGTAGATGCTATCTAATTTTCTTTCGGATATTTTTCTTTTAAACGACTTATATCATAGTCCTACTTGTTTTATCTCTTTAAAGCCACCAAAAGATAGTGAAGTTAATTTTTTTTCTTACCTTTTTCCAACCAGCGAAAAGCTCGTTGAAGCTCGGCTGTCCCGTTCGTTGAATACCAACGACCATGGGCAATAATAATCTTTTCCGGTTGCCAAGCAAGCATTTGCTGATAACATTGGTGCGCTTGTTTTTTTCTTCCCATAAAAGTCATCCGAAAATCAATTGGTGTCTGACCATCAGGATCAGCAGTTCGGGCAAACTTATGAACGATACGCCAAAAGAAGCTGATACGTTTGGGTTCAAAGTTTTCAATCAAATCTGTCAAAATCAATGTCTGACTACTTTTATGAAAGAAAACAACTTCTTCCACTACCAAGCTACCTTTAAATCGTAGCTGCTTAATCTCTGATTGCCAAATACTGGGGGATTCTTCTCCTAAAGCTTGATCAAAACTTACTGATATTTTTTGTGAACGAGCTCGTTTTTCGACACCTGGACTGGACCATGCAGTCGCTTGTGGATAGTGTTTTTTCCATTCCCCGATAAAGGCATAATGAATTTTATTGGGTGAAATTAAATGTCTGACCTCACCTAGTTGATCAACTTCTGACAATAAAGATGCTGTTGGCTTGATAGGTGAATGACACCATAGAGAGCCGTCATTTAAACGAATGATCGTCATTCTGGTCGAAAAAGGTACTTTTAAAGGTCCAACAGACATGTTGATTCGTTCGCCATCGATAATCCAGATATTTGTATCTACTTTTTTTAACGTGTTTAGTGGTTCATAGACAGGAATCGACATAGGTACGCCTTCTCTTATGTTCAGTATGACATAGCCTTTTCAAGCAGCAAAAATTCTTTTTCCATAGTGTTCACATGAAACTGATCATTCATTTTTTTGTAACCAGCTTTTTGACGTTCTGCTAATCTGAGCAGTTTCTCAGCCAGCCTTTTAATTAATAACAATCCCAATTGTACATAACATTTGAAAAATCACGTGATGCCAAATCCTCTTTTGAAATAAAGAAGTTTCCAACACCGGAATCACCCCACATAATTCCTGCTTGATCCGTGTCTAGTTGGAACAACAACTCCGTATGCGTCACAACTTCAGCATATTTGCGGGGATCTTCTTGTGTAAAGAAGGGATATCCACCGATTTGGCTACCACCATGGTTTTCTAGCTCAAAGAGAGCATCCATTTTATCATCAGCTACATCGCCAAACAATTCCTCAAAATATTCATAATAATCCATCTCAAAAACTTTTTCGAAATCATAACTATCGTCTGACAAAAACCGTTTGGCAAGGGTTCCTGTCATTTTTAATTCTGTATCAACAATCGTAAATTGTTCTTCGTCAGCAAAAGGAGCAAACAAATTAACAATTTCCTCTTTGGTATACGATTCTTCTGTTGTCTCTTCAAAATACAGCACCCGAAAACCAGACGTATTCGTTGGATGGTCAAAATCTAAACCAATTAAATCATCAAAACTATCTATATAAAAAGCCAAAATCCCTGTTTCTGGATAAGGTGTTAACGTCGGCATTTCCGAAAAATTAATCTGTGCTAGCAAAGTCAACGGTTGACCATCTCCATTTGTAGGATAGGTTTCTGTTTTGGAGAGATAACCAATGCCACCTGCTTTACTATCAGTAACTGACAATTCGCCTAGATTCTCAAAAGAAAATACCAACGCCTCAACTTCTGTTTTTTTAAATTGATTGTACTGTTCATCTTCTGGAAAGATATCTCGCAATGTGCACATTTTTTGCCCTCTTTTCACTTTTTGTCTTTTTTTAACATGCCGTAAAAATCAAGGAAACACTTTTTTTAATACAACTTCATTATATCACCTAGATTGACTCATTTATAGACTGTTCTTTTTGGCGAAATCATAGTAAGCTATAGTTCCTATCAATCAATTAGGAGGAGTTCACTATAGAGAAAGAAAATGACAAGTTAGACTTAGGCCCTTTTTTTCATGGAACGAAAGCAAAATTATCTCTCGGTGGATTTTTGGAAGCCAACAATCAATCCAACTATGAAGCTGGACGAATTTCTAATTATATCTATTTTACTGCAAACCTAGATGCCGCTAAATGGGGTGCCGAATTGGCTAGAGGACCTGAAAAAGAACGGATTTATCTGGTTGAGCCAACCAGTGAATTTGAAAATGATCCAAATTTAACAGACAAACGCTTTCCAGGTAACCCCACTCGTTCCTATCGTTCAAAGTCTCCCTTAAAAATCATTGGTGAACTTGCCATTTGGGAAAGACATCCAGAAGAACAAATTCAAACGATGAAAAATCATCTTGCAGAACTTCAAAACAAGGGTAAAGCCGAAATTGAAGATTAACGAATAAGAAAAATCCAGTACCTTAGAGCAATCACTCTAAAGGTACTGGATTATTTTAATCATTTACTAACCATTCTAAGACTCGTTGAATCCAGTGATCCCAAAAGACCCAATCATGTCCCCCTGGTCCTTCTTCAAAAGTAACATCCAACTGATGCTTCTCCATTTGCTGAACTGCATAGGTATTGGCTGGATCCAAAGCATCCTCCGTCCCACAGGCTACAAAGAACCGTGGTGCTTTCTTGGCATCGATTTGTTGAATTAAATGAATCAAATCATTGTCCGAACCTTTTAATGAATCCAAAGGTCCAAAAATTCCTTCCCAATAAGCTTTAGGACGAATTTCTAACAAATTATCCATACTTTCAGCCATTGCTAAGGCACCTGAAAGAGAAGCGACTGCGGCAAACTTTTCAGGTTTTCTCAAACCTAGTTTCATCGCACCATAACCACCCATTGATAAACCGGCAGCAAAAGTTTTCTCTCTTTTTTTCGTCAGTTGCGGAAAGAGTTCATGACAAATTTCTGGCAACTCTTCTGAAATAAAGGTCCAGTAAGCCATGTCATAAGCAGTGTCGGTATACCAACCTAAATCCGTTGAAGGCATAATAACTGCCATACCTAAATCAGAAGCATATCTTTCAATCGATGTTCGTCTTGCCCAGACACTATGATTTCCTTGCATCCCATGTAATAGATACAATACTGGAACATCTTTCGCGATTTTTTTAGAGCCTTTACCAATTTTCTTTTCTGTTTGCTGTGGTAAAACAACATTAACTAGTACTTCCATTCCTAGCACACTAGAATAAATATTCGCTTGTAAAAATGCCATCTTCTTGCCTCTCAATCTTTTTTGTCAGTTTTCCTAAGGTTCCGCTCACACTTTAGCTATTTTTTTCAAATTCATTATGCTCACATAAATTATAAACAAAGATTTTCAATATCATGCTCCCAATAAAATCTTTCTTTTAAAGTATAACATAACATCATTCATCCTAAAAAAAACAAGCAATTCATTCCTAGCTATTCTCTTACTTGTTGAAATATCAAGAAACAATAAAAAGAAGTGCGATGATTACTCACCCACACTTCTCTTAATTACGCTTTTTTCAGCGACTGATATAATTTATAAAAACGAATAGCATATTTTACACTTACTTGAATCAAGGCAACTACTGGCAAGATAATAATCATACCTACTAGTCCAAAGACCTGTCCTGTAATTAGCATCAAAATAATCACGACAAAAGGATGTATTTTTATCTCTTTGCTCATAACTAATGGTGAAACCAAATATGATTCTCCTAATTGAACCAAGACGATACCAATCACAATAATCCAGACATTCGCATCCGATGTGATTAATGCAGACAACACTGCTGGAAATGCTCCAATCCAAGGTCCAAAGTAAGGGACAATATCCATAATTCCTGCAACAACTGCAAATAAAAATGCACCTGGTAGTCCTGCAAACCAAAAAGTAATCAAGCTTCCGATAAATACATAGAAACAAACCAGCGCTTTACCACTAATATAATTGGACAATACGTTTTCACTCTCATCAAAGTATTCTTTAAATAATCCACGGTAATTTTCAGGAATCACTTTCCATGATTTCGGTTTATTGGTTTCTTTTAACATGTAAAGAACCATAAAAGGTACAATACTGATAATCAAGAAAGAATTGGAAATAAAACCAAAGACGAAATTAGTGCTACTTCTCAAACCAACAAAAACCATTTCAATTAAATCTTCAAAGGATCGATTAATCATCGACAGATAATTATCAAGTTCTTGTCCATCAAATAAATCCGTTGAAACAAGCCAGCTATCTAATTCTTCAACCAACGCTGGTACATTGTTAACTAATCCCTCAACTTGAATAACCAACATCGGAATAAATCGACTGAACAACAATCCCACAACTATAAAAAAGACCATAAACGTAATAAGTAAACTCAAGCTTTCTTTTTTTAGTTTTTTCAATAAGAATAGATACAAGGGTTTGAGTAGATAGTAGATGAATAAGGACACGATTGATGGTACTAATAAAGTGCCCACGGTCACTTGAAATAAATCTCTAAAAAGATCTATTTCTCTAATTAACCCCCATAAAATAAGTAGACTGATCGACAAAACGACAACATAAAACAACTTGGATTTTTTTAAATAATTCACTTCGCTCTCCTTTATTTTTTATTTCTGGATAAATTTTTTCTTATAATTATCATAACAAGAAATTAAACCCCTGTCTTTTGATATACCGCTAAATTAAAAACCCTCTCATCAGTACCCATAATGAGAGGGTTTACGTTATTCATTTATACTTGCTAACAATGATTCAACTTTATCTGTCTGTTCCCATGGTAAATCAATATCAGTACGTCCAAAGTGTCCATAAGCTGCTGTTTGTTTGTAAATAGGGCGACGTAAGTCTAACATTTCGATAATCCCTGCTGGACGTAAATCAAAGTTTTCACGAACCGCTTCAACTAATTTTTCTTGAGAAACTTTTCCTGTACCAAAAGTATCAATCGAAATAGAAACTGGTTGAGCAACCCCAATCGCATATGCTAATTGAACCTCTACTTTAGAAGCTAATTTAGCTGCCACAATATTTTTAGCAATATAACGTGCTGCATAACTTGCGGAACGATCGACCTTAGTCGCGTCTTTTCCTGAAAATGCTCCTCCACCATGACGAGCGTAGCCGCCGTAGGTATCCACGATAATTTTTCGACCAGTTAAACCTGCATCTCCTTGAGGTCCACCGATAACAAAGCGACCCGTTGGATTAATATAATATTTTGTTTGTTCATCTAATAATTCAGCTGGAATCACATCTTTAATGACTTTCTCAATCACATCTTTATGAATTACCTCATTGTCCGTATGATCGTCATGCTGTGTACTAATAACCACTGTATCTACACGCTGAGGCTGCCCATTTTCATCGTATTCAACAGTCACTTGAGATTTTGCATCTGGGCGTAAATAACTGATTTCTTTTGATTTACGTAACTCTGCTAAACGTCTCACTAAACGGTGACTTAAAGCAATTGGCAATGGCATTAATTCTGGTGTTTCATCTACTGCAAAACCAAACATCAATCCTTGATCTCCAGCACCAATTTCATCTAAAATATCTTTCTTTTCTTCACGTGCTTCTAAAGCTGTATCTACACCTTGAGCAATATCTGGTGATTGTTCATCTATTGCTACAAGCACAGCAACTGTGTCTCCATCAAAGCCAAATTTCGCACGTGTATAACCTATCTCTTTAATTGTCTCTCTAACAACTTTTTGAATATCGACATAAGCAGTCGTCGAAATTTCTCCAAACACTAAAACCAAACCTGTAGTAACTGAAGTCTCACAAGCCACGCGAGCCAATGGATCTTCTTTCAATAATGCATCCAAAATCGCGTCACTAATTTGATCAGCAACCTTATCTGGATGTCCCTCAGAAACTGATTCTGAAGTAAATAAATGTCTTTCTGTCATGATGATTCCCCCTAATATATTTTCGGTTACAAGGCATCTCCATTTGTTCTACAAATGAATCCTCTCGGGAACTTGCAACGGTTTGATTATAGCAGATTTTAGAATTTTTCGCTTGTTATTTTAATTTCCGCTATTGAGACGTTGACATAAGTACCAATCAGATAATAATACACATGACATCGCTCTTAAACTGTCGACAAAAGTTCTCTTTTTACAAAAAAAGAAGCATTCACAATGGAATGCTTCTTATGATCCGTACGGGATTCGAACCCGTGTTACCGCCGTGAAAGGGCGGTGTCTTAACCGCTTGACCAACGGACCATGCTAAAACGGAGAAGGAGGGATTTGAACCCTCGCGCCGATCACTCGACCTACACCCTTAGCAGGGGCGCCTCTTCAGCCTCTTGAGTACTTCCCCAAAACCAAAAGATATTTGATTTTAATGGGCCTAAATGGACTCGAACCATCGACCTCACGCTTATCAGGCGTGCGCTCTAACCAGCTGAGCTATAGGCCCCAATTAATAATAAAACAAAGCGGGTGACGAGAATCGAACTCGCGACAACAGCTTGGAAGGCTGTGGTTTTACCACTAAACTACACCCGCAAAAAGGTGTAATGGCGCGGGACAGAATCGAACTGCCGACACATGGAGCTTCAATCCATTGCTCTACCAACTGAGCTACCGAGCCAAAACGGTCTGGACGGGACTCGAACCCGCGACCTCCTGCGTGACAGGCAGGCATTCTAACCAACTGAACTACCAAACCAATGTTTTGTTTATATAAGCAATCAAATGATTGCAATTGCGGGAGCAGGATTTGAACCTACGACCTTCGGGTTATGAGCCCGACGAGCTACCAGACTGCTCCATCCCGCGATAATATAAAGTTTAAATCTCAAAAGGATTTAAAAAAGGAGGATAAGGGATTCGAACCCTTGCACGGTTTTACCCGCCTGACGGTTTTCAAGACCGTTCCCTTCAGCCGGACTTGGGTAATCCTCCAAAAAAATAAAACATGATCCGTACGGGATTCGAACCCGTGTTACCGCCGTGAAAGGGCGGTGTCTTAACCACTTGACCAACGGACCTTCAAGTTAATGGGCCTAAATGGACTCGAACCATCGACCTCACGCTTATCAGGCG
>NZ_CM177099.1:1785000-2090000 GCF_058216555.1 Enterococcus sp. AMC1157 | reverse complement strand
GGTTACCTCACCGACTTCGGGTGTTACAAACTCTCGTGGTGTGACGGGCGGTGTGTACAAGGCCCGGGAACGTATTCACCGCGGCGTGCTGATCCGCGATTACTAGCGATTCCGGCTTCATGTAGGCGAGTTGCAGCCTACAATCCGAACTGAGAGAAGCTTTAAGAGATTAGCTTAGCCTCGCGACTTCGCGACTCGTTGTACTTCCCATTGTAGCACGTGTGTAGCCCAGGTCATAAGGGGCATGATGATTTGACGTCATCCCCACCTTCCTCCGGTTTGTCACCGGCAGTCTCGCTAGAGTGCCCAACTAAATGATGGCAACTAACAATAAGGGTTGCGCTCGTTGCGGGACTTAACCCAACATCTCACGACACGAGCTGACGACAACCATGCACCACCTGTCACTTTGTCCCCGAAGGGAAAGTCCTATCTCTAGGATGGTCAAAGGATGTCAAGACCTGGTAAGGTTCTTCGCGTTGCTTCGAATTAAACCACATGCTCCACCGCTTGTGCGGGCCCCCGTCAATTCCTTTGAGTTTCAACCTTGCGGTCGTACTCCCCAGGCGGAGTGCTTAATGCGTTAGCTGCAGCACTGAAGGGCGGAAACCCTCCAACACTTAGCACTCATCGTTTACGGCGTGGACTACCAGGGTATCTAATCCTGTTTGCTCCCCACGCTTTCGAGCCTCAGCGTCAGTTACAGACCAGAGAGCCGCCTTCGCCACTGGTGTTCCTCCATATATCTACGCATTTCACCGCTACACATGGAATTCCACTCTCCTCTTCTGCACTCAAGTCTCCCAGTTTCCAATGACCCTCCCCGGTTGAGCCGGGGGCTTTCACATCAGACTTAAGAAACCGCCTGCGCTCGCTTTACGCCCAATAAATCCGGACAACGCTTGCCACCTACGTATTACCGCGGCTGCTGGCACGTAGTTAGCCGTGGCTTTCTGGTTAGATACCGTCAAGGGATGAACATTTTACTCTCATCCTTGTTCTTCTCTAACAACAGAGTTTTACGATCCGAAAACCTTCTTCACTCACGCGGCGTTGCTCGGTCAGACTTTCGTCCATTGCCGAAGATTCCCTACTGCTGCCTCCCGTAGGAGTCTGGGCCGTGTCTCAGTCCCAGTGTGGCCGATCACCCTCTCAGGTCGGCTATGCATCGTGGCCTTGGTGAGCCGTTACCTCACCAACTAGCTAATGCACCGCGGGTCCATCCATCAGTGACGCAAAAGCGCCTTTCAGCTTGCTCTCATGCGAGAAAAAGCATTATACGGTATTAGCACCTGTTTCCAAGTGTTATCCCCTTCTGATGGGCAGGTTACCCACGTGTTACTCACCCGTTCGCCACTCCTCTTTTTCGATGAACCGAAGTTCGGTGAAAAAGAAGCGTTCGACTTGCATGTATTAGGCACGCCGCCAGCGTTCGTCCTGAGCCAGGATCAAACTCTCATAAAAAAATTTGAAAACAATCTTGCGATTGTTAAGCTCATAAAATTAACGTTGCTAGCATTACTGCTTGCTTGTTGTTGTTTGCTTCTATAAAAGAAGCATCCTACACATTTGGTTCGTTTGCTTGCTTTGTTCAGTTTTCAAAGGTCTACGTTGTGCTGTGTTAGCAACTTTTATATCATATCAGCTGACCAAGTAAATGTCAACCATTTTATAAAAGTTTTTTCAGAAGTTTTTTTCAACTAACTGAGCTGCTGTTTTCAGCGACTTGATTATCTTAACAAATGAATTGTTATTCGTCAAGGACTTTTTTCAAGAAGTTTTCTTGTGTTATCAAGGTTATTTCTCGATTCGTTTTTGACGACTTTGTTATAATATCATCTGTTTTACTAAGCGTCAATCTTTTTTTCATAAAAAAAGAAAACTTCTCTTAGTCAATTAAGACAAGTAATAATATACCAAGTAAATGCTTTTAGGTCAATGAATTTAGTATGTTTTTTTACACTTTTTTTATTCACGACTGTTCTTTGCTTTCAGTGGAAAAATCGTTCGTTTTTAACCCGAAAACCAACAAATTATTAGTGAATCATCCTATTTTTTTAAACAAAAAAAAGCTACAGGTAAAAACCTGTAACTTCCAATTCAATAAATTAACGCATAGTTGGGAATAATAATACATCGCGGATAGATTGTGCATCAGTTAAAAGCATCACTAGACGATCAATTCCGATTCCTAATCCACCAGTTGGCGGCATACCATATTCTAAGGCTTCTAGGAAATCTTCATCTACACCATGAGCTTCATCATTTCCTGCTTCACGTTCTTTTTCTTGTGCTTCAAAACGTTCTCTTTGATCAATTGGATCATTTAGCTCTGTAAAGGCGTTCGCAAATTCGCGGCCAACAATAAACAACTCAAAACGATCAGTAAAACGACCATCTTTAGGATTTTTTTTCGCTAATGGAGAAACTTCCACTGGATGTCCATAAACAAATGTTGGCTGTTGCAATGTTTCCTCAACAAAGGCTTCAAAGAATTCATTAATGATATGTCCAACACTCATTGCGTTAGTCACTTCAACATTATGCTCTTTCGCAAAAGCGCGTGCTTCTTCTACAGACATTTCTTTCCAGAAATCTACACCTGTTTGAGCTTTAACCGCATCTACCATGTGTACACGGTTAAAATCGGATGCTAAATCTACTTCTTGTCCATCATAAACGACAACAGCCGTTCCTAATGTCTTTTCAGCAGCATGACGAATGATTCCTTCGGTCAAGTCCATAATATCTTTGTAATCTGTATAGGCAGTATAACACTCAAGCATGGTAAATTCTGGATTATGCGTGGTATCGATTCCTTCGTTTCGGAATACACGACCAATTTCATAGACTTTTTCCATCCCACCAACGATTAAACGTTTCAAGTGTAATTCTAAAGCGATACGTAGATACAAGTCCATATCTAGAGCATTGTGATGAGTAATAAACGGACGAGCTGCTGCTCCACCAGCTTGATTGTGTAATACAGGAGTTTCTACTTCTAAATAGTCATGACTATCTAAATAACGACGAACTTCACTGATGATTTGGCTACGTTTAACAAAACGACCAAAACTATCTTTATTACTTACCAAATCTAAATAGCGTTGGCGATAGCGTTGTTCAATGTTTGTTAATCCATGATATTTATCAGGTAAAGGACGTAAAGCTTTTGATAAGATAGTAATTTCCTTAGCTTTAACAGATACCTCTCCTGTATTTGTTTTCATAATTTGACCATTGACACCAAAAAAATCACCTAAATCGGCATGTTTAAATACTTCATAGGCTTCTTCCCCTACTTCGTCTTTACGCACATAAATTTGAATACGGCCTTCGCGATCTTGTAAATGAGCAAAACCAGCTTTTCCTTTTCCACGCTTTGTTACTATACGTCCAGCAATACTAGCAGAAAGCTCCATCTCATTTAATTCTTCTTTTGTACGTGGGTCAAATAATTCGTGCAACTCGACAGAATTGTGGGTACGTTCAAAACGTTGGCCAAAAGGATCTATACCTTCTTCTCGTAATTGCTCCATCTTTTGGCGACGTACCAGCATTTGATCATTTAATTCTTCTTGTGTTTGTCGTTCCTCTGTCACGAGTTTTCCTCCATTCTCTGATTATGTTTCCTTTTAATAATGCCAATGATAGGCATAAAAAGCAAGTCGAACTTGTATTTCCTATAAATATTAGGCGATTATTGCTTGGCTTTCAACTTTCTCTAAAAACTCTAGCAATAAAGCAACGGTTGTCTCACGTTTTTCTGACTTATTAATCGCTGCTTTTACTTTAGCTGCTCTTGAAACACCTTTTAAATAATAAGCGGCATGTTGACGAAATTCTAGACAAGCAATTTTTTCTCCTTTCAAAGCAATCAATCGATCTAAATGAAGAATCGATGTGTCAATTTTTTCTCTGGCAGTTGGTTCGGCAATTAATTCTCCCGTTTCTAGATAATGTCTCGTTCGACGAATCATCCAAGGATTTCCCAAAGCGGCTCTTCCAATCATTACCGCATCACAACCAACTTCATCAAACATTCGTTTCGCATCTTCAGGTGTACGAATGTCGCCATTGCCCATAAAAGGAATAGAAATATTTTGTTTCACTTCACGTAAAATATCCCAATTAGCTTGCCCTTCATACATCTGTACTCGAGTACGGCCATGCATGGCAATCGCTCCGGCTCCGGCAGCTTCTGCAGCTTGAGCATTTTCTACAGCAAAAACATGTTCATCATCCCAACCAATTCGCATTTTGACGGTCACTGGTTTATCAATCGCTGAAGATACCGCATGAACCATTTCATAAACCTTATCCGGATCAAGTAACCATTTGGCACCGGCTTCTGCTTTAATGATTTTATTAACGGGGCAACCCATATTAATATCGATAATATCGGCTGTGGTATTTTCTGCTACAAACTGTGCTGCTTCAACCAAAGAATCTTTATTACCACCAAAAATTTGCAAACTTAATGGATGCTCTGTCTCGTCGATGTGTAGCATACTTAAGGTTTTTTTATTCCGCATTTGAATTCCTTGATCGCTAATCATCTCACAGACAACCATGCCTGCACCGGCTTCTTTCACTGTCACTCGAAAAGCAGCATTGGTAATCCCAGCCATTGGTGCAACCACTACTCGATTAGGAATTTCTACGTTTCCAATTTTCCAAGTTGTATCCACGTTACTTCTCTCCCGTAATTTCATGAATCAGATCGGTTAACTCAGATTCGTCAAAGTGATATTTCTCACCACAGAAAGAACATACTGCTTCTGCACCATGATCTTCATCAATCATCGCTTGAATTTCACTTGTTCCTAAAGTGATAATTGCTGTTGCAAATTTTTCTTTTGAACATTCACAATTAAATTGAACAGGGGAATCTTCAAGGATCATCACAGATTGCCCTTCAAAAATAATATCCAAAAGTTCTTCTGGCGTTTTACCTTCATCTAATAAACTAGATACATTTGGCATATCTTTCAAACACTCTTCCAAACCGTCAATCACTTCTTCAGATGCTCCTGGCATTACTTGTAACATAAAACCACCAGCTGTTTTAATCGTATCATCGGTATCAACTAAAACACTTAAGCCAACAGCAGATGGGATTTGTTCTGATACAGCTAAATAATAAGTGAAGTCTTCGCCTAATTCGCCTGAAACAATCGGTGTTTGTCCGGAAAAAGGCTCTTTTAAACCTAAGTCTTTAATGACCGTTAACACACCACTTGTTCCTACTGCTCCACGAACATCAATTTTCCCTTTGTCATTTGAAGGTAAACTAATATGAGGATTTTGGATATAACCTTTTACGTCACCTTTCCCATTACTGTCGATGATAATTGCGCCTGCCGGTCCATCTCCTTGGATTTTAACAGTCATTTTATCGTCACCTTTTAATGTAGCTCCTAATAACAAAGCTCCTACTAAAGAGCGACCCAGTGCTGCCGAGGCAGTATTCCATGTATCGTGACGTCGTTGTGCTTCAGCAACAGTTGCCGTTGCGTTTACTGCATAAGCGCGGACATAACCACCGTATGCTAATGCTTTAACTAAATAATCTCTCACTCTTACTATCTCCTATTTCATTTTTTGAATTTCTCCAAAAATTATTTTTATCTCTATTAATTATTCGCATATCCTTGTTAAATGAAACTTTCCTGAATATGTACTAGTGAATAATACTAGTTACGCTAAGATTTTTCAACTCTCCAAGCTTCTTTCACAAGAGAAATGGACTGCAGCATTATTGCCACAGCCCACTACTTTTATTCTTCAGATTTATCTTCTGATTCTTCAGCAGATGTTTCATCCACTTCTGATTCTTGACGAATATTCGCAAAGTAATCTTTCACTTCTTCTACATCTTGTTTTTCTTCTGCTTGTTTTTCAGCATCTTTGGCTTCTAATGCACGTTTTGCTTCTTCAAAAGAACTTGCTTTTTCACTTGGAAATTCGCTATCTTCTGAACCGGCTGGCATTTTACCTTCTTCGAATAATGACTTAATTGCTTTGGCATCTAGTGTTTCATGTTCTAGTAGTTTTTCAGCAATTAATTTATGTTGTTCTCTGTGATCTTCAAGAATTTCCCTAGCTTTCGCATGAGCTTTCATTAAGATAGCACGAACTTCTTGATCAATTTCAAAGGCTACTTGTTCAGAATAAGCTTTTGTTTGACCGTAATCACGACCAACAAAGACTTGATGATTTCCTTCGTATTGAACTGGACCAAGTTTTTCACTCATTCCGTATTCTGTTACCATACTACGAGCTAAACCTGTTGCTTGTTCAAAGTCATTAGATGCCCCAGTTGATTGTACATCGAAGACGATTTCTTCGGCTGTTCGTCCACCTAGCAAACCAACGATTTGTTCAAACATATCGTCTTTGGTCATTAACATTTGATCTTCTTTAGGAAGAGCAATCATATAACCACCCGCACGTCCTCGAGGAATAATCGTTACTTTATGGACGACACGAGCACGGCTTAAGACTAAACCACAAATAGTATGTCCCGCTTCATGGTAAGCAACCATTTCACGTTCACGTTTACTGATGACGCGATCTTTTTTCGCTGGACCAGCAATCACACGATCTTCGGCTTCATCAATATCAGAAGCATCAATTTTTTTCTTATTACGACGAGCTGCAACTAAGGCTGCCTCGTTCAAGACGTTTTCTAAATCAGCACCGGCAAAACCTGGTGTTTGTTGTGCTACTACTTTCAAATCAACATCATCTGATAATGGTTTGTTACGTGCATGAACACGCAAAATGGCTTCACGACCTTTAACATCAGGACGACCTACAAGAATTTGACGGTCAAAACGTCCTGGACGTAACAATGCTGGATCTAATACATCTGAACGGTTAGTTGCAGCAATGACGATAACTCCTTCATTTCCACCAAAACCATCCATTTCTACTAACAATTGGTTTAGAGTTTGTTCACGTTCATCGTGACCGCCCCCCATGCCTGCGCCACGTTGGCGACCCACAGCATCGATTTCATCAATAAAGATAATCGCAGGTGCATTTTTCTTCGCTGTTTCAAACAAGTCACGAACACGACTTGCCCCAACACCGACGAACATTTCCACAAAATCAGAACCAGAAATCGAATAGAAAGGTACACCCGCTTCACCTGCTACAGCTTTTGCAAGTAAAGTTTTACCCGTTCCTGGAGGACCCTCTAATAGGACACCTGCTGGAATACGAGCACCTAACTCAGAGAAACGGCGAGGATCTTTTAAGAATTCAACAACTTCGACTAGTTCTTGTTTTTCTTCTTCCGCACCCGCTACATCAGAGAAACGTACACGATTGGCTTTTTTGTCTGCTTCTTTAGCTTTGGATTTGCCGAAGTTCATCACACGGCCTCCGCCACCTCCGCCGCCTCCACCTTGTTGGCTCATCATCATGTAAATCAAGAAGATGAACATCACTAAAGGTAAGAAGCTCAAAATGATTGATAACCACATACCGCTACTAGATTCTTCTTCAATAGTGGTACGCACTGAATGGTCACTTGCTAAGGTGGTTATTTCATTTAATGTTGAATCATTTGGTAAAATGATTGTTGTAAAACGAGTGGCTGTAGATTGTGTTGAACCCAACACTGTTAAGCCATTATTGTTTGTAATTGTCTGCTCTTCTTCATACTCACCGATAATTCGATATACACCATTCGCTGGTTGAACAGTGAATTCTTTAATGTCGCCATTTTCAAGCTGTTCGGTAAACGTAGAATATTCTATTGTTGGTGTTTGATTTCTACCATTATCTAGGAAGAAGTAAGCAACCGTGAAGATTGCCAATATGACCAGCACATAATACAAAGTATTTCTTACTGTCCCATTATTTTTTTTGTTCATGCGGCCCCTCCTTGCCAATTTGTCTTTTTTTGACCATTACATTGTATCATATAATTTTATTTAACGGTCATTCTTTTGACTCGTAAACACTCGGTTTTAAAACACCGACGTAAGGCAAGTTACGGTATTGCTCAATATAATCAAGTCCATAACCAACAACAAACTCATTCGGCACGTCAAAACCAATGTAATCTGCCTCAATATCAACCACACGACCTTCTGGTTTATCTAAAAGCGTGACAATTTTCACTGAGTTTGCTTTACGATATTTAAACAAATCTACTAAATACGCCAATGTTCTTCCGCTATCAATGATGTCTTCCACAATTAATAAGTCACGGCCTTCAACATTAGTATCTAAGTCTTTCACAATTTTAACTTCCCCAGATGAGACAAGGGCATTTCCATAACTAGAAACATCCATGAAATCCAACTCTAAGAAACAATCCATTTCTCGAACAATATCCGCCATAAAAGGAACGGCTCCTTTTAAGACACCCACAACTAAAGGATTTTTATCTGCATATTCCTTCGTTAATTCTTTCCCTAATTCTGCACAACGTTGCTGGATTTGTTCTCTTGTAATTAAGATTTTCTCCATATTCTCTTCTAACATGTTGTTTCTCCTTCCAAATTCTACTCCTAATTTAGCAAATCATTCTTTCAAAAATGTAGTTTTTATGGCAAATAACTCCATTCATATTTCCACTTCGATATTACTCATTTTATTCTTTTATAATAAAGAAGTACGTAGAGTATTTTATCAGTTTCTTTCCCAATACTCAAATAGGAAAATACATAAGGTAATAATCCTAGAATTTCTTCCTGCTGATTCATGACAATCCACGCATTTTCCCGCGCTTCATGAGGGATTTTTTTATCAATAAAATACCGATTCACTTTTTTGGTCAAATTTGGTTGCAAAGAAATGCGATCTCCTGGTTGATGTTTACGCAAAAAGACCTTGTAAGGAGATTCTAGCTTGATTTCTTGGCGATATTCTGACCAAAGTTTGACTTTTTTGGGAATTTTCTCCTTTCCAACTTCAAAAAGCCCAATCCATTCTTCAGAATTGATAAATTTTGACTCCCCAGAGGTCAATTCAAAAGCAGCTAGTTGTGTGACTGTTGTCTTTCTTGGTTTTTTTAAAGAAACTTTTCCATAGGAAGTCTGGACGTACCAATCTGATGATAAATCATACTGCCACTGAGCATTCCCCCTATACAACAATTCAATCAACTTTTGACTTTGTTTTTCAGATAATGGAATCCCAAATTCAGTAGCTATTCCTTGTAAAAAATAATATCTTTCTCCCTCAGAAAGAGTCTGATAGTCCGCTAGACAAAAAGTGATTTCTTCTCGATTATTATGAACCTTTTCTTTGATCCAGGCTTGTTGTTTTTGGGTAATTATTTCTTGGGCCCAAATCGATTGTTGTGACCATTGTTGAAAATGTTGATGAAACTGCATGTTTTCTCTCTCCAGTAAAGGCAACACTTGATGGCGCAGTCGATTTCGTTGCATATTTAGAGATTGATTCGTTTCATCTTCAAAATACTGAATATCATGTTTATTCGCAAATGCTAAGATTTCTTTTTTTGTCGTCGTCAATAAAGGACGAACTAAGCGTCCTTCCTTAGCAAAGGTTTGACTGATATGAATGCCACTACTACTAAAAAAATTCCCTTCACGAATCATCTTCATCAAAATCGTTTCTATTTGATCATCGCTATGATGCGCCGTTAATAATACATCATACTCTTCTTGGGCTAAAACTTCTTCAAAAAATTCATAACGAAAGGTTCTGGCAGCGGCCTCAATCCCGGTAGTTGCTGGCGTTCCCCAGGTTTTTCGATACAACGGAATCCCTCGTTCTTGGCAATAGACAACTAAGAAGTCTTCTTCTTCCTTCGAAGATTCTCGAAGTCCGTGATTCACATGAACCACACCAAAAGCAAGTTGTAATTCTTCTATGATTCGTAAAAGAACCATAGAATCTACTCCAGTAGACACAGCAACCAACAAGCGTTCACCAGATTCCCACAATTGCTGTTCTTCTGCTAATCGAGAAATTTTATCTACTAGCATGAAGTCTTCTCTCCTTGTTTTCATATAGATTTTTCAATAAAAAAACAGACAACGGGTACTTCATCAACCTTGATTGATTCCCGTGTCTGTTCGGATGTCATTAGTTGCGGCGACCGCCACGGCCTCCACGTTTACCCTCGGTATTACGACGCAATGAAGATAATCGATCATCGCTGTCTTTTAAGAATGAACTCATTAGTGAATCGAAGTCTTCCTTGTTATTCCCTGAATTTCCTTGGTTTTTATTGTTATTACGTGGAAATGGTTTCTTTTGACTTGATCGATTAAAGTCTTTTTTAGGAGACTCTCGCTTTTCTTCTTTTGGTTTGTCTTCTGCTTTACGAATAGATAAACCAATCTTACCGTCATTCCCAATAGTAGTAACCAAAACAGTCACTTCATCTCCAACTTTTAACACTTCATTAATATCTTTTACAAATCCATTTGATACTTCGCTGATATGAACAAGTCCTGTTTTTCCCTCACCTAAATCAATAAATGCCCCAAAATTTGTAATACCTGACACTTTTCCCTTTAGTTTCGCTCCAACTTCGATTGACATAAAAAAATGTTCCTCCTAATTTTTACCCTTTCTTGAAAACTTTTTATAGGCTAGCTATAAAATTCTTGGTACTCCAAGCAATCCCCATAGTTTCTACGGTTTAAATTTATGCTTTTTATACAGCTAACTAAGCTAACTGTTTGCAATTAAAATTATTCTTCACTTTCTTCAGAAGTAGGCTCTTCTTCTACCGTAGTGCTATTTCCCGGAATCGGGAAAACAAGCTCGTCCTCTTTTGAATATAAAAAACGACTACGCGCAACTTTAGCAATATAGTCTTCATCTTTTAACAAAGCTACTTCTCGCTGTAAGTCCGCTACTTTACCTTCTACTTCTACTTGCTGAACAATGGTTTCTTGTTTCACTTCTTTCAGCTGATTAAATCGTAAATAGTCATTAAAAATAGAAATACCTACACTCACGAAAATAACAGCGGCAATGGTAAAGATAACCATTAAACGACGACGTCTAAAAATCACTTGTTTTTGTTGTTTAGCATACTTGGCATATTGTTCTTTTGCATAGTCTGTATCCAAGACCTTCAGGTTGTTTTCTGGCACGTTTTCTCCGCTCCTATCCTCATTGACTGTCTTTCTTATTATAGCAACATTCATGACGCTTGTCTAACCTAAACTAATCGAAATTTTCAACTCTCGTTTCAGAAATTGTTTCGTACATTTTAGCAGCATCTTCTTTTTTAGTAGATTCATGAAGCTCTTTCACTTCTACCTCTACAACACGATTTCCAAACTGAATACGCAAGTGGTCACCAATTTTTACGGTACTACTTGATTTTGCTAGATTTCCATTAATCTGAATCCGTCCTTTATCTGCTACATCTTTCGCAACAGAACGTCTCTTAATTATTCTTGAAATTTTTAAAAATTTATCTAAACGCATGTTATTTTCCTCCATTAAAATGTAAAATTTTCTTTCCAAATGGCAATAATAACCATTCACGTATCGTTAGCAAACGACACCAGACGGCTAGTTGGATGAATGCTCCTCCTCCGACTATCACACCTACCACACTAGTGAGCAAGGTTTGAACACGGGTCAGTTGATTAAAGAAAAGATGAATCAACTGGAAGTAACCTAGTAGAATCAAAACCATTCCTAGTGTCACTCCTATTAATTTTATTCCAAAATGATTTTCTCGCCAAAATGCATTTACTTCTGATTCTTCTTTACGAACAAAGTAAATAAAAATAGTAATCAATCCAACCAAAGTAGACAAACTTGCTCCCACAGTGCCCCAAAAATAAGTAAACACTCCGGTTGTTAGAAGCTTAACGCCTAAACCCCAACCCGCTGCTTTTAATGATCGGCGGAAATGATTTTGGCTTTGCGAAATGCTTTGATAGGCTTGAATAGCTGCTGTCAACACAATCGCAAAAACAAATAGAGTCAAAGTCGCACTTCCTTGGTTATCTTTAAAAAGCGCAAAATTAATCGATGGTAACAACACGGCTAAACCGCTAGTCGCAGCCAATCCCAGACCAACTGTTAGCTTTAAATATATTTTAGCAGATTGAGTAAATAACTGCTCACGTTTTTCCACTAAATAACCTGTTAAAGCTGGCAAAAAAGTAGAACCTAAAGCAGCAGCTACCACCAGCCCTAATTGAACTAGCGGTTGCCCTCGATCATAAATTCCTTTGGCAACTCGTGCACTTTGTTCTGCCATTCCCGAAAGCTCCAATGAATTGACAATTAAAAATGAATCAATGAACTGAAACATGATAAGTAATCCGCTAAAGATGGATAGCAAACCACCTTCTACCAGAAAACGACGACGAATTGCAGGAGAGGCAGTGATTTTTTTAGACATTAGAAAAAAACGCTGTTTCACACCATAAACCTTTTGATCATAATAGGCTAGTATACCAATAGCAACTATTCCACCAACTAAGGAACCTGCCATAGCGATTGTTCCTACTTGGTAAATCGACAATGTCCATTGATGAAACATCGCTGCACCAAATAAAATGACACCTACTCTCAGAAACTGCTCCACTACTTGAGAAATTGCCGAGGGAATCATCTGAAGTTTCCCTTGGAAATTCCCTCGGTAAAATGACAAAGAAGGAATCAATAAAAAAGCAAATGAGACCATTTGAATCAAAGGTTTTAATGCGACATTTCCCATGATGAGAGCGATCCATTTGCCAAAGAAGAAAAAGACACTCCACAAAAGAACCGACAGCCAAAATACTAAAGGATACAATTCTTCTAAAATTATTTGTTGTTTTTTAGGGTTTTTAGCCTCAGCAATTATTTTAGAAATAAACTGAGGCAATCCTGCGAGAGCCAGTGTCATTGCTAATCCATAGATTGGGTAGACTTGTTGATAAACGTAAAAACCTTCATCACCTACCAAATTTTGAAAAGGAACACGGTAAACCGCACTTAGTAATTTGGCAACAAAAGAAGCAATCGTCAAAGCAAAAGCTCCCTGCATCATCGATTTCATCCGATTTTTAGCCATCACTTCCCCTCCTTCTAGATTGATTTCTGGCTTTAATTAGCTGTTTCTTGTAGCTTCTCTTCATAACGAATATCTCTTAATGCTTTTACAAATGATTGAATTTCATACAACCAAACCATTTCTTTCATTCCCTTAGGTACAGTTAACTTGATTTGCATTTGCTCTTTTTCAACCCCTAAGGTCGCTTTAAGTTTCGTTGCTGATAGTGCTTCAAACAACTGTTCTACATTATATGCTTTTGTTCCAGCTTTACTTAAGACAAATTGGATAATCGGACCATGTTTGCGAATCGTTTCAAGCAATGCCCGATCGCCATTCATTTTCACTTCTCCAACTACCAATAAATGAGCCACTTGATCAGGAAACTCTCCAAAACGATCCAGTAAGTCGTCTTGTAACTCATCTAAAGCATCCATACTTTCAAGTTCACGGATACGTTTATACACTTCAATTTTTTGACGTTCATCCCCGATGTATTCACTAGGTAAATACGCATCAATCCCTAGGTCAATTTCGACTGAGGTTTTTTCAGTCTGAATATTTTTTCCTTGTTTGCGATTAACTGCTTCTGTTAGCATTTGAGAATACATATCAAAACCAACAGAGTCAATAAAGCCATGTTGTTGGGCACCCAACAAATTACCTGCCCCACGAATAGATAAATCTCGCATGGCAATCTTAAAACCAGAACCTAATTCGGTAAAATCTTTAATTGCTTGAAGTCGCTTTTCGCTGACTTCATTTAGAATCTTTTGTTGTTCATACATAAAATAGGCATAGGCGACTCGATTACTTCGTCCCACACGTCCTCTTAGCTGATACAGGGTAGACAAGCCCATATAATCTGCATTTTCAACAAACAAGGTATTTGCATTAGGAATATCTACCCCTGTTTCAATAATCGTTGTCGTTACCAAAACATCGTATTGCCCTTCAATAAAATCAAACAAGGTATTTTCCAATTGGATTTCGGTCATTTGCCCGTGAGCGTAACCAATTCGTGCATCCGGAACTAACATCTGTAGTTCATCAACTTTTTTCTCAATCGTATCCACGCGATTATAAAGATAGAATACCTGACCACCACGTGCCATTTCTCTTAAAATGGCTTCACGGATAGCCCCAGGGTTACTCTCCATCACATAGGTTTGAATTGGATAACGATTTTCCGGCGGCGTCTCAATGACCGATAAATCTCGTACCCCCAACATTGACATATGCAAAGTTCTAGGAATTGGTGTTGCCGTTAAGGTCAGTACATCCACTTGAGAACGTAATTGTTTCAAGCGCTCTTTGTGTTTGACACCAAAACGTTGCTCCTCATCAATAACCAATAAGCCCAAATCAGCAAATTCCACATCTTGAGACAACAAACGATGGGTTCCAACAACAATATCAATTTGCCCCGCTTTAATTTCTTTGATCGTTTCTGTTTGTTGTTTTTTCGTTCGAAAACGGCTCAACAAACCCACATTGACTGGAAAACCTTCAAAGCGATCCATCATGGTTTCATAATGTTGTTGGGCTAAAATTGTCGTCGGCACTAGAATGGCTACTTGTTTGCTTTCTTTAATCGACTTAAATGCTGCCCGTAAAGCAACTTCTGTTTTACCAAAGCCAACGTCTCCTACCAATAAACGATCCATTGGTTTCTCTTTCTCCATATCACGCTTAATTTCGACAGTACTGCGCAGTTGATCTTCTGTTTCCGAATATGGAAAAGCATCTTCAAACTCTTTTTGATAAGCATCGTCTGGCGCAAAAGCATACCCTTTTTCCGCTTCTCTTTTGGCATACAATTGAATCAAATCATCCGCAATATCTTCAATTTTACTAGAGACTTTGCGTTTCGTTTTGGCCCATTCGCTTCCGCCCAATTTATTAATTTTTGGTGTCTTAGATTCTGACGCCACATATTTTTGAATTAAGTTCAGTTGTGTCACCGGAATAAACAATTTATCATCATTCTGGTACACAATTGTCATGTAGTCTTGATGTACTCCATCTACTTCTAAGGTCTGCATGCCAACATATTTCCCAATCCCATGATTGGCATGGACAACATAATCTCCCGTTTTCAGTTCATTGTAACTCTTTAAACGTTCTGCATTAGAAATCGTTTGTTGTCTTCTACGTCTTTTTTTAGTAACTTTTTGGAACAGCTCTTGTTCTGTTACTACAACAAGGTGATCTTGTGGCAATTCAAAACCACTTTGCAAGGTCCCTTGAACGATTTGTGAGCGTCCGGTAAACAATCGATCCGGAGTCGTTTCTACTGCGTAAATCTCGTGATCTCGAAAATTCTGTTCTAACTTTTGCGCTCTTTCCTGATCCCCTACCAAGAAAATCACGGTTTGCTGCTGTTTTTCCCAACGATCAATTTCAACTTTTAATAAGCCCATTTGTCCAAAAAATTGTTGCATAGGACGATATTGCACATTGTGAATTGCTTGAAATCGTAAATTCCCCATCCCTTTTTGAAAAAGAGAGAAAAAAGTCGCAGAAAACTCTAAACGCTGAATTAATTGATGGACGTCACTTCCAAAAGTTTGCTCAGGAAAAACACGTAATTCTTCTATTTTTTGGGTGTGCCATTCACTTTCTTCCCGTTCGATTTCACGGTTCGTTTCCATAATCCGCGCATAGTCATCGACAAAGAACAAAGTATCCTTTGAAAAATAATCTAAAATCGTGGTTTTTTCTTGAAACAACAAATCGGTATAAAAATTAGCAGTCTCTCCAGGGATTCCCGCTTCCCACGAAGCAATCAATTGTCCAAAATAATCCGATAGAAAATTCTGATCTGTCGTATCAGAAACAACTGACAAACGTTTGCTTAATAATTCTTGTAACTTGTTACTTCCTTGCTGAATATTTTCTGGAGAAAAAACCAGTTCAGTAGTAGGCAAGATAGTGACTGCCTCCACATTCCCTAAAGAACGTTGCGTTTCTACATCAAAATAACGAATGGAGTCGATTTCTACATCAAACAACTCCGTACGAATAGGATATTCCGTATCTAAGGGATAAATATCCACGATACTCCCTCGAACACTGAATTCCCCTGGTTTTCCAATCATCTCTTGACGTTCATACCCCATTAAAACTAATTGTTGAGGTAAATTTTCTAAATCAATTTCTGTACCTATCTTCCAATGAAATTGTTCTTGTTTCCATGTATCAAGAGTGGGTAAATATTTACGAACCGCTGCAATTGGTAGTACATAAATTCCAGCTTGGTTGTCCGCGATTGCTTGCAAGGTCTGTACTCGCTCCGCTTTAGCCTCAGGTGAAGCAAAAGCCATTTCCGCTGACAATACCTCATCTACTGGAAAAATATAAACTTCATCCATGATTTGACGTAAATCTTCTGCCAACTGATTCGCGTAATACAAATTAGCGGTCACCACAATGATGGGCCGCTGAAATTTCTGATAGGCACTAGCGATAGATAACGTTTTAGCCGAGCCACCTAAACCTGTAATCAATTGCCTTGCTTGTTTTTCTTCTATTCCTTGATGCCATTCTTGGATAAAAGGACTTTTCTCGATTAAATTTAATAAATCCATTTCTATCCTCCTACATTTTTTCGTTTGTGATAATTATTCACATTTTTAGCAATAAAACAGTGTCGGGAAAATATTGGTCTCATTTCTCCCTTAATTAAATCGATTCATCGTTGCAATAAAATCATTTTTTTCGATAAAATCAATCGTCGCTTCTACCGCTTTATCAATACTTCCCTCTATTAACGGTTGGTTTTCTTTAGAAAAAGGACTCAATACATGATTGACTACTGTCATTCCTGGTTTTGGACGATCGATCCCTATTTTAATTCGGTCAAATTCTTGGGTATTTAAGTGCGAAATGATACTTTTGATCCCATTATGACCGCCGGCACTTCCTTTTTGGCGTAAGCGAATTTTGCCTAAAGCCAAGTCTAAATCATCATAGATAACGACTAGTTCTTCTGGATAAATGCCAAAGTAATTCATCAGAGGACCTACTGCACGGCCGGATTCATTCATAAAAGTTTGAGGCTTCACTAACAGAATCTTCTCACCATTAACAAAAAAATCCGCAACCTCTGCTTGAAAGTCATTCTTTTTAAACGTTGCGGAATAATTTTTGGCTAAGCGATCCACTGCCATAAAGCCCACATTGTGTTTTGTCTCTTCGTATTTTCTTCCTGGATTTCCTAATCCAACAATCATTTTCATGCTATTCTTCTCCATCTTCCAATCTCACGCAAAACGCTGGACACCTTCATTTGGTTGTCCAGTTTTTGTACATATTTTTAAAAAGTATAACACAGTCTGACTGTTGTTCCTAAACTAGGAACTTGAAATAAATATTTTCTTTAGAATCATCTGCTATTTGTTAGTGAAAAATAAATACAGTTTCCAAAGTAAGCAGTTACAACTATAACAGTTAAAATTTCTGTACTAATTATCCGATTATCACATGACAAATACTAGTGAATATGGTAACATAATTTTTGTAAGAGAAAAAATAAAACAAAAAGTGGAAGGAATGATACACAGATGACTGAACAAACACCAACAAAAGATCATCAAAAAGTTATTCTTGTCGGAGACGGAGCTGTTGGTTCAAGCTACGCCTTTGCTTTAGTTACTCAAAACATTGCCCAAGAAGTCGGTATTATCGATATCAATACAGCAAAAACTGAAGGAGACGCTATTGACCTGTCTCACGCCTTGGCCTTCACTTCACCTAAAAAAATCTATGCTGCTAGCTATGAAGATGCTCATGATGCAGATATTGTCGTTATCACTGCCGGCGCACCTCAAAAACCAGGGGAAACCCGCTTAGACTTAGTTCATAAAAACTTAAAAATTAATCGTTCTGTTGTAGAACAAATTGTTGCCTCTGGATTTGGCGGTATCTTCTTAGTAGCTGCTAACCCAGTAGATATTTTAACTTATTCAACTTGGAAATTCTCTGGCTTCCCTAAAGAACGTGTTATTGGTTCAGGAACTTCTCTAGACTCTGCACGTTTCCGTCAAGCTTTGGCTCAATTAGTAGACGTAGATGCACGTAACGTCCATGCTTACATCTTGGGTGAACATGGCGATTCTGAATTTCCCGTTTGGTCTCATGCCAACGTAGCCGGCTTACAAATCTATGAATGGGTGAAAAATAATCCAGACATCGATGAAGAAGCAATGGTTAACTTGTTCTTTAGCGTTCGTGACGCTGCTTATACAATTATTGAGAAGAAAGGCGCAACCTTCTATGGAATTGCCGTTGCCTTAGCTCGTATTACCAAAGCTATCTTAGATGATGAAAATGCCGTATTACCATTATCAGTATTTATGAATGGTGAATATGACTTGGAAGATGTTTATATCGGTGCACCAGCTATTATCAATGCTCAAGGAATTAAACAAGTCATTGAAATTCCTTTAACTGACGGTGAAAAAGACCGTATGACAGCTTCTGCAAAACAGCTAAAAGAAATTTTAGATGCCGCTTTTGAAAAATTAGAAGCAGAGGATGCAGAATCTAAATAATTCCTTAAACAGTCTGAGCAGGTTGATCTATAGAGGTCAATCTGCTTTTTTGATGGAAAACTTTCAATGCTTTTGAGCAAAAATGTCGTTTTCATCTGTAGATGTGCTATTATATGAAATGAATGTCGCTATTTAGTGAACGAAACAAGGAGCTGATTTTTTTAATGTCTCGTGCAAACAAACGCTCGAAAAAAGCTAACAACAAAGGCAAATATTTTTTAATTGGCGGTTTAGTAGCCTTAGTAGCTTTAACCGGCGCTTATGCTTACCGCAGTTCGTACTATGCCACTCACTATCTTCCTAATACATATGTTGAAGGAATGGATATCAGTAATTTAACTGTCACTGAAGTGGATCAATTGCTTCACGATCGCTACACTTCTGAAGAATTTACTTTAACAATAGATGCTAATGAATGGAAAACATTAAATAAAGCTGACTTTGGCTTACAAACGGACTTCGGTAAAGAACTAGAAGCTTTGCAGGAAGAACAAAATAATTGGTCATGGCCGATAGCTCATTTTAATAATCAAGAACTTTCTTTAGGTGATGCTGCTTTTGACGAAGCCACTTTTGATGAGCAAAAAGCCATCGTAGAAGAAGAGTTACTTGCTTTGAATGAAAATCGAACACCTACTAAAAATGCGACTATCGTAAAAAACGAAGATGGTTTTATGATTCAACCTGAAGAAAAAGGGACTGAATTAAATGTAGCTGAAATTTTAGAAGACCTCAATCCAACTTTATTTACTACTTCTGATTCATTAGAACTAGAAGATTTTAAAAAAGAAGCGACTATCACACAAGAAGATGAAAAACTTCAAAGTGAAATAGCTGAATTAAATAAAATTGCTCATGTAACTGCAACCTATGTAATCAATGGAGATAGTTTCCAAGTTCCAACTGAGAATATCACCGATTGGTTAAGTTACAACGATGAAGAAGTGGAACTTGATCGTGAGAAAGTACTTACTTATGTAACGGATGTTGCGAATAACTATAATACAAGTACAAATCCTACAACTTTCCAAAGTACACGACAAGGTGAAGTGAGTGTTCCAGCAGGTACCTTGAGTTGGACAATTGCCACAGAAACAGAAACCGATGGCTTAATTGCTGATTTGTTAAACGGTGAAGATTTTACTCGTTCACCGATTGCACAAGGAAGCGCTAGTTCTGGTGCGCCATTAGTTGGCAACACCTATGTCGAAGTCGATTTAGAAAACCAATATATGTGGTATTACAAAGACGGTGAAGTTGTTTTACAAACAGATATCGTTTCTGGAAAACCTACAACGGTTACTCCTAAAGGTGTCTTTTATGTTTGGAAAAAAGAACGTAACTCTACTTTAAGAGGTACGAATGATGATGGTACAAAATATGCAACACCTGTGGATTATTGGTTACCTATCGACTGGACAGGTGTCGGAATTCACGATGCTAACTGGCAACCAGACTTCGGTGGTAACTTATGGCAAACAGCCGGATCTCATGGTTGTGTCAACACCCCACCAAATGTCATGAAAACCTTATATGAAAAAATCGAAGTCGGTACGCCGGTTATCGTTTTATAAAAAAAAGAATCCTTCAAAATCGAAGGATTCTTTTTTTATTCTTCAATTGATGTATAAACCTCAGAAACATCGTCATCATCTTCTAATTTCTCAACTAATTGATCAAGTTGAGTCTTTTGAGCCTCGGTCAATGCTACTGTTGTTTGAGGAATCATCGTCAATTCTGCTTGTGCCAAAGTAAATTCTTGTTCTAAAATGTTACGAACACTAGTAAAATCTTCTGCTTCTGTATAGATTTCGAATACTTCGGGAGAAACAATTAAATCCTCCCCACCAGCTTCTAATACACGCTCTAACATTTCGTCCTCATCGACAGCCAGGTCTTGTCGTTCGATGGCAAGATATCCCTTACGATCAAACATATAACTGACCGAACCCGTTTCGCCCAAGCTTCCTCCATTACGACTGAAAGCTACCCGCACATTGGTAGCTGTACGATTACGATTATCTGTCAATGTTTCGACTAAAATTGCGACTCCGCCCGGTCCATAACCTTCATAAATCACTTCATCGTAATTGGCACCGTCTGTCGAACTTGTGGCTTTCTTAATCGCTCTCTCTACATTGTCATTTGGCATATTCGCTGATTTAGCTTTATCCAAAGCCAATCGCAAAGCTGGATTAGAGGTACTGTCTGCCCCACCATTTTTAGCCGCAATATAAATTTCACGAGATAATTTTTGAAAAATTTTGCCACGTTTGGCATCCTGTGCATTTTTTCTTCCTTGAATATTTTTCCACTTACTATGTCCTGCCAAAAGATATTCCTCCTCTACTTAAAAAAATCGCTTGTTACGGATTCCTAAAATCAACCAACAAAACAATACCGCTGTTAAAGCTCCTGCTGAATCTAACATCACATCTTGAAACAATGGGGTGCGACCATTTGTCAACATTTGATGAAATTCATCCATTCCTGCATAACCTGTTGCTGCCAGCCAACCAAAAAAAGCCGCTAGCCACAAAGATTTAATCCGAGGAAACAAACCTAAGAAGAAGCTTCCACCTAAAATAAAATACGTACCAAAATGTGCCAATTTACGAATAAAAAATTCAACAAAACCAAAGTATCCTCTCGCGGCAATACTGACTTCACTTCCAGCATAAACAAAAGAGAATTCACTCAAACTTTCTTTAAAAGGTTGATTCTTTAAAAGCGTTGACAACAAACCAATTTGTGATTGTTGTTCATAAGATTGAGAAGAACTATAAAATAAAACAGCCATCATTAAAAAACCAATTCCTAAATAAAAATTGCCATTTTTCATGCTTTTTTTTAACACTATTTCCACCTCTACTTGTTACCATTCATCGTCAAATTCCATTGTAATTACGCTTTCCAAAATCAACGAAGGATTTAAAGCAAACAATGAAAAAGAAACTCTACTCTGTTCATCTTAGCATTTTCTATCCAGCAAAGAAACATTTTTAAATTTCTTATGTTATACTAGATTGCGAAAAAGAAAGGAGATTTTTTCATGTCTTATGCAATAAACTGGGATTTAGATTCTATTTTTCCCAATGGAAGTGAATCCGTAGAATTACGCCAACGCATGGCACAGTTATCAGAGGAAATCAACGCGTATCATGAAGCAGTCACTTCATGGAATCCTGAACAAGATGATGCTCAAGCTTTATCACATTTGTTAGCTTTAGCTGAACAAATTGGGAATGGTTTTGGACAGTGCGGTAGTTTTATCAACGCCCTACTAGCAAGCAACGTCAATGATAGTAAAGCAAAAATCCTTTCAGGAGATTTATACAAAAAGCTTCCTGAATATCAATTATCAAGCACCATCTTTTCGAAAAAACTAACAGCTATTGAAGAAAATGTTTGGGAGCAATTAATTGCTACGGACACTTTGAAACAAGTTGCTTTCCGTTTGTCGGAAATTCGTCGTGACGGAAAAGAACTATTGTCAGAAGCGGAAGAAAATATTATTAACACTTTAAAATTAGATGGCATCAATGCTTGGAGCGAACACTACGATACCATCGTTGCCAGTATTGAAATTTCTTTCACCGAAGATGGCAAAGAAGTGAAACTTTCTGCTGGACAAGCCTTCAATAAAATGATGGGCGATCCAGATGCGGCTGTGCGTCAAGAATTATTCGAAAAATGGGAAAAAGCTTGGAGTGAAAAAGCTGACCTATTTGCTGATACACTAAATCATTTAGATGGTTTCCGTCTATCTGAGCAAAAATTACATGGTGTTGATAACTATTTAAAAGAACCTCTTGAATATAATCGCCTACAACAACAAACTTTAGATACGATGTGGGCGACGATCCAAAAAAATAAACAACCGATTGTTGATTTCTTGACTCGTAAAGCACAATTATTTGGGAAAGAAAAAATGGATTGGCAAGATCAAGACGCACCAATTATTTTAGGAGATATGCAAGAACGTACCTACTCCTTTGATGCTGCAGCAGAATTTATCGTAGAAAACTTTGAAAAATTTAGTCCAAAAATGTCTGAATTTGCTCAAATGGCCTTCAATAAATCTTGGATTGAAGCCGAAGATCGTCCAGGTAAACGTCCGGGTGGTTACTGTACTAGCCTACCAGAAAGTAAAGAGTCTCGTATATTCATGACTTATAGTAATTCTGTTAATGAAGTGGCAACTTTAGCCCATGAATTAGGACATGCTTTCCATAGTAGCGTATTGTGGGATTTACCAAGCTTGAATCAAGATTATGCAATGAACGTAGCCGAAACTGCTAGTACCTTTGCGGAATTGATTGTTGCTGATGCTACTTTGAAAGAAGCGCAAACCAAAGAAGAAAAAATCAATCTATTAGATGCTAAAATGCAAAATGCGATTGCGATGTTTATGAACATTCATACACGTTTTATCTTTGAAAATAATTTTTACCAAGCACGTCAAAAAGGGTTGGTAGGAACGGAAGAAATTACTGAAATGATGTTAGCTGCTCAAAAAGAAAGCTATTTGGATAGCCTTGGTAGCTACCACCCACATTTCTGGGCAGCTAAGTTACATTTCTTTATTGATAGCGTCCCATTTTACAACTTCCCTTATACATTTGGTTACCTATTTAGCATGGGAATCTATGCTTACGCCAATCAAAAAGGCTCAAACTTTGAAGATGAATATATCGCTTTATTACGTGATACAGCTTCAATGACTACGGAAGAATTGGCTCAAAAACATTTACAAGCCGATTTAACTAAACCAGACTTCTGGCAAGCTGGTATTGATATGGTCTTGCAAGATGTAGCAGAATTTATGGCGTTAACTGAAGAATATGTAAAATAACTAAAAGGAACCTACGACATAAGTAGTTTAACCTAAAATATCCGAACAATAGAAGATTGCTCCTGCGGTCCAGTTGGTCCTCATCGCAATTTCGCCTCGATTTGGCGTGACTCATTCTATTTTGTTTGGATATTTTTGTCTAGTCTTTACTTATGTCACAGATTCCTTTTTTCCTCTTACCAAAAATATTGGACAACTAAAATAGCAATCATAAAACCGATACTCGGCAAAAATTCGATACACGAAAATAACTTGTTTTAGTCAGATTAATGCCAATTCCTAAAATTAAAATACCTCCAATGACACTAATTTCTCCCATCAAGGAATCCATCAATTCTGGTGGAACAAAGCGGACAATTAAACTGGCAAGAAGCACAATACTTCCTTGATATAACAAAATTGGTACGGAAGAAAATAATACACCCACTCCCAAAGATGCTGTCAACATGATTGACAAAAAACCGTCCATTACAGCTTTCGTATATAGAGTAGTATGGTTCAACGATACACCACTTTCAATTGATCCGATAATTCCCATCGAACCAATCACAAAAATCAAAGATGCCGTCACAAAACCTTCAGAAAAATTACTATTCCCTCGACTAAAGCGTCGCTCCAAATATAGACCCAAACGATTCATTCCAGCTTCAATTCCTAACCATTCACCTAACATACCACCTAGACATAAACTAATAATTACTATCGTAAAAGTTTCAGTTTTGATAGCCATTTTAATTCCTAAAGCAATCACACCCAAACCAATTCCTTTAGTTACAGTGTCCTTCATTCCCTCTGTAATATTTCTTAAAATAGCACCAATTAAACTCCCTAGTATAATTGCTCCGCTATTGACAAATACTCCATTTAACAACAATTATTCACCTCTTTTTGCTCATTCTTTCGAATTACAGCACAACATACAAAATTTTCTGTCAATTTATCGAAGAAATTTTTTAGATTATTAAGTATACTAAAATAAAGACAATAACTGAGGATTAGGAGTAAACGACTAATGAAAACAAATAAAATTCGAATCTTTCTCTATGGATTATTCATACTTACATCTACCGTTATCATCTATTACGTTCACTTGCAAAAAAGTATTGTGGCAAAATATGTCGATGGACAGTATTCTGCGCTTACTTTTCAAGAAAAAAACTATTATAGGGCGACAAGCGCTGATCAATTTAACTTTGACAAAAAATTAGGTTATATCTTGGGTGATAAAGACTCGATTGGCTTATTTGATCATAAAGAAAGCGTTCATTTAGTTGATAATTTAGATCCATCTAACTATATTGCCGTAAGAAATTTTGCTATCATGGAAGAACTAAAAATGTTGTATGTGTCTGATGAATTCGACTTGATTCCGATTAGTTTGTATGAAAATCTGCCTGTGGATACCAATGAGAACATATTTAACGCTTTTTGATAATTTAATAATCTTTAGTGTTGGTTTTAGTTGATATATAAGCATTTTAGCATTATCTAATTCTCTAATAAAAGCTATTATTAACTACTGAATGTAGTCAAATGGTAGTCAAATTTCCGCCAGCAAGTAGTACATAGAATAGAATAAAAAAAACACTATCTGAAATATGTTCATGATAAACCGTTATCTTTAGATAAATAAAACTAACTTTACGCAATCAAATCACTGACAGTTTTCTTAGAAATCTTTGATTTGTTTTTTAGTAAATCTTGTCTCATTAAAGTTAATAACTCAAAATATATCTCACTCTTTTCAGGTTTTGATAAATCTAATTCACCAATTTTTACTATACAATTAATGATTTCATCAGGTGCTACTAAAATTATTTCTTGTTTTAATTTTAGCAACTTTATTGGGTTTAATTCCATCTCTTCCTTAGTTTTTTGGGGATTAGCAGAACTACTTACTAAAGTTATATACTCTCTATACAAATTTAGTTTTTCCAAAAAAATTTTATGTTTCATGTTAGTATTGTAATTCCAATATAAGGTAAATACGGACAATCCCATAATAAAGAGTGGTTGTATGTCAGCAGCAAAGCTCATTATTTTTTCAAACATTTTAATCTCCCTTTCTCAACTTTAACAATAAATATTATATCAAGAATAAAGAGTGAATAAAACTACAGATGATAATTAATTTCTACTATAATCAGCATAGGCTTTTTTTATTTCAGATTATTATGATATGAATCCATGAAGTAATCTTGACGATCATTTAAGAGATTGTTCCATGTGGTTCAATTTTACCCAGTGAAATATAGCCAACCTTATACTTGTCTTTACGAGGTTGTCTTCCCCACATATAGCCACCTGCTACAATCACATCATCAAAATTAACTTTCTCACTTTTTTTCAGTAATGCAATTGCTGCACTATTTTTATCTGCTTTTGTACGCAGGTAGACATCTGTCGATAGTTTAATAGTTTTCAATTTAATCTTCCCTTCTGTTTTTTCTACTTGATTATCTGCTGTATTTATTGCAGCTGGTTTTTCAAGTACCGACTTGCTTCCAAAATAATACTCAAAACTTTTACCGACATTCACAATTCTATTTAAATCCAACGGTCCATTATATCCTGATAATTTACCATTACTTGTATATTGATGGATGTCATATGACCAAGTAGCTGTTGGATTACTGCCATTGTATTGACCATTATTAGATCCATACGTTGGAATCCAAACGCCATCAAACTTTGATGTATCAAGGTTTAATCCGTGATACATATGATTGGCAATATATGCTCCAACTTTTTTAGCACCCAACGCTTTTAACCTAGCACGGAACTTTTCGCAGCCTGTCCGCATATCCGACATTGAATACTCTTCAACATCTAACCACCAAAAAACCGGGTTAAACTCCTTTGCTCGATTGTAAAAATCTGTTGCTTCTTTTTCCATGTCTTCGTTATTTACACCACGCACCCAAGCATAGACTGCCACGGGAATCCCACGTTTCTGAAATTCTTTGATGTGTGTCTTGTAATGCTTATCTACATAGTTCGAACCATACTGCACACGAACAATCACACCACCAATGGCTTTTGCTAACTGGTCATAATTAATTGATCCTGGTACTTGCCACTCACTAATGTCTAAAATTATAGGTTTCGGAATACTCACTATTCATCATCCTTTCGTTCGGTTTTATTTTCTAGTCGTTTAATAATTGGTTCAAAAATATTAGTGGCCATACCGAGCTTATTTAGATTTTCAATAATGCTGACAAATTCATTTAAAGTTTCTAGCACATATACTCCGATAATCACGCTAATAGATATAATATCCGGTAATACGATTGTCAGTGGAATAATCGCAATCAGTACTAAAATCAAAGCGATCTTTTTCAATATTCCTGTACTTATTTTCCCTGATTTAATATTGCGATTGACATACGCTTGGATAAAACCAATAAACACATCAATTGCCATTAGAATTATAATAAACACTAACCAAAATAACAGTCTCCCATACTCGTTTTGCATCATTTCTTCCGCCCATAAAATCATTTTCATATCCATAAAACTCCCATCCTTTTCTATTTTGTTATCCATAAAATAGTATTTATGCCAATAAAAGCGACTAACCTTTTAGATTAGTCGCTTGTCGTTTTTTAAATTAAATTCCAAAAATCTGTTCATGATACCCTGGTTTATCACTTATAATTTTTACTAACAAATCATTTATATCCTCTTCAATATAATTTGCAAGTTGCTCATGACTACTATGTGTAGTATTCTTAGATAATTGTCTAATATTACCTTGTTTTAATTCTGATAAATGGTTCTGCAACTTCGCAATTTCCATACGATACTTTAAATCTAATTTTTTATTCTCGTTCATAGTCTTACTCCTTATCTTTGAATAAGGTGATTATATCATGAATTCAAGTAATGTTCTCCTGCTCCACCAAACCAGTATGTGTCAATAGTTTTGCGGTAGAAATCTTTTACCATTATTGTTGTTAGATAGTTTAACCTTATTTTTGATTTTATTCTTTTGTCCGGTGCACTTGACAACGAGCCTCCGTCTTTGGATGGCCTGCCGTAAAAAACGCTTCACCATAGATGCGCCAGGCGAATCATTGTCATCCAAAGACGCTCATTATCAAGTGTTCGCAAGCCACCTCACTCTTTTACCCTTTGTTTAGTCTCGTCCTGAAAAAGCTCGTGCTAGTTTACTCATTCCTGTAGAAGATTTTTCGCTCCCAACAATTTTTACCTGATAGGCACCTATATGAGTTTCTCCTTTATTCCATTTTTTAGAAGTCGCTACTCGTACAGCTACTTGTTCTCGTTTTCTTTTTTCAGGTAAGGAAGGACTTGGCGACAAATCTGAAAGAAACCATTCATCTAACTCTTGATTCTTCAAGCTGGCAATGATTCGAAGCATTCCTTCGGCACCTTCGTTTGTCCAATATTTCCCTTGTCCTTTCATTCGGTAGGTATACTGTCTGTGATTGCTTTCGCAGGTACCGATGGTTTTACTTATTCCCTCAGGCAAATTTCGTTGATAGAATGGGCATATCGCTTCCCAATGGCGATCAAGATAGTTTCTTAACTTTCGAACGTGCTCTTGATTTTTAACTGTATCCAATTCGTCCACTAAGCAGCTTTCTGCCGTATCCATGATGACGTGCATTTTATCGTCATCATATTCCTTCCAAATTGCGTCCATCAAAGGCGCTTGGAGTCCTTTCAACCAACCTAAACGTTCTTTCACTTTTCGATTCACATGATACGCATCCAAGAAAAATTCATGTCGTTTACATACGCCTATCAATTCCTCGAACACTGCTTTTTCATAACCTGAACCACCATCACTATTGCTTAATACGACCGTTTCTGATAAATCATACATATTGCCTAGATACTCCATCATTTCCTTTAACGCGGTGAGACGATCCAATGAAACAAAATCTTTTGCATAGATTCTCTGTTTTCGATTCTTTCCGATTTCCACACTGCCTTCGCATACTTGGAAACGATGTCCTTCTAATCTTTTGTTATGTTTTCCTTTGAATATAAACCCATCTCCTTCGATGTATAATACTTTAGGCGTGCGTTTCAGTTGTTTCAATTCAATGTATCGTTCATCTGAAGTTTGTTGCTTTTTTAATTCTTGTCCTGCTTGATTCACCAGTTGGTTCAACTTCTGATGACTAATGGTAAACGGCGCAAATAAGTGAATCGCTAATTCGCCTGTACGGTAGGGAACTTTTGTCGCAAATTCACTTAGATTGCGAACAAGAAGAAGGCTATAACGACCATATTTCTGCCATCCCATGGTTTCATCAAGAGGATAGATTGGTGCTTGATTAGGTTGGATATACCGACGTCGAGTCAGTGAAACTTCTCCAAATGTTGTCACAATGGTACGTGGTAATTTCTTTTCGATTTGATAGCCTTTTTCTTTCATGATTGGAATCAACGACTCATCATATCTTTCAAATGCTTCTCCAACTATTGTTTTAACTGTTTTTTGAATATAAGCACCTAATTGTTTTTCTTTTGAAATATTGTCCATGTCATCCTTTAAAATAGCGACTAAATCATTTATAATTGTATCCATGAAGACCATCCTCTTTTTGTTATTGGCCGCGAAACCTAACATTAAGAATAATGGTCTTCTTTCTTTTTTTCTAGTCCTACCGCAATATATTTTACACTTAGACCAAACCATGTTACACCCGATGCAAGCTCCTTGTCCCAACTTAACTCTGAAAATAGCTAAATCCTAACTCTTTCTTCTTCCGTATCGGTTAGTTTTAATAAGTATCCATAGAATACATTCATTTTTACCACCTTTTCTTTCTTATTTTAAAACATCCATAAATCAACTAAAAAAGACTAATCCGAGTACGATTAGTCACCCTGCTTGATAATACTTACACTTTTTAGATTGCTTTCTATCTAATTCTCAAAAAATCAAAGACTTTATACCATCTTAATGTTAAAATAAAATGGATTTCATTAACTGGAGGGTAAAAAAGTGAAAAATCTGGTTCTTCACAAACAAACAACTATATTGCTAATCATGCTATTTGTTCTTTACGTATCGACAACAATTGTAAATATCTCAATTTTAAGCACCCTTTTAAAGTATATTATTCTTTTGGTAGTTATAACCATATTTATTCTACAATCAAAGCATAAATCTACAGCTAAAAAAACAGATTTGATGTTTCTGCCAGCATTGATTTTCTGTGGTATATATTTATTAAAATCAAGTGATTTAGATGGATTTATGATTGTAATTAATCAAATCTCTTTGATTCTTTACGCATTTGTCTTATATAGATTTTTATGGAAGAAAGAACATCTTAAGATTTTTTCGAAACTTTTTTATGGTTCACTTCCTTTCATCTTTTTAGGAATTCTATTCAAAGGAACTTTAGTAAATGAAAATACTTTGGCTTCCATTATACTTTATACTTCTTTTTTCCCTATTTTATATATATACGGATATAAAAAAATTGATAAATCAACTAAAGTAATCCCCGTTGTCTTACTGTCATTAGTTCTTATCCTATTATCAGGAGCAAGATCAACATTTCTTGCTGGATTTGCGGGTATTGTAACTTTTGTATTTTGGAAAAAACTAAGAAAAAGAAAATTGTTGAGTAGTTTATATTTTTTTGCTGTGTGTTTTGGCATTTACTTAGTAACAGTTATTTACCCAACAATAGACAGTTATAGTTTTTATCCAAAGTTAAACTATTGGTCTCTCACCTTATTCAATAAGCCTATTTTTACAGGAAGAAATACTATTTGGAAAAGTATCTTAAGTTTCATTGATTTAAACCCATATTTTGGTCATGGTGCTAGTGCAACTCCTGGTGACTTTTACCAAACAACTTTATCATCGCATAACCTTTATTTACAAACAGCTTTACAAGTAGGACTTATTGGAATATTTTTCCTTGGCCTTTTATTTTTTACTATCTGGAAAAATTCTGTGAAAGTCGACTATGACCCAAGAATCAGAATCACATCTTCTTATTTGATAATTATTATGGTTCATCAAATTTTTGAAGTGACCCTTACTCAAAATCAATTTTTACCGGCACTTCTACAATGGACTATTATAGGAATTTCATGTAGCTTTATTTCTCAAATTTATGACACAAAAAACCAATCTTGCTAATAAGATTGGTTTTTATTTACACCTTCCTATAGCCATAGCAAATACATTACTCAATGAATTATGCTCCACAGCAGATATCGTTTGGAATGTTACTTCGCCTCTCGTTGGTGACGTTGTCATCGTTGCCCATCGACCACTCAGGCTAGTGTCAAAGTTGACTACGAGATTCTCGGTAGTATAGAATTCTTCCGGAAAAGTCCATGTATATACATCACTAAGCCACACATCGCCAAGTTGTGTTTTATTTGGCCCCACATCGTTAAATGTTTTTAAGCATATCATAAGTCCATTCCCTAATTTAAAAACGACACCGTTTGAATCAATTGACTGACTTCCTGTCTCCAACTCGACTGGATCATAGTTAGTTACCACACCTTCGAATAGTTTTACCTTATCAATAACTACTTCACCTGCTCCACCGAGGCCATAAAAACCTAATCTCTTTTGAGAAACAGACTTATCTGACGGAATAACAAACGTCGCTTTGTATTTATTATTTGGCAGTCGTGTTATATGTGATAAGAAATTGTAGTAGTAGTTGCTCGTATTTTCTCCAAATGCTATATATCCAGTAGTGATGTCCGCATCAAATATTATTGTATAAACTTTTTTATGTTTTAACTCGTTTTGAGAGTAAAATACATTGTTTTGACTAATACTTTTAGCTAAATTAACATTTTTTACTTCTTGAGAAGCTTCTTTGATGGGAATCCTTCCTATCAAAGGTACTCTTGCTTTTAGCCATCCTTTTCCGTACTGTGTAATCTGAGCTCCATAATCATCGATTTTATTGCCGTTCGCGTTTCCCTGTTCCAGCAAAGTCAGATTGCTATTTTGATCTTTATTTAGGACAAAACCGACATGTCCAATATTTAAAAAGTAATCTGGCTCAGTTGCTCCGGTCATAAATATTAAATCGCCAGGCATGACATTCGTCAAATCATCATTCGGTTCAAATGCCCAACCGTGCTCTAAACAATACTTTGCTTGTTCGTTGGCTAAAAAGCGATCATATAAATGTTCAAAATTTGTATCAAAATAAAAACCTTCCGACGTCGGATAGTTTGCTCCATTATTTTCATAGGCGCTATTTTGATACTCCACACCTCGTAAAACAATTTCTACAAAAGATGAACAGTCCATATAATAAAATCCGTCATCATGCAATTTTCCGGTATTATTGGCAGATGCTGCCGTTCCCTGTTGACCATACCGGATTTTTGACTGTTCGGTGTACGTCAGACCGATATTTAACAAATTGGTAATTGCGCTATCAGTATTTACGTGTCCTCTAAAACGTTGATTCAAAGTCTCTACTCGTTCGTTAACCGCAGTATTAGAAGTGTCCATCGCATTCAAACGTTGCCCTAATGTTGTATAAGAGTCTTTACTAAATGGCTTTCTGGCATCAATAACTTCAGCATCTTCCATTTCTCCAGCAAGAATATTATCCAATCTTTCATCAGTATTTTCTGCAATTTCTTTCGCCTCACTAGAAGTTTGATTTGCTTGATTTGCTGTATTCTTCGCGTTCAGACTATTCACTTCTGCTCTCATCGCCGGATCAATTGCAAACTTATTAATCTTTTCCCTTCCTGTATTTAGGACATCATCGGATTGGATATGTTCGATTTTATCAGGCATGTACTCACTCCTCACCATCTTCTACTTTAATATCTACTACATCAATAATTCTGACATATCGATTATCTCCAATCATCACACCCTGTACTAAATTACCATTGGGATCCTTAACGTTCCCTAAAACGTAGTCATAATAATCAGTTTTTAAATCGAAACTATCAACAACTATTTCTTCCGTTTCTTTTCCTTGTAAATGTAACGTTATTTTTTTGGACATTAGAATTCTCCTCCTATTTGCGATTTAATAAATACTCTCATCGTAATTTGTGCTTCAATTCTTGCTCTTTTATTTGGTTTCATCGCAATTTCATGCCATCCTCGATTGATTGTCCCATCTTCTTGCTTAGAAAGATAATTCACCAGGTTAAATCTTTCTCTGTTTGTGTTCGTTCCTGGCACTTCATTTCCATCAACAACTAACTCAACCTGGTTTGCTTTCTCAGAGTCCTCAAAAATACCATACTCAATTTTATGTGTGTGGTTTGGTAGAGTAATATCATGAGTATGTGCAGGTATTGTAAAATCATGGCTGTGATTTGGAATTGTAATTGAGACATTGTGTGTATGAGCTGGGGTAGTCACGCTATGCGTATGATTGTCAGCAGCTCCTGATGTGACAATATCGCCTGGCATTGCGACAGAATAAAGCATGACATAATGGCCAGATCCATACGCTTCATATATTCTTGCCGAACCGACTGAGCCAGTCTCACGATCGACATCCCTCACATACTTCAATGCCGAATGTCTATGACTACCATTCGCACTAGATGTATTTGTGCTTTGACCTGCGGCTTGACTAGTCGTTGATTGCACACTATCTCCTCCCGAATTTGTAGATTTGCTAACACTTCCACCAGCAGAAGTAGAAGAAACAACTGCTCCTCCACCTTCAATTGCTTTCGAATATGCTCGAAACGCTGATGTTTCAAAGGTTAATTCGCACGTATTAATTTTAACCACATCATTATCGATAAAGATTCGAAACACGACAGGGTACTCACTGTCAGCATTGTCTGCTTTGTCATAATTTAAGATGTTTGTTGCTCCCTGAGAATACAGCTGATTGATTTCAATTTTTCTTTCTATATCTGCTTGAGTTGTTCCTAAATCAGATGAAACGTAACCAATAGATAGAGAAATGCTCCCTGAATCATTAAACATATCTGACTTGCTTTCTTTAAGTATTCTAAGATTAATTGCGCCAAATTTATTAGTTTTCACGCGAACAACTTTTCCTTCACGCAATTCAGTAATTTTAGGTATTTTTTGTCCAGGTATTTTTGCAATAGCTTTAATTAAATCAACAGCATCAATTTCCCAGGAAACAATCGGATTCTTCCATTTTTTCAATAAAGCTTGAGCACTACTATATAGAGAAAGTGCATCTGTGAATCTTCTGTCTGCCCAAATATATTCAATCAACCCATTTTCTACGATACTTGCAGCATCTTCAACATAAGTCTTACCTGTAGGATTAACTTTGTTGATTTTCAACTGATTAATTCCTTCACCTTGACCAAGTGGATAAATTCTATTGATCAATTGATTTGGATTAGACTTGATTCGAAATCCTTTCAAATTATATCCTTCTTGAATCAAACAAGTAGGAGTAGTAGGCGGTTTAATTAAATTCAAAGTCCATGGATATGTTTCAGTATCAAAGGTCCACATATACTCTTCATCAAAAGGCATAGGCACACTCCAAATAGCATCGACTAATCCGTTGACGTTTTCCCATGAGTATTGAAAATACCTTGTGAATTCGCATTTCCCCAATTGCCAATGCTTTGTTTTTTGTAAACTCAACAAGTAAGTAATTGTATCTCTGGTATTAGTATTCGGTGAAATTTCCTTGTACCCAAAAATCACACTATCTAATAGCAAAGACAAAACATGCCTTAATTCAAAAGTAATCGATTGAGTTGATTCAGATACAGTTGTTTCTGTAGGCATTACACGATAAAGTCCAATGTATTCTCCATCAGTATCTGTAATCTCAATAAATTTTAGTTGTTTAACCTTTTCAACTTTAGGATCATCCAGTGGTAACGAAAAGCTTGCTGACCCAATTTTATTGGTTTGTTTCTCATAAGCTACACTATAAGCATTTTCAAGATAAGCTACTTTATTTCTATTGATATCCATTACTTTAAGCATTGACACACCACCTTACGTATAAACATTGTAATAATCTAGACTTAGAGTAAAATTCATATTTGTTCCAGAAATACTAATTGCTTTTCTTGGAAAAATTAAAAATTCATCCATATCTAAAATGGTTTCTGTTCCATTAAAATAAGCAACGTACATTTCGGCATCAATTTTTATAGTCTGATTGGAAAAAGTTCCAATATTTACTTCACGATCAGATGACTTGAGCGTGACGTTCTGACCTGATCCATTAATATTAATAATTGGAAATACTGCTTTTCCTTCTAGGTAAGGATAAATTGTTGTATTACCAATTATTTTTCTTTGAACTGCATCTGGACCAGTATTTCCTAATCGATAACTCGAACGAAAATCAACAGCTTGTGATCCCCATAAAACTTCATCGGCTTTTAAATTAGAAAAGCGTCTTGGATCTGTTAAATAAAAATACATTTGAACAATTAAAGTGTGAGTAGTAACTTCAGATTCTCCCACTTCATCCAAACGAGCAAAGAAATGTTTGTCAGGTTCACGTCTTAGCGAAATTTTAATTGTTCTTGGGTAGCCTTCATCATCACTCAACCAATTAATCAGATTGTCTAATTTAATCTCCTTTTGATAATCATCAGTTTCATCTAAAAACAAAGTAAAAGGTATTCGTTTATCACCAATGGATTCTCCAAAGTTCCATGAACCTTTCATTCCAGGAATACTAACAGAATTTCTTTTTATTTCCCCTATTTTTTGTAATTGAGTACCGTAAGAGTGACGAAACCCAAAATCTTCAAATGTAAGAACATCATCTAAAATCGTTGTTCGAATCATGGTTTCACACTCCTATAACCGTTATCCCAAGATTTTTTATTCTTATACTCCTCTTGTGCCATCGCAATTGGTTCTTGCGTAGCATAAGCAAACTCTCTACCATCAATATTCAAAACAACCTCACGACTTGCCAATGCCAATATAGCAGCAATCAATCCTTCATTATCATTCGCTTCAGCAACTGCTTGACGAACGTAATCCATCAAAGTTGAAATTGGTGCAACAGCCTCTTTACCAGCTTCGCCACCAACCATCAAATTATTTCCATTTTGACCAAACACAGTTGGCTTGGTTAAAATTCCACCTTTTGCGAACCATTCCACACCTAACTTAGGCGGACCATTTTTGATCCAGTCTAATGGATTTGCGGAACCTGAGATAGAAAAGTGTGGTAAAGGTATATGTGGCCATTTGAATTGAAAATTAAACAACCCTTTAATTGCTTCAATACCTGTTGCAACAGCTGATCTTGCTCCCTCTATTGCAGATGAAATTGTATTTCTAATCGTTTCCCAAATACCTTCAACAATCCCTATCAATCCATTGAATGTATTGGTTACAATGTTGTTTACGAAATTCACTCCAGTATCTACAATTGACTGAATGGCACCCCACACAGTTGATAAGATTGATTGAATCGTTTCCCAAGCACCTTTCCAGTCACCATTAATAATCTGCATGACTGCTTTTATAATGCCCAGAACTACGTTAATCGCTGTGGTCACAATTACTTGAATAGCTGCCCATACGGCTTGAATCGTCGCTTTGATATTATTCCAGATCATGGTTAAATATGGAGCAAGCACATTCATGATTGCAGTAATCACTGCAGATATTGCATTCCAAATAGTTCTTGCAGTTTGCAGAATCAATCCATTATTTTCATTCCACCAACCAACTAATATTCCCCAGATGCTCATGATAAAATCAACTACTGATTGAACCACAGCTGAGATTGTCGTGTAAATGCTATCCCAAACTGCTTGAATATCAATCCCCATTGCTGCAAAAATTGTGGTAATCCATTCTGAAATAGTTCCCCAGTTCTGAATGACGAGGATCAGTGCGGTGACTCCTGCAGCGATTGCTGCAATAATACCTATCATCGGTAGAATTGTCGTTGTAATCAGTGTACCGATAGAAACACCAGCAACTGCAGCTGCTGCGCCTAATGCAGCGATAACTGGCAGTATTGCTCCAACAATCGCAATTGCGGCAGTAAAAATGGTAATAAATTGTTTAACTGCTGGGCTTAGATTTTTGATCCATTCGATTACTTGTTGCAGTACGGGTATCAGAGACATTGCAATTTCAATAAACATACTTAATGCTTCATCACCAATAGCAGCCATAAATTCATCAGTAACAGAGGTGATATTTCCCATCACATTCTCATAGCCGTCCATCTCTCGTGCAGCTTGTCCAGTTTGTTCACTCATTTTTTGCATATTCTCAATATATTCTAATCGAACAGCTTGTTTGGTTGCCTCATCTAAATCTTTCCACTTACCTGCTTGTTCACCTGTCGCATTGGCAATATCCTCTTGAGCTTCTTTTAATTTCAACATTTTATCTCTTGCTTCAAGAGAACCTGTCCCATATTTATTAGCTGCTTTTGTGTAAGCAACTTGTGCTTTTTCTACTGCAATCATTTGCTTTTCAGTGGCTTCTTTGGCACCTTCAGTTGCAGGAATCAAATCATTAGCAATTGCAAACGCAGCCATTTGAGAGTCATTGGCAAAAATTCCTACAGATTCACCAGCTTCATAGTTTCCTTTCAAGAAACTAGATAAAGATCCACTAGCATCTTCATAAGATTTATCCCAAAATGCAGCAGCATCGGCAGATGATCTTACAGCTCTTTCCGCCATTCCTAATGCCTCTTCAGTGTCATATCCTAACCCCTTGAACATTGAAGTTGTTTGTGCTAAACCTGGTTTAATTCGGTTAGGAACCATTCCCAGCTCATTACCTAAAGATTCCGCAGTTTTCTGCGCTTGACTTTCAATTTCTCCAAAAACTTGTTCAAATGCTGCTTCACTGGCTCTCATTTCAGCAGCGGCTTCAATTCCAGCCTGACCAATTTCAATAATTTTATCGGAAGCGGCAGCAGCTTTATCGGCAACGTCCATCATCATTTGGGATCCAGCAATTTCAGTTAACTTGCCGACTTTTTCAGTCGCTTCTAAAGAAGAATCACCCATTTTTTCAATTTCCATGCGAACATTCTCAACAGAATTTCCATCATCGATACTATCGAGTGTTTTCTTCAATTGACCAATATCTGCATCATTTCCTAAACTGGCACGACCAATTTTATTTAAGGCAACTTCCATATCATCGGCACTTGCAGTACCATTTTTGATTGCATCCGTTAGTCTGCTACCCAAGATGTCCCGAAAATCATCAACCGATGTTCCAGTTGCTTCAAAGAGCGTTCCTAATCGTTTCGTGTTTTCACCTAATCGATCTTGTGAAGTCTCGACATTTTCCAATTGACCTTTGTAGCCTTTTAAAGCTCCTTCAGTTGCCTCGATTTCACGCATGAAACCTCGATACTGTTCTTCACCGATTTCTCCTTTTTCAAACTGAGCTTGAACTTGATCTTGTGCATCACGTAATCCCTTCAATTTTTCAGAGGTAACTTCAATCTGCTTAGAAAGTAGCTTTTGTTTCTGTGCCACCAATTCAGTATTACCTGGATTCAACTTCAGCAATCGCTCAACGTCTTTCAATTCCTTGGTAACACTCATTGATTCCTTAGTGACTGATGATAAGGCTTTTTGCAAACCTTTTGTTTCGCCATCAATCTCAATTGTGATTCCTTTAATTCTTCCACCAGCTGCCATCTGCTCTACTCACCTCCTAAAAATTATCAAAATCGCTTTGTGTTGCATTTCTTGTTTTTTCATTCTCTGGACGTTTGGCATCAACCCACTCTTGAATAAAGTCCAAGCACATTCCAATATCCATAACTTCCATTTCTTCAAACGAAATGCCAATTTCCTTGCAAACATAAAGAAACGACTCCACAGTGAATATCTCATCGCTGGAAGTCGCTTCATCATCTACTTTTTTTTTGACTGAATACTGCTTGATAGTAAATCAGTGATCTGTGGGAAAATTTCTTTGATTGGAAATTCATCAAATTGATCCAGCCAATCTAATGGATCTGGAATCGAATGATCAGCCGACTTGGCTAGAACCCAAACAAAATTATAGAATACTTCAAAATCTAAATGATCAAGAGCTTCCCACGAAATCTTGCTGAGATCAATACCATCTTCTTTGACATCTTCTGCAGTTCCTTCTTGACCAGCGAACAACTTAGCTAATTTTAGTAGCTCGCTGAAGAAATCACGTTTGAATTGTGCTTTGTAACGTAACGGAGTAGCAGCTGTTGATTTCAACTGAATTGATTGACTATCAATAATAATTGTCTTTTCCATCTACGCTCCTCCTGGTGCTGATCCTGGCGTGAATACTTCTTTATACCAGTCATCATAGGTTGCTGCTGGAGTAGTTGGTGTCGTTTTATTTTTAACATAACGTTTCCCATTGAATACAGTCGGTTTTGCTTTGAATCCTAATTCACTGGTACTTGGATCTGAACTCTGGGTCTTAGTACTTGATGAAACAGTTGGTCGGCTTGCTTTACAATTGTAAACTACATGACGTACTGCTTTTTGATCTCCATCGAACTCAAACATCAAAGCAAAAGCTTTTGGTTTTGCATCGGCCACTTCAGCAAGAGTGCCACTTTCTTCATCAAATTCTTCACCTAAACAATCTTCAGCAAAGTCTTGTGGAATTAAAGCAATGTTTAATGTTCCATTATAGCCTTGATTGTTATCAGCAGAATAATACATCTCATCATCTGCATAGAACTCTGTGGCATCGCCATTTGGTTCCAGAGATAACTCTACAGATCCTTTTAAAGGTTTTGGTGTCGTAAATGTAAGCACACCAGCTGCTTCTGTAATCACTGCATAGTGAGCATTTCTTAGACCAAATGTTACTTTATTTGTTTCTTCCGACATTCTTTCTACCTCCTAAATTTTAAACTCGTAAAGCACTTCATACATTCCTTCTGTTTCAAGATTTCCCTCAAATATCTGATAAGGAATACATAAGTCTTTCAATAAATTTTCTATTTTTTCTTCCTGATTAAAATCTTTTGTTTCTGTATATAGTTCCAGTGACATTTGATTTCCTGAAACGTAGTTCTGATTGTCTGCAAAAAAATCATCTGATTGATCACGATAAAAGAGAATGTAAGGAAGATTCGGTTCCTCACCTTCTCCCCACTGACGATAAGCTAAAGGCAACCCTAATGTTTGCAGATGTTGTTCTAATTCAACAATGGTCATTTTTTGATCGCCCTTTCTACACGTTTTTCATACTCTTTTATCATTTTTTCTTCGACTGGTTGAATATGCGGACGTGCAGCCACACGGCCACCGCCACGCTTGGCATGTCCTTTTTCAAGTAAATGAGTTAGTTGATAAGCTGTGGCATTGTGAACCACATAAGCTGATCCTTGTTTTTTCTTACGCCACCCACGAGCATACTTCCCTTTTCGGATAGGACTAGTTGAACGCAAATCACTTACACCTTCATCGGTGATATCTTTTTTTGCCTCTTCTAGCTCCTCTTCAACGTCTGAAGTGTATTGCCCAAGAATTGTTGCCAGCTCTTTTGATAAATCAATATTCATGCTATCGCCCTACCTTCTTTTGACAGGAAAGCTCCAATTCGTTGAAAGCAATTGGATAAGTTTTAACAATTCGATATCGAATGCCTTCAAATTCTAGCTCTACTTGACCACCATACTCAAAAGCATGGATCACAAATGCTTTACTTATTTCAATCCCATTTTGCCCGGCTCGGTAAAATTCAGCCGAATGCACAGGTGTTTGTTTGGCCATAACGGTATCTTTATCATCACCATCTGATGTTCGTACACCAGCTGATCCTGATTTGAATTTCTTTTTGATCAAAGTCACTTCATAATCCCAAGTTTCATTCATCAGCCGTCACTCCTTGCACGATTCGATTACGCATCCGGTACTGAATATTTCTCGGCATTGCCGATTCTCCTCGGCTACGATACTGCCAAGAAGAATAATCGACAATCAACATGATCAGGTCCGCATCTTTTTCTAGTCCTTCAGCATTCGGCTTAATCCCTTTACTGGTGAATTCTGAAAAAGTTGCTTCCATCGTTTTTTTAAGTAGCCCGTCACGGCTATTTGAAGAAATACCAAGATTAGCTTTTAGCAGTGGTAACAATAGATCAATCTGTTGTTGCTGCATCGCCTTCAGCTACTTTCTTTCTTGTTGCTTTTTTTACAGGTGGTTTAGTAACTTCTTGCTTTTCTTTTTCGTTATCAATCAATTGCTGTGCCACATTTTGGACTTCAGCAGCTACTTCCGTTTGTGTATCTTCAATTCCAAGTGGTGATAAATCCACCTGTTCCTCAACAACACGCAAAAGCGGCTTAGCCAATTTATTTTCCTCTGATGCCAAAACTTTTGCTCTTTCCACATCAACTGGACCTTTATGAGGGTAATTGTCCCCGGGTCTATATACACGCCCCTCATCTTCTAAATCCTTGAATGCTTCCACAACTACAAATCTAACTTGTTTCATGTGAATTCTCCTTTCTATGCCCCTTCAGTATTGTCTTCAACAATTTCGATCAGAACAAATGATTCTTTGCGAACTGGTTTACCATCATAGCGACCAACACCTTTGAACACTGTTTGATCTTCAATGAATTTGACATCTTTTGAAGATTCCAAACGAACAGCTGCACGTTCCGCTAAAAGATATTGCTTGAAGTCTCCTGCCAACAAGTGCTTATTTGGCATATGTGCTGAAAGAACTGCACGAACCCCAACTACATTTGGCTGATTAACATTACCAGTCACTGTTTTACCATCGGAAGTAGAAGTGATCATTTGCGTTAAAATATGTCCGTAATACGTTACACGGTTCATCACGTAAATGACTTCTCCACCAGTACCGTCCGTATCAACAATCCCTAAATGAGAAATGATATCTTTAAGAGATCCATCTGATTCCACTTTATGTGCTACATCTAATTGAGGGATAATTCCATCTGGTTGTTTATTCGCTGCACCAGTACCAAGTAAAATTGCTTTATCCAAAGATTTGGCAATCGCTTTGGCAATGCGGTCTTCAGTAAAGTTCGCTAAAGCAATCAATGAATCTTCAATTGTTGAATTTGGAATCGGCACAAAACCGCCTAGTGAGAAACCATCCACATCTACTGGTTCAAAACTATCTGATAGTTCATTCAATGCACCAGTCATCTCAGTCCAAATAGCTTCCGGAATCGCCCCATCAATGACCACACGTCCTTTACCAGGTAGCGGTAAATACTCCACTTCGTTGACTAATACACTGTAATCACCAATTTTATTGGTAATACGATCAACAATGATTGTAGGAATTGTAGAATCAGTGCCAGTCAGTCCACGTTTTTCTTTAATAGCATTCGCTAGTCCTTCATAAAAGCTACGAACTTCCTTGACTTCCAATGATTCTCGAATAGACATCGGCACTACTTGCGCTCTTGTTTGTACTTGTTTTCCCATACCTCTCTCTTCTCCTCCTGCAGATCCAGCACCAGCTGGTTCCTTGTCTTCTAATTCTTGTAATTCTTTTTCTAAAGCATCGATTTCTTCCTGAAGAGTTTTTTCCTCTTCTTTCTTATCAGTAATTTCCTGTTCTAATTCCTGAATGGATTCTTCAACAACATCCGTTTCTTCATTTGTTTCAGCCTCATCTAAAGCCGTTTCTAACTGCTGCTCTCGTGTTTCGAAACCTTGAAAGGCTGCACGAATCGCCTTCATCATTTCTGCTTTTTGGCGTAATTTTTTTTGAATCAATAATTGTCTTAATGCCATTTTTTCATTCGCTCCTTCAAATTATTTTTCTTGGCTTGTAATCGCCGTTTAGTCATTTTAGTAACATCCGCTTTCCTTGCTTCAATCTCGGTTTGAGGATAAGCAGGAAAAGTAACAATCGACACTTCCAGGGTATCTGCTTCTTTCACAATAAATTTGACCGTGCCATCATCACGATTGATCAATTCCTCATCGATGGGATCAAATCCAAACGAACAGCCAGAAATATCACCACGTTTGACACGTTGATAAATATTCATCGCTTCAGTATCATCTTGATTGATCATGACCTTGCCATACAAACCACGCTCATCAACAGTTAGTGCCAATGTGCCTGCAGCAGATCGACCAAGAACGATTGCTGAATCGTGATCAAAGAGGCAACGAATATCGTTGTCTGCCAAACTATTATCAAAGGCTCCAGGAGCAATTTCTTCAAACATCCCCTGCCACAATTCCGTTTCTTGATTGAAAACAGCAAAATAGCCCTCAATCATGGGGGCTTGTGTTTGATCCTCTTCAGTTTGACTTCTCACTTTTAACTCTGATGGAAAATACATGTGTCTAGTCTTCATTTCCACTACCACCTCCATTCAATTTACTTTGATTCCCGAGTTGGGAAACAGGAATATAATTTTCCAAAGCAATCAATTCGTCTAATTCCGGAATTGGATCGAACCCTAAGAAACTTCTCGCTTCATTTCCTGTTATTTTTCCAGCATTGGCATAATTCAAAGCTAGATTACCTATCGTATTAATATCGTACTGGTACAAGCTTTTTTGATTAAATTGAAAGTACAAATCATCTTCAATGATTAGATCTCGTGTTAACGTCTGCTGAATAATCTGAGCTACGCTTAGGATCGTGGTATCAATGAAATGGTTATGAGCTTTCTGATTAAATTCACCAATTCCCAATAAATAAGGTGGCACACCAATAATAGCCGCCACCGTCTTTTTGTCTAATTCAACTGATTCATTAATCGCCAGGTCTTTTAATGACAATGGTTTGATTTGCTCAATCTTGATAAATTCATCCGGAATCACCCAGGGTTTTCCGGCTTCAGCTTCACCAAGATATTTGGAAACTAATGCATCTCGACTATTTTCATCGCTTAGCTCATCTACATCAGCATCAACTGAAACAACAATACTTGGGCGATACTTGCTGCCCATGAATCCTTTTTTTGTTTTAGCCGCTTGTTTCAGATTGTCCACAATATCCTTTAACGGAACACGAAAGCCAGTTCCTAGCCAAGGCTTATCCTCATCGGGATTCATGACAAAATGTATGACTTCATCAGGACTATACATTTTTGATTGGTAATCAATTTTGTAATCTAATCCATTAACGACAAAGCGAACTTTGTTGGCAGATAGTGGCTGCAATTCTTGAAGTTCACCATTTCGGAAAATAGGATAAACAACCGCATTCCCATCGCCACCAAGATACATCGTTCTCACGATCCATTTGATAAAGTTTTTTCGAGTCATCCGTGTATTGGGATTGATATCTACTTTTCTAGCAAGTTTATTATTTTTGACTCGAACATCACCTTTATCCGTATTACGCATTAGATAAATGGTCATATTCGAAACCATATCTGCAATTTTATCAACTGCAGTTTGAACTTCCGGGTTATCTGACAATCTAGTATAGCCTGCAATTGCTAAATCATCAGCAGAGGCATCAAACCAGTAAGCAATTTGTTCACCCATCGTCTTTTTCGGTTCAGATCTAATTTTGTTACTATTTTTGTTTTTCTTTTTACTCAATTTATCAGCCCCTTTCACTACCATAGAAACGATCTGCAGCAGCTTGTTTATCATCATTTTCCAACATTCGGCAGCAAGAGAACACAGAAGCATCGAACAAATCGATTCTCATGTTTGGTCCTACTTTTTCATATTGGACCATATCATCTAGCTTCTCTACTGCTTTGATATTAGCTACACAGTATTCATACGCTCGATTATGCAAGTAATAGAATTCGCCATTTTTCACTTTCACTTCTATCCGGCGGAATCCTTCATTTTTATTGATGTAATTTTGCGGTTGGTCCACAATTTTGAATTTTTCTTTTTTCATCATTGCTTGAAATTCCTTCGCAAACCGTCTATCAAAGCCAATTTGTTTGATATTGAATCCAAGATCACGCATGGCCATAAACCACTTCACGACATCATCATAATGAACGGTTGGTGTATTGCTTAAGGTCAACCAACCTTCCTGATCCCACTCTCCAAGTGGGATATCATCTTTTTCTGCTTTTTCAAGCATCAAAGGACGTGGAAAGAAAGCGTGAGTGATTGCTACATCAACAAAAATCTTTTCTTTTTTGCCTGTTTCTTCGTTGATTCGAACTTGTGGAACTTTCGCATAGAGTGCAGAAGTGGTTAAATCGGCAAGCTTGGATAAATCCGCTCCCCCATACCACTTGATTCCTTTCATTTTCAGTAAATCTTCAATAGTCCAATCGTAAAAGCTATCCGACCACTTGAACTCATCAATATCAAACCAGGCATCCATCGAATTGGTAAAGACATTCATAGTTTTATTTAGAAACTCATTTCGTAATTGTGGATCACTCATCGCCTGCTGTGCATCTTGGATCAGCTCATCGATCGTCACTGTTTGATTGGCTGAAGGTGTCACCATTTCCAAAACATACGGATCATCTAAAGTCGTTGGCTTGCGGTCTTTTCCAAGAATATTGCCCTTTTCATCCTGATTGGCTTTACAAATAAAAATAAAGTAACGATCCCATGCTTCATCATGAACCGTCCCATCTAAAACTTTTCTTAGAACACGTAATCTATTAGCAAGGAATCCATTAGGCACATCGCCTGCAGTGGAAATCCCTAATAACAAACTATTTCGATAAGCCTTTTGAGCATTTTTCATCAAAATGTATTTCTTTGCAGCTGCACGTCTCCATGCATGCAATTCATCTAAAATCAAGATGTTACAGTTTAATGAATCTAATTTATCAGGGTTATCAGCCAAGGCTTGAATATGGAAGGATCCACCTACACCCCAATCAAAAGAAATGGAATGTTCCTGGTTATTATCACGAATTCGCATTTGATTCTGCTTTGCCATTGGTTTGACATTACCCACCATAAAGCTAAATGCCTCTTTGGTTTGCTGAAGAGAACTTGCTAGAATATACGCTTTGGATCCCGACATTCTTTCCATAATTCCAAGTGTCCAAGTAAAGGCAGCCATGAACGACGTTTTCCCTTGCTTCCTCGGAATAAAAATCAAAGACTCATTAAATCTTCGAATATCAGATCCCGGCAGAAAAAATCCTAAGAGATTGACAATCACGAAAATTTGCCAGGGCAATAAAATAAGAGGCTTCCCTTTTAACGGATGCCCCTTTAAGTCTTCACCTTGTACATGTTTAATCGTTCCTTGAATCATACTTATAGCAAAATCAAATTGATTCTGTCTAAAATCCCATTTATCCGATTGCAGATCATTTAAAAATCGCTGGCACCCCATAATTTCTTCATCGCAAGCTACTTTGATTCCAGAAACAACATCTTCAGCATATTTTACTGCAATCTTGAAGTTTTCCGAATCTATCCTAGCCAACGAATTTCTAGCCATTTTTAAGCTCCATTTTTGCTAAGGAAATCAAGCAGAGGATTTTCCGAATTGTCTTCTTTATTTTTTAAAAGATCATTGGCCATCGTTTTGGGGTTCAACATGAGGCGGTCAGAAAGTGCCATGATGTCTTTCCTCAATGTATTAATTTGATCCATAATTGGGTTCTTTTTGACAGAACTTTCACCTGAAATGATATAGGTTCGATAACACTGTTCTTCCCATTCTTTGTCTAAAAGATAGTACTGTCTTAGGGTACGAGCATACATCTTAATTAATCGATTAAAGCTGACGTCATGCGTTCCCATACGCTTCATGTGCCTGGTAACCATCTGTTGAATCGACTCTTCAGTTGGAATGTTTTTCATAACATTTTCTCACCGCCTTTTTCCAGAAAAAAAATTCTGAGAGTTCAGCGCACTTGGAAAAACCTCCCCATCTCGGTTCCCCGTGACTCAAAAAATTAATTTCACAAGGTGGGGGGATGCTTCTTTTGCCATCGCTCGAACTCTTCTTTTCTTCTTTCCTGCCAATATTTTCCTTTTTCAGTTAACGAATCATCTTTGCGGTTATGGAAGGTGTTATGCCTCTTAAACGTCACTGGCAGTATGTTCCAAGGTTCATAAGCTAACTCTGGATACTCTGACAAAGGGAATACATGATGCCCCATCTCAGCTTCTACACGCCTTCCAAATCTCAACGATTCCTGACACAAGTAGTCGTTATCCCGAAAAGATTTCTTTCTAGCTTTTCGCCATTTGGGTGTTTTATAAAATGGATCCACAGTCTTAATTTTTCACACCTCCAAAAATAACAAACTCCTCATCTCAAATCGAGATCAGGAGAAAGATTGAATTCGCTATACCAATTTCACAATATCATTATAGCGCATTAGACCTTTTAATTTTTTCTCAATTTTTTCGCTACTGAAAAAGAACAGCCTCGTAACCGAAAATATAGCTTGCCATGTCCTTAATCGCCTTAGTTGTGTCAGTGTAAACTTTCGTCTGACTCACATTAAAATAATCCATGCATTCCTTGACAGATAAGCGTTTCTCGTCAATATATCTTTTTTTCATGATAGCAAATCGAATCCGTTCCTCTTCCGTTCCACGTAAAGATTCTGCTTCACAAGCTGCTAAGGCTCCTTCAATACGGCGAACCATTTTGAACGTTTTGGCATGTTGTTGCTCCAATTTTTCCAAAGTCAATGCTTCCGATGCCAGGAACGTCCCTTCATCTTGATACTTCTCAAATTCAAATTCTTTGACCATTTCTTTACACTTACGATAATGCTTGATCAGAAGTTCAGTGTTTTTGATGATTCGCTTTTGTTGCTTTCCCTGCTGCAGAACACGGACCTTTTCTTGCTTCTGAATTCCTTTATCAATACCCTTCTCAATTTTTTTATCTAGATCTGTGGCTAATTTTCTAAATGCTTCAGAAGCGAGGTATGCAGTTGTTTCTTTCACAGCTTCAGTTGCAGCAATCGTTGCAATCACTTTTGTACGATCCGTTGGTAATCTAAATTTTCTTTGCTTCATTTTTTTGTTAGTCATACCATACCTCCGAAAAATTATGCTCCAAATTCAAAAGAGCTAGTTCTTATCTGGTTATGCATTTCTATCGCTTTTTGCTCCAACCACCCTTTTCTGTTCAAAGCGGACTGATAGCGAATGATTAATAAATTGCCATTCATTCCAACCGTTTCATGAGGCATAATGCTCTCACTCCATTTATCTAATTCTTTTTGAAGATCTTCAGCTGCTAAATTCGTTATGTCGTAAACCTTATATAACCAAACAATTTCATCATTCATTCGTTCGACCTCTCTTTCTCTAATTCCATCAGCATCGCATTTTGACTTTTCAAGAAATTATTCTGCCCCTGAAGGGTACGAATTTCTTGTTGAAGAATCGACTTTTCAAGGTGCATTCTATTAGCGACTTCCTGAAGATTACCAATTGTCTCCGTTGCTTTAATTGCTAGTATTCCCCAACAAGAGAACATAATCATAAAAACTACAATGAACCATATCATCAATTTATTTTCAGTTTTCAATATTTTTCCTCCTAGTTCCACAATGACAATCCGGACAGCAAGCTCTAATTTCACCTTTATTTGTCCGTTCGATACACTTTTCATACAGACATCCACAATCTTTGCAACGAATATTTCCGATTCGATTTATATATTTCTTTTTTTCTTTCCAATTAGCCAAAGTATTGCCTCGAACAATATGATAATCACTTGTATGCATCGCAGAGATTCCATAATACTTTGCCATTTTTCGAATAGTTAAAATCTGATTATCAGCAGCTTGGGCTAGAATATTTTTTGACTTTTCGATTAAATCCTCTCGATTTCCCCCCCTGATAATTAAATACCCTGAACAAGCTTCGGAAATGTTATACGTTCCATCTGGCTCGTAAAATCCAAACAGTTTTAAACCTTTAAAATCAAACAGATATTCGCCTTGCTGCTTAGTAACCTTCGTTCCAAAAATAATACCTATATCCCAACTTTTTCTTCTGACAAACGTACTAATCATTTTTTTCATAGATTTCATCCTCTTCTCATCAAATATTTCAAAACTCCATCTTTATCATTTATGCGATACATCGCCTTTGTTGCCTTCAACAGTTCGTTGTATTCAAGTCGTGATTCTATCCATGTAAATTCAACAAAATACTCTGTCTTGATCATTCCGTAAAACAAATGATGCATACTCATCCTTTGAATCTGCTCTTTGGTTCGAAAAATAATCGAAAACTTCGAACTTGAAATTTCCATGTTCTCACGAGAAATCTTGGCATCGCCCTCTGGATCATCCGCTTTTATTTTCAAATAAAATTTCTTGAAGTGATTGATACAATCAGCTTCGTTGAAACATGCTACTAAATAATTTTTCATACACTCACCTACCAGACTGAAACTGGCTTATATCCTTTTCTAATTTCTCTCAAAATATCAACCGTGGATCCTTGGCTTGTATAATCGATACGATAAGTTACTTGGCAATTATTTAAATCTTTTGCCTGAAGAAACAACATCGACTTCCTGCCTAAACATCTTGACTCACCACTTCTAGTGCTAATAACGGTATGACCGTTTTGATATAAAGACCTCAGCAGCTTTAAAGTCGCTTGATCAGAAATCTGTCTAGTCAACACTGCCAAGTCCTGTCTAGCTCCCTCGGTTTGACACATGATTACTTTTAAATATTTAGCCTTTTGCTTTTCATCAAGCATTACGAATCTCCCCATTCTGAAATTTTCATCAACTCATACTGAACGTACCAACCTAATTCATCATGTTTTTTAGGCTTGGGATCATTGACGATTCGATAACCTGGAAATCTCTTTAGAATTTCCTCTTCTCCGGCATCATTCGAAATACCTATTTGTTCCAATTTTCTTAATGACCATCGATGATCATTTTTTGTTTCATGAGGTTTTCTTAGATTTTTACTACCTGAATATCTTTTTTGCCCTTTTTTCCATTGACGATTTTCCCATTTTTCTTGACCAGTCAAATAGTTAATCAATTCATCCATACCATTTTTACCTGGTTGAACTAATCTTGATTGAGTACGTCCCATTTTTTCTTTTTTCTTGCCACGTCCAGCAGACCAACAAAACTCTACCTCGTCACGATTGACACCACCAGTCACTAGAACATGATGGTGAATACGTTGAATAAATCCAGTTTTATCATCAAACTGATATGACGTGAACCACATATATTTAAATTCTTTGCCATTCTTTTTATACAATCTGCTTAATTTTCCCAAAGTATTTTCTTGATGTTTTTTTGCATCGCTTGGTTTTTTCGGTAAATACTTATCGTTGTAAGTGAAAGTCATGTAATAATCATTTGCTTGAAAGTTTGCATGCACTAATAATTTTGCATAACGTTTGCTGTTACGATCATTCAAATTATTTTGAGCAGGACGTGATACTTTATTTTTACGCCCACGATTTCCTTTTAGCCCTTTACAATATCTTTCTTGTTCTGCTGTTCTCGTAAATAGGCTAACTTCCATGTACTCTTCACCAGCATATACTCGTTTCTCTCTCACGAATGATTTTCTCATGACTACCTCTCACTCTCAGTTTGTCCGTTAAATTAATACCTATTACAAGGACGATAAAACGCTATGTTTCAAGCGTTTTTTTGCAAAAATCAACTGAGAATGATATACTGACCTTGTCTAGAGGGTTTGGTATATCAAACTCAGCAGCCGCCTTGTAAGGTGGCTTTTTTTATTGTCTCGAACCATTTACAGCTTCACGCATCGCCTGAAGATAACTTCTAGTTGAAACTCGACGTGCAACTACTTTCCATTTCCACGGATGATATTTGTTGTTTTTCTGATGGATCAGCATCTTCAATTCTCCACCTTTAATTTCGAAGGTGTCATTGTTCTTTGTTTTCAAATTTTTAGCTAATACTTGAATTCGGTCTCCACGATCATCTGATCTGATAACTCTAAATCTCTTCTTTTCAAAATAATCGGTAGCAAATTTCATTTCTCTATTGTTTAATAGCTTTTCCATGGGACTCACTCCTTTCTTTTTTCCTTTCATTTATTTTCAGTTTTGTTCTTGTCAGTACTAGACCTGTTTCTGTGATTTCCGGATTATTGGATCGATAACCGGAAGCATTTAGTCGGATATTTTCGTTCTGAGTAATTAACCTAAGATTGGTTAAAGATATATTGGTTTTATCGCCATCCAAGAAAGTTAGCATTTTCCCATCAGGAATCTTCCCACTCTCTTTCTCCCAAAAAAGAACATGACTTTGTTTCCATTTAGGCGGACTTTCTTGAATCTTAGTCCAAAGGTAGCCATCGCCTTTCATTATTTCCGATCCAACAGGTAAAGTGTTACTTGGCTTTTGCCCCTTTTTAAACGAACCACTGTTCCCACCTACGTTAAACATTCCTTTAGTACCTTTGTTGATTGGTTGGTGTCCTTTTTCAAAATGACTGGTCAATCCTGAATCAAGACCTCTGTTGTGCTTGAAAGACTTAATTTGCTGCGTGGTGAAATTTGTGCCAAATTCTTCATTTATCAAATTGCTTAGTTCTTGGTTAGTAATTCCTATATAATTATTTCGAACAAATTCTTCTTGTTCCATCGACATCAGACGTCGGATATTTTGGGTATTGCGTATGCCAATTTTGATTTTGTGGTTCGACATGGTACTTTTCATGGTTTTATCCGTGATTGATGTGCCAAATCGATTGTTAAACATCTTAGTCAAATCAGACCTAGTATTATTTGATGCATGCTTTTTAATAAAAGCGATTTGTTCTTTTGAGTATTTCTGCACCATAACGATCAACCTTCCAACATTTTTGGTCTTTGCTCAGGAGGAATATATCCCTCTGTCTTGTTGTAAAATTTCATCGCAGTAATTACGGTATTGGCATTGTCAATTGCTTTGTCAGCAATCTTGGCCATCGTTTCTCCACGTTTGATTTCCATTTCCAATTCATCAGCTGTTAAATCTGGATTGTCTAAACGTTCCATCTGTCCAAAAAGAAAATTTTGTAAATCTTCCAAAGTATTTTGTACTGCCATATTAGTTTCCTCCTTCCTAATTCAAAGCTCTATTCTTTTTCCATCGCATCAATTGGACCTCTCGAATTAACTCCAACCTCTGACTAATCCATTTAAGTTCTAATTCCTGCTGCCGGGTAAACACACCAAAATCATCAATAATTTTATTTTCGATTTCAAACTTCCGTTCCATTAACCTACCTAAATATCTAATAATCGCTTGGTCAAACTTCATTTTCAGACGTCTCCTTTCATCTGTTCAATTCCCAAATAATCATCAAAAAAACAATGATGAAAACAATATTTAATAGGAAACTAAGATATACCAGTGCTTGAAATTGCCTAACTCTTCCGATGGTATTATTTGCTGTGAACTTTGCTAACCAACGCTTCTCTTTCATTTACTCACCTACTTTCATGAATCCGACAAATTGCTATAAATTCTGTTTTCTACATGCTGGCGGGCAATTTAGATTTTTTTAGAATTTAAAAACTGTTTGATATCATCCCGGTCAAATCTTGTCTCTTTCCCAAAAGGAATGACATGCAATCCCTCGTTGATCCAATCTTGCAGACGATCATCGCCGATTCTCAATATTTCACGTACTTGTTTTCTCGTTGGATATGGTGGTAATTCGTTTGAACGAACATTCTGATCAACTGTTTCCATTACTTTTTGAGTAATGACAGCTGCAATGGATTCAGCAAATGAATCCGGTAATTCTATTGGTACTGAAATAGCTGACATATTGTTCACCTCACTCTCCTAATCTCATCGCTTTTTGAAAATTCATTTGTTATAATCACTCTGAAAGGTGGGAAAATAATGAAACTAAATCATGATAACGTCAGATCACTTTTACTTTTCGTAGAAAGCAAAGAAGAAAATTCTTCACGTTCCGAAGCTGAATTAATGGAATTTGCCACACAAAATGAAATATCAAAAAATGAATTGATCTACATTATTCAAAGATTGACCGATGCTGAATTCATTACTTCATCTATCCAATATGCTAGTAATCAAGTATTCTGGTTCTCTATTAATGCAATCACTTGGGATGGTCATAGTTATTTAGACAACATTCGAGATCCAAAAGTATGGAAAAATGCAAAATCCGTTGCTTCTAAAATTGCCAGTGTCTCTCTGCCAATCATGGGAGAGATAGCAAAAGTCCAATTAATGAAACTTCTTGGGATTGAAGGGAGCTAAAACGTTTCCCAGTCTTCAGCAAGAAGATCATCGGCACTCGGATTCCAAAAACGAGTGCCCTTTTTTCCGTTTTCCTTAATTACAAACATCCCTAAAAATTCACTATTTGTTGGTATGATTCCTGCCTGTGCTTCAGCCCAACTTTTTCGCCTTATTGCAGTTTTCTCTTCTTGAGCTTTTTTAATTACTCCCATGATATTCAACTACCCCACCTCCTGTTCCTTTCTCATAAATGCTGCCAATTTCTTTCAGAACGTAACTTTTTCCAAAACCGTTTGCTATAATCAAACTATCAGCGCTCAATCCGCTGAAATCATAATGAAAGGAGCTACTATCATGTCAGATGTTCAATTAGATACATTCCCATCAACTAAGGTTGAAGCTTTAACTATGCTCTATCTTCAAAATCAAGATTTATCTAACATCTCACCCGATGAACTCGCAAAAAAATACCAAAGAGTTCATAAAGAAATTAAAGCTGGATTTGCAACTAGGAAGAGACAGCAAATTAGAACCTAATCCCAATCCATTACTGTTTTGTAAATATTAACCATCGCCTGAGAAAGCCCTACTTTCTCCAAAGCGGTGGTTTCTTCCTTTTTCGATTCCACATGTAATATTTCCAATTGTTCAAACATGATCTTGTTTGCCTCGTTGATATGATTCTTTTCTTCCACCTATCCCACCTCCTCTTCTTTTGTCACCTATCTTTTGTTATAATCCAATTGAAAGGTGGCGTTTAAATTGCCTATATCTCAAGAAAAAATCTCTCATGACTTAACCATTGCTTATCTTTCCGACTCCGAAAACGTAAAAAACTTAATTTCAATAATGGAAGATGAAAATAAAATTTCACTTGATGCCTCAGAATACGAGCGATACTGTGCTGCATATTCGTTAATGTTTGATGGATTTTTAGCTGAACTATCGAAATAACTTTCTCAATGAGTCCCGCTTTTCTTGTTCAGCTTTCTTATCCTTCTCAGATTCTTCGATAATATAGTTCTCAATAGTCTTAAGGCTATTTGCTATGTTTCTCAAATACTCATTGTTAACCACTAGCACATCTTTTATTCCCATCTACCTCACCTCCTGTTATTTGAGTTTCGTTTTCGAAACTTTTTATTTAAAAAAATTCATCGATTTTTCTATTTAAAATTTCAGAAAGTTTCCTTGCCTCTTCAAAAGAAAAATCTCTGCCGTTGCTACGATTTAACTTTAAATTAAACGTGGTTCTATCCATATTTAACTTTTTTGCTATATCAGATTGTCGAAAACCATCATCTTCAATAATTCTTTTCAGATTCCGATATGGGGCTCTGAATTGTTCTGCTGTTACCATCACCAATACCTCCTTACAGAAAAGTTTCGTTTTCGCAACTTAATTACACTCTTACTATATCACAAAAAGTTTCGAAGTCAACAACTTTTGATTTTTTTATTTACTGTTGCGTTTTCGCAACAAACGTGGTAAGTTATGATTAGATAAGAATTCAAAGGAGAAAATACTATGTTAGGTGACAATATTAAATTTCTGAGGAAAGCGAAAAAATTGACCCTAGAACAATTAGCAGATGAATTGAATAAAAAATATCCTGGAACAATTAATTTTAATAAAGGAAAACTTTCTAAGTGGGAGAATAATAAAGAAGAACCCAAGCTTTCTTCAATAAGACTACTAGCAGATTATTTTAACGTAACAGTTGATAAACTATCTAGCGAGAGCTTAGGCGTTCAAATTGACAATACTCAGTCACTAGAAGAAAAAATTAACTATCTCTTCAGACAACTGGAACGAGCTCGACAATTGAAAGTAATTGACTTTGCTGAAAAACAGTGCAATGTTCAAAATATTTCTAGAGTTAATAATGTTGAGTTTAAAAAATCAGATGAATTAATTGAAGATGATGGTGATGCAGGTGGCAACAGTTCTGTTGCTGAAGGTTCATCAAATTACGAAGTTGATTTTGCTGCTCATTTTGTGGATCCAAATAGAGTTTATACACCAGAGGAAATTGATGCCTTTAAAGCTTACCTGTCCAAGGCTAAAGAAGATTATTTGAAGAATCATGATTAGTAGGTGATTAGTTGACTAGATATGAGTTACTATTAGAAAAAATTCGCAAAGAAGTTCCTGTAATCGAGCTACCTCTACTTTGGTTTGGGAGTGAAGGAAATTACTATGATGAAGTAATTTACATAGACTCCTCGCTTCCTGAAAATAGAAAGCTAGAAATATTATCTGAAGAGTACGCTCATCATAAAACATCAGTTGGAAATATTTCAAACTATAACGATGCTGAAAGTAGAAAACAAGAATGGACAGCTAGAAGATATTCAATTGAACGACTTATTTCATTAAATGATTTACTAGAATGTCATAGTGCTGGAGCAACCAATCTCTTCCAGTGCTCCGAATACCTATCTCTTTCAGAAGAACTTTTACTTGAAGCATTCCAGTACTATCAAAATAAATTTGGTTTTTATCATTACTACAAAGGAAAGCATTTCTATTTTTCTGATTGTAGTGTGAAAATATCTGATTTACACAAAATAAGCTAAGCAATGTTGGTAGCATCGCTTAGCTCAAATCTCCATTTCTGGAAATCTTTCATTACAAATATTATACCAGAGATGAGGTTAACTTTATGAATTTCTTTCAAAAAATCAAAGAACTAGCAAATTTAAAAACAGAGTTAGAAACAAAACAGTCTGAGGTAGAAGCTATCAATAAATCTATCCAAGAAAAAGAAAAACAGAAAAGTAATATCGAGGAATCTATCAACAAATTGGACTTACAGCTAGCTGATCGCGAATCTACAATGGACAATATTCGTGACATTTTAAAAGCTGAAAATGAAAATATTCGAAAAGATATTGTAGATAAAGCTGTCCAAGAGTCTGATAATATTAAAAAAACAGCTGAAATTGAGGTTTCTAGTCTACAGACATCTATAGCTGACTATACAACTAAAAACTCAGAATTACATACTGAATTTGAAAAAATAAATAAAGAAGTAAAAAGGACCACTAGTCAAGCACGAAAATTCAAATCTGAGCTTAATGGTTTAAAAGAATTTTTCAAAAAATACAAACATGTTATTAATGCTGATTACGAATGGAATCAAGATGCCTTAGATGATGCAATCGATGAAATCACCGTTCTTGCTGCAGAAGATACTTTAATTAAATCTATCATCGATCTTCCTATTCACTCAGATAACTCTAGGGAACTGAAAAGATTATCTACAGCGACAAAAAAAGAAATCGACAATTTACTTGATCGATATCAAGATCGATACAACACAAAAACCAACAAAGCTCTCTACAGTCTAATGGTTATTGGGTTACAGGCAGAAATGCAACTAATTCTGTTTCAACTTACTTACAATAAATTGAGCGAGTCTAAAAGTAAAGTTTCTACAGTATTAGCTAAATATGTAACCATAGCTACTGAGGGGAATCAAAGTATTAGACCAACTTTAGTTAAATTCATTACTGAAATTGAACCTCTATATATGGAACTTGTAGATATTGAATACCGTTACTACATTTACCGACAAAAAGAAAAAGAAGAGCAACAAGCAATCAGAGAACAAATGAAGCAAGAAGCTGAAGAACGTAAAGCACTTGAAGCCGAAAAGAAAAAACTAGCTCGTGAAGAATCAAAATATAAAACGGAAATGGAACGCAACGAAGAACTACTAAAATCGGAAACAGATGAATTGAAAATTGCTCAATTGCAAGACAGATTGGAAGAATTACAGAAACAACTTGAAGAAGTCGAAGTGAAAAAAGAAGAAGTGACAAGCCTAGCCATGGGTAAAGCAGGTTATGTATATGTCATTTCAAACTTAGGATCATTTGGAGAAAATGTATTTAAGATTGGTATGACAAGGAGATTGGAGCCTCAACAACGTGTAGATGAACTAGGTAGTGCATCTGTTCCATTCAGATTCGATGTTCATGCCATGATTTTCAGTGATGATGCTGTTGGTTTAGAAAATGCACTTCATAAACGACTTTCCGAAAATAGAGTGAACAAGGTCAATTTCCGGAAAGAATTCTTTAAATCATCGATTGATGATTTGGAAACACTAGTGGAAGATATCGATCCTACCGCTGACTTTACTAAAACTATGTATGCTGAAGAATATAATCAAACTTTGGCCATTGTAGAAAACTTAAAAGATATGGTTATTGCTGAGTAACAATCATTTATGAAATAAAATACACATCCCTCTCCCCGACCAAAGATTGAGTGGATGTGCATCGCAACAAGAACTTAATACATAGTACTAGGCTTCTTTGTCATACATAATTATATCAAATTGAAAGGGGTGTTGCCACATAACTTTCGTCTAATCTACATGCTGGCGGGCTAAGAAAGGACGAAGAAAAATGACAAAGATACAAAAATATAAAAAAAAGAATGGATCCACAGCTTACATGTTCCAGGTATATTTAGGTATTAATCCTAAAAATGGTAAAGAACTTAGAACTACTAAACGTGGTTTTAAAACTTTGCAAGAGGCAAAACTTGCTCTCGCACGAATTCAAGTAGCTTCAAAGAATCCTGATTTTATCCTGGACAGTAAAAAAACTTTTGAAGAAATATCCGAGATGTGGTTAGAACAATACAAAAATACAGTAAAGGCAAGTACTTTCACTGTTCAAAAGGTGGCACTAAAGAAACATATTCTCCCTCTTTTTGGAAAGCTTCAAATTAGTAAAATTACTATTCCATACTGTCAAAAACAAGTGAATCATTGGTTTACTTATTACAAGAAATATTCTAATTTGATCAGTATCACTGCATCTATTTTTCAGTATGCGATCAACATTAGATTACTGACAACCAATCCAATGAATGGGATTATTCGGCCTAAGAAACAACAATCCATCGATGAGGAAGATTTTCAAGCTCCCTATTACAATAAAGAGCAGCTGCATGAATTTCTTTCCATTGCTAAAGCTACTACACAGGAACCACTTTATTTGATGTTTCGAATTTTAACCTATACTGGTTTGCGTAAAGGTGAAGTGCATGCTTTAAGGTGGAAGGATATTGATATTGCTCATCAAAGTCTATCAGTCAGGCAAACTTTGGCAACGGTAGGAACTGATGATAGCTGGGAATTAGTTTTTCAGCCACCAAAAACTAGAAAAAGTATTCGTACACTTTCTTTGGACTCTGAGACATTACGATTAATCAAACAGTGGCGGATCCGGCAAAAGGAACTCTTTTTCAAAGTTGGCATTAAGATAGAAGATGATTCGCAGCTGCTTTTCCCTTCTATCGAGAACAAACCTCTATACCTTGATTTCTTAAATCACAATTTGAAAAAAATCATAGATGGCCACCAACTAGAAAAAATGACTGTTCATGGCTTCCGACATACACATTGTAGTTTGCTCTTTGAATCAGGAGCGACAATTAAAGAAGTCCAGGAACGAATGGGCCACACTGACATCAAAACAACTATGAATATCTATGCTCATGTGACTGATCGTCAACGTGAAGAAACAGCTGATAAATTTGCTAGTTTCATGGGCGGTTGAATATCTATTTTTTCAAACCGTATTCAAAACCGTATTCAAACCAAAAAAAGAGCCTCTCCCATAACAGGAAAAGCTCTCATAAACGTTGTTAGAACAACATTTAGTAAGTTCAAAATTATTCCGCAGCGTTTTCGTCTTTGAGAACATATTATATAAGGACGTTTCCTACTATTTGTATCGCCAAGAAAATCCAGAAATTTTGAAAACTGCGGAGAAATTGGCTGAAGATGCAAGGATTGGAATCTATCAATTTCAAGAGGTTAGTGATGAGGAATGGTTACTTGTCAAAAATTTGCACACAAATACGGTGTCCGCTTATTGTCGAGAGTTTGATTATCTAACTGGTGTGCCAACCAGTATTTATCAATTTGAAATTCACTAAAATAATAATAGGCAAACATTAGCTAAATTATATGCTAACGTTTGCCTATTTTACTTAATTCAATATCGCAAAACCAATACATAAATACGTGGCATATAAACACCAAATCAGATAAGGCATAAACAGATAGCTCGCCCAACGATTTACTTTAGCGAAGGCCCAGATGCTGGCAAGGATTAATAAATCTAGCACTACGATAACGGTACTCGCAATCCCTAAATTGTTTCCACCAAAAAAGATGATACTCCAAGAAAAGTTTAAAATTTGTTGAAGTCCAAACAATACAATAGCGATTTTTTTCCACTTTGTATCTTCTGCAACAATTAATAAAAATAAGGCGGTACCCATCATTGCATAAAGAATAGTCCATATAATACCAAATACACTACCCGGTGGTGAAAAAGGTGGTTTATCCATCGCTTGATACATCGCTCCAATATCTCCTGCGAACAAACTCGAAATGACCCCTGTTAATTCAATACCGATTACACTAAGTAGCCAAATGACCCATTTTTTCATTATGAATCTCCTCCCTCTAATTAAAGGGTAGCATAAAAAAAGAAACGCGTCTTATTCTAACCTCTGTTATTTAGGAGAAATTTCCAATCGAATTAGCTAAAAATTTTATCTAGCTTTTCTTTATAGAATACGAGAAAATAAGCATTAGACTACTAGCGAGGTGAGATAATGAGTATTCGATTCATTCAAGAAAAAGATAATGCCCCCATGGCAGCGATTATTAGGAAAAATCTTGAAGCCTATCATTTAGATTTGCCCGGAACAGCATACTACGATTCTGAGTTAGATAGATTGTATCAATTTTATCAAACAGTGGAACAAGGGAATTATTGGGTGTTAGTCAATGACGAGGACCAAGTGATTTGCGGTGTTGGGGTTTCTCCACTGGAAAATCAGATTGCTGAATTGCAAAAGTTATATTTAACAGATCAGGTAAAAAGTCAGGGCTTCGGTCAAAAATTATTAGACCACGCCATTCATTTTACTAAAGAAAACTATCAAGGATTGTACATCGAAACTTCTTCAATCTTGAAAGAAGCAAAAAAGTTATACGAAAAAAATCACTTTCAAGCTTTAGATAACCCCCTTGGTGCAACAGGACATACTTTGATGGACAGCTGGTTTTTAATGTCATTTAAACAAGAAAACTAATTTAGCTTTCTTGTTTGCTTTTCGAGTGACATTTTGTCACTTTTATTTTATACTCTAAACAGTGACAAAATGTCACTCGTCAATTTTGAAACATTTAGGAGGATTTTTATGTTTATAGCTTTAAAAGAAATGCGCACGGCAAAACTACGATACAGCTTAATTATCGGTATCATGATTTTAATTGCCTATGTTGTTTTTATGCTTTCGGGATTAGCGAGTGGACTAGCCATTGAATTTCGAAAAGGCGTAGAGGATTGGCAAGCCAAGGAAATCATTTTATCAGAAGAAGCCAACAAAACACTAGTTGCTTCTCAGCTAACACGCAATGATTTAGATTCGATTGAAAATGAAGATAAAGCACCGATTGGCCTATTTAGTTCTTCTATTAAAGGTACAGATCAAAGTGTAATTGCCTTTGGTACAGACAGTGCAGCCTTTATTATTCCAGAAATCATTGAAGGAAACGTCTTTTCCGAAAAAAATCAAATTATCATCTCACAAAATTTAGCAGATGAAGGCTACCAAATAGGTGATACCCTTCATGTTGGAAAATACGAGGAGGCTCTTACGATTGTTGGAATTTTCCCAGAGAGTTACTACACAGTTTCACCAATTATTTATTCCGACTTAGATACGTGGACAGAAATGAAATTCGGAGATCAACCTTTTGCAGAAGATGGTGACAAACCTTTAAATGCAATTGCTTTAAATAGTTCGGTAACATTCACTGACAATGCAGATGCTTACGATACTCTGTCAACGAATGAGTTGATTCAAAATATTCCTGGTTATTCTGCTCAAAGCCTTACCTTAAATGCAATGATTTATTTCTTATTTGTTGTAGCTACGGCGATTATTGGAATCTTCATGTATGTTATCACCCTTCAAAAAACAACTATTTTTGGTGTGATGAAAGCTCAAGGAATTAAAAATTTCTTTATCGCACGTTCTTTAATTGCCCAAGCTTTTATTGTCGGTATTTTGGGCGTAGGTATTGCGATGATTTTAGCCATATTGACCAGTTTAATTTTACCTGGTGCCATGCCGTTTACCATTATTTGGTCTCAATGGATCTTATACAGCGCCATTTTAGTTTTAGTTGCGATTTTAGGTGGCGTGTTCTCCATTAGAACCGTTTCAAAAGTAGATCCGATAACAGCAATTGGAGGATAAGAAAATGAAAGATATTTTAGTGATGAAAGACATAGTGAAAAAATTTGGGGTAGGACGTACTGAAGTTACCGCCTTAAAAGACATTAATATTACTGTAAAAGAAGGCGAATTTGTCAGTATTATTGGACCTTCTGGTTCTGGAAAAAGTACCTTTTTAACCATCTCTGGTGGCCTACAAAGCCCTACTTCTGGTGAATTATTAATCAACGGTACTTCTTTTGCAGACTTAAACGAAAAGAAACGCTCTGACCTCCGTTTTAAAGAGATTGGTTTCATTTTACAAAGTTCAAATTTGATTCCTTTCCTAAAAGTCAAAGAACAATTTCAATTAGTCAATAAAGTAGCAAAAAGAAAAGAAGACGAGCAACGTATGAATGACTTATTGGACTCTTTGGATATTGCAGACCTTAAAGATAGTTATCCAAAAGATTTATCTGGTGGAGAACGTCAAAGAGTGGCTATTGCTCGCGCTTTGTTTAATGAACCTAGTCTAATTTTAGCAGATGAGCCCACAGCTAGCTTGGATACTGACCATGCTTATGACGTGGTAAAACTTTTGGTTAAAGAAGCCCATGAAAAACAAAAAGCCACTATCATGGTCACTCATGACGAACGAATGATTCAGTGGAGTGATCGAGTCTACCGCATGGAAGATGGACAATTACTTGCAGAAAAATCCTAAATATTAAAGACAGATATTTTAGATTCTCGTATAATTTAATTAAACGACGAAAGGACACGGATTTTATGCCGAAAGAAACTTTTCTACATTTGCCATCAGAAAAAAAACAACATATTGAAGAAATTTTACTAGAAAATTTTTATAACCGTCATATTAGCCAAGTAAAAGTCTCTGAGATTGTCGAAGCGATGCAGATGTCGAGAGGAGCTTTTTATAAATACTTTCATGATTTAGAAGATGCCTATACTTACCTAATCAAAAAATACTCCATGGTGATTCATGGAGAAATCTTACAAGCTATTTCTAAAAATAAACAAGATTTTTTTGCAGGTATCGAAACCTTTTTAATTCGTTGTAGTCAGGCAGATCCTAATAGCCATCACTGGCGAATGCTTTTATTTCTAACTCAAAGTAACAATGTAGAATTGTCCCGAAGACGCCCCGTATCCTCAGATTCTCCGATGGTCAAACAGTGGTTAGAGTTACTCGCTCTCAATCAATTTGACATGGCAACCACGGAAGAAGCCCTTAGTTTCTTATATTTTGTGATGGCTTTGGTCATGGGAACACTAACCGATTGTATGACCAATCAATGGACAACTGCCCAAGTCTTGCAAGAATTTCAATTCAGGAAAAAATGGTTGCTTCATGGGATAAAACACTAAAAAAAGAACTTCTTCAACAGTTATCTGTGAGAGGAAGTTCTTCTTTTTTCACTTATTTCTTCGGTTTAAATCTTCTCAAACGTAAGGCATTTAACAAAACAGATACCGAGCTAAAACTCATGGCAGCACCGGCAATCATTGGATTCAATAATGGACCACCAAAAATATGCAAGACACCCATCGCTACAGGAATCCCTAAGACATTATAGGCAAAGGCCCAGAATAAGTTTTCTTTGATATTTTTGATTGTTGCCCGACTCAATTCAATAGCTGTTGGTACATCCATCAAATCACTACGCATCAAGACAATATCGGCGGACTCAATCGCCACATCGGTACCTGAACCAATCGCAATTCCAACATCTGCTTGGGCAAGAGCAGGTGCATCGTTAATACCGTCTCCCACCATTGCCACATGAAGTCCTTCTTCTTGTAATTTTTTCACTTCATTGGCTTTATCTTCTGGTAATACTTCACTAAAGACTCGATCAATCCCAACTTGTTTAGCAATCGCTTCAGCTGTTCGCTTGTTATCTCCGGTAATCATCGCTACTTGGATGCCCATACGGTGTAATTTATCAATAGCCGCTAGACTATTTTCTTTGATCGTATCCGCCACCGCTACAATCCCAATCAATTGTTGCTCAGATGCAATAAACATCGGTGTTTTGCCCTCTGAGGCCAATCGGTCAGAATCAGTGACTGCTGAAAGTAAATCAATCGTATTTTCTCGCATTAACTTTTGATTACCCAACAATAGTTTTTGTCCATCCACCGTTACTTGAATCCCATGTCCAGGAATTGCTTCAAAATCTGTGACTTCTTTTAATGTTAGTTGGCGTTCCTTAGCCCCTTCAACAATGGCTTCTCCTAGCGGATGTTCTGAACCCGTTTCTGCAGAAGCTGCCAAAGCTAAAACATCATTTTCCGAATACTCATGATAGGTTAGCACGTCAGTTACAATTGGTTTTCCTTCTGTAATTGTTCCAGTTTTATCAAAAACAATCGTTTCAACTTTTTGAGTTGTTTCTAGTGCATCGCCACTTTTAATCAAGACGCCATTCTCAGCTCCTTTACCCGTTCCTACCATAATAGCAGTGGGTGTCGCTAAGCCTAATGCACATGGACAAGCAATAACTAAAACTGAGATGGTAATACTCAACGCAAATACCCATGATTCTTGACCTAAAAAGTACCACAACAAACCAGAAAGAATCGCTAAAACAATCACAATTGGTACAAATACACCAGAAACTTTATCCGCTAATTTAGCAATCGGAGCTTTTGAACCTTGGGCATCTTCTACTAACTTGATAATTTGTGCTAAAGTGGTATCTTTACCGACTTTTGTTGCTTCAAAGCGGAAAGAGCCGTTTTTATTGATACTTGCACCAATCACCTTATCCCCCTCATACTTTTCAACTGGAATACTTTCACCCGTAATCATGGATTCATCAACAGCTGAATTTCCGGAAATGATTTTACCATCAACAGGAATTTTATCTCCTGGTCGTACAATTACGATATCTCCAGTTTGTACTTGTTCAATGGGAATTTCAATTTCCTGATTGTCTTTAAAAATACGAGCTGTTTTTGGTGCTAAGCCCATCAACTTTTTGATGGCTTCTGACGTTTTCCCTTTAGAAACTACTTCCAAATACTTCCCTAATGTAATTAATGCTAAAATGACACCCGCTGATTCAAAATATAAATCTGGATGTCCATGATGGATCATCACGCGACCGGTTGCTAATAGATACGTCATGACGATCCCTTGTAGTACCGCCGCTGAAGTTCCGATAGCAATCAAGGAATCCATATTAGGATGTCCTTTGAATAAGGCTTTAAATCCTACTGTATAAAAAGAGCGTCCTACATAGACAATTGGTAAGGTTAGTAGTAATTGAACAATGGCAAAACGATCTGCATGGTGCACTGGATCAAGCACACTTGGAATCGGTAAACCAATCATCGGCCCCATAGCAATGTACAATAACGGCACAGTAAAAATGGCTGACCAGATAACACGAGTCCACATTTCTTTAATATGCGCTTGTTTCTTGTCTGTTTTTTCACCCGTTTCACTACCATCAAGAATAGCTTTATAGCCAGCATCTTCTACCGCTTGAATAATATCCGTTGCGGAAATTTCGTCTGGATTAAAACGAGCTTGCATTTTTTCTGTTGCTAGATTGACAGAAGCTGTTTGAACACCTGCCAGTTTATTGACTACTTTTTCAATTGTTTGAGCACATGAAGCACACGTCATTCCTTCTAATGCGAAAGTTTGATTTTCTCCTTGATCCGCTACACCATATCCAGCATCACTCACTGCTTTTTTTATCTGTTCCTCTGAAACATTTTCTTGATAGGTGACGCTTAATTTTTCTGTCGCTAGATTGACACTGGCTACATCGACTCCTTCAATTTTTTGGACCGCTTTTTCAACGGTTTGGGCACATGAAGCACACGTCATCCCTTCAACAACATAAGTATTTTTCATTTATATTTGCTCCTCATTCATATTTTGGTTTGATTTTCTTTACATGGTGATCTTAAAATCAACAAGTATGCTCCCCTGGAATACATTCACAAGTAATTTGTCCAACAGGTTCTTTTTCTTTTAGTTGATTAATAAGTGCTTGGATATCTTCTTCGGTTAATTCATGGGTTTGAATAAGTTCATGAATGACCTTGGGTATTTTTTTCGTACATATTTTTTCAGAAACATCCTGACAAATCTCTTGAACGCTCTCATCTTCTGTCACAAGGGGAGAGTATACAAAACGACGTTCCTCTTTATTCGCCACAATATATTCTTTAGAAACCAAGCGAGTCAGTAATGTTTTTACAGTGGAAGCAGTCCAATCTAATTTCTCTGCAAGTAACTGCGTAATCTCTTGGCTCGTCGATTCTCCTTGAGACCAAATAACTCTCATCACTTGCCACTCTGCATTAGAAATCTGCATATTGATACCTCCTTTACATACTATATCCATAATTCGTTTACGTTTGTAATCACCTTATGTATTTACTATAAACTTTATGTTTACACATGTCAACATAAAGAGGTTAAAAATTATTTGCTTTTCTTTTTATTCCATTGTATTATATGTATAAATTATATATATAAAATTTTTATATATTAGTTTTCATTGAAAAATAAAGGTTGTGAGGCTTATGTACTATCCTGTTTCTTCTTTATTAATTGAATGTTTAATTCTTTCTGTTGTAGAAACAGCGGATTCTTATGGTTATGAAATCAGTCAAACAGTCAAAATTGTCGCAGATATCAAAGAATCCACACTTTATCCAATTCTAAAAAAACTTGAAAAAAGTGGTTTTTTAACCACCTATACACAAATATTTCAAGGAAGAAAAAGAAAATACTATTCCCTCACTACTGAAGGGAAACAACAACTGACCTTTTTGAGACATGAATGGTCACAATATCGAGACAGTTTAGATGCGATTATTGAAGGAGGTATTAGAGGATGAACCGAGAAGAATATCTAAATGAATTACAAAAATACTTGAAAAAATTACCCCACGAGGACTATTTGGATGCGATGGATTATTTTACTGAGTACTTTGATGAAGCCGGTGATGAGAATGAACAAGCAATTATTCGTGAATTAGGATCGCCCAAACAAGCTGCAAATGATGTGCTGAATCAATTACTACAAAAACAAGCATCCAATTGGACCTCTAAACAAACATTAGGTCTCATCAGTTTAGCTATTTTAGCTGCACCAATCGGTATTCCCTTGGCACTGACACTGTTCATGCTTGTACTTACAGCTATCCTATTATTTTTCAGTTTACTTTTAACGATTGTTTCTTTGATGATTGCTGGCATTTTAGTGAGTGGAAAACTGGTACTTCGTGGAATAGTTGCACTTCCATTCTCTTTGTCAGGTGGACTACTTTTAATCGGATTAGGCGTTTTACTCTTTGGATTTGGATGCATATGTACCTTAGTTCTTCCAAAAATCTGGCAGACTGGTAAAAAAACTATTCTTAAATTTCTAGCACTGTTCACAAGCAGAAAGAAGGTGCTTGCATGAAATGGAAGAAACTCATTTTCAATACTAGCATCGGCTTGATGGTTTTAGGTGGGATTACCTTAGCTTTAGGAGTAGTAACTGGTGGAAAAGAATATATCGCCAATGCTGATTTAAATGATTTAGCACTCAAAGATAAAACTTCAGATTCTAGTAATCTGATGTTAACAATGGAACCTTTGAACGATTTTAATCAGATAATGATGGATATCGATTTTGCAAACATTGAGATACTTCCTTCCGAAGATAACCAAAGCTACCTTTCTTATCAGATTGTAAATGAGAACCATCCACAATCACTTGAATATCAAGTAGACAAAGACACACTTCGGATCACAAAAAAAAGGAACCAGTGGGATGCTTATGTTGATATTTCTTTTGTTAGCCATCTCTTTTCTTCAGGAACCACAAAAAAAGTGGATGAGACTAAAATCACCCTTTATCTATCTAAAGATAAAGAGTTGTCAGAGTTAACACTTGCGATTATCAAGGGAGACCTTCGTATTCAACAGCTAAACAGTTTGTCCACCGATATCTATTTAGAAATGGGCGACTTAGAAATCAACAACTCTCACTTAAATCAAGCAAAGGTTGTCTCTGACTTAGGCAACATAACCGGATCGCAATTAATGATTAGCGGAAATTCTCTTTTCGAATCTGAAATGGGAGACATCCAATTAGAATTACTTCCTGAGACATTAAAAACCACTCAATTTTCTTTGCAAACTGAACTAGGAACTCTACAAATCCCAAATTTATCTGGTGATTTGACAGAACATACTTTTGACAGCACGCAAGAATTTCCAAATACGCTTCGAATCACGAGTGAACTAGGAGATATTATTCTACGATAAACCAAAAAGAGAACTGACTGTGGTTTAAGTCAGTTCTCTTTTTGGTTTATTTTTTTGTTACACTTTTATATTGACTAGGTTAATTGGGAGCAATCATTATTTGAATCCTATTGGGTTTGTCGTTATTGGTAATAACAAAAGTTAATGAATCATAGGTCGCAATTTCCCCAAGTGTTAAAGACTGTGGATTTTCTAACGCATGTTTCAATCCCTCAGCATCGTATTCTTCATTCAATGCATGCAATAAAGGATTCATCACCTGATCGACTTCGTTCGCAACCTTCTCATAGTCTTCAGAATACGCATCAATCTCAAGATAGATCGTTCCTAATAGATCACTTTTTTTACCCTCTGGTGAAGTATAATGAACTTCTACCTTCCCGTTCTTAGAGGTAAATCCATAATCGTCAAATTCAATATCTTCAACTTTAGATAAATTTTCTTCAAATTCTTTCACTGTAAACGTAAAAGTTGGTGCATTTTCAACAGCTGCTTGTTCTTCTTTCAAAACCTGCTCCATTTGCTGACTGGTCAATGTCTCTTCTTTGGGGGCTTCAGGTGCCAAGGCTCCACATCCTGTTAAAATCAATAGTCCTACACACAAAAACATTATTTTTTGCATAATTTCCCTTCCTCCAGTTCATATACTTCATCACACAGCATCTCAATGTGTCGTTCATCATGACTGGTTAGAAAAATAGTCTTCCCTTGATTTTTTTGAGCTAATAAAAGGGTGCTAATTTCTGCTACACCTGATTTATCCAAACCATTAAAAGGTTCATCCAAAACTAAAATATCCGGATTTTCCATAATTGCTTGAGCAATACGTAATCTTTGCTTCATACCTAAAGAAAAATTTTTAAATTTTTTGTTTTTTGTATCTGACAATCCTACTTCATCTAACGTCTGATCAATGTCTGATTCAGATATTTTCTTTTTAATAGATACTAACACACTTAGATTTTCTTTGGCAGATAAGTAGTTGACCATATCTGCTTGCTCAATAACGATTCCTGCATGTTTAATAAATTCTTTGCCGTTAATCACCGAGGTTTGATCCACTGTTATTTCTCCACTTTGTATAGGAACAAATCCACATAAGGCTTTTAATAATACAGATTTTCCCGAACCATTATGTCCTACTAAACCAACACATTGCCCTTGGGAAACTGAAAATGTCACCTGATTTAAAATGGTTTGTTTATTTAAGACCACTGTTAAGTTATTTACATCAATATACACTTAGTCACCTCATTTTTATCATGTTTAGAAATCAAATTTTATTCTTTTTTGTAAGATATGCGCTATCAATAATAAAATTATCGCTAAAACGGTACTCGGAATCCAAAATTGGTCATACCACAAAAAAATAATAGATAGTTGTGGAACCACTAGATTTATCATCATCAGTAAGCCTACCACAATGGCACTGGTTAACACGAATACAACTTCATTCTTTTTCAAGTAAATATAAAATATGACTCTCATCATACCGATTATCAGCAACGTATGTGTCACAAAAAGAATACTAATGGATTGGAGAATACTGACAATACCTAGTTCTGTCGCTAGATTATTCCCACACACAATCAAAATAGCTATTGTTAAATGAAAGACAAAGGAAAATAATATACTCGAAACTAGGCTCTGCTTCTGAATATCCTGATATAGCTGAAATGATGTTGTTTTTCTAGCAGCCATAAACTGAATATATTTTTTAGACCGTGTTAAATACGATTCTGCACTGACTATCATACAACCTACCCAAAAAAAGTAAGGGGGCATCAGTTGAAAAATACTCCTACCTCCTAAATATTCAAATTGGTTATAATCGGGAAATAAAAAAATTTTATTTAGCAAATACTCTTTGTCTATCAAATGAGTCATTCCTTCAAAAAAATTAGCTAATTCTTGAAAGGCTTGAGCATAAGTTGCCAGAGCAATAATCATCGGAAATACGACAAATATACCTACTTTTTTGATATTTTTTAGCATAATAACACTCTCTTAATAATATTTTTTCAACTTGTTTTTACCATAAATAAAAATACCTACACCTATCATAAAAAATGCAATCACGGGATAAAATGTTTCATGCGTTTGGTTAGTTGTATTAAATGCAACATAAGCATCATAAATATTTAAATACGGAATATTCACCACATTGGACAATAAACTTAATCCCATACATAGAAATAAAATACTCGCTAACACTGTATATTCATTCTCTACAATCAAGATAATAGAACTTGAAATAAAAGATAAAACAAAAGAACTAGCAAAATAAATCGTCCATACCATAATAATAAAGAACAAATACGGATGATTCGGGTAAAAATCTGTTGGAAACAAGGAGGCAAAGCCACCAATATCCTCGATTGACCGATGAACAAATAATCCTCCAATCGAATAAAACAATGTAAAGACACTAGATACGGTTACAGCACTTATTAACGAATATTTTAGAACGGTTATTGTAATCTTTTTATCTAAGTTAGAAAGTTTATGCTTAGCCATTTTGAAAAAAAGTTTCTTTTCATCAAATAAGGACAATGTTGGTAACACAACTAATAATGGCAGAAAATTGATTATATAAAACATCGACGAATCTACTAAACTTTCCCAAGTTAATATTTGGTAGATATATGCAGACTGAATTTCATTTTTCTCACCAATTAAATCAGAAGCGTTATAATCCATTGTTAGAATACCAAAAAGTTCACTAGAAAAAAACCACGAAATAGTCAAAGCAATGAAAAGTATGACAAAAGTAATAGGTACGTATCTAAATTGAATCTTTCTCATCTGAAATATCCTTTCTAGCAATAGTGTAAGAGAGTGTGGCTTGAACCACACTCTCTTATTAAATCTATCTTTCTCAATTAATATGAATCTGGACTCCAAGAACCTTTGATAGTTACTTGCCCACCACCAGTATTATTCGTTTTTTTCAACCCCAGTCTGTAATAATAACTTCCCTGAGCATTTGAAGTTACAAATTCGGCACGTTTTCCTCGTTGTACTTGAGTACCCCCTCTGTATGCTCCATCAGCATTTCTCATATTTGCAGTAATCCAAGCTGTCCCAGTATCATTAGACAAATTTACAACTCCATTTCGTCCAGTAGCTTCTTTAAGTACGTAAGATGTATACTTTTCTGATCCAGAATATTTGACAGTAAAGTTACTAAATTCCCCAATTTCTCTAGCTGAAACTGGTGCAGATGTTCCCAAAAGAGCTAGTCCTAGAACTGCCATTGATACTAATTTTCTTTTCATCTTCAAAATTCCACCAAAAGATTTTTTTATTGCAAGAGAAATATAACACACTTTACCCAGTTAAAACTAAAAGTATCTTAAACGGTTTAAATTGCATCATAAACGTTATTGAGATTAAAAAAACATGAGAAAAAAATAAGGTTTAGTTAATCAAATGTTTTGAATTCACACTTATAATAAATAATACTAAGATTATTATCTACTTTTAAAATAATCCCAATGGAGAATTCTTAATTATGCTAAACATATTTATCTGTGAAGATAACCACAGTCAAAGAGACCGTATTCAAAAGCTTATCGAACACTACCTACTTATCGAAGATTTTGAAATGCAACTCGCACTAAGTACATCAGACCCTGACAAAATTCTGACATTTTTAAATGAAAATCCGCAGAATCACGCCATCTATTTTTTAGATATTTACTTAAACGCAACTCTTGATGGTATTCAACTGGCTGCTAAGATTAGGAACTTAGATATTCATGGAAAAATTATTTTTATCACTTCTTATAACGAATTTCAACCGCTAACCTTTAAATATAAAATTGAAGCTTTAGACTATATTCCTAAAGATGATTTTAAAGAGATGGCACACAGAATCAGAGAAGTTTTAGCGTTAGTCCATTATCAGTATAATTTAAGAAATACACTAGCTGAAAATTATATTCGTTTACAAATAGGTTCTCAAGTTCGAATGTTTGATTTATCAGATATTATGTTTATCGAGACTGCTCCTACCCCTCATAAACTACTTCTGCACTTATCCAATCAGCAAATAGAGTTTTATGGCAGAATTTCTGAGCTATTGACAGTTACAGATAAATTTATTCAAGTACATAAATCTTTTATCATCAACTACTTAAATATCGACAGCATCGATAACCAAAATCGGATGATAACTTTTAAAAATGGTGAAACTTGTTTGATATCTAGGCGTCAAAGTAAATCTTTACATTTCTTTTTAACAAATCTATCCCCTCATAAAGAACAGCCATAACATTTAATTCATGTTATAATTTGGACAAACTTATTGAAGGAGGTCTTTTCTTGTTTCGGATATTTAGTATTCTACATATTTTAATAACTATTATTGCTTTTATTGTATTCGATCGTATTCCCTTATTCAAAAAGAAAAATTGGTTATTTGCTGGTTTAATCGCTCTCGTGGTGATTAGTGTCGCCTTTGCCTTAGCTGTATCTATCATAGAAGAATTTATCTTTATTATCCTACTTTTTTCATGGTCTTTTATGAATCGCCGAGAGCAAGCGCTGGGAATAACCATGCTTCACTTGTCACTAGCTTTCTCTATGCCGATTATTATTATGCAATTACTCCCAACTACTGTACAAATCTATTTGATCTTAGAAGCTAGTAACTTCATATTAATTACTTATATGATTGTTGAGTTAGTTTTACTTACACTTTTTGCTTTTCTTCTCAGGAAGTTCTTACAAATAAAAGTTTCAAATAAAATCCAAACATACCTTGGCTATTTAAGTTTTTTTACTCTGTTAGTCTATGAAATGTATCGTTTGTATACTTACGTTTCATGGTTTTTGGATAGTGAATTGCAATCAGTCATACAAATTTTAGTTGTATTTATGATTTTATTAGCAACAATTAGCCTCATTAGTATCGGCACTCTTTCCCGTAATCAACAACTAGCCATGGAAACTCAGAAAAAAGCTCTCGAATATCAAGCAATGGAGAACTATATTCAAGAAATTACTGAACAAAATCGAGAAATCCATAAATTTCGACACGATTATCTAAATATCTTGGCGTCTTTAGAAAGCTATATGGAGGAAGATAATCTTGATGAATTGAAACAATTTTACCAACAGTCAATTCAACCCACTAAGACTATTTTTTCCAATCATTTTACTAAATTGAATGCTTTGCAACAGATCGATAATTCTGCCTTACGAAGTATTTTGATGACCAAACTCTTACTTGCACAAGAAAGAGGACTCTCTATTAACTTGGAAGTCGCTAGTCCTGTCCATTTACCTGAATCAATTGACCTAGTGATCTTAGTGCGTATTATTGGCATTCTTTTGGATAATGCGCTGGAGGAGTTAACTGCCTTGCAACACGGGCAATTAGAAGTAGCTTTGATTAACATCGATAATGATACGATGATTGTGATACAAAATACCGCCAGAAAAAGCATCGAACCTTTGCATCAATTAAAAAAATCAGGGTTTTCAACTCGTGGTGAAAAACGCGGGTTAGGATTAAGCATCATTGATGATCTGATTAAACAAGAACCTAGCTTATTATTAGAAACCAGCATTGAAAAACAACTTTTCACACAAAAACTAACACTGATGGGGGAGTAAACATATGTTAGAAATTTTTATTTGTGAAGATAATTTAACTCAAAGAATTCGACTAGAACGAATGATTGAAAAATATGTTCTGATGGAAGATTTAGACATGAAAATATCTTTAAGTACGGACAACCCATACGATTTGCTCGAATATATTGAACAACATCCTCAATCCCATGCCATCTTTTTTTTGGATGTTGACCTTAATAAAGAGATTGATGGCATTGAGTTAGGTGGACAAATTCGAAATCTTTGTGTGGATGGGAAAATTATTTTCATTACCACTCATGATGAATTATTGCCACTAACTTTTAAATACAAAGTTGAAGCCATGGATTACATCATCAAAGAAGATCAAGAAGAATTAGAAAATCGGGTGCGAGAAGCTCTTCAGCAAACTCAACGTCACTACACATCAGAAAGTAGTACAACTCCTAGCAATCGAATTCGCATTGAAGTGGGCAATCAAACTCGTCTTTTTAATCTAGAAGATATCATGTTTATTGAAACGTCCCCTACTTCTCATAAATTGATTCTTCATTTATCTAATAGTCAAACTGAATTTTATGGAAAGATTACTGAAATAGAACAGTTATCGGAAAGCTTCCTCCGTGTCCATAAATCTTTTGTTGCCAATCAGGAGAATATTGTACACGTTAATCGTAAAAATCGGACCTTAACTTTTCGTAATGGAGAAACATGTTGGGCTTCTACTCGACAAATTAGCATCCTAAATCAAGCGTTCAGGACAAAATAATCAACGTTCAGGGTATTTTTGGTTACTCCACTCAAATATGTTATATACTAACAGTAAATATTTTGAGGAGCTGACTAACTATGAAAAAAATTATTATCTGTCTATTAGCAATGGGAATTTTAGGAACATTTACTCCAGTAGTTTTGGCCGACACCTCTATTGACCCTGACGTAGTTGCGCCGCAATCTCATACTGGATTCAAAAAATTCTTTTCTTCTTATCCACCTAAAACATTTAATGGCAGAACATTGGTTCATGTCGAAACAACTAAAGGGGGGTACCTCGGTTGGTATCTTTAATCCGACCCACCCTATACTTGTTGACCGTAGTGCTGATTGCCATTAATTTATTTGGGTCTCCTGATGCCCAGTATCAGTTTTGGGTACTCATTGGAGCGCTGCTTTCTATCGTGACCCTGATGTTTATTGTTGCATTTGATAATCCTGATTCAGAATAAAGGATGTGATTTCTTTGAAAATGCTCCTTAGTACCTTAGGCTTGTTGCTGATTATTTTTATTTTGTTTTATCGTTTGACCCTGCAATTTTCAATTATCCAATTTGTTGTTTGCATCGCATTTCTCATTTTGCTTATGCATCTCTCTTTTTCGGAAGAAAATTAAAAAAAGGCAAGGAAAACATACGTGCTTTCCTTGCCTTTTTGATTTGACCTTATTAATTCTTGATAATTTTTGATAGCATCTTTAGATAAAATTGTAAGGAAGGACCCAACAATAAGACAATTAAAAGTGTTCCTACATGAAAAGGACCTCCTAGCAAAATTCCTAGAATCATCAAGGTACCATCGACTAACATCCGTGCCACTCGTAAAGATTTACCTAGCCATTTTTCTACAACAAACATCAAACATTCATACGCGCCAGATCCAGCGTCAGTTAATAGATACATTGCGGTTCCCATGGCAAATAGTTCTACACCTATCAATAATGAGACTAATTGAAAACCTTGAGGGATACTTCCTAAGATTTGTAAATAGTCAAATGAATTAATAAATAATCCTATTCCAAAACTATTAATAATGCTGGCTACACCAATTAATTCTCGTTGTTTAAAAAAGACAACCACTAGAATCAGTGCATTTATAAAAAGACTCACATTACCAAAACTTGTATCAATATACTGCAATATTCCTAAGATAAATGTACTTAAAGCATCTGCACCTAACTGACTGATAACAATTAAACGAATACCTAAAGCAACTAAAAAGGTTCCTATCAAAGAAAAAGAAATTTGGTAAAACAGTTTACTCGAAATATTTTTTGCCATTTTTTCCATCCTCAACCCATTCGATATTATTCTATTAATTTAAAACGTTTTCAAGGTCTTAGTATATCATATTTTTCCCGATAGAAAAGACAAAGTTACTTCAAAAAAAAAAGGAACTGTGACACAAATAATTTACAGTAAAATACCAGAACAATAGAAAATACATTTGAAATGATCATTCTATTTTGTTCGGATATCTTTGTCTTGTTTTATTTACGTTACAGTCCTCTGTAGTCTATAAAAATATTCTTACACCATTGTAGATATTTATGAATAAAACAGCTAATACTGTTACCTGAAAAATAAATGTCACTCGTTTCGTTGAAATTAATTTGCTCAACTGCACTCCTAGCCAACCACCTAAAATTGCTGAAGGAATGACGAACCAAAGCATGGGTAGATTGTAGATAACAAAACCAGTTGTTAAACCAATCGTAATTAATTTGGATAGCTGAGAGAAAAAAATGGCACAGATAGAATAAATAGCTGCCTCTTTGATTGATAAAGAAAAGAGTAACATTAGGACAGACATATTGGTTGGTCCACCGCCAATACCCATCACACTGGCTAAAAAGCCTAAAATCAATCCACAAATAATATACCAAACAATTCCCTTTAAGCGAAAGGCAGGGAGTTCAAAACGAGTATAACAAAAAGCGAAAATCAAAGTAATAATTGATAGAACAATTTGAAATAGTTGAACACTGCTCTCCTTACCAAATAGTAAAAACAGGTAATCAAAGGCGATATTGCCAAGAATCCCTCCTGCAATAGATCCCATGGCAACTCCAGAAATAATTTTCCAATTCAGATTCGTTCCTTGTTTCATTTGGCGGAAAATAGCAACAACCGACATTAAAAAGACCGCCGTTGTTGAATAAAAGGAAATAGTTGCCACAGAATCTGCAGCAATAAAGTCTAAGACTGGCTTGATAATCACACCGCCACCTAGTCCTGAAATAGTCCCTACAATATTTGCAGCGACAATTACAATAAAGTAAATAATTCCTATCATCCAAAACTCCTTTATTTTCATTCTAATTATCTTTTCTTAATCATACTAATTCTTTGCTAAATTGCCAACTTTAAAGAACCTTTTTTGGTTATTATTGATAAAAACTGGATTGTCAGTGACTAAATCTAGTGAAACTTTAAACTGATTATTATCTAAAAATCACCATTATGAACCCTTTTTTATCAATAAGACCTATTATTTGCGATTATCAGTCTTTTTTACTCATTAAGAACTTGCTATTTTTTGCTAGTCTCTTTGAAAATATCAGTTTTATAAAGATAAGTACGTAATCCTTAATGAGTAAAAACATCCCATAATTGATAAAAATGGGCAAAAATACATCAAAAACAAGTAAAAATAAATAGTAATAAAAAACAAAAGCTTGATATTATGGGGTCTTGGCGTAGTCAAAAATAAATTATGTTTCATTAACACTATTTATTTGTTCATTATGGTCTTTTTCTACTTATTAAGCCACTTTTGAAATTTATTCGCTTCATGGTACTTTGTGGAAGAGGTGATGAAAGGATGTTTCCATTATTATTAAATCGAGAAGACAAAGTTATTTATGAAGTATTTGAAGCTTTACAAGTAGTATCCCATTGTTCGTTAGAAGCACTTGCTAAAAAACTGGATAAAACACCCGACTTACTTAAAAAAAATATCCAAAACTGGCAAAAAAATCCACTTAATCGTGGAACAGGAATCAGTTTTTATCTAAACGGATCACAAATCAAAGGAATTTTTACTAAAGAAGACGGGGAGCTTTTTCTTACAACACTTTTACATCGTAGTGACTCTTTTCAGCTGCTCACTAAAATAGTTGCCAATCCTTATGCTTCGGCTACTTCTTTGCAACGCACAATGAATCTTAGTTTGGCTACTTTAAATCGTCGTATTCGTTTTCTGCAAGCATTTTTAGCACCCTATGAATTAACATTATCTTTTACACATTTTCCAACATTAAAAGGTAATCCTGCTCAACTTCGCTGGTTTGCCTGGCAAGTTTCCTTAATTGCCGATCCACCATTTGATTATTCATCAGACACTTGTTTTCAGCGATATCTTGAAGTGCATCAAGATTACCCAATCTTGTCTCATTCAAGCCATTGCCAATTTGATTCAACTTACTATCAACCACCGTTTCAACTCAATCATCGAGGATTGCTTTTCTTATGGAAACAACTAACTGGTATCGAAAAAATCTGGATTTCAAAAGACATTCACGACACTCTTGTGTTTGCGCTACACGCCCACACAAACATAAATGAATCTTTTTTTGAAGAAATCCAGCAACGATTTCATCAAATTCACTGTATTTGTTCATTTTTTTCTGGTGAAATTTGTCTACCTAAACGAGCCATTTCTACAGAGACACGACACTTAGTCAGTAGTTTTCAATACTTATTACCTGACTATGCTTCTTTATTAAATAAGCACCCTGAACTCCCATTACTTTATGAAGAAGTCTTGAGTAAATATTCTTCTTATCAACAAGGTTTATGGATCTCAGAGGACGAAAAAGAGTTGCCATGATTCACTTGGCAACTCTTTTTTATTATTCTGCTAATAATTCTTTCACTCTAGGAATCACTTTTTCTCCATATAATTGAATCGTTTTAAAGCGATCTTTTTGCAACTGTCCACCTGTTCCATAGACTAAATCAAAACGTTGGACCCCAACTGCCTGAATCATACGAGCAATCTTTTGGGCAACTGTTTCTGGACTTCCTATATAAAAAGCACCTTGTTCAATTTCAAATAGAAATTTTTCTCGACTCATTTCTGGCCATCCACGTTCTCGACCAATTTGGTCCATTGATTTTTTTAAATAGTTCCAAGCAATTTCTTGAGCTTCTTCATCAGTATCCGCAATGACACCATGAGAATGCATGCCTAAAGGATGATTTGGTTGCTCAAATTGATGGGCTGCTCGTTCATATAAATTGATAAAGGGTTTAAAACGAGTAGGTTCACCACCAATAATCGCTAACATTACAGGTAAACCATACTTCGCTGCACGGATAATTGATTCCGGAGAGCCACCTACACCGACTTGGACATCTAAAGGATGATCCATTTTAGGATACACTTGAACATTATTCAGTGTTTGCGTAAAACGACCTTCCCAAGTCACAGGTTCATTTTTTACTAATTCATTGAATAATACAAATTTTTCTTCAAATAAATCTTCATAATCTTGTAGGTTGTAGCCAAATAATGGAAAAGATTCCGTAAAAGAGCCTCGACCTAACATGATTTGTGCTCGCCCATTAGATATTCCATCTAAGGTTGCAAAACGTTCGTATACACGAACTGGATCATCCGAACTCAAAACAGTGACACCCGTCCCTAATTTAATTTTTTTTGTCACTGAAGCTAAAGCTGCTAAGACCATCTCAGGACTAGAAATTGAATACTCTTTGCGATGATGCTCCCCTAAAGCAATAATGTCTACTCCTAATTCATCAGCTAACTTGCCTTCTTCCACAATCCTTCTCAAAGATTCTCCGTAACTTAACGGTTGTTTACTTTGATCATCAAAAGCGACATCCCCAAAAGAATCTAAACCAAATATCACATTTTTCACATCTATCGTCATTCGTTTTTCCTCACATTCGTAGTTGCTATCTCTACTATAACGAATTTAAAATAAAAACCAATAAATATGCTTACTATTTGTAAGTGTATTGATATTCTTGCATGATTTTTATTCCCGCGCTCGTTCCCAAACGTTCTGCACCTGCTTCAATCATTTCTAAAGCCGTAGCTAAATCACGAATCCCTCCGGCAGCTTTAACTTTCACTGTATCCCCAACCGTTTGCTTCATTAGCTTAACATCGGCTACCGTTGCTCCAGCAGTTCCAAATCCAGTCGATGTTTTTACGAAATCTGGTTGGACTTCCTTCGCAATTTGACAAACTTGGATTTTTTCCTCATCGGTTAAATAACAAGTTTCCAGAATGACTTTGCTTAAAATTTCTCCTTTTCTTGCAGTGGAAACAATTTGTTCCATTTCTTGACGAATATAAGCTAAATCCCCTTCTTTTAATTTACCGACATTAATCACGTAGTCAATCTCATCTGCACCGTTTTGAATCGCATCCTCGACCTCAAATACTTTTGCTGCAATGGTTGTTTGTCCTAAAGGAAAGCCAATAGCGGCTCCCACATGGACGGAACTGTCTTTCAAATATTTGCGACATTGTTTGACTGGATAAGAATTAATTGCCACCATTTTAAAGCCATATTCCTCTGCTTCCTGACATAATTGTTCTAATTCAGAAGAAAGCGCATCTGCTCTCAGTAAGGTATGATCAATCATCTTGGCTAGTTTTTCACTTTCAATCATTACATAAACCTCCTTTTCTTTTATCATACTGTTTCTCATTGGTTCTGTACAAGTAAAAAAAGTGAGACTGTGCTTATAGCCAAACAACAAAAGATTCCAACCTGACAAACTTGCAAGCCATCTGTCCGCAAAGAACAGACATTATGAGAGACCGGTCTGAGCCTCTCTACAAGAGTCTCAAACCTTTCGGCATTCAAACGCCATGTTAGAAAGTAGAAATTCACTACTTTCAACATGGCGTAATTCATCCTCATCTTTAACTCATGATATCTGTCTTTTCTCCCAGTTGGCTTGCAAGTTTTGACGGATTTTTTTATGTACTGTATGTAAATGAAAAGGGATAAAAAACCTATCATATCGGCTTTTCATCCCTTAAAAATTATACTTTCTTTAACATAAACAAAAAAGATTGATGGATTTCATTCTTGTTTGCACTTATATCCCAGTCCAATTAAAATTGTTACGCCTTCTGCAAGACTTTCGCTGCTTTTGCTTCTTTGACATTCAACGTAATGGTTCCTTTAGAGGCACCAATGGTTACGTTATTACCAAAATGGATTTGACCTGAAAGTAGGGCTTCGCTTAGGCGATCTTCCACTTCTTTTTGTAAGGCACGGCGAATTGGGCGTGCACCATACTCTGGATCAAAACCAGCTTTACCAATTACATCTAAGGCTGCTGGCGTAATTTTCAATTGAATGTCTTGTTCTGCTAAACGTTTGATAATTGATTGGCTCATGATTTTCACGATTTCATGAATTTCACTTTGATCCAATGAACGGAAGACAACTGTTTCATCAATTCTATTTAAGAATTCTGGACGATAAGCTTTCTTCAACTCTTCTAAGATACGTTTTTGCATCGCAGAATGATCTTTATTCGCGTCAGTTACGTTAAAGCCGACATTTTTTTCTTCACGCAATTCGGTTGCACCAATATTGGAAGTCATAATTAGAATGGTATTGCGGAAGTCAACACGACGACCTTTAGAATCTGTCAAATGACCGTCATCTAAAACTTGCAGTAAGATGTTAAATACATCTGGATGAGCTTTTTCAACTTCATCTAACAAAATAACAGAGTAAGGTTTAGAACGAACTTTTTCAGTTAATTGTCCGCCTTCATCATAACCAACATAACCTGGAGGAGACCCAATCAAACGGCTCGTGCTGTATTTTTCCATAAATTCAGACATATCCACACGAATCAAGGAATCTTCACTACCAAACATAGCTTCTGCCAAGGCTTTCGCCAATTCTGTTTTACCAACACCTGTTGGACCTAAGAACATAAATGAACCAATTGGACGATTCGGATCTTTTAAACCACTTCTGGCACGACGAATCGAACGAGCGACTGCTTGCACTGCTTCATCTTGACCGACCACACGCTGATGGATAATTTTTTCTAAATCTAACAAACGTTCGCTTTCTTTTTTCTCCATTTGTTGTAATGGAACGCCTGTCCATTGAGACACCACAGAAGCAACATCTTCAGCAGTCACACTGTTTTCATAACCAGCTGCCTCTTTCACTTCTACAAAAGTAACCTCTGCTAAACGCTGACTTAATTCTTTTTCTTTGATTCTTAGACGAGCGGCTGTCTCAAAGTCTTGTTGACGAATCGCTGCTTCTTTTTCTTGAGATAAATCCAGTAGTTCTTCTTGCAAAAGAGCTGTTTCTGAAGCTTCATCTGCTTTGTCTAAACGAACCTTCGCTGCAGATTCATCCATTAAATCAATCGCCTTATCTGGTAATTGACGAGAATTAATATAACGTACAGATAACTGCACAGCAGCATGCAAAGCATCATCGGTAATTTCTACACCATGATGTTCTTCATAACGAGGACGCAAACCTTGTAAAATTTCCTCTGCTTCTTCAGGAGTTGGCTCATTGACTTGAACACGGGCAAAACGACGTTCCAAAGCAGAATCTTTTTCAATATATTTTTGATATTCATCTAATGTAGTAGCACCAATTGTTTGTAATTCGCCACGTGCCAAGGCTGGTTTTAGAATATTGGAAGCATCAATTGCTCCTTCAGCTCCACCGGCACCAATTAGCGTATGCAATTCATCAATAAATAGGATAATTTGTCCATCATGATAAATTTCATCAATGATTTTTTTCATCCGATCTTCAAATTCACCACGGTATTTCGTACCAGCAACTAATGCACCCATATCCAACATCATTAGACGTTTTTGTTGCATATCTTTTGGCACTTCACCATTGATAATTTTTTGAGCTAAGCCTTCAGCAATCGCAGTTTTACCTACACCAGGTTCACCCACTAATACTGGATTATTTTTAGTACGACGACTTAAGATTTGAATCAATCGTTTGACTTCATTGCTACGACCAACCACTGGATCTAAGCGTTTTTCACGGGCTAATTTCGTCAAATCACGAGCCAATGAATCTAAGGTTGGTGTACCTTCTGGCTGTTGACGGTTTTGTTGATTGCGACGATTCGCTCTGGCAACATTTGATGCCATACCACGGGGTTGATTTTGAGTATCATTCACACCCATTTTTTTCTTCAATAATTGACGCATTTTAGCTAAACTCATTCCTAGGTTTAACATAATACGTGAAGCTAGAATCTCTTCATCTCTTAACAAACCTAACAATAGATGCTCCGTACCAATTTGTTGCGCACCTAAACGTTTTGCCTCATCTCCAGCATAAGCAAAGATTTGTCTTGCTCTTGGAGAATAAGGTAAAAAGCCTCCCACTGGATAATCTTTCATTGTGCCATAACCAGTCAAATGTTCAATTTCTTCACGGATGTCGTTTTCATTGATGCCCATTTCTCTCAACGTTTTGCCAGCAATCCCGTTTTGTTCAATAATTAAAGCCAATAAAATGTGCTCAGAACCAACGGATTGATGTTTAAAATATTTCGCTTCTTCTTGGGCAATTGCTAAGACTGCTCTTGCTCGCTGTGTAAATAATTCATCCATGTTTTTCACCTCTTATATATTAATGGAGTACTTAGTAAGACGAACGAATGTCTCGGTCTTCGTAACTTAATCGTTCCAAAATACTGTGCATAATCATCGCTCGAATTATATTTTCATCTTCTGACTTGCCTAAAACTGCTTTACTAATTGTCGTTAAAAATAAATTACCTTCTCGCTTTGATAAAATACTTTCTTCATATAATTTTTGAATAATCGCAATCGCATCTTTTTCGGAAATTTCTTCCTCAAACAATTGATTGACTTGTTCTAGAAAATGATGGCAACTGGCAATTTGAATTTTTTCAATCCGAATATAACCGCCACCGCCTCTTTTACTTTCTACTGCATAACCTCGTTGAACGGTAAAACGAGTATTGATGACATAATTGATTTGCGAAGGTACACAATTGAATAAATCTGCCATCTCTGCACGTCGAATCTCGATTTTTTCACTTTCCTCAAGGATTTTCTTCAAATATGCTTCAATTAAATCAGAAGTATTTTGATGACCCATCTTTTCGTGACCTCCCTTGACTAATATTGACCTTAATTATACCCAATTTTTTCTAGCTTGGAAAGGAGAAGGCTTTTATTTAAAGAAAGGTTAAACCGACACTAGGTTTTTGAAATACTAAAAAAGGATAATCGGTCAGAAATAAGATCGATTATCCTTTTAGCTATTTAATTTGGTACTTGAATATTTATTGCATTAGATACATCTCTAGAGGCAACTTCTTCGTCATCTCGCTCCACTCTAATATGTGCATCTTCATCCTCACGAACCGTCACTCGGATGGACAATTCTCGTAAAGGAACACTTTCAGAAAGTTGCACTTGTTCGGCTTGATAACCATCTGGATGTTCATAATCTGTTAACCAGACTGTAATGGTCTGCTCTGGATTTCCATCCTCTTTAAATGTCGCATAAACCGTTACTGTGAAGTTTCGTGTTTGTACTCTTCCTGTTGAGACTTTTAATGTTACTTGATCGCCTTTATTGACTTCCGAACCTGACTCGGGATCACTTGAGATAACATTATTTTCCGCAACTGAATCAGATGCTTCTTCTTCAATAGATACTTCCAAACCTAAATCACGTAAAGCTTTATCCACTTCTGTAAGAGGTCTGTTAGCCACTGGTGGAATCGTTACTTTTTCAATTCCTGTACTGATTGTCAAAACAATATCTTCAGTTGCCGGTACAACATCTGTATCAGCAGTTGGTGTTTGACTGATAATTAAACCCTCTGCTATATCCGCACTTGCAGCTTCTTCTGTGCGGATATTGTCTTCATCAAATCCTAAACCAACAAGTAACTCCACCGCCGCTTCTTCCGTCATATGACTAAGGCTAGGCATCGAGATTGTTTCTGGTCCATCACTAACAAGTAACTCCACTTCAGTGCTTCTAGGAACAACTTCTTCCCCTTCTTCTGGCGTTTGTTCCATTATTTCACCTTTTGGAACTTCTTCGTCATTTTGGAGAGTGGTTGTGATATTGTCGCGTTCAAAACCTTTTCTTACTAATTCTCTAATCGTGTCATCCACATTTTCTCCAACATAGTCGTCCATTTCAATCGTTGGTTCACCTGTGCTGACATACAGAACAATTTCTTGCGTTGTTTTTACATTTGTTCCTGAAGATGGATCTGTTCGAATAACTTGCCCTGATTCATATTCTTCATCAGCAACTTCTTCTACTTCATCAGCAACTGTTAATCCCATGCCCTCTAGTTCTCGACGGGCTTCACTTTCAGTCATACCTGCAACCGCGGGAACCGTTACTTCTCCGCGACCTCCACCCATAGCAAAATAAATCCCCGTACCAATAACGGCAGCTGCGATTAACAGAATGAAGCCAACTAAACAGCCACGACGTTTCTTTTTCTTCGGTGGTTCTGCTACAGGCTCTGTTTTAGCCTTTTCAGGAGCCGGCATCTCTTTGAAAGACTCCGGCATCGGTGTATCTTCCTGAATTGGAGTCAACATCTTCGTTTCACCCACCATTGCCTGCGGTTCCCAACGAGGTTCATTTAGGCGTTCTGGCGAAAGAGCTGTTGCCAAATCTTCTTTCATATCATCGACTTGTTTGTAGCGATCAGCCGATTCTTTTGCAGTAGCTTTTAACACGACATTCTCTAAAGACTGAGGTAAATGATGATCAAACAGTCGAATAGAGGGAATCTCATCTTGAAAATGTTTTAAAGCAATCGTGACAGCTGATTCCCCATCGAAAGGTACTCGCCCTGTCAACATTTCATACAGGATAATCCCAATTGCATAAATATCTGATTGATTGGTCGCCATGCTACCTCGCGCTTGTTCTGGTGAAAGATAGTGCACAGAACCTAACATGGTGTTTGTTTGTGTAATAGACGTTTCACTTAAGGCGATAGCAATTCCAAAATCGGCAATTTTAACAATCCCCTCTTCATTCATCAAAATATTTTGTGGTTTTAAATCACGATGAATGATGCGATGTTCATGGGCTAAAGAAACGGCAGATAGAACTTGTTGCATAATATCCACAATCTCAGGGTAGTCCATTGGATAATGTGTTTGAATGTATCTTTTTAAATCCATTCCTTTCACATATTCCATCACAAGATATTGCATACCATCCTCTTCACCGACATCATAGACTGAAACGATATTGGGGTGGACTAATTCCGTGGCTGCTAGTGCTTCTCGCTGAAAACGACGAATAGCATCTTTATTATTTTGGAAATCATAACGTAATACTTTAACGGCTACTTCCCGATCTAAAATCAAGTCTCGGGCAAGAAAAACATTTGCCATTCCTCCACTACCGATGTTACCTAAAATCAGATAACGACCGCTTAGTTTCTTGCCAGTTTCAATCATCGAGAGTCACCTCCTAAACGAATCAATAATACCGTAATATTATCAACCCCACCTTGTGCGTTTGCTTCATCAATCAAACGATCTAACGCTTCTTCCAATGAATCGCTCGTTTCTATATACTCTTTAATGACCTCATCATGAACCATGTTTGTTAAGCCGTCAGAGCAAAGCATTAGATATTCTTGGCCTGTAATATAATGAGTAGCTACATCTACCTCAACAATCCCTGGCATACCGATTGAACGTGTGACCACATTGCGACGAGGATGATTAGCTGCCATTTCCTGTGTAATTTCACCAGACTTGACTAGAATATTTACTAGGGAATGGTCTTCTGTTAATTGATCCCACTCACCATTTCGTAATAGGTAGGTACGACTATCTCCAACATGAGCGATAGTAAACTGATCGTCTAACAAGATGACTGCTTCCAAGGTTGTTCCCATTCCATTCAAATCAGGATTCGCTTGGCCTCGCTCGTAGATATTGGTATTTTCTTCTTGAATATTTTTAATCAACCATTGGGCAGCCTTCTCACTATCTGCAATATCTGATGCTTGCCATTTTTTACCCAATTCTTCCACTGTATCATGACTGGCCACATCACCTGCTTGATGTCCACCCATACCATCAGCCAGTAGTGCTAATGTATAACCTCTTTGATTTGTAAACACGCCGGTATAATCCTGATTCGTATTACGCCTTTTTCCCACATCACTTTGATAGCGAATTTCCATCTTTACACCTCGTTCCTTTTCTCGTTCCTTTTAATTACTGATATTTAGCATTTAGAAAATAGCTAGCATTTACTATCTCTACTTGTTTTTCCGTAAACAGCTAATGAAGAATCCGTCTGTCATATATTGATGAGGATAAATCGTTAGCATGTTGTTCTTGATACTTGATTGTACCACGTTACCCACTGGGACTTCTACTAGAGAAAATTCGGGATGTCTATTTAGAAATTCGGCAACGACTTCTTGATTTTCTTCTGGAGCAAATGTGCAGGTACTGTAAACCAAAATTCCGTCAGGTTTTAAGCTAGGTGCAACACTTTCTAAAATATCTAGTTGAATAACTGGTAATTTACGGAAATCTTCTGGTTGTTTATTGTAGCGAATATCTGGTTTACGACGCATTAGCCCTAAACCAGAACAAGGTGCATCTACTAAAATTCGATCAAAATAATTTTCTGGGAAGGTTTCAGAAACTGCTCGAGCATCTAATTCTTTGGCTTCTACAACGTCAGAAACGTGTAATCGTTTAGCATTTTCTTCGATTAAAGAAACTTTATGAGGATGAATATCCAAGGAAGTCACTTTTCCGCCTTCTTCGGCATCTAAAAATGTCGCTATGTGGGTAGTTTTCCCTCCTGGTGCAGCACAAGCATCTAATACTTGATGGTTTGCTTCAACTTGTAAAGCGGGTGCAACCAGCATCGAGCTTTCGTCTTGAATGGTTAATAAACCATATCTAAATAGACTACTTCCTGCAATGTATCCTCGATCTGCCACAATTCCATAAGGAGAAACATCACTTTTACGTGCTTCAATGCCTTCTTCTAATAAAATGTCTAAAGCAGCATCGCGGGTGACATTTCTGGTGTCCACACGACAGCTAACATGACTTGGTTCAAATAAAGACAAACCAAGTTCAAGAGTTTCTTCTTCACCGATTTCATTAACTAATTTCTTCGTTAAAAATTTTGGAAGACTAATTTCGCGACTCAAGCGTTCCATCGGGTCTTCAATGGTCTCCAACGAGGGCACTCCTTGGCGTTGAATATTACGTAAAACACCATTAACAAAACGACCAATGCCTTCGTTTCCACGACCTTTGGCAATTTCTACGGCCTCATTTAAGACGGCATGACTAGGAACCTTATCCAAATAAAGTAATTGATAGACTGAAAGTTCTAATAATAGTTTGACCCAGTCATCGACTTTTTTAGCCTTCATAATAAAAGGTTGAATATAAAAAGCTAATAAACGTTGGTGACTAATCGTTCCATAAACGAGTTCAGTTAACAAACGACCATCTTTTTCATTTAATTTGCTTTTATCAATTAATTCTCTTAGTAATAAATTTGAGTAAGCTCCACCTTGATCAACACGTTCTAAGGCTTTTAAGGCAACATAACGAACAGATTTTTTCACACTTTTTTTCATCATTCATTCCCCACCATTTGTTCTACAGCGACTTGTTGACCTGAGCCATTTAAGAAGGCTGTAATTTCTTGTTTGCCTTTGCCTGCTGGTTGTAATTCATCAATAGCTAATACGGTGCCTTCTCCACAAGCAATCCACAGCTCTTTTTTATTGCGATTAATAATTGTTCCAGGTGTTGCAGTCGTTGTTTCTGCTAAAGGTGTCACTGACCAAAGTTTCCAACGCTGCCCTTGGTACATAGTGAAGGCAATCGGCCACGGACGCATCCCACGAACTTGACAGTCAATGGCTTCCGCCCTTTTTTGCCAATCAATCGCTTCTTGCTCACGAGTAATGTTAGGAGAAAAAGTTACTTTTTCTTCGTCTTGAGGAGTTGGTTTTAATGAACCATCCAAAATTTTTGGTAAGGTTGCTAACAACAATTCTTTCCCTAAAAGACTTAACTTATCAAACATTGTTCCAACATCATCTTGCTTAGTAATCGGTAATTTGCCTTGAGAATAAATGCCACCAGCATCCATTTTTTTAATCATTTCCATAATCGTCACGCCAGTTTCAGCTTCACCGTCAATAATTGAATAATGGACAGGAGCCCCTCCTCGGTATTTAGGCAATAATGAGGCATGGACATTAATCGCTCCATGAGTAGGAACCTTCAATAAGCTTTCTGGTAAGAATTGTCCAAAAGCAGCCGTCACAATGACGTCTGGTTGCAATTCAGCAATCTTTGCCATCTCAGGTGAACCAGAAATTTTTTCAGGTTGTAAAACAGGGATATTTAGACGCACTGCCGCTTCTTTAACTGGGGTTGGCGTAATCACTCGCTTTCTCCCAACTGGTCGATCCGGTTGTGTCACAACTGCCACTACTTGGTAGCCTTCATCTACTAATCCTTCTAAAATAGGGACTGAAAATTGAGGGGTACCCATAAATACAATCTTAGTCATCTTCTCGTTCCTCCATATAAGCTTCTAACTCTTCTTCTGGAATTTGTTCCAACATTTGATCCACAAATAGTTTGCCGTTTAAATGATCGATTTCATGTTGTATCGCTCTTGCCAAATAACCAAAAGCTTCTACTTCCATCTCGTCTCCTTCGCGGTCAAAATAACGAACCGTAATTTCATCTGCTCGTTCCACCGTTCCAAAAACGTGAGGGATGCTCAAACAACCCTCCACATCAATGTCACTGCCTTTTGATTCAATAATTGTTGGATTGATTAATTCAAAACGATCGCCTTCGTCAATTTCGACTACTGCCACTTGAATATTTTTTCCAATTTGGGGAGCAGCAATCCCAATTCCATCATGGGCAACCATCGTTTCATACATATCTTCTAGCAATTGCACTAATTCATCAGTAACCACCTTCACTGGTTCGCAAGGACGGCGTAACTTGTCATCTGGGTGAATAATAATTGGGTATCGCATCATGTTCTCCTTTTAAATAAAATTCAATGGCTCATTGTCGATTGACACATACAAGCCTTGGCGTTGATCTCTTTGACTGACTTCTAAAATCTCACGTAATGTTTGTGAGAGTTGGGGTTCTTTTTTATATTTAATAATCAATTGGTAATGGTAACGATTCTTGACTCGAGCCACACCACTTGGAATGGGTCCCAAGAGAATACTTTGTGGACTCAAAACTTGTTTCAATTCTTGCGCTATCTGATACATCCGCTTGGCAGCCACTTGCTCTTCTGGATGGCTACAAGAAATTTTTACCGTAAAATAATACGGTGGATAACCACTTTGATGACGCATAAACATTTCCTGTTGATAAAAACGTTCATAATTTTGGGCTTGGGCTAAGACAATCGCATGGTGCTCTGGGTTAAAGGTTTGAATGACTACTTCACCGGCTTTTTCTGCTCGACCCGCACGTCCACTCACTTGGGTTAATAGTTGAAAGGTTCGCTCGCTGGATCGAAAATCTGGCAAATTTAAAGCTGTATCCGCATTTAAAACCCCTACTAAAGTAATGTTGGGAAAATCTAATCCTTTAGCAATCATTTGAGTCCCTAACAAAATATCTGCTTCTCCCGCTCCAAAAGCTTGCAAAATTTTCTCATGAGCACCTTTTTTTCGCGTGGTATCGACATCCATTCGTAAAATACGTGCTTCCGGAAATAGGCCTTGCAGTTCTTCTTCAACTTTTTGCGTCCCTGTTCCATAGTAACGAATTTTATCTCCGCCACAATCCGGGCAACGATGAGGAATCCCTTCTTCATGCCCACAGTAGTGGCAACGCATCGTTTTGGTGTCCATGTGTAAAGTTAAAGAAATATCACAGTTCGGACAAGGTAAGACATACCCACAATCACGGCACATCACAAAAGAAGAATACCCTCGACGATTCAGTAAAAGAACGATTTGTTCTTTATTGGCTAAACGATCGGCGATTTTTTCTTGTAAAACACGCGAAAAGGTACTGGTATTTTTCTTAGAAAATTCATCTTTTAAATCGATGACTTCAACACTTGGTAAATTGGCATGAGGATTGGCACGGTGCGTTAAGGTCAATAGACGGTAGACATCTCGTTGTCCTCTCGCACGAGATTCTAACGAAGGGGTCGCACTACCTAATACAACTGGACAACCATGATAGTTCCCCCGCCAAATCGCCAAATCTCTGGCATGGTATCTTGGCGTTTCATCCTGTTTATACGAAGCCTCATGTTCTTCATCGACAATAATCACACCAATATTTTTTAAAGGTGCAAAAATAGCTGAACGAGCTCCAACAACGACTTGAGCTTCCCCACGTTCAATTTTTCGCCACTCATCGTATTTTTCTCCTTGGGATAAACCACTATGCATAACTGCCACCGCTTCACCAAAACGACTCTTAAATCGTTCCACCATTTGTGGAGTTAAGGCAATTTCTGGCACCAGCATAATCGCGGTTTTTTCTTTGGCTAACAAAGAGGCAATCGTTTGTAAATAGACTTCGGTTTTCCCACTTCCTGTGATTCCTTCTAAGAGAAAGACTTCTGATTTTGCTTGTGCTTCCGATGCTAAAATAGCCTCTACAGCATCTTGTTGCTCAACATTTAATGCTAGCGAAGTTGTCCGTTCAAACGCTCGATCTTGATAGGGATCACGATAAGCTTCGACCTCTTCTAATTCCAACCAACCGTTTGACACGCCTTGGTTTAAAACACTGCTTGAAATTCCTTGTTCCGTATAAAAAGCACTAGGCTTTGTCGGATGCTCCAAAAGCAAGGCAACTAGTTGCTCTTGACGTTTAGCACCCTTACGAATTTGACTATGAATCTCTTGTAAATTCTCTTCTGTAACAAGACTTTTGACGTAACGAATCGTTTTAACTTTGTTTTTATTTTTTACAAGGTACTGAATTTCAACAATATTATCTGCTCGCAACTGTTTCATTTGCTTTAACAAACCTAATTCTTCCGCTGCTTCCCAATTCAGGGTATCACCGTCTTTAAAGTACGTTTCTTTAATCGGATGTGTGGGATCTTTTAAGAGAATTTTTTTCTGATATTCTGCCTTCATCACACCAGGAAGCATGGTTTGTAAACAAGTGATTTTAAATGAAAAGGTTGTTTCTTTCATATAGTCAGCTAACTGCAAAAGCTCCTTATTTAAAACTGGTGATAAATCTAAGGTGCGAACAATCGGTTTTAATTCGGCTTGATAGTCAGTGGTTTCAGATAAACGCGTCACAAAACCTTGAATCCGACGACCTCCCTCACCAAAAGGTACCTCGACTCGCATACCAACCTCGATCACTTCTTGCAAATTTTCTGGGACAAAATAAGTAAAGGGTTGATCCGTCTGCATGGTCGGTACATCTACAATGACTTCTGCGAATACTGGCATCTTTTCTTCCCCCTTTTTCTTAGTTGTTTGTTGTCACATTCTACTATATTTTACTAAAATTGCCTTCTTTTGTCTGTATTCTGGTCAAAACAAAATGAAAAGAGTCTGGAACCAGTCCAGACCCTGCAAATTATATCTTTTCTTGACGAATACGTTGTTCTAATTCTTTTTGTTCTCTTTCTTGTTGCGCTTTACGCTCTTCTGCTTCCATTTTCAAACGAGCACGTTTTACTTCTGGATGTGGATCACTAATAACTGTTTCTGCTTCAATTTCTTCTAAAGCTTGACCGACACTCTTAACAGAATCAAATGAATCTAAGGTTGCTTGTGCGCCTCCGTCTAACTCGTGGGCACGTTTACTTGCTAAGATAACTAATGAATATTTTGAATTCACACGATCCAACAATGAATCGATTGATGGTTTTAACATCATATTTCTTACAACTCCTCTAACATTTTTCTATATTTACCAATCACACGCTCTACGCGAAAATGTTCGCTAGAGATTATATCTTTAATTCGTTGTACAGCTTGAGGAACTTCATCATTTACAACAGCATAATCGTATGATGCCATCATTTCAATTTCTGCTCGGGCTACACGCATACGTTCGTCAATTACATCCGCTGCGTCTGTCCCACGACCAGTAATTCTTGAGCGGAGTTCTGTTAAATCTGGTGGCGTTAAGAAAATAAAGACGCCGTCTGGAACCTGTTTTTTCACTTGTAATGCCCCTTGTACTTCAATCTCTAAAAAGACATCTTTGCCCTCATCTAAAGTTTGTTGCACATAAGATAGGGGTGTTCCATAATAGTTCCCTACATATTCAGCATACTCTAGCATCTGACCAGAAGCAATCAATTCCTCGAATTCTTCACGGCTACGGAAAAAATAGTCTACTCCTTCTACTTCGCCAATACGTTGTTTACGAGTAGTCATGGAAATAGAATATTGAAAATCATTGTCTTCACTATCGAATATCGCTTTACGAACTGTCCCTTTTCCTACACCTGAAGGGCCAGATAATACGATTAATAAACCTCGCTCTGTCATATGGACGTCCTTTCACTCTTCAATTTGCTTAACGTCTATTTTGCACTTTTTTTCAGCAACTTTCAAGAATTACTTTATTATAACGAGAATTTTATTAAAAAACTATTGAAAAGTTCCAAGAAATCGCAATTATTCAACATTTTGGACTTGTTCTCGAATTTTTTCGATGATTGTTTTCATTTGAACGACGGCATTTTTGATTTCAATCGGACTTGACTTCGAACCAATCGTATTGACCTCACGATTCATCTCTTGAATCAGGAAATCCAACTCTCTACCAACAGGATTATCTGAAGCGACTAATTCGGCCATCGCTTGCAAATGAATCTCCATACGATCTAATTCTTCATGAATATCTCCTCGTTCGATCAAAATGGTCATTTCCGTCAATAATCGTTCTTGATCAACTTCTCCTCCAAGATAATCCGTCAGTTTTTTCTCAAAGCGTTGACGATAATCTTGTTCATACACTTCAACAAACTGGTTTAATTCCGTAATTTTTAGCGCCAAGCCTTCACGATTTTCTGTTAAAACTTGTTGGATGCCTGTTCCTTCTTTTTGACGACTACTAGCATTTGCCAAAGTCGCTTCACGAATCGCCGTCAGTAAAGCTGGTTCTAATGTCGTATCCTTGGTTTGCTTTTCTCGAATTTCAATAAAGGCTTCATTGTCAGTCATTCGCTCTAAAATCGCCGTTGCTGGAAGTTCCGTACCAAAACGTTCTTGTGCTTCTTTTTGCATATCAGTGACCAATTGTTGGATTAAATCCCAATGCATGACCACTTCTTTGTTGTTATCGCCTTTTTCTTTTAAAGTCACATAAACTTCCACTCGTCCTCGTTGTAAAACTTCCTTAATCGTATTGCGAATGGCTTGTTCATAGCTATTTAATTGGCGGGGGTTGCGGACTTGAATATCAAGAAACCGATGATTGACACTTTTCACTTCCACTTCAATTTGATAATTTTCAGACTCTTGCAGAGATTTCCCAAAACCTGTCATGCTCTTCATACTTATTTACTCCTCGCTTCTCGCTCTTTTACATTGATAAAAATGTTTGCTTTAATGTTTCGAATTCTTCATTACTTAAAGTAATTCCTTTGCCCATTTTTTCATGTTCTGGAGCCCAATCGCGTAAGTCAAATTTTGGCGGACGACCATTCCAACTGACTAAATTTAATTCTTTGCGCCAGCCTTTCGGATTTTCAGATAGAACCGCAATTTCTTCTACAATTTCATAAGAAAATTCTGATGCCATTTTTTCTCCCTCTTTTCGTGTATTTCTTTTATTTTAACCCATTTTCTCTCCCGTGTAAAAATCGGTCTTACTACGACACAACCCACAATTACAAGAAAAAAAGCCCAGAAAAATACTAGACTCCTAATTTTTCTTTCAAAGCATCCGTTAAAGTTTGTGAGAAGTTAATCTGTTCCTTGGCAGCTAAATCTGCTAACCATTCTGGAACTGTGACATTTTTCCGGACAGTTTTCGCATGATGTTTTCTACGATAATCTGCTAAATCAACACCAATTAAAGCAACGGCTTTATCAGGATATTGTTTAGCGACATCAGCGAAAGAGCTAGCTACTGGAAAATCTTTCTTATCTTCCAAAACAAGACCTAGAACTTCCTCTGCCATTTCATAGGCTTGTTCAATGGACTCTGCTTGAGACAGAGCCTCAGGGATATCTGGAAATTTGATTAAAATATATTGCCCATCTTCTTCAAATGTAGCTGGATATACTAGCATATAAAACGTCCTTTCATCTTTTTTTATCGAACCAATCATACATGCAAATCATTTGAGCCCCGCTTGCTTAAGAATATCTGCTTCAATTCCTTTTCCTAGATCTTTCGCATGCATTGGAACTGTTGTTTGTTTATTAGTTTTAAGATTGAAGTAGAGAGCATAACTACCGCGTTGTCTTACTTTGATGAATCCGTTCTTTTTAAGTAACTTCACCATTTGTTTGGGTATCATTGGCATTTTATATCTCCTTCTCATGTTTAAGTTATACGCATTTTATATGCATTGTTCAACTGTTTTTATACTCCTTTAACTTTTAAAAATAACGAAAGGTTACTATTTACAGCTCTCTTTCTAATCCATGCGCTACACTGCGTAACGAAGAGAGAGGCTCGCATTGTCGCCACGTTAAGAATTTAATGTGAACTACACCCAGTTGCCAATTGATTGGTTACTGGACGTGTGAAGCTTGAAAGCTCCAAGACTACAGGCTTGGAGCGGTTTCGGGCTGACCTAAGCAAGCCTCTCTCGCAGTGAAGTGTCGAGTCTGCTGTAAATAAAGAGACGTTTACCTCAGATGACAACAAGTCACAATCATGCCACCCACTCTGCGCTTAGATAACAGCAAATTTTCCATTATTATCCCTATCTGAGTAATCAATAAAAAAGCCACCGTCCAAAAACAGTGACTGATCATCATATACGCAAAATTAGTGTGAAATTATTTATTATCTAATTGTTTTTCACTAAATCGTTTGCTCTTCTTCATTCTCTGCTAAATAACTCAAAAACTTGGCAGCAACCGCAACAATTGGTACCAATGTCAGAACTTGTGGTGGAATTTCACCTTTTTCCTGCATCGTTTGGTACAGTCGAATTAATTGATTCTTTTCAGAAAGGACAAAGCGTTGATTGTGCAGCTGTTGTAACCATTCCCCTACAGATAAACTGCCAACCATGGCTGGTTGTTCTGCTTGATACGCGTTTTGCAAAGCCTCTAAAAAAGTTTCTTGTGTATAGACGTGACCCGGAGTAATTTCCAAGACGCGTCCAATTAATTCCATTAAAATCAAACCACCTTCTTCAACAGGTGCTTTTTGTAAGTGAATTTTGGTAATTTTTTTCCAAAAGTCAGTTTGTTGAATCAATGCCAGATACAGAGGTTCTTCTTGTAACGACTGTAAAAAGCCACGCCAATCCTTGCGCCAATTGGTTTCCTGGCTGAAAGTGTACCAGTAGCCTTTAAAGTGACCTAATGTTTTCATTGTTTCTAAATAACCTAAACGATAATTTAACTCCGAACGCTCACGATCAAAAACTAATAAATTTCCTAAAGTCCATGGTGTTCGAAAATTAGTGATTGCTACGTGCTCAGGAATCTCTACTTTTTTGGTAATCCCCGGTCCTTTGACATCAATACAAATACATTCAGTCACTCCCTGAGCTATAGCGACATCGATGGGAATATTATTACGATAACCACCGTCTACATAGTGATGCTCACCAATTTGTTTGGGCATCATCGCAGGATAAAAAGAAGCCGAGCCAATCAACCAATCTAACTCCGACACTCCTTGACTGACATCAAATTCATGTACGGTTTCTTGCATCGTAGGAAAACGAGTGGTGCATAAAAAGAATTTAGCCGGATATTGACTCATTTTTTCTTGGTTGTACAAATTTCGTAATAACTTTTGTAAAGGTTCAGTACTCGCTCCATTTTCTCGCATAGCAGTTGTCGCCAAAGAATTAATTTGTTGCAATAACTCTTTTAAACTTTGGCTATCTTTACTGGCATCAGGATAAGCCAATACTTTATCCGTGCTGATGGTTAGCCATAAATCACGAGCCACTTCGACATCATCCAATAAGACTAAAGCACCATTCAATGCGCCGACAGAAGTTCCAGTAATAACCCCAAAGGTAATATTTTCACTTTTTAATGCTTGCCAAACACCAATTTGATACGCTCCTTTGGCTCCTCCACCACCTAAAACTAGCCCACGATGATAAACAAACTGTTTTTGCATCCCTTTGGTCGTTTGGTGATAACCTTGTTGCAACAACCATGTACTCATTGCTTCACCAAAATTCACAGGAATCAAAACATCTTCCACAAACTGTTGGCGTAAAAAGTTTTCTAGCGCTTGTAAAACTTTCGTCCATGAAGGTTGTCCTTTTACAAAAAGTAAATTAGTCAAGGTGACACTTTTTTCTATTCGTTGTATCGCTATATAAATTCGATGATTTTGAAAGTCCAACTGCCAACTTTCACCTTTTCTTGTTTGCCGAATGAATGCTTTTTTCGCTTCGGAGTGCGTGGCAAATAAAGGAATCACTAATTGGCTCGCCTGAAATTTTTCTTGATGATAGATTAAATCTGACAGGTATAATTTTTCACTCTTCACTGTCACACCTCATTTTCAATACTTATACAATCAAAAGGTCTGTTGTTCCATTTCGAATGCATGTAACATCTCTTCAGTAGCATCATCTACAGAAACAATGTCCGTCAATTCACCTTTTACCCACCAACGAGTGACCGCATCTCTTTCTCCACAAGTAATCAAGGTAACTAATTTTTCTCCTGGAACTTCATCGACCACTTCAACCCTTGAAGGATCAATTCGTTCTTTATTAGTAATCGTATACGCATAAATATTTTCTAAGTCAGTTAAGTAAATCACTGCCCCAAGTTCAACCACATCTAAGGGAGTAAATAACATATCCGTATCATCCACACGATGACTAGCAAGGGCATAATTCCCTTCACCCATTTTTTGATTTGGGTCAAAAGTCCCTGCTCCAAAACTCAATTCTGCATTTCCTAAGCCTTTAAAAATTGGTAAATTGATTTCGACACTAGGAATAGCAATTCCACCGATGACAGGTAAGTATTTACTATCTAATTGTCTCCGTAAAATCGAATCCAAGCTTAAAGGTTCCACCGCATCAAAATCAAAGGAAGCCTCATAAGCTAAATTTTCTTGAACATCTGTCGCAGTCACTTGTGAAACCGCATAATCTTCTCCCCAAGTTTTTAATAAAAAGTTTTTTATCTGATTGTTAAATACTAAAGCTAAACCAATCAATAACATCAATAATAACAACAAATTGATTAACCCATTTTTTACTCGTGATTTTTTTTTCATTCTGTTACTCCCTTTGTTTTTATTCCCTCTCACAAATAAATATTTTTTTGCTATGAATAGGAACTTTTTCTTGATTTTATCATATCATAGAACCTTTTTTATAGAATAATATCTAACAAGAAAAAGCGCTTTCCTCTTTTGTTTGTAATGAATTTTTAACGGAAAAGACACAAGCTTTTTTAAATCCTTTATTGTAAAATGACAGTATGGTCGGAAAGTACCTATATTATGAATAAAAGGAGGCTGGGGCATGCCTGACTTGGTTTACGTACATATCGACACAACAAGTAACGCGATCTTAACACAAGGTATTACCACCCATGATTTTCATCAAGGCATTGTCCATCAACCTAAGAACCTCTTACTGCTAAATCCCACGAGTGACTTAGGGGCTTTCGAACCTTCAACTGGCATGAAAATTATTCGTGGTAGTGAAGCTGTGACCAATTTCTTTCAACTAGCTTCACGAGGTAATCCTGATGACAATAAGTGGATTGACTTTACCGATGTACAAATGCTGAAAGAACTTTCTCCTTTAGAAATATCCGAACTTTTGTATTTTGGTCATATGAAGACCCATCTACATTCTCCATTTTTTTATAAATTACAAAATAATTTTGTGTATTTTGACCTGAAAGATCAAGTATCTCGCACTTATTACCGCTATTTAGATGAATTTTATCGGATTCTTTCAAACAAAATCACACATACTGCCTTAGAAGCTCTTAATGAGCGTCGTGGATTTTTTAAAAAGCCTATGCCTGTCGAAAAAATCAATATCGAATTAATCAAATCGTTGCGTGAAGTCATGAGAGAAGGGATTGTTCTTTCTTTTAAAGATGCACGTAAAGGTGACAGCTACCAAATTCCAATCTATGTGGTAGAAGACTCCTTACTAACGCAAATCAGAGCTCTAAAAGAAGAGGAACTGGTTGGTCATTTGAGCTATCATTTAACTGATAAAGTATGGAGTCTAGATTTAGATGAAGACAACCTACTTTTAAGTGGATTACCTTATTCATTTTAATTTTTACATCTTCTTTCATTAAAAGGAGATGTATTTTTTTGCTCTCTTTTATTAATCCAATGAAATAAGTTATGATAGAAGTAATGAAACCTACTGATTACAGATTAGTAGTATCTTCGTAAGAGGGGAGTTTTACTTATGAAAAAGAAAACTGCAACAAACAAGCATCCGTCTGTATTATGGAAATTATTCATCTCCACTTTGTATCTTAGTGCTTTTACCTTTGGCGGTGGGTACGTCATTGTCACTCTTATGCGGAGTAAATTTGTTCAGGAGTATGGCTGGATTGAAGAAGAAGAAATGTTAGACTTAATTGCAATTGCTCAATCTGCGCCAGGAGCGATTGCTGTGAATGGGGCCATTGTAATTGGCTATAAACTAAAAGGAATGCTGGGAGTTCTCGTTAGCGTGTTAGCTGCGATTCTTCCGCCCATGGTCATTATCTCTATTATCTCTGTCTTTTACTCCATTTTCAGTGAAAACTGGTTTATCGCTACAATGCTGGAAGGTATGCAAGCCGGTGTAGCCGCGGTGATTGGACTGGTCGTTTTTCAAATGGGTAGAGGCATGTTTAAGGAAAAAAATATTCTACACATATTGATTGCCACACTTGCTTTTATTGCGAATTATTTTTTAAAGGTAAATGTTGCCTATATCATTATTTCTTGTATCTTATTAGGAATCATCGGGCAATTTTTTCCTAAAAAAACCAATCAACAAGGAGGAGATAAACAATGATCTATTGGCAATTATTTGTTAGTTTCTTTCAAATTGGTTTATTTAGTTTTGGTGGTGGATATGCCGCTGTTCCCTTGATTCAAGAACAAGTGATTGATACCCATCATTGGTTGACACTCACAGAATTTACGGATTTAATTACTATTTCTCAAATGACACCCGGCCCGATTGCCATTAACTCTGCAACCTTTATTGGTATTCAAGTTGCTGGTATTCCAGGTGCAATTACCGCAACCATTGCAAGTATTCTTCCATCATTAGTAATTGTGACTGCCATTGCTTATTTTTATTTGAAGTATCGTCACCTATCTGCTCTGCAAGATATCTTGAGTATGTTGCGTCCAGCGGTCATCGCTTTGATTGCGACAGCCGGCGTCAGTATTTTTTTGACAGCTATTTTTGGCGGAGAAGTCACTCAATGGCACCAGCTACGTATCCATATGATTGTTATATTTTTGCTTTGCTTGCGTTTACTCTATAAAAAAGCCAATCCGGTACTTGTTATGTTTTTTGCAGGTATTCTAAACGTACTTTACAGCATTATTGGCTTTTATTTATTTTAAAAGGAGAACACTATGAAAATTCGTTTCTATCAAATATCCGATAAAAAAATTAGGTATTAAATCTTTGACTTATCTCTTTTCTCCAATCAAAAAATTCCTTATACATTGCAAGAAGGACACTATCTTGTAACGGATGAAGAGTATTTGGTCGACTTTGATATTGACCAAGTCATCAAAGAATTCACTTATATTTAATCTTTAAAATAAAACATAAGGAGCAAACCATCCATTTCGGTTTGCTCCTTTTTAACTTAGACTCTTTGAATTATAGACTTATTAAATACATACTCTATTTCTTCAGGTAGCTTTGGTCGACTGTAGTAATAGCCTTGAACTTCATCCACACCATAATCCATCAAAACTTGCAATTCATTTAGCTCCTCTACACCCTCTGCAACTACTCGTAAACCTAAATCTTTTCCTAATTGAATAATTGTACCGACTACTTTACGTTCTTTACAATTCTTCGAAATCCCTTGAATAAGTGATTTATCAATCTTTAAAGTGTCTAGATCTAGTTTGATGAGATAGGACAAAGAAGAATAACCTGTGCCAAAGTCATCTAAGGAAATTTGGATACCATGAGCTCTTAATGTTTTTAAAATTTCTTGCGCTTGTGCTTCGCTATAGATTAATACACCTTCTGTGATTTCAATATGAATCCACTCTGTTGCTACTTCATATGCTTTCAATCTAGCTAAGAATTTTTCAACAAAATTGGTTTGGACGAATTTACTGGCTGATAAATTAATAGAAACAGGTAGAACTGGATAATTTTGAGCCATCCATTGTCTTATTTGCTTGCACGCATGCTCTAAAACCCAATCATTCAAGTCATTTAACATGCCGATTTCTTCCGCAATTGGAATAAATTCTCCTGGTGATACTTCTCCTAGCTCATGGTGTCGCCAACGCAATAGAGCTTCTAAACCAGTGACTTGATTGGTATAAGGATTCACTTTTGGTTGGTAAACTAGATAAAACTCTTCATCAAAATTACTAGCACGCAAATTATTTTGAATATGAAACAGGCGTTGATTGGACTGACCGACATGATTAATGGAAAATAGATAGTCATTTTTCCGTGTATTTTTCACCTGATACATCGCTGAATCGGCGTTTTTCATAATCATCTCTGAATTTGTACCTGACTCAGGAAAAATCGCAATACCGATACTGCAAGTCATTCGTAAAATAAAATCATCAATAAAAAAAGGCTCTTTAAATCGTAATAATAATTCTTCAGCTGTTTGCTTCAACTCTTCCAAACTGGCAACATTGTAGACAATCATCGAGAATTCATCTCCGCCAATTCTAGCAACCAAGCCGTTATTACCGATAATTTCAGATAAACGAATGGAAACTTGAATCAATAACTCATCACCTACTGCGTGTCCTTTGGTATCATTTACGTATTTAAAGCTATCTAAATCAATAAAGAGCACTCCAAATTTTTCACTCTTCTTTTTTGCTTGTTCAATAGATGCAACTAAATGTTCATCAAATAAACGGCGATTAGCTACACCTGTCAATGAATCACGATTAGCTAAGTGTAAGATTTGTGCTTCATTTTCTTTTTGGTTGGTAATATTGTAACGAATAGCCATATATTGAAAAGGTTCACCATCTTCGTTTAGAACGGGAATAATCGTAGAATCTGCCCAATAGTATGCCCCATCTTTTTTCCGATTTTTCACTTCACCACGCCAAGTTTCACCGCTCTGTATGGTCTCCCACATCTCTTTGAAAAACTCTGGTGGATGATAACCTGAATTCACAATTTTATGGGTTCTTCCTATCAATTCATGACTTTCATAGCCTGAAATTTCACAGAATTGACTATTGGCATAGGTAATTCTGCCCACAGTATCAGTGATTGCTAAAATAATTGAACTATTAAAAGCGTGTTGCATCAGAGTTAAGTCATCTAATGTACCAAATAATTCTTGATTTAACTCTCTGGTTTCAATAATTGTTCCTAAGACAACTTGACTATCCAAAGTTCGAATGACCTGTCCAAAAATACTTAATGGTAATACGCTACCATTTTTATCATTTACAAAAATTCGATTGTATTTCGCATTTTCTTTATCTTGAATAAGCTCACTAAAGTATTTTGCCATCTCTTCGTTTAAGTACTTACTTAAAGTATCAAAATAATTACTTCCTTGAACTGTTTTTTCATCAATCCCCATCAATTCAAAAAAAGAAGAGTCGCTAAAATATACTTTTTCATCTACAATATGAAAAATACTTTGTTTCATATACCTTTCCTCTCTCTAATTCCCCTTATTTTGAAGGATAGTGTGGGCTTCTGATAAGAAATTTCTATTTTATCGATTTCTTTCAAAATCATTCTATCACTTTTAAATTAAACTGAGTTACTTTTTTGAATCGTACAAAACAGTTCCTTTATTATTAATCGTCTATTTTCAAAAAATTTTTAACCTTAAAATAAGAAAACCCTCAATCTTTGTGAAAAAAATCGAGGGAATGTAACTAGTTCATATGATTAATCTTTGGGAACAAATATATCTGGAAATACACGATAAAAAATTAATAACACAACAATCGTCACGACACCCGTCGATAGACCACTAGCCGCATTCATAACTAAAGAAAAAATCACTGGACTTAAGCCCCATAGAGCGTATTGACCCCAGAAAATCCAACCTGCTACAAAATGCCAAAAATAACGAGCAATTGCTCCGACTAAGACACCATAGACAATTTGAAAGCGAGCAGATTTTTCATCCTTATTTGCTAATGCTTGTTGTAATTTCACAGAGGCTATTCCTGTAAAACCAGCAAAAGTAAAAGCTACTGGATATTCAATTAAAACTTGTGCTGGACTTAAAAAATATACATTCGCTGCGGGGAAATGCAAAAGCCCCCAAATAAAGGCTGCTAGTAATCCTGGTTTGACTCCTCGACGTAAAGCATAAACAGCCAAAGGAATTTGACCCAATGAAATCGAATAGCTAGAACCAATCGATAATGGAATCATTGATAAAACCATTGCTAGGGCAGCTAAAATAGTTCCTTCCACCCAGATTTTTGTGTTTGTAGAACGCATAAAAAAACTCCTCCTTTAGAATCTTCACAATTCACAAAGGAGAAGTGGATGATAGATATTCTGTGCACTTCAACTCGTCACAATTCCTACGTTCGAATGATCGAAACAGGTACAGAGGGTTTAGAGTAAACTCAATCTCAGCCCATGATGGACTCCCCTTTGTGAGTAGATTCTATTTAATTTTTTATTACATAAGCAAGCATAGCATAGAATCTGCAAGTTGAAAACCTCGTTGCTTAATTAATTACCCTATTTTAACGCGGCACCATTGGTAGCAATCACTTCTTTGTACCAATCGAAACTTTTCTTCTTATAACGATCCAAAGTTCCTTCACCTTCGTCATTACGATCCACATAAATGAAACCATAACGTTTAGACATTTGAGCAGTTGAAGCACTCACTAAATCAATACATCCCCATGAGGTATAACCCATGACTTCCACGCCGTCAGCAATCGCACGATCTACCTGAACTAGATGATCATTCATGTAGCTGATACAATAGTCGTCATTGACTGTCCAATTACCATTGTCGTCTTGAACTAACTTATCTTTGGCACCTAAACCATTTTCCGCAATTAATAACGGCAACTGGTAACGATCATACAGCATGTTTAAAGCAATATAAATTCCTTGTAGGTCAATTTGCTAGCCCCACTCTGAAGCATCTAAGAATGGATTTTTTGGTCCAATTGAAATATTCCCCACTGCTTTTTCATAATTTTCAGGATGAGCGGTTGCTGTTCCACTTAGATAATAACTGAAAGAAATATAATCCACTGTGTACTCAGCCAATTCATGAAAGTTGATAGCTATAGCTTAACAGAACCTTGAGAAGAAAAAAATAGACTGGACTGCGATTGTTGAGATGGAATAATTCAAATAAAAGGAAAATCAAAGTTTAATAGAAAGCGTTGCGCGACCGCTAAAAATTCAGCTTCTTCCACATGCCCAATGACTTGGATATTTCTATTTCCTCGTCTGGTTTTATCGAATGAATAGACTTGCATCGTGTTTACTTGACTATTCTTGTCGAGTCCAACACTCTCAATAGGAACTAAAAAAGGACGATTCTGACTATTCGAAGTGATTGGACAAACAATAAGTAAGCTAGTCATTTTATTATAGCTATCTTTACTCAAAACTAAAGCCGGTCTTCGCTTTTTTATTTCTGAACCTCTCGAAGGATCAAAATCGATTACCACAATATCACCTTGCTTAATCATTGACTCACTCATCTATCCATTCACTTCCTTGAGGTTGATAGTCTACGGAAAAATTATCTATATCAGATAGTTCAAAATCCTCTTTCTTTAATGATTCAAAGTAGTCTTCTACTTTTGGTAGCAACGTAATGGCTCCAGAAGCACTTTTATATACATAGAATTCTTTTCCTTCATCAATATTCAATTTACTGGACAGCGTAACTACAATAGAATTTCCTTGTTTTCTAGATTTCACTTTATCCAACATTTCCATAAAAATCACACCTTTCACAAAAAATATAACACGTACCACTAGTATTTACAATTTTTCAAACTTTTTATCATCGATTGAATAGTGTGATTTACACCTAGATATCTGAAAATTCCTTTTGATACTTAATTGAAAACAACAACTCGACTTTCACAAACTTCTTGCTTTTTTTCAATCCCTTCCATTGACTTTTTCTCTGAAATTAAGGACAATCTTTCTATAGGTTTTTTTTACTTAATAGAATAAAAATATTAGGAGTGTGAAAAAGTGATAAAGGCATTACTTCAAAATATCGGTGTGTATAAAAAGCAAACGTTGCTGACACCTTTTTTTGTAACATTAGAAGTTCTTTTAGATATACTAATTCCTGTTCTGATGGCGATGATCATCGACCGAGGAATTACGAAAGGCGACCAGTCTAGTCTACTATTGATTGGTGTTGGTTTGTTGGTTTCGGCAGTATTTGCCTTGATTTTCGGTATGCTTTCGGCGCGGTATGCAGCAATCGCTTCTGCTGGTTTGGCTAAGAATATCCGAAAAAATATTTTTGAAAATATCCAGAGTTTTTCTTTCTCAAATATTGATCGATTCTCAACCTCTAGTTTAGTCACCCGTCTAACGACAGATATCAACAACGTCCAAAACTCTTTCCAAATGACTATCCGTATCTTAGTTCGTAGTCCGTTGCTATTCATTTTTTCTTTAATTATGGCTTTTCGAATTAACAGTGAGTTAGCCGTGGTATTTTTATATGCGGTTCCTTTTTTAGTGGTCGGATTATTCTTGATCATTAAATTCGCTCTACCTGCTTTTCAACACGTCTTCAAAATTTACGACCGTTTAAATCAAGTCGTTCAAGAAAATTTACAAGGCATTCGAATTGTAAAATCTTATGTACGTGAAGATCATGAAGCTGATAAATTCCAAGTCGTTTCTCAACAAATTTACAAAGGCTTTTCTAAAGCTGAACGTATTGTCTCCTTTAATGGTCCGTTGATGCAGTTTACTATGTTTAGCTGTATGTTATTGATTTCTTGGATTGGGGCACAGTTGATTGTTGATAGTTCAATGACGACTGGTGAATTGATGAGTATGTTTATGTACATCATCCAAATTTTAATTGCCTTGAACATGATGTCTATGGTGTTTGTTATGCTACTTATTTCTCGTCCTTCTGCAGAACGTATCATGGAAGTAATTGATGAAAAAAGTGATTTAACAGATCCTGAACAACCAGTTAATGAGGTTGTAGATGGTTCTGTGACTTTTAAAAATGTCGCTTTTAGTTATTCAAATGATGAGGATAAATTAATTCTCAAAGATTGTGATTTTACGATTCCTTCTGGAAAAACAGTCGGGATTATTGGTGGAACAGGGAGTGGGAAAACTTCTTTAGTTCAGCTAATTCCTCGCTTGTACGATGTTACAACAGGAAGTGTCTTAGTTGGTGGACGAGATGTTCGTGAATACTCACTAAAAACACTGCGAGATGCAGTCGGAATGGTTTTACAAAGCAATGTCCTTTTCTCTGGAACTGTCAAAGAAAATTTACGCTGGGGAAACCCCGAAGCAACAGATGAAGAATTAATCGAAGCTTGTCGCTTAGCACAAGCCGATGAATTTATTCAAAAAATGCCAGATGGGTATGACACTTATGTTGAAGAAGGCGGCTCTAACTTTTCTGGTGGACAAAAACAACGTTTGACTATTGCTCGAGCATTGTTGAAAAAACCAAAAATTCTGATTTTAGATGACTCAACCAGTGCGGTAGATACCAAAACGGATAGTCTCATTCAAGAAGCTTTTTACGAAACAATTCCTCATACAACAAAATTTATCATTGCTCAACGAATCTCTTCTATCGAAAAAGCGGATCAAATTATTGTAATGGAAGAAGGCGTCATTAACGGAATGGGTACCCACGAAGAATTAATGGCAAACAATACTATTTATCAAGAAGTCAATCATTCTCAAGTGAAAGGATTTGGTGAAGCTTATGAATAATAAAAGAAAAGCAGCCGATAATCCGATGAAAACCTCTGCTAGATTGTTACGTTATTTAGTGACAGGCTATCCTCTGCATTTACTCATTGTTGTGATAGCAATTATTTTATCGGCAGTTGCTTCTGTAAGAGGCTCCCTCTTCTTACAAGTAGTGATTGATGAACATGCATTGCCTTTGTTGGCTCAAAATGGTCCTGCTGATTTTTCAGGACTACTGAGAGCAATCTTTAACATGGGGATTATTTACCTGGTGGGAGTTATCTCTAACATTGTCTTCAATCAATTGATGGTCGTTGTTTCCCAAGGAGTGCAAAAGAAAATTCGGGATGATTTGTTTATCCATATGCAAACTTTACCGATCAACTATTTTGACACACATACTCATGGAGAAGTCATGAGTCACTATACCAATGATATTGATACTTTGCGACAAATGATTTCTCAAAGTATCCCTCAACTGTTACAAGCGTTAGTTACTTTTGTTAGTGTATTTGTCGCAATGTTTTCTGTCAGTTTGCCTTTGACGTTTTTTGTGATTTTATCCGTAAGCTTGATGCTTTATACTGTCCGTAAAATCAGTGGTTTAAGTGGTCGTTACTTTGGTCAACAACAAAAATCTCTAGGAAAACTAAATGGTTTTATCGAAGAAATGATGCATGGACAAAAAGTGATTAAAATCTTTAATCATGAAACACAAACGATTGAACAATTTGATGGATTAAATGAACAATTGGCTGATGATGCGACAAAAGCCAATGGTTATGCCAACATTTTGATGCCAGTCATGATGAATTTATTAAACATCCAGTACGTCTTAATTGCGATTGTGGGTGGTTTGTTAAGTATCAATGGAATTTCTGTATTAACTATTGGTGCCATTGCTTCTTTCCTACAATTAAGTCGTTCATTGAATATGCCGATTGCGCAGATTTCACAACAAATTAACTTTGTTATCATGGCGTTAGCAGGATCTGAACGTATCTTTACCTTAATGGATGAACAATCTGAAGTGGATGATGGAACTGTTACGCTAGTTAATATTCGTTATGAAAATGGCCAGCCAGTCGAATATGCAGAAAAAACTGGTGATTGGGCTTGGAAACAACCACAAGGGACAGGTTTTGTTTATACGCCACTAAAAGGCGATGTTCGTTTTAATCATGTGGACTTTGGTTATACACCGAAGAAAAAAGTTTTACATGATATTAGCCTGTTTGCCAAACCAGGTGAAAAATTAGCCTTCGTTGGTGCCACCGGTGCGGGTAAAACAACGATTACTAATTTGATTAATCGTTTCTACAATATTTCTAATGGAGAAATTCTTTATGACGGGATTAATATTAATCAAATCAAAAAAGAATCTTTACGTCGTTCTTTAGGAATTGTTTTGCAAGACACTCATTTATTTACAGGAACAATCAGTGAAAATATTCGTTATAGTAAATTAGATGCAACTGATGAAGAAGTTCGTCAAGCAGCAAAATTAGCCAATGCCGATTACTTCATTTCTCGTTTGCCACAAGGTTATGACACAATCATCACTGGTGATGGTGAAGGTCTATCTCAAGGACAACGCCAATTACTAGCGATTGCCCGAGCAGCCGTTGCTGATCCGCCCGTTATGATTTTAGACGAAGCCACTTCAAGTATTGATACTCGGACTGAACGGATCGTTCAAAATGGGATGGATGCGTTGATGCATGGTCGCACTGTTTTTGTTATCGCCCATCGTTTATCAACCATTCAAAATTCCGATGCTATCATGGTATTAGACCAAGGTCGCATCATCGAACGCGGCGATCACGATGATTTATTGAAACAAAAAGGTGTGTATTACCAACTAGCTACTGGCGCGTTGGAATTGGATTAACAAAAGAAAAAAGTGCTTGCTTATCGTTTGATAGGCAGGCACTTTTTTCTTATTCAATTTTTTCGACTGTTACTTCACCCCAGCCGAGGATATCACTCACATAACTGTGCCCATCTCGAATGTTTACTAATAAGGCAACGACACTAACCACATAGACCAATTTATAGAAAGAGTTACTTTTTTTATTTCTCCAAATGACAAATCCACCAAGGACTATTCCTATTGGAAAAATAAAAGATGAAATTGCAGCAAGTAATAGTAAAAATAAGCCTTCGTCTATTTCTTGTTTATTTTGAATTTGTTTTTTAAGACGATAAATTTTTTTCTTCTGCTCTTTAATTTCTACTTCATTTATTTGAAGATGCTCTTTTATTACTTTGTTTTCATCCATCAGTTCATCCAAAGTCACTTGGTAAAGCTCACTTAAAAGTAAAAGATTATCTAAATCAGGATAACCTTTTCCATTTTCCCATCTTGAAATTGCTTGACGAGTTAAATGTAATTTTTCAGCTACTTGTACCTGAGATAGTCCACTACGTTCGCGATGATTTTTTAGACTTCCTGCTAATTCCATCTTCAACCTCCTAAGAAACTTTATTTGACTACTATTTTATCACCAGAAACAGTTGCTGTCACGGTTACATTTGAAGTTAATATCCCTACTTTTCTTTTAAAATCACATGTGGCTTTTGAAGATGTGTGTGTCAATGAGCTAGACAAGATACTTCCACTTAAAACCTTTAAATTCAGATTTGAGGTTCCTGTAATTTTCCCACTTGAGTTTACCGTAACATTAAATGATACCGACCAATTTCCTTTGGACGTTTTGGACACTTTATAAGTTCCTGCTGAAATTTGTAACATTGATGGGATATACTCTATTTGAACTATAATCTCCTCATTATTTTCATCTACATAAGAAAATTCTTTCTTACCTTCTGTTCCATCTAACAAATATTCTAATATTTCTTTTTGATTCTCTGAAATAATTTCTTGCGCCATTACTGTCTTAGAAAAGAAAAAAGTCATACACCCTAATAAAAACACAAATAAATATCTTGATTTCATCTTTAATACTCCTCATAAAATATATTTGTAAGTAAAAATAGATTAGTGCATCGGTATCTATTTTCTTGAAATATAGCACTTATATCGAAAAAAAGATAGATAATTTGAAGTTGCACAGGGGGCAACGCATCGTTGACACCAACTAAATAGTACTACGTCAACGATGCGTTGCTTTTTTTCAAGAAGCAAATACTGTTAATATTTGGGTAACCTAAAGATGTTTTTTTCAGCATTACTCATCAAGTAAGCGTTTATAAGAAATGTCTTTAGGTAAAAAATAGTGAGGTATAAACCTCGCAAAAAATAAACAGGAGGCGATTTTAATGAAAAGAAGCTTTACAGGAATTATTGCAACGTTGGTTTTGGTTTTAACATTTGGTTCTACAGCAGCATTAGCCGCAACATGGAGTGTTGGCTCGGTAAGTGTACCTAGTTGGGGAGGAGGTTCAAGAACATCTGCTAGTAATTTAAAAGATAGTAACTCAAATTATGCATCATTCAAAGGTTCTGCATTGCCAAACTCTTTTGGTTATAATGTACGCTTAGTAAATGTGAATAATGATAGTCGTTCCAATAGTGCTTCATTAAAATTAAATGAAACTACTCGAGCTTCTGAAAATTCAGGTACAATTAATTATTATTATTACGCACGAGTAAACTCAAAAATTTTAGAGCCAAGTACAAGTACTGTAAAACTTAGTTTCTCATCAGACTACAAATAGTCTAATAAATGAAAAAGGTATACTATTTGTGTACCTCTTTTCATTTTTTTGGTGTATATTTTTCTATTTTAACTATTTGATTTAAATTCTTGTTTACTAACAATTAAATCTAAAGTACTCTTACTTTAAGAACACAGATAACACAATATTGCCTTATGATAAGGAGTTGGAAAGATGATTCATTTTTCAAAGAAAAATTTCTTTTTATTTTTACTAATTACTATTTTCTTGATTATTCCCTATACAATGCTCAGTATTCAGAATGCAGCCCCAATTGTAAATCATCCACTCAGTGAAGGGGGACTTCCTTTTTTCTATGATTTACAGAATGGAATGGTTACACCTGAATTAGCAGGTGTTGGTTACACTTTCTTTACAATTGTTTGTTTCCCTTTTATCTATTCTTTCCAACCAATCCATGCAAGAATCAACCATTTCGATTATATAATTGCTTTAAGAGCTCAGAAAAATGGGATAGTAAATAAGTGGAATAGTTCTTATCTCGTTCGGATTCTTTGGACTAATTTTTTCTATACTTTTCTTTTCTTCTTTTCTATATTAATTGTAGAAGTTTTAGTTATTCAAATCGCCTATCAACCTTTTATTTTTCAAAAAACTAGTTTTTTCTTAACAGAAAGCATAACCTACTATCTATCTCCTAATGGATTGACTAATTTTGTTATGTATCTACTCCTAGCTCCTTTGGGGTCAGCAATTTTTTCTACCTTTATTATGGTCGTTGGATTATATATTAAGAACTACTTTGTCTATTTATCGAGTGGACTATTATTAAGTTTGATTCTAATTATTGCACCAGCTTTAATCAAAATGACTCTTAATACATCTGCCTTAGATCCGCTTCTTTATGCTATCGAAGCAGATAGTCTATTAAAGCCCGGGTTAACAACCTTAGGAAGTGTCACACCAGCTTTTAGTGCAACATTTGCCTATCTTTTCTCTCTTATTTTCTTTGTACTACTCATTATTATATTGTTTCATTTTCGAATAAAATTAGATAAAAAATCTAGTTAAAGGTAGGAAAATTATGAATCGAGTTTTTTTTAGTAAAGAAAATGGCATTTTTTATCTCCTATCCTTTCTGACAGGCATTTCGTATGTCATGAAAGGTAGTCTAAATGACGATATTATTTCCGATCTAGCCTTTTCTAACTTCGTTGCTTATGGTCCAAATATCATTATTCTCATTTTAATTGGCATAAAGGTTGGTCGGGGGTTGCATATCAGTAATCTTTTAATCCCACGATTAAGTTATCGTACATTTCTAATCACGCAATATCTATCCGCCATCTTGATGATGTTTATTTATTTGATGAGTCAATATGGTCTAGCGTTTTTACTTTCCAATATTCAATTACCTGTAGTATGGACATTCGTTAGGCTATTTTTTATCACTAACACCAGTGTCATGATTTGTGCAACGCTAATTATTTCCTTAATGAATTATGGAATTAAGAGAGTCTGGGTGCTCCTTCTATCGATCGCTTTGGTTCTCTTTTATCACTATGCTTACTTAATTGGATACCTGACAGAAATATACCCTCTACTATGATTAGAAAGAAGTTGATAATAATGTTACAGATGAACAATGTTAAAAAAAGCTTTAAAGCCAATCACTTACTAGAAAGTATTGATTTATCCGTACATAGCGGAGATTTGATTCATATTCAAGGAAGTAATGGCTCTGGAAAATCAACCATTTTTAAATTGATTTGTCATATCATTGAACCTGATGCTGGAAAAATCGAACTGGCAAATGAGGCTGTATTAGGTGCCTTGATTGAAAATCCTAATTTTATGGAAGATTGTACGATGAAGACCAATTTAAAGTTTTTAGCCTCGATTAATCGAAACTATGATGAAGAAAAAGTAGCAAAACTAGCTGAGCAATTTCATTTAGATTACTATAGCAAGGAAAAATTAAAAAAATACTCTGTTGGCATGCGTCAAAAGGTTGGAATTATTCAAGCCGTTATGGAGGAGCAAAATCTTATTTTGTTGGATGAGCCGACTAGAGGCTTAGATGCAGATGCTTTAGTTGTTTTTCGCCAATTGATTACGGAGTTAATTTCTGATGGAAAAGCGGTTGTTATCGCATCACACGATAATTCTGCGGAAATTCCTTTCACCAAAAGCTATCTCTTAGATAAGGGGAGATTACAATTACAAGCCGAATCTTAAAAAACCCGTATATTTACAGTTATTTTTTTACGCTTGTTTTTTTGTATTTGTTCTTTCATCGTTTTATTGACCAGTTTAACGCCTTTCGTTACACCATTTCCATGGAAACAATGATTAGCATTTTGATTACGGTCTTATTGATTTTGTTGGAGAGTCTTTTAGTTCTGTACTATGCAAAGGATTATTGGCATGTCAAAACACTGCTATTTATTCGAACAAATTTTTGGAAACGTGTCTGGATATTTCTAAAATTAACTGTACCATCCTTAATTTTACTTTTAACAATAAATGCTTTATTTGATTTCTTTACTCAAACTCCACTACTTTTTATAAATGTCATCAGAATGGTGTTATTCTATCTTTTTAGTTCTCTTATTCCTTTCATTTCTAAAAAAGAAAATGTTGTTTTGTGGGTAGTTGTTTGTATGGATCTAGGCTTGAGACTTATGCTTGTATTTTAGAAAGGGTTAGTTTGATATTTTACTGTTTTCATGCTACGACAAAAGTGTGAAAACATCAGAATTTTCTAGCACGGATTTCATAAGCACAAAAGCCAATTCACCTGTGACGGTAATTGGCTTTTTTTGCGCTCTGCGACTAGGCGTGTGTGCTAGTGAAGTACGTGCTAGTGCCAAAAGCTAGTATAACATGATTTCACGACTAGTATTTATTTCCATAAAAACATGTACACTATTATAAAATTAAAATGGATAGACTCATATGACGACCAAAATAAAAAATGGCAAAACATCTTTATTTTATCCATCATTTTAGTCATTCTTGTCGCTATCGTTTTACATCTGGCACCTAGTCTAACGTTACGAACTAATATCTTTTTCCAAGGACATTTCGATGAGGCTTTGCACGCGAAATTGACACCTGTTGAATCTGAAGATAGCCAGTCCAAACTTTATACCGTGGTACCAACTCCATTAAAAAAAGTCACCCATTCTGAATTAAAAACTTTTGAAGTCAAAAAGATTTTTGTTTTCTATTCTGCTTCTTATTACGGAGAAGTTTAACATTGTATCGCACAAAAAATGCTTGCCAACAATTGATAAATGTGGCAAATATTATGACTATTTTCTCTCAATATTTGCGTTCAGGACAAAATATTCAACGTTTGGGGTATAAATGGTTTTTTGACTCCTTTTTAATCTATAATTTGGATGAAAATAGCTTAGTCATAGCATTTTAAAAAAGAACGTTTCACATAACAACCAAAAATAAAAATGGGTGAACACATTATTTTTTCTACCCTTTTTTAAACTATACTGCAACTGATTAAACAAGAACGTGAGAGGTAATAATAATGGAGGAAAATCAATGAAAATGATAAAAATAGGATTGGCTTTTTCCCTGTTATTCCTTTTAACAAGTTGCTCTCCTAAATTGGAAGAGAACATTGGCGTTTCTGAACACTTTTCAACAACAGAAATCCAAACAGCTATTGATACAGTGAAACTTGAAGTAGATAACTATTTATCAGTTGCTGACTTGACAGAGTTAACCTTTGATGAAGATATTTCTCAACAAATAATTACCGATTATTTACCAACGATAGAAACAATTGATTATACGAATGAAAACACAGTCGTCTTTTATTCAGAATTTCAAACAAAACGTTCTTCTGGCTCTTTAGACCCTAACACTCATTATGAAAACTACTACTGGATACTGACCCAACAGGACAATCAGAACTGGCAAATTATTTTTAATGGCTTTTTGAATTAAAAACTGATACTCACTAATCGAAAGGACGAGTACCGATGAATCGACAAACAAAAATAATTCTTACTCTTGTCATGCTCAGTCTGTTTGTACTAACTTCTTTTGCGCTATATCAAAAATCTAATTTGGAAAACATTTTAGCAAATAAAGAACTATCTGGAACTTTTATACCTGTACGTGAAGATAAAGAAGCTTGGGAAGCGGAAAGCGACTTGAGCTATTATGTATTTGCAGATGAATCCAGTATCACGATTGAAACATTTAATCGTGAGGTACTTTTAGCAGCAGACTATGCCTTTATTGGAAATGGCGTCTTTCTTTTATCCGACAACAAAGGATATATCCTTCGCTCAACAGAGGGATTGACCTTTGATCTAACTGAAGAATATCCACACATAGTTTTTAACGAATACCAATATTTTGCACAATAATTTTATTGCTAGCTAGATATGTTCTTTAAATTTACTCAACACTCTACTCTCAAAATAGACTATTTAATCTGAAAGAAACTAAAAAAACTGATTCATCTCTATCGAAATCTAATATGAAGGAGTATTCAAATGAAAAATAAAAGAAAGCACTGGGAAAACACTATCATTTTCTCAATCATGGTTGTTACTTTCGTCGCTATAGGTCTGCATCTGACTCCTAGTTTATCGTTAAGAACCACTCTCTTTTTTTCAGGACACTTCAATGAGGCTCTTCACGCTAAATTAACACCAGTTGAATCTAAAAATAGTCAATCCACCCTTTATACCGTGGAGCCAGCTCCCTTTGAAAAAGCCACACATTCTGAATTAAAAACTTTTGAAGTCAAAAAGATTTTTATTTTCTACTCAGCTTCTTATTATGGAGAAGTTTAACAGTGACTTGAACAAAAGTGCTTGCCAGTGAATGATTTAGTGATTGGTAAGCACTTTTTGCTATTTTCTTCTAAGTACTGCGTTCAGGATTAAATATTCAACGTTTGGGGTATAAATGGTTCAACCGTTGCTTTTTAAGTTATACTGCTCTTAACAATGAAATAAGATAAAATTTTTACTCTGGATTCTTTTTCAGATTCTATAAATCAAGCGTGTTAATGTTAACGGATAACAGAGATATTTATCTTACAATAAAGTAATCGGACATTTCCTATACAAGAGCTAATTTTAAAGTCATATGCTCTCTAGTTAAGTCATCCGAATTCCCCAATGATATCTGAACTATTGAATGAGCTGTTATCCGTTAACTTATTTTTTATCAATTTTCTAGATTTCGCATTTTGATGCTGAAAAGTCAATCAAGTAATCGAAAGGATGAGTATAGATGAATCAATTAATCAAACATTGGAAGATACTCACTGCCCTGCTAATCATCAGTATCGCTAGCTTTCTCTACTTTGTTCAACGTTCTGAAGGGATCGAGATTAAAACATCGCAAGAGATACCTGAATCAATTACCATTACTAGACATTATTCAGATAGCGAAGTTGTTCTTTATGAAAACTCTCTCGTAACGAATGACAAACAAGAGCTTGTTGCTTCTAATGGCGGAGAAAGTCGAATCTCCCTTACGTTTGGTAATCAGACAAAGGATATTATTGGTTATCTTGATACAAGTGTCGGAGACTATTATCTAAGAATTACAGTTGTTTCTTTTGATGAAGATTCTGGTGAAGCTGTTCTGAAAGTTTATTTCCATGATGGATTGTCTAGAACTGTAGAGCAAGTGATTTTTGATGACATAAAAAATTAATTTGAAAGGAGAATAACCTATGGACAGAGTTGTAACAGCTATTTATCAATGTACAGTAGCACTATTATTTAGCACAACCTTCTTCTTCTTTTCTTATTTGTATCCGCAAATCTTTGGGATTGGTATCATTCTTGTACAAATGACTATTTTTGCACTGATATACGCTTATAAGAAAAATAAACGAATTAATTGACGGATGATTTTATTGTTTAGACTATTTCCAATTAAAAATATTCGTGTTGGCAAAAAGAAATCACCTTTTTTAACAGGAGGAATAATTTTTGGAGGAGCATTTATGAGTTCGAAAGGAAAAGGAATCTTATTTTTTATAGTAGGATTTATTATTCTACTAATTACTCCCTTCATTATTTTTAGTGATGGGGAAATTTGGCGAGTAGCTATATTAGCACTAGTGCGAGCTTTGCAATTAATAACAATCAGTTGGTTATTGTTTGCGTTGGGAATGAAATTTTATTTTAAAGATAAAGAATAATTAACTAAACACACCCCTAAAATCTATTTTCAAACAATGATTTTAGGGTTGTATTTTTTTGTTACTACTAGTAAATTTTCCCCTCAAAAAAGCATGAAGGAATAGAAAGAATGAATTTATTTTACAAAGGTTTAGCTAGAGGGCGAGTTCCGTTTATTATTGTTTTGTGTTTGTCGCTATGGAACTACTTTCAGGAAAGTAATCACACAATTAAAGCGTTGCTTTTTTATGCGGTCATTTTTCTGATTTTACGAGTATTTAGTGTTATCTATGAAATTAAAAGTTGGTCCTATCTAAAACAGATGGTTGTTCATTATCTGATTATGTTACTGACGATCTTCCCGTTCCTATTAGTAAGTGGTTATTATCCAGTGCATTCATTCAAAGACTTAGTCGGAGTATTTATCACTTTCACAACCGTAGGAATAGTACTTTTTGCTATTTCTAGTCTAGTGGCTATGTTCCGCAGGCGTAAACATTAATTTTTACTGTCCAACGATAGATTATTGAATCAATTTTTTTGAGTGTATTTTCGTTTTTGCACTTTTTCTCTTCAATTTTGGTGCATACTTTCTGTTTTTGCACCTTTTCTCCTCAATTTTGGTGCATACTTTCTGTTTTTGCACCATTCTTCCTCAATTTTGGTGCATATTTTCTGTTTTTGCACCTTTTCTCTTCTATTTTGGTGCATACTTTCTGTTTTTGCACCTTTTCTCCTCAATTTTGGTGCATATTTTCTGTTTTTGCACCTTTTCTACTCAATTTTGGTGCATATTTTCTGTTTTTGCACCTTTTCTCCTCAATTTTGGTGCATACTTTCTGTTTTTGCACCTTTTCTCTTCTATTTTGGTGCAATATTCAGCAGTTTGCACCTTTTCTCTTCTATTTTGGTGCAATACTCAGTGGTTTGCACCTTTTTTCGCCGATTTTGGTGCAAAAACCATCACTCACTTGTTTGCGAAGTAATTTCCAACAAAAAAATATCCCCACTCTTGACAAGAGAATGAGGATACTTTTTTTATTGAGTAAATGCTTCTTTTGATTCAAATAAAGGACTTACTGGTTTGTTCTCATGGATACGTTTGATTGCTTCAGCCATCAAATTTCCTACGCTGATTTCATCAATTTTGTCGATTTTGCGTTCATCTGGCAAGTTGATTGAATCTGTGACAACTAGGCGTTCAATTGCTGAGTCAGAAATACGTTCTAGGGCTGGACCAGACAAGACTGGATGTGTACAAGAAGCATAAACGCTTTTCGCACCAGCTGCTTTTAAGGCATTCGCTGCTAAAGTAATTGTACCTGCTGTATCGATGATGTCATCAATTAATACACAAACTTTTCCATCAACACGACCGATGATATTCATGACTTCCGCCACGTTTGCACGAGGACGACGTTTGTCAATGATTGCAATCGGTGCTTTTAAGAATTCTGCTAGTTTACGTGCGCGCGTTACACCACCATGGTCAGGTGAGACAACAACAACGTCATCGCCTTGAATATTATTTTCTAAGAAATAATTAGCGATTAATGGGGCACCCATTAAATGATCCACTGGGATATCAAAGAAACCTTGAATTTGTGATGCATGCAAGTCTAGTGTGACCATACGATTCGCACCCGCTTTTTCAATCATGTTCGCTACTAATTTCGCTGTGATTGGTTCACGAGAGCGTGCTTTACGGTCTTGACGTGCATAACCATAGTAAGGCATAACAACGTTAATTGTTTTTGCACTGGCACGTTTTAAAGCATCAATCATAATTAATAGCTCCATAATGTTGTCATTAACTGGGCTACTTGTTGATTGAACGATATACACATGGTCACCACGAATACTTTCTTCAATGTTGACTTGAATTTCGCCATCACTGAATTGTTTCACTGAACACTGTCCTAATTCTACACCTACTGCTGCAGCGATTTTTTCCGCTAATGGACGATTAGAGTTTAGCGCAAAAATCTTTAATTTTGGATCAAAATATTGATTCGACATGAGAACCTCCACTTTCTTTACATTCCGACTAGTAAAAAGACTACTATCTACTAGAATCATCTTCCTAGTAAATAGTAGTCATTTTTTCTCAATAAATCAAGCCATTTGAAAAGACTTATTGATTATATGGCATTTTTTTTGCATATTTTTCTTTATTTACTTGTCTTGCACGGGCAATTGCTAAAGAATCTTCTGGCACATCTTCGGTAATTGTCGAACCTGCAGCAATACAACTATTTTTTTCAACTGTTACTGGCGCAATAATATTTACACCAGAACCGACGAAACTATGGTCGCCAATCACTGTACGATGCTTATTTTTTCCATCATAATTGACAAAAACTGTTCCACAGCCAACATTAATATCTTTGCCTAATGTTGCATCGCCAACATAAGTTAAATGACCCACTTTTGTGCCTTCACCAATAATCGCATTTTTCACTTCGACAAAATTGCCGATATGGGCATCAGCTAAAATTTCAGCTTTTGGACGTAAATGCGCATACGGACCAACATCTGCACCAGAATGAACGATACTTTCTTCTACTACAGAAGATTTAATAACCACATTATCTTCAATCACACTATCCACGATTTGAGAATTAGCAGTAATGACGCAATTTCCACCAATCACTGTGTCACCTTTTAGGTAAACACCTGGTTCAATCACTGTTTCAGCACCAATTTTAACACCTGCATCAATATAAGTAGCGGCAGGATCAACAAAAGTCACACCGTTCACCATGTGTTGATGGTTGATACGTGTGCGCATTAAGCGGTTGGCTTCTGACAAGGCAACACGATCATTAACGCCTAAAGATTCGTTAAAATCATTGGTCTGATAAGCCGCCACATTACGACCATCAGCTTTCAAAATTTCAATGATATCTGTTAAATAATATTCCCCTTGCGCATTATCGGTATTTAGATTTTCCAAAGCATCGAACAATAATTCATTATCAAAGCAATACGTTCCAGTATTGATTTCTTTAACTTGTGCTTCTTCCGAGCTTGCATCTTTTTGTTCAACAATTCGATCAACGATACCAATATGGTCACGGATAATTCGTCCATAACCTGTTGGATCTTCCGCATGAGCCGTCAAAATCGTCGCTGACACGCCTTTACCTTGATGATAGTCAAATAGGTTATCCAAAGTTTCTGTAGTCAATAGTGGCGTATCTCCGCTGATAACTAAAGTCGTTCCTTTTTTCCCTTTTAAAAAATCGACAGCTTGTAAGACAGCATGACCTGTTCCCAATTGTTCTGCCTGCAAAGCATACTGACTGCGTTCGCCTAATTGTCCTTTGACTTTATCTGCACCATGCCCGACAATCGTCACGATTTCACTTGGTTCCGTCTCTTCTACTCGATTAATAATATGTTCTACCATTGGTTTGCCGCAAACAGGATGCAATACTTTATAAAGAGTTGATTTCATACGTGTCCCTTTACCTGCTGCTAAGATAATTGCGTAACGTGCTTCCACGCGCTTCACTCCATTCGCTTTTTGCTTTTTTTAGTGTAGCCCAATTTACCGAACATTTCAACTATATACGAGAAGTTGTATGAAGCAAAATTGCTGTACCTACCGATATAGAGAAATTAAGTTTTTCTGATTACCAGGAACAGAAAGAAAAAGAAGCAGAAAAAAGTATTGTAGGCAAATGTCCTAAGTGTGGCAACAATATTGTATTAAAAAAATCGTTTTATGGTTGTTCAAATTATCCTGAATGTAAGTTTACTTTAGCTGAACATTTTAGAAAGAAAAAACTCACCAAAACGAATGTAAAAGAATTACTGGAGGGAAAAGAAACTCTGGTAAAAGGAATCAAAAACAAAGAGAAAAAGCCCTACAATGCCGTTGTGAAAATTGGGGAAAAGGGATATATTGATTTTATATCTTTCTCAAAATAAACATAAAAGCCCTTTAAAGTTGAATCGCCAACCGCTTTTTTACTTGGTGGGCAACCAGGGTCAGGGAAAACCAGTTTGCGATCAGCAATTTTTGAAGAAACACAAGGGAATGTTATTGTCATTGATAATGATACCTTTAAACAACAGCACCCTAATTTTGATGAACTAGTGAAACTTTATGAAAAAGACGTAGTAAAACACGTTACCCCTTATTCTAATCGCATGACAGAAGCGATCATAAGCCGTTTGAGCGATAAAGGGTATAATTTGGTGATCGAAGGTACAGGACGAACAACAGACGTTCCTATTCAAACCGCAACAATGCTTCAAGCCAAAGGTTATGAAACAAAAATGTATGTCATGGCAGTACCTAAAATCAACTCATATTTAGGAACAATTGAACGATATGAAACCATGTATGCAGATGATCCAATGACAGCCAGGGCAACACCAAAACAAGCGCATGATATTGTTGTCAAAAACTTTACCGACCAATTTAGAAACCCTTCATAAAACGGGCTTATTTAGAGATATAAGGCTTTACAATAGAGAAGGAGTGAAACTCTATTCAAGCTTAGAAACGCCTTCCATTAGTCCGAAAGAGACCTTAGAAAGAGAATTAAATCGTAAAGTATCAGGGAAAGAAATTCAACCGACTTTGGAGAGAATAGAGCAAAAAATGGTTCAAAATCAACACCAAGAAACCCCTGAATTTAAAGCAATTCAACAAAAAATGGAAAGCTTGCAGCCACCTACACCACCAATACCCAAAACACCTAAACTTCCAGGGATTTAAACCTTAAAAAGGAAAAGAGTAGTTACCAAAAAACGGTAACTACTCTTTTTTTATAAAAACATTTCCTCATGTTTTAAAAGCTGATCGAGAAATAAAGCACACAACGGTATTCTTTCTTTTTTCAGTTGGTACATTTTGCAGTCTGTAACGTGTCATTTACTGTTTGTTACCTTAACATATCCAGTCGAAAACACAAGGGTATATAAACGAGCAAGCTCGCCCTTGTGTTTTCTTTGTGTCTATGTTGCGTACTCGTCACAGCAAACGACACGAACACACTGGCGAAAATGAACCAACAAAACGAAAAAAGAAAGGAGCATACACTGTAATTTATTTCTAGCTTTTAAAACATGAGGAAAACAGCTTCACTTCTTCAAACGCCTAACAAAAATGGTTGTCAAAAAGCCAAAAATCAAAAAGAAAAGGAATGATAAAAATGAAATACATTAAAAACGTTGAAACATTGGAAGAATTGAAAAAAGCCTACAAAAAGTTAGCTTTGAAGTTACACCCCGATTGTGGCGGGAATGAAGAAGAAATGAAAATTTTGAACAATGAATATGACGAACTTTTTAAAAAATTGAAAAATACTCACAAGAACAAAGAGGGTGAAACTTACACCAAAGAAACAACAGAAACACCCGAACAGTTTAAGGATATTATTAATAAATTGTTCAATCTAAAAATGGACGGCGTAGCAATCGAAGTAGTAGGAACATTTATATGGCTAACAGGTAATACAAAACCATATAATGAAGATATAAAAGCCCTAGAATTCCGATATTCACCTAAAAAATATGCTTGGTATAAAGCCCCTAAAGATTACAAAAAAAGAAGCCATAAAAACTATCGGAAAAATGAAAGTTTTACCAAAAACAGGCGAAAAAGAGACTATTGCATTATCTGTCTTAGGTGGTTTTCTGGTGTTAGGGTCAGGTGTAATTTTAAGAAAACGAGTGTAAATGAAAAAGCATAATATAGAGGTTGCTTCTCTATACTATGCTTTTTTGTAGGCAATATTATTTGTTAGACAGAAAATATTTAATACCTGACGCAACTAACAGTCCAGCAACTAAACATACTAGTATAATCGAACCAAAAAATATTATGCTAGCTCGTATTTCTTCATTTGAAAAATAGTAGAGAAAGGCAGTTCCTATTAAAAGGATGATAATAAGTAATAACCAAATTGTCTTATTATTCATTATGAATCCTCCTTTCAAATTCTTCTAAGTATACTTTTACATACTCTAAATTGTCGTTGATTTCGATAAATGAAGGTACTTCTGTTACTTGAAAATCGGCTAATTCCTTCTTATCTTCAGAAGTTAATAAATCTGTATCCACATAAAAGATTTTTATAGGTGAACTTTTTATAGCTTCTTCATTTTCTATTATTAATTTTCTGCAATATATGCAAGTAGCTCTTCCAAAGTATATTAGTTCATTATTTTGAGTTGGTTCTGTAATGTCTTTAAATTTGACTAGATCAATTTTTTCTACATTATCGTTCTCTAGTGCCTTTTCGTATAAATCAATTTCTTTTTCGATTATTGTTTGCTCAAAACTAGAACTACTCGAATTTTCAGAACTACTTTTTGTACCATTGTCTGAAGGGGAATTACATGCTGAAAAAATGGGTATTAAAACCAATAAGATCAAGAAATGTTTATAGGTAGTCATTTGCTTCACAGAATGATTTGATTGGTCCATATTTTTTAAATTTCTTACAGCCAGCTGACATACCCCATTTAGTGAAAGCGGTAGTTATTTCAGTAACAACTGCTGTACCAGCAATGACCCCAACCGCCTTAATAGCTAGTATTAGTAGAGCGGGTAATGCAAAGGTTGTAATAGTACCTTGTTTTGATTCGTTTGCTAAAGCTTCTACTTTTTCCCATTCTTCACCAGATTTTTCAGCATTTGCATATTGATCTTCTGTAAAGACACCATCAGTTACAATATCATAACTTAGAATCCATTTTTGACTAGCATAGTCGTATTCTGAATACTCTGTAATTTGATTAAGAACCACTTCAAATTCTTCTTGATCAATTTGATCTAATTTTTGATAGATATCCTCCTTTTCAGAAGCAAAAGCATTTACAGTTGGTAGTAATATGTTAGAAAATAAACATGCTACCAAAGCAATTATAATTGCTTTAAAAAATTTTTTGTTACTCACTTTTTGTTCCATTTTAATTCCTTCTTTCTTTTTTTATTTTTTTTACATGCTCATATTACCCTGTGTAGTTGTTGATATACTAGCAATCCTTAATGGCAATAGCGCAATTTCTGATTGCTAAACGGATTTAAACACCGTATTATTAAATATATATACTTTTAAGGAGATTTTATTTTGGAAATTGGTGATCGAATAAAAAATGAAAGAAAAAAAAGAAATATCTCACAACAGCAACTTGCTGATTATCTAAATATTTCAAGACAAGCCGTTTCGAGATGGGAAAATAATATATCTTTACCAGACTTGAATACCCTAGTTCTAATTGCTAAGTATTTTGACCTTAAATTGGAATATTTTACTGAAGATATTATTTTAGAACGAACAGAGGAATCAAAAGAAGAATTGATAGAAGAATTAAAAGGAGAACCCGAAAAAGAGCTAGAGAAAACAGAAGAAAAAAGTGTTCGAGAAAAAACAATTGAAAAAGCAACACCTTATATTCTTGTATTAACGGCTATTGTAACGATGATTTTGTTATTACCGTCTAAGGTTAAGGTACCTGTATTATTTTTTGGATTGCTATTCATAATCTTTTTTGTTTCTTGTCTACTTATTTATTATATTATTAAAAACTATTTATCACAGAATTAAGAAGGATAATTAAGAGCCATCATTAATGAAATAGTGATGATTTACAGCGATTTTAGCAGATAACTACCCACAAAAAAGTTTGAAAATCGCTTAGAATGCTTGTGTGAGAACCAAATAAATGCCATTTTTATTTTATGTACCAGGTGTGAATATAGGGTATGGTTAGCCTAAGTGTAAAATTTATTGAGGTAGAAGATTAGACGAATAAAAAAGAAACCGTTACTCTAGTAATTAGGCTGGCAGGCACTACTTACAAGAGGCGGTTTCTTATGGATATCATTGTAACAGATTTAGTGAAAGTAATGAAGGATGAAGAAGTATCCGCAAAATTGAAAGAGGAAGGTTTCCAAGTAGATCGAAAAAGTCAACGAACAGTGACCTTCCTTTTTGGTTCCATATCTTATGTCAGACGAAGAATGAAAAATAAAGCCGGCGACATTCGGTACCCTCTGGATGAATTTTTAGGGATACTCAAAGGTATTCGCTATAGTTCACTCGTTTTAAGAAATGTCTCAGAGTTAGGTTCAATGATGGTGTATCGTCATGTCGCACAAGCCATTGATTGCTTAACGACTTGGAGTATGAGTCATCAAAATGTCCAACAATTAGTGGTAAAAACAGGAAAAATTGTCCAAAAAAGAAGTACCCATGAAAGTCGATATGAGGGAATAACACAAAAGAAAAAAGTGCGGTATCTTTATTTAGAAGGAGATGGTGTCTTGATTCGAGGACAGAAAAAACAACGGCTAGAAATTCATCGATTCCAAGTAAGTGAAGGTAGCCAAGTGACAGGCAACCGCTCACAGTTAATCTGCCCCTATTTTGTCAGTCATTTGAATCGAAAGAGCGCACAAAAAGAAATGATGAACTATCTTCAAGCAACCTACGATTTATCGGATACCGTGGTCATTTCTAACAGTGACGGTGGTTCTGGCTATGAAAAAGAAGTGTTTGATGAACTTTCTTTGGGTTGTTTCCGTCACGAACATTTCCGAGATAGCTACCATGTCCATCAAAAAATAAAAGAGCGACTAAACTTTGTTTCTCCCAAACTACAAAATAAATTAATTGAAGCGATCCGCTTGTATGAGAATGAAACGGTTCGTGCGTGTTTAGATACGGCAGAAAGTCTGATTGAAGAACGAGAAGAAACTTATTTGGAACAGGTGCGCTTATTAAGAGGGTATCTTACACGAAATTGGGTGTATGTAAAATCCCTCGAACAAAGAGGGATCCACGATTCGAATCAAAGTATTGGTACGATTGAAAGTACGCATCGCAAAATGACGTATCGAATGAAGCGTCAAGGTCGTTTATGGAGTAAAGCAGGTGCGGCAGCCATGATTCGTGTGATTGATAGCTTGAGAAATCAAGAGATGGCGACTTGGTTAAATCAATATGAAGAAGTCTCTGATGATGAAGTAGAACGGCAGAAACAATGGAAAGCTATGAAACGAAAAGTTCAAAAAACACCGCCTTTTCGCTCACATGAAGGGGTGTTTAAAGGAATTATCGGTCAAGGGCTGGCGAAGAGCGAGCCGATTGGTCAACTATCAAAAGAACTCAACCAATTAAACATGACTCCTAGTTATTTCTGATGGAAAATTTTTCCATCAGAAATAACTAGGCAAACCGAACGCAAGTGAGGTACTACCAACAAAATTTAAGTGAAGTCAGCTACTTTTTTATACAACCTCAAAAAACTTGACACATACCGAGAAGTTGGAGGTATACCAATTATTTTTCAAGGGAAAAAAGATAGAATAAATACCTCAATTATTCTCAAGTAATTGTCGCAAAACATATTTATAAGTTGAACTAAAAAGAGTGAACTGTTTCCCTTCCTTCACACTCATTAAATACTGACTGTCTTCCCAAGTAAAACCATACTCTCTAATTTCTATCGTGCCTGAATCTGCGGTAGGAATTAATTCTTCGTGCTCTTCTATACGATAGATCTTCACTGTTGCTAAAGTTTCTTCTTCAATTTCTAGAAGGAAACGATAAACAAGCGGATTTCTCAATAATTTTCTATCAGAAAACGCGATTGATTTCACTAGATGTCCATAAATATCCCGTAATTCGTCAAAGGAATCATCTGTCTGAACAAAATACTCTACCTCGACACCCTCTTGATTTTCAACAATAATGTTATCCACGTACTGTAAATGTTCCAAGATATAGACCGCTTGTCTCGTATTTCGTTTACGTAGGTAAAAGAAACCACCCAAACCTAACATTACAACCAACAATACAGCTAAACTTACTTTTTTAAACATAGAACCTCCTTTTTGTGATAAATTTTCGGTTACAATACTCCTTGTTCAATTTTCCGTAAATCACTATCTTTGGAAAAAGATACCGAGGCACATACCAATCGTGTCTTGCTTTTTGAAACCAAACAAGCTGTCGATACAATTGACAAAAAAGTCTATACCGTCAACAACCAACCAGAAAAATAATACTTTTATCCCACTGAAATCGAGACAGAAATGGCGCAAGTCATGGACTTACAGCCAAGTACGATTTCCTTACAACAGCTTCCCTTAGAGTTGTTGTACGAACAAATTTATTATAACGAAATAAACGCATGAGTTGGCTCATGCGTTTGTTTTATTCTAAAAAAATGGGAAATAGCCACTTTTTGTTAAATAATTTGAAGAATTTTAGCAGAACACTCTTTTTTTGTTAAATAATCGATAGCTTTTTAACAGAAACTGCGGTCTTTGTTAAATAATCGGCAGCTTTTTAACAGAAACTACAATCTTTGTTAGATAATCTAAAATTTTTTAACAAAAATAATTCACAGTTGGCTATTCTATTAGTCTGCAAAGAATCGAGCGACTCGGCTTGTGCAGCTTCCACACTATCTGAAGCATGGACAGCATTTCGTGTTTGACTAAGTGCCAAATTGCCTCGAATCGTTCCCGGTTGTGCTTCTAATGGGTTGGTTGCTCCCATCAAATGTCGAACTCTAGCAATCGCATTGTTTCCCGATAAAACCATCACAACAACAGGGGCTTCCGTCATATAATTGCATAATTCTGGAAAGAAGGATCTACCAATTAAGTGTTGATAATGCTCTTCGATTAATTCTGGTGATAGTCGTTTCATTTCCATCCATTGAATGGACAAATTTGCATCTTCAAAGCGTTGAACCAAGCGCCAACTAAATGCCGTTTCACGCCATCCGGTTTGATAATTGCTAACGTTTGTTCACTCATTTTGCAACACTCCTTTGCGTATAGCCTTATTTTAACGGATAGGAAGAGAAAAACCAATGACTCTTTAAAGCTTAATCCAATACCGACAAACCCACTTCTGACTTTCTTTATTAAAAACCTTGTTTTCTAACTTTCCACCATTATTTTCAATGATTTTTGCTGAAGCAAGATTTGACTCATCGCAAGTAATCAGTACTCGATCAAATCCAAAATCTTTCATTTTTTCCAACGTTAAATCCAATAAAAGTGATCCATATCCGTTTTGACGCTCACTGGGCGCAATCGAATAACCAATATGCCCTCATTTCAATCGTTGGTTCTATCAGTTTCATTTGATGATTATTCTTATACAATTCAATACCTCCGTTTAAAATAAATCTTTATACTTACTCTACTACATCCATCCGTAAAATGACACTAAACAAATATCTCTGCTATCTACAGATTTCACTGATTTGTGTTACCATTAACTTGAAACAATACTTATTTTGTTGGAGGTTTTCACATGAATAAATTTTTAACTGATGTAGATTCTAAGTTTTCGCGCTCCGCTTACTTTTGGACCAACTTGTCCTTTATTTTTTCGATTACTTATTTTGGTTTTCGCTTGTTGTACATACTTTTTAACTTAAGTGATATTTTTGACTCTTTTCATGCAGAGATGTTATTAGAAATTTTTACGGCTATTTTACCTATCTTTTTGACGATTCAAGTTTATTTTTTCCTACGTTTAATCATTCGTACTTGTGAAAATATCGCTAAAATAAAATTCGTACAAATTCAGGAAACCGCTAAAAGAGAGGGAGAGGTTTAAACATAATGAAGATTATTACTGTCTGTGGTAGCTTGCGATTTCAACAGGAAATGATGGAAATAATGGAAAAAATGGATTTACAAGGACACTGTATACTTAGTCCTGTTTATCCTACTAGGGAAAATAAAGATGATTATACAGAAGAAGAAATAAACGTATTCGACCGCATGCACAAAGAACGCATCAAGATGTCCGATGCTATTTTAGTCGTGGATGTGGATCATTACATTGGAAAGAGTACCCAGTCCGAGATTGCTTTTGCAAAATCATTGGGTAAGGAAATTATTTATTATACGGATATAGTTTAGTTTGCAACGAGGTTATTTTTAAAAAACAAATCAAAAGAGGGAACAAGCTTCATTTTAGCTTGTTCCCTCTTTAAGAATTATTCTTCTTCGAAATAATTTCCTGGTACAACGGAAATTGTTTTTGTTTGAGTGTTTACATCTTCTACAAATAATAAAGAATTGTAATCTGTGACTGCTCGTTCTCCACGGAATTTTGCTTCCGCAAAAACAGTCACGCCAACAAGCTCTGCCTCAAATTCTTCAATCAAACCTTGCATGCCGTTGATGGTGCCGCCACCTTTCATAAAGTCGTCAACCACTAAGACACGTGAGCCACGTTTTAAACTACGCTTGGATAATTCCATTTTTTCAATGCGTTCAGATGAACCTGAAACGTAATTCACACTAACTGTTGAGCCTTCTGTAATTTTAGAATCACGACGAACAATGACAAAAGGAACGTTTAAGTAAGAAGAAACTGCTTGTGCAATCGGCACACCTTTTGTTGCCACAGTCATAACCGCATCAATTTTCTTCCCTAGATATTTAGAAGCAATGATTCTGCCTACTTGGCGTAATAATTCTGGTTCTCCTAGCAAATCAGAGAGATAGACATACCCACCAGGAAGCAAACGATTTTGTTCTGATAAACGCTCAGATAATGCCAACACATATTCCTTTGACTCTTCTTTTGAAATCATTGGAACAAAAATAACCCCACCTGCAGCTCCAGGGATGGTATCTAATAAACCTGTTCCTCTTTCTTTAAATGTCTTTTTAATAATTGCTAAATCCTCACTGATAGATGATTTGGCTGACTCATAACGCTTGGCAAAAAAAGTCAACGAAATCAACTCGTGGGGATGATCTAACAAATAATGGGTCATATCAATCAATCGCTCACTACGACGAACTTTCACGCACTCCAACTCCTTCTTCTAAATTCTTTCCCCTTATTATAAAGCTTTTCCGATTATTTTTCGAGTATTTTGTAACTTTTATCGAAAATTGTTCGTCATTTATTAGGAAACAATAAAAAAAAGGCGAGAAATTTTCGTTTCTCGTCCTTTTTCTTTAATTTTCACTTTGTTTTTTTCGTTGGAAAAACGTGATCACTCGTTTAATCAGATTAACTACTAGGAAAAGAACAATAAAAACTAATGTAATCGTTGCTCCAGGTGGAGTGTCTAAGTAAAATGAACTTGTCAATCCACTAATCATTCCTAATAATCCGACAAAAATACTAATTAAAATGACAGTATTAAAACTTTTCCCTAAACGCATACTGATAGCAGCAGGTAAAACCATAATCGCTGAAATCAATAAAGCACCAGCAATCGGAATCATTACTGCAATCGCTACACCTGTTAACACGTTGAATAACATCGACATCCAACGTACTGGCAAACCATCGACATGAGCCGTATCTTCATCAAAAGTTAGAACATACATTGGCTTTTTAAAGAGTAAAAATAAAATGGTTGTCACTGCAAACAAAATTCCTAAAAACATCACTTGGCTAGAAGTAATAGTGATAATCGAACCAAAAAGGTAGGACTGAATACTAGTAGCAGAATTTCCACCACTGAGATTCATCAATACCAAAGCAATCGCCAAACCACCAGACATTAAAATCGCAATCGAAATTTCTGAATAACTGCGATACATCGAACGAAGATATTCTAATACAATTGCTGCTAGAATGACTACAATCATTGTGGTAAAAGTTGGATTCAAGTTTAAGAAGAAACCTAAAGCCACACCTGCTAAAGAAACATGAGACAAGGTATCCGCCATTAAAGATTGACGACGAATAACTAAGAATACACCTAGCATCGGAGCAATTCCGGCAATAAAAATTGCAGCTAAAAATGCCCGCCTCATGAATTCATATGAAAGCAACGCCATTGGGAATCCTCCTTCCTCACTAAACGAATTTGTCGATCTGCATATTGTTTAATATCTTCATGGTCATGGGTAATCATCAAAATTGCTTTACCATGTTGATGAGCACTGTGGCGCAACAATCGATAAAAATTATTACGAGATTCTTCATCCATTCCTGTTGTTGGTTCATCTAATATAAATAAATCAGGGTCCGTCGCAAAAATTCGTGCCAAACTAATCCGTTGTTTTTGTCCGCCAGAAAGTTCACCAATCCGCTTGTTTCGCATATCCCACATTCCGACCGCTTCCAACGCTTTTTTTACATGTTCGTGGTCTCTTTCCGTTAACTTTTTAAACCAACGACCTTTGGGATAACGTCCTGAGCGTACTAATTCTAAAACTGTACTAGGAAAACCCACATTAAAAGAAGCAATTTGTTGGGGAATGTAACCAACACTCAGTTTTCCTCCCTCAGTATTCTTCTTAGCAATCGTAATGTTCCCTTTCGTTGGTTTTAATAAACCTAACGTAGAACGAACTAACGTTGATTTTGCCGCACCATTTTCGCCAGTTAAAATCACAAATTCGCCAGCATCTACATGATAATTGACACCTGCTAAAACAGGTTCATCATCGTAATAAAAGGTTAAATCTTTCACTTCGATATAATGCACAAGGTTCCCTCCTTATTTCTATTAATGGATTAAAATTTCAAGAAGAACGAAATTTTAGTTTGATTGAAATGCCGTATACCATTCCACTAGTTTAGAGCTCCTAGTAAGTGGAACTGGCATCCTTATTTCTATTAATGGATTAAGCTATTTCGTTTTAGTGTATTTAAATTTCTAAAAAACGAAATTTAAGTTTTATTCTCTCTTCGCATACCAATCCTCTATTGAATGCTTAATTGTAATGCTTGTAAATTGTCTCTCATGACACTCAAATAATTGGCACCAGCCTCTATCTGCTCATTAGTCAAACTTTCCAATGGATTTAAGACAGCTAAAGTAACCCCTGTTTCCTTCGCCAAAGTTTCTGCTACTTTGGAAGAAGCATTTTCTTCAAAATAAATCACTGTTACTTGATGATCTTCCACAAAATGTTTCAGTTCAGCTAAACGACTAGGTGTCGGTTCTTCTTCTGATGAAATGCCGGCAATCGATTCTTGTGTTAATCCGTATTGTTTTGCTAAATAAGCAAAAGCCGAATGTTGAGTCACAAATGTCGTATTTCCTGCATTAGCAAAAGCTGCAGTAAATTCGTCATCCAAGGTTTTTAATTCTGCTAAATACTTTTCCGCATTGGCAGTAAAAATTTCACTTTTTTCGGGAAATTGTTCACTCAACGCATCACGAATTGTTTCCACTTCCACCATCGCCAATACTGGATCAACCCAAACATGGGGGTCATGACTATGGTTGTGTCCATCCTCTTCATGCTCATGGTCGTTTTCTTCGTGATCATGGTTATAGTCCTCGCCACTCGCTTCCATTAAAGAAATTTGGCTGGCAGCTTCAATAAACAAAGTATTTTCAGTGTTACTTTGTAAATTCTCGGCCCAAGTTTCTAATTCGTGGCTATTATAAACAAAGGCATCTGCTTCAGAAATTTCCGCTACATTTTTTGCACTAGGTTCGTAATCATGCATCTCTGTTCCCGCTGGAATTAATAACGATACATCGCCTTCTTCTCCAACAACTTCCTTGGTAAATTCATACATTGGATAAAAGGTCGCTACAATTTGTAACTTCTCATTTTCATTTGAAGTCCCTTCATTATTTCCACAAGCAACGAACAACAAACTACTCATAAGTATTAAACTAATTAAAAGGATTTTTTTCATTTTTTTCTGATCCTCATTTCTTTTAAATAAATCAAATCGTAAACTTTCCGATTTGATAACAAAAGATAATGTATCAAAGGTTACGCTTTTCGTCAAGAGAAAGAGAACCATTTATCATCTAAAAAATAGACAACAAATGATTCTCTCATTAAATAAATTACTATTTTAGGGTTCTAACTAAATAAACTTCCTCGCAAAAACCTTTTAAACCATTAACAATTCGTTGGGCGCGCGAGTGTTTTTGGCACAGGGCGAAGACAGTCGGGCCACTTCCACTCATCAATGCCACGTCTGCTCCATACTTCATCATTCGATCTTTGATTTGTTGAATAACTGGATGCTTCGGAATCGTAATATCCTCTAAACTATTGCCCATATACGTCAACATCTTTTGATAATCTTGCTCGACAATCGCTTCTGAAAGCTTCTTCATATCTGGATGAGATAGCTGTTCCATATCGACTTGTTGAAAAATCTTACGAGTAGACACACTGATTCGCGGTTTTACCAAGACAACCCAACACTGAGGCATCGGTACTAAAGGTTCCACCACTTCGCCTTTACCAGCAATATATGCCGTTGTTCCATAAAGGCAATAGGGCACATCCGTCCCGACTTCTACGCCCATTGAAATTAACTCTTCCATCGAAAGATTTAACTCCCACAGTCGGTTCATGCCTCTTAAGGCTGCGGCACAATCCGTACTGCCTCCGCCTAATCCAGCTGCAACTGGAATACTTTTGGTAATCGATATTTTGATTCCCTCAGTAATTCCGTATCTTTCTTTTAAAATCGCTGCCGCTTGATAGACATTGTTACGTTTATCAATTGGTAAAAAAGCTTTATTTGTCTCCACGATAATTTTATCTTCTGGTAATCGTTCAAATACTAAACGATCAGCTAAATCCACACTGGACATGACCATCTCAAGCTCATGATACCCATCTTCTCTTTTATGAAGAACATCCAATCCCAAATTAATCTTCGCGGGAGCTTTCTCTATAATTTCCATAATTCCACCTACTCGAAAATAGTCCTTGATAATATCATAGCAAATTTCACTTGTATAGGCACTGAGAAGATATTATTTCTTGGAAGAAATTTATTTTTTTGGGTATATAGGCCAGCTATTGTAGAGAATGGGGTTGTTTTTTTCTACAATTTTACTAAAGAGGGCTTTATTATGAAAAAGATTGAAAAGGCAGTAGCATATCCTCTAAACAACCAGATAGGTGTACATACACAAAATATAGAAAGAGACCATGATAACAAACTAATCCAAGATAGTTTTGCCGACTTTGCAAATGGAAAGATTCATTTTGAAAAAGAGTTGACAAAAAAATTTGGTAAATATGGTTGGGGAGTTGCCAAGTAATAATTTACTTTTAAGGAAAAATTTATAAAACAAGCCGATTAACGTGACTGACATTAATCGGCTTTTGGCTTTTATTTGATCTTCACTCCAAGCATCCCAATCATCTGAGCGGCTTGATAGTGAGAAATGATAGCTCCTTTTAATAAATTTGGAGAAAATACGATATTCTCAAATTCACTTTTAGAAAAGTCAATAGTCGCTAGTTTCGTTCCGAGAAAATCTGCTTGCTCTAACTGGCAAGAATCAAAAACTAAACTTTTTTTAACGGTCAACGATTGAAAATAAGCTTCTTTCAACGAGGTATTCTCAAAGAAACATTTTTCTAAAACAGATTCACTAAAATTAATATAATCACAGCGAGAATCCGAAATACGGGTTTCTTTCCAACGATTGTCGATAAAATTGGTTCCCAAAAGTTGGCAATGCTCAAAACGGCAACGATAAAACACACTTTCGGAAAAACTTAAATTAGAAAAAATAATATCTTTAAACGTACAATCCAACCATTCACTACGCTGAAATTCTTGATTTTGAAATTCACATCGCTCAAAGGTCACATCGGAAACATGAGTGATTTCGGAAGAATAAGTAAACTGACAATTTTTGTACACTGCTCCTACTTCTACCTCATCTAAAGAAAAAGTTTGATTTTCAATCATACAAAACTCCTTAATTATTGGCTAGAAATTCTTCAATCACTGCCAAAACACCACTTTCTTCATTGGACAGAGCCGCATATTTAGCAGTTTCCTTCACTGTCTCTGCACCATTTGCCATGGCATAGCTATGTTCCACCAATTTCAACATCTCTAGGTCATTGTTCCCATCGCCAAACGCCATCATTTCTGAAGGCTCAATTTGCCATTTTTTAGCTAAAAATTGCAAACCATCGGATTTATCTTTTCCCGGAATAATAATATCCACAAAACCACGACCACTTGAAACTGCTCGAGCTTTTCCAGCAAACTCTTGAGAAATCAATTCCGCAATCTCTTCCGTACGGTCATCTGGCACACTCAAGGCAAACTTCACAAATTTGTCTGACTCTAAATCAATCGACAGTAATTCCTCCACCACCGTCAATGCGTGACAATAAAAAACTGCCACATCCATAAAGTATGTTGGAACCTTGCTTTCAACATACGCACTCTTAATTCCAGATAAAATAATTTGTACATCTGGTTCATTTGCACGAATAAAACAAATGATATTTTGGACGGTCTCTGTCTCAAAATGACTTTCTCTAACCAATTTTCCCTCTTCAATTACTAAAACTCCATTTTCAGCAACAAAAGTAATTTCATCTTTAATATCTGGAAAAAAGGAAGCCAATTGGGCATACTGATTACCACTAGCTACGACAAACTTGATGTCTCTATTTTTTAATTCCTGAAAAATCGCCTGAAATCGTTCCCGATCATATTCTTTTTTACTACTCAAAAAAGTTCCATCCATATCTACTGCAATTAATTTAACCATTGTCATCCCCCTACGTCTCTTATTGTTACTACCACGATAGCATAGGAATAAATGGGAAACAAGAAGGTAGAAAAATACTCAATTCTACTAAAGAAACTAACTCTTTTTTAATTAAAGCGTTCAAAAAAAGCAAAGAATTGTATTCACATCAGATGCAAATACCCCACTATTTTTTCTCTAAAATAGACTTTTTCAATTCTACTCGCATGGTTTTATTCGGATTGACTGCTTGGGAGACCTTTAAATCTCCAGCCAAAGAAAGAAGCATACCCGCTTGGTTGAAGGTTAAATCCGTTTTGTTTTGTATGAAGTCTACCATATTGTTCAATGCAACTTTACTTGCTTCTTCCATCGTCTCACGCGAAGCTAATGTCGCATACAATTCAGCCGTTTCAACAAAAGGTAGTGGCAGTTTTGTTTCTTTTAATACCTCTACTTCCACTTCAATTTCACCGGCAATTTCTAGTCCTGAGCCCATGATTTCCCCATCGCCCATCGAGGAGTGCATATCCCCCATTGCCAACAACGCACCTTCCACATTTACTGGCAAATATAAAGTAGCTCCTTCACCTAATAAAGTCGTATCTAAATTCCCACCGTGATCATGAGGAGTGCCAGTATTAATGCCTTCACCAGCTGGCGCTGTTCCAATCACACCGACCATTTTACGAAGTGGCAGTGAATATCCTTTATACTCAGTTGCTTCTTGTGTGACTTCTCCAATGGCGGTCTCTTCTTGTTGAATACCTTCAGCTAATAAACCCAAACCAGGAGCAGTCACTACCGCTCCTTTTTCATCTAAAGTGATACGTTTGATCGTCACTTTCAGGATATCGCCGACTTCTGCATCATTTACATACAAGGGTCCTGTCGCAGGATTAACTTTGGCAAAATCAATTTGGCTGACTGTATCCGCCTCGGTGCGAACTTCTCCAGAAAAACAGTCTTCTGTTTCAAAAATAACTATTGATCCACTATCTACAGATAATACAGGTTTGTTCTCTTTGTTCATTTCAAAAATTAAATGTTCTCGGCTTATTCTTTCCATATCCAGTCCTCTTTCTATTGTTTTAATTATCGTTCTGATTAGAAATAATCAACCAAGATACTGATGCAAAAAATTGATTATTTCCTATCTTTTAACTAAATTTTACACGTCAAAATCGCAAGACGCAATGATTGAAATTGACATAAAGTTTTTAGATTGCCAACGCTCGATATTCAGTCTATTTCTATTGTCCTAGATAAATAGCAAAAATAATCAAAAAAAAATCCTAAAAAAGCGTATGATAAATATAGATAGAGGTGACCTATGGATTATACAAAAGATATTCAAAAAGCATTGATTTATATTGAAGAAAACTTAACTGACGACCTTTCCTTAGAAAGCATTGCTAAAAAAGTGAGTATGTCTGAATTTCATTTCCAGCGAGTGTTCAAAAAACAATTACATATGGGGATTTATAAATATATTCAAAAAAGACGTATCGCTAACGCTTCCTTGCTATTACTGAATAGTGAGTTAAAGATTATTGATATTGCTTTAATCAGTGGCTTTTCTTCTCAAGAAGCTTTTTCCAGAGTTTTCAAAAGGTATTATCAATTAGCACCTCGACAATACAGAGTACAATTCAAAAATTTTTTTAGGAGGAATTTAAAAATGACTGATACAAAAATAAAAGGCTGGCTCGTTTCTGGTAATAATCACGATAAATACGATATCGCTTTAGACAATACACATTTCCATAGCGGCAAACAATCCGTTAAAATTAGTCGGAAAAATAGCCTGTTTACCGATGATTTTGCAACAGTTATGCAGCAAGTCAGTGCCAAAAACTATATAAATCAGCGGATTCGCTTGAGTGCTTATTTGAAATCTGACCAAATCGATGGTTGGGGTGGTCTTTGGTTACGCATAGATAAAAACGAGTTTGAACAGTTAAAGTTTGATAATATGCAAAATAGACCGATTGAAGGAACAAACGACTGGAACTATTACTCCTCTGTGTTAGATGTTCCTCAAGAAGCGGAAGTCCTTAATTTTGGCTTTTTGTTACAAGGAGAAGGCACTTTGTGGGCGGATGATTTTTGTTTAGAAATTGTTACTGAAGATGTTGCTACCACTGATTTTGACAGTGAACAGCGGTATCCTACAGAACCTCAAAATCTTTCCTTTGTGGAGTAGGTTTTTAATAGGTTTAGCGTTGTATTTAGCTTATCGAACATCATAATCAATACTTTTTGTTGTAGAAAAAACGCTCAATCCCACAAGAGGATTGAGCGTTTAGTTTCGCTTATTTTACTTCTACTGAACCGATTTCTCTACTTGCAGAATTTTCACCCAAACCTTTAAGATCTAAGCTTTGTACTTTATCTGCATTGGTTAAAACAGTAATGATATCTGTTTCTTTCCCAGCAGCTTTTACTGCATCTAAATCCATTTCAGCTAATTCTGTAGTTGGTGTTACTTTGTCGCCAACTTTTACTTTAATTGTAAATGGCGCACCTTTTAATTCAACGGTATCAAGACCCATATGAACCAATACTTCCAAACCAGCAGGAGTTAAAATGCCAATCGCGTGTTTTGTATCAAAAATGCTTGTCACTGTTCCTTCAACTGGAGAGTAAACGTGTTTATCTGTTGGGCGAACCGCATAACCATCACCCATCATTTTTTGAGAGAATACTTGATCTGAAACTTCGGCAATCCCGATAACTGTTCCATTTGCTGTTGCGTATAATTTTTCTGTAACCACTTCTGAACTAGTTGATGCAGTTGCTTCTGTTGCTGAAGCATCAACAACCATGCCTTCTGGAGTCGCTACTTCTTGTCCTGGAAGATCAATTTTATTGAAAATTCCTTGACGACGGAAGAAGATTGTTAAAATAAATGGCACTACGATAGCGATAACCATTGCAATTGTAAAGGCTAACCATCCGCCACCTTCATTTCCGTTAATAGCTAAGATACCTGGAAGTCCACCAACACCGATCGCATTCGCACGAACACCCATGATGTTACTAAACATACTTGCAATACCTGAACCAATCATTGCTGCAACGAATGGATACACATATTTTAAGTTAATCCCGAACATCGCTGGTTCCGTTACTCCTAAGTAACAAGAAATAGTCGCTGGAATAGATACTTGTTCTTCTTTTTTATTTCCACGGTGTAAGAAAATTACTGCTAATACTGCAGAACCTTGAGCAATGTTTGATAAAGCAATCATTGGCCATAAGTTAGTTGTACCAAAGTCAGCAATCAATTGAGCGTCAATCGCTAAAGTTGTATGATGTAAACCTGTAATAACTAATGGTGAATAAACCGCACCAAAAATTGCACTAAATAACCATGAAATTGGTGATTCTAATCCTAAATTCACAATATAAGAAATTCCTGTACCAATTCTCCATCCAAGTGGACCTAAGATTGTATGTGCGACAAAAATAGCCGGAACTAGAGAGAATAATGGAACAAAAATCATAGAAATTGCTTCTGGAATTCTTGTTCTAAAGAATTTCTCCAAATAAACTAATGTGAAGGCTGCTAACATCGCTGGAATAACCTGCGCTTGGTAACCAATCATATTAATTTGCGCAAAACCAAAGTCCCAGAAAGGAACATCCGCTGCTGCTGTACTATTTACTGCATAAGCATTTAACAACTGAGGAGAAACTAACGTAATACCCAATACAATACCTAGGATTTGTGTAGTTCCCATTTTACGTGTAACACTCCAAGTGATTCCAACCGGTAAGAAGTGGAAAATTGCTTCACCTGGTAACCATAAGAAATGATTAACTCCTGACCAAAATTGAGAGGTATCTACAATAGTATTGTAGATTGCTGATCCATCTGGATTAAGCAACGCTACACCATCCACGATTTTTTGTCCTAAAGCCTCAATCTGAACACCTTCTAATAAGTTACGGAAACCTAAAATTAAACCCCCGACGATAATTGCTGGTAATAATGGTGTGAAGATTTCAGCTAAAACCGCAATTGCACGTTGCAATGGATTTTGGTTTTTCTTCGCAAGTGCTTTTCCTTGCTCTTTTGAAACTCCCTCGATGCCTGAAACCGCTGTAAAGTCATTGTAGAAAGAAGATACATCGTTTCCAATGATTACTTGAAATTGCCCCGCATTGGTAAACATTCCTTTCACGCTAGTGATATCCTCAATCGCTTTTTCATCAGCTTTTGATGGATCGTTTAACACAAAACGCATGCGAGTTGCACAATGAGTAACCGCAGCAATATTTGACTTGCCTCCGACTAACTCTAGCAATTTTTCAGCATCTGCTTGATACTTGCCCATAATAACTCCTCCTAAATATATAAATTGTATATACATGTCTACCGACAGTCCTATAATACCGTGTAAAAAAAAATATTGCAAGCGTTTTAGTTCTGATTTTTTCATCTTACTGACAAAAAACGAGATAATTATTGATATACCAACGATTATATCCGTTATTTTTCTGTTGTTCAATTCGGATAAAACCCTTACATTTTTTTATTAAAATAAAAAATATAGAAAATAATTGTAAAAGCTTTCATTATCCTTTATAATTTAGATACATGTATAGACAAGATAGAAAGGGGACAATACATGATGAACATCGTAAATTTACAGCTTGGCCAAACATGGACTGCTCATTGGCCGAATGGATCACAAACTAATTTGGAGGGAGAATACTTAGATCGTCTTTCTTCATTAGTAGAATTGATTAACGCAAACAACGTAGATGGTGGAACTGTCAACGAAGAATTTGTATTGACACTTGAAGGACAAACAACTGACGTTGCCCAATATTTAACAGAAAAAGCAAATGTTCCTTTTGTTGTAGGAGATTATTCCTCAGAAAAAGTAGCTAAAATCCCTTGGGAAGTGGTTTATCACGGATATACACCTGGTAAAGACGAATACTCTGTTGAATCATTATTAACAGTAGGAAATGGTTTTATGGGCTTACGTGGAACTACACCTGAAATGGAAATTGCAGAAGAAAACTATCCTGCCCTTTATTTGGCGAGTTTGTACAATAGCGCTGCTTCTCAAGTTGCCGATCGTACAATTTATAATGAAGACTTTGTAAATGCACCTAACTTACAAAAAATGTATGTCATCATTGATGGTGAACGGGTAGACATCGCCAATAATGAACTTCTTTCAATGAAACGTCGCTTAGATTTAAAAACAGGTTTATTCGAAGCATGGGTGACTGTTAAATTAACTAACGGCAAAGAATTAGCCATCCAAACAAAAAAAATTGCTAGTATGGCAAATGTTCATCAATTTAACCTTTCTTACACAGTCACTCCTTTGAATTTCTCAGGAGAAATCACTTTTGTTTCTGAAGCAGATGGCGATGTGTACAACTATAACGTTGCTCGTTACCGTAGTTTATCTCGCCATCACTTGGCAGTTACTGATTTGCAAGCAGAAGATACCTTCACTTCTTTAACAGCTGTTACTGAGTCTTCTAAAATTACTGTGACACAACAAGCAAAATTACAAAATGAAGCTGGACTTTTAGAAAATCTAACAACTGAAAAAACAGAAAAAGCGATTGTTCAACAAGTAAGCTTTGACGCAAAAGAAGGACAAGCTTATACCTTTGAAAAAACAGTCTTTGTTCAGCAATATCGTGAGGATGAAGTAGTACCAGCACTTGATTTTTCTGGTGATTATCCTACTTTTGACGCTAGCTATCAAGCTTCTGTTAGCGAATGGGAAAAATTATGGGCAACAGCTGGAATTGAAATTGACGGCGATTTAATGTCACAAAAAATGTTAAATCTGCATACTTTCCACATCTTAGCTTCTGCTTCACCAAATGGTAACAAAGATTTAGATGCCAGTGTGACAGCTCGTGGTTTACACGGGGAAGCTTATCGTGGTCATATTTTCTGGGATGAATTGTTCATTTTACCATTCTATACCTTGCATTTCCCTGAAACGGCTCGTGAACTATTAATGTACCGTTACCGCCGTCTTGCAACGGCTAAAACCGATGCTAAAAAAGCCGGCTATCAAGGAGCAATGTTCCCATGGCAATCTGGTTTGGACGGAACAGAACAATCACAAGAACTACATTTAAATCCAATCAGTGGCGAATGGAAAGAAGATCATAGCCGTTTGCAACGTCACGTTTCCTTAGCGATTGCTTATAATGTATGGCAATATTGGCACAATACCCAAGACGTTGATTTCATGGAGAACTTTGGTTTAGAAATGATGTTAGAAATCGCTCATTTCTGGGAAAGTGCAGCTAGCTTTGATGAAGGCAATCAACGCTACTATATTGATCGTGTGATGGGTCCAGATGAATTCCATGAAAATTATCCTGGCTCTGAAAAAGGCGGTTTAAAAAATAATGCTTACACAAACATGATGGTCGTTTGGTTATTTGAAGAAATCGAACGCTTAAGCAAGCAGTTACCAGCTGAAACTTTCCAAGCAGTTCAAGAAAAAACAGCTGTTTCAACTGACACACTTGCTCGCATGGCTGATATCAAACACAAATTGGAATTAGAGATTAACGACGAAGGTATCATTTCTCAATTTGAAGGCTATTTTGACTTAAAAGATTTGGACTGGGATCACTACAAAGAAAAATATGGCAACATTTACCGTATGGACCGTATTTTAAATGCAGAAGGCAAATCAGCTGATACTTATAAAGTAGCTAAACAAGCTGATAGTCTAATGATTTTCTACAATTTCTCTAAAGAACAAGTCCGCTTGATTTTGGAAGACTTAAACTATGAATTGCCAGAAGATTACGTGGAACGTAATTTACATTATTATCTAGCGCGTACTTCCCACGGCTCTACTTTATCTCGTGTCGTTCATGCACAATTAGCTGCAATGGTAAATGATCAAGACTTAGCTTGGGAATTATACCAAGAAGCCTTGTATTCTGATTACCGTGATATTCAAGGTGGAACGACGGCAGAAGGTATCCATGCAGGTGTAATGGCAGCCACTCTTTATATTCCATTAACTACTTTTGCTGGTTTGGATATTCGTAAAGAACGTGTGACCTTCGAACCAAATATGCCCGCTGCTTGGGATGGCATTCGTTTCCAAATGACTATTCGTGGGATTGATTTCTCAGTGGAAGTCACTAAAGAAGAAGTCGTTGTAACAGTCAATCAAGATACAACAATTGATGTGCAGGGTAAAACTATCACATTAGTAGCAAACGAAACACAAAAAATTTCTTATTAACGAGGAGCTTATTCATGAAAAAAGGATTTGTATTTGATTTAGATGGCGTAATTACGGATACAGCTAAGTTTCACTACTTAGCTTGGAAAGATTTAGCAAGTGAAATTGGTGTTGATATTGACTTAAAATTTAATGAACAATTAAAAGGGATTAGTCGTATGGATTCATTAGAACGTATTTTAGCGCACGGAAACAAATCCGATGCGTTTACTACGGAAGAAAAAGAAGCGTTAGCGACGAAGAAAAATACCCATTATGTTGAATTGTTACAAGACTTAACGCCAGCTGATTTGTTACCTGGTGTCAAAGAATTTTTAGATGCTGCAGCTGCTAAAGGTATTCCTTGTGCAATTGCTTCAGCTTCAAAAAATGCACCTTTTATTCTTGAAAAATTAGAAGTAAATGAAGCATTTGATGCGATTGTTGACCCAGCTACTTTAACAAAAGGCAAACCAGATCCAGAAATTTTCGTCCGTGCAGCCGAAGCAATCAACATTACTCCTGCTGAAGCAATTGGTTTTGAAGATGCGCAAGCAGGACTAGATGGTATCAAAGCTGCCGGCATGTTTGCTGTTGGCGTTTACTCTGGCGAAGAACTTCATGGAGCTGATTTAATCGTGAACCACTTGACAGATATTTCAATCGACGAGCTTCTACAAAAATAGGTATTTGCTTTCCCCACTTCCTGTCGCTATAATGAATGGGAGGAGGCTGAATGATGAATAAATTCAAAGAAATCTTTTTGGATCTTGAACAGAAGATATTAGCAAAAGAATACCCGCCAAATACATTGTTACCTAGTGAAAACCAACTAATAAAAATGTATAATGTTTCTAGGGAAACTGTTCGAAAAGCCTTAAATCTGTTAAGAGATGCTGGCTATATTCAAAAAAAGCAGGGCAAAGGTTCGATTGTCTTAGATTTAAATCGTTTTGACTTCCCGATTTCTGGTTTAACCAGTTTTCAAGAACTGCAAAATGCCCAGCAAATTCCTAGTGAAACCAATGTTGTGGAAATTCGCAAAATTGCTGTCTCACCTAAATTACATGACATCACCGGTTGGCCAGTAGCTGGCGAAGCTTGGCGTTTAGTTCGTCAACGCAGAATTGATGGAGAAGTCGTGATTTTAGACAAAGATTATTTAATTGCTGATATTATTACTGAATTACCTCAAAACAAGGCCCAAAAATCTATTTATGATTATTTCGAAAATGATTTAGGCTTAGAAATCGCTTATGCACAAAAAGAAATTGTCGTTGATCCTGTGAATAAGGAATTACGTGATTTGATGGACTTGCATCCAGAAGATCAGCATGTGGTTACCGTTCGAAGCTTGGTTTATCTGGAAGATACTCGTTGTTTTGAATATACCGAATCCATTCACCGATTAGACAAATTCCGCTTTGTCGATTTCGCAAGAAGACGTAAAATTTAAAGAGAATTGTGTTGTCGCCGCCAAAAGAAATTATATTATTCGACACAAATAAATGATAGGAAGAGAAATGTAACTCTCTTTCTATCATTTTTTCTATTATTTTGGCTCTAACATTACGTATAATCATATGTAAAGAAATAGAGAAGAGCGAAGGACACCTACTCTTCTCTATCCTTATTCCGGCTTATGATTTACGTCTATAAACTACATAACCAGAAGCAGTTAGTATAATCAGTACTAAACCAATTACCATTAACATAATGCCATTGTTTTCACCTGTTTGAGGAAGTTTACCATGTTTATGACCTTTGTTAGGTTTCTTCGTAGGTTTCTTCTCTTTTTCAGGTTTTGTTGATTTATGGGTATTCGTGATAGTGAATCCATCTTTCGCAGTACCACTAATTGAAGACTCGTAGCCTTTTGCTACATTGACTTCTTTCACAGTGTACTCAATTAATTCACCATCTTGATACTCATCTAGATCAGTAAAGATATAGCGCCAAGCCATTTTAACAGTGACTTTTTGTTCATCTACCACTTTTCCATTTGCCAGTAATTGAACCGTGATTTCATCTGGACGTAGACCATCTTTGTCATTCATATCGTTCCAAACTTTTACGACATCGACATAAGTTTTTCCTGGTTTGTAGTGGTTGATGATACCACTTTCCGTATATTCAGGAGTATATGCTACCACATTTTCATCATTTACTTCACGAGCGAAGTAGTTAATTTCTACACCTTGATCTCTAAATTTTGGAAGGGATTCAAATGCGTACGTCCAATTAGTTGCTTCACTCACGGTAGCCGTTCTAACTGGTTCTTCGTTATCATCAGCGTACAAGTTAACTGTAATTGATTCTGGACGTTTACCATCTTGATTATCTGCATCATCCCAAGTCTTCGTACCTTCAAGGGCAATCACTTCTGGCATATAACTATTTGTTACTTGATAAGCATAGCTATTTTCTCCGTCAGAATCAACTGGTGTAACAATTGATTCATATCCTTCTACATCAACTTCTTCAATCGTATAGTTGACTAATTGACCCACTTCGCCCTGTTTATATTCATCTAAATCGGCAAAGATAAATTTCCAGTCATTTTCTTCATTTAATTCTTGTTCTTGAATAACTTCACCGTCAGCAAGTAATTGAACTGTAATTGTATCTGGTCGGATACCGTCTTGATTATCGCTATCTTCCCAAACTTTTCTTACGCTTACACTTGTTAACCCTGGTGTATAGCTATTGTAAATATCAACAACTGTGCCATCAAATTCATATCCTTGTTGATAGTCAGCTACTTTTACTTCTTCAACAGAGTAATCAATGATTTTTCCGTTTTCGCGTTTTGGCAAGTTATCAAAACTAAATACCCATTCACCATCTTCATTTGCTTTTACTTCTTGCTTAATATACTTGCCTTCTTCATCTCTCACACGTTTGTTATCAACTAACAGATAAACTGTGATTGATTCTGGACGCTTGCCATCACGATCATTGTCATCGTGCCAATGTTTTATACCAGAAATAGTAGTAGTCTCAGGTGTATATTGGTTGTCAATGAGATAGCCGCTTGCTTGTGAGCCTGTGATTACTGCTTTATATTTAGAATCTTCCACACTCACTTCTTTCACGGTATATTCAATTTCCTTACCGCTCTTGAATTTATCAAGTCCGTCAAAGATACCCCGCCAGTTGTTACTAGCATCTAATACTAGGAATTCATCTGTCGCTTCACCATCTGCAAAAAGTTGAACCTTCACTGACTCTGGACGAATACCATCTTGGTTCTGACTATCACTCCATGTTTTTGTTACTTCAACATACGTTTCTGCTGGTTTATGACTATTTTTAATACTTAAGCCATTTGCACTGTAAGTTGGTGTGTAACCATCCATTTGTTTTTCTTGAACTGTATAGATAATCGCTTTTCCAGCTTTGAATTTTGGTTGACCTTCAAAAGAGTAAGTCCATTTTCCATCATCACCTGGCGTTACTTCTTGTTCAGCGACAACCGCCCCATCAGCTTTCAGATATACATAAATGGAATCTGGACGCACACCATCTTGATTGTCATTATCATCCCATTTTTTTTCACCTGATAAAGTGATTTGTTCAGGTTTGTGGGTGTTGGTGATGTTCATTCCGTCGTAAGTTGCTTCATAACCCTCTATTGCATCTTCTTCGACGGTAAAAACAATCTCTGTTCCTTCTGCAAATTTTGGTAAGTTGGTAAATTCATACTTCCAATTGTCTTCAGCTCTCACTGTTTGACTACCAACCTTATCTCCGTCCGCTAATAAATGAACTGTAATATATCCCGGGCGTTTATTATCTTGGTTATTTGCATCATCCCATGTTTTCTTACCGCTAACGCTCACTTTTACAGGTTCATAAGAGTTGATGATGTTGTATCCATCAATGCTCGTTTCATACTTATCAACGGCTACTTCTTCAATAGAGTATAATACTTCTTTACCTTCAACATATTTCGGTAAATCAGTAAATTCATATTTCCAGTCATCGCCTTCAGTAACTTCAATTGTGTCAAAAACTTCTCCCTCTGCTAGTAAGTTAACTGTAATTGATTCTGGGCGGATTCTGTCTCTATCCTTATCATCATCCCAAGTTTTCGTACCTTCAACAGTAACTTTTTCAGGTGTACGGCTATTTGTAATGGTAAATCCTTTAATTGGATCACCGGTAATAACAGATTCATACATCGTAACTGTTACTTCTTTTACCTCGTATTCATGATCTTTGTCTAACCCGATGAATACGCCATACCAATTATTGTCTTCATTAAGTTCAAGTGTTTGGTCAGATTCTTCTCCATCAATAACTAAAACTGCTGTTATCGATTCTGGACGGAAACCTTCCACATTCTCTACATCGTCCCAAACTTTTTGTACAGGGATATTGATTCTATTTTCTGCTGGTGTATTCGTAATCACCAATTCACCACTCTCATCAACTGTCACGTTTGGATGAGTACCAGGTGTAGACCAATCGGAGTTAGCAAGCTCTAACGTACTGTTTTTATTCTCATCATACCCAATAATCAGATAAATAGGGGCGATGTCAAGGAAGTTATCGTCAGTCCATGTTTCCGTTATTCTATATCTTCCAGCACGAACTCCTTCAGCTGATACTCGACCTTGATCATTGGTTACTACCTCTCCAGAGGCCGCAATTTTTTCACTGCCTTCTTTTCCAGTAATTCTTTCCCATGTAAAAGGTACATTTGCTAAGGTTGCACTTGGTAAATCAGTAATAACTTTTTTGCCTTTAAACGTAATGTTGATGCTTGAACCACTACCACCAAAGTACCATTTTTCACCCGTTGTAGATGTTCCGCCCTCTTCAATGATTTTATCCTTATCATAAGCGACAACTTTAATAGTATTTGCTACTTCTTTTATTCCAATAACATCTGGTTTCAGCGAAGTACTATACTTAATCACATACGTATAATGGATTCCATGTTCTTTTTCATTTGGGGTCACAGTAGTTGGTCCATTAAAGTCAATTCTAAAATTAGCTGTACCATCTTCTCCTGTTCCAGTTCTAAACGTATAACCGCTCGTTGGAACTAGTACTTCTTTACCATCAATAACAGCGTAAACTTCTGGTGCCCCAAAGTAGTCTTGATTCACATCAAGTTCATCAAGAATGTAACCACCCTTAATTGGTAAAGCATGTGGATTAATCATTGCTGTCCATTCAATTAAGTCAGTGTCTTCATTTTGAATACCTGATTTTGTTGGTTTATTGTTTTCACCTTCCTTAAAGTATCTAGCAGAAGCATCTTTAGAGATTGTTTCTGGTTCGTCTGCTTTAGAATAATTTGTTAATTTAGCTATATTGTTATACTTATCTTGAATCGTTCCATCATTTGATGGGTAGCTATAAATAGTTGTTTGGTAAGTGACAGTATGTGTTGCTGCACCGTCTGGTAAGTTTATTGTAAATTTACGCGTATTATCGTCATACGATCCTGACCAAGTTGAGTCTTCATCATAGGCTGCAGTATCTAACGTCAATGAGCCATCTACATAACGTTGATCATTTTCAATCGTATCTTCCAACACTGCATCTTTCAACGCCTTGTATGGTTTATCCGTATTGATTTTGATTTCCCAGCTAATCACGACATCGCCGTTTTCTTTTTTAGAAACATTTGTTGCTGCTTTTTGAAGTGTTAGGGTAGGTTTAACGATTGTTTCATCATCCTTGTCTTCCCCACCAGTATACTTCACACTTACATTATTCACGGCATTGGCAGTGTCTTGATCTGCATTCCAGCTTGAACTGTAAGTTAAAGTATATTCTTCTGCTTCTGTTTGATCTTTAAATTTAACCGTAAATATTCCAGTATCTTGTTCCAGTGTGTAGATACCATCTTCACCTTCGACTAACGCTTCATCAGAAGTTCCCTTAACAATTTTAAAATCTGTTAGTTCTACATCACTTGGTGTATAGGTATCCGTAAGAACTAAGTTTTTAATGATTCGTTTATTCGTGTTAAACTTCACTGTCCAATTAATTTTCTTGTAAGTAATACCTTCTACTTGATAATATTCAACTTCCCCAGTTTTTGAAACTCCTGGTTTGTTGATTTGTTTATCAACTTTTGCATTATCTTTTTCGGAATTTCCTTGCCAAATCAGATTAACTTTGTTCTCCGCACCAGTATTTTCAGCAGGAATTGTTGTCCGATATTTAATCGTATACACTTGTGGAAGTGTGTTTTGTGTAAATTGAATTTCGAAACCTTTTGGATCAGTTGTTGGAGTATAGGTATAGAAATTAGAGTTTACATCGGCTCCATTAACTTTCATACTGAATGTTCCATCAACAATTTCAAGTTCAGCAGGTGTCAAAATATCAATAAGTTTCGCATTTTCCAAAACCAACTTATTACTATTAAAGGTAATCGTCCATTCAATTTCTTGGCGAGCTTTCCCATTCTCATCTTCGCCAACTACCCAATTGGCAACTTTTTCGATACCTGCAACTGGATGTCCAATATCGCCAGAACCAATTCCAACGCCAGACCAATCTAAACTAACACCATTAGTAACATTAGGTTTTTTCAATCCTTCTGCAGTGTAATACGTTTTATAGGTAAATGTATATTCTTCTTTTTGTGAAGTACCATTCAATGTGAATTTAAACCCATTATCATTTGGATTGACAGTAAAATCAGGAGTATTAGGTGTCAAGTTATATGAATCTTCATCTAATATTAACAAAGTTTTATCAAAGTTATCTTGGAAAGAAAATCCATCAAAAGCAATTTTTTCACTATTGAATTTGATTGTCCATTCTATATATGGACGACCATCTGAACCATACTTAACAGTACCCGACTTTTTAGCAGTTGGAACCGTATTGTATTCTACTGTATCCTCAGCTTCTGGTGTATTAGGATTGTTGTCGTCCACTTTATTTAAAACTTCGCCTACTTTATTTGGTGGAACATCCGATTGTAATTTCATTACATATGATTTTCCATCCGAATCTGGAATAGTAATCGTCGCAGTTTTCCCCTCATTAGAAATTACAGGGGTAACTGGAACTAGGCGCCAATTTTGTGGCTGTCCATTTTGATCAACATCAACTTCATAAATTTGGATACTATCTGAAATAATCGTGCCAAAATCTATCGTATCTGTTAATACAACATCTCCTAATTTTTTACCAGAGAAATTATATTCAATATACCAATCAATTAGTGTTTTATCGTTCGCATTTATTTGACCTTTTTTAGTAATTGGATCAAAATCATTGCCCCACTCTAACTCAATTGGATAATCAACTTTGCTACTGTCATCCCCTAGCGTAATCGTAGCAGTGTTATTAATCGTAGTTTCATTTTCTACCAATTCTTGCTCAATCGTTGTTGTATATTCAATTTCATAAGTGTCTTTTATATCATCTTTGAAATCTATTTTGAAACCGTCTGAAGAAGGATCAATAGTATACTCATCAACTGAAACTAAGGTTCTGTCCCCGATAGGATTACCATCCAAGTCACGTTTGACACGATACACTTTTACAGAATCAACGACTAATGTATGACCAGAACTTAACTCATCTACTACACTTGCATTTGAATAGACACCCATTTGATCATTAACTCGAACTTTCCAGTCTGCATGTGTTGGACGATAGGTTGTTTCTGTCTTTGTATCTCCATTTAATGTATAAGAGAAGCCTTGTTTGTAATCTTGCCCTTCAACACCATCCTTCTTACCAATAAGAATGGCGTGGAAATTTTTATCCTCCGAATAGGGAACTTCAATCTCTTGCACTTTATCTTCATTAAAAATTTCTACATTTAATGCTTGAGTCAAATCTAATTTCAACTCACGATGATCGCCAGTCTCCCAACCATCTGTAAAACTAATGGTTACCTTACCATCCGTATCAATCTCATAATAAACATCTGGAGATTCATGAATACTAATCGGTCCAGGTGTAGGTATAATGTTTGTCACTTCAGGCAAATTAAATGAATAAGTTGTTTCTTCAAGAATTTCTAAATCATCTGGGAACTCCATATCATAGATATACTGAAGTCCAGTAATTTTAGTTGGGTCTATTTCCACCGTGCTACCATCAGTAAGAGAAATATCTCCATCAGCCGTTTTCAAAATCATTGAAAACTCAGTCACATAGTTCCCTGATAATGCTACTGCTTGTGGGCCAATCGCTCCCTTTTTCGTCGCATTAGGAGTTATTTTTGCTTTTTCAGTTACATCTTCAGAAGTAGCTTCAGTTTCCTCTGATTCTGCTGTTGTCTCCCCTTCACTCACAGGGTCAGGGTCATCTGACTCCTCGCCATCTTCTTCCTCAGTTACTACATCAACGGTATCCCCGTTTTCCTTAGCCTCTGATGAACTTTCGGCTGTGACTTCTGCTGTTTGAGAAGTCGATGTTTCATTTGTCACAGAGCTATCCACTAAAGGTACTGACTCTGAACTTTGTTGTAATGCTTGTTGCATGTCTGAAGTAGTCTCAGTCGTTTGATCGATTCCTTCAGCTAATACGGTTACTGCTGGCAAAGTCACTTGTAAAATCAGTAGCCCGATAGCCAACATAGTTGATATTTTTTGCATCAACTGAAATTTACTCTTTTTCATCTGCGCTCCCTCACTTTTCCTATTTTATATAAATGATTTCAAAGATAGTCAGTTATACAAAAATGAGTGAAACTCAGCTCAATAAAATACTTTTTTAAAGACTAAACTGATTTACTTCAAAAAAGGCAATTATCATAACGTCATTTCAAATCAATTGGATGTGTAGTAATAACTATCTTATGCTCATATTAACTGCTTTATCAGGCGACTAAGTGGTCGCTTCTGTGCTAATAGCAAGCGAAAAAGTGAGTATATAGCAGAAATAAAAGTGATGGTTTTAACATGTTAAGAAATACTGAATAAATTTTAAATTCAATTATCACAAAGTTATTAATATTATTCCGAAAAATGAACAAAAATCTAATGGAATTAGTGAAAAATCCTAAAAAAAAAAAGTGATTTCACTCACATAAAATCCCGATTTTTTCAATACTCATTTTCATGCTAGCTAATAAGCTTTTATTGAGTATTTCTATTTATCCTTAGTTTTGTGAATAATTAATTTATTATGCTTCAGGAGGTGACCGACTTGTTTGGATTTGATAAAACGCTATGGACAATTAAAGACATCCTTTTACTCTTAAATGAACATCCTAATTTCATTCCTAGTCAGCAACTCGCCCAGCAGCTAGGATACTCCAGTAGCCACATACTTAAACTATGTAATCAGCTAAAATTTTATATTCAAGAATGTTATCCCAATCAAGAGTTGCAATTAATTGTTAATAAACGCCACGGCATTCAATTGGTCATTTACTCTAACCAAAATATATCCAAGCTATTGTATTTTATTTTTTCAAAAGATTTAGCCTTAGCTGTTTATCAAGAACTTTTTGCTAAACAAGTAATTTCGACTGATGAATTTTGTCAAAAAAATTTCGTCAGTCTATCTACATTACAGCGAAAAATTAAAAGAATGAACGAAACGATTACAACTTACGGTCTACATATTTGCTTTTCACAGCACAATTTTCATATTTCCGGGAAGGAGACAACCATTCGAACCTTTATTTTTTTTCTACATTTAGCCTCTGATCGACAATTTCCAGCTTTTGAATCGCTAGCAGACCCACCTAACTTAATGACTCGGTGCAAAGATATTATTCATTATTTGACGCTTTCTTTTAGAGAACCACAATTTAGAGTATTTCAACTGTTAGTGACAGTCTTTGAAGAAAGAAAGCAGTCTGCAAATAGTTTGTCTCTTCAACTAGAATTTGCTTATAGTAGACTATTTGATTTTCCTGAAAAACCTAAGTTTCTAGCGGATTGGTCTACTGAAGAATGACAATTTTTCCTAATTTTGGCGTTCTGTATGGATTTGATTTCCTTCAATATTTCTACTGATAATTCAGAATACCCGGGAACAGAACTACATCTAGTCATGCAAGACTGGCTTCAATCATTTGAAAAAGTATTCATTAAGCCTACGTTTGCACAGCAAAAATTTCTACATAATAGTCTTGTAAAAATATTGTTATTCTATCAGTTTTTGGTGATTGACAATGCTTTGCTGTCTCTTTTCTTATCGTATAACTTGGATCAATTTAACCGTAACTATCCTGTTTTTAGCTACCGTTTCAATGAGTTTTGGGCCTTATTTTCGAAAAAACAACCTCAATGGGCCGATAATTATTTCAAAATGAAGAGCTTTTTGTTGTGCGAGTATTTTTTCCCTGTCTCTCTATGCTTACCTGAAATCCGCATTTATGTGTATTCTGATTTAACTTTTTTGTCTCTGCAGCGTATGAAAAATAATCTATTATTATATTTTTCGAATAAATACAAGCTTGTATTGGTTGAATCGAAAGAGCAAGCGGATATCGTGATTGGGCCTATCGACCTTAGGGGAAAAGAACTTTTAGAGCATCAGCAGTTTGTCATGACAAGCTTGCAATTAACTAAAAAAGACTTGACTCATATTGAAAAAGTTATTCATGGAGTTTTAGTCAATAAAAATATTCTTTGATTTACAACCCACTTTTGACTATTGATTTAGATAAGAACCAAACCATGAAGATCACTTTGTCACTACGAAAAAATGCATGTGACATACTTTAGCTGCGCATGTTAGCAAATTAGACTCAAAAGTTGCTTTTTAAGAAGCTATCATGTATATAAATAGATAAACTGATTATTTATATGAGGGTTATTTTGCATAATTACCAAAGAAAAGAGGTTATTCGTTGATGTTTGGTTTTGATAAGTCTTTATGGATGATTCGTGATATCATTCGAATTTTAAGTGAGCAAGAAACGTTTATTTCTACTAGTTATCTTCTTGAGTTGCTTGGCTACTCTAATCTTGGTCAAGTAAAAAAATTATGTGCCGAATTGCAAGAATATATTCAGGAATCATTTTCGGAAAACGAATTTGAGTTGATTACTAGCACTCGAAACGGTATTCGCTTAAAAACTCACGCTGGTCGAAATGCCCAAAATTTAATGGATTTCATTGGCTCTAAAGACTTAGCTTTCGAGATTTATAAATCAGTTTTGTTTGAGCGGGTCGTTTCAACAGAGGATTTTTGTCAGGAAAATTTCGTTTCTGCCTCTACTTTGCAAAGAAAGATTATAAAAATCAATGAAGAGGTTAACAAAAATAGTATTCATTTGTCTTTCTCACGACAAAAATTTAGTATCCATGGTAAAGAATCCACGCTTCGTTCTTTTGCCTTTATTTTTCTTTATGTGAAACATCGACAGATTTCAAATGTTCCTTGGATTAAAAATAAAGACTATTATCTTGACCTTTCTAGTAAAATCGCTGACCATTTGGAACTATCTTTTCGTTCCACACAACTAGAAAGTTTTTCGTTATTTCTTTTTATTTTTGAAACAGCCATTCAACAAGGTCATGCATTTATATTTGAAAAAGAAAATTTGCCTTATAAAAAAGATCTTAAATTTCCAACTAAGCCACCGTTTCTTTTGTGGGGGGAAGAAGAATGGCAGGCACTCTTACTTATGACTTACAATTCAAATATAGCTAACTATAATATTCCAATTGATACGTCAGCTTTTTACTCTGACGACTTTGAAGAATTAATTACTGAATGGATTAATTGTTTTGAGCAACATTTTGCGCCTTTTGATATGAAGCAAAGAGCTTTTTTGTCCCAAAATTTATTAAAACAGTACTTTTCAGATTATATGTTTACGGTTGACGAAATTCTGATGAAAACATTTCCTGCAGTCGATTTTCGTTTAATTGAACAAACGCAGCCATTCTATATGCATCGATTTAACAACTTTTGGCAGTCTCTTTCTGATAAGCCCGCTTCATTCAAAATTTCCAATTTAAAAACGCAAAGCTTTCTTTTGTGTGAATACTTTTTTCCTTTAAGAAACTCACAGCCAGAAGTGAAGCTTTATGTATTTACTGATTTGACGGCCCTATCTTTACATCGAATTCAAGATACCATTCAGGTTTATTTTTCAAACAAGTACAAAATAACCATAGTCTCTACTTTAGAAGAGGCTGATGTGATTGTGGGTAACATTAATTTTAGAGAAGAATCACTTTCTGAAGACCAAAACTTTGTCATGACTCGTCTTCAATTGGCTTTTCGAGATTTTTTAAATATTGATACGGCTATTAAAAAAAATTTACTAAAACGAATGTCCTATACCGAGTAAATCGCTAGCATCTGTGGTCAATTTCGTACAGAGATACATCCACAAAAAACTTGGCAGTATCTCTAAACAATAACTATGCCCGTAGTATTACCCAGCACTATTCAAAATATGAATCTAATGATACTCAGTAGCCTATTTTCCCTTTATACAAAAATAAAAATCCTGATGAAATCATTGTTCTTTAAACAAATTTCATAAGGGCTTTTCCTTCAATATTCATTTCTCTCATGGTATTATATTCAGTCGAAAGTATCATGAGCCGATATTTTCAAAAAATCCAAAGAAATAGGTATACTACTATTATTGAAATAAGACTAGTAGTGAAAAAAAATTTTTAGAAACTATCCGTGCTAGATTATTTTTTTCGCATCTAAGGATTTTTATTTTTCAGTTGTTCCAAGGAAAAGGGGTTGTATATCGATGTTTGGATTTGATTTATCTTTATGGATGATTCGTGACATGATTCGTATTTTAAATGAACAAGACGATTTTATTTCAAGTAATCAGCTTCTTGATTTGCTTGGATACTCAAATCTTGGTCAAATCAAAAAATTATGTAAGGACTTACAAAAATATATCCAAGAATCTTATTCGGAAGATGAGTTTGAGCTGATTATTAACACTCGTAATGGTATCCGTTTCGTGACGAGTTCTTCTAGAAATGCCCAAAGCTTAATAGATTTTATTTCCTCAAAAGACTTGGCCTTCGAAATTTATCAATCGGTTTTATTTGAGCGTACCGTTTCAACAGAGGATTTTTGCCAGAGAAGCTTTATCAGTGCCTCTACTTTGCAGCGAAAAATCAAAAAGATTAATGCTGACATCAATAGATACGGTCTTCATTTGTCCTACTCAAGACAAAAATTCAGCATTCAAGGAAAAGAGGCGACTGTTCGTTCTGCTGCCTTTATATTCCTTTATATAAAGCATCGGCAAATTTCAAATATTTTTTGGATTGAAAACAAGCAGCACTATCTCGAATTATCTAAAAAAATCGCCGACTTTTTGGCTCTTCCTTTTCGTACAACACAATTTGAAAATTTTTCATTATTTCTTTTCATATTCGAAACAGCCATTCAGCAAGGGCATAGGTTTGTATTTGAACAAGAAGCTTTCCCTTATCAAGAGGATTTACAGTTTCCTGATAAACCCAGTTTTATTTCTTGGCCTGAGGAGGAATGGCAAGCACTCTTATTGATGACCTATAATTCAAATTTAGTAAACTATACTATTCCTATTGATACTTCTGCCTTTCATTCCGAAAAACTTGATGCCTTGGTTACAGCATGGGTTCATTGTTTTGAGCAATATTTTGCTCCCTTAGATCAAAATCAAAGAGAATTTTTGTATCAAAATTTAATCAAACGTTATTTCTCAGATTATTTTTTGGCCATTGATGAAACTCTTTTAAAAGCATTTCCTGCGGTTGATTTTCGATTAATTGAAAAAAATAAACCTTTCTACCTGCAACTATTTACTAATTTTTGGGACGATTTGAGCAAACGACAGCCAACGTGGACAACTCCACATTTAAAAACACAGAGCTTTCTTTTATGTGAATATTTTTTCCCTATAATGAATGATTTACCGGAAGTGAAACTTTATGTATTTACTGATTTGACTATTCTTTCGTTGCACCGTATTCAAAATAATTTAGAAATTTATTTTTCGAATAAGTATAAATTCACCTTTGTGTCTACTTGGGAAGCTGCCGATGTGATTATAGGCACCATAAATTTTCGAGAACAGACACTTTCAGAAAAGCAACAGTTCATTATGATTCGCCTTCAACTGACCTCGCGAGACTTGTTGCATATTGACGAGGCTGTTCAACGGTTTTTAGTGAGGTAAGTTGTCTTTGATGTTTTGTTAAAATATCTAGTTAAGACCCTTATCATACTTTTTTTGTTAGAAATGGGGAGACTGAACGAACTAGCACTTCACCTATATGTTTTGTCTAGGATTTATTTTGCAATTTGTACGTAACCTTGGTCCATTCAATTTGTATTTATGAATCAAGAGTAGGTACTTTCAACATTGGGCTCATCATTTTCTTGATGACTAGTCGTTAACTTATCTTTGAAAAGTTCAAATTTACTTGATAAACAAAAAAAAAAAATCGCTCTCAGCCAACAAAAGTAGATGCTGGATAAAAAACGACCTCTAGATGTTAGATTTTTAGGGGTCGCTTCATATCCATAAAAAGATGTTTTTTTCTATAACTCAGAAATAAAAAGAGGTAGAAAACATTGATGCATATAGATTCCCACCTCTTTTAATATTATACTATTAGTGACAGTAAAGTTTAATGACGGTGGCGCTTTTTTTGAAAGTGAGGTGGTGCATATGCATTTACTATCGAAATCTGAAGGAGTAGCCTTTTGCAAATGGCAGATATAATCGTTACGCTTGTGACTACCACACCGCTACTAATAGCTTTAATTGGCTTGCTGGAAGCATGTGTTAAGTTAGCAACTACGATTATGGAAGCTCGTTCTGCTCGCTTGAAAAGCAAGCAGACGCGAAAAAAACGCAAAAAAAATAACCGTCTAACTTTGGCGAGTTCGGTTATTTTTCTAAATAATTAAACTGTGCCACCGTTCTTTAAACGGTGCTGTTAGAGGAGTTGTTTCAGCAACTCCTCTTTACAGTTTTAGTATAGCAAAAAATAGAAGGAAATTCAACGGTTTAGCGGTGATATGCTTTAGCATAGCGCTTTTTTTGTTACTATTCACAGTAAATTTGACGCTTCACTGCGAGAGATTCTTGCTTAGGTCAGCTACGGAACCGCTCCAAGCCCGTAGTCTTGGAGCTTTCAAGCTTCACACGCCCAGTAACCAATCAATTGGTTACTGGGCGGCGTAGTTCACATTGAATTCTAGACGTGGCGACAACGCAAGCCTCTCTCGCAGTGTAGCGAATGGATTCAAAAGTTAACTGTGAATAGTAACCTTTTTTTGTCCACTTAAAGGGGGTATCCCAGAACATAAGAGAAAAAATTTCTAATCTAGCTAATAACAGTCCTGATAACTTAAGTGTTTTCAGAATCTGCGACATTAGCCTCTGCAATTGACCTAAATTTCGGTTGATTACTTGAAATTTGGACCTTGCCTAGTATTTCCTTTTTTTCTTTGATTCGTTCTGCTGGTTGGATGATACCTTATGATTCAAACTTTTTTCTAAGATCTCTTTTGGACTAATAAAGGGCGTTTCTATGATTGAATAAAGTTTTATCTTGTCTCGATTATAAAGGCGAATTTCACTAAATAAGCCCGTTTTATATAGCACTTCTAAATTGCTAGGTAAGTTTTTGATAACAATGTCATGTGCTTGTTTGGGTGTCGCTCTGGCAGTCAACGGATTTCGTTTAAACATATCTTCATACCGTTTAATTATGGATAAATAAGATTCCATTTTCGGTACTGCCATGACATACATTTTTGTTTCATACCCTTTGGATTGAAGCATTTTTGCTGTTTGAATAGGAACGTCTGTTGTTCGCCCTGTTCCCTCGATTACTAGATTGTAGCTCTGGTCGCTCAAGTGATCAACTACGGCTTCTGTCATTCGGTTAGAGAAAGGCGTAATCTCTGCCACAACTTCTTTTCCATGCGATTTTACTAGTTCTTCAAAATTAGGGTGCTGTTGCTTGAATGTATCATTATCAATAACTATCATATTTTCTTGCGTTTCTTCCAAAATGATCGAACGTAAACCTGTTTTTCCCGATCCTGGTTGTCCGCTAAGTAAAAAAGCACTTGGGTTATCGACTGCTCTTTTCCCTTGAATCAATTCTTCTAAATTATCAGTTAAACGATCCTCAAATTGTTTTTCGGTAAAATGAATGATATTTGACATATCAAGCACCCTCTTTTTTGGATAATAGTTTTTTTGAATAGTGATCCATGGAAAGCCAATAGTCATCCACTGCTTTTAATTCTTCCAAAGAATAGTCAAAAAGATTTACACGCTTGGCTAGTTTTAATTGGTTCAACAAATTAACTTCCAATAATTGATTATTCGTTTTATCCAATTCATGATTTAATACATAATTCAATACACGATTATAAACAGTGGGAGAAAATTCATTAATGATCTCAATCTGATAGATTTTTTCATAAATAGTTCCCATACAACGTACACTCCTTTTTAAAGTTTACCAAGTAAATAGTTTCGTATATATTCTTCTAGGTATGGATTAATCACTCTGCACGTATTCTGCTGAAAGTTACCTATCTTTTTGACTTATTAACAGATACATTTTTCAGTTTTGAAACAATAGTTGCTTCTATCCTCTATCCATTCAACTATTCGTGGTATAAATGATTCTTCTTGCATTTTTCTCTCATCATTTTTCAGTATTCTTCATAAAGTAGGACACAATTCCAGATACAATAACAATTAATACACCACAACCAATCAAAACGATAGGAAAACTCATTTTTTCGATGATTGTTCCTGTACCTGCTATAACCAATGATTGTAAGGCAGTGGGCATCAGGAATAAACTCATGATAATGCCCATATTTTCAATCAAGGTAACACGTTGTAGTTGGGTAATCAGTAAGATATTGATTATGCCTAGCAATACTCCAGTTATCAATAAAAGTATTCCTACTAGAGAAATATTACGGACTAATCCAAATAAAACAAAGGTAATTCCCAAAAATAACATGCTACTCAAAAGAACTTTTTTAACAGTTTTAAAGTTCACACCAAAAGAAAGAATGACTCCAAGTAAAGTCCCAATCCCAAGTAAAGAAAATAAAAGCGTCGGTACATCAAAAGAAGTTTCAATGATATTTTGTTGAAAAATAAGCGGAACAATAAGTTGTCGCAATCCAGTGACAGGTAGATTTACTACGAGTGCTGCAAGCAATAATAAAATTATCTGTAGCGCATTTTGCGTCTTTTCACCAGAATTTTTTATATTAGATGAATTGGAAGAAAACCACTCGTCTTGACTGCTTTTTCGTTCGATTAAAAAAATAACGACAGATAATATCAATGCTGTGAATAATACAACACCCAAATAAACCAACGCAGATTGAGTATAGAACAATTTCAATGCGAAGCCTGGAACAGCTAGCAAGACTAGTTGCTGTACAAAATCAACCACACTATTCGCGCGAAGTAACTGCTCATTTTGGACTAATTTAGGGATGCTCGAATACAATCCCGGAATTATTAATACCCAAACAATGGCAAAACCAATATTTACAGCATACAAAATAGTTTGATGATTCATTTTGCTAGCCAAAAGTACTAAATCGACAATACATAAAATCAAGGCCAATAGCGAACCCCATTTAATTATACGAATATTTCCGATTCGATCAGATAAGTATCCACCTAAAGGCAATGTAAGAACTTGAGTAATACCTAGATAAATCATAAAACGACTATATCCTATGGCACCTTCCGTAAAAGGCGTGTCCGTAATACTTGACACATTAATCATAAAATATATAAAAAACTTTGCATAAATTGACTAAAAGTAAAGAATAAAAAAAACACTAAAACATATAAATAGCCTATATCACGTTGTTTTGTCATATCAGATCCTCCTCCGTTCATTCCCACTACTTACAATAAGTATAGTAAATTTCTAACTAGTCTAACAATAATTGAACCTACGTTACTCCTATCGATTGGAATAGTTATTTCAAACAAAATAACTACTAAAATCAACTTTTTTGCTACGAATTCAAGGCTATTTTTTAATCAAAACGATCCACTACACAGCAATGTTTTTTTGTTGCTCATACAACCGACTTGAATCGGCTATTTAAATCTACTAAGCTTCAAACTTCGAAACCGCTCAGGGTGATTTCTTGGTTGACTTAAGCAAGATTTTCTCGCCGTGAAGCAAAGCCTACCATGAGTAGGATCATTTTTTCGGGTTTTATTTCATGTTTTTAAGAAAAAGACAGAGCTAAAAATAAACATGCACAAATTTTCCCATATTTTCGTCGCGTATTATTCATTCTTAGCTGGTTTTTTTCATTTTCAGAATAAGTACAGTCAAAAAAAGCTAAAAGCCCAGTATGATAAGGCTTTTAGCTTTTTTTATTATTTCGCGTAATCAGTTGCTCGTGTTTCACGAATAACGATAACTTTGATATTTCCTGGATAATCCAGTTCATCTTCAATTTTCTTACGAATATCACGTACTAAACGTACGGCATCTAAATCTGAAATTTCTTCTGGTTTAACCATTACACGTACTTCACGTCCTGCTTGAACGGCGAAGCTATAGTCCACGCCATTAAAACTATTAGAAATATTTTCTAAGTTCTCTAAACGACGAATATAGTTTTCCAATGACTCGCTACGTGCACCTGGGCGAGCTGCTGATAAAGCATCGGCAGCGGCAACTAAGACAGAGATAACTGAAGTCGCTTCGGTATCTCCATGGTGAGAAGCAATCGCATTGATAACTGTCGCATTTTCTTTATATTTCGCAGCTAATTCGGCACCAATTTGTACGTGAGAGCCTTCGATTTCATGATCCAATGCTTTTCCGATGTCATGTAAGAAACCAGCGCGCTTAGCTAATTGGATGTCTTCGCCTAATTCAGCGGCAAGCACTCCTGTTAACTTCGCTACTTCAATCGAATGGTTCAATACGTTTTGTCCATAACTAGTTCTGAAACGCAAACGTCCCATAATCTTAATCAAATCTGGATGTAGGGTATGAGCGCCAACTTCAAAGGCTGCTTGCTCTCCGTATTCACGAATACGTTCATCCATTTCTTTACGAGATTTCTCAACCATTTCTTCGATTCTCGCTGGATGAATACGTCCATCTTGAATCAGTTTTTCTAAGGTCATACGAGCAATTTCACGACGGATAGGATCGAATCCTGATAATACGACCGCTTCTGGTGTATCATCGATGATTAAATCAATTCCTGTCAATGTTTCTAAGGTACGGATGTTTCGGCCTTCACGACCAATAATTCGACCTTTCATTTCATCGTTTGGCAATGTGATTACTGAAACCGTTGTTTCGGATACTTGATCCGCTGCACATCGTTGAATAGCTAATGAAAGTAAGTTTTTCGCTTTACGATCAGCCTCTTCTTTCGCACGTTGTTCTGATTCTTTCACCATTATTGTCAATTCATGATTTAATTCTTCTTCCGTTGCTTTCATGATAATGCTTCTTGCTTCATCATTAGATAATGCAGCAATTCGTTCTAATTCACTTTGTTGTTCGCCAATTAGTTTTTCAACATCTGTTTCTCGCTCGTCTAGTAATTGTTGTTTCTCATTGACTCTGTTTTCTTTGTTTGCCAACGAATTCTCACGTTTTTCCAAAGAATCATCTTTTCGATCAAGTAATTGTTCTCTTTGTAGTAAGCGATTTTCCTGTGATTTTATTTCAAGTCTGCTTTCTTTCAACTCACTTTCAATTTCTGACCGGTACTTCTGATTTTCTTCCTTAGCTTCTAATAACGCTTCTTTTCGTAAGGTTTCAGCTTCTTTTTTAGCACTAGATAAAATGCCTTCAGCGCTGTTTTTTGCACCATTAATCTCTTTTTCATGACGAGAATTGGCAACATAGATACCAACGAAAAGACCGACAATTAACCCGATGATAGCGAGGAGAATGTTAAGTCCCATTGATGAATCACCTCCATACTATCTTTCTTATTTTCAATTTGTAGTTTTTTGATAAACATACATTTACATAAAATTATCAATATGCCTACTTTGCATATGTGTGTAGTACACAGTTTTATTCTAATGTTTGTAGGGGAGAGTGTCAACTTAAAAAAAAGAAGTTGGTACCGATAATCCCTCTTTTTTAGTAACTTTTTTATGAAAAAAAAGCGTGGTAAAAGCCATTAAATTTGCTTCTACCACACCCTGTATGTTTAATCTAAAATTAACTCTTCTTGACCTTCTTCTGCCAAGGTTCCTCCATCGCCAATTCCATAGGCATCACGGACACGAGCAGAAACTTCTGCAACCATTTCAGGATGCTCTTTCATATAAGTTTTAACATTTTCACGACCTTGGCCGATTCTCTCTTCTTTATATGAATACCATGCACCACTCTTATTGATGATGTCTTTGTCGGAAGCCATATCTAACAATTCCCCAACTTGAGAAATACCTTCACCATACATAATATCTACTTCTGCAATTTTAAATGGTGGAGCTACTTTATTTTTTACAACTTTAATTTTGGTACGGTTCCCAATAATGTCAGTACCTGATTTTAATTGCTCGGCACGACGAACTTCTAAACGAACAGTTGCGTAGAATTTTAACGCACGTCCACCTGGTGTTGTCTCAGGATTCCCAAACATTACTCCCACTTTTTCACGAATTTGGTTAATGAATAAAGCGATTGTTTTGGTTTTATTGATTGTTCCTGAAAGTTTACGCAATGCTTGAGACATCAAACGAGCTTGTAAACCAACGTGAGAAGCACCCATTTCTCCATCAATTTCTGCACGAGGAACTAATGCGGCTACCGAGTCAATAACCACGATATCAACAGCTCCACTAGATACCAAAGCATCGGCAATTTCTAAGCCTTGCTCTCCAGTGTCTGGTTGTGAAAGTAATAATTCATCAATATTTACGCCTAATTTTTCAGCATATTGCGGATCTAATGCGTGTTCCGCATCAATAAAGGCTGCTGTTCCACCTTGTTTTTGAACTTCTGCCACTGCATGTAAAGCAACGGTTGTTTTACCTGAACTCTCTGGTCCGTAGACTTCAACAATACGGCCTCTAGGAAAACCACCGACACCCAAAGCTACATCTAAAGCTAATGAACCACTTGGAATAGTAGAGATACGTTGATCTGCTTTCTCTCCAAGTTTCATTACAGCGCCTCTACCAAAGTTTTTCTCAATTTTTTTCAACGCAGCGTCTAAGGCTGCTTTACGATCATCTGCCAATGGGATGTCCTCCTTATATTTAAAACCATGTTAATTCCATGTTCCACTTCGTATGTCTATAATAGCCCTTCTAAATCAAAAAAGCAAGAAAAAGCGAACAAACATTCGCTTTATTTTGATAAACCTCGACGAACTAAATCCAAGCCTGCCATCACGGCACTCTGGCGAATATAACTACGATCTCTTGAAAAATGATACTTACGACTGACTACTTCATCTTCATTTGCCAAAGCAATCCAAACGGTTCCTGCAGGATGATTTTCCAATGAATCTGGACCTGCAACACCACTGAATGCCACACTATAATCAGCCTTTGCTTTTTTACGAGCATTTTGTGCCATAGCTTCTGCACATTCTTGACTAACAGTCCCAAATTCTTCCAATAACTCTGGACTAATATCTAAAAAGTCTGCTTTGGTTGCTGCTGAATACGTGACAAAACCACCTTTGAAAACTTCTGAAACTCCTGGAACAGCCCCTAAAGCTGATTGAAAAGCTCCTGCAGTTAAGCTTTCCGCAGCAGTCAGGGTTTTCCCCTGTTCTTTTAATAACTCAATCACCACATTCGCCAATGAGTTTTCTTCGCCATAACCATAAAAATAATCCCCTACCAACTGTTGAATTTTTTCTTCTAATTCATCCAGCTGTTCTTCTCCTTGTTTTTTATCTGCCGTTTTGACAGTTAGACGCAGGGTTACTTCATTTGGTTTAGCATAAGGGGCAATGGTCGGATTCGTTTGTTTTTCGATTAAATCTGCTAAATCAGTGACTAATTGAGATTCACCGATTCCGTAGAAACGTAACACGCGAGAGATAAGGTAGTCTTCTTTTTGAAAATTCTTTTGTAACAAAGGCACCACTTCATGATAAAACATCGGTCTCAGCTCGCTAGGTGGTCCCGGCAATAGCAAGTAGTGTTTTCCTTGGTCTGAAGTATAAAAGATGCCTATCGCTAAACCAGCTGTATTTTTTAAAGCTAGCCCCTCTTTAAAAACTAGTGTCTGTAATAGATTATTTTCAGTCATTGGACGTTGTCTTTTTTCAAAGAAGGTCATCAAATTTTGATAGCCCCATTCATCTTGCACCAATTCCTGTCCCACATGAGCTGCCGTCACTTGTTTCGTTAAATCATCGTCTGTAGGTCCTAATCCACCACACAAGACGATTAAGTCACTTCTTTGATCTGCAAGTTCTAATAAAGCTTCTAAGCGTTGTGGGTTATCTCCTACGACGCTATGATAATAAACATTAATTCCTAGGCTAGCCAATTCTTCTGAAATGAAGGTGGCATTGGTATTCACAACTTGTCCAAGCAATAATTCTGTCCCGACTGCAATAATTTCTGCTTTCATATGTCACGCTCCTATATTAATATACGCATTTTTCTCTAATTTCATTTTACACTTTAATAAAAAATTTAACATGAAATGAACTTCTTTATTTTGATAGGAACGGCAGAGGACAATTGAGTTTACTAATTGAGGATTTATTGACAGACATTACAGATTGAAGATTGGCAGCCTAGAGACCACAGACTTCAAGCTCACGTTCAACAAAAGCAGACTTTGTAGTGTAGTTAGTAACATAACTATTGATGGCCACAGGAGCTCACTAATGTAATAAATACATAATTTTCTCTCTCTTGAATATGCACTAAGTAACCTATAAACTATAGATAATGAAATCTAAAAAAAATCTTCAGACAATTTGAAGGAGGATATATGCGAAAGTTTATTCAAGATTATAGGGATACTCGACAACCTACAGATGATTTTATTACGTGGTTTTTAGTAAGAAAATTGAACTTTACAGGAAAACTTCTATTTGCGCTTTTTTTGTGGGTCGTTTGGCTTAAATTTGCATTTAATTTAAGATTTATGTTTTTTTCTTCGAATTCTTACTGATTACATTTTTAGGTTATATCCTTTTTAAAATAATATCAAAAATATCAAAACAGTTTAAAAACCGATAATTTCATGCTTACTGCTGATACTTGAAACGTGTGACAACAAACAATCATAGATGAAAACACGTAAAGATTGCTGAAAAAAATTAAAGAAAGCCTTACTCACTTTCTTACATCAAACGTTTCCCTTTAAAATATGCCAAAACAAAAAAGAAGAAAATGACTAGTCATTTTCTTCTCTTCCTCACATTTCTACATAGATCCTTTAAAAACTGCCGTATTTTTTGCAAAATAATCTACTCCGGAGTAGATAGTTGCAGCTAAACAAGTGTACAACATGATTTGATCCAATGGTATACCCATCATATTGAAGGGTATATTATTAATAAACAATAAGATAATTGCTACCATTTGGGTTGCTGTCTTGATTTTACCTGGCCAAGCGGCAGCCATTACTTCTCCATCTTCGACTAATAATAAACGTAAACCAGTGACTGCTAATTCGCGACAAACAATAATTGCCACAATCCAACCAGCAACTTTATTTAGATCGACTAACATAATAAAAGCAGTCATCACCAACATTTTATCAGCTAATGGATCCGCAAATTTCCCAAAATTGGTCACTAAACCTCGCTTGCGGGCGATTTCTCCATCTAACCAATCTGTTATACTAGCTACCGCAAAAATCACAGCTGCAACTAAATGGGTCCCCAATAATTGAGTACCTCCAACAGTTAACGTTCCCCAATCAAAAGGTAAGACTAAAATCAGGATAAACACTGGAATCATTAATATTCTTAATACGGTTAATTGATTTGGTAAATTCATAATTTTCCCTCTCTGTAACTAATCTATTGCTTTCTTATTCTGCGTAAGCAATCGTCAAATGAAGATTTTTTACTAACAATTCATATTGTGAATCATCGTACTCTAGCAATTCTCCATTTGCTAAAAACTCTACACTAGAACTTCTACCCAAAATAATTTCAACATCTGTGGCGTCTTCTGGAAGAATCACTTCTTCTTCAGTGTCATACAAGGTTTTTTGGAAAATTTCTTCGCCATTTGCCGTGACACTAATCCAACAACCTGCTTCATTTACTTTAAACATTAGTTCCATCGGTTTTGTTGCTTCTTGAACATCAAAATCGATACTAAATGTAGAGCCTGCAACACGTGAATCCGTTAATTCGATCATCATCTCTGGCTCTTCTAAAGATTCTGTCGTTTCACTGGTTGTTTCTGTTGATTCAGCAGTAGATTCTGAAGTACTTACTTCAGATGTGGAAGTGGACTCCCTTACTACAGAAGATGGACGACTGTTAATCATAGGCTGTGATTGTCGATCTTGCCAAGTCATGTAGCCAACAATTGTGATAATCGTAAAAGCAATTAGTCCTAATAAAATCATAGGAATGTAGTCTGTTGCATGTTTTCGTTCTTTTGCTACACGAGAGCCTTCTGCCGTTTCAGGAGCAGAGCGCTTTGGTGGTGGTGCATCAAAACTAGCTTCTCCGTCAAATACAGCAACTAAAAAGCTGCCATCTAAGCCAACAACTGCTGCATATTCTCTTAAAAAAGTACGAACATAGTAATCGCCAGGTAATAATTTGAAATCCCCTCGTTCGATTGCTTCTAGATATCTTTTTTGAATTTTAGTTTTTTTCTGTAATTCATCAATGCTTATATTTTTATTTAATCGGGCTTGCCGTAGTTTATCTCCAATAATTATTTCATTGCCCACGTATCTCTTCTCCAGTCTATAAATCAATATACTCTAGAATACCATAAATAAAATCGAATGAGGATAGAAAGTCAACCACTCTCAAACAATTTTTAAACTCTTTTTTTACATCCAAGGTTAGATAAGACTTGAAACAATAAAACTTCCAGTCCACCTGTCCGAAAAAGACACTCATTGCCAGAGACCGCTCTGAGCCTTCTTTCAGAAGTCTCAAAGCTTTCGGCGTTCAAACACACTGTAGCAAGTAGAAAGTCGCTACTTCCAACACTGTGTAATTCATCCTCATCTTTGGCCAGCGATGAGTGTCTTTTCTCCCAGCTTGCCTTCCAGTTTTTGACCTCATTTTATTTTCAAATTTACAAGAAGTAAAAAGGTTCTGCAACAAGAAGCTGTAAGAACAAACGGAGAAAACACCTTGTCGTGTGACAAAGAGCTGAATGAATTACTCAGACTTAGTGTATAACACTTAGTCTGAGTTTGAACGTCAGCAGCCGAAGAGACTCTGTATAGAGGCTCATGGCGGTCTCACACAACAAGAGTATTTTCGGAGCTTTGTTCTGGAAGTTTCAGCGTTCATCTAAGCTTCATTACCCAGTCTATTTTTACTTTTCAAGAGGTTCTAGGTAGAAGCGGCTGAAGGCTTTGGGATTGATAAAGCGGTCTCCGGCTTCTAGGACGTCTTCTAGTTGAATACTTTGAATCACTTCTGGCACATCAAATAATGTGATGTCACCAAATAGGTCTTGAGTAAATTGATTGGCAATAAACTCTAAAGAATTCAATGATTGGAAATATTTGCCTAACATTTTTTTCTTTAAAAGTGCTAAATTGGCTTCATTAACTTCTGCATCTTGTTTAAAGTTGACTAGAATTGCTTCAATTGCTTCACAAAAAGCTTCGGGTGCATCAGAATCACCTGAAAAATCAGCAAAATGGAAACTACGGTCTAATGAAAATTCAAAGCCAAAGGTGTCATCAATGACCCCTTCATTGTAAAGCTTCAAATAATTTTTACTAGTATTTCCTACTAACAATTGGAACAATAAATTCACAGAGGTACGAAAGCGTAATAATTCGTAAGGCTCTGTCGGTAGGTTGGCTTGTTGGCCTTTAATCCCAACAACAACTTTTGTACGACTAACGGGCATTTGTAAACGACTAAAAGGGACAATGTCCTCGATAGTTTCTTCTGGAAACTGGCGATGAATCTCACGAATCTCAGCGAATTCTTTTTGCGCTTGATTTTCTCGAACCAGTTCAATAATCGCTTCAGGTTCCACATTCCCTACAACAAATAAAGTCATATTACTTGGATGATAAAACGTATGGTAGCAGTGATATAAATCTTCTGCAGTAATGTCTGCGATACTTTCTATAGTTCCTGCAATATCAATGTGCAAAGGGTGTTTTGGATATAAGTTGTTTAAAATACCGAAAAATTGGCGCCAATTTGGATCATCATCATACATTTGAATTTCTTGACCAATAATCCCTTTTTCCTTTTCAACTGTCTCTTCCGTAAAATAAGGATCCTGTACAAAATCAATCAAAGTACGCAAGTTTTCTTCTACTCGATCTGTCGCTGAAAAAAGATAACTAGTCTTAGTAAAACTAGTAAAGGCATTCGCTGAAGCTCCTTGTTTTCCAAATAATTGGAAGACATCGCCATCTTCTTTTTCAAATAATTTATGCTCTAGAAAATGAGCAATGCCATCGGGTACATGGGTATTCTCTTCGCCCTCGTAGCCAAATTGATTATCAATTGAGCCATAATTCGTACTGAATAGTCCATAAGTTTTATGGAACCCTTCTTTAGGTAAAACAAAAACTTTTAAGCCATTAGGTAAGACTTCTTTATATAACGTTTCATTTAATTGCTCATATACTTTTTTATCCATCTTATTCCTCTCCATCCAGAACAAAGACTGCTTGTAATCGAATGTCTTTGGCTACTGCTTGAATTTCTTCTTTCGTTACAGCTTTTACCGCTTGTAAAAATTCGGTTTCTGTCAGTTTGGTTTCAGGTAACCACTGATCTAAATAGGCTGTTTCGATTAAAGATTGTGGATTGTCTAATGACAATAAATATTGGTTTTGTAACATCGCTTTTGTTTGTGCTAATTCATCTTCATTAAATTCGCCACGACGCATACTTTCTAATTGTTCACTAATTAAATCAAAGACTCGTTGGCGGTTTTTTCCATCAATACCCGTTTGTACCGATAAAAAGCCACGGAAAGTATCCACACGGCTGGAAGCATAATAAGCTAAACTAGCTTTTTCACGCACATTCATAAACAATTTTGAATGGGGAAAACCTCCAAATAAGCCATTAAAGACCATTAAAGCAAAACGGCGAGAATCATTGTAATAAACTGGAATTTGATAACCAAGATTTAACTTAGCTTGGGTCACCTTTTCATGCAACGTTTCTTCTTTAACTTCTGGGAACAACTCTTGATGGTAAAACATTTCTGGTCGTTTACGCTCTGTTTTTGGAAACTCCCAGTTGGCGAATGCCTCTTTGACCATTTCTTCTTGAATGTCTCCCACCACAAAAATATCAATTTGATCATTTTTCATCATCTCTTGATAAGTTTCTACTAAATCCGTAGACGTTACCTCGGTCAAATGTTCAATTGCACCAAAACTTGGTACTTTCTGATCTGCATCTAATCCAAAATAAAGCTCTTGAAGGCGCAAAGCTGCTAAGGTTTGCTTGTCTTCCTCTAAACTCTTGATATAAGAAATAATATTATCTTTTTCTATACGGAAAGTTTCTTCTTCAAAATGTCCCTCTTGAATATTAGGATAGAATAGAATTTTTTTTAAAAAATCAATTCCCTCGGTAAACACTTGGGGACTACCGATGTATTTCCCATTGACAATAGACATAGAAACATGGACTTGATGAAGATTACCTTTCTTGCCAACATTTAAGCCAAAACTTGCCCCATAAAGTTCTGCCAATTGAGAACTTAGCGCAATTTGATCTGGGTAGTGTAAGCTATTAGTTTCTAATAAACTAGTTAATAAAGTTCTTTTTGCTGCTGTTTTTTCACTATGTTTCGTTGAGAAACGCAAAAAAACACGAATAGTTTTATATTTTTCAGTTGGAATTACAGTTAAATGTACTCCTGATTGTAATTGAACGGTCATTTATTTTCTCCTGTCACTTGTAATATATATAAGTTAATACCTTTTATTACCTTAATTCTTATAAATTATAACATAGACCTCCAATAGCAGAAAATCTGTTGAATCGGAGTGTTATTATTTCAAAAAAACATCTACTTTCGCTATACTAAAAACATCAAATGGAGGTGAATTAAATGAAAGATACGTTTAGTGAATTTAAAGAATTTTTGATGCGAGGAAATGTGGTTGACTTAGCAGTTGGGGTTGTTATTGGTAGTGCGTTTACTGCGATTGTTACCCAAGTAGTTGATGGCTTGATTACTCCTTTAGTTGCCTTATTCGTTAGTCTATTTACCAACGGAACTGACTTAGAAAGCACCCTTGCAGTATTAGAAGTATCCGTCAACGGAGTAACCTTTGACTTCGGATCTGTTGTCAGTGCAATTATTACCTTTATTATTACTGGCTTCGTTCTATTCTTAGTAGTAAGAGGAATCAATCGCTTGCAAGAATCTCGTAAAAAAGGTGAGCCCGAAATTGAAGAAGTGGTTGCTACTGCAGAGGACTACCTTTCTGAAATTCGTGACTTGTTACGTCTACAATCAGGTTTACCACCAAAAGAAGAGGAAGAATAAAAAAAAGCTTGTTGCTTGAGTTATTTACTCAAGTCAACAAAGCTTTTTTTTCATGTCTATATGAGGAATGTTGTCTTCTAAATACACTTCGGAAATTATTTCAAAACCAAAACTACCATAAAAGTTTTGTAAATGTGCTTGTGCGCCAATTTCTACCAACTGATTAGGATAACGCTCAGTCATCCAATCCAATACCTCTTGAACTAAACGATTTCCTAATTTCTGATGACGTGCCGTTTCTTTGACTAACACGCGGCCAAAATGAAGCATTTCTTTGCTTTGATAAATACGAGCGTATGCTAAAATTTCTCCCTCATCTTCCAACCAAAGATGTATTGCTTCAAGATCAACATCATCGACTTCTTGATAAGGACATTCTTGCTCCACCACAAACACAGCTACACGCAAAGCAAGAATACGATGATACTCCATAATATGTAATTCTGAAAATCGCTTGTATTTTACGTCCAAATTTATTGCTCCTCACTTATAGAAATTGAAAAAAAGAGCCTACCTAAAAAGGAAGCTCTTTACTCTTTTATTAGACTGCCTCAGATAAAAATTCAATTTCTACAGTTTTTGTTAAGATGTCTGAATAACTATAAGAAACTCTTTCAAAAGAATTTTCTTCTGGATCAAGATCTACCACAAAAACCGATGGATATAATTCAGTTAAAATACCCTTACGCTCTGTCTGGCGTTTTCTTCCGGTTTGTGCAACTAGCATGATTTCGCTACCAATACGGCCTTCTAAATCTTTTTTGATTGTCGCTAAAGTTGTTGCCATCACGTTCACCTCTACCACACATTATAGCATAATTATCTGAAAAATTCAAGTTTACCATAAAATAAAACTTATTTCAATATTCGACTAATTGCTAAATCTTCTTTTATTAATTCCCTATTTTTTCAAAGATTATTTGTTGTTCCTATATATTTCATAATCGACAATCAAATATATTCGGTTATTTTTCTAATAAAAAAAACCGAATTTTTCGTCGAGAACGCTCATAAGCACTACGCATTCTTGGATTCGCTTCTTGAATGGGTTGATTACCTTCTACCGCATAAGTAAAAAAAGCTGCTCTCTCTAAATCAGAGAGTAAATCCTGACATTCTTCCAAAGATTCTTGTATCAAAATTTGGTCTAAGGTTTCACCATAAAACGGAGAATGTCCATAAAAACCACCTTCGTGAGCTGTTTTTTCTTCTACCGAAAGAGTATTTACATTACTTTTTCGTTTGTAAGCCAATTTTTTACGAACATAACTACGAATTTGATTTTCAAAAGAACGTTTGAAAAAAGAGCCGAACGTAATTCCTTCTGTCACTTCGAAACTATGAACACATCGGTGAAGAACAATCAAACCTTCTTGTGTCCAATCTTGATAGTCAAAATCACATAAATAGTATTTATTTTTAATTCTATAGATTATTCCTTGATGATGAATATACAACTGAAGAAACGCGTCTTCATCTCCTTGCTTTGCCAAAGCTAATACTTCTTCCATCCTAAACTTCTCCCTTCGTCTACCTTAGTAAACTGAGGGTATCACGCAAGAAAAGAGTCGTCTCTCATATGGTATATCAATTCTGATTTTATAGAAAAGTATTTATCGAACAAAAAATTGAGATTTAACTAAGAATTCCCATTTCGTGATAGATTACACCATCAATGCTTCGAAAATAAGCAATCTCTTTATCCAAATGCAAGGTAAATAGACCTTCATCTAAATCATCTGACACTGCCCAAAAGACAATATGGTTTTCCCGTTGGAACATCCATTCCTCACATATTTGACTGGCAAATAAAGCTTGCATCGTAGGATAGTGCTCTTTAAACACTTTTTCAAATTCTGGGGTAATTAGTATTTGATAACAATTTCTTTGGGCTCTACCATAAAAGTCTTCTTCGACTTCTTCTGATGTCACAGTGTAAATATTTTGAAGCATATATTCTAAAAATTGCTCGTCCTTTTTATTTAACGGATTTTTAGTCTCTTTCATGTAAAATAAAAGGCAGTCACATTCTGAAAACAATGCCTCTAAAAAATTCATATATCCCCGATCTTTAAAAGATAATGTATATGCTATTCGTTTTTTCATAGACAATCAACCTCATTTCATCATTGGACAATTATTTTACCAAACAAATCCCGTTCAAAACCAAAAATACCCTGAACGTTGAATATCTTGTCCTGAACGCTAGGTTTTTTGAGGAGGCAACTAACAAAAAAGGAAAAAACAGACAATCGCTTGTCGTTTTTTCCTTTCTTCATTTCCTATTTTCGATTGCTTAAATCTTTTAATATCTGTTCTAATTCACTTAATTGGTCTTGATTCCACGGTGAATTACGACGATAGCTCGTGAATTTAATATCTTGTTGATGCTGATTGATGGTTTTTTCGGTTTTTTGAACGGCTTTATACAATTCTCTAGCAGAGGTTCGTAAAGCGCCTTGGGAGAAAACCACCCATTGCTCAGCCAAATCACTTGTTGCTACAGTGACTTGGGTTAACAAATCGTTTAATTCGCCAGCAATGCGTTCGATATAACTATCTGCTGTCTCACCTTCTTCGGTAAAAACCACTTCCAGTTGATACTTTTTATAATTTTGAGTAATTCCTGGAACTAGCTGGGCATCAAAAACAACGATAATTCGTAATCCTTCATACTTTGCATAATTCGATAATCGTTGCAACAAGTTCTCTCGAGCGTCTTCTAAACGATCTTGATTTTTTAGTGTAACCAATTCTGGCCAAGCACCAATCATATTATAGCCATCCACAATTAGGAGTTGGCTCTTCATAGTTCCGCCCTCTGACGATAAGCTTCATACATTAATAATCCTGCCGCTACAGAAGCGTTCAAGCTTTGAACATGACCAGTCATTGGAATGGTTAACATTTCATCGACTTCTTTTTTCAAGCCTTCACTCATGCCACGACCCTCATTGCCAATGATTAAAGCAATGGAACCTTGTGCATTCCACTTCGTATAAGTCGTTCCATTCATATCTGTACCAAAAATCCAGAAACCTTGTTCTTTTAATTCTTTAATCGCTTGATTTAAGTTAGTCACTCGGGCGACTGGTACATGTTCCACTGCTCCCGTAGATGTTTTTACAACGACTGGAGTGATACCTACTGCACGATGTTTTGGAATAATGATTCCGTCCACTCCACTGGCATCAGCGGTTCTTAACATCGAGCCAAAATTATGAGGATCTTCTATACTATCTAAGATTAAATAGAATGGATTCTCCTTACTTTGTTCCATCAATTCTGGCAACGTTAAATACTCATATGGAGTAATCGCTAAAATTAAGCCTTGATGCACTCCTTGATTACTCATCGTATCTAATTTTTGTTTCGGTACCCATTTAATCGGAACTGCTTGTTCTCTAGCTAATTCTTTTAATTCTTCAATCTTTTCGCCACGAGCATCTTCTGCAGCAAATAATTTATTACCTCTTCCTTGTTTTAAGGCTTCGACGACTGCATGATGACCAAAGACAAAATTCTCTTCAATTTCTTCTTGCGTTCGAACAGTTGGTTTATCTTCACGAGGATTTTTTCCTCGGCGTTTATCTGGTTTATTTTGACGCTTGTCATTGTTAAACCCTTTTTTCATTGTCTTCACCTTTTCTTTGTCATTCTACCTAGGTAAACTTACTTATTTTCTTGTGCAACTTTATCAATACACCATTGAATCAGTTCTTCTAAACGATCTTTTTGTTCCGTCAAATGTAAATAACCCATTAATGCTTCAAAACCAGTAGAAATGCGATAAGTGGTAATATCGGCATTTTTAGCACTGGTATGGCTTTTACTATTACGTCCACGACGGTAAAAATCTTGTTCTTCCTCTGTTAAAATCTCCTCTGCTAACATCAGTTGAACCAAGGCTGCTTGGGCTTTCGCCGAAACATAATGTGTTGCCATTCGATGGAGTTGATTCGGACGAGTTTGTCCTTGGGAAACAAGATAGTCACGAATGTATACTTCGTAAATTGCATCCCCTACATAGGCTAAGGCTAAACCATTTAATTGTCGATAATCTCTCATGCTTCTTTTCTCCATCTTGTTCCTTGCGGGGTATCTTCCAAAATAATTCCCTGTTCCTTTAATAAATCACGAATTTCATCACTACGGGCAAAGTTACGATCTTTTCTCGCTTGATTTCGTTCGTCGATTAAAGCATCAATTTCTGTATCCACTAATTCTTCTTTAAAAACAATTCCAAAAATCTCTAATAATTGACTAAAAATAGTTCGCGCTTTTTCAAGAACTACTTGGGAAACTTCTGCTTGTTCACTATATAAATTCAACCATTTTGCTAATTCATAGACAACCGTAATCCCATTTGCAGTATTAAAGTCATCATTCATTTCTTCAATAAAACGTTCAACAAGAGCTTGTAATTCTGTGGCCTTTTGAGTATCTTCTGCTAAATCTGCTGAGGCATCCGCAAAACGGAAACCAGCATTTTCGTAAGCAGTTCGCAAGCGTTGCAAATTAGTGGTAGCTTCTTTTAAGGTTGTTTCACTATAACGAATTGGGCGACGATATTGCGTGGTAGCCATAAAGAAACGTAATACTTGAGGGTCCAGTTGTTGAACCATTTCATGAACCGTCACAAAATTACCTAGGGATTTACTCATCTTTTCATCGTCATCCCCAATGGTGACATAACCATTATGCATCCAGTAATTCGCAAAGGTTTTATTTGTCTTGGCTTCACTTTGAGCAATTTCATTTTCATGATGAGGAAATTCTAAATCTTGTCCACCCCCATGAATGTCAATCGTTTCACCTAGCAATTTGGTTGCCATTACCGAGCACTCAATATGCCAACCCGGACGACCTGGTCCCCATGGTGATTCCCATGAAATTTCTTCTGGTTTTGCTGATTTCCATAACGCGAAATCTAATGGGTCTTCTTTGATTTGTTGCTCTTCACCCGTTCGTTGACTAGCTCCCACTTCTAATTCATCAATCGATTGATCGCTTAATTTTCCATAATTTTCAAATTTACGCGTCCGATAATAGACATCTCCTTGGGCTTCATAAGCAAAATCTTTTTCAATTAATGCCTCAATAAACTCAATAATATCTGGAATGTGATCCATTACTCGTGGATGGCTGCAAGCTGGTTTCACATTTAAGGCTTGTGTATCTTCTTTAAACGCTTCGATAAAACGATCCGCAACTTCTGGTGCAGTTAATTCTAATTCTTTAGCTGCACGGATAATTTTATCATCCACATCGGTAAAATTAGACACATAATTCACTTCATATCCACGAAACTCTAGGTAACGACGAATCGTATCAAAAGAAACCGTACTTCGACCATTTCCAATATGAATATAGTTATAAACGGTTGGTCCACACACGTACATCTTTACTTTGCCTTCTTCTAAAGGAGTAAAGACTTCTTTTTTTCTTGTCAAAGTATTATAGATTTTAATCATAATCCACTTTTTCTCCTTTCACACGTACCACTTTTGCAGGAACCCCTACTGCGGTTGTATCTGCAGGAATATCATGTAACACAACGGCCCCTGCCCCGACTTTTGCTCGTTCACCAATCGTCACAGGTCCTAAAATCTGAACATGAGCGGAGATTAGTGCACCTTTTTTGACAGTCGGATGACGTTTGGTTTTATGTTTTCCCGTTCCACCTAGAGTGACATTGTGATGCAAAATCACATCATCTTCCACTTCTGCCGTTTCTCCAATCACCAAGCCCATGCCATGATCAATAAATACTCCCTGACCAATTTTAGCTCCGGGATGAATTTCAATCCCTGTAATAAAGCGCCAAAATTGCGCATTGATTTTTGCCAACAAATACAGTTTATGCTGGTATAAAAAATGGGAAATTCGATGCCAAAATAAGGCATGGAGACCGGGATAGGTCAAAATGATTTCTGCAGTTGACCTTGCAGCGGGATCATTCGTTTTGACTGCTTGGATGGCTCTTTTCAACCAACTCATGTTCTCACCTTCTTTTTTTTATTTAATTACACAATAAAGCGCCTTTCAAATAGGTTTGCCTATTCAAAAGACGCTTTGGGCGTGGTTCCACTTTTATTTACAGAGTATTCTCTGCCTCTTCAAGCGTAACGGGCTTTGCCGTCTTTGATTTTCATCAAAGCCACTCCCAGGTGCATTTCCAAAGTCCTTTTAATTGCTTTCACCACCCGCAATTTCTCTAAAAAAAGTTCTTTGTACTTCGTCTGTTCCTTGTGTTTGTTTATAATACTTGATTTAAATGAGCTAAAGCTTTTTCTTTGCCTAATAATTCTACCGTATCTGGTAATTCTGGTCCATGAGTTTGTCCTGAGACAGCTACACGGATTGGCATGAATAGATTTTTTCCTTTAATGCCTGTCTCTTTTTGAACTGCTTTAATTGATGCTTTAACTGTTGGTGCATCGACAACATCCATTGCTTCTAATTGTGCTTTAAAGGCTGCTAAAACAGTAGGAACTGTTTCGCCTGCTAAGACTTCCTTCGCTGCATCATCTAAGACTGGGTGCTCATTAAAGAATAAACTAGAGACTTCAACGATTTCTGCTGCATAACTCATTTGTGGTTGATACAAGCTGACTACTTTTTTAAACCATTCTAAACGTTCTGGTGTTGGTTCTTTTTCCATATGTCCTTCAGCTACTAGATAAGGTAAGCACATATCCGTTAGAACGTCTAAATCTAATTGTTTCATGTAGTGGTTGTTAATCCACTCTAATTTTTTCCCATCAAAGGCTGCTGGGGATTTGCTTAAGCGATTCGCATCAAATATCTCTACTAATTCTGCTGGAGAAAATAGTTCATCTTCGCCGACTGGTGACCAACCTAACAAAGCAATAAAGTTAAACATCGCTTCTGGTAAGTAACCTAAATCACGGTATTGTTCAATAAATTGTAGGATAGATTCATCACGTTTGCTTAATTTTTTCCCAGTTTCAGAATTGATAATTAAGGTCATATGTCCAAATTTAGGAACATCCCAACCAAAGGCTTCATAAATCATCATTTGTTTTGGTGTGTTGGCAATGTGATCGTCCCCACGTAACACATGAGTGATTTTCATATCGTGATCATCTACTGCTACTGCAAAGTTATAGGTTGGCATACCATCACGTTTTTGAATAACAAAATCGCCACCGACATTGTCGGATTCAAAGGCGATTTCACCTTTCACCATGTCGTCAAAACGATATTCAACATTGCGTGGCACACGGAAACGAATCACTGGTGTAATTCCCTCTGCTTCTTTAGCTCTTTGTTCCTCTCCAGATAAATGTGCACATTTTCCGCTGTAACGAGGGATTTCTCCACGAGCTCGTTGGGCTTCACGATCGGCTTCTAATTCTTCTTCTGTACAGTAACATTTATAAGCACGGTTACTAGCCAATAATTGGTCAATTAATGGTTGGTAAATATCTTTTCTTTCGGATTGACGGTAAGGTCCGTGCTCTCCTGGATTTTCCGGTGACTCATCCCAGTCAACACCTAACCATTTTAAGTTTTCTAATTGGCTTTTTTCGCCGCCTTCAATGTTTCTCTTTTGATCGGTATCTTCAATACGAATAATGAATTCGCCGTCGTTATGACGAGCGTATAAATAGTTGAATAATGCTGTTCGTGCATTTCCAATGTGTAAATGCCCTGTTGGACTCGGTGCGTAACGTACACGTACTTTTGTCATTGTCATCTTCCTCTTCTTTCAAATGCAATTCTCTTTAAATAAAAAATTGCTGTATAGCTAGAATTGTACATTTATTAAGCAAAATAGTAAAGCCAATGACTAGGAGAATTCGTTTTTTGTCAAAAAATCATTACCATCCACAGCGAACTTGACGCTTCACTGCTAGAGAATATTGATTAGATCAGCCCAGAACCGCTCCGTGAAGAACGAGACTCCATTGACACTATGACATTCTATCACTCATAAAAAAAAACTAACTTTACAATCCTCTTTCATAGTGTGACCATACTGACAAGATAATAACTGTTTTTGACTCTTCGTCCACACTATATACTAAGCGATGCTGAATATTAAGTCTTCTTGAATAATAAGGTAAACCAACTAATTTTTCGTAAGGAGGGGGAGTTTGATAGGGATTTTCTTTTATAACTTTTAGCAATTCATCAAATTTTCCAGCAAGGTGAACTGCTTTCAATTTTGGTAAATCCTTTTTCGCATTTTTTTTGATTGTTACATTGTATCCCAATTGACTTCTCCTAAGTCTTCTGCCTCTTCGTCTTCAAAATATTTGATTCTATCAAGTACCCCTACTTGTTGTAAATACAATGTTTCTTGGATTGCCTCCCAGTCAGCTTTACTGATAACAACCACACTTTCTTTTTCATCTTTCGTGTTTGTAATTTCAATTGGTATGCTATTATTTGCAACTGCTTTAATAATACCGAACAAATTTTTTCTTGCATTTGTAGGGCTAAAAACTTCCATATTGCTCACTCCCATACATATTCTTTAATAAGTATATTTTAATGTACGTAATAGCGTACGTCAAACAAGATGTACATTATCAGGTACGTTTTGAAAATAAGACGCCCTAACTATTCTACACTTGTCAAAATATATACTGAAAATTAACGGGCAGATATTTGAAAAAAATGCCTCTATAACTTATAATGCTAAACAAATCGCTATCGCTCTCATGATGGTCCTAGGTGTTCTTGGGGACTCTTCCTATACCTCACAACCATGTTACCTGAAAATCAAGCATTGCCTAAGGTGCTTCCCTTAGGTAAATTTAAATCAGAAACGTTTGCCGAAGTATCTATGAATTGTGTTCTCTTTAGATATTAAATCACTGTAATGAAATTATTTTCTGACACCGATAAACATTACCGACACTTAAAGTAGTATTGGATCGATTTCTTACAACCATTCTGAACTGATTCGAGGATATGAACCTTCTTACTTTATTCATCGAGGAAAATAATATCTTAACTTAACCAACCAAAACCAAAGAAAAAAGGTCAAGCAGCAAAATCGCTGATTGACCCAAAGACTCTATTCTAACTATTAAAAATTTTCTAAACTTTTACCATCACTAGTTATTAAAAAGCTTCTTTATCTATATCAAACGCTTCTTTAAGATTATCTCATCTCCGTTCGTCTCTCCAGTCAAAGTAAAACCATATTTCTTATATAGGTGTAGCGCATTATGGTTATCTGATTTCGTTGACAAAGTAATGACTGGTACATCTCTGTTTATTAACTTTTCAATAGTTATTTCTAGCGCTTTTGATGCATACTTTTTATTTTGATAACGTTTATCTATGGTAAACTGCCATAGCCAGTATCGATTTTCTTCATTTAAAATCGTTTGATCAAAAACATAAGCAGTATACCCAATGACTTTATTATTCAAGCAAATAAAATAAGGTTCTGCAAATTGATTTACAAAAGCAGCTTGAATTGCCTCTGGTATTGATAACACCAAATTAGAATTTTTTTGTTCATTAGTAACAGCTAGTTTATTACCTAAGAAAGAATTTTCTTCATTTACTGGAAGTAAATGAATCCATTCCTCAGATTCTTTGGTAAATTGTTTTTGAAGTTCAATTTCAATAGAGCTTGTTTCCACTTGATCTATATTGTAAATATTTAATATTTTATCAAAGCCAGTGGATTGCCAAAATTTTAAACCCACGTAGTTATTAGCCGATACAATAAGTTCAGCTGTCTCTACCTGTTTTTTAACATAGCTCTTTTCCAATTCTTTTATTGCAAGTTTACCAAATCCACATTTTCTATATTTCTCACTTATATAAAAGTGAAGAATGTATGTGCTGGAAAGAGAGTCATCGAATACCCATAAATACCCAATTATCGTATTTAAATAAAATACACTTAGACAATGACAGTCGTCATTAGAAAGTTCAGGAATTACGCTCTCAATATTAATTAGCGGTGGCAACGGATCGCGCCCTTCTACCTTATTGAAATGCGGTTTTGCTTCTTCAAAGATTTGATTGAGAACATTTTTTTCAATAGCTTCTGATTTTTTTAGTGTGATTAAGTGCATAAATTTTTCTCCTTATTAAATAATATGAAATTATTTAACAAAAAATGTTGGTCTGCCCATATAATTCTCCTTCCATGTTCATCGTTAAAGTAACTCTATCATACTTCCTTTAAATTAGAAACCCTTTTCAATGCGTTAATTACTGTAAAAAAAACTACTATATGCTTATTGGTTGAATTAGTAGAACGGAATTGAGCATTTCATGAAAACGGATAGAAAACCTATTCTACTGGGCTCTTTATCCTTTCGAAAGCTTTTTCTATAGCGTTAAGAAAACTCTCCTCAGAACTTTGCAGCCCAAGGAGAGTTTGAAAGGTAGTTTATTTTGTTTACTATTTTTAATCAAATAATGTCACGGATAAATATCTTAAGCGTAAGATGTTGAGTTTAGGGTTATTTTCCAATGAACATTTTTAAGATTTTTACCAAACAGGGACACTAGATCCTTGAGTAACTTCTGCGATAATGTCTTTGAATTCATCGGTTTGGTAATATTTGACAATTGTTTGATAGATTTCTTCATCTTTTTCATCTTCACGCACCGCAATGACATTGTAATACGGTGTAGAAGATTCAGCGATAGGTTCAAGATAAATCGCTGTTTGTGTTGGAATAAAACCAGCATCTACGGCAACATTATTATTTACACAAGAAATATCTACATTATCTAACACACGAATTGTTTGATTGGCATCCAAAAGATTAAATACTAAGTTCTTAGGGTTATCAACAATATCATTCGTTGTTGGCAACAACCCTTTTTCTTCATCTAAAGTAATCAAACCAGCTGTTTGTAATAACAACAATGCACGACTTTCATTAGACACATCATTCGGAACAGCAACAACTGCACCATCTTCTAGTTCACTAATGTCAGTAATTTTATTAGAAAAAATACCTAGTGGATTTAGTGTTGTATAAGCAATCGTTGTATTTGAATAACCGGCTTCTTCATTGACACGATCCATAAAAATCTCTGTCAAAGTTGAATGTAAATCAATTGAACCATCTTCCAAAGAAGTAATCGGTGCACGATAGTCAGTAAATTTAACAATTTCTAAATCAATGCCTTCTTTGTCTTTTAATTCTTTTTGAACATATTCCCAAGCTTCGTTACTTTCTCCCACGACCCCTAATCTCACTACTTTATCTTCATTGCTACCAGCTGAGTCACCTGAACCACAGGTACCCAATAAAACCAATAAACTTACAGCTACAACTCCTGTTGCTACTTTTAACCATTTTTTTTCATTTGTATTTCCTCCCTTTTTTTGTGTGCTTTTTTTGTTTCCCCTAAAAAAACAAAAAAGCCCTTCTACTCATAAAAGATACAAGTAAAAGGGCGAGTAATCACGGTACCACCTTTGTTTAGAAGTAAAACTTCTCTTTGCCCAACTTCAATGAAATTGGCGTTCAAGGTAACTATTGAACAAATCGAAATTGCCTACTTATCGACAATTTTCCTCAGAGACCATCTTCATCTTTTTATTCTTGATTCTTTCCACCAACCAGAATCTCTCTTTTAAAGAATCCAAAGACTACTCTCCTCTTCATCGGAGTTTATTGAGTTGCGTATAACATTAGCTTATCTAAGGGCGTGTGTCAACAAAATTCTTTTCTAAAGTTAAGACGTCTCTTTTCCTCGATAAGATCAACAAACGTCCAAGAAATAAACTAAATAAAGCGAGCCAACCAAAGGCTTCCGCATATGCAATCACCATATTATCAAAGTAAACAACCAGACGATAAGAAGCTACGATACGAACGACTAAACCACTAATACTAGCAAAACTAGAGTAACGCAATTCCCCCATGCCTTCAAGATAACCACGCATTGCCATAGCCAAGCCATAAATCACATAAAAACTAGCTAAGCGTTGAAAAAAAGCGTATCCAATCGCAATCGATGCTGGACTAATTCCAAATAACGCAATGACTTTTCCGCCAAACGGAATAATTAAGGCAGTCAAAAATAGGGAAATAAGCACCATCAACCATAAGCCAGCCGTCAGCACATTGCGTGCTTTTTTTAGATTTCCTGCCCCATGATTTTGAGCTACCATCGTCGCAATTCCAGAACCTAAATTAATAATAGGCAAAATCACAATTGTATCCACCCGATAAGCGGTGGTAATTGCAGCAACCGTTTGAGTACCGAATCCATTCATAAAATTTTGAAGCAACAAACTACCAAAAGCACTGACACTTGATTGAATCATTGGTGGGAAACCAAAGCGCAACCCTTCTTTAAAAACATCTAAATGGAACAGTTTTGCTTTCCATGGAAAACGAAGCAAGGCATGTTTTTTGATTGCATAACAAATAATAAAAATTGTCATTCCCATCTGAGAAATCACTGTCGCAATCGCAGCTCCGGCAATCCCCCACTTAAAATAGGCGACAAAAAGTACATTCAACACAATATTTAACACCGAAGAAATCATAATCGCTAAAAAAGGCGTGCGACTGTCACCAATTCCTCTTAGAGCAGCATAGTACACATTATAGATGGCTAAAAAAGGAATTCCCAAAAAGCAAATTTTTAAATACGTTTCTGCCAAAGTCATTGCATCGGGCATAGTATCCAAAAGAACCAATAACGAATGAATAAAACCTATGCCGACAATCATTGCGACAATTGCCACTACTCCAAGAAACAAACTAAAAGTTGAGAGTAAGCGAGCAATATAATCCCTCTCGCCACTACCAAATTTTCTCCCAACTAAAATTGAGAGTCCTAAAGTAAATCCAGTAATTGCCATCAACCAAAAGTTAATAACCGTTCCAGTTGATCCTACCGCTGCCAAGGCGGTCTCACCAACAAAATTACCGACAACAAAAGCATCCGCCCAATTGTAAAGTTGTTGCAAGATTCCACTACCAATTAAAGGCAAACTAAACATGATTAATGCTTTAGTCGTAGCCATGAAATCCAAGCGTTGCTCATTATTTTTCATCTAATTCCTCCAAAATGTGTGTTAGAAATAGAGATATTCATACCTAAATCTAGTGACAGAAAAATACCTGAACGATAGAAAATTCTTCTGAAATTCAGGTAATTCTTGTTCAGATATTTTAGTTTGTCATAGCTTCCCTAAACACACATTATTTCTCGTTATACTTTTCGCTAGATTATAGCAAAGAATGAGCAGTCTGACTATGTGAACTGTTCGTTTATTTTTTGGCAAAAGCCAGTTCTAAATTTAAGAAATAGGGAGCATAATAAGCCACGCCACTGGATAATGGTAGAACACATTCAGGTAAATCAATCTTTAATTCTGTTTGTAGATAGTTACGACGAGTCTCGATTCGCTCCCAAAGTTGCGGATATTCTGTTTGAATTTGTTGGCGTAACGATTCATCGGCTAAAGCAATACCACTTTCACAACTGGTTCCAGCATATCCTTTAACTGAAGGAATGATATCAATTTGGAACAACATCCCTGATTGTAGTGGAATCTCAGAATTAGCTGTAATAGGTGAAGACATCCACTCTTCATCACTAGTTAAGTGACCAGGATTTAATTCCCAATGATAGTCTGACTGCGGTAAAACCTCGTCAATCAATTGGTACATTTCTTTGCCTTTCATCCCAATGAAAATATTTTCCAACCACGCAACAACCGCATTAAAATATGGTGCCGCTACTTTTTCTACATAATCTTGCTGGCCATCAGGAAGTTCTTCTGCCTTCGTCACTGCATAGCCACTGCGACTTGCCAAACCACCTTTAAAACCAGTTGTCACTGACATTTTATCTCCTAATTGAACTGCTTTATTTCTCGGAAAAACATAGGCGTGTTCAAAACGTTCCCCTGTTGCTAAAATCGGTACAACATTAGGTAATTGCCCATATTGCACAAGCTGACTAGCAATCTCTAGTTCAGTTTTCCCTACTTCGATAGCTGCCAAAGCATCCAAAACACAATCCGATGCTAAAGAAGAACCAAATTCGTAATGGGCAATTTCATTGGCATTGTTGGTTGCTCTTGCTCCATATTCACTATGAATAAATAAATCTGCCCAGTTCTCAACTGTTCCTGTTGTCACTACTTGTTGAATCGCATCCACTACATAACTAGGTAAATCAAATAATTGACGATTGTTAACGGACTTTCCAGTAAACATTTTCCATCCAACTAATCCAACTTTGCTCTCTTCATATAAGCCCGCTTCTTGAAAAACTTCCGTTAATGGTTTTTCTCCTGCCATCGGCTGATCCGGTAAAGAGAAGAAAGGTGTATGAATTAAAGTCGCTGGAATTCTTGAATAATTAACCATTTTAGTGTTTTCATTTCCTAAAATTAAAAATGCTTCTCCTGTTTGATGCAAGACTAATAAACCCTCTTCAAAACGGGTCACAAAACCAGTCAAATAAGAAAAATTACCACCATGCTCCAAATCATTATAAATAATCAAGGTATCCAAATTTTCTTTTTTCATCGCTGAAAGAATTTTCTCCCGACGCTCCCTTAAAGTCGCATCGGTAAGTTGGACAATCTCACCACTGTTATCTTTTTTTGGTGGCGTTACTTTGGTTAATTCTACGTTCATATTACTCGCTCCTTTTCAAAATACTCTTGGTTTCATCATAGCATGGAAAAAAAAGAAAGAAAGCTTTATGTTGGTTTTTAACAGAAGATAACAATTATTGAATGCTGATAAGAAACCACCCGTTTATATAGAATACCGCTTTTTGATTTAAAAAAGACATACAAGCAGGAGGGGAAAATACGTATCAGACTAACGGTTTTGAGACTTGAAAAGGAAATCAATTGGTATTTTTCTCTTGCAAATGAACTAAAAATCTCATGTTCCATCAGATGTTGATTTTAAACAAAAAAATGATAGAAAACCTTGAATAAAAGGCTTTCTATCATCTACTTTTTATTTACTATCCAACCCTCGACCTGAGGGGGCTCAACCAAGCCCCTTCGCATCACCGTTTATAGTTATATAGTAATGGTTTTGGTAATGGTTTGTACTCAATTTTCACGCATACGCCTATGTTTTGTAAAGTTATTTTAAGTCAAGTCCACAATCCTGTGTAAAATACTATACAATGCTCTCACTATTTTTTACTTGGCAAATTTAATATATTTTCTTGATGAAGAAAGCCACTCATCGTGTTGATCAATAAGGACTGCTCCGATTAAACGATTGGCTGAAACGCAGTTTGGAAAGATACGAATAATCTTTTCTCTTCTGCGTACTTCTTGATTCAGTCGTTCAATTAGATTGGTACTCTTTAGTCGATTGTGGGAATTTCCTTGTACGGTATATTGAAAGGCGTCTTCGAATCCATCATCCAATGATGCGCAAGCTTTTGAATATTTTGGTTGATCGATATAATCATGAATCAATCGATTTTTAGCCTCACGCGCTAAGTTAATATCTGTGAACTTAAAAATTCCTTTAACAGCTTCTCTGAAAGATTTTGAATTTTTTTTAGGAATGGTGGTAAAGATATTTCTTAGGAAGTGAACTTGGCATCTTTGCCAACTTACGTTGGTGAAGGATTTTCTAATGGCAGAGACTAATCCTTTGTGCGCATCAGAAATAACGAGTTCCGTACCTTGTAAACCGCGTTCTTTTAGGTATTCAAAAAATGTTGTCCAGGTCTCTTCGCTTTCGCCACTTTGAATCATGAAGCCGATAATTTCACGGTCGCCATCTTTGGTTATTCCAATCGCTATATGACAGCTTTTTGAGAGTACTCGATTTTCTTCTCGTACTTTTATATAGAGTACATCGGTCATTAAGTAAGGATAATTTTTTTCTGATAATAAACGATTCTGCCACTCGTTAACCATTGGTTCTAGCTGTTCTGTTAAGCTAGAAACGAAGGACTTAGAGACGGATTTACCACAAAGTTCTTCCACAATTTTTGATACTTTACGAGTTGAAACGCCTGATACATACATTTCCAACATTGAAGCAATGAGGGCTTTTTCGTTTCGTTGATAACGTTCAAACACTGTGGGTGAAAAATGGCCATCACGTGTTCTGGGTACTTTTAATTCTAGCGTGCCTATACGTGTCGTAAAGCTGCGCTCATAATAGCCATTTCGTTGACTTTGTCGGTTTTCTGTTCGTTCATATTCTTTTGCTTGAATATATTCTGTTCGTTGATTTTCCATTAGTTGATTAAATACCGTTGTTAAAATATTTTTAGAAACGTCATCCTTTACAGAATATTCAATAATGCTTTGAATCTCTTCGCTTTTCAGTGTAAAATGTACTTGGGTCATGTAAAAGTCCTCCTGGGTATGTTTTTGTCGTTAAAAACATTGTACCGTAAAAGGACTGTTATATGGCCTTTTTACTTTTACACAATTATACGGACTTTATCTTATTTTAAAATTCTTATTATTAGGTTAATGGAGTAATTTTTTTCTATTTTATGTTTAACGAACTATTTTTTAAATCTGCTTTGATGTTTAACTTTTTTAGATACATTTTTACAAAATCTTTATGCACTTCAGGATATTTAGGTCCAAATGATTATTCCGTGCTTTCAAGTCCCCATTTACGGATGGTCGAGTCTTTAGATATCTAATTCGAGTCCGCCTTTTCGTGTAAGGAGTCCGGAAAATAGCCACGCTCATTTAAAAGCGTGGCTGATTTAATATTGTTCAGGTCATATTCGTTTTAGCGAGTTGTTCTCTCATGTTTAGTTGTCCGGTATCGAACCAGACAGCATTATGCACAATTCTGTCCATGATGGCGTCCGCGTGGACGTCTCCACCTAATCTTTTATGCCAATCTGCTTTACGAAATTGCGTGCAATAGATAGTGGAACCGGAGTCGTAGCGACGCTCGATAATTTCAAAAAGAAATTTTAAATCTTCTTCCGATACGTCGTCAAGTAATCATTCATCAATAATGAGCAGACCATAATTGGAGAATTTTGTGATGAGATTCGTTACACCTTTCGATTTAAGCGTTGCTTCATCTCGCTCTATTAGTAAATCAGGTAACCGAATGTAACGTGTCCGGATCTCTTTCTTACAGGCTTCCCGACCTAAAGCACAAGCTAAAAAGGTTTTTCCTGAGCCAGTAAAGCCTTGAAAAATAACATTTCTACGGTGATTAATAAAACTACAGGTTGCCAGTTCTTGAAGTGTAGGACAATCAATATCTCGCTTTTCATAATAGACAGAAGAAAAATGAGCATCTTGAATACGGAATTTCGACCGTTTAATCTCCTCTAATCCTCTCACTTATACATCATGAATCTTATTGTGAAGATTTAACTGCATCTAGTGGATTTATGATTGAATTTATTCTCCCTTTTCTCTTTGTGTTTGTGATTTGACCGCAACAAAAAATGGCAGACATCTACTCCGATCAAAGATTAGATAAAGCCTGCCATTATACATTTGGACGATCTATTCATCCAAATTTTAAGTTAATAAAACAGTTAATAAAAAGTCCTATCATGCTATTTTCGTCTCTTTTTATTTAATATTCGTAGCCATCAAACCAATGCTGTGTTCTGTTTGCAAATTTGACTAATAGCAACATAGTAGGAACCTCTATCAAAACACCTACAACGGTTGCTAAAGTTGCACCAGAATTTAATCCAAACAATGCAATTGAAACAGCTACAGCAAGTTCAAAAAAGTTACTCGTTCCAACCATAGCTGCTGGTGCTGCAATGGAGAATGGCAATTTACACGCTTTTGCTCCACCGTATCCGAGGAAAAATATGACAAGATTTTGAATGATTAGTGGAATAGCAATTAATAAAATATGGAATGGATTACTTAGAATTCGTTCACCTTGGAATGAAAAGATAATAACTAAAGTTAGTAGTAAACCAATCCGTGTGGTCCCATCAAATTTATTCACAAAATCTTTTTCAAAATAATCGTCACCTTTTTGCTTTACCACGTATTTCCGAACAATAATTCCTAGAGCCAAAGGGATTACAATAAATACAACAATGGAAAGAAACAATGTTCCCATCGGTACAGAAACATTACCTACCCCTAACAAGAGCGCAACGATTGGTGCATAGAGAAAGAGAACGATAATATCGTTTATGGACACTTGCAAAAGCGTATATGCTGGATCACCCTTTGTCAATTCACTCCAAACAAATACCATAGCTGTACAAGGCGCAGCGCCTAAAAGAACAGCCCCAGCTATATATTCTTTCGCTAGTTCTGGACCCAAAAATGGTCTGAATACCACTAAAAAGAAAAAGGCAGAGATAGCAAACATTGTAAATGGTTTAATCAACCAATTAATGGTTGTTGTTAAAATTAATCCTTTAGGTTTTTTGGTTGCATTGACGATACTACTAAAATCAATTTTTAACATCATTGGAAAAATCATCAACCAAATTAAGATCGCCGTTGGAATAGATACATTGTAATATTCAAATTGACTTAAAAATTCTGGAATTGCAGGCATAACCTGACTTAATAATACTCCTACAACCATAGCAAGCGCGACCCAAAGGCTTAAGTAACGCTCCCATAGCCCCATACCGCTATTTTTTTGTGATAGTGTTTTTTGTACTTCATTTTTCATCTTGACTTTCCTCCAAAATTTAATTTGTTTTTAACCAAGAACGACAGAGGCTAAACTGCCTTACTTCGCTCTACTTTCTTTTTCTTTACAGACACAATCAGTTGAATATGTTAATAAATGAATCATTCCTTGAATGTCCTGTTCTGAGGTTTCTTCATTAACTGAGTCATGTTGCTAGATATTATTTTTTTAGCAGAACCATCCCTGCGTTCACTAACACCTTGAAATAGTGGGACAAAGTCAGTTGTATGAAATCAAAAACCTTTAAAATATAACAGCGCTACATTTTTTCGCATGATAGCATGTCCAAAATCTTTCCTCGTTTTGTTAGGACAAGGCTTAAGATTTTTTGTATATTCTTCGTAATTTATTGCGTTAATCTTTCTATTAAACTATAGAGTCTTCAGTTTCTTGCAAAGAAATACCTAACCAATCAGCAATTTCTTCATTCGTTGGATAAGCACCGGTTTTAACAATTTCTCCATCTAAAACAGTAATTGGCAGAGAGTCTTGTCCTTCATTTTGCATGGTGTCTATGACGTTTTGATTTCGTACAAACGAATTAGGATTGGAAGCAAGATTGTAACGGATCATCATCACATCGTCTTCTTCTTTCACTTGTTTCATCACACCCGTAATACGTAGTAAATCCTCGTCTACTGAAGGACCACATACTCCAGTACTACAGCATAGGGCAGGTTCATAAATGGCTAACTTTTTCATATTGATCTTCCTTTTCATTTATTGTTGTATGACAAATACATCTTTCAGAACTTGAGAAAACACTTTGAAGGATTTCTGTTATCTCGGTAGATAATTCTCGATTCACCGAATAATGATGCCAAGTTCCTATTTTTTCTGTAACAATTAAATCCGCATCTCTTAATAGTTTTATATGATGGGAGAGAGTTGGTTGAGTAAAATCAAAGTGTTCAAGCAAATCACAGGCACATAAAGTATCGCAGGATAGTAAATCGAGTATCTTTACTCGGTTTGGATCAGATAAAGCTTTCATTTTTTCAGCAAATAATTCATAATTCATTTATATTCTCCTTTGAGATTAAACAATTGTAGCAAGAACATCATCTTTTAAATCAAAAGGACTCCAGTCGATGACCGCAAAATGTCCATTTGATAATCCATCGACACGTTGGATCCATTCTTCTTCCGATTTTGCACGAGCTAACAATGTTTCATTTGTAGTCCCTGTTGATAATAAACTGTTATTAACCACCCACCAAGTATGTGCAATACCTGCACGATCTAAATCTTCTTGCAGACGAATGGATTCATAGACAGGTGTATTTTCAGGTAATGTCACCATGACCACTTCTGTTTGGTTGTGATCTTGTAAAATTGGAAGTAGTCGAGTAATTGATTCTGGTACTTCTCCAGAAGTTCGCTCCACCTCTTGGGCATAGCTTTGAGAAGATTCTAAAAGTAAAAGTGTATGTCCCGTAGGAGCAGTATCAATAACCACCACATCTGCTTCCGTCATCGAAACAATTTCAGCAAATTTTCTAAATACCGCAATTTCTTCTGTACAAGGTGAGTTTAGATCTTCTTCTACATAAGCTAAGTCCTCTTCCGACATTGATTCACGCGCTTTAGCTAAAACTTCATTTTGGTAAAGCTCTAACTCTTTTTTCTCATCAATATGGCTAACCCCAAGAGTATCTGATTCATGCACAATATAATTTAAGTGAGCTGCAGGATCGGTCGTTGTTAAATGCACTTTTTTACCTTTTTCTACAAGTCCTTTCGCAATGCTGGCTGCAATGGTTGTTTTCCCTACGCCACCTTTACCCATTGTAAAGACAACTCGTTTGTTTATGTTGTATAAATCATCGATAACAGTTTGTAAGCGTGGGAATTCTTGAGATTGCACTTCTTCATGAATGATTTCAGGTTGTTCTTCACTAAGTAATAAACCGATACTTTCAATACTTGCAAGATTGTAAGGTCTTAATGGAATTTCAAAAGCAGGTAAGTTTTTAAGATTTTCAGGCATTTTGTTTAGTGCATCTTGTTGAATTTCATAGTATGTTTGAGAAATCGTATCTGTCGGATGTTCTAAAAGACCATTCACAATCAATTTTTGGTTTTCAACCCCTAATGCTCGTAATTCTTCGGACGCACGATTGGCTTCGACTAATGGTCCTTCTTGAGGACGAGTCACGAGGATTAAAGTTGTCATTTCAGCATTGGCAAGTGTTTCTACTGCCAAGCTATAACTTTCTCTCTCTTCATCTAAACCAGATAATTGCCCCATACAGCTTGTGCCAGTTGTATTTTCATCAAAGAAGTTTGTCCAAGCAGAAGGTAATTGTAAGAGTCTTAATGTATGGCCGGTAGGTGCTGTATCAAAAATGATATAGTCGTATTGGTCAGATATATCAGGGCTTGTTAAGAATTTTGCGAACTGATCAAAAGAAGCAATTTCTGTCGTACATGAACCACTTAATTGTTCTTCCATATTTTGTACCGCAGCGTCTGGTAGAATCCCACGATATGGACCCACAATGGATTCTTTGTATTCTTCTGCAGCACTGACTGGATCAAAGTTAGCGACGGTTAAGCCAGGAATTTCTTCAATTTCTGTTCCGTTATCATCTAGTTCTCGTTCAAAAACATCTTGTAAATTACTGGCAGGGTCTGTACTCACTAATACAACTTTGAAACCTTCATTCGCTAATTGAATAGCTGTTGCACTAGCGGCAGTTGTTTTCCCAACGCCACCTTTACCTGTATAGAATAAATACTTAGTATTAATATGTTTTTTTGGATCAAAAATTTCCATTCTATTTTTCACTCCTTTGTTAAACGATTTGGACGAAATGATTGACTTTTTTTCAATAATCAATGACCTATATAAATGATTGTCTATGTACAGTGTAAAAAAGCGAGTTATGTGACAAAAAACTTGAAATAGTTCACTAAATTTTATATACTTCACCTACATAGAAGATTGTCTATGTATTAAATATAAATAACTGTCTATGTTTAGTCAAGCCATCTTATCATTTTTATTTACCTCATTTTGTCGAAAGGTCATTAGGGATATTTTTTGAGAAGGACACTTATTTATTCCCCCCTTTCATTCAACTTTAGGTAAATAGTAAATGAATACCTAACTATCAGGAGGAGTATTACAAATGAAGAAAATATTTTACGAGGACATTAAGAACCAACAACTGGTTGATGTTCGAACTCAACATGGGTACCAAGAGGGACATATTAAAAACTCTCTCAATCTTAACCCAAGTAACTTTAAAACGTATGCAACTTATTATCTCGATGTAAATCAACCCGTTATTTTTATCGTTGGCTCTGAGGAAGAAGCTCATTTAGAAGAACTTTCTGAACTTGCTGATGAATTAGGTTTTACTCAAAACAATGGATATCTTTTGATAGATGAAGTCCCCAAAGAAGACTTACAGACAACGGAAACTATCCCTTCTGAAGATTTCCTGAATAAATCAGATGATTTTATATTACTTGATGTCAGACATCCAGATGAAATTACACGACCAGCACCTGAGAAGAATTTGGTCAATATTCCATTTGAGGATTTAGTTAATGATTATCAATCACTGGATACGAGCAAACAAATTTTTACGCTTTGTGGATCTGGTAACCGAAGTACTGCAGCGGCTTCTTTCCTTGAATCAAAAGGATTAAATCCTAAAGTAATTGAAGGCGGAATGAAAGCCATTCTAGAAATTGGTAAATAATAAATTATAAGATGTTTTCAAAAAAATGGCTTTGCCGTTCCTGTAAGGATCTGCAAAGTCATTGTCCGTTTAAAAGTGTTTAAACGTGCATGTAGAACATCAACTTTTCCCGTTGCACCCTTTTTTACCCCGCGCAACACGATAATTTTGAAATATCATTATTATAACCAAGCGCTGTAAGTTTCAGTCCTTCCACGATCGTTAAATAGGGAGCCATTGTGTCTGTTAAATCCTCGATTGTTAACCCAACTGTACCTACTCCGGGATTTGTAAATATTACTCCAGGAACAACGGATAGATCGATCTTTTTATTTAAACCACCCATTGCATTATCTGCTGCAATCTTGCCTTCATATGCTGCTACGTATACAAACTGAGGGCCTAAGAAAACATCTCCTGCCATATAAATCCGATTATTGCTTGTCTGACCATATTCATTCATTAAAATTTCATGGTTTTCCCCTATATCAACACTAGCTGCACTTAAACTTAAAGCGTCTGTATTCGGACTTCGAGCAGTCGCAACTAATACTTAGTCAGACTCAATCGTTTTTTGAATACCGTTTTTAGTGAGTGTTAGTTTTTTAATACCACCGTCTTGTACGATATGGTCATAATTTATACCAATATTAACCTGTATGCCTCGTTCATGAAGGGCTTTTTCAACTGCTGCCGAAACTTCTGGATCATAATCTTTTAGTAATTGTTTACTTCCCTGTACTAATGTTACTTCAGCACCTAAATTGTGGAATAATTGACCGAGCTCTAGCCCAATATAACCTGAACCAATAACAGTCAATCTTTCTGGAACTTCTTCTAGCTCTAATAAAGTTGTACTCGTTAAATAATCGACATGTCCACTTTAATTTTAATTTTCTGTTAAAAGTCATTATATAAATTTAAAAGATTTATTATTGCAAGAAAATCAAATAGTTAAACAATCAAACAATCGTTTGACTATCACCTCATGTAGAATGTATAATATCTATATTATAATCAAATGGACGTTTGAATGAGAGGTGAATGAAATGACTGAAGTCTGCCAAACGACGATCATACATCCTGAAAAAGTAGATGTGGTAAAAAATAAATTAGAAAATAAAGATTTATCGAATTTACTTGTGTTAGGAAAATGTTTTAGTGATTCTTCTAGAATTAAGATATTCTATGCTTTAGAAACCTTCAAAGAAATGTGTGTCTGTGATTTAGCCGAAGTATTAGACGCTAGTATTGCTACGACGTCACACCATTTGAGCTATTTAAAAAAGCAAGGCGTGGCGAAATCACGTAAAGACGGAAAAGAAGTCTACTACTCGTTAACGAATGAAGAAATCCTTTCGACTATTCGTATAGTTTTAGACATGCCAAACAGCTTATCTTTGACGTCTTAGTTTGGAGGAGAATATTTTGTTACAAATTATTTTTTCAGCAATTGCTGTGTATATTTCGACCAGCATCGATTATTTATTTATCTTACTGATTATTTTCTCGCAAGCCTATACACAAAAAGGACTTCGTCAGATTTATTTCGGGCAATATCTTGGAACCGGCATTTTAGTAGCCATTAGTTTATTTGCTGCTTATGTGCTGAATTTTATCCCCCAAGATTGGATGTTCGGACTTTTGGGACTCATTCCTATCTATTTAGGTATCCGAGTTGCTATGGGAGGCGAAGAAGAAGCAGAAGAAGAGGAAGTCGTGGAGAAGTTAGAGTCCAGAGGGTCCAACCGTTTGTTTTGGTCTGTTGCTTTAATTACAATTGCTTCCGGTGGAGATAATTTAGGGATTTATATTCCTTATTTTACCGCTCTATCTGTTTCTGAAATAGTCATTGCTATAGTCGTTTTTGCTCTATCGATTGCGGTGCTTTGCTACATCAGTTATCGATTGGCAAAAATTTCGTTTGTCTCTGAAACATTGGAAAAGTATGAACGAATTATTGTACCGATTGTCTTTATCGGTTTAGGAATCTTTATTATGCTAGAAAACGGGACCATTCAAACGTTATTCGGTTTATAAGGCTCGTATGTGAAAGACTAACTATATAAAGTCAAGTGAAAATAAATAAAATCTTCTGATTGAAAAATAACGAATAAGTGCATCACAAATAAACCTCAGAAAGATTATTTTTTCACTACTGACGAATTTCATACGGTTCATTCTTTGTTAGAATGGCATGAATAATATAGCATAGCTTTCTTGAAACAGCGCCAATCGCTGTAAGATGGTGTTTTCCTTCTGCTCGTTTCTTATCATAAAAGGCTTTGAAAACTGGATCACATCTGGACGCAATGAGTGCCGCTTGAAACAGTGCTTTTCTTAAGTAGGGAGAGCCACGTTTACTCATCACGTTGTGAGTGGCTTCATATTCACCAGATTTTGAGACAGACGCATCGATTCCTGCGTAAGCTACTAGTTTTTTAGGCGTAGAAAATTTCTGAATATCGCCAATTTCACCTAAAATCGTCGCACCAAGGACAGCTCCAATACCAGGAACGGTTTCTATGACCGAATGAAGAGAAGCCATTAATTGTGCAATTTCTTCTTCTGTTCGTTTAATTTGTTCTTCTAAAAAGCTGAGTTGATCAATCATAGAACGTAATTGAAAAACAAAGGCATCTTGAGCAAAACGAACACCAAAAGAATGAGCGGCGGCTGTTTTCAGTGCCTCTGCCTTGCTTTGTCCAACACGACTTCGACTCGCTACACGGAGTGTTTCAGCTAATGTTTCGGCAGAAACTTGATTGAATTCATCAGGAGACGAAAACTCAGATAGGACGGCTTTGGAGGCCTTGCCAAAAATGCCAACTTTTGAAAACACCTTTTCGTACTCAGGAAAGATTTGGTCTAGTATGGCAATGACTTTTCGTTTAAAGTCGCCAGCTGTGCCAACAAGATATGAACGATAACGAGTCAATTGACGTAAGGAGAACATGGTTTCGTCCGCTAAAGCTGTTTCGTTGAATGAACCGTAGCGAATTAAGTCAGCAATTAATACTGAGTCGATACTATCATTTTTTCGTTTACGAATTTCAGTTCCTTTTCTCCAGCCATCTGTTTGAATGGGATTGATGACGTGAACAAGAAACTGTTGTTCATCAAGAAATGAGAAAAGGGCTAACCAATAGTGACCGGTGGCTTCCATACCAACAAGAAAGTCCTCTGTGGAATCAGAGAAAGAAGTAAGTCGTTCTAAAAGAGCGTGAGTACCGTCCAAAGAATTCGCAAAAGAAAAACCTTTAAGTAGGACTTTTCCATCGTCATTCATGACGGAAGCGACGTGTGTTCGTTTGCCAATATCAATACCTAGATAAAACATAAGCACACCTTCTTTACAAAATTTGGATTGATTGCCACTCAACTGAAAAGCGTCACTACCTTGTTCTAGATACGGAGTAAGGCATTTGCCTTCAACATCTAACTCATTCGTAAACAGCTTAACAGAGAGAGGGATTAGTCTTTCGATTACGAGTTTGAAAACTCAAGGAAGAAACAATCTACCTCTCAATCCATTAAGTATATTTTCTCAAATAATTGAGTAAATACCAAATAAAAAATAACAAAAGGTTCCTAAGGTTCTCCTCTAAAAATCGGAAGATTAAAGCCTTAAATATAATATACAAGGAAGAAAACGATGAGTGAAAAGAAGAAATCGCATCAGTGGCTCCTGGAAGGAATTGACTGCGCCAATTGTGCTGCTAAAGTGGAGCGAGGCGTGGCTTCAATTCCCGGAGTGACTGAAAGCAATGTGAATTTCATGACAGAAACCTTGAGGTTTGAGGTTGCTGATGAACAAGAAAATTTAATCTTAGTCAATATACAAGAAAAAATTAACAAGTTGGAACCCGACGTTACTTTAAAAAACAAAGCAGATGGGCAATTGATTAACATAAACCCAGCAATTGCTTTGGAAAGTCAATCCAAAGAAGATGAGGAAAGCCATCATGAATGGCTATTAGAGGGAATTGATTGCGCCAATTGTGCCGCCAAGATTGAAAATGGCGTGTCTGAAATAGACGGTGTCATAAATAGTAACGTGAATTACATGACCCAGACATTAAGCTTTGATCTTGTGGCAGAAAATGACACTAAAACTCTTTCTTCGGTTAAAACTAAAATTAGAAAACTAGAACCTGATATCATCCCTCTTATAAAAGCTACAGGTCAGGAAGTTGGAGAAGACAGGGGTCTCCAGTCAGAAAAATCGGGTCAGAAACAGAATCACAAAAGACCAGAAAATTGGGCAATTAAGTTAACCATCGGTCGCTTAATCCTTGCCGTGTCAGTGCTTTTACTGGCAAGTTTTGCCCCCATTACCCCTTCCCTTTCCTTTGGTTTGTTTGTGGTCGCTTACCTTGTGGCCGGCTATGATGTGATTTGGCGAGCCGTTCGAAATATCTTTAATGGCCAAGTCTTTGATGAAAACTTTTTGATGACGATTGCGACACTTGCTGCCTTCTATGTGCAAGAATATCCCGAAGCAGTAGCCGTCATGCTTTTCTATCAAGTGGGGGAAGTTTTTCAAGATGTGGCCGTAAACAAATCACGTCGCTCAATCGCAGACTTGATGGATATTCGTCCGGATTACGCCAATATAAAGTTAGCCGATGGCAGTACACGCCAAGTTTCACCAGAATCGATTAAAGTCGGCGATACCATTCTCGTACGTCCAGGCGAAAAAGTGCCCTTAGACGGAAAAGTGGTCAGCGGTTCTTCCGCTATGGATACGTCTGCTTTAACCGGTGAGTCAATGCCCCGAAGTGTTAAAGAAGGTGACGACGTTTTAAGTGGTTTTATCAACAAAAGCGGCTTGCTAGAAGTCGTGGTTGAAAAGCCCTTCTCAGAGTCAACCGTGACAAAAATTCTCGAGCTGGTTGAGAATGCAAGCAGTCGTAAAGCACCAACCGAACAATTCATTACAAAGTTTGCTCGTTACTATACGCCGATTGTGGTCATTTTAGCTGTCTTATTAGCTGTTCTTTTACCCTTGACTATTCCTGGAATGACGTTTAACGATGGTGTTTACCGGGCAGCTATTTTCCTTGTTATTTCATGTCCTTGTGCCTTAGTTGTTTCGATTCCCGTCGGTTTCTTTGGCGGAATTGGTGCTTCTTCACGTAAAGGGATCTTAGTGAAAGGCGGCAACTTCTTAGAAGGCTTAAACGATGTTAAATATGTCATTATGGATAAGACGGGAACCTTAACCAAAGGGGAATTTGAAATAACCGATATTCAATCGACACCAGAATTCAATAATGAAGAACTCTTAGAACTAGCCGCTTATGCGGAAACCCATTCTTCACACCCGATTGCGGTTTCTATCAAAGAACATTACGGGAAAGAGATTGATGAACGACGAATTGATGAATACAATGATCTCTCAGGCCATGGTGTTCAAGCAATTGTTAATGGGAAAGAGATATTAGCCGGAAATGCTAAATTAATGGCTAAATATGATATTCCTTTTAAAGAAGTAGAAGAAGTCGGAACGGTGGTCTATTTAGCTATTGAGGGTGTTTATGCTGGTTACCTTTTGATTGCCGATACGATTAAAGAGGACGCTGCAGAAGGTATAGCCTTAATGAAAGAAAAAGGCGTCGAACATATCATTATGCTTACGGGCGATTCAAAAGCGGTCGCTGAGGCTGTTGGAAGTAAATTAGGCATCGATGAAATCCACTCGGAACTTCTTCCACAAGACAAAGTGGAGAAAATGGAAGAAATTATGGCGCGCAAAAACAAAAAAGAAAAAGTTGCTTTTGTGGGCGACGGTATCAACGATACGCCTGTATTGGCCCGTTCAGATATCGGGATTGCGATGGGTGGCTTAGGATCAGACGCAGCCATTGAAGCGGCGGATATCGTGATCATGGACGACAAGCCGTCTAAAATTGGAACGGCCATGCAAGTGGCCAAAGATACTCGCCAAATTGTCTGGCAAAATATCATTCTTGCACTAGCCATCAAAGGGGTATTTTTGGTTTTAGGTGCCCTTGGTGTTGCTTCGATGTGGGAAGCTGTTTTTGCAGATGTTGGCGTAACAGTTGTTGCTGTATTGAACGCCATGCGTGTTTTGAGAAAATAAATGTTAATACTATCAGGTGTTAAGTATAAGATAAAACAATAGATAGCAAAGGATGAGAACGCAATTTGCATTGCTCTCGTCCTTTTTTGTTTGATAATGATTAACCAATTACTCCTTTTTTGAACCTTCTTTAAAATCAAGATTGATGTTATCAAATATTCAGAGAGCATTTCAAATCGAAAGCAAGGTCATTGTCCGTTAAATCGTCTCTAAATCACTTACTAATAACAGTAAAGTTTCATATTTATTACTTCTAGAGTACTTCTTGGTAGCGTAAAATATCTTGTGTAAACTGAATAACTGGTTCTAATAGCAAAGAGGACCCCAACCTTGTTACAATGTTAAGTGACAAAACAAAACATAAACAGGGAAAGAAGGCGTCCTCTCATGAGTTATTTTACCACGAATTTGATGGAAATACTGTACCAAGGCGAGTCGATTGACGAGTTAATTCGAGTAGAACTCGAAAAAGCTGTGAACGAGTTGCCACAGCAAGAAATGACCGCTTTACTGCAATACGACAAGTACGAGTTTTCAGGCTACGGGAGCGACAATTCAAGGAATGGCTCCTATGAACGTTTTCATCAAAACGCGCTTTGGAGAAATCTGTGTTGTCATGCCTCGGGATCGAAACGGTCAATTCAGTCCAGTGACCCTATCGCCCTACCAACGGTCTACCGACGACCTGGAGCAAATGGTCATTAAGTTTTACCGGCAAGGATTGACGACGAGAGAAATTGCGGAACTGATTGAGCGCATGTATGGCGCCCACTATAGCCCACAAACCATCAGCAACATGAGTCTTGCCATGGAAGAGCAAGTGCATGCGTTCCATACCCGGGCCGTTGCACCTCATTACACCGTGCTCTTTTTGGATGCAACGTGGTTGAATGTCCGGCGCGATAGTGTTTCAAAAGAGGCGGTTCACTTCATGGTAGGCATTACACCACAGGGTCATAAAGAGGTATTAGATTATGTGGTCTTTCCCTCGGAGTCTTCGCATAACTACCAGGAAATGCTTTTGTCGTTGCAAGAACGAGGATTGGAACGAGTCGATCTCTTTGTCAGTGACGGGTTAGCCGGTATACGCGATGCTTGCTTGAGTGTTTTCCCACAAGCACTCCATCAATCCTGCTGGGTTCATCTGTCTCGTTCCGTAGCCCGCATGGTGAGAGTCAAAGATCGAAAAGAGGTCTTGGATGCGTTAAAGGATGGCTATCAAGTAGAAGACCTTGAGGCAGCACAACAAGTATTAGCAGCCTTTCTCGAACGCTTCGGGAAGAAGTATCCCAAGCTTAATGACAAGTTCTCCCTCGATCATCCGAGTTTATTTAGCTTTTATGCGATGGATCCAGCCATTCGCCGGAGTGTCTACACGACTAATCTACTCGAAGGCTTTAACAAACAACTCAAGCGTTTGACCAAGCGTAAAGAACAGTTCCCCAATGAAGCATCATTGGATCGATTCCTTTGTTCTGTGTGCATCGATTACAATCGAAAGTTTGGTTCAAGGATACACAAGGGATTCGGTCAGCTCGTCAATGGATAAACGAAAAATAGCAGGGTTGGACTTTACACAAGATTCTTGACACTATGGCTAAATCCTGGAAATCCCCATAAGCCGGTAATTCTCAAGGAATCTCTTGCAATTCCAAAAAAATCTATCACCCCTCGGTTATCCTCAGAAAAATCTTGATAAGAGATATTCGTAAATACCTTCTTCTCACGAGCTTGACGCTGTGCCATCTGCTCATCAACTAATTCAAATAACACGGTAGCTCGTCGAATATGTGAGGCACTAGATAGTAACGTAACAAAGTGAATATCTTTTTCTTCTTCGATTAATTTCAACGAATAAATACTATTCTCCATACTATCAACCGCCTGATTCTCTTGCAAAATTCGTTGAGGATCAATACCGTTACGAATTAGCCAACTGCTCATTTGCCTCGCTTCTGTAAACCCATTTTTTTCGATACCTCCACTTACGATAATTTTGGAGCTAGAAAATTGGACTAAGGCTTCTTTGGCTATCTTTAGACGTTCCATTAAAGGTTCCTGCATCGTGCCATCATCACGTAATTCATACCCTAACAAGACAAATAGATGATTTTTCTCCGGCAATGTAGCTGGCATGTCGATCGTTAGCGGGATATCTTTTGCCGTGTCCATTTTTTGCTCTAACCAATGAAAATGGCGCTCTGCTTTTTTGAAAGCAGGTATGGCTAACTCTTTCTTTGCTTTTACATATAATTCTTGTTGATTCAAAGCTTTCGCATAAAGGCCGATATGGATTAAGGCTTCCTCCTTTTTCATCTGTTTATAGGCTTGAAGATAATAGTTGAAGCCGGATTCAATTTCACCGGTATTCATGGAAAGAAACCCTAACCCCATTAAATAGTTCCCTTCCTCGGGATTTAATGTATACAACCTTGTTAAGAGTTCTTTTAACAGCTTCGAATTTTCTTGCTCTCCAAAATTTTTCATGGCAATTTTTGCTCGTTCTTCTAATCGCAATTGTTCATTTTCATAAAAATTAGTTCTTTCTTGAGCCAAGCTTTTATTAAAGGCTTGACTCTCAGCAAAGTTTCTATTCAATCCATCCAAAAACATCGATTCACTCCTTGTAATCTCATTACTGACTTGTCTTTGTAGATACTCCTAATGATTGTACCCAACAAAACAGAACTATCGATTAAAGTTTCAAAATAGTTCCGTAAAAAAACGATTTAAATGATTTATTTCTGACTCATTCTCTTACCTTTGAATAAGTATGACAAAAAAATATTTCTTGTAAAATAAGACATACCAATAAACAAGAGGTATTCTCTTTTCTCTATAAATAAGATAAAGATCCTATTCCACTTATCTGTGTAAGCGTTGATATTTTTAAAAAAAATATCTATCATAATTAGTAACAAACTCGATAACTACTAAGTATCACAGGAATTACGGCATTCAAATGTATTTGTGAAAATGTCTGAATGATTCACTGTTCTGCTTGATAGCGCTTCTTGATTTTTAAACTTTACCAGCTATCAATCAGACCTTATACCATGAAAGGAGGATTTAACCGGTTTTAAGTTATTTATATCAATCATCTTTCAGTCATTTTTATAGAAGACATTTTGAAAATAGGCTACATCGTATAGGAGGAAAAATAATGAATAAGCTAAATACGTTTTTAGAAGAAAAAATGTTATCTGTGGCAGGAAAATTAAGCGCAAATAAGTTTTTAATCGCGATTCGAGATGGAATTACTTTAGCTATGCCGCTAATTATTATTGGTTCTTTGTTTATGATCATTGCTAGTTTTCCAGTTCCAGGGTGGGAAACTTGGTTAGGTGATATTGGCGTTGCGTCTTATTTATGGAAAGGGGTAGATTGCAGCTTTGGTTTAATTGGTTTAGTTGCTAGTTTTGGGATTGCGTATAGTTTAACGAATCAATATGGGGTAGATGGAGTATCTTCTGGAATTATTTCATTAGCTACATTTATTACGGTCACTCCTTTTATCTCATCTGATGCCGGAGCTGGTATGCCCACCACTTACATGGCTGCGCAAGGTCTGTTTGTAGCCATTGTCTTAGGGTTATTAAACGGTTATGTCTATGCGTGGTTTATTAATAGAGACATTCAAATTAAGCTTCCTGATAGTGTCCCCCCAGCTGTCGCTAGGAGTTTTAGTGCGATCATTCCTGGGGCAGTAATTATTACCTTTTGCTAATTATTTTTGGTCTACTAGATACCTTTGGGCTACCAAATATCCATGCCATCGCTCAAGTTGTCTTAGGAAAACCTCTTGGCCTATTAGGAAATAATATCTTTGGGACAATGATTCTTGTCACACTCAATAGTTTATTCTGGTTCGTTGGGATCCATGGTGGTAATGTTGTCAATTCTGTTATGCAACCTGTTTGGCTGGCTAACCTAGATGCAAATAGAGAAGCTTATCAAGCTGGTTTAGAGTTGCCTCATATTTTTACTAGTTCCTTTATGGATAACTTTGTGTATATCGGTGGCGGTGGTGCCACGCTGGGATTAGTTTTGGTTTTAGGTTACTTGGCACGCAAGAAAAAGACCAGTCAACAAACAAAAGTACTGGCACCCATCACGGTAGTTCCAGGACTTTTCAATATTAATGAGCCTACGATGTTTGGGTTACCCATCGTATTAAATGTCTTATTAGTTGTTCCATTCGTTCTAGCACCCATTGTTAATGTTATTGTCGCCTATTTTGCTATGGCATCTGGTTTGGTTCCATTCACCAGAACAGTCGCCACCTGGACGATGCCGATTATTATCAGTGGTTTCCTTACAACAAGTAGTTTGATGGGCGCGGTATTACAGATTGTTATCGTAATCTTAGATATCCTTCTTTATCTACCCTTCTTCTTAGCTGTAGAAAAACGCTTTAAACAACAAGAATTAGGACAACTATAAAAATTCATATCTATCTGACAAGGAGAGGATGACTGATTGTCATCCTCTCCTTGTTTTATACTAGCGATATTGCCTAAATAGCCTCTCATAAAAAGTGCTTCTCTTAATACGGTCCTACAATCTTTACTAGCACTGACTCATTTGGGTAAAAAGATCCTGATAGGGTATATCATGGATTGTTTGATAAATATACGGACTTAGCTCTCTTAACTCTTCTTCATAAGCTAAACCGCTTGTAACACCTGCTCCCATACCACAATGACGAGAAAATTGTGCATCCACACTAGAATCTCCTACAAACAAAATATTCTGTGGTAACACATCGAGGATCGAACTTGCATACCTCAATGCCTCTCTGTTTGGTTTGGGTTCAAATCGATCTCCTGTAACTACCACATCGAAATAAGTTTTTATCTCTAACACCTTTAATGTAAACAAGGTTGATTCGTAATCATCTGACGTAACGATTCCTAACATATAACCTTCTGCTTTTAAGCGCTGAAGTAATTGTGGTAGATCTCCAATCGGCACCAACTCTTCTTGATGTGAAAGGGTGTACTGATACAAATAATCTCGCACAAAAGCTAACATCTCAGCTTCCTCAGATAGAAAAAAATGTTGTAAGACACTTGCAATTTGAGCGGTTGTTCCTGTTCCTAATGGTGAAGCATCCGAAACATGTGTCTCCAATATTCCTAATTGTTGATAAAGGAGCGTCTTATCAAACATCGACTTTCGAGAGAATTTCTTATCTAATGCCATAACCATCCCAAAAATAGCTTTAGTCCATAAATCATTATACTCAATTAACGTGCCGTCTTTATCAAATAAAATAGCTTTTTTATATTTTCTATCCATCATAAACATCTTTCCATATACTAAATTTGGACGGTTGATTGTGCCAATAGATAGGTGTCATTGTTCCTAAAAAGATTCCTTGATCTCCTCTAATATCCACTCGCAACCAGTGGTAGTCTTCTTGATTAAACTGATAGGTAAACGTAGATACCGTCCCTGATTTCGTTTGAACAATTTGACCATCTAGAACCCATTCAAATGTAACAAACTGATCCCCTTCAATCGCAACTTCCAACGTTCCCGTCAATCGCTTCATTTGCTGTCCAGGTAAGATTTCCCTGTCTTCTAAAGACGATAAAAAAATTTTCCCTGTTCTAGAAAGTAGCGTTTTTCCTTCTTTAATACCTTTTAACAAGTCCTCTTGATTTAACGCGCGTACATGAATGTAGGTTGCAGGATCTCCTATTAGCGAAGGAAGCTCGCTACCTGGATACTTCTCAGTCATTAATAAATGGCTATCCGATCCCCCTACACCAGGAATTTTCCAGCCATCATTCCATAGTTTACTCCAGAAATGCAACGCTTTTTCAGTAGCTGCCGTATTGTCATGAAAAGTCGGATCATTGCAAAGCTCAAGTGCATCTATCCATGCTAAAGGTAGCTCATCTAACTGCCACTCCCAAGGCTCTAGAAAAGGATGATTCACAGAGAATAAACCATTGCCTCGATTTTTTTTAATCAAGTCCATCATTTGCGTGTGAATTGGTAAGGATGAGATTTCGTATGCTTCTACTAACAAATGATTCACACCCAAAAAATTTCCATGACCCATTGGTGTGGTTAACTCAACCCCAGCATATACAGCTATATCTGACTTCGGCCAAAGATGGGTAACCACTTGATGGTCAGTTGCCACAAAAAAATCTAACTCTTGTTTGGCTGCACTACATAAGTTATTTTCACGACTCATTTTTCCATCGCTAAAAATAGTGTGCGTATGCAAATCTCCTTTAACCCAACCCGTTTTATGGTTAGATTTTGGATGAACCATAATGTTTTCGGTCCCTTCTTCTATCCATTGGTTAGTTGCATGTTGCAAAATGGTGAGGTGCAATGCTGATTGGACTTTTACTTCGCCTTCAATTTCATAGGTAACTCGCCACACACCTGAAGGAATTGATCCAGCTATCATTGTGGCGGACGTTGTGGCCACGCTTTGGCCGATGAAACCAACAACCTTTTCTTGTAAATGCGTCTTTAATACTTGTCCTCTGGCACCAGATTTATCATGGAGTGTGACTTGGCACCATTGGTTAGAGGCCAATGTAATCTGAACCTCGATCTGCTCTACTGATTTCGCTATCTCAAGATAAAATTCACCACTTTTTCTATCATCTAGCGGCTCATCATTTAGGTAAATTTCCCACTTTTCTTGCATCAAACAATGACTCCCATTCTTTTAATTATTAATCTTATCTAATTCTTTTTGGGCAACTTGATTCGCTTCATCCAAAGCTTCTTTAGCTGAAATATTTTCTAACTCCACTTTATCTGCCGCTATTGTCAAGGCGTCATTTATTTTCCCACCTGTTGGATCAATAAATACAGGACTTGCTGTTAATGATTGTTCAAAAGGAATATTCGCATAAGGGTTTTCTTCTAAGAACTGTTTATACTCCGGTACATCAACCGTTGATTCACGAACAGGGACATAACCGATTGTTTGAGACCATTTTGCTTGAACTTCAGCGCTAGTAAAATACGTTATCCATTCAAATGCAGCATCTTTTTCTTCTTGCTCTGTTATTTTAGGAATCGCCATATTTAATCCTCCTGCTACGGGTTTTGCCTCATGACCATTTAATCCAGGTTGTTTTCGAGCATCAATTTTCGAAAAATCTAAATCTCCGCGATCACCAGAGGATCCTGTATAACTTCCCGCGTTTCCGGTCATTACTTGGTCAATTGTTTTATACCAATATTCCCAACCTTGACCACCAGAAATAATTCCCATATTCTCATCTTCATGTAGCTGCGTTCTTGCAAATTCCCAAGCTTCTACCCATTCCGGTTGATTGATTGTCGCCTTTTTACCATCTTCTGATAGAAAGCTACCTCCATTACTCAAAGCCAGATCAGCTAGGTTATCTGCTCCCCACATAATCATATGACCATCTGTAGCGGCTGTTTTCTCTTTAATTTCTTTGGAGGCGGATGCTAGATTTTCCCAAGAAGAAAAGGCTTCTGTTGGATCAATTCCTGCTTCGTCAAAAACTTCCTGGTTAAAATACATAATCTGCGTCGTTCCATAAGCTGGAACTGCGTATGTCTGTCCATCGATTTCATTATTTTTCGTAAACACATCTAATAAATCATCCTCATTAAATCCTTCCGTTGACAGATATTCATCTAATGGTTCAAGTACTCCCTCATCGCCGCCATAAGCATTCACCGTCCCGGATTGTGCAATGAAAACAGCAGGCGCATTTTGAGCCGCTAAACTAGCTTGTACTTTTTGCCATGTTTCTGAATAATCCGCTTGTTGGACACCCTTCACTGTCACGTTTTCTTGAGATTCATTGAATTCTTTAATAATCTCTTCCATCGTTTCTCCTGCAACCGAACCTAAACCATACCAAAAATCAATGCTTACTCTTTCAGTCGAATCTACTTCATTCGTTGTACTTGAACTAGATACTTCTCCTGATTGGTTCCCACAAGCGCTTAACAATACACTAATTCCCAACACTGATGCCATTAATCTTACTTTATTCCGTTTCATTTTCTTCCTCCTAAATTTTTATCCTTTCACACTAGATGATTGGACAGCTCCGATAAAATATTTTTGTAAAATAAAATACACAATAATTAATGGAAAAACGGAAATAACTGTTGCCGCCATAATCAAAGGAAAAGTTTCTCCAAATGCCCCTTGACTACTTGAAAATTTATTTAAGCCAACAGAAATTAAATATTTACTTTTATCATTAATAATCAAAGATGGCCATAAATAACTATTAAAGTTACTGATGAAACTAATGATAGCTGCATTTAATAAAGAATTTCTAGCCATCGGGACAACTATTTGCCACAAAATACGCCATTCACTTGCTCCGTCTGCGCGAGAAGCCTCAATAATTTCATGTGGGACTTTTAAAAAGCTTTGACGAAGCAAAAATACCATAAAGGCATTGGCTAAATTAGAAACAATTAGGCCAGACAAGGAATTCATCAGTCCCATTTTTGATAGCAATACATAACTTGGTACATACGTTGCTGCACTGGGTAACATATAAGTACCTAAAATGATGACAAAAATAGTCTGTCTTCCTTTAAATTCTAACTGGGTTATAGCATAAGCAAGCAAACTTGATAAGAAAATTTGAAATAATACAATTAGTACGGAAGTAAATAAACTATTCCATAGATATTTGAAAAAAGGCGCCAATTTTAGCGCATTGCTATAATTTTCCCATTGAGGATTAGCTGTCAATAAGTTCATTGACCCACTTAATACCTCATTCGTTGGTTTGATTGAATTAAATAACATCCAAATCATGGGATAAATCATAAACAAACTGACAATCATTAAAATAACAAACAATACAATACGTTCGTTACGATTTTTCGCTTTCACATCTTATTCTCCTTTGCATTAGTAATAGACGTATTTCTTTGTTAATCTAATTGACACAAATGATAGAATGGCAGATAACACTAAAATTAGAACAGCTAAAGCGGTGGCACTTCCCATATTGAATTGTTCGAAGGCCAACTGATAATAATAGTAAAGTAACGTTCTCGTACTACCAGACGGACCACCTTGTGTCAGGACATTGATTTGATCATATGCTTGTAAGGAATCTAGCGTGATAATAATTAATAAAAACAATGTTGTAGGAGATACCATTGGAATAATGATGTATCGTATTCTTTTCCACCAGCTTGTTCCTTCAACATCTGCCACATCAAATAAACTCATAGGAATTTTAGACAAAGCATCTGAAAAAAAGAGCATTGCCCATCCAATATTCTTCCACACCGTTACAATAATAACCGCCCAAATGGCTACCTTCGAATCTGTTAGCCAGTTTGGCTGTGGCAATCCCAACATTTCCAGCACTGCGTTAATTGGACCTACTTGCGGATTAAACATCCATGACCAAACAATGGACATCCCAATCATCGGCGTAATCCACGGCACAAACATCAACCCTTGTAAAAATTTTGAGGTTTGCTTTAAACGATTAATCATCAGCGCAAAGATAAAACCAAAGAATAAAATAGGAACACAACTAGCGACCGCAAAGATCAAAGTATTTTTTAACGCTTGCTGAAACTCACTACTTGTCAGAAGATCGGTATAATTTCCTATTCCTACATAGTCAAAGCTGGGACTGATATAATCCCAATTTGTAAAACTTAACCAGACTGAAGACAATAATGGTAAAATCCAAAATAAGAGAAAAGGAATCCCTGGAAGCAAAATGAATAAAAGAATTTGACGATAACTTGCTTTATTGGTCATTGTTCAACCACCAATCTGTTCCCAGTAACAGTATCAAACCAACTAATTTTCCCCTTTTTGAAAGCAAGTGAAATTTCTTGAGATACTTCATAGGAAATTTCTGGGGCCTGTCTAACAATCATTTTCACCCCATTTAATTGTCCATGTAAAAATTGATCAGAACCGACATCTTCAATATAATCAATCTTTAATCGAATCCCTTTATCTTTCACTACTTCTACATCTTCCGAACGGATTCCCAAAACAATATCATGATTTTGGGCAATGCCTTTCGGTAGTTCAACCATATAATCTTCTAGAAAATAGCTTCCTTCTGACCTTCTTAATGGCAAAATGTTCATCGATGGTGAACCAATAAAGTTAGCCACAAATAAATTCGCCGGCTCTTTATAAATCGTACTTGGCGACCCTATTTGTTGTATTTCCCCTTGGTTCATAATGACAATTTTATCCCCCATAGTCATTGCTTCTGTCTGATCATGAGTCACGTAAATTGTCGTTGCATTTAATCTACGATGGAATTGAACAATTTCCTCACGCATGGTCGTTCTTAGTTTGGCATCTAGGTTAGATAAGGGTTCATCCATTAAAAATAGATTTGTTTCTCGAACCAATGCTCTTCCTAAAGCCACTCGCTGCATTTGGCCTCCAGATAAATCTCGAGGATAACTCTTTAAATAATCCGTTAAGTTTAATAATTCTGCTGCAGCTTCCACTTTTTCTTTTATCGTTTTCTTAGGAACATTTCTAACTTTTAGTCCAAAACCAATATTTTGAAAAACGGTCATATGCGGATATAAAGCGTAATTTTGAAAAACAACAGCGATGTCCCGATCCTTAGCAGGTAAATCATTTTGCCTGACCCCCTCGATGAACAGATCTCCTGAACTAATTGCTTCTAATCCAGCAATCATTCTCAAGGTAGTTGATTTCCCACAACCAGAAGGCCCTAAAAATACTACAAACTCTTTTTTTGAAATAGTTAAGTTAAAATCTTTTATCACGCCTTGCTTATTATCATAGTCTTTTTTTATATGTTTCAGTTCAATCATATCCATGAGTGATTTCTTCCCCCTCTTTACAAAAAGATAATATCAAATGAATACCTTTGTTTTGATGTAGATTACGAAAACATCTTGTAAAGTTTCAGTGTTTTTACTGTAAATTGCCACAATCCCACTGAAAAACTCACATTTTTGGGTATAATAAACTCAAATTAATAGAAAGGAGATTAATCATGAATAAAGACGCTCGTCAAACGTTCATCATGGAACAACTTCATCAAAATAAACACATTAAAATTAAGACATTGAGTCAACAACTGAATGTTTCTATGGAAACTATCCGTCGTGATTTAACAGAACTAGAAGTGCATTACCGATTAGATCGAATGCATGGGGGCGCTAAAATCAAGCAGACGAATATCGAAGAAGAGAATTTTATGCAACGACGAATATCCTATCGAAAAGAAAAAAAAGAGCTCGCCAAAAAAGCTATGCCTCTTATCACTGAAAATGCCTTTATTGCCTTAGACGTTAGTACCACAAACTTAGCTATAGCCAAGGAGTTGGTCTTTCATTTTAAACAACTAACGATCCTAACCAATTGTTTCACAATTGCTCAAGAACTTGTTTTGAATTCTGATTTTAATGTTCTTGTACCCCCGGGATTATTAACCAAGGAATTATTTATTAGCGGTGTATCTGCCGTTGACTTTATTTCAAATTACTACACCGACCTCTTTTTCATGAGTGTTTCTGGTATTTCTATCCATGACGGCTTAATGGATTATGGCTTTCAGGAATATGAAGCAAAAAAAGCCATGTTGTCGAATGCTCATCAAATATACGCCGTGGCGGATCATCATAAATTTGGCCAGCATTCAAAAATTAAAATTTGTCCTTTTAACCAAATATCCGGTATTATAACGGATGCTGGTGTTCAACAAGAATACATTGACTATTTCCGGATGAAGGACATTCCGTTTTTTTATTAAGCATGACAGCAGATGTTCTTCAACGAAAAAAAACTCAACTTAATCATATAAGTTGAGTTTTGGCTCTATCCGAACTAAATTTAGTTGTTTTGCTTCGAATACTAATAGTGATTTCCAGGTACTAAAACCCATTCATCTATTTTTAAATAGTTTCAACTATCACTCTTGTTTACTATCAATCCCTCGACTGGAATGGGCAGGTTTAGCAAAAATCATTCGTCCAGCCGCTGTTTGCAAGGCGCTAGTTACAATAACTTTAATTCGTTCATTCATGTAATGTTGCCCATCTTCTACGACGACCATTGTACCATCATCGAGATAAGCAACCCCTTGTTGACGCTCTGTTCCGGCTTTCACTAAGAGAACTTCCATGGCTTCTCCAGGAATGACGACTGGTTTGACCGCGTTTGCTAAAGCATTGATATTCAAGATAGGTACATTTTGAAATTCTGCCACTTTATTTAAGTTATAGTCGTTGGTTACAACGACACCATCTAATAACTTCGCTAATTTTAAAAGTTTGCTATCAACTTCAGAAATATCTTCAAAGTCACCATCATACATTTCAACCGTAATTCCTTCCTCTTTTTGCAAAGAGTTCAAAATATCTAAACCACGGCGACCACGAACACGTTTTAAACTATCACCAGAATCAGCAATATATTGCAATTCATACAGGACAAAATTTGGAATCAAAATAACTCCTTCTAAGAAACCTGTTTTAGCAATATCATAAATTCGTCCATCAATAATCACGCTAGTATCTAAAATTTTGTATTTATGGAAATGATCTTCCACTTTTCGATCCAGCAACTGTTGTTCATTTTGTTCTGACTTTTTTTTAGAAGAAAAAACTTTTTTCCATTCTTCAATTCGTGTCGTTCCAATTTGGAAACCTAGATAACCTAGTAAAAACATAATCAAAATCGGTGCGATACTATTTACAAAAGGAATTTGCCAGTTATAAAAAGGAATCGACACAATCAAACCAATCATCAAGCCGATAATCGTTCCAATCGCCCCAAATAAAAGATAGGTTAAACTAAACTCACTTAATTTTTTTTCAATTTTTTCGATACCTGCTGAAATATACTTCGCCACCAGCAAAGAAAATAAATAAAAAATAATTGCACCAATTACACTATTGGTTACTGTATTATTCAGCCAAGAAATATCATTTTGTCCAATGGCTTCCCATAGCAACGGAAATAAAGACACACCGATACTTGCTCCAGCTAAAACCATCAACACTGTAATAATCCGATTCTGCATACTCTGTCCTCCACTTCTCCATTAAGTATGAGAGTATTTTCTCATACTTAATGTTATTTATCTATGATGTTTGCTAAAACTTAACCAAATACTCGTTTTAACGCTTCGTTAATGGTTGCCACGCCTACAACTTCGATTCCTTTAGGTGGCTCCCAATTCACTAAATTATTTTTTGGTAAATAGACTTTTTTAAAGCCTAATTTTTGCACTTCTTTGACTCGTTGTTCGATGGCATTTACCCGACGAATTTCACCTGTCAAACCAATTTCACCAATAAAACATTCCGTCGCATCTGTTCCTTTTTCACGGTAACTAGAAGCAATACCAATAGCAATGGCTAAATCAATAGCGGGTTCATTTAATTTTACCCCACCTGCCGCTTTTAAGTAGGCATCTTGATTTTGTAGAAGCAAGCCTGCCCGTTTTTCTAGTACCGCCATAATCAATGACACTCGATTAAAATCTAAACCAGTCGTGGTTCGTTTGGCATTTCCAAACATTGTTGGCGTTACTAAGGCTTGGATTTCGACCAAGATCGGACGACTACCTTCCATCGCCACCACAATTGCAGAACCCGTTGCTCCTGCCAGACGTTCTTCCAAAAAGACTTGAGAAGGATTGGCTACTTCATGAAGTCCTCCTTCACGCATTTCAAAAATACCAATCTCATTGGTTGAACCAAAACGATTTTTTACTGCACGTAAAATACGGAAACTTTGATGTTGTTCCCCTTCAAAATACAAAACTGTATCTACCATATGCTCCAACATTCTTGGACCAGCAATAGAACCCTCTTTGGTTACATGTCCGACAATAAAAATAGCAATCCCATTGGTTTTGGCAATTTTTAATAACTCTGCGGTTGTCTCACGAACTTGGCTGACACTACCCGCTACACTTGTAATATCTGGTTGAGTCATCGTTTGAATCGAATCAATAATCACATAATCCGGCTCTAAATTTTCAATCGCCCGACTAATATCATGCATATCAGTTTCTGCGTAAAGATAAAATTCGTTATCTACCACACCTAAACGTTGGGCACGCATTTTGATTTGTTCGGCACTTTCCTCACCAGAAACATACAAGACCTTGCCACCAGTTGCTGCTAATTGTTGTGAGACTTGCAAGAGTAAAGTAGACTTTCCAATTCCCGGATCCCCGCCTAATAACACCATTGAGCCCGGAACAACACCGCCACCCAATACACGATTTAGTTCATCTAGCTCCGTTTTTACTCTCAGTTCTTTTTTAGGGATAACATCCGCTAATTTAGTCGGCTGCATTTTTTGTCCCGTCAAAGTAGTGCGTACTCGGCGATCAGAGGTATCTTGAATCTTCTCTTCCACCATTGAATTCCAGCTACTACACTGCGGACACTTTCCTAGATATCTAGGAGAGATGTATCCGCAATGCTGACATTCAAATTGTGTTTTTACTTTTTTTGCCATGGATCACCCTCCTTTATTTATTATTTGTTTGATGAACCAAAACCACCTGTGCGTTCACCACTTGTTTCATCTTGATCGGCTTTTAAGAAAGGTAAGAAAATTCCTTGTCCAATCCGTTCACCTTTTTTAATCGTCATATCACGCAAACCAAAATTGGTAAATTGGAACATGATATGTCCTTCGTTAGCATCATTGTTATAATAATCACTATCAATCACACCAACACCATTTGTTAAAACTAAAAAGCGTTTTAATGGATTGCTAGAACGATTGGCTAATTGTAAAAATTCGTCCTCAGCCATATACGCTTTAATTCCAGTTGGTACTAAAACCGGTTTGATTTTCTTTTCAACTGCTTGGTTTTCGCCAATTCTTCTCGCTAAAAATTGTTTCCAAATGCTTGGAATTACCACATCTTCTGCTGCTTCAAAATCATATCCTGCCGCATGATGCGTTGCTCGAATAGGTAAATTGATCCCTTTATCTTGATACTTTGTAATCCGTTCAAATCCTCTTTTTCCCATGGTTAACCTCCAATAAATACTAAGACTATTTTAACATAAATATGCAAAAAAATTGAAAATCAACTTTTTTTGTTGAACTATTTCAAAAATAACAAAAAGAAATGAATTTTTCGGTAACAAAAAACGACCTCCAGATGATTTTTGAAGATTGGATGAGTTATTTCCACCACAAAATCAGCTAAAATTTTTGTCATATAAATCATTTCACCCAATTTTTATTTCATTTTCCGAATTTTGAAATAATTTGCATGACGAAACACCTTTTTGCTAGTACAATAGAGGCACTATATAGAAATCAAATAGAGGTGGACTATGCGGAATCAACTACAGGATGCCCAACGAATTGTTATTAAAATAGGCACGAGTTCCTTAATTTATCCTAATGGCAATATTAATTTAGCGGGAATTGATGAATTAGCTTTTGTGCTAACTGATTTACGAAATCAAGGGAAAGAAGTAATTTTAGTTTCTTCCGGAGCGATTGGCGTCGGAATGAATAAATTGCACTTTCATCAACGCCCCTCTTCGATTCCAGAACAACAGGCAGTCGCAGCGGTGGGTCAGGCAGAATTAATGTCGATTTATGGACAACGTTTTGCTACCTATAGCCAACAAACTGCTCAGGTTTTATTAACGAGAGATGTCACTGAATTTCCAGAGAGTCGTCAAAATGTAGTAAATACTCTAGAACAGCTATTAAAAATGGGAATTATTCCAATTATTAATGAAAATGATACGGTGGCTGTTGATGAATTAGACCATCTGACAAAATTTGGTGATAACGACCAATTGTCAGCCATTGTGCTACAATTAACCAATGCAGATTTACTGATTATGTTATCGGATATTAATGGTTTTTACTCAGATAATCCAAGTACCAATAAAGAAGCTCAGTTGTATTCACGAATCACTGAACTCACCGATGATTTATTTTCACGAGCAGGTGGTAAGGGCAGTCAATTTGGTACAGGTGGTATGTATAGCAAACTAAAAGCCGCGCAACGTGTATTGGATCATCAAAGTGGCATGATTTTAGCTAATGGCAAACGACCAAAAGTTATTTTTGATATTTTAAGTGGCGCAGATATTGGCACATTCTTTAAGGGGGAATGACAATGACGGATTTACACGTATTAGGAAAACAAGCAAAAGAAAGTACCTATCAATTAGGTTTATTAGACACAGAAATTAAAAATCAATTGTTGGAAAAAATGGCAGAAGCTTTAGAAAATAATATTCCACAAATTCTGGCAGCCAATGAACAAGATTTAGCCAAAGCCGATGACTATGGCATCAAAGAAACGATGAAAGATCGGTTGCGTTTGACCGATTCCCGAATCAAGGAAATGGCAGAAGGTATTCGCCAAGTCGTGCAATTACCTGATCCAATTGGTGAAGTCGAAAAAATGTGGAAAAATGCGGATGGCTTGATGATTGGTCGTCAACGTGTACCTTTAGGGGTAATTGGGATTATTTATGAATCTCGTCCAAATGTTACCACCGATGCGGCGAGTCTATGTTTTAAAACCGGAAATGCCGTGATTTTAAGAGGGGGTAAAGAGGCCTTCTATTCCAATCAAATTTTGGTGAAAATTTTACAAGATACCTTAACAGCTAATGATTTTTCTCCTTATGCGATTCAATTTATCGATGATACTTCCCATGCTGTCGCCAATGAAATGATGCGTCTGACAGAATATTTAGATGTGCTGATTCCTCGTGGTGGCGCTGGTTTAATCCAACGAGTAAAAGAAACGGCAACTGTTCCTGTTATTGAAACGGGTACAGGAAATAATCACGTCTATGTCGATAAGGACGCTCAATTACAAATGGCTTTAGATATTACGATTAATGCCAAAGTACAACGTCCTTCTGTTTGTAACTCAATCGAAACGGTCTTAGTTCATCAAGAAGTTGCTGAATTTTTCTTACCAAAATTAGAGGATACCTTAGCCGGACAGGTGGAATTGCGTGGGGATGAACGAGCATTGACTCATTTAACAAATGCCATACCCGCCACAGAAGAAGACTGGGGCACAGAATTTCTTGATTATATCTTAGCAGTCAAAGTTGTTGATTCAATTGAAGAAGCCATTACCCATATCAATCATTACAATACCAAACATTCAGAAGCGATTGTGACCGACAACTACTTTGCTTCACAAAAATTCTTAAAAGAAGTTGATGCGGCAGCAGTCTATGTTAATGCGTCTACTCGTTTTACCGATGGATTTGTCTTTGGATTTGGTGCTGAGATTGGAATCTCTACTCAAAAACTCCACGCTCGTGGACCAATGGGCCTACCTGAATTAACTTCAACCAAATATATTGTTTATGGTGACGGACAAATTCGTGGGTAAAATTCCATCTTAAGTCGGATGTTTTCAACTTCTGTTTTTGTTAAAGTAAGAATAAGAAAAATACAGGAGGACAAAAAAATGAAAAATCGTTCTACTTTAGAAAATATTTTTATCGTTATTGGATTTATCGTGGTTGCTAGTTTAGCGCTTAAAGTCGCTTTTTCTTTATTAGGTGGTTTATTCTATGTTGCATTCCGTTTTGGTATTCCTTTACTGATTGCTATTTTCGTTGTTCGTTGGTTGACGAATCGAAACAACAACAAACGTGATTATCGCTAAATAACCAAATTGACTATAAAAACACGATGCTAGGATGAGAACTCTCAACTAGCATCGTGTTTTTAATTTGCGAAAGACTATTTTTTTCGTTTAAATATCTTCTTTTTGGTTTTTGGCATTTTTTCCTTCTTGACTGGTTCTTTTTTCTCAAGCAATTGCTGGCTTTGTAAAATTGTTTGTTCATTGACATAAAATAGTTGAACTCGTGTCCCCGGTGCAACCACCTTATGAAACAAATCTAACTTAGGATTAGCATCTACTATCGTTCCTGGTTGTAATAATGCATACTTCTTATGAGGAGGAATCACTTTTAAAATCGGTTGTAAATCTTCGGCCAACAATAATTCCTTTGCCTCTTCTACCTGCATTCCCAGTAAGTTAGGTAAGGCTCTTTTTCGAGAATCCGCAATGACTTGCTCATCGACATAATATACTTTGATTAAGGTGCCTAGTTTCGCAGTTTTCCCTTTAAGAGATAAGCCAACAATTTCTCCTGAACGTTTGTCTTGATACTTCTTAGTAGGTTTTGCCAAAAGTACCTCGGTAACAAATCCGACTTCTTCTAAAATTTCTTTTCCACGATTAACGTCCAATTCAAGCACCTTGGGAATATCACGGTAGAGCTTCCGATTTTCTCGACGACTTTCTAATTCTTTATCTATAATCGGGGCAGCTTTTTCGATCGTTTTATTAATTACCTCGGTAGTCTCTGGGAGAATATCCATGACTTTCCCCACAGGTCCCAGAAAGCGGGTCAATTTTCGCTTATTTGTTTTTGACATGATATACCTCCTAATGTTCTTTCTATTATTATAGCAATAAAGGCGCTTTCAATACAAAATAATGTATGCTACGATAATTGAATATCATAGAAGAGGAAAAAAATTATGCCAATTTATACCAACTCTGTAATTGTCAACGGTCCATTCTTATTTATTTCTGGTCAAACACCTGTAGACAATGGCTTTATTCCTGAGAATATTTTGGAACAAACAAAGATTGTCCTGAAAAAAATTCAGCAAGTATTGACTGAAGAGTCTCTTGATTTTTCAAACGCAGTAAAATTGAATGTTTTTATCACTGATGCTAGTTACCTAGGGGAAGTCCGTGAGGCTTTCACCGAGATACTTGGTGAAAGCAAACCAGCAATGAACTTAGTTGTAGTAAAAGAATTAGTTCAGGCTCAATTTAAAGTTAAAATTGATGCAACTGCTAGCTTTAGCAGAGGGAATTCTCAACTAAATAGTTAATAAAAAATCCGAACGAGAAAGTTCGGATTTTTGTTACAATTCTTCTATCTCCCTCAATAGTTCATCTTTTCTCGCAATAATTTCTGTAAAATCTTCTGAATCCTCTGGTATCGCTAGAGTTTTTAACTCTTTAACAAGTAAGCTAACTTTACTTTCTAAATCCAAAGCTAAACTACATTCAAGCTGTAAAACTTTTGCTTTATAGATCATTGCTTCCGTCAAAGGCTCTTGTGAACGATTCAAAGCAGCAGAAATTAAATTATTGGATGTGGAAAAATCTTCTTTTGAATATGCATAACGATACGCTTGTTCATAGGCTATTTCAAAACGACTGCTTAAATTTTTGACTCTTTTTTCTTCTTCATCCATTAATTTTTGTGAATCTCCCAGTGGTTGACCAATGGTTAGGGTATTTCCACAAGGATCGGTGATATTAACACGCACATCTTCTGCTGTACGATTCAATCTTGAAAATCTTGGTTTACCCTTCGTTGGAATTTTTCCATAATACTCTTTTAATTGACTTTTTAATTCTTGATAGACACTATCAATATCTTCAACCACAATAAAACAACCATTAGGATGAGCCTCAGAAAAATCTTTGTTTCCGAAAAAGCCAATCTCAACTAAATCTGTTTTTTTCATGGAAGCATAACGATAGGGTGCTTTTTGGTAATACACCATTTCAAATCCTAATGCGCTATAAAACAACAGAACCTCATCAAATTCTCGATAAGGGATATCGTACAATGGAATCACGGAACTGCTCATGTAATCTCCTCCTTTTTTTGCTTCTCAAGCGTATCAAAATTCCAGAAGACTTTCCTATAAAAAGTTCTCTAAGTTTCACGTGAAACAAAAAGATCGCTTGTCTCTCACTCAAAACTTCAATTTCAGCTAGATGAAACTCCTATTTATTTATTAGCAAAAAAAAAAGAACTCGCAAATTGTCCAAGTTCTCATTTTTCCTATTATTATCCCAAAGCGACATCCAAAATCATCATAATGACAAAACCTAACATCGTACCAAAAACTCCATAATGAGTACCCTCTGTAGACGATTGTTGGGCTTCAGGAATTAACTCTTCCACCACTACATAAATCATCGCTCCGGCAGCAAAAGCCAAGGCATAAGGTAAAATAGCTTCCATACTGGCAACTAATACGGCACCAACGACTCCGGCGATGGGTTCCACAATTCCTGACGCTTGTCCATGGAAAAAAGCTCGTTTACGGCTGAGACCTTCTTGTTGCAAAGGAATGGAAACGGCGGCTCCTTCTGGGAAGTTTTGAATCCCAATTCCGATTGCCACGGACAATGCTGCTAAAATAGCCACTCGCGGATTATCTGAATTCGCCGCAGCACCAAATGCCACGCCAACCGCTAAGCCCTCTGGAATATTGTGCAAAGTAATAGAGAATACTAATAAGATTGTACGTTTAAAATGACTGGGTATTCCTTCTGCTTCTTTTTGACCAAAATGCATATGAGGTAATATTTTATCGGCAGCATACAAGAATAAACCACCAAAAGCAAAACCTATACTGACAACTAACCAAGGAATATCTCCTCTTTCTGTTGCTCGTGCAATTGCTGGATCAAGTAAGGACCAAAAACTCGCTGCAATCATTACTCCTGAAGCAAAACCTAACATACTACTTAATACATTGCGATTAATACTTTTAAAGAAAAAAACCAAACCAGCACCTAAAGCTGTCATAAAATAGGTAAACCCCGTACCTACTAAAGCTTGCTGCCAAGGTTGTAAAGAGACAAGCCAATCAATCATTTTCATTCCTCCACGTTTACTTAAAATAACTAATATTGTCTATATTTTAAGATGTACCAAAAGAAATATCAAGGAAAGGGTAGAGAAAACGTGAAATTCATCTCAATATCTTGAAACTTTCACTTATCATCGCTATAATGCTAGGAGACCTCGGTCAATAAAGTATAAACAAAAGTGAGGAAAAAAATTGATTACAGTAAGTGATGTTAGTTTGCATTTTTCAGATCGCAAACTTTTTGATGATGTGAATATTAAGTTTACACCTGGAAATTGCTATGGTTTGATCGGTGCAAATGGTGCTGGTAAATCAACTTTTTTAAAAATATTAGCAGGTGAAATTCAACCTTCTACCGGAAATGTAACCTTAGGACCAGATGAACGTATGGCCGTTTTAAAACAAAATCACTTTGATTTTGAAGATCATACAGTTCTTGAAACAGTCATCATGGGACATAAACGTCTCTATGATGTGATGAAAGAAAAAGATGCGATTTATATGAAACCTGATTTCAGTGATGAAGACGGGATTCGTGCCGCAGAATTAGAAGGCGAATTTGCCGAATTAGATGGTTGGGAAGCAGAACCTGAAGCAGCCGTTTTACTTCAAGGTTTGAATATTACAGAAGATTTGCACCAACTACAAATGAGTGAATTAACTGCCGGACAAAAAGTCAAAGTATTGTTAGCTCAAGCCCTATTTGGTAAACCTGATGTACTATTACTAGACGAGCCGACAAACGGATTGGATATTCAATCGATTGCTTGGTTAGAAGAATTTTTGATTAACTTTGATAATACCGTTATCGTTGTTTCCCATGACCGTCATTTCTTGAATAAAGTATGTACTCACATGGCAGACCTTGATTTCGGAAAAATTAAATTATATGTCGGAAACTATGATTTCTGGTTAGAATCTAGTCAATTAGCGGCTAAATTACAATCACAATCAAATGCGAAAAAAGAAGACCAAATCAAAGAATTACAAGAGTTTATCGCACGTTTCTCTGCGAATGCTTCAAAATCAAAACAAGCAACTTCTCGTAAAAAAATGTTGGATAAAATTACTTTAGACGATATTCAACCATCTTCTCGTCGTTACCCATTTGTTGGTTTCAAACCAGAACGTGAAATTGGAAATGACTTGTTACAAGTGGAAGATGTGACTGTAACTATTGATGGTAAAAAGATTTTAGACAAAGTTTCATTCACTTTAAACAAAGATGATAAAGTAGCTTTCATCGCAAATAATGATATTACTACCACTACTTTATTTAAAGTAATTATGGGAGAAATCACGCCTGATTCAGGAAATGTTCGTTGGGGTGTCACAACTAGCCACTCTTATTTACCAAAAGATCCAAGTGCTGAATTTGATAACGAGCTAACTATTTTAGACTGGTTACGTCAATATGCCAACAAAGAAGAAGATGACAATACTTTCTTACGTAGTTTCTTAGGAAGAATGTTATTCTCTGGTGATGAAGTATTGAAAAAAGTCAACGTATTATCTGGGGGCGAAAAAGTTCGCTGTATGTTATCTAAAAACATGCTTTCAAAAGCCAACGTTTTGGTTTTAGATGATCCAACGAATCACTTAGACTTAGAGTCAATCTCAGCATTGAATGAAGGTTTAATGGCCTTCACTGGTTCATTACTATTTGCTTCTCATGACCACCAGTTTATTCAAACATTAGCCAATCGCATCATTGTGGTATCAGCGAATGGTGTTGTGGATCGTGCAGAAACAACTTATGATGATTTCTTAGCAAATACTGATTTACAAAAACGTGTCGCAGCTTTATATGCATAAGAAAGAAACGTCTTGCCATAAGTGGCGAGACGTTTTTTCAGTTAGTACGAATTCTAAGTTTGGAAAGGTTTAATCCATTTTTCATATTTTTTATTTAAAAAATAGAAACTCTCATGACCACTTACCGCTAGTATCGGGTCTTCTTTTAAATAAAAAGCGATATCTTCTGGAAGTTCGGAAGTCCCCCATTCAAACAAAGAAGAGGAATATTTTTTAATATATTTACTGTAGAGGAATTCATTTCATAATAATAAATTTTCCCAATTTTTTTGCCTTTATCATTTCGTTAGTCAACCAACTATTTGTTTTCTTTGATTTAAGAAAGTAGTACAACAAATTTCTTCTCCTTCGAAATTTTCTCAATTCTTTATTTAATATATTATATTTTTCATAGCATTAATCTTGAATATCTATATGAAAATTTATGACTGAATCATAGCATATATTTAAGTCTAGCAACCATTTTTGTCTTAAACGTGGGATATTCATACCTGAACGCTTTCATTTAGATTGGTATTAAAAAAAATTGTTTCTAATTTTAATTCATCACTTGTAAGCAGGTAAAAGTATCTATTTTTATTCAATCACTAATGATACCCGTTCGACTTCACGTTTTCTTGATTTTTCGATAGCCTCACCAATTTTATCCAAAGTAAAATCAGCATCCACTAAATCAGTAAATAGATATTTGTCGAAGTTTCGAGATAGGAATTTTAATGTTTTGTTCAAATATCAAGGATGGTAACGATAAATACCCAAAACTTTAAAAGCACCTCATTTTTTATAATACATATATAGGTTAAATTCTGTATTATGTTTCTTTTTTTATCACAATATTGAAATTATTTTCACAATAAAAAAAGAAACCTACTAAAAAGTAGATTCCTTCAAATAATAAAAATAAGTTCTATCTTTCCTTACTTCCCATTGAAAATACGGCGATACAACCATAACCAGTATGACTGGCAATTGTTGGTCCTAGAGGGAAGCGGGTAACTGGTGTTTCTGGGTATTTTTCTTCTAATTGTGCTACTAGTTTTTCAACGATTTCATCGTCTCCACTATGGGCAACATATAAAGCATTCACAATCGACAAATCAATATCTGTTTCTGTTTCCGTTACTAATTTTTGAATCGCTTTGTTACGTCCACGAATTTTATCAACATTTTGTAATTTACCTTCTGTATCTATGTGAATAATGGGTTTTACATTTAACAAACCACCAATCGCTGCAGCTGCTTTAGAAATTCGCCCCCCGCGTTCAAGATGTTTTAAATCATTTACAGTAACCCATGAACGAAGATGTCTTTTGTTTGTTTCCAACCATTCAACAATCTCTGTGATGGATTTTCCAGCATCTCTTAACGCCACTGTCTCCATCACTAACATTCCTTCACCTAAACTAGCTGCTTGAGTATCAACACTGTAGATTTCTGCTTCTGGGTATTCTTCTTTTAATAATTCAATCGCTTGTAACGAACTGCTGTAAGAACCACTTAAACCAGAAGAAAAGCCGACATATAAAATAGGAATTCCTTTTTCAGCATACGGACGGAAAAATTCCATATAACGTCCCACATTAATTTGTGAAGTTGTTGGTTGCTTATTTTCCTTCAAACATTCTAAAAACCATGCATAGTCAAAGGTTTGACCTAAATCATCTATATATTCTTTACCTTCTAAATCTAAAAACATTGGAATGTAATCAACATTCGCTTGATCTAATACTTTTGCTGGTAAATCACAACACGCATCTGTTATTATTTGAAACATTTTTTCGCCTCCTAAACGAACTTTGATACTTCATTATAGCAAATAAAAAAGGATACAACAGAAAATGAATTCCGTGTATCCTAAAAATGTTAAATTTGTGACCAAACACTTTCTAAAATGTTGGTTTGGTTACGGTCTGGACCCACTGATAATGTAGAGATACGCACACCAACTAGTTCAGAAATACGACGAACATAGTTACGAGCATTTTCAGGCAAATCACTCAATGATTTACAACCAGTAATATCTTCTGGCCAACCTGGTAACTCTTCATAAACTGGTTTGCAGCGATTTAATTCTTTTAAGCTTGCTGGGTAATGGTAAATTAACTCGCCATCTAATTCATAAGCTGTACAAATTTTCACTGTTTCCAAGCCACTCAATACGTCAATTGAGTTCAATGAAAGATTAGTAATACCTGATACACGACGAGAATGACGCATAACAACGGAGTCAAACCAACCTACACGTCTTGGACGACCGGTTGTTGTTCCGTATTCACGACCCACTTCACGAATTGTGTCCCCTACTTCATCAAATAATTCTGTTGGGAAAGGACCATCTCCCACACGAGAAGTATAAGCTTTACATACACCAACAACTTTATCAATCTTAGAAGGACCTACACCACTACCAATGGTTACTCCACCAGCAACTGGATTAGAAGAAGTAACAAATGGATAGGTTCCTTGGTCGATATCCAGCATAACTCCTTGGGCACCTTCGAATAATACACGTTTTCCTTCATCTAACGCATCATTTAAGATGACAGATGTATCTGTTACATATTTTTTAATTTGTTGACCATATTCATAGTATTCTTCAAAAATGTCATCAAATTCAATTGGCTCTGAATCAAACATGCGGACGAACTGGCGATTTTTTTCTTCAAGATTAATGCGTAGACGTTCTTCAAAAATTTCTTTGTCTAATAAATCAGCTACTCGAATACCCACACGAGCTGCTTTATCCATGTAAGCTGGACCGATTCCTTTAATTGTCGTTCCAATCTTATTTTCGCCTTTTGCATCTTCTTGTAATTGATCTAGTTTAATATGGTATGGCAAGATAACATGTGCACGATCTGAAATACGCAGATTTTCTGTACTTACTTCATGATCTTTCAAATAAGCTAGTTCTTTAACCAATGATTTCGGATTAACAACAACCCCATTACCAATGACACTGATTTTTTCTTTATAGAAAATCCCAGATGGAATTAAATGCAATTTATAAGTCACACCATCAAATTTAATTGTATGGCCTGCATTGTCTCCTCCTTGATAACGTGCGATTACTTCGGCATTTTCACTTAAAAAGTCCGTGATTTTCCCTTTTCCTTCATCGCCCCATTGTGTTCCTACTACTACTACTGATGACATATGAATACCCCTCTTTATTTTTAATGTATTCCTAAATAATTGTAACAATTTTCAGGCCTAATTTCAATAAATATCGAATATTCAATCGTTAAAAATGAAATTATCTATAAAATGACGAACGATATTTTTATTTTATCGACAAAAATACTGAAATAACGAAAAATAGACTGTGACACAAGCAAAAACAAGACTAAAATATCCGGAGAAAATAGAATGAATTTTATCAATTTGAGCTAAATTTACGATTCGGACCAACTGGACCGCAAGAGTACTCTTCTATCTTTCGGTTATTATACTGTTCAACTACTTATCTCACAGTCTATTTTTTAATGTCTTAAAACTTTTCATATTTCTGATACAAAACTTCTAAGGCTTCCATTTCTTCTAACAGCTTTTGACCAGTATTGGTTTGTCTTACTGGAATCCGTTCTTCCACCGCTTCAATCAATCGCTTGGTAGAAAGAATATCTGTTTTTTGCAGAACTGCATCTTCCACAGTAGAAAAAGACTGATGGGCAACTAATTGTAAACCATAACTATTAGAAAGTAAGGTATAGCCTGCCAAACCAGTTTGAGACTGATAGCTTTTCGCAAAACCACCATCGATAACTAATAAACGACCATTTGCTTTAATCGGACTTTCACCTTTTTTAGCTTGGACAGGTGTATGACCATTAACAATATGTCCCGTTACGGGTAAACCAAATGTCTGTAAAATTTCCCGACAAATACTTTCTTCATTTCGCAAACGATAGTAGGCATTTTTTTCTTCTTTGTGCGTAGCTTTATCTTCAATATAATAACGTTCAAAAGTCGTCATTGCTTGTTTACCAAATAAAGAAGAGCACTCTCCTGTCCACAAATACCACAACAAATCAGTTGCTAAATCATCGCTTATTTCTGGTTGTTGATAGCTTTTACGTACTTGTTTTTCAAATAAATCAAGTAGTTCTTTTCCAGAATATTGTTTTTTCTTTAAACGAAAGGATTTAAAATCGCCATTTTCATGTAGCGGAATACAACCGTGAAGCAGTAGGTTGCCATTATAACAAAGATACATATTACCTTTTTCTATTAGGAAGTCCATATGTCTCCGTAGTTTTTCTGATGCTTGAAAGGAAACTAATAATTTTTCAAGCAACTCTTTTTCTTCAGTTGTTAAGGCGCAAGGATTGCTTGGGTCAACTGTTGGAGCTTGAAAATTGGTTAGTGGATAATGATTGTTATACAGTTGAATTTCTTTCGTCTGATAATTTATCTGTGCTAGCATTCCTCGATCTTTCATATCAAATTCAGGACGACGAGCAATCAATTGTCCTTCTAATTTAAATTGTAAAATAGCGGTTGCTTGTTGAACAAGATTTAGATTTTTTCTTTCCATATCTGACAAGGATTGTTCATCGTCTACATGGGGAGCAAATTTTTCACTCGGTAGATAATGTTTTTGACTGTACTCTATCAGAGGACGGACATTGATACCATAACGATCCTCGACGATATCTAAATTCCCATAACGTGCACAAATACGTAGCAAATTAACCATCGCAATCGGTGAACCCGCCATCGCTGCTATCCAAACAATGTCATGATTCCCCCATTGAACATCTACAGAATGATGCTCAATCAGTCGTTCTATAATAAAATCTGGTGCTGGTCCACGATCATAAATATCTCCTACGACATGAAGATGGTCGACGACAAAGCGTTGAATTAAGTAACATAAATCAATAATCAAAGCAGAAGCTTGCTGTAAATCAATAATTTTATCGATAATTCCATGAAAATAATTTTCTTTTCCAGGTTCTTTTTGAGCTTCTGTTAATAATTCTTCAATGATATAACTAAAATGACTAGGTAACGCTTTACGGACTTTTGAACGAGTGTATTTTCGACCAGCAAAATTAACGGCTTGAATCAATCGCTGAATATTTTCAGCATACCAATTTGTTTTTTCCTCTGCCGTTTTCCCTGATAAAGCAAGTGAAATTTTCTCTTCTGGATAATAAATCAGGGTAGCTAAATCGTCAATATCCACATTCGGAGCTTCCGCAAAACATTCCACTAGCTTCTCTTTGACACTTCCCGAACCATTTCGTAAAACATGGTCAAAAGCCGCAAATTCCCCGTGAACATCACTCAAAAAATGTTCCGTTCCTTTAGGTAAGTGGAGGATTGCTTCTAAGTTAATAATTTCGGTCACGACATTTTCTTTATTCTGAAATTTCTCTTTTAACAAACCATAATATTTTTTATCCATCATTTTCTCACCCCATATGGTTTGTACTATACCAAAACAATTCAACTTGTACAATATTTCAATATAAGTTAATTTGGACTTTGTTAAAATAGCAAAAAAATTCCGCTTGAAAATCCTAAAGATTTCAAACGGAATAATCTATTTATGGATAAAGAGAATGTAGTTGCATAAACAAAAGTATAACGACTTTTTCTTCTACTTTTCAAATCCCCATTTTTCTTCGTATGAAGAATGCTCTTTCATTGTTTCCATTGTCGGCATCCTACCTTGAGCTCCAAAACCAGTCACTGAAATAGACGCAGCCAAATTGGCAAATTTTACAGCTTCTGCTAATGGTAAACCTTGAACAATTGCTAATGCTAAAGCTCCATTGAAAGTATCACCAGCTCCGGTCGTATCTACGATTTTTGTTGAAAAGCTGGGAATCTGTTGTTCCTTCTGTCCATCATTAAAAATAGCTCCTTTAGAACCTAAAGTAACAATTAAATGATTGGCATGTTTTTTTAAACAAGTGGATAAGTCTTCGTCTGGAAAAAGAAGCTTAAATTCATGCTCGTTAGGCGTTAAATACGTAATTTTTTCAAGAATTTCCGGTGATACAGTTCTCGCTGGTGCTGGATCAAGCAACACTGGAATTTCATGTTGATAACAGTATTCAATAATTTTTTCATTGGTTTTTTGAGGGATCTCATGCTGTAAAATCACAAAACTTTCTTTGTCTAACAGTTTTTCCAATTGTTCTTTCTCTAGAAACACTTGATTATTCGCACTAGGAATCACAATAATACTATTATCTTCTTCTGAAAGAGTGATATGTGCTGAACCTGAGGGAAGATCTGTTATACGTTCTACCTTGTCTATCGTTATTTTTTGTTCCTGCAAATTTTGAATAATTTGCTTACCAAACTCATCGCCACCTACAGCACCAACCATTTCTACATTTCCACCTAATCGACTAGCAGCTACTGCTTGATTTGCACCTTTGCCACCAAAGGCTGTTTGGAAATCTTCACCAAAAACTGTTTCTCCTTGCTTAGGTTTCTTCTCCACAGAAACGACAAAATCCATCGAAAGACTTCCGATAACTATGATTTTATTCACCTATTTCCCTCCTTCAACTTCATTTGTAAGTAACTATCCCTATCCTCTCAACAAAGGAAAGGTCATACAGTGAATACCGCCACCTAATTTTAAGGTTTCTGATAGATTCACTTCGATCACTTCCACGCCCTTGTCGCGCATTTTCTGATTCATTATTTGATTAGAAGCCAACGAAAGAACTCGGTTTTCTCCCAAAGCTTGAACATTGTAGCCATGAAGAAAAATGACTTGTTCTTCACCTTCGATAAGTTGAATATCTTTTTTCTTTAATAAGTCCGTAAAGTCCGCTGAAAGACCTTTTTTATATCCTACTGCAAGATTTGGCGTGATCAAATTAAAACACATGTCTAAATGCAAATAATCAGGGTTGGCCGGTACAGGATGAACTTCATATCCATAGGGAGCCAAAATATTTTTGACTTGCTGAAATCCTGCTTGATTGGTTCGATCAAGTAGACCTAAAGCAATCGTCTTTTCATCAAGAAAGGCAAAATCTCCTCCCTCAAAATACCCATCACCAGTTACTTCTCCTAATAAAGAAATATCTAATTGATCCATGCTTTCCTTATAAAATAAGGTTTCTGCTTGTCTAATTTGATGTTTAAAATTCCCCATCACGTAACCTTCTTGCACACAACCACCAAAATCTCTAGCAAAAACAGCATGAGGGAGCGCTTGGGTAGTAGAAACAACACTAACTTCTACACCCACTTCTTGATACACGGCTTGTAGTTGGTTAAATTCATCTTCTACAAGTTCTTCATTTATTTTTTTCATGTTCCATTTTTTTGCAATTTCGTTCAACTGCTCGGCAGCTTGAAGATGATTTGGTTTCGACATTAAGACTTTCTTCAAGACACTGGTTCCGTTCTTTACGTACATCCTCTCACCTCATATTATAATTTTTCTCTTTTTAACGTATCACAATTTGATGATTTTTCAAAATTGTCGTTACTTTTGAGATAATTAACTTGTCCTTCATCAAAAGAATAGTATCCACTATGCTATAATATTATCTCAAAAAAGGAGGGTATTTGTAATGAAAAAGAAAATGCTGGCATTTTTATCGATTGGTTATGGGTACTCGACGGCTGTTTTTTTCTAGAATAAACAATCAACGGGTGGAGTCTGCCCAAAAATAACTAGAAAATAACTTTTGAGGAGCACTAAAAATGAATAAAATAATCCGAAATAATCCAAATACAATGCCTAATCCGGTTGGTAATTATAGTCATGTTACAAAAATCCCTAAAAACTCTGAACTATTTACTTTTTCAGGACAAATTGGTGCAAATAAATCAGGTACACTTCCTGAATCCTTCAATGAACAAGTAACCAACACCTTCAAGAATATTCAACTAGCTTTAGCATCAGAAAAATTAGATGCCTCCAATATTATCAAAGTCAATATTTGGGCAACGGAAGAAATTGATTGGGATTTTTTCTATGAGACGTGGGATAATTTCTTTATAAATCAAAAATATCCAGCCATGACCATTGCTTATATCCACGCCTTGGGTTTACCTGAAATAAAAATTGAAGTGGACATTTGGGCGGCAAAACCTGAATAGCTACTCATACCAAAAAAGGAAACAAAGTTATCTTAGGATTCTTTGTTTCCTTTTTTGAATTTTTTCGTGCACTATCTACACTTGCAACAATAATATATTCCAACTTTTCTGCTATGCTACATCACAAAATCCTTCTGTTTGATAATCATTTTTTGCTTTTATTGTAATTGATAAGTAAATACTTTTTAATCAATTCCTATCGATATGACGATGCTTTTAAGCCTGACGATCGGACTAAAAAAAGCGGTGGACCATATAGGATGACTGAAAAAAATAAACTTTGATGAACAGTAAAAAAACGAGACATTTACGTCGTCTCATTTTTATACAATGATTGTTTTATTTTAGGTAAGATCAATAAACTGATGATTAAAAACACGGATATAAAAATTATGTATACAAAAATAAATGTGCTCGTTAAAGATAAGTTATTATATAATTCTGCAGAAGTTGTAGAATTATTAATTTTTAACCCCGTTATAGTAGAAATTGTCGTATTTGGTTGTTATGTAAATAGTGCATAGAAAGAATTTATTAAAAATAAAACTACAAAAAAAAAGAGAACCTAAACCAACGTTCTTTAAAATTTTCAAAGTGAATCCCTCGCTTTCTTTTTAGGCTATTTAATATTTGCCCAGAGATTCTAAGATAGAAAGTCTAAATTCTAGGCTTTCTATCTGTTGAAGCAATCCCTTTAAGCATATTCTTCCCTCGGTGAAAGAGAGGAGAACTTATTGTATTCTTTGATAAAGAGGAGCTCCACCGTTCCGCGAGCTCCACTCCGGTTTTTTTCGATAATAACCTCAATGATATTATCATTTTGAGGGGCTTCGACTTCTTCCTCTTCTCCTTCGCGTTGATAATAGTCATCACGATAAAGGAACGCCACGATATCCGCATCCTGCTCAATAGAACCTGATTCACGAATATCACTCAGGACTGGACGTTTGTCTTGTCGCTGTTCCACTCCACGAGAAAGCTGAGATAAGGCGATCACCGGTACTTTTAATTCTTTGGCTAATTTTTTCAATTGACGAGAAATCTCTGAGACTTCTTGTTGGCGATTTTCTCTACCAGTTCCTTCAATTAATTGCAAATAGTCAATCAAAATCAAGCCGAGATTTCCTTGTTCTTGAGCTAACTTACGGCAACGTGCTCGGATTTCAGAAATCTTAATTCCGGGTGTATCATCAATATAGATACTCGCTCGAGACAAAGTTCCCATCGCCACAATCAAATTATCCCACTCTAGCGGTGTTAGCTGACCTGTTCGCAAGTGACTAGCTTCAATTGCACCCTCTGCACATAACATCCGGTTAACCAGTGATTCAGCCCCCATCTCCAAACTGAAAATAGCAACGGTATTATCTGTTTTGGTGCCGACATTTTGCGCAATATTTAGTGCAAAAGCCGTTTTACCTACGGCTGGACGAGCGGCCAAAATAATTAATTCTTCTTTTTGTAAGCCTGCAGTCATCCGATCTAACTCATGATAGCCAGTTGGTAAACCAGTAATGGCTTCATTTTGTTGAGCCAGCAAGTCGATGTTTTCAATCGTATTTTCCAATACATCTCTGATACGTTTAAAACCAGTACTGTTACGTTTTTCAGAAACTTCTAAAATGCTTTTTTCCGCATCGTCAACAATCGATTGAACTTCTTCTCCTTGTTCAAATCCAGCTGTCACAATTTTGTTCGCTGCTTGAATTAAATTGCGTAAGGTTGCTTTGTCATCAACAATTTTTGCGTAATAAGACACACTTGCAGAAGAAGGAGAGGCTTGACTCAGCTCTGTTAAATAACTGATGCCACCAATATCTTCTAAAGCATTGCTTTTTTCGACTTCTGCTTTGAGCGTGATCAAATCAATCGCTTCATTGCGATCGTTTAATTGAATCATCGATTGAAAAATGATTTGATGTCCTCGACGATAAAAATCACGAGGTTCGATTAATTCCATGGCTTCAATAATCGCATCCGCATCCAAAAAGACCGCACCTAAAACGGCTTGTTCTGCTTCAATATCTTGAGGTGGAATTCGATCTTGCCAAACTTCATTCATAATTTTCGTCTCCTATATTTCTTCTGATCCAGCGATTTTGCAAAAGGAGAGACTGTGATCAAAGGGCAATAATCCTCAGCAAATAATCTAAGATGAATCGCATTTTTCCCTATTCATCAATCATTTTCTGATTTCATTGTCGCTCTTTGCCACAGTCTGACACTTATTGAAAATATTACTTCATTATTCGTTTACAACGTGTACTTTGATAGTCGCTGTCACTTCAGGATGTAATTTGACGGGCACATCCGTAAAGCCTAACCCACGAATTGGTTGTTTTAAATCAACTTTACGCTTATCAACAGTCACTTCATATTGTGCTTTTAATGCATCAGTGATTTGTTTTGATGGAATTGATCCAAATAAACGTCCATCTGCACCAGCTTTAGCTTTAATTTCTACTACCGTTTCTTCTTTTTCAATTAACGTTTTTAATTCTTTAGCCTCTGCTAAGATTTCCGCATCGTGTTTTGCTTGAGCTTTCTTTTGACCTGCCACTACTGCCATATTTCCACGATTGGCTTCTTGAGCTAAATTGTTTTTGATTAAATAGTTTTGAGCATAGCCAGTAGGTACTTCTTTGACTTCCCCTTTTTTTCCTTTGCCTTTTACATCTTCTAAGAAAATTACTTTCATATTGATTGCTCCTTTTCTTCAAGTCTTCTTAATTCATTAAATAGCATTTCTCGCACTTTTTCAAGAGGCTCTCCTGTAATTTGTGTCGCCGCGTTGGTGAAATGCCCACCGCCACCTAGTAATTCCATCAATTTTTGGACATTGATTTTTCCAGAACTACGTGCACTAATGCCTACCTTGTCCTCTGCTTGCATCGTTACAACAAAAGCTGCTTGAACATCATTCATCGACAGTAAAGTATCGGCTGTTTTCGCAATCGTGACACTTTCATAAATTTTATTTTCAGCCCCCACTGCCATCACAACATCCGAACTAACATATTCACTTCTAGAAACCAACTCACTAATTTGCAAATAAGCATGTAAATCCGAGCTTAACATTCCTTGGATTTTTGAGACATCTGCTCCTTGATTTTTTAAATAGCTAGCAATATCAAAGGTTCTACCTGTCGTACGGACAGAAAAACTTTTGGTATCCACATAAATGCCAGCTAATAGCATCGTCGCCGTCATACGTGGCAGTTGATGCTCTTTATCCACTTGATACTGAATCAGCTCTGTAACGAGTTCTGAGGCAGAAGAAGCGGAGGATTCGATATAGGTCAGTAGCGTACTATTAGGAAATTCATCTCCTCGTCGATGGTGATCAATAATTACTATTTTTTCAAACGCTTCATAGACTTCTTGGGAAATCGAAAGGGAAGGTTTGTTATAGTCGACCATCACTAAGACACTATTTTTGTCCAATAATGTCAAAGCTTCCTGAGTAGAAATAATCTGTTGCGCTAGTTCAGGAATTGCTGTAATTTCTTTCAATGCACGCGTAATATCCTCTGCCACTTCTTCTTGATTCAAAATCACGTGCACCTCTTTGCCACTAAAGCCAGCTAAAGTTGCTACACCAAAGGCAGCACCAATCGCATCCATATCCGGATATCGATGCCCCATGATAAAAATCCGTTGATTCTCATTAAAGATTCGTTTTAAAGCAACACTCATCGCTCTAGAACGCGTACGACTTCGCTTAATCGAACCATCTGTATTCCCACCATAAAATTGGGGTTTTGATTGCGGATTGGTATCTTTTAGCACTACCTGGTCGCCCCCACGAGCCAAGGCAATATCTAAATTATTTTGAGCGACTTCACCAATTTTTTCAGCCGACTCGATACCGTAAGAAATCCCCATACTCATCGTCAACACAATGTCACTGTGAATTTCAGCATCTCTTGTTCGTTGCAATAAATTAAATTGGTGCTCCTGCATTTTTTTTAATGCGTCTGATTCAGCCACAAAAAAATAGCGTTCTGAATTGATTCGTTTATAAAATGCCTGATGTTCATGTGCCCAATCAGAAACCATTGTCGTAATCAATGTATTCAGATAGGAGATATGTTTATCATCCATTTTATCAATGACATCATCATAATTATCAATAGAAATGATCCCGATTACTGTAGCCATTTTTCACCCCATATTTCTCCTAATTCTCCCTAACAACATGAGAAACTTTACGTTTGATTTTACCACAAAATGGGTTTTTTAGCGATTAAGTGGATGAGGAGGGAGGGAGATTAATTAATAACTTAGTTCTAATTATAATCAGAACTAAGTTATTGAAAAGATGCTAATTTGTGGTGAAAATAAAAAACTGATAGTTACAAATAGTCCACTATTTGATAAATTACCCAGTATCTTAACTTCTTTTTAATTCCTATTTACTCGTCAACCTTATCTCTGCTATATTACCTATCACAATGTATATTTCAGAAAACTGATCGTATCCAGAACAGTCAAAGATTAATTCTAAATACTTATCCGTATTGTCATCAATAATATCCGCTTTTCTATAAGGATAAAATCTATCATTATCTTTTAATTGGATAGTATTTTCTCCACTGTATGTTGGGAATTTTTCCATCTCATCAACCGATATTTTCACAGTAAACGTAGTCGGATAGGCGATAGCTTTGGTAATTTGAATACTATCACTTGTACTTGATTCAAACTCAACAATAGGAAATTCTTTTATTTTGACAAATGAACAGGTATTTGCCAATTTCCTTTAAGATTTTCACCTTCTTTTGTAAAAAACTTTTATATAATATTAGATAAAAAAAGCGGAAGTAGTTTTTTTGCTTAGGAAAATTTATCAGAATAAAATTTACATTTTTTGATTGGGAAAAGACAGAGGATGTTCTGCTTTCCCTCGTAAACAATCATCCAAAATAAAATACTTTAACAGATTATTCGTTTGTTCAATTGAGCACGCCAATAAATAATACTGACCATTAGGAATATGCTCAAATGTATGACACTTTTTTGTCACTAAAGCTGCTCCGACTACCGGTTTATGATTCGGAATCAATGTATGAAATAAACCAACAAAAGTAATACTTGATTTGTAATTTTCAGGATAATGAATATGTACCGTTAACTGATTGTTAGTAGGATTTGATTGTTTATCGACAAACTCCATTTGTGCTTGATCATCGTATACTTTCGTTAATTGAACCAATGCTTCTACTTGATTTTTATATTCTCGAGGAGACAAGCCTGTTTTTTGGCAAAGGTCGTGGAAAAGGTGCCTAAACTTGAAAAACCAGAAGCAAAGCTAGAATCGGTAATCGATTGATTCCTTTTAAGAAATTCTTGTTTGGCATATTCAATCTTAACAGAGGACAAATAATCAGCTGCAGAAAAACCCGTAATTCGTTTGAATTCACGACTAAAATAATATTTGTTGTAGCCAAAATGAGCCGCAATTTCTTCAATCGTGATTTCTTCTACGGTATGTTCTTTCATATAGATTAAAATCTCCGACAACAGCTCTTTCATTTTAACGACCTCCTCTCGCTCTTCTTACTAAGAGTATATAATCCTCGATTGTTAGAGTAAAGGTTGGGGCTTAGGTTCGATAAGTCATACAAAAAAACTCCCTCACCGACAATATCGATAAGGGAGTATTCATTAGTTTCCTTTAGCTAAATCTAACACATTTTCAATGGTTGATTCAGCTGATAATTGTGGATTATGGAAGAAAATCGTTTGTTTGGCTGCAATGTAATTGTTTAAATAATAGATTTCACTTGTATCCAGATGACTTTTAAAAGGAATATCATCGAGAGACAAAAGCTCTTGATTTGACTCTAACAATGATTGCTCTTTGTAGAAAAAAATCGCTTGGTTCACTTTTTCTTCTACTTTTAATCGTTCACTTTTTAGTAGTTTTCCGACTAATTTTTGTGTTCTTTTTAAAAGCAGTTGTCGATTTTCTTCATGGAATAAAAGCCATTGATAAATCGTTTGATCGACCACTAACGGTCGTTGGGTCATTTCGTAAAAAAATAACAACAACTCAATACATTTACCATTAAATTTACTCTCAAGTTGAAAGAACTTCTCTGGATGCTGGGTTAATCTAGCCAGCATTTTTTGTTTACTCATCAAATTATCAATCGGCACTCCCGCATTACCACTATCAAGTAAAGCAAGATCATAGGACAAGCGCAACGGACCTTCCACAGGATACAAAGTAGAAGACAGTGACACATCGCCAGAAAAGAAAATTCTTTTTTTATGGAAAAACAAACTGTACCAATTACTGCCAATCACATGTCCAGAATAGCCCCAATAAAATTCCAAATGAGGGGTGATTTTCTGCCAACTTCTGTGAAGATGATTTATAAAGATTTTAAAATTCAACGGTAACTTTTTTTTTGCCAACCATCGATGGGTAACTTCGGAAACAATGACCGGACCTTGATAGCCAAATTTTACTAATAAAGATAAGGCACCTATATGATCTTGATGTAAATGAGAAATAAAAACTGCCGTTAACTTATTGACATGTCTTTGAGTCAGATCAGGTAAACGTTGGCTTTCATCATTCATCAGTCCACAATCCAGTAAAATGGCCTCGCCTTTTTCTTCAATGTAAAAGCAATTTCTCCCATATTCACCGCAACCGCCTAAAACTTCGACTAAGATGACAATCCCTCCTTGATTTTCCCTCTTTCAATCCAAACAACAAAGAAGCACGTCATCACGATGGTAAGAACCGCCATCGCCATGCCTGAGTTGACATCTCCTTGTTCAAACTGACGGAAAATAAAGGTAGCACTGGTTTCAACAGCTGGCGGCAGAATCAAGGAAGAAGCGACTAGTTCGCGCATGGAAATAATAAAGGTCATCATCATTCCTGTTAACACACCTCTTTTTAACAAAGGAAAATAAACTTTGAAAAAGGCCGAACCTATATTAGGACTAAATACATCGGTTGCTTGGAAAACTGAGGACCCAATTTGAATAATATTATTTTTTACATATTGGACGGAATACGGTAGAAACAAAGCACAGTAGGTTAGAACTGGCATTATTCGTGTATTGTAGACTGTCACTGGTATCCAAGAACTGTTCCAAAACAGAATCATTCCCACAACTAAGACAATTCCTGGCACAATATTTGGAATCAGACAAAGAAAATCAAGAAATTTTTGCGTTGTTTTATTGCCTTTTTGAATATAAACGGCCGCAAAAAATCCTAAAGCAGCAGTAATAACGCCGGTCAATGTCGCAAACAATAAGCTATTTAAAAAGGCAGATAAGCCTCCTTGTTGATTTTGGAATAATTGTCGATAGGCATCTAAACCAAAGTTACTCCATGCTAGACCGTCTCCTCTGACTTTCATTAAAGATGTCATAAAAATGGTAAAGTAAGGAATCACAATCGAAAACAATAAAATCAAACCAACAAAAAGACAAGATGCACCAACTACCCATTTGTTTGTCACTAAAGGAGCTTTTCTATTTGCATTTGATGTGCCATGAATAAATCGTTGAATGACTTTCACTTGAATCAACCAAATAACAAAGCAAATGACAAATAAAATAAAGGATAACAAGGTAGCTTTGGAAATACTAACCGGCCAAGAAGAAAGATTGCTATGAATTTCGGTTGTAAATACTTTATAGCCAATTCTTGTACCAAAAGTAATCGGTGTACCAAATTCAGATAAGGTTTTAACAAAGATAAACAATGCACCCAATATCAAGCTAGGAATTAGTAAAGGCAAAGAAACTTTTAGCCAATTGATTAAGGGATTTTTTCCATAAATAATCGCTGCATCTTGGAAAGAACCTTCAATATCCAACATGCTATTTTTAATCATCAGATACAAAGTTGGAAAGAGATGTAAGCTCATAATCATAACCATGCCAAATAACGAGAAAAACGGTGTAGACAAATAGCTTAATTTTGGAAAAAGTTGCATCAAAAAGCCATTTTTTTGCATAAATAATATCCAACCCATTGCACCAATATAAGGTGGTGTCATAAAGGGTAAAGTGAATAAAATATCCAACCAATAATAGTTACGTAAAAAAGTTTTTGTGGTAATCAGAGCCAAAGGAAAAGCAATAATAAAGGTCCCAATAATCACCCAACCACCTAACTTTAATGACTGCATGATTAAAAGATAAGTTTTACTACTAGTTAAAATAGGAACCAGAGCGGTCATTGAAAAATGACCCTCTGGGAAAAAAGCGTAAATGAACAAAGCAAGTATTGGGAACACGGTGACTACACTAATTGCCAAGGTAATCACGCTAAAATATTTTTTACTTGAAATCATAGTTAACCCTACTTCTCGCTAATATCAGTAAATTGTTCTAATACTTCCACTTGTTTTGCTTCTGAACCAGTCCAGTCAACATGGATTTGGTCAATCTCATCTATAGCAACACGGTCTTTAACTGGAATGTCACTATTTCCTGGCAATAGGTAAGCGTCAGCTACTAATTGTTGACCTTCATCAGATAAAAGGAAATCAATAAAAGCTTGAGAGGCAGCGACTTCTTTTGAAGTAGTTGTAATACCAGCAGCACGTGGACTAACCACAGTTCCACTTGTCGGATATACGATTTCGACTGGTTCGCCATCTGCTTTTGCTTTATATGTCATGTAGTCAACACCAGATAAAGTGATATCTTTTTCGCCAGTGATAACCGCATCTAAAGCTTCTTTATTGGCTCCCATGATTTGTAAGCCATTATCAAACCAAGATTCGATTGTTGGCCATCCTGCATCTGTTGTTGTATATCCATAAATGAAATCTAGTGCAGAACCAGAAAGTGTTGGATCAGGCATGTTGAAAGTCCCATTCCATTTAGCATCTCCTAAGTCAGACCAGTCTTTTGGTGGCTCTGTTACACTGTTTGTGTTATAAGCGATTCCTAAAGCTGAAGCACTGTAAGCAAAGTAGAAATCATCTGCATCAATCCAATCCGTATTAATATTTTCTTTGCCGATTGCTTCTGAATAAGCTTGTAATTCACCCGCTTCTTTTAAACTATCCATTGAACTTAAGGAAGCCAATACCAAAACATCAGCAATTGGATTGCCTTTTTCGGCTTCTAGTTTTGCTAAAATTTTTCCAGTTGTTCCTTGGAATAAATTGACTTTTACCCCTGTTTTTTCTTCAAAGGCTGTTTGAATTTTTTCTGCTAAACCATTGGGACCTGCGGAATAAACCGTAATTTCTTTGCCTTCAATCGAATCAGTGTTTTCTACTACTGAAGAGGCTTCTGTTGCTTCAGATTCTGAGGCATTCGTTGTATTGCTTGTTTCATTACTATTTCCATTTCCACATGCCGCTAATGTCAATGCACCAAATAAAAGAATTCCTAGTTGTTTAAATTTCATTTTTATTTCCTCCGATTTTTGTTAAATGTTTTTTATTATAATAAATATCACACGTAGAACCATTTTCAAAAGGTTGATTTGCATAGAACAACCAAGAAAACTGCTGAAGCTTTCCATGAATAATATAGTGTTGTCCGGTAAATTGACTGAGAGTGACGGTTAACTGTTCTTTTGAATCTGCTTGATTGGTTTGAGACGTTTGAATGTATTCTGGACGGATAAACAAATCATCTTGTACTTGATTGATTTTCCCAATAAAATGAGCCACATATAAATTGGCTGGTTCTTGGTAAATCTCATTTGGTGTACCAATTTGACTGACTTGTCCTTTTTCCATCACAATAATTTCTTCCGACATCGACATCGCTTCATTTTGATCATGAGTCACAAAAATTGCTTGACTGTCTGTCTGATTTAGCAATTGAACAATATCCGTTTGCATTCGCTCTCGCAAGACCGCATCCAAAGCAGACAAGGCTTCATCAAACAAAATCACTTTTGGTTTTGGTGCAATTGCGCGAGCCAAAGACACTCGTTGCTGTTGTCCACCTGATAATTCACCTGGCTTTCGTTCAGCAAACTCTTCCAAATTCACCAAGCGTAAGGCTTCCATAACTTGTTTAGTTACTTCTTTTTTCTTTCCTTTTAAACTGTAGGTCACATTCTCAAAAACGGTCATGTGAGGCCACAAAGCAAAATCTTGAAAAACCATTGCTAAATTTCGTTGATTTGGTGGAATATTGATTTTTTGTTGATCTGAAAAAACCGTTTGATCATCAAAAATAATCTCTCCTCCATCCGGTTGAACTAAACCAGAAATAATTTTAAGTAAGGTTGTTTTCCCACAACCAGATTCTCCGAGAATCGTCGTAAATTTTTTATCTAATTTGAGGCTAATATTTTGTAAAACAGTTTTATGGTCGTAACTCTTATTTATATTATTTAGTTGAATCGTCATTTGATTATCCTCCTCAAAAACAATCATACTTGATGAATTTTGATTTAAAGTTAACGTTTTGTTAACTTTAAATCAAAATAATTAAGATAAAATAGAAATAGTCTATCAATTATTCGAATTTTTACTTTTAGAGAGGAATGCAGAGAAAATGAACTATTTCAAATTATTGGTTTTCTGTAAATTAAGCGAACTAAAAAAAGGAACTGAAGTTGCAAAAGTGCTGAATATCACTGCTTCTACCGTGTCTTTTCACATTCAATCATTAGAAAAAGAATTAGGTGTACAACTGTTTTATCGAAAGATGGGGAATTTTATCTTAACCTCTCAAGGAGAAATCATCTTCGGCTACGCCAAACGAATTGTTCATTTACAGGATGAACTACTTTATTTTGCTCAATCCAATCACCAAGGAGTACGGGGAACTTTTCGAATTGGTGTCAGTGGGTTAGCCAATCAAATTTTTGTTCCTGAAATCATTCATAGTTTTTCTACCGATTATCCACAAATTCAATTATCTGTGACCTCCTCTACCTCACCAGAAATCGAAGAAATGGTCGCAAATTTTGAATTAGATTATGGTATTTTAATTGGGTCTCCAAAAAAACATCCTGAATTGAACTATGTAAAGATCGGAAATGACCGTTTGAAATTAGTTTTTGGCAATAACCATTCATTTAACAAAAAAGAAAGTATCCAAAAAGCCGATATTTTAAATCAAAAAATCCTGTTCCATGAAAAACAGAGCTCTAGTAAATTCCTTTTAGAACAGTGGCTAGGTTGTCCAATCACAGATTTAAATCGAATTGAATTAGATTCAATTACCACCATGAAAAAAATTCTGGAATATGGACAAACGATTGCCTTTATTTCCGAATATTTAGTTCAAGAAGAACTTGCCAACCATTCATTAGCCAGCAAAGACTTATCGACCTTCGATCTCACTCGTACCATTTATTTAGTGCGAAATAAAGAAGTCATGGACAATGCCATTGGAGAGAATTTTAAAAGAAAATTGCATGAGATTACGGAGAAGTTGGAGTTGGGGGTGTGAGATATGGAATAAAGTGATATTGTCTACATTTATATTTATGGAAAAAAACATAAATAGTTACGATAAATCAGAACAAAGATATAATAAGTTATATAAATAATTAGTAACAAAATAAGTATCTATATACATTGACCCTATTCAATTAAAAAAATCTGAACTCTTATCACATAAGGGTTCAGATTTTTAATTAACTTAAAACAATTTTCTTCATATCTACAAAGACATACTTTCTCTATTTTATAATGAGTACATCTTTCCAATTTTCTGTGAAGCCAATTTTTTTCAATAAAATTATCTCAGGGTTTTCTTCTATCCAAATTTTTATACCTTCCAAAAATCCATTCCATTCACTTTGTACAGTCAAAGAATGAAAAGTAAGTATATTCTTCATAGCCATCATATATGCAAATAAATCTCTGTTATGCGTTTTTTTCTTTCCATATTTCTTTATTTTGCGAAAATCTTCTGAAAAAATACTTGGCGATCCAATATTAAAATTATTTCTGTATAATCTACCATAATGAGCACAGACATTTCTGATGTACCAAGTTGAAGAAAACTAACCAAACATTTTCTTTATGATTTCATCACTATAAATATTTTTATTTATTCTATTTAATGATAAAAATGAATCTTTTATCCACTGCACTTTTATATCTTCTCTAACAGATGAAATAAAACCCGTCATTTCCCCAAATGTAAGTTCTGGCACAATAACCCAGAAAGGAATTTCACCATTTTTGTACTCTATATGATGTGAAATCGGCAAAGTCTTTATTCTATCTTGAACTCGATTATTTATAACACTCTTCTCATCAATAAATTTATCGAAAGAAGCATATATTTCACAATCTAGGTAACATTCACCTTTTTGCAAATCCCCAGAATAATTTTCACATAAGCTTTTTAAAAATGATGATTTCAACATTAATTCTATCTGACCTGTTATTCTATTAAGCTCGGATCTCAAAAACATATTAAAATCATACAAAATCATGCAATCTGAAAATGAATATATTTTTTCTTCAATGCTAGGTAAATGTTTTCGATAGATCGAAAAAGAATAATAGTTCGTATATGTAAAAAATTCTTCAGCAAACAATCTCTCGTTTTCGTTAAAAGTCAATGGATTAACTTTAGCACATTCTAATTTTTTTATAAGCTCATTTATAGTACAAAATGGTTTCATCTTTTTATCTTCATCAATTGTAGCTTTAAAATTTTCTATTTTTTTATCCATTTATTATCTCCTAAAAAAAAAAAAAAGACTCGTAACGCTTTGTTTAAAAAAACAGGGAACGATACAAGTGCTAGTATCATTATGATTAATCATTGTTCATAAGAATGCAAGCCATTAAAATTTTTTTACCAAATTATTCTCGTAATTTTTATTTTCAACATGACTTCGTATCCACTCCTGTTGATCTTATATCACAACATTTATAGTTTGTGAGCTATTGTTCTATGCAACTAGTCTTATCATTTTGATATCTTTACTCAATCAGATGGAAACTTAGTCTAAATTTTAAATTCTAACCAAACAAAAAAGCTGAACCCTTATCAGATAAGGATTCAGCCTATAATTTAAATGAATTAGTTTTCTTCGCCTACGAATGGAAGTAATCCCATGATACGTGCGCGTTTGATTGCAACTGTTAATTTACGTTGGTTTTTAGCACCAGTACCAGTTACACGACGAGGTAAAATTTTACCACGTTCTGAGATAAATCTTTTTAGCAATTCAAGATCTTTATAATCAACATGTTCGATATGATTTGCTGCAAGATAGTCTACTTTACGACGTTTACGTCCGCCTCTTCTTTGTTGTGCCATCCTATTTCCCTCCTATCAAATTTCTTAGAATGGTAAATCATCATCTGAAATGTCTAGTGTCGAGCCTCCGAATGGATCAGAGTTGTCTCGATCAAAGCTCGGCATTCCGCTTGATGGTTGAGATGATTGACTGTTATTTTGATTAAAGTTGTTGTTATTGCTGCCGAAGCTAGATTGATTATTTGAACTATAATCTCCACTATCATTGCCACGACGCTGTTCATTTGCTGAACGAGACTCTAACAATTGGAAGTTGTCTGCAACAACTTCTGTAACATAAACTCTTTGACCTTGTTGGTTTTCATAGTTTCTAGTTTGGATACGGCCTGTAACTCCTAGCAATGTACCTTTACGGGCATAATTTGCCATCGTTTCTGCAGGTTTTCTCCAAATAACACAGTTGATAAAATCGGCTTCTCTTTCTCCACTTTGATTCGTAAAGTTACGATTCACAGCTAATGAGAAAGTTGCTACAGCTGTACCGTTAGCGGTATAGCGTAAATCAGGATCTCTTGTCAATCTTCCGACCAATACAACATTATTAATCAAAATTCATCATCCCTTCATCGTTATTTTGTTTCACGTGAAACAAGTTTTATGCTTCTTCTCTAACAATCATGTGACGGATAATATCGTCGTTGATTTTAGCAAGACGATCAAATTCGTTGATTGCACTTGCGCTTGATGGAGCAGAAACTTTAACGATGTGATAGATACCTTCGCGGAATCCATTCATTTCATACGCTAGACGGCGTTTTTCCCAAAGTTTTGACTCAAGAACTTCCGCTCCGTTATCAGTCAAAATTGCGTCGAAACGTTCGACTAAAGCAGTTTTTGCTTCTTCATCAATGTTCGGACGAATGATATAAAGAATTTCATATTTCGTGTTTTCCATTGATTTTCACCTCCCTATGGACTTTGGCCCCTAATCTTTGTTAGGAGCAGAGAGTGGTCGTCTAAGACTACTCACAAACACAAATTATACACTTTTATCCCAACTAATGCAAGTTATTTCTCATGATTGTTGAATGAATTTGATTTCACTCTTACTTACGCAAAAAATGGCGATTTTTTTTATTATATAGAATAAAAGTTGATTTTTTTTTCAAACAAAAAGACAACCAAAACGATTGTCTTTTTTATCTTTATTTCAATTTCACCACAAATGCTTGCCAAGGAGTAAGTTCCATGTCTGCTAAAGAGGTAATTTCATCTGCTGTATTTTGAATTAGAACTTCTGCTACCTGCTCTACTGAAGAGAAAGATTGGTTATTATTTGAGAAGTTAGTCACGATTAACCATCGTTCACCTTGGTATGATCGAATATAACTGAACACTTCATCCTGAGTAGTCATTAATTCAAACTCGCCCCAAATCATAATTGGATGCTCTTTACGTAGTTGAACCAATTTTTGATAGGTATAAAAAATGGAGTCTTTATCTGCCAAGGCTTGGGAGACATTGATTTCTTGGTAATTTTTATTCAAAGCCAACCAAGGAGTACCCTCGGTAAAGCCTCCATTGCGATTGGCTGTCCAAGCGATTGGACGACGAGCATTATCTCGACCTTTGGCATTAATTGACGCAATGATATCTTCTTTTTCATAACCTTGCGCTAATCGTTCGTTGTACATATTCACTGTTTCAATATCTTTGGCTTGAGAAATATCGGTAATAGCCGTGTTGGTCATCCCGATTTCTTCCCCTTGATAGATATAAGGAGTGCCCTTCATCATGTGTAAAAGAATTGCTAACATCTTGGCACTTTCCACACGGTACTCTTGGTCGTTCCCCCAACGAGAAAGCATGCGGGGTAAATCATGGTTGTTCCAAAACAGAGAGTTCCAACCTTCATTACCTAGTTCAGTTTGCCATTTGGCTAAAACCGTTTTTAATTCGGCAATTTCAACAGGTTTTAAATCCCATTTTTCTTTACCTTGTTGTTGGTCCAAGCCGATGTGTTCAAACTGGAAGACCATTGATAATTCTTTGCGTTCAGGATTGGAATACAATTTAGCAATTTCTGGTGTGGCTCCCCAAGTTTCACCTACCGTTAATAAATCATGATTGCCAAACGTGGCTTGATTCATTTCTTGTAAATATTCATGTAACTTCGGACCGTTTCCAGTAATTCCTTCCATTGGAATTTTTCCGACTAAATCGATCACATCCATTCGGAAACCGCCGATCCCTTTATCAATCCAAAAATTCATCATGTCATAAACTGCTTGGCGCATCTCTTGATTTTCCCAATTCAAATCGGGTTGTTTTTTACTGAATAAGTGTAAATAATATTGATCACTTGTTTCATCCAATTCCCAAGCCGTTCCTGAGAAAGTTGAACGTAAGCCATTAGGAACGCCACCATCTTCTGCTGGATCTGCCCAAACATAATAATCTCTGTAAGGATTGTCTTGTCCTTTTTTCGCTTCGATAAACCAACGATGTTCATCAGAAGTGTGATTGACTACTAAATCCATCACCACTTTGATGTCGCGTTTATTTGCCTCGGCTATAAATTCATCCATATCATCCATCGTTCCAAATTCATCCATAATCGCTTGATAATCGGAGATATCATAGCCATTGTCATCATTCGGCGATTGATAAACGGGTGATAGCCATATCGCACCAATCCCCAAATTTTGTAAATAATCTAATTCACTAATCATGCCACGGATATCACCAATTCCATCGCCATTACTATCTTTAAAGCTACGTGGATAAATTTGATAAACCACGACCTCTTGCCACCAATGTTTTGTCATATTAATAATCACCTCTATGAATATTCTCAAATATTTAAAAGAAGAATACCCTTCTATTTATTATTCTATTCTCCCGTAATTCCTGACTTGTCAATACTTTCTACAAACCATTTTTGAACGAATAGATAAAAAATTATCATCGGAAGAATACTTAATATTGTCCCTGAGAAAACAATCGCTTCAGTATAACTTAAATTAGGATTAACACTAGGATCTCCAAATTGACTTGTATTTTGTACTACATTTTGAAAAGAACTTTCCAGTGAATTTAGTAAAATCGGAACAGTGGGAACATTGCCTTCTAAATAAAAAGATGTAATCAAGGTTTCATTCCAATATAAAGAAAAAGCATATATTCCTACAATTACGAATGCGGGTTTAACCATAGGTAAAGCAATTCGTAAAAAAGTTTTGAATGCTCCTGCTCCATCTAAAAATGCAGCTTCTTCTAGAGCAGTTGGTATCATTTTGAAAAACTGATAAAAAATCAAAATAAAGAGTGCGGCTTGTTCTCCCTGCCCTAATATTCCAGGTAGAATCAAAGAGCCGATATTCCCGTTTAAACCCATTCTTGAAAAAATTTGGTATCTAGGAATAAAAAATAAAACTTTCGGAGCTAAATAGGTAAAAAGAATTAAAGCAAATATTAAATTCTTAAATGGAAACTTAAATCTGGCTAATCCATAAGCGATTACAGATGATGACAAGATAAGCGCGAAAGTTGCTGAAGCCGACACAAATATTGTCGTTAAATAGGAGCCTGGTAGACGCAAAGCACGCCATGCCAATTTATAATTCGTCAAATACACCTCAGAAGGAATCCATTCAATTGTACTGTTTGCCAAATCAAGATTAGACATAAAACTAATTGCTAACATATTCAAAAGAGGAAATAGGAAGACAAATCCAAAAATTGCCAGAACAATATAGATTGTAGACTTTCCTAAAATACCATCACTGAGAGTTGAACCTAAGATTTTTTTCTTCATTCGAAGTTTGTTATTTTTATACCAAAAAAATAACGATTTATTTTCTTTTGAAATTTCTTTATCCATAATTACACTCCTCATATTTAGCTTCTCTTTTTCCTACTACGCAATGAAAAATATAAAATACCAATTAATAACAATTGGAAAAATGTATATATAATTGACATCGCAGAGGCGTACCCTTCTCTTCTAGCACCATCATAAGTTGATTCTAAAATAATAGATATTATAGGGTTAGCTTCAAAGTTAGCTAAAAATACAACCACAAAAACAACACAAACATTTACTAGAGGAAAAATCGTAGGTAATGTTATCTTCCAAAAAGTAACCCATGGTGAAGCTCCGTCTATAGAAGCAGCTTCATATACACTTGGATTTACATTTTGTAAAGATGCAAGGAAAATGAGAATAGGTACCGCACAATACCATAATAATTCGGTTACTTTTTCAAATAATTCCAAAATTACAATAGCAATTTCTTCTGAAGGTATGATTGTTTGGAGTATATCCATGACAATACGATTAGATGTAAAGCTAGATCCACCATAATTTTGCATATTCATTATTAATTTTCCACTTAGGATGATAATAGGTAAAAAGAAAATTAGACGAAATATCCAATTGGCACTAACTTTCTGATTCAATAATACTGCAATCATTATTGACAATGAAACAATCACAGGAACCTGGACAATTGTTGAGACAAGAAAATCATGTAATTCCACAATAAAATCCGTATCTTGAAATAAAATTCGACTGTAATTTTCTAATCCAACCCATCTATATCTCCAACCCGATCTAATTCCGTAAGAAACATCATTAAAACTAAAAGATATTGTTCGAAAGAACGGATAGGCTACTAAAAGAAGAAAACCTATTATCCAAGGTGAGACGAAAAGGAGACCCGTCAAAGCTTTTTTCTTTTGCATACTTATATTTTTCATTTAACGATCACTCCTTTTCTTTCTATCTCAATTTCTTCATTTTTATAATCTCGATCGTTGTAATTAATCCATATAGTTTTTCCATTACTATACCTAATATTAACGATACCCTCTTCAACAATTTTGTGATCAACCATCTCTTCACCTATAACTTCTGATAATACAGAGTTAATTGATTGATAGTAATTTTCCATACGATTTTCTAAATATCTATATTCCGATACCGAAATATTGTTAGATGGAGTTTCTTTTAATTTGTATGCTGATTCATCTGTCATTAAGAAACTAGGGTATAAACCAAATTCAATCAATTTTAATGCTGTTTTCTGGTCATTTGATGCATTATTCAAATAAGTTGAATACATTTCTGTTTGACCACTCAGAATCAATTGTAGTAATGGAACTGTTTCATCAGCAAAAGAAAGGTTTGATGAAAAATATGGTGTATCAAAATGCTTGTTCAAATAAGGATATAAATATGCATTTGGTGAATACAGGCTGATTTTTATTTCATTTTCAGTAAGGTATTCCAGTAAATGAGATGTATTCGCCATATTTGTTAGACTATTTGTAAAGTTATCTTGATCAAAATGAGTAAAGATATTCGTATTCAAACCATCTACTGCTAATGAGTCAATTGAAAAATCATTCAAAAACTCTATATCTTTTTTTATAAAATTCGAATAATATTTCGGATTATTTAGATATGCCAGCATCTCATTTTCACTATTTAGAATAGTAAAAGTACTTCTGTTCATCTTGTAAGCAGCAAATTGAGTATCATTAAAATAGGATTTTGAATAGTCAACATAATAATTAAAATCAACGTTATCACGTTTAAAACCATCCAATACCTCTCTTAATTTATTCTTACCTCCTAGACTATTGAACGAATTTATTCCATATTGCCATTTTTCTTTATTAAAAGTTTTAAATGTAATATCTAGAGTTGTGTAACCTTTTTCTTGAAGTTGATTAACAACTTCTGCAGCATTCTCATAAGTTGTTAATACAACTTCTTCAAGGCCTAGACTACCTTCCTTCATTTCATTAGTTATGAAATCTATTTTCATAGGTATTTGGTTATCATTTTGTTTCTTCGAATCTTCAAAATCATATTTCTTTTCTAAAAATGAACGGTATTTCTTTGCTACTCCAACATAATCAGCCTGCTCTTCTAAAAACACATAACGCTGAACTAAATCAAAAGAATTAGGTTTTTCTTGATAATCTAAAAGAAATTGATCTTGGTTAACTCGACTTTGAAGTTGTGCATAAACTGTACGATAGGTATAAGTAAAATAAGACTGATAATATCTAGTATCAGTATTTTTTGGACGATAGTTATACGTTGCATAACTTTCTCCATTTTCTGCAATTACTAATAATCCTTTGTGACCTTCATCATGAATAATTCCATAGATTGGTAAAGTCACATGCTCCAATGGTTTTGATGAAAATTTTCGTTGTTTAGGATTATTTTCATATCCATTGTCTTTTCCGTAAACAAATCCAGAATATCCATCACTAGATTTCGGTATGTCACTTAAATTTACTAAAACACCCGCTCCGTCAGGTATGACAACATAACCATTTTCTTGCCCTTCAGTACTTCCTAAAAATGGAAATATTGTAATTTGATTTAAATAGGTATTATTTTTGCCAGTCTTTCCTAGGTTTTCATTATATTCTTCTACACTGTCTGCAGGAATATGGACCAATAAATCTCCACCTTGAATTGATATGGAAACGTCAAATTTGATTTTTTGAAGAGTAAAGTCAACAGTTACTATAACTCCATTTTGTTTCTGCTGAATTTCTTTTTCCACACCAGCATCTAAAATAGTTCGTCTGCTTGGAGTATTTCCATCATAAGTTGTAATTGAAATTCCTGATTGAATATAATTAATAATCTCTTGGCTATATCCATCGGCAGCTAAATCTGACTCAGTATCATACGATGCCCAAACCGTTCCACTTGTTTTATCAACTATAGCAATTGCTATAGTTTCTTCCTCAACGAATAGTTCTAATTGGTCATTTTCAGCTATTTTTTTAAAGGAAGTAGGAATATCTTCACTTTTGTTATCCGTTGTTATTACACCTAATTGATCATTGACTACAATTTTTTCAAAATTAGGTTCAATTATCTTTGTATCACTTACTTTTTCTGTTCGACTAATTGAGAAAAAGAAGATAATACCTATTACGATAAACAAAACAATAAAAATTGTATTCTGTATTTTTTTCTTCAACGTCTTCTCACCTCGGTTATAATATCAACAACAAATCCAACTAATTGACTTCCTAGAGTATAGAGAACAAAAATGAAAATCCCTATAATCAACATTGTGAAGATACTTTTTAAAATAATACTAACTGTTTCACCAACCTCATAATTATGAAGGTCTTTAATCATAAAGAAAAACAACCCTATAATCCACACGAGCATCAAAACTTGGGGTAGATAATAAAATACTGACTGTTCTAATGTTAATACATTACTAAATAATATTACCGCTGGCATAACATAGAGTAATGGTGTCATAGCATATGCTACTCCATTATAAGTTTGAATTAATGTACCCTCTCCATCACTAATTGAACAAATTAAATACGTAGAAGCAATCCACAAGATAAATAGGAATATTACGATAGATAGTTGATAAGCTATAAATTGGTCTCTAGGAACAAAAATAACATTTGAAAATTTGTAATAACAAAGATAGAGTAAAATATAACTTAAATATAAAAATGTTGTGAAAAATTTTGAAACACGTTTTGTTTTTTTGATTTCATAAATACCATCTAAAGGTGATTTATTGAACTCAAATATAAATAAAAAGTTATCAATAAATCTATAATTTTTTAGAGGACTCAGTTTAGATTTTAATCGTTTCGAGTATCCATATTTCTTATTAAAAAAGCGATAAAAATAGAAAAGAACTATGATTAATAAAAAAATTGTAAAGATAACATTTAATTTTTCTGACAACCAAACTTGACGTATCTCCCAAAATGCCTCAGAAATTCCTTCATTATTTTGGGCCAAAGAAAATTCATCCAGAGCTTTCGTATATTCACCTTCACGAGTAAAGGCATTTCCTAGACCAATTCGTGAATTATCATAGACAGAATTGTATTGCAAAGTGTATTCCCATAGAGATTGACTTTTAGCATAGTCTCCTGATTGGTAACTCTCCATCGCACGATGAACAGCATCTGAAAAACTAGTTCGATCATAAACCTGAATGTTCGCAGAACCTTGATCAACCACAAATAATTGATCCAGAGAATTTGAAGCAATGCTAATCGGACGTTTCAATATTCCGAAACGACTTGAGTTCACATCATTTCCACCAAACATAAATAATAATTTCCCTTGAGAATCATATTCATATATCCAACCATCTGATGTAAGAGCATAAATATTATCATATTGACCTGCCCAAATACTTTCCATATTAAAATCACCAATAAGGTCGTCAGAAAAATAATTTTTTCCTGAGACATTGAATTTTTTTACTGGGGATTTTTCAATTGAAGATGTTGCTGTATAAATAAAACCTTTACTGTCAACGGCAACATTCGAAATAATATCTGGGAAAAAAGTCCCTAAATCTCTCTTTTGTTTTTCTGTTAAGAAAATGGAACGAACTTGATCTAGAAGTGGAACATTAATTGTATTTGCACCGAAAAAAGTAATAAATTCCCCTTCTCGATTCAACATCATTAAACCGTTACTTGATTCCGTACCTCTAACATATATATTTCCACGAACATCTACAGCTATATGAGTAGGTTTAAAAGCATAACCTTCTTTAAATACTGGAGAATCTGGTGTACCAATAGTATCTAATAATTCATGACTAAATTTGTCAAACAATAAAATTTTAGCATCAGAATCATCTACAACATAAATTATATCTTCAGAAACAAAAGTACTTTTAGCTGTTGCCCATTCATTACTTGCTAACTCACCACTATAATTATATGTCGAATCTAAAATAAAAATTTTATTCAAATCACTGTCGGTAATATAGATATAATCATCTTTGTCAACAAAAATATGCTCAGGGACTTTTAATCTTTGTCCATTAAGAGTACTAATTTTCGTCTTTGGAGTATATGCAGTTTGCGTTCGTAATAATTCATTTTGGCTATCACTAGTAAATGTATAATATGGAATTTCATCTGCAAAAATAGTTATTTTTCCTTGTAAAGTAATTATGACTAGTAATAGCAAAAGTAATATCTTTTTTATTTTTTTCATATCATTTAATCCCCGTATGTGCCATTGAATTCATGACTTTATTTTGAAGAATGATAAATAAAATCAAATTAGGTAAAAACATCAATAAACTCCCTACTGCTTCAACACCTGCACTCGCTACCATATTCCCTGTCTGAGAAGATAAAGTTGACATATAAAACGGTAGAGTCCTAATTGATTCCTTATCCATAAAAATAGAAGAAGCTTCTAAATTACCCCAAACAGACTGGAAGGTTAATAACGATACTGTAATCATAGGAGCTTTTATATTAGGTAAAATAATACTCCAGTAAATTCGAGCATAATTAGCCCCATCCATTCGTGCAGCTTCAATTAAAGAATCAGGTATCTGATCAATAAATTGTTTTAAAAGAAATAACCCAATTGGCATAGCGAGCATCGGAACCACATGTGCCCAAATTGAATTATAAAGTCCTAAATTTACGATAATAAGAAATCTTGGAATTGCAACTGCTATTGGGACAAACATTAACGCAATTGTATTAATTTTATTAAATGTTTCTTTACCAGTAAATTGAAGTTTAGATAAGGCAAACGATGCTGCAGTACTAATTAATAAAGTTAATATAATCAATACAGACGCCACAAGAATACTATTAAAAATATAACGACTCAGTGGTATTCCTGATTCATTTGAAAAGTTCATTAAAAGCCGAAAGTTTTCAATAGTTGGCCTATTTACAAAAAACTTAGGTGGATAGGCAAATAATTCAGTAAAAGGTTTAAATGCATGGTTAACTATATAGATAATCGGTAATCCCATAATTAATGAAACTAGTATAAGGATGATATGAATTTTTATTTGATCTTTATGAAAACCTTTAGGAGCAACTTTAACTGGACTAGACAAGATTTTTCACCACTTTCTTTTTTTATTCGCTAAACAATTTATAGCTTATCTTATTAAATAGAGTGACTATTAATAATAGTACTACTGTAATTGCAGAAGCATAACCTAACTCATATCTTACAAAACCAAAATCTTGTGCATGATCTACAACTAACCATCCAGCATATTGAGGAGGAGGAGTACCTCCACTTAAAGAGGCTGCCATTCCTGCTGTATTAAAAGTACCTACGATAGACATTACCGCCCCAAATAACATTTGGGGTTTCATTGATGGAATCGTAATATAAAAAATCTCTTGCCAACGATTTTTTATTCCATCTATGGCACCAGCTTCATACAAACTGCGGTCAATATTCAGTAAACCACCTAGCATTGCAAGAAACCCAACACCCATACTGCTCCAGATACCTATAAATATCATCACAACAAATAAAATTGTTGGATCTTGTAAAAATTGAATTGGTTCTTTAATAATGTTCAAATTGATCAACCAATAGTTTAAATAGCCTGTTTCATCTCCACTAAAAAGAACACGCCAAACTGTTCCCATCATAACTGCTCCAGTAATTGAAGGTGAATAAACAATAACAGTGTAAATTGTACGCATTCTATGAGGAACTTGTGAAATCAACCAGGCTAATATAAATGACAAAATATAGCCTAGTGGACCAACAATAACCCCATATAAAATTGTGTTCATTAATGCATTTTGAAGAAAAACGCTATCTCCCATAATTAAATCAATATAATTTTGAAAACCAACAAATCTAGGTATTTCTACAGTATTGAAATACGTAAATGAAAGTAAAGCAGCCACAATAATTGGTAACAGAATCAACAAACCAAATAGCATAGCGTAAGGTGTGATGAATAAAAATGGAGAATCACCAACGTTTTGTAAAAATTTGTTTATTTTTGCCTTATTAATTTTTTGATTTTTATCTATATTTTCCGTTTGAGCCTCATTCATTTTCTTTTCTCACCCAACTCTCTACATTTTCTAAAACGGGAACTTTATAAGGTTTAACTAATTCAGTTCCCTCGATATAACCAAATTCTCTTAGTTTTCGTTCTAACTCTTTATCAATAATTCTTATTGATTGATCAATAGCGATACGAGGATTTTCTCCATCGACAACTACTTTATTCCAAGCATTGCTAAGCTCTCTTTCTAAAGCGTAGTCTCCAGGAACTCTACCAGTTGTACGCATCCACTCCCATTGATCTAAAATTACTTGTTTAGAATCCGACGGCCAACTACTTTTTTCAAATGCTTCTATATTTGCTGTTGCATATAAAAACTGACTTCCCAAAGTAGATTGAATATCATATGAAAATGTTGCTTGAGTGGTTGAAGATGTCCACCATTTGATAAATTCCCAGCTTTTATCCTTTTTATCACTTTCACTAAAAATAATTGAATTATTGCCATAAGTTGGATCCCATCTCTCAATTACTCCATCATCATTTTCTACACCCGGAATTGGAAGAATTCCCCATTGACCAGCCAATTCAGGTGCTGCATGTTTTAATTGAATATAGAGATTGGCATCTGCAATACCAATAGGAATCTTGCCATCACGAAAGCTTTGAAAGAATTCCGAAGTTGTCACGGGCATATTGTAAACAGTAAATAAACTTGTCATAAAATCAAACGCTTCATATGCACCATCTAAATGAATTTCAGCTTTATTTCCAGTATCGTTGTACAACCTACCTCCAAATTGATAAATAAAAGGTGTCGTATTATCTAACCCTTTAAAAGCATTATTAGCACCTAATGGTATATATGCATTCATATCGTATCTCTGAAGCATCGGAATCAAACTTACAACTTCTTCCCAAGTTTGAGGTGGCTCTTCTCCAATTCTATTTAATAAATCTTTTCGATAATATAATAATTTTACTGTTTGAGTTTCTGGTATTCCATAAACCCCTTCGTCATAAATCAATTGAGTGAATGAATTCGGATTAAATTCTTTTGTTAAATCATAAAATCCGTCGTAACCTCTTAAATCTTCAATGATTCCTCGTAAACCAAGTTCAAATGGCATATTATGTGAAACGCTCAATGCCGCATCAGGAACGCTTGATGCAGCGTTACTTAACACAATTCTTTGCTCATCGGGTAATAATGATAAATTTACTTTAATATTGGTTTCTGGAGTAAATTGTTCATCTATTAATCGTTGCATAATCTCCATATTTAAACGAGATTGGTTAACCCAAACTTCGATTGTATCAGCATCTACCTCATCCGCTTCACTATATCTGGGGTTAAAGAAAGAATAAGTAAATGCTTTCGTTCCTTCCCAGATAGTAGAAAGGATATTTGCTTTTGCTTTTGGAAGCTCTATGTCTGAAGAATGAACGAAAAATTTATCAAGATTCAATGGATTCGTTACTAAACTAGGAAGAACGGATTGAATACGACCATAAGCTGAACTATCACCTTCACTAAATCGTTTCATATAATTTGGAATATCATTAGGTTTTTTATAAAAATCTTCCAACATATTTATAGCAATCTCTATTTCAGTAATCACTGGTAAACGATCATTTCCTAATAATTCACTTAAGGCATTTTTTTGTTCTTTTAATCTTAAAATTAGACCACTCAGATAGGTTTTTATATCTGGCATATATCTTTCAATCCGCCAATTTCTGTTCTTATCTTCTACCCCACCAGTTAATTGAGTTATTTCATTTGCTAATAATTCAATTCCTTGCAATGATCCTAATAATTCATGATAAATAGTCGCAACATCTGAATTATTTATAGATAAAGTTAATGTATGATCACCTTCTGTAAGATAGATATAATAAGGCTCTCCCTCTTCATTTTCTAAAGTTAAATTCCTCCAGTTTGCAGCGTATTCAAAGCTATATAATGATAATTCTTCGAAAGGAACCTCTCCATCAATTTCAATTCTTCTCCGTGTAGGCATTCCATTATTAGTATTTTGAAAATACTTTAAACTCAATGCATAAAAACCGCTTTCATTAACTGAAAAATCATAACTAACTGTATCTCCTGCATCAGCAAAAGAATCTCCATCGAGAATATTTAATACTCGTGTTTTATATTCATACGGCGTAACTAGAGAGTCTCGTAAATACTTTGGACGGATACTTTGACGACTTTTTGAAGACATGTTTTCTGCTTCAATTAAAGTTATTTGATTTTGAATCACTGCACTATCACGATAACTATCTTTATATTCATCGTAAGTTGGTACTTTCTCTATCCTATTGGTAAACACTATATCTCCAAATAATAACGAACCTTCATTGACTGTTAACTTGATTTCATTATTCCCTTTAGCTAGCTTAAATTTTAAAGGGGTTGCAGAAAAATGATTTGGATCAAATAAAGCTTTTGTTTCCCAATGAGATTTCAACAGTGAACGTGGTGGTAATTCATCACCATAGCGATCAAGTCTTGCTTCTCCAATTAAGTTTTCTGGTTCCCATTCGGTTGATAATTGTATTAAATTCGTTTCATTGTATTGATTTTCATTATTAATTTCAATAGAAATTTCAGGAGTCGAAATCGTGTTATCCAAAATGTAATAATCTAACCATATCTCATAAAGACCTTCTTGTTTTGTTTCAATTGAAAAGATGAATTCATCCTGAGGTTCTACATGTGTCACCTCTGTTGGATAGTCTTTACTTTCACTTTTTTCTAACTGCTCGCCACCAACTCTTTCTGCAGGAACATTTGTATAAGTTTCTTTTGGTAGCTCCAAATCTTCTTCCATCCATTGTTTTAAAACAGTATAATAATTGCTTTCTGATGATGAACTAGCAATATATGCTTCAATCGTTTGTTTACTTATTTCTTGATCCGATTTTGATAATTCTTCCTCGAAGGGGTTTCTCATATTATATTTGCCTACGATAAGTATCACAGCTACACAAATGGTGGCCAGTAAAACAATACCTCCAAATAATAATTTCTTTTTCTTTATCAAAACTACCCCGCCTATCATTGGTTTATTGTTTCTAACTTAAAAATTACTTTGAGTTAAATACTTAATACTATATCAGTGTGCTAATTTGTTCATATTTCAAAATAAAAAAATAATTAAATTTAATCTCATATCCAATTTTTTTCAAGATTAATACCTATGTTTTTTTAATCCAAAAGTTGATAAATTATTAAATAATTAATAATATTCTATGTTAATAATAAAAATTCTATAATGCGTGTACTAAATGTTATTTCATAGTACACGCATAAAGAAAACAAATCATCGATATCTATATTTTATTTTGATAATATTGATGATTTGATTGAAATATATTAATGACTATATTGACGCATGTAATCTTCTAATTGCTCATTTATTTTAAGATCCCATTCTCCAGCTATATCATTAAATTTGACACCTTCATCTCGAATTTGATGCATGATTTCCCAAGTATTTACATTTCCTTGTACACTAGAAAAACCTGGCATTTGTCGAGGATATGCAACTGGGTTAGAAAGTTGTTGTTGGAACGACTCTTCTTTGAAAGCATCAAAATTATATACTGCAAGTTCACTATCTTCAGAAAATCCTTTTACGAATGGATGTTCTGCTAAAATTTCTGGATTAGTTGTAACTGGCCATCCTTGAATAAAGTCCAATAATCTATCTTCTGCTCTCAATGGGGCATCCTCTGGTAATCCAGTATATTCATCAATTAGTGACCATCTTGATAATAATCCCTCTTCACTATAAGTAAGCCATTTTACTAATTGGAAGGCAGCTTCTGCTTTTACCGGATTTTCTTCTAATTGACTTGAGATGCTAAGAGTGTCATAGTATGCAGCTAAGTTTGTTTGACCTCCTTCAGGTGCTGTTGGCATTGGATAGATTTCTATATCCATATTACGATCTATAATAAAATCGTTTACATTACCGCTAAGTTCATACATCCAAGCACTATCAATCACTTGCAATCCATCACCAAAAGCCCATCCAAGATTTCCTACTTTTGCAATCCGTTCTTCTTCACTTAAATCATAGAAATGAAGTCCTTCTTGGGCTTCTTTAGCTTCTTGTTCAAACCACTGACCAAATCTTGTAGAATTTGCTAAATCCCATTCTTGTTTTTCAATATTATATCCTTTCCATCCATTTGGAATGCCATCAAAATAATGTGGTCCAATTTCTGAAAAGTTAACAATTCCAGGGAAAATTGGATTATTAGGTGTTAATACTGCAATTTGTTTTCTCAAATCTTCGTAATCATCATATGTCCAATTAAACTCAGGAATAGCAATATTGTTCTCTCTGAGTAATTTTGTGTTAATCAAAACATATTGCGATACAGACATCCAAGGCAATCCATAAATTGTTTCTCCATCGTAGCTAGTCATAAATTCTCTTGCATTTTCTGAAATCCATTGGGATTCTTCATCACTTTCGACATATGGAGTTAAATCAAGTGAAAATTCTCTGTCATAAACTTCTGCTGATAGTGGAGAATAGTAAATATCCGGCAATTTACCTTCTTGTGCTAAAGCATTCAACATATCTAATTGCTCAAAATCATCTGCCTCTCCCGAAGCAAATTTCTGATCACGTGTAACAGTTATATTAGGATACTTAGACATAAATTTTTCGATATTTAACCACATAGGGTTTTCTTCGTTAGAACTACCGTAGAAGCCACTGGCGAAAGAAAGTTCAATCTCTTCTTCCATCCAATCAGGAATATCATTTTCATCTTCATCAATATTTACATAATCTGCAAATTCTGAAGAATTTGGAATACTACCTCCACTTTCATCACTTTCATTATTATTTCCTCCACATGCAGTCAACAATAATGTAGACGAAGCCAAAATTATTAAACTTGAAAATTTACATTTTTTCATAATACTCACCTTTCTATAATTATTAGTAGATAAAATATTTTTACTTTAATTTAGAATTATAAGCGCTTACGTTTATCAGATAACAAATACTCCTTTCTTTTCCAGTAAATTTCCGCTATTAGTAAACGTTTACGTAAAGGTTAATAAGATATATTTTATCTTATTAACCTATTTCTATAAATACGATTGATTAGTATTCTAGGTCTTGTACAGTACTTCTTTCAATAATTTGAAATGGAAAAACTTGTGATTTGATGGCTTTTCCTTTTTTCAAAAAATCGATAATAAATAGACTACTTTGTATACCCATGTCGTAAAATGGCTGTTTTACGGTAGTAAGAGAAGGTGTCGTCATCCAAGCAATATTAGAATCATCATAGCCCATTACAGATAAATCTTCGGGTATTCTAATAGAATGTCTTTTAGCAATTGAAATAATTCCTAATGCTGTCTCATCACTTGCGCTAATTATAGCTGTTGGTTCTAATTTTTTTTCTAAATAATAAGACATCGCTTCTTGACCAGCATCAAAGGAATAATCTCCCGAAAAAATAAGATTAGTATCAGTTTTTATTCCATATTTTTTCAAACAATCAAGATAACCTTCAATTCTAGGTTTCCCTGCTATAGGATCATTTTTATTTATTCCTGCTAACCCAATTTTACTATGTTTTTTTAAAATTAAATATTCTGTTGCTGCATAGATCGCTTCATAGTCATCTACTTTGATAAAAGGAATACTTTCATTTTGACTTTTCGTTGAAAGTAAGATTGTTGGTAACTTCATATCATTGATTAAATTGATTTGTTCTTCATTTAAATTTATAGAAACAATTATTATCCCATCAACTCTTCTTGTTCCCATCAATTTAAGACTACTTGTTACCCTCCTTCCCTCAACACCTGCATGCGTTAAAATTACACTGTATCCTTGTTTGTGTGCTGTATCTTCAATACCATTAACAATATCTCCATAAAAACTTGTATTTACATTGGGAATTACTACTCCAATAGTATGTGATTTTTTTGTTACTAGACTTGTTGCATTTTCATTTTTTGAATATCCAAGTTCTTCGATTGCTTTTTCTACTTTTTTTTGTGTTTCTTTACTGTAACCGCCTAAATCATTAATCACACGTGAAACAGTCGCAATTGAAACATCAGCTACTCTTGCTATGTCTTTGATTGTTGGTATCATATTTATCTCCTTGATCTATTAAACACTTGTTAATTAATTCGTCTAGCATTATTTTAAAATCATTAATTGAAGATTACAAGATACTCTTTATTTTATTCTATTAATTTTTTTTTAAATAAATCATATTCCAATATTCCAGTGACGGTATCGAGACTTTGATATAACTTCCTTTATCATCTGTTCCCTTTTCCATCTCTAATTCTTTGGAAGCAGATTTAAACTCAGGATCTGGAGATGTTATCCAAGCAGATTGAATATCTTCCTCAGTATAAAAAGTTAACTTTAAATCTCTTAATTTTTCTGGAGTTTCCTTATGACCATCATTGGCACGCCAATCATTTTTTGTTACACCAACTAAATTAATTAATTGAATTGTCTCGTAGTTCTCATCTTCCTTACTATATGCCCAAATACTATCAGCAATTCCAAATCGAGAAATTTTATGATCCTCAATTTCTATATTTTTTTTACTATCTTCCAAACCATCTCGTAATAAATTTTCATAAGCTACAATAAAATTTTGTAAATCTTTTTGTCTGTTTTTGTGTTCATCACTCATTAATAAGTTTTTAGATGGGAAATACTCATTTGAAAGCATGTGGTGTCCATCACCCAACTCAATTCTAGAACCACCTGCAGCATATACGGAAGCAGCTGTTAATAATACTGCAGACATATTAAATTCTTGATTTTTTGCACCTTGTGCATAATCATATTCCATATACGCTGGTACAATTAAAGACTTACCTCCACTTTCTTTTCTAGAAATATCAATCTCTTCTTTGATTGCATTATAGGAATCAAATTTAGTTCCTTGACTATTTGTATCCCATGGCCAAATTTCAGCATACAAAACATCAACATCAGATTTAGATACATTTTCAAGTCCTTGTGCCCCAACAGGATTAAAAGATAAATAATAATCTCCTAATTGTTTTTTAGCTTCATTTAAAAATTGAGTATACCCATCCTTAACGTATTTTCCTTTAGCATCTGTTCCGATTTCATCGTATGTCCACATGCTTCCCCATTCTCCAACAGTATCACCGTGCCATCCATCGAATCCCATTTCTTCTAAAGCTTTTATATTTTTTTCGATAATATAATCTTGCCACTCTTTATTTTCTATATCAAAGAAAAATAAATCTGATTGACCTGATGGACTTTCTCCCATACGAAAAGTAAAACGATCTCCTTTTTGTTTACCTTCTTCACCATGATCTTCGGCATAATAAAGTCCCCATTCATCTTTGATACCGTATTCACTATAGTTATTTGTTGCACCATAAATCATATTATAAGACATATTTATCATGTTTTTTGCTTTAGCATTATTGATATAACTTTTGATTGTTTCTCCACTTATTTCTCTTCCTGCCCAATCTTTCCAAGACATACTATTATCTTCAGGGATTGGTTGATGATGGAGGTATTTCCAATCATAATACTCAATACTGTTTAACTGCATATCTTTCATTTGTTCTATAATCAGTTCAGTATCAACGTTTGAAGCAAAATTTGTTAAATATCCAAAACGAGGAAATTTTGTCCAAGTAGAAGAAATATCTACCGCTGAAGTGATTTCACTCAGCTCTTCTCCTTTTTCGTTATATAGAGTAGCTTTTACCATGTATCCTTTAAAATCATCTTCAGGAGCTTGCCAAGTTATATTAATTTTCTGTTCATTTTCTTCAAAAGACCAATTTCCTTCTAATTTGTCAATTTCTTTTTCTAAATGAAAAATTGAAAGTGAGTAATTTCCCTTTTTTAAAGTATCTGATTCTAGAAATATACTAAAATCAATCAAATCACCGGGAGAGTACATAGCTTTTTCAGTAGTTAATTTATTTATCATAATAGAACCTTTCATAGTATTTTTTGGATATTTCAAGAATAGGACTAAAACTAGCGAGAGTACTATTAATAGCATAGGTATAATAATTTTTTTCTTATTATTCATAAAATTCCTCCGATTCTAAATAGATTTTTAGTCTAAGAACACTTCTTTCAATCCTCTTAAATTTTCATAATCTCCATTCTTTCATAGAACTATCAATAGATTTTTACACTAAGTTACTAATGAAACTACTAAATATCTATTCAGATAAATAATAAATATTTTGAGGAATGATATTCAGTTTATGTAACATCAAAATAATACAATTAACTTAATAATAATTGCTATATCTTCAGTCCTAATATCTTTAATAAATTATATACACATTACGTAAACGTTTACGTATACAAGATAACCTACTATTTTATTATTGTCAACCACTAAAAACAAAAAAATGAATTCGGTTACAGAATTTAGTTGTATCATTCAAAAAAAATTATCAATTTAGTTTTAACCGCTTGGATAACCAAAAAAGAAAGCACCTAAAAAGATGCTTCCCTTTCAACTATTCTTCTGTTGTTTCTGTTGTTTCTGTCGTTTCAGTTGTCTCTGCAGCTTCTTCCTCAGCTTCCGGTTCGACAGTAGCCATAGTGACTACTTTAGAATCTTCTTCCATCTTCATCAAACGAACCCCTAAAGTTGAACGTCCTGTTTGAGAAACAGTATCGACATTAAAGCGGATAATGACGCCTCTATTGGTAATCAACATAATGTCTTCATCGCCTTTGACCGTGGTCAAACCAGCAAGTGGACCATTTTTTGGTGTAATATTAGCGGTCTTAATCCCTTTACCACCACGACCTTTGATTGGATATTCCGAACCTGCTGTTCGTTTTCCATAACCGTTTTCGGTAATAACTAATACTTCATCTTCATCACGAATGACTGAAACGCCAATCACATAATCTTCTTCCCGTAAACGAATCCCGCGAACCCCAGCAGCAGTTCGTCCCATATCACGAACAACTTCTTCTTTAAAGGTCACAGAATAACCTTTGTGAGTTCCGATGATAATCACATCTTCACCATTAGTTGGTAAGACATCGACTAATTCATCGCCATCTTTCAGACCGATTGCAATCAATCCATTGCTACGAATATTAGCAAAAGCCATTACCGAGGTACGTTTTACTACGCCATATTTGGTTGTAAAGAACAAGTAATTTCCTTCTTCTGGTTGCTCAGAAATCGAAATAATGGTTTGAATGCGTTCGTTAGAATCAATTCCTAGTAGGTTAATAACTGGAATTCCTTTGGCTGTCCGACCATATTCTGGAATTTCATACCCTTTGGCACGGTAGACTTTTCCGGCATTGGTAAAGAACAGCAAAGTATCATGGGTTGAACATGATAGCAAGGTTTTTACGAAGTCTTCATCGTGTACACCCATCCCTTGAACCCCACGACCACCACGACGTTGGGCACGGAACTCACTGTTTGCTACGCGTTTAATATAGCCATTGTTGGTTAGGGTAATCACGATTTCTTCTTCTTCGATTAAATCTTCGTCTTCCAAGCTTAAAACTTCTCCGACTAATAATTCCGTACGACGAGCATCACCAAAACGTTGACCTACTTCATGTAGTTCGGTTTGAATAATTTCCATCACACGTTCTGGACGAGCCAGAATATCGGTCAAATCAGCAATTTGTTTCAATAATTCTTGATATTCGCCTTCGATTTTGTCACGTTCCAAACCAGTTAAACGGCGTAGACGCATATCTAAAATCGCTTGTGCTTGGCGATCAGACAATTCAAAACGTTCAATCATCGTAGCTTTGGCTTCCCCATCGGTTGCCGATCCACGGATAATCGCAATGATTTCATCAATATGATCCAAAGCAATGCGTAAACCTTCTAAAATGTGGGCACGCGCTTCGGCTTTTTCTTTTTCAAAAATAGTTCGACGAGTAATGACTTCTTTTTGATGTTCAATGTAGTTTTCCAAAATTCGTTTTAAGCTTAGAATTTTTGGCACACCTTTTTCAATGGCTAACATATTAAACCCAAATGAAGATTGTAAGGCGGTCATTTTGTATAAATTATTCAAAATAACTGATGCACTCACGTCACGGCGCACGTCAATAACAATTCGCATCCCTTCACGAGAAGACTCATCTCGTAAATCGGTAATGCCTTCGATTCGTTTGTCTCGGTGCAATTCAGAAATACGTTCAATTAATTTTGCTTTATTAACCATGTAAGGTAATTCCGTAACTAAAATACGTTCTTTACCATTTGGCATCTCGGTAATTTCAACTTTTGCTCGAACGATAATTGAACCTTTACCCGTTTCATAGGCACGACGAATGCCTGATTTCCCCATCACCAAACCACCTGTTGGGAAGTCTGGTCCAGGTAGAGCTTCCATCAACTCATTGGTTGTCGCTTCTGGATTTTCCATCAAAATATCAATCGCTGCAATTACTTCGTTTAAATTATGTGGTGGAATATTAGTTGCCATTCCCACCGCAATCCCTGTAGTTCCGTTAACTAACAAGTTAGGGAATCTTGCAGGTAATACTTTTGGTTCACGTTCAGTATCATCATAGTTACTTACAAAATCAACAGTATTTTTATTGATATCTCGCAACATTTCAACAGCTAATTTACTCATACGAGCTTCGGTATAACGCATCGCCGCAGCACCATCTCCATCGACGGAACCAAAGTTACCATGACCATCAACTAACATCGAACGGTAACTAAATGGTTGCGCCATACGAACCATTGATTCATAAATCGCACTGTCTCCATGTGGATGGTATTTACCCATAACATCCCCAACGATACGTGCTGACTTTTTATGTGGTTTATCTGGGGTCACACCCAGCTCATTCATTCCATACAAGATTCGGCGGTGAACAGGTTTTAATCCATCACGAACATCAGGTAAGGCCCTTGCGACAATAACACTCATGGCATAATCAATAAAGGATTCACGCATTTCGCTGGATAGATTGACGTCCTGAATGTTTTTCTTTTGATCTTCCAAAATTTCTCCCCCTTATATTTTTAATAAACGTTCTTCGCTACTAAATATCTAAGTTTTTCACGTAATGAGCATTTTCTTCAATAAAGTTCCGTCTAGGTTCAACTTTATCTCCCATTAACATTTCAAATACTTGGTCTGCTTCAATCGCATCGTCAATACTTACTCGTAGCATCATACGATTTTCTGGATCCATCGTTGTTTCCCATAATTGATGGTCATCCATTTCTCCCAAACCTTTGTAGCGTTGAACAGAAGGTTTTGGTGTCGCAGGTAACGAGCTAATTACTCGTTTTAATTCTTCATCAGCATTTTTTCCTGGTTGTACATAAGTGATATTTTTTCCTTGTTTCACGCCATACAATGGTGGTTGGGCAATATAGACATAACCCGCTTCCACGATTGGACGCATGTAACGATAGAATAAAGTCAATAACAAGGTTCGAATATGGGCACCATCGACATCGGCATCGGTCATAATAACTAATTTATGGTAACGAGCTTTAGCTACATCAAAATCAGCACCAAAACCAGTTCCCATTGCTGTAAATAAGGAACGAATTTCTTCATTGGCTAAAATTTTATCCATGCTAGCTTTTTCAACATTTAAGATTTTCCCACGAATAGGTAATATAGCTTGGTATTCACGGCTACGTCCTTGCTTCGCTGAACCACCGGCAGAGTCTCCTTCGACGATAAATAATTCACATTTTTCAGGATCTTTGCTGGAACAATCGGCTAGTTTACCAGGTAAATTACTGATTTCCAAAGCTCCCTTACGACGAGTCACTTCACGGGCACGTTTAGCAGCTAAACGTGCTCTAGAAGCTAACAACCCTTTATCTACGATTTGACGACCAACTGTTGGATTTTCCATTAAAAATTTAGAAAAATGTTCAGAAAATAGGCGATCCGTTACAGTACGAACTTCTGAATTTCCTAATTTTGTTTTGGTTTGTCCTTCAAATTGAGGATCTGGATGTTTGATAGAAATAACAGCTGTTAATCCTTCACGTACATCTTCCCCTGTTAAGTTTTCATCATTGTCTTTCATCAATTTTTGCTTACGAGCATAATCATTGATGACACGAGTTAAGGCTGTTTTAAAACCAAATTCATGGGTACCACCCTCATAGGTATGGATATTGTTGGCAAAACTTAAAATATTAGAATGATAGCTATCTGTGTATTGAATCGAAACTTCAACAATAATATCTTGTTGTTCCCCTTCTAAGAAAATAGGTTCAGGGAATAAAACAGTTTTGTTGGCATTTAAATGTTCCACATAACTCTTAATTCCGCCTTCATAATGGTATTCACGTAAAACAGACTCTTCTGGGCGACGATCTTCAATCGAAATATGTAGCCCTTTATTTAAAAATGCTAATTCACGAACACGAGTCGCTAATTTATCAAAGTTAAATTCAACTGTTTCTGTAAAAATTTCTGGATCGGGAATAAAGTGAACCTCGGTCCCATGTTTGTCTGTTTCACCAATAATTGTTAAATCAGCGACGACTTGCCCACGTTGGTATTCTTGGTAGTAAATTTTGCCTTCTTTGTGGACTTTCACATCTAAAGAAGTTGATAAAGCATTTACAACAGAAGAACCTACTCCATGTAGACCTCCAGATACTTTATATCCGCCACCGCCGAATTTCCCACCGGCATGCAAAATCGTAAAGACAGTCTCTACCGCTGGACGACCTGTTTTAGCTTGAATATCCACTGGAATACCTCGACCATCATCGGTTACGGTAATACTGTTATCTTTTTCAACAATTACTTGAATTTTAGTCGCAAAACCTGCTAAGGCCTCATCAATTGAGTTATCGACAATTTCCCATACTAAGTGATGTAATCCTTCAGAACTTGTTGAACCAATGTACATACCCGGACGTTTTCTAACTGCTTCTAGTCCTTCTAATACTTGAATCTGACTGGCATCATACTCTTTGGCACGTTCACTTAACAATTTTTCTTCTTCTGTCACTGAGCATTCTCTCCTTCTAATTGACCTTGTTTAACGTAGAAAATTTCAGGCTCTACGGTCATTTTATCTTTTACATGTTCTAACGTGGTTGTCGTTAAAAATGTTTGCACTTTTCCTTCGATTGTTTCTAACAAATGTAACTGACGAGCGTCATCTAATTCACTCATCACATCATCCAAAAGTAAAACTGGATATTCTCCAGTTTCTTCCTTCATCAAATCAATTTCAGCAAGTTTCACACTTAAAGCCGTGGTTCGTTGCTGACCTTGAGATCCATAGGTTTGCACATTTTTATCATTAATTAAAAAAATTAAATCATCTCGATGAGGACCAGCTAAAGTCACTTGGCGAAAACGTTCTTTGCTTTTGACTTTTTCCAATTCCTCACTAAAAGCAGTTCGCAATTCTTCTAAAGTATTCCCACTTGTATCAATGCTAGACACATATTCGATTTGTAAATGTTCTTTGGATTGACTGATCTTTTGGTGTAATTGATTCGCCCAATGTTCCAAGCGCTTTACAAATTTTTGGCGGGCTAAGAGGACTTTGCTTCCAAAATCAAGCAATTGTTCCGTCAAAATATCCAGATATAGCTCATCGGTTTGCTTTTTTTCTGCTAGTTGCTTTAAATATTGATTCCGTTGTTTTAAGACTTTTTGATATTGAACCAAATCGTATAAATATACAGGATCAATTTGACCAATTTCCATATCTAAAAATTTTCGGCGTAATTGCGGACTCCCTTTCACCAAAGATAAATCTTCAGGAGCAAACAAAATCACATTCAATTGGCCAATATAACTACTTAGTTTCTTTTGTTCAATATGATTGACTTTCGTTTTCCGTCCCTTTTTAGTTAAAAAAAGTTCGAGAGGAACCTTCCCATGGATTTTATCCACGCTACCTTTAATTGCTGCTTGGTTGCTTTCCCATTGAATTAATTCCTGCTCGTTAGTTGTTCGATGGCTACGAGTCATCGCCAAAACAAAGATACTTTCCAAAATATTGGTTTTTCCTTGAGCATTTTCTCCTAAAAAAATAATCAAATTTTTGGTAAACTTCAGCGCTAAGTGATCATAATTACGAAAATTTTGAAGCTGAAGGTCATTCAGCCGCATTTTTGTTTGCCTTCTTTACCATAAAAAAAGTACCTGTATCAGGTATCTCAATCATCATTCCATCATAAAGTTTGCGTCCTCGGCGATTTTCGGGCTCACCATCTACAAACACAGTGTTCTCTGCTAGATACCATTTTGCTTGTCCGCCACTGCCGATGACATTGACTTCTTTTAAAACTTGACCAAGTGTCATGTATTCGGAATTTAAAACGATTTTCTCTTTCATTTTCTCCCTCAATTCTGCTTTCAGCATATGTAATTATTATACTCTTTTTAAAGGAATAAAACAAATTTATCCGTATAATTTCCGCTCTAAGAAGATTTAGTTATTTTAGACAAATTTTATTAAAAATAAAAAGAAAGGCTTAAAATCGATTTTAAGCCTTTCTTTTGTTTAATTTTCTTTTCTGACCAAAATTTCATGTTTTTTTCAAAATGAATGAAAATGGTTTTAATTTGTACGAACTGGCGTGATTAATTGGATAAATTCTCCTTGGCCCTCTGAAGGTTCTAAAGTGAATGGACGAATCGCTGAAATAAAGCGAATATTAATCGTCATATCACCAAAAGCACGCAAAGCAGCTTTCATATAATCAGGGTTGAAAGAAATATCTAACGGATCACCCGTCACTTTTTCATAAGTTAAAACTTCTTCGACTTTCCCAATTTCTGGTGAATTTCCATACAACACCACACCATCATCAGCAATATGCAAACGAACAATGTTGTTACGGCCTTCATGTGAAAGCAATGAAGCACGTTCAATCGCAGCTAACAAAGCAGGTACTGCAAATTCAATTTCAGTATTGAAACTATTCGGAATTAAACGATTGGTATCAGGATACGTTCCTTCTAACAAACGAGAATAGAATTTCATATTTTTCGTTTCAAACAAGACTTGGTTATCCATGATGCTGATTTCCACTTCTTCTTCCTCATCTGCTAATGAACGAGAAAGTTCGGTTAAGCTTTTTCCTGGAATTACGATATTGAACGTCTCAGAATCACTTGCTAAAGGAATCACTCGTTGACTCAAACGATGAGAATCTGTCGCTACAGCTAAAAGTTTGTCATTTTCCAAAATCATATGAACCCCAGTTAAAATTGGGCGACTTTCATGTTGAGAAACAGCAAAAACTGTTTCACTAATTAATTTATTTAAGACATGAACGGGGATTTTAATTTGATTATGACTATCGACAACTGGTAAATGTGGATAACTATCTGCATCTAAACCATTCACAGTAAAATTAGCTTTTCCTGAAGTAATTTCTACTTGATCATTTTCAATAACTTCCATTGTGAAATATTCTTCAGGTAGCTTACGAATAATTTCACCAAAGAAACGCGCCTGTAATACAACAGCTCCGGTTTTTTCAATTGTCATTTGTGCTTTTTCATTTTCAACACTTAAAAATGATTCAATAGAAATATCTGCATTGCTTCCTGTCAAAGTTAATCCATTATTGGATAGTTCAATTTTTACCCCTGTTAAAATAGGCATTGTCGTTTTTGATGAAATCGCTCTTTGAACGGTTTGTAATTCTTGGGTAAAGGCTGAACGGTTTAACGTTACTTTCATAATGATGAACTCCTTTTAAATTTAATTTGTAAATAAAAAGATCGTAGTAGTAATAGGTCAGTGGATACTGTGGAAAACTATGGTAAAAGTGAATAATAGCGAGTTTTCCACTTGTGGATAAGGTGTGGATAAGTTTTCCTTATTTTTTTCATTTGTCCACATTAACCTAAAAGTAATCCTTTAATCTCTGAAATCTCATTTTGTAGAATCAAATCAGTTTTTACTAGTTGCTGAATTTTTTCGTGGGCATGAATCACGGTTGTATGATCTTTGCCACCAAATTCGGCACCAATTTTTGGTAAAGAATTATCAGTCATTTCTCTAGCAAGGTACATAGCAATCTGACGAGGAACAACGATACTTTTGACCCGTTTTTTTCCTTTTAAATCTTTTAACTGAATATGATAGTATTTAGCCACTTCTTCTTGAATTTTTAAAATTGAAACCTGGCTCATTGAATGGCTTGAACTTAATGCCTTTAAGGCTTCCGCTGCTAAATTCGTTGTGATATCAGAACTTTGAATGGCTGCAAAAGCCTGTACACGAACCAAAGCCCCTTCTAATTCACGGATATTTGAATCGATTTGACCGGCAATATAACTCAAAGTATCATCAGGAATTTCTAAGTTTTCGGCTTCGGCTTTTTTCCGTAAAATCGCTGTCCGTGTTTCTAGGTCCGGTGGCGTAATGTCTACAGATAGTCCCCAAGCAAAACGAGACACTAAACGTTCGGGTAAAGTCGGAATTTCTTTTGGCAATCGATCACTGGTTAAAACAATTTGTTTATTGTTTTTGTAAAGCTCTTCAAACGTATTAAAGAATTCTTCCTGAGTTCCTTCTTTATTCACTAAAAACTGGATATCATCCACTAGTAGCAAATCAACGGTTCGGTACTCATTACGAAAGTCTTCCATTTTATTCTTTTGAATAGAAGTAATGAAATCATTGGTGAAATTCTCACTACTGACATATTTGATTTTTGCTTGTGGTCGGTATTCCAACATTCGATGGCCAATGGCATGCATCAGGTGAGTTTTTCCTAATCCCACTCCTCCGTAAAAGAATAACGGATTGTACATCGATCCAGGATCTTCGGAAACGACTAAGGCTGCAGCATGAGCCATCTGATTGCCTTTACCAATAACAAAAGTGTCAAAGGTATATTTTGAATTTAACATCGATTTATTTGGAACAATCACTTCATTTGACGTAGGCTCAGTTTTTCCTGCGGGTTTATTTTTATAAGAAGCAGCTTCATCTGCCAAAATAAAAACAGGCAAAATTTCTTCGCCAGTCAACATAAAGGAAGTTTCAAGCACGTTCCCGACTAAATGTTTTTCCCAATAGTCTTTTTGAACTTTGGTAGGAACTTCGATAATTAATTGATTATTTTCTATGGAAAGAGGCGTAACTTTTCTGACCCATGTATCGTAACCAACAGCGGAAAGTTGATTTTTGAGGGCCTTCTTCAGTTCATCCCATATCTCATCTAAAGACGGCATAGCAAATCCTCCTGTAAAAGTATAGATAAAGATAGATAGTACTAATTTATCACGTATTAGAAAAGTTTTCCACAGATTAATAAAGAAATGAGAAGTTTTTTTATTTTTTCCACAATGTGCATAAAAAAAGATAAAAGAATTCACACAGAGGAAAACCACTTATCCACAACCTGAAATAAACTGTGAATAAAATTTTTAGTTAAAAAGTTATACACAACTATGTGTAGATAATAAGCGTTGATATAAAAAGGAAGTAAAGGAGTTGTCCACAAGAAAAAAGCGCGTGTGCATAACTTTTTAGAGGGCTGTTTATATGTGGATAACTGCTGAATAAATCGATAATAACTAAAAAACAGAAAAAAATACTTCACAGAGATATTCGTTGTAAAATAATTTGATTGTGGATAAAAGTAAACTGAGTAAATTAAAAGAAGAAACCAAAAAATCTGTGGAAAAGATCAAATAGAGATATTTATTGTTCGAAAAGATTGGACAATTTTTACTTTTTTTATTGACAAAACTTAGGGTTACTAGTTATACTATCAAAGTATGTCGTGAAGTGATCGATAACAGAGTACTCGTTGGAGGTGGAAATAAATGAAAAGAACGTATCAACCAAATAAACGTAAACGTCAAAAAGTTCACGGATTCCGTAAACGTATGAGCACTAAAAATGGACGTCGTGTATTAGCTAGCCGTCGCCGTAAAGGCAGAAAGGTTCTTTCTGCATAAGCCACTGAACCTCAGTGGTTTTTTTTATACAATCATTTAAGCAAATCAAAAAGCAATCTGAGCGAATCAAAAAGTTCAGATTGCTTTTTTTATGTATTCCATTCTAGTATGGAAAATAAAAACTTCCGGTCCCTCTGTCTGAAAAAGATACTCATTGCAAGAAACCGCTTTGAGCCACCTTTTAGGAGTCTCAAAGCTTTTGGTGTTCAAACACAGTGTAATTCATCCTCATTTGACATTTAAGCTACTTATGTTTAATAAATAAAAAAAGAACATGTAGTTAGAAACTGGAAGGACAAACGGAGAAAATACCTTGTCGTGTGACAAAGAGCTGAATGAATTACTCTGGCTTAGTGTGTGTCGTACTTAGTCAGAGTTTGAACGTCAGCAGCCAAAGAGACTCTGTCAAGAGGCTCGTGGCGGTCTCACACAGCAAGAACATTTTTCGGAGCTTTGTTCTGGAAGTTTCAGTTTTCAGCTAATTTTGCTTTTAAAAATAACCATTCTAAGGGAATTTTTTTGCTTATTTTCGTTTAAAAGATGAATCGGTTACTCAAAATATGGTATTATTGATTAGTGAGTATCTAAGTAGAAGGAAATGATGAAAAGAACATGAGAAAGGCTTATCGCGTCAAAAAAGAAAGTGAATTTCAAAAAGTTTTTCAAGAGGGACAATCCTTTGCAAATCGTAAGTTTGTGGTCTATGTCTTACCTAAAGAACAAGTCCATTTTCGAGTAGGAATCTCTGTTGGGAAAAAAATTGGGAATGCTGTCGCACGTAATGCAGTCAAAAGAAAAATTCGTGCAAGCATTTTTGAAATGAAGGATTCTATTGATCCACAATTGGATTTTATCGTGATTGCCCGCCCTTCCGTTTCAACTTTATCGTCCCAAGAAGTGTACTCGAATTTACTGCATGTATTTAAACTTGCAAAAATAATCAAGTAAGGGAAAGGAAATAGTTTAGTGAAAAAAAGAAAGCGTCTACTATTAACGATTGGTTTAGCTTCGTTGGTAGTCTTATTATCTGCTTGTGGAACGGGAGACGTTTCTGCAAATAGTACTGGATTTTGGGATCGATACATTGTGTATTATTTCGGTGAAGCCATCAAGTGGTTATCTATTGGAGGTTCCAGAGGGATTGGGATTATCCTATTTACTATCGTTACCCGAATTATTTTGTTGCCATTAATGGATTTCCAAAATAAAAGTATGCGTAAAACGCAAGAATTACAACCAAAAGTCAAAGAACTACAAGAACAATATTCTTCAAGAGATACAGCTACACAAGCTAAACTTAGAGAAGAACAACAAAAATTGTACGCTGAACATGGGGTAAATCCTTATGCAGGATGTTTACCATTAGTTATCCAAATGCCAATTATGATGGCAGTTTGGCAAGCAATTTCTCGTGTACCAGAATTAAAAGAAGGTCATTTCTTATGGTTAAATGCTTTGGGCGAGCCAGATCCTTTTTATATCTTACCAATTTTAGCGGCTATCTTTACCTTTGCAAGTTCTTATTTAACAAGCATGGGTCAAGTCGATGCTAATCCTAGTATGAAAATGATGAACTATGTGATGCCTGTAATGATTTTAATGATGGGTCTTAACTTACCGAGTGCCTTATCATTGTATTGGGTAGTCTCTAATGCTTTCCAAGCTGGTCAAACCTTATTAATTAATAATCCATTTAAAATTCGTCGAGAGAGAGAAGAAGTTGCTCAACGCGAAAGAGATCGTCAACGTGCCTTACGCAAAGCACAAAATCCGAAGAAAAAACGTAAAAAATAACGAAGGGAGTATCTGTTATGACAATCTATGAAGCACAAACCACGGAAGAAGCAATTACAAAAGGTCTGTCTGATTTAGGTTTAACTAAAGCTGATGTAAAAATAGAAGTTTTAGATGAAGGTAAAAAAGGATTCTTAGGCTTAGGGAAGAAAAATGCTCAAGTTTCTTTAGAACCGATTGTTGAGGAAGTTGAAGTGGTTGAAGAAATCGTGGAGACGATTAGCGAACCAGAACCAGCTGTAGAAGAAGTTGTTGAAGAACCAGAAGTTGCTGTAACAGCAACCGCGGCTTTAGAAGATTTAGCAGATGAAGAAGCCTTGACTGCCTTGGCTTTATACTTAACAAATATTTCAAACGAATTAAATGCACCAGCAATGGTCAAAATGTCTCGTGAACATGGAGCAGTTGTCTTTCAATTAGAAACTCAAAAACAAGGAATCTTGATTGGAAAACACGGAAAAACTTTAAATGCTTTACAATATCTATCTCAAGTATTCATTCACCGCGTGGCTAAAAACAAATTATCCGTTGTGGTAAATGTTGGCAACTATCGTGAAAAACGTCAAGCGATTCTTCAACGATTAGCAGAACGCACAGCAGAAAAGGTTGATCGTACCGGTCGTCCAGTCTTTTTAGAACCAATGCCAGCTTTTGAACGTAAACAAATTCATTCCGCATTAAGTAAAAAAGACTATGTAACGACTCATTCTGAAGGGGATGAACCTTATCGTTATTTGGTTGTAGAACCATCAAAAAAATATTTCTAAAATGAAACCAGCGATAACTTGAAGTCATCGCTGGTTTTTTGTTGTTATTCATTAGCCACCAATAGTTGATTGAGTAAATTGAACTACGGTACCATAGGCAAAAACTTCAAATGCATGATGACCATCTTTGTTTACATGTTCATGCTCAAAATGGCAATTGATTACGGCATTTGCTCCGTATTCGTAAGCTTGTTCTTTCAGTTTATAAGCGATGTCTGCCAACAATTCGTTTGGATTGTGTCCAGGTTCAAACATGTCCACTTCAATTCGATCTGCGACAAAAACGATGTCTCGAACAATATACGGTTTATTTACATTCCCTGTTGATAGGAGAATTCGGTTTACATTTTCGTTACCGTCTTTTTTATAATTAATTTTCTCAGCCATAATAATCCCTTCTTTCCCACTTTCTATATCTATATTTTAGCTTTTTTCTAGCAAATCCGCAAAACTTAATTGAATATTTGTAAAAAATCATTGTTTTCTTCCTATATAGAGTCGCTCAGCCAAAAAATGACGAATTTTTTAATCTAAATTCAGGTAAAATGCCTATAGATAATTGTAATTTCCTTTGGCAAACTAGAATTTTTGGATTTTAAATTAAAAAAAACTCATTCTGAAATCTGTATTCTAATTTAAATTTAATTTATTTTGAAAACAAATATATCTGATATAGTATATATATTAAGGATACTTCATTATAGGTCAATATTTGTAGTTTCTAGGACATAGATTTGTGCAATAACTAGTAATACAAGTTAATTGAAAATGGGGGGTTAAAGTTATGAATATATTTATACATAATGAAAGAAAAGATTTAATCAAATTTGAAAAAAACATCAAGACCTAAATTTTGCAGAAAAAAAGATGGTATCTGACACTATTGACAAACTAGGTTATACTAAAGCGTCTAAACACGATAAAGTTATGAGAGATTTAATTAAGTCCTTACAAGAATTGTCCATCAGTAATCGTTTATCTAAAAATGGTCAAAAATTATTAAGAAAACTTCAACGTGACCAAGGTATCTTACGAGTAATAACAAGTATGACCTTTGTAAGATACTAATCATTAACTAGAACTATCAAAGATATTCTTCATGAGTAATATACTGGAACGTTGTATCAATTCTGCCAAATTACATACCAAGTAGGTACTGTTCATCCTCTATTCTGTTTTGTTACGCAAGCCAATCGTAGTGAAGCATCAAATTTGTTGTGAAAAGTAACAATCACTAAAGCTAGAAATATAACGAAAATCTTGAAAACTTGTCATAAAGATAAAAATATGCTACTCTATGTCATGAATTTAAGCAGACAAGCAGTCAAAGTGCGAAGTCTACTCATCACGTTTGATGGGTGGAGTGGGCACTTTTTTTGTGTCATAAAGTAATTTTTTCTTAAAAATAATCAACAAGGAGCGAGTAAAGTGGCAGAAATAACCCAAGAATTTGATACAATTGCAGCAATTTCTACTCCGCCAGGTGAAGGAGCCATTAGTATTGTCCGAATGAGCGGTGATCAAGCGATTACGATTGCGGATCAATTGTTTAAGGCAAAACTTCCATTAAGTGAAGTCGCAAGCCATACGATTAATTACGGTCATTTGGTGGATCCAATCAAAGAACAATTAGTAGATGAAGTAATGGTATCCGTTTTGCGAGCGCCCAAAACCTTTACCAGAGAAGATGTCATAGAAATCAATTGTCATGGTGGAATTGTCGTAGTCAATCAAATTTTGCAACTATTATTACGCTCAGGCGCACGTTTAGCTGAACCGGGAGAATTTACTAAGAGAGCTTTCTTAAATGGCCGTGTGGACTTGTCACAAGCAGAAGCAGTTATGGATTTAATTCGCGCAAAGACGGATAAAGCGATGAATCTTGCCTTGAATCAATTAGATGGTAATTTATCGAAATTAATTCGGACACTACGTCAAGAAATCTTACAAACTTTGGCTCAAGTAGAGGTAAATATCGACTATCCTGAATACGATGACGTAGAAGAAATGACCACTCGTTTATTATTGGAAAAAGCGCAACAAGTGCAAGGACAAATTGATGCCTTATTACAAAACGCTCAACAAGGAAAAATTTTACGTGAAGGCTTAAACACAGCCATTATCGGACGACCAAATGTTGGAAAATCTAGTTTGTTGAATTACTTATTGCGAGAAGAAAAAGCGATTGTAACGGATATTGCGGGGACTACTCGTGATGTTATTGAAGAATATGTCAATGTTCGTGGCGTACCGTTAAAATTAATTGATACTGCCGGCATTCGTGAAACAGAAGATATTGTTGAACGAATTGGTGTGGAACGTAGTCGCAAAGCTTTATCAGAAGCGGATTTAATTTTATTAGTTTTAAATCAAAGTGAAGCTTTATCGATTGAAGATCGTCAATTAATTGAAGTAACCAATGGGACGAAACGAATCATTTTATTAAATAAAACAGACTTACCTACTCAATTAGATCGAGAAGAATTAGCTGAATTATTAGCTGGGGATGCAATGTTTGCGGTCTCTGTTTTACAAAATGAGGGCTTAGACCAATTAGAACAAGCAATTGCTGATTTATTCTTTGGTGGACAAACAACAGATAAGGATGCCTCTTACTTATCAAATACCCGTCATATTGCCTTGTTAGAAAATGCATCCCAATCTTTGGGAGAAGTAATGACTGGAATTGAAGCAGGTATGCCTGTAGATTTAGTTCAAATGGATATGACTCGTTGTTGGGATTATCTAGGAGAAGTTGTTGGTGATAGCGTACAAGATGAATTAATAACTCAATTATTTAGCCAATTTTGTTTAGGAAAATAGGAAAGGAAGGAATTTAATGCAAGAATATCAAGGTGGATCTTATGACGTGATTGTTGTCGGTGCAGGACATGCTGGCTCAGAAGCAGCATTAGCCGCAAGTCGAATGGGCAACAAAACATTATTGATTACAATTAATTTAGATATGGTGGCATTTATGCCTTGTAACCCATCTATTGGAGGACCAGCCAAAGGTGTCGTTGTCCGTGAAATTGACGCTCTAGGTGGCGAAATGGGAAAAAATATAGATAAAACTTACATTCAAATGCGAATGTTAAATACCGGAAAAGGTCCAGCAGTCCGTGCCTTGCGTGCTCAAGCAGACAAACATGCTTACGCAACAGAAATGAAACACACTATTGAAAATGAAGACAACTTAACGCTTCGTCAAGGGATTGTGGAACGTTTAATCGTTGAAGAAGGTGTTTGTAAAGGCGTTGTTACCTCAACAGGTGCACGTTATGATGCCAAAGCGGTGGTCATTACTGCAGGAACAGCTTTACGAGGAGAAATTATTATTGGGGAATTAAAATATTCTTCAGGTCCCAATAACTCTCAACCTTCTGTCGCTTTAGCAGATAATTTAAAAGAATTAGGCTTAGAAATTGAACGCTTTAAAACAGGAACGCCACCACGAGTAAAATCAAGCACGATTGACTACAGTGTGACGGAAATTCAACCGGGTGATGAAGCATCAAACCACTTTAGTTTTAGTACGGCAGATGACCAATATAAACAAGATCAGATTCCTTGTTGGTTAACCTATACAAATCCTGGTACCCATCAAATTATTCAAGCAAATTTACATCGAGCGCCAATGTTTACAGGAATTGTTGAAGGTGTGGGGGCACGTTATTGCCCATCGATTGAAGACAAGATTGTCCGTTTTGCTGACAAAGAACGTCATCAATTGTTCTTAGAACCAGAAGGCTTAAATACAGAAGAAGTTTACGTCCAAGGTCTATCCTCTTCCCTACCTGAAGATGTGCAAGAAGATGTATTACACTCGATTGTTGGTTTGGAAAAAGCTCAAATGATGCGTACAGGCTATGCAATTGAGTATGATGTGGTCGTTCCCCATCAACTACGTCCAACTTTGGAAACAAAAGTGATTGAGAATTTGTATACAGCAGGACAAACCAATGGAACAAGTGGTTATGAAGAAGCTGCTGGACAAGGTTTAATGGCTGGGATCAATGCCGGCTTAAAAATTCAAGGCAAAGAACCTTTAGTATTAAAACGTAGCGATGGTTATATCGGTGTAATGATTGATGATTTAGTCACTAAAGGCACCAACGAACCTTATCGTTTGTTAACTTCTCGTGCGGAATATCGTTTAATATTACGTCATGATAATGCCGATTTACGTTTAACTGAAATGGGTCATCAGATTGGCTTAGTTCAAGAAGATCAATATACAGATTATTTAACGAAAAAAACAGCTGTAGAAGATGAAATTGAACGCTTGAAAACCATTCGTATCAAACCAACCAAAGAAGTCCAAGCTTTCTTAGAAGCAAAAGGCTCAGCGTTGTTAAAAGATGGGATTTTAGCCAATGAATTTCTTCGTCGTCCAGAAATTAGTTATATGGAAATTGCGCCATTTATCCCTGCCAATGACCAATTAACTGGTAAAGAAATTGAACAAGTTGAAATTCAAATCAAATACGAAGGCTACATCAAAAAAGCCATGGAAAAAGTGGATAAACTAAAACGTATGGAAGCCAAACGCATTCCAGAAAACATTGATTATGCTGCAATTAATGGCTTAGCAACCGAAGCCAAACAAAAATTACAAAAAATTCAACCAGAAACGATTGCCCAAGCTAGCCGAATCAGCGGTGTAAACCCTGCCGATTTAAGCATTTTGATGGTCTATATCGAACAAGGAAGAATTGCAAAGGTAACTGAAAAATAGTCCTCTACCAGAGGCTATTTTTTTTTGCAGAAAACTAGAGAGTGAATAAAAGTGATTAATTGACAGAATCTTTTAAACACCGTAGACTTGAATTTAACAGTCTCATTTACTAGGAACTCCAAGCTAGTGAGATGGTATGCGTAGAGAAAACTTAATTACATTAAACCGAAATAAGGAGTGTTGATATGATAGACATCGTTCTAATTTTACTATTAATAGTTGTTAGTGTGGGAGTAGTTATTTTCTTGATGCGCTGGCGTTTACGAATGGTTCTGCGTACATCTTTAAAACGCCAAGAAAAACGAGTGGGGAAATTAAGCAATAACCAATTACAAAAGCAGTATCTGCAAACAGTTAAAATGGAAAGTAACAACGTTTTATCGAAAATTATGTTTTTGTTCTATGCTAATGATTATGAGAATTTTTTGACTGAAAGCAAAGAGATTTATCAGAGAGAAATGCAACGTAGAGGGTTATCATAAGTGTTTCACGTGAAACAATTTGAAAATATAGTGTTCTCTACCTCTGCTATAATAGCCAGAATGATAGGCGTTGGGAGTTGAGAAGATGAATGAAATAATTTTAGTAGAGCCATCCATTGAGTATGAAAAAGAGATCCTTGCTTATCGCGATGAGTTTCCAGTTACCGAAGAGGGGATTCACGGAACATCCTCGTTAGCTTCAGTTAAATCAGTGGAACAATGGTTAGAATTGATTAACAACTACAAATATCGAGAAACGGTTCCAGAAAATCTTGTACCAGCCAGGCAATATCTTTTACTGAGGATATCTGACCAAAAAATAGTGGGTATGCTTAATTTTCGTTTAGCATTAAATGACTATTTGTCTAAATATGGTGGTCATATTGGTTACTCAGTGGCCCCTTCAGAGCGTAGAAAAGGTTATGCCGAGAAAATGTTGGCTTTGGCTTTAGAAAAAGCACTAGCATTTGGTCTGAAAAAAGTATTAATCACTTGCAATGATCAAAATATCGCTTCTGCTCGAACGATTGAGAAAAATCAAGGAGTGTTAGAAAATAAAGTGCTCGATCCCAATGACGAACAATTGATTCGTCGCTATTGGATAAGTATTAATAATTAAAATGTATATTTATGCATAAATAAAAAACAACGCATTCACTACTCTTTATGAGCGTGAATGCGTTGTTTTTTATTTAAATTAAACTAAGACACTGTTTTGATGTTGATTTACATGCCAGATATCACGATTGTATTCTGTGATTGTACGGTCAGAAGAGAAGTAACCGGCTTTAGCAATATTGTTGATTACTTTGCTCAACCAAGCATCTTGATCTTCATAGTCAGCTAAGACTTTTTCTTTTACTTCAATGTACTCTACTAAGTCAATTAAAGTCATGAACCAGTCTTTGTTGATTAATTCATTATGCAAACGAGTCAAACGCTCTTCGTTACCTAAAGCTAACATTTCATCACTAACGATAAAGTCTACTAACGGTTGAATCGCTTCTTGTTGGTAATAATCTCTTGCTACATAACCATTTTTATCATAAAGATCGATGATTTCATCACTTTCTTTACCGAAAATGTAGATGTTATCGTCCCCTACTAGTTCGTGAATCTCTACGTTGGCGCCATCTTCTGTTCCTAAAGTTAATGCACCGTTTAACATGAATTTCATATTTCCTGTTCCAGAAGCCTCTTTTGAAGCCAATGAAATTTGCTCAGAAATATCACATGCTGGAATTAGATATTGCGCATGAGTTACATTGTAATTTTCAACCATCACTAGTTGTAAATGTGGACTTACTTCAGAATCATTAGCAATTAATTCAGATAAAGCTAAAATTAAATGAATGACATCTTGTGCGATTGTGTAGGCTGGTGCAGCTTTCCCACCAAATAAAACAGTCAAAGGTCTTTCTGGAATGTTTCCTGCTTTGATATCTAAGTATTTATAGATAACATATAAAGCATTCATTTGTTGACGTTTGTATTCGTGCATACGTTTGATTTGAATATCAAAGATTGAGTTTTCATTTAAAGTCACATTTTGTGTTTGTTCTAAATGATGTTTCAAGCTCAATTTGTTATCAAATTTGATGGCTGCTAATTTTTCTTTGACTTCTTTGTTATCAACATAGTCTAATAATCCAGTTAAATCATGAGAAATACGCCATTGATTACCTAATAGCTCATCTAAATAAGCCGCTAGTTTTTTGTTAGCATCCATAATCCAACGACGGAAAGTGATACCGTTTGTTTTGTTATTGAATTTATTAGGATAGATTTCATAAAAAGCTGTTAATTCAGACTCTTTCAAAATATCAGTGTGTAAAGCAGCTACGCCATTTACACTAAATCCATAGTGAATAGCCAAGTGAGCCATATGCACACGATCAGTGGCATCAATAATATGAACAGCTTCATTTTCAGGATATTTTGTTTTAACGCGAGCATCCAATTCTTTTAATACTACAACGATATGTGGAATAGTTTCTTCCAAGTATGCTAATGGCCATTTTTCTAAGGCTTCTGACAAAATAGTATGGTTAGTGAAAGCTGTCATTGCTTGAACAATTTCAACTGCTTCATCAAATTCAATCCCACGATAGTTCAATTGACTAATCATTTCAGGAATAACTAAAGCTGGATGAGTATCGTTAATTTGAATCACTGCATATTTTGCTAAATCATGTAAATTACTACCTTTTTCAACTGCTTCATCAATGATTAATTGCGCCCCATTGGAAACCATGAAGTATTGTTGATAGATACGCAGTAACTCACCATTGTGGTCAGAATCATCTGGGTATAAGAATAAAGTTAAATTCTTTTGGATATCTGTTTTATCGAAGGTAATGCCCTCTTCAATAATTGTTGGTGTCACTGTATCTAAATCAAATAATCTTAAACGATTACGTTTTGTTTGATTGTATCCTAGGACATCAATGTTGTATAAAGTTGATGTTAATTGGAAGTTTTTGAAAGGCACGTTGAATTTACGTGAGCTTTTAATTACCCAGTCATCCCCAGTTAACCAAGCGTCTTTTTCAGCTGTTTGTTGGTTGTCTTTGAATACTTGGTGGAATAAACCAAAGTGATAATTTAAACCAATTCCATCGCCATTGATACCTAAAGTAGTAATTGAGTCAACAAAACATGCGGCTAAACGACCAAGGCCACCGTTTCCTAAAGATGGTTCATTTTCAGCTTCTTCAATATCCATTAAGCTTTTACCGTGCTCTTGTAATTCAGCATTTACTTCATCGTAAAGTCCCATATTTAGTAGATTGTTCGATAACAATTTACCAATTAGAAACTCAGCAGAAAAGTAATAAACTTTTTTTGTATCACGGTGAAATGGGAAATCATGGGCTTTTGTACGAGTGAAATCAAGCAATACTTTGTATAATTCTTGATCTGTACACTCACTAATTGACTTGTCAAAATTTTTCGTAACGTATTTTTGTAATTGATTCATGGGTTCTCCTCTAATTCTATAATTTTTTAGTTGGCACCGACACAGAAATGTAGTCAGTGCAACCTTATGATAAAATTAATTCTTGTGTTTTGACTAAAAAATAGCTTAGGAATAAAAAATATCTTGAATTATTCTTCAGATTTTTCCTCAGTATTTTTTACTGTATCGGCTTCTTCTTCAGAGATTTCTTCCTTGAAGTTTTCGCTGTTTAGACGGAAATATGTGGTTGTTAAATCCAACAAATCTTCGGTTAATTCAGTGGTTAAAGCATCTTCTCTCATCCGCCATTCCCAGTTTCCGCCGATAGTGCTTGGAATATTCATTCGGGCACTATTATCAAGGTCTAGTAAATCTTGCATAGTATAAATCGCCAAGTAACTAGTTGAAGCAGCGATATTTCGGTTTAAAGCTGCAGCAATTGTTTCATCAGAAGAACGATGTAAATATTTGTCAATTTGTTTTCGTTCTTCTGGGGTTACACTGTCTTGATACCAGCCTAAACCCGTTTCATTGTCATGTGTGCCGACATAACAAATCGAATTTTCAATATAACGATGAGGTAAGTAGGTGCTATCCTCCCCGTTGAATGCAAATTGTAAAACTTTCATTCCAGGAAATTCAGTTGCATTGAGCATATCGATGACTTCTTGAGTCAAAAATCCTAAATCTTCTGCAATAATATTTACTTCACCAAGGACTTCACGGACTTTTTGGAATAATTTGATTCCAGGTCCTTGTACCCATTGTCCTTTGATAGCATTTTTATGATCTGCTGGAATTTCCCAGTAAGATTCAAAACCTCGAAAGTGATCAATACGAATCATATCGTACAGTTTTAGACTCTCTTCAATTCGACGAATCCACCAATCATAATCATTTTCTTCCATGAAGTCCCAATCATAGATCGGATTTCCCCATAGTTGTCCCTCTTCAGAAAAAGCATCTGGTGGGCATCCAGCGACAACAGTTGGTTTTAAGTCATCTGTTGTACGGAAATAGTGTGGAGTGGTCCACATTTCGACACTATCACTAGCAACGTAAATGGGTATATCTCCCACAATATCAATATGATTATTGTTTGCGTAGTCTTTTAAAGCTAACCATTGTTTGTTAAAGAAGTATTGCGTGACACGATGGTAGGTCATTTCAGCCGCTAATTGTTCACGGTAAAGATTTAAAGCTTCTGGTTGACGTGTACGAATATCATCATCCCACTCAAACCAAGGTTTTAAATCGAAATGTTCCTTCACAGCCATGTATTCAGCAAAAGGATCTAACCATTCGGAATGGATGGTTATAAAGGTTTCATAGTCTGTTAAATTGTCTTGTTCAATAAAATTTTTAACTGCTTTTTCTAAAATAGGCCGTCTTGCTTGGAATATACGTCCATAATCAATGTATTCTAGACTATCTCCGAAGTGGATATGTTGAAAATCATCAGCTTCTAATAATCCTTCCTGAGACAGCAACTCAAAATCAATAAAATGTGTGTTTCCAGCAAAAGCTGAAAATGATTGATAAGGAGAATCTCCATAGCTGGTAGTACCCAAAGGTAAGATTTGCCAATAACTTTGGCCAGATTTCACTAAGAAATCAACAAATTCATAGGCTGATTGCCCAAAAGTTCCGATTCCTTGAGTATTAGGTAATGATGAAACGTGTAAAAGCACGCCGCTTGATCTTTTCATGTGTTAAGTTCCCCCTTGAGAATAGAGATGTTTTATTAATAAAAAATAAGTGCAAAACAATATTACGATGGAAGTCCACTATTCTATTATAAAGGTAAGCGCAACCATTAGCAATATATCATTGTTTAGAAGAAACAATGCCATTAAAAAATCCAAGCAATTTAAGAATACAATAAAAAAGAGCGCTTGTATAGGCAATTTTAAGTATGAAGCGCTACCTCTGTTGATTTAACAAGGATTTGAAATAAAAAACCAGTGGGAAACAAGGAAATATTGAAAGATTATTTGACAAAGTAAATGTGAATCGTTGAGGGATTATTAGTCTTTATTTACTGAATATAATCTCTAAATAACGCATTTTGGATCAATATTTTTTGTGAAATTGAGTAAATACTTTGAGAGAAATTAGAATGAACTTGTCTATAGAAGTAGTTTGTAAATATTCTGACGTTTCACGTGAAACAATGGAGGAAAATACTGTTTTTCTTTAAAAATAAAAAAATTAAGACAATTAGAAATAGCGTAAAAAATTCACAAAAACTTTTTTGTATGTTTGTATACTGATGTTATTTTATGAGACAAAACAACTCTTTTTTTCGTTATATAGAAGTAGAGACTAAATAAAGTAAAAGGAGAATTACAATGAAACGATTAAAATTTGTTTTTTTAACTAGTGAAGGTAAACGACATCATTTTTATCCTAAGCTAAAGACCGATAAATTAACTAACAGTGACATAAAATCTGTTGTAGAACAGTTTTTAGAAATCCAAAGCCAGCATCCTATTCCGGGTGTTAATCTATTTGATAAGATCGAAAAAGTAGTTTGGGAAGAAAAAAACACGAAACACTTATTTAAAACAAAAGGAAAAGCTATCTATATTCCATCAGGCGAAAATGCATAAATATTCATTTTGTCCTACCTTAATTAGGATGGTTTTCACAATGCGGGTTTTATGATGTTTCACGTGAAACATCAACGTTTGCTATTTTGAATGAATAAACGTATGATATCAAAGTAGTTTTAGAAACGAGGGATAAAAATGGAACCTGTGATTTACCCACATCAATATTTTGCTATAAAAAAACAAGTATTGCATTTAGTAAATGATTATCATTCGGTGAATGATCAAAATGTCATTAAAACTGTTCAAGCTTTGGCTTTAGAGAAGATTAATCAAATTGTTCCGCAAACAATTTCTGAAATAGAGGAATTAAAAACATATATTCTCGATAAGACACTGACAAGAGCTCAAGTTGAAACCTATTTCGAGAACTTAAAAGGAATTGTTATTCCTTTCAAAGAACCATCAAACAAACAAGTAGAGAAAGTTTTTAGAAAAACCAAAAAGCTAAAGCTACCTAATTGGGATACTTTAGCGATGGATGAACATTCGTATGTTGGCTGGAATGATCCTGGCAGTCAAAAGAAATTTATTCTCTATTATCAAGACGAAAAACTACAAGGATTGTCTGGTTCAATAAATCCAAATATTATTAAAAATGTTTGCGCGATTTGTCAGAAAGTATCTCCTGTAGCTATGTTTTTAACAACCACAAAAACAAGTGGTGATGGGACCTACACAAAAAAAGGGAACTACATTTGTGCAGACAGTGAACAGTGTAATCAACAATTACAGGAAATGACCCATTTCAATAAGTTTGTTGAAGAGATGAAAAAATAAAAAAAGCATTGATTTTCTATTATGAAGAGAATCAATGCTTTTTCTATTTTTATTTATCTAAGGACTGCTCTTCAATACAGGAAGATCTAGCTAGAAGTATTTTTCTAAGAAAAGATGTAATGAAAGAGTCTATTTATCATCATTTAGATAAATTAGATAGTGATATGTATCAAATACTGAAAAGTAATAAAGATCGTTTATTTGAAAAATACAATATCACTACATAACCCTCAAAACTGAAAAGAAAGACCCCTATGGTACAATATTTATAATAAACAATAAGGGGGAGATGAAGTAAAAAAGTTGAACGTAAAGAGTTTTATTTGGTTGGGAAGAGCACTGTTTTCAGTTGGTTTGAAGGCTTGTGGAAGTGAAGGATCGGATACGACGGTAACTACAGGAGAAAGCGTAGATAGTTCGGAGCAAGTCATTGAGACACCTCAAGCACGACTGCAACAAGTAATCAATATCAAACCCAATTACAGCGTAGATGTAGAGTAAGAACAAAAAGCCCGTTCCGATTGAACGGGCTAATTACATAAGGAGTGGATTAGTTAAACAAAGTATTTTGATAACGAGAATAAGATTTTTTAATTTTATCGTATAATTTTGGATAAACTTTGCTAACATTGCATAAAACTTTGACTCCTAAATCAAAATTATTAACTGCACTTATTTTGCTAGTCCTAGAATACGTACACCATTTTTCTCTGATCTTGCATCAAAAAAACCACTACTCCACGTATTTCCACTCCTCACCCTTCATCTTCCCAATACAGCTCATCCAAAATCCTGATTAACTTGCGGACCTCTTGATTCAACATCGCACTCTTTAAATAGGCATATTGAATATAAAAGATTTCCTTATCTTCAGGGACTAGCGGTATTTTCACTAAGCCTTCCATTTCTTGAAATACGGGAAATTCCGTCATCAAGGTAATGCCGATATTGGAACTGACCAACTGACCAATCGTCTGAACGTCTGAAAAATAAAAGGGGACTTCCGGTTTCTTCTTTGATTTCTCTCTTAAATTCTGAAAGGCGCGCATGTGGGTATAGCCTTTTTCCAGCAAGATAAAGGGATATTCGGCAGCTTCTTCAAATGAGATTTCCTTTTTTCCTGCCAATGGGTTTTCTTTTGACACAAAGATAAAAAACTCTTGCTGATGCAATAATTTCACCTGCAGATTCGGGTGGACGAGGGGATTGACACTACCCAGCAAGCTAAAATCGATTTTTCCTGATAATAGTTTTGAAAGCAATTCATTGGATCCCCCAGATACCAAGTGAAATTTCGAAATAAAGCGGATGATCTCTTTTTCATCTAAGAGTTTTGAAAAGACTTTGGAACGAATAATCGGTGGCAGGCCGATGTGGGTCCGGTTGTTTTTGGCATGGTCGATGGCTCGGTCCAAGGTCACAAATTCATCTAAGATATACTGTGCATGAGCCTTCAAAATTTCCCCCTCCGTCGTCAATGAGATGGAGCGATGCGAGGCTTCTCGCACGATCAAATCACAGCCATAATGCTCTTCCAAGCGTTTAACAGCGTAGCTGACGGTTGGTTGACTGACGGCAAATTTATGCGCTACTTGGGTAAAAGAAAGCATATCTGCCAAAGAGTTAAAGTATTCTAAATCTCGTATATTCATCGTCTGATTCCTCCCTTAACCGGTTTAAACTAGCAGCGGTTTTGTTATAAATAATTTTTATTATACCACCGATAGTTGACTATAACTCTGTCCGGGGATTAAAGTAGCTAATGGAAATGAACGAGTACTCAAAATATATCCATTGGAGGAACATAATGAAAGCACATGACATTTTAAACAACCCATTTTTAAACAAAGGAACCGCGTTTACACAAGAAGAACGAAAAGAACTAGGATTGATCGGTTTATTGCCCCCACATGTGCAAACGATCGAAGAACAAGCAGAACAAGCCTATTTGCAATATGTCACCAAAGAATCAGACATTGAAAAACGTCACTTTTTAATGGAGATCTTTAATACCAATCGGACATTGTTCTACTATTTATTCAACCAACATATCGTTGAATTCAATCCGATCGTCTATGATCCAACGATTGCTGATACCATTGAAAATTACAGCCGCCTATTCGTTGATCCTCAATATGCAGCGTACTTAGATATCAATCATCCAGAGAATATCGAAGAAACGTTGAAAAATGCCGCTGGCGATCGGGACATTCGCTTGATCGTAGCCACAGATGCTGAAGGGATTCTTGGGATTGGTGACTGGGGTGTCCAAGGTGTCGATATTTCTGTCGGTAAATTGATGATTTATACAGCAGCTGCTGGGATCGACCCTGCTTCTGTTTTACCAATCGTGATCGATGCTGGTACCAACCGTAAAGAATTGTTAGAGGATCATTTGTATCTAGGCAATCGGCAAGAACGTGTTTACGGTGATGCCTACTACCAATTCATCGATCAATTTGTTCAAACGGCAGAATCGTTGTTCCCTAAACTTTACTTGCATTGGGAAGACTTTGGCCGTTCAAATGCTGCAACGATTTTGGACAAATACAAACAAACAATTCCAACTTTTAACGATGACATCCAAGGAACGGGAATCGTTGTACTTGGCGGTATCTTCGGTGCACTGGATATTACAGGTGAAAAATTAACGGATCAAGTCTACTTATGTTATGGCGGTGGTTCCGCTGGTGCTGGGATTGCCAGTCGAGTCCATGCGGAAATGGTAAGCGAAGGTCTTTCAGAAGAAGAAGCCTACAATCATTTCTTTATAGTTGACAAACAAGGGCTTTTGTTCGATGATATGTCCGATTTGACTCCTGCACAAAAACCATTTGCCAAAAAACGGGCTGACTTTGCCAATGCTGGCGATATGACGCAATTGATCAATGTCATTAAAGTAGCAAAACCAACGATTTTGGTCGGTACCTCAACCAATGCGGGTGCCTTTACCAAAGAAGTTGTGGAAGCGATGTGTGAAAACACTGCTCGTCCAGTGATTTTCCCTATCTCGAATCCAACCAAAAAATTAGAAGCGACGGCTGAACAAGTGATCGAATGGTCTGATGGAAAAGCCTTTGTGGCAACCGGTGTCCCTTCAGGAACGATCCAATACAAAGGAGTCGACTACCAAATCGGCCAAGCAAACAACGCCTTGATTTATCCTGGTCTAGGTTTAGGTATGTTGGCTTCAGAAGCCTCTCTCTTGACCGACGAAATGATTGGTGCCGCTGCTCACTCATTAAGTGGTTTGGTTGATTTGAGCCAACCCGGAGCACCTGTTCTTCCACCATTTGAATACGTTGCGGACGTTTCTATCAAAGTGGCTGAAGCAGTTGCCAATAAAGCCAAAGAACAAGGACTAGCCCAAGTGCAAGAAACCGATATGGCAAAAGCTGTCCAAAATCTTAAATGGTATCCAACATACTAGGAAGGTCTGAAAAATGAATAAATTAAAAACGATGATGATTTCGGGAATTAGTCTTCCCTTGTATCTCTTTTTCATGGTTGTCATATTCAGTGCGATTGCCTTAGACAAATTGCCATTAAACATGGTTGGGATCACCATTTTACTGGTTGCCTTAGGACACCTGCTGTATTTCATTGGCGAAAAACTCCCGATCATGAATTCTTATCTTGGCGGTGGGTCAGTTTTTACCCTGCTTGGTGCCACTCTTTTAGCCTCCTTCCATCTCGTACCCACGAAAGTCATTGACGCGGTCAGTGACTTCATGGGGGGCGGTTTTGGCTTTCTTGATTTCTATATTGCCGCTTTGATTTGCGGCTCGATTTTAGGTATGAATCGCAATTTGTTGGTGAAAGCTTCTACGAAATTCATTCCTGTTGCTTTGATCACCATGGTAATAGGCTTTTTCTCCGTCGGCCTTGTTGGTATGCTGCTAGGCAATGGCTTTGCTGATTCGGTGATGTATGTGTCTCTACCAATGATGTCTGGCGGGATGGGTGCGGGAATCACCCCACTTTCACAAATTTATGCCGATGGCTTGGCAAACGGCAATCAAGCCGTTATCTTTTCTCAATTAGCTCCAGCAGTTACTTTCGGAAATATTCTTGCCATTATTGGTGCTTTATTTATCGCAAAGGCCTTTGCTAAAACCAAATACAATGGCCATGGCACCCTGATCAATGCCACGAAAGAAGAATTAGAAAAACCAAAAATAACGCTTGATGCCCAACAAATCGGGGTTGGGATGCTGTTTTCCTTCTCACTGTTGGTCGTTGGTGCAATTTTAAGCGACTTTTTCCCTAAAATTCACGAGTATGCCTTTATGATCGTGATTGTCTTTATTCTGAAAGCCTTGAACATTGTCCCTAAGAAACTCGAAGATTCTGTGGTGATGTTCAACAATGTTGTAATGACGAATTTGACCCACGCGGTCTTGGCGGGGATTGGTTTGGCATTGATTGATCTGTCAACATTGGCCTCTGCCTTTACTTGGCAATTTATCGTGCTTTGCCTAACCAGTGTCGTATCTATGGGGGCTGCCAGCTGGTTCTTCGGGATGGTATTGGGGATGTATCCCGTTGAAACCGCAATTGGCGCCGGTATGATCAACAACTCCATGGGGGGAACAGGCAATATAGCTGTATTGTCTGCCTCTGATAGAATGGAAATGATTGCATTTGCCCAAATGGCCAACCGTTTATGCGGTGCAATCGTGCTAATTTTAGGTGGAATCTTGATCCGTTTCTTTTATTCTTGATCCGAAACAACATATAAAAAAAGGTGCTGCTACGTATCATGCGTAGCAGCACCTTTTGTTGCATTCATCAAACGTATTCACCAAATTAGTCAAACGAAGCGAACAAAGGTTCAGCCATTTACTCATAAAAGAGTCAATAAAATAGCTCATTTCCTCTATCTCTGCAAAGAGATTCGAGAATCAGAGCTAAAATAAAAAGCTAAAGAGAAACGTAAATAAATAAATTATAGCAGCTAAAATATATTTTCGTGGATTTTTCCATATCTCTTTTTTTAAATGCCATTTTTTTATAGGAAAACGTATTTCCAATATAGTTGAAAATATTGATTCGAATATTATTAATATTGCTATAAAAAAACCAGTAAACAAATTTACAGTTATAATTTTCAAATATCTGACGATATTAATGTTGCGATGGGTGAATTAATGGAAATTATAGTAAAAATCAATGGTACAATAACATGAACATTAGTATTTTGTATTAATAAATATGCAATGAAAAACATCCCAAAAATCAAGTTGGTAAAAAAAGCACCATCCTTAACTAAAGAATTGGTAAAATAATTGTTTTTAACAAAGCTTGATCTGCTTCTTAATTGTTCAGAAATATAAATTAAGTGTTTTATTTTTACTAATTTAAACGTTGCAACTAGTAATAATAAGAATAGCAATATGGAGCTTTCTATCAAAACCGGAATAATCAGAGCAATCAGATATATTATCATTTTAGAAGCTTTTTTGTAAAAAAATAGACAATCTTTCTGAATGAGGTCACATATAAAGAAGCTAATCAATATAACATACATTGAATAAGCCAAACAGTATATAAATGCCGGAAAATTGCTAATAAATTGACTATAAAATATGACTCCCAATACTAACAATCTTTCAAGTAGATCTACAAAGAAAACACTCATTAGAAAAATTATATAAAAATAGTTTGTTGGTATTGGTAGTTGATAATAGTCAATAATCCTACCTTTGATAAAGTATGAAAAATATATCTGCATGGACGAAAGAAAAGTAACAATAAAGACACTTAAAAAAATAATGGACAGATTAAAATGAATGTTAAAATTATAAGAAAAATACCCCGCAGCTAATAAAGAAATTGATGTGAATATTAGCTTCTTTAAATTAAGTAAATCTCTAAAAGTAATGGTTATCATTTAAAGTTCTCCCATTATTTTTTTTATTAATTGATCAGAAACTAAGTCTTGTTGCATTTTGAGGCTATTTATCTTTCCGTTTTTCAGTACCATAATTTCATTACATACTCTTGTTATACTTTTATATTTGTAGCAACAAGTCCAGATAACCAATATGAACTGGTCATCACGAACTTTATCCCCGCACGTAGTGTTCGTTTTGAAGCAACTAACTAACAATAGTATTTAAATAAAAACACAAGCAGACTCAGTGAGTAGGCTTGTGTTTTTACTTTTGAGTCCGAATAAGGCGGTTTTATCTATGAAGTAAAAACCTCCCGCTAAATTTGGCTGTATACATTAAGAGAAATTGTTAATTTCTCTTTGGAAAATAGGGCAAACTATTGCATGATGCATGATTTTAAGTTAAAGTAGTAACTAGTCTGTGAAACATTTTTTTGTTTCACGAAAAGAAAGGAAAAGAAGATGTTACCTGAAGAATTTCAACAAGTATTGCTTGAGCAAGGTCTTGAATTAAATCCAACTCAAATGGATCAATTTGAGCGTTATTATGAACTTTTGGTTGAGTGGAATGAGAAGATGAATTTGACGGCCATTACTGAAAAAAAAGAAGTGTATCTCAAACACTTTTATGATTCGATTACATTGGCGTTATCTGTGTCTTTGGATGAAAATGCTGCTTTATGTGATGTGGGATCAGGAGCAGGATTTCCAAGTATTCCGCTAAAAATTGTTTTTCCTAATTTACAAATTACCATCGTTGATTCATTGAATAAACGGATTACTTTTTTACAAACACTAGTCGATGCATTAGGTTTGGAGCAAGTGTCATTATTTCATGATCGCGCTGAGACATTTGGTCAAAATTCACAACATCGTGGACAGTATGATTATGTTACAGCCAGAGCGGTGGCTCGTTTGAATGTCTTAACCGAGCTATGCTTACCTTTAGTGAAAAAAGGTGGCTTTTTCTATGCATTAAAAGCAGCCAAAAGTGAAGAGGAATTAACAGAAGCCAAACCAGCGATTGCTATTTTAGGTGGAAAGTTTATTGAAGACAAAGAAATTCATTTACCAGTGACAGGCGATGAGCGTCACACACTCGTAATTGAAAAGAAAAAAGAAACACCAAAAAAATATCCAAGAAAACCTGGATTACCAAATAAACAACCGATTAAATAAAAGATGAGGTAGGAGGAGAAGAGTCATGGCACGAATTATCTCTGTTGCAAACCAAAAGGGTGGTGTAGGCAAAACCACCACTACGGTGAATTTAGGCGCTAGTTTAGCTTATGAAGGTAAGAAAGTCTTACTAGTAGACATTGATGCGCAAGGAAATGCAACTAGTGGGATGGGGATTCGCAAACCAGATGTTAAAGTGGATATCTATGATGTATTGGTCAATGAAGTGCCCATTCAAGAAGCAATTGCTCCAAGTTCTCGTGAAAATCTAGATATTGTTCCCGCAACTTTACAATTAGCAGGAGCGGAAATTGAATTAACATCGATGATGGCTAGAGAGTCTCGATTAAAAACAGCTTTAAATGAAATCAAAGAACAATACGATTATATTTTTATTGATTGTCCTCCTTCATTGGGACATTTGACGATTAATGCATTCACAGCAAGTGATTCTATTTTAATCCCGGTTCAATGTGAATACTATGCGTTAGAAGGATTGAGTCAACTTTTAAATACTGTTCGTTTGGTTCAAAAACATTTTAATCCAGATTTAGAAATTGAAGGTGTCTTGTTAACGATGTATGACGCTAGAACCAATTTAGGTGCAGAAGTCGTCGAAGAAGTTCGTCGCTATTTCCAAGAAAAAGTCTACGACACCATTATTCCAAGAAACATTCGCTTGTCTGAGGCTCCAAGTCACGGTTTGTCTATTGTAGATTATGATTTGCGTTCAAAAGGAGCAGAAGTCTATCAAGCATTAGCAAAGGAAGTGTTAGTTCGTGAAAAATAAAGGGAAAAGCTTAGGAAAAGGAATTGACGCTTTATTCCAAGACTTGTCTAGTATTGAAGAAGTCGATGTTCGCAAAGAACAAATTATTGATATTTCACTTAACGAATTGCGTCCTAATCCGTATCAACCACGTAAAACATTTGATGAAAAATCCTTGCAAGAATTGGCAAATTCGATTGAGCAATCAGGTGTTTTCCAACCGATTATCGTTCGGAAGTCAGCTGTCAAAGGGTATGAAATCATCGCTGGTGAACGCCGTTTCCGAGCATCAAAATTAGCTAAAAAAGAAACTATCCCAGCAATCATTCGTGAATTCGATGAAGAATCGATGATGCAAGTGGCCGTTTTAGAAAATCTACAACGAGAGGACTTAAATCCGTTAGAAGAAGCTGAAGCGTATGAAATGTTGATGAAAAATTTAAAATTGACACAAGCAGAAGTTGCTCAACGTTTAGGAAAGAGTCGTCCATATATTGCGAATTATCTTCGTTTGTTGTCTTTACCTAAATTGGTCAAAGAAATGATGCAAGATGACCGTTTATCAATGGGACAAGCGAGAACCTTGCTAGGATTGAAGAATAAAGAGCAAATTTTAAAATTAGCCAATCGTTGTGTGAAAGAAAACTTAACTGTTCGTCAATTGGAACAGTTAGTGGGGATAATGAATGAATCAAAAGATAAAAAGAAAGTCCCTCGTATTATTAAAGAAAAACCGTATTATCTAAGAGAAAGTGAAGATCGTTTAATGGATAAATTCGGCACAAGTGTTGAAATCCATGAAAAAGAAGGCAAGGGAAAAATCGAAATTGAGTACCTTTCTCAAAGTGACTTGACGCGGATTTTAGATATTTTAAATATTCAATTTGATGAAGCATAAGAAATGGGTGAGCAGATGTACGACTTAGGTGATACAGTAGAAATGAAGAAGCCACATGCTTGTCAGACCAACCGCTGGGAGATTATCCGCATGGGGGCAGACATCAAAATCAAATGTGAAAAATGCGGGCATATCGTGATGATGCCCCGCCGTGATTTTAATAAAAAAATGAAAAAAGTTTTAGAAAAAGCAGAGAAAGAGTGAAGAAAAAATGGCATTAACTGCTGGAATTGTAGGTTTACCAAACGTAGGAAAATCAACTTTATTTAACGCAATTACCAAAGCTGGAGCAGAGGCAGCTAACTATCCTTTTGCAACAATTGACCCAAACGTAGGAATGGTTGAAGTTCCTGATTGGCGTCTGCAACGTTTAACTGAATTAGTTAAACCGAAAAAAACAGTTCCAACCACTTTTGAATTTACCGATATTGCCGGAATCGTTAAAGGTGCGAGTAAAGGTGAAGGTCTAGGAAACCAATTCTTAAGTCACATTCGTCAAGTAGATGCTATTTGTCACGTGGTACGTTGTTTTGATGACGAAAATATCATGCGTGAACAAAACCGTGATGCGGATTTTGTCGATCCGTTAGCAGATATCGATACAATTAATTTAGAATTGATTTTGGCAGATTTAGATTCTGTGACGAAGCGTTATGCTCGTGTCGCAAAAGTCGCTAAAACCAAAGATAAAGACGCTTTAGCTGAATTGGCTATCTTAGAAAAAATCAAACCAGTTTTAGAAGAAGGTTTGTCAGCTCGTACGATTGAGTTTTCTGCAGAAGAAGAAAAATTTGTTCGTTCATTATTCTTATTAACGACTAAACCTGTTTTATATGTAGCCAATGTTTCAGAAGATGAAGTGGCTGATGCAGAAAGCAACGATTATGTGAAACAAGTACGTGAATTTGCAGCGAGTGAAAATGCAGAAGTGATTGTCGTAAGTGCTCGTGCAGAAGAAGAAATTGCGGAATTAGATGAGGAAGACAAAGCAGAATTTTTAGAAGCTTTAGGCATTGAAGAATCAGGCTTAGATCAATTAATTCGTGCAGCTTATGACTTATTAGGCTTAGCGACTTACTTTACAGCCGGTGAACAAGAAGTGCGTGCATGGACTTTCCGTAAAGGAATCAAAGCGCCACAAGCAGCTGGAATTATTCATACGGACTTTGAACGTGGCTTTATCCGTGCCGAAACAGTTTCTTTTGATGATTTAGATCAATATGGTAGCAATCAAGCTGCAAAAGAAGCAGGTCGTGTTCGTTTAGAAGGAAAAGAATACGTTGTTCAAGACGGAGATGTTATGTTATTCCGTTTTAACGTCTAATTAAAAGCGATCATCAAGTGCCAATACGGTTCGTTTTGACAGAGGATTTTCGACAGAAAAAATTCTGTTGCAAGGAGAGAAAAGGCTATCATAAAGATTCTTTTTTATGGTAAAATATCCTGTGGGTGTTGAAAGTTTAGGCGGAGAAGGGAGAAACGAGAGTCATGGAACCAGAAACTCTGCGAGAATATGTTTCAGAAAATCGTGAACTAGAAAAACAATTAACAAAAAGAAATCAACAGTATATCTTTGATTTAAAAAAATCATTGGATGCAGCGAACTTATCGGAAGAGGAAAAAACAGTCGCTTTGCATGAAATCTTACCAGTATTAGTTCAAGAACAAAAAGGTGGACGTACGGCACGTCAATTATTCGGTACAGTCTCTGAACGTACAGAAGCAATTTTGACGAAACCAGAAGCAGCAACCGGAGAAAGCAAACCAGTTTTAATGTGGTTAGATAATACTTTGTTAGTTTTAGGTATTTTTGCCTTAATGACAGGGGTTATGGGGCTGTTTGTTCAAGAAAGTACCCAAGTCTACGGCTTAATTACTTTACTACTTATGTCAATGATCGGTGGTTGGGTCTTCTATTTGATGTATAAATACATTTACAAATACGAACAACCAGGTGCAGATAAGAGTCAACGTCCAAAAATTTGGAAAGTTATGCTGATTTTGACGGGATCATTCCTTGTTTGGATTTCAGTCATTGCTCTTTCTTCATTATTGCCACCAGTAATTAACATTATTTTAGATCCAGTAATTCTTGTAGCTTTGGGAGCCGCTTCATTAGGTGGCCGTTACTACTTGAAGAAACGATATAACATTGTAGGTAGCTTATCAGCACCTCGAAGATAATCCAAAAGGGAGTGTGATGTTCGTTCATCACACTCCCTTTAGTAAATGTCTAAGTTTTTGTTTGTTTTGTAAGTTTAAAACAAATTATTTAGCTGTAAATGAGGTTAGTCTAATCAATTTATCAAGAAAAATATCTTTTAGCGGTGAATGGTTGACTTATTAAGTAATATTTGCTATTTTTTTCATTAAAATAAAAATTTTTAAGGAGTGGTTACGAAAATGTCCAACTGGGAAACAAAGTTCGTAAAAAAAGGATTGACTTTTGATGATGTGTTGCTAGTGCCAGCAGAAAGTCATGTATTGCCAAATGATGTTGATATGGGTGTGCAATTAGCAAAAAATATTAAGCTGAATCTCCCAATTATAAGTGCCAGTATGGATACCGTAACAGATAACAAAATGGCGATTGCGATGGCTCGTCAAGGTGGCCTAGGGGTCATTCATAAAAACATGAGTATCGCCGCACAAGCCGATGAAGTACGTAAAGTAAAACGTTCAGAAAGTGGCGTTATTATTGATCCATTCTTCTTAACACCGGATCATTTAGTTCAAGATGCGGAAGACTTAATGAGTCGTTACCGTATCAGTGGTGTCCCAATTGTTGAAACCATGGAAAACCGTAAATTAGTAGGGATTTTAACCAATCGTGACTTACGTTTTGTCACTGACTATCATATCGCTATTGATGAAGTGATGACAAAAGATCAATTGGTGACAGCACCGATCGGGACTTCTTTAAAAGATGCCGAGAAGATTTTACAACAACACAAAATTGAAAAATTACCAATCGTTGATGACGACTATCGTCTAAGTGGTCTGATTACTATTAAAGATATTGAAAAAGTGATTGAATTTCCAAATGCGGCTAAAGATGAACATGGCCGTTTATTAGTAGCGGCAGCTGTCGGTGTGACTAGTGACACTTTTGAACGCGCAGAAGCATTACTAGAAGCTGGCGCAGATGCTATCGTGATTGATACTGCTCATGGTCATAGTGCCGGTGTTTTACGTAAAATTAAAGAAATTCGTGAAAAATTCCCTAAAGCAACTTTAATTGCTGGAAATGTTGCAACAGGCGAAGGAACAAAAGCTCTGTATGATGCAGGAGTGGATGTAGTAAAAGTAGGGATTGGACCAGGTTCTATCTGTACAACCCGTGTTGTTGCAGGTGTGGGAGTTCCGCAATTAACAGCCATTTATGATTCTGCCTCTGTCGCTCGTCAATATGGAAAAACAATTATTGCCGACGGTGGAATTAAGTATTCTGGAGATATCGTGAAAGCTTTAGCTGCGGGTGGTTATGCAGTTATGTTAGGAAGTATGTTGGCAGGTACTGATGAATCACCAGGTGAATTTGAAATTTTCCAAGGTCGCCGTTTCAAAACTTATCGTGGGATGGGTTCATTAGGCGCGATGGAAAAAGGATCAAGTGATCGTTACTTCCAAGGTGGCGTCAATGAAGCCAATAAATTAGTACCAGAAGGAATTGAAGGCCGAGTGGCTTATAAGGGAAGTGTCTCAGACATTATTTTCCAAATGACTGGTGGCTTAAGATCTGGTATGGGGTATGTTGGAGCAGCCAATCTAAAAGAATTACGTGACAATGCGCAGTTCATTCAAATGAGTGGCAATGGCTTAAAAGAGTCACATCCGCATGACGTACAAATTACAAAAGAAGCACCAAACTACTCTATCGAAAAATAAAAATAAGGACCAAAGAAAGCTTATGATGAGCTTTCTTTGGTCCTTTTCTTATTCAATTTCGCGTTTATCATTTTGGCTGAAATATTGGTAGTGTGGTTTTTCTTTGTTGGACAATAATTGACTGACTGTAATAAATTCATACCCTTGTTGTCGCAAATCATCAATGATTTTTCCGACAGCTTTGACTGTTGATGGATGGATGTCGTGCATTAATATAATTCCACCTGCATGAATTGTATTTTTTACTTGTTGAACCGTTGCTTCAGTATTTTTTGAATCCCAATCATAAGAATCGATGTCCCATTGAATAATTGGCTTGCCGATAACTGCGGCAGAAGTTGCATCAATGGCGCCATAAGGTGGACGTAGACTTCTTGGTAAAATACCGGAAGCTTGGTAGATTGCTTTGTCGGTTTTTTGAACCTCTTCTTTTAAAGTATCCTCATCAATCTGTGTTAACATCGGATGAGAGTAAGAATGGTTTGCCAATTCATGGCCTTCATCAGCTAATTGTTTGACAATTTCTGGATAATATTCAGCATTTTGACCTAACATAAAGAATGTAGCTGATACATCCTTACTACCTAGAATGCGAATCAACTCAGGTGTGGTATCAGGATTAGGTCCATCATCAAAAGTTAAAGCAACATATTTTTTTCCTTCTTCAAAAGTAGGAGATTCGTCAGTAATCACGGATGGATCAACAAAATTTTGATCAATAAAAGGCAGAATTTCATTATAAGTTAAATTGATTTCTGCAACGCCAACCAAATCTGTAGGTAAGGAAACCATCAGATGGTCAGGAGTATAAGTCATCTCTGTTTCAAAAGATAAAGAGGGAAAGTCTAATACAGCATCTAAAATTTCGTCCGGATTTTCAGATTCATCTAAAAGTTTTTGTTGTAGTACTTGTTGGATTCCAAATAGATCCTCTTCAGATCCAATCAAGTCTTGTACAGTAATGGTTGCCCCAGTCTCTGTCACACTATAAATGGGATCTGTTGAAACTTCGCCAACTTTCGCAAATTCTTCTTGGTCATCTTCCCAATTGTAAGTATCTACGTGTAAATGAAAAGTACTTAATTGTTCGGTCAATTTTTCTTGTACTACGGAACCTACTGTTAACGTTTGTCTGGGTTGATCAACCTTCTTTCTCTCAGCGAGCATTAGTTCATTCAGCTGATGCTCTGGGTTAAAAGGTAGAGGTTGTTCGGTTGGCAGATAGAAAAGAGAATGGTTTCTTTTTCGGACAACTTCTATTTCTTCACTGACTAAATCATTTTCGGTTTGTTCTTGTTGAATTTCGGTAATCAAGTCGCTTAATTGTGCATTAATTTTTTGTTGAAGTTGATAATCTTGGATTCGTTGGTAAATAAAGAAACCGCCGGCAAGTAATAGCATTATTAGTAGTATTACGAGTGGCCAAATCCATTTTTTACTTGATTTTTTCTTGCGATGTAGCTCACTGCGTGATGTATAAACAGTCATAAGTAAAACCCTTCTTTTATGCAATAATTACTAACACTGTAACATGACTGTAATATTCTTGCAATGGAAAACCATTTAAAAAAACAGAGACTACTTGAGCCTCTGTTCATTGATTATTTTTCAATTTTGGTTAAGCCACCCATGTAAGGTACTAATACTTCTGGGATTGTTACGCTACCATCCGCATTTTGGTAGTTTTCTAAAACGGCAGCAACTGTGCGTCCTACTGCTAAACCTGAACCATTTAAGGTATGAGCGTATTGTATTTTATTGTTTTCATCACGGTAACGAATCATCGCGCGACGGGCTTGGAAATCTTCACAGTTTGAACATGAGCTGATTTCGCGGTAAGTATCTTGGGCTGGAATCCAGACTTCTAAATCATAAGTTTTGGCAGCTGAGAAGCCCATATCGCCAGTACATAATGCTAATACACGATAAGGTAAATCTAATTTTTGTAAAATCGCTTCTGCATCGTTTGTCATTTTTTCTAATTCTTCATAAGAATGATCTGCATCACTGAATTTTACCATCTCAACTTTGTTAAATTGGTGCAAACGAATCAATCCACGAGTGTCACGACCGGCACTACCTGCTTCAGAACGGAAGGCAGGGCTTAGGGCAGTGAAGTATACCGGCAAGTCTTCTTGATTTAAAATTTCTTGGCTGTAGTAATTTGTTAAAGGAACCTCAGCAGTCGGGATTAAAGTTAAATCTGTATCCGCTAATTGGAAAACATCTTCTTTGAATTTTGGAAATTGACCAGTACCAAACATCGCTTGACTGTTAACAGCATAAGGAGTAATCATTTCAGTATATCCATGTTCATAGATATGTTGATCCAACATAAAGTTATACAAGGCACGTTCTAAACGAGCACCCAATCCTGTATAGTAAACAAAACGACTACCTGAAACTTTGGCACCACGTTCAAAATCTAGAATTCCTAAGTCTTCAGCAACTTCCCAATGAGGTTTTGGTTCAAAATCAAAGGTTTTCGGTTCACTCCAACGACGAACTTCCACATTTTCTTCTTCATCCCCGCCAACTGGAACACTATCGTGAGGAATATTTGGAAAAGTAGTGGCGATGACTTGTAATTGTTCATCAATTTCAGCGACTTCTGTATCTAAAGCCTTGATTTTTCCGCCCACTTCTTTCATTTCAGCAATTTTATCAGCTGCATCTTCTTTGTTTCGTTTTAATTGTGCGATTTCTGCAGAAACATCATTTCGATATTTTTTCAAATCCTCCACTTGAACTAATAATTGACGACGATTTTCATCTAATTGTACAAATTCAGTAATTACTACTTCAGAAACGCCACGGGTTTTCAATTTTTCTTGAACGACTTTTGCATTTTGACGAATCATTTTAATGTCTAACATACTTTTTCCTCCTAAATAATAGTTGAATAATAAAAAAAACTATTCCATCCCTAGCTAAAAAGCTTGGGACGAAATAGTTGTTCGCGGTGCCACCCAAGTTCGACTAATGTCGCACTTGACCTCGTAACCTGAGGGAAGGTTCTTTCTTTCAAAAGACGCATCATAAGAACTGGATTCCAAATGAGTCATTGCTGATTTTCACCTACCATCAGCTCTCTAAAAATGACTTACTTTGTACTAGGTTCTTTGCTCATAGATCATTTAATTGGTATTAGCATAGCCGAATTTTTGCCATTCGTCAACCTCTGTTGCGGTTTAACGGCAAATGAATAATAAAAGAGGTCCATTCCTGAGTAGACTTAGCATAAATATACCCACCATGTAGAGCGACAATGCTTTGAGCAATCGCTAAGCCTAGTCCTGTTCCACCTGTTTCTTGTGAACGAGATTCTTCCACACGGTAAAAGCGGTCAAATAAAGAGTCAAGGGCTTTTTTGGGAATCATTTTCCCATTATTTTTGACGATAACAACGACTTCTGTTCCGACTTTTTCCGCTTCAATGACAATCTTTGTTGCACCTTTGCCGTACTTCAAAGCATTTGTTAATAGATTATTAAAGACACGGACTAATTTTTCCGTATCACCATCCATCATAATTTGAGCAGGTCTAGATAACGTGAATACTTCGATATTTTTCTTAGAAGCTTCCAATTCAAAATCAGCAGCTAATTGTTCGATTAATTGCATCATGTCGAAAGTCATCAAATTGACTGGTACACTAGGTTGTCTCACTTTTGTATACTCAAATAAATCATCGACTAAAGACTTCATTTGTTTGGCTTTGACATAAGCGGTATGTGTATACTTTAGTAAATCCTCTTCTGAATGATATTGCCGATCTTCTATTAAGCCTAAATAGCCAATAATTGATGTTAAAGGAGTGCGAATATCATGACTGACATTGGTAATTAACTCATCTTTAGATTTTTCGATACGTCGTTCTTCCTCAATCGCCGCTACTGTACTATCGACTAAGCCATTAATGCTACTGACAACTCGATTCAAATCGCCTCTTAGTTCAAAAGGAATGCGATGATCGTAGTTTCCTTCTGCGATGTAATGCAATTCACTAATAATGTGGCGCAATTGCATTTGACGATACCGACGAATCAAACGCCAGTATAGAAATGCCACATCCAATATCAGCATAATTGGCACCAAGATATTTCTCCCACTCCAAAAGATATCGGAATTTAAGTTTTCAACAAAGCTTTGTCTTGAAACAAATATCGCTTCATTTAAAGCAGGAGTGCTGTGAACAATGGCAGAAATAGCTACTAGCATAGCAATATTTACTATAATTAATAGAATAATTGTAATAATCGCTTCAGCAAAAAGTTCACTAATTTCTTTCGATGTCAGTGTAATTCGTTTTTTTCTTTCTATATTATTATGGTTATTTTGCATCTATTTTGTATCCAACTCCCCATACGGTTTGAATAATTTTTTCTCCACCAGTTGCTTCTTCAATTTTATCTCGTAAGTGACTAACATGAACCATCACGGTTTTAGCTGAAACGACACTTTCTTGTTTCCAGACACGTTCAAAAATTTCATCCGCACTAAACACTCGATTAGGATGGGAAGCTAACAAGTATAAAATCCCAAATTCTAAGGCGGTTAATTGAATTTCTTTATCATCAATCGTCTTCACTTCATGAGAGTCACGATTAATGACTAAGGAACTAACTTCTAAGACATCTGGTTGACTAGAAGCCACTTGCATTTTTGTCCGACGTAACAGTGACTTCACACGAGCCATCACTTCCAAAGGGTTAAAAGGTTTCGTTACATAGTCATCTGCACCAGCGACAAGACCTTTAATTTTATCCATATCTGTTGTTTTGGCTGTTAACATAATGATAGGGATTTGCGATTCTTTTCTTAACGTCTTAACTACTTGCATCCCATCTAATTCAGGCATCATGATATCTAAGATAAGTAATTCAATATCAGAAGTTGTCCGCACTTTAGACAAAGCTTCTTTACCATCATAAGCTTTAACTGGTTCATAGCCCTCATTGTGTAAGTAAATACTGATCAGCTCTACAATTTCTTTATCATCATCTGCAACTAATATCTTCATAAAAATCCTCCTAGTTTCTATTTAAATAGCTTTTTTGTAGTATTTATTCTATTTAGTTAAAACTATCTACTATATAGACAGCATTCTCTAGCTGTATTTTATCAAAAATCCATCAAAATAGATAAATTTCTACCCAATCTTTAGAGAATATAAGGAAATAGAAAAGCATCAAGAAGGAAAAACGAACGATTTTCATGAAAACAGAATAAATCTTCTTGTTTCACAGAAAAAAATAGCTAAAATTCAGTATAATTTTAATGAAAGGGATGTAAGTAGAAACGTTGATGTATCAAGGTTTTTTCTGTTGACGAAAGGCTGAAAACTTGGTATATTATTACTTGTCTTAATTGACTAAGAGAAGTTTTTCTTTTTTATGAAAAAAAGATTGACGCTTAGTAAAACAGATGATATTATAACAAAGTCGTCAAAAACGAATCGAGTAATAACCTTGATAATACAAGAAAATTTCTTAAAAAAGTCCTTGACGAATAACAATTCATTTGTTAAGATAATCAAGTCGCTGAAAACAGTAGCTCAGTTAGTTGAAAAACTTCTGAAAAAACTTTTATAAAACGGTTGACATTTACTTGGTCGGCTGATATGATATAAAAGTTGCTAACACAGCACAACGTAGACCTTTGAAAACTGAACAAAGCAAGCAAACGAACCAAATGTGTAGGATGCTTCTTTTATAGAAGCAAACAACAACAAGCAAGCAGTAATGCTAGCAACGTTAATTTTATGAGCTTAACAATCGCAAGATTGTTTTCAAATTTTTTTATGAGAGTTTGATCCTGGCTCAGGACGAACGCTGGCGGCGTGCCTAATACATGCAAGTCGAACGCTTCTTTTTCACCGAACTTCGGTTCATCGAAAAAGAGGAGTGGCGAACGGGTGAGTAACACGTGGGTAACCTGCCCATCAGAAGGGGATAACACTTGGAAACAGGTGCTAATACCGTATAATGCTTTTTCTCGCATGAGAGCAAGCTGAAAGGCGCTTTTGCGTCACTGATGGATGGACCCGCGGTGCATTAGCTAGTTGGTGAGGTAACGGCTCACCAAGGCCACGATGCATAGCCGACCTGAGAGGGTGATCGGCCACACTGGGACTGAGACACGGCCCAGACTCCTACGGGAGGCAGCAGTAGGGAATCTTCGGCAATGGACGAAAGTCTGACCGAGCAACGCCGCGTGAGTGAAGAAGGTTTTCGGATCGTAAAACTCTGTTGTTAGAGAAGAACAAGGATGAGAGTAAAATGTTCATCCCTTGACGGTATCTAACCAGAAAGCCACGGCTAACTACGTGCCAGCAGCCGCGGTAATACGTAGGTGGCAAGCGTTGTCCGGATTTATTGGGCGTAAAGCGAGCGCAGGCGGTTTCTTAAGTCTGATGTGAAAGCCCCCGGCTCAACCGGGGAGGGTCATTGGAAACTGGGAGACTTGAGTGCAGAAGAGGAGAGTGGAATTCCATGTGTAGCGGTGAAATGCGTAGATATATGGAGGAACACCAGTGGCGAAGGCGGCTCTCTGGTCTGTAACTGACGCTGAGGCTCGAAAGCGTGGGGAGCAAACAGGATTAGATACCCTGGTAGTCCACGCCGTAAACGATGAGTGCTAAGTGTTGGAGGGTTTCCGCCCTTCAGTGCTGCAGCTAACGCATTAAGCACTCCGCCTGGGGAGTACGACCGCAAGGTTGAAACTCAAAGGAATTGACGGGGGCCCGCACAAGCGGTGGAGCATGTGGTTTAATTCGAAGCAACGCGAAGAACCTTACCAGGTCTTGACATCCTTTGACCATCCTAGAGATAGGACTTTCCCTTCGGGGACAAAGTGACAGGTGGTGCATGGTTGTCGTCAGCTCGTGTCGTGAGATGTTGGGTTAAGTCCCGCAACGAGCGCAACCCTTATTGTTAGTTGCCATCATTTAGTTGGGCACTCTAGCGAGACTGCCGGTGACAAACCGGAGGAAGGTGGGGATGACGTCAAATCATCATGCCCCTTATGACCTGGGCTACACACGTGCTACAATGGGAAGTACAACGAGTCGCGAAGTCGCGAGGCTAAGCTAATCTCTTAAAGCTTCTCTCAGTTCGGATTGTAGGCTGCAACTCGCCTACATGAAGCCGGAATCGCTAGTAATCGCGGATCAGCACGCCGCGGTGAATACGTTCCCGGGCCTTGTACACACCGCCCGTCACACCACGAGAGTTTGTAACACCCGAAGTCGGTGAGGTAACCTTTTTGGAGCCAGCCGCCTAAGGTGGGATAGATGATTGGGGTGAAGTCGTAACAAGGTAGCCGTATCGGAAGGTGCGGCTGGATCACCTCCTTTCTAAGGAATAGTACGGAGACTACACAGTCGATTGCA
>NZ_CM177099.1:947500-1780000 GCF_058216555.1 Enterococcus sp. AMC1157 | reverse complement strand
AAAAAGGAGAGGGGTTCGATTAAAACATGATACCATTTGAAAATGTCTTTACAGAATACAATGTTTTTAGAGGAAGACGATTCTTTAAACGAGAGAAGTTATTATTTTTATCCGTATTAAAAAAAGAAATGGACAGTTTTGGTTATCCAACAAAAGTGGTTCAAGATCAAACGCGAATGATGGGAGAAAAAGTTCTCTATCAAAACTTATATGCAGGAGATTTGAATCAAGCTAAAACAGTTTTTGTTACTTACTATGATACGCCGGCTAGAGATTTTAACAAAGATCCGTATCAGCCTTTTAATTTAAAACGAACATCATTCTTAAGTGTTTTCCTACCTACCTTATTGATTTCGATTATCTTACTTGCGGGTTTTTATTTTCTATTGTACCCGATGATTAAAGAAGCAGGCATGTTAAGTTTCAGTGGAGCAGTTGCTTTTGTTTTCTTTTTCTTAGGCTTTATGTTGTTAACACGTTATCGTTCAGGATTACCTAGAAGAGAAAATTATGTCAGAAACACGTCTAGTATTTTGGCATTGAGACGTTTTGCTGAATTACATCAAGGAGAGTCCAAATATGCCTTTGCTTTTGTTGATGCTGGTACAACTAACCGTAACGGGGAAAAGATGTTAGCCTCATTATTAGAGGATAAGAAAGTAAAAATCATCAATTTAGATGCAGTAGCTGCTTCTACAGATACACATATATTTACGAATAAACGTGTAAAAACAAAGCAACCTGATGTTTTTCTTCATCCACGAAAAGAAGCAGCAATTATCGGTGACATTTTAATTGCTTCAGGGATTGAAAAAAATAATCAAGTGTTAGTAGACACACAAGTCGATCAATTTAATCTAGCCATGATTGAAGAACGAATTAATCAGCTGGTGGCTCTTTTAGAAGAGGTTAGTTAATATATAAAACAGTATACTTTCTTAGATTTTAGAAAGTATACTGTTTTTTTATTTTGGCAAAATTCACTTGTTTGCAACAACTAGACAAATGAACTGTTATACTTGTTGCAAAGAAATGTAATATTCAACGATTAGATATCTGAATATAATGAAAACATATTCATGATAACGCTAACAATAGTATTTTTAAGGATGTGCGTATCAGATGTTAACAAAAAGGCAAAAAGAATTATTGGAATTGTTAGAGACAACAGGCGTATTTCAGACAGTAGAGTTTTTGGCGAGTCAGTTAGGTGTATCTAAACGAACAATACATTCAGAATTGAAACTAGTAGAGGAATATATTCAAAGTTTAGGTCAGTATTTAGAAAAAAAGAGAGGAGTGGGTATAGCCCTTAGAGAGTTAAAAGAAAGAAGTTTTGTTAGAGAAAATGATGAAATTTCAGATGTTTATGACACGGTGACTAGACGTATTGAAATCATGCGTAAATTACTATTTGAAGAACAAACGATTAGTTTCAATCAACTTTCTGAAGCATTTATGGTCAGTAAAACTTCAATCGTCAAAGATTTTGAGTTTATTATGAATATTCTTCAAGTAGGATCCAATATTAAACTCAGAGGAGACAATCATGGTACGAGAATTTCTGGTACAGAAATAGATATTCAAAAAGCGTACCTACAGTTTAATCGATATATTTTGAGTAATTCGGATATTTATTATGAAGAACAAATTTCAAAAAAAATGAGTTTACTTGAGCCTTACTATGGTGAAAAGCTGATATCAGTTTGTTCAAATATTTTGTATAGCTATATTCGAACAAACATCAATGCAATATCAGATTATTATGTTCAAAATGTACTAAATATTTTTATCATTTTAGTTTATCGTATCTTGAATCATCATCATATCCAAGAAAATACCGAAACTGAAATTTCAAAGTACACATCGTTTTTTGAAGAAAGTGCTGTTCGTCTAATGCACAAAGCTGCTTCACGTTTAGATTTTTCATATACCAATGAAGATGTAAAGCATCTATCGCAGCATTTAATTTCCAATCGTTTTGAGTCATTTCCTGAAGAAAATGTAGATAGTAATTTAGTAAATAGACTAATTCAACAAGTTTCTGAAGCTCTGGATATTGATTTCTCAAATGATACAAAATTGGAAGAACAGTTAAGGAATCATATCCCACCAATGATTTATCGTTTGCGTTCTAATAATAAAACAGAAAATCCTTTTACGGCACAAATTAAAACTGAGTTTTCTTTAACCTTTAATGTTATTTGGGTGGTACTAAGTGAATATGAACAAGAACTCGGATTTGCATTTAATGAAGATGAGATTGCTTTTTTAACTATTTATTTTCAATCCGCCATTGAACGGGCAAAAATGAATAGACGAATTTTAATTATATGCCAGATGGGGATTGCCACTTCGGAACTTTTAATGAATCGTATTAAAAATATCTTACCTTCATTGGATGTTTTAGAAGTAGCTTCGGTTGCAGAGCTAGAACATTTAGATTTAGAGCGATTTGATTTAATTATCTCTACTATCAAAATTGATTTATCTGAGTACAATGTTGTTTTTGTTTCACCATTTTTAACAGATCGTGATATTAAAAAAATTACTCAGTCAGGTTACCAATCTAGTAACATTAATCGAGCCATTCCCAATGTTACCTTACGACATTTACAACCATTTTTACAGGCAGAGTTTATTTTAGAGGACACCAATTTCTCTTCTAAAGAAGAGTTATTTGAAACAATTGGAAAGAAATTAGTTGAAAAAGACTATGTTGAAGAGGCTTTCACTTCAAGTTTGATTCTTCGAGAAGGGTTGGGGGGAACTGATCTACCATCAGGTACAGCCGTTCCTCATGGTAGCCCAAATGATGTGAAAAAAACAGTAATTGTGGTGATTAAGAATAAGAAAAAATTTAAATGGGATAAATATTATGTAGATATTATCTTTCTAATTTGTATCTCAAAGAAAGATACTTTACAAACACGAGGAATACTATCGGATATTTATCATACAATTGATAGCCCGATTATTTTAAAACAAATGAGAGAAAATTCGATTAAACGTTTTTTGTTGAATAATTCAAGGAGTGACCAGAATGGAAAATACGCAACAAGACAGTAAAAATGTGATTTCACCACAGTTAATTTTATTGAATCAAGAACTAACAAATCAAGATGAAATTATTCAATTCATCGTTCAACAGGCGGAAAAACAAGATTATGTATCAGATGAGCAAGCTCTTTATCAAGCTGTAAAGAAACGTGAACAAGAAGTTTCGACAGCTATTGGTTATTCAATTGCAATTCCACATGGAAAGACAGACGCTGTTTCTCATCCATTTATTGCTTTTTTACGGACTACTCAACCAATGAAATGGACGGATAAAAATGAAGAGCTGGTTCGATTGGTCTTTTTAATCGGTGTGCCAGAAAAGAGTGAAGGAAAGTTACATTTAAAATTCATCTCTCAGTTAAGCAAAAAACTGCTTGATGATGCATTTAGAGATCGTTTATTAACAGAAGACAATGAACAAACTATTTATGAACAATTAAATTCAATTGAAATTTAGAGGAGGAAATAAAGATGAAAATTGTAGGAGTAACAGCATGTCCAACAGGAATTGCCCATACGTATATGGCACAAGAGGCGATTGAAAAGGAGTGCCGTAAACGTGGTTATGAGGTAAAAGTAGAGACTCAAGGAAGCATGGGTATTGAAAATGAATTAGAGCAAGAAGAAGTAGATGCAGCAGATGTACTTATTCTAGCAGTAGCAATTGGTATTGAAGGCGAAGAACGTTTTGAAGAAAAAAAAGCAGAAGGCAAAGTGATTGAAGTTGATCCTGGAGAAGTGATTAAGCATCCAGCAGAAGTGATTGATCGTGCAGAAAAAATTTAAATTGAATGAGGAGTAGAAGAGATGAAAAACAAAAATTCCTTTTTGAAGGATTTACAAAAAGCTTTTAACACTGGTGTTTCATTTATGTTACCAGCTGTTGTAGTCGGTGGTATCTTTTTAGCGGTGTCTTTAGCAACAGGAGAAGCAACTGATGCAGGGATGGAAGTAACTAATCCCTTTATGAAAAACTTACTTGATATGGGATCTGCAGGTTTTGCTATGATGATTCCAATTCTTTCTGGATACATTGCTAATTCTTTAGCTGGTAAACCAGCCTTGGCACCCGCAATGATTTTAGGTTATATCGCTAATAATCCAATAGGTTCTGGGCAAGTACAAACGGGTTTCTTAGGTGCCATGATTATGGGTGTGGCCGTTGGTTACTTTGTGCGTTGGGTGAAAACCTGGAAAGTGCCAGCAACAATTCGCACTATTATGCCGATTCTTATCGTACCGGTTATTACTACTTTTGTTCTAGGTTTGCTTTATATTTATGTAATTGCCGTTCCAATTGGTGCAGCAATGGATTGGTTAGTTGAAGCACTGGGTAACATGCAAGGTGGTAGTGCCATTCTATTAGGCTTGATTATTGGTGCAATGACTGCAGTTGACATGGGTGGACCTATTAATAAAACTGCAACAGCTTTTACGCTAGCTTTAATGGCAGAAGGAATTTATTCACCTAATGGCGCTCATCGAGTAGCAGTAGCAATTCCACCATTGGCGATGGCACTTTCAACTTTTATTGATCGTAAAAAATATACTTCAGAAGATAAAGACTTAGGTATTTCAGCATTCTTTATGGGTTTAATTGGAATTACAGAAGGAGCGATTCCGTTTGCAGTGAAAGATATGAAACGAGTATTACCCGCAATTATTATTGGTAGTGCGGTAGGTGGAGCACTCAGCATGGCAAACGGAGTAGAAGCTTTGGTTCCTCATGGTGGATTGATTATCTTACCAGTCGTTAATGGTAAATTATGGTTTGTTATCGCTATGTTGGTGGGTACATTAGTGTCAGTTGCCATTTTACACTTTACCAAACCAAATATTGAAGAAGTCGAAAAATAAATAATCGAAATCAAAAAAATTGGAGATGGAAAAAAGATGGAAAAATTACCAATCAAAACAGTAGTGGAAGGTTTATTAACGTTACAAAAAACTGGAGAAAGTGCCACTTTGCTAGGTATAGGACCAATGTCTAAAAATTGTGTTCAAGCAACTTTAGAGCTATCAAAAGAAGATGACTATCCCGTAATGTTCATCGCAAGTCGAAATCAAGTAGACGCAGATGAATTGGGTGGCGGTTATGTAAATGGCTGGAATCAATTTACATTTGCTCAAGCTGTTGAAGAAGTAGCAGAAACGATTGGTTATGATAACTTGTACTATCTATGTCGTGACCATGGTGGGCCTTGGCAACGTGACCAAGAAAGAAATGATCATTTAGCAACAGAAATTGCGATGGAGTTAGGGAAAAAATCTTATGTCGCAGATATCGAAGCGGGTTTTGATTTGTTAATGATTGATCCAACAAAAGATCCTTTTGAAGTAGGTAAAGTGATTCCTTTAGATACGGTTTTGGATCGTACTGTGGAATTAATAGAGTTTTGTGAGCAAGAACGGAAAGCTAGAAACTTACCAGAAATTGGATATGAAGTAGGAACAGAGGAAACCAATGGTGGATTAACATCTACTGAAACCTACGAAACTTTTATTTTGCGATTAAAAGAGGAGTTAGAAAAACGTGGTTTACCAATGCCAACATTTATTGTTGGTCAAACAGGAACATTGACTCGTAAAACCGAACAAGTAGGGACGTTTAATTTCAAAAATGCTTATGATTTGGCACAAATGGCTAAGCAATATGGTGTGGGACTAAAAGAGCATAATGGAGATTATTTAGATGATGTCACTCTATTAGAACACATTCCATCAGAAATCACTGCAACAAATGTAGCTCCTCAATACGGTACAGAAGAAACACGAGCTTATTTAAATTTAGCAGCAGTTGAGGATCGTTTAGTTGAAAATGGATTAGTAGCAGAAGCTTCTAACATTAGAGAAACATTACTGATTCACGCAATTAAGAGTGAACGTTGGAGAAAATGGATGGTTGGGGAACAGAAAGATTTAACTGTAGACCAGATTTTAGATTCCGGTGATGAAGAACTGCAAGCTGATATTTTGGATATTGCTGGACATTATACCTTTAATGACGATGAAGTAAAAGCAGAAATCGAAAAACTATATGCAAATCTAAGTGCTCACAATATTGACGGTCAACGTTATGTCATTGACCATATCAAACGTCCGATTCGTGACTACGCAGAATGTTACAACTTAAAAGGCGTTACTACACGCATTCGCCGTATTGGTTAATAATTGAAAATAAAGAATAGCTAATCGCAAGGTTAGCTATTCTTTTTAAAGAAAAGGGGAGAACAATGTTTACAGAAATAGATCAAAAAGCAGTTAATACTATACGCACTTTAAGTATCGACGCTGTGGAAGCAGCTAACTCAGGGCACCCCGGACTACCCATGGGTGCGGCACCAATGACCTATGTATTATGGAGTAGATTTTTAAACATTAATCCGACAACTTCTAGAAAATGGCATAATCGAGATCGTTTTGTATTGTCAGCAGGACATGGTTCCGCTTTGTTATACAGTATGTTGCATCTATCCGGTTATCAGCTATCATTAGAAGATTTGCAAAATTTTCGACAATGGGATTCTTTAACACCTGGCCATCCTGAAGTTAATCATACCGATGGAGTAGAAGCAACTACGGGACCTTTAGGGCAGGGAATTGCTATGGCTGTTGGTATGGCAATGGCAGAAACGCATCTAGCTGCGACCTACAATCAAGAAAATTTTCCAATAGTTGATCATTATACGTATGCTTTATGTGGAGACGGTGACTTAATGGAGGGTGTTTCTCAAGAAGCCTGCTCATTAGCGGGACATTTGAAATTAGGAAAATTGATTGTTCTATATGATTCCAATGATATTTCATTGGATGGACCTACGAGCAAAGCTTTTACCGAAAAAGTCGGAAAACGTTTTGAGGCATATGGTTGGCAACATCTCCTTGTAGAAGATGGTAATGATTTAACTGCTATTTCTCAAGCAATCGAACTGGCGAAGCAAACAACTGATCAACCAACGTTAATTGAAGTCAAAACTGTAATTGGTTATGGCTCAGCAAGTCAAGGAACTTCTAAAGTTCACGGCGCTCCACTAGGAAAAGAAGACTCAGCCAATGTGAAGACTTTTTACGGCGTGGATAATACTAAAAATTTTGATGTATCAGACGAAGTGCGAGAACATTTCAAAAAACAAATCACAGATAAAGGAGCAACGTCTGAAGCTAATTGGCACGAATTGTTTACTAAGTATGAAAAAGAATACCCTCAATTAGCTGCAGAGTATCAAGCTGCTTTCAATCATCAACTACCAAAAGATTGGCAAGTGGGGTTGCCAACCTACACATTAGGAACGAGTGCAGCAAGTCGGGTAACTGGTAAAGAAACGATTCAAGCATTAGCAGAAAAAATTCCTTATTTGTGGGGTGGATCGGCGGATTTATCGGCTTCTAATAATACAATGATTACCACAGAGACAGATTATTCTGCTGAAAATTATGGTGGTAGAAATATTTGGTTTGGTGTAAGAGAGTTTGCGATGGCTGCAATGATGAATGGAATTCAATTACATGGTGGAAGTCGAGTCTACGGCGGAACTTTCTTTGTCTTTGTTGATTATTTAAGGGCAGCTTTGCGATTAAGTGCTTTGCAAAAATTACCTGTTACCTATGTCCTGACCCATGATTCAGTTGCTGTTGGAGAAGATGGACCAACCCATGAGCCTGTTGAACAGCTTGCTAGTCTACGCTGTATGCCTAATGTCCATGTCATTCGTCCTGCCGATGGTAATGAAACAGTTGCAGCTTGGGAAATAGCAATAAAGTCCAAAGAAACACCGACTGTTTTAGTTTTAAGTCGTCAAAATTTACCCGTGATTGAAGGAACATCCACAGCTGCGACTGAAGGTGTTGCCAAAGGTGGATATATTCTTTCCAACTCACAAGGCACAAAACCTGAAGGAATTTTAATTGCGACTGGATCGGAAGTAAATCTAGCTATTCGAGCACAGAAAAAACTATTCGAACTAGGAAAAGATGTTTCGGTCGTTTCTCTACCATGTTTTGATCTATTTGATGCTCAAGATGAAGCTTATAAAGAATCTATTTTGCCTTCAGATGTTTTAAAACGAGTAGCTATTGAAATGGGCGCAAGTTTTGGTTGGGAGCGTTATGTTGGTCTTAAAGGAAAAGTAATGGGAATCGATCGTTTCGGTGCCAGCGCACCAGGAGAAACGGTAATTAAAGAATATGGTTTTACAGTTGAAAAAGTTATTGAACTGTATCAATCCTTGTAATAAAAAAGACTAGTATCAATTATTGCTTAGTGAGTACTATTTGCAAGAAACCTATCGTATTTTTTATAAGTAGAAAGGACTTTAATATGACCAAACTATTTATTTTTGATATCGATGATACTTTATACGATCAGCAAGAAGCATTTGAAAAGGCAGTAGAAAAGATAGAGATTGATGCACGAAAAAAGATAGATACGGTTAAACTCTATCAATTAATGAAAGTTTATGGGGATGAGACTTTTTCGATTGGTTTTGAATTAGAAAAATTAAGAACGATGCAAGTCGATCGAATTCAAAGAGCTTTAAGAGATTTTGATGTAAAGATTTCTGACCAAACAGCATTAAATTTCCAGTTGAATTTTGAAAAGTATCAGACGAATATCCAATTTTTTCCAATGATGACCGAACTATTTGATTATTTAAAAGTTAGACAACAAAAATTGGGAATTATTACCAATGGTACCTTATATAAACAAAAACAAAAGGTTGATAAACTAAAACTAAACAAGTGGATTCCGGAAGACCTAATAGTTATTTCGGAAACAGTGGGAATTTCTAAACCAGAAAGAGCGATTTTTGAGTTCTTTGAACAAAAGCTACCCTGGATCACTAAAGAGGACATCTATTATATAGGGGACGATTATTTGAACGATGTTGTAGGACCAAAATCTGTAGCTTGGCAGTCGATTTGGGTGAATTATCGTTCTTATTCTATACCTGATGACTGTCTTGCTGATTATGTGGTTTCTTCGCCAGTGAAATTATATGCGACGATTCAAAATATTGTAGAAAAATAGATGCAAAATTGCCTGAAAGTCGAATCAACCGTATAATAGAAACATAAATATGTAAGGAGTACGTGATGAAGGCAGTAATATTTGATATGGATGATACGTTATATGATCAATTGGAACCATTTCGTCGAGCTTTTCAAGAGCATTTTTATTTAGAAAATGTATCTGTAAATGAAGTCTTTAAGTTAAGCCGTAAATACAGTGATGAGGTTTTTGAACTGTCAGAAAGTGGCGAAATGAGTATGGATGCGATGCATATTTATCGGATTCGTAAGGCTTTAGAGCATTATGATTATAAAATTACGGATAGTGAAGGTCTAGCTTTTCAAAAAAGTTACCGAGGTTATCAGCAGACGATTGAATTGACAGCTGGAATGGAAGCAGCCTTGGAATTTTGCGTGAAAAACCAACTGACTGTAGGAGTAATTACCAATGGTCCGAGAGAATACCAAGCGCAAAAAATCCAACAGTTACATTTAGAAAAATGGATTCCTAAACAACACATGATTATCTCAGGAGCCGTTCAACTAATGAAACCTGATGTAAAAATTTTTGAATTGGCAGAAAAACAAATGGAGTTAGAGAAAGAAGAAACGTACTATGTCGGTGATTCTTTTGATAATGATATTGTTGGTGCCAATCGTGCGGGTTGGAAAACGATTTGGCAAAATCGACGAGGACGTGTGCAACCTGAGGGGAGTATTCAGCCCGATTTTGTTATTGAAGAGGATGAACAGTTGGTGCCATTATTAGCAGAACTTTTGTCAGAGAGTTTCAGAAAATAAAGGTTTTACAGAAATTAACTGAATGAAAACTTGTAGAGGTGACGCAAAAGGTCGCCTCTTTTTTGTAGGTTAGGTAAGAACTGAAACCAAGTTTTCGTAAACCACCAACACCGCTTCCATTCTATGATACAATAGACAAAAAGACGAGGAGGCGAATTTTTGAAAGGACAAATTAGAAAAGCATTGAGTGGCTTTTACTATGTACAGTCAGAAGCAGATGGAGAATTATATCAAACTAGAGCACGGGGGAATTTTCGCAATCGAAAAATCACTCCCTTGGTAGGAGACGAGGTCGTTTTTGAAAGTAGTAATTTAACAGACGGTTATTTATTAGAGGTTTTACCTAGAGAAAACGAGTTGGTTAGACCGGCAGTTGCCAATGTAGATCAAGGTGTCATTGTGACAAGTATGGTGGAACCGAATTTTTCTTATAACTTGTTGGATCGTTTTTTAGTGACGTTAGAATATAAGCATATTGAACCGATTATTTACCTAAGTAAAACGGATTTAATTGAGGACAAAGAAAAAATTCAAGAAGTTGTTAACTGTTACCAAAAGATTGGTTATACAGTGATTCCTGCCACAGAAGATGAAGCTTCCTTGCGTGAATTAGAACGACTTTTCCCAGAACGTCTGACGGTCTTTATGGGACAATCAGGTGCAGGTAAATCAACTTTGTTAAATCTAATTATGCCAGAGTTGGACTTGGAAACGGCTGAAATTTCGGAATCTCTAGGTCGGGGGAAACATACCACTCGCCATGTAGAATTAATTCCAATTGCGGATGGACTAGTCGCAGACACTCCAGGATTTAGTTCGATTGATTTTTTAGAGATTGAAACTAGGGAATTACCCAAGCAATTTCCTGAATTTGTCGAAGCTTCTATAGACTGCCGTTTTAGAGAGTGTATGCACATCAATGAACCACAATGTGAAGTGAAAAAACAAGTGGAAGAAGGCAAAATTGCCACGACTCGTTATGAAGATTATCAACAATTCCTAGAAGAAATTGAAAAAAGAAAACCGATTTATCGTAGAAAAAACTAGCTGGCAATATCGTTATGAGAAATAGTAATACTTTAGTAGAAATAAGGAGGAAGCTTATGAAAATCGCACCGTCAATTTTAAGTGCAGACTTTGCTAATTTACAGAGAGATATTGAATTCGTAGAAAAACATGGAGCAGATTATATCCATGTAGATGTGATGGATGGTCAATTTGTGCCCAATATTACCTTTGGACCGAATGTAGTAAAAGCTATTCGACCAGTGACTAAATTACCTTTGGATGTTCATTTGATGATTGTAGACCCTGAGAAATATATTCCGGATTTTATTGAAGCGGGCTCAGATATTATTGGGGTACATGTTGAAGCAACGCCTCATATTCATCGTGCCATTCAAATGATTAAGGCCAAAGGAGTGAAAGCGGAAGTTGTTATTAACCCTGGTACACCTGTGGACGCGATTAAGCACGTCTTATCAATGGTGGATCAAGTCCTAGTGATGACGGTCAATCCAGGCTTTGGCGGACAATCCTTTATCGAAGAAAGCTTAGATAAAATTCGTGAGTTAGCTACAATCAAAACTGGAAAAGGATATCACTATGATATTCAAGTAGATGGTGGTGTAGTCCCTGAAACGGCTTTGCGTTGTAAAGAAGCTGGGGCAAATGTCTTTGTAGCGGGTAGTTATATTTATGATGCAGAACAACCTGCAGAACGAATTCGATTATTGAAAAAAGCGATTAAATAGATGAAAGTATTACTTGTTGGAGGAGCACCCGTTTCTACTTGGCCAAAACTTTCTGACACCTATGATCATTATATCGGCATTGACCGTGGAAGCTTGTACTTATTGGAAAAAAATCTTCCCTTGGATATTGCAGTGGGGGATTTTGATTCACTAAATGAAGAAGAACAGCAGCAGGTATTTCAGCAAGCAAAGGATGTCCACAAAGCGCCAGCAGAAAAAGATGACACGGATACGCAGCTCGGACTAGCAGTTGCTTTAGAAGTTTTTCCTGAGGCAGAAATTACTTTAATTGGCGCTACTGGTGGTAGAATAGATCATTTCTTGGCAAATTTATGGATGGTCTTAGAACCTCGTTTCCAATCTTTTAGTCAGCAAATTTGGATAAAAGACAACCAAAATACGATTCAATTCTTATTACCTGGGGAACACACAGTCTATCAAGAAACAGGGATGCGTTATTTAGCCTATTGTTGCTTAACACCAGTGGTTAATTTAACGTTGATGGAAAGTAAATATACCTTAGATAATCAGGAAGTCAAACAACCGACATCCTATGCCAGCAATGAATTTCTCACGGATCAAGCAAAAGTCTCTTTTACTAAAGGGCTTGTTGCAGTTATTCAGAGTAAAGATAAGAATTAAATGTAAAAAAGCTTTCTTGTTGTGTACGTTTCTTAGCACATGACAAGAGAGCTTTTTGTGCTTTATCCTAGCTAGCAAAATTAAATTTCAAAAAAAGCATTAAGAGTGGTGTCTTGCCTTTTGTTTATAAGAAATTAATGATACAATTCAGTTTATCAGTTTAAAACTTTAGAGGTGCCCTCAGTGAAAAAATTTAATCCTAATAAAAATATAATTATTACTTTAATATTAGTTATGATAGCCGTAACAGTCCTTAGTGTAACCATTGCCAGACGTGCAGTTGGACAACAAACATCTTTTGTTCAAGCGGTGGTCAATGACACAGTGGCTGTTGTGGATCGTGTCTTATACACACCCGTTCGATGGATGGAAAATGGTGTAGAATCGATTGGAAACTTATTTACTACTTACGAAGAAAATGAACGTTTGAAGGCTCAATTAGATACGTATGACGAAATTGTTCAAATGAATAAAAATCAAGAACGAGAATTAATTAACTTAAAAGAAGAATTAGAGTTAAATGCTACGTTGGAAAACTACGAAAAAATTACAGCTAATGTGATTACACGTTCTCCGGATACTTGGCAAGACATTTTAGTAGTAGACAAAGGATCAAGAGATGGCATTGAAGTCAATATGGCAGTGATGGCTAAGCAAGGTTTAATTGGTCGTATTATTGAAGTGAATACTACGTCATCTAAAATTGAGTTACTCACATCAACGAATCAAAATAGTAATCACTATCCTGTACGTGTTAGTACGGACAGTGGTGAAGCTTTTGGTATCTTGAAGAGCTACGATGTTGAGCGTGAAGCCTTTGTTGTGGAACAAGTTGCTGGTCAAACCAACGTGGCCGCAGATGATGTGGTTCAAACTTCTGGTTTAGGTGGAAATTCTCCAGGTGGCTTACGAATCGGAACAGTGATTGAATCAGTAGTCGATAAATTTGGTTTGGATCAAAAGATTTATATCCAACCCTACGCAGATACTCATGATTTATCAGTAGTGACCATCATTGAACGAACGCTAGGAGACGAGTGATGATGAGAAACCAACAACTGTACAAAATTTTAACCGCTACGTCATGTTTTTTGTTGATGTTAATTGATGCACATTCTACGAGAATATTTACAGACTGGAGTCAAGGAGACTATATCTGGAGTGTTCACTTTTTGTTATTGTTATTGCTATTTAGTGCCGCTTCTATGCCCAAAAATTTTATGGTTATTTTATCATTAGTTTTGGGGAGTATCTTTGATTTATACTATATCGGTGTTTTAGGTATCTATGCAGTCACTTTACCTCTCGTTGTTTGGATGATGTATCTGCTCTACGACACGCTTTATCGCAATTTTTTTACTTATTTTTTCGGGATGATTATTCTGATAACTGGTTTTGAAATTGTCACGTTAGGGATTCAATATTTCTTTCAATTAACCGGTGTTCAATTCGTATTTTTCATTACTCGATTTTTAGCACCGACTTTATTTATTAATATTGTTCTCTTTTTCATTTTATATTACCCATTAAAGAAGTTATTTCCTCGTGAATAACTTCTTTTTTTTGCTTAAATGAAATATATTTGTAACAATTCCTTTATTTTAATGTCATATGATTATGTTACAATTCGATTGTTAACGATAAGAGTTTAAACTTTTTTAAACAATCTTATGTTTCTATTAAATAAAAAACCTGTCGGAGGAAAACAAAGTGAAGAAACGTGTACTTACAGCATTATTAACATGTTCATTAACAATCACTGCTCTAGCAGCTCCAAGTGTGGTCCTTGCAGATGACTTTGATCAACAAATTGAACAAACAAATAAAGAAATTACTGAATTACAAAACCAACAAGCTAGTCTTCAAACACAAATCAACGAGTTAGAAGGCCAAATTGCTGATATTAATCGTCAAGCGGCTGAATTAGTTGAAAAACAAGAAGAATTATTAGCTGACACAAAAAGATTAGAGCAAGAAATCAAGGATTTAGAAGCACGTATCGAAAAACGTGAAGAAGCAATCCGCAACCAAGCACGTGACGTACAAAAAAATGGTGGCGATGCAAACCTTGTAGAAGCTGTATTAAATGCAGAATCTATTTCTGATGCGATTAATCGTGTTTCTGCTATGACAACTATTGTTAATGCAAATAACGAATTAGTTGCTCAACAAAAAGCAGACCAACAAGCAGTAGTAGACAAAACTGCTGAAAACCAAGAAAAATTAGAAGAGATCATGGTAAACCAAGGTGTTCTTGAACAACAAAAAGGTTCTATCCTAGGTAGCCAAGCTGAATTAGATTACTTGAAAGCGGACTTAGCTTTACAACAATCAACAAAAGAAGGCGAAAAAGCTAACTTAGAAGAACGTAAAGCAGCCGCAGAAGCTGAAAGAGCTCGTATTGCTGAAGAAGAACGCAAAGCAGAAGAAGCTCGTTTAGAAGCTTTAGCAGCAGCGGAAGCACAAGCTACACAAGAAAGAAGCCAAGTAGCATCAGCAACTACTAACAATAATAATGCTACAAGCGGAAGTGGAAGTTCACAAGGTTCATCAAATAGTTCTTCAACTCCAACAACAAATACAAATAATAATAATAGTAGTAATAATACTCCAACAGAGAGTCCTGCAAGTGAGCCGAGCACTCCAAGTACTCCGACAGTAACAGCACCACCTGTAGCAACTACTCCACCAGCACCGTCTGGTAATGGTTCATCAGTTGTAGCTGAAGCTTACAAATATTTAGGTGTTCCATATGTATGGGGCGGAAAAAACCCAAGTGGTTTTGACTGTTCTGGATTTACTAGCTATGTATATCGTCAAGCAACTGGCCGCGAAATTGGCGGATGGACAGTTCCTCAAGAATCAGCTGGAACAGTTATTTCAGTATCTGAAGCACAAGCTGGAGATTTATTATTCTGGGGTGGTCGCGGAGCAACAACTCACGTAGCAATCTCATTAGGTGGCGGACAATACATCCACTCACCTCAACCAGGACAAAGCGTAACAGTATCATCTGTTGCTTACTGGGCTCCAAGTTTTGCTGTACGTATGTAATTTCAAATTTTAAATAATCAAAAGCAGAGACAATCACGTCTCTGCTTTTTTGTTTAGAAAAACAATACGACTAAACCTATACTCAGAAAAGGAACAAATGGCAGACGTTCTAGCGGTTTTTTATTCCATAAATAGTAGATGCCAAAAACACAGAGCGCCAAACTACTAGCAATAAGTAGTAATAAGCCTAATTGCTGTAGCGATAACCAAGGAACCCAAAAAGCGAGTAGAATCAAATCACCTAATCCTAATACCTCTTTACGATAAAAAGAAAACCATAGAATCAAACCGAGTAGAAGTGCACAGGACCAGATGTAAAAGGGCTCCTGATAATAAAACATTGCTCCCCACATCAGAAATTGAGAGGGATATAAAATTTTTGGTTCTACGATGCCATAAAACCAGTCAGTCAAAGAAAGCAAAAATGCACTAGTTAACCAAATAAAACTCAATAGCTGCCCTTTTTCTGTAGTTTGTAAGAAAATCAACACCATTAATCCGCCATAAATGATTTCAGCCAACCAAATAGTTATCGAGATTTTCTTGCGACAGCGACGACAACGAAATCGTAGAAAAAGACAAGAGAGAACCGGAATTATTTCCCAAAAACGTAGTTGCTTGTGGCAGTGATCACATTCGGAACGAGCATAAACAAATGAGCGATTTACAGGAACACGTTGGGCAACGACACACAAGAAAGAACCTATAAAACTACCAATTATAAAATTTACCATAATATTTTCCTCCTTTTCATAGTATAGTTACGCAAAAAAGCGTCAAACTAGACAATCTTTCTTTTTTTCTGAATAATGGAAGCGTGCCACAAAAATATCACATAAAGATGTAAGTTAATAAAGAATGTAAATGCGATATTTTTTGTGGAAGGATGTCAGTTCCGCTTAAAAAGAAATAAGGAGAAATCTATATGAAAAAATTATGGTTCATACCCATGCTATTTGTTGTAGCATTATTTGCTGCAGGTTGTAATCAAGGGATACCCGCTGAAGAAGCCGCTCCGTTGTTTATTAATCGTCTAGTCTATCAAGAAGAGATTGAAACTTTTGAAGAAAATTTTGCTAATGGTACAGAGTTAGGTGAAATTTTCCAACAGCAACAAGAATTATTTCAAGAGCATTTTGTTACAGGAATCATTGGAGTAAATGAAGAAATTGAGGAAGAACAAGCCGATGAAATTTATCGATTGTTGATGCAACGCTTGGATGATACAACTTATGAGGTGAAACAAGTAAGTGAAACAGATCAAATCGCTAATATTGTTTATGAAATTCAAGGAATATCGATTGAAGATCTAGTCCAAACAACTACTTCTGAGTTATTGGTTGCCATTGACGCAGACAATCAACTCGTAAAAGAGGAGACGCGGCTGGTGGAAACGACCATCGCCATCTTAAAAGAACAAATCCCTACCACACCGATTAAAGAAGAGCCCACAACCGTTTCTTTACAAATGAAACAAGAAAAAGGTCAATGGCGTTTATTGAGCGGACAAGAAGATGCCATTGGTGCTATCTATTTAAGTTTTATTGCCGGTGTTTCAAGTCAAGAGCAATTGGAGGAAGATTTACAAACCGCTGTTGCAGAAATAAATAGTCAATCGGAAGAATAAAAATATGAGAAACTTTCTCAAATAACAGTTATTAGTGTACATTTTTTCCCTTTCGTACTATGCTAAATATATAGAAAAATGAAGGAGGAAACAGTAATGAAATACGAAAAAACAAAAGAAATTTTAAATCAATTGGTCGCTGACTTAAGCCAATTCTCAGTGGTGATTCACCAAACACACTGGTACATGAGAGGTCCTGAATTCTTGACTTTACACCCATTAATGGACGAATTTATGGATGAAGTGAACGAACAATTAGACGTGGTTTCTGAGCGTTTGATTACTTTAGATGGTGCTCCTTATTCTACTTTACAAGAATTTGCTGACCATACTGGAATTAAAGATGAGATTGGTACTTATGACCGTACGATTCCAGAACGTATGGAAAAACTGGTAGAAGGTTACCGTTATTTAGCTGACTTATACCAAGAAGGAATCGAAGTTGCTTCTGAAGAAGGCGATGCAAGCACTGAAGACATCTTCACTGGTTTTAATACCGATGTTGAGAAAAAAATCTGGATGATTCAAGCAAAATTAGGTTTTGCACCAAATATCGATCCAGCACATGAAAAAGTAAACTAAATTTTAAGCCAAAAAAGCAAGCTTTTCAGAAAGCTTGCTTTTTTTTCATTTTCTCAGTAGAAAAACGTTGACATTAAGCGACATACCAAGTATTATATTAAATGGTATTGTTTGCCCCACAAGAGCCCCGGAAACTCAAGTGTATGTCAAACATTCGAACATGAAATTGGAGGAAAAAATCTTGCGTACAACATATATGGCCAAAGCTGGCGAAGTAGAACGTAAATGGTACGTAGTAGATGCAACTGATGTTCCTTTAGGACGTCTTTCAGCAGTTGTAGCATCTGTACTACGTGGTAAAAATAAACCAACATTCACACCTCATGTGGATACAGGCGATTTTGTAATTGTAATCAATGCAGAAAAAATTAAATTAACTGGTAAAAAAGCGACTGATAAAGTATACTACCGTCACTCAATGCACCCAGGCGGATTAAAATCTGTTACTGCTGGTGAACTACGTGCTAAAAATTCTCGTCGTTTAATCGAAACTTCTGTTAAAGGTATGTTACCTAAAAACACTTTAGGTCGTGCTCAAGGCATGAAATTGCATGTATATGCTGAGGGAACTCATCCACATGCAGCTCAACAACCAGAAGTTTTAGATATCACTAACTTAATCTAATAGGAGGGAATTTCATTGGCACAAGCTCAATATATCGGCACAGGCCGTCGTAAAAATGCAGTTGCTCGTGTACGTTTAGTACCAGGAACTGGTCAAGTTACTGTAAATAAAAAAGATGTTACTGAATATATTCCACACGCTGACTTGCGTGAAGTAATCAATCAACCTTTCGGCGTTACTGAAACAAAAGGCGCTTACGATGTATTCGTAAACGTTAATGGTGGTGGATACGCTGGACAATCTGGCGCAATCCGTCATGGTATCGCTCGCGCTTTACTAGAAGTAGATCCTGATTTCCGTTTAGCTCTTAAACGTGCAGGCTTACTTACTCGTGATGCACGTATGGTTGAACGTAAAAAACCAGGTCTTAAGAAAGCTCGTAAAGCTTCACAATTCTCAAAACGTTAATAGATTTTATATATATCAACGTTTCAAGGCACTTTCCAATCTTTGGAGAGTGTCTTTTTTTGTTTTAGAACACAAAAATATACTGAAGAGGTAAAGAAATAAATTTAATCGTATGTTAAAATAAAATTCAAGTACATTTTTATAATTTTCCAGTAACATAGAATATACACGGAGAAATGAGTGATTCAAGCATGTCTTTTACAATTAGTGAGGATAATCAGAATAAATCAGTGTCAGGAGTTAATGCAAAGACATTAGTAACTGAAATGATTGAAGAGATTATGACTATTCCTCAAATCAATATAACTGTTATTGAGAATGAAAAAGTAGGTTATCCAGGACATATACCAATGTTTTATATGGATAAAGAAATCATCTTTAATGATTTTGACTCTGAAAGATGGCTGATAAAAACAACTAGCTCGATTAGAAGTGATAGAGTTATGGGCAATGAGTGGTTTGCTCAAAATATTCAATTACTTGATAATACTGTAGGAAGAATTTATCTAACTATTCCAGATTCAATTGATGAAAAAGAGTTAAAATCTGCAAGAAATTACTCGGATAGAACACAGGATCCAAAAGTGACTTCTTTTTTGACGGATGTAGTTACTGTCTATGAACTAAAATGGTTAATTATAGAATATGCACTGCAAAACTATTCTGTTCATGTTCGTTCTAATATACTGGGGCTATTAGCAGAAAATGATACAGTTCAAGCTTTAAATAATAAAAAAAATTGCTTATTGTGGAATGACTATACAGCAAATAAAGCATCAAATAAGACTCAATCATTTAGACGCTTTAAAATTATAATGGAAAAAATCGGGCTAAAAATGAATGTGGATCGAGTGGAAGAAGTAAAAGCTGAAAGGTATAATACCAAGTTAAAAAATGCCGGTAGTCCAAAAACCGATGTAACATTTACTGTAAAAACTCTAGATGAGGAACAAAAACATAACATCACGATAAAAAATACAAATAAAAAAGAAGTTACTATTCATGAGGGGCAAATGTCAGATGTTATCGAGGCGCTTCAAATTGATAAAGAACTTGCAAATGCTTTATTATTATTTGAGAGTGTCGGGAGTGTTAAGAAGCTAAGGGAGATAAATATAAATTCACTTTATATTATTGAAAGAGAACTTCCAAATTATAGTAGAGAATTAGTAAAGTTTTTCTTTTTTGGAGAAAAAAGTCCACTAATAACCGAAGAAGATCAAATAGCTGATATGATATTGTACAATCAAAAATTTGAAGTCCAGCTTATAGATGAATTTGTGGATTATTATCTCAACAAATATCAAGGACGAGGTCAATTAAATACTCCGTTTAAATGGACATATCCAAGTGGTAATAGAGGAAAAAAAATTCAAATCAAAGGGTTCACTAATAATTAAATTTATCATTATTCTAAAAGAAAACTCAAACAAAGAGTGTGTATTTATTAGAATACATATACTTTGTTTGAGTTTTTTAATGAATATACATTATTTTAAGGATGGACCAGTTATAGAACTAATGAAGCGTATGCCTTATTTCTTTTTTGTGAGGACATTGCCAGGTAAAGTTCTTCTTTCATTGCATCAGCAACTGCCTTTATCATGGGCACAGCCACAGAATTACCGAATTGTCGATACATTTGTGTCCGAGAAACAGGGATAATAAATTCGTCTGGGAAACCCATTAATCTTTTAACTTCTAGCTCACTAAATAGTCTTAATCCAGTAGATCCATCTTTCACAAAAGTACCAGTCAATCTTTGTATTTTATGGTAGCTAGCTACTAATGTATTGACTTGAATCGTACTATTAAAATCTACAATTTGAGGTTTGCCATCATCTTTCTTAAAAAGATAACTTTCTTGTAGATGTTCGGAAATAGAATATCCCTTAGGATTGTGTTCTAGTATTGAATTAATAGGTGTAATTAATTCTGAGTTTCCGTGAGGGAATGCAAAACTATCAATTTGTAAATCTGGGTGAAAACCGACTATAACAATACGTTCTCTTCTTTGAGGTAAGCCAAAATCTTGTGCATTCAAAACCTTGTGAAACACTGAATATCCTAGTTCCTCAAGATTGGATAGTATAATGCGAAATGTATTTCCATTATCATTTGTCAGTAATCCTTTTACGTTTTCAAGTAAAAACATTTTTGGCTGTTTTCTTTTTAAAATTCTTAATACATCAAAAAACAATGTTCCTTGTGTTTCGTGAGCGAATCCTTGTCTTTTCCCAATTTGACTGAATGGTTGGCAGGGGAAACCGGCCAATAAGACATCATGATTAGGAATATCATCTTCATTTATTTTTGTAATATCCCCAAATGGAACTTCGCCAAAATTAGCTTCGTAAGTTTGAGCAGCGTATTTATCCCATTCAGAACTAAATACAGCGCGAGTATGGTCGTCCTCGAATCCCTGTCTGATGCCCCCGATTCCCGCAAAAAGGTCAATAAATGTCAAATTATGGCTGTAATCATTGGAACGGGCAAATTTTTTTCTATTTGTTTTCTCTTCTTTAGATGTCGAATCTATTATCTCTTGAGTATTATTCTCCATAGTATCCATTCCTATTTCTATGAGTTTTACACATTTTTGACTAAAGCTATTACAATCATCAAAATGTATATCCTCAATTTTTTTTAGTAAGTCATTTGCGATATACACGTTTTTATTAATCTTTTTTTTTGATTGTGGAGAAATTTTTCTACCTGCACCGTCTCGAAAGCCACCACGCATTATGAACATCTCCTTAAAAGTTATAATACGGAAAGTATAATATAAAAAAATTGATTTTTCAATTTGTTTTTTCAAATTTACCCGTACATCAATTAGAACATATGTTTGTTTTTTAAGCAAGAGATTTACATTATAAAAACTAGTAAAGTGACAGTAGAAATATCACATATGAATTTAGTTAGAAGTAAAAATTGAATCATTCTAACTGATATAAATAGAACAATAAAATTTAGAAGGGAAAATATTTTTGGAGAGATTAGCCGACATATACCACCAAGGCCGATTTAAATTTAATAATATCATTTACATGCGTCATATACTTTTGTTGAATAGTCTATCGACTACTTAAAGGACAAAATCTAAAAAATATATTGTTAGTGCCATTTATTAAAGATGTAGTGAAATTAAGGATTTTTTAATTAGTCGCTGGAAGAATAAAGTTGTATTCTGATAATAAACTAAGTGTTCCAGTGTGAATTGAGAGAAAGGTTGCTATATAAGTGTTTAAACATCTGTTTAAAATAGGAACATCTCCACTTAGGATGCTTATTTAGAGCGGGACCTTGTATGGAGATGTTCCTAATTATTTTAACGGAAACTCAAGGTAAAACTTTGTGTTCTATTAATCCTTTTTAAGTTTACCATATAGATTTTCACGAATAGCTTTGCTGACTACTTCGGAAAAGTAAGGAGGAACTGCATTCCCGATTTGTTTAAAAGCTGCAGTTCTAGAATCTTCAAAGTAGAAATCATCAGGAAATGTCTGTATTCGTGCAGCTTCCCTAACTGTTATTGAGCGATTTTGTTTAACATCTGGATGAATATAATAATGTCCATCTTTAGCTATATGTGCAACAACTGTATGGCTGAAGCCTGTACCATTTATAGCCTTAAACCTATCCAAAAATATATCGGTTTTTTTATGCGTAATAAGATGAGTAGGTAAATCGGAATACTTAACATTTTTATTCTTTTTCTTTTCTTCAGCGACGATTCTATAGATAGCTAAATCATTCTCTTTATTTGGGCGGCAAATATTTTGTGTTAAAGGTACGTTACCTTTACGAAGATTTTTTTTGACAAACCTATCAGCAGGCGTATTAGAATACTCATTGTTTATTTGTCCCGCATTTATTAAAGGTAAATCTTGAAATAGTTGATTAACTATCGGAGGAGTTTCCTTGTACTTCTCAATCCAGTTGAAGAAATCTTCATTTTTCTTTTTTTTCTTTTGACCGAAAATAAAAAGCCTTTCACGTGTTTGAGGAACACCATAGTCGGAGCAATTGATCATCTTTTTTTCAATCTTATAGTGGTCAATTCCATTGATATTAGAAAATTCATTGATAATTTTATCCAAAAGTTTTTGCCCATCTAGATCTTTAAAAGACAATAGACCTTTTACATTTTCAAAAATAAAAAAATCTGGGTCGTAACGTTCTAAAAACTTAATATAATACTTATATAAATAGATGCGCTCATCTTGTTCTTTGATTTTTTTATTTTGAGAACGACCAATAGTAGAATAAGCTTGACAAGGGGGTCCACCAATAACCCCATTAATTTTTTTAGAACCCTTATTAACATCTATGATAGAAAAAATATTTTCAATTGTATCTTCTCCGATACCAATATTGATAATCTTGGATACCACCTGTTCAGGAATCTTTGAAAAAAAGATGTCAGAGGAAATTTTTCCAGTTATATAATCATAATACAGGTTAAGATTATTTTTTTCTTTTAGATAATAAAATGCGTCTCTTAACTTAAGTGTCTTGCTGGCAGAGGAATCTATTTCTACGTGGGCAATTAAATTGAAAAAATTTGTATCTCGAAAACCTTCTGTTAGACCGCCAGCACCAGAAAATAAATCAATTATATTTAACATACTTACACCTCGAGTGTATTATACCAGGTTTGGAATGAATAGGCTACTGTAAGAATCATTAAAGATCATATTAGTCAAGTAACTTAAGGTGTTGTATAATTTAAGATAAATCTAGGTAGGGGTGCTAGTTATGGAATTAGTAAAAAAATTAGTTTTTCTAAATAGTCCGTTTGGTTATATTTCTAACAATGTAAAAAAAATTATTTCTGATTTTTTTGCTTTAAATGATATTGAGAACCAATCCTACAATTATCAGTATTTAAATGGCAACTATTATAAGAATCTAGCTTATGCTATTTGTATGTGGATTGTTGCTGAGAATGTTACTAGTAATGTGAAGTTGAATTTGGATAGTCTGGAAATAGATCAGGAAATTCAATTTCAGAATCAGATCTATAGGTACAAAGGAAAGGATAGTTACACTGAAAAATATAGGATTGAAACTGTACATGAGAAACATACATATGAGCTTATCTTAGCTCGTGAAAAATTAGAGAATGAAGCAAGTATAATTAAAAGAGCAAAAAAACGAAAAATTCCATCTGCACGACAAGATTTTGCTAATTTTTTGAAAATTAAGAAGGTTAGTTGGGCAAGTGACAAGGCAATTATAATATTGATGGAAAGAAAGTATATAGATGAGCTTTTATTAGCAAATGTTAGCATTGGAAGTGGTAAATATACATTTGATCAAGTATGTAGCAGTAATTATTTAAAAAATGATATGGAATTTGGTTCACTGCCTAAAATGAATAGTGTAGAAGAACCTATGGTGTTATTTTCTTCTAGCCCGCAAGCTGTTGTTGATTATTTAGAAGATAATGACGGAGTTGTGAAAGAACAAACAGTGTTTGTTCTTGGAGATAAATGGTTTAAAAAAAGTCAAATGTCTAACTTGAATAATTTAGAAGATGTGTGTCGTGAGTATCAAATTCCGCTAAGAATTTATTCAAGTATTCCGATGGTTATGAAGTGGGAAGCATTAGATTTTATTAGTTCTCTTGAAGGTGAATATTTTTGGCTTGAACCCTTAATAGCAGAAAATTATCAATTTAGTTATCATTTTGTTGAAAATAACCATGATTTCGAAAAAGCTATTAATCGGTTAAACGAAATATTAGCAGAAATTAAATTAGAGCCATATTTAAAATACTTAGATAAAATGTTGAAGATATTTTTGAAAATGAATTATAGCTTGACAACAGGAAAATCTAAAACATTAGAAAATCAGTTGATAAATATACTGGAATATCTTGAAAAAAAAGATATTTCAGATCTTGATGAGTTGCCAGAGATTTTAATTGATATTTATGAAAATCGATTTGGATACCAAGTTAAGAAAAAAATTGAACAAGTTAGACATAAAAATTTAAAATGTGCAATAATCGTTATGAATCAAATGGTATCAGAAATTTCTGAACTATATCGAAATGAAAAACAATTGACTGTGATTTCCTATAAAGCCGTAATTACAGAAGACTTATATGATCAATTTGATCAAATAATACTATTATCGCCATATGCATCTGATAGAAAAAAATGGCTTTCTAGTTATTGTTGTAAGCAAGTTGAGATTATTATTCCTAGACTACAGGAAAAATATTTACCATTTTCTTTAAATAGAGAAAAGAAGATATTGGAAAAATTATATGAAATTGATTTTTTTAGACAGGACGTAGAATCATCAGCATACCTACATTCAATTAATAAGTACCTGTCTCAAAGAAAACTAAAGGTTATCCCAGAAGTTAATTTTGAAGAATATGATGCTTTGGACATTATAGAAAAGGATGATATAAATCAAAGTACATCTACGGCTGAAATCTATCATGGAGATTATGATAATACTGTTGGAGATGTTTCGTTACAGATAAATTTGCAATCGGGAAATACCATAATGACTACAAACTATGGAAAATTATTTATACTAGAAAAAAATGGGGAAATTAAAAGAATTACCTCTTCGGAAATTAGGATCAATCAAGAAGTACTAGAAATTTTTATACCTTACTCGGATGAATTTTATCGTCAAAGATTGAAAAAAATTGATGAAGTCAACCGAGAAATGAATCGTTATAATGATATAGATATATTTGAATATTATGATTATGTATGGAAGCGTGAATTTATAACATTTATAAATGAAAACAATTTGAACACAAAACAGTTGAAAATTAAACTTGAAAAGTTAGGGTTTCAAGAAAAATCACTTCATTTTTATAAAAGATGGTCTTCTTTTGAAACTATTCAAATAGTTCCGCAAAACCGAGAATTTATAAAATTTATTGGTTTGATGATTAGTAATGTTGATATCGCTAATAATTATGAGCAGTATGCTATTGCTAGTGAAAATGTAAAGCGAAGATTAACAGGGACTAGAGATCGTTTTATCATGAGTATTGATGGAAAACATCTAGAGGATGTAATTTTAGAGCCGACTGTTACAGGATATGTAACAGATAAAGTTACTCAAATTAATCAAGTTTCTTTGAAAGCAATTCCTAGAAACTTTACAAATAGAATCATTGGGAGGGATACAGTTGAGTATTCAGGAAGATAAAGGAAAACAAAAAGCAGTACGAGATAAATATATCGAAGCAATCAGTGCATTATTATTAGGACCTGGTTCTGAGAAAATCAATGCAAATTTCTCTGAAGAGATTATCTCAGAGAAGCCTCAATCACGTTATGCAACTGGAATTTTATATCCTTTTAAAGATGATATCGGTGAACATGAGTTAGAAGATGCTGTCTTAGATACCCAAGATGGATTTGATAAAGAAGACTCGATTGAAATCGATAACAGTTTTTTACCTTCATCTATTGGAATCTCTTTTTATTGCAAAGCTAAGATTAAAGAATTGAATCTCTCTGTAACCACTGCGCGCTATGACCCCCTTAAAAATCCTTATGTTGAAACAACAACAAAAAATTTAGAGACGTTGCAGTATTATTTACTTGAATCAAAAGTAGAAAAGGTTGACCAACTTTTTGAAATAGACTCAGAGGGGAAAAGAATTCGTTTAAAAAGCTATAACGAAGAGACTGATAGGATAGTTAATGATCTATCTAAGGAAATGTATAAGAGTGAAAATTTAGATGTGGATGCCAAATTTTTGGTCAATAAAATTAAAAATATCACTTATGGCAAAAAAAATTGCTTTCAACGTAAACCACTTGAAAGTAGCGTACTACTTGAATTGCGTGAAGGAGTGAGAACTCAAGAAATTAAATTTGATGAAGAATATTCAGTTCAATTATTTTCAAAAATAAAAGAGTTGAAAGTGGCAAATGAAATTGTAGCAGCTATTACTCTTGTAGTGAAGAATATTTCAAAAAATCACTTTTTTCAAACAGAGATAAAAATACCTTCTCAAGTAGGAATCACTTTTGTTGCATCCGAGGACATTAAAATTCCTGATTTAGCTCGGCTGGACCCAGAAGATGCAATGAATTTATTTTTATATCGTCAGAAAAAAACTTACGCCCATGGTCGAGGGGTATCTGCTGTTTGGAAAGAAGTGAATGGAAATGTAAGCGAGATTAAGACGAGTTATCTACCTAGTTATGAACTGTTGCCAATATCATTTGAGATTCCTGAACTGACTGCGGATATTTTAAGGGCGGATAGTTATATTGATATGGAAAAAGAAGTTCAAATAAGTAAATTAAATTCTTTCGTTGTGGCCTATGATAATTGGATTCGAAAATTGGAGGAATCTGTTTTTAATTTAATCCCAGAATTTCAAAAATATGCTCTGGAAAACATAAAAAAATGCCAAGAATGCAGTTTACGTATGAAGAAAACCATAAAATTTCTTGAAGAAAATGATAAAGCTTTTGAAGCCTTTAATCTTGCCAACAAAGCAATGTTACTTCAAAGGATTGATGACGCTAAGCAAAAAGTATCTTGTTTTGAGACATCCGATTTTCAAAATGTTGCTTTTAATTGGAGACCATTCCAGTTAGCCTTTGTATTGCATTCTTTGGAATCTATTCTAAATGAAAACAGTGATGATCGAGAGATTCTAGATTTGATCTGGGTCAGTACCGGCGGTGGGAAAACCGAGGCCTATTTATTCGCGATTGCGGCGGTAATCATCTACCGAAGAATGAATTACAGTAATTCAGATGGTGTAAGTGTAATAATGCGCTATACTTTGAGACTTTTGACGGCCCAACAGTTTGAGAGAGCTTCGCAGCTAATTTGCTCACTGGAATTCATCAGAAGACGTGTGAGTGGCTTGGGTGATACCGAGATAACGATAGGACTGTGGATTGGTGAAGGAACGCAAAATTATTTGAAGGCGGCTAAGGCGGATTTTGAAGATATGGTAAGCGCACGTACTATTGAAGAGGCAAAAAGAAAAAATACATTCCAAGTTTTGAAATGTCCTTGGTGTAAAGAAGAACATAGTATCATTCCAAGTGAAGAAAATCGTAAGGTTCCAAGACAATGGGGTTACTCACCGATTAAAAAGTCTAAATCTAATTATAATATGAAATGTAACAACAGAAACTGTGAATTTTCAAAAGGTCTTCCAGTTTATGTTGTCGATGAAAGTATCTACGATGTCCGTCCGACTTTGCTTTTTGGAACTGTTGATAAATTTGCGCAAGTACCTCTGAAAGAAGAAACACAACACCTGTTTGGTTCAGATGATTTAACTAAGTACCGCCGTCCTGAATTGATTATTCAAGATGAATTGCATTTAATTTCGGGACCTCTGGGGAGCATTGTTGGACTATATGAAGCAGGATTTGATTATATTTTCAAAAGCGGAGAAGGCACAGTATCTCCAAAATATATTGCTTCAACGGCTACAATTAGAAATGCAGAGGAGCAAGTTAAGTCAATTTTTGGAAGAAAAGTATTTCAATTTCCACCTAATGGTATCGAAGTCGCAGATAACTTTTTCGTAAAAGAAAATGCTACTGAACCAGGCAGAGCTTATCTGGGTATCATGTCTACAGGAAAGTCACAAGTTACAACTGAAATTAGATTAGTATCCGCTATGTTGCAAGTTATTACAGAGCTTGGTCTAGAACCTGACGAGGAAGAATTATTCTGGACTGTTACTGGGTATTTCAACAGTATTAGGGAATTAGGAAAAGCATCAGGCTTGATTCGAGACGATATAAAAGAATACATTAATCAGCTGAATCGTAGAAATAATACGAAGAAACGTAAGATTTGGGACAATACGAGTGTAGAGCTTACTTCGAGAAAGTCAGGAGTTGAAATTCCAGAAATTCTAAAAAAATTGGAAGTTAAACACACTGCAAATGAAAAAGAGAAAAAAATATATCCTATTGATACTCTTATTGCAACCAATATGCTTTCAGTCGGAGTAGATATCAGTAGACTCAATGCCATGTTCGTAGTGGGGCAGCCTAAGCTGACTTCTGAATACATCCAAGCTACAAGTCGTGTAGGTCGTAGTTCACTCGGTTTAGTGTGCACATTATATAATTCTTCCCGGAGCAGAGATAGATCGCATTATGAAACATTTCAATCTTATCATCAGAGTCTCTACCGGTTTGTTGAAGCGAGCAGTGTCACACCATTTTCTGTTCCTGCATTGAAGAAGGCTGTTGCAGGAGTAATTGTTGCAATGTTACGCAATAGTGTTGAAGAACTTTCCGGCGATAAAACACCTATAAACATTTTGAATGATGAAAGCCATCTCGATGGTATTATTGAATATTTGATGGAGCGGGTCGGGGATAGTGAAGATAAATATAAATTATATAGTGAAGATGCTGAAATAATTATGAAGGAATTTGCAAATTCTTGGCTGGAATTGGCAGAAGACGCTGAATTATCAGAAGGAGCAGAGAACGAAACAAGGTACTATTTGTATAGAACGAAAACTCAAGAATTTTTTGGTAAATTACTTCTCAAATCATTTGATGATCGAAGCCATCATGAAGAAGCTACAAGAGTTATGGGTACGATGAGAAGTGTTGAAGATACCGCATATATGCGAATAATTGACTGATTGAGGTGCGGAAATGGCTTACGATAAAACAAGCGCAAACCCAGAATTTAATGTAAGGAGGTCACAGCTACTTACGCCGTTTGGTATAGGTGCTTTGATGGATATCAATAATCAATCTGTGATGGTCGCAGATTCCGAATACTGGAATTCGAATAAATGCGAAAAAGTTCATGATATCAGATTGGAAACAGAGATGAATGCCAATGGATTCATTGAGCCTCCAATAAAAGAGGCTGAAGAAATCATTGGTGTCAGATTCCCAAGCTGGTACTTTTCTCCATATGACAGATTTTTAAAACCACTAAGTAGGTGGCGTGAGTCTGTAGTGGCTCAAGGAATTCCTTCCAGAGTTAATTTATTTGATAAACGACCGTATGATCCACGACATAAAGGTACTGAACTTGTACCAGTTCGTGTAATTTGTGCATGTAAAAACGGACATGCGCAAGAGTTTCCATGGCTGGAATGGCCACATCCAAATATGTCCATTGATGAGTTTAAAGACCATAAAATAAAATTGGAAAGTGTAGCACAAACAGGCTCTATCGCTGATTTGATAGTGTCATGTGAAACTTGTGGAAAGAAAAGATCACTTGGCGGAGTATTTGATGAAAATCAATTTTCAAAAAAAATGGAAGAATTAGGAATACAGTGTAAGGGACAATATAAATGGAAAAAATCAGATTATGGTGAAGTATGTTCGGAAGGAACCCATTTGCGGGTTTTGTTGAAAAATGCTAATAATTTCTTTTTTCCAAATATTTCAAGTTCGGTTAATATACCTTTTAAACAAAACAAATTAATTGAAGCAGTTCAGCGTGCCACTGACTATTTATCTTTACAAAATTCCCTCAGGAGTATGTCCCGAGAAGAGGGAATTAATAAATTAAATGGAGATAAAAAAGTTCAAAATTTGATTGATTATATTTCAGAGGAATTGGTGCAAGACTCTGCCGCAGTCAAAAATGCTGTATCTCTTTATTTTTTTGAACAGTCTACCTCTGAATCGACTGGTGATGTCATGGATTACAGGAGACCAGAATTTGAAGTGTTGACTGGGAAAGAAGACTTTGACAAAGAATCAGAGCGACTTAAAATAAAAGTTTTTGATCAAAATGAATTGGATGAATCTCCTTTTAATCAGTTTATCTCTAAAATTACCTTAGTGCATCAATTAGAAGTTGTGAGTGCACTTCGTTCCTATAGCCGAATTGAGTCAACTGACTCTGAATTGATGCGAGAACGTGCTTTGGAAGGTGAAGAATCTAAAGGTGGAATTAATGAAGTTTCATTAAAAAGAAAAGACGGTTATTATGTCGGGATGCGATCATTAGGTGAAGGAATTTTCTTTTCACTTGATCCTAAGCAAGTTAGTTATTGGTTGAAGAAAGTAAAAGATAAATCCGTCTACAATAGAATTGTGGCGAAAGAAAAAAACGTAAGATTTGATGATGAACTGTCTTATATTAAACCGGACTATTATTTACTTCATACATTGTCGCACTTACTTATTAGAGAACTGAATATGAGTAGTGGGTATTCATCTTCTGCCTTGAAAGAAAGAATATATTATTCAAATAGTCAAGATGAAGAAATGTATGGTGTCTTAATCTATACCTCAAGCTCGGATTCTGAAGGAACGCTTGGTGGTCTAGTTAAACAAGGGGTTCCAGAGAGATTGTTTGCATTGATGAGTAGTGCGCTTGAAAAGGCGCAGTGGTGCAGCTTTGACCCTGTATGTATCGAAAGCGATTCACAAGGACGTGATTCGCTTAATGCTTCTGCTTGTCATGCATGCTCACTTATTTCTGAAACAAGTTGTGAAAAAATGAATGTTTTCCTAGATAGAGGAGTACTGATAGGAACGTTGAATAATCCCGAATTTGGGTTCTTCACAGAAGCAATGAAAGGAATCTAATCTGTTGATGTAATAATTAATAATTTCTTATTTTGAAAGAGAGGACTATTGTGATTACTCTTAGAAAAGTATTTTCAAAGGAACCACATGTTGTGCGCAATAGAGAACGATATTTTCGGATTTTACAAGACTTCAGAATATATGCTGAAAAATTATCTATTGAAGCGGGAAATATTAAAAAATCATCGAGTAAGGGGACTCATTACACCCGATTCTTACTATATTTAACTGTTTTGTATGAAGAGATTTTTCAAGAAGAATTTGGTTTGTTGGATTCTTTTGTAGCATTAAAAAAACTTAAACTAATTGAGAACCTTCCGGACTTTCGAACGTTTAACAGAAAAGAACACAATTTTTATAGTGCGACAATCAATTGTTTCGCTGCTTATTTAACTAATCGACAAGCATTGAAGGAAGCTCCATCAGATAATTTTTTGAATTTTCAACTTGCATCGTTAACAACGGAGGAAGGTATTCTGATATCTGAAGAGAATGCAGAATTTCAAGCAGACAAATTGGTAGTACGACCTAAAAAGTCGTTATACAAAGGATTTGATAGCTATCCTAGAAACTTGAATGTGAGTTATTTGGCTAAAGTCAGAAGTAAATGGTCTTGTAATCTTGATTCAAGGCATAGATCGTTCATTACACAAGCAGATGGTAAAAATTTTGTAGAAGCCCATCATTTGATACCTATGGCAGTTCAAGACTATTATCTTTACACACTAGATTTTACAGATAATGTTACGACATTGTGTCCGAACTGTCATCGATTGGTTCATCATGCAGGTTATCGAGAACGGGAAATAGCTATAAACAAACTATTTGGAGAGCGTGAGTCAACATATAGACAGCACGGTATTGAGATAAATCAAAAATTACTATTGAGTTTTTATGGAATCATCTGATTATTTATAGTAGCTATCTTTCTTTTTGAAGGTTGCAGTTGAAAAAGCATGTATATATCTACAAGCGCATATATAGATTGTTGTGAGAGGGCAGAAATCCTTTTTGGAAAATTTGCCTTTTTAATAGCTGCTTTCGATTATACCATCATTTCCCAATACCTGAAATTCCTATTCAAACATGGTATAATAATCAATAGAAAACATTCTATAAGGAGTTGACCAATATGTCTGATTACAAATACTCAGTAAAAAATACGACTAAAATCGAGCGTGAGAAGCTTCGTAATGTTGCTCTGAGCTATTCAACTCTAGATGCTGCAGAACCTTCGGAAGATGCAATGAAATTGGTAGAGGAATATGTAGCAGGAAATATCGAAATTGCTGATGCTCTAGAAACCGTTATTGAAAAATATCGTTCTTAGGGGTTGCAAAATGTATAATCCTTATTTAATTCCAAATACTGATGTTTTATAAAATAAACTTGATATATCAGATAAAGAGTTACTTGAAAAAGCCGAAGCGGATATTACTTATTTTAAATTGTTAGATATTGATGCTTGGTTTGAAGATAAGCCACTTAATTATGAAACATTTCTTGCTGTTCATAAATACATTTTTGGTGATTTTTATGAATGGGCAGGAACAATCAGAACAATACCTATTTACAAAGAAGAGGCAGTTTTAGGTGGCGTGTCTTTAAATTATGGGGATGTCCAATCAATCCAGCTTCAAATTGAGACAATCATCCATGAGTTGAATCAAGTAGAATGGTCTGAGATTAGTGTGAAAGATATGATTCCGTTGTTGTCAGATTTGATTGCTCGCTTATGGCTAATCCATCCGTTTAGAGAAGGGAATACTCGAGCAGTTATGCGGTTTGCCGGGTTATTTGCAAATGCTAAAGGGTTTCCTTTAAATTCAAAACTATTACGTGACCATGCTAGTTATGTAAGAAAGTCACTGGTTTTATATTGTGTTGAAGAAGCACCTGAACAGGAGCACTTCTTAAGAATTATGACTGATGCAATTAACGATTTTTAGTATAAAGATAATTGATTAATTATTAAAGTAATTGTGTTCTAGTTTCCAAGACACTTTCTCATTGTAGGGGAGGGTGTCTTTTTATTTTGGTTACGACGATTTTTCAACTTGTTTTTTGCCGATAATCGACTAAATATTTGACTGTTCCTTTCTGAATTTATATATCCGTAAATAATTTATCAGTGTTCTAAAGAATTCGATAAAAGTTTATCTTTTATTTATAAATTAAGTAGTGTACTGTTACTTGCCCCAGTGGGATTTTTGCTATCTTTTGGTTTTACTTTAGAAGGGAGTGCTGTTACTTCAAACTTGGACGAATACATAAATAATATTTTAAAATTGGTTCCTATGATTATAGTACTTGGAGTTGTAGTGATAGTGTATTTAATCATGCTTAGTATGTTTATTCGAAGTGATGTGTTTATGAATTGGGTCTTTTATGACAGAAAAGTAGCCAATATTATGAATCGTTATTTAGGTACTTTGTGTTATGAAAAGACTGTTATACATGATACTCTTCTAACAAGAAATAAAAAAATACGCTAGCTTAGTTTTTATGGGATTTTGTGAACAAAAAGGAATTGTTCCCTAAATATTTTATTTTCTAACTTGCAAGATATTCGTAGTACTCTTAAACTCAAATATTGATACTTTACCGTTCCATTTACAGAAGGCTCAACTTTAAGAATTTGAATATCCAACGAGGCACCTCTCAAATCCTGAAAGGTGTCTTTTTCCTGTTCTCACCAATTTCACCTAATCCAACTTTTAAGCTATAATATACTAATCACTAACCAAACGAACGAAAAAAATAGAATCGACATCCTGGAGGTGCTTTTGTGAACGTTATTGATATGCATTGTGACACGATTATGAGAATTTTTGATGCTGGTAGAGAAGGTTCTTCGGCCGAATTGAAAAAGAATGATTTTCAAATTGATATTGAAAAGATGCAGCAAGGAGAATACCTACTACAAAATTTTGCTATTTACTTAGATAAGGAAACAGAAGAATCGGCTTATGCTACTGCTAAGGCGATGATTGCTTGTTTTTATGAAGAAATGAAAAAGAATACGGACACGATTCGTCCAGTTACACGTTACGAAGAAATTTTGGAGAATAATGAAAACAACATCATTAGTGCTTTACTGACAATGGAGGAAGGTGCGCCATTAGAAGGAAGTATTGAGAAGCTTCACGAATTTTATCAATCTGGGGTCCGCATGTTGACTCTTACTTGGAATTATCCGAATGAAATTGGCTTTCCAAATGCGATGTTTACCGATGAAGAAGGACAGCTTTTAGCTGATCAAAAGGGTCTGACTCCGGCTGGTATCGAGATTGTGCAAGAGATGGATCGACTGGGAATGATGATTGATGTTTCTCATGGTTCCGATCAATTGGTTAAAGATGTCTTGAAGTATAGCAATCGTCCATTTGTAGCTAGTCATTCTAATGCACGAAGCGTTCAACATCATTTTCGTAATCTTTCAGATGAATTAATTAAGGAAATTGCGGATCGCGGGGGAGTTATTGGCATTAATTTCAGTGATGGTTTTCTTAAAGATGAAAGTGATTCTACACATTTAATTGAGCAAATTGTGACACATGTTAAACATTTGAAAAAAATTGGAGGGATTGAGGTTGTAGGGATGGGTTCCGATTTTGATGGTATCAGACCACATGAGGACTTACCAGATGCTAGAGTCTTTCCAAAGATTTATCAGGCCTTAATAGACGCTGGTTTTACGATGGATGAAGTGGACCAAATTTTTTATAAGAATGTATTGCGCTTGTATAAAGAATTTTTGGTTTAAAATATACTATAAAAAGCACTTTCTCGTTGTTGAGAAGGTGCTTTTTATAATGAGCAAGAGCAGATTTTCTTTCACACAGAATCCGCTCTTCTTAATAACGTTAATCTGTCAAAAGTTCTACCAATTTATTTCTCCAAACGGTTGTCAACAGTGGTTAATCAACTAAAACCTTTTAAGATGGGTATCTCCGAAGAAGGCAAGGTTGGTTATTAGGAGATTGTCCATCCCTCTTACACTATTTTTAACAAAGAAACGGAAACTTTTTCAGGTATTTGGACGAAATACCAAGCTGATTTCTCTAAATTTTATATAGATTGTAGGGAAGATATGGAAACTTATCAACAGAGTAAAACGCTCTTTCCTAAAAAAGAAGGGCCAAGTAACTTATTTGATATTTCAAGTATTCCTTGGGTGGAGTTTTCTGCTTTCAACTTAAATATTCAATCAACGAATCCGCACTTACCGCCCATTTTTACTCTTGGAAAGTTTAAGCGTAAGGAAGAACAAATAATGTTGCCAGTGGCGATTCAAGTACATCATGCAGTCTGTGATGGCTATCATGTGGGAAAATTTGTACAAAAATTACAAGATTTTACCAATGATGTGGATAGTTGGATGATTAAATTTAAGTTAGTGAATAAAAAGAGGACAAGTAGCCAATGCCAATGTGGCCGCTTGTCCTCTTTTAATGGAACTATTTTTTAGTAGAAAAGTAGTTTTCCAAAATCTCTATCCCTTTTTGCTGCAACACTCCGCCAGTTACAGTTGGTGACCAGCCCGAGTGTTCGAAAACTAAGCGACTAGGTTCTTCGCCTTTTTCTCCTAAAATGGCATCTAAGTCTTTGGCGTAAGCACTGAAAACGAGACGACCTAATTTTGTCCAGACCATTGCACCTGAGCACATAAAGCAAGGTTCACAACTGCTATAAAGCGTATAGTCAGAAAGGTCCATGATTTGTTGCTGTTGGCAGAAGCTACGAATAAGTCCGTGTTCAGCATGAAATGTAGGATCGCTTAACGAATGAATTTGATTTTCATTGGTGAACACGATTTGGTTATCCTTCACTAGAACGGAACCAAAGGGCTCGTTTCCTTTTTGAACAGCTTGTTCAGCCAAAGCCAGTGCTTCCAACATAAATGTTTCATCTAAGTTTTTTGTAAGCATTAGTGTCATTCCTCTCTTTTTCTTTAGTATAGGATAAGTGAGGGTGGTTTAGTAGAGAAGAAAGTACGAATACCTATGTTTTTGTGGGAAAACGACTTTTTTGCATCTCCTGTTCTTTCCTAGTATAATAATCATGTTTTTGTAAAGTGTTGTTCGAGGATTCGAGCATAACGGAAGGAAGAGTATATAAAGTGAGTAAAAATTTTTGGGAAGAGTTACCGAAACCCTTTTTCGTATTAGCACCGATGGAAGATGTGACGGATGTTGTTTTTCGTCATGTTGTTCAAGCAGCAGGCGCACCAGATGTCTTTTTTACAGAGTTCACGAATTCAGACAGCTATTGCCATCCAGATGGTATTCAAAGCGTCCGTGGTCGTTTGGTTTTCACAGAGGATGAACAGCCGATGGTGGCGCATATTTGGGGAGATAAACCAGAATTTTTCCGCCAAATGAGTATTGGTATGGCCGAGATGGGCTTTAAAGGAATCGATATCAATATGGGCTGTCCGGTACCAAACGTGGCGGATCGTGGCAAGGGAAGTGGCTTGATTTTGCGTCCTGAAGTGGCAGTGGAATTGATTGAAGCGGCTAAAGCTGGAGGAATACCAGTTAGCGTGAAGACCCGACTTGGTTTTAAGGACCTTGAAGAGATGGAAGCTTGGATTACCCATATTTTGAAGCAAGATATCGCCAACTTGTCCATCCACTTGCGTACACGGAAAGAGATGAGTAAAGTTGATGCTCATTACGAAGTGATTCCGCAAATTATGGCAATTCGTGACCGCATTGCTCCTCAAACAAAAATCACGATTAATGGTGATATTGCGGATCGTGAAGCTGGTTTAGCTTTGGCTGAAAAATATGGTGTGGATGGAATCATGATTGGTCGAGGAATTTTCAAAAATCCATACGCTTTCGAAAAAGAACCGAAAGAACATTCTTCTGAAGAATTGTTAGGACTTTTGAGAATGCAACTAGATTTGCAAGATAAATATGCAGAATTAGTGCCACGTTCAATCGTTGGCTTGCATCGATTCTTTAAAATCTATGTTAAAGGATTTCCAGGGGCAAGTGATTTACGTGTACGATTGATGAATACCAAGTCTACAGATGAGGTTCGAGCGATATTGGATGAGTTTTAGGACAACTATAGGTATAAATACTAGAAGACGTTTTCTATTTTCGGGAAACGTCTTTTAAATTACAATCTTTTACAGAAAATTCTATGAAAAGTTTATTTTTCTGGTATAGTAATTCCATAGACAATCAAGGAGGAGTTACTTTTGTATTAAGGAAAGTAAGAAGAGCGATGAAAAATAAAGGGACTTTGTTAGGTATAGGTGCGTATGTTTTATGGGGATTAATTACGCTTTATTGGAAATTGATTCAAGGTGTTTCACCACTTGAAACGATTTGTTATCGTATTATTTGGTCGTTTGTTTTTATGATTCTATTTTTGTTCATTAGTGGAAAATGGTCCTCATTTATAGATGAATTGAAGGAATTATTGAAGAATAAAAAGCAAACTTTCTTAATAGTTTTAGCAGCAATCTTAATTTCAATTAATTGGTTCACATTTATTTATTCTGTGAATATTGGTCGGGTAACAGAAGCAAGTCTCGGTTATTATATCAATCCTTTGGTAAATGTTTTGTTAGCTACATTATTTTTAAAAGAGAAGTTGAGTCGTAGTGGTAAAATTGCGTGTGTTTTGGTTGTTATCGGCGTGTTGTTACTGTCGATTCAAACGGGGAGAATTCCTTATCCGTCGTTAATTATGGCATTTTCATTTAGTTTGTATGGATTAATTAAAAAGCGTATTCCAATTAGTTCAACAACTGGTTTAACGGTTGAAACCTTTATTATATTTCCTTTTGCCTTATTATATATCCTATTTTTATCACCAGTTGGTTTCATGCACTACCCAATACAAACGAATCTATTGTTGATGGGAGCAGGTGTAGTCACTGCGATTCCTTTGCTACTATTTGCAGAAGCAGCGAAGAGTATTTCCTATATCACCTTAGGATTTATTCAGTATATCAACCCAACCATTATGTTATTGCTAGCGGTCTTTTTATTTAAAGAAACCTATTCAGTTGCTCAATTTACCGCCTTTGGTTTCATTTGGTTTGGAATTGGTGTCTTCACCTACGGAACCTTGCGTGAGGGAATAAAACTACGGAAATCAATAAAAAAATTAGAAAACTAAAAATATTAGATAGTAAGCTCTCTATAAAGTAGGCAGGAAAATTCTGGATGCTTTGTAGGGAGTTTTTTCAGTTAACTGAAGCTAAAAATAATTTTTCTTGAAACAATAATATTCATTTTTCAAATATTATTCTCTTCCAACAATCCTTCTACAAGTGTATGATTAAAGTAGCAAAGTTTGATAAGGAAGTGATTATTTGAAAAATATTTCGTCACCAATTATTTATGAGCTGGATTATTCAAAAGAAATAATCGCTACATTAGAGAGTAATTTGGAGAATGAACAGCATAAAAGATACTTGTTACGTTTTCCTACAGTTTATATTGTGAATGATAAGTTACAGGATAGGAATTATTCAATCTACATCGGAGAAACTACAAATATTAAGCGTCGGACATTGGAGCATTTGCAAAGTGACAGTAGAGTAAGAGACGATTGGGAAAAATTAGCTACGTCTCACGATACGAAAATGTTTGTTATTGGACATGATCATTTTAATAAGTCTTTGACATTAGACATTGAAAATAAATTGATGCACTATCTATCCAGTGTTGCATCAGTTAAGCACGTCTATAATCGTAGAACAAATGAACAACAGGATTATTATTCTTCTGATGAGATGGAAACAATTTTTACAAAAATTTGGCGCAAACTTCATAAGAAAAACGCAGAGCTTTTCCCATTAGAGCGAGCAATCCGCGATTCAGCATTATTCAAAGCGTCCCCTTTTCACAAATTGACAAGAGAGCAATTTGAGGCGAAAGATAGAATTATTATGAAAATCGAAGAAGCTTTGAATAGAAAAAAAGACAGCCAGTTAATCTTAGTTGGCGGTGAAGCTGGATCGGGGAAAACTGTTTTGATGAGTAGTTTATTTTATGATTTATTTCAGCTATCAGAAAAAGATAGTGATAACGTCATTTTAAAAAATACTTCGCATTATTTGTTAGTAAATCATGAACAACAACTAAAAGTTTATCAGCAAATATCTGAGAAATTAGGTATTCTTTCTAAAAAAACTCCTGATACTGTCAGTAAGCCAACACCATTTATTACAAGACATTCACCAGATAAAAAAGTAGATGTGTTAATTGTTGATGAAGCTCATTTGCTTTGGACACAGGGTAAGCAGGCCTATCAAGGAGAGAATCAATTAAAAGATCTTTTGGAGCGAGCGAAGGTTGTAGTAGCAGTTTTTGACCAAAACCAAGTACTCTCTCGAGAACAATATTGGGAGAATGAAGAATTTCATGATTTAGTCAATCAGGCTAATATCTATGGTAATTATATTGAATTGAAAAATCAGATGCGTATTAATGGAAATCAGGAAACGGTGAACTGGATTCGCAATTTGATTGATGAGCATGAGATAGAGAATATCCCTAAAGATCACAAGTATGATTTACGTGTGTTTAGCTCCCCAGGAGAAATGTATCGTAGTATAAAAGAAAAAGCTAAAAATGAGGATTCCGGTATTTCTCGAATGTTAGCAACATTTGACTGGGAGTATATTGATAAGAAAAAACCTTCGAATAAAGAATATTGGGATGTGACAGTCGGTGATTTTTCATTACCTTGGAATTTACAGATTTCTCAAACTAAGAGCTTAAAGCGAAAAAATAGAAAACTGGCTTGGGCAGAGCAAGAACAAACAATTGATGAAGTCGGTTCTACTTTTACAATTCAAGGTTTTGATTTAAATTATGCAGGTGTCATCATTGGTCCGTCTGTAAAATATCGAGATGGAAAAATTGTTTTTGATAGGACAGCTAGTAAAAATAAAAAAGCGACACAAAAGAGAACCTTAAAGAATGGCAAAGCTTATTTATCAGATACTTTACTTAAAAATGAACTTAATGTTCTTTTGACCAGAGGAGTTAATGGACTATACTTATATGCCGTGGATGAAGCATTACAAGAAAAACTCATGGAAGCACAGAATGGAGTACTTGACTTATGAAAGAATCTAGCATGAAAAAAATAAATCAGTTTCGTGACGAACGGAACTGGCGACAATACCACAATGAAAAAGATCTAGCAATTTCTATTTCATTGGAAGCATCAGAATTACTGGAATTATTCCAATGGAAATCTCCAGAAGAGGTAATTGATAGTAAGCGGGAACGGATTGAAGAGGAATTAGCAGACGTCTTGATTTATTCATATATGTTGGCGAATAATTTGGAAATGGATATCGATAAAATTATCGAGCGTAAATTGGAGAAGAATAATCGGAAATATCCTGTTGAAAAGAGTTTTGGAAGTAAAATGAAATATAATGAGTTGTGAAAAGCAGGGTGGTTTCGCTCTGCTTTTTCATTGACTATAATTCAATCATGCAATGTAATTCATATATAAATAATATTTAATGAGGTGTATGGAGATGAAAAATATTCAAGTGCGTGTAGAAGAGTCCTTGAAAAAAAAGCAGATGAAGTGTTTAGTGAATTGGGAACAACAACAAACGAAGCTATCAAAATTTTTTTGAAAATGTCAGTAAATTCTAAAGGCTTTCCATTTGAATTAAAATTACCTGAAGTTACCACACTTCAGGAAATAGTTGAACAAAAAATGCTAAATATTAGTGAAGATGAATTAATGGATGCTTATACGATAGTCACTGGAAATTTTAGAGTTGATGATGAGTTTGGTGTGGGAGTAGTTGACGAAACAATAACTGTAGAGGGCTTATGAAAGATGGCTGCTTAACGAATGCGGGAGCGCTACTATTCGGAAGAGACACATTTATTCATATGCCTCATTCTCGAATTCGTTTTCTTCGTTACGATGGAGAAAAGAATGAAACTGGCCGACGATTAAATATAATCAAAGAATTTGATTATGAAGGACCAATTCCTGTATTAATTGAAAAAATGACAAAAGATGTTAAATCACAATTACGAGAATTTCAGTTTTTAAAGGAAGATGGTAAATTTACATCTATACCTGAGTATCCTGAATTTGCTTAGTTTGAAGGAATAGTCAATGCTCTGACTCATAGGGACTATTCTTATCGAGGCGATTATGTCAGAGTTATCATGTATGATGATCGTCTAGAAATTTTTAGTCCAGGGGCACTACCTAATATAGTGACATTAGAAAATATGCGTCATACTAGATATGCTCGTAATCCGAGGATTGCTCGAACTTTATCAGAGTTTGGATGGGTTAAAGAGATGAATGAAGGAGTTAACCGTATTTATGATGAAATGCAACTATCCTTTTTAAACGAGCCTAAATATAGTGAACCGAATAAAAATGCTGTTCTATTAATTTTAGAAAATAGTTATACATCACGATATTTACGTGAAAATGATCGTTTTGAAGAATATGTAGCTAAGTTAAATGAGAATAAATTTACTGAAATAGAAATGAGAATCATTGCTCATTTGTACAACCACAAAACTTTGACGGTAAAACAAGCATCAGAAATAATTAATAAAAGTCTAGTTTATACACGTAAAATATTACGTAAGTTACTAGAGGATGGTTATATTGAATGGCATGGTGTTAGTTCTAAAGATCCAACTCAGTATTATACATTACCCAAAAAAATTTAGAGATACAAGTGCGTTTAGCTTTTGTTCTAATGTACATTTAAGGAGATATGTATTTTTTACTAGTAAAAAGTTTCTAGTAGTTTCTAGTAGTTTCTCATAAATCAATCAACAGAAATCAGGAGATAGACTATCGAATAAATCTGAAAGTATTATTAACAAAAAAATTCCAAAGACAGCTCTTCTGTCTCTGGAATTTTTATTTTATTTACTCTGCCCAATAGCCTTCAGCGATCTTTTGTCCTTGGTCAACTTTTGCCCATTGTTGGTCAATCGATAATTTGTTTCCGCAGTCACAAGATGCGAATCCACATTGATGTGAAAGGAATAAACGGCTTTTTGGTAAGATTGCACTCGCTTTGTCTAATAAACTTAAGACACGTTCTTCATCATCTAAAGTAGAAGTTTTACTTGATAATAAACCTAAAACGACTTCAACTTCTGGTTTATCTTTTAAGACTTCTAAGGCTGAAATATCACCTGCACGATCGTCATCCCATTCTAAGAAGAAGCGATCATAATGTTGATTACCTAAGAATTTTTTCGCGATAGATTCATACGTTCCACCTGCTGCATGGCGACTTTGATAGTTTCCACGACAGTTGTGTGTCCATACTTTCAAACCTAATTCATGAGCAAAATCGGCTACTTCATTGTTTAAGTCAACAAACTCGTCTGCTAGGCCAACTAAGCCACCGTTTCCTTCTTCAAAATAGCTCTTTTCGTTATCTTCTGAGAATAATTCCCACAGACAGTCATCAAACTGAACGATTTCGCCACCAGCTTCTTTGAACTCCACTAAAAATTCTTTATAAGCATTAATTAAGCCTTCACGTAGTTCTTCTTTAGTTTTGTAGACTTGGTCTTCGCCAAACAATTCTTTGAAAAGAAACAATTCAGTAAATGCATGGGCAATACTTACGACAGTGATTTTGACATCACGGTCTTCTTTTAATTCATTGACTTGTTTAAACAAGTTTAAGTAATGATGATTTTTTCCTGATAGAGGAGCAGTGATGCGAATACCAACATCTTTGCGAGTTTCAAATTGTCCACCATCAAAATCTTCGAAAACGTATCCTGATTTATCAATAAAGCGTTCCACACCATTTAAGCCCCAAAGGAAATCTAGATGCCATAAAGAACGTCCTTGCTCACCATCTGTTAAAACAGATAGTCCATGTTCTTTTTGTTCGGAAACAGATTTTTCTAAAGCTGCGGTTTCTGTTTCTTTATAACCTGGAAAAGAATCGTAGAATGGATATTGAATATCCTCACGATGCTCGATTTGATTTTTGTAAACTAATAAGTCCTCTGGTCGTAATAATGATCCAACTAATTGAAATTTATCTGTCGCCATAAATAATTCCTCCGATATTTAAGTAGTGAATTCATGATAACAAGAAAGAAATGGAATAGATAATACATTTTATTTGGGTTTGGTAATAGATTTTACCTATAACCTCATCCTAAAAATAAATTTCCTTTTATCTGCTGAATATAGATTTTGTGACTGGTATAATAGGTTTTATAAGTGACATTTGAGGAATATGAAACAAATTGTTCAAATGGAGATAGAGCAATTATTAGAAACTGTCGAAAATTTACCGGAAATGGAAGATGAATGGGATTTTTAGCAAATTCTGATAAAAGACTCTTTAAAAAAATTTTTATCAATTTTGCGTACTTTAGAGTAAGAGCTAGTTTTTAAGTAAAGTATTCTTAATACAAACACTACAGAACTATTTTTTTCTGATAAAATCAAAGAAAAGACGAGTTAATCTATGAAATGAGGGATAATAAATGGAAAAAATAATGTCAACGAATTATCTTGTTGTGGAAAATGTCTCTCGCTATCGTTTGATTATGCGTCATTTTTATAAACGACATCGGCAAATGCAAGGGACTTTGTATCGGCCAGATATTTTAGAGATGATGAAACAAGTGTATTCCGAAAACTATAGTGAAACGGAAGTCGATCAGGATTTAGAAAGTTTAGTGACTTGGGGAAATCTACAACGGCAACAAGAAATGATTCGACCGAAGAATATTGAGGAATATCGAAATAAAAATTTTCGTTATCAAATTACTGAAGCAGGTATTTTGGTGGAGGAGATGGTTTTTCAGTTAACACATCAAAAACATGCAGCTCGTGGGGCTTTAGATGAAGAAAGTGTTCGACGGTTGTATCATTTGTTACAAGATATTGTGCAAGACGGGGCAGATATTGTTGATTTATGGCCGAAAATTAGAGAAGAGTTCCGTAAATTAGGGGAAGATACAGCTAATTATATTGGCTATATTACTAGTCCGGAAGTGGATAGTCGCATGAAAACAGAACAATTTTTAATTTATAAGGATCGTTTTGTAAACTATTTACGTGATTTTATCAGTACTTTGCAGAGCTTATATCATCAATTCTTAGCAATGATTGAGGAATTAGAACAATTGGATTTGACGCTTTTAGTGGATGGCATGTATGAAAAAGAATTAGAGATTCCCATGATGGATGATGTGAGTCGTGAGGAAGTCGAGGAGCAGGTTTTAGGGGAACTACAAGCTTTAAAAATTTGGTTTAAAGGTCAGGAAAGTCGTTCGAGTGAATACTCCAACTTGATGGAACAAACGGATCAGATGATTACGAAAGTGACTGGTTTGATTTATTACTTTGGTCAAGAAGTGCATCAGTATCAGAGTAGAAAAAAAGATTATAAGCATATTGCTAAATGGTTTGCAGAGGCAGAATCACTGGCAGAAGCTCAAAAAATGTTTAGTGGTATTTTTGGTTTAGCGCATACGCGTCATTATTTTGTGAGTGAAGGTAGCGATGCAACCAGTACGAGAGAAAACAGTTGGGAGCTTCAACCAGGGATTTTGTTTATGCGAGAACGTGGCCGAAATGCTCGATTGGAACGCAAGGCTAAAAGTTTTACAATCGATGTAGCGGAACAACAAAGGCAAGTAGAAATTTATCGAAAAGACTTAGAGCAACAGCGAAAACAAGTAGAGAAATATTTTCGAGCAGGCGTACTGGATTTTTCTCAGTTGAAGAATTTGGATAGCTCTTCACGCAAAGTTTTTTTAAAGTGGATTAGCCAAGCAATGTCTACCTATGTACCGGATTCAATGCAAACTCTTCAGAATAGTGAGATTAGGCAAAAAATAACTACAGAATTAGATTTTGAAGTTATTGTATCGATTCATTTAAAAGAACGTATCCGTGTTTCCTGTGAAGATGGAGACATCGAGATGCCCAAAGTGAAAATAGAGAGGGAGGATCGTGTGTGAAACCTGAAGATTTAGCAGAAGCTTTACGACTTGTGTTTGAAAACTTTTGGATTATTCGTAAAGATACCCCAGATAACTATGCTTTTTTGCGTCGTCATCAGGTAGAATTACAAAAAGAATTACGCCAACGTTTTGGCATGAATCTACTGGTACGACCACAATACATCCAACTATTGAAACGTCCAATGGCTTTACAAAGCTGGATGGGAGATATTGATTTTGTTAGTACGATAGATTATGCACTTTTCTGCTGTTGTATGGCATATGTAGAAGGATTAGAAGCTGAGACTCCTTTTATGTTGGATGAATTATTACGAGATATCGAATTGATTGCGCCTGAAGAGCTGAAAATCGATTGGACGAATTACAATCAACGGAAAAGTTTAGTTCGAGTTATCAATAAACTGGAGGATTTACGAATCATTGAGGTCATCCAAGGAATTACAGATGGTTTTGAGCAATCAGAATTCAATCAGGAAATTTTATTTGTTACGACTATTCAAGCGCGAGCGTTTTTAGCCCGAGCGCCACAGTCTTATTCAGAATATGCGTCTTTTCATGATTACTGGCAAGATTACCAAGAAAGTCTTAATTTGGAAGGAAATCAAATCTTGTATCAACGTTTAATGGAGGAACCCTTGATTAAGCGAACAAGCGATAATGAAGAGTTGTTTGTCCGTTTACGCAAGAACTACCACCATATGCAAGAATACGTAGAAACCAATACGCCTTTTTATTTTGAGCTATATCGTGATTATGCTGCTTTTACCTTGGAACAAAGAGATCAGTGGGAATTGTTTCCAAGTCGTAAGGTTAGTGATGAAGTGCTTATTCAGTTGGCCACAATTATTCGCAAAGAAAATGTGCAAGAAAATGAATATGGAGAAATTCGTTTTTCAATGGAAGAATGGAAATTGCTTTTAAAAGAATTAAAAGAGACGTACGACGGATATTGGTCAAAAGAATTTACGGATATGAGTGAGCAACAACTTTCAGATGCTTTATTAAAAAGAGGGACTGATTGGCAATTATTTACTCAATTAGAAAATACGATTATTGTCCAAGCGGTCTTTGGACGACTTGTTGCAGAAATGAGGAAAGACGATGAATAATAATAGATGGGTAATCAATCGAGTAGGTTTATTGAATTTCTGGTATTATCAGAATCAAATTTTTCAATTAGCTGATGGAAAAATGCTGCTGCGAGGGACAAATGGTTCAGGAAAGTCTCTAACTATGCAAAGTTTATTTCCTGTGCTCTTTGATGGTGATACAAGTGCCTATCGCCTAGATTCTTTTGGTTCCAGAGACCGTAAAATGGAAGATTATCTTTTAGGTGAAAAAGGAGTATCTACACGGGATGAAGGTGTCGGTTACTTATTTTTAGAAGTAAAAAGAGAAGCAAGAGAAGAATATCTAACAGTCGGAATTGGTATGCATGCTAATCGAGGTGGTAAGTTAAATAAATGGTTTTTCGCTATTGAGAACAATCAACGAGTTGGGATTGATATGGAGCTTTATGAAGAACTGCGTAAAGGCGAATTTACTCCACTTACCAAGAAAAAATTACGAAATCGCTTGGAAGGAAAAGGGAAAATTTTTGAAACACAACGAGCCTATAAAGAATTTGTGAACCGTAGAATTTTTGGCTTTGAAACGATTGAACAATTTGATGAATTAATTGCTTTGTTAATCAATTTACGCAGTCCTAAATTATCCAAAGAATTTCGTCCGTCGGTGATTTATGGGATTTTACGAGACTCTTTACCCAAGTTGAAAGACGATGAACTGTTAACCTTGTCGAAAACCATTGAACAATTGGATGGTCACCGAGAGCGTTTAGAAGATTTGGATATCGAATTAAACGAACTTAGAAAGTTTTCGAAAAGTTATGGTCGTTGGCGAGATGAATTCGTGGGACAAATCGCCCAAAAATGGCTAACTTTGGTCAAAGACAAGCGTGGTTTAGAGAAGGAAAAGAATCGAAAAGAAAAAGAAAACCGTCAATGGGATCAAGAACTACAAGAACAAAAACAATGGATTCAGGAAAATGATGCTCAATTAAAAGCGCTTGTTCAAAGTATCCAAGAATTAAATCAGCACGAAGGTATGGACTTAGTGCGAAGAGGACAAGAGCTACAAGATCAGTTAGCGCAAACCAAAGAGGATTTACGAAAAAATCAAGATCATTTAACTCGAAAGCAACAGCAACTAGCAGCACAAAAACAACAGCTTGAAGGTCAAGAAAGTGAACTGTCAGAAAAAGAAAAGGATTTAGAGGACTTATTAGACGATAATCAACAATACTTAGCCTACTTACGCTTAGACGATCTAGATAAAGTGTATAGTCAAAAAATGAGGACGGAGATTACCAAAGAGGAATTTTCTTATTGGAAAAATCAAGTTCAAATCAAACAGAAGCATTTTCAACAAATTGTTGAACGCTTGGTACAATTATCTTATCGAGAAGAGCAATTAGTGATTGCGGATAGAGAATTAGGCAGTCAGCAGCAAATCGTTGATGGGTTAATGCGGGACTTGCGTCAATGGCAACAAACCAGACAGTCAGAAGTAGAACGTTGGAAAAACGAACTGGATAAATGGCAGCAAGCTGCATCTTTCCAAATGACTTCCGGAGAGTATGGGGGAGTACTGCATCTCATGGATCAGCTACAAGAAGACTACTTAAGGGAAGAAGAAATTATTGCTCCTTTAACGAATGCCTATCAACAAGCGCTACAAGAAAATCAAACAGAAACTATTCCGCTAGTAAATGAAAAGAGGACCCATCTAAAAACGATTCAGGAAAAAGAAAATGAAATCAAAGAGTGGCAAAATCAAAAAATGCCTAAGGTTGATCAACGCCTCTCTAGAGAAATGAATCGTAATAGTTTGACGGATAAGTCGTACATCCCTTTTTATCAAAGCATTGATTTTTTGAGGGGTGTCTCTCAAGAGGAACGTAATCAGCTAGAGGGAGCGTTGTATGCGTCGGGAATTTTAGATAGTTTAATTTCTGAGGAAGGTTTACACTTGTCTGATGACCAACAAATCATACCCGATCCTAAGTATTATGCCTCTACTTTAGCCGATTACTTAGAAGTTGTTCCAACTGTAGATCTGAAGTTGCAAGCGATTGTGATGGATGTGTTACAAAGTATCACTGTAGATGAGATGGATGAGAAGTTACCGAATCTTTTTAAAAATGGTTCCTATCAAATTGCTAATTTACGGGGAGCAATGCCGGCTGGATATCAAGCGTCTTATATTGGAGTGGCCAGTCAAGAAAGATATCGCCAGGCGATGATTGCGACGCTTGAAAAAGAAATTAGTGAATTGAATCAAAAGATTGTCGAATTAGATGAACGAATTGCTGAAAAACATCAGCAACATCAAAAAATTATGCGGGACTATCAAAATCGTCCAAGTGGTTCTGAAGTCTATGAAGCGATTCGTCAAATGGAACAAATTGCTAGCAGTTATCAATTGCAAAAAGAACAATTGGAACGAAAACAAGTACAAGTGAATGAACTAACCAACAGCATTCATGAAGAAAAAACCAATTTACATCGCATGACTGCTCAAAATGGACTAGCTTTAGAAGTGGAAATTTATCAAGACGCACGGCAATATGCAGATAATTATGAACAAAATTTAGATGAAGCTTATCCTAATTATATCGAAATGCAAGGCTTACGGCGAACGATTGTCAGTGGCAAGCAACATGAGCTTATTTTACAAGAAGAACAGGAGGACTTGTTGTTTGAACGTAGTGAGTGGCAAAGCAAGATGCAACGAGAGACTCGCTTAGTAGAAGATAATTTACAACAACAGCAACTAATTCATGTAGAAGAACTACAAGCTCAGTTGTCCGCAGCTATTCATGAACAACGTGACCGAGAAGCAGCCAAAGAAATCGCCAATGAAAAAGTGACAGAGTTGACTAGTAGTTTAGCAGTCAATCAAAATGATTTGCTACGAGTAAACGAAGAATTTCTAATGACGACTAACGCAGAAGCACATTGGCAAAGTCTCTTTAAAGCAGAAACGAACTTTGATGACCAGTTATCTTTTACTGAACAAGCAGAGACGCAAAAGCAAGAACCGAATGTGAAAAAATTGAAGGAACGTGAAAGTAGTGTGTTGACGCAATTTAATTACTTGGCGGATCGTTTACAAAATTACCAACCGCAATTATTGAATGCAAATGGGATTGAATTATCTGAAGAAGAAGAGTTACGCTTAGGAGATTTTGGTAATTACAATAACTATAAACTACCTGTCTTTGTAGTGGATGGACAAAGACAAACAACTTTTGACCTACTTGAGCGCTTAACAGAGCAAAAAATGATGTTACAAGATTTACTAAAACAAGACGATGAACAATTATTTAAGACGATTATCTTAGAGTCTGTAGGTAATATTCTTCGTTCGAGAATCAATCAGGCCATGGCTTGGGTAGATCAAATGAATCAATTGCTACAATCTCAAAAAAATTCTTCAGGCTTGTCTTTATCCATTCAATGGAAAGGGATTCCGAGTACGTCGGAACAAGATCTAGGAACGAATCGTCTGGTAGCACTGATGCAAAAACCAACGAATTTATTGTCCGAAGCAGATCGCGAAGCCATTACTCGTCATTTCCAAGAGCGGGTATACTATGCGCAAGAGCAAGTTCGTGAAAATTCAGAGGATCAAAGTACCCTGTTTCAAGCCATTTCTCAAGTCTTGGATTATCGAGATTGGTTTGAGTTTGAATTAAAATTTAAACGATCTAACGAAGGATATTCGGCACAAGCTTTGACTGATCGACGTTTTAATCAGTTCAGTGGAGGGGAAAAAGCGATAGCCATGTATTTACCTTTATTCGCTGCAGTTTACTCTCGCTATTTAGATGCGGAAGATTTTTGTCCTCGAATGATTACATTGGATGAAGCTTTTGCTGGTATTGACGATTTGAATATCGCGGAGCTCTTTAAAGCCTGTGAACAATTAGGCTTTAACTATGTAATGAATTCGCAAGCTTTATTTGGGGATTATCCAACTGTATCTAAGCTAATGATTTATGAATTATTGCGTCCACAGAATATTAATCTAGTTACACCAATTCAATATTATTGGGATGGTCATCAGAAACATTTATTATTAGAAGGTGTTGAAAATGAGTAAACGGACCAACTTTTTTAAAGCTCCAGTCTTTTTATCAATAGGGAAAGAACTGGCTCGCCGCTATTATTTGAAGGGAGAGTTTGGTTCTGCAATTGGTATAAAAAGTTTAGGAGATGTTGATACAGATCCTTTAAGAAGTTTGTTAGGGTATACTAATCTTGATTGGTCGAAGAGAAAAAGAGTGCAAATTACAGAGTTTGCAACTGCGCTACAGGAAAGTGCCCTTCAATGGTCTTTAGAAGAATTTGTTCGTTTTACTACTCAAAAAGAATTAGTTTTAAAAATAGATGTTCTAAAGTACGAACAAAAGTTGTATGAAGATTTCCTAGCAAAAGTCACTCAAGTTGATGCGATATTTATACAGCAATTGAGCGAAAAACAGCTGAAATACTGGCAAAAGCAAGAAGATATAATTTCTGTTTTTCAAATCGTCTCTCATGCTTTGCGAAATTTACCAACAAGTTATACGCGTTTACCAGTTTTTTCTTATCAGCAGACTGGAAATCCCCATGCTTTTGACGATAATCAACCAGCAGGCATTCTTTTACTGCAAATGTTAACTGCAAGTTCATCCGAAGCAAAGCAAGAAGAACTACTTTCAAATATTGAGCGAAAAAATAGTGTATTGGATGAATTTTATCTTTTGAAGGATGATATCAATAATGATGTGGCTGCTAGAGGTCTCTTGGCTAAAACTGAAACAGTCAGTGACATGTGGCAAGGGGCTTGTAAGGAAGCATGTTCTTGGAAAATCCCCTTAAAAGAAATTTTACGCATGAAGACTATTTATCCAGAAAAAGGGGATAAAATTTTGGTGGTAGAAAATTCAGGTGTCTATTCTATTCTGTTAGATGAATTACCTGAAGTTCCGATGATTTGTTCAAGCGGTCAGTTTACTTATGCAGTATGGAAGATTTTGAGAAAATTAACTGAATCGGGCATTCAAATTTATTATGTAGGCGATATGGATCCTGAAGGTTTAGTGATGGCGCAGCAAGTCTTACAAACGTTCCCAGATCATGGGCATACGATTGCGATGAATTTGACAAGCTTTGCATTAGCTAGTCATGCGTCGGCATTGAGCGAGACACGCTTAAAACAGTTACGTCTGGTTAAAGATTCTAAATTAAAAGAAGTGGCCAATCAAATTTGCGAGACACATCAAGTCGCACTTCAAGAAGGGTTTATTGAGGAATTGATTTGGCAAGTGATGGAGAAGTTTTAAAAAAATTAATATAAGATAACTGATATTTGGGTTCTATATCGTATAGAATGACCTTCTAATTGAATAGACATGAAATGCAAAACTAGATTACTAGCTTCTTCTTCAGGAATCTTTACTTGAAAATGTTTTTCAATAATTTCTAATGAATGCAATGCAATTTTATATTCTTTTGGATAATAGCGCTGAATTTCCCAACCGAATTGATTTGGTAGATACTGTTCATTATGGATACGTTTGATTAGGAAATAGATGTGATCCGTAAGTGAAAGAATAGTCGAGTTAGTTGTTTTATTTTCAAAAAAACCTTGATTTTGTCTAAGAATTTCTTCAGTGCAATTGAAGTAAGTGATAGGTATCTCATTCAACATTTGAATGAGTTTTGTGCTTTCCTTTTTAGCCACATTTTGGAAGATTTTTTCGACTTTTTCTTGATCAATCTCGTTACCTTTGACTTTTTGAAATCCTATTCCCAACCCAGCAACTATAATATCTTCACCATTACTATTTTTCGAAAAAACCAAATTGTTATTCAATACTTTGGCGATTTTCATTGTTTCACCTCCTCGATTTTATTATTGGGTACAACAAAAAAGGCAAGACCTAAACAAAGCCACTACAATTAGTCGCTTGGCTTAGGTCTTGCCTTCATTGAAGTCACAATCCTAACTCTAACAGCATCTTATCATGTATGAAAACGATTGTCAATTTGTTGGAGGGAGGAGGTAATGAGAGTTGAAATTAAGGTGTTGATTAGTGGTGATCGTTCAATAATTTTCGATATTCTGATTTTACAAATTTTTAGCTTATTGATTTAAGAAAGTTTTTCCATTTTTCTTTTGATTCTCATCAAAACCTAGTTATAATAAAACCATCCATATTTTGCAAAGAGGGAAACTATGAATCAATCACAACTAAACCATTTAAAATCTAGATTTAATTTTCATCAAGAATTGAGTGGATTGGAAAATTTTTTTCAGTCTGCAGTGTTTGTCCCACTCATTTTGATAGAGGACGAATATCATTTTATTTTTGAAAAGCGTGCCGCAACCATTCGACAAGGTGGCGAGATTTGTTTTCCAGGTGGGAAAATTGATCCGACTGATGAAACTCCCCAAGTAACGGCTATTCGTGAAACTTGTGAAGAATTAGGTTGTCAGCCAGAGAAGTTAGAGGTTTTGGGGAATTTAAAAATAGTTTTAATTCCTACTGGAGCGATGATTTATCCATATGTAGGTGTCTTTCATCAACCTTTAGAAGAGTTAGAAATTTCTCCTGCTGAGGTGGAGAAGATTTATACGGTGCCGGTTTCGTATTTTATGAACAATCAGCCAGAAGAGTATCATAGTAAGATACTGATTCATCCCTATAGTATAAACGGCGATTCTGGTGAAAAAGAAGTTTATTTACCCGCTGAAGAATTGAATTTGCCGGAGCGTTATTTTGAACCATGGGGCAATATTGACCGTAAAATTTACGTTTATCAAGTGAATGGAGAAACGATTTGGGGAATTACCGCCGAAATTATTGTTGATTTTGTTAAACAAATGACAAATAGCAAGTAGAAGGGAGTTCGTATGAAAGCTTTAATTGTTTATGCACATCCAAGAAAAGAAAATTTTTCTTATGCCTTATTAGAGAGAGTTGTCAATGCGCTAGAAAAGAAAAAGATAGAAGTGGAAGTCAGAGATTTGTATCAAATGCAGTTTCATCCGATTTTAGATGGACCGGATATGATACATACAAATCAAGGAGAATTTATTCGTGAAAATGACGATTATCCAGAAGATGTTCAGGTAGAACAAGCGTTAATTGAAGAAAGTGATGTGCTGATTTATCTATTCCCTATTTGGTGGAATGGGATGCCGGCAATCATGAAAGGTTATATTGACCGTGTCTTTCAACATGGTTTTGCTTATAGTTTTACTTCGGATGAGCCTAAAAAACGATTTGCGGGTAAACGAGCATTATTCTTAACACCCACGGGTCAGCCACAAAATATCGAGGGTGAAGATACCAAGTTGACACGCGCGATTAAAACACTAACATCGGAATGGTTGTTTAATAGTATTGATGTGGAAATTATTGATCATGTATTTTATGGCAGAGTTCCTTATCTAACGAGAGCAGAATTAGAGCAATATTTATTAGCAACCGAAAAATTAATTGAAGAAAAAATATAAACAGTTGTAGCGTAGAGAAAATTCTTACGCTGCAACTGTTTTTTTGGTAGGAAAAAATTTTCATCTAAAAATTTGAATGTTCCATGGATAAGAATCTATTTATTTTCAGAAAATTTACATATCTCCTTTTATTTTTACATCATATTTACAGGATTTTGCTTCAAAATTAATATTCAAGTTCTACAATCATACAGGTAAGGAGGATGTGAAAATCCATGACATATATCACTGCACATTCAGGAAGTGACCAGACAGAAGAGAATAGTTTACGTTTTGTAGAATTTTTTCGAGATAAGCCAGTTGATGCTCTAGAAATTGATGTGAGAAAAAATTCTCGCGGACAATTGGTATTAAACCATGACCAGTTAGTAGTTGGAGAAGACTATCTTTCGCTCAATACTTTCTTAACAGCGATGAAAGGCACGTCTTTAAAACTAAATTGTGATTTAAAAGAATCGAACTTAGAAATAGGGGTATTTGAATTAGCCCAACGTCACAATAAATGGTCAGATATTTTATTAAGTGGTAATGTCGATCCAAAATATCTGAAAAAATGGCCCACTCAATTATTGATGAACATTGAAAATGCCGTTGATCTTAGGAAGTCTTATGCTGAATGGGATGAAGAGACTGTGATTGAAGGAATGGAACATCTAGCCAAACAAGGGGCAAAAATTATTAATATGCCCGAGCAACTTTTCACAGAAAAAATCTACGAAACAGGACAAGCATTAGCGGTAGATTTTTCCTTGTGGACAGTTAATGATTTAAACCGAATCGAAGAACTAGTTGCTAAAAATATTTATAACGTGACATCACGTCAAGCGTGGGCATATTTACAAAGGAGGACAGCGGATGAAATATCTAAATCCCAAACGTCTGTATCATAGTTTTGGTAAGAAATTTTTCTTTGACACACTGATTTTTTCTATCTTTTTACTTTTTTTCTATGGACCGTTACTGAATACATTTATGTTAGCTTTTGCGGAACAATATCAAGTACCGAATGTGTTACCAACAAAATGGGGCTTTCAATGGTGGGCATACATTTTTGCTCAAAACAATCTAATTCAGTCGATTTTTAATTCCTTTTTTATTGCTTTATTAGCAACAGGGATTTCAATGCTGATTTGTATTCCAGCAGCCTATGCGTTGGCACGCTTTGAATTTAAAGGGAAAAGCTTTTTCATGTTTTCCTTCTTACTATCAAATGCCTTTCCTAAAATTGGTTTGTACACGGCTTTGGGAATTTTATTTTATCGTTTTAATTTAATGGGAACTTTAGCTGGGGTGATCATTGTGCATATTTTAAACACGATGATTTTTATGATTTGGATTCCTTCAAGTTCTTTCCGAAATATCCATATCCAACAAGAAGAAGCTGCTCGAGATGTCGGTGCGGGACCGTTTAGAACATTTATGAAGATTACGTTACCAGCTGCGGTGCCGGGAATTGCTGTATCAGCGATGTATACTTTTTTAGGTTCTTTAGAAGAAGCGCAAGGAACATTATTAGTCGGTTTTCCAGAAATCAAAACGATGGCGACATCGATGTACGGTGTGATTTTGGATTATCCACCGATGGCAGGAGCAGTCTTTTCACTATTATTAATCATTCCAACGATTATCTTATTATGGATTGTTCGGAAAATTTTTGGAAAAGATTTGTTCTCAAGAGGAATTTCACTCTAATACGAATAAATTTAATACATTAAAGGAGTCTTAAACCAGTGAATGATGTAAAAGTAAAAATAGCGAATATCTCAAAAGTTTATGACAATGGTGACGGCATCCGAAATATTGATTTGGACATTCGTTCTGGAGAAATATTGACTTTGCTAGGACCATCCGGCTGTGGGAAAAGTACCATTTTACGTTGCTTGGGCGGTTTTCAACCGATTGACGGGGGTCAGATTTTAATTGATGACCAAGATGTTACCAAATTACCTGCAGACAAGCGTCCGACAAGTATGGTTTTTCAAGGCTACAATTTGTGGAGTCATATGACTGTTTACGAAAACCTAGCCTTTGGTTTGAAAATTCGCAAATTTTCCAAAGCTGAAATGAAACAAAAAATTACAGACATGTTGGCTTTGCTGAAATTACCTGGCGTGGAGAAAAAATACCCGAGCCAATTATCTGGAGGACAACAACAGCGGATTGCGATTGGTCGCTCACTTTTGTTAGAGCCTGCTGTTTTATTATTGGATGAGCCTTATTCAGCATTGGATGCCAAAATTCGCCAACAAATGCGAGAAGAGTTAAAACGAATTCAAGCAGAAACTAAAGTAACTATCGTTTTTGTGACCCATGATCAAGAAGAAGCAATGTCTTTGTCCGATCGAATTGTCGTAATGGAAAAAGGGAAAATCGCTCAAATCGACAGTCCATCAGAAATTTATGAAAATCCCATCAATCGTTATACGGCTTCTTTTATCGGTGAGATGAATTTCTTACCTATGGGAGAACAAGTCAAAGCCTTTCGTCCCGAAGACGTGACGCTATCGGATGTTGCAGGTGAGTATCAAGGAACGATTGAAGAAATTATGAATGCTGGGCATTATTCAGTTGTTTATGTAACGCATAATAATCAACAAATGAAGCTTTATATCAATAAAGAAGACGCAAAAAATTATCAAAAACAACAAGCAATCCATTTTACGATTAATAAATTTAAAATCTATTAAAACACGATATCTATTAGGAGGATTATCATGAAAACTTGGAAAAAATGGCTAACATTTGGTATGACAGCAACTTTGGCAACAACTTTTTTAGCAGCGTGTGGTTCAAATAATGAGGCAGCAGCAGACGGTAAAACAACCGTGACACTGTGGGCAGGTGGTTCAGACAACGTAAAAGTTGGGATGGAACAAGTGGTAGCGGCTTTTAACGAAAGTGAAAAAGGTGATGACTATCAGCTAAAATTAGAATTCATTATGTCAGGTGCTGGCTCACAAAGTTTAAGTGATCGTATTATTGCTGCAAAAAAAGCCGACCAAGAAGATACGGATTACGATTTGATTTTAGTTTCTGATGCAGAATATGGCACTTATGTACAAGAAGGTGGGGATGATGTATTCGTTGCTTATGATGAAAGCAATATTCCTAATTTAGCGAATGTACAAACACAAATTTCAACAGGTGAAGGTGTTTTAGTGCCTTACCGTGGAACAACTGTTGTATTGGCATACAACTCTGACAAAGTAGCTAATCCGCCGCAAACGGCAGATGAATTGTATCAATGGATTAAAGACAATCCGGGACGTTTCTCTTACAATACACCAGGCTCTGGTGGTGCCGGTGGTTCATTTGTTCAAACAGCGATCTACAACTTCTTACCGGAAGAAGCAATGAGTTCTACTGATGAAACATGGAAAGCAGAATGGAACCAAGGCTTTGACTTATTAGCTGAATTACATGATTCTATGTATCAATCTGGTGGTAAAGTAATTTATCCCAATAAAAACCAAGGGACATTAGATTTATTAATCAATGGGGAAGTCGATATGATTCCAACTTGGGCAGATATGATGATTACTAACTTAGCTAATGGGACGTTATCAGAGTCAGTGAAAATGACACAAATTGATCCTGGATTTACTGGAAACGTAGACGGTTTAGCAATTCCAAGTATTGGTTCGAATCCTGAAGGTGCTCAAGCAGTAATGAACTTCTTCTTAACGGAAGAAGCGCAACAAATCCTATTAGATGCGATGGCAGCTATTCCAGTAATTGACAGTGCCAACGTTTCTTCTGATAATTCAAAATATTTATCAGAATTAAACATCGAATCTTTCCGTACGATCAGTATTGGTAATCTTGGAAGTGAACTAAACGAAGAATGGGATCAAAAGATTGGGACTTTACCTCAATGATTAGCAAAGAGGCCCTTCAACAAGAAACGACAACTCACAAAGTACGCACTAAAACTATCAATACCCAAAAGATTCAACAAGTTTTATTACCATATCTTTTAATCTTGCCAGCCTTTAGTATTGTTGTTTTATTTATTGTCTACCCTATCTTGACGACAGTTGTTAGAAGTTTTCAAGATGGGGAAACCAAGGCATTTACATGGGCAAATTATCAATATTTTTTAACCGATCCCATTCAGTTAGATAATTTGTTCTATACTTTAAAAATTGTGGTAATTACCGTCGTTTTAGCGCTTGTTTTTGGTTACTTGTTAGCCTTATACATCCGCTTTAGTAATTCTCGTGCGAGTAAAATAATTAGTACGCTAAACCTAGTTCCACGATTTATTCCCGGACTCGTGGCAGTCTATTCAGTTATTATGGTTATTCGTGATTCAGGTGTAATTAATCGTATCAGTCAACTTCTTGGTTATGATATTAAACTGGGATGGATGTTTAATGAGACAGGGATTGTGTTGATGAATTTGTGGTTTAATATCCCCTTTGTGTCTCTATTAATTCTAGCCAGTTTGTCAGCGATTAAAGATTCCTCGATTGAAGCTGCTCGAGATATCGGTGGCAATCATTGGCTGATTTTCCAAAAGATTATTTTACCTGTGACCTACAAAGAAATTTTAGTTGCCATGACGTTTGTCTTTATGGGGAATGTTGGCTCCTTTACGACACCTTTCTTAATGGGAGGAAATCATCCGAAAATGCTTGGAATTTCTTTGTACGATCAATTTAACAGTTACATGGACTATGAGCGCACAGCGGCTCTGTCGGTGATTATGTTCCTAATATGTTCTGTATCCGCAAGTTTTTATATTGCGAGTAATTTAAAACAGAAAAAGTAGCTTTTTCCAAGACTAGTCGCCAACCTCCCCCTTGGGTTTGAGACTAGTCTTTTTCTTATTTTTTAAAAAGGAGATGTCACTTTGAAAGAACAATTACTAAACAAAAAAATTGCACTAGTTCCCGAAGATCATCAAACTCATCGGAAAATTGTGCTTGAACTTGATCACACTTATCAAGCTTTGGAAATTAACTTTTCCTATGGTCCGCAAGAAGTTCCGACTGAGCAAGCAAAAGAGTATATTCGTGAGGCATTGCCACTTTATAATCTTCCAGAAACAGCAGTGGATGAATTTTTGCCATTGGTTAATTTAATCACTGTTTCGCTTTCTTGTGAGAGTGAATACATTGGTTGCCGTCATAACAAAGAAACCCAGCAAACTATTCGTGTTGCACCAGAACAAAGCAGTTTAGGATTTATCCCTCATGAAATTAAAGCAGGTGTTTGGGAGATTCAATTAAATCTACACTGTGTGCGCTCAGAAGTTTCTGTTCATTTAGATGTGAGAGGAGTGCTGGAAGCATGAACTATTATATGACAGAATTACACGCCCATACCCGTCATAGTGATGGTGGATTTTCTACCCAAGAATTATTGAACGAAGCCAATGCTTTTGGTTATGACGTATTGGCAATTACTGACCACAATACGATGGCACCTGTGGATGAAGTACCCACATTGGATACCAAAAATTTATTAGTCTTGCCCGGTATGGAATGGACCACGTTTTTTGGTCATTTATTGGTGATTGGTGCGAATCGAGTGGTCGATTGGCGCAAAGCAACCGTGGATACAATTGACGAATCTTTGCGTGAAGTGAAAGCTGCAGGAGGAATAGCTGGAATTGCCCATCCTTTTTCGATCGGCAGTCCCATTTGTACCGGTTGTCATTGGGATTTTCATATTGAAGATTATCATTTAGTTGATTTTATTGAAGTTTGGAATCGGTTGAATCCTGATGATGATTTCCGTAGCCAACAAGCGTATGAACTGTGGATCGATTTATTGAATCAAGGCTATCGTATTTCTTGTAGTGCAGGGAGAGATTGGCATCACATGGAGGAAGCGACAGATAATACCGCCTTAACTTATGTCGGTGCTGAAAATGAGTCAGAGGAAGCCATTTTGACAAGTCTAAAAGTAGGCAACTTTTATATTACTTTAGGTGTAAAAATGACTATTTTTCTACAAATAGGGCAAGAAATCTACCACATGGGACAAGAGGTAACTGAGGGTGAGGCCCAATTAAAATTAACAGCTTTTCCTACAGAACAAGCGAAGTTAAGAACGTTTGGTTTTGAAGTTACACATGCAGTTATTTGGCTTAACGATAGGATTCTTGGCTGTGAAGCCATTCAAGAAGGCAAAGAAATAACCATCCCTGTAAAGCTAGAAAAAGGCTATATCCGAGTAGAATTATTTGGAAAAGGGAAGGGGAAGACTGAAAAAAGATTAGCAATTAGTAATCCTTTTTATATTATTTAATGCAAAAAAGTGCTATCCTCGGATAGCACTTTTTTTGTCTTAAAAGATGAACTATATCTTATTTGGTGTTATGATTGTTGCGTAAATATAGAATTTAATTATATGGTTCCCTTATGAGACTATCTGGTTTAGAAATTTAGAAAAAGCCACCACCACATAGTGCTCACCTCCTCGGTTTAGTAGTTTGTTGTTTTCCTTAATTAGATAATAACTCTAATAGGATAAACTTTTTCACTATATAGCGGAAAAAAATTTTTTTCGTCGTTTTCGAGGGATGGGAGGTAGTAAAGGAGAGAGAAGAGATGGAAGTATGGGAAATTGTCGATCGAGTAAGAAGGCAAAAAGGAATATCAATTAACGAAGTCTGTGGTGATGAAGTCAGTCGATCCGTTTATGAGCGCTTTGTCAAAAATACGGCCGATACAACTGTCACAAAATTCACCTATTTTCTACAACGAATTAACTTAGATTATGATGAATTGAAAATCTTCAATTATCCGAAAGAAACCAACATTATCCAACGAATGATGGAAGAAATGATTGTTGCTTTTATGAGTCGAGACACCGAAGAATTGCAGCGGATTGCTGACTTTTGCCGTGATAAAGAGAGTATGCTTTCTAAACGAGAAGAGCACTTGATTAGTCTATGTGAGATGATGGTTGCTCGTTTGAATAATGAGCAAGTAGACGTTCAAAATTCTAGTGTGTATCAATATTTAATCAATGCTCAAACTTGGACACGATATGAACTTGTTTTGTTTAATAATAGTATGTATGCTTTTACGCCTGAATTTGTTGAAATGATTTTGGAGAGAGCCTTAGTTAGCTTGTCAGTATACAAGGACAGTCGACAAGGACGAAGTGAAAGTTTTCGTATGTTATCTAACTCAGTCATTTATTTTATTCAACACAACCAACGAACCTTTGCTTGGAAATATTTAGAGAAATTAGGCGAATTTTATTTAGAAGAGGACATGTATTTTGAAAAAAACGTGCGCCTACTGTTAAATGGGGTTTGGGATACGATTAGAGGGAATAATAAAGGGATTGAAAAAGTACATCAGTCGTTACAAGTCTGCCAGTTTTTATCTTCCAATCAGCATTATAAGATGAATGTCGATTTACTCCGCTATATTGAAAAAATGTTTAATGTTGACTTTAAATTAGAAAAATAATTAATAATTACGTCGTATACGAACATGTATGTTGTATGCGACGTTTTTTTGTTTTTCCGAAAAGTTTTTCTGTATAGTGTAAATTAGGAATATAATTAGATTGAGCTAAAAGTTAAGAGGTGAGGAAGATGAGAAAAGCTCTTATTGTGGGACTTAATTATTATGATACGAGAAATATGTTGCCGACCTGTGTTTCGGATGCTCAACGTGTGGAAGCACTTTTAAAAAAGAATAGTAATGGAATAGAAAATTTTTCCACTTCCTTAATGATTGGTAAAGAAGAGAACTCCCGTCTTTCAGGACGGCACTTAAAAATTAGCTTAATGGAATTGTTTTTAGAAGCAACAGAAACAGCTTTGTTTTATTATAGTGGTTATGGATATTTCGATCATCAAACAGGTTATATAATTACTTCCGATTGTTTGCGCGCAATTGATGGTGTTTCTACAGATGATTTACTCATGTTATCCAATAAATCCAAAGCAAAGAACAAAATTATCATCTTAGACTTGTTTCATTCGATTTCTATGGAAGGGACCACTCCTGTATCTGAAAATTTACAAATTAGTGAAGGGACAACCTTACTTATCTCTTACAAAAAATATCAAGAAGAGGAGGAGCGTTTTACCACTTTATTATGCAGAGCCCTAGCAGGTGCAGCTGCAAATAAATCAGGGTATATTTCACCAAGTAGTGTCTATGATTACATTACTCAATCTCTAAACAAAGACGAACAACGACCATTATTTAAGACCAATGTCAGTGAATTTGTCTTGTTAAGAAGTGTCTATGGAAAAGCGCTCAATCATCGAGGCAATATCGAAGGAAAAATTCACTACGAACCAGATCTTGAAAAGAAAGAATTTTACTCCAACCTTCAATACCTTCATGATATTACGATTGAAAAACAAAAACGCAAAAAACAAAATAAATGTCCCCATTCCACAGATATCACTAACAACAGATGGCGACGCTACTGGCGATTTGTGAGTAGTGGGTTGTTGTGAGGGGAAAATTAGATAGATAGTATGACCACTTTGGCAGAGATGTTGGAGTGGTTTTTTGGATAAAATAAGTTATTTTGAATCATAAATTTTTGAAATTAAATTTTCTAGATATTGAAAAGGTTTTTACGTTATAATAAAAACAAGCTGTACTTAATTACTGCAGAAACATGAGCTAAATAGTAAGCTTTGGATGGGAGAAATTAATGGCAGGATATGTTATTTCTATGGGAGATATGAGTGAATCTGAATTACTTAACTATATCTCTAAAGGAGTATATGGGACTAAACTAAAAATAAAAAATGAGCAATGGAGTAGTACAATAGAAGGAACATTAGCTGATTACTACTCTATGAAGCCCGGAGATCATATTTATTTTTTTAGAAAAAGAAAGATTTATGGTGTTGGTAGATTAGTAAATTTGGGAAATCATGATTGTAAGATACTTAATTTTCAAGATGCTGATTTTGCAAGATACTCTAATGAAAGCACTGAAAAAATGATTATTCCAAATGAAAATATTAGATTTATATGCACATTTAAACCAGATCCATCTTTTTTTGTTAAAGGACTGGATATGGACGTTGTCCTACATTCTAATCCATCAGCTTTTCGAATGTTACGAGCATTTTGGAAAGTTTCATTCATTAAAGTTGATGAAATCGAAGACAAAGCTCTCTTTGACATACTTCTTAGAGAAAATCAGAGGGCTCTAAATAGTACAGATGGAAATAAGGTATTTAACTATGAACTACACAATAAAATAGAAAGTATTTCTAGTACAATGCTTAATATTTCTTCAAAAAAAATTATTAGTCAGACTAAAGATATCATTAATAATGATTCCTTTAGAAGAGAAATGGGTTTTGAAGCAGCTATGATTTCATATTTAATGAGTAATGACTATCCTTTTGGTAATTGGGATTATTTAAGTCATCAAGTTATAGCTTCCCCTTTCAAACCTATTGATTATATGGATAAAATGGATATATTTGGATACAGGAACATTCAAGGCTATAATACGATTAGTAAGTATTTAGTAATGGAGCTTAAAAGAAATTTTGTCGGAATTGAAGTACTAAATCAAGTTATGAAATATGTTGATTGGATCAACCAAGAATACGCTCACGGCGACTTTGAAATGATTGAAGCATATATAGTTGGATACGAATTTTCGGATGAAGTCATCAAAGAGAGTAAAAAAATTGCGTTGAGGAATTTTACTAAAGACAAACCTGCTATGAATAGAACTTGGAAGAATCTGAGACTCTTTAAATATAAAATTACCTCTAATAATGATTTAGAGTTTATAGAAATTGTTTGATTTTTCAGAAAGGTGGTTTAAATATGTCGTCACTCTATAATACAAAAGAAAAAGTTCATAATAGAGGTTTAGAAGCTGTAGGAAAACCAGTTTCTGATTTAGTAAGAGAGATGGATATGAAAATTTCTGGTAAAAAATCTCAAGTAGGGGATGCTTGGGAATCTTGGTTTGGTATTGAAAAAAATAGTATTGCAGGAGCAGATTTACCAGAAGCTGGTGTAGAATTAAAAGCTACTGGGGTGAAAATGACCAAAAATGGTCCCTCAGCTAAGGAACGTTTAGTTTTAAACATTATCAATTTCATTGAAGAAATTGATAAAGAATTTGAAACAAGCTCCTTTTGGAAGAAAAATAGATATATGGAATTAGGCTTTTATGGATATGATAAGAGTAAGTCGTGGTTAGAATGGGAACTGCTGAAATCGGTCTTATTTACATATCCTAGAAAAGATTTATTAATCATTAGGCAAGATTGGGAGAAAATTCATGGTTATATTAAAGCAGGCAAAGCACATGAATTATCGGAAGGTTTAACTATGTATCTAGGAGCTTGTTCTAAAGGAGCTAATAAGAACTCTTTGAGAGACCAGCATTCACGATTAGAAGCACCGAGAGCGATGCAACGAGCCTATTCTCTAAAAAGTACTTACATGACTTATATTTTGCGAAAATATGTATTTGGTAAGGATGAAAATCCAAATATCAGGGTTAGCCCTTTTTTACCAGGAGAGGTATTTGAGGAAGATTCGGATTATTCGACAGTAGAGAGTGTTGTTAAAGATATTCGTATTCTTGAAAATGAAACTTTGGAACACTTTATTTTAAAACGGTTAAATCGTTATAAAGAACAATCAGTTAGTAAACTGGTAAAACAATTTGGAATTCAACCAACTAAAAAAGGTCAGTTACCAAAAGCTGTAAATGCAATGATTACTAGTCGAATGTTAGGTATTCATGGAAATTTGCAAAGAACGGAAGAGTTTATTAAAGCAAACATCACTTTAAAGACCATTCGTATCAGTACTAAAGGTAATATCAGAGAGAGCATGAGTTTCCCAGCCTTTAAATTTAAAGAATTAGCTAGAGAAGAATGGTTAGACTCCACTCTTAGAGATTTATTAGATGTAGCAAAATTTTTGTTCGTGGTTTTTGAAGAGCAGGAAGATGGAGATTATATTTTTAAAGGTGCTAAATTTTGGACAATGCCTGAACATGACTTAGATGGGGTAGTGAAAGCAGCGTGGGAAGAAACGGTTCAGTCTTTGAACGATGGAGTAGAGCTTTCTTATAATATTAAGCGCAGTCGAGTAGAGAATAATTTTATTAAAAAAACAGAGCGAAGAATTATCCATGTGAGACCTCATGCGAGTGTAGCTTCCTACGAAGAAAATAATTCAAATGCTGATCAGCTTCCAGTACCTGCACAATGGCGTAATAAACCTATTAGCTACGCTGATGATTGGATGACCAAACAATGTTTTTGGCTAAACAATGATTATGTCCTGTCTCAAATATCCGACTTACTGTAAATATAACAAAACCTACAATAAGAAATCTTATTGTAGGTTTTGTAATTCATCGCCAATGCGTTTTACAATTTCTGTAACTAAGGCATTTCCCATAAAGAACATTCTCATTCTATCGCTGACTTCTACAACTTCTCCGGTAGATAGCTTTTTGAATTTTGTCCAATCATCTGGAAAATCTTGTAATCTTTCAGCTTCAATAGGTGTTAGCAGTCGATAACGATTATTTATCTTTAGAAAATGTGTTGAGCGATTGACAGAACCCTCAGAAGTTAGCATGGTTCTACCTGGTAATGTTAGATCGTCATAAGGAGACATTCCGCCTTCTGAGAACGTGTATGTGTGACCATCAACAGAAGTACGCTCTATTTTTTTTGGCCCACGAAGATAGTTAAATTTTTCAAGTTTATGAGTATCTGTCACGTAATATTTTTCGTCAATATTATCTTCTGTTTGTAGAATTTCTCCAAGAGCGATGGGTTTTTCTTTTTTTGATGGCTCAGTATCGATTGTATAATATTTTCCGTTACGCATAATGCCTGTATTCCATACAGTTCCGGAAAATTCATTCGAGATTTGCACGATATCTTCAGGAAGTTCATAGGAAGCATATCTTCCTTTATAAGGTGTATTATTAATCGGAAACTGACGAGCAAATAGACCTTCACGATAGATATACTCATCATATCGATGAATCTCATCGAATAAATCTAGGTCATTTTTTTTCTCAAATTTCTTTTCAATTTTCTGTGCAAAAGGAGTATCATTTCTATAGACAAAGAAGAATACACGTCTACGTCGTTGACTCCTTCCATAATCAGCAGCATTAATTACTCTCCATTCGACCGAGTAGTTTAATTCATTGAATGCAGCTAACATAATAGCGAAGTCCCGTCCTCTTTGTTTAGAAGGAGCTTTTAATAACCGATCCACATTCTCTAAAATTAGATATTTTGGTTGAATAATTCGTGTTGCTCGAATAATTTGCCAAAATAGTACGCCTTTTTTTCCTTCAATCCCCATTTCATTTTTCTTACTTCTTGCCACAGAGTAGTCCTGACAGGGAAATCCGCCAACGATAATGTCGGCATTCATTTCGGAAAAAGTTTTATCTGAAATTTCTTCAATGCTAATATTAATATTGTCGCTTTCTGAATAATGGTAATCATAAACTTCAAAAGCATCTTGAGATTTTCTTGATGGTTCCCATTGGTTAGCCCATTTTGTAACATATAAGTCTGGGTTGGAATGTTCTAAACCGACTCTAAATCCACCTACGCCAGCAAACAATTCTAGAACATTTAATTTTTTTGTCATGTGAAGCGAACATCCTTTCGTTTTGACTAAAGCAATTATACACTAAAACAAGAAAAAGATCAACAAGATTGAAATCAATCAGCTCATAAAATATATACGCAAAAAACTTTAATTTTGTTGAAAGATTTAGTTAAAAATTTTATTTAATCGGAGGTCCACCATTGTCACTAGAAAAAATCACTAACAAAGTAAATAAATTCAGAGAAGAACGCAACTGGAACCATGAACATAGGGAAAAAGATTTGGCTATTTCTATTTCGATTGAAGCTGCAGAGTTATTGGAGGATTTCCAGTGGGTGTCTTCTGATGAAGGAATTGCTGAAAACTTAGAAAATATTAAAGAAGAATTAGCAGATGTGCTGATCTATTCATTGATGTTGGCATCTAATCTAAATTTGGATGTGGAAGGAATCATCGAAGAAAAACTACTTAAGAATACTATTAAGTATCCTATAGAAAAATAATAAGTAACTGGCTAATCCATTTAAGCGGATTAGCCAGTTTTTTTTAATTATTATCAAATCTATCATCATTACTTCTTTTTTCACATATTAGAATTGTTTCAAAAGTGATTTATTATGCAATTTAATTGAAAAAATATTGATTATGCTTAAATAGATGGTTAATTTCTAACTATTTATTGTACATATAAGATATGTTTGAAACGAAAAATAGGTTGCTTGTTTTCCAAGTAGTTGATTGTCGTTATCGACATAAACAATATTATTTTCATGTTGATAAGGTTGTCCAATCAAGGTAAACGGAATCTGGTTCTCGTATAAATACTCAATCACTGGATCAGCGCTATCTGAATAAACGAGAATGAAGCCATCAACTTGCTTTTGGAGGTGCATGCGTTTGACGTTCTCGAGCAAAAGCTCAAAACTTTTAGCTGTTGCAATCGCTGTTGTCATGTCATAAAGCCGAGCTTCGTCATTAATTGCTTCCATAATTTCAAGATAGAACGGATTGCCAAGTCTTTCTTTAGAATCCAGTGGGGGCAAAATAACACCAACGGCATTGGATGTCCGCTTTCCGAGATTTCTGGCAGTCATGTTTGGAACATAGCCAAGGTCATCCATCACTTTACGGACTTTTTTCTTGGTTGTTTCCGAGATGCTTGGGTGATCGTTGATTACACGCGAAACGGTTGAAGTAGCAACGCCTGCTTTTTTTGCGACATCTTTTACAGTGATAGCTATTATTTTGCCACGCCTCTCTTGTAACTATGAGGTAGTCATAAATTGATAAATTGTTTGGGTAACGCGTTCTTGACCAGGATGTAGTGTAATAGATCCCCATTCTGGAAAGTGAACGATGTCGGGTACTTCCTGTGGTTCAATAGCTAATCCGTAGTTTGAATGCATTTTCTGACCATTCAATTTAAAATCAGCATGAAAACCAGTCGTAGAAAATAATACCACACTTTTGTTAGAAGTTGCTACAGCCATCTGTCTACCTGATTGCTTTTCTTCTAGAAGAAGTGAAGGTTTAGTTACTTTAGGATAACGTAATAAAAAAACATCATCCAAACCAACTGGGTAAGCATCGAGAATTTGTTTTAGCGAATTTTTTTTCTTGAAGTTTATACATAAGTCGCTTTCTTCGAGTAAATTTCCTGTGGGTAATTTGTCAGAATCTAACTCCAACATTCCTAAGGTGTTTAGCGTCAAAGAATGCGTTAAAATATCTCTTTGTCCATTACCTGAAAGATTGAAATAAGCATGGTTGGTTGGATTAGTAATGGTGGTCACGTTACTGGTTGTTTTCGTGGTCATTTCAAGCTGATTATTCTGTAAACGATACGTTACGGTAGCTTTTATTGGGCCTGGGTAACCAGAAAAAGTATCTTTTAAATAAAAGACCACGCCGATTGCATCAGGTTCTTCAAAAATTTCGATGTCCCAATATTGAAAAGACCAGCCATTTGTTCCGCCGTGAATGTGATGTGTGCCATTGTTTTTTTCAAGTTGGTGATTTTTCCATTTGCCGTCGCGGATTCTCCCCGCGACAGGACCGACAGTTGCACCAAAAAAGCTTTTATCAGCTAAAACATCTTCGTAGTTATCATAACTTAACAAGATGTTTTCAACGTTTCCTTCTTTGTCAGGTGCAAATATTTGATGAAGACGAGCGCCATAATTGAGAAGAACGACTGTTAAAAAGTCGTTCTTCAAAGTGATTTTTTTTAAATTGTGAGTAATTGGTGTAACGCGGATGTTCGGTTTATTCATGTTCTCGCCACACTTCTTTAAGGTAAGCTAGTGTTAATTCGGTTGTGTCAGAAACGATTGGAATATTTTCACCCAGGTCTTTCTTTTGACCAACGCCCACGGGTTGAGCGCCACTCGCCACAATTGCTTGGATTCCAGCTCGCGCATCTTCAATACCAAGACATTCTTTTGTTGTTAAGCCTACTTCTTTAGCAGCCAGCAAAAAAATATCTGGTGCTGGCTTACCATGAGCAACTTTCTCAGGATCTGCGATTGCGTCGAAATAAGAAGTTAAGTTCATTTTTTGAAGTAAGAAAGGCCCGTTTTTACTTGCTGAAGCAAGAGCGATTTTAATCTTTGCTGTTTTCAAGTCTGCTAGTAGTTCTAAAATTCCCGGATAAACGTCTTTGGGCGTAATTGCTTGAATCATTTCCAAGTAATAATCGTTTTTTCTTTGAGCCAGCTCAGCAAATTCTTCAGCTGTAAAATCGTTCTCTTTATTTCCATAACGTAGCATTAAAGATAAAGAGTCTTCACGGCTAACACCCTTTAACTGCTCGTTGAATGAGCGATCAATTGAAATACCGATTTCTTCACCAAGTTTTTTCCAAGCGTGATAGTGATACTCAGCTGTATCAGTAATAACGCCGTCTAGGTCAAATAAAACTCCCTTAAACATTTTCATCTTCCTTTCTAAGTGATAGAGATAGTGTATTTGCTAATTCATAGGTTTTGTTATAGACAACGAAAGTTAACGGTTCACCTTCTAGTAAAGTGAAAGTGACTTGATTGTTATCAACAACAACAGAGATCAAACGATTCCGATAATTGATATGGAAAGAATAGGCTTCCCAAGTTTTAGGCAAAAATGGTGCAAAACTTAATGTTTCGTGGTCTGTTTTCATTTGCGCAAAACCTTGAACGATCGCTAACCAACTGCCGGTCATTGAAGTAATGTGAAGCCCGTCTTCGGTATCATTATTATAATTATCCAGATCTAAACGTGCAGTACGTTGGTACATTTCAACTGCTTTATCTTCCATCCCCAATTCTGCAGCCAAAATGGCATGGATGCTTGGAGAAAGAGATGACTCATGAACGGTCATTGGCTCATAAAAATCAAAATTACGACGTTTCTCTTCAGTTGTGAATTGATCATTGAAGAAATAGATTCCTTGTAAAACATCTGCCTGCTTGATGAAGCAAGAACGTAAAATTTTATCCCAAGACCAATTTTGATTCAAAGGTAAGTCATTTGGAGAAAGGGCTGTTACTGGTTGTAGATCCTTGTCTAAGAAAGTATCATGTTGTACAAAAATTCCTAATTCTTGATCTGTCGGGAAGTACATGTTTGTGGCAATTTCTGTCCATTTCGCTAACTCTTCGTCAGAAATCGTTGCAGTCGCTTCTTTTTTGAACTCAGAATACTTTTCAGCTGTGTAACGTAAGACCCAAGCAGCAATCGTGTTCGTGTACCAGTTGTTATTGATATTGTTTTCATATTCGTTTGGTCCAGTAACTCCATGAATCATGTATTTATTTTGTCGTTTTGAGAAGTGAACGCGATCTGCCCAAAAACGTGCGATTTCAGCTAAGACTTCTAAGCCCTCTTTTTTCAAGTATTCTTGATCGCCAGTATAATTTGTATAGTTATAAATAGCATAAGCAATCGCGCCATTTCGATGGATTTCTTCGAAAGTGATTTCCCACTCATTGTGGCATTCGACACCTGTGAAGGTAACCATTGGATAAAGTGCGCCTTTTAATCCTTGCTGTTGCGCGTTGTGAATAGCTTGTTGCAATTGGTTGTGACGATATTTCAAAAGGTTTTTTGTTACTTCTGGTTTAGCTAAAGCTAAATAAAGTGGTACAGCGTAAGCTTCAGTGTCCCAATAAGTTGCACCACCATATTTTTCACCAGTAAATCCTTTTGGTCCGATGTTCAATCGTTGATCTTCTCCATAATAAGTTGAAAATAGTTGGAAAAGATTGAAACGGATTCCTTGCTGTGCTTCATCATCACCTTTGATGACAACGTCAGCCAGTTCCCAACGTTTTGCCCATGCTGCTGTTTGATCTGATTTTTCTTGTGCATAGGTTTGATCAAGCTGAGTAAGCATCTCGATTGCTCGTTGAACTTGTTTTTCTTTTTCGACATCGCGACTGGTTAAAACAATGACTTCTTTATCAATAGTGAACGATTCGCCAGCTTGTAATGTTTTGGTGAATGTTGCTGATAAAGTCAATTCAGTTTCTTCATATGTTGGTAAAGCTAGCTCACCATCAATTAAATGACGCATGGCAGAAGTTACAGTGAAAGTTTCAATTCCAAAGTTATTAGGGATTGTTTCGGTAGTTAAATAGCCAATCGCTTCTTTTGAACCGACAGCTATTGGCAACCAAAAATGTTCTTCATAATTACTGTCTTCATTTTGAACATCTCCGTCTAATTTTGAACGAAGCTTGATTGTACCTGTGCCTTCAAGCATTTCAACAGTCAAGTGAATAAACGCAGCTTCTTTTTTAGATATACTTAGAAAACGTTCGAAAGAAAAGCGTACTTTATTTGTGTCAGTAGTGATCGTAAATTGACGTGATAGTAGCCCGTTCTTCATATCTAATTCTAGATAAAAATCTTCTGGCTGGTGTGTCGCTAAGTCGATTGGTTGGTCATCAATCAGTAGATCCATTGCGATAAAATTCACGGCGTTGATTACTTTACCGAAATATTCTGGGTAGCCGTTTTTCCACCAACCAACTCGCGTTTTGTCCGGATACCAAACCCCTGCAAGATATGTTCCTTGGTGATGGTCGCCAGAATAGCTTTCTTCAAAGTTGCCACGCATACCCATGTAACCATTTCCGATACTAGTAAGGGACTCTTGTAGACGTAGTTCATTTTTGTTTAGTTGATTCGTTTTGATTTTCCATGGGTCGATTTGAAAAAGACGTTTGATTTGTTTCATGATTTGCCTCCTAGATAATTCATATTGATACGTCCATAATAAACGCAACCGATTGCTTTAGTCAATAAAAATAATTCAAGAAATCTTTTTATTTTAAACGGAGTAAGAGAAAAGCACGGAATACTGAGCGTTTACGGTTATTTTGAAAAAACAATGTGATTAGCAGGGAAAGAGACTAATAGAAGTAGGAAAATTTTTTTGGCACTGATTAAAAATAAAGTATTTACAAAAAATAAACCCCGAGCTATAATGGCAATGTAGCGAAACCGATTGCGTAGAGGAGAGAGAACATGAAGAAATTATTTAGTTTTGAGTTTTGGCAAAAATTCGGAAAAGCATTGATGGTTGTTGTTGCAGTGATGCCAGCTGCAGGGTTAATGATTAGTATTGGGAAGTCACTACCACTAATCAATCCAGATTTTTCACTACTAGTTACAACTGGTGGTGTAGTTGAGAGTATTGGTTGGGCAATTATTGGAAATCTACATCTTTTATTTGCATTAGCTATTGGAGGTAGTTGGGCAAAAGATCGTGCAGGCGGTGCATTTGCTGCAGGGATTTCATTTGTATTAATCAATCGAATCACTGGAGCAATTTTTGGTGTTACTACTGATATGTTGGCGAATGAAGAGGCATTTACTCATACCTTATTTGGTACAAAAATCATGGTTAAAGGTTTCTTCACTAGTGTTTTAGAATCGCCTGCTTTAAATATGGGGGTTTTTGTTGGGATTATCGCCGGATTTGTTGGTGCGATGGCTTACAATAAATATTACAATTATCGAAAATTACCTGATGCATTATCATTTTTCAATGGGAAACGTTTTGTCCCATTTGTTGTAATCTTATGGTCTACAATTGTTGCTTTGATTCTTGCTATTGTGTGGCCAAATATCCAAGCAGGGATTAATAACTTTGGTCTATGGATTGCTCAATCAAAAGATAGTGCGCCAATTTTAGCACCATTCTTATACGGAACACTTGAAAGATTACTTTTACCTTTTGGTTTGCATCATATGTTAACGATCCCAATCAATTACACACAATTGGGCGGAACGTATGAAATTTTATCTGGTGCACAAGCTGGAACTCAAGTATTTGGTCAAGATCCATTATGGCTTGCTTGGGCAACGGACTTAGTCAACCTTAAAGGTGCTGGTGACACATCACAATATGCTTTTGTATTAGAAAATTGGACACCTGCACGTTTTAAAGTCGGACAAATGATTGGTTCGTCTGGTATTTTAATGGGCTTGGCTTTGGCAATGTATCGTAATGTGGATGCTGACAAACGCTCAAAATATAAATCAATGTATTTCTCAGCAGCATTGGCAGTTTTCTTGACAGGTGTGACAGAGCCACTTGAGTTCATGTTTATGTTTGCAGCAATGCCTTTATATATTGTGTATTCTTTTATCCAAGGGGCAGCTTTTGCAATGGCAGATATCTTGCCATTACGAGTACATTCTTTTGGGAATATTGAGTTATTGACACGGACACCATTAGCGATCAAGGCAGGATTAGGTGGCGATCTACTTAACTTTGTTCTGTGTGTCGTAGTGTTTGGTGTAGGAACTTATTTCTTAGCAAACTTTTTAATCAAAAAATTCAATTTTGCGACACCTGGACGTAATGGAAATTATGACAATAACAGCGGGGAAGCAACGGAAACGGCAACTACAAGTGAAGGTGTAGCAAGCGAACAAGTTATTCAAATCATTCATTTGTTAGGTGGTAAAGAAAATATTAGTGAAGTAGACGCATGTATGACTCGTTTACGTGTGAGTGTCAATGATCGCGAAAAGGTCGGAGCAGAAGATGCTTGGAAACGTGCTGGAGCAATGGGATTGATTGTAAAAGACAATGGAGTGCAAGCCGTTTATGGACCAAAAGCAGATGTTTTGAAATCTGATATTGAAGATTTGTTACAATCTGGTGCAACTATTCCTTTACCAAAAAATAATCTAGTAAGTTCAACAGAAGAACAAACGACTTTTTTAGGCAAAGAGCAAGCGATTCATGCGGTAGCAACAGGAGAACTGATTGCGCTAGAAGATGTTGATGATCCTGTATTTTCTCAAAAAATGATGGGTGAAGGATTAGCTATTATTCCAGCACAAGAAACTGTTGTAGCACCAGTTGATGCGAAAGTCATTACTATTTTCCCAAGCAAACACGCAATGGGCTTGCAGACAACAGACGGCATTGAAATCTTAATTCATATGGGGATTGATACAGTTGAATTAACGGAAACAGCTTTTGAAGTTTTTGTTAAAGAAGGACAAACAGTTACTGCAGGAACAAAACTTGCATCGATGGATCTAGCTGTTGTCGAAAAAGCGGGTAAAGAAAAAACAATTATGGTAGTTTTCACTAACAGTGATAAAATTGAAACGTTAGAAATCCCACGTTTTGGAAAAGTTCAAGCGAACGAAGTGGTTGGAACTATCCATATTTAAAGGGAAAATCTGTGGAATAAAAAAGGAGTCAGACAAATGAATTTGCTCACACTAAATACACATAGCTGGCTAGAAAAAGAGGCTGAACAAAAGTTACAACAATTAGTTGAGAAAATTATCGAAGCTGATTATGAGGTGATTGCATTACAAGAAGTGAATCAATTAGTGGATTCAGTTATTGTTTCTCAAAGTGAGCTTATTGGTTTTTGCCCAGTAAGTGGGCAAAAAAGTATTCATGAAGATAACTTTGCTTATTGTTTAGTCAAAAAGTTGGCAATGAAAGGGCGGACCTATTATTGGAGCTGGGACATGAGTCATATTGGCTATGATATTTATGAAGAAGGAAATGCTCTGCTTTCAAAAAATCCTTTGACAAGTGAAGCAATTGTTGTGTCTGAAACAAGTAATTATCAAGATTATCGAACGAGAAAACTACTGATTGGCAATACGTTATTCCAAGGAAAAGAAATTTGTGTCGTAAGTACTCACTTTTCTTGGTGGCAGGATGAAAATTCTGGCTTTGCTTTCGAATGGCATCAGTTAGAAAAACGATTATTAACAGAAACTAACCCTCTTTTCTTACTTGGTGATTTTAATAATCCAGCGCAAGAAGCAGGCTACTCACTCGTTGAAAAAAGTCCACTTGCTCTAAGAGATAGCTATTCTATAGCAAAAGTAAAGAGCGGTGAAGCAACGGTAGAGCAAGCCATTGATGGTTGGAAAGAAAATACTCGGAAACTAAGAATTGATTATATTTTTGTTCCGGCAACTAGTATTGTTGACGCATACCAAGTCGTATTTGATGGTAAAAATGCGCCAGTTGTTAGTGATCATTTTGGTGTTGAAATAGAAATTACTAAATTTTAAGCAGCACACGCGTTGATGAAATGAAACAAGAAACAATAACAAATAAACTACTGACTAGAAACCTTTGGTCGGTAGTTTTTGGCTCTTTGTCAATCAGGCGGCTGTCAAAGCCGTCTGATTTTTTGTCTCTGTAGTAAACTCTTTAAAAATCAATCCTTGTATAAAGTAGATTCTTGCTCGAAAGTTTTGAAAATTGCGATACCCATAGGCGACACGTTTGATGACCTTGATTTTATTGTTTGTTCCTTCCACAGCGCCGTTGTTGTAGGTAAGTTTGAAGGCGTTCGTAATCCCTTGTTTATATCTTTTAAAGAAGGTCAGCTTTATACGAAACCATTCAGGTAGCTGTTTATCCAGTTGATTGATTAAGTTGAAAAAATGATTCGTTTGTCTTCGGCGATAATGATAAAGTAGAAGTTGACAGGTATAATATGCTAATTTCAACTCTTTATTATAAGAAAGTACTTCGTCCATGATTGCTTTTTGTGTCATGGGTCTTCGGAAACTACGATCGTAATGATAATTAGAACTGTTGAGTTCTTCTGAGTCTTTAAGAAATAATCGCCAAAAACGTTTTAATCTCCGATAGTGTTTCTTGTCCTCCTCCGTTTTTCTTTTGGAAAAGCCGTTCATCACCTGTGTGCGAAACTGATTCAACGTGCGATTGATATGTTGGACAATATGGAAACGATCCGTAACAATTTGTGCATTTGGAAAGACGACTTTGATTAATTCGGTGTAAGGCGCATTCATGTCCATGACTAGATAGCGAACGTTTAACCGAGCTTTACGTGAATAACGCATAAAATGCGTCTTTAAAAAAGCCAATCGGCGACTTTCAAGAATTTCGATGATTTTATTCATATGTCCGTTCATAAAAATAAAGCTCATGGGTGAATCGGACGCATTCAACGAACGAAATTCATCAATACATAGAACGCTGGGAAGGTACTTGTAATTGGGCTTGAATTCATTGGCAAATGAACGCAATACCCGCATCACTGTCACGTCAGAGACAAAGTTGTCTTCGGCGATTTCTTTCCGGCTACGGTTCTTTTTAAGTTCTCTGGCAATCTTGTACACCAATTCTCTCGACAGATGATGCTTTTCTTTAATCAACGGTGTTTGTGCATTGAAGGTCGATCCGCACTCACTGCACATAAAACGAGAACGTTTCAAGTGTAGGACCGTTTTTCTACCACGAAAAGGGACGAGTTGTGAACGAGTGAGATGGGTGCCATTTTTAACGATTTATCCTTAGTTTTTACAGCCACATTTCCGACAGAACGTGGGTATATAGGTCAATTTTCCGTGAATGATAAAAGTTCTTTGTCCGTCGATTGTTTGTTCCTCCAACCAATTTTCTTCAAAAATAATATGTTTATCTGTTAAGCCAGTCAATTTTCTAGTATGATTATCCATGGAGATATCCTTTCTTGAATGTTTTTTGTGGTGATTAACATTTTATCAAGTTGGATATCTCTTTTCTATTTTTTTGACTAGTAAAAAAGTGTTGAGAGAAAACCAGAAAGTTTTCCATCAACACTAAATATTATAGAACCTATTTTTATCTCTTTGTGTATAATTAGAAAAAATCTATTCTAATAACTTTTTAGCTTAACAAAAATGCGGAAGAAAGGATTTTAAGTAATTATTCAAGCGGACATGTGAGCATTTGCCGGAAATTGCTTTTTAATTTCCCGTTCGGATAAAATAAAAAATTAGGAATCGGCGAAAGCTATTTATAAATATCCATTTTCTTCTTTCTAAACTCACAAATAATACTTAAACAAATCTGGCAAATCCACACGAACTAATTCCTCAGTTGCAAGTACAAGGTGATTATTTGAGTCATAGACAGTGCCCTTGTGGCGAATAACTGAGATACCGTCTTGGACATTAAACAATTTAGATTGAGAAGAATTTAGTTCGCTTATAGTTACTTGATTCATTCCTTTATATTCTGGCTTAATACCATTTTCTTCAAGAATCTGATACAGAGAGCCTGTTAAATCCTGATCAAGTAAGAATGAAAATTCATTAGTGAAAAAACATGTTTCAAGCATAATAGCCACACCATCGATTTTTCTAATTCGTTCAATTTTTATCAGCTGATCAGTGGAAAAAGTTGTACTTAATTCTTCGGATGTGGGAACTAAATCAGCATACAGAACTTCGGATGATAAAGATTTTCCTTGCATTTGACAGACATCGGTCAAAGATAGTGTTCTTTGCATACTCTGTTCGTTCTGCTTTACAAAGGTCCCTTTCCCATGAATTCTAGTTAGATATCCTTCTGAAATCAATTCATCAATCGCTTTTCTAACGGTCACTCTACTAATATGAAACTCTTTTTGAAATTGTGCTTCAGAAAGTAATCTATCTCCAGGTAATAGTTTCTTTTCTTCAATCTGTTGAATAATTGTGTTTTTTAATTGTATATAAAGTGGCTTCTTACTAGTCATATCTTTTGAAATCATGCAATCACGCTCCTTTTTTTATTATAGATTAAATATTAAATAAATCAACTTCAATACAACTACCGGACAATTGTATTAAACACGTATTTACATTTGTTGTAATTTGTATTATAGTTGTATTGTAAAAATGAGTTTTGATTAACTAATCAGGAGGCTTATGATGAAAGTAGAAGAAATTATCGAAGCGGTTGTTGGAGAAAAGGCAAGTATTGGTGGGATTAAAGATGTTGTTTGGGTAGCAGCAGGTGGTAGTCATGGTGGTTTTTATCCGGGACAATTTTTTATTGATTCAGAAGCAAAAGTTCTTCGTTCTAAAAATATGACAAGTAATGAATTTGTAGCTATGCCTCCTGCTTTTGTTAACGAGAGTACGTTGGTTGTTGCTTGTTCGATGCGAGGAACACCTGAGACGATTGAAGCTGCCAGACTTGCAAAAAAACTAGGTGCTTCGACGATCGCCTTGTATGTCGATGAGTCAGAATTAACAGCAATCAGCGACTACAAAATACATTATGAATCTGTTGCTATTGATAGTAGTGATTTTTCAAAAACAAACTCAGCATTTGCTCTGAAAATTGCAATGGTGTTATTGGATAAAGTAGAAGGATACCCTTTCATTGACATTGCTTTGGCAGAGTTTGAGAAAATTGATGCTATTTATCGACAAGCAGTTACTGATATCCATCCGCGAGCAATTAAGTGGGGATTACAAAATCGTAAATCTCAATCTATTCATGTATTAGGCAGTGGAGCAACGTATGGAGCAGCATATATTTTCTCTATCTGCAATGTAATGGAGATGTTGCAGATCGATTCACCTACCGTTAATAGCTGTGAATTTTTTCATGGGCCATTTGAAGTTGTCGATGAGGGTACTTCTATCTTCGTATTAGTGGGTCATGGTCGTGGAAAACCGAATGATGAACGTGTCGTAAGATTTTTAAATGATTTTGGTGGTAACAAAGTCTTCTTATTAGATGCTGAGGAGATTGGAATTAATAAATTTGATGAAAAAGTAAGTGAGTATTTTAATCATTTAATTTATTCTCCGATTCTAAACAATGTATTTATGAGAGAACTGGCTTATCAGATTAAAAAAGATTATAATACGCGCACCTATATGTGGAAAGCAAGATACGAATAGAAAATTTTTAGTTTATAAGACGAACATACCAAGAATAGTTATCTATTCTTGGTATGTTCGTCTTATTGCTTGTGAAAGTTTCAACACTGTTCATCCACACTCTTGTTTTTGTTTAGAAAAGTGTTGAGAAAGAAGTGAAAACCTTGATTTATAAAAGAAAACAAACTTTGGCACGGTTATTGCTTTATATAAAAATGAAAAAACAAATGATTAAGGAGGGGAGTTAATGAATAATATTATTTTGGCAAGTCACGGTGAAATGTCTCAAGGACTAAAACAGACAGTATCGATGTTATTAGGTGATTGTGAGAATGTTTTTGCTTTATCAGCTTTTCGAGATGAGGATGAGTCCATTGAAAAGGGAGCAGAAGACCTTATTAGCAAGATTGGAACTGAAAGTCTTTATATTCTGACAGATATCTTTGGTGGAAGTGTCAATAATGAGTTGTTGGTATTACAAAATAAGTATCCAGATATTCATTTAATCGCAGGAATGAATCTACCATTAGTCATTTCAATCGCAACACAATCAGACAAAATTAGTCAAAATCAGTTAGATCAGATGTTAGAGGAAAGCCGTCAAGGAATAATTGATTGTAAAAAACTACTTTCTACAAAAATAAAAGATGAAGGAGACGACCTATGATTAAGATTACACGAATTGATTATCGACTGTTGCACGGACAAGTAGTATTTTCTTGGACAAAATCATTAGGAATTAATCGAATTATTGTTGTTAATGATGAAGCAGCAAAAGATGAATTTAAAAAGATGTCTTTGAAGTTAGCTAAACCATCAGGAGTTAAATTGAATATTTTCAGTGTGGAAGACACCTTAGCACGAATGGAAAAAGTGGATGCTTTAAATGAAAATATTATGATGATTTTTGGAAATACGAAGGAAACATTGGCTTTCTGCCAACAATATACAAAAATTAAAGAAATCAATTATGGTGGAATTCCAAAAAGCGGAGATGCGAAACAATTTGGTAGTGCCATTTTCTTAAACCAGGAAGAGCAACAAGATGCAATGAAATTAAAAGAAATGGGAATTAAACAGTACATTCAACAAGTACCAACTTCAAAACTAGAAGACTTAAATAAGATGTTATAAAAAGGAGGAAATATAGATGTTGATTCAGTCAATTGTTTTAGGACTTGTAGCAGTATTCGCAATGTTAGATTCACGTTTGTTGGGTCGATTGAACTTTGAACGTCCATTAATTGTTGGGACAATGGTTGGCTTGGCTTTGGGAGATTTAGAAAAGGGATTAATGGTTGGTGCGGCGATTGAATTAATTTCGCTAGGGGTTGTTCAAGTAGGTGCTGCTGTACCAGCAGATATGACTTTAGGAGCAATCATCGCTACTGCTTTTGCTATTTTATCAAATACGAATGCTGAGACTGCCTTAACTATCGCGATTCCAGTGGCTGTATTAGGACAATTACTAGGGATTCTAATGCGTACAATTTTAGCCAGTTTAACTCACCGAGCAGATGTTTTAATTGAAGAAGCGAAATTCAAAAGAGCACAACATATTCATATCGTTTGGGGAACAATCATTTACTCGTTGATGTATTTTGTACCAGTATTTTTAGCTGTGTATTTTGGAACAGATTTGGTAAAAGTTATTGTTGAAGCAATTCCGGAATGGATTACCAATGGATTAAATCTAGCAAGTAAATTATTACCAGCGTATGGTTTTGCTTTATTACTACAAACGATGCTTTCAGTTAAGATGATGCCATTCCTATTCTTAGGATTCTTACTTACTGCATATCTAGGTTTAGGTATTATGCCAGTAGCCTTATTCGCTTGTATCGTTGCATATGTCATGTATTTAATTGAGTCTAATAAATTTGGTAATGGAAGTGGTGGTTCAACAGATGAACTTGATCCATTAGATGATTTATAAGCAAAACTAGTTGGTGATTAACGAAAAAAGTATTTTTAACAGAACAAAGGAGGAAGACAAAAAATGGCAAAAGATCCAAATCAAAGAAAATATTGGCAATTTTTTTGGAGATCATGGGCAATCCAGGACTCTTGGAACTACGAACGCGCAATGAATATGGGATTTTTATATGGAATAGCCCCAACATTAGATAAAATTTATTCAGATCCTAAAGATCTTGAACTAAAAAAAGAGGCATACAATCGACATATGTTGTACTACAATTGCACACCGCAAACTAGTGCTTTTGTTCTTGGATTAGCAGCATCGATGGAGGAGCAATATTACGAAGATCAAGAAGGTTTTAATCCTGAAACAATTAGTTCAGTAAAAACATCGTTAATGGGCCCTCTGTCAGGGATTGGAGATTCTTTCTTCCAAGGGACCATCCGTGTATTAGCTTTTGGATTAGGTATTAATTTAGCACAACAAGGAAGTATTTTAGGCCCAATCCTAGCTATGATTATTTCGTTCATCCCTTCATTCTTAGTAACCTACTATGGTGGAAAATTTGGCTACAATTTAGGAGAGAAGTACTTAACTAAATTGTATGAAGGCGGATTAATGGATCGTTTAATGTATGTTTGTTCGATTGTCGGATTAATGGTAATTGGTGCGATGATTGCAAGTATGATTGGAATTACCACACCGTTAAAATTTGGGGAAACATTTGTTTTACAAGATGTGTTAGATAATATTTTACCGCAGATGCTACCACTAGGCTTAACAATGTTTATGTATTGGTTACTACAGAAAAAAGTAAATACCAGCCTTATGTTAATCATTTGTATTGTCGGAGGTTTGGTTCTTAGCTTATTAGGTATTTTCGTCTAGGTAAACTGAGAAGCAAGAAATATTTTTGAATGGTTCATAATAAAATTAAAATAAATGAGGAGGAATTCTATAATGAATTCAAATATTAAACCAAAAGAAATAATCGAAAGTATTGTTAAGAAAGCAGATATCAATCATATCATTTTTGTAGGTTGTGGTGCTTCAAAAGCAGATTTGTATCCTGCGAAGTATTTTTTAGATCAAAATGCGAAGAAATTACGTGTCAGTCATTATACGGCAAATGAATTTAACTATTCAACTCCAGTAGATGTAAATGAAAGTACAGTAGTAATCTCAGCATCTTTAGGTGGGACAACTCCTGAGACAGTTGAAGCAAATGCAGTTGCGAAGGCAAAAAATGCACATGTGATTAGTTTGACTATGAGTGCAGGTTCGGCTTTGACTAAAGATGCAGATGAAGTAATTGTCCATGGATTTATGGAAAATTATGGAGCTAAACTGGAAAAAATGGGTTATTGCTTGGAATTAGCTGTTGAATTATTAAACCAAGTGGAAGGTTATGAAGATTACGATAAAATGATGGATGGCTTCCAAAATATCTATTCATTTATTGAATCTTGTGCCAATAAGGCTAGAAAAGTTGGTAGACAATTCGCTGAACGATTCAAAGATGACACAAATATTTATGTAATGAGTAGTGGAGCAACACATGAAGTAGCTTATGCAACGTCTATCTGCTTAATGATGGAGATGCAATGGATTAATTCTGGTACGTTCCATGCAGGAGAATTTTTCCACGGACCATTTGAAATTGTGGATAAAGATGTTCCATTTATTCTATTAATGAATGATGGGAAAACTCGCCCAATTGACCAACGTGCGTTAACATTCTTAAATCGTTTTGATGCTAAAGTGGAAACAGTGGATGCATTGGATTGGGGATTGGCATCGGCTGTGGATAAATCAGTCATTGATTACTTTAACCCATTTGTACTGTCTGCGGTCTTCCGTGTTTATGCAGAGGAGCTATCAATTGCGAGAGAGCATCCACTGACTAAACGTCGTTATATGTGGAAATTAGAGTATTAAACAGATTCGTGTATTAAATTTTATAGCCAAAGCAGTTTTATCATTAACTGCTTTGGTTTTACTTGCATTATTGGCTTGTGAAAAAGTATGATAATAAAAAAGGGGAAAAGTAGTAAGCAAACATCTAAGAAGGTGAGAAAATGAAGCAAGAAATTTATGATTATATTTGCCAGATAACCTCTAAATATCCCGATACTTCTCTTGAAAAGTTTTCTGCTCAGTCTATCAGTGCTCATATGAGATTGAATAGGAGCACGGTAAGTAGTTACTTGAATCAAGGATGTCGTGAGGGAAAACTAGTCAAAATCAAACAATATCCTGTACTTTTTTTCAGCAAAAAAGTTCTTAGTGATTTAGGAATTCTAGCGAGTCAGGAAGAATATGACACGTTAGATGAACTATTTGTTAGTCCACAGAAAAATACTAGTGTTTTAGACAATATTATTGGTGCAAATCGAAGTTTAAGAGAAGCAATTGACCAGATTAAGACTGCTGTTTTATACCCTGATAAAGGGTTACCAGTACTTTTAATTGGGTCTAGTGGTTCGGGGAAAACTTTTTTGGCAAGTAAAGTATATGAGTTTGCCAAAGAAGAGAAAGTTATTCCAGGAGACGCACCTTTCATCTCTTACAATTGTGCACAATATTATAGCAATCCTGAATTATTATCTTCTGTATTATTTGGTCATACAAAGGGAGCTTTTACTGGTGCGGATGAAACAAAGGCGGGATTATTTGAAAAAGCAGATGGAGGCGTTCTTTTTTTAGATGAAGTTCATCGCTTATCAGAGGAAGGCCAAGAAAAACTTTTTACATTTATGGATACGGGAGAGTTTTCACCAGTAGGCGATAATTCAATTAAATACAGATCGAATGTTCGACTCGTCTTTGCAACGACAGAAAATATTTATTCTTCGTTTTTGCCAACATTTTTGCGTCGTATTCCGGTAATAGTTAGTTTGCCAAAGTTTCAAAATCGTCCACAAGTAGAAAGGTTACAATTGATTGATAGCTTCTTTATTCGAGAAAGTAATATCTTGAATAGAGAAGTACAAGTTTCTGATAAACTACTGGAATTTTTAATTAATGCGGATTTAGAAGGAAATGTCGGTAAAATAAAAAATATTATTAAATATGCCTGTGGAAACGCCTATGTTCATCAAAAAGATCAAGAAATTATAAGCGTAAGATTGCTGGATATTCCTAAAGAATATATTGAGAAGATTCAAATGGTTCGATTTAAAAATCTTCGCGAAGATTCCGAAAAACGTAGATACCTACCTCATGAAGAAACCCAAGTATATCTAACAACTAGAGAAGAACAGTTAATGACTAATTTTTATAAATTACTTTATGTTGATTTTCAAAAAGTAAGGAAACGAGAGCTAGATTCTAAAGATTTTATTGAAAGAAGTCAAAAAAATGCAGTTATCTTAATGGATGAGTTTATGTTTAACGGTTCTTACGAGAAGCAAGACAATTTATACTCAATGTTAACTCATCAGGTTCGTCAGACATTTGAGTATATGTCTGATACGCATGGATTTAATCATGATGGCAATTTGATTGTAGCTTTGGCTAATTATTTATATGTGAATAGTAATAAAACACTACCCAAAGAAGAGTTACCTGAATATACGCTTCAAGAAGAGCTAAATGAGTACTTTTCGGATATTTTAGGTACTTCATATTGGTATTCGAAACAATTATTAACAAAATTATCTCAACAGTTAGATCAAGAGGTAGAATTAAATAATGTAATTTTTATTGCTCTCTATTTTCAAAGTTTAAAGTTTTCGAATATAAAAACAGAGATAAAAGGTTTGGTATTAGCTCATGGATATTCCACAGCTAGCAGTTTAGCGAATGTAGCAAATCGAATGCTTAAAAAGAATGTTTTTCAAGCATACGATATGCCGATTGATATTACTCTAGATCAAATTGAAAAATTGTTGATTAGCTATTTAAATGATAATCTATTGGAAACTGGCTTAGTTCTGTTGGTAGATATGGGATCTCTAAATCAGCTTGGTAAGCGCTTAGAAAAGCGATTAACATGTCCATTACTGATTATTGACCATGTCTCAACACCGTTAGTGTTAGAAGTAGGACAATTAATCCTTCAAGAGCAAAGCCTTCAAAAAATTGATATGGCAATTGAAGAGAATTTGCATATACAGAAACAATTAATTTTGCCTCAACTGGAAAAAACAAAAGCTATATTGACCTGTTGTTATACTGGAATTGGTAGTGCTATTCAAATTCAGGAGATTTTACAGGAATGTCTCAGACAAAGTGCAAGTGAGTGTATGATTATTCCATATGACTATAAAAAATTAGTACAAAATAAGACGTATGAAACACCTTTTCAAATGTATGATGTGCTAATGATTGTTGGGACTGAAAATCCTCAGATCCCTAATATTCCGTATATTGGCTTAGATCAATTGATTAATGGAGAAAAGATTGAAGAATTTATTACGATTCTTCAACAATATTTCACGATAAATGAAAAAGATATTCATAATGAAGTACTGTTTAATTTCTCAATAAGTAAAATTGTCCAAAATCTGACAATACTTGACGGAACTAAGTTATTAAGATTTGTTCAAAAAGCCATAGATTCAGTTCAATCTTTGATGGATATGGAACTAAATAACAGTCAACTCTTCTTGTTATACCTACATTGTAGCTGTATGGTTGAAAGAATTTTACGTAAGGAAGGGATTGATGAACAGGTGGATATTGAGGAATATATACAAAATTTCGGTCATGAACTAGAACTCATTCATCGTGCTTTCTCAAATTTAGAAAATGAATATAAAATTGAGATACCTATCTATGAATTACGGTTAATACATGAAATAATTTTGGGGGAATAGAAAATGATGAAAGATCTCAAAATCGGTGTGATATTTGATATGGATGGTGTATTGGTAGACAGCGAATCTTTTTATCTCCAACGTAGATTAAATTTTTTACAAAAAAAAGGACTGAAACCTGGATCGTCTAATCTCTTGGATTATGTAGGAAAAACAGATCAGGGAATTTGGGAAGTGTTGGTTCCCGACGATGAAGCTTTGCGAAGTAAATTGCATAAGGAATATTTACCTTATCGAGAAGAGCATCCGATTGATTATATAGAAGCTTTAAATGATGATGTTAAAAAAATACTAACTATTTTAAAAGAAAAGAACATTCCAATTGGTCTAGCTTCATCTGCAGCAATATTCGAAATTGAAAAAATGATGCGAGCTACTAATTTGTCGAATTACTTCGATTATGTGATAAGTGGGGAATCTTTTAAGGAAAGCAAACCTAATCCAGAAATATATTTGAAAGCAATGGCCGAATTAGGTTGTGAAACCTATATTGCAGTTGAAGATTCTCCTATAGGAATTAAGGCTGCTAAGGCTTCAGGGGCATACACGGTCGCATTGGCTCAGAGATATCCACTAAATCAGCAGGAGGCAGATATAGTAATAGAAAACCTAATCCAGTTATTGGAACTACCATTACTTTCATAATGGATCCACTAAAAGATAGTTATATTAGTAGGCCCAAACGATGTTGAAAGGACTCTCTTAATCCATTTCTACATCGTTTGTCTATTTTTACCTCTTTTTTCACATATTAGAATAATTTAAAACGTGATTTATTCTTCAAAATTCCCTTATTAAACCGAATTATCCCTAGTTATATGAGTGATTCCTAATGATTTAATCTACATACTACTATTTCTCTACGTGAAAATTTAGTGAAAAAAAACACTAAACCTATTGGAAAAGATTATTTCCTATGATAATATGATAGAGTTGCAAGGATTTAAAGACACTTTTAGTACATCAAGTGAAAAGATATACAACGAAAATGAACAATTATTTAATCAAGGAGGTAATCAAATGATTGAGTTGATTGCTACAGTGGAATCACTAGCACAAGCGCAAGAATTATTACCAATTGTCGATACGATTTTCTTTGGAGAAGAAACGTTTGGCCTACGCTTGCCCCATTCTTTTTCAAGAGAGGAACAAAAAGCATTAGTAGAGTTGGCGCATCAATCTGGAAAAAGGGCGATGGTTGCGGTCAATGGCTTAATGCATCCGGAAAAAATGAAACTTGTACCAGAATATTTAGCATTTTTAAATGATATCAAGGCAGATAAAATTTCCGTGGGAGATGCAGGTGTGGTTTACGTGTTAAACAAGCATCCAGAATGGAATTTGCCTTTTGTTTATGATGGAGAAACTTTGGTGACAAGTGCTCGTCAAATCAATTTTTGGCATAAAAAAGGAGCATCAGGAGCAGTCTTAGCCAGAGAAGTTCCTATGCAAGAAATGGAAGTATTGATTCAAACAGTCAAAGTTCCAGTAGAAGTATTGGTTTATGGGGCGACTTGTATTCATCAATCAAAACGTCCACTGTTACAAAACTACTATAACTTTACTCAACAAGAAGAAGAAAAAGATCGTGAGCGTGGTTTGTTCTTATCTGAACCGAAAAAAGAGCATACGCATTATTCTATTTTTGAAGACAGTCACGGAACGCATATTTTTGCCAGCAATGATGTTTGCTTAATCCAAGAGTTATCCCATTTGAATGAAGTGGGCTATCAAACGTGGAAGTTAGATGGAATTTTCACGCCAGGCAAAGATTTTGTCGAGATTGCTCGTTTGTACAATGAAGCAAGACAACGTGTTATTGCGGGTGAGTGGTCTGAAGCCTTGGCGCAAGATTTGTACGAAAAAGTGCAAATCTTACATCCTGAAAATCGTGAATTGGACACTGGTTTTTACTATATTGAACCAAGTAAAATTAAATAAGAGGAGCAGATAAAATGACAGTCAAAACAGCTTTAAAACGCCCAGAAGTCTTAGCTCCAGCTGGGACTTTGGAAAAATTAAAAACAGCGATTCATTATGGAGCAGATGCAGTTTACATTGGTGGGAATGCCTATGGCTTACGCAGTCGCGCAGGAAATTTTACTTATGAACAAATGGCAGAAGGTGTGGAGTTTGCCAGAGCACATAATGCAAAAGTTTATGTGGCAGCGAACATGGTGACCCACGAGCAAAACCAAGAAGGCGCGGGAGAATTTTTCCGTGAATTACGTGATGTAGGTATTTCAGCTGTGATTGTGTCTGATCCAGCTTTAATTGAGATTTGTGCCACAGAAGCACCAGGACTACCGATTCATTTATCGACACAAGCTTCAGCAACCAATTTTGAAACTTTAGAATTTTGGAAAGAAGAAGGCTTGGAACGAGTGGTGTTAGCTCGTGAAGTATCGATGGAAGAAGTTGCAGAAATCCGTCAAAATACCGATGTCGAAATTGAAGCGTTTATTCATGGAGCGATGTGTATTTCTTACTCAGGTCGTTGTACGCTATCTAATCACATGTCCATGCGGGATGCCAATCGTGGTGGTTGCTCTCAGTCTTGTCGTTGGAAATATGATTTATTCGATATGCCTTTCGGTGGAGAACGTCGCAGTTTAACGGAAAATGGTGCCGTGGCGGAAGAATATTCCATGAGTGCAGTGGATATGTCTATGATCGAACATATTCCAGACTTAATTCAAAATGGTGTAGACAGTTTTAAAATTGAAGGGCGTATGAAGTCGATTCATTATGTGTCAACGGTGGCAAATGTTTATAAAGCTGCAGTCGATAGCTACATGGAAGATCCCGAAAATTATGTCTGTAAGCAAGAATGGGTGGATGAATTGTGGAAAGTCGCTCAACGTGAGTTAGCAACTGGTTTCTACTACAATACTCCTTCTGAAAATGAACAATTATTTGGTGCACGTCGAAAAATTCCTGAATACAAATTTATTGGTGAAGTATTAAGTTATGACGAAGACACTAAAATGGCAACGATTCGTCAACGAAACTTATTTGAAGTCGGCGATGAAATTGAATTTTACGGACCAAATTTCCATCATTTTGAGCAAACAGTAACCGAAATGCAGGATGAAACCGGCGAAAGCATTGACCGAGCGCCAAATCCAATGATGATTGTGACCATGCCCGTTGCAGAACCCGTGCAAATCGGCGATATGATGCGTAAGAAGAAATAATTATTTGAAAGCTAAAGTCGAGTAGAATCGACTTTAGCTTTTTTGAGCAATCGAACCAATTTGACTAAAAACAGGCTGGTGAAAATAGAGATATGCACCAAAATCCAGACAAAAAGGTGCAAAACAGAAAAATATGCACCAAAACTCAGACGAAATGGTGCAAAAAAGGAAAGTATGCACCAAAATCCAGACAAAAAGGTGCAAAACAGAAAAGTATGCACCAAAACTCAGACGAAATGGTGCAAAAGAAGAAAATATGCACCAAAACTCAGACGAAATGGTGCAAAAGAAGAAAATATGCACTAAAACTCAGACGAAATGGTGCAAAAGAAGAAGATATGCACCAAAAAAAAAAAGAAAAACAGTGCAAAAACCTTACTACTGACAAAAATCCAAAAAAATTGAATAGAATTGAGTCGAATAGTGAGAGGACTGTTTTTTATCAAGCTTTCGTGTATGATGAAATCAAGAGCTTGTACTCCTACTTAATAGAGTATTCAGAATAGTAAGATGGTCTGCACAGAGAGAATGGAAATAAGGTGAACAAAAATGGAAATTAGGATGACGAATGAAATAACTTCAGAGCACTATGGACTGCTGCTGGATGCTGATCCATCCAAGGAATTGGTGGATAATTACTTACAAAGAGGTACTTTACTAGAAGCGAAAAAAGAAAAGCTAGTGGGTGTTTTAGTATTATTGCCAACTCGTCCGGATACATTGGAGATTGTTAATCTAGCGGTAGCTGTGGAATATCGTGGTCAAGGAATTGCCCAACAATTGATTGCTCATACCTTAGAGATGGCTCGTAAAAAAGGGATAAAAACCGTGGAAGTTGGTACTGGTAGTACGGGTGTCGAACAGCTTTATTTATACCAAAAATGTGGCTTTCGTATGACACATATTGATCGGGATTTTTTTGTCAGACATTATTCAGAACCTATTGTGGAAAATGGGTTGGTTTTGCGAGATATGGTACGTTTATCCTTAGATATTTGAATTTCTTGACGAAAGAAATTCCCAGTGATAGCTTGAAGATAAGAAAAAGAATGGAGGAATCATGGTGAAAACATTTGATTATATAGTCATTGGTGGCGGAAGTGGCGGGATTGCTTCTGCGAATCGTGCAGGAATGCATGGAGCAAAGGTATTACTAATTGAAGGAAACGAATTAGGTGGCACCTGTGTCAATGTGGGTTGTGTGCCAAAAAAAGTGATGTGGCAAGCGAGTGAAATTTTTGAGACACTTCGTCGAGATGCATCTAGCTATGGCATCTATCCACAAGTGGAAAAGTTTGATTTCAAAGAACTTGTGGATAAACGAGAAAAATATATTGATTTCCTACATGGTGCCTATCAAAAAGGGCTTGATAGTAATAAAGTTGAAGTTATTAAAGGTTATGCACAGTTTGTGGATAACCAAACTGTCGAAGTTGCTGGAGAACAATTTACAGCTGAGAATATCTTGATTGCGACAGGTGGAAAAGCGAGTCATTTAGATATTCCTGGTGGGGAATATGCGATTGATTCCGATGGTTTCTTTGAGCTAACGGCAGCACCTAAGCAGATGATTGTATTGGGAGCAGGCTATATTGCTGCAGAAATTGCGGGAGTGATTCATGGTTTAGGCAGTGAAGTTTCTTGGGCTTTCCGTAAAGAGCGTCCATTGCGTAGTTTCGATAAAATGCTTTCGGATAATTTACTTGAGATCTATCAAGAAGCCGGCTTAAAAACTTATGCACACTATGTTCCTCAAAAAATTGAAAAAACAGACGACTTATACACAGTTACTTTTGAAAATGGAGAAACTTTGACGGGAGATTGTGTTTTATTTGCTGGTGGTCGTCAAGCAAATGTGGATAACTTAGGCTTAGAAAATACGGATATTTCCTTAACTGAAGCAGGTTATATTGAGGTGGATAAATTCCAAAACACAACAGCTAAAGGGATTTACGCAGTAGGGGACGTGATTGGCAAACTTGATTTAACACCTGTCGCAATTGCCGCTGGTCGTCGCTTATCTGAACGTTTGTTTAATGGTCAAACAGATTTGTATTTAGATTACAATCTTGTTCCGACAGTCATTTTCACTCATCCACCAATTGCAACGATTGGTTTATCAGAAGAAGAAGCTGTGGAAGAGTACGGCGATCAAGTCAAAGTATATCGTTCACGTTTTACACCAATGTACTTTGCTTTGAATGAATACCGTCAAAAATGTGAAATGAAATTAGTTTGTTTAGGGAAAGAAGAAAAAATTATTGGTTTACATGGCATTGGTATTGGTGTGGATGAAATGCTACAAGGTTTTGCAGTGGCCATTAAAATGGGTGCTACCAAAGCAGATTTTGACAATACAGTAGCTATCCATCCAACAGGTTCAGAAGAATTTGTAACGATGCGCTAAAATAGTCTGGGACTGTGATATAAGTAAAAACAAAAAATATTCGAATAAAATAGAATGAATTTCCTCCATTCGAGGCGAAATTGCGACGTAGACCAATTGGACCACAGAGGTAATCTTTTATTGTTCAAATATTTTGCTGTTAAATTACTTATGTCGCAGTCCTTTTTTTGCTGTTTACGAACATTCTCCGGTTTTCTATAACAGAAGATTCTCTGATAGATTGACCTTTAGAGTTAAAAATTGTAGGATATTTCCAAGGCTTAGTCAGAAAGGAGGAATAAAATGGAGAAGTATTTGGTATTACAAACAGATTTTGGTTTAAGTGATGGTGCAGTGAGTGCGATGCATGGGGTCGGACATATGGTTAGTCCGGAAATTACGATTCATGATTTAACTCACGATATTCCCCCCTATGATATTTGGGTGGCATCGTATCGTTTATATCAGACTGTTAAATATTGGCCTAAGGGAACGGTTTTTGTATCGGTCGTCGATCCTGGCGTAGGAAGTGAACGTCAAAGTATCGCTTGTAAAACCAAGTCAGGTCATGTGGTGATCACTCCTGACAATGGTTCGTTGACTCATATTCAACACTATGATGGTATTGAAGAAGTTCGTGTCATCAATGAAGTGAAAAGTCGACTACCTCATTCAGAGGAAAGTCATACCTTTCATGGTAGAGATATTTACGCTTATAATGGTGCACGTTTGGCGAGTGGAGAAATCACTTTTGAAGACTTGGGAGAGGTTGTTTCTACAGCGAGTATTGAATATTTAGAAATTGTTGAAGCGACTAGTCAAAATCATGTATTAAAAGGAAGTATTGATGTCTTAGATATTCGTTTTGGATCATTATGGACAAATATTCCTTTGGCTTTTCTACAAGAAGCGGGAATTGCTCATGGCGATTCTTTACAAGTCACTATTTTCCATCAAGGAAAGAAAATTTATCAAAATATTTTGCAATTTGCGCGCTCTTTTGCCGACGTGCAAGTAGGCGAACCTTTAGTGTATGTCAATTCACTAGTGAATATTGGTGTAGCAGTTAATCAGGACTCATTTTCAGATTTATATCATATTGGTACTGGTACCCAATGGCAAATTCAGTTACGAAAAGCACCAAAAATTATTTTTGAAGATTAAGAGGAGGAAAGAATGAGATGAAAAAAGAATTTTCTGTTAAAACGATTGTTGCAATTGGGATTGGTTCAGCGGTATTTGTTATTTTAGGACGTTTTGCTTCAGTGCCGGTACCGATACCAAATACTTTTGCCGAAATGACATATCCATTTTTAGCATTGATGGCGGCATTGTTCGGACCAGTGGCAGCAGCATTGATTGGTTTCATTGGACATGCTTTAAAGGATTTAATTTTTTACGGTTCTCCATGGTGGTCATGGATTATTTGTTCAGGAATTATTGGTTTTATTTATGGTTGGGCTTTGCGTAAAATTGATTTGAAAAAAGGCGAGTTCACCCTTCGAGAAATGATTTATTTTAATGTTGTACAAATTGTTGCAAATGGAGTTATTTGGGGATTACTTGCGCCATTATTGGATATCCTATTCTATGCAGAACCCGCAAGTCGTGTATTTGCCCAAGGTGGCGTTTCAGCGATTGTTAATTCTATAGCAGTAGGTGTGGTTGGAACATTATTGATGAAAGTTTATGCTTCTACCCAAACGAAAAAAGGAAGTTTATCAAAAGACGCATAGAACTTAGAACTGTCACATAAGTAGAAACAAAGATATCTGAACAAAAGAGAATGAATCACCTCAAATCTAGTTTTCTATTGTTCAGATATTTTATTGTTAACCTACTTACGTCACAGTTCTATTTTTTTAGAGAAGAAGACATACCAATTTCCTTGAAATTTTGGTAAGATTACTTAATGAAGATAGACTGTATAAGGATACCAGTTCCACTTTGAGTCCTACTTAGCCAAAACTTCAAATTAGTAGAATGATATGGGTAATGAAAATTTGATTACTCTAAAACGAAATAGCACTAGGAACTACAAAATAGTGGAATGGTATACGGCATTTCAATCCGACTAAAATTTTGTTCTTTAGAAATTTTATTACATAAATAGAAATAAGGAGGGAAATAATGAATACATCTGAGATACTTCAACAAATTAGTGAGCCAAATACCAGACTAGGTGATTTACGAAAAATAGCCAAAGAAATCAAAACAGATCATCAGTTGGCAATGGAATTGTGGCAATCGAAAGAATTTTTAGCTCGTCAGTTGGCGATTTTGATTATGGATAAAAAATTATTAACCGCAGAAGTGATTGATGCATTGGATCGAGATATGCAAGAGCATCCTGAAGAAGAAAGCAAACAACTGATTGACTGGTTAATGGCGAATCAACTAGCGAAGAGTAAATCAACCAAACTTTTGATGGAATCTTGGATGGATAGTCATTCTCCTTTGCAAAGAAGAATTTACTGGTATTATCAAGGTCGTTTGCGCTGGATGGGTCAAACACCACCGTCTAACACTGAATTTTTAATAGAAAAAATTGAAGAAAGAATTTTGGAAGAAAATCCTTTGGTTCAATGGGCGATGAATTTTACCGCTGCACAAATTGGCATTTTCCAGGAAGAATACCGTCAGCGTTGTGTTCGACTTGGAGAAGAGACGGGGCTTTTCAAAGATGAAATGGTCTCTAAAAATTGTACGCCAAATTATTTACCACAATATATTGAAATGCAAGTAGCCAAACTAAACAAATGAGAACACTTAAAGAGTCTAGCAACATTTAGCTAGTATCACTTTTTATATTTACACAAACGAGGAGCAAATTATGAGACCGATGATTGAATTTAAAAATTTTTCATTTCAATACGATAGTCAGTCAGAGCCTACTTTAAAAAATCTGAATTTGACAATTTATCAAGGGGAAAAAATTCTCATCGTAGGACCTTCTGGTAGTGGCAAATCGACCTTTGCTCATTGTATTAACGGCTTGATTCCTAATCAATATCAAGGACAAGTGACAGGGGAAGCCTTGATTGATGGCAAAAACATCGCAGAAACGTCTTTATTTGATTTATCTTTTGTTACTAGTACTGTTTTGCAAGATACCGATGGACAATTTATTGGTTTAACTGTGGCAGAAGATATTGCTTTTGTTTTAGAAAATGATGAAGTGTCTCAACAAGAAATGCGTGAAAAAGTCCATAGATGGTCTGAAATGGTTGATGTGGCGAATCATTTGAATAAACGTCCTCAAGATTTATCGGGAGGGCAAAAACAACGGGTCTCCATGGCGGGAGTCATGATTAATGAGGCACCTATTTTATTATTTGATGAACCTTTAGCCAATCTAGATCCTGCTGCAGGAAAAGCGGCAATTGGCTTGATTGACACGATTCACCAACAATCAGATGCGACAGTTTTAATCATTGAACATCGCTTGGAAGATGCGTTAGCTAAGCCGGTGGATCGAATTATTGTTTTTAATGATGGGCAAATTGTTGCCAATCAAACCCCAGATGAGCTTTTGATTTCACCAATTTTAGCAGAAAATGGGATTCGTGAACCCTTGTATGTAACAGCATTAAAGTATGCAGGTGTTGATTTGCAAACAGTTCAGCATATATCTGATTTAGAAAAATTATCAGGTACAGGATTATCTGAAAAAATGTTGACTTGGCAAAGTGGCTTATTTGATTTAGAACAACCGGCAGAAGAAGCACCACTGTTTGAATTAAAAAATTTGAATTATCGTTATCGTAAACAAGATCCTTTGGTACTAAATGACCTAACCGCTACCTTTCGAAAAGGGGAAAAAATTAGTATCGTTGGGAAAAATGGTGCGGGAAAATCGACCTTGTTTAAGGCATTATGTGGTTTTATCCGTCCAACAGGTAATTTACTGTGGGAAGGGAAAGATGTAGGGCAAGAGTCAATCAAAGAACGAGCGGATAAGATTGGCTATGTCATGCAAAATCCGAATCAAATGATTTCGCAAAAAATGATTTTCGACGAAGTGGCATTAGGCTTACAATTACGAGTAGTACCTGAAACGGAGGTAAAAGAGCGTGTCCACAAAGTACTGACCATCTGTGGGTTGTACCCGTTTAGAAATTGGCCGATTGCAGCCTTGAGTTATGGGCAGAAAAAACGAGTAACTATTGCAGCAATTTTAGTCTTAGAACCAGAAATGTTAGTATTGGATGAGCCGACTGCGGGGCAAGATTTCCGTAATTACTCAGAAATGATGGCATTTGTAGAAGAATTGAATCAACTAGGTAAAACGATTGTCATGATTACTCACGATATGCATTTGATGTTAGAATATACAGACCGTGCTTTGGTTATTAGTGGCGGGCAAGTTATTGCAGATGCTAGCCCGATCCAAATTTTAACGGACGTCTCTTTAGTAGAGCAAGCGTCATTAAAAGAGACTAGCTTGTTTACTTTTGCGAATAAAATCGGCTTACCTGATCCCGTTGCCTTTACTCGCAAATTTATTCAATATGATCGTGAGGTGCGTCAAAAATGAATAATTATCAAACATTAGGCTATCATGAAGACAACACCTTACTTCATCGCTTGAATGCCACAGCTAAAATGCTCTTTTTATTACTGGCAACTGTGGCAACAATGACAACCTATGATACTCGCTTCTTATTGCTTGTTGCTCTGGGTTCCCCGTTGTTATTTAAATTAGGGAATATAAAGTGGCATCAAATTTCTTTTGTAATGAAATTTATTTTCTTTTTTTCCGTGTTAAATTTAATTACGTCCTATATTTTTGAGCCGGAATTTGGTGTTCGTTTATATGGAACACGTCATGTCTTGGTAGAAGGATGGGGACGTTATACTGTGACACAAGAGGAATTATTTTATTTAGCTAATTTGGCATTGAAGTATTTCTGTACGATTCCTTTGGCGATTGCCTTTTTAATGACCACCAATCCAAGCAGCTTTGCTTCTAGTTTAAGTAAGATCGGCGTGAGTTATAAAATTAGTTATGCTGTCGCTTTAGCTTTGCGTTATATTCCAGATATTCAAGAAGATTTTTTTAATATCTCTCAAGCCCAACAAGCGCGTGGTTTAGAGATGTCTAAAAAAGGTAAGTTGACGCAACGATTAAAAGGGATGGCGCAAATTGTTTTACCTTTAATTTTTTCAAGCTTAGATCGAATTGAAACGATAAGTACTGCGATGGAACTGCGTCGTTTCGGGCAAAAGAAAAAACGTACTTGGTATGTAGAAGAACCCTTCCAATTCAAAGACTACTGCTTAATAGCTCTAGGTATCCTACTATGCGGCACCACTTTAGCCTTAATCTACCTAAACGGAGGCAGATTCTACAATCCATTTACCTAGTACTTAGAGAGCAATGTTAATGATACTTCCAAAACAAATTTCCAAAAACTCCCTTGTTGTGAGAGACCGTCGAGAGCCTCCAAGGAGTCTCTTCGACTGCTGACGTTCAAACTCTGACTAAGTGCTAGTCACACTCACTCAGAGTAATTCATTCAGCTCTTTAGCTCACTACAAGGGAGTTTTCTCCATTTTGTTCTTCCAGTATCTGCTAGACATGTCTCTCTATTTGATTGAGTAACGCTAACATCTTATTAAAAACTAAACGTCCAACTGGTAGAAAAGACACCATCGCGAGCAAAAAGATGAGGATGAATTACACAGCGTTGGAAGTAGTGGGTTTCTACTTCCTACACTGTGTTTGAATGCCGAAAGGTTTGAGACTCTTTTTAAAGAGGCTCAGACCGGTCTCTCGCAATGGTTGTTCTATACGGACAGTTGGACGCTTAGTTTGGAAGTTTACGCTGTTACTTTAACTTAAATGAGAAAAGAGAGCTGTGACGATTGTCAGCAGCTCTCTTTTAGTTTTGTCTGGTAAGAATACTTTCGGTGATGGTGTATAGTGTCTCTTTTGTTTGATTTTGGTTTTTTGGTAAGCTGTTGATTTTTTTTAGTGCTTGCTGTGTATAATCATCGGCTAAAGCTTGAGCTTTTTTTACACCATCAAACTCATGAACGAGACGGTAAACTTCATTGGCTTCCTCGTTAGACAAAGCCTCGCGTTTTTCCAACAAAGGTAAGAGTTCTTGGCGACCGTTTTCCAAGGCATAGATGAGCGGGAGAGAATACACCCCTTGTTTTACATCTTCCAAAACGGGTTTACCAATCGAAGTTTCTGATTGAGTATAATCAAGAACGTCATCAATAATTTGAAAAGCCATTCCAATATTATGACCAATATCGGACGCTTTTTTGGTTAATAAGGAATTAGCGCCACTTTCTAAAGCACCCATTGAACAGCTGAGTGCAAACAATTCTGCGGTTTTACCAGAAATATTATCTAAGTATGCTTCTAATGAAACATTGTAATTGTAACGATAATCCATCTGACCTAGTTCGCCAGACAAAATTTTCTCCATACTACGAGAATTTTTTTGCAGGCCATGCATTGAACTAGCATAATCAGCCATTAATTTAAAACAAGTCACAAAGAGGTAATCGCCAGCATAAACTGCCGTACTATTGCCAAAGGTTGAGCGAATTGTAGGTAAATTGCGACGTAAGTCTGCCTCGTCCACAATATCGTCATGGATCAATGTTGCTGTATGCAACATTTCAACCGCAGCCGCTAAAGCCACGGTTTTATCTCGGTCTTGTTCAGTCCCAAGTTGAGCGAACAATAGTTGGTAAGCAGGACGCAACAATTTGCCGCCTGCTTGAATCATACGTAAAATTGCTTTTTCTACAGGTTTATTTTTAAGTTGAATAGAGTCTTCCATCAAAGTTAAGGTTTGTGCTAATTCTGATTGGAGTTGCGGATAGTCTTTCCACATTGGATGAATTTTCATAAAAAGCTCCTTTGTTAATCAATCGGTTTTCCATGAGACGTGGGTTTGTTCTTCATATTCTGTTTGGAAACGACGCAAGGTATCGACTCTTTGTAGTAGATAATTTGCAGCAATCCCAATGGCAATTCCTGATAGAATGCCCAAGAAAGATAGGATGGGTAGGTAGAGCATAACCGACCAAGATTGTGCAATCCATGAAGCAGTCACTAACTGTCCAACGTTATGCATAAAACCACCTGTGGCACTGATACCAATAATACTGACTCTTTTAGGTCCCAATTTTTTTACTAACAACATACTAAAGTAGCTAAGTAAGGCGCCACTCATACTATATAGGAAAGTTGAGACGGTTCCTCCGAGTAAAGTTGTCAAAATTAGACGCATCCAAACTAAAAGAAAACTTTCTTTTTTAGGCATCGTAAAAATAGCAATGATCGTGATCAGATTGGCTAAACCTAATTTTGCTCCTGGAGCAAAAGCAAAAGGATAGGGAATCATATTTTCAATAAGTCCGATAATGACACCTTGGGCCACTAATAATGCGATAAAAATAATTTTTCTTAAACGATTCATAAAACCAGCGATTTATACATCATAATCGCCACTGTCACTCCCATCTATTGCTTGGATTTCAATGACTACTCTGTGAGGAAGGCAGACAATGGTTTCACCATGTTTGGATGCCCAACCTCGTCTGACGCAAATTTGATCACCGCAGTCAGCTTCTTTAATACGTACACGTTCACCCTCAACTTCAATTAAATTATAATCACCATGAGGATCTTCATATAAGAATGTATAACTTTCTTGTCCTTCATATAAATCAAATGTACGAATTTCTTCGCCATCCACCCTTAGTACAGCTTGTTTTGCCACATTTTCTGGCGTCTGTTGCATGCCAAATACGATAATAGGTAAGAATGAACTGAGAATTAGTAGAAAAATAATGACACCATCCCATGGTTTTAAATGACTATCTTTAATAAATTGTTTGATATTCATGAGTGGTCCTCCTTTAACTAATGACTTTTTTTCACAAACCTATTTAGAGGCATACTCGCATAAAAGGCTAAGAAAAATAAAATCACCAATTTCGTTATATTCTTCCTCATTCTAGCATAAATGACCTTTTCTGTATAAAGATTTCAAAAAGAAACACGAGTAAAAAACGTTACGTGGGTACTAGTTGCCAAAAGTAAATTTCCTAGTTTTTTTGTCTAAATACGGCATTTCAAAAGGAACCGTAGCAATCACCTAAATCAAGAAAATCGCTATATTTGTTAGTTAGCAAATGTGGATAAAAAGGGGTGTGACAGCCAATCGTCACACCCCCTCCATTCTCATTTTTAAGTGATTATTTTTGTCCGTACATGGATTTAGGTGTTCCATACCACCATTTTCCTAATGTGCGTTGTAACCATGGAATTACCCAACGGTCTAAACCAACCGCACGACCAGAACCGTTCATTAGAGCAAAGGCAACTGGAATGAACCAGATATTTACCCAGAAGAACATACCTGATAGACAGAAAGTAACAACCAATACAATAGTTGAAGCACTGAATAACCAAGTAAATAATCCTGCCATTAATGCAAGAGCAATACCGATTTCAACAAATACCATCATTTTTTGGAAGAACATAGCGACTTCCATATTTGGCATAAAGACTTTCATGACACTTGAGAACCAGTCTGGAGCAGCATCTAAAACAGCCATTGGTTCCTCACCATAAGCATAACTTAAACCGAAATGAGCAACTGCTTCAACGGTTTCGTCAACAGCACCACTAGCAGCACTAGCAGCGTCAGTCGCGCCACTTGCCGCATCAGCCGCATAATCCCAAGTCCAAGGGAATACGCTGTTACCAGTGAACCAAGAACCTTCACCAAACCAAGTACTAGGTTTTAACCATTCACCTTCACCAACAATTTTCTTGAAGGCTTCGATGAACCAAGTTAATCCATAGAAAACACGTAATGGCACACTCCAAAGCACATTACCGTAACGAGAAGTATGTCCACGAGCAACTGTACGATCATCTTTAATATGGAAGATTTCGTGCATCAAGTATTGGAACATATAATATCCAGAACGAATGTCAAAGAAGTATTTCAAGTTCACAATGTGTTTCATGATAATTGCTAAGAAACCACTTAAGTGAATTTTGTTGAATAAGTTCGCAACACCCCATTTGGCACCGATTGATACCATGAAACCTTGGTAGTTTCCTTTGAACTTGTGTTTTTCGCCACCTTTAATGTCAGCAACGATATTTGTTGCTGCAGTATGACCAGTTTGCTCTGCTGCTTGAACGATTTGTGGTGTTGGTGTATTTGGAAATTCTTCGTAGTACACTAAGTCACCAATGATATAAAGGTTTTTGTCTTCATATCCTTTTGCTTCCATAAATTCATTTGCAATCAAGCGATTTCCACGTGCTGATTCTAAACCAAAGTCAGCAGCATCGGTAGTTCCTTTTACCCCAGCGGTCCAAATTAAGGTATGTGTTGGGATTTGTGAACCATCTTTTAATTTGATGTGGTCAGGAGCTACTTCAACGATTGGTGCGTTTAATACTAGCTCAACATCTTTTTCTTTTAGATAACGTTCTGCTTTGGCAGCATCGTTACGACCTAACATGTTTAAGATAGTTGGCATTGCTTCAACCACTTTAAGAGTGATTTCACTTGGATCAAGTTTGTAATCTTTTGCTAAACGATCTTTCCAGTCAATTAATTCACCGATCATTTCGATTCCTGTAAATCCAGATCCACAGACAACAAAAGTTAACATTGCCTTACGTAAAGCGGCATTAGGTTCAATCGCTGCTTTTTGAACAGTTGTTAAAATGTGTTCGCGAATACGTACAGAATCTTCAAATGACCATAATGTGAATCCATGTTCTTTCACACCTGGAGTACCGAAGTCATTTGGCTCGCCACCCATACCTAATACAAGGTAATCAAATGGATATGAACCTAATTTTGTTTGAACTACTTTGTTCTCTTTGTCAATTGCAGTGACAGTATCTGTTACCAACTGAACGTTTTTCTTACGAGAAAAAAGACGTTGCAAATCATATTGGATGGCTTCAGGTTCCACACGGCCACCGGCAACTTCGTGAAGTTCAGTCATCATCGTATGATAAGAGTGACGGTCGATTAAAGTAATCGCTACGTCATTGTCTTTCTTTAGCTTTTTCGCTAAATGCTTTGTAGCTGAAACGCCCGCATACCCAGCACCGACAACGACAATATTTTTCTTAGTCATTGAAAATCTCTCCTTAATAGATAAAAAATAAAAAGTAATAATTACACAATCTATTACATTATATAAGGAAATTCCTCATTTGTCTAAACTTTTTTAAAACTTTCACAAAAAAAGTGATCAGAAAAAAATGAATTTCGTTGTTCAAGAATAAAACAGGATGGAAACGAGCCACACAAACCGTTAGATTAAACCTTTTGTAAAGTTCACAAAAGAGTATTAAATGAGCAATTAATCATACTTTCCAGAGAAATTTGTTCTTAGTTATCTACTTAGACGGGTCCTGAGATGTTGGAAAAAATGATTTTTTATTTTCATGTAATTGGTGATTGGATTTGAATGAAGAAAGACCTTGTAATACTTGTTTTTAAAGACAAGTTATTGACTTATTTAAACATTTAGATAGAATGTTAGATGTATCACAAAACTTGTGAAAAAATGAATAATGTATCCTCTTTTCAACTTGCTTTTGAGCAGAGGGTGGGGATACATTTAGTTATTTCTTTTTTTGAAAAACTGTTCAAAACCTACAAAAAAAGCTATGATAAATACACTAGTAATCAAAATAGAAAGAGGATTGTTATGAAAAAAGTACTATTACTTCTCACGACTTTGTTGCTAACAACGGGTTTAGTTGCTTGTAACAAAGATGAAGACACAACCAATACGAACCAATCAGAAACCGGTGTTGCTCCCGGATTACAAAAAGACCCTTATGCAGGGGAAGAATTTTTATTAGGAACCTACACCCGTATTCGCGTATATGACGAGGGAAAAGAAGCGGCCTTAGAACCTGCGTTTGATCGCATTCGTGACTTAGGGGATCGCATTACCATTAACCAAGCGGGCTCTGAAATTGATGCGATTAATGAGCAAGCCGGTGTTGCTCCCGTACAAGTTTCTGATGACATTTATGGATTAATCAAACAAGCTTATGATTATACCGTGGAATCAGAGGGAGGCTATAACTTAGCGATTGGAGCAATTACTCAATTGTGGCGCATTGGTTTCGATGATGCCCGTAAACCAAGTCAAGAAGAGATAGACGAAGCCTTACAACATATTGATTATCAAAAAATTCAATTAAATGATGCTGAACAAACGGTTTATTTAGAAGAACCTGAAATGATTTTGGATCTAGGAGCGATTGCTAAAGGGTATATCGCGGATGAAGTGGCCGAAGTATTGAAAGAAAATGGTGTAACTTCAGCTGTTATTGACCTAGGAGGAAATGTTTTAGTACTGGGTCATAGTTGGCGTGGAACAGATGAACCTTGGAATATTGGGATTCAAGATCCAAACAATGCACGGGGAACCATCTTAGGTTCAATCAAAGAAACCGACAAGACTGTCGTTACTTCAGGAATTTACGAACGTTATTTAGAAGTAGATGGTGTACAGTATCATCACATTTTTGATTCTAAAACAGGTTATCCTTACGACAATGACATTGCGAGTGTGACGGTAATTACAGACCATTCAATTGATGGGGATGGTTTAACGACAGTGATTTTCGACAAGGGAGTTAAAGAAGGTTTAGCCTATATTGAACAAAATACACCTGAAGGTACAGACGCTGTTTTTGTTACAAAAGAGGGTAAAGTTTATGTAACAGAAGCGATTCAAGATACGTTTGTTTTGTCCGATGAATCAGGTTATACCATGGGTGATCGTAGCGAATTAGAGTAAAAAAATTACTATACTATTTAACAAAGGAGGATAAGATGTCTGTAAAAAGTTTTTTGGAATTAGTTGAGATTCGTACGAAAGTAGCGAGTTTTTTCCCATTTGTCATGGGAATTTTATTCTCAATTACCTACTTTAATGAAGTACACTGGGGTTATACTCTGCTATTTTTTATTGCGATGTTAGTCTTTGATATGACCACAACGGCCATTAATAATTACATGGATTTTCAAAAAGCCAAAGTAGATGAATACAAGTATCAACAAAATGTGATTGGTCGAGAAGATCTATCGCCAACGTTAGTTCGTAATTTAATTTTAGGTATGTTAGGATTTACGCTACTTTTAGGGCTATTTTTAAGTTGGAAAACGGGCTGGTTACTCTTGATTATGGGCTTTATTGTTTGTTTTATTGGTGTCTTTTATACATTTGGACCGATTCCTTTGTCTCGGATGCCTTTGGGTGAAATTTTTAGTGGGGTAACAATGGGTTTAGGTATTTTCGCAATCACCATTTATTTAAACACTCTCAAACAAAAGGTCTTTTTCCTAACACTTGATTTTAAAGCAGGTACCTTCTTGCTTTCAGGAAATTTCTGGGCAGTTTTAGCCATTGTTTGGGCCTCTTTGCCTTTGATTTTTACGATTGCCAATATTATGTTAGCCAACAATTTACGAGATTTAGAAACAGATATCAAAAACCATCGCTACACCCTCGTTTATTATATTGGTCGTAAAACAGGGACTTATTTATTTCAAGGCTTGATGTATGGTTGTTATCTAGTGATTATCTTGGGACTATTATTTGGTACTTATCATTGGCCGATTTTAGTTACTTTCTTGACTTTACCGAAGATTTATAAAAATTTGCAGGAGCATAAAGCAAGTTTGCCTCATCCAAAAAGCTTTGGTTACTCCATTAAAAACATGATTCTGTTTAATAGTAGCTATGCTTTAGGATTGTTGTTAAGTATTTTCTTTTAATAAAAAAGTCCGACAATTCTCGCAATCATTTTATCGCAAGAGTTGTTGGACTTATTTTTTAAAGTTCAATGGCTTGCAGACTAATTTCACCAGAAGAGAGTACCTTATTCCCTTCGGATGTAGCTACAATTAATTCTCCAGTGTCCGAAATGCTTTGAGCAATTCCGGTATAAGAAGTACCCTGTTGAACAAAATGAACAGTTTTTCCTAAAACAAAAGATTTTTCTCGATAAATACGTAAGTAATCATTGGCAGGTAGGCCGTCTAGAAGTTCGAAAAAGTTTTGCCAGATAAGTTGAATCAGTTGATTTCTAGTTATCTCAGCACCATTCGGGAAAAGTGAACCAGCTTTATTGGCTAGCTCTTCTGGAAAATCTTCTGGCGCAATCGCAAAATTAATCCCCATACCTAAAATCACGTGGGAAATGCGTCCAGTTTCAAAATCGCTAGTTGCTTCTGATAAAATACCGCAGACTTTTTTGCCATTCAGATAAATATCATTTACCCACTTGATGTCGCTTTTTTGTCCCGTTACTTCATCAATTGCTAGTGAAACCGCGACAGCAGCTAACAAAGTATATTGTGGCAGCTCCTCAAAGGATTGGTTAGGATTAAGCAACAAACTCATATAAATTTGCCCTCTTGGTGAGAAAAAAGGCCGTCCAAAACGTCCGTGTCCACCAGTTTGTGTCTCTGCAAGATATAAGGCAGGTGTTTTTTGCCCATTAATCGCGGCTAATTTTGCATCTTTCATAGTAGAGTCTGTATCATCCATGATAAAAATTTGTTGATCAGGCAAATGCTTTTGGGCCATCGAGGATGCTTCCAAAACATCAGAAGTTAGATACTGATAACCATTTGGATGATGTTCAATCTGATATCCTAATTTTTCTAGTTCTCGTACTGATTTCCAGATGGCTGTACGAGAAACACCGATTTCTTGAGCTAATTTTTCTCCAGATAAGACTTCTTGTGTCTGCTTGAGTAATTGCAAGACTTTTTGTTTGGTATTCATTCAAAAGCCTCCTTTATTAGTAACTACGGCGAAAAACTTCTACCATTAGTTTTTCATCTTCGTACATAATATCTGCATTATCAATCATCATTCCTAATAGCTGATAATCTTTTTCCTCGTGAAGACTTTGGTGTCCTCCTAAAAGTTCATCGTAATAAGATTCGATATCTAAATTTCTAGGAATATTTAGGTTTTCAGCAAATTGATAGACATCTTCAGGTAACTCTTCACAGTAACCCTCAATAGAAGCTAAAAACCCCTCTTCTGAAAAACTTAATTCAAGAGAAACTTGATCGATATCATTGGAAAAGAAATAGGTCAATAACTCATCAACAATTCGTCTAGACTTTTCTCTTTCTAGCATTCTTTTTCCCCCTACGTCCTTTAGTAATTGTGTCTAACAAAGGTACCATAAACGCCGCTACAAAACCACCAGAAAATCCATTGTTATACAAATTTAATCCACCATGTAAGTAACCAATATTCGGAACTAAAGTCATATGAATATACCCAGCTAAAATTCCAAACAACGGACCATAGTAACCACTAATTGGCGCAAGCGTTGTCCCAAAAATAGCAGTTAGAATGATACTAAAAGGGTTATAGGTCTCACTGGGAGCGAAGGTTGCAGCTAATACTACTCCAATTAATACTGGAATACTGTTTTTGAGGTGATTCCCAAAAGCTCCAAAACCAATAACGGTAAAAATTCCACCAACAATAGGTCCAGAAAGGATTCCACCCATTAAATACACAAAAGCAAGTAACATAAAACCAAGTAAAGCCATATTGATTAAAGAAGCCCCAAATCCGGCAATTGCTACAAAATCGGTCACTAGCGTACCAGAGGATTCAGAAATGATTTTTAAGCCCTTGAAAGATTTTTTATTAAAATAAAAACCAAGAACAAAAATAATTGAGAATAAAACAAGTAAAAAAATCGTCGACTCTTGATGATACGTTGTAGATAGAATAGATACCGTACTGATTTCGTTGCCAGTCAAACGATAGAGGCTGGTAAAAATCATGCCTACAATACCTGCTGTAAAACCAATATTGTATAAAGAAAAACCTTGGTGAAAGAGTAAGAATTGTGCAGCCAAGGGTGGAAGAATAAAACCGATTAGTATTCCGATGCTATAGCCTAAGGGAATACCTAAATATAAAGGTAGATTCGTACCAAAAGTTAAGTAGCTGATGACCGGAGAAATGGCGCTACCAAATAAGGCAACTAAGATATGTTGAGAATAGGGCTTTTTAACGAAGAGAGAATAAAGATAAACACCGACAAAGATCGGTATTGAGTTATAGAAATTTTTTCCGAAAAAAGAAAAACCAGATACGGTAAAGAAAGCAGCAATTAATGGACCGCTGACCGTCGCTCCTCTTGCTTTCGCTAGCAAAACACTGGTCAAGGTCAATACACCACTATTGACAAAGGCGCTACCAAAGTTGCCTACTTCGAAATAGTCGGTGATTAAGTTACTCGGTGAAGCTAAGATGCGCAAGGTTCCTTGCCAAATTTCCAAAGGTGTTTCACTGATAAGACCTACCCCAATCAAAAGTAAACAAAAACCAATTAATAATCGGTATTTGGAAATTTGTGATTTTAAATCAAGACTTTTGTTTTCCGTATGAAGAATAACAGAGTTGCTTTTCATAAGTCACTTCCACTCCTAAAATAGGTTATATCTACTATATAAGATTTTTTCGCTTTCGCCAATCGAATTTTACGTAACTTGATTAATTTTTGAAAACGTTCTTGTTATATCGAATGCGTGACTTAAACCAGTAATGTTTCATTTGTTAACAGTCAAAACTTCCTCATTGCAGGAGACCGCTTTGAGCCTTCTTTTAGAAGTCTCAAAACTTTCGGCGTTCAAACGTAGAGTAGGAAGTAGGTAATCACTTCTTCCAACACTGCGTAATTCATCCTCATCTTTAGTATGCGATGAGGATTTTTTTCCCAGTTGATCTTCCAGTTTTTGAGCCTCATTTAGTTTTCAAGCTTCGTTGAGTTTTAAATAGTTACAAGAAAAATGACAAAGTTACCATTCCCAGTTATCTTTCTAATCTCTTCGCTACACTGCACAACGAAGTCTGCTTTTGTCGACCGTGGGACCAACTGGAGCCTGTAGTCTCCAGTCTGTCAAGCTTCAAACTGTCACTAATTGCTGCGCTAAGTGACAGTATTTCACATTGACTCCTTTTCACGGTGACAGCGCAGTCTTCGTTGTTCCGTTACGCTAGATAGATGTCAAAATTTTCGTAAATGCAATAATAAAGTTATCACGTACGTTAAAAGTAATTGCAGAAATGAATTCAATAGTACCACTTGTCAAGCAACCTACAGCGTAACGAAGAGAGAGGCTTGTGTTGTCGCCACGTCAAGAATTCAATGTGAACAACGCACAGTTGCCAATTGATTGGTTACTGTGCGTGTGAAGCTTGAAAGCTTCAAGACTACAGGCTTGAAGCGGTTCCGGGCTGACCTAAGCAAGACTCTCTCGTAGTGAAGCGTCAAGTTTGCCATGAATAGTAAAATGACAAAAAATAGCACTTGACAACGAGAAGGTTAGACCTTGACGCAAGAAGAAAAAGTATGTATAATTAATAGTTGCAAAAACTATCTAATAACGAATGAGCAGAAACGAAATATTGTCCGTTTCGGCTTGGGAATAGGGAAAACAAAAGTAGAACTTCAAAAAAGAAGCAAGTCTATTTTTGGTTTTTTTTTGCTCAAATGCCGCAAAAAATGTTCGATGTTACACATGTTTAATATTTGTAACTGAAACGTAATATTTGGATATGTATTTTGAAAGACTTTTTAGAGGGGTGAAGAACTTGGCTGGACACGTAGTAAAATACGGAAAGCATCGCGAACGTAGAAGTTTCGCACGTATCAGTGAAGTGTTGGAATTACCGAATTTGATTGAAATTCAAACAGACTCTTACCAATGGTTCTTAGACGAAGGGCTAAGAGAAATGTTTGAAGACATCTTGCCAATTGATGACTTTAATGGAAACCTGTCCTTGGAATTTGTAGATTATGAGTTGAAAACACCAAAATACACAGTAGAAGAAGCACGCGCACATGACGCAAACTATTCTGCACCGTTACACGTAACTTTACGTTTAACAAACCGTGAAACTGGTGAAATCAAATCACAAGAAGTATTCTTCGGAGATTTCCCACTAATGACTGAGCAAGGAACATTCATCATTAACGGAGCAGAGCGTGTAATTGTATCTCAATTAGTACGTTCACCTGGTGTATATTTCCATGGAAAAGTAGACAAAAACGGAAAAGAAGGTTTTGGTTCAACTGTGATTCCTAACCGTGGCGCATGGTTAGAAATGGAAACAGATGCCAAAGATATTTCTTACGTACGTATTGACCGTACTCGTAAAATCCCATTGACTGTATTAGTTCGTGCCTTAGGTTTTGGCTCAGATGATACAATTTTTGAAATTTTTGGCGATAGCGAATCATTACGCAACACGATTGAAAAAGACTTGCATAAAAACGCAAGTGATTCTCGTACCGAAGAAGGCTTAAAAGATGTTTACGAGCGTCTTCGTCCAGGAGAACCAAAAACAGCAGACAGTTCTCGTAACTTGTTAAATGCTCGTTTCTTTGATCCACGCCGCTATGATTTAGCTGCTGTTGGACGTTACAAAGTCAACAAAAAATTAGACCTTAGAACACGTCTGTTGAACTTAACTTTAGCAGAAACATTGGTAGACCCAGAAACAGGCGAAATCATTGCTGAAAAAGGAACAGTTCTAACACATCAAGTAATGGAAGATACTTTAGGAGATTACTTGGTAAATGGCTTGAATTCTGTAACTTATTATCCATCAGAAGACGGTGTAGTTACTGATCCAATGACCGTGCAAGTGATTAAAGTATTTTCACCAAGAGATCCAGAACGTGAAGTGAACGTGATTGGTAATGCTTATCCAACATCTGAAGTACGCACCGTGCGTCCAGCAGATATCGTTGCTTCAATGAACTATTTCTTCAACTTAATGGAAAATATCGGAAACGTGGATGATATTGACCATTTAGGAAATCGTCGTATTCGTTCGGTTGGTGAATTATTACAAAACCAATTCCGTATCGGTTTAGCTCGTATGGAACGTGTTGTACGTGAACGTATGTCTATTCAAGATACAGAAACGTTAACACCACAACAATTAATCAATATCCGTCCAGTAGTAGCAAGTATCAAAGAATTCTTTGGTTCTTCTCAGTTATCACAGTTCATGGACCAAACAAATCCTCTAGGAGAATTGACTCATAAACGTCGTCTTTCTGCCTTAGGACCTGGTGGTTTGACTCGTGACCGTGCTGGATATGAAGTTCGAGACGTTCACTATTCCCACTATGGTCGTATGTGTCCAATCGAAACGCCTGAGGGACCGAATATCGGTTTGATTAATAGTTTGGCTTCTTACGCAAAAGTAAATCGTTATGGATTTATTGAAACACCATTCCGTCGTGTAGATCGTGAATCTGGTCGTGTAACAGATCAAATTGACTACTTAACAGCGGATACTGAGGACCACTATGTTGTGGCCCAAGCAAACAGTTTATTAGATGAAGATGGAAAATTTGTGAACGATATTGTTATGGCTCGTGCAACAAGTGAAAACATCGAAGTATCTATTGATAAAGTGGATTATATGGACGTATCACCTAAACAGGTAGTTGCCGTTGCGACAGCATGTATTCCTTTCTTGGAAAACGATGACTCCAACCGTGCCTTGATGGGTGCCAACATGCAGCGTCAAGCTGTGCCATTGATTAATCCTCAAGCTCCATGGGTAGGAACTGGTATGGAATACAAATCAGCTCATGACTCAGGTGCTGCATTACTATGTAAACATGATGGAGTTGTAGAATATGTAGATGCTTCTGAAGTTCGCGTTCGTCGTGACAATGGAGCATTAGATGTATACCACGTAACAAAATTCCGTCGTTCAAACTCAGGAACAAGCTACAACCAACGCCCATTAGTTTTATTAGGCGAAAAAGTAGACAAAGGCGATATCTTAGCTGATGGACCTTCAATGGAAAGTGGCGAGATGGCGCTAGGACAAAACGTATTGGTTGCCTTCATGACATGGGAAGGTTACAACTACGAGGATGCCGTTATCATGAGTCGTCGTTTAGTAAAAGATGACGTCTACACTTCTGTTCATATTGAAGAATACGAATCAGAAGCTCGTGATACAAAATTAGGACCTGAAGAAATTACGCGCGAAATTCCTAACGTTGGGGAAGACGCATTAAAAGATTTAGATGAAATGGGTATTATCCGTATTGGTGCGGAAGTGCAAGATGGTGATTTATTAGTAGGGAAAGTTACGCCTAAAGGAGTAACAGAATTATCTGCTGAAGAGCGTCTATTGCATGCTATCTTTGGTGAAAAAGCACGTGAAGTACGTGATACTTCTCTACGTGTACCTCACGGCGGTGGCGGTATCGTTCATGATGTGAAAATCTTTACCCGTGAAGCTGGCGATGAATTATCACCAGGCGTTAACATGTTAGTTCGTGTGTATATTGTTCAAAAACGTAAAATTAACGAAGGAGATAAGATGGCGGGTCGTCATGGTAATAAAGGGGTTGTTTCCCGTATTATGCCTGAAGAAGATATGCCATTCTTACCAGACGGAACACCAGTTGATATCATGTTGAACCCATTAGGGGTACCATCTCGTATGAATATTGGTCAAGTATTAGAATTGCACTTAGGGATGGCAGCACGTCAATTAGGTATTCACGTAGCAACACCAGTATTTGATGGTGCTGACGATGATGACGTTTGGGACACTGTTCGTGAAGCTGGCATGGCTAGCGATGCAAAAACTGTTCTTTATGATGGACGTACCGGTGAGCCATTTGATGGACGTATCTCCGTTGGGGTTATGTACATGATTAAACTTGCTCACATGGTTGATGATAAACTTCATGCTCGTTCAATTGGACCTTACTCATTGGTTACTCAACAACCTCTTGGTGGTAAAGCTCAATTTGGGGGACAACGTTTCGGAGAGATGGAAGTTTGGGCATTGGAAGCATATGGTGCTGCTTATACCTTACAAGAAATCTTAACTTACAAATCTGATGACGTGGTTGGACGTGTGAAAACATACGAAGCGATTGTCAAAGGTGAACCAATTCCAAAACCAGGCGTACCGGAATCATTCCGCGTATTGGTGAAAGAATTACAATCACTTGGGTTAGACATGCGTGTGTTAGACATCGAAGAACAAGAAATTGAACTTCGTGACATGGACGATGACGATGATGATTTGATTACTGTAGATGCGTTGACTAAGTTTGCGGAACAACAAAATGCCCGTGAAGCAGAACAAAACGCAACAAAGAAACCTGCAGATGAAGAAAATGCACCTGTAGATGCTCCGTTAGATTAAACAAGTCCCTTTTAAGGAGAGGTATTAGGTTTCCCCTAATACCCATCCTTTCAATTGGAAATTTGTTAGTCTGTATGTAGCCATGAAATGAAATGGAGGGAACCCCTTTTGATCGATGTAAATAAATTCGAAAGTATGCAAATAGGTTTAGCTTCTTCAGAAAAAATCAGAAGCTGGTCTTATGGTGAAGTAAAAAAACCAGAGACTATTAACTATCGTACTTTAAAACCTGAACGTGAAGGGTTGTTTGACGAGCGTATTTTCGGTCCTACAAAAGACTGGGAATGTGCATGTGGAAAATACAAACGTATCCGTTACAAAGGGATTGTTTGTGATCGCTGTGGTGTAGAAGTGACTCGTTCAAAAGTTCGTCGTGAACGTATGGGTCATATCGAATTAGCTGCTCCGGTTTCTCACATCTGGTATTTCAAAGGTATTCCATCACGTATGGGTCTAGTTTTAGACATGAGCCCTCGTGCTTTAGAGGAAATCATCTATTTTGCCTCTTACGTCGTGATTGATGCTGGAAATACAAGCCTAGAGAAAAAACAATTATTAACAGAACGTGAATACCGTGAAAAACGTGATCAATATGGCCAAGAATTTAATGCAGCAATGGGTGCAGAAGCAATTAAGCAATTACTTGATTCTGTTGACTTAGATGGTGAAGTTGTTGAATTAAAAGAAGACTTAAAAACAGCTTCTGGTCAAAAACGTACACGTGCGATTCGTCGTTTAGATATTTTAGAAGCTTTCCGTACTTCTGGAAACAAACCAAGTTGGATGGTTATGGACGTTGTTCCAGTTATCCCGCCTGATTTGCGTCCGATGGTTCAATTGGAAGGTGGACGTTTTGCAACATCTGATTTGAACGATTTATATCGTCGTGTAATCAACCGTAACAATCGTCTAAAACGTTTGTTAGATTTGAATGCACCAAATATCATTGTTCAAAATGAAAAACGTATGCTTCAAGAAGCAGTAGATGCTTTGATTGATAATGGTCGTCGTGGCCGTCCAGTTACTGGACCAGGTAACCGTCCATTAAAATCTCTTTCTCATATGTTGAAAGGGAAACAAGGTCGTTTCCGTCAAAACTTACTAGGTAAACGTGTTGACTACTCTGGTCGTTCAGTTATCGTAGTTGGACCAAACTTGAACATGTACCAATGTGGATTGCCAAAAGAAATGGCAATTGAATTGTTCAAACCATTTGTGATGCGCGAACTTGTTCAACGTGAATTAGCATCAAACATCAAAAATGCGAAACGTAAAATTGAACGTGGAGAAGATGACGTCTGGGATGTATTAGAAGACGTAATCAAAGAACATCCAGTTCTATTGAACCGGGCACCTACTTTGCATAGATTAGGTATCCAAGCCTTTGAACCAGTTTTAGTTGAAGGTCGTGCGATTCGTTTGCATCCACTTGTGTGTGAAGCTTACAATGCCGATTTCGATGGAGACCAAATGGCGGTTCACGTACCATTAAACGAAGAAGCACAAGCTGAAGCTCGTATGTTAATGCTAGCTGCTCAAAACATCTTAAATCCAAAAGATGGTAAACCAGTTGTTACACCATCTCAGGATATGGTCTTGGGTAACTATTACTTAACAATGGAAGAAGACGATCGTGAAGGCGAAGGTATGATCTTCCGTGATATGGATGAAGCAGTTACTGCATGGCGTAATGGTTATGTCCATTTACACTCTCGTGTTGCTGTAAATCCAGCAAACTTAGGTGAAAAACCATTCACTGAAGAACAAAAACAAAACTTGATGGTGACAACAGTTGGTAAAATTATCTTTAACTCAATTATGCCACCAGAATTCCCTTACTTGAACGAACCAACAGACTTTAACTTAACAGTTCAAACTCCTGATAAGTATTTTGTTAAACCTGGAACTGATATTCCAGCATTTATCAAAGAACAAGAACTAGTTGGACCATTCAAAAAGAAAAACTTAGGAAATATTATTGCCGAAGTCTTCAAACGTTTCCGTGTAACTGAAACATCTCGTATGTTGGACCGTATGAAAGACTTAGGATACAAACATTCTACTCATGCAGGTATTACTGTAGGTATTGCTGACATCATGGTTTTAACTGAAAAACATGATATTATCGATGCTGCCCATAAACAAGTAGAAAATATTACTAAACAATTCCGTCGTGGTTTGATTACAGATGACGAACGTTATGAACGTGTTATTGGTGTTTGGAACACAGCCAAAGATGAAATTCAATTAAAACTGATGGAATCTTTAGATGCGAAAAACCCAATCTTCATGATGTCTGATTCTGGTGCCCGTGGTAACATCTCCAACTTTACTCAGCTTGCTGGTATGCGTGGATTGATGGCCGCTCCGAGTGGTAAAATCATGGAATTACCAATCATCTCAAACTTCCGCGAAGGATTAACCGTCTTGGAAATGTTTATCTCTACCCATGGAGCTCGTAAAGGAATGACCGATACAGCCTTGAAGACAGCCGATTCAGGTTACTTGACTCGTCGTCTGGTAGACGTAGCCCAAGATGTTATCATTCGTGAAGACGATTGTGGTACTGACCGTGGACTAGATATTAAAGCAATTCGTGAAGGTAACGAAATTATTGAATCATTAGAAGAACGTCTAATTGGACGTTACACTCGTAAATTAGTCGCTCATCCAGAATCTGGTGAAGTAATGATTGGCGCTAATGAATTAATTACCGAAGATATTGCAAGACAAATCGTGGATGCAGGAATTGAAAGAGTTTCAATCCGTTCTGTATTTACATGTAATACAAAACATGGTGTATGTAAACATTGTTATGGTCGTAACCTAGCAACTGGTAACCAAGTTGAAGTGGGAGAAGCAGTTGGTACTATCGCTGCCCAATCTATCGGTGAACCTGGTACTCAGTTAACAATGCGTACTTTCCATACAGGTGGGGTTGCCGGAGATGATATCACTCAAGGTCTACCTCGTGTCCAAGAAATTTTCGAAGCACGTAATCCAAAAGGTCAAGCTGTTATTACTGAAGTAACAGGTGACGTTATTGATATTTCTGAAGATGCAGCAACTCGTACGAAAGAAGTAACTATCAAAGGTGAAACTGATACTCGTACGTATGTCGTACCATTTACAGCGCGTATGAAAGTCGCTGAAGGTGATATGATCGAACGTGGTGAAGCATTGACAGAAGGTTCAATTGAGCCAAAACACTTGCTACAAGTAAGTGATGTGTTGACAGTAGAAAACTATCTATTGCGTGAAGTACAACGCGTGTACCGTATGCAAGGGGTAGAAATCGGCGATAAACATATCGAAGTAATGGTTCGTCAAATGTTGCGTAAAGTTCGTATCATGGATCCAGGTGAAACAGATATCTTACCAGGAACTTTATTAGATATTGCTGACTTTAAAGATCGTAACTATGAAGCGATTGTTTCAGGTCGTGTACCTGCGACTTCTCGTCCAGTATTACTAGGTATTACTAAAGCATCATTGGAAACAAACAGCTTCTTATCTGCTGCTTCCTTCCAAGAAACAACTCGTGTGTTAACTGATGCGGCAATCCGTGGTAAGAAAGACCCACTTCTAGGCTTGAAAGAAAATGTTATTATCGGTAAAATCATTCCAGCTGGTACTGGTATGCCTCGCTACCGTAACATGGAGCCAAAAGAAGTAACAGTTGCAAGCGAAAATGTTTATAGCATTTCAGACATCGAAGCCCAAATGGCTGCTGAAGATGCCTTGAATGAATTAAAATAAACTTAATGAAAAGCCTCTCGTTTTTGCGAGAGGCTTTTTTTGAATGTTATTATATAATCAGTAAATTTTCTGACTATAAATTAAAAAAACTCCTTTATCATGTTTAAGGCAGCTGAAGCCACTTGATAAAGGAGTTTTTGTAATGAAATGATTAGGGAAACCTATTTTTCGATAATAAATTGATTGGTCAAAGTTTTTAACCCGTCAGAAATAGCTTGTAATTCTGACACATGTCCAATAAATTCTTCCATAGTTGCTAAAACTTCTTCTGCATTGGCAGAGACCTCTTGGGTACCAGCGGCATTTTCTTCTGTAGAAGCAGAAATATTCTCTAAATTTTCTAATACAATATTTTGAATTCCGACAATTTGATCAGTCGCTAGTTGAATGGTTCCAATACTAGTAATCAAGTTGCTATTGTGGGTAAAGACTTCGTTCGAAGAAGTGATTGCTTGTTGAATCAATTGAGATTGTTTCTCTCCGCCATCCAATGAACGGGACGTTTGAGTGACCATCTCTTTGGATTGATTTTGGATTTTAGCAATAATCGTTTCGATTTCTAGAGTTGAAGCTTTGCTTTGCTCCGCTAATTTTCGAATTTCACTAGCGACGACAGCAAATCCTTTGCCAGACTCACCCGCACGAGAAGCTTCAATCGAGGCATTCAAAGCTAAAAGATTTGTTTGATAAGAAATATCGTTAATAACACTAATGATTTGATTGATATTTTGAATATTACCATTCATCTCGTTCATATTACCCATCAGTTGACCCATTTGTGAAAGCTCTGTTTGCCAGTTATGATTCACTTCATCCATGACTTCCAAGCTTTGCTGGTTGATTCCAGCCGACTCTCTTGATTGTTGATTCATGTGAGTCACATTGGTTAGCAGCTCTTGAACGATGTCCGAAAGTTGATGGACTTGCGTAACACTTAATTCTGTTTCTTGTGCTTGACTACCTGTTACCTCGGCAATACCAGTGATTGTCTCAGTCACTTCTTCTGTGGCACTGCTCGTTTGTTTAGATAGCTCTAATAAAGAATCCGACATGCTTGCGACATGTAAACTTTCACCTTGTACTCGTCCAATCAGTGAACCAACTATTTCAACCATTCCGTTAAATTGCGCCACTAATTGTTGAATTTCATTACCTTGTTTATCCGGATAGGTTACTTTTCTAGCTAAGCCAGCAATTCCACGACCTTTTTCTTTTTTATCTAATTTTTTCATCGTTTCTAAACGACCTTGACTAATTTTTTCAAATTCAATAGAAATTGAATTAAGAATATTTCGGACAAAAGCAACCACGAAAATAACCATAATGATTAGAACAATCGTCATACCTAGTCCAACAATTCCAGAGTTCCATAAAAGAGAAAGACTTTCTGCCTGGTATTCATTACTTTTCCAAGTAATAAAGACCCATGTTGGATTATTTTCGTTGCCTTTTTCAAAATAAACCGCGTCTGAACCATTATTTGCTGCCAGATTCCCAGAGATTTCTGAAGATTCACGGATAGCAATAAAATTTTCATAATCAGAAATATCTGCATCGATTAAGGATTGATCTGTAGCATCTAAAACAATTCCTTCCGATGAGGTAAAGTATATTTCGCCAGTTCGGCCAACGGATTGGTTATTGATTGCCGCACTAACAGTGTGATAAGAAACATCAATTGCTAGTACTCCTTCTTCTCCGGCATTATTTGTAATGACTTTTGCCAAAGTGGTGACATATTCACTTTTATCTGTTCCTTCACTTAAGTAAGGTTGCGTTTGAATGACTTCGCCCTTATGCTTCATGGCTTCGATAAACCAAGGTCTTTCATCAGGAATGTAAGTAGGATCAAAGGGATAATCAATACTTTCCACATAAAGATTATCCGTAGTAGCAAAAATCATGTATTTTACATTTTTATCGGCAGCACCAGAAGTTTTCAGTAATTGGTCGATAGCTTCTAAATCAAATGCATTTTGTAATTCAGGTGTAGCAGCTAGTGTTTCGATACGATAAGTAGTTGATTCCATTAAATCTTCTTGAATAGCCATCACGGTATTAGCTGCACTGATTTGTGCAGAATGATTCCGTTCTTGTAATAAACTTTTTGTACTAGCGGAGCTGATTAAAAACATAATGATCAAAGGAATCAAAGCAGTTAATAATAACACCGTCGTAATGAGTCCCCCAATACTTTTTCTTTTTTGCTTCATAGTGTAGTTCCCCTTCTCTTAATACAAAGATAAATACCTATTAAGATAATCGGCTGAACTTTCAGAAAATTTAATCAAATAGATAATAGTGTTTACCATAATATAGAAAAAAATTCTGCTATTTCCCTCCCAAGATAATCATCGTTGCAGCAAATCGTACGAATTTATTTAAGAAGAGCGCTATAATTTCAGCTGTGTTTTTTTGAAAGTCTTTTTTTTCGACTTGACTTTGTCTCTCTATTTCTGATATAGTCATTACAAATTTATAACTAAACACAGTGAGAAAGAAAGTAAATCAATTATTTTTTCTTAGAGAGTCTCGGTTTGCTGAAAAGAGATAAAAAAGAATTGTTTGAAAATGGCTTTTGAGTGGATTCTCTGAATAATTAAGAGAATACGGTCGGTTCCGTTAATAAACCACAGTCTCCAAATGATTTGGGTACTGAATGAGGTAGTATTTGTGAAAATACTATAGATTAAGGTGGTAACGTGTAGCCCTTAGATGTCTTTTAAGATGTCTAAGGGCTTTTTTATTTAATAAAAGAAGGAGACTGGTATTTATAACTAGACCATATCGTTGGATCAAGTGGGTAGTTTTTTACGTCCACAAGAATTGAAGGAAGCTAGAGAAGCCTATAAACAAGGAACAATTACAAAAGACGAACTAACAGAAATGGAAAACGCGGCAATTATTGAATTAATTGCTAAGCAAAAGGAAATCGGCTTAAAAGCTGTAACTGATGGTGAATTTCGTCGTCGTTGGTGGCATTTAGATTTTATTGCTGGTTTAAATGGAATTACAGTTTACGATTTTGAAACGACTGCTTTTGGTATTACGACTGAAGCACAAGGAACCTATGTGAGTGGAGACTTGTCATTTAATGAAGAGCATCCCTTTTTAGATCATTTTCGATTTACTAAAGAACATGCAGGAGAGGTGGATGCGAAACAAACCATTCCTGGGCCAAATATGATTTATCTGGATTCATTTATCTTATCTAAACACTACCATGAAAATCCTGTGTACGAAACGAAAGAAGCCTTTGTAGTTGATTTGATTACGAATTATCGTGCAGCTATTCAAGCTTTTTATGATGCAGGTTGCCGTTATCTACAGTTAGATGATACAAGTTGGGGTGGTTTGTTTGATGATCGTTTCCGTGGTTTGATTGCCAGTAATGGTTACAATCCTGATGAATTAATTCAAGAGTTTGGCGACATTATGGAAGCTGTTTTGGCAGACAAGCCAGCTGATTTAACTGTAACCTTCCATTTCTGCAAAGGAAACTTCCAGTCTCATTGGCTTTACAATGGTTCCTATGATAAAATTGCAGAGTGTTAATTGTCAATTACACAATTCGATGGTTTCTTTTTGGAATTTGATGATGAACGTTCAGGTAGTTTTGAACCACTAAAAAATATCAAAGATCAACGAATTGTTTTAGGGTTAGTTACGACTAAAACACCAGAATTAGAGGATAAAGAAGAACTAAAGGTACGCATTAAAGAAGCGACAAAATATGTTCCATTAAATCAATTATGTTTAAGTCCACAATGTGGTTTTTCTTCAACACATGAAGGAAATAAAGTAAGTGAAGAAGATCAATGGAAAAAATTTGCTTTGATTATTGAAGTAGCAAAAGAAGTTTGGGGAGAAGCATAAGCTTATCACTAAAAATAGGAGGTTACAAAGAATGGCAGAAGTAGAAAGTTTCACACTAGATCACACCGAGGTAAAAGCACCGTATGTCCGACTAATTGCCGAGGAGACAGGAAGTAAAGGAGATGTAATTGCGAATTACGATTTACGTTTTTTACAACCGAATCTAAAAGAAATGCCAACTGGTGCAATCCATACACTAGAGCATTTATTAGCTGATTTAATGCGAGATCGTTTAGAAGGAATTATTGATATTTCTCCTTTTGGATGTCGTACAGGCTTCCATTTAATTACCTGGGGAGTACCTAGCTCTACCGAGGTAGCCAAAGTGCTAACAGAAGTATTAACAATTATTGCGAACGAAACAAAATTTGAAGATATTCAAGGCGTATCAGAAAAAGAATGTGGAAATTTCCGCGATCATTCTTTGTTTGGTGCAAAAGAATATGCTAAATTAGTGCTTGAAGCAGGAATTAGTGATGATGCGTTTGAAAGACATGTAGTCAAAATTTAATAAATAAGAGTAAAGCATCTCTTTTGATTTAGTCAGAGGGATGTTTTTATTGGTTAGGGATTTCCTGACAATATCTTAGTCTTACCAAGTGGACTTTTTCAAACCTGCATGTTAGACTTACCAATGACAGAAAGGATGTTGAAGATGTTTTTTAAATCCTATTTGAAATTTGTAAGAGAAGCTACTTTTAACAATTAGAGATGAAGCATTGTTAAAAGCGAGCTATTGCCTTCATCAAAAAAGACTAAGCTTCTTTAAGTTGGCCTTTTTTGATGAATTAGATAATGTGTAGCGAAGCCGTAGACAATGCGTCTGCGGCTGTTTATTTGCTAAGAAATGGAGAGAGAAATGCTAAGTTTAAATGGAATTACGCAACAATTTGGAGATAAAATTTTATATGAGGATTTGAATTTACAAGTAAATCGCGGGGAACATGTCGGACTGATTGGACAAAACGGTGCGGGAAAATCTACCCTAATTAAAATTATTACCGGAGAACAATTACCTGATGAAGGTCGGGTAGAAATTGCGAAAAATTGTCACTTAGGTTATTTGGATCAATATGTTCGAGTCAATGAAACCCTGACAATTGAAGAATTTTTAAAGACGGCTTTCCAAAAAGAATTAGATATTGAACAAGAAATTACTGAATTATATACAAATTACAGTGAAACTTTTGAAGATAAGTTATTAGAAAGAGCGGGTCGTCTGCAAACGGAATTGGATCAAGGAGAATTTTACCAAATGGGTACGTTGATTCAAGAAATGGCGACAGGTTTAGGAATTGATGTCTTAGGTTTAGATAGTTTGCTGAAAAACTTAAGTGGTGGGCAACGTTCAAAAGTAATTTTGGCTAAACTATTACTAGAAAAACCAGATGTTCTGGTTTTAGATGAACCAACGAATCACTTGGATGATACTCATGTTCAATGGTTGACGGACTTTTTGAAAGAGTTTAATGGTACCTTTTTGGTTATTTCCCATGACCGTGTCTTCTTGAACGAAATCACAACCCATATTGCCGATATTGAGTTTGGAAAAATGACTAAATATACGGGGAATCTAACCAAGGCCTTGAAACAAAAAGAAGCCAATCGTGAAAGCTATTTGCGTCAGTACGAATCACAGAAACGTCATATTGAAAAAACCGAAGCTTATATCCGTAAATACAAAGCAGGTTCTCGCTCAACAATGGCAAAAAGTCGTGAAAAACAATTGGATAAAATTGAGCGTTTAACGCCTCCAGGAGAAGCGCCAAAACCGAATTTTCAATTTCCATACAAACCAATTGTCAGCACTTTGGCTTTGACAACGGATCAATTAGTGGTTGGTTATGATCGACCATTGTTAAATCCAATCAATTTGACGATTCGTTATGGAGAAAAGATTGCGATTCGAGGATTTAATGGAATTGGGAAATCAACTTTATTAAAAACCTTAATCGGAGAAATTCCAGCTATTTCTGGAGAATTTCATTTTCCTGCAAACACGAAAGTCAATTATTTTTCTCAAGAATTGGTTTGGGAATCACCATTAGAAACACCTTTGCAGTATTTAGGAAACCTTTACGAAAAAGCAACCATTAAAGATTTGCGTCGCCAATTATCACGAGCGGGATTAGTCAATCAGTTGGCACAAGAACCATTAAAAATGTTAAGTGGTGGGGAGCAAACGAAGGTCAAGTTAGCGCAAATGACAATGACGGAAGGTAATTTATTGATTTTAGATGAACCGACCAACCATATTGATCAAGAAGCGAAGGAAAGCCTGCAAGAGAGTTTAGCAGCTTATCCAGGAACTGTTATTGTGGTTTCTCATGAACAAGAATTTTATGAAACCTTTGTTGAACGTGTGATTGAAATCGAGGGGTAAGCAAATGAACGAACAATTTAACGAATTACATTTAACCGTTATGGAACTACCGATTGAATTTACAGAAGATGTACCGTTATATAGTGGTTATTTACGAGAGCTTCCTTTTATTACAGGTAGTGGTCACTCGAAAAAAGAAATGTACCGACAGTTGTTAGAAAACTATCAAGAGTATGCTGAAAGCCAAATAGTAGAAGAATCCACGGAAGAAATGACCTCTTCTTTATTATCAATTGATCAATTATTGAAATATTATGATGGTGAAGTCTTTGATGGTTTCGAAATTGACACGGATAAATGAGTCTAGGTCATTCAACTCGTATTTTATAATGAACTTAGCCAGGTCTGAGCATTAAAAACGTCATCGTAAAAATTCATTTATTATTGAAGTTACCACACAAACAATAAAGTCTAGTGGTAATAAGTCAAGATAAAATATCAAAAGATTTTCCATGATTACTTAGTTTTGAAGCGCACTGAACTAAACCCGACCAAAATCAAATTTTTTAAGGGTCGTTTCATGGAATAAGTTTATAATTTTAATGCAACACTAGTGAGCATGAATATACTAAAAAAAGAAGATGTATTCTAGTCGAAAAAAAGACTGTGACAAACTGCGTCACAATCCTTTGAAGGTTCTATTATAATAAATACTGAATAATTAAGATTCCAGCTCCAGCTAATAGTAAGCATACACCGGTCCAAGCCACAATTGATTTATATGGCACAAGACTAGTTGTTTTTTTCTGATGTTTATCTGAACGAGAGAATGCTTCTTCTTCCATTTCTAGATGTTCAAAATCATCTGTGGTATCAGTTTTTTTACGGGGAATGAATAAGGACATCAATAGTAAAATTGGTGATAACAATAACATTCCTAACGCGACAATTGTGAGTTTTGTAATTTCTACCGTTTCGATTAAGAAAGCAAGGAAGGTATACCGTTCTAATTCAACAGGAACTTCTTCAGCTGCTGCTTGGTAAGCAACGGTCGTTTCCGCTAAATCTTCGGAAATTAATGGAAGGTGATTCATCCATTCCACTAAACCATCACTTGCAACGAAGGAAGGCTCTTCATTAATTTTTAGAACACCATACAAATCTTTTTCTACAATAATCTCTTCATCATTAAGCACTTGTTCTCCAGCTTCTAACAGGTCTTTATATTCATAGGTATTATAGATTTCTTGAGTTAACGTGTTACTAATTTTAAAGAGTGAAGACTTACTTTCAATATTCCAAGCATCGCCCACGCCAGTTAAAATCGTGACAATTCTTAAACCGTTTTGACGAGCTGTTGAAATATAACTAAAACCCGAGTCAGGACTAGTTCCAGTTTTAAGACCATCTACTCCTTTTTGAGCGAAGTCTTGTCCAAATAAAGATTCGTTATCGGTAAATATTTCGACTTGATACAAAGAATCTGGCAAAATTGTAAAGGCTGTTTGTTTGGAAAGGTCTAAAATATCTGGGAAAGTATCCAACAAATGGTATGTCAAAATAGCTAAATCTGTGACAGTCGTCTGATTACCAGTGTATATATCAAATCCTTCAGGTTGATAATAGCCCTCAAATTGAACGGCAGATAAGCCAGTTGCTGTATTAAAAGTAGTGTTTGTCATGCCCAGTTCTTCGGCTTTTTCGTTCATTTTAACGACAAAAGCACCATCTTGCTCCTCTAAAGCGTTAGATAGCATTACACTGGCAGCATTGGCTGAAGAAATCAATGCGAGTTGAATCAAATCTTTGATCGTATATTCAACTCCAGCATAGATGGGTTTGTTTTTCATATTTAAATTTGAAATTGCTTCATGATTGGCAGTCGCGACTATCGGAGTATCCATGCTTAACGTACCATTCTGGATAGCTTCTAAAACAAGATAAATGGTCATTAAGTTAGAAAGATCCGTTGCATCAATGATTTGTTCGGCATTGTTTTCATAAAGTATTTGACCGTGTGTAGCTTCGAAAACGATGGCTGCTTCTGGAAGATCATTTTCAGGAACTTCATAACCGGCTTGTTGTGTTTTCTCCAACAAGTCATCCGCAAGAACCACAGAACTGCTAAAGAAGCAGAAAAAAGCGACTAGACCAACGAATAATTTAAGAGTATGTGATTTCAAAAGTGTTCTCCTTTATCGGTGAAATGTATTCCTTATTTTACCATAATTTTCGAAAAAAAGAATTTTTGAGTTGAGTTATTGACTTACATAAGAGGTAAAAACCAATTCACCCAGATCCAGGTAAAAGGCATAACCAGTATCATGGCTGGAATCATGTCTGCAGTCGGAAACATTTTGACTTGAATCATTCGAAAGCCTGTTGCTAACATCAAAAAGCCTCCACAAGCTTTAAAATCAAGAATCATGTCTGGCGTGGTCATTGGGAAAATAATTTTTGCCATTAAAAATAGAATATAAAAAATAATAAATTGCGGAATGGCGATTATAGAAACGACAAAGCCTAAATTACAGGCAAAAATAGCAGCTGTAAAAAAGTCTAATACTGATTTTGAAATTAAAATAGAATGGTCTCCAGTCATGCCTGAATCCAAACTTCCATAAATTCCTGTTCCACTGGCACAGAATAAGACAATGATAGTGACTAAACTTTGCAAAAATTCCTTTTCTGAGATAGCTGATTGTTCAACCGGAAAAAGCTTAGCGATTGGTTTTTGCATAAGTGCAGCTCCTTGATTAATCAGCTTTCCTAAATTTATTAATAGTCCCAATCCTGTTCCGATGACGACAGCAAAAATAACTGCAGGCATATTTTGCATCGGAGTAATGGCGTAAATCCCCATTCCCATCGAACACACACCAAAAATCATCGTTAGATTATTATTTAAATCCTCATCCAAGCGTTGGCCTAATAGACCACCCAAAATTCCTCCTAAAAAGATAGACAATGTGTTAATAATGATTCCTACTGGCATTTTCATTCGACCTTTCTTTGCTACGATTGTTACCAGTATAACAAATTTTAAATATACCTGAAGCTCTTTTTTATTATTTACGAAAGTAAGTATTCTTTAGTTCGGCGAGAAGTTTTTGCTATTTTACTATACAATAGAGGAATAAACTAACTGAATGAGGGAAAGCGATGAATAGAAAAAAGGTAGTCGGTATTTTTTCTCACGTAGATGCAGGAAAAACAACACTAACAGAAGCTTTATTATATAAAAGTGGACAAATTAATGAATTAGGAAATGTTAATAAAGGAACAACTTTTTTTGACCACAATCCAATTGAGCGAAAAAGAGGAATTACTTTTTTAAGTAAACCGATTTTTTTAGAAGAGGCGGAAGTTACATTAATTGATACACCTGGACACATTGATTTAACTTTTGAGATGGAGCGAAGTCTGCAAGTAACGGATTTAGCCATATTATTAGTCAGTGCAGCAGAGGGAGTTACAGGTTATACTGAAACTATTTTTGAATTGTGCCAAATCTATCAAATTCCGCTCCTTGTTTTTATGAATAAATGTGATTTAGACACCAGCCGACCAGAAAAAGTTTTACAAGAATTAGAGGCTTTAGATGAACGATTTATAGAAATGGATCATCTAACTTTTAGTCAAGAGTTTCAAGAAAATTGGGCGCTGTTAGATGAAGATTGGTTTGAAAAAATGGCAGAGAGTACGCCAGAAGAGCAAAAAGAAGAGTTTAATCAATCCGTATTAGCGCGCAAAATATTTCCAGTTATTAAAGGTTCGGCAGCCCAGACGATAGGGGTAGATATGTTATTAGATGCTTTATCTTTCATCGAGCTTCCTCAATCAGAGCTTGGGAATGTAGGGCAGGTTTATAAAATTGCGACCACTAAAGACCAACGTTACCACTTAGTTAAAACAGTATCAGGAGAATTTTCTGTAAAGGATAAAATTTACAGTCCACAACACAAAGAGGTTGAGTTAAAAGTCAATCAATTATTTATTCTTAATGGTGAGAAAGTCACTCCCACTCAGTCAGCAAAAGCTGGTGATATTGTGGGTATTCAAGGGCTAGGTGAGTTGGTAATTGGCGATAAAATTGCTTCAATGGATGTTCCAATGGAAAAAGTACCAGCAAAAGTTGAACTAACACGAGAACCAGCTTTAGAAGTCCAGGTGTTGTCGGAAGTGGAAGTAGATGAACTGCTACAAAATTTCAAATGGTTAGAAATGGAAGATCCCTCTTTGCATGTTCGTTATGTCGAAGAAACCAAAGAAATTTTTGTCCAAGTGGTTGGGCCTATTCAGATGGAATACTTGCAGGAGAGTTATCAATCACGTTTTAATCAAGCCATCACTTTTTCTAAACCAAGTGTTCTCTATAAAGAAACGCTTGTATCTGCTACTCGTGGAAATGGACATTATGAACCCTTACGACATTATGCAGAGGTAGCATTATGGATGGAACCGGGAGAAATAGGTCAAGGAATTGTGTTAAAAAATAATTGTACCTTAGAACAATTATCAGCAAACTATCAAAAAGGGATTCTCCATCATCTACAAGAACGAGTTCATCGAGGTGTGTTAATTGGGGCTCCTTTAACGGACGTAACGATTACTTTATTGGCAGGAGCTGCACACAATCCAGAAACCAAAGGCGGGGATTTTCGAGAAGCTACTTATCGTGCCGTTCGCCAAGGTTTGATGAAAGCCAAAAACCAAGTGTTGGAACCATGGTATCAAGTGAAAATTGCTGTACCTACCGAAATGGTCGGTAAAGTCGTGACGGATATTCAAAAGAATCAAGGAGAGTTATTACCGATTGAAGAAGTTGACGAAGAAATGACCACAATTGAAGCTTTGGTCCCTGTAGCAACATTTATGGATTATCCAATTGAATTTGCTTCATTTACTAAAAATAAAGGACGCTTAACTGCAATTGTCAAAGGTTATTATCCTTGTCATAATCAAGATGAAGTCGTTGCTGTTTTTAATTATGATCCAGAAAGTGACTTGTATCATACACCAAATTCAATCTTTTTTACCAAAGGCAAAGGATACGATGTGAAATGGCAGGATGTGGATAGTAAGTGTCATATTCAGTTGAAAGACAGGTAACGATTTAGGTAATAAAAACAGGGTGTCCGAACTATATTGGATGAAATATATTCTTTTTTCTATAGTTCGGATTTTAATTGTGTAATCAAGTTAGATTACAGTTTGTTAAGTAGGAACAGATACTCTGTGATCTATTGCGAAAGTACTCTGGAAATACTGTCAATATCATTGATATTGATGATGTAGTGCTTGGTTTTCTTTCCTTTATTCGAAGTGATTTCCACCCAATCCTGCTCTATATTAACAATTGTTCCGTTCAATTGGTTAGACTCATTCATCAAGTGTAAATAAGTTCCTCTAATCTGACAGTCACAACCTTGAAAATCTTTTAATTGTTGCAAAATTTCCTGTCGTTCCAAGTCAGAATCGGTTTGCTCTTGTTGCTTTATTTTTTGATAGTTTGGATCCTTGCTTTTAAAAAGTTCAATCAAATCATCTAATCTTGAAAAGAGTATGATTGCTACATAAATACCGACTAACCACCACATATTAATTCTCCTCTCTTTGAAATCCAATGACATCCTTCAAAAAGATGAGTCGTTCGATTCGCTGTTTTTTCTCTAAAGTGATTACCCGAATACTATAGGGACTTACCTCGGTGATTTCACAATGTTTTAGGGTAGTTTTTGTAATCGAAATCCATGTAGTGGAACCAGGCTTTAGATAAATGATGAGTGGTTGGTGTAACAAGCTTAGTAGCAGTTGACTAGATTCTTTTTGTACAACTTTTTGTTTCCCCACCAGTTCATCTAGAGATATTTCAAATAGATTAGCCAAATCAACAGCCTTGTCAATGGTAGGTGTTGCTAGATTATTTTCCCAATTAGAGATTGTTTGTCTTGATACTTGTAGTTTTTCAGCGATTTCTTCTTGAGAAAAACCATATGCTTTTCTTAAATGATAGATACCTTCGCCAAAATTTTTCATTTTGATCGCCTCCTAGCCATATAATACGGTAAACTATTAATTAGATTCTATCAAATGTCATTATCATTTGCGCCAATATATTTTACATTTTAAAAATAATTTGTTGAGGATGTAAGAAATAAAGAAAAGTTCTTCCAACAGTGATAATTGAAATTTAAAGTTTACCTTGGTTATTCCCTAGGTAAATATCAGAAGGAACATTGTTTAAATAGAAGGTATCTTATCAGGGGATTTACAAGAGACACCGAAGATACTTGAGTGCTTTGTAAAATTCCTTTGACAGACATTAAATGAAAAGGATTTGAGCTGAAATCATTCAAAAAGTATTTTTATGATAAAAGCAGAGTAGGAAGTCAATGGAGTTAGGTAAGCAGATTCAAAATCAGCGAAAACATTTGGAATGGAGTCAGGAATATCTGGCAGAAAAATTAGGTGTTAGCCGACCAACGATTTCCAATTGGGAGAGTAATCGAACCATTCCAGATGTATCAAATATGTTGAAATTAAGTGTGCTTTTTGGTTGTAGCATAGACGAATTATTGAAGGAGGATAAAGTGATGACAACAAAAACATTTAAAATGATGACGTATAATAATAAAATTACCCCATTGAGATTAGACACAGGTAAAAGCTTGTGGACTTCTAAAGGAGTAGAAGTAAAAGCGAATGTGAATATGGAAACTGGCGAAGTAAAATTTTTCGTTGAAAAAGAGGATTTTGAAAAGATGAAGTGAAAAGGGGATATTTCCAGTAAGAAGAATCATAAAAACATCCAAACGAGCTGAAATGATACTCTAGTCTCTCTCGTTTGGATGTTTTTAGGTAGTACAATTCTTAATGCGTTGTCCCCTCAACTGTTTTTAAATCTGCTTGTTGATCGAATGCAATAATCGCTTTAATCGCAGCAAGTAAAGATTGTGTGATATCTTCAAGACTCATCGAAGGGTATTGAGGTTTATCAACTATTTGTGCGGGGATGAAAGGAACGTGGATAAAACCACCCTTTAGTGCTGGAAATTCCGTTGCAATTAAATATTGAACTTGATACATAATGTGATTGCAGACAAAAGTTCCAGCTGAGTTGGACAAACTACTAGGTAAGCCAGCTTCTTTGATTTTCTGTACCATGGCTTTGACTGGCAGTTGACTAAAGTAGGCAGCATCACCTGTTGGCTGGATTTTCTGATCAATTGGTTGATTGCCAATGTTATCTGGAATGCGTGCATCATCGATATTGATAGCCAATCGTTCAGGTGTCACACAATGACGTCCACCTGCTTGTCCGATATTTAAAACAATATCGGGTTGGTGCTTGAGAATAGCCTTTTTGACTACCTCGGCAGATTGATGAAAAACAGTAGGGATTTCAAGTTTGATTATGGTGGCTTTATCTATTTGATTAGGTAAATTCTTGATGGCTTCCCATGCAGGGTTGATTGTTTCTCCTCCAAAGGGATCAAAACCTGTTATTAATAGTTTCATTTGGAAAAATTCCTTTCCTATAGCTAATCTCAATGATAGCTTGCTCGATAAACTTTATCAAGTAGGTAATTACCTAGGTGATTGTTTAAGGTTGCATGGAAGGGAAGAAAAAAGTTAAAATGAAGATGCATGTGAAATGTTAATCAAGATAGGGGGATTGGAATGAAAGCAGTAATTAGTAGTTCCACGGATTTAATAAATGGTGGTTGTAATGCTTGTCCTACAGTGGCAACAACCTCTTATACATTGGAAATAGATGGAATGAACACGCCACTGGAGGATTTAAATGTTTCTTCATTAGTAATGGCGATTGCTTTAAAAAAGGGTTACCGTCAGAAGTTAGTGATGGATTTTATGGATGAGTATGTAATTTTCGAAAAAGAGCATAAGCAAGTAGAAGTTAAAGAAGATTACGGTGTTCTTCATTATCAAACAATAGACAAGATGATTCAAACATCAGAAAAATTTGGAAATAATGAAAAATTATTTGAAAAAGTCAATCAAGTTCTGACTGAGATCTTTCACTTAGCGACAGTGGAATTTGAAGTAATAGAATAAATTTTCTTGCACCTCACGTTACGTGATAGAGTATGGTAAATATGAGGTGAAGAAAATGAATTGTTTAAAATTATTATCCCAAGAAAAAGATTTTCGAATGGTTGTAGCCGATACTTCTAAAATCAATGAAAAATTACTGGCAGACTTTGCCGGAACACCAACAATGCGTAATTTCTTAGAAGAATTAGTAACTGTAGTAGTATTGTTTGCAGCAGTCAATGATTTTTATACAAAAGTCAGCATGTTGTTCCATTTTGGTAAAGGAAAAACTATTTTTTGTGAACTGAAAAATCAAGAAGTTTCCTTGAGTTATCCAAAAAACGGACAATCTATGGAAGAATGGAACTTGAATCAAGGCTTATTATCCGTGACTGTAGGTGATTGGTCGATAGGTTTGCATACTGGAACAGTGCCAATTACTAGTAATAAACCTGCGGAAATGTTGACATTTTTTTCTAAACAAAGTGAGCAATTGAATAGTCATTATGTGATTTCTTCTAAATCGAAAGGGACCCTTTTACAAGAATTACCCTTTACAGAGCAAGAAGCTGTGGATCAGTTATTGAATCGTATGAAAGATCTAGATAAACACACATTTAAATGGTGGCAAGAAAATTCCACGAAGTTTGGTGAACAAATTTGGCAAAAAAGGATCGAAGTAAATGACTAATTACGTAAAAATAAAAAATTTTGGCAATTTAGTTGGACTTAGTGTTAGAACACTGCAATATTATGATGAAATTGACTTATTGAAGCCTGCTAAAATTACCAAACAAGGTCATCGATTATATGATGATGCTTCTTTTTCGAAAGTATTTATGATTGCTTCGCTAAAAAGAATTGGTATGTCTCTAAAAGATATTCAAAATGTTTTGAATGAAGGAACGTCTTTAGCAGATTTTATTTTAAAAGAGAAACAAAGAACTGAAACGGAATTAATGGAAATCCACCATCGTTTAATGAAGTTAACGAAAATTGCGGATTATTTGGAGGAAGGAAAAGAAGTCACTCCTGAATTAATCACTATTTTGGGTGAAAGTGATTTCTCGGATGAAGTCCTGACTGAAATAGAAACTGTCTCGACAAATTTTGATTTGCAACAAGCACAGAATTTTTTTGAAAGATTAGAAATGTGTTATGAAAAGGACTTGCCATTGGAGCATCCCGAAGTACAAAAGTGTCTTTCTTATTGGCGGACAGTATTGTCATTCGCTCCTGCGTCTGAATGGACAGAGTTTGCCGAAAACTATTATGCTGAGCATCCAAATGAAGCCTATGGAATGAAAGCCGAATGGTATCAATATTTACTTAAACGGTTGAATGAAGCACAATAAATTGAAAAAATGAGCCAACTCAAATGTTGAGATGGCTCATTTTTATACGATGTAAAGAAAATTTGATAGACTTCTTAAAGTATTTTGGCTATCTTGAACGTAGAGATTGGAGGGGATTAAAAATGTTTATAGGAGAAAAAATTAAAACTTGCCGAATGGAAAGTGGTTTGTCCCAAGAAGACTTAGCTGAAAAGTTAGATACTTCTAGGCAAACTATTTCAAGTTGGGAAAATGGCAAAACATATCCAAGTATTAAACAAATTACTATATTAAGCAATTTGTTTAATGTCTCTATAGAAGTTTTGATAAAGGAGGATGTTGAAATTATGAGAGAGAGTTTGGATGCTGATGAAAAAGCAAAGAAAAGAGCTAAAAATAAAGATAGAGAAGTATTAAATCGCCTAAACTTTTTAAGATTTATATTAGTATTTGTAGGTGCATTACTGGCGTATCCTGTGTATACATATTTTGATGGGTTTTGGTTTTTGATTCCAATTTTTATATTGATTCTTGCTGTAATAGTCACAATACCAATACAATTTTATAGAAAAAAATATGATCTTCACAAATATAAAGATATTGTTGCTTTCTTCGATGAAAAATATGATTATTGATTAAATCAAAATAGATACCTGCTTCAGACAAAGGAAGCGTAAAAATCGTAGTAGATGTTTTTTAACTCTATTCAATTTCTAAAGTCAAAGATTATTCAAAAAAATAGCAAAAAAGACATTAGTACTCGTTACTTTTGTCTTTTTTACTATAAAACTAACTACTTCCGCTCAATACAAAATAAAATGGGTGGTTGATTCTGTTGATTGATGAATTGATAGTTTAAAACATTGAATTCTTTTTGTGGTAGAGCTTCACAATAGTCACGGATAGTGGACAATTCTTCAGATCCACCCTCATGTCCATAATAAGCAACGATAATAATCCGACCTCGGCGGGCAAGATGTTTTAGTAAAATATCCAAGGCTTGTTTTGTTGTTTCAGGTAAAGTGATCACTTGTTTGTTACTTTTTGGTAAATAACCCAAGTTAAAAACAGCCGCTTGGATTTCCTCGGTAGTCTCTAGGTAATCACCTAGGTTTTGATGCCCATCATGAATGACGCGAACTCTTTCTAGCAATTTTTGCTCTTTTAATCGTTCTGTAGTGGTAGTGACTGCTTGTTCTTGAACGTCAAAAGCAAATGCTTTACCTGTTTTTCCAACTAATTCAGCTAATAATAAGGTGTCATTCCCATTGCCCATCGTTGCATCTACTACATGATTACCCGGTTGGATACATTCTTTTAAAAGTGTGTGGCTAAAATGTAAGGCTGTTTGTAACATGAATGTTACCTGCCTTTCGTATGTCATTTTTACCTTGGTAAGAACCTCGGTGTAACATTTCAGCATCAATGGCATTTAATGTTTCCCATTTTTTCAAACTCCACATTGGACCAACTAAGGTATCTCTTGGAGCATCCCCTGTTAAACGGTGAATCACGATTTCTTGAGGGATCATTTCTAGCTGGTCGCAAATTAAATTGACATAACGCTCACGAGACAATAATTGCAAACGTCCTTCGTGATAATCACGGAGCATACGTGTATTGCGCATCAAGTGAAGTAAATGTAATTTTATTCCTTGGATATCACTATCTAAAATCGTTCGTCGGACATTTTCTAACATCATTTCATCCGTTTCCCCAGGTAAACCATTGATTAAATGAGTGCAGACACGGATATTATGCTTGCGTAATTTTTCCACACCATCAAGATATGTTTGATAGTCGTGGGCACGATTGATTAAATGACTGGTTTCTTCAAAAGTAGATTGTAGACCTAATTCTACCCAAAGGTAAAGGCGTTCATTTAGTTCGGCTAAATAGTCTATTACGTCATCAGGTAAGCAATCAGGACGAGTACCGATTGATAGGCCAACGACTCCAGGTAAATTAATCACTTGTTCAAAACGTTCTTTGATATCTTTTAACGGTGCGTGGGTATTAGTAAAATTTTGGAAATAAACAATATATTGGTCCACTTGAGGCCATTTTTTATGCATACGATTAATTTCTTTGTGAAATTGCACCGGAAGTGGATCTTCAGGAGCAATAATCATATCTCCTGAACCAGAAACACTGCAGAAGGTACAACCGCCATGAGCCACTGTTCCATCACGATTTGGGCAATCAAAACCACCATCAATTACGACTTTGAATATTTTTCCACCAAATTCGTTTCGTAAGGCGTAATTCCAAGAATGGTAACGTTTATTTTTATCATCTGAATAAAGAAAAGAATTCACAGGGCTTACTCCTTTATTATATGTTTGTCTTTAGCATTTTTATAGATAGGATAGGTCAGTAGTAACCAAGCAAGACCTAAAGAAAAACCTCCTAGAACATCACTTGGAAAATGGACACCAATGAAGATTCGACTAACACCAATTGACAAAATAAAAAGACCCAAAAAGAACTGTAAACTGCGTAATAAGGTTTTATTTTGGATAAAAATTGGAAGTAAAAAAATCAGGGTTCCGTAAAGGACCATACTACCAGTCGAGTGTCCACTAGGGAAACTATAACTATGTTCAGTAACCAAATGTTCTAAAGTTGGTCGTTCACGCATAAATATCAATTTAATCAAAAAATTTAAAATTCCAGCAATACCAACTACGCCAGCACCAAACCAGATGGCTTCAATCGAATATTTTTTGTAAATGAGTAGAGGCAGAATAATCAGAAAGATAATAATGACGACTGCAGGATTGCCAAATTTAGTTACTCCTAGGAAAAAAGAAGTTCCAATGGGATAGAAATATCGAATGGCATCAGTTAATGATTGATCGATGGAAGATAGCCGATCTGTAGAGAACCTAACGAGATAGCTAAAAAAAGCAAAGACAGTTAAAGCGATGATTCCAGATAAGTAAAAGTGAGTTTTATTTTTCATAGCAGCTCCTTTAAACATTTATTTTTCATCCGATTATTATACCACAGACGACTAAGTGTGCGGGTTCTGGAAAAATTATAAGTAAATTGCGTGCCTTTTTTTTATGTTCAAGAAAGAGTAAAAAGAAAAGCATATTACAGACACTTTACAATTATGAAATTGTTGTTGTAAATCTTTAATTCAATCACAGAACCATGTATACTAAGTTCATCATTATTATATAAATATCGGAGGTTTAATAATGGGAGAGAATTTATCAAGAAAAGAGCGAAGAAAGCTTGCTGAACAAACAGAATTTCAGAAGAATATGAAAAAAAGTGCCACAGTTTTAAGTTTAACTGTTACTGCTTCTTCTGTTGTTACGCCCTTATTACCATTAGTACAAATTCATGCAGATGAAATTGATACAGAAATTGTTACTCCTGCTGATACAGAGGAATCCACCGTTGAATTAGAAATCGTTACTAGTGAAGTCCCAGTTGAATCATCCGAAAACATAGATACTGCAAAAGAAATTATTGAAGAGAGTGTAGAAGATCAAGCGGAAGCACCGGTAGAGGAGACTGTTGAAACAGTTGTGGAATCTTCAGTAGTTGAAGAAGAAACAGCCGAAGATGCGCTCGTGGAGGTTGTTGCTGCACCAGTTACAGCAACACTAACTGCTTTTTCTGCGCCAAGCCCAGCTGCGTTTATTGAAGATATGGCGGTTCATGCCAAACCGATTGCTGATGCCAATGATTTATATGCATCTGTAATGATTGCTCAAGCTATTATTGAAAGTGCGTGGGGACAAAGCTTATTATCTAGAGCTCCATACCATAACTTATTTGGAATTAAAGGAAGTTATAACGGCGAAAGTGTGTATATGAATACTCAAGAGTATCTTAATGGTCAATTTGTTACGATGAAAGAACCATTTAGAAAGTATCCTTCTTTCCTAGAATCTTTCCAAGATAATGCACGAACGATTAAAACTGTTTCTTTCCAATCTGGTGTTTATTATTATGCGGGTGCATGGAAAAGTAATACAAATTCTTATCAAGATGCAACTGCTTGGTTAACAGGACGTTATGCTACAGATCCAAATTACAATACTACTTTGAATCGAGTGATTTCTCAGTATAATTTAACTCGTTTTGATTCTCCAGCTTCAGGTGTACCGGGTGGGATGACCAATACTGGTACAGGTGGATCAGGTAGTTCAGGAAATTCTGGTACGAATACACCGTCTACACCAACAAATGGTACTACTTATACAGTAAGTTCTGGGGATACTTTGTCAGCGATTGCCTCAAGACATGGAATTACGTTAAGTCAGTTGAGAAGTTGGAATAGCATTTCTGGTGATTTAATTTATCCAGGCCAAAAATTAGTGGTGAAACAAGGTAGTGCCAGTGGTAGCACGACACCAAGCACACCATCAACACCGACAAATACTAACAATAATACGAATACAAATACAAATACCAACAATAATACAAGTTCCCAAACGTATACAGTGAAGTCTGGCGATTTCTTATCAACAATTGCTTCAAGACATGGAATCACGTTAACTCAACTGCGTAACTGGAATAATATAAGTGGCGATTTGATTTTCCCAGGGCAAAAATTAGTGGTAAAACAAGGTAGTAGCAGTGGTAGTACGACACCAAGTACACCATCAACACCGACAAATACTAACAATAATACGAATACAAATACGAACAATAATACAAGTTCCCAAACGTATACAGTGAAGTCTGGCGATTTCTTATCAACAATTGCTTCAAGACATGGAATCACGTTAACTCAACTACGCAACTGGAATAATATAAGTGGTGATTTGATTTTCCCAGGCCAAAAATTAGTGGTGAAACAAGGTAGTGCCAGTGGTAGCACGACACCAAGCACACCATCAACACCGACAAATACTAACAATAATACGAATACAAATACGAACAATAATACAAGTTCCCAAACGTATACAGTGAAGTCTGGCGATTTCTTATCAACAATTGCTTCAAGACATGGAATCACGTTAACTCAACTACGCAACTGGAATAATATAAGTGGTGATTTGATTTTCCCAGGGCAAAAATTAGTGGTGAAACAAGGAACATCGACTCCTTCTACACCACAAGCTTCTAATTCTACTTCAACAAATAGTAACTCGAATGGAAGATATAGTGTAAAAAGTGGAGATAGTCTTTGGTCACTGGCTGAAAGTAATGGAACAACAATCAATCAATTGAAATCATGGAATAATTTGAAATCAGATACGATTTATGTTGGTCAAAATTTAAGAGTAAAATAGTGAATGGTAGTTTAAACATATCCAAACGATATAGTAGTTTTCGGACGCTATATTGTTTGGATTTTTTATTAAATTCATAAAAACATTGACCTTCCTTGATTCACACCGTACTATATTAGTTAAAATCAATGAAGCAGGGGGAAGAGAAATTGAATATCCAACAAATGCGTTATGTAGCAGCGATTGCCAATAATGGGAGTTTTAGAGAAGCAGCTAAAAAGTTATATATTTCTCAACCGAGCTTGTCTCATGCGATTAAGGAATTGGAAAAAGAGTTGGATGTCCAACTTTTTGAGCGGACGAGACAAGGAGCCTCTTTAACTTCTGAGGGGATGGACTTCTTCCAGTATACTCAACCCATACTGGCACAAGTAGAGCTCTTAGAGAATCGTTATTTAGCCAATGATTCCAATGAAAAACATTTTTCGATTTCTAGTCAACACTATGATTTCTTAGCGATTATTATGAGTCAAATGATTCATGATTTCCCCGAGTATGAGGACTTTCGTATTTTTGAAAGTACAACATTGAATGTTATCAAAGATGTTGAGCAATACCGTAGTGAAATTGGCATTTTGCTCTTTAATGAATCCAACCAAGCTGGTTTAAGCCGCTTACTAGAAAACGGAGAGTTAGAGTATGAAGAATTAACAACTTTTCGCACGCATATTTTTATGGGGGTTCAGCATCCATTGGCAACAAAAAAAGAAATTCATTTGGATGACTTACATGATTTTGCTCAAGTTCGTTTTACGCAAGAAACCAATAATTATACTTACTTTGCGGAGGACTTAATTGATTTCCCAGGGATTTCCCAAGTCATTCATACGAGTGATCGTGCAACACTGACGGGAATCTTACAACGAACCAATGCCTATGGATCTGGTTCAGGACTAGTGGAAAATCCTCAAAACCAAGGAATTGTATTAATTCCACTGGTGGACTCTCCTGAGAATAAGATGGTGATGATTAAAAAGAAAAAACGTAAAATTTCAGCCATCGGGACGGCTTTTTTAACGAATTTAAAGCAATATTTAGATGAATTTTCGCAATCTAAATAAATAAATTGAATTCACTACTTATTTTTGATAGTATGTATTCAATGATAATCTCACGCTTGAGAAGGAATAGTAAATAGCGATCTTTTTACAGAGAGCACATGGGTGGTGGAAATGTGCAAAAGACCTTTTGAACTCGCCTTTGAGTGATTGTTTTCTTGAACGAATAGTAGAGAAAATACGGTGACGACCGTTAAAACGTTTGAGGCTGGATATTCCAGTGAAGATAGGTGGTACCACGTAATTACGTCCTATAAGAGGCTTTTTTGTGCTTCTTATAGGGCTTTTTAATTTTATACTATTGCAATTAGGGGGAGTCAGTGGTGAATTATAATCACAAAGAAGTTGAAAAGAAATGGCAAAAAAATTGGGCCAAAACAAATGCCTTCAATACACTTGATAAAGAAGGAAAACCAAAATTTTACGCATTAGATATGTTTCCATATCCATCAGGGCAAGGGCTACATGTAGGTCATCCTGAAGGTTATACGGCAACGGATATTTTAGCTCGTTTCAAACGTAGCCAGGGCTATAATGTATTGCATCCAATGGGTTGGGATGCCTTTGGATTACCAGCGGAGCAATATGCCCTAGACACAGGAAATGATCCTGCTGAATTTACGAAAAAAAATATTGAAACCTTCCGCCGTCAAATCAATTCATTGGGCTTCAGTTATGATTGGAATCGTGAAATTAATACAACTGATCCAGAATATTACAAATGGACGCAATGGATTTTTACTAAGCTATATGAGCATGGCTTGGCTTATGAAGCAGAAGTTCCAGTAAACTGGGTACCAGAATTAGGCACAGTTATTGCGAATGAAGAAGTGATTGATGGCAAGAGTGAACGTGGGGGCTATGATGTTATTCGCCGTCCAATGCGTCAATGGATGCTAAAAATCACCGCTTATGCGGATCGTTTGATTGACGACTTGGAAGAGCTAGATTGGCCAGAAAGCATTAAAGATATGCAACGTAATTGGATTGGTCGCTCAGTTGGGGCTAACGTGACCTTTAAAGTGGCAGAATCAGATAAAGATTTTACAGTCTTTACGACACGTCCAGATACCTTGTTTGGTGCAACTTATGCTGTCTTGGCTCCAGAATTAGATTTGGTTCAAGCAATTACAACTGATGAACAACGTGCAGCAGTTGAGGCTTATGTCGATGAAGCTTCGAAAAAATCAGACCTAAATCGTACGGATTTGTCGAAAGAAAAAACAGGCGTCTTTACAGGAGCTTATGCTATTAATCCAGTCAATGGTAAAGAAATTCCAATTTGGATTGCCGACTATGTACTAGCAACTTACGGTACAGGAGCAATTATGGCAGTTCCAGCCCATGATGAACGTGATTATGAATTTGCAAAAACCTTTGATTTGGAAATTATTCCAGTTCTTGAAGGTAGCAATGTCGAAGAAGCGGCCTTTACCGAAGACGGACTACACATCAATTCTGATTTCCTGGATGGATTGAATAAAGAAGACGCAATCGAAAAAATTGTTGCGTGGTTGGAAGAAAAAGCGGTTGGGAAAAAAGAAATTAGTTATCGCCTACGTGATTGGTTGTTTTCTCGTCAACGTTACTGGGGTGAACCAATTCCAGTTATTCATTGGGAAGATGGCACAACAACGACTGTTCCAGAATCAGAATTGCCATTGCGTTTACCAAAAACAGAGGATATTCGTCCAAGTGGTACAGGAGAATCTCCACTGGCAAATATTGATGATTGGGTAAATGTTGTTGATCCTGAAACAGGCAAAAAAGGCCGTCGTGAAACGAATACAATGCCACAATGGGCAGGAAGTTCATGGTATTTCCTACGTTTTATCGATCCTCATAATAAAACAGAATTGGCAAGCTATGAAAAACTAGAACGTTGGTTGCCAGTGGATATCTATATTGGTGGAGCTGAACATGCGGTCTTGCATCTATTGTACGCCCGTTTCTGGCATAAATTCTTGTATGATATCGGTGTGGTTCCAACAAAAGAACCTTTCCAAAAACTATACAACCAAGGGATGATCCTGGGTTCAAATAATGAAAAGATGTCTAAATCTCGTGGGAATGTTGTCAATCCAGATGATGTTGTTGAACAATATGGAGCAGATACTCTACGTTTGTATGAAATGTTTATGGGACCATTGGATGCATCCATTGCTTGGAGTGAAAATGGTTTGGAAGGAAGCCGTAAATTCTTGGATCGTGTGTGGCGTTTGATTGTTGATGAAAACGGCAAAATGCGTGATCGTATTACGACTGTGAATGACGGTAAACTGACAAAAGCTTATAACCAAACAGTTAAAAAAGTAACAGAAGATTATGAGCAACTACACTTTAACACGGCGATTTCTCAAATGATGGTTTTTGTTAATGAAGCGTATAAAGCAGATGCATTGCCATACGAATATGTTGAAGGTTTTGTTCAATTGTTAGCACCAATCGTACCTCATATTGGTGAAGAACTATGGGCAATCCTAGGAAATGATGAAGGCATTAGTTATGTTACATGGCCAACATTTGATGAAGCAGCCTTGGTAGAAGATGAAGTTGAAATTGTCCTACAAATCAACGGAAAAGTTCGTGCCAAAGTCAATGTTCCTGCGAAAGCTACTCGTGAAGAACTAGAAGAAATTGCTAAAAACAATGAAGTCATTCAAGAAAATATTGCTGGTAAAACAATCCGTAAAGTGATTGCAGTACCTGGTAAATTGGTAAATATTGTAGCAAATTAGACAAAAAACATCTCCCTAGGTAATACTTAGGGAGGTGTTTTTATTTGAGTTTGTATTTATCGGGTTAGGGATTATTAGAGTCAACTGTGTCTCTTTCTACTGTAGAATAAATTTTTCTATAGCCAAATGTGGAACTCGTAAGTTCAATTGTAGTTATTTCTTTTAGCCATTCATGTTCTAAAGGAATTTCGATTATTTTGTTTTCATCTTTTGATAAATCTAATGTCGTACTGATTACTAGTTCTACGGCATTATTTGTTGTGGAACTTCCCATCATATATCCACTATACGAACGGTAGAAGGGTAAATCTGTCTCTACTATGAGAATATTATTTTCGATTTTTGCAGATGCAATCATGCTATCATCGGTTATGTCTTTGTTAATAATTCTTGGTAATAAGAAAAGTAATATGACTGAAAGTAGCATAGTAGCTAATACATAAAGTACAGTTATTTTTTTCGTTTGAATGTCGGGATAATTTTGATTACTTTCCCAATTTGCGATAGTCGAATGAGAAATATGTAGCTTTTCGCCTAACTCACTTTGAGTTAAGTGATGTTTGTTGCGTAATTCTTTAATTTGTTCTCCGATAGTCGACAATTGTTTCCCCTCACATAATAAAATAAACCCTATTTAAAGTATACAAAATAGCATAAAAATAGATAGCAAATATAAAGAAATCCCTTGTCCAAATCACGGACAAGCTCATTTTCCACCAAAAACAAAAACTACCTAGGTACTCCCTAGATAGTTTTTTGCTTACCAGCTACCTGAAACACCTCCGCCACTACTTCCACCACCACTGAAGCCACCAAAATCTCCAGAGCTATTAGTCGTTGCAGCAGCGATACTCTCCTCTTGTTGAGTGACTTGATTTGTCATCATTAAATAGAGTAATGCGGTATCTGTTGAAGAAGAGTGGTATTGACGATGAACGTTTCCAAGCACTTCTTGGTAATCATCGTTTTCAAATTGATCCATTCGTTCTTTCAAATCAGGATGTACTTGGTAAAGTTTTTCCAAGTCAACTTCAAACAAAGCGTTATCTTTTACTTGTTCAATTGCGTCAGAAACTTCTTTTGTTTTTTTCTCTTGCAATGTTCCGTAGGTTTCTCCATGTAAAAGAATAGCTGCTAGATATTCACCTTGCTTAATTTTTTCTTTTAGCTGTTGAGCTGCTAGTTCTTTGATTTTTTGTTTATAATCAGGAATCAAATGTTTATTTTCATTTAAAATATCAGCAGATAAATCATAGTGTTTGATATTTTGGTTTAATGCCGACTGCAAGGATGGGTAGAAATTACCTAACTCATCCTGTGCAAAAGTTAGCTCGGTTTCCATTTGTTTCATATAGTTGGAATCAATCAGAGCTTTGTCTGCAAAATAGAGTTCTATCTCTTCGTTTTTCAAGCCTTTGAATAAGAGTTGTCGACTTTCAGAAGAGAGGGGTGACTGCTTGATTTTCTTTGGTAAGAAACTTTCTAATAAATAAGCATGGGCACCAGCATTGACATCATCTTGTGTTTTATAAGCGTCAAATTGTTTTCGGTTTTTATAACCCCAAGTAATAAATTCTTGTTGATCAAAGAGTGGATCATTTATAATCCATCGAGGGAGCTCGTGATTGTTTAACCAACGTCTTTTGATCTTAAAACGATTGACTCCAAACAAGCTTAGTAAACCGGTCACGATAGCTAGAAAACCACCTACAAAACTAAAGAAGATTTGGCGATTTTGCTGTCTGATCGCATCTCGTTGTACTTGAAGTAAATAAGCGCCCTCTTGATAAATAGTTGCCAATCCTGTTTGTTTATCGGCTTCTAAAAGATAGTTATAGACTGTTTCTGAGGCTCTTAAAATAGCACCGTCATAGTTTTCGTCTCGCAACATATCCTTGGCTTGATTATCTACCAAGTCATCTTCTGTCAGATTTTCAAAGACAAATGCTAAACCATCTCCATATCCTAAACGAAATTCTCGATCTTCAATGGCAAAAACAAATACTAATCCATTATTGTATTCAGGATTTCCAAAGCCATACTGATCAAAAAGCGCCTGAGTCACTTCTTCAATAGAATCTCCATTCAGATTGGACAAAGTAACAACGGCATATTCAGGTTGTCCATAAAGAGTTCCAAATTTTTCTGTATTTATTTGATTTAATTGTTGAATGGTTTGTTCTGACAAAACGGTCGCTTGGTCTAATACAGAAGAATCTGCAGCCACAATTTTTGTTCCTAAAATAAAACTGGTAAATAATAAGGCAATAAAGAGTCCGAATTTTTTCATTTTAACGCCTCCTAACAAGTTATTTATCCTTATTGTATCTTGTGAAAGACCAGTTGTCATTGGTCCTAGGTCCTATTGAGGGAAGTTTCCAGATGAAATTCAGTATCTCTGTAATTACCTAGGTAAAGGTAAATAGGTTAGGAAATTCTTCGCCATGTTATAATAAGGAGAGAAGACAGAAGGGAGAGATAAGAATGAAAGCAGTTGCTGTGATTGACTCTTTTAAAGGTTGTGCTACGTCAAAAGAATTAAATAGAGCGGTCTTATCTAAGCTACCGAAAGAATTTTCCGAGAAAGTAAACCTTCCGATTGCAGATGGTGGTGAGGGAACTTTAACGGCTATTCAATCAGCATTAGCTGGTGACTGGATTCAAGTAGAGAGCTGTGATCCTCTGGGAAACCCATTGAAGGATTCGTATTTAATTACTGAAATAGAAGAGAAAAAAGTAGCTATCATTGAGTCTGCCCGTTTTATTGGTTTGCATTTAGTGACTCCTTCTGATTCAACGATTCAGCAAGCAAGTTCGTATGGTCTGGGAATGGTGATTAAAGATGTCCTAGGTAAAAAAGTCCAACAAGTTTATGTTAGTTTAGGTGGAAGTGCCACTTCTGATGGAGGATTAGGCATGTTATCTGCATTGGGAGTACAATTAAATCCTAAAACAAAAGCGAATCCATTGTTGTCTGTCGAAAAGTTGAACTTTGATTCTTTATTGGAAGAGTTACAACAAATAGAGATAGTCGCTTTGGCAGATGTAACCAATACATACTTTGGTGAAAAAGGTTTTGCAGAAGTGTTTGCTAAACAAAAAGGCGCTTCGAAAGAAACGATTCTCAAAATGGATCAACAAGCAGCTAAAGTTGCTCAAATTATTCAAGAACAAACAGGACATTCCCTAGGGAATATTTCTGGTACAGGGGCTGCTGGTGGTTTAGGCGGTGCTATTATTAGCATGGGTGGAAGAATTATTCCAGGATTTCAAGCAATTCAAGAAATGATTGGTTTAGAACATTCAATAAAAGATGCGGATTTAATTTTTACTGGTGAGGGGATGTTGGATGAACAAACGAATCAAGGTAAAGTTCCTTTTGGTGTGGCTTCTTTGGCAAAAAAATACAATATTCCAGTAATCGCTTTGTGTGGAAGTCGAGGGGATTCCCTAGGTGAGATGGAGGATTTGTTAATCGGAGCATTTAGTATCCAAAAAGGGCCGATTTCTTTAGAAGAAGCGCTGGATACGCAACAAACTTTAAAAAATATAGCTGATATCGCAAGTGATTTGGCAGCAATTTTTATAAAATAAAAAAGACCCGAACAAAGAAGGTTCGCTCATTTTGCGAGTAAGCTCCTCTTTGCTCGGGTATTTGACTGTTCTTTATTTTTTAGACGTTATGGTTATTCTTCTGCCTCAAAAGTTAATTCAACATTTCCTTTAACTGCTTTAGAATAAGGACAGATATCCTCTGTTTCTTGCATATATTTAAGAGTTTCTTCTTTAGAAAGTCCTTCGATTTTACCAACTAAATGTACAGCCAAATGTAAAGTATTAAAATCTGGTAAATCTCCTAGCAAGGTAACTTCTGCACGAATCGATCTTGGTAAATCACCGTGTCCGTCACGTTCTAAAGGAAAAATTAAAGCTCCGTTGAAGCAAGCGGAAAATCCTGCTGCAAAAAGTTCTTCCGGATTTGTATATCCAGATTTTTTCGTTCCAGTTGTTTTAACTTCGAAATCGCCATTTAGTGATTTACTAACACCTTCACGACCACCTTCGTTAATTACAGTTGCAACGCCCATTTTTTTACTCATAAAGCTATCACCCTTTCTTTTGTATCTAATTTAACTATAGTACAAAAGACCGAGAATGAAAAATAAACTGCACAAAAAAAGAAAGCCTAAAGACTTCCTTACTTTTTTGTTCGTGCGATTCCTAAGAAAAGTGTGCTCGTCGCCACGGCTGGTATGAAAAGTACCCAGATAAAGCCATGTGGAGCTGCGGAACGAGTATAAGGTGTTGTGGATATACCGACAACTCCAAGAGCTATCAGTAATTTCCAAAATAGGAAAAGACTAGTGATTGCGATTAAGCCGACTCCTGAAAAAAACAGCAGTTTCTTTTGTGTTCTACTCATGAAATAGATCCCCTTTATTTCATTATTCAACTCATTATACAGAAAAATAAATGAAAGAAAATGAATGTTTTCATAAAGTAAAATTTGTAACATTATTGAAATAAAAAAATTAAGATTCTTGGATTAAGCGCTGTGTAATATGAAAATCTCCTTCATAAGAAGCTTCTTTGCCACGTACTTTCATCATTTGTTCGGTTCCTTTTCCAGCAAGAATGACAGTATCTTTTGCGTCAGCCATCTGGAAGGCCATTGTTACTGCTTTTGATCGATCTAATTCTGTTTGTACCTGTAGCTTGGAATTCGTAATATGAGCAGCAATTTCTTTAGCAATATCCGCCGCATCTTCGAATCCTGGATCATCACTGGTTAGAATGGCGATGTCTGCAGTTTCAGACAAAGCTTTGCCAATATCTGGACGACGGGACAAAGCTTTGTCTCCGGCGCTTCCAGTCACGATAATGACTTTTCCTTCAGGGCGTAATTCTCTGGCCAAATCACCCATGGCTTTAATACTTAGGTAATTGTGGGCATAGTCAACAAAGATAAATGCGCCATTATTTTTTTCTAGTAAGTTCATTCTCCCTGGAATATATGCGTGGGGTAAACTTTTTTGAATGATTTCTTTTGATACTTTAGCAAAGCCTGCCGTCAAAATAGCGGCAGTTGCATTGTCATGATTAAAACGACCGAATTGACTGATTTGATAGGACCCATTCAAATGAGAGGTATCCTCTTCAGTAGTGAGCTCAAATTCTCTTGGTTCATTTGTTTCCTGAATCAAATAATCTCCTGCATTTCTCCCAAAAGTTACATAAGAAATGTTTTCTGTTTCGCATGTATCTTTCAAAATATCAAAGTGATCCGTCTCATGGTTAATAATCATTTGTTTACTATTTAGGAGCAGTTGTCGTTTGCATTCTAAATATTCTTCAAACGTTGCATGTTCAATAGGACTGATATGGTCAGGGCTGATATTTAAGAAAATGCCAATTTCAAAAGTCAGTTGGTGCACACGTTTTGTTTTATAGGCTTGAGAAGAAACCTCCATGACTAAATGAGTCACACCATTGGAAACAGCTAATGCCATTTGTCGATATAAATCTAACGCTTCCGGAGTGGTTAATTTAGATGCTTCAAAGGTCGTTCCATCAAGAGTGGTTTCTTCTGAAGAAAATAAAGCCACCTTATTTTCATAAGCTGTATCTAATATTTTTTTGATAAAATAAGCAGCAGTTGTTTTTCCTTTCGTACCAGTAATCCCAATTTTATACAATTTGTCTTGGGGATTTTGATAAAAAGCTTGTGCGACAACAGCCATAGCCTCTCGAATGTCAGTGACTAGAATAGCTTTAGCATTTACAGAGTAAGCTACTTCAGACAGATAGACAGTGACTCCTTCTTTGACAGCCGAAGTGAGCAATTCTTCTTTAAAATTTACTCCCTTACAAAAGAATAAAGTCTGTCCTTTAATATTTCTTGAATCATAAGAAAGATAAGTAAATGTGGTAGCCTCCAACTCTTGATTTGAGGTTTCCCGCTGTGGTTGACTGGCTAGAAGCTGATGTTTATTCAAAAGTTTGTAAAGTTGATTGAGTGTTAAATTATACATTCGCTTTCCCTACTCCTTGTCTTAAATTTCTAAATAATTATAGCATAGGATCGAAAAATCTGGGCTTTTGTCTGTTACATTTGTTAAATCAACGTAACTAATCAAAAAATTGATTGCGACAATCGCCTTTTCGCATTAAAATGGTAGATATGTATAAAAGAAAGTAGAGAAGAATTCAATGACAAATACTACAACACAAGCATCACCCGAATTAACCAATGAGGATAAGATGGCTCAAGGTTCCGCTTGGATGACGATTGGTAATATTGGTTCTCGTTTGTTGGGAATTGTATATATTTTACCTTGGTATCATTGGCTAGGAGAAAATAGAGAAGTTGGTAATACTCTGTTTAACATGGGATATACTGTTTATGCACTATTTATCATGATTTCAACAGCCGGAATTCCAGCAGCGATTGCCAAACAAGTTGCTTTTCATAACTCTAGAAAAGAATATCGAACTAGTCAGGTTCTTTTTAATCGGACAGTTCAGTTTATGATTGGCTTAGGTGTCATTAGCGCTTTACTTATGTATTTATTAGCTCCCGCTCTAGCGCACGGAGCAGGCGGTGGAGACGATTTGATTCCATCAATGAAATCATTGAGTATTGCCTTACTTGTTATCCCTGTAATGAGTGTAATCAGAGGATATTTCCAAGGGATACATAACATAGCTCCGTATGCTATTTCTCAATTAATAGAACAGATTGTACGAGTGGCTTATATTTTACTTTCAACGTTTATTATCATGAGAATGGGTAGTGGAAATTATGTAACTGCAGTCACACATTCGACCTTTGGTGCGTTTGTTGGAGCCATTGCAGGTCTGGGTATTTTACTTTATTATTTCCGAAAAGAAAAAGTAAAAATGGATGTTCTTGCAGAAATGAGTACAGAAACAGTTGAAATCGACACAATGAGACTGTTTATATCAATTATCAAAGAAGCGATTCCGTTCATTATTTTAGGTGCAGGGATTACGATTTATAAATTAGTCGATCAATTTACTTTTGTCCGAGTGATGAGTAGCTTTACCGAGTATTCAAACACACAGTTATTACGATTGATAGCTTTGTTTAACGGAAATCCAGATAAATTGTCAATGGTCGTGATTGGTTTGGCAACATCGGTAGCGATTGTGGGCTTACCGTTAATTACTGAAACTTACGCAAAAGGCGATCGTAGAGAACTAGCTAAATTAGTTAGTAATAATCTCCAATTGTATACGTTCATTATGTTACCAGCTACTTTTGGTATGATGCTGTTAGCTTACCCTTTAAATACTGTTTTTTATGATCCAAATCGTTTAGGAGCAAACTTATTAATCGCGGTTTGTCTATCAGGTTTAGTTCAAGGTTTATTTATGGTTACTTCTGTGATGTTACAAGGAATTTATGAAAATAAATCCGCAGTCATCTTTTTTGCGATTGGATTAGTCGTTAAGTTGTTAACACAATCGTTGAGTATTCATTTACTAGAATCATATGGCCCAATTCTTTCAACAACAATTGGACTTGGGGTTACTTGTTACTTAAATATCAGAAAAATTCGCAAAAAAACGAATTTTAATTTAGGCTTAACTGTTAGAAGAACGGTCTTAATCCTATTAATGTCCGTGGTTATGGTCTTAGCTGCAGCTATCACAAAAGGAATCTTTGGTCTGTTTTTAAATCAAGACAGCAAATTCCAAGCCTTTGTTTTAAGTGGAATTGTTGGCTTAGTTGGTGTCATTGTTTATGTTTATATGGGATTAAAAATTCGCTTAGCGGATAAATTGTTAGGTTCTAGAATGCAACAATTAAGAGCAAGATTAAGAATTAAATAATTAAGAGGACTGTGGCTTAAGTCAAAATAAGATAGAATATCTGAATAAAAATAGATGAGACTGCTCTGAAAAGCAACTTTCTAAAGTTTGGATATTTTGTTGTTAAATAGACTTAAGTCGCAATCTTTTTTTATATGAGGAGCAAAGAAGATGCGTTTAGATAAATATTTAGCTGACATGGATTTAGGTTCACGAAAAGAAGTTAAAACCTTTATCAAAAAAGGCTTAGTTTCAGTGAATGGAGAAGTAGTTAAGTCAGATAAATTTCAAGTGAAAGAAATGATAGACGAAGTGCTTTTTGACGGGGAACTAATTACCTATCAAAAAGATTTTTATTACCTACTGAACAAACCTGCTGGCGTCATTTCAGCAACGATTGATGATTATGATGAAACAGTTTTGGATTTATTTGACGATGAAGCCTATCGAGAGGATCTATTTCCTGTTGGGCGTTTGGATAAAGATACAGAAGGCTTATTAGTGATTACCAATGATGGAGCATTAGCTCACCGATTGCTTTCGCCTAAACGTCACGTGGAAAAAGAATATTATGCCGAGGTAGCAGGGATGATGACCGAAGCAGACATTCAACAGTTTACCGAGGGAATTCCCTTGGACGGAGAAATGTGTTTACCGGCAAAACTAATGATTGATTCAGTGGATGAAGTAAATGAAACATCAGTCATTCGTTTGATTTTGCACGAGGGAAAATTTCATCAAGTAAAACGAATGGTCCAGTTTGTCGGCAAAGAAGTTATCTATTTAAAACGGATTCGTATGGGTAATTTAAGCTTAGATGAATCATTATCTTTAGGAGAATATCGAGTATTGACAGCTGAAGAACTTCAATTATTGGAGTATCGAAAGACTTGATTTCTGACTTTTTTTCGTAATACTTGTTATGATGTTACGAGAAAAACGCTCTCATTGTAACAAAGAGATTGACCTGAAACAAAATTGTTAATTCTCTGTTATTTACTTATCCAAAATAAGTGCTAAAGTGGGTAAGCTATAAAAACAGAGGAGCGTTCGTATTGAAAAACAAATCAATCTTATTCGCTGCGGTCATCGCAGCTTTTCTTTTGCCGACAACTGTCAAAGCTACAGAGCTTGATGAGGAAGTTGTGGCTATTGAACAAAATATCGTCACTATTGAAACCAAACAAGAGACAATTGCCAATGAAATTGAGCATACAGAAAATCAATTACTAGAAAAAACAGATACTATTGAAGTAAATGAAGAGCGTATTCAAGCCTTAGTAGAAACTTTGGACACTTTAACAGAAAAGTTAGAAGCGTATCTTTCTCCAACCGAAATTGAAGACATTCGTTTGGATGCGGAAGTTGCAGATTTTAAAGTGAATTTCTTTCGTAGAGCAGCTTTTAGAGAAGTGTTAGCTGAATATATCGACACGAGAAAAGCGCTACAGACAGAACAAAGTACGCTGACATTGATTACTGAGCAAATACGTACAATTCAAAATCGCCAAGAAAATTTGATAGACGATGCAAAAGTATTAGAAAAAGAATATCAGTCAGAAGAAACGCTTCTATCAGAATTAAAAGCGAAGCAGAAGAAATTAGCTGAAATGGTTTTTCAACCACCCTTTGCAGGGACATTACCAATCAGTAGTCCCTTTGGTTACCGTCAAGATCCTTTTGGTTATGGGACAGTTATGCATAATGGTATTGATTTTACGGGTGCTATGGGGACACCGATTTTGGCGGCACGTGATGGCGTGGTAGTAGAGGCAGAATTTGGTTATTCTCAAGGAAATTGCGTAATTATCCAACACGACAATGGTTATTACTCGTATTATATGCATTTAACAGATATTTCAGTCGCTGTTGGACAAACTGTTTCTGTAGGCGAACAAGTTGGAACCATGGGGACAACCGGTTCATCAACAGGTGTTCATCTACACTTTGGTTTGAGCCGAGGCATGTGGAGTGATTATGTTGATCCAACGTCATTGATTGGTTTGGGATAGAGAGTAACTATATATAGATTAAAAACCAATCCTGATTGTGAGGATTGGTTTTTTTAGGTTAGTTTATTTTTTCGATTTGGACCTCTCCCCAATCTAAATAATTTGCAATATGACCGTACGCTGCAAATAAATTAAAAAAGATAGCAACAATGCACACAAGATAAACTAATTTATAAAAAGAATTTGTTTTTTTATTTCTCCATATACAGAATCCACTTGTGAGTAGTCCTAGAGGAAAGATAAATGAAGAGATACTTGCTAAAACGAGCAACATCAAACCTTCGTCATTTTTTTGTTCTATTTTTTGTCTGATAAAACGAATTTCTTTCTTTTTATCTTTTATTTCTTCATTGTTTAACTCTATTTGATTAGATAAGGCTTCATTTTCACGTAATAAGTCATCAATAGAAACTTGATACAGATCACTTAAAATAAGCAAATGTTCGATGTCTGGAACACTATGACCATTTTCCCACTTAGAAATGGACTGTCGGGATAGATTTAGTTTGCTAGCTACGTCATTTTGTGATAGACCGCTTTCAATTCGATGTATTTTTAACTGTGACGCAAGTGACATATAGATTCACCTCATTGTTTTATTTTACTGTTAGTTTACCATTAGATATGGTTGCTGTAATTATAATGTTCTATATTTTAATTACTTTAAATAAGTCAAGTCCAGACTCCTGTGTAAAATGCTATACAATGTTTTTACCATTTCTACTTATCAAAATTGATGTATTTTCTTGAAGAATAAATCCATTCATCATGCAGGTCCATAAGAACGGCTCCAATTAAGCGATTGGCTGATGTTTGATTGGGGAAGATGCGAATAATCTTTTCTCTTCTGCGTACTTCTTGATTCAGTCGTTCAATTAGATTGGTACTCTTTAGTCGATTGTGGGAATTTCCTTGTACGGTATATTGAAAGGCGTCTTCGAATCCATCATCCAATGATGCGCAAGCTTTTGAATATTTTGGTTGATCGATATAATCATGAATCAATCGATTTTTAGCCTCACGCGCTAAGTTAATATCTGTGAACTTAAAAATTCCTTTAACAGCTTCTCTGAAAGATTTTGAATTTTTTTTAGGAATGGTGGTAAAGATATTTCTTAGGAAGTGAACTTGGCATCTTTGCCAACTTACGTTGGTGAAGGATTTTCTAATGGCAGAGACTAATCCTTTGTGCGCATCAGAAATAACGAGTTCCGTACCTTGTAAACCGCGTTCTTTTAGGTATTCAAAAAATGTTGTCCAGGTCTCTTCGCTTTCGCCACTTTGAATCATGAAGCCGATAATTTCACGGTCGCCATCTTTGGTTATTCCAATCGCTATATGACAGCTTTTTGAGAGTACTCGATTTTCTTCTCGTACTTTTATATAGAGTACATCGGTCATTAAGTAAGGATAATTTTTTTCTGATAATAAACGATTCTGCCACTCGTTAACCATTGGTTCTAGCTGTTCTGTTAAGCTAGAAACGAAGGACTTAGAGACGGATTTACCACAAAGTTCTTCCACAATTTTTGATACTTTACGAGTTGAAACGCCTGATACATACATTTCCAACATTGAAGCAATGAGGGCTTTTTCGTTTCGTTGATAACGTTCAAACACTGTGGGTGAAAAATGGCCATCACGTGTTCTGGGTACTTTTAATTCTAGCGTGCCTATACGTGTCGTAAAGCTGCGCTCATAATAGCCATTTCGTTGACTTTGTCGGTTTTCTGTTCGTTCATATTCTTTTGCTTGAATATATTCTGTTCGTTGATTTTCCATTAGTTGATTAAATACCGTTGTTAAAATATTTTTAGAAACGTCATCCTTTACAGAATATTCAATAATGCTTTGAATCTCTTCGCTTTTCAGTGTAAAATGTACTTGGGTCATGTAAAAGTCCTCCTGGGTATGTTTTTGTCGTTAAAAACATTGTACCGTAAAAGGACTGTTATATGGCCTTTTTACTTTTACACAATTATACGGACTTTATCTTTAAATATACTAGTGATTCCTAAAGATAAAAAGAATTTTTTTGTTTACATGGGGGTAACTGCTGGTTTACATCAAGTTTTTTGAACTTTTTATCTATGTAAATGAATAGGTTCTTTTTTTATTAAGTAACTATTAGTAGTATAAAAGTAAATTAAAGGGGGAAAGTGCATTGAAAAAGATAAAAAAATATTTAGTCATATTTTCATTAGTTTTGTTTGGATTTGTTGTAGGTACATTCTTTAACATTGGTTCAAATAAAGAAAAATCAGTTACAGAAAATAAGGATAAGGTAGAAAATTTAGAAAATGATAAAGATACTGAAGTGCACCAAGAAATTGTAAATCAAGAAAGCTTTGATCAATGGGCATCAATTTTTAAAGAGATGGACTTGATGGACTATGAATTTTCATCGGAGTTAAGTAATTTTGGCGCATCAGCACGCGCGATGAATAAAGAATTATCATTTAACAAGCGAGAGATTTTAACTACAACAGGAAAAATTGATCTTGCAAAAGAAAATTCAACAGAGAAAACTTTTTCATATGTTAATGGTTCTAAAATATTTACGGTTGCTGTAATGATTAATGATCAGTATATCGGAAATGACTTTCAAGGTTCTGATTGGTTGTATGCTGAAAAAGAAGTTTATGCGGTGCCGTTAGTTATGACGTATGAAAATATTATTATTCTAACTACATTGCAAGATACTGTAAATAGTGTTGATTACTTCGAAGCAATAGAACTAAGTAAGCAAGTGATAAGCAAATTAGATAGTAAAGATGGTTCTAACTAATTACCTAGGTGATTTATCTTCCTACTTATTCAATTTGAACAGAACTCGAAGCTAAGATATAATAGTACTTAGATAGTGAACAGAGGGTTAAATACTTTTTTAGGAAGTGACAAAAATGAGAACATCTACCAAGTTTTCGATGATTGTTTTTCCACTATTTTTCATTCTCTATTTATTACCACAAAGTTCGCTAAGAAAAGGATTTACAATTGTCTTAGCATTAGTGACAGCCATCGGTTTAATCTACTTTTGGTATAAAGAAACGATTATTAAGGTGGAAACAACTTACAAATTTCAAAAACCTAAGAAAATCGGTGTTTAAGCACTGATTTTCTTAGGTTTTTCTGTTTGATGAGTATTTACCATAATCCCGGTAAAGCGGTGACGGTAATCGTTTCTTGAGTAAAAGGATGAGGAAATGTCATTTCATAGGCGTGAAGCATAAGACGTTCGCTTGCTTTGTTTTGATACAAAGGATCACCGACAATCGGGTGACCGATACTCGTTAGATGTACACGGATTTGATGGGTACGACCAGTATCAAGTTCGCAATAGATTTCGCTGGTCCGTTGACTATTTTTGTGTACACTAATATGTGTAACTGCTGGTTTGCCTTTTCTTTCATCAATCACTCGTTTTCTACGATCATGACGGTCTCGTCCAATTTTTTTATTGATGGTTTGATTTTGTTTTACATTCCCATAAACGATTGCTTGATACCGTCTACGAATTGCTTTTTGTTCTAATAAACGTCCTAAAATCGGTAAAACTAGAGGGTTTTTGGCAAAAAGAATCGCACCACTGGTTTCTTTATCTAGGCGATGCACCACGTATCCTCGCTCGTTGGACTCAGCCAAATAAGCTGCGACATCGTTTAGTAAAGTATCTGTTTCGTCTGGTTGATTAGGATGAGTTTTAATACCAGCTGATTTATTAACGACAAGTAAATGTTCATCTTCGTAGAGTAGTTGTATTCCATCGGGATTACCTAGGTGAATCGGCTGATAGCTATAATCACTTTCTTCCACTCGTAAAGTAATCACATCTCCTGCGTGAACCTCTTGATGAAACATAGCCTGTTCGCCATTTATCCAAACGTTTTTGCGTATTCTAAGAAAATGACGAACCTTACGAGGAACGAGCCATTCTTTTTCAAGTAAATCTCTTAGAGTGAGTGTTTTTTGATTGTTGGGTAAAGTTATTGAATAGTCCATAACGCACTCCTTTCGCTAAAATTATACCATCTTTACTCTTTTTTAAGGAAAAAATAATGGATTCATGATATTTCGGTGGTAAAATAAGCAAGATTGTAACAGATTATGATTTTTTTTATGAAAAGTTACATCTTAAGTTGTATTTCAAATCAAAAAAAGTGTGTTAGACTTTGTTCTAGCACTGTTATACATAAGAAAACTACAGAAACGGGGAGAATACCGTGGACTTTCGGCATTTTTTTAATAAAGTAAAAGAATATTGGCTTATTTTTTGGCAATGGGTAAAACCGTATTTGATTCAGTTCCACCAATGGAGAAAACGGATATGGAAAAAATACCATGTTAATAAAATCATTATATTAATTAGTTTGGTTGCGATTCTAGTTACTAGTGTCTATCTGTACTTCTTGGCAAAATCAACCAAGGTAGAGGATTTAGATGCCGGTTTACGAGAAACAACGGTACTATATGATATTAACGGAGAAGAGGCTAGTCGAGCAGCTGGTCAAAGTAAGGGAACCTATGTTGACTTGGAAGAAATCTCTCCTTATGTCATTGATGCGTTGATTTCTACCGAGGACCGTCGTTTTTATACCCATCCAGGATTTGATTTAAAAGGGATTGCCCGAGCGGGTGTTCGATTAGTGATTAATCGCAGTACTATCGGGGGTGGCGGAAGTACCATCACTCAGCAGTTGGCGAAAAATGCCTATCTAGCATTGGATCAAACCTTTGTACGAAAAGCGAAAGAACTATTTTTGGCGATTGAAATTGAAAAAAAATACTCCAAAGATGAAATTTTATCAATGTATTTAAATACCTCTTACTTCGGTAATGGGGTTTGGGGAATCCAAGATGCTTCTAGAAAATACTTTGGTGTTGATGCGACGGATTTATCTGTAGGTGAAGCAGCGACATTGGTGGGCTTGTTAAAAGGACCGACTATCTTTAATCCTATTGATGAACCAGAAGCAGCGACAAATCGTCGAGCAACTGTATTGGCATTAATGGTTGATAATGAGAAATTAGATCAAGGAATTGCAGATCAAGAAAATCAGATTGATATGACTTCTCTACTTTACGATACACATGATCCAGCAGCTAGTGGTTATTTCTATCCGCATTATTTTGATGCTGTGTTAAAAGAAGCAGAGCGTTTGTATGGCTTAAAAATGGATGAAGTATTAAATCGCGGATATAAAATTTATACGAATTTAGATCAAAATTATCAAGTAGGTTTAGAAGAAGTTTATGCGAATGCAGGTTATTTTCCAGCAAATGCTGCAGACGGTACAGTGGTAGAGTCGGCATCAATTGCAGTTGATCCTAATACTGGTGGTATTCGAGCATTAGTAGGTCGTCGTGAGGATTACGTATTTACTGGTTATAATTTTGCGACAGACATGACTCGTTCGCCGGGTTCTACGATCAAACCTTTGAGTGTATATGCACCAGCTCTTGAATCAGGCTATATGCCAGACAGTCTCTTGAAAGATGAGCCACAAGACTATTATGAAGCAAAAAATTATGATGGCACTTATCAAGGGGAAGTTCCAATGTATCAAGCGGTTGCTCGTAGTTTGAACTTACCGGCTATTTGGTTATTGCATGAAATCGGCTTAGACAAAGGCTATAATAAAGCCAAAGATTTTGGACTAAATTTAACGGAGTCTGATAAATATTGGGGCGTTGCGTTAGGTGGTTTAGAACGTGGTGCTTCGCCAATGACGATGGCAGGCGCTTATGGTGTATTTGCTAACGGAGGTACGCTATACGAACCATTCTTGATTACGAGAATTGTCGATGCTACGGGAGCAGTGATTGTAGATAAAACCAATCCGAAAGGCAAGCGAGTTATTTCTCAAGAAACGGCTGATGAAATGACTAGTATGTTGCTTGGTACTTTCTCTAACGGAACTGCTATTTCTGCCAATCCTTACGGCTACACAATTGCCGGAAAAACAGGAACAACTGAAACAGATTTTGATGCAAATAAAATTAATGACCAATGGTTAATTGGTTATACACCTGATGTCGTAATTTCCACTTGGTTAGGATTTGAACAAACATCGGAGCAACACTATTTGGATAGTTCCTCTGTCAGTGTAGGAGTGGCTTTTAAAGCCGCCGCCGAGCGAATTTTACCTTATACACAAGGAAACTCCTTTAAAGTAGCAGATGCTTATTGGACGGATGGTAAAGTAATGGCAGTCGATGAAGTACCTACCGAGGGAGAAAGCAATAACAATGGTACTGACTGGCAAGAAGAGATTGATCGCTTTGCGGAAAAAGCCAAAAATGGTTTACAAGAATTTGGTGACAAAGCCGTGGAAAAAACGAAGGATATTTTACGTGGACTTAGAGATCGATTCCGTTAAGCATTAGCCAACAGAAATAGAACATGTTACAATAAATATAATTCAAAGAAAAGTGAGGAACCAATATGTCTAACATTTATGACACAGCCAATCAACTAGAACGTGAAATTCGTGAAATGGAACAATTTCAAGCTTTAGCCACTTCTTTTACTAACCTAAAAGCAGATGAAAAAGCGTACGGATTATTTAAAGAATTTCAAGAGTTCCAAATGGCGGTGCAACAAAAAATGCAAGCAGGGGAAGAAATGACTGATGCAGATGCTGAACAAGCACAAAGTTTATCAGAAAGCATTCAACAAGAACCACTGATTGCTGATTTAATGCAAACAGAACAAGCATTTAGCTTAGTTATTAACGATTTAAACCGCATTATCATGACTCCATTAAGAGAGTTGTACGAAGGATAAGAATAGTCACTTAAAGCTGTAGGGAGACCTACAGCTTTTTTTGTGAAAGAAAACAAGTTTTTAAAGTGAAAAATTACCTAGTGATTTCCTAGGTAGTTACTATTCACAGTTATCTTTCTAATCTCTTCGCTAAGTAAAAAAAGATAAAATTTTTTACTATTCATTTTATTCGAGTTCGTAAATATTACTAATATAGAAATCTGTCAAAATATTCCTGTTTTTCTATCTATGGTACAATTAAGGTAATATCAGTTTGATTGATAAAACAAAAAATGCCAGCTTCACACTAAATTAGAGGAGGGAAATCAGGCATTTGAATACAACAAAAAGAACGAAGGAGGACAAAAAAATGAAAAAAATGTTAGGAGCAAGCGGTTTTCTTTTCCTATTTTTCTTAAGTTTCTTTGTGATGAATCATGAGGTGAATGCTGCAAGTAATAGCATGCCTCGTATGAATATTCATGTTCAATTGTTGGAAAATGGGACGGGGATTATCACGGAGCAACGTGAGATGGATATGCAAGAAGGAACCGAACTATACATCGTTTTAGAAAATTTACAAAAAGCAGAGTTACTTGATTTTGAAGTGACTGGCTTTCAATTGCAAGAAGAATGGAATAGTAATGATAGCAGAGAAGATAAAGCGGGTCACTACGGAGTGATTGATAAAAGAAAAGGTCATGAGTTAGTGTGGGGAATTGGTGAATATGGGGTAAATGAATATGAATTGACCTATACTTTATCCAATCTGGTTCGACAATTAAGAGATGGGCAAAGCTTGTTATGGGATTTTAATAGTTTTGGTGATATCCCTCCATCAGAATTTACGATGGAAATTGAAGGTCCAGAACCTTTTACGATGGAGAATACGAAAATTTGGGGTTATGGCTTACCGGGAGATATTCAACTAGAAAACGGAAAGATCATTTGGCGTTCAACAGGCGTCTTGAATCGCAGCAGTTATGCGACAGTTTTAGCCCAATTTTCTGAAGAAATTTTTTCTCCAGAGGAATCAGAAAGAACAACTTTGGAAAAACAAAGAGAAAAAGCGATGGATGGATCAGCTTATAATCAAAGCAGCTCGGGAAATACAGCTAATATTGTTTTACGAGTAATCCTTTCAATTATTGGTGTGGTCACTGTATTATATATTGCTTTTGTTCGATTGATTCGGGTAAAGACAAAAGGTATTCCTCAATTTAAATCCCAACGGAAACTAAACAAAGAGAACAAAGGTCTTATTTATGACCAAGTTCCTTATGAAGATGATATTGCGGATATTGCTTACCTACTCCATCGTTCTTATGTAGGTTCCTTTGATAAATACTTCTTTGCCTATCTATTAAAATGGGCACGAGAAGACCGAATTCATATCGAAACGGAAGAAGTTAAAAAATTCTTATCTAGTAAATCAGAAGCAACGATTCGTATTTTGAATTATGAAGCAGAAATGGAGGCTGTAGAAAGCTTCTTGGATGGCTATATCGAACACGTACTAGCAAGTGAAGGGGAGTTAAGTTTCGAGTCAGCTGTCTGGCGTACGGTTTTAGAAGCGGCGGATGAGCAAGGGATTGTTACTGACAAGGCGATGAAAAAATGGGCAGAAAAACACGGTGAAGAAATTCAAGAATTAGAACGAAAATTACCAGAGTATTCAATGAAAGCACTGGAGCGTAAAGGCTATGTAATCAATAATGAGACCAAAGTTTTAGGAATTAAAATTCCGATTGTTTCTCCAACTGAGAAAGGTCAAGAATTAGCAGTTCGTCTAAAACAATTTGAAAATTATTTGAAACAAATGAATCTGAAAGAGGCTGCGACATATAAACAAAATATGCCTTGGGAAGATTTAGTTATCTGGGCAGCCTTATATGGACGTGCAGAATTGATCGTTAAGCAGTTAGAATCATTTTATCCTGAAGTCTGGCAAGAATGGTCACAGGAATATCCTTATTTTTACGGAGGATTTCATGGCTATCATGGCTTTAATAATAGTTTCTCTCAAGGATTTGGTAGTAGTGGTTACGGCTCATCAGGCGCTGGAGGATCTACCTCTGGTGGCGGAGGTGGAGGTGCCGGCGGAGGTGGTGGCGGTGGCGCCCGCTAATAAAAATTAACGAAAAAATATCCAAACGATAGAAGGCGATGTAAGTGCAATTCCTTCTATATCGTTTGGATTTTTTTATTATGAATGTTAGTGTGTGTTTATTTCCAAAATTGAAACCATTTTTTTTGTTTTAAATCAGCTAATTCTTTCTCTAACAATGCTTTTTCAGCATTTAATTTTTCTGCTTTTGCCAGCTGCTCTTCCAGTTTAGCTAGTTGTTCTTCGTAAGAGTGGTCTTCTGTTTCTTCAACAACTTCTGTATCTTCTTCAGGAAGAGGTGCTTCTTTTTCTTTTGGTGCTTCCAGAGCAAAGAATTGATGTAATTCTTTGATCAATTTTTTGTCTTCAGCATTTAATTGTTGTTGCTGATCAATTAATTTTTGTAATTGTTCGATCTGCTCATCTTTTTTATTTAATTGCTCGATTAAGTAGGCATCAATGGAAGGAGCACTGCTTTGTTCACTAGGCGTTAATTCGCCAATATCATCTCCCAGCTCCTCGATGATTTGTTGTACGCCGACCTCTTTAATATAGATAGTATTGTTTTCTTTAAAATAGTGATCCTTAGGTAATTTTTTGTAGCGATAGATAATTTTATCTCTTGATACACCTAGCTCGTTTGCTAGTTGTGTCAATGTTTTGCCGTTTTCTTCAGTCATGTAGAATGCTCCTTGTCTAGGTGATTACTTAGGTATTATCTAAGTATTGATTAGGTAAAGTGTAGCATACTTTTTAAAATAAATCTTGAAAAATACTTCTTTTCTTTGAAAGGGATGTTTTACCTAGGGGATAGAGTCATTTTCATTAAAATTCTTAAAAATCAACATGGGAACAAATTTTCGTATTTTGCTGACGGAAACAAAATAAAATGCTAAAATAAAGAGACATCATAAGGAGGTTTTGAAGAAATGCTACGTTTTATTCATTGTGCTGATTTGCACTTTGATCGTTCGTTTGAGGGACTACACTTGGTTTCAGAAACAAAAAGTTTAGCTGACAGCAACGGTCAAGTTTTAGAAAATATCGTAAATCTTGCGTTGGAAGAAGAAGTGGACTTCATGTTATTTGCAGGAGATACATTTCATCAAAATCGACCGACCTTAAAAACCCAACATCAATTTTTCCAACAAATGCAACGGTTAAATCAGCAAGATATTCCCGTGTATTTGATTTTTGGCAACCATGATTATTATGAGGCTGAACGTTACTGGTTTGAATTTCCAGAAAATGTTCATTTGTTTGTTGATGAGACGGTTACGACTCTTTTGGGGCAAACAACTAGTGGCGAGTCTTATGCAATTAGTGGCTTTAGTTATTTACATCCTTGGATTCAAGAAGCAAAAGTAAGTGAATTTCCAGCAAGACAAGCAAAATATCACATTGGTATGTATCACGGGGATAATAAAGGTGCCCAATATGCACCTTTTCAAATCAGTGAAATGAAACAAAAAAATTACGATTACTGGGCGTTGGGACACGTCCATGTTCCTACTGTACTTTCACAACAGCCACCAGTTATTTACCCAGGGACTCCCCAAGGTCATACACAAAAAGAACAACAAGTCGCTGGCATTCAGTTGGTTACATTAAATGAAATGGAGACTACTTTTGAGACACGAGAAGTTGCGGCAATTCAATGGACGGAGACAAAAATTTCTCTAAAAAGTATTCGTAAACAACAAGCAGCTCTGGATAGCATTATCGAAAACCTTGAGAATCAAGCCAAACAATTGATAAAAATTATTTTAGTCGATACAGAAGAATTGCCAAAAAATTGGTTAAATAATAAAGAAAAATCAGAAATTATTGCGTATTTAAATGATGTAGTTAGGAAAAAAGCCAATCCCCCGATTGTTTATCAAATCGAAATCAAGGGAGAGGAATTTGAATCCATTCAATTATCTGGAAAAGAGGTTTTATCTCAGATTTTGGCTGCCTATCAAGATGAAAGGGTGTTTACTACGATTGTTGAGGAACTCGCAAGCCATCAACTGATTCAACGTACTCTAGCTATTGAAGAGCTAAAAGAAACAACATTAAACCAAGTTAAAGAGAAGTTCCACCGTGAATTTCATTGGAGAGAGGCAGATAAATGAAATTAATTAAAGCAGAAATTAGTGGATTTGGTCATTATCGCCAACGCACGTTTGATTTTTTATCTGGAAATCAACTTTTTTTTGGTAATAATGAAGTGGGCAAATCAACTTTATATCATTTCATTCAAACAATGTTATTTGGTTTTCCCAAGAAAAATAGTCGCAAGCGAGATTATCAACCTCAAGATGGCGCTGCTTATGGTGGGAAACTTTGGATCGATATCGCCCCACATGGCGAAATTCTCGTGGAACGTTACCAGCAAAAAAATCGTGGACAAGCTAAAGTTTACCTAGGTAATCAAGAGGGCAATGAAGAATTGCTAAAAGATTTGCTTACACCGTTAACTTTGGAAACTTTTCAGGAAGTATTTACTTTTCAACAAGAACAATTAACGGCAGTAGATCATCTACAAGAAACTGAGCTACACAATGCCTTGATTTCTTTAGGAATAACTGGAAGTCAACAATGGATGGGCAAAATTGCGGAATATAAAAAAGAAAATGACAAACTTTATAAACGGCGAGCTCACAAACCTGAATTGAATCAACGGTTAAATGAATGGCAAAAATTAAAAGAAATTATCCACGAGCAAGAATCGCAAGAAGCAAGAATTCAAAGCGCCTATCAACAACTTTCTTCCTATCAAAAAAAGCAAGCAGATGTTCATGATGCTTTAAATCAATTGCAAGTAAAACTGCAAGCTTTACGCCAACAAGAACATTATTGGTCGTTGTATGAAGAGTGGCAAGAGTTGCAACAAATCAAGTTTGCTCAGAATAGTATCGAAGAACAAAACCAATTAAAGCACTTTTATCAAGAGTATCAGCAATTAACCGAAGAAATTCAGAAAAAAGAAGATGAATTAGCTCGTTTGGAACAAGGGCAAGAATCGGATCGTTACTTTTTTTACTTGGATCATGAGGCAGAAATTCAAGAATTGTTGCGTCAAGAAGTACAAGGAGCTCGCTTATCAGATGAAGAACAACGTCTGGTGGTTCAACAAGCAAAAATTGGGAAGATTCTAGAAGAAACAGCTCATAAATGGGGCTGGCGTTCGGTACCTGATGAATTGGATGACCAAGTATATGAATTATTAGATCGTTTAGAAGAATTACAAAAACAGACAGATCAACAAAAGGCTCGTATTCAATGGCTTGAAGAACGAGTTCAGTTATTAGAAGCTGAGATCACAAAATTAGAAAAAAAACATCCAGAGTGGTTTAAGACCTCAAAAACTTCACCTATTTCTATAGTAAGTCTTGTGACAGGGATACTTTTACTAATTGTAGCTTGGTTTACCCCTATCTTAAAAAGTGGCTTTCTTCTTTTAGGGAGTGGTTTGATTATTGGTGGAATGGTAAGTATTTTTTACAGTCCTAAGAAACAAAAAACGACGGAAAAATCCTTATGGCAAGAAAAACTTGTGCAATTAGATGGAGCAAATCATGAATGGCAGACGGAAAGCGACAAGTTGGCAGAAATGCAAGCAGAGTTGGAACAACTAATAAAATACTTACAACCTTCTTTTGGCAACAATACTAATTATTTAAGTTGGCGACAGACTTTAGTGGCATACCAACAAGCGACAAATGATTTTCGTCAACAAACTGAAGAAATGGCCCTACTTGAAGAGCAACAAAAACTTTTAGTAAAAGAAATAAATAAGTTAGTGAGTCAGTTTGAAAGTTATCATGAGTGGCTGCCGCTAGGGAACAAAAAATTATCAGAAAAGTTTACTTTGTTGGCAGACTTTGCCAATCAAATGAATGCTATCAAAATGACTCGTTTGCAACAGCCAAGTACGTTGTTGGCTCAGCAATTAAAACGTAGTAAAGAGAGCCGCCAAGCTTTGTTTAAAGAGCATCAAACATTATTTACAATGTTTGGTTTGGACCGGCCAACGGATATTCCATGGTGGATTAAGCGTTGGGAGGAAGAGCAAAAACAAATTGCCAGAAAAACTGAATTAACACAACTATTGCAAGAAATTTTTCCTGAAAAAATCCAGCGGCAGGAACTATCTAATCAAATGATGAAAACTGAAAATCAAGTGCAACAGTTTAATCAAGAAATGACCGAGGTACTAGAAGAGAAACAACGTGTTCAGCTACAGATTGAAAATTTACAGAATAGTGGAACCTTGGATGAATTGTATCAAACAGAAAGTCGTCTATTATCTGAAATTGAAGAATTAGCGGTAACTTGGAGTACAAACCAAGTCATGATGGCTACTTTAAATGATTTAGCAACAGAGCTTTCTGAACAACAATTACCACAACTGATTCAGCAAGCTTCTTATTATTTTGCTATTTTAACCAATGACCGTTATCAACAAGTAGTTTTAAAAGAAGGGATTTTACATGTTTCATCTAAACAAGAACTAGTGAATATCTATACTTTATCAACAGGCACCAAAGATCAGCTAATCATGGCCATTCGTTTTGCTTATTTGTCTTTACAAGAAGGAACAAGTGCTTGTCCTGTAATGATAGATGATGGTTGGTTACATTACGACAGTCAACGAAAGGCGAATTTAGCTAAACTATTGGCTACATTCGGTGAAAAACATCAGGTCATCTGTTTGTCTTCTGACAAAGAAATGGTAAGCTATTATCAAGAGATTCAGCAACCAGTCACAGAAATTCAGCAAAGGATGTGAGAAGACATTTTCTGATAGAGAATGTTTGATGAATGAAAAAAATTAGAGAATTAGCAGTAGATGAAGATTTTCAAGCATTTGTATTAATTAAAAATGCCGATGTTCGCATGGCAAAAAATGGCAAAAAATTTATTGCCTTTACATTCCAAGATACTTCGGGAACAATTGATGGGAAGTTTTGGGGAGCTTCAGAAGAGGAAATTCAACGTTTTGAAGCCGGAAAAGTAGTTTTTCTAGCAGGAAAAAGAGAAGTTTACCAAGGGAATCCCCAGGTAAAAATTATGCAGCTAAGAAATGTCCGTCCAGAAGAACCAGGAGATCCTAGTTTGTATATGGAACGTGCACCTTTACGTAAGGAAGAAATGGAAGAAGAAATTAGTCAAACCTTGTTTGAAATTTTAAATCCACATTGGAATCGAATTGTGCGTCATCTGATGACAAAATATAAGCAAGAATTTTTCGAATTTCCAGCAGCTAAACGCAATCACCATGCTTTTGCCGGTGGATTGGCTTACCATACAATCACTATGCTACGATTAGGAAAAGCGATTGTTAAAGAATATCCTGAATTAAATGCTTCCCTTTTATATGCAGGAATTATCCTACATGACCTAGGGAAAGTGATTGAATTAAGTGGAGCAATGGGAACAGAGTACACTTTAGTGGGTAATTTAGTGGGTCACTTAGTGTTAGTAGACGAAGAAATTACCAAAGCATGTGTTGCTTTAAAGATCGATGAAGCAGCGGAAGATGTTGTAGTATTAAGACACATGGTATTGGCACATCATGGATTACTAGAATACGGGTCCCCTGTTCGTCCGCGAATTATGGAAGCTGAAATTCTCCATCAAATTGATAATTTAGATGCGTCTATGCAAATGATGCTGACCTCAATTCGACAAAAACAACCTGGAGAATATACCGATCGTATTTTTGGTATGGATAATCGTAGTTTTTATATTCCGAAAGATATTTAGGATCTTTTCGATAGCAGTCAGTCAAACAAAGATAAATACGAAACAAAACAGGCATTCCTATCAGTAGGATGTCTGTTTTTTTGATGTTCCAGTGCTGACTAAACGCTAGTCGCATCTAAGCCAGCCTAATTCATCTAGGTTTTTTTAGTAAAATTTACAAATATAGATAAAAACTATCATCGAAAATGCATGAAAAAATGAAAGAGTAGTCAAAATAACGCCAGAAATCAAGGAATTTTAAGGACTATTTATTAGCTAAAAACTTATTAACTAAGTATGATAGAGATAAACAAGAATAAATATAGCTTTTTTCTATCACAAGGAGCGTCGATAATTCTTGGGTTCCATCTTAAATATTGGTAAAATGAACGGGCAATCATTTGTTCTGCATTTTTTTAGGACAAGAAAAAGATATGAGGTGAAAGAATTGTCGAATTCTTTTTTTCTAAATAAACAAATTCAAGAATATAAAAAGATGTATCTACGCAGTCGCTTATCAATAGCGATTTTAATGATACTTAGCTTTCCGTATCAATTGATTATTTGGTTGAAAAATCGACGACGTTATTCGTCAACAAAAAATCAACATATTAAAGAACAACTAGCTTTGTTCGATCAATCGGAAGCTGGTAAAACTTTGTTAGAAAAATTGATTCAAGAAGAAGAACGAAAAAATGACTTTTTGAAACAAGGGCGTACGAGTCAGTCCATTGAGGCAAAAGCAAGGGAACATTATGCTCAACTAGCTAAAGATGAGGTAACTAATACTGTAGAGGATCAAACGAAATATTATGATCATTTAGAAGCTTCTATAAAGGATATGCAAACCACATCAGGTTTTATTTTATCTGTATTATTAGGTTTTCCTATGCATATTTTATTATTTATCTACTCACGACCGTTAGTTTATTATGTAGTGAATCGTTTGTTTTATACCTTTATCGTAATTATTGGGGTAACGATTATTGTCTTTACTTTATTGCACTTGTCTCCTTCTAATCCAGCACAAAATATTATTGGGGAACAAGCAACGACCCAACAAATTGAAAACTTCAATCGTCTACATGGACTGGATGATCCATATCTGGTGCAGTTATTCCGTACAGTGAAAGGTGTATTCACTTTTGACTTAGGAAATTCTTATGTAGGGAACGAGAGTGTAGTAACGATTCTCTTTAGACGTTTCCCTGTTACTTGGGATTTAACGATTTTCGCTTTGATTATTTCGATTGTGATTGCTTTACCAGCTGGAATTTATGCGGCTTTAAAAACGAATACTGTTTTTGATCATTTATTTATGTTGGTTGCCTTAGTGGGAATTTCTATTCCAAGTTTCTGGCAAGGCTTGGTTTTCATTTTGACCTTCTCTATTCGTTTAGGCTGGTTACCAGCTACTTATCATGTAGGAAACTGGACATCACTTTTAATGCCAGCAGTGGTATTAGGGACGGGTTTGATGGCTGCTTTAGCGCGGATGACACGTTCATCTATGTTGGAAGTCATGCATGAGGATTATATTTTGACGGCGCGTTCCAAAGGTTTGTCACAAATGCGGATTATTTTCCGTCATGCAGTGTTAAATGCTTTGATTCCAATTATTACCTTAATTGGCTTACAATTTGGTGGTATGTTGGGCGGTGCGGCTATTACTGAAAAAGTCTTTAACATCAACGGTATCGGTAGTTTTATTGTCGATCGTCAATTTATTCCGGATACTCCCGCAGTGATGGGTGGCGTGATTTACGTGGCGATTACGATTTCCTTAGTCAATTTATTGATTGACTTGTTATACAATCTGTTAGACCCAAGAATTCGCTCACGAATTAAGAGTGGTTCGTAATTTTTAAAGAAAGGGGACGTTGTCTTGAGGTTCCAAACTTCATCTGAAAGATATGTCTACAACCAATTACGCTTTAACAATGGTTTGATGTGGGGACTAGCGCTATTGTTCCTATTTCTAGGGATTCAATTTCAGCCATTTGCATTAAATCCAATCCTTGTTGGTTTGGGTGGGGCAAATCTTGTTTTAGCGGGAATTCATCAAATTTTGTATCTTTTATTCACTCGTAATAAAGACAATAAATTTTTAGGTATCCTACTAGTATTTGGTATTTTACTAGGAAACCCAGTAGGACTCATATCAGGCATTGTCTATTTGAAAAAAAGTGGAAAATCAGATTTTATTTATGCCGTTTATATGGTAATTGTCGATATACTAGTCATTTTTGTTACGTTACTTAACTTCTTTAAACCCTATGTCGCTAATAATTTCTTTCTAGGTCTGATTGTTTTGAGTATCGTGCTGTTGTTTCATATTAGCATTTTATTTTTACATGGCAGATGGGAAAAATTTTCGGACAAAATCCAGAACCTTTTATTAGTAGTATTAACGCTGAGTAGTTTAACAGGAAATATTTTAGCGTTATTTACTGCCATGTCCTTTTATTATCGTCGCAAACATCAAGAAGCCGATTATCGTGAGACGAGTATCCGCGAGAAATTAATTCGCAATCAGGCAGCTTTGTTAGGATTAACCTTTATCACCTTTTTAATTATGTTGGCAGTAATGAGTTACTTAACCTTTAGTTATAGTTTTGCTGTACAAAATAATTATGGTTTGATTTTACAAGCACCAACTTTGAAATATCCGTTTGGAACAGACAATTTTGGACGTGATGTTTTTTCAAGAATTGTTTTTGGTACTCGCATTTCTCTGACGGTCGGACTTGTCACCACCGTTGTTCCTTTTGTAATTGGCGGAGGTCTAGGCGCAATTTCAGGTTATTATGGCAATCGGACAGATAATGTCATTATGCGCTTTTTAGATGTACTTTATGCCATACCAGGAATTTTATTAGCCATTACAATTGTGGCAGCTTTTGGCACTTCAGTAACGAATTTGGTTTTAGCCTTAAGTATTGGTTCGATTCCAGCTTATGCCAGAACGATGCGGGCTAATGTCTTGCAAGTGACCAATTATGAATTTATTGAAGCTTCAAGAGCGTTGGGACAAAGTAACAAGGAGATTATTACCCAACATATTATTCCGAATGCTATGGCTCCGATGATTGTTCGTGCAACACTGACTATCGGAACGGCTGTTATTTCAACTAGTAGTTTAAGTTTCTTAGGTTTAGGTGTGGAATCTCATGTTCCTGAATGGGGAAATATTTTACGAATTGGTAGTCAATATTTAGAAACACAACCACACTTAGCCATTTATCCCGGATTAGCGATTATTTTGCTAGTTTTGTCTTTCAACTTTATGGGGGATGGCGTTCGCGATGCAACAGATCCAAGGTTTCAAGCTTAATAATAGAAAAAAAGAAAAATGGGGGAATATTTATGAAAAAAGCACTATCCGTATTAACGTTAGTCTCTGCGGTGACTTTGGCAGGATGTAATGTTCAAACTGAAAACAACTCAAGTGGAGGTTCAGTTGAAATTACCGATAAAGATACAACCATTGAAATTTTAGGAATGGCCAGCAATGAAAATGATATGAACATTGTTCGTGATCAATTAATTCAGAATGGTTTCAAAGTGAATTTGAATACACAACCTGACTTTTCTGCATTCAGTGCTCAACGTGATGCAGGGAATTACGATTTAGCAATTTCTGGTTGGACGACAGTTACTGGTAACCCAGACTATGCGGTACGTTCACTATTCAAATCAGATGGAGACTATAACTATAGCAACATCACAGATGACCGAGTGGATCAATTAATTGATGAAGCTGCTTTACAAACGCCAGATGAGTTCACTTCAACTTACAAAGATTTGGAAGATGCTTTAGTCACTGAAAATGCCTACATTATTCCATTGTATACGTCTTTAAAAGGACAAGCATTTAACCACAACGACTTAGATCCAGCGACTATTCGTTTGTCTAAATCACGTGCCTTTGCGTGGGAACCAGTATCATTTAATGATGCGTCTGCAAATGAAAGTCAAGCATTGGTTTTAGCCCAAGCAAATGGAGAATTAACTTCATTGGATCCAATTAAAGGAAACGATGGTTCAATCAACCAATTAAATACGAATATGTATGTTCGTTTAGTGAACTTAACAGATGATGACCAAGTTGTTTCTGATGGTTCATTGAGTTACAATCACGTAATTGCTGAAGGAAACTCTGAGTATTACTTTGTATTAAGAGATGATATTAATTTTGCTCGTATCGAAGACGGAGAAGCTGTTGATACAGGAGAATTAGTAAGTGGACAAGACGTAGTATTCTCATTAGATCGTGCTAGCGATCCGACTTCTGTTCCGGATCATCGTACCTATAGCTTACATGAACACATTGATACGGTTGAAATTGTCAATGATTTAAGTGAGTTGGAAGAAGTAAATACCTCTACAGGTGATGGCTCAATCTTGGATGCCTTAAACGATGGATTAGATACACCAATTAGTTCAGTTGTTGATGCAGCAACGGATGTCGATAACGCTGCTGGTAACTATCAAGTTATTAAATTAACGACAACTACACCATTCCCACAAGTATTAAACTACCTAGCGCATCAATCTGCAGGGATTGTATCTCAAGCGCAAGTAGAACGAATTAATACGTATGATATTGATTCATACAATGTGGATACAGATATTGCTTACGGAGATCAACGTGCAGTGACAGAAGGAAATGCGAATTTTGACAATCATTTGTATGCAAGTGGTCCATATATCTTAGCATCAAAAAATGATTATCAAGCAGTTTTCAAGAAAAATCCAGCTTATCAAGCAGACACAGATAATGCTGCAAAAATTTCTGAAGTGATTGTTCGCTTTATTGGCGATGCAGACAGTCAATTATCTGCTCTACGTGCAGGAGAATTGCATTTAACTTATGGAGTTCCTGAAACACAATACGAAATCGTTGAAGGGGACGACAACTTAACGTTACAAGATATGCCAAGTAACGGAGTAACTTATATGCTAGTTAATACGAATACAGAAGGTCGTGAAGTGGCTGCAAGTGCTGATTTACGAAAAGCATTATTGTATTCGATCAATCAAGAAGATATCAACGCTTCTTATAATGGCTTAAAATTACCAGCGTATACCACTTTATCACCATTAGTAGATACTGGTAACCGTTTAGTTGCTGATCCAGAAAAAGTGGAAGAATTTTATGCGAATTTCTTGGAATCAAAATAAAAAATAAGTAGAATTGAGGAAGAAGCATTTGAGAGCTCTCAAGTGCTTTTCCTTTTACATAGTGAATAAATTGATTCACATGAATTCAATGAACATGTCGAAAGTAGCCGCAAATAGTTCAACAGACATGTACAAGGAGCGACCTTATGAAACAACCATTACTACAAATAGAAAATTTATCCGTCTCTTTTTCTGCGAACGATCTTCAGACAGTCGTTTCCGATGTGTCTTTTGATATTTTACCGGGAGAAACAGTAGGTGTTGTCGGAGAATCAGGCAGTGGTAAAAGTGTAACTGCCCGTTCTATCATGCAATTATTGGCAAGTAACGCCTATATCCATCCAGAAAGTAACATCATCTTCCAAGACAAAGAGTTATTAACCTTATCGGAAGAAACCATGCGAAAAATTCGTGGAAACGACATTGGAATGATTTTCCAAGATCCAATGACTTCGTTAAATCCAACGATGACAGTTGGGTCTCAAATTGCTGAAACGATTCGTTTTCATGAGAAAATCAATCGTAAGGCAGCTAAGAAAAGAGCAATAGAAATGATGGAATTAGTTGGTATTACCAATGTAGAAGAGCGTTATAAACAATTTCCTCATGAATTTTCTGGAGGCATGCGCCAACGAATTATGATTGCCTTGTCTTTAGCCTGCAATCCAAAATTATTAATCGCCGATGAGCCAACGACTGCCTTAGATGTGACGATTCAAGCTCAAATTTTAGAGCTACTTAAAAAGATTCAAAAACAATTAGGAACGTCCATCCTATTGATTACCCATGATTTTGGTGTCGTAGCCAATATGTGTAATCGAGTGGTGGTAATGCAACATGGTAAAATCGTTGAAAAAGGCTCAACCCAAGAAATTTTTGAACATCCAAAAGAAGCCTATACGAAAACTTTGTTAGCCGCTATTCCAGATCTTTACGAACAAAAAAATAAGCAAGCAAAAGAAAAATTGGCAGAAATTCACACTGGTAAACGTGAAAAATTATTGCAAGTGACAAATCTGAAAAAAGAATTTTCTCTGGGGCGCAATCTAACTGTTAAAGCAGTCAACGATATTTCCTTTGATATATATAAAGGTGAGACATTGGGATTAGTGGGAGAATCCGGTTCTGGAAAATCAACTACTGGAAGAACGATTCTACGATTATTAGATGCTTCAAGTGGGGAAGTCAATTTTGAAGGTTTTGATTTGAATCGCTTGGATAAAGACGAAATGAAAGATATGCGCAAACATATGCAGATTGTCTTTCAAGATCCATATGCTTCTCTTGATCCTCGTAAAAAAATCGAGGACATCATTGGTGAAGCCTTAGATATTCATCATTTGACACCAACAAGGGAAGAACGAAAAGCGAGAATTCGTGAACTGTTAACTTTGGTTGAATTAGATCCAAGCTTTGCCCAACGTTATCCACATGAATTTTCTGGAGGACAACGTCAACGAATCGGAATTGCCAGAGCTTTAGCAGTTGACCCAGAGTTTATCGTTTTAGATGAACCTCTATCTGCTTTAGATGCTTCTGTTCAAGCCAAAGTGGTAGAATTATTGGAAAGTCTACAAAACAAATTAAGTCTAACCTATCTATTTATTGCCCATGATTTGGCGATGGTTAAAAAGATTTCAGATCGGGTAGCCGTTATGTATAAGGGAACAATTGTGGAGTTAGCGGATTCAGAAGAATTGTTCGCAAATCCGATCCATCCATATACCAAAAAACTTCTTTCAGCTATCCCAGTCCCAGATCCACACTATCCAGTCTTTAATGAATCTGTTTCTGGTATTACAGACATTGCTTTGGGAGAAAATTGGCGTGAAATCAATGCCCATCACTGGGTGTTAGAGTGATAAGTGTAAAATGAATTGAAAAATAGTGATTCTTATAAAAAAAGAAAGTAGAAATTTCTAGCTTTCTTTTTTTATTATTCTAGGAAATTCTATAGAGATTTAAATTTTTTATTTAAAATAGCTTGTAAATTAAAAAGTGAAATGGTATACTCATTTTGAAGAAAACGTTTTCTTATATTTTTTCTATAATGAAAAATGAAGGGAGAGAGCTTAAAAAAGTCAACTATTTCTAAAAAGTTTATTGATTAAAGCTAGATATATATGCTTATAAGCAACTGAAAATTCCAAAGTTGATTGAAATCATCATAAAAGACTTGTTGGTTAATATCCTACATGATACAATTCAATTATCGAAAACAAAAAAACGTTTTTCTTAATATGGATTTTATGAGGTGATAAGAATGGATGAGAAAAATCGAGTGACCATTAAAGATGTTGCAAAAGAAGCAGGTGTTTCCATTTCTACAGTATCAAAAGCATTAAATGGTGTCGGTGGAGTAACTGCTGACACAAGAATCATGATTCAAAATGTAGCCAGTCGTTTAAATTATGTACCTAATCTAATGGGCAAACAACTAAAATCTGGAAAAACCCAAATGATAGGTGTGTATACTAACAGAATTCGTGGTCCGTATTTTAATTCATTGATCGATGAAATTGCATTAGAATCTAAAAAACATGGGTATGGATTAAATGTCATCGTTACAGATGAACGGAATGTCATTATGAGTAGTCTTTTAGGGAATTTTGTAGATGGTGCAATTATTGTTGAAGATGTTTTGAATCAAAAGGATATTGAAACAATTAATTCAAATGGCATTTCAACAGTTTTTATTAATAAAATTGTAGCAAATAGAAAAGTTGGAAGTGTCGTATTTGATTCTTTCGAAAAAGGATACCTAGCAGGAAAGTATCTATTGAGTTTAGGACATAAAAATATTGGCTATATTAATGGTACAGATGGAATTTATGATAATGACCAACGTTTTCAAGGATTTAAGGCAGCTTTATCAAAAGCTGGAATTGTATATTCAGAAGAAAATACAATTCAAGGGAATTTTGTTGAAGAAGATGCTTACGGCTATTCAATTGAATTTTTAGAGAACCCTCCTAAAGAAATGCCTACTGCTTTTTTAGCAGCAAATGATTTGAGTGCAGTGGGTTTAATTAAAGCTCTGAAATTGAAAGGGTTTTCTGTGCCAGAAGATTTTAGTGTAGTTGGTTTTGATGATGCAGAAATTTTAGAGTACTTCAGACCAAGTTTGACAACAATACGTAATTCTACTGAAGAACAAGGAAAAAAAGCGATTGAACATTTGTTAGAAATGATGGATGGTAAGACAGAAGGTAATGTAATTGAAGTGAAAGGAACTTTGATTATTCGAGAAACAACAGCAGAATTAATGGGAAGTGATAAATGATATGTATGTCGGGATTGATGTTGGTGGCACAAGTATAAAGTATGGACTAGTTAATTCAAGCGGAGAGATACTTCATAAAGGATTAATTGAAACTCAAGTAGAAAAAGAAGCATTGTTAGATTCTTTAACCCGAATTATCAAAAATTATTCCAAAGATAAGACCGAACCTATTCAAGGAATTGGAATTAGTATGCCGGGGATTGTTCAAGAAGATGGATTTTTATTGACAGCTGGTGCTATTCGTTCTTGTTATGGGATAAATCTTCAAAAAGAAATAGAGGATAGAACAGGAGTTATAACAAAGATAGAAAATGATGCCAATGCCGTTGCTATTTCTGAAAAATGGTTGGGAAATGCTAAGACTTACAAGAATTATCTTTGTTTAACTTTAGGAACAGGAGTAGGTGGTGGAATTGTTATTAATAATCAAGTTTATCGAGGATCGCATGGAATGGCTGGCGAATTTGGTTGGATGATTATTGATGGCGTAAAAGACATTGAAGAGATTGAAAAACAATCTATGACACAAAAAGCGGCAGTAGTGGGTGGGTTGATTAATCAATATAATATCAGTGCTAGAAAAAATGGGCTTCACGAGCTAACTGATGCGCGAGAAATATTTAAAAAAGAACTTTCTGGAGACCGGCATGCTGCCGAAATTATTGAACAATTTTTGGATGATCTAGCAATTGGTCTGTTGAATCTAATTGGTTGTTTTGACCCTGAAGCTATTCTTATAGGTGGTGCAATTAGTAGTAGTGAAGAAATTATTCAAAGAATTTATGAACGATTAATCGAAATGGAAGTTCGTCATGAAAGTATGAGTTTTTTACTTGGGAAAATTTTACCGCCTGTTATTGCTACAGGGCTAAAAAACGATGCGGGTATTTTAGGTGCTGTGTATCAAGTACAAGAAGTAATTAAAAACATAAAATGAAGAAGGAGGCATACATTAAAATGTCACGTCGTAAAAAGGATGAAAAAGGAACTATTTTGAAAACGCTTAAAAAGCAAAGTCTTTATCAAATGATGGTCTTTCCTGGGATTTTTTTGATGATTCTGTTTAATTTTGTACCTATGTATGGAATTATTATTGCATTTAAAGAGTATTCTGTTTTTGATGGAATTTTCGGTTCCCCTTGGATTGGGTTGCAGTATTTTCAAGAATTTTTCTCAGATAGCATGTTTTGGACTGTTATGAAAAATACGTTAGGAATTAGTTTCTTGAAACTATTGATTGGATTTCCAGCAGCAATTATTCTAGCAGTTTTAATTAATGAAATTGTAAGTGTAAGATTAAAAAAATTAGTTCAAACAATTTCTTATCTACCACATTTCTTATCTTGGGTAATATTAGGTGGGATGTTTATTATGTGGCTATCTGATGCAGGATTGGTCAATAATTTCTTGCGTGATTTAGGTTTAATTGATAAGCCGATTCGATTTTTAACAGACCCCGATAAATATTGGGCAATCGCAGTTATTTCAGATGTATGGAAAGAAGTTGGTTGGAATACGATTTTATATATTGCAGCAATGACAGGAATTAATCCTGCATTATATGAAGCTGCTCGAATGGACGGTGCTTCTAAAATCCAACAAATCATCAATATCACGATTCCCTCAATTAGACATATTATTGCGTTGACATTTGTATTATCTGTGGGTGGATTGCTAGGTTCAAACTTAGATCAAACGCTAGTCTTACAAAATCCAGTGAATTATCAAACGAGTGAGGTATTAAATTCATTTGTATACAAAATGGGGATCCAACAAGGGGACTTCTCATATGCAACAGCGGTTGGTTTATTTGTTTCCGTTGTATCACTAATTTTGGTAGTCACAAGTCATTTAGTAACCAAACGAATCAGTGATGAGTCAGTATTTTAAGAAGGGAGTGTAAGAAATGAACAAAAACTTTTCGAAAGACGAGAAAATATTTAATGCATTTAACGTCATATTCATGATATTTTTTATAGCAATTATTGCACTACCTTTGTGGAATATTTTGGCACTGTCGTTTAATGATGCGAAAGATGCAATTCGTGGTGGTATTTATTTTTGGCCAAGAAAATTTTCATTGGAAAGCTACTATACTGTTTTTGAAGATAGTTCTATATACAAGGCGTTTATTATATCTGTGTTAAAAACGATTGTAGGTGTTGTTGTTCACACAGCAGTCTGTGCTTGTGTAGCTTATGGTATTTCACGCAAAGATTTAGTTTTTAGAGGATTTTACATGAAACTAGGTGTTTTAGCCATGTTTGTTTCAGGTGGTCTGATTCCGACATTCTTGTTATTTAAGAACTTGGGCTTATTAAATAGCTTTTGGGTGTATATATTGCCGGTAGCGTTCTCATTTTATGACATGATTATTTTAATGAATTTCTTTAGAAGTATTCCGTATTCTTTAGAAGAATCGGCAATGATGGATGGAGCAAATCCATTGGTTGTATTTGTTAAAATCATTTTGCCTTTATCGTTACCAGTGTTAGCGACAATTGCTTTATTCCATGGTGTGTATCAATGGAATGACTATATGACAGCCAATATTTTTATTGAAGACAGAGATTTATATCCGTTGCAAATGTTGTTATATAGAATTGTTTCAGAGAATCTATCTGCAGGAGTAGCAACAGGAACTCGAGTAGTTAGACAAACAACATCACAATCTTTACAGCTAGCAACTATGGTTTGTACAACGGTGCCCGTTGTAGTGATTTATCCATTCCTACAAAAATACTTTATCCAAGGAATGACTTTGGGTTCAGTAAAAGAATAAAAATTATAAATAAGGGAGAAATAGAATATGCAAAAAAGAAAATTTTATTTATTAGGACTAACTTTGATCAGTGCACTAACACTAGCTGCCTGTGGTGGTAGCAACGGAGATTCAGGAGGTGGATCTTCACGAGGAGAAAAAGCAATGGGTGAAACGCCTGAAGCTCGTTTTGAACCTGATGCTGAGACACCTAGTTGGCAATTAGATACCGAAACACCTGCGAAATTAAAATGGTATATGAACTTTGATTGGTACGCACGTGCAGATTGGGGAATGGATGTAGTATCTAAAAAAATTAAAGAAGATATGAATATTGAAGTAGAATTCATCAATGGAAACGATGAAAACTTAAATACAATGTTGGCTGGTGGAGATTTACCAGATTTGATGACCTTTGATAGAAACTTATCAGCATCAAATGAAGCAGCTAAGTTCGCTCTGCCTTTAAATAAATTAGCAGAAAAGTATGATCCGTACTTCTTAGAACACGCAGCAAAATCAGAAACAATTAACTGGTACACATTAGAAGATGGTAATATTTATGGCTATCCAAGTTTCTCTACAACGACGGCAGATTATGAAAGTGGTGGTGTTCAAGGAGACCAAGTCTTTATCGTAAGAAAAGATATCTATGAAAAAATTGGTTCACCAGATATGTCTACCCCAGAAGGATTCTTAGATGCATTGAAGAAAGCCAAAGAAGTACAACCCCAAGTGGAAGATGGCTCTGATTTAGTCCCATTTGCAGCAACTGCGTTAGACATTGCTAATGGTGGTGATGGTGCTTTTGGATGGGTATTGCAAGATTTCTTGAATATTGCTCCTTCAGTTGATGGAGAAGTAAATGATCGTGATAGTGATGCAGAATATGTTGCTTGGCTGGAAGTATTCCGTAAAGCATTTAACGATGATTTAATGAGTAACGATCAATTTTCTGATAACGACAACACGATGAAAGAAAAATTAGCTCAAGGGAAATATTTCGCATACTTACATTCTAATACCAAGGGAATTAACGAAGTAATGTCTGAAAACAATGCCCGTAGTAATTATGAAGAAACATATATTGCTATTGACGGACCTAAAAACTCACAAGGTGAAGACCATACATTCTCAGGTGGCAATATTGGTGGATGGACACAAACATTTATCACAACTGATACCGAAGAACCTCAAAAAGCTATTGAGTTATTGACTTATTTAGCAAGTGAATATGGAACAATGGTCACAGCATTTGGTGTTGAAGATGAAACATATACGATGGTGGATGGACAAGCAGTTTATACTGAAGACATTGAAGAAATTAGAAACTCTGACATTGCTAAATTCGACAAAGAAATTGGTTTTGGTTCATACTGGCAAGTTTCGAATGATAATTATGCAATTGAAATGGGGCAAAAACCATCGACTTCTATTCGTCAAATGGTTGAGTGGGCAGCAGATAAACTGGCGCCTCGTTTTGAAATGGAAGATATTGAACCTAAGACAGGAACTGCAAACCGTAATCTGACAAAAGTGAATACGGAACGTGTACAAGCGATTGTAAATGTGATTCAAGCAAGCTCTGAAGAAGAGGGACAGGCAATTTGGAATGAATTCCTTGAATCTCGTAATACTAACGGTTGGGAAGAAATTACGGAATTTCGTAATGAACGTGTGAAAGAAAATCTAGAAAAAATGGAATAAATTATTTAGTTTTGAATAAGGGAGTGGACGCTGTGTTTGGAATAGAAAGTAAATTTTATCAAGCAACAACAGTAATTTATAAGGTGGTTTTTGCAAATCTTTTATTCTTAATTACTTGTTTGCCAATTGTGACAATCCCAGCGTCTATCTCTGCTCTTTTATATACATTGAGTGGAGAGGAGACTTCCGTTATGCGTAGATATTTTAAGCATTTTAAAGATTATTTTTTTAAGACCATTCCTTTAGGGTTCGTCAATATTTTTTCGTTCTTTACGATGTTGTCTATTTTATATGGATTACAAACAAAATCATTGGTGATGCAATTACTATTGGGGATTGTCTGTCTGTTTTTACTCGCTTATAACATCAATATTTATTTATTTCAGAATGAAACAAATCAGAAAAATTATTTTTGGCTGTTTAGAAATGCATTCATTTGGACAATTATGACCTTTCATAGAGTGTTTCTGATTATTTTAGTACTAGGAATTACTTGCTATATTATTGATTTATTTTTGAGTAACACAGTTATTTTCTTTGGTATTGGTACATTATGCTATGTGTTTCAATCCGTGTTTATTACTAGTATGAAACAATATAAAGGGATCATTCCTCATTAAATAGTTTATTTGGCATAATTTTAAAAATTTTATAGTGAAGTATATGAAATAGAAGAGGGTGGCATGATTGTCAGAGTATTCGGTTTTTTCAAAAGATTTTCTTTGGGGTGCTTCTTCCGCAGCTTATCAAATAGAAGGTGCTTGGGATGAAGATGGAAAAGGCAAATCCGTATGGGATGAATTTGTGCGTATTCCTGGAAAAACATTCGAAGGATCCAATGGTGATATTGCGGTAGACCATTACAATCGCTTTAAAGAAGACATACAATTGATGAAAGAACAAAAATTAAAAGCGTATCGTTTTTCAGTTGCATGGACCAGAATTTTTCCAGAAGGTAGTGGAGAAATAAATCAAAAAGGTTTGGAGTTCTATATAAATTTGGTAGATGAATTGTTAGTAGCTGGGATTGAACCTGTTTTAACTTTGTATCATTGGGACTTACCACAGGCTTTGCAAGAAGCGTATGGTGGTTGGGAATCTAGAAAAGTTATTCAAGATTTTGAAAACTATGCGACAGTTCTCTTTGAAACTTTTAAGGGGAAAGTTAAGTATTGGGTGAGCTTGAATGAACAAAATATTTTTATTCAATTAGGTTATGCTTTTGCCTCACATCCACCGGGTGTGACTGATCTTAAACGAATGTACCAAGCAAACCATTATGCAAATTTAGCAAATGCAACAGTTATCAAAAAATTCCGAGAGCTAAATATTCCAGGGAAAATTGGACCAAGTTTTGCTTATACACCTAATTACAGTTTAAATTCCCATCCGGAAAATGTATTATCTGCTGAAAATGCAGAAGAACTAAATGCTAATTTTTGGATGGATATTTACGCAAGAGGTGAATATCCTAAATATGCTTGGAAATACTTGGAAAAAAATGGTTGGCTACCTGAAACGAGAGCAGAAGATTTCCTTTTGTTAAAAGCAGGCGTACCTGATTTTATGGGAGTAAACTATTATCAAAGCGCAACGAATCAACAAAACAAAGAAAATCAAGTAAATAGTAAAGTGAACAATCCATTCTTGAAAAGGACAAAATGGAATTGGGAAATTGATCCCACTGGTTTGAAAATTGCGTTAAGACGCATCACTAGTAGATATAATTTACCAATTATGATTACTGAAAATGGACTGGGAGAAATTGATGTTCTGACAGAAAAAAATCAAATTCATGATGACTATCGAATTGATTTTTTGAGTACTCATATTAAAGCTGTTGAAGAAGCTATTACAGATGGTTGTGAAGTATTGGGTTATTGTGCGTGGTCTTTTACAGACTTATTGAGTTGGTTAAATGGTTACAAGAAAAGATATGGATTTGTTTATGTGGATCAAGATGAAAAACAAGAAGGCAGTTTGAATCGCATCAAAAAAGATAGTTATTTTTGGTATAAAAAAATAATTGAATCCAATGGAAGTAATCTATAGTTTTTTACTGACATGATGCTGAAAAAAATAGTATTTTTAGTGGTTTAGAGAAATGGAGGAGAAAGCTTGAAGAAAAAGTTAGGTTTAGTCATGTTGACTTGTGGTCTTATATTATCTGGTTTTGGTATAGCTAATGGGTATGCGGATGATATAGATGAGGATTCGGATCAACTACTTGATCAGGAGATAATTATATCTAAAGAAAATGCGACAGTGTTAGATTTTTCTTTAGATAACCATGTGGATGCATTGATGTATCGTTCAAATGGATGGTCAAATGGTTCAATGTTTGACTGTACGTGGAGAGAAAAGAATGTCACTTTTGTAGATGGTAAGATGCGGCTTCGTATTGATATTGACGATGAAGGTGGCGAGCATATCTATTCTGGTGCTGAATACCGTACCCATGATTTTTATCATTATGGTTTGTATGAAGTAAGTATGAAACCTATTAATCACAGTGGTGTCGTTTCGTCATTCTTTACCTATACGGGCGAAAGTGATGGTAATCCATGGGATGAAATAGATATTGAGTTTGTTGGTAAAGATACTTCAAAAGTTCAGTTCAATTATTTCACAGATGGAAGAGGACACAATGAGTATTATCATGACTTAGGCTTTGACGCTTCAGAAGAGTTTCATACCTATGCTTTTGAATGGTTACCTGATGGTATTACGTGGTTTGTAGATGGAGAAATTGTGCATAGTGTGACAGATAATATCCCTAGTACCCCAGGACGCTTGATGATGAACGTTTGGCCAGGAATCAATGTCGATGACTGGTTGGGAGTTTTTGATGGACAGACACCATTAAGTGCAGAATATGATTGGTTTAGAATTACGCAGTATGAAATTCTAGGAACAGATGAAGAAACAGTGAATGAAGAAACAGAAGTTGAAGAAGTTGGCGATGACGGAGTTGTAGATGAGACGATAGATGAAGAGACATCGAATTCAGATGATAATGAACGACCTTCAGAAAATGAAAATAATGGAAATGCAGATGAAAAAGAAAATAGCACAAGTAGCGAAACAAATGTAAATACAGATAATAATGAAAATGAAGTCAATGAGAGTAGTTCCACTAAAGATGAAGGAGTTAGAATTGATAAATCTAAAGAACAAGATAAGTCTAAAGAACAAGATAAGTCTAAAGAACAAGATAAGTCTAAAGAACAAGATAAGTCTAAAGAACAAGATAAGTCAAAACCAACTACTAAAGAAAGAGAACTACCTAAAACCGGTGAAAGCAACCGAAATAGTGTATTAATTTCAATTTTGGGAATGACTATTATGGCAAGTGTGGGATTTTTAGCAATCTTTAAAATGAAAGAGAAGAAAAACTGAGTAATTTAAAGCAAGTAAAAAGTTCCCCTCATCTTACTAAATTTCTAGTAAATAGGAGGGGAACTTTCTTTTGATAAAAATTAATTAGTTTCGTCCGTCGCTTCTACTGTATTATCAGTTGCTTCAACAGTATCGTCCGTCGCTTCGCTTGAATCAGTTGTTTGTGGTTCAGCTGCTTCGATAAAGTTTGTTAAGATTCCAGAGAAAGACTCGTCTTTAATTTTAACATTTGCATCAACTAATTCTTGACCGATTGCTTTTGTGGTAAAAGCAGAATCATTTAATTTTGCATCTGTCGCGATTTGACGAACAGTGTCTTCAAATGGTTCCATGTCATTTCCTTTAGCTTGTGATTTTACCATTTTAATAATGTAGTAACTTGTTCCATAAGCTGAGTTTACAGGAATTACATCAGATACTTGGCCGTCAGATAAAGTCCAAGCAACTTGTTGTACTTCACTAGGAACTTCATTAACAGAAACACTTGAATCAAAAGTTACATTACCGTTATCTTCAGCTGAAGGCAAAGAAGATTTTTCAGCAGCGATTGCGCCAAAGTCTGCATCATCAGCTAAAACATCGCTATGAATTTCAGTTGCTTCATCTTGATCTAAAACAGCGATGATTTGTGCTTCTACTTCTGGATGGAAACTATCCCAAGCTGCTTTTAAATCTTCATCTGTTAATTCAACGTGAGCTTTTAATCCTTCTTGGAAAGCTAGACGTTCTTTAATGCTAGTTTCTACTTCTTTACGAGTCAAACCTGAAGCTTTTAGTTGTTCTTCAAAGTTATCACCAAATACGTTGGTAATTTCGTCTTCAACCATCTCGTCAGTTACTTGATCGCCATATTTTGAAGTAAATACTTCTGATAAAATCATATCAAAAACGACTTGTTGGCTACTTTGTTCAGTTTTAGCTCTTTCATAGAAATCTGAAACGGTTAATTTTGCACCTTTCATTGTAGCGATTTCTGCATCTGAATTGTTAGAGCAAGCAGCTAGTGTAAAAATACTCATGGCACCCACTAGAGCTAAAATTATTTTTTTCTTCATGTTGTAAATGCACTCCCATTTTTCAAAATTATCACAGCTCTAACTATACCACAATCCTTTTTAGAATGGAAAGTTTGGGAGGAATCTTTCAAACAAAATTCATAGTTTTAACTGATTCTTCACTTTTTATCAGCATCTTGGACAGGGAGTGTCGCAATGTGGCCTTGTAGTTGTTCTACTTGTTCGGTAATTCGATCGATTCTAGGTTCTGCTTGAAATTTGAATGCTTCGATACTCTTATTTAAAGAAGTTGTAATAACTGGAATAGTCTCTTGAAGGGTCTCTTGGGTATGAGAAACGGCTTCTTGAAAGTTTTGCAATTTTCCGTTGAATTCTTTTGTTGCATCGGTTACATCATCAATGTAAACTTCAACCATCTTTTGTGTTTCTTTTCCGCTACGTGGAGCCATTAATAAACCACCAGCACCACCGACAGCTGCACCAAATAATAAACCTTTGATAAAATTAAACATTCTCTTTCACCTGCTCCTTAATTTGTTTTGCAATTTCTTTCATGTCTTCTGTTGTATAGTCATCTGTATGTTTACCAAAATGCATCGAAAAATCGTCTTCTTTGCTATAACGAGGAATCAAGTGGATATGAGAATGGAAGACTGTTTGGTAAGCCACTTCTTTGTTATTGTTAATTATATTTAAACCTTCTAAATCAGGAAATGCTTGTTCAATTCCACGAGCAATTTTGGGAATACGAGCAAAAATATCTGAAGCCAATTCAGGATCGTATTCAAAGATATCAGTCACGTGTTTTTTAGGAATTACTAGTGTGTGTCCTTTAGTCACTTGGGTAATATCTAAGAAGGCATAAACTTTATCATCCTCGTATACTTTATAACTGGGAATTTCTTGATTAATGATTTTACAAAAAATACAATTGTCCATTAAGGTTCCTCCTAAAATTAATTTCACTTCTATATAATTACTTTACCATATTCTTGTATTTTCTGTTACCTAAACGAGAGTAAAAAGCTTGTTAAAATGGTACATCCAGTACCACCATGAATAACGTAACAACTTTTAGAAACAATTACCAGAACTAAGAAGAGAGATTGTCTCAACTGAAAGCTATAGTTATACTTAAATTAAAAGCTCACTACGAAAGGAAATAATCATGAAAACAATGGAATTAAAAAAAATATTAAACCAAATGACACTTGCTGAAAAAGTGGGTCAACTTGTTCAATTAACGCCAGAATTTTTCTCATCAGGAGGAGAGATTACGGGTCCAATGCAAGAATGGAATATGACTTCTGACAAGTTATATCAAATTGGTTCGGTTTTAGGTACTCACACTGCCGAGCAAGTCAAACAAATTCAAGAGAAGTATTTAGAAAAAAGTCGTTTAAAGATTCCTTTGGTTTTTATGGCCGATGTGATTCATGGTTATGAAACGATTTATCCCATGCCACTAGCTTTGGCTTCTTCGTTTAATGAAGAATTGATTGAGGAAGTGGCAGAGTTATCTGCTAGAGAAGCCACAGAAGCTGGCGTGCATGTCACTTTTTCTCCAATGGCCGATTATGTGCGAGATGCACGCTGGGGCCGAGTAATGGAAAGTAATGGCGAAGATCCAGCGCTTTCTTCAGCATTAACTTCTGCCTATGTTAGAGGTTATCAAGGAACAGATTTAACTCAAGAAAAACACCGAATGGCGGCTTGTGTGAAACACTTTATTGGTTATGGGGCAGCTCAAGGGGGAAGAGACTATCATACAGTCGATTTTTCAGATGTTGAAATGATTCAGAACTATTTGCCGGCTTTCCAAGCAGCAATTGAAGCAGGTGTAGAATTAGTCATGACGTCATTTAATACCGTCCATGGTGTGCCAGCAACAGGAAATCGCGAATTGTTGCAAACCGTTCTGCGTGAAAAGTTGGGATTTGATGGTGTCGTTATTTCTGATTGGGCAGCGGTGATTGAAATGGTTGCCCATCGTGTGGCGGCCGATAAAAAAGAAGCCGCTGAACTTGCTTTTGAAGCTGGTGTAGACATGGATATGATGAGTGACTGTTACCAACTATTCTTGGAAGAAATTATCCAGACAGATGAACAAACACAAGCCTTAGACAAGGCAGTGTTGCGTATTTTAACCTTAAAAAATCGTCTAGGTTTATTTGAAGATCCTTATCGAGGACTAACCGATGAAAGCTTTGTAAATAGACAAACGACAGAAGCAACTTTGAGAAAGTCAATACGAAAAAGTATTCATCAAACATCGGTTTTATTGAAAAATAAGGAGAACATTTTACCGCTACAAAAAAATCAAAAAATTGCACTGATTGGACCAAAAGCGACTTCGAAAGATCTTTTAGGGGCTTGGTCATGGATTGGGAAAACAGAAGAAGCAGTTTCTTTAGCTGAGGGCTTAGGTGAAAAAGAATTAGATTTATCCGTCTTGTCTATGGCTGACGGAGAACCTATTTCCGAAACAGATATAAAAAAAGCTGTCGCATTAGCTAAAGAAACGGAAATTGTTTTATTAGCGATAGGAGAAACAAGTGAAGAGTCAGGGGAGGCAGCAAGTTTAGCAGACATCTCTCTTTCGCGGAATCAAGAAAAATTAGTCCAAGAAGTAGCTAAAGTAAATAAAAATGTGGTAGTTATTTTATTTAACGGCCGACCACTGGCATTAACGAATATTGTGGATGAAGTAAAAGGTCTATTGGAAGTTTGGTTCCCTGGTTCTGAAGGTGGAAATGGAATTGCCGATCTTTTAGTCGGAGAGGCTAATCCAACAGGGAAATTACCAATGAGTTTCCCTCATTCTGTGGGACAATTACCATTGACTTATGCTCAATTATCGACCGGTCGTCCAATGAATGAATTCAATAAAGATCAAAAATATATTTCTCGATATATGGACGAAGAAAATGAAGCACTATTTCCATTTGGTTATGGTTTGTCTTATAGTTCTTTTGAAATGGAATTAAGCGAAATCGACAAAGAATTTTCTGTAGATAAACCATTAGAAATTTCAGTAAAAATCAAGAATACTAGTAAGATTGTCGGTACTCAAGTTGTACAATTATATATTCAAGATTGTGTGACTAAAATTGCCCGACCAATGAAAGAATTAAAAAAATGGCGACAAGTGACATTAGATCCACAATCAGAAACAACTATTATTTTTACACTAGACAATAGAGACATAGCCTATGTTCACAGTGATTTAAATCGCATAGCAGATTCAGGAGAATTTATCCTCTATGTAGGGTATGATAGTAACGAAAGTTTGATTGAAGAGCGCGTGAAATATTTAGGATAATACGAATGAAATTCTAGAAATAGCCCCACAATTCGAAAGGTAGCGAGTTGTAGGGCTTATTTTGCATCTATTAGAAGAATAGAGGAGAGCGTCGGTAGTATGAAATTAGTTTTTTAGAATAAGTAGAGAACCATTGCGGTACAAACTGTACCATCGCGGTTCCGGTATCAATGTAATGACACTATCACCGAGTATGGAAAAATCTATTGTTATTGAAAACGGTTTTATATATAGTTGTCTTATCGAATAAAAACGTTTTTATGGGTAATTAATTTTTAGTACTTAGAACAAGATTTATTGGATTAGTAAATAGAAACAAATAGCTTACGAGGAGGAAAAAAGATGCAAAGTAAAAATGTTTCACCTGTTAATCCTGTACCAAATAAAAAAAGAAAGAGTATTTGGCAGCGGCTAAAAGGGCAAAGTTTTTATCAAGTAATGGTGTGGCCGGGAATCTTATTAATGATTATCTTTAATTTTATTCCATTATACGGAATTATCATTGCTTTTAAAGACTATTCTGTTTTGGATACAATCGCTAATTCAGAATGGGTAGGATTAGAATACTTTAAAGAATTTTTTGCTGACTCAATATTTTGGACCGTGATGAAAAATACGTTAGGAATTAGTTTTTTCAAATTATTAATCGGATTTCCAGCAGCCATTATCTTAGCGGTATTAATCAATGAAATAGTCAGTGTCCGTTTGAAAAAAGTTGTTCAAACAATCTCGTATCTGCCCCATTTCTTATCATGGGTTATCTTAGGTGGGATGTTTATTACTTGGTTATCTGATACAGGCTTAGTAAATAATTTAATGATAGATTTTGGGCTGATTCATATGCCAATCCGTTTCTTAACAGATCCAGATAAATATTGGGCAATTGCTGTTATTTCAGATATTTGGAAAGAAGTGGGCTGGAATACAATTTTATACATTGCTGCGATGACCGGAATTAATCCAGCACTTTACGAAGCCGCACGCATGGACGGAGCCAGTAAGATCCAGCAGATTATTAATATCACAATTCCTTCAATTCGACATATTATTGCGTTAACTTTCGTATTATCCGTAGGGGGATTGTTGGGTTCAAACTTAGATCAAACTTTGGTCTTACAAAACTCAGTCAATTATCAAGCAAGAGAAGTTATTAATTCATTTGTTTACAAAATGGGAATTCGTCAAGGTGATTTTTCATATGCCACTGCGATAGGTTTGTTTGTATCTGTCGTATCGTTAATTTTAGTAGTGGGAAGCCATTTGTTAACGAAGAAAATTAGTGATGAATCGGTATTCTAATGAGAGGGGGAAATTTTGTTGAAACTAGCGTATTCAAAAGACGAAAAAATATTTAATGTTTTTAATGTGATCTTTCACTAGTGTTGCATTAAATTTATAACCTATTCCATGAAACAAAAAAATCCTTTATACTAGCACTTGGATGACTTATCCAAGACCAATAAAAAGGACTACAACATGGATAAGTATAAAACAAATTCTGCATTTAATAAATGGTTTTCTGCCATAAATTAAAAAAATCTTTCTGTTTATTCCAAACAGTTCGTTGCCAGTTACGATTCCTATCGGAAAAAACTCTCTTTTGAAGCAGTATTGAAGCTTTTTCTCTGCGCGATTAACGAAGAAAAAGAAAGTTTGCGTGACTTGAGTACGTCTCTCATCAACGAATCACTTCAACTAGAAACCGATGTGGCAACGATTAGTCATAGCCAATTATCTCGGGCATTTAATGTCCTTGAACCTAAAGTATTAGAGGAAATCTTCCAACGGCTTTTAGAAAAAGTCCAACATCAGACAAAACCGACCAAGCGAAATCATCTGTATTTGATTGATTCCAGTACCTTTTCGCTCAGCTTGAACCGTCATAAGTGGGCGACTTTCCGTCAAACAAAATCAGGTGTCAAGTTACACTTAAACTATTTTTATATGGACGATACTACGATGTATCTAGCTGACTTTACCTTAGCAAATGCCCATGAACATGATCTCAATCAACTGCCAGTATTGGTGAATCAACCAGAGGCAACTTACGTGTTTGATCGTGGGTATTTGGACTTTGAAAAGATGGATCAGATGCATTGGGATGGCTATTTCTTCGTCACTCGGATTAAAAAAAACACCAAAGTTCACGTGATAGATACTCTGGAAACATCGCCAGAAACAGAAATTCTACGAGACGAGCTGGTTCGTTTAGGATCTAAAACCTGTCTGACCGCCAATTTCCGACTAGTCACTGTTCAAGATAAGAACGGACGTGTGTTTCAATTTATCACCAATCGAATGGACGTCTCTTCAAAAGAAATCTCTGATATGTATCACGCGCGTTGGCAAATCGAATTGTTTTTCAAACACATCAAACAACACATGACCAGTAAAACCTTCTTTTCTCAAAGCGAAAAAGGCGTGCAGAATCAATTGATTTTAACGATGATTTCCGCTCTCCTCACGTTTCTCATCAAATTGGAGACGAAGACGGAAAAATCGGTGTTCCAAATCAAACGATTCTTTCGTTATTTACTGTTTCAGCCCTTTGAATGTTGGCTAGAACAGTTGATTCCCACATGAGAAAAAAGAAAAATGGCCCGTTACTTTTGGTTTTCAGTTGAATAACAGGTAAAAATTTTTCTGGAAAAAGTCATCCTCTGCGTCAGCACAGTTTCTTTTGACCTATTTCCAGAGAAAATAGTTTTCAGAATATTCTAAAATACTTTTGTGCAACACTAGTGTTTATTTTTATAGTAAATTTAAAAAAAATCAATTGTGTTTATTTTAGGAAAACTTAAACTTTAGGTAACGTTCAGGACAAGATATTCCACGTTCAGGGTATTTTTGTAATCATTATTTTTTTTATGGTACGGTTTTTAAAGAAACAAGGAGGGAAATAAATGAAAAAAAATAAGAAATGTTGGCCGTTTTTTGTAGGATTATTACTAGTCACTTTTTGGAGTACTACGATTCATGCTTCAGAAAATAGTTTTAATATTAATAATGAAAATGAATTATTAATTGAAGAAGCTGTTGAAAGAGAACCCGGTAATAGAGATTATATCGATGGGGTTATTGAAATGTATTTGACAGTACCAGGAGAAAATGACTCAGAAGAAGATTTTAATGAGTTCTTGAAGGATTCTTTAACAGAACTTAAACGTTATGATGCAGAACAAGATATTTTATTAGAAGAAAAAACAAGGCAAGCCCAAGATAATTTAGAAGTGCTTACCCCTTTTTCTACTCCAATTATGCCACATGCGGACATAAAACCACCTGCTAACCCTGCATATGCAGCGGCAAGATCTGCGTATGAAGCTGGAATTTTATTAGTCAATATGGCCGGACATTGGCAAACTGCAAATTATATGAAACACGCTATTGTATCATTGAGTGATTATACATTCAATCCAAGTTGGACTCCTTCAACCTATGTTAACAAAAATGACGAATGGGCACGTACTGTAGATAGTACAGAGCTGATACATCATTATTACTCAAGAATGAAAAGTGAAGTTTTTAGTGGTGAAAGAGAGTCTGGTTCATGGTCAAGCAGTTACACATTTACTTCAGGACATCTTTTAACAGCATTAAGAGGAGTAAATTACACAATCACCTACAAACGTCAAGCAAATCGTAATTATTGGACACAGATAAAAATCACAGATATATTTGACTTTGAATGGGAAAAAAATGGATATGATCAAAGTATTGCAGTAGGCTTCGGAAATAATTACGCTTATGCTATGCAAGAGCTAGGTGTTATCAAGCCTTTCAAGATAGAAATTATAAGAGAAATTGCACGTCTATAATTTCTATCTTTACGTTAAATTGCTCTTTTAATTATGTGAGAGGTGGATAATATTGAGAACTAGAACAATGATAATTTTGAGTTTTATTAGTGGATTCGTAGGTTTTCTTCTCATTGTAAATTGGATACCTGTTAATCCGAAAGGATTGACAATCGAACAGAAAAAAGAACTACTTGAAATAGGATCAATTAACCGTCCTTTAGGTTTATTTTTAATTTATGGGTCAATTGCTCTTTTCGTAGTAGCTATTGTTAGGTATATCTATCTTAAACTAAAAACAATAAACAAATCCTAGTTTTTAGATAAAAAATGAAGTAAATTCCGATAAAGTCCTCCTGGGTATGTTTTTGTCGTTAAAAACATTGTACCGTAAAAGGACTGTTATATGGCCTTTTTACTTTTACACAATTATAAGGACTTTATCCTACTTATTTTCACAGTTTTTTATTTTGTGTTGTTTTCCTATTTACCTGTAGTGGTGTATCTTTTAGGAATGAGTGTCCCCATTTATTTTTACGTAAAGACTGTGAAACGCAGTCTTGTAAAGATGAATTTAATTGAGGAGAGCTAACAAGTATGGACTTGTTAGCTCTTTTTTTCTGAAAATTTCTTGAATGAAAAAATATTGGGGTGTATAGTAGAACATGGACAGGTAGGGGATAATATGAACTCTGAAAATGAGATTACAAAACTTGATGGAACAAAAACGAGATTTATCGTTAAAGGAATTATTGTGGGTGCTGTTGTTGGAATAGTGATTAGTCTATTTCGAGTACTAGTCGAAGAAGTCTTTCAGTGGGTGATTCGAGGATATGTCTTGATGCAAGAGCAACCCTTGTGGTTGATTCCTTGGACAGTTGTTTCTCTTTTAGTTGCTTTGTTTGTTGGGAAATTAATCGCCAGCGAACCAAATATTAAGGGAAGTGGTATTCCGCAAGTAGAAGGTCAGTTGCATGGTCAATTAGAGATGAATTGGTTTTCTGTTCTTTGGAAAAAATTTGTTGGTGGTGTATTGTCGATTGGATCGGGACTATTTCTTGGTAGAGAGGGTCCTTCGATTCAATTAGGAGCAGTAGTCGCGCAAGGTTTGAGTAAAAAACTTGGACAGACAAAATCAGAAGAAAAAATTCTCATTTCAAGTGGTGCAAGCGCTGGGTTAGCAGCAGCTTTTAATGCTCCAATTGCTGGATTATTATTTGTACTGGAAGAAATTCATCATTCTTTTTCCCCATTGATTTGGTTGACTTCTTTTTCGGCAGCTATTACTGCTAACTTTGTTTCTTTGCATTTTTTTGGTTTGACGCCGGTTCTTTTTTTAGGAGAAATTGAGAAACTTCCACTAGGATACTACTGGATGTTACCAGTGTTAGGAGGATTTTTAGGAGTTGCAGGCTGGGTGTACCAAAAAGTTTTATTGAGCCTGCCAAAAATTTATGGCAAACTTCCGAAGCTGTCGCCTAATTATTATGGCATGATTCCTTTCTTATTAATTATTCCAATTGGTTTGATTGCTCCACAGTTTTTAGGTGGAGGAAGTCAGATTGTTTTTTACTTAGCGGAAGCTTCGCCAGGAATCTTATTTTTACTAGGAATTTTTGCTTTACGTTTTGTTTTTTCAATGATTTCTTACGGCTCCAATCTTCCTGGGGGGATTTTTCTGCCAATTCTTTCATTAGGAGCAATTTTAGGAGCTATTTATGGAATGGTTTTGCATTATACACTGGGGATTGAAATCCTTTTTGTTAAAAACTTCATTATTTTTTCGATGGCTGGTTATTTTGCGGCTATAGGGAAAGCACCGCTAACTGCTATGGTTTTGGTGACTGAAATGGTCGGGAATTTAACCCATCTGATGTCTATTGGAGTGGTTGTGTTATTTAGTTATATCGTAGTAGACTACTTAGGTGGAAAACCGATATATGAAACATTGCTTGAAAGAATTGTTCGACCTGATTTTGGTGATATTTCTGGGAGAAAAACACTTGTTGAATATCCAGTGGATGCTACAGGTGGATTTGATGAGCGTATGGTTCGAGATATTGACTGGCCAGAGGATATGTTACTAACTTCTATTAGACGAGGAGAAAAAGAGCTTCTGACTCATGGAGACACCCTTATCTTAGGTGGAGATACCTTGATTATTTTAACTGATTCGGGTATTTCTCAAAAAATCAAAGTAGAATTACAAGCAAAAGAACAACTGACTTATTATTAATTAACAAAATAGAAGGCTTGCTATGGTGGCAAGTCTTTTTTTATTCATAAAGAGAGAATACAGGTGCTTTCTATTAAAAATGCTGTTTCTTACGTTAACTATAAATAGAAAGGAACTTACGCTAGAGGCTTTTAGACAATAACTTGTTAAAGCGCTTTGTTTCTTCTATACTAAGAAAAAAATGTAAGTTGGGGAGTTTTTTTAGATGTATGTAGGGATTGATGTAGGTGGAACAACCATTAAATACGGTTTTGTAAATGAAAAAGGTGAGGTTTCTAGTGTCCAATCGGTACCGACACCTCAAGATAAGAAGAATTTTTAAGAACGATGGCAGAGCTAGTGAATGGGCTTAAAGAGGAACAAACAATTCAAGGTGTAGGAATTAGTGCACCAGGAATTACTCAAAAAGATGGTATGATGACGACGGCAGGAGCGATTTATTCTTTGTATGGAACCAATTTAAAAGAAGAAATGGAAGCGCGTTGTCAGGTGCCAGTCATTATTGAAAGCGATGCGAATGCTGTGGCTATAGCGGAACGTTGGTTAGAAAATGCCACCAGCTTTGATCATTATATTTGTTTGGTTTTAGGAACTGGAGTCGGTGGCGGGATAGTGATTAATGGTCAAGTTTATCGAGGAGCACGAGGCATTGCAGGGGAATTTGGGTTAGCCGTCGTAGCTAATATTCCTGATTCAGGAGTAGAAGATGCCTCTTTAAACAAACGAGCAGCAGTGGTCGGAGGTCTATGTCGTTTGTACAATGAAGCCTTAGTAGCTAACCGTTCGGAATTGAACAAACGATGGATGCTCGTGTTATTTTTGAGCGAGAGACAGTGGACCCAATTGCCAAAGAAATCATTGCTCAATTTTATCAAGATTTGGCTGTGGGATTACTAAATTTAGCAGCAAATTTTGATCCAGAGGCGATTTTAATTGGTGGTGGAATTAGCAATAGCGACGCATTCATTAAACGATTAAAACAAGAAGCAACAACTCTAGAAGAAAAACATGATTCTATTCGTGGAATAAAAAAATATGGATGGGCACCAATTTTGCCAGCAAAATTGACAAACAATGCTGGAATTGTTGGGGCAGTGTATCCCTTCGTACAAAAGTAACGCAACAACAAGTATCAATAACAATCGTTTTGATTAAGGATTCTTTTCTTGATTAGTAAGAAATGTAGTTGCGTGAATGTTTTTTTATAGTACAATTACTTTAGAAGAAACAAGGGGGAGAAAGGAAAATGACTGGTTTTAATTTAGGTAAAGTTGCTGAATTATCCACTGTAGCTATTCGGGTAAAAGACAGAGACAAGATGATTGATTTTTATCGTGATTTAATTGGCTTTGTTTTAAAAGGTGAAGAAAATGCTTTAGCAATTATGGGTACTGTCGAAGATAATAGCGAAAAAATTTGGTTAGAAGAAAGTCCGCGTGCGGATGATTATTTTGGTGAGACAAAAAAGCTACAATCTTTTTCGGTATACATTCCGACGATTACTGAAATAGCAGCTATCTATGCTCGCTTAAAAAAAGCAGAATACTCAGTTAAAAAAATTAGTATTGATGAAAAAAGTGTAGTTATTTTATTAGTTGATCCAGAAGAAAATCAATTAGAAATTTATACAGAAGAACCAAATAGTCTCGTAGATGAAAAAGCCTTACTTGATCAAGATTCAGCTGAATTTCCTAGTCTGTCTAAAAATGTTCATATCAAAAAAATTCAATTAAATGTAGATGATGTCGAAGCGCAAGCTGCATTTTTGAATGATATCTTAGGTTTAGAAGATAATCAGGGACAATTCGAGATTGGTGAGCAAACCTTAAAAGTAAATTTAACTCCATCCAATAGTTCGGTGGTACAAGTGGATAGTGACAAAATTTTAGGACTAGAAATTTTGAAATTTTTGATAAGTGAAGAGACAATTCTTGCCCTAGAGAGTCATTTACAAAATTTAAAACAAGATTTTTTCATCGATAAAAAGAAATCAATCTTAACGATTTATGATGCGGTAGGCGTTGAGTGGTGGTTTGTGAGAAAGTAAAATTAAATATCCGAGCTATATCTGGTGCGAGTCATTCATTGAAGCCTACAAAAAAGTAGGATTCTCCCCAATAGTTCGGATATTTTATTGTACAATAGCGTGAATACTATAAAGGATTGTGGTGATTAGCATGTATCCTAAAACCAAAAAACTGATTTTACAAAAACAACAAGCGGGGATTTTTTCAGGTGCTGTTTTTTGTTTTATTCAGAATGATGTGATGGATACCGAAGTTATAGGGAAAGCAGCTATTTTGCCAAAAGAAGAAGCAATGACGATAGAGCACCTTTTTGATGTGGCTTCTTTGACCAAAGTAATTTGTACGACTAGTGTCATTTTACGTTTGTGGGAGCGACAAGAAATCAACTTGGATCAACCATTAAATAGTTATTTACCAGCATTTATAAATAAAAAATTGACGATTCGTCATTTACTGACGCATACATCAGATATTCAAACTTGGATTAACAATCGTGACCAGTTAAACGCTGATGAGTTACGAAAAGCCTATTTAACTTTACAACCAGGTAAAGATTTAGGTAAGGTGGTAAAGTACACGGATGCTGGGACGATTTTATTAGGATTCATGTTGGAAGAATGGTATCAAGACGATTTGACGACGATTTTTCAACGAGAGGTATTAGACCCTTTAGAAATGAAAAATAGTTATTTTCCGCCAATTATTGATCTAAATAAAGTCGTACCTACACAGCAGTTAACGAATGGGACGGTTTTACGAGGAGTGACCCACGATCCGAAAGCACGTGTTTTAGGAAAACATGCAGGCAATGCAGGTTTATTTACCAACTTATCTGATATGACGAAATTTGCCACCGCCTATTTCGGTAATGAGTTCTTAAAGGCGAGTACAATTACAGAATTGATGACAGATCAGACCCCTAATCGTAAAGGAAATCGTTCCCTTGGTTGGGATTTGAAATCAGGTTGGCTTTTTCACACGGGTTATACAGGAACTTTTATCCTGATCCATCCTGAAAGACGAGAAAGTTTTATTTTCTTATCAAATCGTGTCCATCCCAATGATTATCGTGAAACCTATATTCAACATCGCGATGAAATTATACAAGAATTTTTAAATGAAACTATCTGAATAGAGGAGGAATAACAACATGCAACCATTATTTATGGAACCAGTATTTCAAGAAAAAATTTGGGGAGGCAACCGTCTAAAAACTGTTTTCGGTTTTGATATCCCTAGCGATAAAATTGGGGAAGATTGGGCGATTAGCGCCCATCCTCATGGTGTTAGTGTAGTAAAAAATGGTGATTTTAAAGGAAAAACATTGGATCAATTATGGCAAGAGCACAAAGAATTATTTGGCCAGCCTATAGAAGACGTTTTTCCGTTATTGATAAAAATTTTAGATGCGGAAGATGACTTGTCGGTTCAAGTCCATCCAGATGATGCTTATGGACTGAAACACGAAGGAGAACTTGGTAAAACGGAATGCTGGTATGTAATCGATGCTGCACCGGGAGCTGAAATTATTTATGGTCATACGGCTAAGACCAAAGAAGAATTATCTGAAATGATTGAAGATGAACGCTGGGCTGATTTATTTGTTCATGTCCCTGTGAAAAAAGGTGATTTCTTCTTTGTTCCAAGTGGAACGATTCATGCGATTGGTAAAGGAATTTTGATTTTAGAAACGCAACAAAGCTCAGATACGACTTATCGTGTCTATGATTATGATCGCAAAGACGATCAAGGGAATACGCGAGAATTACACGTCCAACAATCGGTGGATGTAACAACGGTTCCTGCTTTGAAACCAGAAAATAGTATTTCTGAAGTGAGAAAGGGTCAATCTTCAGTTATTACTTACGTTGAAACTGAATTCTTTACTGTCTATGAGTGGCAAGTGAAAGGGCATCTGTCATTTAGTAAAAAAGCACCTTACACCTTGGTAACTGTAATTGAAGGTTACGGAAGTTTGTTAGTGGATGGTGTAGCTTACGAGCTTGAACTAGGAACAAGTTTTATCTTACCTGACCAAATTCAGTCTTGGGAAATCGAAGGGGATTTACGCTTAATCGCTTCTGAACCAGGGAGGGAATAATCAAAAACACAGGGACTGTAACATAAGTCCCATACTTAATGCCTGTTTTTTCTGCTCAAAGAACTCATTCAGCCAAATATTCAAGAAGCACCATCCAGAAAACAGAAGAATGGGTGCTATCTTAGTATTTGAGTTAAAGAAGGAGAGACCATGAAATCGTATTTTAAAGTCCACAAATGGCAGTTGCTTGTTTATATTGTTGTTTCAATTATTTATGCATTAATTTTTGCCGGAACAGGGTTTGTTTATAGTATGCTGACGAATGCAGCATTATAGTCGTGAAAACGTAGTGTAGAAAATAGAAGAAACGCTTCATAGAGGTATAGTGCGAGTAGAGATGAGAAATCAAAAGCACACTCGTGGGGAGCATAGTTGTAGCGGGTAAATGAAGCGGAAATGAAAGCAAAAAAAGACTGATTTACCGAAGCGCCGTATACGGAACGGTACTGTGAGAGGTCTGTGAGGGGATTAATTCCTCACCTCCTACTTGACTTTACCCAACATGGGCAAACAAAATAGCTGTTCTAGCAAAAATATTACCAGAATAGCTATTCGTAGCTGTTAACCACCATGATAACCAATGAATGCTTAGAACGTTTTGGTTTACTTTTTTTTAGTAAAACAATACCAAAAAGTATACGCAGTGTTAAAAAAGTTGATTAGATTGAATTCATAGAAAAATGAATTCAATCTAATCAATGCTATTTCTAGATATTATTCAATTATTAATGGCGTATCATAACTGCCACCTTGACTTTGTAATAACTTTAAAGCTTTCTTCAACAAATTAGCACCTTCAATTTTTTCTCTAATTGCTGGATTCACATATAAATTATAGTTTCCTGCAATCATTTCTTCCCGAAAAGCGGCAATTGTTGAAAATTCCCGACTAAAATCATTATAAACCGAACCAAATTGAAGATATTGATGGGTATCACTTCCTGCTAGGACGGGTTTTTGATATTTCTGAGCAATCTGCAAAATTTTATGATAATTTTCTTCTCCCATCAGACCGGTATCTTTACCGTTCATATCAAAAAAATCATAAAAAGCTATTAGTTCATCAGGTAAATCTAGATTATGCATGCCTTTACGATAAACATGTGCCGCACCAAAGATTACATCGTACTGCTTGATTAATGGAAACAATTTAGCCGCTGGTAAGAATTGATCACTGGGACTCAACGCAAGAATTTCTTTTCGCAATGAACGAATGGTTTCATAATTTCCGATTACTAAATTATGCCCACCTTCTTGAATATCCACTTCTAGACCGGGGAAAACCCGGACACCTTCTACAAAAAAACTATCACCATCTTGTTCATAGTTATCATGGATAAAGTCGTAAATTTTATCAAATTCTTGCGTATTAAAATGCTCAGTTAAACAAAGAGCATCTAGACCTCTTTTCTTTGCTTCTTGGTAAATATTTCTCGTATAAGATTCTGAAAAGGGCAAATATTTTGCTAGTTTTCCGTGAGTATGTGTGTCGATTAACAATAAAAGGACTCCTTTACATAATTGAATTTGATATCAGCAGAACTAAAATAAAATAACTGCCTGATAGAAACAAGAATAGACCGTCTCTACTTTGAAAAGATAAATTTTGAAGCTTCATTTTGCGAACTTTTTTATTTTCTAGAGATTCATGAAAGCCTTTAATTTCCAAAACTTCCACTGTGGTTCGACTCCGTTTGGCCATATTTAACATTAATGGATAAAAAGCTTTCATCATAATTTTTACCTGATAGACTAAATTATGTCCTTTTCCTTTTATTCCCTTTGAACTAGGGCGAATACCACGAATCTTGTAGGACATCAGAATCGATTGATATTCCTCGATTAAAATAGGTAGAATTCGGTAAGAAAAAGAAATACTAAAGGCAAATTTTTCGGGCAAACCAATTGCCATCAAGCCATTCGCTAGTTTATCGGGATCCATCCCTGCAAAAGCACAAATGGCTGCTAAAGACACTACCGCTATTTTTAATGTCAACTTAAGTAGTGGGAGCAAGCTGGCGAAATCTCCACTAAAAAAGACAGCAAAGAGAAATAAAAAACCTGTTTGAGAAAAAATCCCTAAGCAAAAGACAACCAAAATTAAAGGAACGGTATTTGCTAGTTTAGTTACCCCTGCGACAAATAAGAAGAGTGCCCCTAAGACAAACACATTCGAGATAAACCAAGGAACCACACCAAAGGCAATATACCAAATAAACATCGTCCGTGGATCAAGTCGGGCAATCAAAGTATTATTGTTTCCATAAGCATTTTTTAATACTTGACCTTTAATAGTTTCCACATTTATTTTGTCTAGAAATTTGCTACTTCCCAACAGCAATCGCCTCCTTTTTTAAATGGGCTATGAATTCTGGAATACTATAACCTAGATGACGATCTAGTTCTTGGCCTAGTTGAATCATTTCAGGAACTTTCACACCTGCTCGTTGCAACAAGTTGGCATCATGGAAGATGGTTTCTTTTGTTCCATCTCCAATCACTTTCCCGTGACTCATCACAACGACTCTAGTCGCCCATTCAGCCACTAATTGAATATCGTGCGTGGCAATCACAACTGTTTCAATTGAACTGGATAACTCTTGTAAGGTCAAAGTAATTCTTTTCCGAGTGGCCATGTCCAAACTTGCCGTTGGTTCGTCTAAAAGTAAACATTTTGGTGAACAAGCAATACCGACTGCTAATGAAGCACGACGCATTTGTCCCCCGCTTAATAGGCGACCATCTCGATTTCGAATAGCCACTAAATCAAATTGTTCTAATAGATGATTGGTTCTTTCTTGATAATCAGCTAAACCACGGGCTTTCAAAGAAAATGCAATGTCTTTTTCAATAGAATCTTCAATAAACATATTCTCAGCATTTTGATAGACATAACCAATAATATCTGAAATTTCTTCTGGATTCATCTTCATTGCATCTTGCCGATCAATAGAAATTTGACCGCTAATTGGCTTAGTTAAACCGACAATTACTTTCATCAAGCTAGACTTTCCAGCACCATTATTGCCAATAATTGCCACTTTCTCACCCTGATTAATCGTTAAATTCAACTGATCTAAGACTACTTTAGGGTCTTCGTTGATTCGAGGGTATTTAACTAGTAAGTCTTTTAGTTCTATCAAGGGTTCTTTTGCTATTTCTTTTTTCTCGGTAGAAACCGGCTTTAATTCGGACTTTATTTGTCTTTGTTGCATATATTCCACAGCTTCAGACATATTAATCGGTAATAACGTTTTTGGGCTGTACCCTTGTTTTATCATCTCATGGGCTAATAACGTTACTTGTGGCGGAAACACCCCACCGGAAATCAATTCATCCACCTTTTGCAAGGCTTCTTTGACCGGTAAGAACCAATGAATCTTTCCTTGTTTCAAGAACAGCACATAATTACAATACTTCCCAATATATTCTGAGTGATGCTCTATCACAATGATTGTTTTACCTAATTCTTGATTTAAATATGCCAATGTATCATAAATTTTCTTGGCATGAAGAGGATCTAATTGGGCAATTGGTTCATCAAGAACTATCGTATTCGGTGACATCACAATCACTCCTGCTAGCGCAAGTAAATGCTTTTGTCCTCCTGATAACTGCCAAATAAAATCATCCGATAGATGGGCTAAATCCAAGTTTTCTAACACGGCCAATGTTTCTTCTAGATAATTTTCATTGCCTTCATTTAATAAACCATAAGAAGCGTCATCCAACACTTTTGGACGAAGAAGCTGATTTTCAAAATCTTGATAGACATATCCTACTTGATGAGCTAATTTAGCCGGTGTTTGGTTATGAATGGCTTGTTCATCGATAAAAATTTCTCCTGAAATCTCGCCATCGATAAAATGAGGAATAATACCATTTAGCATCTTACAAAAAGTTGATTTTCCCGCCCCATTATCTCCTACCACGGCTACAAAAGCACCCGTAGGAATGGTAACACAAAGATCGTCGAGAATGGTTTTATCTGTATCTGAGTATGAGAAGCTGACATTTTTTAATTCAATCATAATTAATGTACTTCCTCTTCAATAGTTACCTTATTCTTACCTTTCATCCAATTTAGTACAAGGAGTAAGACAATTATTCCAACAATAATTGCTACTGCAAAAGCCATCGGTGATTCTGCCCAAGAAGCTTCAAATTCTATTCCATTAAATCCTCTCGTGCTGAGTAGTTCTGCCGTAGAGGCCAAAACAAGTAACGCAAAACCAATCAAAAGAAACTTTCCATTAAAAGTGTCACTGATTAAAGGACGTAATGCTGGGGTTCTTTTTTTCATTCCTAACAAAGGTTCGATTTTTCCATACAAACGTGGCACCAAGTATATTGTTGGCAACATACAAAATAAAATCCCTGAGAATAAAATATCATTCACTGCCGAGAATCCTTCTGTCAGAAAAATTGATTCGGGCAAACCTGGAACAACTTCAAATTCTTCGACTGCTAAGACAACTTTTAAAATATCAACAATAGCGCCCAGAACTTGATGAATAGCAACACCACTAATAGCCGCGATCCCAACTTGTTTTTTATTCAAAGGATCCTTAACCATCATACCTGCAATATAAATTCCCAATGAGAATAAAATAAACTTCTCAATTTCGCCAAAGCCACCAAACTGACCTAACATAATTTCGCTAAAAATCACTTCTCCAGTTGCAGCGCCTAGAGCGGCCGATAAAGGATCAAATAGAATCGCTAAGGTCAAAGGAATAAAAGCGAGATACTCGACTGAAAACTCAATAATACCTAAATTGATTGATGGTATTAACTCAGTAAATAGTGTTGCAATCCCAAAAAGCGACATTGATAACACAAATACCATCATTTTTTTTGATTGACTTAAGCGATAAATTTCTTTGTTTTTAGACATTAAATAACCTCCTTTAATTATGTAACCATTATATAAGATGAATATTAATTCCATCTCGCGCTTTCTGTAAAAATAATGTAAAAATTTTATTCATTTTCATATTACTTAATCTATGAGCGGATTACTCCTTTACTTTAAGTAAGGGGAGTATGCTAACATCATAAATTAGTCAAGGAAATTAATGATGGTTAAAATTAGTATTTTTGGTAAAGAGAATAGGGAGTAGCAATTGGCAAGAATTGTGAAGATACCGGTAATAAAGTGACTTATATTCAATCCACTTCTCCAAAGAATGGCTTGGAAGAGCTGATTGTTTTGGATGTTCATTATACTGCAGTGAAATCGACTCTTACAAACTACGAGGAAGAGCTAGTAAATAAAGTAGTCATTGATATTATGAACCCGATCAACTTTGATACCCTCGATGATTTAGTTGTTCCTTTTTTGTGTCTTTTGAAAGGGGTGTTCTACCAGTTGTTGGAAGGGTCAATTAATTATGAAATTGACTCAATTATCAAACTCTGCTTGATGTAAATACTTTCTATAAGCAAAAGTATTTTGCCGAAGAGATTGAATATTTAGCAAAAAAATCGCAGAAGCTTCTGAATAAACTTCTGCGATAAGATTTGAATTAATTTCGTTTCATCACTGACTCTCGTTTGATTAAACGATGAGGAACGACGACGCGAACACCATTTTGTGATTTTTGTTTTAATTGTTCCATTAGACGTTGGGTTGCCAGCTTTCCTAAAGATGGAATATCAATGTCAATGCTAGTTAAATACGGATGGATCAAGGTTGCGAAGATCGAATTGTTAAAACTGACAACAGAAATATCTTCTGGTACACGATAACCATATAAATTAACTAATTGCATCATTCTGACTGCAAATAAATCGTCAATCACGACCAGAGCGGTTGGTTGAAGTTCTTTTAAGGTATCTTCAAAATTGACATAGTCCTCAGGCGTTTCAAAGGTCGCTGCAGGAGCTGTGGGCAAATCCGCCATCATCAAGGCCTTTTGATACCCGAAGAACCGTTCGAAATAAAGATTCTCGTGGGTAATATTACTAGCGAAAAGGATGCGTTCATGTCCTTCTGAAATTAAATATTCCGTGGCTTGTTTGCCTAATAATTGATTGTCATTGTCCACGTAAACAATTTTTTCTTCGTCCAGATAAGGTTGTCCAATAATTGTAAATGGAATATCATTTCTCAACAAGTAACGAATAACAGGATCGCTTTTGTCTGAATAAGTTAGAATGAAACCATCGACTTGTTTTTGGCGATGCATTCGTTCTACGTGATCTAATAAGGTTTTAAAATTTCTGGCAGAAGCAATTGCTACGGACATACCGTAGTGTCTGGCTTCTTCATTGATTGTTTGAATGGTTTCTAAATGGAAAGGATTACCGATTCGTTCTTTGGAATCCAGTGGAGGCAAAACGACACCTAAGGCACTAGAAATTTGTTTGCCTAAATTACGGGCGGCTAGATTAGGAATATACCCCAGCTCTTCCATAACTTTGCGCACCTTTTTCTTGGTTTCTTCTGAAATGCTCGGGTGGTCATTAATGACACGAGAGACAGTAGAAGTTGCCACGCCAGCTTTTTTTGCTACTTCTTTGACAGTTATGCTCATTGTTTTCCCTCCTCTCGTATATATTATCACAGGCTTAGATAAGCGACTAGTTCGTTTTTTATAAATTAGTTATTTTTTGCAAGTGGTACTTGTAATGTATTCTCTAAAAGATGCTTTTCTTGATAAATGGTTAACTGAAGAGGTGTTCCTTCAAGTAATTCTAAGGTAACCATTTCTTGATTGACTGTGACTGAAAGCAATCTTTCACGATAATTAATATGAAAGGCATAAGAATCCCATTTTTTTGGTACAAATGGTGCAAAACTTAACTGTTCGTTGAAAGTTTTCATTTGAGCGAAGCCTTGAACAATTCCTAACCAGCTCCCAGTCATCGAAGTGATATGCAAACCATCTTCTGTATCGTTGTTATAGTTATCTAAGTCTAAACGAGCAGTGCGTTCATACATTTCTAAGGCTTTGTCTTCCATTCCTAATTCCGCGGCTAAAATAGCATGAATAGAAGGAGATAAAGAAGATTCATGAACGGTCATTGGTTCATAAAATTCAAAGTTACGGCGTTTTTCTTCTTCTGTATATTGATCCCCAAAGAAATAGATTCCTTGTAAAACATCTGCTTGTTTAATAAAACGAGAGCGTAGAATACGATCCCAAGACCATTTTTGATTTAATGGCAAGTGAACAGGATCTAGATCAGAAACGGTCATTAAATCTTTATCCAAGAAGGTATCATGTTGAACAAAAACCTCTAATTCTTCATCGTAAGGGAAATACATTTTATCAATAATTTCTTGCCAATAGGTTTGTTCTTCTTCTGAAATAGTCACAGTTGTTTCTTTTTGGAAACGTAGGTAGTTTTCTAATGTATAGCGTAATACCCAAGTGGCGATGGTGTTGGTGTACCAGTTGTTGTTGATATTATTTTCGTATTCATTTGGACCAGTCACCCCGTGAATCATATAGGCATCTTTACGTTTGGAATAATGCACACGATCTGCCCAGAAACGAGCAATCTCACTTAAAACTTCCAAACCTTGTGTTTTTAAATAATTAGTATCGCCAGTGTAATTTGTATAATTGTAAATGGCATAGGCAATAGCACCATTCCGATGAATTTCTTCAAAAGTGATTTCCCATTCATTGTGGCACTCAATTCCCGTGAAAGTTACCATTGGATATAAGGCGCCTTTTAGCCCTTGTTGACGAGCGTTATGTTGTGCTTGTGGTAATTGATTGTGACGATATTTTAAGAGATTTTTAGTAACTTCTGGTTTGGCAAGTGCCAAGTATAAAGGGACTGCATAAGCTTCGGTATCCCAGTAAGTCGCACCACCGTATTTTTCTCCTGTAAAACCTTTAGGTCCAATATTTAAGCGTTCATCCTCACCGTAATAAGTAGAGAATAGTTGGAAGAGATTAAAACGAATCCCTTGTTGTGCTGCTTCATCACCAGTGATGATAACGTCTGCTAAATTCCAGCGTTTTTTCCAAGCAGCAACTTGTTCACTCCGCAGGGCATCATAATCTTGCCCGTAATCAGCAAATAATTCTAAGACTTTATTAACATGGGCCTCTGCCGGCACATCACGACTAGTCAGAATAATCACTTCTTTTTCAAAGCGTAGTGTTTCATTTTCTGCTAATGTATAATCAAAAATATTGCTGATAGCTAATGGGCTAGTTTCAATTGTTGTTGGGCGGCTATTGTGCTTCATACTTGAAGTAACGGTAAATTGTTCGATGCCAAAAGGGTTAGCAACAGTTCTAGCAGTTAAATGGCTGACTTCATCAGTGGTATCTTTTCCAATTTCCTCCCAAAACATTTCCTCGTAGTTGCTATCTTCATTTTGGACATTGTTATCAAGTTTAGAAACAATTTGAATAGTTGCCTCACCGTTAAGAACTTTTGCATCTAAACGAATAGCAGCTAATTCTTTTTTGGTAATACTTAAAAAACGTTCGAAAGCAAATTGAACGGTTGCTCCACCAATAGTTACGGTAAATTGACGAGAAAGAATTCCTGCTTCCATATCTAATTCTAAGTAAAAGTCAGTCGGTTCAAGTGTTGCTAAATCTAAGATTTCACCGTTTACTGTAATATCCAGTGCTAAAAAGTTAACGGCATTAATCACTTTGCCGAAATATTCAGGATATCCGTTTTTCCACCAACCTACACGCGTTTTATCAGGAAACCAGACACCGGCAAGGTACGTTCCTAAATGATGGTCCCCAGTATATTGTTCTTCAAAATTTCCTCGCATGCCCATATAACCATTACCAATACTAGTTAATGATTCTTGTAAGCGACGATTTTCTTTATCTAAAGTTGTTGTTGAAATTTTCCATGGGTCGATGTCAAAAAGACGTTGAATGTGATTCATTTTTTCTCCTCCAAAAGGGTTATTTTATACTCTAATAGTATACGCAAACGGTTGCGTTAGTCAAGGAGTAAATTGCTTTTTGAAAGAGAATTTAAAGAAAGGATATTTAGGATTATAAATAGGTTGAATTTAATGAAAAATTAAATTAAAACTGGAATGGAACAAAAGCGTGAAAAAAGGAAATCGGTTGCATTTTGTATGGTTTATAAATTGGAGAGTTGTTAGAAAGAAGTAAGTGTACTACAATGAGTAGGAAAATAGTGTTCAAAGGATGGAAAAATGAAAGTATTAACGTTAAACACACACAGTTGGATAGAAGATGACCCTGAAGAAAAATTAGAACAGTTAGCGAAGAAAATTAGTGAAGAAGACTATGATGTGATTGCCTTACAAGAGGTCAATCAACTTAAAAAAGCGGCGCCTGCGATTGTCGATGATTTTTATTGCCCAGTGACGGACTACGTTATTTTGGAAGATAATTTTGCTCTTCGCTTGGCGGAACGTTTGCAAGTATTAGGTGCAGAGTATTATTGGACGTGGGAATTTAGTCACACTGGATATGGTATTTATCAAGAAGGTTTGGCGTTATTATCAAAGAATCCTATTTTGCCAAGTAGTCATTTAGTTTCAAAAGTCGATGATGTAGAGGATGTGCGTCGTCGCATTATTTTGACAGGTGTGACCGAAGTCGATGGAAAAATGATTTGTGCTTGTAGTGGTCACTATTCATGGTGGTCTGCTGGAGGTAGCGAAGAAGGCTTTAAGGTGGAGTGGGAACATACAGAACAGTTTTTAGCAGATGTTGACTATCCCTTACTTGTGATGGGCGATTTTAACAATCCAGAAGGCACACAAGGCTATCAGTTAGTCGTTAATAGTGAATTGGGTATTCAAGATACCTTTGTTACCTCAGAAGAGCAAACAGGTTCTTTTACTGTAGCCAAATCGATTGATGGTTGGAGTGAGAACAAAGGATTGTTAAGAATAGATTACGTCTTTGCTTCACCAGAATTAAAAGCAGCTCATTATCAAGTGATGTTCGATGGAATTAGTGGTCCTGTAGTCAGCGATCATTTTGGTGTAGCTGTTCAGTTTGAAGAAGAATAACTTAAAAAATGAAGAATATGAATGGGTGTGAGGCTAGTCCTACACCCATTTTTAATTTAGATAGACTATTAGAGAGTTGGTGGATAGATATTGAAAGTTCGGACAATGTTTATCTTGAGTATAATCATGGCATTCATAGGTATGTTTCTTTCTGTAAATTGGCTTCCAGTGAATCCTAAAGGTCTGAGTGTCGAACAAAAAAGAGAAATTCTTGAAGCTGGTTCACTCAATCGTCCGTTAGGGTTATTATTATTTTATATATCAGTAATTCTGTTTTTAGCAGCAATTATTAGAGGAATATATCTTAAGTTTAGATAGAGCTCTTCTATATCAAAAATATTGAAATGGGTACCCACACCTTTGCAGTCAGAACGTAAATAAAAACATCAAGAACATGACAGTCAACAAACTGACGGTTCTTGATGTTTTTTGTTATTTTAACTAAATAATCTTAATCGTAGAATGACGAAGAAAAGCAAACCGCTAATCAATAAAACAAATCCTGCTAACAAATAGAAAATCAATTTGATTTTAGATTCTATTTTTTCATCTACAGGAAGTAATGAACGGTAGAATAGAAAACCTAGACCAACACCAATTAGGTTAACTGTTATCAGTTGTTGTAAGATTGCTATTATCATAAAGTGTCCCAAAAGTCCGTCCTTGCTTTGAGAAAGACGACTAATAAAAAAGAGCAAACAAGCTTGTAGGAGCATAAGACTAATCGTTAGATTGCCCAGTGCAATTTCAGGGACTTGTTGAATGAGTGTTTGCACCGATACCTGTGATTGTAAGCTAGACAAAAACAGGTAAGCATAAAATAAGACCGGAGCAACTAACCAGTAACCCATCAGAATTGTTTGTAATTTTTTAGGTTGATTGAGCCATTTAATCATTTTTCAGCCTCCAATAACTGATATATTCCATAAGAACGGTACAAGTAATCGATTAAACAATGTAGGGTAACTAAAGAAATCACCTCACCGTGCTGCTTACCAATTGTAAATGGCGTGCAGTAATAGTTTAAATGATGTGTGCTATGTCGTGCAAAATAGTTATTACCCGCAGTAGTCATTGAAACCACAGGGATATTTCGCATGTTAAAAGTCGTCAAATTTTCTTTTACATCTTCTGTTTCTCCACTTACAGAGGAGATTAAAAAACAGTCCTCACGAGTAATCATCGGCATGGCCATGTCCAACTCCGTTTTATTTGGCAAAATTAGCACTCGTTTTCCTAAAGACAGCATCATTTTGGAAAATTCTTCTAAAGGTTTTTTCTGTGAAAAACCAGTCGAGTAACAATAGATTGTTTTACTTCTGTCTAGCAATTCATTAATAGGTTTAAGATCAACAGATTGAATATAATCCAAGGTTCGTTTAATATCATCCACTTGTTTATCATAAATAAATCGTTCGTTATCTTCTAAAAGAACATTTTGTTCTTCTTGACGCAAGAAATACTTGAATTCTGAATACCCAGTGAATCCTAACTTTTTTGATAAACGTAAGACCGATGATTTTGAAGAATGCACTCGTTCTGCCAAGTCAAGAATGCTTAATTGACTGACTTCTTTTGTGTTTTCGACAATATACTGAAGGATAATTAAATCTGAATCACTTAGTTCATTTGAATGTTGGTGAATTAAACTTTGAAGTTTCATCTCCCGCCTCCTTTCTTTATATTATAACTGAAAATGAAAGCGAGAGAAGAAGTTGTTTGTATGTTAATTTAATTCTGGCCAATATTCTTTATTAGCTTCAATTAAATCATCTAATAATTGTTTTGCTACACGGGCAATTTGGCACAATTCTAGAAAGTGTTAATGCTTGCCATAATTTTTGATAAGAGCCTTCCACCCAGGCTTCGACTACTAATTTTTCAACTGAAACTTGTTGCTCCATCAATCCTTTTTGGAACTGTGGAATTTTTCCTTGGGTCAATGGTTCAGGACCATTTGCTCCAACAATACAAGGGACTTCCACCATAGCTGTTTCATCAAAGTTTACGATAGCTCCATTATTTGGGACGATTAAGAGCATTCTTTCACCTGTGTTATAAGCAATCGCACGAGCCAAATCCACAATATAACTTGCGTGTTCATCAATTTCTAAAGTGGTACCTTCTGTATTTCCTCTAGCAGTAATCGAATTACATTCGCCAAAGACGTGTCTTTCACGACCAGCCATAACTTCATTGGCACGGGTGAAATCAGGATTAGAATGTGCGACTTCATCTTGTGGGAAGAAGTAATATTTTAAATAAGTGTTTGGCAGGGTATCGGGATCTACTGCATAAACTTCTCTTGCTTTCGCAAAAGTATGCATCCAACTATTGTCTACATGTTGAGCAGATTCACCACTTGGCGGGATTGAATAGCCGTTGTCAGCAACATGTGCTTTAATTTGTGGCATTAAATCATTGCCTTTTTTGTCGCGAATATCAGTCCACCAACCAAAGTGATTTAAACCGTAATAACGAACGACCATGTCTTTACGAGAGCTTAAACCAATCGCACGAGCCATTAATTCTTCGATAGCAACAGGCATATCGCAAATATTGATAATCTTAGAAGTTGGGCGTAATTTGCGTGTGGCTTCAGCAACAATTGCTGCTGGATTAGAATAGTTTAACATCCACGCATCAGGAGAATATTTTTCCATGTAGTCTAGAATTTCTAAAACACCGCCAATTGAACGCATACCATAGGCAATTCCACCAGGACCACAAGTTTCTTGTCCAACGACACCATATTTTAATGGAATTTTTTCATCTTGTTCACGCATTGCATAGAGACCTACACGGATATGAGCCATAACAAAATCTACATCCGTAAAGGCTGTTTCTGGATCAGTTGTTGCTACAAATTTGATATCTGATGCTTTTTCTTTTAATAAAATTTCACAGGCATCCGCAATTTGTTTTTGTCTCTCTTCATTATTATCGTAAAATTTTATCTGACGGATTGGGAATCGTTCCAAATTGTCTAAAAGCATTAAGACAATTCCAGGAGTGAATGTACTTCCTCCACCGGCTACGACGATTGAAAATTTCTTCATAATAGTTTAGCTCCTTATTTTTCATTAAAATTTTTATATCCACCTACTATTTAAAATAGTAGGTGGAAGGGATTAATTTTGAATCTTTAAAAGTTGTTCAAATTGATCTCTGACTTGAGGAACATCCAGACCAACGATGACTTGGAAGGCAGTGCCATTTCTTACGACACCGTGAGCACCACCAGCTCGGAAAACGTCATCCGCAGCAACAATAGCGGCATCATTAACGGTAATACGCAAACGTGTGGCACAGTTATTGACTTTGGCGATATTGTCCGCTCCACCAAAAGCTTCTAAATAAATTGCAGCTGATTCACGGTAACGATTCCCTTCTGTTGCTGCACCAGCTTCAGTTCCGCTTGTTTTTTTCTCTTTGTAATCTTTCTTCGTAAACAATTTAATGTCTTCAGAAACAGCTTCCCGACCTGGAGTTGGTAAATCCCATTTTTTGATTAGGAAACGGAAGATGAGGATATATAAAGCAGTAAAAGCTAAACCAATCAATAGTTGCGTGAAAATTTCCGTTTTATGGTTGGCAAACATTGGAATCCAGTTTTTTGCTAATAAGTCTAGGAAACCACCACCCATATCACCAGTTACACCAAAGGCATACATAGTTGCCGTCATACTTGCTGCTAAGACAGCATGAATCGCAAACAATGGAGGAGAAATAAATAAGAAAGTAAATTCAAGTGGTTCCGTAATTCCTGCTAAAAAGGCAGTTAATGTAACTGGAATTAAAATAGAAATGACGCGTTTTTTGTTTTCTGGTTTGGCTGTTAAGTAGAAGGCTGTCGCAATCCCTAAAGAGCCAAACATTTTTGAGTTCCCATGCATCGCAAAACCACCTTCTGGGAAAAGGGTTTTTAACGGTTGGGTAGAAGCCGCAAAATCATTTAAGTTTGTCATCCATGCTCGAGTAATTCCCTCAGGAGTCACTGCTGGTCCGAATACAAATGGCGAATAAATAAAGTGATGCAAGCCTGTTGGAATCAAAATTCGTTCTAAGAAGGTATAGATCCAAACACCTAACACACCAGAACTAGCTAAGAAACCTTGCATCGAGTTAATACCGCCTTGAATTCTTGGCCAAACTAAAGCAACAAGGAAAGCAATCGGTAACATTAAGAAGAAACCAAGAATAACAACAAAGGATGAACCTTGGAAAATACCTAACCAATCAGGTAATTTTGTTTCAAAGTATCGATTATGAAGCCACACAACAATTGCTGAAATCGCAATTGCTCCAATAATTCCAGTGTCTAGTGTTTTGATATTAGCAATCATTTTTAAGCCACTTGTTCCGCCAGCCTCCATTGCATAATCAACACCGAAGAAACTACCGAAGTTATTTAACATGCCACCGACAAAATATTGGAAGGTAACATAAACAACAAAGGCTTCCATCACAGCACGGGCATTGGCTTTTTTAGCAAGGCCAATCGGTAACCCAATAACAAATAATAATTCCATTTGATTAAAGACAGTCCATGCTCCGTCTTCAATGATTGACCAAATTCCATACCAAACTGTACCTTCATTGGCAATGCTTCCTACTAACATCGGGTTCTTGAAAACAATAGCTAATGAGACCATTAGTCCAGAGAACGAGAAGAGTAGAACAGGGGTAAACATTGCCCCGCCAAAACGTTGAACTTTTTCCATCATAACGATAAAACTCCCTTCTAATTTGTATTACGAAATGAACTTTACAACGAAATGTTAGCGTTTACAATATATTTCGTTATTTATGGGAAGTGAAGAAAAACTTTGGAACAATGTGTCAGACTGTGGGAAAATTCCCTGGAGAAGAAACAGAAAGACTAAAAAAGCCCTGCAAAAGGAGTCGATAAACGATTCACAGCTACAGGACGTATATATTTCATAATTTAAAGGACTTTATTTTCCAAAGCTAACTGAATTAAGCGAGTAGCTAGGTTTTCATTACGAGCAAGGATTGGACCATGGAAGTAGGAACAGAACGTATTTTTGTAAATGGCACCTTCAGATTGATCTTCTCCATTATTACCATAACCTTCAACGATTTTACCTAGTGGTCGTTCTCCTTTACCTAAAAAAGTTCGACCGTTGTGGTTTTCAAAACCTTCATAGGTTTCGTCAAATTCTTCATTGTAAATTTTTACGTCACCAATAAAACGATTGTTATCTTGGCTTAAAGTGTAATGATCTAAGGCGCTGATGCCTTCGATTTTTTCTCCTTGAGCCCCCATGTAGTAATGACCTAATAATTGATAACCACCACAAATAGCTAACATGACGCCATTATTTTCAATGTAGGTTGTCAAGCTATCTTTTTTCGATTGAATATCCTCAGACACGATCTTTTGCTCGTAATCTTGTCCACCACCAAAAAAGACTAGGTCAAATTTTTCAGGCTCAAAGGGTTCATGAATACTGACGATTTCTGTCTGTAAATCAATGTTCATTTTTTTTGCCACATATTTTAGCATAAGGATATTACCGTTATCACCATATGTGTTTAATAAATTACCATAAAGATGGGCTAGCTTTAAGACTTGCTTAGTCACGAGACATTCCCCCCTCCATGAAGCCTTGTTCTGCTAATTTTTTTCGTAATTGCAAAACAGCAGTATAGGTCGCTAAAATATAAACATTTTCAGTTGGCAATTTTTGAATTTCTTGAATCACGGCATCTAAGCTTTGGACTTCTGTGATTTTGTCTTCTTCAATACCAGCTACTTTTAATCGTAAAGCCATGTCTTTGTGACGGTCACCACCAGCAATTACTTTTGGTAAATTCATTTCAGCAAAAGCTTCGTGATCTCCATCCCAAATCCAACTAACGTCAATACCATCTGCATAATTGGCATTCAACAAACAAACTACAGAAAATGGATAAGGAGATAAACCAATCATATCGATCACTTGGTTTAAGCCTACAGGATTTTTTACTAAGACAAGGGTACATTTTTTATCGCCTATTTGAATGACTTCTTGGCGACCAAATACTTTTTCGTCATAACCAAGACCGGATCGGATTTTATCAGGGTTAATCGTATAGTATTCAGCCACGGCAGTTGCTGCTAAAGCGTTATAGATGTTGTACATGCCACCAACTTCTAATTTGTACTCATTGCCATCAATCACAAATTCTGCCGAAGTATTGGTCATGTTTTTTAGTTCAGTTAGTTTGTAATCCAACTCAGGACGTTGGAAATCACAATTTGGACAGTAATATTTGCCTAAGTTGGCGTAAGTATTCATTTTATAATGAAGAATATGCTCACACTTAGGACAAAGAACGCCATCGGTATTGTAATGTGCCATCTGTTCATGATCTTCTTGATGGTCAAAGCCATAATATTTTCGTGGATTCACTGTTTCAATTGAGTCGAAAATTGGGGAGTCCCCGTTGGTTAAAATAGTGGCATTGGGTGATTTAGCCGCCCCATCAACAATAAATTTATAAGTTGTATAAATTTCGCCATAACGGTCCATTTGATCGCGGAAAATATTTGTAAACACAAAAAGTTCAGGTTTGATATACTCTGTTACCTTACTTAAACTAGCTTCATCAATTTCTAAAATAGCGAATTTTTTCCCTTTGGTTTTTTTAGCAGAAAGAAAAGTAGAGACGATTCCTTGCACCATATTTGCTCCAGTGGGATTCGTTAAGACATTATCAAATTCTTGACGTAAAATATTTACCGTTAAAGCAGTTGTTAAGGTTTTTCCGTTCGTACCAGTTACAACAACCACTTGATAATCTTTTGCTAAATAATCCAAAATATGTGGATCAATACTTAATGCTAATTTTCCAGGATAGCTAGAGCCACCTTTAAAAAAGTTCTTTAATATCCATTGTGAGGTTTTACCAACGAATGCGGCAAAATAACTTCGGATTCCCATAGACTGCCTCCAAATTTTATACATAGTTAAAAATAATTCATCTAATCATAACACAACTTCGAAAAAAGATTAAATGGCTAGAAGCATTCTTAAAGAATAAGAAAAAAATCGTAGGTATTTTTAACTATATTAAAGTGAATGAAGAGAAAATAGTTTCTTCGATCATTAAAAAATAAGTCCTCAGGTATTAAAATTTGTATTTTCAATTTTAATATTTATAAAAACAATAATTGAAAACATAGAATGCCATTTATTCAAATTGACGCTTGTTCTGCTTGCAGTAAGAGATGTTATATACTATAAAAGATCTAAAGAAACGAGGTGGAAATATGCTAAAAGAACGAATGCAAAGATTACAACATTACGGAAATTCTCTGCCATTTGCCAAGGTTTATTTTCGTACAGATTGGGAAGTTATTTATTTTGAGTTACAAGGAAAAATGTTTGCGTTAATGAGCCCTGCTCCTAATGAAAGTGCCACGCTGACAGTAAAAGGGTTACCTGAAAAAAATGAAGAACTAAGAGAAATCTACGAGGATATTTCAGCAGGGTATCACATGAATAAAAAGCACTGGAATTCTATTGCTTTAAAAAGCCAAATATTGTCTGATGAAGAGTTAGAACAAATGCTGAAGTTGTCCTATGAGTTGGTTTGGAAAAACCTCCCTGCTAAAATTCGAAAAGAATTGAGCGACTGACTAATACCAATCCATTCACTGACAATTTTTCTTCATATATTGTAAAGGGGAAAATAGGTAGTATCAATCTGATAAAGTTCGCAACTACTGCTTATTTAAATTGACGCTAGTTTTTCTGCTAGATATAATCATTTTGTAAATGAACTTTAGTTAACAAAGTAGCTAGATGAAAAGCTAGAGAGTAAGATATCTTGTTTTCCATAGAATACTTTGCTTTAGACTGGAAAGCACGTTACAAGCAAATAGAAAAGGAGTTTTGCGTGATGACAGAAATTGTAAAGATTCAAAATCTACAAAAAAGATTTGGGAAAACAGAGGCACTTGTGGATGTGTCCTTTTCAGTGAACTCTGGAGAAGTAGTAGGATTTATTGGTCCAAATGGAGCAGGAAAATCTACAACAATTCGTACTTTGTTAGGAATAATCAAACGAAATGCAGGCGAGGTTACGATTTTCGGCAAGGACGTCTGGAAAGAAAGTTTGGAAATTCATAAAAGAATTTCTTATGTACCTGGAGATGTGTCTTTGTGGGGCAATTTATCTGGTGGTGAAATTATCGATTTATTTATCAAACTGCATGGAAAAGGAAATAAAGAAAAAAGAGATTATTTAATTAAGAGATTTGAGTTGGATCCAAAGAAAAAAGCGAAAGGTTATTCTAAAGGAAATCGTCAAAAAGTAGGCTTGATTGCAGCATTGTCTGTGGATTCGGATCTTTATATATTTGATGAACCCACTTCTGGTTTGGATCCTTTAATGGAGGCAGTTTTCCAAGAGGAAGTAGAGAAATTAAAAGCTGAAGGAAAGGCGATATTGCTCTCTTCTCATATTTTAAGTGAGGTGGAGCGCTTAGCAGACAAAGTGGTAATTATTCGACAAGGCAAAATAGTTGAGACCGGTACATTGAGCGAATTACGTCACTTGACACGTGCAACAATGACTTTAGTGACTAAAAAGCCAGTAGAGAGTATGGCTAAAATACCTGGTGTTCATGATTTTAAGCTGAAGTCATTATCACAAGCGACTTTTTCTGTAGACAGTCAAGCTGTTAATACTATTCTTTTAGAGGCAACTAAACTGGGAGTAGAAAAGTTCGAATCCATTCCACCAACTCTTGAAGACTTGTTTATGCGTCATTATGAAGGTTAGTCGAAGGAGTGAGGAAAATGAAAGAAAAATTTACTGGTTGGAACATTTTATTTAGTCAGTATATGAGACGTGATTGGAAAAAAATTCTACTTTGGATCTTAGGACTAGGTGTTTTTTGTGGAGGCTTTGTTCCTGCATTTGAAGAAATTGCCAAAGGAGATGGGTTAGTTGGTATGTTTGAAACTTTAAAAAACCCAGCGATGATTTCCATGATTGGTCCGACACCTGTAAAAAATGTAGCTGATTACACTTTGGGAGCAATGTATGCTCATGAAATGTTATTATTTTGTGGCTTATTCTCTATGGTAATTTCTGGATTACATGTTATCAGCCATACTCGTAAAGAGGAAGATTTGGGAATGGCGGAATTGGTTCGGTCTTTTCGTGTAGGACGACAAGCTAATTCTTTGGCAGTGCTTAAGGAAACTGTGGTGATAAACCTTCTGTTAATAGGTTTCATTACTGGATTAATGATTTTTTTCAATATCAAGGGGATTGATTTAAAAGGAAGTTTATTGTTCGCTAGCTCAATCGGCATGGCAGGGATGTTTGGAGCTGTTCTAGCGTTGGTTTTTGCCCAACTAATGACAACATCTTCTGGTGCCACGAGTGGAACTTTGGGAGTTATTGGAGTATTGTATATTTGGAGAGCAGCAACGGATACTTCTTATCCTGAATTAAGCATATTTAATCCCATGAGTTGGATTTATCTAACTCATCCATTTACAGAAAATAATTTAAGTCCATTGCTGTATAGTTTTATTCTAATGATCCTGTTGTTTTTCATTGCAAATTTATTGGAAAATTTTCGAGATATGGGAGCGGGATACTTACCTGAAAGGATGGGTCGACCTGAAGCAAAGCAGTCTTTATTGTCTGTTCGAGGATTACTGTTTCGCATGAATCGATGGATGATACTAAGTTGGTCAGTTGGCTTTTTTCTTATGGGAATCGCATATGGTTCTATTTATGGCGATATGGGAACATTTCTTTCGAGTAATGAGCTGATTGAAGCAATGTTCACCCAAGCGGGAATATCTATAGAAGATTCTTTCACTCAGTCAATTATGTCTATTTTAATTTTATTGACCATCATATTACCGATTGCAATAATCAATAAGTTATTCACAGAAGAGTCAGAATTACGCTTAAGTCAATTGTATGCTACAAAAGTTTCACGTACCCGCGTTTTTTGTACAGCGATTGGTTTAGCGTTGACTGTTGGTTTAGTGGCTATTTGTCTTGCTGCAGGAAGTCTGGGTACTGCTGCTGTATTGTCGATTGGAAATACAAACAGTTTGAACGTTGCTGATTTTTTTAAGGCGGGCTATAATTTTTTACCAGCCATGCTTTTCTTTATCGGAATTGCTTCGGTACTATTGGGCTGGTTGCCAAAATGGAACAAATTAACGTACATCTATTTGGTATACACATTTATTTTAAATTATTTTGGTAATTTGCTTAATCTGCCAGAATGGTTCAAAAAAACGGCAATCTTAAATTGGATTCCGGCACTTCCAGTAGAAGATTTTAATTTGCTTATTTTCGGAGTGATTTCAATTCTTAGCTTAGTGCTCATAGTTATTGGTTTGCTTGGTTATCAGCAACGTGATTTGATTGAGGGGGCTTAATAAAATAAAAACAAGTGAAAGACTAGATTTTTTTATTTGTTTTGCTATACTATTATCAAATTTATGGAATAGAGGGATTGATTGGTCAACTTTTTTTTATTTTCTTCAAACAAATGAAGGAGTATTTCTGGAAGAATCGAGTAATCAATTTTTTTATTTTAATTGTTATGCAAAGACATTTAGTAAAATAAAAAATAGATGGATTGTCTTAAGGAGATAGAACATGAAACGCAAGAAGCAACTTAGGATTCGTTTAACGGCTTCACAAATGATTACTTTAGGTTTTGGAAGTTTGATTTTAGTCGGTACATTATTATTAATGACACCCTTTGCCTCTAAAAGTGGAGAAATCACTCATTTTTTGGATGCTTTGTTCACGGCAACTTCAGCAATCTGTGTCACTGGTTTGACAACTTTGCAGACGAATCAACATTGGAGTTTATTTGGTCAAGGCATAATTTTGACATTGATTGAGATTGGTGGCTTAGGTTTTATGTCTATCCCAGTTTATTTCTCAATTCTAGCTAGAAGAAAAGTCACGTTGAGTACAAGAATGATTTTACGAGAAGCTTTGAATTCTCAACAAATGTCAGGGGAACTGAATTTATTATTATACATGCTAAAAATAGCTTTTTTTATTCAAGGAATGGGAGCTATTTTATTGTCTTTCCGGTTTATTCCTCTATTTGGTTGGAGTAAAGGCTTGTGGTATAGTGTTTTTCATGCAATTTCTAGCTTTTGTAATGCCGGCTTTGATTTGTTTGGTAACAGTTTGATTGGTTTTCAAAATGATCCATGGGTACTTTCAGTAATTAGTTTATTAATTATTTCAGGTGGTCTAGGTTTTTTTGTTTGGCATGACGTCTTAAAAATGGATAAAGCCAAAAAACGTTTAAGCCTTCATAGTCAAATTGCACTATTGATGACGACGGGCTTACTGATTTTTGGGATTATTGGTTTTTTGATTACGGAAGCAAATGGGAAGTTTTTGGTTGAAGGAACTTTGGTGGATCGTTTTTTTAATACACTTTTTATGGCAGTGACGCCTAGAACAGCTGGTTTCTTTTCAATGAACTATTTTTCAATGTCTCATGCTGGATTAGTTTTGACAATGGTACTGATGTTTATCGGTGGGACGTCAGGTTCCACAGCAGGCGGGTTTAAAACTACGACATTAGGAGTACTTTTACTTAAGATTCGCAGTATTTTCAGAGGAAGAAGCCATGCCGAGTTTAGGGAAAGAACGATTAAAGAAGAGACGATTTCAAGTGCATTGACCTTATTCTTTCTCTTTTTAACCGTTATTATCACCAGTACGATGATCTTGTCTGTGACGGAAACAATTCCAGATGTTGACCAGTTGGGTTTAGAATACATTGTCTTTGAAGTCATTTCTGCTATCGGAACTGTAGGCTTAACGATGGGCTTAACACCAGATTTAACGGTTATTGGTAAGGTAATTATTTTATTACTGATGTTTTTAGGTAGAGTTGGTGTAATGACTGTTTTTTATTCCTTTGCTCTTAAAGCCAATAAAAATGAGGCGCGTTTTAAATATCCAGAAGAACGAGTAATTATTGGATAAATGAGGAAATAGAAGCAAGTATGAGTAGCTATACCTTAATAATAGAAATGTAAATACCGTATGAAATCTATAAACAAAAATAGATTTCATACGGTATTTTTTATAAAATGTTTTGATTAGTAGGTTTAATAGTATCTAACCAATAATGATTTTTTCAGTAGGATATTCATAGCCTAAATCACGAGTTTCTTTTGGTACGAATAATTGCAGGGTATAGAGCATACTAATTCTTCCGATAAACATCAATAAAGCAATTACGAGTTTCCCAAGAGTGGATAGACTGGGAGTTATTCCTAATGAAAGTCCAGTTGTACCAAAGGCAGCTGCTACCTCCACAATAATTGAAATCAGTGAAACTTCTTCTATCGCTGATAAAAAGACGACACAAGCAAAACACATTAATAAAGAGAGCATAAAGACGACAATTGATTTGCGGACATCTTCTTCATCAATTTTACGGCCGAAGATATTCACATGACTTTCTCCTTTTAAAAAAGAAAATAGGTATAAGCCAATAATTGCCAAGGTGGTCGTTCGAATTCCTCCACCAACGGAACTAGGGCTACAACCAACAAACATTAATGCTGAAAGAACTAGTAAGGTGGTCACTTGAAATTGATTTAAGTTATGGACTTGCATACCAGCACTTCTGGTTGTAATTGAATAAAACAAGCTGCTGGTCCATTTACCAAGAGGTGATAAGTCTTTAAACAAATGATTGTGTTCTAAAAAGAAGATAGAAATCGCTCCGCCGATAAATAAAATGACAAAAGAAAGAGCAGCGATTTTAGTAAACAAGGTAAAACGAAAAGGGAGTCTTCTGCGTTCTTTTATCCGGTGAAATTTAATCCATTCATGAAAATCCATAATCGCAGGGAAACCAATTCCACCGACAAAAATTAAAAACATAATAATGTGTAAGAATAAATAGTCATTTGCAAAGGGTAATAGTGAATTGCCAGTGATATCAAATCCTGCATTTGTTACAGCAGAAATAGCTTGATAAAATCCATGGAAGATTGCATCGGGCCACTGGTCAAAATAGCCTTTCGATTTGAAATAGAAAGAAAAAATAATGCCGAAAATTAGCTGAAAAACTAAAATGATTGTAAAAGTTGTTCGAATTAAGCGAACAATCCCACTTAATCGAGGTTGATTCATATCAGTCATAATTAATTGTCGCTGCTTTAAAGAAATTTTACGCCTAGATACAATGAAAAAGAAGGTAGAAATCATCATAATTCCTAAACCACCAATTTGAAAAAGAAGTTCCAAAAGTCGAATGCCATGTTCATTAAAAACTTCGGCAATTGGAAAAGTGACTAAGCCGGTGACACTAACGGTACTGACAGCCATAAAAAACATGTCGATAAAGGCCACTTTAGAATCAGGTTGTCTAAAAAAAGGCAGGTAGAATAAGACAAGAGATAATAAGGTCATAAAGATATAATAAGAAACAATAACTTGTATAGAGGAAATATTTTTTGAAAAAAATGATTTTCCTCGGCGTGAGTAAAGACGAAGAAACCGACTTAAATTCATAATAAATTCTCCAATCCTAAATGTGAATACACACAGTATATCAGTAACTAAATAAATTAGAAAGCAGAAGAAGAGTTGGCTCAAAGAGTGCTACTTAGAGGTAACCTTTGACCTTCCAAATCAAACTTTTTAAGTGAAATTAATCTGTTTTTCGAAGGTGCTTGTATGACTTATAGTCGAATAAGAAAATTTGGCAAAACTTCCAAGTCATCTGTCCGTAAAGAACAGACGTTGTGAGAGACCGGTCTGAGCGTCTTATGAGTCTCAAACCTTTCGGCGTTCAAACTCAGTGTAAGAAAGTAGTAATCCACTACTTTCAACACTGCATAATTCATCCTCAACTTTAGCTCACGACGTCTGTCTTTGCTCCCAGATGGCTTTCCAGGTTAGACAAATTTTCTCAGCTAATATACTGATAAGAAACTGGAAGGACCAAACGTAGAAAGTCATCGGTCGTGTTCTAAGGAGCTGAATGAATTACACTGACTTAGTGCGTTCAGCACTTAGTCAGTGTTTGAACGTCAGCAGCCTAAGAGACTCTGTAAAGAGGCTCGTGGCGGTCTCACACGACCAATTAGCTTTTGGAGTTTTGTTCTGAAAGTTTCAAGTTTCAGTTTTTTGTTCGACTGTAAATAGTAAATGCTGTGGATGTTTAGGTAGTTGAAAAGTGGTCTAGTTGTTTTTTTCTTACGTACAAAGTGTTATAATCAGTCAATACAGATGGGAGAGAATCTATTGAAAGAATTTATTAAAAATTGGGGCGTATTTCTTTTTTTTGCTGTACTTTTTCTAGCTTTGCGCCTATTTATCATAACACCTGTCTCGGTGAATGGACATTCGATGGACCCAACATTAGCAGATGGGCAAAAATTAATGGTTTACAAATTACCTAAAATCGAACGCTTGGATATAATTACTACGCAAGAACCAGATGAATTAGAGAAATTGGCAGTTAAAAGAGTGATCGGATTACCTGGCGATACCGTCAGCATGGTAGATGATGTGTTGACAGTCAATGGAGAAGTGATTGAAGAGACTTATTTAGCTGAATTTCAAGCAAAATTTGCTGAAGATAAATTACAAGATGAATACGCATATAGTGAGAATTTTCAAGCAGTAGCAGAACGTGCAGATCGTTTTACCAATGATTTTGAATATGTCGTACCAGAGGGGCAATATTTTGTTTTGGGAGACAATCGCTTAATCTCCAAAGACAGTCGTATTTTTGGCTTTGTGGATGAGTCGTTGATTCAAGGAGAAGTTTTTCTCCGTTATTGGCCACTAAATCAAATCGAGTTAGTTAAATAAACCAGTCAATTTGACGAATAATAGTTATCAGTTTAAGAAGGAGCGATACAGATGAGTGTGGAAACGATTACCTTAATTCAAGGAAATGATAAAATCGAATTACCAAGAGAAAATGGGAACTGGGTTTTAGCAAGAGAAGTCGGTTATTCTCCCGTTCAAATGTTAGTGAGTGCCGTAGCTGCTTGTGGGGGTTACGTCTACCAATCTGTTTTAGATAATTCTCATATTCCTTATACGTTTGAAAAAATTGAAGTTAGTTATACTCGCAACGAGGAACGTCAAGCACAACCAGTCCAATCAATAGCAATTACTTTTTTTGTAGAAATTTCAGATGAACTACATGAAAAAGCAGAACGTTGCGTGAAATTAGTTTCCAAAAATTGCCCTGTAATACAATCTTTGGACCCAGCAATTGAAGTAACTAAAAAGGTTAAATTTATTTAAGCAGGGACTGTGACATAAGGTCGTTTAACAGTAAAATATCCAAATGATAGAGAATTGCTACTGCGGGTCCTCGTCGCAAATTAACCTTGATTTGAAGGTAGTCATTCTATTTTGTTTAGATATTTTTGTCTTGTTTTGACTTATGCTACAGCCTTTTTTAGTGAAAGTCCCTTTATTCACTTGTGGAGGAGGGCAAAAAAGGAGTTTTTATGGATAAACGTACACAATTATTAACAGAAGTATTTGGCTACCCTCATTTTCGTGCTGGACAAGAAGAAATGATTGATCGAGTTTTGCGTGGAGAAGATGTATTAGGTATCATGCCGACAGGTGGAGGGAAATCTATTTGTTATCAGTTGCCAGCTTTGATTTTTGATGGGCTAACGATTGTCATTTCCCCACTTATTTCATTAATGAAAGATCAAGTCGATAGTCTAAATGAAATGGGTGTGTCCGCAACTTATATCAACAGTACTTTGACTTTTCCAGAAATCCAGCATCGCTTAGGATTAGCCGTAAGAGGAGAAATCAAACTTCTCTATGTGGCTCCAGAACGATTAGAAACCAGTGACTTTTTAGAAATGTTACGTCATGTGACCGTCGATTTAGTTGCGATTGATGAAGCCCACTGTATTTCGCAATGGGGGCATGATTTTCGCCCTAGTTACTTAAAATTAACAGAGACCATTCATTCTTTTATTCAAAAACCAACAATTATTGCCTTAACTGCCACTGCAACACCCCAAGTAGCAGAAGATATTTGCCAACTATTGTCTATTCCTAAAGAAAACCTAATTACAACGGGATTTGCCCGAGAAAACTTGGCTTTTCAAGTGGTAAAAGAACAAAAAGATATCTATCTTTTGGAATATTTAAAAATGAACAAGGGTCAATCGGGAATCATTTATGCGAGTACTCGTAAAGAAGTTGAACGTATTTTTCATTTGTTGAAGCATCATGATGTTGCAGTAGGACTGTATCATGGAGGTTTGTCGGAGCAAGAACGTTCTAAAAATCAAGAGGATTTCTTGTTTGATCGTATTCAAGTAATGGTTGCGACGAATGCCTTTGGTATGGGGATTAATAAAAGTAATGTACGTTTTGTGATTCATGCTCAAATTCCAGGAAATTTAGAATCTTATTATCAAGAAGCTGGACGAGCAGGAAGGGATGGTCTACCTAGTGAGGCCGTGTTACTGTATGCACCACAAGATTTGCAAGTCCAACAATTTTTTATTGAACAATCGGAATCTACAATTGAATACCAACAAAATGAGTATTTAAAACTACGAGAGATGAATCAATATGGGCATACCCAAACTTGTTTGCAAAGTTACATTTTACGTTATTTTGGTGAAAGTGGTCAGGATTGCGGACGTTGTAGCAATTGTTTAGACGATCGGGAAGCAGTCGATATTACTTTGGAAGCTCAAAAAATTCTTTCCTGTGTCAAACGAATGGGTGAACGATTTGGAAAATCTTTTGTGGGTAAAGTACTAACAGGCTCAAAAGATAAAAAAATTACTCAATGGCGTTTTGATCAATTAAGTACGTATGGTCTTATGAAAGATTGGACCCAAAAAGATGTCGTACAACTGATTGATTATTTAACCGCAGAACATTATTTAGTACCATCAGAAGGACAGTATCCTTTGTTGTCTCTGTCCACAGAAGGTGTCGAAATTTTATTGGGTAAAAGTAAAGTCTATCGAAAACAAACAGCCGTGAAACAATTGGTTATGGATAATGAATTATTTGAACGCTTGCGAGAATTGCGTTTATCCTTAGCACAAACACAAAATCTACCACCTTACGTGATATTTTCTGATAAAACTTTGCAAGAACTGGCAGAAAAACAACCCAAAAATCCATTGGAATTTTTACAAATCAAAGGAGTGGGACAAAATAAATTAGACAAGTACGGAGAAGCATTTTTAGCTGTCCTTAATTCATAAAAAATTGTTAACAATAATTGAGAGGTGAGTAATAGTGTCTTTTTTTGGAAAATTAGACTTCAATGAATTATCAGAAACAGATCGAGCTATTTATCACTATATGTCTAGTCATAGTGATAAAATTCCTTATATGCGTGTTCGAGAAATCGCCAGTGAATCTCATACCTCCGCATCTTCTGTAATGCGCTTTATTCGTAAAATTGGTTACGAGAGTTTTACCGAGTTTCGAACACAATTCAAAGTTCCTGAAAGTGAAAATCGTTCGTTATTGAACGGTTTAGAACGCTTAAAAGAAGAAAATTTCCCTCGAGATATTGAGACAAAGATTTGGCAAATTGCTGAAAAAATGACGGAATGTGAGAATGTCATCTTTTTTGGAATAGGAGCTTCAGGAGCGATGTGTGAATATGCTGCTAGACGCTTTGCTACGATAGGGTTTAATAGCTATCCTTTGATTGACTCGACCTATCCCATTTTTTCGAAATTGCGAAACACCTCTGACAATATGCTGATTACCTTATCAATTACAGGAACAACAACAGAAATTGTTGAGATGGTCCATGGATTTTGGAATCAACCAGATTGTACGACGGTGGCTATTACTAGCGATGCTAACAGTACATTAGCCAAGATGTCTGATTATATTTTAGAATATGATGTAGATATTCGGCGTGTGAATCGTCACGAAGATTTAACGAGTCAAATTCCTTGTTTATTTTTGATTGAAACTTTATCTGAAGCGGTGAGTCAGTTAGAAGAGAATAAATAAAACATTAGTGTGGTACTTCGTGTACCATGCTGATGTTTTTTTCTTTCTTTAGGAACGATAACCAATTCATAAAAAAAAGCACCACTTTAAGGATAATTTCTTTATACTGAGTGTAACGATTAGTTGTAAAGGAGAGAGTGTCGATGAATAAATCTATGCCAGAAAATTTTTTATGGGGAGGAGCAGTAGCTGCCCATCAAATAGAAGGTGCTTGGAATGTCGAGGGTAAAGGAGTAAGTACGGCAGATGTTATGACAGCCGGTGCGAACGGAGTGGCTCGTCGCATTACAGATGGTGTATTAGAGGGAGAAAATTATCCCAACCACGAAGCGATTGACTTCTATCATCGTTACAAAGAGGATATTCAATTGTTTAAAGAATTAGGTTTAAAAGCTTTCCGTACATCAATTAACTGGACACGTATTTTTCCAAACGGAGATGAAACAGAACCTAACGAAGCAGGTCTAGCGTACTATGATGATTTATTTGATGAATTGAAAAAAAATGGCATTGAACCAGTCATTACTTTATCTCATTTTGAAATTCCTTATCACTTGTACAAAGAATATGGTGGTTTCCGCAATAAAAAATTAATCGACTTTTTTGCCCATTATGCAAAAACAGTCATGACTCGTTACAAAGACAAAGTAAAATATTGGATGACTTTTAATGAAATCAACAATCAAGCAGATGGACAACATGAACTACACACCTGGACGAATTCTGCAATTCTTTTTGAAGAAGGCGAAATTCGGGAAGAAATTGTTTTCCAAGCAGCAGTCAATGAATTGATTGCCAGTGCGAAAGTGGTCAAATTAGGACATGAAATTAATCCAGACTTCCAAATTGGTTGTATGATGGCCTATGTTCCGGTTTATCCAGCCTCTAGCAAACCAGAAGATCAAATGGCTGCGTTGAAAGTCATGAATCGTCGCTTCTTTTATAGTGATATTCATGCTCGTGGAATCGTGCCAAGTTATGCCAAAAATGAATGGGCAAATAAAGGTTATAAAATTGACATTACCGCTGAGGAAGAACAAGTGTTAAAAGAAGGAACGGTCGATTACATTGGCTTTAGTTATTACATGTCAGGAGCAGTCACTACGGTAGAAGATAGTGAAGGCTATGATATTCCTGATTTTGAGCAAGCAAAAATGATTAAAAATACCTATGTTAAAGCCAGTGATTGGGGTTGGCAAATTGATCCCGTTGGTTTGCGATATACTTTAAATGTCGTTTATGAACGTTATCAATTACCAATGTTTATTGTAGAAAATGGCTTTGGTGCCTATGATGAAGTGACCCCAGAAGGCAAAATTCATGATCCCTATCGTGTAGCCTATATTAAAGCCCACATCGAGCAGATGAAATTGGCGGTTTTAGAAGATGGCGTTGATTTACTAGGCTATACACCTTGGGGCATTATCGATATTGTCAGCTTTGGAACTGGAGAAATGGAAAAGCGTTACGGCTTCATCCATGTGGACAAGGATAATCAAGGTAACGGAACATTAAATCGTCGGAAAAAAGATTCCTTTGATTGGTATCAAAAAGTGATTGCTTCTAAGGGAGAAGAGTTATAGAAAGTATTTCCAAGCTGGTACAAGATGTACCAGCTTGGAAACAAGTTTCAATTGATTGGTACATGAACCTAAATCATAAAAACTATTGATTATGAAAGCGGTTTTAATTATGATTGTGTTAGAAAATAAAAACGTTTTTATGGTGATCAATATGACAAATAGAATAACGATACATGATGTAGCAAAAGCAGCAAATGTTTCGATAGCGACCGTTTCTAAAGCATTAAATGGTGTAGATGTTGTAAAACCTGCTACCAAAAAAAGAATTTTAGAAACCGCAGAAAAACTACATTATGTTCCCAATGTGATGGGGAAACAATTAAAATCTGGTCGAACAAAAATGTTAGGCTTTTATACGAATACGATTAGTGGTCCGTACTTTAGTCCTTTAGTAGAGGCGATGGCGAAAGAAGCAGAACGACTAGGTTATGGAATCAATGTCTTTATTACAAATGATAAACAGATTATTACCAATAGCATTCGAGGAAACATGGTGGATGGCATTATTGGTTTTGAAGATTTAATTGATGAGCAAGAGTTAGAGGCCATCAAACGTGAAAAAATCAAGGCAGTCTTTATTGATCGAAGAACGTGTAGTGAGACGATTGGTAGTGTTGTTTTTGATTCTTTTCAAACAGGTCAGACTGCAACCAACTACTTATTAACTAAAGGTCATCAGCGAATTGCTTTCGTGTTAGGTTTCGAAGGCGTTTATGATAGTGATGAACGATTTAAAGGGTATCAGGCAGCTTTAGCAAATGCGAAGATTTCATTTGATAAAGATATTGTCTTACAAGGTAGTTTTGAAGAAAAGGATGCCTATCATGCAGTACAAGAATTTTTAAAGCAAGATGCAGTTGAAAAGCCAAGTGCTTTTTTAGCAGGAAATGATTTAAGTGCTATTGGTGTGATTAAAGGATTACGAGATTTAGGCTATCAAGTGCCACAAGATTTTAGTGTGATTGGCTTTGATGGGATTGACCTATTAGAATATTTTGAACCAAGATTGACTACGATTGAAAATCCGATTGAACAACAAGCTCAATTAGCCGTACAACATCTGATTGCTTTAATCACAGGTGAACAAGAAGGGCAGTCATTTGAACTTTCAGGAAAACTGTTAGAAGGTCAATCTGTTAAGAAGTATAAAGAGAAAGAGTGAAGTTTATGTATATTGGAATTGATATAGGAGGAACAAAAGTTAAATACGGTTTAGTAGATGAATTAGGAAATGTAACGCAACGTGGTGCAATGTCCACAAGTCATCAGAAAGAACCATTTATTCAAGAGTTAATTCAACTCATTCAACAGTTTCAAGGAGCACGTGCAGACATTCGTGGAATCGGAATCAGTGCGCCAGGTATTATCAAAAAAAATGGCTTAATGACCACTGCTGGAGCAATTAAAACACTGTATGGAACAAATTTGAAAGAAGAAATTGAGTCAGTAGTTCACTTACCAGTTTGTATTGAAAATGATGCGAATGCAGCCGCGATTGCTGAGCGCTGGATTGGGAATGCTCAAAATATTGAAAATTATTTATGTATTGTGTTAGGAACAGGAATTGGTGGAGGCATTGTCATCAACGGAGATATCTATCGAGGTGGTCATGGAATGGCCGGAGAGTTTGGTTGGATGATGATTGATCGTTTACCTGCTGAGGGTGAACTTGAAAGCGTTTCTCTGAATCAGCGAGCAGCCATTGTCGGCGGACTTTGCTTGAGATTCAACCAAAAGATGCAAGCTGTAGATACTGACTTTGAACCAACTTACGACGCCAAAAGTATTTTTGAACAGGAAGCAACAAATCCAATCGCAGCCGAAATAATTCGACAATTTTTTGAAGATTTAGCAACAGGTTTACTTAACTTGATTAGTTGCTTTGATCCAGAAGTTGTCTTAATCGGTGGAGGGGTTAGTGAAAATGAAATCTTTTTCCAACGTTTAGAAGAAGAGGTGGATCGATTAGGAAATCGTCATTCAAGTATTGCCTATTTGAAAGGTCAAACAATTGCACCGATTCGTCAAGCTAAATTGAAAAACGATGCTGGATTGATTGGCGCAGTCTTTCAGGTACATCAATTATTGGCTAATGAAAAAATTAAAAACGTTTTTATTTCTGAAGTTCGATAAGAATTGACAAAGGAAATAACTATCAAGAAAGGTGAAAAACTCACTTGATACTCAAAAGGAGGAGCAATAGTGGAAGCACACAAAACACTACAAGTAAAAAAAACAAAAAATTGGTTCCAAAAGTTTTTTGAACAATGGGAATTACAAACAATGGTTTGGCCGGGAGTGATCTTTATGATTATCTTCAACTTTATTCCTATTTATGGCTTAACAATGGCTTTCAAACGGTATACAGTAATCGACACAATGGACACTGCACCCTGGGTTGGACTAGAGAATTTTCGTATTATCATGAAAGACCGTTTCTTCTGGGATTCGGTAGTTAATACGATGGGAATTAGTTTTCTAAAATTGGCAATTGGTTTCATTCTACCAGTAATTTTAGCCATTTTAATTTTTGAACTACGCCAAGGTCCATTCAAGAAATTGGTTCAAACAATTTCTTATATGCCGTACTTCTTATCATGGATTGTTTTAGGTGGGATGTTAATCAACTGGTTATCAACGACGGGTCTATTGAATTCAATCTTGTCAGGTTTAGGATTTGCCATTAAGAATGAAAACTATCTATTGTCAGCTAATAAATATTGGTGGATTGCTGTTCTTTCTGATATTTGGAAGAACACAGGTTGGGGGACAATTTTGTATCTAGCAACCTTGTCTAAGATTGATCCATCCTATTATGAAGCGGCCAAAATTGATGGTGCTTCACGGATGCAACAAATGCTGAATATTACTTTACCGATGTTAAAAGGAATTATCAGCTTGAACTTAATTTTAACCATTAGTGGTTTGTTAGGTTCCAACTTAGATCAAACAATGGTTTTAATGAATAACCAAAACCAAGCCAAAGCAGAGGTAATCAATTCCTATGTGTTTAGAATGGGGATTGCTCAAGGAGATTTCTCTTATGCAACGGCAGTTGGTTTAGGTGTTTCGATTGTATCAGTTATTTTACTGGTAACGTCTAACCAAATGACAAAACGTTTGAATGATAACCAATCAGTCTTATAGAAAGAGGGAGAACCATGGAAAGAAAAACAATGAGAAAAGACGTGGATAGTCGCATTTTCGACATTGTCAACGTAGCTATTTTATCTATTTTTACCATTATTATTGTGATTCCTCTTTGGAATGTATTAGTGTCATCTTTTGCCTCAGGACCGGCATTAGCAAAAGGAGATTTCATCTTTTGGCCATCAGAATTATCTTTGGAAAACTATCGTGCAGTATTCCGAGATAGCTCAATGCTTAGAGCTTTTATGATCTCAGTTTTAAAAACAGTCATTGGTGTAGTGACCCACGTCTTCTTCTGTGCCATGATGGCCTATGCCATGAGTAAATCCTATCTAAAAGGACGCAAATTGTATTCAGCAATGGGAATTACTACAATGTTTTTCTCAGGTGGAATGATTCCAATGTACTTGTTACTTCGGGAGTTAGGCATGTTAAACAGTTTCTGGGTGTACATCATTCCAGCGTTGTTAAGTTATTATGACGTAATTATTTTGATGAACTTCTTCCGTAGCGTACCAAGCTCGTTGGAAGAATCAGCGATGATTGATGGTGCAGGTCACTGGCGTGTGTTCTTGCAAATCTTCTTACCATTATCTAAACCAGCTTTGGCAACAATCGCTTTGTTTAATGGTGTGAATCAGTGGAATGACTTTATGACTGCTCGTTTATATATTACCGATAAATCATTGTATCCTTTGCAAATGAAATTGTATGAAATCATTGTACAATCACAAACACAAGGAATGGAAAATATTGGAACAACTGTTGCCCAATCAACAACCAAAGGGATTCAATTGGCAACAATTATTGTAACAACTGTACCAATCTTGATCATTTACCCTCTACTTCAGAAGCATTTTATTGCTGGCATGATGGTTGGGGCTGTAAAAGAATAAAAAATAAGGAAAAGGGGACAAACAACATGAATTACAAGAAAATTGTAAGTGGTATGACATTAGCTAGCTCATTCTTTTTACTAGCTGCATGTGGCGGAGGAGACAACAAAGAAAGCGTGGAAGTGGACTTAGATGAACGCTATGAACTAGATGCTTCTACTCCTGCATGGAAACTAGATTCAAAAGAAGAGGTCACAGAATTAACTTGGTATGTAAATGCCGATTGGTGGAACGATGAATGGGGTAATGATACAGTTACACGCAAAATGGAAGAAGATTTAAATGTAAAAATCAACTTCATTAAAGGAGACGATACGAACTTAAATACCATGTTTTCAAGTAACGACATGGCAGATATTGTTACTATTTTTGATTCAAACTCACAAGTAGCACAAAAAGCAGATTCATGGGCATTTTCACTAAATGATTTGGCTGACAAATACGATCCTTATTGGTATGAAGTAGCAGCAGAAGATACGTTTAATTGGTTCCAATTAGCAGATGGTAACACATATGGTTATCCAAACTATTCAAATACGGCAGATGACTATGATAGTGGTTTGATTCCGGCAAATACTAATTTCTTGATTCGCAAAGATGTCTATGAAGCGATTGGTGAGCCAAGCTTTGGTACACAAGAAGAATTTGTAGCTGGGATGCAAAAAATTAAAGAGGAATTTCCTGAATTAATACCTTTTGGCTTTAACGCTTTTGGTGATGGTGCAGGTTCATTAGGAGATGTCTTCCAAGACTTTATCGGTGTGGATTTAGAAACAGAAGATGGTGCATACTACAATCGTAATTTAGATTCAGAATATATTGACTGGTTACGTACGTTCCGTCAAGTTCATTCAGATGGCAATATTTCTGATGATAGTTTCTCTGACGACGGTACTGCTTTTGAAGAGCGTGTGAAATCGGGTCAATATGCAACAATTATGGCGGGAGGAACAGCTCAAATGAGTGGTTTCTTACAAAACTGGATGGCTGGAAATCCTGATGGCCAGTATATTGCAATCGATGGACCACAACACAGCGAAGGCAATGAGCCAAAATTAAATCAAAGTGGAATTACTGGTTGGATGATTAACTACATCAGTGAGACAGCTTCGGATCCGGCAAAAGCAATGCAAATCTTTACTTACTTACAAAGTGAAGAAGGTGGCATATTAACAACCTTTGGTATAGAAGGCGAAACATTTGAATACGATGCCGATGGAAAAATTGCCTTATTACCTGAAGTGCAAGAAATCAAAGACACAGATTCTGATCGTTTCAAAAAAGAATATCGTTTAAGCGAATTTATCTTCTTCGGACATGATAAATATCAAGCACTAGCAAGTGAGTCAACACAAACACCTGCTTTGGTTCAACCAAGATCATGGGGTGTAGGAAAATTATATCCACACTTTATCTTAGAAAATATTAATCCAGAAACAGGAACACCAGAATCACGTAACTTATCAGGAATTGATACGAACTGGTATACTACTTTAGTAAGCTTGATTCGTTCTTCTTCTGATGAAGAATTTGATAAAATTTTAGAAGACCATCAATCCTTCTTGAATCAAAATGGATGGGAAGATATTGAAGCAATCCGTGATGAAAAAATGCAAGAAAACAAAGAAAAATTAAACTTGAACTAATAGAAATGAGGCAGTACTTATGAAAAAAGTATTTCAACTAGAAGGTGGAGTCTACCAATTCCTTTCGAAAATGGCAGATTTGCTGTTAATCAATCTGCTGGTAATACTTTTTAGCATCCCAATCATTACGATGGGTAGCGCCATAAGTGCTGCCTTTCATTTATTGATGGATACTGAAGAGGGCGCTGGAGCAAAAATTGTCAGCACGTTTTATCATTACTTCAAACAGCATTTTAAATCAAGCACGCTTTTATTTTTAGGAAGTCTGGCTATTTTTGGAGTAATCGTCTTATTAGTAAGAGCTACCTTACAGACTCCTTTTCAATTTTTAAGTTTGCTACTGGCGGCTTTTATGTTGATTTTGGTGATGAATTTATTGACAACAGTGGCTTATAAACAACTGACTCTGAAAGAAACAGTGATTACAGCTATCAGTGTGAGCATGAAATATACGGGACTATTTTGTCTTAGCTTGACCAGTTTAGTTCTTTCTTTACTAGTACCCATTTTTTTGCCAAAATTAATGTTTTTATGGTTCTTTTTTGCTTTTAGTTTACCTTTATTTATTCAAACGAAAATTTATTTAGCCTGTATGGCACGTTTTAATACCCAATATTTTCCAAAAGGAGAAGAATAGTGACCACTCAATTTTTTAGAACAAGCGATGAGCAACATTTATTTGAAGAAACTTCTTTTTCTGAAGTAGAAAAAACAGCAACGCTTCAACTAGAGGAGCGAATCTATGGACAATCAATTGATGGATTTGGTGCTTCTTTTACTGACTCAGCAGCTTTTTTAGTAGACAAAGTCTTAGACGAAGAACAGAAAAAACAAGCGATGACTCAATTGTTTGATCTCGAAGAAGGAATTGGTTTGTCTTTAATCCGAAATCCCATGGGTGCTTCTGATTATGCCCGCTTTATTTACAGTTATGATGATCAGTTTGAGGGTCATTTTGATCCTGAGTTAAACGATTTTTCGATTGACCATGATCGTGAAAGTATTTTACCTTTAACAAAATGGGCAAAAGAATTAAATCCTGAATTAAAATTTTTTGCATCTCCATGGAGTGCTCCCGGTTGGATGAAAGATACAGGGAAAATGGTGACAGGACAATTGTTGTCGGAGTACTATCAAGCTTATGCGGAATATTTTGTGCGTTTTATCCAGGCTTATCAAGAAGAAAATTTGGATGTCTATGCCGTGACCCCACAAAATGAGCCATTATTTGAGCCTCCAACTTATCCAGGGATGTTTTTTCCAGCAGAGTCGGAAGCCAAATTTGTTCGAGAATACTTAAAGCCCGCTTTTAAAAAAGCAGGTATAACAACCAAAGTGTTTGGGTACGACCATAATTGGGATCGTATCGATTATGCTTTTGATTTGTTAGACAAAGCGGAAGATGCTTTCGATGGAATTGCTTGGCATTGGTATGGCGGCCGTCCGATTAGTCAATCGAGAGTAGGCGATGTATTTCCAGAAAAAGAGATTCATTTTACAGAAGGTTCTGGCGGGGAATGGATTCCAGCTTTTGAACCAGCCTTTAGCAATTTGCTACGAACAGGAATTGAGATCTTACGCAATGGATCAAAGTCCTTTATTTTGTGGAATATTGCCCTTGATGAAAATAATGGTCCAGCTGTACCTGGTTTTGGAAGAAGTACGTGTCGTGGATTGTTAAAAGTTCATCAAGTCGAAAAAACTTTAGAATATACGTTAGATTATTATGGATTGGCACATTTTAGTAAATTTGTGCATCCAGGAGCTAGACGAATTCAAACACAACAAACCAATAAAATGAAAAATGTTGCTTTTGAAAATACTGATGGTTCACTGGTCTGGATTATTTTTAACGATTCAAAAGAAGAACAAGTAATCGAATTAGCTGAAGCAGACCAAACCTTAGGAAAAATTTGTTTGCCAGCTAAAGCAGCAGGAACATTTGTTAAAGGGGTATGAAATAAGTAATTTACCGTTACCTTTCGCAGCTACCTTATTCATCTATGCGCTTTACTCCACAACAAAATCTGCTTTTGTCGACCTGGGATCAACTGGAGCCATTCGTCTCCAGTCTGCCAAGCTTCAAACTGTAACTAATCGCATTAGCGCTAAGTTACAGTAGTTCACATTGGCTCCTCTTTCACGGTGACGCCGCAGCTTTCGTTGTTCTGTTACGCTAGTTAACTATCAAAAGTTAGTGACGCAGGGAAAAATCATTGCAATAGATTACGCTTATCAATCAGTTCTTAGCGTAACGAAGAGAGAGGCTTGTATTGTAGCCACGTCAAGAATTCAATGTGAACAACGCACAGTTGCCAATTGATTGGCTTACTGTGCGTGTGAAGCTTGAAAGCTCCAAGACTACAGGCTTGGAGCGGTTCCGGGCTGACCTAAGCAAGCCTCTCTAGCAGTGAAGCGTCAAATATGTTGCGAATGATAACCGTTTTAACAGTGAAGTATCCGAACGATAGAAGATTGCTTCTGCGGTCCTGTGGGGCCTCGTCGCAATTTGACCTTGATTAAAGGCAACCATTCTATTTTGTTCGGATATCTTCATTTTGTTTTTACTTAAGTCACAGCCCCTTTTTGAAGGTGTATAATGGATGAGAGGTGATTTTTTTTGACAAATGAAGTCGTAGAACGTTATCAAATTTTAAATAAAACAGTAAAAAAACAGGGAATTATCTTTACTGGTTCTTCATTAATGGAGCAATTTCCTGTCGAAGAATTTTTAACTGGAAATATTTATAACCGAGGAGTTAGTGGCTTTACGACACCTGAATATTTACAAGTGTTGGACACACTAATTTTTGATTTGAAACCAAATTGGATTTTTATTAATATTGGCACCAATGATTTGAATAATCCTGACTATCAGTTAGATGAGCTGCTCGCTAATTATCAAATTATTTTACAACAGATTAAAGAGAAGTTACCCAGTACTCGAGTCACGTTTCTTGAATTTTATCCAGTTTATCCAGATAAAATGGCAAAAATTGGTGAAAACACTCCTTGGTTAAAAGAAGTAATTCCATTTCGAACCAATCAAAAACTAATGGTGGCCAATCAAAAAATCCGTGCATTAATGACCGAGTATGACTATGAAAGTTATTCTGTCAATCATGTGCTGGTTGACAAAGATGGCAATTTACAAGGTGAATTATCAACAGATGGGATCCATTTAAACCGAAAAGCCTATCGATTGATTGCCAATGAATTATCGAAATTGATTGAACAAGAGAAATAAGGAGGCAAAAAAATGATTGAAAAAATACCTAACAATCCAACGTTACAAGGAAATGCTCGCCTATTTCCAGATGTTGTGTTTTCTAATGTAGATCAAGGTTTAAAAATGCAAATTTTACTTCCTTGGGCAGCGGCAGAAAAAATGCAAACTAATTTTCCAACAATTGTTTTCTTACAAGGAAGTGGTTGGACCTTTCCAGATGTCTACCATGAATTGCCGCAACTAAGTGAATATGCCCGCAAAGGCTATATTGTGGCGACAATTACTCATCGCAACTATCATGATGGCTATGCGATGCCAGCCTTTCTTGAAGATGCTAAAACCGCGATTCGTTATTTGCGAGCACATGCAGATCAATATGGTATTGATCCGACACGTATTGGTTTCTGGGGGACTTCATCTGGAGGGAATACCGCGCAATTGGTCAGCTTAACAGGAGATAATCAAGAGTATCAAACAAAAGAGTGGCAGGAGCAATCTGACGCAGTAACTTGTGCAGTGTCTTGTTTTGGTCCAACTGATTTAACTTTGCTTTATGAGGAATTAAAAGCTGCTGGAAATGAACGAGCAATTAATTATGAAATGATGATTGGCGGAGGAATCTCTGAAAAGAAAGAATTGATTCAAAAGATGAGTCCGATTTCAGTCATTCCTAATCGAGATACCACAACACCTTTGCTATTGTTACATGGAACGGGAGATAAGTTGGTTCCCTATGAACAAGCAACTAGAATGTATGAAGCCTTACAAAGTGCAGAGATTGAATCTGATTTAATTTTAGTAGAAGAGGCTGATCATGAAGCTGACTTTTGGTCAGAAGCTGTCCATGAACGAATTTTAGCTTTTTTTGATAAGCATTTGAAATAAACAAAAAATCCGAAAGAGAGACGAATGTGGTTCATTCTAGAATGCTCTCTTTTTCGGATTTTTTATGGTTCATTTAGATTCAAGGATAGCTTACAACAAACTTCCAGCCTCTGTGTCAACAAGTAGAGTAAAGTTAGGATGTAAAGTTAATAAAGTAGCGGGTATAAGCTCATCTACGGGACCTTCGACGATTCTTTTCACTATCTCGGCTTTGTGTTTACCGGTGGCAATCATGACTAATTTTTTTGTTTGCATGACACTAGCTGGTCCCATAGTTACATATACATCAGGTACTTCGTTTTTTATCAGAAAAATGTGGTGCCACTCGACTTTTTAGGTAGTCATCCATGTGAACCAAAGTGGTTTTATCACCAAATTTAGTTGTACCGGGTAAATTTCCACAATAATATCCGTCAGTTCCGATTCCCAAGAGCATCAAGTCAAGTCCACCATCTTCTATAATTCGTTGATCTTGCCCTTGATAATTTTCGCAATTTAGAATATGAATATTTTCTTCATCAATTTTTGCTGGAGAGTAATAAAGCTTTCTTAAATCAGATAGAGTAATTCCATCTCTTTGTGCGTGTTTGTATGGAATTTCATCAAAATTATAATAATGAACATTATCGAAATGTCCACGTCTACTGACAATGGGGGCCAATAATTCATAGGTTTTGATTGGAGATTTTCCGGCAGTAATCGATAAATTTACCCGTCAATCTTCATACATGGTTCCTAATAAAATTTCTGTTGCAACTTGGCTCATTTCTATTTCGTTAGCTGTTTTGATAATTTTCATTGTGTTTCATCCTTGTTCACTGAATCGTAAAGCGTTTTCTTTAGTATAACAAAAATAAACACGAAAAAGTTCTGACAGCTCTGTAAATAGAAAAAAAAAGTAGCGGAAAAATCCGCTACTTTTTACTATTTTATTCAGCTGCTTTTGCTGCTTCAACCATAGCTGCTAAGTAACCATGAGTATCAGAGAAAGTTGCACCAGAAACGACGTCTGCTGGATTGCCTTCTTCACCTAAAGCGTCTAATTCAGTAAGTGCATCTTCAAGTTCAGCAACTGTTTTACCAATTGTAAAGTCTTGAACTGCGCCCATGTTTACTGAATAGTTTTGAGTAGAACCGCCTTTTTCAGCCATCATTGCTGAATAAGCATCATCATTAGCAATTTTTGAAGCTAATACTAAACCTTCGCCTACGCCTTCACCAAAATCTGCATCAGAGTTTGGTACGCCGCCGAAAGTATCAGCTGCTACAAATTGGAATTCATCCAATACAACTGCAGCTACTGTGTCACCGTCTAAAGCGACAGTTGTCACTGCGAAAGATTTATCGCCATGAGGAGCGCTATATACTTGAGCTACTTTTAAATCTGTCGCAGAAGTTTCTGCACCAACAGTTACTTTACCACTTTTAGCGGTATCAACAATTGCTTGTAAGTAACCATGAGTATCAGAGAAAGTTGCACCAGAAACGACGTCTGCTGGATTGCCTTCTTCACCTAAAGCATCTAATTCAGTAAGAGCTGTTTCAAGTTCCTCTACCGTTTTACCTTTAGTGAAATCTGTAATAGCGTCTACACTTTCTTGCCATGTTTGAGTAGCGCCACCTTTTTCAGCCATCATTGCTGAGTAAGATTCGTTGTTAGCTACTTTACTTGCTAATACCACGCCTTCTGGATAAGCTTCTCCAAAACCACCATCAGAATTTGGTACACCTGTATTCGTTGCTGGATCAACATATTGGAACTCATCTAATACTGAGTCAATAATTGTGTCGCCATTCATAATTACGTTTACTACTGCAAAAGATCTTGTTCCATGTGGTGCAGTGTACATTTGACGCATATAAACTGTTCCTTCAGCTGGCACTTCAGCACTTGCGTCTGATCCATCTGCGATAGTAATTGCAACTGGAGCCGCAGTCTCTGAGCTTTCAGCTGTTTCTACAGTCGTTGTCGCTGTAGTTGTTTCAGCAGTTGATTCCCCTCCTGATGAGTCTGGTGAGCAAGCTGCTAAACTAAAACTTGCCAAAAGTAAAACTGTTGCAATTCGATTCTTTTTCATTGTAATCCTCCTAAAATTAAATAAATTGTTCATTCATTCACATTTTAGCATGAGGGTGGGATGATAGCAATACATTTTGTGAAAAAAAATATATGAATTTTCCATCTATTTATATATAATAATGTGAATTTAGTTATTTTTATAGCGATATAAAGTTCATTTATTCACTAAATGAAATTGCCGAATCTTTGAATTATTAACTTGTGTAAATATTTTCAATGAATATGTTTTAAGCGAAGGAAATGAAAGCGTGTTATTTTTCTGACAAATGAAAAAATAAATTTTTTATTATTGAACGTAAAAATTAACAATATTGGTTATATATTTTATCTTATTTAGGTAAAAGTGAGATTTTGTCCTAGCTCTGCAAATTTAATACTGTAAAAAATCGTGATTTTCAAGTATACTATCAAAGGAGAAAACGGAGGATAAGAAGATGGCACAACTTTTTTTTAAGTACGGAGCAATGAATAGTGGCAAGTCGATTGAAATTTTGAAAGTCGCGCATAATTATGAAGAACAAAAGAAGCCCGTTGTCTTGATGACAAGTGGGTTAGATACACGTTCAGGTGTAGGACAAGTGTCCAGTAGAATTGGTTTAGAGGAAAAAGCCATTCCGATTTTTGAGGAAACGAATGTTTTTGATGTGATTCAAGCTTTGGATTATAAACCGTATTGTGTGTTAATTGATGAAGCCCAATTTCTAAGCAAAGAGCATGTGCTTGCTTTTACCCGCGTAGTCGATGAGTTACAAATTCCTGTTATGGCATTTGGCTTAAAAAATGATTTTCGAAATGAATTATTCGAGGGTTCAAAATATTTACTATTATATGCCGACAAAATTGAAGAGATGAAAACAATCTGTTGGTTCTGCCACAAAAAGGCAATTATGAATCTACATTATATAGATGGTAAACCTGTCTATGAAGGCGCACAAGTTCAAATCGGTGGCAATGAAGCCTATTACCCAGTGTGTCGTCACCATTACAACCATCCAGAAATTTAATTTTTGCATAAAGAGTGAGATATGCACCAAAAAAGTAGGAAAATGGTGCAAAGTTAGGAATTATGCACCAAAAAAGCAGAGAAAAGGTGCAAAGTTAGGAATTATGCACCAAAAAAGCAGAGAAAAGGTGCAAAGTTAGGAATTATGCACCAAAAAAGTAGGAAAATGGTGCAAAGTTAGGAATTATGCACCAAAAAAGTAGGAAAATGGTGCAAAGTTAGGAATTATGCACCAAAAAAGCAGAGAAAAGGTGCAAAGTTAGGAATTATGCACCAAAAAAGCAGAGAAAAGGTGCAAAGTTAGGAATTATGCACCAAAAAAGCAGAAAAAAAGGTGCAAAACTAGAAAATGTATCCCCAACAAGAGTAAAATAGAAAGAAAACTAGAGGAGAGAAATTATGTACGATCAGTTACAATCTATTGAAGACCGTTACGAAGAATTAGGCGAATTGTTAAGTGACCCAGAAGTGGTTTCTGATACAAAACGCTTTATGGAACTTTCAAAAGAAGAAGCGAATACTCGTGAAACTGTTGCTGTGTATCGTCGTTATAAAGAAGTAGTCACAGGCATTTCAGATGCAGAAGAGATGCTGGGTGAAAATTTAGATGATGAAATGGCAGAATTAGCGAAGGAAGAATTATCTGATTTAAAAAAAGAAAAAGAGCAATTAGAAGAACAAATTAAAATCTTGTTACTACCCAAAGATCCTAATGACGACAAAAATATCATTATGGAGATTCGTGGAGCTGCCGGCGGAGATGAAGCTGCTTTATTTGCAGGAGATTTATTTAGCATGTATCAGCGTTATGCAGAGTCTCAAGGTTGGAAAACAGAAGTTCTGGAAGCTAACGTGACTGGAATCGGTGGTTACAAAGAAGTGATTATGATGATTACTGGAGATAACGTTTTTTCTAAATTAAAATATGAAAGTGGCGCTCACCGTGTTCAACGCGTTCCTTCTACTGAGTCACAAGGTCGTATTCATACATCAACAGCAACAGTTGTTGTTATGCCAGAAGCAGAAGAAGTAGAAATTGATATCGCAGACAAAGACATTCGTACAGATATTTACCATGCATCAGGAGCTGGTGGACAGCACGTCAATAAGACCGCATCTGCCGTTCGCTTAACTCATTTACCTACAGGAATCGTTGTAGCGATGCAAGATGAACGTTCTCAGCTGAAAAACCGTGAGAAAGCAATGAAGGTCTTACGTGCCCGTGTCTATGATCAAATTTCACAAGAAGCGCAGAGCGAATACGATGCCAATCGTAAATCAGCAGTCGGTACTGGAGATCGTTCTGAGCGTATCCGTACCTATAATTTCCCACAAAACCGTGTGACAGATCATCGAATTGGTTTGACGATTCAAAAATTAGATCAAATCTTAGCAGGGAAAATGGATGAAATTATTGATGCTTTGATTGTTTACGATCAAACATCGAAGTTAGAAGAGTTGCAAAATGGCTAAAACTTATCGAGAAGTCCTGTCATGGGCTTCTTCTTTTTTAGAAGAACAAGGAAAAGAAGGTTACAGCATTCAATATGTATTCCTTGCTCGCAAAGGATGGAATAAAACGGACTGGCTTTTAAAGATGAATCAAGAGATTTCTGAAAGTGAAGAGCAACAACTCAAGAAAGATTTAGAGTTATTAGTCCAAAATCATCCACCACAGTATTTAGTTGGTTTTGAGGAATTTTATGGAAGGACCTTCACAGTCACTCCAGCAACCTTAATTCCACGACCTGAAACCGAAGAGCTTGTCGAGTGGTGTTTACAAACTCGTAAAAGTTCACCCTTACATGTTGTCGATGTGGGTACAGGAACCGGTGCAATCGCTGTGTCATTAAGCCTAGAATGTCCTAATTGGCAAGTTTCTGCAGTAGATATTTCAGAAGATGCTTTAGCCGTAGCAATGGACAATAATCAAAGACTATGTGCTGATGTGGCCTTTTATTTAGGCGATACGTTAGCTCCCATTGACAAACCAATAGACTTGTTGGTTTCTAATCCACCCTATATTAGTGAAGACGAATGGGAATTAATGGATGAGAGTGTGCGTAGCTTTGAGCCTAAAATCGCCTTATTTGCTGAAAATCAAGGATTAGCTATTTATCAGAAGTTGGCAGAACAAGCCAAAGATAAATTGAAACCAGATGGAGAAATCTTTTTGGAAATAGGATTTAAACAAGCGACAGCTGTAAAAGCTATTTTTCAAAAGCAATTTCCACATAAGCAAATAGACATTCGCCAAGATTTATCAGGGAATGATCGAATGGTCCATGTGTACTAAGTTATCCACAAGTTTGTGGATAAAATTATTTTTTATGAAAATAAGACAAATGAAAACAAGTAATATCAAAGAAAAGTTGAAATAGTCAGATATACACAGAGTTATCCACTATTTGAAGGATAGTTTTCCACAAAATGTGGAAAAGTCTTGAAAAATGTTGATAACTCACAAGAAAATAAATGGAAGGATGTGAATAAGCTGTGGAAACGAAACGCTTAAATGAAAATCAACTTTCAGAAGCAATTGAATTTTTAAAAGCGGATGGCTTAGTCGCTTTTCCAACTGAAACAGTTTATGGTCTAGGTGGAAATGCTTTATCAGCAAAGGCTGTAAAAAAAGTATTTGAAGTCAAAGGTCGTCCCAGTGACAATCCTTTAATTGTCCACGTAGCAAATTTTGAACAAGTAAAAGAATATGTGGATGAATTTCATCCATTGATAGAAACCTTAGTTGAAAAATACTGGCCTGGTCCATTAACCTTGATTTGTAAACCAAGAACAGGAATTTTTCCAAAAGAAGTTTCTGCAGGGTTACCAACGATTTCTTTTCGAATGCCTAACAATCAAAAAACCTTACGTCTGTTAAAGGAGTCTCATTTACCTTTAGTGGGACCGAGCGCCAATACTTCAGGAAAACCGAGCCCAACATCAGCAGACCATGTCTATCATGATTTGAAGGGGAAAATTGAAGCAATTTTGGATGATGGTGCGACAGCAATTGGTGTCGAATCGACGGTCTTGGATATTAGTGATCCAAAACAAGCACCGATGATTTTGCGACCAGGGGCAATTACTAAAGAACAATTGGAACAAGATTTAGGCATTGAAATTCTTTTGGACAAACATTTAATCAAAGAATCGGAAGCTCCAAAATCACCAGGAATGAAATACAAGCACTATTCACCAGATACGAAAGTATTGATGGTTCGAGAGAATGACTGGCAACAAGCGATTACTTATACACAGATGAATAAGTTAAAAGTAGGTATCATGGCAGGGCCAAGCATTGCAGAATCTCTACAATCAGATGTAGCAGCAGTGTTTATGTATACAGATGACTCTGTGGAAGCAGCTACGAGAGGTCTATTCGCAGGTTTACGTGCCTTAGATGAATCTACTATTGATTTAGATTTAATTTTGGTTGCCACTTTCTCAGAAGATCATTTGGGTGTTGCTTATATGAATCGTCTAAAAAAAGCTGCTGCCCAACAATATTTTGAACCATCTGAAAAGCTATGACGAGGGTCATGGCTTTTTTAGTTTGTCGGAAGGAAAAATTCATGAACAAAGAAATCATTTTTGTTATCTTGATGTTTGTACTGATATTTACTTTGTATCAAGCCGAAATGAGTAAAATAGACTTACTTTAATTGAACAATTATGTATAGTTTTTATTTTTCGTTCGTGTTTTGAGCTATTTTGAAAAGAGAATCTTTTAATGTGGATATTTTTTAAAGCTTTCTCTAAAATCTTATGATACAATGCTTACATCAGAGTAAAGGGGTGTTCGTGTAAAATGGATTATAAGAATTTTGATACAGAATTATGGACGGCAATTGAAAAAGAGGGAACTCGTCAACAAAATAATTTGGAATTAATTGCTTCTGAAAATATTGTTTCTGAAGGAGTACAGGCGGCTCAAGGAAGTATTTTGACGAACAAATACGCAGAAGGTTATCCAGGCCGTCGTTATTATGGTGGTTGTGAATATGTGGACGTTGTTGAAACTTTGGCGATTGAACGCGCAAAGGAAATTTTCGGCGCAAAATTTGCCAATGTTCAACCTCATTCAGGTTCACAAGCGAATACAGCTGCTTATTTAGCATTGATTGAGTCTGGCGATACTGTTTTAGGAATGGACCTTTCAGCGGGAGGTCATTTGACTCATGGTTCACCAGTAAACTTTAGTGGTAAGACTTATCAATTTGTGAGCTATGGCGTAGATCCAACCACAGAAGTAATTGATTATGAAGTTTTACGTATTTTAGCGCGTAAACATCAGCCTAAATTAATTGTTGCTGGTGCGAGTGCCTATTCTCGAACAATCGATTTTGCAAAATTCAGAGAAATTGCGGATGAAGTGGGCGCTAAGTTAATGGTAGATATGGCTCATATTGCAGGCTTAGTTGCGACAGGCTTACATCCAAATCCAGTCCCTTATGCGGATATCACAACCTCGACTACTCATAAAACGTTACGTGGTCCTCGTGGTGGACTTGTTTTAACGAATGATGAAGAGTTAGCGAAAAAAATCAATAGCGCCGTGTTTCCAGGTATTCAAGGTGGACCATTGGAACATGTGATTGCTGCAAAAGCCGTAGCCTTTAAAGAGGCTCTAGATCCAAGCTTTAAAGAATACGGAGAGCAAGTTATTAAAAATGCTCAAGCGATGGCAAAGGTCTTTAATCAAGCACCTCAAGCTCGTTTGGTTTCAGGAGCAACGGATAATCACTTACTACTAGTAGAAGTGACTGGCTTTGAAATGAATGGAAAAGAAGCTGAACAGTTATTGGATTCAGTTAACATTACCGTGAATAAAAACTCTATTCCATTTGAATCATTAAGTCCATTTAAAACAAGCGGTATTCGTATTGGAACGCCAGCAATTACTAGCCGTGGATTTGGCGAAGAAGCTTCTGCAGAAATCGCAAAATTAATTATTAAAGTTCTAGAAAACAAAGACAATGAAGCTATTTTAGAAGAAGTAAGAGCAGCTGTTAAAGAATTGACGGATGCGCACCCATTATATACAAAATAATTGAAGAAACGAGCATTTTTCAAAAAGAAAAATGTTCGTTTTTTTGTAGAAAAAGTCAAAAAACGAAGAACAGTTAGGTGAAAGTTGGAGTAGTCTTCTTCTTTATTTTTTTCATATTATATGGATAGATATCTATCAAGCAGGTGTAAAAGTTATTTGTATCTTTATTCCGATTTAAACAAACGAAATGGGGGGTATTTATGTTCGGTTTTCCAGATAATGTTATAAAAAAAATAAGAATGTTGCACTATTTGGATGAACAAGCTTCTTATACTCAAAGTAGCTTGATTGCTGAGCAATTAGATATCCAAAATCAGACTGTTTTAAAGTATTGTCGTGAAATCAATGAAAATTTGAAGCAATTGACAATTGATGGTGAGATGATTATTGATACGTCGACCAGATATGGGATTCGTTTGATACGTACTAAGGTAAATTTTGATCCAATCGTGGGTGTGTTGTTACAAAAGGAATTACCCTATGCAATATTCAAACAGTTAATTCAATCACGGGATTTTCTAGCAGAAACATTTTGTAAAGAGAACCAAGTGAGTCTATCCAAACTCCGAAGAACGGTTGCTCGAATAAATGATTTTATTCATCAATTCAATTTACACATTAGTGTCTCTCATATGGTAAAGATTACTGGAGAGGAAGAACGTATTCGCACGTTATTTTTCTTATTTGCCTGTTACCTACCAATCAATCAGTTGGATATGATACCGAAAGAATCGAAGTTAGAAAGCCAGAAAAGTGCATGGTTAATTGCGGAAAAATTAAAGCTTGAACCGAACAATTTGACTATTGAGTTATTGGCCATTTGGTATTTTATTAATCAGTTTGCCATAGAGTATGATTTTGAACTTTCCTACACAAAACAAGAGGTTCACTGCTCACCCCCTCTGAAACTTAAGAGCTGGAATGAAAGGAATTGGTATTTTTTTGTTTGTATTTTAGTAAATTTCGAGATTATTTCTTTGCCAAAATTATCCTTCGGTTTATCTGAAACTGGAAGTATTTGGATTCGAATTTTTGAAAAGTATTTTCGTCCGTTAACTCCTTATGAAAAAAATAGCATTCATCAGCAATTTAATCAGATGGAAGGTGTTCGCAAACTTCATTTTTTTCATCAAGATGTTTATGAAATTCTTCAGCCTTGGAGACTTGATCGACTATTAAAAAATACCCCTTTTGAAGAACACTTTGAAGCATTTTGGACGGAATTTCATAGAGTGAGCTCTCAAAAGGACGAATTAGTTCATAAGAAAAGCTTTTTATTGTGTTATAACTTTACTTCTATCGAACAAACACTTCCAACTATTCAATTATTTATTTATTCTTCTTTACCAGAAACGCATCGACAGTTTATTCAGTTGAAAATTCAACAGCGTTTTTTAGGACGTTTTAATCTAGAGTTTGTTAAAGAAAGCATTGAGGCGGATTTGGTGATTATGACTGAATATATGAATAGGGAGAATGTTGATCTAAATCAGACGGTTGTGATGGTAAATGCTGTACTTTCAATGACCGATTTAAATGAACTAGATCAATCAATGAAAACTATTTTATCTACTAATCCTCTGTAAAGACTCTTGTCTATTGCGAAGGATTTTTTTGTATAGGTGTGTATTGACTATAAATGCGGATAAGATTTGAGTTAGAAATCGTCAAATGTACTTAAATTAGTTGTATGATTATTTCATTTGAATTACAATAAAGGAAAACCAAAAGGGGAGTTTTATAATGGGAAAATTTCAAGTAATTGATCATCCGTTAATTCAGCATAAAGTGTCAATCATTCGTGATAAAGACTGTGGAACAAAAGTTTTTCGTGAGGTAGTTGATGAAATTGCCATGTTAATGGCTTACGAAATTTCTCGTGATATGCCAGTAGAAGACGTGGTTATTGAAACACCAATCACTAAAACAACTCAAAAAACACTAGCTGGTAAAAAAGTGGCAATCATCCCAATTTTACGTGCAGGTCTAGGAATGGTTGATGGTATTTTAGAATTAATTCCGGCAGCTAAAGTAGGGCACGTGGGAATGTATCGTGATGAAGAAACTTTAGAGCCACATGAATATTTCATGAAATTACCTGAAGATATTGATAGTCGTCAATTATTAGTTGTTGATCCAATGTTAGCGACAGGTGGTTCAGCAATCATGGCAATTGATTCATTGAAAAAACGTGGGGCATCAAATATTAAATTTGTTTGTTTAGTTGCCGCACCAGAAGGAGTCAAGGCCTTACAAGATGCTCATCCAGATGTAGACATCTATACGGCAGCTTTAGATGACCATTTGAATGAACATGGTTATATCGTTCCAGGTTTGGGCGATGCTGGTGACCGTTTATTTGGTACAAAATAGTTAAGAGTAATTAAAAAATAGCCCCCACTTAGACATTCTCTAAAGATGCTCTAAGTGGGGGCTATTTTTTAATTAGAAGACTTATGTTTCAACATTTTCTATATTTTTCGCATTTGCTTATAGTTGATAATTACGACACCATTACTTTGGACCATTAAATGTTGGTTATCAGCTGTTTCGTCCAATTCCACCACGGCTGAATTTTTTAATTGTTTCGTGACGGTACCTGTTTCTAAATGATTATGAATCTTAAAAACGACAGGTGTGTTGACTGTAAATGCTTCACCAATTTCTGACGGGACGATAGTTGTTTCAAATTTACCAAAAGACATATTCAAAAAACCTCCCTTTCCTATTAATAATTATAGCACATTTTATGAATTTTTTCAGAAAGTAGGATTGTCCAGTGATTTTCCTTTACAAAAATTGACAAGAGGCATATAATTTCCAGTGTAATTTTGCCAGCTTAGCTCAGTTGGTAGAGCAACGCATTCGTAACGCGTAGGTCATAGGTTCGATTCCTATAGCTGGCATAATTAAACCGCTGATATTCTTTGCTAGAAGAATGCCAGTGGTTTTTTAGACGTTAAAGGAAATATATTTTCAAAGGGATAAGAGCTTAGTATGATAGTTTTTTTTATCCCTTTTCATTTGTAGACATTGCATTCAAACTCGTGAAAAGAGTGGGGATAGTGGAAACCGCTAAAATATCATTCCAAACAATAAGAAAAAGAGGCATAAACGGAAAATTTGTATCTCTCCAAATTTTTTATTTTGAATAGTGTGACATGTTATGAAGCTTTCAATTTTTGTTTGGTTTTAACTGTAGATAGTCATTCTTCTTCCTAAGAATTTTTAAATCTCACAGATGAATACTTTCATTTCTAGGGGAAACTCTATATAATGAAAAGAGTATTTTTTAACATGAAAAGAGATTGAAGATGAATAATAAAAATAGAAATGTTCTTAGAAATGATAACCGTATAGATTATGGCGTAATTTTACCCGTCTTTCTATTGTGTTTAGTTGGTTTAGCTTCCCTGTATGTGGCAATTGATCAAGCAGCAAATGATGCCAATCCTCTAAAAGGGGCGATGCAACAAGGTGTATGGTATTTATTGGGCGTAGTAGCTGTGGTCATTATTATGCACATGAAATCAAAATGGATTTGGCGTTTGACACCATATATCTATGGCGCAGGTTTGATTGTAATGGGTTTGTTAGTGAAGTTTTACGATCAGGAAACTTATAATAATACTGGTTCTAAAAACTGGTTCCGCTTTGGTCCGTTTAGTGTCCAACCCGCGGAGTTAATGAAAATTGCTTTAATTTTAATGTTGGCTTTTATTATCACCACTCATAATGCCAAAAATCGGATCCGTACTTTGAAAACGGACGGTATTTTAATTGCTAAAATGTTGATTGCAACAATTCCAGTTTTAGCGCTTGTTTTAATTCAAGAAGATTTTGGTACCATGTTAGTCTTTTTAGCTATTTTTGGTGGCGTATTTTTAATGTCAGGAATTTCTTGGAAAATTGTTTTGCCAGTATTTATTGCTGTAGGTCTATTGGGGGCAGGGGTAATTTTTCTAGCACTAACAGATACTGGACGAGAACTACTAAATATGGTTGGGGTAAGACCTCATCAATTCGAACGGATTGATTTATGGAGAGACCCTTTTAGTACACCGGGAAACCAAGTAGCTCGTTCGATTATGGCGATTGGTTCAGGTGGAATTTTCGGGAAAGGCTTTAACGTTAGTGAAGTGTATGTACCCGTTCGTGAATCAGATATGATTTTCTCTGTGATTGGTGAAAATTTTGGTTTCGTAGGTAGTAGCTTTGTTATTTTACTTTATTTTATTTTAATTTATCGAATGATTCGAGTTTGTTTTGACACAAACAATGAATTTTATGCGTATATTGCGACAGGAATTATCATGATGATTTTATTCCATGTCTTTGAAAATATTGGTGCCAACATTGGTTTGTTACCCTTGACAGGGATTCCGTTGCCTTTTATTAGTCAAGGGGGATCCGCATTGTTAAGTAATATGATAGGAATTGGTTTGATTCTTTCCATGCGCTATCAGGCAGAAACAGTGCCAAAAACAACGAGAGGATGAAAAAATTGGTTACATTATACTGGTATCCGAAGTGTAGTACTTGTAGAGATGCAAAAAAATGGTTAGAATCACAAGGACAGGTAGTTGAAACGATTGATATGATTCAAGAGGTACCTAGTCCAGAGTTACTTGCACAATGGGTTCAAGAAAGTGGTTTACCAATTCGTCGTTTTTTCAATACAAGTGGAGTGAAATATCGAGCATTAGGCTTGAAAGATAAGATTGACGGGTATACACTAGAAGAAGCTTGTCAGGTATTGGCAACGGATGGAATGTTAATTAAACGACCAATTTTAGTAAAAGATGGTCATTTTTTAGTGAATGGATTTAAAGAGAAAGAATATGGAGGCGTCCTCTGAGATGGAAAAGAAATGTTTGAAGAAAAAAGATAATCTATGGGTTTTATTTAATGGTAAAGAATATGTAGTTGGTTTGACGAAAGAAGCGCAAGATGATTTGGGGGCAATTACTTTTGCTTCTGTACCAAAAGTAGGGCAAAGTTTTACTACAGGTGATACTTTAGTTGAATTGGAAGCTGAAAAAGCAGTCAATGAATACGTAAGTCCGTTAACTGGTGTTGTTTCTTCTGTAAATGAAAAAATCGATGCAAACATAGATGTTTTAAATTCTGAAGACGAAATGGTTGCCTGGATTATTAGCTTAAAAGACGTAGATGCAGCTGAGTTTGAAGCACTTTAAAAACGAATAATACAAGAATAATCTATCCAATCAAACCCGAATTGAGTTTGATTGGATAGATTTTTTAATTATCTAAATAGATAGAGATTGACTTGTTTTATACATCGTATTACTATGTATATAGTAATACAACATACTTAGGTAGGTGGTATATATGATTGAGAGTGAAATGTTAAAGGGAGTTCTAAAAATTTTAGTTTTAAAACTGATTAGTAATGAAAATTTGTACGGCTATGCTTTGGTTAAAGAGCTAAATCATCAAACACAAGGACTCATATCTATTAAAGAAGGAACCTTATATCCAGTTCTTCATAAGTTTGAACAATCAAAAGATATTAAGAGTTATTGGGAAGAAAGTGAGAGTGGTAGAAAAAGGAAGTACTACCAGATTACTAAACAAGGGGAACAAACCTTAACAGAGTTAATCGAAAAGTGGCAGTATCTCGAACAGGCGATGAAAAGTGTATTGGGAGGTTAGGTAATGAAGGAGTTAAAAAAGGTTGCCAAAAAAATGGCGAGTGCAATCAATGATCCAATTGAGCGTAAAGAAGCGGTTAACGAAATCTATCAACACTTATTGGAATCTTATGAAGAATTTAGAGAGGAAAGTTATACTCATAAAGAAGCTCTAAAAATGAGTATTGAGCATTTTGGAGAGTCTAAAGAAATGGAAGATGAATTGAAACAAGCGCATATCAAACCACTTAATCGTAAATCTTGGTTGATTATTCTTAGCACTAGTTTTATTTTTCTCATCGTGCTGTACCTGTTGTTATTCTTTGTTTTTGCTTAAAAAGAGAGGAAGTTTAAGATGAATTTAGTTCGTAAATATTGGTTACCTGTATCCATTTATCTATTCGCATTTTTTATCATACCGGTTCTTGCAAGGGGATATGTAGACGACGGATTCGGTCTGATTATCATTAATATACTTCTTGGCAATTCTGCAGCAGTCTTTTTTGGCGTTTGTTACATTACGTATAAGTACGGACTGGATTGGTTGAATATAGTTATTATCACTATTCTGTATCTAGTGTCTTGCTTCGTTGTTTGGAATAGTTCAGCTATTGGTTATCTTATTTTATATGGTATTATTGCAGCCATCGCATTGTTAACTGGTTACCTATTTAGAAAAAGTCTTTGAAGTTAAGGAGAATATTTTTGTGTTCGTTTAAAAAGATTAGGCCAGTTTCTGCTAGAAAAAAATGAAAGAATAGAAAAATGGCTAGGCACCAACCGTTTGGGCGATGCTTAGCCTTTTTATTTAATCTTGATACAAATTAATTCCTTGTTCAGTATCTTCTATTTTTGCTTTTTTTGGAGCAGTTATAACTAAATAAATAAGGTGAAAATCTCCCACACAGCCAGCACCGTGTAATGCACTTAGAAAAACAAAAGAGCTTGTGGGAATCCAACCACTGAGATAGCAGATAAACAAGGCTAAGCTAATCAAAACAAAGGGTGCTAGACAGATGATACTAAATTGGATCTTTGTGTAAAAAGAATTCGGACTGGTTGCATATGCCATCCCATTTTTGAACCCAAATTTTACTTTTCTTTCTGGTTGAAACAGTTTGAAAAATATTCCATGAATCAGTTCATGAATAGTTAACAGGAGGAAAAAACCTGCAAGAATGATTACGTAAGCAAACCAGTGAAGTTCATTAGACATAGCGTCTTTTTTTTAGAGCGAAATACTAGAAAACAAGACGAAAAAAAGTGCTATCAAAGGAATAGATACAACATTTAGCCAAAAAATCACTTTTTTATTCTCAAGTAGATTGACTCTTTGAATGAGTTTCATTTATCAAAACCTCCTTATAGTAATTGTTGATTTTATTTTAGTATAGCAACATTTATAGTTGGAGCCTATCAAAAAAGCCTCGAGGAAGCGCTCCTCGAGACAATCGTTCGATATGTTCAATAAGGTATTCAAACCAATTCAATTTTTGGCCAGTTTCGAAAAGTAGCTATTTTCAGATATGTATCAATTTAACGACCAAAAAAAGGAGCAGCATATGGAAGTATCATAATCCATTGACGACGATTTAACTTGGCTAATAAGGTTTTACCATCATCTGATAGATTGCCACTAAGCGATAATTTACGGAGTGAGTCAATGACAATGTATACTTCTTTTTGCTGAGAAACTTTCGGGTTTTCTAATTTTTTAGCCGTAACATCAATGAGTGTTTTTTCATAAATGTTTAAGTCAGGGTGTGTCTTTGAAAAATCTGTTAACCATCGACCTTCATCGTGTATGACAATATTTCTTATTATACGTAGTATCTTCTTCATTTTATGAATAGCCTCCTTTCTATTTGTTCAAATATGGAAATAAGTTATGTAGTAGAAAAAGTGGTCCAAATAACTAAATGTATGTATTTATTGTACCATATAATGTCATATTATCAAAATTATCTAAATATTCTTTGAATTTATCGAGAGTAAAAATAACTGATGTTTAGTTTGAGAGTAAACCTAAATATCAAGGCTACTTATTATTTGAAAAATAATCCTTTCAATCTATATAAAAAGACTCGAGGAAAAGTTCCTCGAGTCAGGTAGTTACTTATTGTTATTCTTCTTCGGCATCTTCACCGATTACTTCAGGAGTAATTTCTTCCCCTGGTTCTTCTACTTCCTCTTCAACACGAGGTTCAGATACAGAGGCAACTTGCTCTTCTGGATCATTTAAAATAGTATAGTCATCTGATTCTGGAATATCTGCAACGGTTACTGAGTCACCAATTTCTAATGCTGAAACATCAAGTTCAACATTTTCAGGCAATTTATCAGGTGTTGCTGAAACAGTTACTGTGTATAGAGTTTGTGCTAAGATACCACCAACTTTAACGCCAGCAGCGTCACCAACTAATACAACATCCGCGTCTACTTCTGTTTCTTCTTTCATATTTACTGAAATAAATGAAACATGGGTAATTTCAGATGTAAAAGTATCAGATGAATACTCTTGCACTAAAGTATTTACTTTTTTACCATCAATTTTGATAGTAATAACAGTATTTAAACCTTCTTCACGTAAAATCCGGCTAAAATCTTTAGCATCTACTGAAATAGGGGTACTTTCAACTTTATACCCATTAACTACAGCAGGGATTTTTCCTTCGTGACGTAATTTGTTTCTAATAGAACGTGGGCGAACTTCTCTCTTACTTACTTCCAATGATACTGACATAACTTAATTCCTCCTAAAATTTTCTGTCATTTGACAGTGTTTTTAAGCAAATTTTCGTTAACTCATGCACATTAAATAGGGGTACGTGATTGAGAACACGCAAAAGGGTAGCTATGAATACACAGCTACCCAGAAAGGTTAATTTCATCCTTCTCCACCAGTTTATAACGCTGTGTGTTGTGAGAACTTTATTTACTTTACTCTTTAACCATACGCATGATTTGGAAATAAGTCAACTGATTTGAATATGGACGATTTTGAAGATTTTGTCTTGGAAGGCTCTTTTGTTATACTTGAAGGGGAATAAATTAAAATGTAAGGGAGACAAAATTAGATGGTGAAACGATTGATAAGTGCAAATGCTAGTGAGGTTGCTAAGTTCACTAAAGAAGACTTAAAACAAAGTATTAAAGCTAGTGAGGGACGTGTCGTTCTAAGTGAAAATGTCGTCTTACAAGAACCAATTATTGGAGATATCACGTCCAGTGAGTTAGCCAAAGCCTTTGGAGCAGATCTGATTTTATTAAATGTATTTGATGTGTATAATCCAATCATTTTAGGAATGCCCGGACAATCTCATTTAGCTAATGCTAAACCAAATGAAAATGTTGTCCGTGAATTAAAAGAATTAATCGGTCTCCCTGTTGGATTGAATTTGGAACCTATCGATCCAAATGCAGAAATGGCAGAAGACCAAACAAGTATTGCAAAAGGGCGTCAAGCAAGTGCAGAAACGTTAAAAAAAGCCAGTCAATTAGGTTTTGATTTTGTTTTATTAACTGGAAATCCAGGAACTGGTGTGACGAATAAAGAAATCGCTCAGGCAGTATCTTTAGCCAAAGAACATTTTGACGGAGTTATTATTGCTGGAAAAATGCACGGGGCAGGAGTAAATGAACCTGTCGTGAATTTAGAAGCTGCCAAAGAGTTTATTGAACGTGGGGCAGATATTTTATTAGTTCCAGCAGTTGGAACTGTTTGGGGTGTACGTGAAGAAGAAGTTCGTAAAGCGATTGATTTGGCTCATGAAGCCGATGCTTTAGTCATGAGTGCGATTGGAACTAGTCAAGAAAGTTCAGATCCAGATATTATCAAACAAATTGCCTTGCACAATAAAACGTTGGGGGTAGACATTCAACATATTGGTGATGCCAATATGGGATTGGTCGGAATTCGCAATATTACCGTTTTGTCTGACGCCATTCGTGGAGCTAGACATACCGTCGCTAGAATTGCTCGCTCAGTGAAACGATAGTAGTAGCAGAAAAATAACAAACAGTGAAAAACTTTAGAAAATTCTTTTTTACGGATTTCCTAAAGTTTTTCTTAATGAGTATTTAGATACTTTCTTTTTATAGAATAGAATGAAACCTCCATAAAGATATCAAAAACACGAGACTTCATTTTCCAGCAAAAAACGCTATAATAATTGAGAAAGGAAAGACTCATGCGATTAGATAAATTAATAGAGACAAACTTAAAGACTTCTCGTAAGCAGATGAAGCGACTCTTTCTGATGGGAAAGGTCAAAGTGGATGGAGAAGTAATTTATCAGGAAAATAGAAATGTGGATAGTACATTACATGTCATTGAAGTGGACAAAAAGAGTCTATCTACCAATGAGGTCTACTATTTGTTGAACAAACCTCAAGGTGTGGTAACAGCGAATCAAGATCAATTACCGACTGTTTTTGACTTACTGAAACCAGAAGATTGGCGAGAAGATTTAACGGCAGTAGGTCGTTTGGATCGAGATACAGAGGGGTTGTTATTGCTGACAAGTAATGGACAACTCAGCTATGAACTATTGCAGCCGAAAAAGAAAGTCACAAAAACTTATGAAGTACGTGTGAATGAAGTGGTGACGGAAGAAGATGTGGAGCGATTCGCTAAAGGAATTACTTTTCATGGAGGAATCACTTGTCAGCCGGCTAAATTAAAAATACTCACTTCTACCTCTTTAGAAAGTCGGGTGCATTTGACGATTCGTGAAGGCAAATTTCATCAAGTGAAAAAGATGTTTCTCACAACGGGAAAAAAAGTGATTTACTTAAAACGTATAGCTATGGGACCGTTAGAGTTACAAAATTTACCAGTTGGAACCTATCGTTCACTAACTTTAGAAGAGTTAAACCAGTTAAAAGCCTATTTTCGTTAAAAATAGTTAAGGAGAGCAAGATGAAATATAAGACACTATTATTTGATGTGGATGACACATTGTTAGATTTTAAAGATGCAGAAAACCAAGCCCTACATTCTTTGTTTAAAGAAGTCGGTATTCATTTAACACCAGAAATTGAAAAAATTTATAAAACATTAAATCATCAACGTTGGCAAGAATACGAAAAAGGAAACATGAGCTCTGAGGAAGTCGTAAATGGTCGATTTGGTTTATTATTTGAAAAACTAGACAAAAAAGTCGATAGTCCAGCAATGGAAAAACGCTATCGTCATTATTTGAATCAAGGACACAAACGTCTGGGGAATAGTTTAGAAATTATTCAAGATTTGTCGCAAAAAGCTGATTTGTATGTTGTTACAAATGGCGTAGAAGCGACACAGATGCAACGATTGACTGATTCGGAATTGTTGCCTTATTTTAAAGACATCTTCATTTCAGAAGTAGCCGGTGCACAAAAACCTAAAAAAGAGTTTTTTGATTATGCCTTTGCACGAATCCCAAAATTAAATAAAACAGAGACGGTCATTATCGGTGATTCTTTGACTTCCGATATTCAAGGAGGGCACAATGCAGGGATTGATACGATTTGGTTAAATAGTACTGAAAAACCAGAACCTATTCAGCCAACCTTCCAAATTGAATCTTTAGAGGAAATTTATACGATTTTAGCAAATTAATCTATGGTTTTTTATAGTAATTTTTGATATTTCCGCTATAATTTATAAGAAGCGTGAAAAAGAAATGAAAGAGGGAAAGTTGATGAAAAAAAGACCGATTATCATTGGAGTAACTGGAGGATCAGGAAGTGGGAAAACCAGTGTTAGCCGTGCAATTTTAAATCATTTTCCAGAACATTCGATTATGATGTTAGAACATGATTCCTACTACAAAGATCAAAGTCATCTAGAATTTGAGGAACGTTTAAAAACAAATTACGACCATCCTTTTGCATTCGATACGGATCTGTTGATCGAACATTTAGAAGTTTTATTGAATTATGAAACGATTGAGAAACCCGTGTATGATTACGTGCACCACACACGTAGTGAAGAAACGGTGATTCAAGAACCAAGAGATGTGATTATTCTTGAAGGTATTTTGATTTTGGAAGATGAACGTTTGCGTAATATGATGGATATTAAAGTGTACGTTGATACAGATGATGATATTCGTATTATCCGTCGTATCAAGCGAGATATGGAAGAACGTGGCCGTACATTGGATTCAGTAATCGATCAGTATTTAACCGTGGTAAAACCAATGTACCATCAGTTTATTGAACCAACTAAACGTTATGCAGATGTAGTTGTACCTGAGGGTGGGAAAAATCATGTAGCCATTGATTTAATCAACACCAAGGTAAGTTCTATTTTAGCCAATTAAAAAACTAGCCAACGAGTAAAAATTGTGCTAAAGTAAGTTTCATGCGATGAGCCGAGACGACTAGCAGTTGCTAGTCAACTCAAACAGAGGCACACCGAGGAAACTCAACCTGCCGGATTTGCAGGGTGTCGGATGATTCTTTTGTGGAGATGGAATCGTCTACTAGCAATAGTACTGTCTCAAAAAAGAGCGAAAATCTTGTTTACAGGATTTTCGCTCTTTTTTTGTTTATGTTTATAGTACAATGAAAAATAAAGAATACTCGTTGCCAGTCTCACTTGCCAGGACCTCCAAATTAGTGAGATGGTATGCGTAGAGAGAATCGAATGTAAATTTTCGATTTTTGAAAATTTAATTACGTTGAAACGAAATAGCTTAATTAGAAATAAGGATACCAGTTCCACTTACTAGGACCTTCAAATTAGTGGAATGGTATACGGCATTTCAATCAAACTAAAATTTGCCAGTCTCACTTACTAGGACCTCCCAGCTAGTGAGATGGTATGAGTGGAGAGAATCGAATTTAAATTTTTGGTTTTTAAAAATTTAATTACATTGAAACGAAATAGCTTAATATTTTATTATTACTTTCTAAAATATATTTTACAAGGAGTGAATAACAATGACTGTTCGTTACGGTATTATCAGTACTGCTCAAATCGTTCCACGATTTGTTGCAGGAATACGTGAAAGTGATGAAGGAGAAGTGACTGCAATTGCTTCTAGAACCTTAGATAGGGCACAGAAAATGGCTGAAAAGTTAGCTATACCAACTGCTTATGGCAGTTATCAAGAGTTACTAGAGGACGACAATGTAGATATCGTATATGTGGCAACCTATAACCGAGGACATTATGAAGTCGCGAAAGAGGCAATTTTAGCAGGGAAGCATGTTTTAGTCGAAAAACCATTTACATTGACTTGGGATGAGGCGGATGAACTATTTCATTTGGCTAAGGAGCAAGCAGTCTTTTTGATGGAAGCTCAAAAAGCGCTTTTTTTACCAACGACTAATTTTGTAAAAGAAAAGATTCAATCGGGTGCATTAGGTAATGTGCAATATATTCGTTCGACAACTGCCTATCCAAATGTGGATCACATTAGTTGGTTTCATTCAATTGACGCAGGAGGAGGAGCGATGCGTAGCTCAGGAAGCTACCCCGTTCAATATATGCTTTACATGACAGATTCAGAAATTGCGGAAGCGGCAGGAACTGTCTTGAGACAGCCGAAAGAAACCGATACACAGTGTGATGTCAGTATCTTGTTTGAAAACCAAGTTCAAGGGAATATTTTTGTGACGACTCATTTAGACATTCCTAGTGAGTTGGCAATTTATGGTGACAAAGGAAAAATTGTGGTACCTTATTTCTGGAAAGCCAGTGAAGTTCTAATCGAGATTAATGGGGAAACTCAGAACTTTTCATTCGACTATGAAAGTGAGTTTGTTTACGAAATTAACCACGTAAATGAATGTTTGAAAAAAGGACTGATTGAGAGTCCAGTTATGACTAAAGAACTGACGTTGCAGTCGGTAGAATTAGCAGATCAGTTGTATGCGCAGTGGTTAATTGAGGGGTGATTTTGCAAACCTTTTCCTAGCATGGTATTCTTTAGATATATAAATGACGAAGGTGAAAAAATGAAAAGAAATCGTGTGTTGTATTTAGAAGTAGCAGATAAAATTAAAGCAGATATTTTTTCTGGTAAATATCCAGTGGGCTCCATGCTACCAACGGAGAATGAATTAGAAGAATTATTTGAAGTAAGTAAAATTACGGTTCGAAAAGCCATTGAACTACTGGCTTCAGATGAGTATGTGCAAAAGAAAAGTGGAAAAGGAACAACGGTTTTAAGTGATCGTCCCTATAACAAACTTTCCCGTGCAGACAGTTTCACTCAGATTTTAGAAACCTCTAATTTTAATGTTCAAAAATTAATGATTGATGTTTCTAAAATAACTTTAACTTCTGAAGACAATGCTTATAAATATTTAGGAAAAGATGCCATCTGTATGGAACGTTTGTATTTACTTGACCAACAACCCTACATTTACTTTAAACATTTTCTTCCTTTTCAATTAGCAGATCTATCGGAAAATGAATTTAAAGATGATTCATTGTACCGTTTAATGAATCAAAAAGGCTTTGAAATTGTTTCCTTCGAAGATGCCTTTTCTGCAGTGATATTGACAAAAGAACAAAAAGAAAAATTAGCGACTAAGGAAGACTTAGGAATTCTTCGTATACGTAAATCGATTGATTTACAAGGGAATGTTATTGAGTATTCTGAAGCTATTTATGATACCAAGCAACATCCTTATTTGATTAAATATGAAGTTTAAAAAAATATTCAAGCTATAAAAGAACTTTGGCTGTTAATCTTAGCAAATCTGTGATGAGGATATGCTAAAAAGAAGTAATAAACTCTATATAGTTTGGATATTTTTTAATTTGTAAATAAGCTAGCATCAGAAGGTTTGTTTAAGAAAACGATTTACTTTATAAAACAACTATGCTATTATCCACTTGTAAACATTATAATGATATAATATGGAGGTATAGTTATGAATGGTTTTGTTGGTTTTATTGAAGGAAAATTAATGCCGATTGCTAATAAAGTGGGGATGCAGCCACACATGGTTGCTATTAGAAAAGGGATTATTGCTACGTTGCCATTAACAATTGTAGGATCATTTTTTACAGTGCTTTTAAATTTCCCAATTGATGCAGTGGCTGCATTTATCGAACCTTATCGCGAAGTATTAGATATTCCGTTCCGATACACAGTCGGTTTGTTGGCGTTATATTCAACATTTGGTATTGCTTCATCCTTAGCGAAACATTATAAATTAGATTCTTTAACTGCTGGAATTATCTCAACGATGGCGTTTTTAGTCACAGCTGCGCCACCACTACGAGTATTTGATAATGTAGAAGGTGTTATCAATGCTGGTCGATATATTAATATTGCTAATTTAGGATCTGGTTCTTTGTTTGGTGCTATTGTTACAGCAATTGTTTCTGTAGAAATTTATCGTTTATTTATTGTAAAAAATATTACGATTAAAATGCCTGATGGTGTTCCACCAGAAGTAACTAATTCGTTTATGGCACTGATTCCTGGAGGAGCTATTTTAATTCTATTCTGGATTATTCGTCATATCATTGGTTTTGATATCAATGCGTTCTTGAGTAATATTTTAATGCCTTTAAAAGACGTTTTAGCAGGAAATAGTTTATTTGGTGGTTTATTAACAGTTTTCCTTATCTGTTTCTTCTGGGTATTGGGGATTCATGGACCGGCTATTCTAGGTCCAGTCATTCGTCCATTCTGGGATATCTCGATTGCTGAAAATATGGACGTTTTCCAAGCGACAGGTAATGCACATGAATTGCCAAATATCTTTACAGAGCAATTTCTACAATGGTTTGTCTGGATTGGTGGAGCAGGAACAACCCTTGCATTAGTTGTATTATTCTTATTTTCAAAATCTAAATATTTGAAACAATTAGGACGACTTTCCTTCTTGCCAGGTATTTTTAACATCAATGAGCCAGTAATTTTTGGTGCTCCAATTGTGATGAATCCAATTTTAGGGATTCCATTCCTTGTAGCGCCATTAGTCACAACTACTTTGTCATACTTCTTGACTATTTCTGGAGTGGTTCCAATGATGGCGGCTCGTTTAGGTTTTGCTATTCCAGCCCCAATTGCAGCTTGGATGAGTACTAACTGGAGTATAATGGCAGGTGTCCTAGTAGTAATTAACTTCTTAATTACTCTAACTATTTACTATCCATTCTTCAAAGTGTTTGAAAAACAACAGTTAGAACGTGAAGCAGAAGAAGTTTAATAATTAGATAAGGGAGATGTGACAACCAGTGTGTCATGTCTCCCTGTCGTCAAATAAATGAGGTGGCAGGCAAGAAGTAATTGCGGTTACTATTTTATAAGGTGAGAGTATGATATTAATTTATGTATTAATTTTGTTTTTTAGCAGTCAGATTTATTTGAATAAAGCCCACCTACCGAAAAAATATGCAGCAGTAAAGTTTCGTTATTACTTATTACTAGCTATCTCGCTTATTATTTTTTCAGTAATACTTGGGCAATTAGTAGGATTTAGTGATTTTTGGATTGTGACAGCAACTGTTTTGTCCAGTTCATTATTGATTTATCGATTTCAGTTTAAATATGCAGAAATGGAGCGTGGAAAATAATGAAACGTCAACTAGGAGTGTCTGTTTACCCAGACCATAGTGAAATTCAAGAAGATAAAAATTACCTAAAATTAGCTGGTAAATATGGATTTTCTCGCATTTTTATGAGTATGTTAGAGGTAACAGAAGGTAAAGAAGCGGTTGCCCAAAAATTTAAAGAATTAATTTTATTTGCAAAAGACCTAGGCTTTGAAACAATTCTAGACGTTGCACCAAATATTTTTGAAGAATTAGGTATTTCATACGATGATTTAACTTTTTTCCATGAGTTAGGAGCAGATGGTATTCGTTTAGATTTAGGTTTTGATGGGAATAAAGAAGCAATGCTAACTTACAATTCTTTTGGTTTGGCGATTGAGTTGAATATGAGTAATGATGTCGCTTATTTGGATAATATTTTAACCTATCAAGCGAATCGTCCTTATTTATATGGTTGCCATAATTTTTATCCTCAAGAGGGTACTGCGCTACCTTATGATTTTTTTGAAGCATGCAGTAAACGATTTAAAAATCAAGGAATACGAACTGCAGCTTTTATTACATCTCAAGCGGGTGACATTGGTCCATGGGATATTAATGATGGCTTGCCAACATTAGAGATGCATCGCCATCTACCAGTAGAAGTGGCAGCAAAACATTTATTTGCGACAAACTTAATTGATGATGTCATTATTGGCAATGCCTATGCCTCAGAGGAAGAGCTTGCTGCCCTAAGCAAAGTCAATCGTTATCAAACAGAATTTGCCATTGAATTTGTTGCTGATGTGAATCCAGTTGAAAAAGAGATTGTCCTAAATGCACAACACTATCGACGAGGAGATATTACACATCAAGTTATCCGATCAACAGAGGTGCGTAAGGTCTACAAAAATGAAGCGAATTCTACGCATAATCATGAGGGAGAATTTGAAATTGGTGATGTAGTCGTTGGGAACGATAACTTTGGTAAATACAAGAATGAATTACAAGTAGTTTTAGAACCACATAGTGATTCACGAAAAAATAAAGTTGGACGAATTGTTGAGACAGAACATTTGTTGTTACCTTTTGTTCATCCATGGTCGAAGTTTAAATTTACAGAAAAGTAGGCTGAGTAGAGATGTTAGATTTAGTGATAAAAAAAGCCCGAACTGTAGATGGTCAATTTTTTGAAATTGGCATTGCAGATGGGCAAATCCAAAAGATCGAAACAGAAATTTTAGAGGAAGCAAATCAGACAATTTATCTTTCAGAAAATCAGTACCTCTCAGCAGGTTGGATTGATGACCATGTGCATTGTTATGAAGAAATGACCTTGTATTATGACTACCCAGATCAAATTGGAGTAGAAAAAGGTGTAACAACGGTGATTGATGCTGGAACAACCGGGGCGGAGAATATTGGTCAATTTTACAAAATAGCCATGCAAGCAAAAACAAATGTGTATGCTTTGTTAAATATTTCTAAATGGGGAATTGTCGAACAAGATGAGCTAGCTGATTTAAGTAAAATTGAAGAAAATTTGATTAAACAAGCGTTGAATGAACTTCCCCAGTTTATCGTAGGTATCAAAGCACGTATGAGTAAAACCGTTATTGGAGAAAATGGAATTGCTCCTTTAGAATTGGCAAAAAAAATTCAAGCAGAAAATCAAAAGTTACCATTAATGGTTCACGTAGGCTCGGCTCCTCCTGAATTACATGAAATTTTGGAAACGATGGAGCAAGGGGATATTTTGACCCATTGTTTTAATGGCAAGGCGAATGGTATTCTGGACAGAGAAAAACATAAGATCAAAGACTTTGCTTGGGATGCTTATCGTAAAGGCATTGTTTTTGATATTGGTCATGGTACAGATAGTTTTAATTTTGATGTTGCAGAGACAGCTTTCAAAGAAAATATGCGGGCTACGACAATTAGCACAGATATTTATATTCGCAATCGGACGAATGGTCCAGTCTATGATTTAGCAACAACGATGGAAAAATTATTTGTTGTTGGTTATACATGGGCAGAAATTATTGAAAAAGTAACGACTGCTCCAGCAAAATATTTCCACTTAACAAATAAAGGGAAATTACAAGTCGGCTATGATGCAGATATTACGGTTTTTGAATTTATCAATGAAGAAAAAGAATTGACAGATTCTAATGGCAATATCCGTCAAACAACACAGCAGATTAAACCAGTTAAAACGATTATTGGAGGCGCAATTTATGACAATTAGTTATGAAAAATTTGGTTTAAAAGAAGTCATTAATGCTTCTGGTCGCATGACGATTTTAGGCGTATCCAAGGTTTCAGAACGCGTGTTAGAAGCACAACGTTTTGGTGGCGAACATTTTTTTGAAATGGCTGACTTAGCGGTTCAAACAGGTGCTTACTTAGCAAAGCTGTTAAAAGTCGAAGATGCCCAAATTGTTTCCTCGGCTTCTGCTGGAATTGCTCAATCTGTTGCGGCAGTGATTGGTGAAGGAAATCTCTATCATGCTTATCATCCGTACACTGAAAAAATCAGGAAACGTGAAATCATTTTACCCAAGGGCCATAATGTTGATTATGGGACACCGGTTGAAGTGATGGTTCAACAAGGTGGTGGAAAAGTTATCGAAGCTGGTTATGCCAATATGTGCTCACCTGAACATCTAGAAATGATGATTACGGAACATACAGCAGCGATTCTTTATATCAAGAGTCATCACACGGTTCAAAAAAGCATGCTGACTGTTGGAGAAGCTGCTGAGGTTGCTAAAAAAGCAGGGGTACCACTAATTGTTGATGCCGCTGCGGAAGAAGATTTATTCCAATATGTAAAAGCTGGTGCGGATTTAGTCATTTATTCAGGTGCGAAAGCCATTGAAGGCCCTAGTGCCGGCTTAGTGATCGGTAAAAAAGAATTCATTGAATGGGTTCGATTACAAGGAAAGAGTATCGGTCGTGCAATGAAAATTGGAAAAGATAATATTCTAGGGTTTACGCAAGCAGTGGAAGATTACCTAAACAATGGGAGCGAAGCTGGAGATTCGATGAAAACACGCCTAGCACCATTTATTGAAGGCGTAAATGCAATTTCAGGCTTAACCGCAACAGTTGTGCAAGATGGTGCTGGACGAGATATCTATCGTGGTAGCGTCAAAGTGAGTGGCGCTAAAACAGCCAAGGAAGTGATTGCTGAATTAAAAGCAGAGAATCCAGCAGTTTATACACGTGAATATCAAGCGAATAATGGGATTATCGAGTTTGATATTCGCTCAGTCAATGCTGAAGAAATGGATAAAATCGTGCAACGATTACAACAAATTATGGATAAAAAAGGAGAATAATACTATGTTATTAACACCAAATTATTTAGAAGAACGTATCTGTTTAAATGTTTTAGCTAACTCAGTGGAAAATGCGAAAGAATGTTACGAAGCAGCAGAAGGACATGTCATTTTAGGTGTATTATCAAAAAATTATGATAGCAATGAAGCAGCGATTAAAGACATGAAAAAATACCAAGAAGCAACAGAAAATGCGTTATCTGTTGGTTTAGGTGCAGGGGATCCTAATCAAAGCGCGATGGTTTCACGAATTTCTGCTGTTTTACAACCGCAACACGTTAACCAAGTCTTTACAGGAGCAGCGACTTCTCGTGCCTTATTAGGTCAAGATGAAACGGTTGTTAATGCGCTAGTTTCACCAACAGGCAAAGTAGGTTATGTAAATATTGCGACTGGTCCACTTAGTTCTAAAGCAGAAGCAGCAGAGGTACCTGTTGATACGGCAATTGCTTTGTTAAAAGATCTAGGTGCAAGTTCAATTAAATATTTCCCGATGAAAGGATTAGCTCACAAAGACGAGTATGTGAAAGTTGCTAAAGCCTGTGCCCGCAATGATTTTTACTTAGAACCAACGGGTGGCATCGATTTAGAAAACTTTGAAGAAATCGTCCAAATTGCTGTAGATGCTGGCGTGAAAAAAATTATTCCTCATGTATACAGTTCAATCATCGACTCAGAGACAGGGGACACTAAAACTGAGGATGTAAAAGCATTATTAGAGATGATGAAAAATACCTTAAAATAAGGGAGGATAATTATGAAAATTGGCGCATTTGGTGAAGTGATGCTGCGACTGACACCGCCAAATTATCTGTTGTTAGAACAAGGCCACACTATCCGTATGGAGTATACAGGGACAGGAGTCAACATATTAGGAAACTTGGCTCATTTTGGTCTTTCAACTTGGATGTTGACGAATGTACCAGATAATCGTTTAGGGGATGCTGCCAAAGCAAACTTAAGACAGTTAGGAATGAATACAGATTTTGTTGGGAAGTATCATAACCATATGGGGATTTATTTTGCAGAAGTCGGTTATGGTGCTCGTCCAACCTATGTAACCTATCAAAATCGTCATAGTAGTTCCTTTGGTGTGTCAAAACCGGAGAACTATCCTTTTGAAGAATTTTTGAATACAGTGGATTTAGTGCATATCTGTGGGATCTCTTTAAGTCTAACGGAAGAAACTTGGCTCTCGGCAAGAGACTTGGCAAAAGCAGCCCATTCCCAAGGGAAAAAAGTATGTTTTGATTTTAATTTTCGTCCAAGTTTAAATACTGAAGAAGGTAAAAAAGCGCTCATGAAAGCAAGATACGAAGAAATTTTACCCTATTGTGACGTGGTTTTTGGTTCAGTTCGAGATTTGACCGAATTATTAATGTTATCCGATCAGCCTATGGTTTCAGAAAAAGAAGAAATTCAATTAATTCAGAATTTTTTGGCGTCTTATGATATTGAATGGTTTGCTGCAACTAGACGAATTTTTCAAGTAGATAAACAACTGATTGCTGGAAGAATTGTGACAAAAGATAAAGCCATTGAAACGGAACCTCACTCATTAAAAGTTCTCGATCGAATTGGTGCAGGTGATGCCTATGCTTCTGGAGTCCTTCTAGGTTATGCAGAGGGATGGTCATTAGAAAAAACAGCAAAATTTGCCACTACCAATACAGTCTTAGCACATACGATGATGGGAGATGTGTCTTTAACTACTAGAGAACAAGTGGAACAAGTGATTGAAAATCCTGGAATTGATATTTTACGTTAAATAAAAACAGTCCTATTTGTCTAAGCGTTCGTTGGACAAGAGGGCTGTTTTTTAGGATAATAGATGAGACGTGTTTTTGCATTTTTAAGTTAGTAAGAGAGTATCAAAAGGTCAAATGAAAAGAAGGTGATAGATATGCGATTTGTGATAGATGGCGATGGCTCTCCGGTAAAAGAAAAGATTATTCAATTAGGAGGGGAATTTGCCATCCCTGTATTAATCGTCACGAGTGTTGACCATTATACAACTAAAGAATATCCTGATTTTGTAGAATTTATTTATGTAGATAAAGGAGCCGATCGTGCAGATTATCAAATTGTAAAAGAAATTGAAGTAGGGGATATTCTAATTACTCAAGACTATGGTTTGGCTTCATTAGTACTGCCTAAAAAGGCGCGGGTTTTCCATCATTCTGGAAAAGAATATCTACTTGAAACCATTGATTATTTGTTAAATCAACGCTATTTGAGTGCACAAATGCGAAAGGCGGGTAAACGAACAAAAGGACCAAAAGCCTTTACCAATGAGGATCGTGCTCAGTTTTACGAGATTATGCAAAGAGTTGTAGAGGAAACTTTGTAATGAATTCTCTTAAAATCACAGTTTTGGTTGTTCGATAATTTCATTTTGTGCTAAAATATGTGAGAATCATACGTGAAAAGAGCTTTTATATACAGGAGGAAAAACCTTGAAAATAATCTTATTATACGGTGGGCAAAGTGCGGAACACGATGTCTCTATTTTATCGGCATTTTCTGTACTTAATGCAATATATTATAATTACTATCAAGTTCAACTTGTTTTCATTTCTAAAGAGGGGCAATGGGTAAAAGGACCTTTATTGGAAGATAAACCAATCAGTGAAGAGGTATTGCACTTAACTTGGGCTAAAAATAATGAGCCTGGTGATTTTACAGGTGTAAAAATTCAGCCAGGAGAAATTCAAGAAGAGGATGCGATTGTCTTTCCTCTGTTACATGGTCCTAATGGTGAAGATGGAACGATTCAAGGTTTCCTTGAAACAATCGACATGCCTTATGTAGGTGCAGGTGTATTAACTAGTGCTTGTGGAATGGATAAAATCATGACCAAATACATCTTACAGGCGGCAGGAATTCCTCAGGTCCCTTATGTTCCAGTTTTGAAAAATCAATGGAAAGAAAATCCGAAACAAATTTTCGAACATTGTGAGGGTTCATTACTGTTTCCAATGTTTGTGAAACCAGCGAATATGGGTTCAAGTGTAGGTGTCTCAAAAGCTGAAAATCGTGCAGAATTGCAACAAGCTTTAGAAGAAGCCTATCGTTATGATACACGAGCAATCATCGAGCAAGGAATTGAAGCTCGTGAGATTGAAGTAGCCATTTTGGGAAATGAAGATGTTCGTACGACAGTAGCTGGAGAAATAGTTAAAGATGTCGCTTTTTATGATTATAATTCTAAGTACATTGATAATAAAATTGAAATGCAAATTCCAGCCCAAGTTCCAGATGAAGTACAAGAAAAAGCCCAAGAATATGCTAAAAAAGCCTATACAATGTTGGGTGGTAGTGGCTTGAGTCGTTGTGATTTCTTCTTAACGAATAAAAATGAACTATTTTTAAATGAACTAAATACCATGCCAGGCTTTACTCAATTTAGTATGTATCCCTCTTTATGGGAAAAAACTGGCTTGCCATATGGTGATTTAATCGAAGAGTTAATTCAATTAGGTTTAAATCGCTACAAACAAAGACAAAGCTTTTTAACAGATGTGGAATAAATCACTAACAAGGCACATTGGAGACAGAAGGGCTTCAAGTGCCTTGTTTTTGTTAATCGAAGGAGAACTCGGAAAATGAATCTAACCATTAAAGAAGTCGCTGAAGCATTAGATGTGGATATCCAAAGTAATCTAGAGACGGTAATCACTAGTGTAGAATTTGATAGTCGGTTAATTTCTGACGGTAGCTTGTTTGTACCATTACCTGGAACAAGAGATGGACACGAATTTATTGAGCAAGCAATGGAGAAAGGAGCGATTGCGGCTCTTTGGAGTAGAGATTTAGCCTTGGCACCTGCAGGGGTTACCCTTTTACCTGTCGAAGATACGACCAAAGCTTTTCAGCAATTAGCCGTTTATTATAAAGAAAAGATCGCACCAAAAATTGTAGCAATTACAGGTAGCAATGGAAAAACGACAACTAAAGATATGACGGAAGCTGTTTTAGCCCAAAAGTTTTCCACCTACAAAACACAAGGGAATTATAACAATGATTTAGGAATGCCTTATACCATTCTCCATATGTCAGAGGCAACCGAACTGTTGATTCTAGAAATGGGTATGGATCATGCGGGTGAGATTGCTTTTCTATCAAAAATGGCTCAACCAGATGCTGCCGCGATTACTTTAATAGGTGAAGCCCATATTGAAAATTTAGGTTCTCGTGAAGGAATTGCTAAAGCTAAAATGGAAATTACTTCTGGACTAAATCCAGAAGGGCTATTGATAGTTCCAGCTGATGAACCCTTATTGACTCCTTTGACGAAGGCATTATCTCAGCAAGTAGAGACGTTTGGGTTAAATGAGGGAGATATTCAAGGAACGATTATTAAAGAAACCAAAAATCAAACGACATTCGAAATTGATGAAGAAATTTTTAAGATTCCAGTTTTAGGTGGATATAACGTTAAAAATGCATTGATTGCTTATGGTTTAGGTCGCTACTTTGGTTTGACGACAGCTGAAATCGCTCGTGGATTAGCTGAGTTTCAACTAACAAAAAATCGAACAGAATGGTTAAAAGCTTCAAATGGAGCGGACATTCTTAGTGATGTCTATAATGCAAATCCAACAGCTATGGGCTTAGTATTGGATAGTTTTGGACAATTGGAATTACCAGGACGTCGCTTTGCGGTATTGGCGGACATGCTAGAGTTGGGACCAGATTCTTCAGCGATGCATCGTTCAATGGCAACTCATATTGGTGACAAATATGACCTTATTTTTTTATATGGGACAGAGATGGAAGGATTAAAAGAAGAGTTAGCAAATTCGGTTGAAGTTTATCATTTTAAAACAGAAGACAAATCAGCTTTAGTTCGTAAGATTAAACAAGAATTACAACCAACCGACAGTATTTTATTAAAAGGTAGCAACGGCATGGGTTTAGCAGAAGTCGTGGCCTTATTGTAAGAAGAAAAGAAGATCCTAGACCAAATCAGGTGTGGAATCTTCTTTTTTTCGTTATACTTTATATAAAGAGTAGGAAAGGATGAGAAGCATGAAAAAAATAGTTATGTTAGGTTTTGTTTTTGTAGGAATGTTAGCCGGTTGTACTTCTTCTAGAGAGCCTTTTGATACAGAAACACCACAAAGCAGTGATAGTATCGAAGTTTTAGAACCATCATCAGGGGAATCAGCTTTCAGTGTAGAAGGAACTAACTATTCTGTATCAATTCCTGAAGAATGGGCTGAACTGGCAGATCCAACAGAACTAAATCCAGATGCGTCATTTGCTTTAGAAAAATCAGATTTTAACTCCTATTATATGGTCATTGCTGAAAATAAAGTTGATTTTGCAGACTTAGACACCTATGTTGAGTTAGTTACAGGCAATTTAGAAGGACAAGCAACCAACCTAAGTGAAGAAGCGATCACTATCAATGGAATGAATGGTATTCGTAAAAACTTTGATTTACAAATACAAGGGATGAATTTAGTGTATATATTTGACATCGTTGAAAGTGATACACAGTTTGTCCAAAGCATAGGCTGGTCACTAAAAAGTGTGGAAGAAGAAGCTCGTACAGATTTAGAAACAATCTTGAACTCCTTAACACAAGAATAAATTATTTTTCTACTTCCACTCCGTCTGTCCGTAAAGAGTATACATTGCGAGAGATTGGTCTGAGCCTCTTTTGAGAGTCTTAGACCTTTCGGCGTTCAAACGTCAGCAGCCGAAGAGACTCTGTAAAGAGGCTCGTGGCGGTCTCTCACAGCAAGGGTGGTTTCGGAGATTTATTATGGAAGTTTTAAATTTTTTTTAGATTAGATGGTAATGTTTAAGAACTTTCAAATGAAATAAGTTCTGAAACTTGCTGAAAACATAGTTTCATGTTATAGTATTTAAGTGCCGAAAGATGAAGTAAAAATTGGAATAACGGATAAACTGAACTTGAAAAAGTTTAGATATATAAGAACTGACAATGTCATCATAAATTCAAAATGAGGCTAGACAAAAATTAAGTAGTGTTTGTCATAGCCTTTTCTAATGCCTTCAAGAAGTGGTTTTTCGGTGAGAAATAAGAAACTAAATATGTTAGGGACCATGTTTAGTCGCTTGTGGAAAAGACGAACACTTCAAACTATTAAAAACCAAGAAATTGGTTTAAAAAGACGAGATGAAGTATCATCTACGATCACAATTAGGAGGATCCATTTGAAATTTAAAGAATTAGAATTATCACAAGAATTATTGACTTCTGTTGAGCGTGCCGGCTTTGAAGAAGCAACACCTATTCAAGGAGCAACAATTCCCTTGGCTTTGGCAGGAAAAGATGTCATCGGCCAAGCGCAAACAGGTACAGGTAAAACTGCCGCTTTTGGTTTGCCAATGTTAGAAAAAATTGACCCGAAAAAACAACAATTACAAGGTTTAGTTATTGCACCAACTCGTGAATTAGCTATCCAAACGCAAGAAGAGTTATACCGTTTAGGTAAAGACAAAAAAATTCGCGTACAAGCTGTTTACGGTGGAGCAGATATTGGCCGTCAAATTCGCCAATTAAAAGATCGTCCACACATCGTTGTAGGAACACCAGGACGTATGTTGGATCACATTAATCGTCACACCTTAAAATTAGGTACGGTTGAAACGTTAGTATTAGATGAAGCAGATGAAATGCTAAATATGGGCTTTTTAGAAGATATTGAAACAATTATTGCCCAAGTCCCTGCAGAAAGACAAACATTATTGTTCTCTGCAACCATGCCACCAGCAATTAAAAATATCGGCGTGAAATTTATGAAAAACCCTGAGCATGTTCAAATTAAATCTAAAGAAATGACAGCTGATTTGATTGATCAGTACTATGTACGTTCAAAAGATTATGAAAAATTTGATATCATGACTCGCTTATTAGATGTACAAACACCAGAATTGACGATTGTTTTTGGTCGTACAAAACGTCGTGTAGATGAATTAGCCCGTGGATTAGAAGCTCGTGGTTATAAAGCAGAAGGTATTCATGGTGATTTATCTCAACAAAAACGTATGAGTGTCTTGCGTTCATTCAAGAGTGGTAACTTAGACATTTTAGTTGCAACAGACGTTGCAGCCCGTGGATTAGATATTTCAGGCGTTACCCATGTTTATAACTATGATATTCCTCAAGATCCAGAAAGTTACGTTCACCGTATCGGTCGTACAGGTCGTGCCGGAAAAGGTGGAATGTCAGTTACTTTTGTAACACCAAATGAAATGAGTTACTTACACGTTATCGAGAACTTAACGAAAAAACGTATGACTCCTCTACGTCCACCAACCGAAACAGAAGCCTTCAAAGGCCAAGTTGGTGCTGCGATGGAAAAAATTGAAGAAAAAATGGATGAAAATGGCTTAGATAAATACTTGCAAGGTGCTGATGATTTAGTAGCACGCTATTCAGCGCAAGATCTAGCTGCATTGTTATTAAAAACTTTAGCAAAAGATCCAGCTGATTTAGTTCCTGTAAAAATCACGCCAGAACGTCCATTACCACAAGGGAAAAAATCCTTTAATAAAGGTGGCGGAAATCGTCGTAACAACAATCGCGGAGGCCGTCGTGATGGCGGACGTGGTGGTCGTGACGATCGTAGAAATCGTGACCGCGATGGTAGCAGAGATGGAAATGGAAGCCGTCGTAGTAATGGAAACAAAGGAAGTTATGGTAGCAACAAAGAAGGTTCTCGCAAACCTAGTCGTCGTCCAAGCGATAAAAAACGTAGCTTCGTTATCCGCAACAATCAAGATTAATAAAAACTTAACACTGAACTAAGTCTTTACGAAGTCTTACGTTATAAGAAAAAACATCTAAGAATAAAATATTCTTAGATGTTTTTCTGATTCGGTTATGTTTTTAAGTGGTTTTTTGTCCAATCTTTGGTAGAATAAGACTAACTTTAAAGAAAAGAGTAATTGATCATGATTCAGGGAATTGGTATTGATGCAGTTGATTTGCATCGTATAAAAAAACTTATTCAAGACAAGCCCAAGTTCATCACAAGAATTTTAACATTAGAGGAATATCGTATCTATGACCGCTTACCTGAGAAAAGACAAGTGGAATTTTTAGGTGGACGTTATGCGTGTAAAGAAGCTTTTTCAAAAGCTTGGGGTACAGGGATTGGAAAAATTACCTTTCAAGAATTAGAAATTCTGGCAGATAATGCTGGTGCACCAATTGTGACCAAGTCACCGCATAAAGAAGGCAAGGTTTTTGTAAGCATTACGCATACAGAGGATATGGCTTTTGCTCAAATTATTTTAGAGAAGTAGAGGGAAGGTTTTTAGATGGCAATATCTTATCATCGTCCTACCAAAATTATTGTTGATTTAGAGGCAATTAAACAAAATCTCGTCAATGAGATCAAACATAATCAGGGAAAGGCAGTCTATGTAGCAGTCAAAGCCAACGGTTATGGGCATGGCGCAGTACCTGTAGCAAGAACCGTTTTAGAAGCGGGGGCGAAAGGACTGTGTGTAGCCACACTTGATGAGGCGATTGAATTGCGGGAGCAAGGAATTGAAGCCCCCATCTTATTGTTGGGAATATTGGATTTATCGGCTCTTTCCTTAGCACAAAAATATCAAGTTGTTCTGCCCATAGCTACCAAAGAATGGTTTGAAGAAGCACAAAACATTCTGTCAAAAGAAGCTTGTTTAACTGTACATATTGCTGTAGATACTGGAATGGGAAGAATTGGTTTACAGAGTCCTGAAGAAGTTTCAGAAGTTGCCAAACAAATTGACATGGATTCACGTTTTGAATTAGAAGGGATTTTTACTCACTTTGCGACTGCTGATCAAGCAGATACAGATTATTGGGAAAAGCAAAATTATCGTTTTAAAGAAGCGATAGCAGTATTAACGGAAAAACCCAAGTATATTCACTGTAGCAATAGTGCAACCTCTTTATGGCATGAAGATATGGGTAATTTAGTCCGTTACGGAATTGCTCTGTATGGTTTAAATCCATCAGGAACCTCTTTATCGGAAACTTATCCATTACAACCAGCATTAACCCTTGAGTCTGAACTAATTCAAGTGAAAAAAGTTTCTGTAGGTGAGGGAATTGGTTATGGAAAAACCTATGTGACACCAACAGAAGAATGGATTGGTACGGTACCAATCGGTTATGCAGATGGTTATGTTAGAAAAATGCAAGGTTTTAGCGTGCTTGTTGACGGACAACGCTGTGAAATCGTTGGTCGTGTTTGTATGGATCAGTTGATGATTCGTTTACCAAAAGAATTCAAAGTAGGCACTAAAGTTACGTTGATTGGTAAAAATGGTGGAGAAGAGATTACCCTTCAAGCGATCGCTGATCATTTAGATACTATTCATTATGAAGTTATTTGTTTGTTATCAGAACGTATACCTAGAGAATATTTAATAGAAAAGGATTGATGTCCATGGTCAAACGTGGAGAAATATATTTTGCCGATTTATCTCCGGTTGTTGGCTCAGAACAAGGCGGTGTAAGACCCGTCTTAATTATTCAAAATGATTTGGGAAATCACTTTAGCCCAACAGTAATTATCGCTGCAATTACTGCTAAGATGGCGAAACCTAAATTACCTACCCATGTTGGAATTACTGCGGAGGGAACGGGTTTAGGACGAGATTCTGTTATTTTAATGGAACAAATCCGAACCATTGATAAATCCCGACTCAAAGAAAAAATTTGTCGTTTGGAAGACTCTATTATGGAGTCAGTTAATTCGGCATTAAAAATTAGTGTAGGATTATAACTAAAATGTTTGGATATCTAATCGTTATAGCGACAGTAATTTTATTGATTTTCACTTTGTATCGCCGTAAAGATCAATTTTCGATCCGACCACCTGAAGAAGAAGGCTATTATTTATTGGTTCGTAAATTTGAACAAGCAGGAATTTATTATGGTATTTTTCAACAAGGAGAGAAAGAACTCACTTTGGAAATACCAGCCAATTTATATGTTCGTCTGCAGGAACCAGTCAGAGGATATCTACGAGTGATCGAAGGGAAAGTGCAACAGTTTGATTAGAATGGAGTGACAGATATGAGTAAAATTGGATTTTATGGTGCAGGAAATATGGCACAAGCCATTATTCATGGCATGCTTGCTACAGATAGTTACGCAAAAGAAGATATTTTAGTCTATAACCATCGTTACGAACCGACACTAAAAAAAGTCGAAGAACAGTTTCAAATTATTCCTATTCTGGATGAGAAAGAATTTTTTCAACAAGTAGATATTGTTATTTTTGCGGTGAAGCCAGCTATTTTATTAAAAAGATTACCAGAGGTTGCCCAATGGATAGACACTCAATTACTAGTATCGATTGCTGCTGGCGTGACTATTCATCAAATGGAAGAAATATTAGGTGAGAAAAAAATTATTCGTGTCATGCCGAATACGCCGTCTACCGTTAATGCGGGTATGGCTTCTGTCTCTACAAATCAAGAAGTCAGTGCTGAAGAAACAGAGACAGTGGTTGCTATTTTCCAAAGTTTTGGACGAGCAGTGGTACTACCAGAAAGCCAAATTGATGCAGTGGTTGGCGTAAGTGGCTCTTCTCCGGCCTATGCGTACTTATTTATCGAAGCCTTAGCAGATGGAGCTGTTCTATCAGGAATGAGTCGTCCTCATGCGTATGAATTTGCTGCACAAGCTGTTTTTGGGGCAGCGAAAATGGTTTTAGAAACAGGAAAACATCCTGGCGAATTAAAAGATCAAGTTTGCTCACCAGGAGGAACAACGATTGAGGCAGTTCGTAACTTAGAAGAAAATGGCTTCCGATCAGCGGTTATCCAAGCAGTACAAGCAGCAGCTAAAAAGAATCAAGAAATCTAGTTTTCAAAAAAATAGTAGATGAAAAAGACAAAAAAGAAGAACTAGAATCTTCTTTTTTGTCTTTTTTGAGATAATCAATTCAAATGATTAATCGGCAGTACCATTTTACGATGTTCAGATAAAGTATACATCGTAATTGGTTTATCATAAAATTTTGGTAAAACCTCAGCAGTCATCATTTCTTCTCGAAACCCTTTTTGGAAAATAGCACCGTCTTTTAACATCATGACATGACTGATTAAGGGTAAAATTTCTTCTGTATGGTGGGTGACGAATAATAAACTTGGGGCATCTTTTTGTTTCATCAAATGATCGATTTTTAACAAGAGCTCTTCTCTAGCAAATAGGTCCAATCCATTACAAGGCTCATCTAAAATCAATAACTCAGGCTCCGCCATCAAAGCTCGAGCAATCAGAACTATTTGACGTTCTCCCTGAGATAAGAAATGATAGTTTTTACCAATCAAACTTTCAGCATCCAGTGAAATTAAGAAGTCCTTAGCTTTATTTAAATCATCCTCAGTAAAGCTTTGATAGATACCGATACTGGCGAATTTTCCAGACAAAACAATTCTTTCCGCAGTATCTTGAACATTTAAACGATACTGTAAGGCAGTACTAACCCAACCAATTCGTTTCGATAATTCAGGAATAGAAGTTTGCCCAAACACTTGATCTAGGACGGTTAATCTTCCTTTGGATGGCCAAAGGCTCCCTGTAATTAATTGTAGTAGTAATGTTTTACCCGCTCCGTTTAAACCTAAAATTGCCCAATTTTCGCCCTCATTAATTTGCCAGTTAATTTGATCTAACAAGGGTTGCTGATTACGAATGAAAGAAACCTCTTCAAATGTTAGAATTGCCATAAAAACCCTCCTTTTAAAATAATACATAGGGACTACTTCTTTTGATTTATCATACCAGTCTTTTTAGGATATACCAACCCTGATTGTTTGAAAGAGAGGTGAGCCAGTTTTTTTAGATAGATATATGTTAAAATAGATAAAATTGTTACTTTTTACAGTTAAGTAAGAAAATGAAAGTTATAACTTCCAGAACAAAGCTCCGAAAGCTCACTGGTGTCGTGTAAGATCGCCAAGAGCCTCTTTTTCCAGAGTCTCTTCGGCTGCTGACGTTCAAACGACTGACTAAGTGCTAGTCGCACTAAGTCAGCGTAATTCATTCAGCTCTTTAGAACACGACCTGTGAGTTTTCTCCACTTTGTTCTTCCAGTTTCTAACGATAATTTTTTTCTTTTAAGTAGAGGATTTCTTATGTGTAAACTTAAAAGTAATCAACATCACAAATTGGAAGTCCTATTGGGAAGAAAATTCTCATCGCAGGCTTAAAGATGAGGATGAATTACGCAGTGTTGGAAGGAGTGATTCGCTACTTCCTACTCTGCGTTTGAACGCCGAAAGCTATGAGACTTCTTGAAGGCTCATAGCGGTCTCCTGCAATGAGAAATTTTCTGGACAGACGGACTGGAAGTTTGTGATGTGCTTGTCTGACTGTAAAGTAACTAAAAATTCGTGGAAAGAAGGGAAATACTTTGGCAAATGTAAAGGAAATTATTGCTTTGGCTAGTTCTGAAAAAATCTTTTTTGAAGATAATTACTATCGTTTCCGTAAAGTTGATGAAAAAAACTATCAAATTGCGCGTCTAGTACTTGGAAAATGTGGCGATTTTTATTATCATCCACAAATTTCATTAAAATTAGTAAAATCAATGTTTGTTGCTACAGACTATTTTGATAATTTTGTGACACCCATCAAAACGCTAAAACGTGAAGATGATCCAACTTTTCTTGACCAAGAGTTTCAAAATGTATTGACTGCTTTTCTAGAGGCTAAAAATCAAGAAGAATAACTATTTAAGAATAATTTAAAAGGGTAAAGAACTGTAGCGACAGTTTTTTATCCTTTTTTCTTTATACCAAGTAATTTTTTAGACAAATTGATGAATCTGTCTAAAAAGCAACAAATCACCGTGTTCATCATTGGAAAGTCTTGGTAAATCATGATAAATTATCCAACGATATCAAAGAAATGATGGTGAATAAAATGCAACATTTTAAAAATATAATAAAATTATATCGATTAGATTGGAAACGAATTTTTAAAAATCCTATGACCACTTTTTTAGTCATCGCCTTAATGTTTCTACCGTCTTTGTATGCTTGGTTTAACATTAAAGCTTTGTGGGATCCTTATGGAAATACGAAAGAAATTCCGATTGCTGTATTTAGTGGTGATACTGGTACAGATTTTAATGGGAAAAAGATTAACGTTGGTGATGAAGTCATCGAGAATCTTCAGAAAAATGAACAACTAGGTTGGCGTTTTGTGAAATCTGAAAAGGTCTTAAAAGAAGGTGTGCAATCAGGAAAATTTTACGCAGGAATCTATTTACCAACTAATTTTTCAGAAGACTTATTGAGTTTTACCAGCGGAGAAATTCAAAAACCAACAATTGATTATTATTTTAATGAAAAAATTAATGCGATTGCTCCAAAGATTACCGATAAAGGAGCAAGTAGTTTACAAGATCAAATTACTGAAAATTTTATCAATACAGCAAGTTCTACACTACTAGAAGTGTTTAATCTAGTGGGGTATGAAGTAGAATCAAATTTAGTCTCCATAAACAAAGTAAAAAATTTAATTTTAGAAATGGATCAAAATAGCGATAATATTGAAGGCTATACGCAAGAAATTTTAGCGTTACATGAAAAATTGCCTGATATAAAAAACAAATTTAATAAAGCAGAAGAGTTTACGGAGTATTTACCTGAAGTTGATCAAATGGCAGAAAAATTAGTTGTTTTAAATCAAAAAATGCCTCAAATAACTGAGGAAGCAAAAATTATTTTGACTTTACAGGATAAAATACCTGAGATTCAGAATGCTGGCAAACAGTTAGCGATGGTGGATGAAGATTTTGATCAAGTATCAACAACTTTAACCGAAGGAATTGCTGAGGCTAATCAAGCTTTAATGATTATGCAAGAAGTGGAAAGTTTATTACCTAAGATAGTAGAGCTAAGAGACAATGCCTCAGATTTTACAGATCAAACAATCGCTGCTGGAGAAAAATTAGATACGCATTTAGATGAAATTACTCAAACAGTTCAAATCAATCTGAATATGGTGACTAGTCTGGCTGAAACGATCAATCATTACGCAGTAACCTTGAATTCCTTATTAAGCCAAACAGAAGATTGGACGCCAGAGCAACGAACAATTATTAAACAAACTTTGCTAGGAATTGCCGATGTTCTAGCAAAACAACAAGCAATGATCAGTGACTTAATTGATTGGTTTCAACAATTGCAACAACAACTAGAAGGCGATTTTAGTGAGATTATCCAACATTTGAACCAAGTCAATGAATTATTGGCAGTCACTAGTCAGTCTGCCACACAACTAGCTGAAATTACCGATTCAATTAGTAAAACCGAACTTCAACAATTTCTAAATGATTTACAGTCGTTAACCGAACGTCTAGCTTCTTTGGGAAATAGTATTGATGTGGAAGCTGTTAGTCGTCAGGTACATGTATTGTTAGAAAACAAACTACTACCAGCTTTAGAAAATACCCAAGAGTTATTAGAAGCCTCAAAAAACGTTGATTTAGAAGCTCTACTTCAAGCGACAGAAAAAACAGTTAGTAATGCGGTGACAATTTTAGAAAAATATCAAGAAGAGCTGCCCGCAATTGGCAAAGAAATACATGACGCTAATCTTTTGCTAAACGGACATATGGATCAAATCGTCAATGGTATCAATAAAGGTGTTTCACTTTATAATGAAGAACTGCCCGAATTGCAAGAAAAATTAGCTAAAGCAGCTGATTTTGTCACGAATGAATATCCGACAGTAAAAAGCGAAGTAGTCACTACTTTGGAGATGGTCGATGAGAAATTTCCAAAAGTCGAAACGGCACTGAATACAGCCAGTCAATTAATTGAAGAAGATTGGCCATCAATGAAACGAGGAATCCACAAAGCAGCAATGGCCATTCATAAAGGAGAAGAATTTGCTGATTTGAACGATATCATTTCTTTACTAAAAAATGATGTGCAAGCTGAGAGTGATTTCTTTACGCAACCTGTAGAACTAAATACCACAGCGATGTATCCTATGGAAAATAATGGTTCCGCAAGCACGCCGTTTTATACAGCGCTTTGTTTATGGGTGGGTGCTTTGCTGTTGTCTAGTGTGGCAGCTACTGATTTTCATTTAGACAAAAAGGACCGACAACGTTTTAGTCAAAGAGAAATGTTCCTCGCTCGAATGGGTACCTTCTTGACGATTGGTTTGGCACAATCCTTGATTGTGACTTTGGGAAATTATTTTGTCTTAGGAGTAGATGTAAGAAATCCAGTGTATAGTATTCTTTTTGCCCTACTTGTAGGATGGGTCTTTATGACTATGATTTATGTTTTCGCCAGCTTATTTGGCAATCTTGGTAAAGGCATAGGAATTATTTTGTTAGTCTTGTCGATTTCCGGTGGGGGAGGAAATTACCCGATCCAAGTTTCTGGAAAATTTTTTCAATTTATCAATCCTTTATTGCCATTTACGTACGCTGTTGATTTATTAAGAGAATCTGCAGGGGGAATCTATTGGCCAAATGCCGTACGTAATGCCAGTGTTCTACTGATTTTAGGTCTTATTTTTGGAATAGTGGGTACATTAGTTAGTCCTTTAATGGAGAAACCGTTGAAAAAAATGAATGCTTTAACGAAAGAAAGTCATTTTTTCCATTAATAAAACGTATAAAGTTGATTACGAAAAAACCTGTCTGAAATTTTTCAGACAGGTTTTTGTTTTATTCACTTGAGTGACTAGCTGGATCTAAACGTTTCTCTACAATTCCTAAAATCCAATCGGTAAAAATAGACATTACCGCAGTTGGTAAGGCACCGGCTAAAATAATCGCAGCACCGTCCGTTGCATTGGTTCCTCGAACAATGATATCACCTAAACCACCTGCACCCACAAAGGTACCAATAGCAGTAATACCAATAGCGACAACTAAAGCATTTCTAATCCCTGCCATAATAACAGAAATAGAAAGCGGTAATTCAATCATATAGAGTCTTTGCCAAGCAGTCATACCCATTCCTTTTCCGACATCTAAGGCATTTTTATCAACTTGAATCATGCCTGTATAAGTATTTTTGATAATCGGTAAAAGAGAATAAAGAAAAACGGTGATGATTACCACATTAACCCCTAGACCAAAAGCAAACATAAGAATCGAAACCATAGCCAAGGATGGGATTGTTTGAATGACATTTGCAATTCGAATCACCCAATCTGCTAATTTCGTTCTACGAGAAATCATAATGCCAATCGGTATCCCGACAATGGCCGCAAACAATACACCATAAATTGAAATCAGAAAATGACGAATGAATTGTGAAAAGACATAGCTGCCATTTTCTTGAAAATAATAGACAAATTGTTGGAATATATTCATCTCATTCATATTCATTGCGCATCCCCCTCAAAGTAATTATTTTCTTCTAAAAAGCGTTCCGCTACGATAGAAGGTTCGACCAAATCATTGTCTGATTCGTAATTTAATCGTTGCATGGTTTCGGTATCGATTTTTCCAGCTAAACGATTAATAGCATCATACAATTCGGGCACTTCATCTAAAAGTTCTTGATTGACAATTGGTGAAGCATCATATGGTGGGAAAAATTGTCGATCATCTTCTAGCATGACCAAATCATAGCTGGCAATTCGTCCATCTGTGGAATAGCCTAGAACGACATCCATTCGATGAGCATCAACTGCATCATATACTAAACCAATTTGCATGGGTAAAATCGAGCTAAATTCAAATCCATAGGCTTGAGTAAAGCCGTCATAACCGTCTCCTTCACGAGTCATCCAAGCTCGGTCTGCACCGACAACCAATTCATCGGCAATTGGCTCTAAATCACTGACTTTTTCTAATCCGTATTCTTCAGCCGTATCTTTTCTGACTAAAAAGACATAGGTATTATCAAAGCCATAAGAAGGAAACCAAACTTGATTGTAACGTTCTTTAAATTCTTTTTGAACTACTTCCATTGCTTGATCAGGATCCATCACAGGTTCTAAAAGTAAAGTAGAAGCAATATCTGTTCCTGTATAACGAGTAGATGAAACATCCGCATCACCATTTAACATTGCCTGATGATTGATGTTGGTCGTTCCTAAGTTATTGATAATCGTGGTTTGTTTATCTGTATAATGTTCAATCATCCCTGCGACCATGCTACCGAGAATTTGTGATTCAGTAGTAATTCCGCCAGTCACAGCAATGGTATCTTCGTCGTTATTGGAAGCCAACCCTGGAAGAGAACAAGCAGATAGCATTAGGACACCTGCTAGTGTCAGGAAGATTTTTTTTAATTTATTCATTATTCATTCTCCTCCCTTAAAGCAGATGGGGTTAATTTATTTTCTAGCAAACCTAAAAGAAAATCGGAAATAACTGCTAGAAGAATAACTGGAATGGTCCCTGCAATAATCAATGGTGGTTGATAGTTGTCTAAACCACTAAAGATTAACACCCCTAAGCCTCCTGCACCAATATACGAAGCTAAGGTCGCCCAAGCAATGACATAGACGGCCGCTAAACGAACGCCCGCCATAATGGTTGGTAAAGCAATCGGAATTTCGACACTATAAATCGATTCAAAATTGGTCATACCCATGCCTTTAGCAACATCTAGGTAATTTGGATCGACATTTTTCATGCCAATATACGTGTTTCGCATAATTGGCAATAGCGAGTAGATAAATAAAGCGACGATTGCTGGAGCTGTTCCGACTCCTAGAAATGGAATCATTAACGTCAGCAAAGCTAAAGAAGGAATTGTTTGTAAGGCACTTGTAATACCAATAACAACATTGGCAATTTTAGGCGTTCTTGTTAATAAAATCCCTAACGGAATAGCTACTAGAGCACCTAAAAATAAAGAAATAAACGAAATATAGATGTGTTGCATAATATTTTCAAAAAGTTGTGTACCATATTCTGAGAAAAAGGCTTGCATAAGACTAGACCTCCTCTATTTCAGGGTCGAATGACACGGCTGCCTCTGAGATAGAACTTTCTTCGCCCCATAGTACATCATAGACGATGTCCACTAGAGAAGCACGGGTAATAATACCGACCACACGTTGTTGTTCATCCACTACTGGCACATATTTTAAGCCACGTTTTAAAATTCGTTGTAAGGTATCTCTAAGCAGTGCTGATTCTTTTACGAAAAAGACATCAGTTTTTAAAATATCTCCAACACTACTACTTTTTCCTCGGCGTTGATTGATTGATTCGACATCAATATAACCTTTTAAAATATTTTGATTGTCGGTAACTAAAAGGGTATCAACACGCTTTTGGCGCATCAAACTAATTGCTTCTTGCAATGATTTTTCAGGAGTGATAGTGACAGCGGTATTTAGCATCACTTCACTAACTGGTGTAGTATCTGGTTTGGCTTGCATTAAGCGATCTTCACCAATTAATTCTTCAACAAATTCATTAGCAGGTGCTTTTAAGATATTGTCTGGTGTATCAAATTGAATGACACGCCCCTCACTCATGATTGCAATACGGCTAGATAATTTTAGCGCTTCATCCATATCATGAGTAACAAAGACAATGGTTTTTCCTAAGCGTTCTTGTAAATCTTTAACAAGATCTTGTAAAGAATCTCTGGTAATAGGGTCCAAGGCTCCAAATGGCTCATCCATTAAAATAATATCTTGATCCGCTGCAAGTGCTCGGATAACACCGATTCTTTGTTGTTGTCCACCAGAAAGTTCATGGGGATAACGATCCAACATTTCTCTTGGTAATTCGACTAAGTCAATCATTCGCTCGGCAATCTTATCCCGTTCGTCTTTAGATACTTTTAGTAACTTTGGAACGAGTGTGATGTTTTCGCGAATCGTCATATGTGGCATTAGTCCAATACTTTGGATAACGTAGCCGATTTTACGACGTAACTCAACTGGATTGAAGGATTGAATATCTTTACCATCAATTAAGATGGTTCCTTCTGAGGGTTCAGTCATTCGGTTAATCATCCGCATAGAAGTCGTCTTACCACTTCCACTGGTTCCGATAAAACAAATAAACTCACCTTTATCAAAAGAGAGATTAATGTCTTCTACCGCGATTTTTCCGCCTTTATAAATTTTTGATACTTGTTGAAATTCAATCATTTTTTCTTCACCTCGTGTTCAATTTTTGCGTATCCTATACTATAAGTATGAGGGAAAACACGAAAGATTTCAAATGACAATGATTAAGAAAACGCTTTATAAGCGTGAGATATAGCCTTTTTATTGGATTTTCGGAGTAGATTGATGATAGATAAACCTATATGTATCTAAGGAAAAAACGATTTCACAAAAAAAATTAAGATTAAAATTCATTTTTTTGAAACAATTCAGTAAAAAGTGCTAAAATGAGAGAGCACAATGAGAGGAAAGAGTGGATAATATGTTAACAACAGAAGATTTTGATTTTGAATTACCGGAAGAATTAATTGCACAGACACCGTTAAAAGATCGTGCAAGTTCTCGATTATTAGTATTAGATGCCCAGACGGGAAAGATGGAAGACAAACATTTTTACGATATTATTGATGAATTACATCCAGGCGATGCTTTAGTCATGAATGATACTCGTGTGTTACCGGCTCGTTTATATGGAGAAAAAGTAGAAACTGGTGCGCATCTAGAGATTCTATTATTAAACAATACCGAGGGAGATACTTGGGAAACTTTAATTAAACCTGCTAAAAGAGCAAAAGTCGGCACGAAAATTAGTTTTGGTGATGGTCGTTTAAAAGCAATTGTCACAGAAGAATTAAATCATGGCGGACGTATGATTCAGTTTAGTTATGAAGGAATTTTCTTAGAAATTATCGAATCTTTGGGAGAGATGCCTTTACCGCCATACATTAAAGAACGTTTGGAAGATCCAGATCGTTATCAAACGGTTTATGCCAAAGAAAGTGGTTCAGCCGCAGCACCGACTGCAGGTCTGCATTTTACTAATGAATTATTAGAGAAAATTCAAGCAAAGGGAATTAAATTAGTCTATTTGACACTTCATGTTGGATTGGGGACTTTCCGACCTGTCAGCGTGGATAATATTGCTGAGCATGAAATGCACAGTGAATTTTATCGTTTGACGGAAGAGGCGGCAGATAAGTTAAATCAAGTAAAAGCAAATGGTGGTAAAATTGTCGCTGTTGGAACGACATCTATCCGCACCTTAGAAACTATTGGTAGCAAATTCGATGGCGCTATCCAAGCGGACAGTGGTTGGACCAGTATCTTCATTACTCCAGGTTATGAATTTAAAGTGGTTGATGCTTTTTCTACTAATTTCCATTTACCTAAATCAACTTTAGTCATGCTAGTCAGTGCTTTTGCTGGTCGCGATCAAACTTTGGCTGCTTACAAACACGCTGTAGACGAACGCTATCGCTTCTTTAGCTTTGGTGATGCAATGTTCGTCAAAAAATGAGTTTGATAATTTCCAGTCAAAACTTCGAAAACTCACTAGTCGTGTGAGACCGCCACGAATCTCTTTTCAGAGTCTCTTTGGCTGCTGATGTTCAAACGCTGACTAAGTGCTAAAGACACTAAGTCAGCGTAATTCAATCAGCTCTTTAGAACACGACTAGTGACCTTTCATTACATTAATGATTTAGGTAAAGTATTCAAATGATTATGAGTGCTTTACGAGAAGAAGGCTCGTTCATATTTTCAATAGAACATCCAATTTTTACTGCTGAAGATTCTCAGAATTGGGTGAAAAAGGAGGATGGAAAGATTGTTTGGCCAGTGGATACATACTTCAAAGATGGTGAGCGTCAATCTGAGTTTCTTGGTCACACAATTACTAAAGTTCATCGTATTTTGACCACGCTTGTTAAGTTGCTAAAAGATCCAGGATTCATTTTGGATAGTATTGTTGAACCTACCCTGAATTAAAGTATCTTGAGAGCATGCCAGATGAGTGGCGTCGCCCAATGATGATTATCTTTGTCTGCCGCAAGCAAGCATTTAGCAAAGTATAGTTAAAATAAAAAACGCCGTTGCTAGTCAGCGGCGTTTTCGTTTGCTAATAAACTATGAGTAATAGTGAGTAGCTCTGCTTCAATTTTAGCAAAATCAGTTTCAGAAATTTTTGAATTAATTAGCACAATAGGAACTAGGTTTTTAAAACTTGTTGTGTACTCTTCCATTCCATTAACAGATACCGTACTTAAAATAATATCTGCTTGATGGATGTCTCGGGTAAATTTTAAGGAATACTTGTCACAAAACCGAGTACTGACACGGAATTCTAGGTGTTTTGTATTCAAAAAAGTCAAATCTGATAGGATAAATAATTTAATTTGTGGATAATAAATTTCGTTAGGAACTAAATAGAAGCAAAGTAATAGACTTTCAATGCGGAAATACTCGTAGGCAGGTTCAGAGACTTTTTCAATAAACTGATCCCATAAAAATTCATATTTGGAGAACAGCAATGGATAATGGACCTTGAGTTCTTCTGCATATTGTTCAGTAAAATTATTTAGCACATTCTCATCGGGTTCAAAAAAATAATAGGAAAGCAGCTGTTTAACAAATTTTTTGTAAACAAATTCCTGTTGAACGTCTGTTAATGGTAGAAAATGGTATTCAAATAACGTAATCCAGATGGAGGCATCATCCAAGTGAGTAACTTTTTCCATTTGTTGTAGATTGACTGTTAAATGAAAGTCAATAATATCCGAAGCGTAAATAGCAACCACTAACAATTGCCAATCTTCTTCCATCCAATCTGTTAGAAAGTCAGGACGCTGCGGTAGAGAGATACTTTGGAGAATCTGTTGCTCATTTTCATTAAAAATAATCGACAAATGACTTTTAATCGATGCCATTGTGATAAAACACCAAATAGATAGGAGCTCTATTGTACGACTATCCGTTTCAATTTCTAGTTCTTGGGCAATTTGTGTTGCAACGGTGGCAAAACCTTCCTTATTTTCAATCCATTCAATATGTGAAAACTGCCGATGAATAGCAAAAAGAAAAACATAGAAAAACGCTCGCAGTTTATGTTCTTCACCAAAAATAGTAATGGTTGAAGAGAGAGAGATAGAGATATCGTGTTTCACTAAAGAAGCATTAATATCTTTAATTTTTCTCCTAAGTTGTGATTCACTAATATAGTATGTATTGCAAAAATCAATTGTAGAAATTGTCCGCTGTAAGAGTAGTTGTTGTAATAATTCATAACCAAGTTCTGCAGAAAAAATGGTAGACAAAAGTTTCTGAAGATTTACATAAGGTTTACGAATTAGTTTGATTCCATTTCGTTGATCAATAATTAAAGTTACTAAGTCGCTGGGGTAGAGGGACTCAATATCTTCTTGAATATCTCTACAGATCTTTTTAATGGTCGATTGGCTGTAATCGCCTACAATATAGGTGAGTTCTCGACTAGAAATAAATTCTGTTTCTTCTTCTAAAGCAAATAAAATAGTCTGTTTCAACCATGCGTTTGAAGAAATTCCGTACATCATAATAAGTAGTCTCCTTTCTATTTTATTGCTTTAGATTGATAACTAGGCGAATGCATTCAAAAATGCCGAATTATTGGTTCTAAGCCACGCTCTATTATAGACACTGTTTGATGAAAAAAGATAGTTATTTTGCTAATTATCCACTATGGAGTAAAAAACGAAAAAATAAATAAAATAGTTTGGGAATAAAGCGATACCATCCTTGAAATGCTGGTATATCAGCATTCATTGTATAGTAATTAGATGCTCAAAAATTACCCATGTGTTTTTTTAATAAAAAAAAGACTAATTCTCAGTTTCAAATAGTTCATTGTCCACTGTAGGTTAAAATTTGAAGGTTATTTACAAAAAAAATAGGTAAAATGGAATTAACGATAGAGATGACAAGACAAGAACAAAAGAATTTCAAGACAAAGGGTTTTCACTTTTATTGCAATAACTATATTCGTATACGAATTGGGACAATTGAAAGAATCAATGAATTGTATCTACTTATGATCTAATGAATCAGTCTTGCTACAAATCTATCGTCACACCATTTTTAAGAAGATGGTTCTGACACCGTCTTTCAATAGATCAAAGATATAGCTTAAAAAACCTTTTAAGAGTCCGTCGTCTTTCAACCTTGTCTATTGTTTTCAATATTTGTACTATCTTGTTTTATCTTATCATGTAAAGTCGTTAAATTTGGTATCTATAACTTGTGAATGAAGTTATCCAAAATGTCGAAATACTATTCTTGTATCATGTATTAGAAGAAATTGGTGGTCTATTCATAATAATAGTAGAATTTTCCTTAATCTGACTAAAAAATAGTCAACACAATGAATATAAGGATCGTCTTAAAAGTCTCTTGTTTTGTTGATTATAAGTTAAGAGAATCGCAGAATCAAGAGCAATAAATAATTTAGCATATATATTTATATATATAAATAAAAAATAGAAATGGAGTGGAGTTTTATGGGTTTATTATGGTCATTAATCGTAGGTGGAGTTATTGGTGCAGTTGCAGGAGCGATCATGAATAAAGGTGGTTCTATGGGAATCATTGCGAACGTTGTTGCAGGATTAGTTGGATCAGCAGTTGGTCAAGCTCTATTCGGTTCTTGGGGTTGGGTTGTCGCAGGTATGGCAGTTTTCCCATCAATTTTAGGAGCAATTATTGTTATTGCAGTCGTATCATTCTTTTTAAGAAAAACTGCTTAAACCTATAGACGTTTTTAGCTATCTTCCCCAGAAATTCTTTTAAACAGGAAAAAGAATTTATAGAAACGTCTAGAACAGACATCTTTTTTCATCATTAGAAGATGTCTGTTCTTATACTTAGAATAAGCATTAAAAAAATATCAGAAGGAAGTGGAACATTATGCGGGAATTAAAAATCGGCGATAAATTATCAACAAGAGATGCTAATGAAGAATCTGTTTCTGGTAAAGTAGAGAAGTTTTTAAAAAATACAGTGATTCTTGTTGATCAACAGTTAAATCGTTTTTTAGTTAAAAAAGAACAAATTATTGAACTGGGATTTTCATGTCCTGAATATAAAGAAACGGACACGAGAATTCATCTTCTTACATGGAAAGAAGATCGAGTACCACAACCATTTGAAAAAATTAGTTAAAAAAAAGACCGCTCGTCGAGATTACTTGACGAGCGGTTATTGCTTTCGGAAGGTATTGGTAGATTGTCATGGTACACTAGCAAAGCAATGTTAACTTTACACGAAACAAAAAATTTTGCCTTGAATTACAAACTTGACGCTTATTCTGTTCTAGTTCTTAAATGGGGTTCATTCATTAAACAGAAGGGTATAACTTGAAACATGAATTACTTTGCTCTTGAAATACTTTAGTAAAACTTGTAGCTTTGACAACGTTTATTGTTTTGACACTCATTGTTAAAAACAATCTATCAAGTTGATTACCTTCCTTATGCTTAAATCTTACCATGAAATGACACCGCTTTCAAATAATTTGCTCTAAAAAATTGAAGAATCTATGAAATTTTAGTTCTTTCTTTTCGAATAAAATATTCATAATTGTGGAGAAAATCCAAAAAATTTAATTTTTTTGGTAAACCTAAGTTAATTTATTGATTCTGGTAGAAAATGCATGGTATAGTATTATTACAGTCATGAGACTGAAACTCAAAATTGAGTATTCAATCAAATGGCTTTTTTTGAGAGGACTTGTTAGAAAGACTGAGAGAACTTCTTAAGCTATGACATAGCTAGCTGTCTCAATTTTTCTATCAAGTAAAAAAAGGAGGAATAGGATGGAAACATACAAAAAAACGGCAGAGGAAATACGTCAAGAATTAGATGCAACTAGTCCAGAGGGATTAACAAGACAAGAAGCGGAAAAACGGTTAAAAGAGAACGGACCGAATCGCTTTGATGAAGCGCCAAAACAATCTGTGTTAAGTAAAATTTTGCATAGCTTATCGGACTTTACGACTATTGTGTTGTTAGTAGCTGCAGCAATTTCATTTTATACAGCAATTGCTACAGATCATGGAGATTTATTTGAAGGTATTTTGATTATTGCGATTGTCATTATTAATTCAGTTTTAGCTATTGTTCAAGAAGGAAATGCGGAACGAGCATTAGCAGCTTTACAGGATATGAACAAACAGTCGGCGACCGTTTTTCGAGACAATCAAGTTATAGAAATTGATGCAGAAGATTTGGTTGTTGGTGATACGTTGATTATTGAAAATGGAACATTGATTCCAGCAGATGCACGATTAATTCAAAGTTCACAGATGCGTGTAGAAGAGTCAGCATTGACGGGTGAAAGTGAACCAGTTGAAAAAGATGCTGATTTTGTAGCGACGGAAGATCAACCATTAGGCGATCAAGTGAATATGGTCTTTAATGGAACAACTGTAGTGAATGGTCGTGGTCGTGCGATTGTTACAGCAGCAGGAATGGATACCGAAATGGGTAAAATTGCTGGATTGTTGAATCAAAACACAGCTGGGGCAACACCGTTACAAGTACGTTTAAATAAGTTAGGGAAACGAATTAGTTTAATTGCTTTAGCAGCAGCTGCGCTTGTATTTGTTTTAGGCTATATGCAAGGCGAACCTTTGTTAGATATGTTTATGACAGCTGTTTCTTTAGCTGTAGCAGCGGTGCCAGAAACATTGATGGTTATCGTTACTCTTGCCTTGGCATTTGGTGTTCAAAAAATGGCAAAAAAACATGCGATTATTCGTCGTTTACCAGCCGTTGAAACCTTGGGATCTGCAAGTGTCATTGCCTCAGATAAAACAGGAACTTTGACTCAAAATAAGATGACCGTTCGACGTGTTTGGACACGCGGGGATGAAGTAATCGATATTGAGGACACCATGACTGAAGGTGCAATGGAAGTTTTAAGAGCTGCAGCCTTAAATTCTGATGTTGTGATTGACGAAGAAAATGATGAAAAAAATTATATCGGGAATCCTACTGAAATCGCGATTGTTCGTGCAGTGGAAGAAAACTATCATTCTTTGGCAGAGTTCCAAGAGCAAATGCCAAGAGTTGCAGAAATACCTTTTGATTCTACTAGAAAAATGATGACCACCGTACACAAAAGTGGTAAAAAATATCTTTCAATTACCAAAGGAGCCTTCGATGTACTCTTACCTCGTTTCCGCTTTGGAGATGTGGAACAAGCTGCGATTGTCAATGATCGCTTCGGACAAAAAGCGTTACGTGTTATCGCAGTAGGCTATCGGGTATTTGATGAAGAACCTACCGAAATTACTCCTGAGTTTTTAGAACATGAGCTAACTTTGATTGGACTTGTAGGAATGATTGATCCACCACGTCCTGAAAGTAAAGATGCTATCGCTCGTGCTAAAAAAGCTGGTGTTCGTACAGTGATGATTACTGGAGACCATGTGGTGACTGCCAGTGCGATTGCTAGAGAACTAGGGATTCTTGAAAAAGGAGACAAGGCGGTTACTGGCGCAAAACTCCAAGCAATGTCTGATGAAGAATTAGACCAAACAGTCAAAGAGAATTCAGTTTATGCTCGTGTAACACCGGAAGATAAAATCAGAATTGTGCAATCTTGGCAAAGAACAGGCGCTACTGTTGCCATGACAGGTGATGGTGTGAATGATGCACCGGCATTAAATGCTAGTGATGTAGGTTGTGCTATGGGAATTACCGGAACGGATGTGGCAAAAGGTGCCGCAGATATTGTCTTAACGGATGATAACTTTGCGACAATTGTTGATGCCATTGAAGAGGGACGTACTGTTTATCAAAATATTCGTAAAGCGGTCAACTTCTTATTGAGCTGTAATATTTCAGAAATTTTTATTGTATTATTAGCGATTTTATTTGGTTGGGGATCACCATTTACGGCAGTACAACTCCTATTTGTGAACGTCGTTGCCGATGGACTACCTGGTTTTGCTTTAGGTAGAGAACCAGCGGAAGAAGGAATTATGGATCAAGCACCTATTCCACCACAAGAAAGTATCTTTTCACGTGGTTTATGGCAAAAAATTGGGATCAATGCGGGAATATTCACGGTAGTTACTTTATTAGGTTATTACCTAAGTACTTTTGTAGATGGCGTGAGTCCTTGGATTAGTGCCAGTCAACCAGTTGGACAAACGGTTGCTTTCTTAGTTTTGGCATATTCTTCTATTTTACATGTCTTTAATGTACGTAGTGGGAAATCAATTTTCCAAGTCAAACTTTCATCCAATAAATCATTGGTTGAGATGGCCATTTTGGCAATTATCATTACAACTTTGATTGCTTTACTACCATTTACACAAGGTTTGTTTAACCTAGTGCCAATCAGTTTAAATCACTGGATGTTAGCTATTGCATTATCGATTATTCCAGTATTTGTTAACGAAATGATTAAATTCCATCAATTACCAGATGAGGAATAATATAAAAACCCCTCGAAGAAAAGTGATGCGTTCACTTTCCTTCGGGGGTTTTGTTGTTCATTGGTTTTATTTTGGTAGATTATTATAAAATGCAGCTTTAGTTGCGTAGATATAAGGATTTAACCACAAATAACCAATACCTAACGTCATGACAGCCAAGATATGCCAACCGATAAAGCTTAGATCAAGAATGAATAACTGTCCTTTATAACCATCCATCAGACGACGACTAGCTGTAATTGTATCAACATATTTAGGTACTTGTCCTGTGCTTTCATAGGCATCGTAAAAAATATTATAGGCTTGAGAATAAGCATAACTTTTTACAATTCCTGGAATAATGAATAAGAGTGCCCACAATGTTTGGAAGACATAAGAAATAATGAAGATAACAATGACTCCTAGTGCATAAGGAGAACGGAATCCTCGAAAAACGTCTCTAAAAGGTTCGATAGCCATTTTTCTACCGCGTAAAACATCCAAAAATGTCCAACTAATTCCAGCAGTAAACAAGGCTGCAATTAAACCTCCAATGATACCACCAGAAGAATTTCCCCCACCCAGATCTACGTTCACAGAGACATTTCCACTATCTACCATTTGACTAATATTATCTCTAAATAATGCATAACTTGGAATGGCAATAGCAATAATAAGTACAAATGAAAGAATTAGCGAAATTAAAGTAGGAATAAGGGCTAATAAAATACTTTCTCTCCAACGTCCTTGTAGCATTTCTTTTGCTTCAGCTTTTAATTCAGCATTTGATTTCAATAAAAAAAAACCTCCTTTACTTTTCTACAGTTTAACAGATAACATAAAAAATAGTTAGTATTTTACAGCTCTGACATAAAAGTGAAAAAATAACTTCCTATATAGAAGAATAAAAAATAACATTATCATTTTGGATTTTAAGTTAGAAACCATCAGTTCATCTGTTCAAAAAAGAGACTCTGTGTAAAAGACTATTCCGATCCTACTTTTAGGAATTTCGAAGCTTTCAGCATTCAAACACCGTGTAAGTCATCCTCATCTTTAGTCTATAATAAGTCTTTTTCTACCATTTGAACTTCCGGTTTTGACAATAGATATTTTATATCAAGAAAAATACAGTTGATATCTGCAAAAATAGAGTGCAGAAACTGTAAGAATAAAGTGGATAAAGTTCCTTGTTGTGTACTAAAGAGCTGAATGAATTACTCTGAGTTAGTGCGAATAGCACATAGTCAGAGTTTGAACGTCAGCAGCCTAAGAGACTCATAAGAGGATCGTGGCGGTCTTCCACAACAAAGAAACTTTTGGAACTTTATTCTGGAAGTTTCAATCTCAAATTTGTTTATGACTAGTTAGTAAAATAATAACTAAGAATTTTCTCCTTTATTAGCCATAATGTTGCAAAATCACAGTTGAGCCTTTATCATTAGAAGAGCTGTAGATTAAATAGAGAAAGTAGGGAAATGAATGTCGGAACCTGCCATTCGTTATCGTTTAATAAAAAAAGAAAAACACACTGGTGCACGCTTAGGCGAAATCATTACTCCCCATGGAACATTTCCAACGCCAATGTTTATGCCAGTTGGAACTTTAGCCACTGTTAAAACTATTGCCCCTGAGGAATTAAAAGCTATGGGAGCGGGCATTATTTTAAGTAATACGTATCATTTATGGTTGCGCCCAGGAGAAGATATTGTTGCAGAAGCGGGCGGCTTGCATAAATTTATGAATTGGGATCAGCCAATTTTAACTGATTCTGGTGGTTTCCAAGTATTTTCACTTGCGGATATGCGTAATATTGTCGAAGAAGGCGTTCATTTTAAAAATCATTTGAACGGTTCGCCACTATTCCTTTCACCAGAAAAAGCCATTGATATTCAAAACAAATTAGGCTCTGATATTATGATGAGTTTTGATGAATGTCCACCATTTGATGAAAGCTATGATTATGTTAAAAATTCAGTAGAACGAACTTCTCGTTGGGCTGAACGTGGTTTAAAAGCTCATGCCAATCCAGATCGTCAAGGTTTATTTGGGATTGTCCAAGGGGCAGGTTTTGAGGATTTACGTCGCCAAAGTGCTCATGATCTAATTAGTATGGATTTCCCAGGCTATTCGATAGGTGGTTTGTCTGTAGGGGAACCTAAATCAGAAATGAACCGTGTGCTAGAATTTACAACTCCATTAATTCCTGAAAATAAACCACGCTACCTAATGGGTGTGGGAACTGCCGATTCTTTAATTGATGGTGTGATTCGTGGGATTGATATGTTTGATTGTGTGTTACCTACTAGAATTGCCCGTAATGGAACTTGTATGACTTCTAAAGGTCGATTGGTCGTTAAAAACGCTAAATTTGCCCGTGATTTCCGTCCGATTGATGAGAAATGTGATTGTTACACTTGTCGCAATTATTCAAGAGCGTATATTCGTCATTTGATTAAATGTGATGAAACGTTTGGAATTCGATTAACTTCTTATCACAACTTGCATTTCTTGTTGAACTTAATGAAACAAGTCCGTCAAGCAATTATGGATGATAATTTGTTAGAATTCCGTCAACATTTCTTTGAAGAATATGGATTTAATAAAGAAAACGCTAAAAATTTCTAAAAAAATTCATGAAAAAAGACTAGTGAATTCTATATGTATCTGATACAGTTATTAAGATAGCTAAATATATTGAGGTGAAAAAAATGCAAATACTTATCATGATTGTTCCTTTGATAGCGATGATGTTTTTCATGCAACGTTCTCAAAAGAAACAACAACAACAACGTCAAGATTTATTAAATAGCATGGAAGTTGGTAGCCGAGTAATCACAATCGGTGGCTTGCATGGCGTTATTTCAGCAGTGAATGCCGGCAAAGATACAGTAGAACTTGATTGCGATGGAATCTATCTAGAATTTGATCGTTCAGCGATTCGTACGGTTAAACCAGCTCTTGTTGGGGAAGACGAAGTAGAAGTGACGGTTGAAGAAAACAATGAATAATAAAAATGCTAGAGCAGAGAATTCTCTGTTCTAGCATTTTTTTGTAAAAAGCTTTGTTTTATAACCTTGGTAACTTCTTGGTTGTGTGCCTAGCTGTTAATTACTTATAACTTTGTTTTTCGTGAAATAAAAAACAAAGTGCCGAATTCAATCAGTAACAAGCAAATATACCAAAATAAAGAGACCGAGTCTTTTAAGATGGAGATAGGTGGTTGATTTAGGTACTGGACTAATCCATATAGTGTAAAGAAAATAAATAAAGTAACGATAGTTAGTATGATGGGTTTCTTATATTTTTTTAACATATTGTTCTCCTTTAATCTATTAAAATCAATCGTTAACAAAGGGTAATTATGTAGAAACTTAGAAAAAGTACGAATTGACTTAATCAAGTCAATCTCGTGTAGCTATGTGTCTTGAAATGAGTATAACGTGAAATAAACCATGAAAGAAGCTAAGTGACAAAATTGTTCGTTTGCGTAAACATTCATTAATCAATAAATATTGTGATTTAAAAATTATTGTGAAAAAAATCACTAAAAGGGGTTTACAAATAAAAAAGAATCCTGTATTATTCTATATGTGAAGTAGTTAACAAATAAAAGTAGATAATCTTTAGGAGGATTACGATGGCTAAAACAGTAGAAAAAGAAGTTGGAACGATTGATGTGTCAGTGATGATTGATGATTTGGCTGTTAAGGGAAACGCTGCGTTGAAGGAAATGGAGAATTTTGATCAGGAAAAAGTAGATCACATTGTGCATGAAATGGCAATGGCAGCTTTAGACCAACACATGGCTTTAGCAAAAATGGCAGTGGAAGAAACTGGACGAGGAATTTACGAAGACAAAGCTATTAAAAATATGTACGCTTCTGAATATATTTGGAATAGTATCAAATATGACAAAACGGTAGGGGTTATTAGTGAAGATAAGCAAAAAGGGATTATTGAAATTGCTGAACCAGTCGGAGTTGTCTGTGGGGTAACACCAACAACCAATCCAACGTCAACAACTATTTTTAAAGCGATGATTGCTTTAAAAACACGTAATCCAATCGTATTTGCTTTCCATCCAAGTGCACAAAAATGTTCTGCTGAAGCTGCACGAGTAGTTCGTGATGCAGCGATTGCTGCGGGAGCTCCTGAAAATTGTATTCAATGGATTGAACATCCATCGATTGAAGCAACACAAGGCTTAATGAATCACCCAGGAATTGCCATTGTTTTAGCAACAGGTGGTGCTGGCATGGTGAAATCAGCTTACTCAACAGGAAAACCAGCATTAGGTGTAGGTCCTGGTAACGTACCAGCCTATATTGAAAAAACAGCGAAAATCAAACGTGCAGTCAATGACTTAATCGTTTCAAAAACTTTCGATAATGGAATGATTTGTGCTTCTGAACAAGCAGTGATTGTTGACCGTGAAGTTTATGCAGCAGTAAAAGCTGAATTCCAAGCGCATCAAGTGTACTTTGTAAAACCAAGTGAATTACAAAAATTAGAAGACGTAGTAATGAACGAAGGAAAATATGCTGTTAATCCAGCGATCGTAGGCCATTCTGCAATGGATATTGCAAAATTAGCAGGAATTAAAGTCCCTGAAGGAACAAAATTATTGATTGCTGAATTAGAAGGTGTTGGAGAAGAATATCCACTATCTCGTGAAAAACTATCACCAGTATTAGCAATGATTAAAGCGAAAAATACCGAAGATGGTTTGAAATTATGTGAAGGTATGTTAAATCTTGGTGGGTTAGGACATACTGCAGTGATTCACTCTGAAAATGAAGAATTACACGTACAATTTGGTTTACGAATGAAAGCTTGTCGTATTTTAGTCAATACTCCATCAGCAGAAGGTGGAATTGGTAATATCTACAATGAAATGATTCCATCATTAACGCTTGGTTGTGGATCATATGGTAAAAACTCAGTTTCTCGTAACGTATCTGCAGTGAATTTAATTAACGTAAAAACTTTAGCGAAACGGAGAAACAATATGCAGTGGTTTAAATTGCCATCAAAAATCTTTTTTGAAAAAAACTCACTAATGTATCTTGAAAAAATGGAAAATGTTGAGCGTGTCATGATTGTATGTGATCCAGGAATGGTTCAATTTGGTTACGCAGATACAGTGAGAGAAGTATTAGCTCGTCGTAAAAATGCTGTTCAAATTGAAGTATTCTCTGATGTAGAACCAAATCCATCTACCAACACAGTTTACAAAGGAACTGAAATGATGGCGAACTTCAAACCAGATACAGTGATTGCATTAGGTGGGGGATCAGCAATGGATGCGGCTAAGGGAATGTGGATGTTCTATGAGCACCCAGATACTTCATTCTTTGGAGCGAAACAAAAATTCTTAGATATTCGCAAACGTACCTACAAAATTGATAAACCAGAAAAAACACAATTTGTATGTATTCCAACAACTTCTGGTACAGGTTCTGAAGTAACGCCATTTGCGGTTATCACAGATAGCGATACTCATGTGAAGTACCCATTAGCTGACTATGCGTTGACACCAGATGTGGCGATTATTGACCCACAATTCGTTTTATCTGTACCAGCATCAGTAACAGCTGATACAGGAATGGACGTATTAACGCATGCGATTGAGTCATATGTTTCAGTAATGGCATCTGATTATACTCGCGGATTGAGTTTACAAGCGATTAAATTAGTCTTTGACTATTTAGAAAAATCAACAAATACACCAGATATGGAATCTCGTGAGAAAATGCATAATGCTTCAACAATGGCTGGTATGGCCTTTGCAAATGCTTTCTTAGGAATTTGTCACTCAGTTGCTCATAAAATTGGTGGAGAATATGGTATTCCACACGGACGTACAAATGCAATTCTATTGCCACATATCATCCGTTACAATGCCAAAGATCCACAAAAACATGCAATGTTCCCTAAATATGATTACTTCCGTGCAGACACTGACTATGCAGACATTGCTAAATTCTTAGGTCTGAAAGGTGAAACGACAGAAGAATTAGTCGAAGCATTAGCAACGGCTGTTTATGAATTAGGGAAAAAAGTTGGTATCGACATGAATTTGAAAGCTCAAGGCGTAACTCAAGAAATCTTGGATTCAACAGTTGATCGTATGGCTGAACTAGCTTATGAAGATCAATGTACAACAGCAAATCCAAAAGAACCATTGATTTCTGAATTAAAACAAATCATCGTGGATGCTTATAAAGGCTAATCAATTGTACTAAAATTACTATATAAGTAAAACATCCGAACTTTTTAGAGCAATCGACTGTTAGTGGCTTAAATTTTCGCTAATAGTTGAAACTCTAACAAGTTTGGATGTTTTTATGTTTCCAATCAAAACAAGAGTAATTGGGTAGATGTTGAAACTTCCAGAACAAGTCTCTCAAAATACCCTTGTTGTGTGTCAAAGAGCTGAATGAATTACTCTGACTTAGTGCGTTTAGCACTTTTAGTCAGAGTTTGAACGTCAGCAGCCAAAGAGACTCTGTTAAGAGGCTCGTGGCGATCTCACACAATAAGGGCATTTTTCGGAGCTTTATTCTGGAAGCTTCTATTTCTCTTGAGGAATAATTGTTTGTTAGAAGGAGTTTTTCTTTGCTTGACGGAATCTGTAGATAGGGTAGACTTAAAGAGTAGGAAATTACAGATTTGTAGAGTAGATTGGGGGTTAAAAGATGACAATTGAAGAATCATTACAAGCTTTGGCTAATTCACAAGCAAGTTTACGTAAATTGCAACAAAAATTAAGTCAGCAGTCAATTGTGATGAAACAAGAAGAAAATCAAACGTTTATTTTAGAGCTACGTGATTATGTAGATAGTTTGTCACTGATAACAGATTTTGTTGAACAAGTTGAAACAAAAGAAGTCGTTTTAACAGAGATATCAACCTTATTAAGCGAACAAAATCAATTGATGCAAACAATCCTTCATCATATAGAAGAAAATGTGGAAAACGATCAAGTATTCTTAGGGCAACAAGAAGGTGAACTGCGACGAACATTAATCGGATTAAAAGGAATTTTAGAATTAAACGGTTTGATGCTTCAAGATAATCTAGCTTTTCAAAGAAGAATGAAAGATATCTCTTTGTCAGCCGCACCAATTTCTGAGACGAATGAAAAGCAAGGATTTTTTCAACGAATCTTTGGAAGAAAACAATGATTGGTTACTATTTAAGCCAGCTATCAAACAGAGTCTGTGATTACAGGCTCTATTTTTTTTCAGCAGAAAATAATAAAAATGAGCATGAATTCAACTTTGTTTTAATGCACAAATATTTATATTATGAGAATTTTGTAATTTATGTGTTACAAAAGTTAACATACGTTGAGAATTTTTTAATAATTTACTCATTATTTTGTTGAAATACTGTAATGAGTCTGATAGAATAATTAATTATTGAGGAGGGATGTTATGAAAAGGAATAAAAGTAAATTGTGGCTAGCGTTGTTAGCTACTGTAGCTGTTTTAACAGCATGTTCAGGTTCAGGGGATAACGGAAGTGGTACTAGTGGAGATGAAGGAGGCACGTCTGCAGGGAAAGCAGATCCAACGGTCTTAGTAGTTGCGAATGGGGCAGATCCAGTAACATTTGATATTCAAGCTACAAATGACCAAGCGACAACTCGTGTAGCTAAACAAATCTACGACACTCTGATTGTTCAAACAAATGATCTAGAATTAGTTCCAGGTCTTGCAACTGAATGGGAAGAAGTGGAAGAAAATCTTTTCGAATTTAAATTAAGAGAAGGCGTTGTTTTTCATAATGGAGAACCATTTACAGCAAATGATGTTGCTTATACATTAACTCGTGCTGTAGAATCTCCAACTATCGGACATATCGTAGGATCAATTGATCCAGCTACGATTGAAGTGGTAGATGATTACACAATTCGAGTAGGAACAAGCGATACATTTGGTCCATTTTTAACTCACTTAGCTCATCCAGCAGTAGGTATCTTAAATGAAAAAGCTGTGGAAGAAGCTGGCGAAGACTATGGTATTTCTGAAGTAGTCGGAACAGGTCCATTTAAATTTGTTGAATGGGTAGCAGATACTCAAGTAGTTGCTGAACGTTTTGAAGACTATTGGGGAGATGAAGCAGGCGTAGAACGTATCGAATTCAGAACAATCGCTGATCCAAGTGTTCGTTTAATCGAACTAGAAAGCGGTTCTGTAGATATTGCATACGATATTTCACCATCTGACTTACCAGCAGTTGAAGACAATGCAGATTTAACACTACTAAACACACCAAACTTAGGTGCTGAGTATTTAGGTTTAAATACTCAAAATGATACACCATTGCAAGATGTGAAAGTGCGTCAAGCGATTTCTCATGCAATTGATGTAGATGCAATTATTAACACTGTTTATATGAATGTCGGAGACCACATGGCTGGACCAATCAATGAATTGGTATTTGGTTATAACGAAGATTTAACTCCAACTCCATATGATGTTGAAACAGCTAAAGAATTATTAGCTGAAGCCGGTTATGAAGATGGATTCACATTGTCATTATATGTAGGTGACAATAACCAAGAACGTATCCGTGTTTCTCAAGTTGTAGCTGAAGCATTGGCTGAAATTGGTATTACTGTTGAAGTAACTCAAATGGAATGGGGTGCATTCCTAGATGCAGCAGCAGTAGGTGAGCCTGATATGTTCTTATTAGGTTGGACAACTGTAACAACAGATGCTGACTACGGTCTATTCCCATTGTTCCATTCAAGCAGTTTTGGACAAGCCGGAAATAGAACTTTCTACAAAAATGATCGTGTAGACGAGTTATTAGAGTTAGGTCGTTTTACTTCTGATCAAGACGAGCGTTTAGAGTACTATCGTGAAGCTCAAGAGTTGATTGTTGAAGATGCTCCATGGGTATTCTTACAAACTCGTGAAAATGTAACTGGTTATAGAAATTGGGTGAAAGGTTTCGACCACCATCCAACAGGAAGTTATTTCTTAGATGTGGTTACTCTTGATTAAGATTAATTAGAAATGTTTTTAGGGGGCCGCTTGAAAACGGCCCTTTATTTAATTAGGAGGTGGTTTCGTGTTTCAGTACATTCTGAAGAGAATTTTATGGCTGATCCCGATCTTACTAGGGGTTTCATTTATCGTATTTACAATTATGTTTCTTTCACCAGGTGATCCTGTAACAATGATTCTAGGTGAGGGGGCAACAGAAGAAGCCTATACAGCGTTAAGAGCGCAAATGGGCCTTGATCGTAGCTTTATCGAACAATATTTTAACTATATTAGAAGAGTCTTTTTAGAATTTGATCTAGGTAGATCTTATGTTTCAAGAAGGGTTGTTTTAGATGAAATTTTGGTTCGTTTACCAAACACGATGCGTTTGGCTAGTTGGAGTATTTTATTTGCTTCATTAATCGGTATTCCTATGGGGGTTATTTCTGCAACACGTCCCTATTCAAAAACGGATAATGTCGTGATGTTTATTTCATTGATTGGTGTATCTATGCCAACATTCTGGCAAGCGTTATTATTAATTATTTTATTTACATCTACATTAGGCTGGTTACCTGCAACAGGTTTTACAACATGGCAACAAATGATTATGCCAGTGTTTGCTTTGGCGACTTCTTCAGTTGGAACCATTGCTAGAATTACTCGGTCGAGTATGATGGATGTATTAGACCAAGATTATATTCGTACAGCTCATGCTAAAGGGGTATCAGAGCGAAAGGTGACTTTCCATCATGCATTAAGAAATGCATTGATTCCAGTAGTGACAGTTATTGGTTTACAATTTGGCGCACTTTTAGGAGGAGCCGTATTAACTGAGACAATTTTTAGCATTAATGGATTAGGAACAATGATGGTAAATGCCATCCGTACACGTGACTCGATGACCGTGCAAGGGGGCGTACTATTCATTGCATTTGTCTTTAGTATCGTCAATTTATGTGTAGATATTTTGTATGCTTATATCGATCCGCGAATAAGATCACAATACGATTAGAGGAGGAATAGTATGTTATTTTTTAATAAAAAGAAAATACAAGCAACAGAAGAAATGATGAATATTCCTCAAGGGTCTTGGCGGGAAATTTGGCATGCATTAAGACGTAATCGACGTGCAATGCTCGGTTTAACATTCATTATTTTATTGGTTCTAGTTGCTGTTTTTGCAAATTTTATTGCTCCTTATGGGATGCGTCAACAAAATTTGTCTAATGCGTTACAATCACCAAATATGACTCATTGGTTAGGAACAGATGACTTAGGTCGTGATGTGTTGAGTCGTTTAATTTATGGAACAAGAATTTCTTTAACAGTTGGAGTTAGTGCAGTTTTTGTGGCCTTGATTGTTGGTGGGATTTTAGGCGTACTTTCTGGTTACTACAAAGGTTGGATTGATACCTTAATCATGCGTTTTTGTGATATTTTACTTTCGATTCCATCGATTTTATTGGCAATTGCGATTGTCGCATCTTTAGGATCAAGTCTGCAAAATATGATTATGGCGATTGGGTTATCAAATATTCCAGTTTTTGCCCGCATTATTCGTGCAGGAGTTATGTCAGTTAAAGAAAAACAATTTATCGAAGCTGGAGAAGCCTTGGGTGCGAGTGATGGTTTAATTATTTTTAAACACATTCTCCCTAATATCATGTCTCCAATTATTGTTCAATCATCAATGGGTATTGCAACGGCTATTTTGTCTGCGGTTGGATTAGGTTTTATCGGGTTAGGGTTAGAAGCTTCTGTGGCAGAGTGGGGAACCATGTTAAATGCCGGAAGAGGTTATATCCGTACTCATTCTTATCTAACTTTATATCCAGGTTTAGTAATCATGATTACTATTTTGTCTTTCAATTTATTGGGAGACGGAATTCGGGATGCGATTGATCCGAAGATGAGAGAAAGGTAGTTTGCTTATGAAAACATTAATGAGTATAAAAAATCTTCAAAAATACTTTCCCGTTAATAAGAAAAACTTCTTCCAGATTGGTAAAGAATATGTAAAAGCCAATAAAGATATCACGATTGATATCTTTGAAGGTGAGACGTTGGGAATTGTTGGAGAAAGTGGATGCGGGAAATCAACTTTTGGTCGAACTATTATTCAATTACAACGTCAAACAGGTGGTTCTACACTTTATTATGGCGATACCATTGAAAACTTTATGCCAGCGTACGTTCAAAAAGTTTATCGTGCTTTACCTAAAACTTCAGATAAATACGATCAAGACTTAAATGAAATTGAAGAGTTAGAAAGTCGTTTGGAGCAATTAGAGGGCAAAGAACAAGAAGCCTTGTTTGAAGAACTTCGCTTGAAAAAAATTGCTTTTGATAACTCTTACGGAAACACTTTTCGTTTGGTGGGTGGCTTAGTCGTTCATGATGATTTACAAAAAGTCAGTACGATTTTGTTGTCCCGTTATGCAACAGCTTCAAAACTTGCTGAATATCGACGTGAACTAGAGTTTGAAAATCAACGACAAGCAATGAATATCGATGTGGATAAAGAAGAGATTGCTAAAATTCAACAAGGAATTGAAGTGGAGGAACGTCATTTGCGTGATGTCAACGCTCAATTGGATGAATTAAGAGCACCACTTCAAGGAACACCTAAATTTGAACGTTATGAAAAATACTTGGATGAGGGAATTGACTTAGCGGCTTTAACCAAAAAGGAAACTCGAATTTTGAGAAAAGACTTGCAAATTATTTTCCAAGATCCATATTCTTCTTTAGATCCTCGTTTGAGTGTCGGAGAGATTATTGGTGAAGGTTTATTGATTCATAATTTCTTTAAGAGTAAAAATGATCCTGCTTATGAACCGTATATTTTGGACATCATGGAAAAATGTGGATTAAATCGAGAATTTATTCATCGTTATCCTCATCAATTTTCTGGTGGACAAAGACAACGGATTGGGATTGCTCGTGCGTTAGCTCTACGTCCAAAATTTATTGTTTGTGATGAAGCTGTATCTGCACTGGATGTTTCCATTCAGTCTCAAATTATTAACTTGCTTCAAGATTTACGAGAAGAACAAAACTTGACTTACTTGTTTATTACTCATGATTTAGGGGTAGTTAAATATATCTCTGACCGTATTGGTGTAATGTACTTTGGTCATTTAGTAGAATTGGCTTCAGCACAGGATATTTTTAATAATCCAATCCATCCGTATACAAAACAATTATTGAATGCTATTCCATCAATGGAAGTTGATGAAGATAGCTTATGGGATGCGACTCAAACCTTTGATGATTTTGAATTCTTATATTCTCGTGAAGCAGAAAATGATCCTGATTGGATTGAAGTAGAACCGAATCATTTTGTTAAATGTACCTTGAAAGATCGTGAGTCTTACTATGAAACAAGGGAGGAGCGATTAGATGAGTTTATTACAAGTTGAGAATTTACACACATATTTTGATACTCGCCGAGGAACAGTCAAGGCAGTAAATGGTGTAAGTTTTTCTTTAGAAGAAGGAAGAACTTTAGGAATCGTTGGTGAAAGTGGTAGTGGAAAAAGCCAAACGGCGATGTCTATTCTAAAATTGTTTCAAAAGAATCAATATATTGCAGAAGGTTCAATTACCTTTGACGGGCAAGATATGTTAGCTTACTCTAAAAAGGAATTACTGAAAATTCGAGGCAATGATATTTCGATGATTTTCCAAGAACCAATGACTAGTTTAAACCCTGTTTTTACCGTGAAAGCTCAGATTATGGAAGCTTTGCAACTTCATCAAAAGCTAGACAATAAAGCTGCTCTTAAAAGAACGATTGAATTGCTTGGTGAGGTAAAGATTCCTGACCCTGAACGAGTAGCGAAACAGTTTCCTCATCAGTTATCTGGGGGAATGAGTCAGCGGGTAATGATTGCGATGGCTTTGGCTTGTAGTCCAAAACTATTGATTGCCGATGAACCGACGACAGCCTTGGATGTAATTATCCAAGCAGAAATTTTAAAACTAATGAATGATTTAAAAGATGAATTGAATACGAGTATTTTATTTATCACCCATGATTTAGGAGTTATTAGTCAAATGGCAGATGATGTCATTGTTATGTATGGTGGGAAAGTTGTGGAAAGTGCTCCGATTAAAGAGATTTTCAAACATGCTTATCATCCTTACACGAAACGACTTTTAGCGGCCTTCTTAAGGACAGATATTCGTCAAAGAAAAAATGATGAAACGTTAGACTTCTACAGCAGTGAATGTGAGCAATTTGATTTCTCAAGATTTAGAGATTATGCTGAAGCAGATCCTGATTGGATTGAAGTTGGAAAAAATCATTTTGTTGCTGCAACTGCAAAATAAAAAAAGAATTCCGAAAAACTGGTTAGTTTTTCGGGATTCTTTTTTGCTGTGTTATAAGTATGATTACGCACGCATACTATATCTTCGTAAGTCAATATTACGTGCTTCCGCCCACTCTTTAGGATGCCCGCTGATTAAAAGTGGGACTTTTTTTAGCTTTGAGGTCTCGTTAGCACCAACCATTGCATAAAGCGTAGTTAGTTCTGTTTGCCATTGCTGAACCAATTCTATCGTACTTTCCAACCCATGGGTAAGGAGGTGGTTCAAAATAGTGCCAGAAACTCCAACAGTTTGAGCGCCGAAGCACAGGGCCTTGAAGATATCATAGGCATTTCGAATGCCACCAGAAGCAATCAATTCAAATGGAACAGGTACTTCTTTAGCTTCCAATAAAGAAGCTACATTAGAAACACCAAAGTTATTTAAATAATCAAATTCTCGTTTTTTACGACGAGCATTTTCGATTTGTGAAAAGCTAGTTCCACCGCTTCCAGCCACATCAATAATTGTAATTCCGAGAGCTAGCAATTGTTGAATAGTTTCTCTCGTCATACCAAAACCGACTTCTTTAACGATTACGGGTACATCTAGATGAGTAGCGATGTCTTCTAAATTTTTTAACCAATGAGAAAAATCGCGATCCCCTTCTGGCATTACTAGTTCCTGTGGGGCGTTTAAATGAATCTGCAGTCCATCTGCTTCAAAAAGTTCTACGGCACGTTGAGCGTCATCTAAGGTCGATCCTGCACCAATATTTGCTAATACAATACCTTCTGGATATTCTTGGCGAACGATTTTATAAGAATCTGCTACGTCAGGATTTTTTAACGCTGCTGATACGGACCCTGTAGCTATCATCAAATTTGTTTCTCTAGCTAAAATAGCTAATTGTTGATTGTATTCCTTCGTTTTTTCACTACCACCTGTCATGGCATTAATGAAAAAAGGACTAGACAGTGTTTGATCAAATAATTTAGTAGCAATCGAAATATCTGCTACTCGTGTATTTGGAAAAGAATGATGAATTAATGAAACAGCATCAAAGTCATTTGGTTTTTCTTTATGAAAAGCTTTTGCTAAGCCAACGTGTTCATCTTTGCGATTCATTTTGTTCCTCCTCGATAGTGATAAACGTGTAAAGGAAGCGGCGTGATTTCAGCTTTTTCCCAGCTACTCATTAAAGGTAAAATACCTGTTTTTTGATCGGCAATCACAATGCCACAATCGCCACCGCCAGCACCAGAAGATTTGGCAGCTCCACCACAAGCTTCCGCTAAATCACAAAGTTGTTTTAAAGCAGGCGTCTCAATTTGAACTCCGGTAATGCTAGAAAGTTGAGATAATAGTTGACGATTTCGAGTAATCATTTTTTTAATGGTTCGAACATCTTCATTTTGAAAAGCTTCGATTAAATCTTCTACACAAACGCGACTATTTTCTAGGAATTGTTGATAAGCTAGCTGTTTTTCTTTTTCATTTTGAGTAGATTGATTTACCTGATCGACTAAATCTGAGGTAGATGCTGGACTACCAGTCCATCCAATTAATAGGCGTAAATTTTTAGGTGTTTCTAACGGCTGAATAGATAATTCCGGCCAATCATTTTCTAATAGATGAGACAAGGACCAGCTGTTGCGTTTTTCATTGACCCAGTTATGATCAAAGGTCGAAAAAGCCAACCATCCGCCATAACAACTAGCAGCGATATCTCCGCAAGAACCATTTCCTTGCACTTCCAAATGGGCTAAAGCTGCAATTTTAAATTGTGTAAGTTTGTCCATTTTTAAGTCATAAAAGAGGTTAAGAGCTTTGACGGTACCGACAGTAACCGCACCACTTGAACCTAAACCATATTTACGTCCGTTAGAATTATCCAATTCACTGGTCACTTTTAAATCATAAAAAGATAAAAGTGTGCCTTGTTCTAATGCATATTTTTCTGTTAGACGAATGGCAGCCAAAATATAGTGGAAAGGATTTTCTCGATGATCGAGAATCAGTTCGCCATTTCTACGGGTCCACTTAATGGGTAATTCACTGTATTGTTGTGATTGAATACTTCCATTACGAGTCGCACTTTCAATCGTAACGGTAATAAACTGGTCTACTGCTATAATTAAAGCAGGATGTCCAGGTTCAACGACTGCGTATTCTCCAGCAATATAAAGTTTTCCAGGTGTCGATACTTCAATCATTTTGACACTTCCATTTCTAAAGTTTCTAAGCCTTTTCCAGCATAAGCGACTGTTAATTGTTCACTAGCAAATTCATCAGATAGTTTTTCTAAAATAGTTGAGACATCTTGTTTTTGACAAAGAACTTTAACGTTAGGTCCTGCATCCATTGTAAAATAACAAGGAGTTCCTTCATTACGAATGCGACGAACACTGTTCATAGCTTTTAGACTATCAGGAGACCAATAAGTGAAAGGAGGTGTAGCAGCTAAAGTTGTTGCATGCATTTTTAGACCATTTGCTTCCGTCACTTCTCCTAAAGCAAGGAAATTTTTATTCGTAATCGCCGTTTTAGCAGTTTGTATATCTTGACTGACCGCATCCAACCAAGCATCATAAAAATCAGAAGTCTCCACCGTTCGTTGCATACCATCACGACTGGAAACATCTTTTTGTTGATCATTAATCAAAATGAAAATCATGGCTAATTCTTGTTCCCAATCATCAGAAGGAACAACTTGAGCAAAAGAACTCGTATCAGAATCCCCTTTCTCCCATTCAACAAAACCACCAAAAATACTTCGGCAAGCAGATCCAGACCCACGACGAGCCAACATAGATAATTCTTTTTCGGATAAACCTAATTGCAGGGCATCGTTACAAGCACCCACCAAAGCAGCTAAACCACTGGCTGAAGAAGCTAAACCAGCTGCAGTCGGAACAAAATTTTGACTTTGCACCTGGGCATGAAGTTGAATTCCAGCTTTTTTACGGGCTAAATCTAAAAATTTACTGATTTTTTTAGTTGCTTTTTCATCTTGGATGTCACCATCTAGTGAAAAGCTATCTTGCGTATATTCAGAAGAAAAACGGACACTCGTCTCCGTATAAAAGGCATCTAGTGTAAGAGATAAACTATTATTCATCGGAAGAATCAGTTCCTGATCTTTTTTGCCCCAGTATTTAATGAGCGCAATATTTGTATACGCCCGTGCTTTTCCTTGATACATGTATGATAAACTCCTTTAAAATAATCTTTTGTTCAATAATTTTGATTTTTCGAACAAAAGGCTGATCTTGTGTTCGATAATTTTGGCTTTTCGAACAAAAGACTGATCTTGTGTTCGATATTTTTGATTTTTCGAACAAAAGGCTGATCTTGTGTTCGATATTTTTGATTTTTCGAACAAAAGGCTGATCTTGTGTTCGATATTTTTGATTTTTCGAACAAAAGAGCAATCCTGTGTTCGATTTTTATGCTTCTTCAAGTGTCACTTCGTATTTATTAGCGGTTGTTTCAACAGAATGGGCAAATCTCCCTAGTCCTTGTAACCAAGTATTTTTAACGCCTTGGTCTTTTAGGATGCTAGCTAATTCTTCTGCTTGTTGCTTATTCTCAAGTAAGACAAGCAAGCAACCACCTCTGCCGCCACCAGTTAATTTCGCACCTAAGGCATGATGTTCTAGAGCTAATTGGATATACTGATCAATAGCTTCGTTACTCACGGTTAAATTTTTCAAATGCTGTTGTGCCTGATTCATCGCTTTACCCAATCGCGATTTCTGATTGTAAATGATGGCTTCTTTGGCTTGTTCGGTTAATCGACCTAATGCTTTAATTTCTACACTTATTTCATCAGGAGCCTTTTCAAAAAGTTTTGCGACTGAACGAACAGCTGAACGCGTTTGTCCTTTGATACCTGTGTCTGCAACTAATAAGTAGGCGTCAATATTAAGTGGAAAAGAAAGGTAATCATGGTCTTTTCTAAAATAGATGGGTTGCTCTCCACTGGTTGCTGCTGCATCGATACCGCTGGGATTTCCATGGGCAATATTTTCGGAAAAATTGACATAGTCCAATAGTTCTTCTTGTGACAAAGTTATTTTTTGCCAGTCAAAAAAAGCTCTAGTAATGGCAACTGCCACGGCTGCGCTAGAACCCATGCCTCGTTCTGAAGGGATGGTGCTTTCAATCACTAGATGGAAATTTTCAGTATGTAATTTTTGTTGTAAGCAAGTAGCTAATTGTTGGATATTTGTTAATTCTTCAGGAACATCTGCTAAAAGTCCGATATGGTAAATAGATGTTAAAGAATTTTCCTTAGCTGATTGCACAGTCGCTGTGACTTGTGTTCCACTAAAAGGAAAAGCAATAGCGGGTTCTCCATAAACAACAGCGTGTTCGCCCATTAGAATAATTTTTCCGGTAGCCTTACCAATACCTTTTGTTGACATGATTGGCCTCTTTCTATACTAGTTTCGAATCCTCTAGCTATTTTACTAGATAAATGTGCTCACGTTAAGGGTTCCGCGCATATTCGATAAAAAAAATTGAAATCTTAAAACTTTATTTGAGATTTCCTAATAAAATTCTTTCAATAATTCTTCTTGACTCCACTAGATATAGTAGGTTAAAGTATATAAGTTGAAAAAAAGTACAATATTTAGTGATAAGTGAGTTGGAGGCAATGAGTGTGATTGTATTAGCAGGAACAATAGGAGCAGGAAAATCTAGCTTGACGGCATTATTAGCAGAACATTTGGGAAGTCAGGCATTTTATGAGTCTGTAGATGACAATGAAGTGTTGCCACTTTTTTATGCAGACCCAAATAAATATGCATTTTTACTACAAATTTATTTTTTAAATAAACGTTTTGATAGTATCAAACAAGCATTAAAAGATGATAACAATATTTTGGACCGCTCGATTTATGAGGACTCGTTATTATTTCATCTAAATGCCGATTTAGGTCGTGCGACAGAAACAGAAGTCCGAGTATATGATGAGCTATTAAAAAATATGTTGGAAGAACTGCCTTATGCCGCGCACAAAAAGCATCCAGATTTATTAATCCATATTCGAGTATCCTTTAAGACTATGCTAGATCGTATTGAAAAACGAGGTCGTGACTTTGAACAAATCTCATATGATCCAAGTCTATATGATTACTATGAAGAGTTAAATCGGCGTTACGATCAGTGGTATAACGACTATGATGCTAGTCCTAAAATTCAAATCGATGGCGATGTATTAAATTTCGTCGAAGATACAGAAGCAGCGAAGAAAGTCATTGAATTGATTGACGAAAAATTAAAAGAAGTACGCAAAGAGACGATTTGAGTAGATTAACTCAAATCGTTTTTTTTTAGAGAATATTTATTTTAGCTTGTGAATCTGTTCCACGAAAAATTTTTTTAAATCAATCAATACCACTCAGAGTAGTATCTCATTAGTTAGGGATTCTATGAGAGAGCTTAAAAATCGATTAGTCGATTTTTGTTATGTTATACTGATTTTGTTTGGTCTAACAAACAAAATTCAGAAATAATGGGGGAAAGAAATGAAAAAATGGTATGGAGCGATGCTTTCATTAATCGCGATTGCAACATTAAGTGCTTGTGGAAATCAAGAAAGCGAAGGATCTGAGGAGAAAGTTATCACTGTTGCTACTCAACTTGAAACGAGTGCAGAGATGGTCAAAATTGCTTCAGAAGTCGCGGAAAAAGATGGTTGGGAAATCAAAAATGTGTCTGTAACGGATAACGTTGCTTACAATGACATGGTTGAACACGAAGAAGCAGATGCAAATTTTGCTCAACATAAACCATTTATGGAACAATATAACGAAGAAAAAAATGCACATTTAGTTGCGGTACAACCAATTTATGACGTGAAAATTGGTTTTTATTCGAAAGACTATCAAACAATAGATGAAATTCCTGACAATGTACAAGTTGCACTTCCAAATGATCCAACAAATGAAGGTCGTGCGTTAGCTATTTTAGAAGAGCAAGGTTTAATTAAATTAGCAGATGGTGTAGGTGTGGAAGGCCGCATCAGAGATGTTGTAGAAAATCCGAAAAACTTTAAATGGTTGTCTGTTGATTTACTGAACCTATCAGAAAGTTATAATGAACCTGGTGTAGCACTTGTATATAATTATCCAGCGTATATCAAAAAAGTGAATTTAACACCAGATGATGCAATATTTCTAGAGGAAAGTAAAACGGATCATTTTGCGCTACAAATTGTTACTCGTGAAGATATCCGTGATTCTGAAAAAATAGAAGTCTTGAAAAAAGCGATGACAAGCAAAGAAGTTCGCGATTTTATGGAAGAAAAACATGGCGATACAATGATTCCTTCTTTTTAAGAAAACAGAAAGTAAAGTCTGACAGTCTATAGGATTGTCGGACTTTTTTTACCTATTTTTATCATTCACATAATTTAATATAGTTATTGGCAGGTAGGGCGTCCGAGTACTAGAAAAAACATTTCGCTAATTATTTTTCATTTTCTAGCAAATAAATTGGGTGAGCAGAAGGACTATAATAGCCTATTAGTAAATAGAAAAAAGGAGTTGGAGTTAGTTGAAAATAGTAGTGGGAATGGTGTCTGTTGCAATGAGTTTGCTTTTATTGGTAGGTTGTCAAACCTCCTCATTGGAAGAAACTCAACAATCAGGTGTAAACCAAACAACAGAGGAAACCGTTGTCGATTCTGATTTTACAGAAGCTACGACGAATGAAGAAAATGAAGCGATGGAAGAATGGTCAGCAATTAATGCGGTTACACCAATTGAGTCCTTACAGTATGAAGTCGTAACGGACAATCGAAATAATCGAGTGATGCTATTTGAGAACGCCACAGGACAAAAAGTGGTTAAAAGCTCTATGTTAAAAACACAGGTCGTTTGAAAGTAATTGATCTTCAAGCGGATGAAACTTTGTTTAATGAGGAGATTAAGTAATTTATTGAAAATTACCGATAATATCAGTTATTTCTACAGTTTTTAGCCTTTTGCTATTTGCTTATTTACCTTTTTTGTGCTTATATTTTAGTAAACGGAGTAAGAAGGTGAAAAGGGTATGGCGGGTATAAGAGATGTAGCCAAGAGAGCAGGAGTATCTATTGCAACTGTTTCTCGTGTATTAAATGAAGATCCGACCCTTTCTGTGACAGAAGAGACACGTCAGAAAATAGCTGAATCTGTAAATTTTTATAATTACTCACTTAAGAAGGCTTCAGGCAAAAAATTAAGTAGTATTGCGGTAATTACCACAGTTTCTGAAATTGACGAATTAGAAGATCCTTACTTCCGAGCGATTCGCAGAGGCATCCAACTTGAAGCGGAACAAAGTAAAGTGAACTTGTATAAAACAATCCGTCTTTCAGAAGATGTCTTGCATGTGGATGAACTAAGAGATTGCTCAGGAGTATTGATTATTGGTCAAGTGTTGTCTTCAGTGATTGAAATGGTAGCAACTGTTAATAACAATATTGTGATTATTGATGATCCAAGTGCAAGTTCTAAATGGGACGCAGTTTATACAGATTTGGCACAAGCGACTAGAGAGCATTTAGATCGTTTATATGATAAAGGTCATCGAAATATTGCCTTTATTGGTGGTCGTAGAGTTCGAATAGATGAAAATAGTCGGAGTCATGCTTCGGAAGATGATTACCGGAAAGTTGCTTATGAACAATGGATGAGTGAAAAAAATTTAAGCGAATCAATTCAGACCTATCTTAGAGGATGGACCACCTTGGATGGAATGAAAGCCACAGAAGAAATGCTTCAAAGAAATCGAGATAAACTTCCGACAGCACTAATTGTTGGGAATGATCCTATAGCTGTAGGAGCGTATAGAGCTTTACAAAAACAAGGATTAACAATTCCGGATGATATTTCGATTGCTAGTTTTGACAACATCGAAGTAGCTGAATTTTTAACACCTTCCTTAAGTACAGTTAATGTAAACACAGAGGAATTAGGGAAAATCGCTGTTCGTGTAATGCATGCCAGATTAAAGAAAATAAGAGACATCCCGATTCGAGTAATCGTTGCTAATAATGTAATTGTTAGAGAAAGTGAAAAAGAAATTTAAAAAAAGTTAGTAAACACTAAACGTAGTGTTTACTAACTTTTTTATTTATTTTACTAAAATATATTGACTAAACGTTAAGTTAACATTTATACTGTTGTTAATAAAAGAAAACGCATTCAAATTTTAGGAGGTAACAAAATGAGAAGTGGAAAACGATTAGCTTTAACGGGAATGGCTTTAGTGGCAACAACTTTATTAGCTGCATGTGGAGGAGGTAGTAATAATAGTGATCAAGTAACGTTAAGTTATGCTAGCTGGGATACAGAACAAGCTCCTGGTTTAAGAGCAATGTTAGATGAATTTGAAAATCAAAATCCTGATATCAAAGTAGAAATGGAAACAACACCATGGGATCAATATTGGGTGAAATTAGAAGCAGCAACAACTGGAGGCAATATGCCAGATGTGGTTACCATGCATTCAAGTGAATCATATAAATACATGTCTCAAGATGTATTGATGGGATTAAATGAAGTAGTAGAAGAGAACAATATTGATATGAATGAATTTACTGAAGGGTTGGCTGATTTCTATACTTTAGAAGATGAACTTTATGCGATTCCTAAAGATGCATCAGTTGTCGGTCTTTGGTATAACAAAGAAATTTTTGATAATGCAGGTGTTGATTATCCAGATGATACTTGGACATGGGAAACACTAAGAGAAGCCGCGATTGAGTTAACAGATGAATCAGCTGGAATTTATGGTTTTGCTTCTCATATTGGAACAGAGACAGGTTACTGGCCATTTATTTACCAAAATGGTGGAGAAGTATTTGCTGATGATAATACTCGTTCAGGTTTAAATACTCCTGAAGCGCAAGAAGCTTTGGCATTTTATCGTGATATTGCTTTAGTTGATCATTCATCACCAACGATTCAAGAGTTGCAAGATCCAGACAAATTAAGTCGTTTTGAATCAGGAAGACTAGCGATGATGGTTGAAGGAAACTGGTTTGCACCAGGTTTCTTGAAAAACGACTACATGGTTGAAAATGCATCAGCTGCCGTTTTACCAAAAGGAAAAATCAATGCAACCATTACAAATGGTTTAGGTTGGGCAGCTAGTTCAAATACGAAACATCCTGACGAAGTGAAAAAATTAATGACATTTTTAGCAAGTGAAGAAGCGAATCAAATTCAAGCTGAAACAGGTGCATCTATTCCTGCCTTAAAAGGATTTGAAGATGTGTGGGCAAATTCTTCTGATTCGATTGATTTAAGTGCATTTGGTCAAATGTTGGAATACGGTGTTCCTCGTCCTTACAATAAAGATGGTTTGCGTGCAGAGCAAGCAGAAGTACAAATTATTAATCGAATTTTGTCAGGTAGTGTCAGTGTAGAAGAAGGAACCGCTCAAATTGAACAAGAAGTGAATACAATTTTAGGCGTAGAGTAAGTAAATGTTATTCGTAAAGATGAGAATGCTCATCTTTACGAATATTGATTAAATTTAAAGGGGGATATTATGAAGAATAAACTTTTTGGAAAATATCGCAAAGACCAAGTGATATGGGGTTACATATTTATTTTCCCAACAGCATTAGGTTTACTTTTATTAAATATTTGGCCAGCAATTCAAACGGCTATCTTAAGTTTTCAAAGAACAGTGGGCTTTGGTAATACACAATGGGTCGGTTTGGCAAATTATACAAAATTATTTTCAGACAGAGAAGTATTTCGTTCATTAATTAATACGCTGATTTATGCAGTTGTATCTATCCCTAGTATTGTTATTTTATCTTTATTAGTTGCAGTATTAATGAATAAGAAAATCAAGGGTTTATCTATTTACCGAACGATTTATTTTCTTCCGGTTGTAGCTGCGCCATCTGCTGTTGCGATGATTTGGCGTTGGATGTTTAATAATGATTATGGATTGATTAATAATATGTTAGCAAAAATTGGAATTGACGGTCCTTCTTGGTTGACCAATCCGTCTATTGCGATTTACTCCATCATTATTGTTGGGGTCTGGAGCGCGATTGGACATAATATGGTCTTGCTATTAGCAGGTCTACAAGAAATTCCTAAAGATTATTATGAGGCAGCTGACATTGATGGTGCTAGTCCTGTGCAACAGTTTTTTAATATCACTTTACCTCTAGTAACACCGACCTTATTCTTTGTAGTCGTAACAACAGTTATTAACTCTTTTCAAGTATTTGACGTAATTTTTATGATGATTACTCCAAATAGTGAAGCAATGTTCCATTCGCAATCACTGGCATATTTATTCTACAAACACTCATTTATCTTGAATGATAAAGGTTATGGTTCTGCGATTGTCATGTTATTGCTAGTGATTATCTTAGTTATTACAGGGATTCAAATGAAGTTACAGAAAAAATGGGTAAACTATTAAGGAGAGTGTGGAGGAATGAAAAAAAGAGCAACTTCAAATATATGGTCACATGTACTGCTCATATTAGGTGGAATAATTATGGCACTGCCATTTATTTGGATGATTTTAACTTCCGGTAAAACACTGGTAGAATCAACGCAAATTCCACCAACGATTTTTCCTGAAAAGTTTCAATTTGATAATTATCAAGATGTATTAAATTTATTACCTTTTGGTGCATTTTATGTAAATACGTTTTTTATGGTCCTCGGCCGAGTTGCTGGTTCAGTAATTTTTTCAGCAATGGCAGCGTATGCCTGTGCAAGACTTAATTTTCCAGGGAAAAATCTCTTTTTTGGAATGGTATTAATTCAAATGATGATTCCTGGTTCGATTTTTATCACTCCGCAATATTTATTGGCACAAAATTTAGGAATTCTAAATTCGATGCCGGCTTTAATCTTGCCAGGGATTGTCAGTGCTTTTGGAACCTTTTTATTGCGTCAATTCTTTATGGGATTGCCAGATGAATTAGAAGAAGCCGCTTATATGGAGGGGGCTAATGTTTGGACGATTTTCTTTAAAATCATGTTGCCATTGGCCAGATCAGGTTTGATTGCTTTAGGTATTTTTACCGCATTGTTTGCTTTCAAAGACTTAATGTGGCCGTTGATTGTGAATACCTCTATTGATAAAATGCCACTTGCTTCTGGATTGGCTAATTTACAAGGACAATATGCAACCAATTTCCCTCAATTAATGGCAGGTTCGTTGTTAGCTATTTGGCCAATGGTGGTTATCTTTATTGTCTTTCAACGTAAATTTATCGAAGGTATTGCAACGACAGGCGGAAAATTATAAAACTCAGTTGGATTGGAGAATACAAAATGACGAAAATAACTTTTATTGGTGCTGGTAGTACAATCTTTGCAAAAAATGTTTTAGGGGATGCAATGCTAACGCCTAGTCTGGCAGATGCACACATTGCCTTGTATGACATTGATGAAAAAAGATTGAATGAATCAGAATTAATGTTAAAAAATATCAATAAAAATTCGAATGATAATCGTGCAGAAATTGTTTCTTATCATGATCGTAGAGATGCACTTCGTGATGCGGACTTTGTAATTAATGCGATTCAAGTTGGTGGCTACAAACCATCCACGGTAATTGACTTTGAAATTCCTAAAAAATATGGATTGCAACAAACCATTGGGGATACAATGGGCATTGGAGGGATTTTTAGAACATTACGAACTTTACCAGTAATGCTAGAATTCGCCAAAGAAATGGAAGAATTGTGTCCGAATGCTTGGTTATTAAACTACACAAACCCAATGGCGATGCTAACGATGGGTGTTTTAAAAGCAACTAATATTAAAACAGTTGGTTTATGTCATAGTGTCCAAGTTTGTGTCCCGGAGTTATTTGAACATTTAGGAATTGCGGAAGAATATGATTTAAATGATTTCCAATGGAAGATTGCTGGTATCAACCATATGGCTTTCTTGTTAGAAATCACTAAAAATGGTGAAGATTTTTATCCAACGATTCGAAAATTAGCAGAGGAAAAACCCAATCCTCACAAAGATTCGGTTCGTTTTGAATTAATGAAACGTTTTGGTTACTATATCACGGAGTCTAGTGAGCATAATGCCGAGTATCATCCATACTTCATCAAGTCTAAGTATCCTGAATTAATTGATGAGTTGAGCATTCCATTAGATGAATATTTAAGAAGATGTGAACAACAAATTTCCGATTGGGAAGCGATGAGAGATGAGATTGTCAATAATGGAGATTTAACACATATTAGAAGTAGAGAATATGCTTCTTATATTATGGATTCGATTGTGACAGGTACACCATCTGTGATTGCAGGTAATGTATTAAACAAAGGCTTGATTACTAATTTACCAGAAGATGTCTGTGTGGAAGTTCCTTGTTTAGTAGACAAGAATGGCGTTCAACCAACCTATGTAGGAGAATTACCAACACAATTAGCAGCCTTAAACCGTACGAACATTAATGTGCAAGAGCTAACTGTAGAAGCTGCATTAACCTTAGAGAAAAGTAAAATTTACCAAGCTGCTTATTTAGATCCACATTTGTCTTCTGAATTATCTTTAGAAGATATCAAAAATCTTGTGGATGATTTAATTGAAGCACACGGAGATTACTTACCAACTTACAAATAAAAATGAAAAGAAGAGAGAGGGAACCCGTTCTCTGGCTCTTCTTTTCTGATTAAGAATGCAAGGAGTGAAAACATGATTGATTTTAATTCAGAACAAAAAACATTTCATTTAAGCAACAAGAAAGTTAGTTACATCTTACAGATAGAAGAAAATAACTATTTAGCACATCTTTATTTTGGAAAGGCTGTCAAAAATTATTCTGGGAGCTATCGTTATCCTAGAACGGATCGCTCGTTTTCACCCAATGATTCAAAAGCGAATGATCGTCTGTTGTCATTAGATACGTTACCGTTAGAATTTCCTGGACACGGGTTTGGTGATTTTAGAGAGCCTGCTCATAATATTAAAGGAGCGAATGGGAGTCGAGTACACGATTTTCGTTACGATCATTATGAAGTTGAAACAGGCAAACCTTCATTGGAAGGCTTACCTGCTCTTTATACTGAACAGACAGAAGAAGCAGAGACGTTAATTGTCTTTTTGAAAGATGAAATTTCTCAACTAACCCTTAAACTTTTCTATACAATTTTTGAAGATTATCCAGCAATTATTCGTTCTTCTCAATTAATCAATGAAGGAGAAGAATCAGTAGAAATCAATCGTTTAGCTAGTCAGTCGCTTGATTTTCCTAATCGTGAACTTGAATTAGTACACTTAAATGGAACTTGGGCGAAAGAACGTCAATTGACTAGAGAAAAAGTTCAAACTGGTATCAAAGTATTGGACAGTAAACGTGGTTCAAGTAGCCACCAACAAAATCCTTTTGTCGCAATAGTGGAGCCGCAAACGACTGAGTTCCAAGGAGAAGCGTATGGTTTTAGCTTAGTCTACAGTGGTAATCATGAGACAGTCATTCAAAAAGACCCTTTTGATCAAACGCGTGTGATTATGGGGCTTAATTCATTTAATTTTGGCTGGCAATTAGCAAAAGGAGCTGCTTTTCAAACGCCAGAAGTTGTGATGACTTACAGTGAAACAGGGTTAAATGCCTTGTCTCATACCTATCATGATTTATACAATCATCATTTAGTTCGTGGGAAATATAAATTGCAAGAGCGACCAACGTTAATTAATAACTGGGAAGCGACCTATTTCGATTTTGATGAAGAGAAAATCATGAATATTGTGGAAGAAGCCAATGATTTAGGCATTGAAATGTTTGTTTTAGATGATGGTTGGTTTGGTAATCGTGAAAGTGATTATACTTCTTTAGGTGATTGGGTCGAAACAGAAGGTAAAATTGCTAATGGTTTAGAAGAGTTAGCTAAAGAAATCCATTCAAAAGGGATGAAATTTGGTATTTGGTTTGAGCCAGAAATGATTTCTGAGGATAGTGAGCTATTCCGTGCCCATCCTGACTGGGCTTTAGGTATTCCTGATCGTCCGAGATCTATCAGTCGGAATCAATATGTATTGGACTTTTCTAGAGCAGACGTGCGCGATCATATTTATAAACAAATGGCAGATTTCTTTCGTCGTGTGCCGATTGATTATGTGAAATGGGACATGAATCGTAATATGACTGAGGTTTATTCCGTCTTGTTAGATGCTTCCATGCAAGGAGAAGTTGCTCATCGTTATATGTTAGGACTCTATGAGTTTTTAGAAAAATTAACGCAGGATTTTCCAAATGTTTTGTTTGAAAGTTGTTCTGGTGGAGGAGGACGTTTTGATCCAGCCTTGCTTTATTATATGCCTCAAACATGGACAAGTGATAACACAGATGCCATTGCTCGTTTGAAAATTCAGTATTCAACAAGTTTGGTTTATCCAATCTCTAGTATGGGTGCCCATGTTTCTGCCGTACCAAATCATCAGACGGGTAGAAACACAAGCTTGGAAATTCGAGGCAATGTTGCCATGTCAGGCGTTTTTGGATATGAATTAGATTTGACGGAACTATCTACTGATGAAAAAAATGAAATAAAAGACCAAGTAGCCTTCTACAAAACCCATCGTCGCTTACTACAATTTGGACAATTTTATCGACTAAAGAGTCCCTTTGACGGGAATGATACGGCTTGGATGTTTGTTTCTGAAGATCAATCAGAAGCGATGGTTTTCTATTTCCGTGTATTAGCTGAAGCTAGTCATCCATTAGTTACTCTAAAATTGGCGGGCTTGGATACTGAAGCAAGCTATCAATTTGGAGACGATCAAGTTGGTGGAGATGAATTGATGAATGTCGGCTTTTATATTGATCCAGAATTGCACGGCGATTATGCAACTCAAAGATTTTATTTGAAAAAAATATAAACGAATCAACCAACTTTGAATATTTCAGAGTTGGTTGTTTTTGAAAAATAGATGTTAGTAGGAAGGATGAGCGAGATGAAAATAAAAAATGAAGCAATGTTAATCACTTATGCCGACAGTCTTGGAAAAAATATGGGAGAATTAAAACAAGTATTGGATGAACATCTACAAGGAGTCATTGGAGGCGTTCATTTGTTGCCCTTTTTTCCATCAACCGGAGATCGAGGCTTTGCACCGAGTGACTATACCTCAGTAGACTCTGACTTAGGTTCTTGGGAAGATGTTGAAGCATTGGGAGAAGAGTATTATTTGATGTTTGATTTTATGATTAATCATATTTCTAGAGAATCCAAGTTTTTCCAAGATTTTAAAGCCAATCATGAAAATTCTCCTTATAAAGACATGTTTATTCGTATTCATGAATTTTTTCCAGAAGGACGCCCTACCCAAGAAGATATTGATTTAATCTATAAACGAAAAGACAAAGCGCCTTTTCAAAGTGTAGAATTTGCAGATGGTAAGGCAGAAGAAGTCTGGAATACCTTTGGTGAAGAACAAATTGATTTGGATGTGACAAAGGAAGTTGTGAAAAAATTTATTCGTGAAACCATTCAGGATATGGCAAATCATGGGTGTTCTTTGATTCGTTTGGATGCCTTCGCGTATGCGATCAAAAAATTAGATACGAATGATTTTTTTGTTGAACCAGAGATTTGGGAATTATTAGACGAAGTACGGAAAGAAGCTGCGAAGTATGACGTGGAATTGTTACCGGAAATTCATGAACATTACACTATTCAAATGAAAATCGCTGAGCATGATTATTATATCTATGATTTTGCCTTGCCAATGGTAACTCTATATTCTTTATATAGTGGCAAATCCAATCGCCTAGCAAATTGGTTAAAAATGAGTCCGATGAAACAATTTACCACCTTAGATACCCACGATGGGATTGGAGTAGTCGATGCGAGAGATTTATTAAGTGATGAAGAGTTAGATTATACCTCAGAAGAATTATACAAAGTAGGAGCAAACGTTAATAAAGTCTATTCAAGTGCTAATTATAATAATTTAGATATCTATCAAATTAATAGTACCTATTATAGTGCGTTGGGAGACAACGACCGAAGCTATTTGTTAGCGCGAGCAATCCAAATTTTTGCACCAGGTATCCCACAAATTTATTATGTAGGACTACTTGCTGGGAAAAATGATATTGAATTGTTGGAAGCAACCAAAGAAGGTCGGAATATCAATCGACATTATTATTCTTTAGAAGAAATTTCTGGAGAAGTTGAGCGTCCAGTAGTAGCGAATTTATTTAAACTCTTGCAATTCCGTAATCAGTCCGAAGCTTTTGATTTAGAGGGATCCATTGAAGTAAACACTCCCAGTGATTCAGAAATAACAATCACTAGAAACAATGGAGAAGGTACAGCTATTGCTACCTTAAGTGCAAATCTTTTAACAAAGGATTTTGTTGTTGGAGATGGTGAAGCCATTATTATAGAACAAAAAAACTCCTTCTAATAACTCCGCTTAAGACACTGAACAATATTTAAATTAATCAAAAAATAACTGTGATTTGTTAAAGTCGACAGTTATTTTTTTGTTTTTAAGCAGATCTACAATAAATGTGATTAAGGAAATTTTAATGTAAAAGATACGCTCAAACAAAATATTGTTATTTTCATATATAGTCATTTAGTATTATTATATACTTTCAATGATTACTGGATTAAAATTTTTATGAAAAAGATTAGGAAGCGAGTTTTTTGAACGATCACATTATAGTAGAAAAAGGAGGATATTGAATGGAATTAAAAATGTTAGCAATGATTTTTCTGGTAAACTTTGCCTATGTCACTTTGAGTACGATCCGCCTTTTATTGACTATGAAAGGGTATCGTGTAGTTGCACCTTTAGTAAGTATGGTGGAAATTATCATTTATGTTTTAGGATTGTCCATGGTATTGGACAGACTGGATAATCCACTAAATTTGATTATCTACGCACTTGGATATGCAATTGGGATTAGTGTGGGAATCAAAATAGAAGATAAATTGGCGTTAGGGTACACCATGGTCACTGCTATATTACCTACGACTACAGAAGAAGAGGAAAATCTACCCAAAATATTGAGAGAAAAAGGGTTTGGTGTTACCGTTGTTCAAGGTGAAGGATTGGAAGGGCCACGAATTATCCTAGAAATTTTATCTCCAAGAAGCAAAGAAAAAAGTTTGTATCAAACTATTAAAGAAGTCGAAAAACGAGCCTTTATCGTTAGTCACGAACCTAAAAATATTTCAGGTGGTTTCTGGACAAAAAGAGTCAAACGAAGAATGAAAAATAAGTAAAAATTCTTTACGATTTTCTTAACCACTGAACTTGTTTAAAGGAAACTAGATAAAATAATTGACGTTTATCAAGTTCATTGACTATAATAAAAATGTAAAGAGGAGTTGCGCGAACAACTCCCCTAGACAGCACCGATTAAGACGGTGGCAAGTGTTTAGTTAAAAAATAACCGTAACCTGCTAAAGTAGACGGTTATTTTTTGTCGTTTTTAAGCAAATCTACAATCAGTTTGATCAAAGCAATGGTAAATGTACCAAATGCTAAGATTAGCTGAATTGTTTCCAATGCAGACAAAAGGCTACTCCTTTCATAGAGTTTAGTACTTACATACATAAGCACCACCTCACTTTCAAAGAATCGCCACCGTCATAAACTTTACTGTTATCTATTAGTATATCTAAAAATGGGTAGGAACACTAGTTCTTTTTTTGTTGTTAATTGGCAAAACATAAGTATTTGAATATAACGTTTGACATCGTTTGACTTCATTGACTATAATAAAAGTGTAAAGAGGAGTTGCATCAACAACTCCCCTAGACAGCACCGATTAAGATGGTGGCATAGTGATTATTTCAAAAAATAACCGTAACTGGCCAAAGTTAGACGGTTATTTTTTCTGCTTTTTTTTCGTCTTCCGCTGGCTTTTAGAGCGAGCGGAACGAGCTTCTATAATTGTTGTCACTAACTTTACGCACGCTTCTAGTAAACCAACTAGGGCTACTAGTAGCGGTATAATAGTCACTAAGACAACGATTATTTCTGCCATTTGCAAAAGGCTACTCCTTTCATAGATTTTAGTACTTACATACATAAGCACCACCACCTCTCAAAGAATCGCCACCGTCATAAACTTTACTGTCATTTATAGTATAACTAAAAATACATAGGAACACTAGTTCTTTTTTGTGCTCTTTTACAACATTCTCCACAAAAAAATAGTCCACTGGTCGGGGAACCAGTGGACAAAGGAGTTAAAAATGAAAAAGTGTTAGGGTGTTTGTGGTATACATATAATATAAAGAATAAATATGAATTAACTGTGACGAAAAACTTGGGAAAATATAAAGATTTTATTTTTAATTTAGAACAGATCATAAAATAAAAGAATAGATAGATGAGTGGAATAAACGCTCATCTATCTATTCTTTTTTGTCGGACAATTGGAAATGTCCCGCAATAATATCGTTAAAAAATTTCTTTTCTTCTTCAGAAATAACATATTCATCAGAGTAAGTTAACTTTGCTTCTGAACTTAGTAACAGCTCCAAGTCATATTGAATGTTTTTCTGATGATTCAAAGGATAGTCGCTTCTACCCAACAAATAATCTGCGGTGACATTAAATATATCGGAAAGTTTATCTAGTTCTTCAGTAGAGAGTTTTCGAGAACCATTTTCAATTTTACTCATTGTGGATTTGCTAATACCTAATTCTGAGGCAAGCTTTGTTTGAGACCAGTCTCTTTTTTCTCGCAAATCAATAATTCGACGACAAGTTATATTCGTATCCATAGGTATCAAGCCTCTTTTCATTATAATCCTAGGATAATTTTATCATCGTATCTAAAAAAGATACGAGAAATATCTTAAATAGAAACTAAATCTATTGACGATTCTGAAAAGGAAACCTTATAATGGTGAAAAGAGTTTCCAAAACCGAAACGGAGGTGGATGAAATCTTTACAATAGACTTAGAATACATAAAAAGAATCAGAATAAGAAAAGGTTATTCTCTTCAAAAAATGGTTAATTTAATGGGGATTCTAGATAAAACAAAATACTACAGGCGAGAGATAGGTGAGGTAAATTTTAAACCAGAAGAATTACCTGTTGTCGCTCTTGTTTTAGAGATTCCTCTAGAAAAAATTTTTAAAAAAGAAGTTTCTAAAATAGAAATACATCTATCATAAGTAATATAAAATAACAAATTTTTGATATGTGAGCAAATAAAACGAGCTTAATTACGAAATAGTTAAGAAATCTAAACCTAATAGGTAGATTTGATTTTTTAAATGGAGTATTTACAGAGGATGCTCAGTCTTCTGATAAATGGTTACTAAGGATTGTAAGAAATGTTAGGAGGATGAGAATGAAGAAAAAACACTTTGCTTGGATTGCTTTATTTATACTGATTACTAATGTGTTGATGCCGTTCAAACAAATGTATGACGTTTTTGCGGATGAACAAAATACCACATCTGGAACTATCATAGATAATTCCAATGTAAGTATAGGTTATACTGCCAAAGAAACAAACGATGGAATTGAATGGAAGTTTGATTATACTGCTAATTCAGATTCTGAAACGAGTCAACGTTTAAAATTTGAATTTACTGCAGATGGTCAATCAATCGCTTTTAATCAATCAACTGGATGGAATTATAGTGATTCATGGTTTGTACAGGATGATTTTAATGAAAAATCATCGGGAACTATTAATTTAAATACAACCAAAGAAGTTACTAAGGTTTCATTGAGGGTACAAGCAGATACTGAAATACAAGATGAAAAAACTGACGCTATTATAGAAAAAAATATTTTTTCATCTGATACAGAAGGACCACATCAATTAGCTGTTCCAGTAATTGAACAATCAACAGAAGATGTTGATTCTGTGGTTGATGAAGAGACAGAAAGTACTACTGAGAGTCAACAAGAAGCAACTGAACCAAGTGAGACTGAGGAGTCAAAAGACTTGGTAAATGAAACTACAGTAGTAGAAGAAAAAATCAATAATCAAAATATTTATGAGTCAAGCAATCGCCGAGCATTAGCCGGTGGAATCGTGCCTTTTTATGAACCTATGGACTATCCCAATGTAGTCCCCGACTATGAAAATGATGAGGATGGAATTTATCCATCAAGTAGTTGGACACCAACTGGAAATTCCGATGTCATTAATCATCAAGGGAAAGAATTTGGTACAGAAAATTGGGATGGCAATATTAGTTGGGATGGCAATCCTGATAATATTACTGACTCTTATATAGAATATGCCAATACTGATGGAGAGAATGCTTTTTCCTTACGTAAATATGCCAGAGAAACAGCTACTCCAGGGTTATATGATGTTTATTTGAATGTGCGAGGCAATCAATATACACCTATTGAACCAATCGATATTGTGCTAGTTATCGACATGTCAGGAAGTATGGAGTCTTCTGCTAATAACGGATATAACGACCGTGCAGGAGCTGTTCGGGATGGTGTGAAAGACTTTTTTGCCAACATAAACAATACACAGATTGCTGGTCAGAGTATGGGGGATTATGTCAATGTTGGTTTTGTAGGATATTCTAGTCCAGGCTACATTGATTTAGTCCAAGAACCCATTAAGCCTGCTTCAGACGTTACACATGTAAATAACATTAATACTGCATTAAGTCCCACGTTTAGTGGTGGAACGTTTACTCAACACGGGATTGAAGTAGCTCATAATATGTTAGCTAGTAGCTCGAATGACAAAATCATGATTGTGATAACAGATGGTGTACCAACTTGGTCAAAACGAGTAATGAATGCCACTACTATAGATGGAACTGTTTATGGTACAGATTTCCACTCATCAGATCAAGATGAGCCAGGAAGCACTGCAAGGTTATTATATGGTGCATGGGGTTCATGGTCGGGATATTCTTCGGGATGGAATCCTGCAATTGGAAGTACTGGATATTATTATGATACATCAAATAATGTCAGAATTTGGGATACTTGGGCAGCAACTTTAGGACAAGCCAAGATAGCAAAAGATGATGGAATAACTGTTAATACTCTAGGAATTCAGTTAGGAGCAGATACGGGTTACTTGAATGCTGGTCAAGTAAGAGATAGAGCCAGTTTAATCGCATCATCAGGTTTGTATGAAGATGCAGAATCAACGCAAGATGTTACGGATTATTTGGTGAGACAAGCAGATCAACTGATTAAATATTTAAAATTTGCTACGATTCACAATGGCTCAATCTCTGATCCAATAGGTGATCAGTTCTTTTATGAATCAAACAATGTGACAGTTCGTAGTGTAGGGGAAACCGAAATAACTGATCTTCCAGAACCGACGATTACAGATGGTCAAATGAATGTTGATGAATTGTTTATAGGTGAAGGTCAAGAATTACAATTTCATTATCAAGTAAGAATAGATACTGAGGATCCAGATTTTGTTCCAGAAAGATGGTATCAAATCAACGGTCCAACGAAACTGACTCCTGATGGTAACAATCCAAGTAACCAAGTAGACTTTGCTGTTCCGTCTGCAAAAGCACCTGGAATAAAACTAAATCTAGAAAAACTTTGGGAAGAGTATGATAACGATGAGTCATCACGGCCAGAGTACTTGGATTTCTCTGTTGAAAGAGAGACGAATGTTAGCGGTGATTGGACAGGATACGTTCGACTAGATGACGAAAACGACTGGAAACAAGAAGAGTTTGAACAAGTGGCTAAAACTGAAGGTGGAGCAGTTGAGATGTGGTTGCCTCAATTCAATAACGAGGGAACAAATTTTGATTATACCTTTACTGAATTAAATGTACCTGATGGATATGAATCTTCTCCAAATGATGATGGTACGATTTGGACCAATACTAAAATCTTTGTCCCGCTTGGCTTGAAGATCATCAAAGTATCAGATCAAGACCAGGAAACTCTAACTGGTGCTACATTCAGATTGACGGGTGTCGACTTACCGGACGAGGGAATAATTCTGGAAGACAAAGGCGAAGGGATTTACGAATTACCTGATACAAGCGATAAGCTTCAATTAGATAGTGAATATACTTTAACTGAAATAGAACCGCCAGCTGGTCATAAGGCTTCTACAGCTCCGTGGCTTATTAAAGTCAGTGAAACGGGTGTTGTCACCATTAATGATGAAGATACCGATATTGTGATTGAAGATAATACGATTAACTATATCATTGAAAACGAGTTCGATAAGTTAGTAATTGCAACGGAAAAATATGCTCAAGAAACAGATGAGCAACTTGATGGAGCGAGACTAACTCTTAAGAAACATACAGAAAACTGGGAAGATGACGGCGTAGTTGTTGGTGATGAACATGAATTGATTGCCAATGATTCAACTTTGACAAAAGAATTAGAACCTGGTTATTACAGCCTTCAAGAAACAACGGTACCGACTGGTTATCAGGAAGATGATACACTATACAAATTTGAAGTCACCTTAGAAGGCGAATTAAAGGATGAAGAAGGAAATGTAATAAGTTCCGATACTCGTCCAACATCTGATGGCTGGTATATTTCCGATTCAAATGATACGACGACTTTTGTTTTTGCTAAGTTTAATGAATTACGCAAATTTGAGTTTTCGATTCTTAAGAAAGATTCACAATCAAATCAGTTATTACAAAATGCGACATTTGAACTGAGTGAATTAGGCTCTGATGACATTCTTGCTACATTGACAACTGATGAGAATGGTTTAGGCAAATTTATTGTTTCTGAATCAGATCCAGAAGAGGTCTTCTTATTACAACCAGGAGAGTACACATTGCAAGAAATTGCTGCGCCAAATGGCTATGTGGTTCTAAGTGGTATTTTCCAAGTTGTAGTGTCTGATGAAGGCGAGGTTACGGTTACGTATGACGGTGATCAAATGAATCAAGATACAATTGATGTTTCTTTAAATGATGAAGGAAACAATACAATTGAATTGACCATTGCTAACACACCAAAAGGACTTCTACCATCAACAGGTGGCACAGGTCGTCAAATCTTCTTGATTGGTTCTATCGCAATCTTAGGAATGACCGGTTTAATCGGTGGTTACTATGTCTACCGCAATCGAAAGGGGGCGCAGTAGATGAAACGATTACGCATAAGCGTGCTTTTAATGCTCGCAACCATCTTTAGCGGAGTAACAACCGTTTTTGCCGATACATCAGCGGACACGATTCAAGTAACGATTCATAAACAATTGCTTGAAGAAGATGTCACTGAAGAAATTCAAAATACAGGCGAAAAGATAGACTTTGTAGGAAATCCTTTAGCAGAAGTTGAGTTTCAAGTATTTGATGTAACGGATGAGTATCACGATTTAGTAACAAAAATTTCACAGGGAGAAGCATTAGAAAATCTTCAAACAAAATATGCGCAATTAACAGAGGCTAAAGCACTTGCGACTGCCACAACTAATACGCAAGGTGAGGCACACTTTACGTTGCCTACCAAAAATGGAGAAAAAGATGCAGTCTATGTGTTTGTCGAAAGTCAGCTACCAACTGATTTCGTCATCATTAAACGTGCAACACCGTTAATTCTAACCTTACCTGTTTATAAAATGAACGCAGATGGCAGCTTCAGTGAGCAGCTACTAGACGAAGTTCATTTATATCCGAAAAATATAGGCTACCAACCGATTCCAGAAAAACCTGAGGAGCCGGAAAAACCGGAGAAGCCTAAAGATCCAAAACCAGAGAAGCCACAACAACCAAAACCTGAAAAACCAAAAAGACCATCGCTACCTCAAACTGGGGAAGCAAAAACAATGTTAGGGTTAGTTGGAATTGTATTGGTTGCAACAGCAATTATTTTCTGGAGAAAAAGAGTTACACCAAAATAGAATTTTCTTAAACTTAAATCGAAAAAACAATTAGGAGGAAAAGGAATGAAAAAGATTTTGAGAAATGTAATGGCGGCTTTACTTGTATTGCCATTGCTAGTTAGTGTCTTTGGTGTTGCAACAGTCAACGCTGATGAAACTGGAACTGCAGATGTTACTCTGCACAAACTTGTTTATGATGAAACAGCCTTAAACGAGACAGAAAATGATGGGGTTACTGACAATGGTTTTACTGGAACACCTTTAGCAGGTGCAGAATTTACAGCCTATGATGTAACTGAAATTTATCGAACACGGATGGCAACTCAATCTGGAGATTCTCTAAAAGACAAACAAAGAGCAGTTATTGCTTCAATCCAAGATGATTACACTCCATTCGCACCAGAAGTAGCAACACAAGTCGGAATTCCACTAACTACAGGAGCAAACGGACAAGTAACCTTTGCAGATTTAGATTTAAAAGATACGGATGGAACAACTGATAAAGTATATGTGTTTGTGGAAACAAAAACACCAAATACTGTGTCTATCACAACAAAATCAGTTCCAGTAGTAGTAGCAATGCCAATTTATACTGCTTATGAATCTACTGGCGAAGCTGCTGGTACAATTAACAGAAATATTCAATTATATCCAAAAAACATCAAAATGTTTGATACGAAAGAATTCGATAATAATGTTGGTGCTACTCAAGCAGAAATTAACGGTGAACCATACTATAACGTAACAACTGGCGATGAGTTACCTTTTGATGTAACTTTATTTATCCCAACTGATATTGCTCAAAAAGATTCTTATGTATTGACAGATACACCTTCAGAAGGTTTAGCGTACATTTCTGATTCTTTATCAATTGCAACATTCTTAGCTTCAGCAGATTTAGAAGCAGGTGTTGACTATACACTAACTGAAGTTGGCAATGGCTTCTCATTGGCATTAAACACAAACAGTGCAAAAGTTCATCAATTAGCAGGTAGAGGAATTGTTGTTAGCTATAAAATGCAATTAACTGCTGATGTAAATCCTGATGACTTACAAGAAAATAAAGCACAAGTACATGTAAATAATGTACCTCAAAAAGAAATGATTACTCGTCCAAAACCACCAAGAGATCCAGAAGATCCAACAGATCCGGACGAACCAAATGATCCAAACGATCCGAAAGACCCACAAGATCCAAATGATCCAAATGATCCAGAAGATCCAAATGATCCAAACAAACCAGAAGATCCAGAAAACCCAACACCACCAGTTCAATTTGGTACAGGTGGACGTAAATTTGTGAAACAAGATTCTCAAACAGCAGATGCATTGGATGACGCAGGTTTTGTTGTGAAAAATGCTGCTGGTGAATTTGCAACATTTGAATTAAATGATGCTGATGAATATGTATTCGTTTCATGGGTAACAGATAAAGCTGACGCAACTGAAGTTGTTTCTGGTACTAAAGCAAAAGGTACATTCTGGTTGAAAGGTCTTAAAAATGGCGATTACAACTTAGAAGAAGTAACTGCACCAGATGGTTATGTATTAAATACTGCAGATGTTGCATTTACAGTAACTCACGGAAACTATGAAGAGCAAGAATTACAATCAGTTCCGAATACACCTAAAGGCCTACTTCCATCTACAGGTGGTAACGGAATTTACGCTTTCCTAGCAGTAGGTGCGGTACTGATGATTGGTTCTTATATCTGGTTCAAAAGATCTAAAGTTCAGGCTGAAGTATAAGACACTAGATATATGTCAGACAAATAAGTTTATAAAGGGTAACTTCCAAGTGGAGTTACCCTTCTACATAGAAAGTTAGGGATAGCGATGAATGAGCGACAAAAAAATGAACGAATCAACCTACTATTAAAACTAGTGATGGCGATCTTGTTCATGACAGGAGCGGTTATTTTTAGCTATCCTTTTGTGGTGGATGCCATTAATAATTATTACGATCAAAAAATGATTGAACGTATTCAACAAGAAAATGAAAAGAATTTTTTGCAAGAAAGGGAAGAGCGACTGGCAGAAATGGCTCGCCAAAATGAAGAATTATTAAAAAATAAACAAACCACCAATGTTCCTGGAATGGGCTTGGTAGAAGATCCTTTTGAAGCAGCCGTAGGACAAGATACCAATCCTGGTCGAGAATATTTTGAGGAACATACGGTAGGAGCAATCTATATTCCCGCCATCCATGTGAGTTTGCCTTTATTTAATGAAACCAATTATACCCTTTTAGAAAAAGGTGCAACGGTTTTACAAGGCACTTCTTTTCCGATTGGCGGAGAAAATACTCATTCGGTGATTACTGGACATAGTGGTCTACCCAACAAATTATTATTTACAGAATTAGAAAAATTGGTTAAAGGTGATCAATTTTATATTGATATTGCCGGAGAAAAATTAGCCTATCAAATAGAGAGTTTTAAAACAGTCTTACCTCACGAGATAGATGATTTAGTTATCCAAGATGGACGTGATTTAGTGACCTTACTAACTTGTACACCTTATATGATTAATACTCATCGTTTGTTAGTTACAGCGGTACGAATTCCGTATGTAGAAGAAGTCATGGAGAAAGAAAAAGAGCAGACGCAAGTCTATCATAAAAATCGTTTCCGTTTATTTATGTTAGGTATTCCTATTTTCTTTGGTCTAATCTTTTATTGGATGTGGCGCAAATTTGTCTTCTATCAAAGTGGAAAATACAATTATGATTTCTGTTTTATCTTGATGAAAAATGGTCAGCCAGAAAATGGCGTTGTCTTTACTTTAGTCAATCGTCGGAAAGAACCGCTGATTGAAGATGGTAAAGTCATCACAACAGTAAGTGATGAACAAGGTGTGGTGCGTTTTAGTCAAATTAGAGGCGGCATCTATTGGGCACATGCAGAAAATCAAAAATCATTGCCTAAAATCAAAGGCTACATTTATCTATTAAAGCATCAACAATTTAGAATTCGTAGTCGAAGAAAATCGCTAACTAAGAAAAAATGCAATGGACACATTATTTATCAAATTGAACGAGGAAAACAATGAAAAAACAAACCAAGCAATTAATTTCTCAGTTGATGGTTCTTTTGCTTTTTGTTGCAGGAGTATTAACGATGACCTATCCTTTTTATGTCAATGAATTAAACAATTTTTTGGATCAAAAACGGATGGAGAGTAGTTTGAAAAAGAATCAAGAAGAATATAAAGCTGAACGCCAACGTATGCTGGAAGAGAATGAGCAATTTAAAAATTCTGGCATTAATCCCGGAGCAGATCCTTTTAATGAAGAAGAGGCTCAAATGGTCTCGGAAGAATATTATCAGCAACATATGATCGGCAAAGTAAATATTCCCAAGCTTGCTTTGGAAATTCCGCTTTTTGATACCACCAATAATGAATTACTGGAAATAGGTGCAACTGTCTTACAAGGCACGTCCTATCCAGTAGGTGGGGGGAGTACCCATTCTGTGATTTCTGCTCATCGTGGTTTACCTCAAAGAGAATTATTCACTAATCTACCTAAATTAACCTTTGGGGATATTTTTTTATTGGAAGTTTTGGATGAAATATTAGCTTATGAAGTCAGGGAGATTGAAGTTGTTGAACCTCATGAAACTTCTTCACTAAAAATTGTAGCTGAAAAAGACTTGGTAACCTTAGTGACGTGTACCCCATATATGATTAATTCCCATCGCCTATTAGTGACGGGGGAGCGAATAGCCTATTCACCAGAAATTAAAATTGAAAAAGACAAAGGCAATCAAGCACGAAAATTAAAACAATGTCTGATTATTCTTTCTGTAGTCCTTCTTGTTCTACTGACATTGATTATTTTTGCCATGTTAGTTCGAAATTATCGTCGTCGTAAAAAAACAAGGGATCTTATTTTTACTATTAAAAATGGAACAGCAACTCAATTATTTGGATTGTATAATTATGCTGGAAAAAAACCAAAATTAAGAAATAAAAAACTTTATCAGGAGTCAATCAACAGTGAAAGTCAGTTGATTTTTAATAATATTCCAATGGATAGTTACACAATCAAACTTGAAGAAGAATGGTTGATAAGAGTGAAATTGTCTAGTAAAAAATTGGTCATAGTCAAAAAAGTTAATCACAGAGTCGTTCAACTGGAACAAAAGGGTAAAGAGTTAGTTCTTGTTATTAAATAAACATGGGGTGAGTGGAGATGTTTGGATTTTCTAAAGAAGTACAAATCAAAAGAAAGTTAATTTTATTTTTAGATAGCCAAGAACGATATGTAACCAGTAAAGAATTAAAACATCATCTTAATAATACGGTCACAGAGCAAACAATTTTAAAATATTTAAGAGATGTCAGGAAAATAATTACAAAAGATTATTCAACAAATAAACTGAATTTACAAATAGATACACGTAATGGTATTCGTTTAAATAGAAATGAAACTAATCTGAATGACTTACTTGAAAAAATATACAGAGAAGACTTAGTGTATGAAATTTTTCGATTATTGATATTAAACCGTTCTTTTACTACAGAATATTTTTGTAGAGAGCATGAAGTCAGTTTTTCTACTCTTCGAAGAATTGTTAGACGAATGAATGATGCTGTTGAACCCTATCAAATTTCAATTAAAGCTGGCTTACAGATAAGTATTTCAGGAAAAGAAAGTCAAATCAGAATGCTCTATTTTATGTTTTTATTTTATATTCATCGAGGGATTATGAGTGTCGATTGGGTGGAGCCAGAGCACTATCTAAAGTTAGCAAAACTAGTTTATGAAGCATTCTATATTGATGAGGAACAGACAGAATTATTTGCTTTGTGGTTATTTATTAATCAGTATTCAGACAATCATGGAGATTATTTAGAAGAAAATCTTTTTGAAGAAAATTTTTCTGTTGATTTACCAGAAAATTATTTTTCTATCAATTCTTGGAAGTATGTTTTACTCATCATGTACGGGCTAGATTTTGCAGATTTTGTTCCAAAAACGTCATTTGAAGTCATCCATGAAAATCATTTTTCTAATATGGTTAAACAATGGATCAGTTTGTTTGAAAAAAATGTTTGTTCCTTATTACCTAAAGAAAAAGAAACACTCTATAGAAGAATGTACAAATGTGACTTATTAGCGAGAATTCTTCCGACTCTAAGTGATATCCATCAGGTATTTGGTACCCAAAATAGTTTCTTAATCGAAGAAACGCAACCATACTTTGTGTGTGTATTTGAAAAAATGTGGCAACAATTTAGCTTTTCTTTACCAAAGTTTGAAACTGAAGAAATAAGAGAAATTCTAATGACGTGGAGTTTCCAATACACACCCTTACAAGAGTTATTACCTACTATTACTATCTATTGGAAGAGTAATTTGCCGACGATGAATGTTTGTCAAATAGGGAAAATTCTTCAGTACAGATTGAAAAAGGAAGCAAATGTATTTTTTACGAATGAAGCAGAAAAGGCGGATTTAATTCTCTCGACAGAAACGTCTAACGATTCAACTATTACAGTTTCTCCACTTCTTACTAAAAAAGATATTCAAACTGTGAAAGATTTTGTTCGTGGGTTCAAAAAAAATTAAAAAACTAATGGCATTCATTTGTAGTCATGAATGCCATTAGTTTTTTTGTAGTACGATTTATTTTTTGATTTTCAAAGTCATCGCATTTAAGGCAACAATCACGGTACTCAATGACATTAAGATGGCACCGACTGCAGGGCTTAATAGAATACCGATTGGTGCTAACACACCAGCAGCTAATGGAATAGCAACGATATTATAGCCGGCTCCCCACCAAATATTTTGAATCATTTTTTTCCGTGTTTCTTTGGCCAAATCTAGGAAGTGTAGGATATCTTCTGGATTACTGTTCGTTAAAACCACATCAGCAGAATCAATCGCCACATCTGTTCCGGCACCAATGGCTACACCAATCGTTGCTCTAGCCAAACTAGGCGCGTCATTAATTCCATCACCAACCATCATAATTCGCTTACCTTCTTTAGTCCAATCACCGACAATTTTTTCTTTACCGTCAGGAAGTAAACCAGCACGATAATTAGTAATACCTAAATAATTGGCAACGTTTTTGGCAGCATCTTCGTTATCTCCTGTCAACATGACTGGTTCGATGCCACGTTCTTTTAATTGGGTGATAAAGTTTTTAGCTTCAGGTTTAATTTTGTCACCTAAAGCAATTAAAGCGACTAATTCATTCTCAATCATTAAGTAACTAATCGTATTTCCTTGTTCTTGATACTGTTGAGTAAGGGTCGTATCTACACTAATTTCTTGACGTTGCAATTCTTTTTGATTCACAATTTTTACTGTTTTTCCTTCGACAGTACCAGAAAGTCCCACACCGGAAATATTTTTTTGATCTTGAGCGGTGTAATGCTCCACATTTTCCGATGCTAAATATTTCATAATTCCGGTTGCAATTGGATGGTTTGCGGAAGCTTCCAATGCACCGATGTATTTTAAGGATTCTTCTTTGGTATAAGCTGAGCTAATGCTTTCCACACCAGTGACTGAAAAAGTTCCTTGAGTCAAAGTTCCAGTTTTGTCTAATAACACCATATCAATGTCATGCGAATTTTCTAGGGCATTGCGATTTTTTAATAGTAAACCGTTACTAGCTGCGATTGACGTGGAGCGAGCAACAACTAAAGGAATGGCTAAGCCAAGTGCATGAGGACAAGCGATAATAAATACGGTAACCATTCGTTCAAGGGCGACTGGTAGATCATCAAAAAATAGCCATAAGACAAAGGCAGTTAATCCTGTAACTAAAGCGATATAAAACAACCATTTAGCGACTTTATCAGAAAGGGCTTCTAAGTTTGATTTTTCAGCCTGTGCTTTTCGCACCATGTCCATTACTTTGGCTAAGTAGCCACTTTCGCCAGTTGCTGTAACTTCGATTTGAATGGTTCCATCCCCATTGACCGATCCGCCAATTACCGAATCACCTTTACTTTTGGCAACTCCACGAGATTCTCCTGTAACAGCAGCTTCATCGACAATCGATTCTCCTTGAATAATTTTGCCATCAGTTGGCATTTTATCGCCAGCTCTGACTACCAAATGATCTCCGCTTTGGACTTCTTGTAGAGAGACTTTTTCTTCTTTTCCATTTGCTAATAATCGAGTGACTTCATCAGGGAGTAGTTCTGCCAATTTTTTTAAAGCATCACTCGCATTTGATACAGCATTCATCTCAATCCAATGTCCTAGCAACATAATAACAATCAACGTTGCTAATTCCCAAAAGAAATCCATTACGTGTTGATGTAAAAAATTATTAGCAATAAATGAATAAATACTATAAATATAGGAAACACTAATCCCCATAGAAATCAAAGTCATCATAGCAGGATTTTTTTGTTGTAATTCCATTTTTGCGCCACTTAAGAATGGTTGTCCACCATAGAAAAATAAAATAGTTGCTAAAACTAAAACGACCCAGTCAGAACCAGGGAAAGTAAATTGAAAAGGCAGTTCCATCCCCATCATTGGCGAAAGAACGATAATCGGAATTGCCAAAATTAACGAAAGCCAAAATTTTTGTTTAAAGTTACCCATATGCATAGAGTGATCCATCCCACCCATTTCGTGGTGATCATGATTCATGTGTCCTTCATGACTCTGTTTATTGCCTGTATGCATGGAATGATCCATATCATGCATTTCATGATGGTTATGATTCATATGATCCTCATGGTGATGCGTGTGTTCATCTGAATGCTGGTGATTCATGTGTGATTGATTGGTATCATTTTTGTGGTTGTCATGATTCATTTGTAAATTCCTCCTTTTATGTTTACGTATGTAGTCGTTGTGATTAAATTGTAAGACTGATTTTCATTTGTGTCAAACAAAAGCAATTGTGGTAATTAAATTATTCGATGATTTTTTTAATTGATAGCAAAAAGTGAATGTCACAACCTTTTCTTAAGAAAAAAATAGAATTGTAATCCACCGTTCGAAAAAGAGGGGAAATCAAACGGTGGAATGATCCACTGTTCGAAAAAAGGGAAAAATCAAACGCGGGAAAGGTCCACCGTTCGAAAAAGAGGGGAAATCAAACGGTGGAATGATCCACTGTTCGAAAAAAGGGAAAAATCAAACGGTGGAATGATCCACTGTTCGAAAAAAGGGAAAAATCAAACGCGGGAAAGGTCCACCGTTCGAAAAAAGTGAAAAATCAAACGGTGGAAAGATCCACTGTTCGAAAAAAGTGAAAAATCAAACGCGGGAAAGATCCACTGTTTGAAAAAAAGGAAAATCAAACGCAGAACTTATTCAACTTCACAAAAAAGAAAAACCACCCGAAGAATTCCAACATTGTCTGTCAGAAAGCTTCTGGAGGTTTTTTAACGACGTTTTATAAAATGCCACAATAATCCAATCACAAAACCAATACTAGCAGGGAGTACCCAACCCATACCAATTGAAAAGAGTGGTAAATAGTTTTCTCCAAATGAAATAATTGTTTTTGCTACTGTGGAAGTTGAAATAAAAGCTGGACTGGCATTTAATCCATCCACGACTGAAGCAATCAGAGTGAAGTAGGTGGTCATTTGATAGACACGAGAACTATGTGAAAACAAGGGTCCAAGAATAGCTAATAAAATTAAAGTCATTGCTAATGGGTACAAAAACATCAAAACGGGAATCGAAAATTCAATGATTTTGGTTAGTCCAATATTGGCAAATAGACAAGCCATAATGCTTACACCCGTTGCAAAAAAGAGATAATTTTGTTTAGGGAAAAGTTCGATAAAGGTTTCAGAAAAGGCAGAAATCAAGCCGATACCAGTTTTTAAACAAGCGACAATCACAATTAAAGCAAGGATGAGACTGCCAAAAGTTCCTAAGTAATGATTTGCAATTTGTGCCAAGGCGATGCCGCCATTGTCACTCAAAGGAAAAGTTCCCAGACTCATCGTTCCCATATAAGCTAACAGACTGTAGATTAAGCCCATCAACAAAATACTCACGGCACCAGATTTAATCGTATCTAAGGCGACAGTGCTAGGTTTTGTTACTCCACGTTGTCGAATGGTTGTAACAATAATAATTCCAAAGGCTAATGAAGCCAAGGCATCTAGAGTATTATACCCTTCGATAAAACCAGTGATAAACGGTGTGTTTTCATAAGCTGTTTGTACAGGAGCAGTAGCGACAGACCCCATGGGGCGAGTAAATGCCAAAACTAATAAAATACCAAGCAGGACTAAAAATAAAGGATTTAAAAATTTTCCTACATAATCTAATAGCTTAGATGGTTTTCTGGAAAATAACCAAGCAACAACAAAAAAAGCAACACTAAAAATGGCTAGACCCAATGTTGTAAATTCTTTTGGAATAAAAGGCGACAGACCAATCTCAAAAGAAGTAGTGGCCAAACGTGGTAGCGCAAAAAAAGGACCAATCACTAAATACAATAAAATAGTAAAAATAAAAGCATATCGTTTGTTGACTTTAGAAGCTAAATCAAACAATCCATTGCTTTGAGAACTTCCAATAGCGATAACACCTAAAAAGGGTAGACCGATACCGGTAACTAAAAAGCCTAGATTGGCAAGCAACACTGCTGAGCCAGCTTCTTGTCCCATATGTACAGGGAAAATTAAATTTCCTGCACCAAAAAATAAACCAAATAACATCGAGCCAATGGTTAGATAATCTTTAAATTGTAATTTTTTTTCCATAATAAACTCACTTTCTAATAAATGACTGTAATAAAAATAACAAATTATCGCGAGGATAGCAATGGAATTATTTGTATAAAAAAAGAAGAACCGAAGTCCTTCTTCTCCCTTTTGCGTTATTAAAAATTTAGTCGTTTAATACTCGATGAAGAAATGCTTTGGTGCGGACTTCTTTTGGATGAACAAAGATATCTTCTGGTGTTCCTTCTTCAGCGATGACACCTTGATCCATAAAGATGACACGATCAGAGACTTCTTTAGCAAAGCCCATTTCATGTGTTACAACAACCATAGTCATGCCGTTTTCAGCTAAAGATTTCATTACGGCTAAAACTTCGCCGACCATTTCTGGATCTAGTGCAGAAGTTGGTTCATCAAAAAGCATAACATCAGGATTCATTGACAAGGCACGAGCGATAGCTACCCGTTGCTTTTGTCCACCAGAAAGTTGAGAAGGTTTGGCATTGACATAACGTTCCATTCCAACTTTTTTTAAGTTTTCCAAAGCAATTTCTTTGGCTTCTTGGCGGTTACGTTTAAGAACGGTCAATTGTCCAGAAAGGCAATTTTCTAAGACGTTCATGTTGTTAAATAAATTAAAGGATTGAAACACCATTCCCAAGTGTGTGCGATATTTGGTTAAACTATAGCCTTTTTCTAAGACATTGGTTCCCTCGTAACGAATTTCACCACTTGTTGGTTTTTCTAATAAATTAATGCAGCGTAATAAAGTTGATTTTCCTGAACCAGAAGAACCAATGATTGTCAGAACTTCTCCTTTATTGACAGTTGCGTTGATATCTTTTAAGACTTCATTATTACCGAAGCTTTTTTTCAAATGATTGATTTCAATAATTGCTGACATTTACGTTCACCCCTTGGCTTGTTTTTCTAATGATTCATCAGCTTGTACATAAGCGGATGGCCCATCGATTCTTTTTTCCATTAAGCGTAATAGACGAGTGGCAGTGATTGTCAAGACTAGATAGATGATACCGATAATCGTAAATGTTTCAAAGAACAATAGCGTTGTACCTGAGGCAGCTGTTCCTTGGAAGAATAAGTCTCCTACACTGATAACGCTCAATACAGCAGTATCTTTAATGTTAATCACAGTTTCATTTCCGATGGCTGGTAAAATATTACGAATGACTTGAGGTAAGACAACTTTAGTCATTGTTTGAGCGTGAGTCATCCCCATTGCTTGAGCTGCTTCGAATTGCCCTTTATCAACAGCGAAAATACCACCTCGTACAATTTCAGCCATATAGGCACCGGTATTAACCGAAACAATTAATAAGGCTGCTACAGTTCGGTTTAAATCAAATTGGAAAGCTTGAGCTAATCCATAGAAGATAACCATTGCTTGTACCATCATCGGTGTACCACGGAAAACTTCAATATAGACAGTTAATAAGATATTCACTAATTTTTGCAAGAAACGAGCTAGTGGATTTTCTGAGTTTGGTAAACTACGAAATACACCGACTAACAAACCGATTAAGGTACCAGCAATTGTTGAGAAAATGGCAATAAAGACGGTAATTCCAGCACCGCGTAAGAATAAATTACCATATTGTTTAACGATTTGTTGCAAACGTTGGAAGAAAGTTGTTTCTTCTTCATCTGAGGAAGAGGGTTGATTAGCAACCGCAGCATCCATAATGTCATTGCGTTCTTCTTGTGGAATCTCAGCTAAAATAGCATTGATTTGTTCCAGCATCGCATCGTTTTTACGTAACCCAACAGCAACTTGAACATCTTCAGGTTCAGTTTGGAAACCGTCCGCTTCATCAAATTCAACCATTGCTAGATTTTTATTTACATTCGTAGCAGTCACCCCTTCAGGGCGTTCACTTACGTAACCATCAATTACACCAGAGCCTAAAGCTACACGCATAGCAGAAAAATTTTGTTGTGCTTGCTGGCGATCGACACCAGGGATTTGATCAATAACTGTGTAATGGAAAGTATTTAATTGAGCAGTAATTCTTGCTCCTTCTAAATCTTCTAAGCTTTTTGCATCTGCATAGTCGCTCTCTTTTTGAACAACTACGACCAAATGTGATTCATAGTAAGAATCAGTGAAATCAATTTCTTTTCTACGTTCTTCAGTTGGAGACATCCCTGCGATAATGGCATCAATCGTATTAGATTGAAGAGCAGGAACCAGTCCTTCCCATTGAATTGGGATGATTTCTAATTCTTTGCCTAATCCTTCTGCGATTCGTTTAGCAATCTCCACATCGTAACCACCAGCATAAGCATTGTTACCTGTTATTGGAACAGCGCCATTGGCATCCGTTGTTTGCGTCCAGTTAAATGGCGCATAAGCCGTCTCCATTCCTACGCGAAAGACACCATTGTCCTCCTCGTCTGCAAAAGTTGGCGTTGCTGCTGTAAACAATGAAGCAAATAGAGCTACCAACAAAAATACAATCGATTTTTTTCTCATTTTTATTTCCCTCTTTCTATTTCATACGAATACAAACAAAAAAACAGCCGTACTCCATGATTGGAAAACGGCTGTAGACATCGTCAACAAACTTCTCACAAAACATAGCGCACCTTAGCAATTGCTAAGACAGTTCACAAATTTTTCACTTGTGACCCAACCATTTCTTTTAAGTAAAAAAGGATGGTTTCGGCGATGTTCCCTAGTTCTGTTTCGGCGTGTTACTTCACTCCACAGTGTTAATGAACCTCGCGACCTCTACCTGGTGAAGGTATTTCGTATTTAAATTTTTATTCTTTACGATTTTAGAAGAATCGTGCATATTTGTCAACCGATAATTTGATGATTAAGCAGCTTTTGTTTTTGGTTCACGACCAAGAATTGCTTGAGCTACAGATAAAACTAACATAACAGCTAATATCACGTAAATTAAGCTTGAGTATTGTGTCACACCAAATTTCCAAGTACGGAAAACAAATAAAGAAATAGCAAGAACGATTGCTGCAATCACGTTAAATAGTGAAAATGCCCAAAGATTGCCGTTTTCTTTACGAGATAAGTAGAAGATAGTGAACCATACGCTTAGCGCAGTCCATGCGATACAAACCAAAATAATAGCCCAATAAATAATAGATGCTAACATGTAATTTTCACCTCACTTTGTTCAATCAAAAACTATTTTACCACGTTTCTGAAGAGGTGTCATGAAAAAATCGCAAAAAACTCCTTAATTTGTGAAAAAATGTATATTCATTCTTATTACTCATAACCAAATAAGAAAATTAAACATATTCAACTCATCTGTCCAGAAAATCCCTCGCTGTAGGAGACTGGTTTTTCTAGATAATTTAAACTTTTTGACATGTATACTGCCTAATTTAGCGATGACATAGAGAGATGCTTTAAATTTTTTTACTGTTATGAAACAAAGAAAGGGAGAAATAGATTTTGTTCCCACAAACGATGCTTTACCACGTATAATAGGAGGTATTAGAAGTATTAATGAGGTGAGGTAATGCAAACTTGTTCACGAAAAGCGGCAGTAGACAAAATCAAGCAAACCTCTAGGATTACCTTTCTAACTGGTGCAGGTATCTCTACACCATCGGGTATTCCTGATTATCGATCTTTGCAAGGTGTCTATCAAGGAATGGAAACACCGGAATATTTATTGAGTAGTGACTGTTTGGAAAATGAACCACAGAAATTTTATACGTTTGTCCAACAGTTATATCATCCTGAGGCTCAAGCAAATATTATTCACAAGGGAATTGCGAAGTTAGCGAAGGAAAAGAATATTCATGTGGTCACGCAAAATATTGATGGTTTACATGAACAAGCTGGAAGCAAAAACTGTGTACATTTTCATGGTTCATTATATGATTGTTATTGTAGAAACTGTGGCGAAAAAATTTCATGGCAAGACTACATGCAAAGTGACCAACATCAGAAATGTTTGGGACAAATACGACCAGGGATTGTTTTATACGGCGAAGGAATCTCTCAAATTTGTGTGGAGCAAGCGATTGAGGCTGTTCAACGAGCGGAGTTAATTATTATCGTGGGAACGAGTTTTCAAGTGCATCCATTTTGCGATTTGATTCACTACAAAAATTCTTCCGCAGAAATTTTAGTGATTAACCAAGAAAATATTTATTTGCCGTATCCTTTTTCTTTTCTAAAAGAAGATGCCCAAACAGTATTTGCTAGTCTTAATTACTAGCATTTTGAAAATTAAACTTAAAACAAGCACTAAGAGGAGAATGTTATATGAGTATTCGTAGCGAAAAAGAAAAAATGATTGCTGGAGAATTATATTTTTCTGCAGATCCAGAATTGATTGCCGATCGTAAATATGCGAGAGAGCAAATGCGTTTAATTAATGAAATGGCTGATACGGAAATACGTAGTCAAATTTTAGAAGAAACATTTGGTTATTCTGGGAATAGACCTTATGTAGAACCAAATCTTCGTTTTGATTATGGGTATAATATTTCAGTAGGGAAAAATTTCTATGCGAATTATGATTGTGTATTATTAGATGTTTGCCCAATTACCTTTGGAGATAATTGTATGCTGGCACCAAGTGTTCAAATTTATACAGCATCCCATCCCTTGCATCCAGTGAAAAGAAATAGTGGGTTAGAAAATGGAGCACCCGTATCAATTGGGGACAACGTCTGGCTAGGCGGCGGTTCAGTGATTATTCCTGGTGTAACTTTAGGAAATAATGTTGTTGTCGGAGCAGGTAGTGTTGTGACGAAATCATTTCCAGATAATGTAGTGATTGCCGGAAATCCAGCTAGAGTGATTAAAGAAATCGATTTGAAAATGACGGAAGATCCATTGACGGTTCAACGCAAACAAATTGACGACTTGGATCGAAAATTAGCGATTTTATTAGAAGAACGAATGGATGCGGTAGCAGAAATTGCCAATATCAAAAAAGCCTCACAAACAGAAGTCTTAGATACAAGCCGTGAAGAACGAGTGCTGGACAATATTCGCCAGACAGTTAGTAATCAAGCTTATACAGAAACGATTGTTGAAACATTTAAAGATGTGATGAAACATTCTAGAAATTATCAAAATCAACAAATGGAGGAGTAGTTATGGAGGGAGCTGCACGTCGACAGGAAATTTTAAGTCAATTAGCTGAAACAACAAAGCCCATTAGCGCTAGTCGCTTTGCAAAACAATTTGGGGTGAGTCGTCAAGTGATTGTAGGCGACATTGCGCTACTAAGAGCGAGCGGAGAAGAAATCATCGCAACTGCTAGAGGGTATAAGAAAGAAGATACTTCAGGAAAAAAAATCAGTAAAATTGCGGTGCAACATCGAGCAGATCAAACGAGACAAGAATTAGAAACGATTGTCTCTTTAGGTGGCGAGATTATCGATGTGATTGTGGAACATGATATTTATGGTGAACTGGTAGGTGGACTGCATATAAGTACACAAGAAGATGTGGAGGCCTTTATGCTTACTTATGAAGGAAGTCAGGCCTCCTTATTATCCCAGCTGACAAATGGCATTCATTTACACACAATCAGCTATACAGAAGATAGTGTATTGGAAAATATCAAGGAGTCTTTAACTAAAGAAGGTATTTTGTACCAAGGGAATGAAAAAGCCGATGCTAGCATCTGAAGCGATTCAGCTTAAATTTATTCTTCATTAATTTATCTGAGCTGAAAACAGTCGATTGGCGTACGAATAATTCACGAAAAACAGGTTTCTCGAGAGAAACCTGTTTTTCGTGAATTATTCAGGTGGATGATTAGAACATAAGGGAAATTATTGTTTTATTCTGAAATTTTCTAGCGTTCAGGACAAAATATTCAACGTTTAGGATAAAAATGGTTTCTTTTTCATTTTCTGTGTTACTATTTCTTCAATTATTTGTTGTATTGCAGAGATATGTTAGAAATGCTTATATTTAGGAGGAAAAAAATCAACTTTAAACGATGTTTTGCTATTTTATCTTTGGGATTTGTTTTTTTACCAACACTATCGGTTAGTGCTACAACTTATTTAGAGCGAACTGTTGGTGGTGTTGATCAGACAACTAGTTACGTAAAGCTTGGTAGCGGTACTAGATATTTAAAAGCTAAAGCCAGTTATTCAAATGGTTCTGCCTATGCTTTTAAAATTAATGCTTGGGCTCCCGATGTATCTGTGGCTACTTTGTCGGGTGTTACTAATGGTCAAGGAGAGAAATCTAAATCTTTTACTTCAGTGGGAACAACATCTAGTGGAGCAAACCAGAGTTACTATATTAGATGGAAAGGGACAAATACTTCTTCTGCAACAGTTAAATTTACTGATTAGAAATGTGTCGAATATTCTGTAAACAACAAATAATTAATATGCAAGCTCGGATGTATTCCGAGCTCGAATTATTACTAATTGAAAGGATGTCTGTTAATTGAAACAATCATTTTATATGAAACTACTGGTAAAAAGTTTGTTTTTTTGGATGGGATTCTCATTTACTCTATTTATCTTTGGTCGCTTATTAACAATGCCTATTCATTCAGCATTTCAAATAAGTCAGTCCGGTTTGTACGGGTTTATAGCAATGAATGTTTTATTTATTAGTTACCCGATACATGCGTATAGACATTCTTACGAAGAAATCCAATTTTTAGAGAGAAATCGTGTATTAAAATTGAAAAATGTACTAGTGTCTTTCGCAACACTCAATATAATGATAGGAATTATTTTTTTCTGTATCTTAGTTGTTTGGGTGGATAAATCAGTCCCGTTTATTTACAATCTTAGAGGGATTTTAAATTTTGTATTAATATTCACTGAAACTAATATGTTATCCATTTTAATTGGATTACTCTACGCCTCTGTTCTTCCTAATTTAATGGTATATGTTCTATCTTATTTAACATACGGACTGTTCATTTCTTTTGCATTTGAGTTTCCTGTATCTCCAATTCACTACATTCTAAATATATTTGACCCAACGACAATAATTTCTAATAACTTTATTTCTGGACTAATATGGAATGAGACCTATTTCTTTAAGCATGTGTTAATCTTATTATTCTTGTTTTTAATTTATCAACTAGCTATAGTCATTGTTCAAAGAAAAAAATCATTTCTTAAATATAGCTTATTAATTATAAACGTTCTTTTACTTTCGGGAGGGATTATTTATCACTTGTCTTTAGGAAAATTTAGCTCAGTACAAGAGAGAACAAGTCCAATCGTCTCACAAGACATCGAAATTGAAACGTATAAAATGACAGGGAAAATAGGGAATAGGTTTGAAAATAGTGTATCTATTGAGATGAACAAATCTCATTCAAAAGAGTTAGAGTTTTTTTTAGATGAATCCTTTACAATTTCAACTATAAAAGTGAATGAGAAGACCATACCATTCAATAATATTAAGGATAGTTATATAATTGATCTATCAATTATTCCAGAAAATAGTTTCATTCTGACTATTAGCTATCAAGGATCTCCTTATAAAATTGATTCTTTGGGATTTCCGATTGTATACTCATCTGGGGATAATATCAATTTTCCAGCCTATAATATTGCTTGGTATCCTATTATTGAAACGAATACCAATCCTACGGTCGAAATGGAATTTGATAGTAGTTTTCCTGTATATACTACAATAGATACTAGTAGCAATTTTAAAGATGGAATTAGTATCTTTGCAGGAGCTTATAGCACGTTTGAAAGGGAAGGAATAGAGTTTGTTGTCCCGACCCTTGCTACCTCATTTATGAAAGAAAATATTTTCAATATTGTGGATGAATTGAAGGATGAAGAGCATTCATTTGAAAAAGTAATAATTGCGGCAATTTATTTGGAAAATACCTATTACTATATAGAAAATGAGACATTAATTATTTTCTAAAATTTAAAAGGAGGTATCTAGATGGATTTTTTAGTCCAAGTTGATCAGTTAAGTAAATCATATGGCAGGAAAAAAGTTTTAGATAGTGTTTCTTTCACTTGTCATAAAGGAATCAATGCATTATTAGGACCTAATGGCGCAGGAAAAACTACACTAATTAATATACTGGCTGGTTTAGACAAAAACTTTGATGGAAAGATTCTGTTTAATAATAAACAAATTAACTTTGAGAATTACCCAATTGGACAAGTAGGATTCTTATCTCAAAATTTTGATATGTTTCATACTTTAACAGGAAAAGATTTTTTGAAATATGTTTATCGAATGAAAAATTATCCAAAGGAACAGGAAAAAGAATATTTGGATACAATTATTCAAGTATTGAGTCTAGAATCTGTTATAAATAAAAAAATAGGAAAATATTCAGGAGGTTTCAGACAACGTTTAGGGATTGCTCAGGCATATATTGGCGATCCGAAATTTGTTATTTTGGATGAACCTACTGTGGGATTAGATCCGGAACAACGAGAGTATTTTAGAGGCCTTTTGATGAAGTTATCCGAATCCACAACTACATTGATTTCAACGCATATTATTGAAGATGTTGAAATATTTAATGCTAATCTGTTGTTATTAAAAAACAATCGCATATCTTTCCAAGGAGATATAAATTTGTTCATCAATCAATCAAAAGCTCATATTTATTCGATCACTTTGCCAATTAATGAAATAGATAGAATTAATCCTGAACAGATAGTCGAAAAAAAACGTATAAATAATGAAGAAGTTAGTATAAAGTATATTCCTAAAGCAGGAAAGGTTTTAGATAAGAGCCATCAGAATCATGATGTTACTTTGGAGAACGCCTATGTTTACTATCAGAAAAGTTGAACTAATTGGAATTCAGAAATGGAATAAGTATACTCTGTTACTTGCTGGATTAATTGTCATTTCTTATGGAGTGATTAATAAGGCTCCTATTGGATATTTAAGTTTTGATGGCAACGACATTGGAAACTCGTATTTTTATGATTATATTGCCCCATTCCTGTTCTCATTAAGTTTTGTGATTGCGCTTATGCCGTACAATCAAAGTGGGATTATAAATACGCTGTTTTTTTTAAGCAATCGAAAATCCTTTCCAACAATAATTTATTTATCCTGTTTTTATACAATTTGGTCCTCTTTATTTATATTTGTAGGAGCCTATCTTTTTTATATAGATACGGGAAGTATGTCGAAAGTTATTTCCTTAGCATTGTCTTTTGTTCCTAACATTATTTTTTTGAATAGTTTAATTTTATGCTTGAATATGATATTAAAAAATTCTGTGCAGTGTATTATTATAATTGCCTCCTATCTTTTACTTGATTATTTTATGAACGCTAGAGTATTTGGGCCATTTTCTCTAGGTATTCATTCTTATAAAACAAACTGGAGTGGAAATACTTCTTTTATATTATTGGTCAGCATGATTCTTTTTTATGTAGGTTCTCGAGCAAAACTTTGGCTTTATACAGAGCGTTTTAGAGAGAGGTGAACTACTCACCACTTAGCTAAAACCAACGATTCTTGATTATATCTAAGTATCAATCATTTTTGAAAATGTTTAAAAAAAAAGTGAAACATTTGCGTAAAAAGTGTTAAATCAAAGATCGTCTCCCTTCAATAAAAGGCGGGCAGACTTGAAGAGGATAAGCTCAAGTTGGTTTCAGTATAGACAAAAGCAGATTTCGTTGTATCGTATAGCGAAGAGATGAGACAGATAACTGTAATGGGAAAATAATCAAAAAATTTAGAACAATGCTGTTGACTTTTGTTGTTAGTTACTGTAAATTAATCACAATAACACATATAAAACTTCCGAAGATAAGGAAAGTAAACTTGGATGCTTTTAAGAGAGACTCTGGTTGGTGAGAAGAGTTAAGTTCAGATAAGTTGAAAAATGGCCTTGGAGGAAAGGATGTCGATATGTAGGCATTCTCGGAGCGTTCTACCGTTAAAAGGAACACCAATCTTTCTGATAAGAGAAATGTTGGGCTGAGGGAAGGAAACTTCCGAACAAAGGTGGTAACACGATACAATCGTCCTTTTACTAGTTAGACTAGTAAAAGGACTTTTTTTATACAATAATACGTTGAAATGGGAAGTAAAAAAGCAGATACTTTAACAGAGAGCTTCGGTAGCTGAAAAGAAGCAAGTAAACACTTTTTGAAAATGGCTATTGAGTATTCATTTCTGAGCAAATGTTAGGAAATGACGGGAGCAACCGTTATATTGCCAGAGTATTTTGTACTCGTAGAGGAGCTGTCTGTCAGCTCAAACTGAGGTGGTACCACGCAAAAAGGCGTCCTCAAGAAAACAAGCGAAGCTTTGTTTTCTTGAGGATGCTTTTTTTTGTAGAAGCGATCTTTCAAGAAAGTGAAAAAATAGGAGGAAACAAAAAATGATTGAATTAAAAGATATTTCCGTAACATTTAATCAAGGAAATCGAGATGTATTCGCGGTAAAAAACGTTAACTTGCTGGTAGAGCCAGGAGATGTTTATGGAATTGTAGGTTATTCAGGAGCAGGGAAAAGTACTCTGGTTCGGGTAATTAATTTACTACAACCACCCACACAAGGTTCTGTCCAAATAAATGGTGTGGAATATACAGAATTGAGTCCCAAAGAACTAAGAGCTAAAAGAAAATCAATTGGGATGATTTTCCAGCACTTTAATTTAATGAAAAGTCGTTCAATTTTTGAGAACATTGCTTTCCCTTTGAAATATCAAGGAAAATCAAAACAGGAGGTTCGTCAAAAAGTAACGGATTTACTAGAGTTAGTTGGTTTATCGGATAAAATTGATGCTTATCCGAGCCAACTCTCTGGAGGTCAAAAACAACGGGTAGCGATTGCCCGTGCTTTAGCAAATGATCCTGAAATTTTACTTTGTGATGAAGCGACCAGTGCGCTAGATCCAAAAACAACTTTACAAATTTTAGCTTTACTTCGTGATTTGAACAAAAAATTAGGTTTGACAATCGTTTTAATCACCCATGAAATGCAAGTAGTAAAAGAAATCTGTAATAAGGTAGCTGTGATGGAGGATGGAGAAATTATTGAGCAAGGTGACAGTGTTCAAATCTTTAGCTCTCCAGAAGAACCATTAACCAGAGATTTCATTCGGACAGCGACTCATATTGACCAAGCCTTAGACACCATTTTAAGTAGCGAAAGCTTCTCTCATTTAGAGACTAACGAGTGGTTGGTAGAACTTTCCTATGTAGGGGATTCAACCAGTGAACCATTGATTGCTCAACTTTATCGAGAGTATCAAATTACGACAAATATTCTATATGGAAATGTCGAAATCATTCAAGAGGTTCCACTAGGTAGTTTAGTAGTTACTCTTGCAGGTGAGTTAGAAAAACGTTATGAAGCTTTTGACTACTTGATTGCGCAAGGAGTTTACGTAAATATATTGAAAAAAGCTGAAGAAAATCAAGATACAGTGAAAGGAGAATATTAGGATGCAGGCTATATTAGAACGTTTTTTACCAAATGTTATTGAAATACCAAATGAGTTTATTGAAGCAACCATTGATACCTTATATATGACATTTTTCACTTCTTTAATTGGTGGTGTGTTAGGCGTATTTTTTGGAGTTGTTTTGTTAGTTACCCGGGAGAGAGGGATTTTAGAAAATAAACTAATCTTTGGCTTTTTGGACAAAGTCGTTAATATTTTCCGCTCGATTCCGTTCATTATTTTGATTTCTCTATTAGTTGTGATGACACGAGCAATCGTGGGAACATCTATTGGACCAACTGCTGCGATTGTTCCTTTGACAGTAGGAGTGATTCCTTTCTTTGCCAGACAAATTGAGATTGCTTTACTGGAAGTTGATCCAGGGGTAATTGAAGCAGCGGAAGCCATGGGAACTAGTCCATTTGGAATTATTTTCAGAGTCTATTTATTAGAAGGATTACCAGGAATTGTCCGAGTATCTGCCCTAACGATTATCAATGTCATTGGTCTGACAGCGATGGCGGGTGCTGTAGGTGCAGGTGGATTAGGAAGTTTAGCCGTAACAAGAGGGTACAATCGATTCCAAACAGATGTAACTTGGGTAGCGATGATTATTATTTTAATTTTAGTCTTCATTAGTCAGTCAATCAGTAATTGGATCGTTAAAAAAATTAGTCATTAAAATAATAAAAAATGGGGGAAATTACAATGAAAAAATGGATAAAATTAGCAACAGCAGGTTTAGCAGTATTGGCATTTGCAGCAGGATGCGGCAACGGAGGAACAAGTACTAGCGGAAGTGGCTCATCCGAAGAAGAAGTAACAGTAAAACTAGGTGTGATTGGTGCAGACACTGATGTTTGGGATAGTGTGCAAGAGCGCTTGAAAGATGAAGGAATTAATCTTGAATACGTGAAATTTACTGAATATAGTCAACCAAACACCGCTTTAGCAAATGGAGACATTGATATAAATTCTTTCCAACATCAATATTTCTTGGATAATTTTAATGCTGAGCATGATACAGACTTAGTATCAATTGGAAACACAGTCAATGCTCCGTTAGGAATTTATTCTGACAAGTTGACTTCTGTGGATGAGTTAGAAGATGGCGGAATTGTAGCAATTCCTAATGATGTAACAAATGGTGGACGTGCCTTGTTATTATTACAAACGGCTGGTTTAATCACAGTAAATGAAGCGAAATCGCAAGCACCGACTGTTTCAGATATCACTTCAAATCCTAAAAACTTAGTGATTGAAGAATTGGAAGCTTCTCAAACAGCACGTGCCTTACAAGATGTCGATATTTCAGTTATTAACAGTGGGATGGCTGTAGATGCTGGCTTTATTCCTACTGAGGATGCCATTTATTTAGAACCAGTAGATGATACTTCTCGTCCATATGTAAATATTATCGCTGCCCGTTCAGAAGATGCAGAAAATGAAGTCTACAAAAAAATTGTTGCAGCTTACCAAACAGATGAAACAGCGAAAGTTATTGAAGAAACATCAAAAGGTTCAAGTATTCCAGCTTGGGAAACTTTTGGTACGAAATAATACGTTATTGTTGAGAAAATAAAGGAGAGAAAAATAATTATGGCAAGAGAAGAAAAATACGCAACGATCAAGTCATTTGTTCAAGAAAGATTAACACAATACAAAGAAATCGCCTTAGATATTCACGATCATCCAGAAGTTAGTAACTATGAAGTGTATTCATCCGATGCCTTAATTAATCAGTTGAAAAAAGAAGGATTCGAAGTAGTTAAAGATGTCGCTGGTCACCACACGGGTTTTGATGCACGCTATAAAGCAGAAAAAGCTGGTCCAACCATTGCATTTTTAGCGGAGTATGATGCTTTACCAGGAATCGGTCATGCTTGTGGACACAACCTATTTGGTACTTATGCTGTTTTAGCAGGAAGTGCTTTAAAGCAAGTAATCGATGAAGTCGGTGGAGAAATCCGTGTTTATGGTACACCTGGTGAAGAAGGTGGAGAAAATGGTTCAGCGAAGGGAAGTTTTGTTCGTGAAGGTTTCCTTGATGATGTAGATGCAGCCTTGTGTGTCCATCCAGCTCACTTATATAGTTACACATCAAAAGGCTTAGCAAATGATCCTGTTGATATTAAATTTTATGGTGTTGCTTCTCATGCGGCTGGCTCTCCTGAAAAAGGAATTAGTGCCTTGGAAGCCTTGCTACAAGTTTTTAATGGCATTAATGGTTTACGCTTGTATTTACCGAAAGATGTCAATATTCATGGGATTATTACTGATGGTGGGGTAGCTGCCAATGTTATTCCTGAATATGCTGCCGGACGTTTTTATTTAAGAGCAGCGAATCGTTCTACTTTAAATGATGTTTATAAAAAAGTTGAAAATATTGTGAAAGCAGCGGCATTATCAACAGGAGCAACTTACGAATTTGGTTTATTCCAAAATTCAGTGGATGATATTATTTTGACCCCAAGCTTTGATGATGTATTCTTTAGCCATGCAGAAGCAGCTGGCGTTCCAGCAGAGGAGATTGACACAAAGATTCGTCCAAGTCTAGGATCTTCTGATGTGGGTAATATTAGTCAAGTAGTTCCAACTATTCAACCAACTGTTTCAATTTCTGATGATTATATTGCTGGACATTCAATTGAATTTAAAGCAGCCGCTCGTAGTGAAAAAGGGTTAAATTCGATTGCAATTGCTGCCGAACTTTTAGCAAAAACAGCCTTAGATTTAATTGAAGAACCAGAGTTGCTAGAAAAAATTAAAGCAGAGCACAAAGAAAGCTTAGCAAAAGGAAATTAAGCAAAAACAAGGACTTCCAAACGATGGAAGTCCTTGTTTTTTTGTTTATTCAATGACTAAAATACCTTGTTTTAACGCAAATGGATTACTTTCGTTGATGTGGTCGTAGAACATTATCCCATTTAAATGATCCAATTCATGCTGAACAACAATCGCTGAATAATTTTTTAAACGAATTTTTTGCTTTTCGCCTTCTTCATTGAAGTAAGTTAACGTAATTCGTGCAGCACGCGGAACGTAGCCGGGTACTTCACGATCTACAGAAAGGCAACCTTCGCCTTCTCCTAAGCAAGCCTCTTGAACAGAGTGGCTCACAATTTTAGGATTATAAAGAACCGCTTTAAAATCTGGTTCTTCTCGCTCTGAATCTGAGCTTGGAATTAAGACTGCGGTCATTCTTTTTTCGATGTTGAGCTGAGGTGCGGCTAAACCTACACCACCACGCAATTGTAATTCTTCTGCTTTTTCAGGATCTTGACTATTTTCTAAAAATTCCATCATATCTTTTCCTAATTGACGATCTTCTTCACTCAATGGAAAAGAGACTTCTTCAGCTACCTTACGTAACGTAGGGTGACCTTCTCGAATAATATCATCCATAGTAATCATTGATGACAAATCCCCCTTCAAATATTTACCTAGAATTCGATGATTCCCATCCATTAGTTTAACACAAAACAAACTAGGAAGTGTATAGAATGTTTTGTTATTCCAAAGCTGCATGAAAAGAACGTGCTTTACTATCAATAAAGGGTTCCTATTTGTTAAGGATGTGAGAAAATTGACCAAATTAATCATCTTAAGAGGCAACTCTGGTAGTGGGAAAACAACGGCGGCTAAAAATCTCAAACAAGCACTTTCTGAAAAACAGTCTTTATTGATTTCACAAGATGTTGTCCGTAGAGAAATGTTGCGTGTCAAAGATTATCCTGACAATCTAGCTATTGAATTGATGAAAAGAATGGCTTTGTATGGTAATGAAACCTGTGAATATGTCATTATCGAAGGCATTACTCGTAAGGAAGTTTACAAAAATTTCTTTGAAGAATTACTCGCAATTTTTGATCAAACTTACTGTTATTACTTTGATTTGCCTTTTGAAGAAACGGTTCGTAGACACAGTCAACGTCCAAATGCACAAGAAATTAGTCGAGAAGACTTGAAACGTTGGTGGAATGACAATGACCTCCTAAATTTTGAATTTGAAAAAAGAATCCCGCAAGCAAAGACAGAAAAAGAAATCATGCAGATGATTTTGGAGGTTATTCAGTAGTAGTTTAGCTTTGAGAAGAAAAAGCTAAGAATAAAGCTGACTTTACCCCCAGTTAAAGGTGTTAATAAAAGGGAGGAATTAAGATGAGTGAATTTGTTTCTTTGTATCTTGAAGCGTCAATTAGTAAAGCCAATCTTACAAATTTTCTTAAAAGCCCTAGTCAAAAAATTGAAAATTACCATGACTGGCTTCCTTGGTTGAGTGCTGAAGAAAGAATGATTAGTAATCCTCAATTACTGGTGGGGAAAATAGGAAAACGATTGATACTACGACAGAAGAGGCATTAAAAGAAGCTGGTATTCAGTATCATTACGATGTATCAACCAAGAGCATTCAATTTTTTCATCTGCATATTGATGCAAATTTTGGACAGATTCTCTCAGTAGTTGCTTTGATGAGAGGAATTGCCGCTTATATTGACGATCAACAGAACCAATTCTTAGTTGTTTATCCTTACTGGTGGGGAGATAGGGAAACGGTCAATGAATCTGCGGTAGTTTTTATCAGTTTTTCAAATGGAGAAAGCGTTTTGGAAAGGGGAGTTTCTGATAATATTTCTCAAGCAACAATTTTCTTTGATCAGCATGGTGAAAGACTGGCAAAAGAATTTTATGAAGAGAATGGTTATTTTTAAAAATGGAAGGTATGAATTCTTGTGATGAAAGAGTTCATACTTTTTTTCAGTCTTTTTTCTTTGCATCTTTTTTATTTTAAGATATAATGACACAGTGTCATATGACAGTCTGTCACTCATTGAAAGGAGTATAGAAGATATGCCAAGTGAAACATTTTTTAATTTATCCAAAGAAAAACAGCAGCGCATCTTGTCAGCTGCTAGAAAAGAATTTTCTCGTGCATCTTTGAATGAAGCCTCAATTGCGAATGTTATCAAAGAAGCAGGGATTCCTAGAGGTAGTTTTTATCAGTATTTTCAAGATAAAGATGATTTGTATTATTACTACTTTAAAACACTTCGAAGGGACAGCCATCGTTTTTTAATCCAAGTGATTCAACAAAATGATGGAGATGTTTTTAAGGGATTTGAAGCCTATTTTTCTCACTTGATTCCTGCTGTTTTTAGTGGAGAAGATGCTTTGTTCTATAAAAATCTTTTTATGAATATGGACTATCATGGATTTCATCGTGTTGCTCCTCATATTGAAAATCAAAATTCTCCAGAAAAAAGAAGAGTCGAATTTAAAAAGGATCAGAAGGAGTTATTGGATAGTATTGATGTAAGCAATTTGAAAATACACCAAACAGAAGAGTTACAACTGCTGCTACAGATGTTAATGCATATCGGTTTTACTTCGATTGCCGATGGTTATCGTTGCCAAAAATTGGATGGTAATTACGATGTAGAGACAGCAATCAAAAAATACCAACTCAAATTGAGCTGGTTAAAAAATGGTGCAGGAAAGGAGCCGGATAAATGATAAAAATATGGAAAAAGATTTCCATCACTTCTGCAATCATGGCAGTAGTATTTATGATTGTTCAAGTACTTTCGGATTTATATTTACCAACATTAACCTCTAATATTATAGATAAAGGAGTTGCCTTAGGGGATATTGATTATATTTGGCAAACTGGATTCTATATGATTGGATTTTCATTATTAAGTATTGTAGCAGCTGTGGGAAATACTTTTTTTGCTACAAGAGAATCTCAAAAATTAGGAAAAGAGCTACGCACAGATATTTACCGAAAAGTAGAAAATGCGTCAACGAAAACTTTTGATAAATACGGAACAGCATCATTAATCACGCGTACAACTAACGATGTTAACCAAATTCAAATGGTGACTCAAATGTTTTTACGCATGATGATTAATGCACCGATTACTTTAATTGGAGCTAGTTTTTTAGCCTATCGTAAAGATCCGCAACTAACACGTATCTTCCTAGTAGTTATTCCAATAATTATTATCGCGATTGGTGGAATTATGTATTTTGCGGTTCCATTATTTAAGAGCATGCAGAAAAAAACAGACAAATTGAATTTAGTCTTTCGTGAAGGTTTGACTGGTGTTCGTGTTATTCGCGCCTTTAACAAAGCCGGTTATGAAGAAAATCGTTTTGATGCTGCCAACAAAGATTACACACAAACAGCTGTCAAAGTAAATACGATTGTGGCGATAATGATGCCGTTGATGACTTTGATTATGAGTGGTACTAATATTGCTATCACTTGGTTTGGTGGGCATTACATTGCGAATATGACTTTAGAAGTTGGTAATTTAATTGCCTTTATGACTTATGCAATGCAAATTTTGATTAGTTTTATGATGCTTTCCATGATTTTTATTATGGTGCCAAGAGCCCAAGCATCTGCTGATCGGATTAATGAAATTTTGGATGAAACAGAAGAAATTACAGATGTTCCTCAGCCTGAAAAAATTGAACTGCTTGGTAAAAATGCAACTTTAGCTTTTAACCAAGTCAACTACCGTTTTGAAGGGGCGGAAAAATTAGCCTTAGAAAACATTGATTTTTCAGTGAAATCTGGAGAAACCGTTGCGATTATCGGAGGAACTGGTTCTGGGAAGACAACCTTGGTTAATTTATTGCCTCGTTTGTATGATGTAGAATCAGGGACTATTTTATTAAATGGTCAAGATATTTCTAAAGTAACGCAACATGACTTACGAGAAATGATTGGTTTTGTACCTCAAAAAGCTGTGTTATTCTCCGGAACGATTCGTGAAAATATGCATTACGGTCGTCCGCAAGCGACTGATGAAGAGATTTGGCGAGCATTGGAAATTGCGCAAGCTAAGGAGTTTGTTTCTGGTTTATCTGATGGCTTAGATAGCCATGTGGAACAAGGTGGAGGCAATTTCTCTGGTGGGCAACGTCAACGTCTAGCCATCGCTAGAGCGTTGATTAAAGAAGCGGATGTTTATGTCTTTGATGATTCCTTCTCAGCGCTAGATTTTAAAACAGATGCAAACTTACGTAAAGCGTTAAGCGAATCAATGAGGGATGGAATTATGGTCATTGTTGCACAACGAGTTAGTACAGTAATGGATGCCGACTTGATTTTAGTTTTAGATGAAGGTGAAGTCGTGGGTAAAGGAACACATAAAACTTTATTAGCTACGAACGAAACTTATCAAGAAATCGTTCATTCACAATTAAGAGAGGAGGATTTGGTATGAGTGAAGAGAAAAATAAACCTGCTCAACGTGGTCCGCAAGGTCCGGGACATGGCGTAGGAATGAAGGCTGAAAAAGCTGATAATTTCTGGGGAACAATGAAACGTTTGTTACGTTATATGTCTACGCGTTCTTACGCGATTCTATTGGTCTTTGTCTTAGCGATTGCTGCAGTTGTTTTCCAAATCCAAACACCAAAAGTATTGGGTCGTGCCACTACAGAAATTTTTAATGGTGTGATGGCTGGGGTTCGACAAATGCAAGAAGGTGAACAAATTACCTCTTTTCCGATTGATTTCGAGAAAATCCTTAACATTATTTTGATTGTTATTGGTATGTATTTAATATCTGCTGCCTTTAACTTTTTACAACAATACATTATGACCCGAGTGTCACAACGAACAGTTTATGAAATGCGTCGAGACTTGGAAGAAAAAATGAATCGCTTACCGATTTCCTACTTTGACACGCATTCAAATGGAGATATCATGTCTCGTGCGATTAATGATATGGACAACATTGCTGGAACGTTACAACAAAATTTAACTCAGTTTGTTACTAGTATTGTGACTTTTATAGGGGTTTTTTGGATGATGTTATCAATCAGTGGTCAATTAACATTGGTCGCTTTAGCAACGGTACCATTGAGTCTAATCGTAGTTATGTTAGTTGCACCAAAATCTCAAAAACATTTTGCTACCCAACAAAAGAGTTTGGGATTGCTAAATGACCAAGTAGAAGAAACTTATGGCGGTCATATGGTAGTTAAAACCTTTAATCATGAAGCTGCCGATCAAGCAGTTTTTGAAGTAGAAAATGAACGTCTTTATGAATCAGGTTGGAAAGCACAATTTATTTCAGCGATGATTATGCCGCTAATGAACTTTGTCAAAAACTTAGGTTATGTTTTCGTGGCAGTTCTTGGTGGGATTAAGGTAGCAAATGGGAATATGAATCTTGGGGATGTTCAAGCTTTCTTGCAATATACCAACCAATTTTCACAACCAATCACTCAAATTGCTAGTTTAATCAATACGATACAATCGACAATTGCTTCTGCTGAACGGGTATTTGAAGTGTTGGATGAAGAAGAGATGATCAATGAAGCAAGCGGTCTGCCGGTTGAATCTGACGAGTATAAAGTTCGTTTTGAAAACGTACAATTTGGTTATTCACCTGATAAGTTATTGATGACTGATTTTAGTTTAGATGTCAAAGAAGGTGAAATGGTTGCAATCGTTGGACCAACTGGTGCAGGGAAGACAACCTTAATTAATTTATTGCAACGTTTCTATGATGTTTCTGGAGGAAGTATCCGTTATGACGGGAAAGACACTCGCGATTTAACTCGTGAAGAACTTCGTAGTCATCTTTCGATGGTACTTCAAGATACTTGGTTATTCACTGGTTCCATTTATGAGAATATTCATTATGGATATGAATCAGCGACTCATGAGCAAGTGATTGCTGCAGCAAAAGCAGCTCACGTGGATGAATTTGTCCGCAAATTACCAGATGGCTACGACACGATTTTGAATGAAGAAGCCAGCAATATTTCTCAAGGACAACGTCAATTAATTACGATTGCCCGAGCATTTCTAGCGAATCCAGAGGTTCTTATCTTAGATGAAGCAACTTCTAGCGTGGATACAAGAACTGAAATCTTGATTCAACAAGCGATGCAACGCTTATTAGAAAATCGGACAAGTTTTGTAGTTGCCCATAGACTTTCTACGATCCGTGATGCCGATAACATTATCGTAATGAACAATGGTTCGATTGTCGAAACAGGGAATCATGATGAATTAATGGAAAAAAATGGCTTCTATGCTGATTTGTACAATAGTCAGTTTTCTGAAGAAGCTGCATAAAAAAGAGCTATGTCTACTCATTGATTGAGGGGACATGGCTCTTTTTTCAAACAAGACTGATTTCTTTCATTATTAATTCGGAGCAACGTTCGATTTGGCTGTGCATAGGATTATCTGTTCTAAAAATTAAACGAGTTTTGATTTTCACTTCTTTAAAATTTTTTGTGGGTAGTACTTGAATCTTACCGTTAAGAAGATCTTTTTTTAAAACATCTTCAGATAAAATAGCGATTCCAGCATCATTCAAAAGAGCGGTTCGAACTAATTCTAAATTATTGAAAGTGATCCGTTTTTTCTGACTTAGTTTATTTTGAATCATAAAATCCATCAGAAAACTGCTGTAAGAGGATTTTGATTGGTATTCAAGTAAGGGAAAATCTAGAGTAGGATTCTCTTTTAAAGCAAGGGCTATTTTTTTTGAAGTGACCAAAGAAACATTGTCTTCACTAAGAAGCCGCTGACGAATGCCAAAGGTAGAGTAGTTTCCACTCATAATTCCGATGTCATATTTGGAATCGCGTACCCCATCAAAAATCTTTTTTGAATGCTCTACAGCGCTAACTTCAATCTGGATATGGGGTAAAATCTCATATAATTTAGGGACAAAATTAGCTAAATGCATAGAAAGATAGTTCAAATCTCCTGCGATTCGTAAACGAAGCATTTCTTTTGAACGAGTATCCATTTCGTTGAGTGCGGTATCCAGCAAATCAAAAATATTTGTCGAGCAGGCGAACAAAATCTCGCCTGTATCGGTCAAGAACAGTTTTCTGCCAGCACGGATGAACAATTCGTGATCCAGATTCTGTTCTATTTTTTTGATTTGATTCGTTACTGCTGGTTGGCTGATGTTTAAATACTGGGCTGCTTTGGAAAAACTCAAGTAAGTCGCACAATAATGAAAGGTTTTTAAGTTGATCATGTCCATCGCAAGGACCTCCATGTAAGGTTTTATAACATACAATATAACTTTTAATTATAAATAAAGCAATTAATAAATATTAGCGTTGTTCAGTGTTATGAAATATAACATAAATTTGGGAGAGGAGAAATTTTTTTTATTCTGAATATTCTTATATTTCAAAAGCGTGAGAGCGTTTTACTTGATATGACGTAGGTTAGACGTCTCCTTTTTGGGGAAATATACTTAGATACATCAAGAGGCGAAAGGTGATATCACATGATGAATACAGAAAGAAAAGAAGTTATTCAAATTCAAAATATTCAAAAGAAATTTGATGAACATGTTGTTCTAGACGATGTATCACTATCTGTTCGTGAAAACGAAGTAGTGGTGATCATTGGACCTTCAGGCTCTGGAAAATCGACCTTGCTTAGATGTATGAATAAATTAGAAAAGATTAATCAAGGTAAAATTTTTATTGAAGAGGAAGACATTTATCGAAAACAAATCAACAACAATTCGATTAGAGAAAAAGTTGTTATGGTGTTCCAACATTTTAATTTGTTTTCAAATTTGACTGTGAAAAAGAACATAACGATTGGGCCGGAAAAACTACGCGGTTTATCTCAAGAAGAATTGGATACATTGAGTGAAGTTTTGTTAAATCGTGTTGGTTTATATGAAAAGAAAGATTTTTATCCTGAGAGTCTTTCAGGAGGACAGAAGCAACGAATTGCAATTGCAAGGGCACTAGCCATGAAACCAAAAGTAATTTTGTTCGACGAACCGACAAGTGCCTTGGACCCGGAAATGGTTGGAGAAGTGTTAAATGTTATGAAAGAAACGGTGCAAGATGGTATGACTGCTGTGATTGTCACTCACGAAATGAACTTTGCCAAAGAAGTGGCAGATCGTATCATCTTTATGGATGAAGGGAAAATAGTAGAAGAGATGACACCAGATGAGTTGAACTCTGCGCATAAAAACCCACGTATCGCTAACTTTCTACAAAAAATTCTTTAGGAGGCGGAAATATGGAACGAACTATGGTGTTTTTAGAAAGATTTGGCAATTATCTTATACAGGGAACGATAATGACATTGTCCTTGAGTATTCTTACCATGATTTTCGCGATTTTTTTGGGGATGATTGTTGCAGCGATGAGAATGAGTAAAAATAGGTGGATAAAACGTATCGCAGTTCTTTACATTGAAATTGTTCGTGCATTACCAATTTTGGTTTTACTATCGATTTGTTTTTATGGAATCCCGCTGACAGGAGTTAGGTTTCCTGAAGCAATTATCTTCGGAGTAGAAATGAGTCGTTTCATTGCGGCGTTAATCGCATTGTCAATCGGAAGTTCTGTATATATTGCAGAGATTTTTCGTTCAGGTATCCAATCAATTGATCACGGACAGTTTGAAGGTGGTCGTTCTATTGGATTCTCTCGTTTTCAAACAATGTACTTTATTGTTTTTCCACAAGCTTTGAGAAACATTTTACCAGCTTTGGGTAATGAATTTGCGAGTACAATCAAGGCATCTTCTCAAGCATCAGTTATTGGAATCGCTGATTTGATGTATCAAGCAAATGTAATACGAGGAATCAGTTATCAACCTTTTACTCCAATTCTAGCAATCGCAATCATTTATTTAATTCTTTCTGTGGTCATTACAAGATTGACGGTGTTCATGGAAATTAAATTAAAACGAACAAATAAAGGAGGAACATCAACATGAAAAAGTTTATTGTAAATAGTTTTTTGATTATGTTAAGTATCGGTGTTTTGGTAGGATGTGGTTCTGGAAGTACTAATGATTCAGAGAATGCAGGGACAGGTAATGCAGATTTTGATAAAATTATGGAAAGAAAAGAATTACGAGTTGCTACATCTTCAGGTTATGCTCCGTATGAATTTATTGATTTGAATTCCTCTTCAACAGAAGTGGTTGGTGTGGATATGGCTTTTGCTGCAAAAATTGCTGAAGAACTAGGTGTGGAATTGATTGTTCAGGATATGACTTTTGGCTCAATTCTAGGTTCATTAACTCAAGGTGCAGTAGATGTTGGGATTGCTGGAATGAGTATTACTGAGGAAAGAAAACAGTCAGTAGATTTTTCAGAACCATATTTAAAATCAGAGAATCGTGTAATTGCGCTAAGTAAAAATGCAGATAAATTTAAGACACTTGAAGATTTGGATGATACTCGTTTGGGTGCACAACAGTCTACAACACAGGAAACAATTATTAGAGAAGCGATGTCTCCAAGACAAGTGATCACCTTGGAGAAAATTCCAGATTTGATTTTAGAATTATTGACAGAAAAAATTGACGGTGTTGTGATTGAAGACACTGTAGCACAACAGTACTTGATTTCTAATCCAGATATTGTATTTACTGATGTGGAGATTCCAGAAGAATATCGTTATAAAGAAACAGCTGTAGCAATTAAAAAGGGAAATCAGGAATTAGTGGATGCGATTAATAAAGTTATTGAAGAAAGCCAAGCAAATGGTGATTTTGATAAGTGGATAGAAGAGTATTCAGAAATTGCTGCAGAATCAGCTAAAACAGCGAGTGAATAAATAAGTAAGTAGGTAGATTATATGTATGTTATCAGTGGAACCGATGAATTAAAACAAGTCCTTTTATCTGAACCAAGTAATGTTCAGAAAGCAGAACAGTTGAATGAAATAGCTAAAAAATGGGAAATGGAAGCCATTGACGAAAGGCTTGTTAAACAAGAATTCCGTCAATTAAAGGAATTGTACGTCAAGTTAGGAATTGAAGTTAAAGTTGTTACACCACCTGAAACTATGCCTCATGCGGTTTTTGCTCGTGATTTAGGTGGTTGTGTTAAAGAAGGTGTCGTTTTGGGTAATTTTAAGCGAAAGATTCGTAAAGCAGAAACACAATTTTTTCAATCTGTCTTAGAAGAATTAGAGATTCCGATTATTGGTAAAGTTGTTGGTGAGGGAACGTTTGAAGGGGGCGATTTTGCTTTTCTAAATGAAAAAACAATCGCAGTTGGATTGTTGGATCGAACCAATGAAGCAGGCTTTCAGCAAGTACGATCAATCTTGGAGCCTTTGGGATACGTTGTTCATCCAGTTCCCATGAAATCGGAATATCTTCATTTGGATATGTGCTTCAATTTAGTTACCTCAGACACGGCGATTGCCTATAAAAAAGGATTACCATTGGACTTTTTACATGTACTAGAGGATTTGGGAATCACTTTAATTGAAGCGGGCGAATCAGAAGTATTCAATCATGGATACAATGTTCAAGCCATAGGTAATCAACAAGTGATCTCTTTAAAACAAAATACAACCATTAATCAGGCGATGTGTCAAAAAGGAATCACAGTACATGAGATAGATATCACTGAAACACTTAAACTTGGAGGAGGCATACATTGTATGACATTTCCTTTGAAACGAATCTAGGAGGTGACCACAAATGTATCAACAAATCAGTCAGTTATCAATGCCCCAGCAAATCGAAAAAATAGCACAAGAGTTGGTAAAAATTCCTAGTATCAATAATTCTTTACATGGAGAAGCGGATGCCAGCGAAAAAATTAAAGAAATTCTATTATCGTTTCCTTATTTTGAACAAAATTCAGATCTTGTTTGGACGACAGACCTTCCAGCAGATCCTTATCAAAGAAAAAATGTGTTTGCTTTTCTACCCAAACAAGGGATTAAACAAACAGTATTACTCCATGCCCATATGGACACAGTAGGCGTCGAGGACTTTGGGAAAATAAAATCAATGGCTTTTGATCCGGATAAACTATTAGATTTTTTCAAAGAGTATGAAGAAGATTCTGAGGTTAAGGAAGAAGCCTTATCAGGTGATTGGGCATTTGGCAGAGGAATGTTAGATATGAAGAGTGGTATGGCGGTTCATTTGATGAATTTGTTGTTTTATACCGAGCATTTAGAAGAACTGCCATTTAACCTCTTATTTATGGGAAATCCTGTAGAAGAAAATGATCATACAGGGATGATTGAATCCTTGCCTGAATTGATTAAATTCAAGCAACAAGGGTATGAATTTATCGCAGCAATTAATACGGATTTTGTGTCTCCTTTACACGAAGCAGACACTACTCGTTATCTTTATACGGGAGCTGCCGGCAAAATGCTGTCATGTTTTTATATTAAAGGACGAGAAGCCCATGTAGGAAATACACTCCAAGGGATTGATCCTACGTTATTGTCTAGTGCGATTAACTTGGCGATTAATACGAACCCTGCTTTATGTGAAGAAATTGATGATGAAGAAATTCTTCCTTCGTCAGCACTTTATCAAAGAGATCAAAAAGATTTTTATAATGTTCAGACAGCGAAAACGGCACATTTGTATTTTAATACTTTTTTATATGAAAAATCAGCCAAAGATGTTTTAGACACCTTATTAGATGCGACAAAACAGGCGGTAGATCAAGTCATTAGTATGTTAGATGAACGTTTGACAGCCCATCGAAAGAACATTCATGTACCTCAAGGGAGTATCGAGCACTCGGTCAAAATCTATCTTTTTGAAGAGTATGTAGCATTTTGTCGTGAAAAAATCGATCCAGATGCTATCTTGCAGACGCTACTGACAAAAACGGAAAAATTAGATAAAAGAGAATTAGGGTTTGCTTTTATCGATGCATTGGAACAAGCCACAGGGGATGACTCTCCTAAAGTTATTTTGTTTCTAGCACCACCCTTCTGTCCTCATAACGAAATTGAACAGAATACACGTTTAGATGTCGCTGTGACATCAGCTGCAGAGAAAATAGCTGAGAGAACGGGAGAAGTTTTCAAGAAACGACGCTTTTTCCCATTTTTATCTGATAGTAGTTATTTGGCGATGAATGAGACGGATCAAGAAATTAAGGCAATCGAGGAGAATTTTCCTGGAATGGCTGATATTTATCCTTTACCCGTTCAAACGATTCAACAACTATCCATCCCAGCAGTCAATTTGGGTGTTTTTGGTAAAGGAGCACATACATGGAAAGAACGAATCTACAAACCCTATTCTTATGAAGTACTCCCAGTATTGATTCGAGAAGTTTTAACAATGTTGAAAAAGTCAGAATAGTTGTCTTCCGCTATTGTTTGATTGTTCGTTAACGAAATTAAGGGAAGAAGACAAGGGGAGTATTTTTATGAGGATATTAATTAGTGATTATCCAGATGTTTTAGCAAGTAGAGATTTAGCTGTTGAAATTCAGGCAATTCATGATTTTGACAATCGTATTGAAGTGGAAGTCTATCCTTATCAGAGTTACCAAGAATTTATTCAAAAAGCACAGACAGCAGATGGCTTACTTACAGCTTTTCTGGATTTAGATGCTACTTTTTTTAAAAATAATTTGAAACTTCAATGTATTTCAATCAACGCAACTGGTTTTGATAAAGTAGACTTAGAAGCTGCTGCAAATAAAAATATTCAGGTCGTCCCTTTAGTTGATTATTGTACGGAGGATGTTGCAGATCATACACTAGCTCTACTTTTAAGTTTAAATCGCAAGTTAAAAGCATATACGAAACAAATTGAACAAAATCATGTCTGGCGATATAAATCTGTTGGATCAATGCATCGGTTATCCACACAAACACTTGGAATTATCGGTTGCGGTAAAATAGGCTGTGCTGTAGCAAAACGAGCACAAGTATTTGGGATGGAAATAATTGGTTATGATCCTTACAAGACAGAAGCTGAATTAAAACAGTTCGGAATCAAAAAAGTAGATTGGTCTGAAATCCAATTACGAGCAGATATTATCAGCAATCATGTAGCAACGACGTCAGAAAATAAAGCGCTTTTCAATCATAAATTTTTTGAAAATTTAGAGAAAAGTCCGCTGTTTTTAAATCTCGGACGTGGGGAAAATGTGGTGGAAGGTGCGTTACTCCAAGCTTTAGACAAAGGATGGATTCGTGGGGCAGGCTTGGATGTTCTTTTCAGTGAAAAGCCTGATTTGAAGGATGAACCCTTGCTTTATAGAGAGAATGTAATTATCACACCACATGCTTCTTTTTATTCTGAAGAGTCCTTGCGAAGTCTGCAATTGCAATCAGTATCAAACTTAGTAGAAAATTTGGAGGTAGTAGAATGAATGTCCCATTTTTTATGCCGACACAGGTTTTCTTAGAAGAAAATATTATTCAAAAACAACCAGCTCCCTTAAAAAACTTTGGAACCAAAGCAATAATTGTAACGGGGAGATCTTCTGCAAAACTTAGTGGTGCTTATGAGGATGTCGTGAACGTATTGAAGGCTGAAGAAGTCTCTTATGTTTTATTTGATAAAGTAGAGAATAATCCTTCTTTGGAGACAGTTCTTGAAGGTGCAGTATACGCAAAAGAAAACCAAGCGGATTTTGTAATCGGAATTGGCGGAGGTTCCCCGTTAGATGCAGCCAAGGCGATTGCTGTTTTAGCAGTCAATAATCTTGATACAGAGACATTATTGGGAAATACATTCACCCGTGCTTTACCAATTGTTGCTGTACCAACAACTGCTGGAACTGGTAGCGAAGTGACACCGTATAGTGTTTTAGTAAAAAATGATATTGAAACCAAGATTAGTTTCGGAAATGAATGGACTTTTCCAAAATTAGCATTGGTTGATCCAAAATATACAGAGGCTGCTCCGATAGAAACTATTCTTTTTACCGCAGTCGATGCTTTCACTCATTCTTTCGAAGGTTATTTGAGCAAACGTGCAACACCTTTGAGTGATGCTCTAGCTTTAAGTGCTATAGAGGTCTTTGGGCAATGTCTGCCAGCTCTCCTCAATAAAGAGTTCTCAACAGAAATTCGTGAGAAATTAATGTACGTTTCTTTAGTGGGTGGTATTGTCATTACCCATACGGGAGTAACGAGTGTTCATGGAATGGGCTATTGTTATACTTACTATCAAGGAATTCCTCATGGACAAGCAAATGCTTTTTTACTGCGGAGTTATTTGGATTATGTACAAAAATTTAAAAAAGATAAAATTCAACGGGCAATGAATATCATGGGGTTTCCTGAAACGGAAGAGTTTTTATCACAAATTGAAAGACTGATTGGTAGGCCGAGGACGCTAACGGCGGAAGAAATTACGACCTACACAACAAAAACAATGATCCAAGCAAGAAGTCTTTCTAATACTGCTGGAGAAGTAACAGAAGAAGTAGTTGCTTCTTTGTGGGCTAAGACAAATTTGGTAACAAGTAGTTAGAAGGAGGAAGTCGATGGTATCTTTATATGAACGAGCACAAAAAGTCTTATCACCTGTCTCGAGTCGGGCAACGACACTGGGCGTTACTGAAGGAAAGGGTAGCTATGTATTTACAGAAGATGGTCGTAAGATTTTGGATTTTGCCAGCGGTGTTGCGGTAAATAACTTGGGGCATAACCATCCAAAAGTTATTGAGGCTGCCAAAGCTCAGATGGATCAATTAATTCATGGCGGACACAATGTTGTTTACTACGAAAGTTATGTCGCTCTAGCTGAAAAATTAGTGGCAATTTCCAAGGTACCTACAAAAGTCTATTTTAGTAATAGTGGTGCAGAAGCCAATGATGGTGCCATAAAGTTGGCGAAATATGTGACCAAACGACCAGCGATTATTTCCTTTAAGAATAGTTTTCATGGGCGAACAATCGGAGCAATGTCGATTACAGCTTCAAATGCTGCCTATCGCAAAAATTACGAAGGGATGATGCCAAGTGTTTACTTCGCCGAATTTCCTAATTTATCCAAAAGTCCCTATCCTGTCATTGATGATGAGACACCTCAGCCGTATTTTGATCAGTTTGAGGAGATGTTTCACTCTTTGATTGATCCTTATTCAGTTGCTGCAATTATTTTAGAACCAATTCAAGGAGAAGGTGGCTATGTGGTTCCGACAAAAGAGTTTGTTCAATATTTGAGAGAACTATGCGATAAATATGGAATCTTTCTAATATTTGATGAGATTCAAACCGGCTTTGGTAGAACGGGTTATATGTTTGCTTCGGAATATTTTGAAGTGGAACCAGATATTCGTACAGTTGCTAAAGGAATCGCCAATGGTTTTCCGTTAAGTGCGATTTTAGCCAAAGAAGAAATCATGGATCAATGGGAACCTGGTGCTCATGGAGGAACCTTTGGTGGGAACCCAGTGGCCTGTGCGGCTGCTCTAGCGACTATCGAAGTGCTTGAAGAAGAAGGAATCACTAATGCCAAAAAGCAAGGAAGTTACTTTATTGAGCAGCTTCACCATTTAAAAGAGAAATATTCTTTCATCTCTGAGATACGGGGAGTTGGTTTGATGCTTGCGATGGAATTTAAGGACACAGCTACAACCACTTCACAAGAAATTTTAAAAACAGTGATTGCCCAATGTTTGGAAAAAAAACTGCTTTTACTTTCTTGCGGACCTCAAAAAAACACAGTACGTTTTATCCCACCAACAACTGTTTCGGTGGAAGAAATTGATGAAGCACTGAAAATACTAGATGAAGTACTGGGCAGCGTATAAACGCTGCTCAGTTTGTTTTTACCGTTTGATAGTCTCGTTTTATGAAAATACAGTTCTTGATTAGACATTATTTACAGCCGAAACTCTACATGAAACTTCCAGAACAAAACTCCGAAAGCTCATTGGTCGTGTGAGACCGCCACGAGCATCTTGTAGAGTCTCTTTGGCTGCTGACGTTCAAACACTGACTAAGCGCTAATCGCACTAAGTCAGTTTAATTCATTCAGCTCTGTAAGACACGACCAATGAGTTTCTCTGTTTTGTTCTTTCAGTTTTAGTGAAGGGTTTATTGCTGTATTCGATTAGAACAATCTGTCAAAATTGGAAATCCATTTGGGAGAGAAGACAGACATCGTGAGCTAAAGATGAGGATGAATTATGCAGTTTGGAAAGTAGTGTATTGCTACTTTCTCACATTGCGTTTGAACGCCGAAAGGTTTGAGACTCAGACCGGTCTCTCACAATGTCTGTTCTTTACGGACAGATGGATTGGAAGTTTGTTTGGTTGTAAATAATCTTGAATAACATAGCTGTAAAGATTGAAATAAAAATAACTTCACTCTTTAAATTATTTCTCTAAAGGTTCGTGTTATAATAGACTCACCAACTTTTGGAGGAACACAAATGACATTAACGATTAAAAACTTAACAGGTGGTTACGGCCAGTTTCCTGTCTTAAAAGATATTAACTTTGAAATAAATAATGGTGAATTAATTGGCTTAATTGGCTTAAACGGTGCAGGAAAAAGCACGACTATTAAAGAAATTATTGGTTTATTGCTACCACAAAAAGGAACGATTGAAATTGACGGATTGACTTTAAAGGACAATCCGGAAGAATATCGTAAAAAAATTGGCTACATACCAGAAAGCCCGGCATTATATGAAGAATTAACACTTAGAGAGCACTTAGAAGTAACGGCGATGGCTTACGATATTCCTAAAGAAACAGCCTTACAAAGAGCAGAAATCTTACTAAAAACATTTCGTTTGGAAAATCGTTTAGAGTGGTTCCCTGCGAATTTCTCTAAAGGAATGAAACAAAAAGTAATGATTTTATGTGCTTTTTTAGTTCAGCCAAGCTTATATATTATTGATGAACCCTTTTTGGGTTTGGACCCTTTAGCAATTCATGCACTTTTAGAACTAATGCAAGATATGAAAGATGGCGGGGCATCTATCCTAATGTCTACCCATGTATTAGCTACGGCAGAAAAATATTGTGATCGTTTTATTATGTTGCATAATGGTGAAATTCGAGCGCAAGGGACGATGGCCGAGTTACAACAAGAATTTCATTTAGAAAATGCTTCCTTGGATAATATTTATCTGGCATTAACAAGGGAGGCTTAAAGTATGCGGAAATTTTTTCAGCAAAGGGTGAGTGGGCATCAAAAGAAGATGCAACGTTACTTAAAATATGTTGTGAATGATCATTTTGCTTTAACAATGACTTTTTTAGTAGGGGGATTAGGTCTATATTATTCCAACTCCTTACAAGCTTTACCAACAAACTTTACTTGGGGTGGAGTGATTGTATTACTTGTTTGGCTGATTGCCTTACATGTAGGTCAATTTACTACCTTGACTCAACCAGCAGACAAAGTTTTTTTATTACCAAAAGAGCAACAAATGCGAGAGTATTTGGTCAAAGCTTTTCAATATAGCTGTTACTTTCCTTTTGTCGTGTTATTGTTGATTGGTGGAGCGATGATGCCATTGTTGGTTGTCTCTCTAAATCAGAGGTTTTCTTTATTTATTTTTTATCTATTGATGCTTTGGGGGTTGAAATTTAGTCAGCTAGAAATTCAACGAATGGCTTTATTTCAAGATATGGAAAAAGCCACCAAAAATGCTTATATTTTATGGACGATTGTCAGTATTGCTATCTTAGGCTTAAGTATTTTTCTGCATCCAATTGTTGGGCTGATTATGTCTGGGCTACAGATCTATTTATTTCATAATCTGTGCTGGAGAAGAATGTACGCTCCGTTAGATTGGGAAAAAATGATTGCAGTAGAAGAGCATCGCCTACATCGTTTGTATCGTTTTATTAATTTATTTACAGATGTACCCGAAATTACACCAGAAATTAAACGTCGAAAATATTTTGATGTAATCTTGAAAAAAATTACGTATAGTTTCAACCATACGTATCTTTATTTATATGTCCGAAGATTTTTGAGAGGGACTGAATATAGTGGGTTGTACTTGCGACTGACTGCAATAGGAAGCTTGGCTTTGTTTTTTATTGGCGATCGCTGGTTTGCTTTAACAATCGGAGCTTTGTTTATTTATTTGATTGGTTTTCAAATGCTTCCCTTATATCAGCAATTTCGTTATATGACCGCAACTCAGCTTTATCCTGTTCCTGAAGCGCAAAAATTAGTGGCTATCAAACAATTATTACGCGTGATTCTTAGTGTATCTGTAGCTGTTTTTTCTTTGATTAGTTTGTTGGTTCTGCCAAACTGGTTGGATCGAGGCATCGTTATATTGGGTTTTTGGATTATTTTGGGTTTGTTTGTCGAAGTTTATCTGCCATATCGAATAAAAAAGACGCTTTCAAACTAAAAATTTGCTGAGAATGGAAAAACGAACATACATGTGCTTGACGACTGCTAGTTAGGGCTATAGAATAATAATTACTGTAAAAAAAAGAAGGAGGGAAGTAAGATGGCGATTCGTTTAGATAATGACTGGGATTTACATCCAATTAAAGGCGATACTGGAAAAGCTTACGTTGGGTTAAAAGCAGAAAGCAAAGTATTTATCAAACGCAATACGACGCCAATGCTTGCTGCCTTATCTAAAGAAGGAATCACACCTAAATTAGTTTGGACGAAACGTACGGGGAATGGCGATACACTGACTGCACAAGAATGGTTAGAAGGTCGTATCCTCGATCCAGAAGAAATCGGGCAACGAAATGATGTGATTGATGTTTTGTATCATCTGCATCACTCTCATTCACTAAAAGATATGCTTGAAAAAATAGGTGGCGTAGTTATGACTCCTCAAAAGATGTTACTTGAGTATGAAAAGGGCTTACCACAGGCTTTGATGAATAATTCCTTTTTAGCGTTGGTTCATCGTTACTTAGGTCAGAATATCCCTGAGTTCAAGGAAAGTCAAAAAGTAGTCGTGCATGGAGATGTCAATTATCGAAACTGGTTAGTTTGCCAAAACTATCTTTATTTAGTGGATTGGGATTCTGTGATGTTTGCCGATCCAGCAGTAGATATCGGCATCATTTTAGGACATTATTTACCTTTATCTAGTTGGAATCATTGGTTAATGAGCTATGGTATTCATGGAAATACCGAAAATATGGAAAAAATTTACTGGTATGCATTACTGAGTATGCTACAAGAAATTAAAAAGTATTATAAACGCAATGCATCAAAAGAAATGAATCAAGAAATTTTACAATTAAAACGAATTTATACGGGATAAAGAGACGGTGTAATAGCCGTCTTGTTTTATGGAAAGGAAGAATTATGAGAGTTAGAAAACGTACAGGTGCAGAAGAATTGATTGCCTCTCATCCACAATTTGTTGTGGATCAACCACAGGAATGGCGAGGACGCTGGCAAGAACGATTTGGTAATGACCAACCAATTCATATCGAAATTGGCATGGGAAAAGGACAGTTTATCTCCAAAATGGCAAAAGCACATCCTGAAATCAATTATATCGGAATTGATATGCAGATCAGTGTGGTTTCTTTTGCACTGGATAAATTAATTGATGAAGAAATTCCTAATTTACAACTATTGCATGTGGACGGCTCAGCTTTAACAGAATATTTTGCAGACAGTGAAGTCGATCAGATTTATTTGAATTTTTCAGATCCATGGCCAAAATCCCGCCACGAAAAACGTCGCTTAACTTACAAAACATTTTTAGAAGTAGATGAACAGATTTTGCGTCCGGCAGGTGAAATTCATTTTAAAACGGATAATCAAGGACTATTTGAATATTCGTTAGCTAGTTTTTCTCAATATGGATTAATCATTCAAAAAGTTTGGTTAGATTTGCATACTAGTACTTTTGAAGGCAACATTATGACGGAATATGAAGAAAAATTCTCTTCAAGAGGTCAACGAATCTATCGAGTGGAAGCGAGATTTCCAGATAAAACTAAAAAATAAGAACAACTAGATTACGACAGCAAAATATTCGAAGGATAGAAGAGAACTTGTAGTGAATATCTTCTATCTCTCGAATATTTTTTTGTTTGATTTTTTACTTGTGTTAGAGCCTCGTTTTTAGTATTTCTATGCTAAAATGGATAAACAAGGAGGGATGACGTTGTTTTTAGGGATTGATATCGGTACAACAGCAATGAAATTTGCTGTGATTGATGAAGGAAAAATTAAATTTCAACAGTCTAGTCCAGTTACGACTTATCGCGAAGAAGAAGGTAAGTGTTATCAACGTTGGAGTGAACTTTTAGTTATATTACAACAAGGGATTCAAACGATTCCCAAAGATACTCGAAATGAAATTACAAAAATAAGTTTTAGTGTAGCTATGCATAGCTTGTTACCCTATGAAGATCTATACTCTGATGAACTTTATCTTTGGTCAGATACGCAAGCTGCTCAAAGGATGGAAGCCTTTAAAAAAGAACCGATGGCAGAAAATTTTTACCAAAAGACAGGCACGCCACTGCATCCAATGTCTCCTTTTGCAAAAATTCTTCATTTTAATCAACAAAACGTTAAAAGACAAACAAAATATTATGGTATCAAAGAATTAGTTATGTATTATATGACAGGAGATTTTGTTGTTGATTATTCAACAGCTTCCGCCACGGGACTCTTTAATTTGGAAACAAGAGATTGGGATCAAGAAATTTTAGATTATCTGGATGTTCAAAGAGATCAATTCGCTGAATTAGTTGATACAACTGCTAGTTTTGCTATTCAGGCTCGTGTAGCTGAAGAATTAAAACTTTCAGAAACAGTAGAAGTGGTAATTGGAGCGAGTGATGGCTGTTTAGCTGCTTTTGCAAGTTATGTAGCAACTGGAATTCCTAATAGTTTAACAATTGGTACGAGTGCGGCTGTTCGTAGAGTGACGAATACACCGACCTTCAATCAACACCAAAATTTCTGTTACTATTTGAAAGATAATTATTATGTCACTGGTGCACCTTCAAATAATGGAGGATGTGTTTTAGAATGGGCAAGTCATATCTTTAGCAAATATCCTGAAGAATTCTTTGAAGAGTTACCAGAGATATTAGCTGAATCAGACATTGGTGCAAAAGGTTTACGCTTTTTACCCTTTATCAATGGTGAACGAGCGCCCTTATGGCAAGAAGATGTTTCGGGAAGTTTTGAAAATTTGCGAATCATTCACACCAAAGCAGATATGATTCGAAGTGTTGTAGAGGGAATTTTAATCAATATTCGTACATTAACTCAAATGATTGCTATAAAAGGGCAATTGTCTTTAAGTGGTGGCTTTTTCCAATCAGAAATATTAACACAAATGACAGCAGATATATTAGGGATAGATTGTTACCTTTCAGATTACAATGAACCAATTTTAGGTTTGTATTACCTGATTTATGACCAAGAAATCGTTGGCTACCCTTTAGAAAGAATCCCACATGATTCTGGACGTACACAGCTATATCAAGAGTTGTTCTAATAAATATTAAAAAAAAGAACTTATTGATAATAGATTAAAGTTCTTTTTTTGTTGTGCTGAAGATGATAATATAGCTATTAGTATAGTTGTATCTAAGAAAGAAGCTTTTTGCGTGTTTTAAATGAAAGGAACTTTACGCGCAGTATATTAATTCTTACCGTGTTTTTCCCAAGTATCATTGTCAGTCTGTTGATTACGATGGATACGGTCTTTAGAAGTGTACGGAAAATTTATAATAGTACACTGATACAAATCAGTTTGGTGATTTTGTTATATGTGATTTACGTGTTTTGTGTTTTTCATTATCCGACAATTTGCTAGGAGCAATTTGTTATGAATATTCTTTACCCTTATTTATTTCTACTTATTTTTTTTGTACGTATGGAAAGTATTTAATCTTATTAACTCCTATTCTATTGCAGTTAATCGTAAAAATATCTCATATAGAAATAACAGCAACGTTTCCTCAATTATTAATGATGAGTGGTATTATTTTTTGTTTGTTTTTATTTGTAGAATGGGGAAACCCTCAGTACAAAAATCTGAAATTTTTACCCATTTTTATTCTCAGTATGTTACTAGGACAAAAGCTTCATATTGAAAGTTTTGAACCTCTTTCTATAAAAGGAGTTGATGTCTATCTCCTTATTGGTTCAGTAGTTATTTTTGTATTATTTCAAGTTTATATGCTCTGGCAAGAAAAGGAACATACTCGTATTCGAGAGGAATTAATTCGAGTCAAGACAGATCGTCTAACAAGTGTTTATAATTATGCTGCACTGAGTGATATGATTGACTTTCTTAAAGGCACAAGTCAACAAGTCACGATTGCCATGTTAGATTTGGATTATTTTAAAGATCTCAATGATCGACATGGTCATATGGCGGGGAATGAGATATTAAGATCTTTTGTAGAATCATTGGAAGCGCATCTTCACTTGAGTATGGAGAAAGAAAAAGTCGAGATTTACCGTTTTGGCGGCGAAGAATTTTGTTTTTTTTCTACGATACAGACAAAGTGACGGTTTATAATATCATTGAAGCCTTTCGTTCTAAAATGGAAAATTATCCTGTTGTCGTTTCAGAGAAGGAAGACATTAATATCACTTTCTCAGCGGGAATTGAAAATTCTATCAACCGTCATTTTATTATTTTAGAGGCTATGAAAAAAGCGGATGATGCCTGCTATACGGCAAAACATTCTGGAAGAAATAAAGTGTTGATGTGGAATGTGGATGAATTAAAAAGCGATTCGATGTAGTCATTTTACACCGAATCGCTTTTTTTATTGAGTAATTGTCTTTTCCTCTATTGAGTTTAGTATGCTTTCTTTTGGAACTAGGCCCATTGTGTATAATAGCTCGTCTGAATTTTTTTCTGTACGTTCTTGGTAAGTACGAATTAGTAACAATTGTTTGTATGAAATTAATTTTTCCTCATATCTTTGTAAGGCTACGTCATGGAATTTTTTTGATTCGCCAGTTTTATTTATCGAATACAAGATATCAAGACCGCGAACGACAGTTTCCTTTAAAGCAAATACGGTGGAAATTCGGATACTATATTTTTGTTCAAGAATGTCTGCTATGTTATGAGGTGTATTGTCACAAATAGCAAAAACATAATGATTATCTGCTTGTAAAATAGGTAAACAATTAAAATTCTTTAGTTCAGTTTCGTCAAATTTTTCAGCAAATTCAGGTTCAATGTAACCATCAAAATTCGTTGAAGGTAAATACTGTGAATGTTGAACGTTAGCTAAAGATTCTAATAACTGTTCTTCAGTAATCAATCCAATATTAAGTAAATGTTCTCCAATAGGTAATTTTTTTTCAACGGCATCCTGTAACGCTTCTTGTAGTTTTTTAGGTTCTACAAATCCTTTTTCTAATAGGACATCTCCAAGTCTCCGATGATATCTTTTTAAAACTTCTTTTTCAAGAAAGTGATGCTCAGTTTTATCCCATTCGAATTTTTTAGTATTTTGTTTTGTTTTCTTTTTTTCTTTCTTTTCTTTTTTTACAGGTGTGCTATTACCGAAGAAGCGTTGCTTGTAAGCTTTCATGGTTGCAACCATATTAATTATATTCCCCCAGACAAAGCGAATAGGTAAAATGGGTGGAAACAGACAAGCAAAGAATACACTTCTTAATCCATAAACTTGATTAACTGCAATGCCACGGAACAGCTGTCTTTCTAACATCATGATTGTTACTACAACTGCCAGATACCAAGAAAATGAATACTTCGGATAAATTGGAGGTAGCTCTATGAATAAGGAAACAAGAAAATAGATTAATACGGGATAACCTACAAGTACTAATAGATTTCCAATCTTTGCCTTAAAATCACGATATAACGAGTAGCGACCTGCAAAAGACATATTTTTTGTTTTGAAAATTTCTCTAAACTTGAAAGATTGCATAGTAATTCCCAAGATCCAACGTGTCTTTTGTTTGACTGCGGTCTTAAACGTATAAGGGAAACGACTTCTTGTAGCAATAAACTCATGTTCTAACTCGTTCTTGTCATTAATACGAGGAACTTGTACAAGAGGATAGTACATTTGAATCCCTTTTTGGTACAAGGTTAATGATAATCGGTAATCTTCTGTAAGGCTGTCTTTTGGCAAGACATCCTCTTTTCCAAAACTATCAATCACTTCTCTAGATAAAGCAAAGCCAGTTCCAGCTGAAGGAACGAATGCACCACTACTATAACGACTAACCATTGTATTAAAATGATTTTCAGCAAATTCGTCAGCATACGTATTCGTTGTCAAGTTTTTGAAAAAATTTCTGAATCTAGGCATTTCCATTAGAGGAAATACAGGGAACTGAATCGCTGGATAAGTATCTAATAGATAGTTAGTAACTTTTAGCTCATAAGGATGTACTACATCTTCTGAATCGTGAATCGTCAGAGATTCAAAATGCCATTGTTTTTCTTTTTCTAGAAACTTAATTTGGTCAATAATATAATTAATATTTTGTGCTTTAGAAGTGGGACCGGGTAACTCATTGATAATCATATGGACATTTTCATGTTTTTCTTCTAGTGCCTTCGCTACAGTAATTGTTGCGTCATCATTCGGATATACGCCCAAAAAAACATGGTACATTGAACTTGGATAATGCACAGAAGCAATTAAATTTTCAATAACATCTCCCAAAACACTTTCCTCGTGCCAGGCTGCAATCGCAACTGCTAGCAATTTTGGAGGAATGTCATCTACTTTTTTCATGTCTAATAATTCACGTTTGTAATTACGTCTTTTGAATAATGTCACAATATCCCATAAGAAGTCATCAAATCCTGTTAAGATATATAAAATGACTAATAATAATCCTATAACGTACAAAGTTTGCTCATTTAACACTTTATCACCTACTTATTGAAATATATACCGTTATATAGTGTACATTTCAAACCCCATAGAATCAATGGATATGCAACATTAAAGTTCAAATTTCTTTATTAATTTACATAAAAAAAGAACTTTCGATTCATTTTGGAATCGAAAGTTCTTTTCGTATTATAAACTCGCAATCGTTTCATCAAACTCTGCTTTGATTTCAGCTAGTTTTTCTGGGTTTTCTAATAGCTCTAAGATAGTCAGAGATAATCCTTGAGCGGCTTTAATTAGTCCATTTTTTCCATCTGGAGAGATAGTTGCTGCAGCCATTTCTTTTGTATGACCACCAACTTCTGTTCCGCAGATTTTAATCAAACCTTGGATAGTTGGGCAACGGTAGCTTACAGCACCAACATCGGTAGAGCCAGCAGCTACTTCGTCAACGGGTTTAATATCTTCTACCCCTAGTTCAGTATATTTTTCAGTTAATAAATCAGCTAGTTTGTAGTTAATAACCGTATCTTCATAAGGACATTCGTAAGTGGATGTTTCAAAAGTTACGCCATTTGCTTTACAAATACCATCAACTGCTTGCACAGCTTTTTCTGTTAATTCTTTGGCATAACCAATTGTTGGTGCACGGAAGTAATATTCTAATGAAGCATAGCCAGGAATAACGTTAGCCGCTTCACCACCATCTTTAATGACCCCATGAATATACGTGTGAGGGGCTGCAAATTGACGTAATAGATTGATTTGTAAATAACTCATGACTGCCGCATCTAAAGCAGATGCACCTTTTTCTGGTCGACAAGCATGAGCATTTTTACCAAAGAATTCAAATTTGATTGGGTTTAGAGCATTTGATCGACCACCTACACCATTATGGTCAGCAGGATGGACCATTAAGGCTACGTCTACATCATCAAAAACGCCTGCTTCTGACATACTGACTTTTCCACCAAAGTTTTCTTCTGCAGGTGTACCCACAACCAAGAGTTTACCGCCGTATTGATCGATGACAGCTTTGACTGCTTCACCAGTGGCTACTCCGATTCCAGCGATTAGATTGTGTCCGCAACCATGTCCAACTTCTGGTAGAGCGTCGTATTCGCACATAACAGCGATGGTTGGACCAGGTTTTCCAGTATCGTATTCACCAAGAAAGCCAGTAGGTACGACATAACCAGAAGTCGTTTTGAATCCTACGCTATCTAAATAGTTTACCAAGAGTTTCATTGTTTCGAATTCTTCATTCCCAATTTCAGGATTATCATACATAATTTGAACAAGTTCCATATAAGCATCAATTTTATTTTCGATGGAAGTTAATAAAGTTTCTTTTGCTGTCATATCGTTACGCTCCTATATTTTAAGTGTCAAAGTTTATTCTTGAATGGATTGTTTAGCTAATTCTTCCGCTTCTTGACGCCATTTTTCTAGATTACCGTTATCTTTATTTTCTTGAATGACTTTATTAGCTAATTCGATTAATGAAGCTGTGTCGTCACCTTTAGGGAAACCAATGACGTTAGTTGCATATTTTTCTTCAGGATCTAAGTCGAACCCATCTTTAGGTAAAATCACTAGGTCAGGGAAAGTAGTTAGTAAAGGTTCTACTGATGAAGTAGAAACAGTCACTGCTTGAATATCACCTGAATTTAAGGCCAAGATAGACGCATCCATTGTTCCGAATTGTTTAATATTTTTTTCATCTGTTAAAGTTGCCGCTGTTTCATACTGAATCGAACCGCCTTGAGCACCAAAAGTTAAATTGGCAGCTTTTAAATCATCCAAGGTTGCATATTGATCAGCAATTTCTTTTTTCACAAGAATTCCTTGGTAACCAGTACTTGCTTCTTGTTGGTAACCATCAGAAAAATCCATGATATTGCTTCGTTCATCAGTTCCAACGAAACCTGAAATTCCGAAGTCGACGCTGTTCGTTTGGATATTTGCCAATACGCCGTTAAAGTCAGTTGGTTTAATTTCTAACTCTACACCAATTTCTTCAGCGATAGCTTTAGCAAGTGAGATATCACTACCAACAATTTCTTTTTCGCCATTTTCATTTAAGATGTAAAATTCAGCAGGAGGGAAGTCAGGTGAAGTCCCAATAACTAATTTACCACTTTCTTGAATTTGAGCTAATTTATCTTGAGCTTCACTATCGGAATTACTTGAATTGCCTAAACCACAAGCTGCCAAAGTTAATGTAGCAAAAATACCTAATAATGCAAATGTCATTTTTTTCATAATAAAAACTCCTTAGTTGTATAGTATAGTTTTGAATAATTAAAAAGTAATCTGATCTAAAAATTCTTGTGTACGCTGATGTTGTGGATGATCAAACAATTCAATTGGTGTGCCTTCTTCAATTACAATTCCATGATCGATAAACATTACACGAGAAGCGACTTTTTTCGCAAAATTCATTTCATGGGTCACAATGACTGTCGTCAAATTACTTTTTGCTAAGTTTTGGATAACTAATAATACTTCTTTGACCATTTCAGGATCCAAAGCCGAAGTGGGTTCATCAAACAGCATGACTTCTGGTTCCATTGCTAATGCACGTGCGATGGCCACCCGTTGTTTTTGACCACCAGATAGTTTATTTGGATAACTATCTCGCTTATCTAGGAGCCCAACTTTATCTAATAAATCTTCCGCTATTTTAGTAGCGGCTTCTTTTGATAATTTTTTTAATTTCATCGGTGCTAAAATAATATTGTCTAAAACAGACATGTTAGGGAAAAGATTAAAGTGTTGGAAAACCATTCCGATATTTTCACGAATCTGATTGATTTCGTTATCTTTTAATTTAGGATCAGTCAATAGTTGATCTTTAAAATAAACATTACCATCAGTCGGTTTTTCCATTAAGTTAAGACAGCGCAAGAAAGTGGACTTACCTGAGCCAGATGGTCCAATAATAGCAACCGTTTCTCCTTGTTCAATTGTTGTGGAAATTCCGTTTAATACTTGTAGTTTACCAAATGATTTGGTTAAATTTTCAGTTTTAATCATGTGCATGTAACCTCTTTTCCAATTGCTTAATAAGTGATGTTAATGTAGCGGTTAATAAGAAATAAATGAGAGCGACGACGACTAAAGGTTCAAATATCGAATAAGTAACGGCTTTGACGATATTTTGGGTATACATGACATCAAAAATCCCGACTACTGAAACAATGGAAGATTCTTTAATCATCATAATAAATTCATTTCCCAAACCAGGTAAAACAACACGGATTGCTTGGGGAATAATTACTGAACGCATCGTTTGTCCATGACTTAAACCTAACGAACGACCTGCTTCCATCTGTCCTTTGTCGATGGACTCTAATCCTCCTCGAAGCAACTCACAAATGTAAGCTCCTGAGTTAATTGAGAGAGCAACCACAGCAGTTAGGAACTCTCGTGAACCATAAGTGGAACCTAAAGCAGATATCGCAGGAATAGTCAGGCCAATTAACGGAAATCCATACAACCAAATGTATAATTGTACAAGAAGAGGTGTTCCTCGAATGACTTGAGTGTAGGCAGCCGCAATACCTTTAAAAATTTTTGAGTGAGATTGTTTCATTAAGGTCGCAATCAAACCAATGATTGAACCCATTAAAACAGTAATTAATGATAAAACAATGGTAACAATTGTACCGTCAATAAAAGTTGGAATCCATTTTACCATTTTTCCAAAATCTAAGACTATTCCTAATGCATATTCCATTTATAATCCTCATTTCTATTTCACTTGAATAAATTGCATATTTTATTAATAATTAAGCTATGAAATGTATATTAATACAAAAATAAATTGAATGCAAGGTTTTTTGCATGTTTATACGTTTTTTTCATTTTTTAGTGTAATTTATAGACAAAGCAGAAAAGTGAAAACTTTCAGTGAGACTGTTTAGGAAAATTCTCAGTGCAAAACACTTTTTAATTTCTAGAGATATAGTTTCAGAAAGTCATAATTTTCTATTGATGACAAGAAAATAGATTAAATGATATGATGTAAGAGAACTATCATCCTACATTATAGAACGATAGTTAGAACGATATTAGAGGAGGAAGTTAGATGAGTTTAACAGATACTTATAAATTATCAAATGGAGAAAAAATTCCAGTAGTGGGTTTTGGAACTTGGCAAACACCTGATGGGGAAGTAGCTGAGGCATCGGTATTAGCTGCCTTAAAAGCGGGTTATCGTCATATTGACACAGCGGCTGTTTACAAAAATGAAGAATCTGTTGGAAGAGCAATTGCTAAAAGTGGCATTCCTAGAGAAGAAATTTACGTGACAACGAAATTATGGAATGATGGTCATTCATATGAAGGTGCAAAAAAAGCTTTGGATGAATCATTATCAAAATTAGGTTTGGATTATGTGGATCTGTATTTAATTCATTGGCCGAATCCAGTGGCGATTCGTGACACTTGGAAAGAAGGAAATGCTGAAGCTTGGCGAGCAATGGAAGAAGCTGTAGAAGCTGGTAAAGCAAAATCAATCGGTATCTCAAACTTCATGCCTCATCATATTGATGCATTATTAGAAACAGCTAAATTAAAACCAGTTGTGAATCAAATTTATTTAAATCCTAGTGATATGCAAGCAGCAGTCGTTGCTCATAATAAAAAACATGATATTTTAACTGAAGCATATAGTCCTTTAGGAACAGGAAATATTCTTGAGATTGCTGAATTACAAGTTCTTGCTGAAAAGTATGATAAAACGGTTGCTCAAATTGTTTTACGTTGGAGCTTACAACACGGCTTCTTACCGCTACCAAAATCAGTGACTGAATCAAGAATTATTGAAAATGGTCAATTATTTGATTTTGAGTTATCAGAAGAAGATATGCAAGCAATCGACCAATTAAAAGGTGCAGCAGGAATTGCTTCAAATCCTGATGAAAAGAACTTTTAAGTAGGTCTTGATTACCTGAAGATGAAGAACTAATCGATACTGGAGGAATTAGTGTGGAAGAATCAATGTTTCGTTCATTATTTTTTGGAGCACCACCATTTTTCATGATCGTTTTTATCGTGGTATTTGGGATTATTGCTGTGGTTTTTATTAGTCTAATTGTCAACGCAGTCTTGAATGCCTCCGCTTCACCTGAGACGATTATAGTTACTTTAATTGGCAAAGATACCTCAGTGTGGGGGCAACACAATAATAACACTAGCTATACGTTTATTTTTGAAGATGAAACGGGGAACCGTTTGAACTTTAATGTAAGGAAAAGTAATTATCATCAATACGTTGTTGGTGACTATGGTCGTTTGACCTATCAAAGAAAGTTATTCAAAGAATTTGAGTTAATGAATTAATAAAATATCCTAACGAGCTCGTATATTTCGCTAGCTCGTTAGGATATTTTGATGTTTATTTGATTATTTTACAATGGTCCATTCATCAATAGTTTTACCTTCTTGGTCTTTAAAAACTAACCAACCATTTCGACCACCATAATATAGGAAGAGTCCACTTTCATTGACACTCTTTAAGATAACATCTTCAGTTGTGACAAAGTTTTCGATTTTATCTTCTTGTTCTTTTCTTAGTTGAGTGGTCATTCGTACATCCAAACCAATCGAGCCATCTTTATTTAACTCGTAGTCCTTACGCAATTTTGCACCTTTTTTTATCAGCATTTCATTGCGTTTTTGCCAAACAATCGTAGCCTTACAATCGAAGTCATCCACGTAAAACTCGATGTTACTGACGTCTTTGCGCCATCTGTGTTGTGCTTTCGCTGGACGAGGTTTTTTAGGAGCCTCAGGAGCTTTTAAAACAAAACCAAATTTTTCTAAAATTATCAAAACTGTATCTTGATAAGCAGAGACACTGTTGTAATAGTTAGCTGGAATCGCTAAGCTTTTTGGTTTTTTCGTTAATTTAATATTTGCTTCTTCTGCCGTTTCTACTAGACGTTGTGCGAGATAATCTAATTCTGTGTCCCAAGGGGGAGTCAGTTGAACGAAGGTGTCAAAAGAAGTACGGGTTGTTAACTTTTCATTTGCGACACCGATTTCTTTTAGCGTATTTTCTTTAAAAAGTAGGTAGACACTAGCTGTTGATTCGAAAACAGTTTTATCTTTCGTGTAATGAATGGTAAGTTGACCTAAATTATCTGCCAGCTGTAAATTTATGTTTTCTTTTGATAGTGAGAGAGTTGCCTGAATGGTCATTGTCGTTGCTCCTCATAAGATATATTTGGTAATATTATAACAAGAAGAAAAACGCTTTGGAAGAAACACGCCTAGTGAAAGAAAGGAAGTTTTTTATGAGTCAGGAGTTGGCAAAGAAGCTACGTTTAAGTTTAGATGAACCTATTTATGTAATCTATCCTCCGACAAAAGAGTATTTTTCAGCATTTAACATTTTTGATGAACTCCCTTCTGAGCCGGTAGAGACTATCATTCTTTTCGTAAAAACACTTGAAGAGATGCAAATTGAAATTCAGCAATTAATTGATAGACAAGCATTAGCAATGGGTGGACGTTTACTGGTTTGTTATCCTAAAAAAGGAAACAAGGTTTTCCTAACGTTTATTCATCGCGATGAAATTTTGCCAGCCTTAAAAGTTAATCAAGAAGGGTATATTGACCAATCAGATTATAAATTCAATCAAATGGTCAAACTTGATGATGTCTACACAATTATTGGGCTGAAAAGAACCGTGACAAAAAAGAAACGTACAGCTAGTCAATCAGTTGCAGATTATGTTCAGTTTATTCCAGAATTAGAAAATTTGTTGGCGAAAACGCCAGCTGCTTTACAGTTTTTTAAAGAGTTGACACCGGGATACCAAAGAAACTGGGCACGTTTTGTTTTTAGTGCTAAAAGAGAAGCAACTAGAGAAAAACGATTGAATGAGACAATTGAACTCCTATTAAAAGGGATAAAATCAAAAGATTTAGCATAAAATAAGAAAACATATCCGAATGAGATAGAATCAACTCACTCGGATATGTTTTTATTCTGGCGTTGTAGGATCAGTATTGCGAATGAGAACTTGCCATTCAAAGTCAGTAGGAGTCAGTTTTCCATTCTCCAAGGTATATTCAGAAACATGTTCTTCCTCATTGTCTTCATAGGTCGTGTATAGATTGATTCGATGTTCATCTAGAGTTTCTACGCGATAGATACCAAAAGAAGCTTCTCCTTTGCCATCTGAATAAATTTCAAAAGTACCATCAGGATTGTAATTCCAAACACTTTGATAATGATAGTCAGGATTTTCATTAATCCAGGTACCAATAATACTCTGGCTAAAGTCAATTTCTCCTTCAACAACATCCATATAAGTCAAATCACTTAATTCTTGTTCTGTATCTCCTTCTCTCAAAAAGTTCCCAAGATAACCTAAGTTAAGAGAAGTGCTAGATTCATTAAAACGAGCGATAAAATAATTTCCAATATTATCAATTTCAGTGTCAAAACCATAAAATTTTAGTAATTTCATATCATTTGTAGCAGCTGCCACCTGAAGCGTTCCTTGACTAATAATGTTACCTGAAAACTGCCAATTCCCCTCTGAATCAACGGTTAACGTTAAATTTTCTTGTTTCCAAGTACCGACAATATTTGCTGGATAGACAGTGAGTTCTTCTGAAGTAGAGCTTTCTGAAATAGCAGGTTCAGAAGTGCTGTGAGTAGTAGAGACCTGTGTACTTTCATCTGTGGGTGAAGTTTGTCGATTGCAAGCGGTCAAAATGATTAAAAAAGATAAGGCGATTACTAAAATTTTCATTTGAATCAACTCCTTTATTTCATTATATAACATTTAGGAGATGTATAAAAAAGTTAACCATTTGATTGGTGAAATAAATGAATTACGCTATACTCAACTTAAGAAATCAATAGAGAGGAAGAATCCAATGCAAAAGAAAATCAAGGTTTCACGAGAACAACCCATTATTAATTTGATTCCAGAAATTGTACATGGTCATCGAATTGAAGGTAGTAATGCAGTTTATCGACCGTTAAGCTTGAGTTTAATGCGACCACGAATGTCTTTTCCATATGATACACCTCACAAAAATTTGCCGACAATCATTTGGCTGTGCGGAGGAAGTTTCTCTGCAATGGACCGAAATGTTTGGACACCGGAATTGGCTTGGTTTGCTAAGCTTGGCTTTGCTGTTGCAAGTATAGACTATAGTGTGACCGCTCGAGCAAAATTTCCTAATCAAATTGAAGATGTTAAATTAGCAATTCGCTACTTAAAAGCTCACGCAGAAGAATTAGGTTTAGATCCTCAGCGATTTGTGGCAGTGGGAGAATCAGCTGGAGGTTATTTAGCTGCTTTAGTTGGTGCAACGGCGAATACACGAGAATATGATGTAGGAGACTATTAAAAGTATTCTAGTCGAGTGAAAGCTGTTGTTCCTTAGTATCCATATTTATTTCTGGGCAAACGCCACCGTTTCTTATTTTACATGGAGATGCCGACACGAGTATTCCTGTACGACAGAGTCAATTGTTATACGATGCTTTACAAGCTGCGGGAATTGCGTCGGATTTCTATATTTTTGAAGGCGCAGAGCATCCCGATGCACCTTTTACACAAGAATCAACCAAACAACTTATTTTAGACTTTTTAAATCGAGTGTTAAACTAAATTTAGCACTAAGATAGACTAAAGGAGGCAGTCAATATGAAATATATTACATTAAATACGGGAGTAAAATTACCAATAATCGGGAGTGGTACCAATACCTTTGGAAAAGTTGATCGTGACTATATGGGGGAAATTAATGGCGATCAAACAGAATTGAAGGATGCGATTGAACTAGGGTATCGTCATTTTGACACAGCAATTGCTTATCGAAATGAAACTGTTGTTGGACAAGCGATTAAAGATAGTGGTATTCCTCGGAGCGAATTTTTTATCACTTCAAAGCTTCCAGGAAAACCTGAATACACGGCAAATGAAGAGGCTGTACGAAAAGGCGTGGAAGAAAGTTTACAAGCTTTAGACACTACTTATATTGATTTGTATTTGATTCATCATCCTTGGGAAAACTTAGACGAAATTGTTGCTACGTGGCATGTTTTAGAAGAATATGTCGATCAAGGAATTTTAAAAGCAATTGGCGTGTCTAATTTTAAAGAGCCTGAACTTAGTCATTTAATCAAACATGCTCGGATTCAACCAGCTGTCAATCAAATTGAATCTCATCCAGGTAAGTGGAACGATGATATTCTAAATTACTCATTGGCAAATCAAGTCGTGCCAGAAGCTTGGGGACCACTCTCAAGAGTCAGCGAAGAGGCCAAAGAAGTCTTAACCAAAATTGGCGAAACTTATAGAAAAACTTGGGCACAGGTTATTTTACGCTACCAAATCGAACGAGAAGTAGTAGTGATTCCCAAATCTCATAATAAAGAACGTCAACAATTGAACTTAGAACTATTTGACTTTGAATTAACGAAAGATGAAAAACAAACAATTAGCCAACTTTAAAATAGTTGAACAATTTGTCTAAAAAAGGAGGAATTCATTTGAATCAAGAGGAATTTGTAACAAAATATAGTGTGGATCGTAAAAACACTGGTTCATTGAAATGGGATGCTTTAGAAGAACGTTTTGGGGATGCAGAATTATTACCTGCTTGGGTGGCAGATATGGAATTTTCTGTACCGGAAACGGTCAAAGAAGCATTGATTCAAAGAATTTCTCATGGGATTTTTGGTTATTCAATGGTCGCAAAAGATTACTTTAATGCCTATCAGGGTTGGCAACAGCGACATGAACAAACGGTTTTTAAAGAAGAATGGTTATCTTTTTCAACTGGAGTCGTACAGTCATTGTATGATATTGTGGACTGTTTTACAGAAAAAGGTGACAAGGTTATCATTCAGCCACCTGTGTATTATCCTTTCTCCAATGCTATTCGTGATAAAGGCCGGCAAGTAGTTTCTTCCGAATTACAATTGGTTGATGGTCAATATCAAATGAATGTAGCTGATTTTGAAGCAAAACTTATTGAACAACAACCAAAATTATTTATTTTATGTTCTCCTCATAATCCAGTCGGTCGTGTATGGACGGCTACTGAGTTGGCGGATGTTTTGGCTTTATGTGAAAAACATCAGGTGTTGGTCTTAGCTGATGAAATTCATTCAGATATTGTTCTAACTAAAAGAGGTTTTTGTTCAGCACTGACTGTGGAACAAGGCAAGTACCAAGATAATTTGATTCTGGTAAACTCACCATCCAAAACCTTTAACTTAGCTAGCTTGTTAAATTCCCATGTCTGGATTCCAAATGAAGAGTTGCGTAATCAATATCAAGCGTGGAAAAGTCAATATAAGCAAACGGAGAATAGTTTGTTAGGACAATTAGCCGCAAAAGTCGCCTATGAAACGGCAGATGAATGGTTAGCTGGGTTGTTAACAACGATTCAGTCCAACTATGATTATGTAAAAGAACAAGTTGCACTACATTTACCAAAAATTGAAGTAGCTAATTTAGAAGGAACCTATCTTCTTTGGTTAGATCTTCGTGGTTATGTGGAAAAAAGTCAGGTAAAAGAAATCGTTCAAGATCAGGCAAAATTAGCGATTGATTTTGGTGAATGGTTTTCACCAAATAGCAAAGGGTTTATTCGTTTGAACCTAGCGACTACTCCTGAAAATATTCATCAAGCAGTGAAACAATTAATTGCGGCTATTTTAGAAGAATAAAAATAAAAAGACTATTTGTAAGCTAAGCCTTACAGATAGTCTTTTTATCTTTTTTTTCATCATTGACCTAGATAAGAATCTCTTATAGTGAAGTGTAGAGTTTGTTGTAAACAGCAATAATTTTTTCATTTTTGAGATATTCAAACTATTTCATCTAGCGAATTGCTGGAAGTAATGATAAGATGAAAAACGGTGAAATTTAATTTAGTTTAGGCGGAGGAATGAAATGAAGAACTTATTTACAAAACAACGAGCACAAGAGGCTTTTTATGTGGTATTGGGCTCATTTATTTTAGCAATATCAATTAATTGTATATTATTACCCAATCAAATTGTTGCAGGTGGTGCGAACGGGATTGGCGTGGTTTTAAATCACTTATTTGGTTGGAATGTAGCGATCACTTTATATGCAATTAATATACCTTTATTGATTTTATGTTTTTTACTTTTAGGAAAAGAAGTTGGCTTGAAGACTATTGTCGGAAGTTTAATTTATCCTTTTTTTGTTGGAGTTACGTCAAGTTTTCCTGCATTAACTGAAAATTTATTTTTGGCGGCTTTATTCGGCGGAATTCTTACTGGGATTGGCTTAGGATTAGTATTTAGAGGAAATGCTTCAACAGGTGGAACGTCTATTCTGACCCAAATTGTTCATAAATATCTTCATGTTTCATTAGGTGTGGCCTTGTTGTTTGTAGATGGTTTGGTGATTTTATCAGCCTTGGTCGCTTTTGATACGGATGTAGTTCTATTCTCTTTAATCAGTTTGTATCTGATTGGACGTGTCGTTGATATTGTTCAAGTTGGTTTAGACCGATCGAAAAATGTCATGATTATTTCGCCAAAATATGCAGAAATCCAAGCAGCATTAACGACTAAATTAGATAAAGGAGCAACCTTAATTCCTATTGAGGGTGGATACAGTAAAGCTCCAAGTAAATTATTAATGACTGTCATGAATGAGAAAGACTTCCCACAAGTTAGAGAAGAAATTTTATCGATTGATGAAACAGCCTTCTTTATTACTTTGAGTGCTAGCGAAGTCCACGGCCGTGGTTTTAGTTTAAAACGAGTAGCCGATGAATACGGTGTAGAAATGAATCAGTTGTGATAAGAAACAGGTGGAATTTATACTTCCATCTGTTTTTTTGATACAATGAAAGAAAGGAAGTGTAGACATGATCGAATTAAATAATATTAGTAAACGTTATGGAAACAAAACAGCCTTGGAAAATTTAAGCTTAACCATTAATCAGGGTGAAATTTTTGGCTTCTTAGGACACAATGGTGCCGGGAAATCCACTACAATTAAGAGTTTAGTTAGTATCATTCAACCGACTCAAGGAACAATTACAGTAGATGGATTAGCGTTAACCGAACATCGTCAAGAAATAAAAAAGAAAATTGGTTATGTTCCAGACTCGCCAGATTTATTTCTACAATTAACAGCAGGGGAATATTGGGACTTAATGGCTGCAGCTTATGAAATTGAACCAGTAGTTAAGGATGAACGAGTTCAAATGCTGGGTAAACTGTTTGATATGTTATCTCATCAAGAAGAAACTTTAGCTAGCTTTTCACACGGGATGCGTCAAAAAACAATTATTATCGGCGCCTTGTTATCCGATCCTGATATCTGGATTTTAGATGAGCCTTTACAAGGATTAGATCCCCAAGCTGCTTTTGATTTAAAAGAAATGATGCGAGCCCATGCTGATAAAGGGAAAACAGTCATTTTTTCTACCCATGTGTTAGATACAGCACAACAATTGTGTGATCAGTTGGCTATTCTGAAAAAAGGAGAGTTACTCTACAACGGATCCGTGGCCGATTTATTGGCAACTGCGCCAGCAGAATCATTGGAATCTATCTACTTGAAAATGACAGGTCGACAATCTCAAGAAGTGGAGGGCACTCATGAATAAAAAACAAATAACTGAACTGATCAAAGTTAACTTGAGATACGCTAATCCACAAGTGACTGACAAAGCGCGAAAGTCAGGTAAAAGTGGGGCAAAATTAACACGTTATATCTTGATGCAATACCTATTGTCAGGAGGTCTTTTTCTAGTTGTATATGGTTTTTTAATGTCAATGTTAAATTTTAATGAAATGCCAGGATTTTTTACTTATTACGTGGCTTTATTTGGAATCATTGCATTTTCTCAAGGGGTTTCAACTATTTACAATGTCTTTTTTGAGAGTCAAGATTTACCAGCCTATTTACCCTTGCCTTTTAAACAGAATGAAATTTTTATAGCAAAAATTTTAGTAGTTGCCATGACGGTGATTCCTTTCATTTTACCAATATTAGCAGTGTTTATTTTAGCTGGTATTCAAGCAAGAGTATTCTTGGGACTGGCTGTTATCCTAGGATTGATTTTATTTTTCTTATTCGTAGCGTTGATTTTTAGTTTATGTAGCTTTATTGTTTTTGGTCTCACTCGAACAGCTTTTTTCAAAAAACATAAGCAAACAGTCACTAGTTTATTATTGGTATTTTCAACGGGGATTGCTGTAGTAGGTATCTTGATGATGAACAGACAATCAGGAAATATAGAAAGTATGGGTCTCGATCGCAGCAATATCTTGCCGTTGTTACCTTTCTATTATGCAGTGACCAGTCCGTTTACCACTAGAGGAATCATGGGTATTTTGGGGCTTGTCGTATTGACAGTGGGAATGCTTTATTTGATGAAAAGAACCCTCTTGCCAAAATTATACGAGCAATTACTAGATGCTTCGTCAAAAAGTAGTTCTATCAAGCGCAAGCGTAAAAGCAATCAAAATTTGCGACAACAACTATTCAGTTACAATGCTCAATTGATCAAAGATCCCAACTTAATTATGCAAGTATTCTCGAATTCAGTATTGATGCCGGTTATTTTTATCCTTACTTTTGGTATCACTAATCGTTTGAATCTTTCATTCTTAGATATTCGTTATTTAGGAATGGCTTTTTTCGTTGGTGTAGTCTTCTCCACGCTCTCTGTCAACCCAATGTCTTTTGCAGGAAACATTATTTCTCTAGACAAAGAAAATTTCCTTTATATTCTTTCATTACCTTTATCGATGAAACAATACCTGAAGGAAAAACTTCTTTTTGTATGTATTATTCAAGGAATGATTAATGGATTTATTGTAATAGCAACTGGGCTATTTTTCCGTGTCCCTATCCTACATTTACTTAGTTTAATTGTGGGGACACTAGTGGGAACCTATCTGTTTGCTCAACGCTATTTCGTTAGAGATTATCGACTGCTCAATCTTTATTGGATCAATATCAGTCAATTATTTACAAGAGGTGCGGGCAATTGGGGTATCGCATTTATGATGATGGGGTTAATTTTTGGTGGGGGAATCTTATTAGTCCTCTATGGTTTAGGAGTAACAAGGTATTCCTATATTATTGATATCCCTGTATTTTTAACATTCATCGTATTAGCAGTTCAGTGGCAATTGTACTATCAAAAAAACTTTTGGGAAAAAATTGATTAATTATTTTATCTAAAAACTTAGTATAAGAATTTTTATAACCAAAATTAAGAAGGATTGTTTAAGGGACAGAGAGCATGTTTTATCGGCTTTCTGCTCTTTTTATTTTATTGAAAATTTTTAATACATTTAGAATTTTTTTGAGTAATTATTATTGAGGAGAAAAAATATCAGATTTACTGTCATACAAGTGCAGTTATTGTGAGGCCTTGGTACTACCCCTACCACCAGATCGCGAATTCTAGAAATCGTTGGTCGAGGAGGGAGTGCCAATGAAAAACAATGGTAACGGGAAAGGTTACGTTCTTAAATATAATGTTGCAAAACATTATAGTAATTCTGATACTAGTTAATCTAGTGCTGGGGATTGCGAGCAAAATAAAAGACTTAAAGGAATAATCCTTTAAGTCACCCAAATACCATTGCCGAAGCAATATGAGCAAGTTTATAAAACAAGTTCAAGATGATGACTAATGTGGTTATTTTGAGTTTGTTTTTATTTTGTAAAAAAACTAAAATTTTATTTTTAGAAAATATTCTGAAAATTTAGATAAAGGTATTTACATTCTGTAATTATCATGGTTAAATATATAAACAACGATAGTTTTTCGTTGCTGGATATATGGTGTACAAGATGAATTCTATTCATCTTTCACAATAACCCCTGGGACGTAACTCCCTCAATGAAAAACAAGGAATTTCTAATTTAATTAGAAATTCCTTGTTTTTTTGCTTATTCCTCAGTGTCTGTACGTACAATCAATACATCACAAGAGGCATGGCGGATAACATATTCCGATACGGATCCGATGAATAATCTTTCAACGGCATTTAAGCCAGTTGCACCTAGCATAATTAAGTCGACTTCTTTGTCTTCAGGAATATGTTTAGCAATTAAAACCTTTGGAGAACCGTACTCAATCGTAGTTTCTACATTACTAACACCTTGCCCTAGAGCAGTGCTTTCATACTCTTTTAAAGATGCTTTTGCCATCTCAGTTGCTTGTTCTGCAAGAACGGTATCAAAGGAAGTAACAGATTGAAAAGCCCGAGTATCAATAACATGAACCAATAGCAAGGAAGCTTGGTTTCTTTTTGCGACATTCACCGCTTTTTTGAAAGCAATCTCGGCTTCTTTGGATCCATCCACTGCGACCATAATTCTTTTATATTGTTGTAGCATAATAACACATCCTCTCTTCTATCTTACTTATATTGTAAGCTATTTTAATGAAAAAAGAAAAAATAATTCGCTGGATTTAATGCATTTTTTTTGAAAACTGCATACTAAATAATGCAGAAACAACCATCATTACAGCAATGAAAAATAAAGTAACAACTGTTTGATTCACAAAAATTAGAGCAACACTAATCAAGCCCAATAACACAAAAATATATCCGTAATTTTTTAAAAAGCGACTATTTACGTCATTTCTTTCAATCATTGAATAAAACAAATTTTGTTGAATGAGTGTGGCACCTAAAAATAATAAGATAGCTGCCATAAATAATAGCAAGAAAGTAATCATGGGAATTCCTCCAAAAAAGTAAGTAATCTATCATTCCTTAAGTCAAGTATAGAAGAACTTCTTAGAAACTGCAATGAATGAAAAAACCTCTCACCAAAAGGTAAGAGGTTTACTTGAAAAAATATGGGTAAGATCCGTCGATGCCGTTTTTCGTCCCGGAGTATTGATCCCGCAAATTCTAGCAGGTGGGTTCTACGGTTATAGTTTTCGAACTACCAAATGATAAGGCATGTTACCAACTACAACACCGGACAGATCCCAAGATATCAATAAAAATGTTCGGTCAACACTAAATAAGGATAACTCGTACATCACAGATTTCCCACTTCTATATTAGCATAACCACAAAAAAGTATCAATAGAAGAACCTCTAAAAAGAAAGCGTTTCCTGATGTATCATTACCATTCGCTACACTACACAACGAAGTCTGCTTTTGTCGACCTTGGAATCAACTGGAGCCAATAGTCTCCCGTTGGTTCCTTTTGGTGACAGCGCAGTTTTCGTTGTTCTAACGGCAAATTTTACGTTAACAAAATAGTCTCAAAAGTCGGCAAATCAATAGGTAGGAAAATTCCCATTGTTAACTTGAATAGTCTGTCATTTCTCACAATTAAATGTTCAGTTTTTATTAGTTATTTCTAATAAAAAGTCGATTACTTATTTTTTTTTCGACTTTGTAATTGTTGGTAACGCATGCCTAATGCTTGCTCATATTTTCCAGTTGTTTTTGGTTGATAGTAGGTTTTGCTTTTAAGTTTATCAGGTAGATATTGTTGATTGACCCAAGCATCTTCAAAATCATGCGGATACTGATAGCCAATCCCACGATTTAATTCTTTGGCTCCTTTATAATGGCTGTCTCGTAAGTGACTAGGCACATCACCAGCTTTACCTTGACGAATATCGGCAATCGCATCATCTAAAGCTGTGTGGGCACTATTTGATTTTGGTGAAAGGCATAAATCAACGACTACTTGTGACAAAGGTATCCGAGCTTCAGGTAGACCTAAACGTTCGGCTGCCAATACAGCACTAACGGTTCTTGAAGCGGCATTAGGATTAGCAAGACCGATATCTTCGTACCCGATGACCATTAAACGACGACAAATAATTGCCAAATCACCCGCTTCAATTAAACGACCGAGATAATGCAAAGCAGCGTCGACGTCACTTCCGCGAATTGATTTTTGTAAAGCTGAAATAACATCATAATGAGCATCGCCATCTTTATCATGAGTCAGAGCTTTTCTTTGAACACACTCTTCAATAACTCCTAAAGTCAAATGAATTTGTGCATCTTCTGATGGTGGAGTAGATCTCACAGCTAATTCAAGTCCGTTTAAAGCACTGCGTAAGTCGCCATTGGTTGAGCGAGAAAGATGTAAACGAGCATTTTCAGCTAAGTCAACTGGGTACTCCCCTAAACCACGTTCGTTATCAGCTAGAGCCTGATCTACAGCTTTTAAAATATCTGCTTCTTCTAACGGAAAAACTTCAAAAATTTGTGTTCGACTGCGAATCGCCGGATTGATTGTGATATATGGATTTTCAGTGGTGGCACCAATCATAATAATTTTGCCGCTCTCTAGATGAGGGAGTAAAAAATCTTGCTTCGTTTTGTCCAAACGATGCACTTCATCTAATAATAAAATGACGGTTCCACTCATCCGAGCTTCTTCGGCGACAATTTGTAAATCTTTTTTGGTATCAGTGGCGGCATTTAACATCCGAAAGGCATAGCGAGTGGAGCCAGCAATCGCACTGGCTATACTTGTCTTCCCAGTACCTGGAGGACCATATAAAATCATAGAAGAAAGCATTTTTGCTTCTACCATTCGACGGATGATTTTTCCTTCACCTACCAGATGTTGTTGTCCAACGACTTCGTCTAGATCACGAGGTCGCATACGATAAGCAAGAGGTTGTTGCATAATCAACATCCTTCCTTTTAAATTCTCTCTATAGTATAGCATAAAAGCAAACGTACATTCGTTTTTTGTGATTAAAAAAGTTTTTAGGATAGCAAGGAAGCGCAGAATTGTGTATGATAGATGAGAAGCAAAGTGCAATGATATTAAAACTTTGCACGTACATTTTTAATTGGAAAAAGAGGATTTGATGAAAGAAGTACAAGAGATTTTTAACACCCATTCGACAGTTGAAATTGCTCGTTATTTAGTGGGCATGTATTTGGAACATGAGACACCTCAAGGAAAACTAGGAGGTTATATCGTTGATTGTGAAGCTTACTTAGGACCAGAAGATCAAGCAGCCCATAGCTTTGGTATGCGAAAAACACCCAGAGTAAAAGCGATGTATCAAAAACCAGGGACAATCTATCTTTATTCGATGCATACACACTTAATTCTTAATATGGTCACTCAACCAGTGGGAATTCCTCAAGGTGTGATGATTCGTGGTTTTGAACCAGTAGAAGGTTTGGCTGTGATGGAAAAAAATCGTGGGAAAATTGGCAAAGATTTATCCAATGGTCCGGGAAAATTAGTGGCTGCTTTAGGAATTTCCCCAGAACTTTATGGAGAATCGATTTTTACTAGCTCTTTGCACCTCATACCTGAAAAAAGACGAGAACCCAAAGAAATTGAAGAATTACCTAGAATTGGAATCCCTAATAAAGGGGAATGGACGGAAATGCCTTTACGTTTTGTAGCAAAAGGGAATCCTTATGTCACTAAAATTCGCAAAAATGACATAGATGCCAACCATGGCTGGCTGTAAGAAAAGAGATCATTCCCATTTACTAGAAACTCCAAACTAGTAGAATGATAGTCATAAAAATGACTAATATTGAAACGAAATAACCTAATACTTTATTTAGAGGAGAAATCAAATGGCAAAAGAAACGATGTTAACTTATTTAGATAAACAATTAACGAAAAAAATTACTGAATATGATGTGGCGATTGATTGGGATGCTCGCAATCATACGGCCGAAATTATTTTTCGCTTATTTGCTGAAAATAATAATGGTGCAACTATAGATGACGTAGAGGGTATAGCTTCAGAAGAAGAAATTATTGAGTTTGAAGATGGAATTTTACTGTTTAATCCTCTAAAATCTTCTTTTGACGAAGAAGATTATTTAGTTAAAATCCCTTTTGAAGGAAAAAAAGGGATTCCTAAAAATGTGTTAGATGGACTTGTGGATTATTTACAAGAAATCTTGGATCAAGGACAAAGTGATTTGTTGGACTTTTTAGCAGATGAAGAAGCGGAAGTTTTTGAATTACATTTCTCAGAACAAAAATTCCAAGACTATGTTGATAAATATACAGATACAAGCTATTTACCTTATCCTAGCTATTAGGACGGACTAGAGGAGAATGACGAATGAAATGGAATGAAGTAAAGATAGAAACAGCTAGTGAAGCTGTCGAAGCGGTAGCCAATATTTTGATGGAAGCTGGGGCTAGTGGTGTAGCAATTGAAGATTCTTTAGATATCGAAAACTTTCAAGGTGATATTTATGGAGAAATCTTGGATCGTGAGACCTATACAACTTTGGATGAAGGAGCCTATGTAGCAGCTTATTTTCCAGAAACCATTTTTTTACCAGAAATTTTACCTTTTATCAAAGAACGGGTCGCTAAATTACCTGAGTTTGGTTTAGCTATTGGAAAAAATGAAGTCACAGTCAGTGAAGTTGCGGAAGAAAATTGGGCCACTGCTTGGAAAAAATACTACCATCCAGTGAGAATTTCAAGATATTTAACGATTGTTCCAAGTTGGGAAGAATATACGCCTCAACATGTCGATGAAAAAATTATTACTTTAGATCCAGGAATGGCTTTTGGTACGGGAACACATCCCACCACACGTTTAACCTTACAAGCTTTGGAGGTTGCCATTCGTGGGAATGAAACAATTTTAGATGTTGGAACAGGTTCAGGAGTATTAAGTATTGCCAGTAAATATTTTGGGGCAAATGATGTCTATGCTTTTGACTTAGATGATGTGGCAGTTCAAGCGGCCCAAGAAAACATGGATTTAAATGAGGTAGCAAAAGATGTTCACGTTAGCGCCAATGACCTACTAAAAGGAGTCGAAATTGAGGCGGACATTATTGTGGCCAATATTTTGGCAGATATCATTGTCTTGATGATTGAAGATGCTTGGCGTTTGCTGAAAACAACTGGGACTTTGATTGTTTCAGGGATCATTGAGGAAAAGAAACAGATGGTAATTGATGGAATGGAAGCCCAAGGATTTGTTGTGGATCAAATTTTCCAACAAAAAGATTGGTATGCGATTTTATTAAAGAAACCTGAGGAAGAATAAATGCAACGATATTTTTTAAAAGAACCTTACCAAAAACAAGAAAGCTATGATGTTCATGGAGAAGCTTATCATCATATGATTCGTGTAATGCGGATGTCTACAGGAGACCAAGTGTTTTTGGCATTTGACAATCAAGTATCAATTATTGCAGAAATCAGTGAAATAACGGAAGAAGCAGTCGTATTAATTGAAGTTGCCAAAGAGCAGCAGAAAAAAGAGTTGCCGATTCAAATAACAATTGCCAGTGGTTATCCAAAAGGAGACAAGCTAGAATTAGTCGTTCAAAAAGGAACAGAGCTAGGAGCAGCTAGTTTTATTGGTTTCCCAGCCAAAACTTCTGTGGTGAAATGGGATGGCAAAAAACTCAGTAAAAAACAGCAACGTTTAGAAAAAATCGCTCAAGAAGCAGCGGAACAATCCCATCGCCAAATTACACCAACAATTGAATTATTGATGAATGAGACAGAATTTTTTCAAAAACTAACGAATTATGATGTGATTATTGTGGCTTATGAAGAATCCGCAAAGCAGGGAGAGACTGCTCAGTTAGCGCAAATATTCCAAACTATTGATTCAGGGAGTCGGGTACTGGCTATTTTTGGTCCTGAAGGAGGCTTAACGCCAAACGAAGTCGAAACTCTCGTAAATGCGGGAGGAAAATTATGTGGGTTAGGACCGCGTATTTTAAGGACTGAAACAGCTCCGTTCTATTTATTAAGTGCGGCAAGCTATCAATTGGAGTTAGCTAGATAACACGTTGATTTCTAGCAATTTCTTAGTTTGAAAAAATTGCAAAAAATTTGTATAATAAAACTGGTATTTAGGGATAAAATGAGAGTATAGAGAAAACGGGAATGCTGTTTTTACTATTAGTTCTGTTTTCTCTTGTATACACGATGAGAAAGTCTGGGCAAGTCGTCCAGACCTTTTTTTAAAAGGAGGGTTCCACTATGGCAAAAGAAAGTATTATGTCTGGCCCAAGTGTCATTAAATTAGTAGCTTACTATATGAGTGATGAACATGTGGCTTTTGTTCAAAAGGCGTTGGACTATGCCACAGCAGCCCACGACGGGCAATTTCGTAAATCAGGTGAACCCTATATTATTCATCCAATTCAAGTTGCAGGAATCTTAGCAGAATTACACATGGATCCTCACACGATTGCTACTGGCTTTTTGCATGATGTGGTGGAAGACACCGATGTAACCTTAAAAGATTTGGAAGAAGAATTTGGTCCAGATGTAGCCATGCTTGTTGATGGCGTAACGAAACTAGGTAAAATTAAATACAAATCACATGAAGAACAACTAGCAGAAAATCACCGCAAAATGTTGATTGCGATGGCGCAAGACTTGCGGGTAATCATGGTGAAATTAGCCGACCGCCTGCATAATATGCGGACATTGAATCACTTACGAGAAGACAAACAAAGAAGAATTGCTCAAGAAACGATTGAAATTTATGCTCCATTGGCTCATCGCTTAGGGATTAGTCGCATTAAATGGGAATTGGAAGATAAAGCTTTACGCTACTTAAATCCAAAACAATATTATCGTATTGTTCATTTGATGCAATCTAAGCGGGAAGAACGAGAGTCTTACGTAGCTGAAGCGGTGGAAGAAATTCGCATTGCGACAGAAGAACTGGATATTTATGCCGAAATTTATGGTCGTCCGAAACATATTTATTCTATCTATCGGAAAATGGTAGACAAGAAAAAGCAATTTGACGAAATTTATGATTTATTGGCTATTCGAGTGATTGTCGATTCGATTAAAGATTGTTATGCCGTATTAGGAGCCATTCATACAAAATGGAAACCGATGCCGGGACGTTTTAAAGACTATATTGCCATGCCGAAGGAAAATATGTATCAATCGATTCACACGACTGTTATTGGACCTAAAGGCAACCCAGTAGAAATTCAAATTAGAACTCATGAAATGCATGAAATTGCTGAATTTGGGGTGGCAGCACACTGGGCATATAAAGAAGGACGGACAGAACAAGTTGAGTCAGATGCTGTGACCCACCAAGTTTCTTGGTTCAAAGAGTTGTTGGAATTACAAGATGAAAGCTTTGACGCTTCCGAATTTATGGAAGGTGTGAAAGGGGACATCTTTAGTGATAAGGTGTATGTATTTACGCCGAAAGGTGATGTGTCAGAATTGCCTAAAGGTTCAGGACCATTGGATTTTGCCTTTAATATTCATACAGATATTGGGAAGAAAACAGTTGGTGCTAAAATTAACGGCAAAATGGTGCAATTAGACTATAAATTAAAAAATGGCGATATTGTTGAAATCATGACATCCACTAATTCTGCAGGTCCTAATCGCGATTGGTTGAAATTAGTAGCTACAAGTAAAGCCAAAAATAAAATCAAGCGTTTCTTAAAAACGCAAGACCGTGATGAAAACATCGAAAAAGGTCATGAAGCAGTCGTTAAATCTCTGCAAGAAATGGGCTTTGTTCCTAAAGAAATGTTAAGCAAATCTAAAATGCAAGAAGCCTTACAACGTTTCAACTATCAAACGGATGAAGATTTATTTGCGGCAGTTGGATATGGTGAGGTTAGTTCTACGACAGTGGCCAATCGTTTAACTGAAGAAGAACGTCGTGAACAACAGATCGAAAAAGAAAAACAACGTGTACAAGATATGATGAATCAACCTGCGAAAAAAGAACCTGAAAAGATGAAAATTCGTCATGAAGGTGGCATTGTCATTCAAGGCGTGCAAAATCTATTAATTCGTATTAGTCGTTGCTGTAATCCAGTACCAGGTGATGACATTGTTGGTTACATTACGAAAGGACGAGGAATCTCGATCCATCGTGCAGATTGTCCAAATGTAACAAATTCTCCTGAAAATGAAAGTCGCTTAATTGAAGTTGAGTGGGAAGATACGACCAACAGTAAAAAGGAATACGATGCCGATGTTGAAATTCATGGTTACGATCGTTCTGGTTTACTAAACGATGTCTTACAAACTATTAGCTCCCAATCAAGAAGAATTGTTAGTGTAGATGCTCGCTCGAACAACGATAAACAAGCAACGATTCGTTTAACAGTTTCCATTCAAAACCTATCTCATCTACAAACAATTGTTGAGAAAATTAAACAAATACCAGATGTCTATAGTGTGCATCGAGTGAAAGGATAAATAGTATGCGTGCAGTAGTACAGCGAGTAAGTGAAGCAAATGTTGTAATTGATCGGCAAGTAGTTGGAGAGATTAATCAAGGTTTTATGATTTTACTAGGTATTCACGAAGAAGATACATTAAAAGATGTCGAATATTTAGTGGGAAAGATTGCTAAGTTGCGTGTTTTTGAAGATGAAGCAGGCAAAATGAATCGGAACATTGCAGCTGTTTCAGGAAGTGTTTTAAGCATTTCACAATTTACTTTGTATGCAGAAACTAAAAAGGGCAATCGTCCAAGTTTCATTAAAGCCGCTAAACCAGATATAGCGATTCCGCTTTATGAAGCATTTAATCAAGGACTACAGTCTGAAGGAATTCCGGTAGCTACTGGTGAATTTGGTGCTGATATGAAAGTATCATTGATTAATGACGGTCCAGTTACTATTATTTTAGACACACGAGAATAACAACACTGACGGGATAACATTTACTGAACTTCTAGGAGTTTTGTAAATGCTATCCCGTTTTTTTAATTAATTGAATATTAGTTTTTATAAGTAATAGTCATTATTTTGGGAATGAATTCATACCTAACTAGGCAGTAATTTTTGCGTTCAGGACAAGATATGCAGCGTTCAGGATAAAAATAGTTGTTAGTGAATTTTTTATGCTAGACTAGCTAAATAGTTATCCTTCTTCTAATAAAATTATTATGATTTATTTTAAGTAAAAAGAAGAAAATCTAAAGTTTCTCGTTAACAAAAATTTATACTAACAGATTGTCTTACAAAACTGTTAGTTAGTAATTGTTAAGAAAAAATAGCGGTTATTAGTCAAAATAAAGCCGATAAATCAAGCTTTTTAATTTGTTTTTTTCTTTAAATGCTTGTTTTTCATTTAAAGAAAAAAGGAGGTATGTGAAAGACTTCGAAAAAGGATTGTAATATATTTGTAACAGTGGAATAATAAATAAAAAAAGTGTTGAGGAGGAATAATAGCATGAAGTTTTGGCAACGAGCACTTAAAAGTGTGACAAGAAGAAAAGGACGTTCGTTTATCTTATTTTTAGTTATTTTTATTTTAGGAAATGTCATCGCTGGTTCGGTAGCTATCCAACAATCTACTCAAAATGTTGAAAAAGAAACCAAACGTCAAATGGGTGCAAGAGCAACGGTTGATATGGACTATGAAAAGTGGGAAAAATATGCGAACGAAAATCCAGATTTGACAGAAGAAGAATATATGGAGTTAGTTAAACCGCCGACTATTGAAGAATATGAGTCTTTGGGAGAGCTACCTTATGTAAAATATTTTGATTACTCTGTGAATGCTTGGATAGGGACAAACAATATCAAATCATATTCTCCTGAGGGTTCGGGAATGATGTATGACGGAGGGGTTAAACACCGTTTTAATGGTAAAGGTGTGAACCGTAGTCAAATGTTAGATATTGAAGAAGGATTAATTAAACTGGAAACAGGAGAATTATTCAGTGAACAAGACATCCAAGATGGAAATAATGTAGCGATTATTAGTAAAGAAGTAGCAGAATTAAATAATGTTACTGTGGGAGATACACTTGTGATCGACGCTTCTGAAGAAAATTACATCTTTGAAGAAGATGGTGAATCGGAAGATAACGACGCTTCTGTTTTGACATTTGATTTTCCTGTAAAAATTGTTGGAACTTTTTCTGTTATCCGTAAAGCAGATGAACAACCAAGCAATCCAGAAGAAGGCATGAGTGAAGCCGACTGGATGGCGACAGAACAAATCAATACGATTTATGCGCCAAATAAAACGATGCAAGCTTTTAATAGAGAGCAAAATGAAAAATTATATCAATATACGGAAGAAGAACTAGAACAAATTGATGACAACAACTACTATAATACGATCTTTGTATTAAATACAGTGGATGATGTAGAACCTTTCCGTGAAGAAGCTAATGTATTGTTATCGAATGAATTTTATGCTGTTCGTGCTTCAGTAGATGAATATGAACAAGTAGCTGGAGGCATGAAAAAATTAGGTACAATTTCTAGTTACGTAGTTGTTATTGCCGTCTTAGCTACAATTCTGATTATTTCCTTGGTAGTTCTATTATTCTTACGTGATCGTAAGCATGAATTAGGAATTTATCTATCTTTAGGTGAGAGTCGTACAGAAATTATCGGACAAATTGTTGTGGAATTAGTCTTAACAAGTGCGGTTGCTTTAGTTCTTTCTTTAGTTACTGGGAATTTACTAGGTAGTGCAGTTTCTGACTCCTTGCTACAAACGGATTGGCTGAATGGAAACCAAGACATATATTACTCTTATGGAGACATGATGAATTCAGGTGTTTCTTACGAAGATATTCAAGCTGCTTATAAAGTAACTTTCTCAACCGGTTATATTATCAGTTACTTGTTATTAGGCTTAGGAACTGTTCTATTGTCAGCGATCTTACCATTGCTCTATATTCTACGCTTAAATCCTAAGAAAATTATGATGTAAGGAGGAAGGAATAAATGACTTTATTAGAAACAAAAAATGTTGATTACTACTATCAAGATGGGGACCAACGTCGCTATATTTTAAAAGATACTTCAGTTGCTTTTGAAAAAGGAACTTTCTATACAATTTTAGGGCAGTCAGGTTCAGGAAAAACAACTTTTCTATCTTTAATTAGTGCTTTGGATGCACCAAAGGGTGGTGCGGTTTTATTAAATGGAAAAGATATTAAAGAACTAGGTTATGAAAAATATCGCAGAAATGATATTAGTATTATCTTTCAAAGTTACAATCTGATTCCTTACCTAACGGCTGTGGAGAATGTGTTGGTACCAATGTCGATTACTGATAACGATTTACCTGCAGATCATCGTGAAGTAGCGTATAATCTATTAGATTATATTGGCATTACTCGCGATAAAGCAGATCGTTTAGTGAATCAATTATCTGGGGGGGAACAACAACGGGTAGCCATTGCTCGTGCCCTAGCAACGAATGTAGATATTATTTTGGCGGATGAGCCGACAGGAAACTTGGACGAAGAAATGGAACAAGAAATTGTTGATATCTTCAAAGAGTTGGCTCATACCCATAATAAATGTGTCATCGTAGTCACTCACTCCAATGAAATTGCCGAACAGGCAGATGAAATGTTGTATTTAAGAAAAGGTGTGTTGAGACCATATGAGTGATTTTTTATCTAATTTTAGTAAGGAAAGTTATGACGGTAAGAAAAAACTTGCTTCTGATTCAAAAGAGATAGAAAAAGATTCTCCAGATGTTGAAGCAGAGGAAGGAACTTCACTTGTAGAAGCGTCCGTTAATCAATCAGAAGAAGCAAAGCCTACTTCCAGAAGTGAACGAAGAGAAAAAGAAAAAGTTCCTCCCGTTAGCCGTTATCAAACGGAAGAAACTGAATTTGATCCGACATATAAGAAGCGTCAGCGACGTAAGTATCTTCTGATTGCTTTGATCTCTTTGTTGGCAGTGGTTCTATTGTCCTTTACTTATTATCAGTTAACCCATGTAAAAGTACCTGACTTTGCAAATGAGAATATTTCAGAAGCTCGTTCGTGGGGCAGTGAAGAGGGTGTAGCGATCAAAGTGAATCAGGAATACGATTTTGATGTCGATATCAATCAAGTTATCTCTCAAGATGTAGAAGCAGGTAAAAAAATTCGAAAAGGAAAGACCTTAACTTTGGCGAGTAGTTTAGGGGCAGATCCAGAAGAACCAATTGAATTACCAAACTTTAATGAATTGGATAAATCTGCGGCCAGTGCTTGGATTGAAGAAAACAAAGCAAACAATGTTACCTTAATCGAATCCTTTGACGAAAGTATTGATTCAGGAAGCTTTATTCGCCAAGAAGCAGCCAATAAAGAATTAAACTTAGAAGATTATCGTCGGAAAGATCGCTTGAATATTTACTACTCAAAAGGAAAAGAAGTCTTTGAAAAAGATATTAATGTACCTGATTTTAAAGGAAAAACTTTAGCAGAAGTGACTGATTGGGCGAAGAAAAACGAATTGAAATTAACTGTAGAAGAAGAATTTTCGAAAGAGATTCCTATCGACCAAGTGGTTTCTCAAGGCACAGCCGCTAATGACAAAGTTGCAAAACAAGAAGAATTTGTAGTCACTGTTTCAAAAGGTAAGGCAATTGTTGTTCCTGACTATTCTTTCTATACAATGGAAGAAGCAACAGGCATTGAGGCAACTATTCCAGTGGTTATTAAGAGTGTTTATTCAACTCTGACCAGTTATGGAAGTTTCATTAGCCAATCGGTTGAACCAGGAACAGAATATGGAGAAGGAGATACCATTCCACCAGTGGAAGTTGTCTACTCAGAAGGACAACCTTACATCAAAGATTTACGAGGTTCTGTTCAAGAAGGTGATTTACCAAAATTATTCTTTGATGAATATCAATCCAAAGGTGCCTACATTTATTATGAAGTGTACTATGTAGATTCTTATGAACCTAAAGGAACGGTCGTAGAAATGAGTCACTATAGCCAATTCCTATCAATCGAATGTACCATCTACATTGGAATTAGTTTGGGGAATATGAGTGCGCCAATTGAAGCTCCTCCAATTATTGAGACGCCACCCGTTAATGAAGTGCCTGAAGTAGAAACTTACTCCGATGTTACAGAATAAATCGAGTAATTGAAAAGCAGAGTGGTGTTCTTCAAGTTGTTGAAACTTGTAGGACACACTCTTTTTCTTTTCATCAAAAATAAGATATAGTAAAGAAAATTAATGAGGTGAATAAAGTGAAAGAACTAGCGACTGCCACTATTGAAATTGAGGATACTCAGTATATTTTAGCTGCCACTGAAAAAGGATTGGCGTATTTTGGTGTTCTTGAAAATAGCTACGAAACGTTGCCTAAATTTTTCAAAGGTTATTCTGTGACTGAAAACCCAGAAATCTTAACAGCGTATGTTCAACCGATAAAAGACTATTTTACTAATCAAAACGATCAATTTACCTTTCCATTAGATTTGGTGGGAACTGAATTTCAAAAAGAAGTATGGCAAGAACTTTTACAGGTACAGTATGGTACGATAACGAATTATAGTGAACTGGCAGAAAAAATCGGGCGTCCAACAGCCGTTCGAGCAGTAGCTAATGCGGTCGGAAGAAATCCATTATTAATCATTGTTCCCTGTCATCGAGTCTTAGGAAAAGATGGTTCTTTGACGGGATTCCGAGGTGGTTTACCTCTAAAAAGAAAACTACTTAAAATTGAGGGATTAGATTATAGTCAGGTCAAGCGATAAAATAAAAAGCTTGAAGTCTCCAAGTGCTGGAACTTCAAGTTTTTTTTATTGTGATTTTTATCAGATCGAATCTCTGAAAAATCGATGGGTTAGTTCTTCAAAAAACAATTAGAGAATTTTATCCGTTCGCTTCTTCCAGTTTTTAGTGAATATATTAGATAAGAGAATAGTGGTATCTAGTCAATAAATTTACGCACCACGATTTTTTTGCAATTTAGAAGGAGCAAATCCGTAAAACTTTTTGAAAGATTTACTGAAATGATAGGCATCTTCATAGCCAACTGCTTTAGCGACTTCTTTAATGGTTATTTGATTTTGTTCTAATAATTTATAGGCTTCTTTTAGTCGGATTTGGATTAAATAGGTAATCGGAGATACGCCAGTAACTTCTTTAAAAATCCGTGACAAATAGGTAGGACTAACAAAGTGAGTCGTTGCTAATTGTTCAATCGTTAAATCTTTGGCAAAATTATTTTCCATATAAGTAATAATTAAGTGAACGGCTTGATTCAATCGATCCGTTCTTGTGGGATTTTCATTTGTATTGTCAGCTAAACCTTGTAAAAGTAAGCCCATAATCTCAAGAACTAAGCCTTTACAAATCAGATTAAAATTAGAATGCTGCTGATTAAACTCATTAATTAACTGCCAAGCTTTATCAAAAATTTTTATCTGATTTTTTTGATTGGTCAAAATAATTTTTGAATCAGGAAAGTTGTTTTTTGGTAAATTTTCTAGTTGGAAATCGCCGATACCGATGTGTAATTGGTGGGAATAAGTATCGGGTAGCTGCTTTTCGCCATGTTCTACACCAGGGTTAAATAAAAGGATTTTTCCACTTGAAATACTTTGCCAATGTCCATCAATCAAATAATAGCCTTCTCCTTCTAGCAAAATGCTGATTTCAAAAAAATCATGATGGTGTTTAGCGGTCTCATTTAAAGGCTGATTCCAAGCATCAAAAGCATAATAAATGGTCGGATTAAATTCTTGGATATTTTTTAACATGATTATAAGTCCTTTGCAAAAAATTAGATAAAGTTATTATACCTTTAAACCTCAAAAAAATGACAGAAATTTACATTCTTTTAACTAGGATATTCCATTCTATTTAAAAGTTATCACGGTATGATAGAAAGAGAATAAAACTCAAACTTTTGTTTTTTGAAAATTTAAATTCATTGAAACAAAGTAGCTTTATAAATTAGTAAAAATAAGGAGGAACAAAAAATGAACAATTTTCAATGGATTTGGCAATATGCGAGAAAATATAAATTTCAAATTATTCTAGCATTAATTTTTTTACTAGCAAACTCGCTGATGATTATTGTCAATCCTGTGGTAACGGGAATGTTAGTCGACCGAGTCATTCAACAAGGTCAAGTAGACTTATTACTCCCATTGTTAGGTTTAATGGTGGGTATTACCGTATTTAGAACCGCGATCCGTTATTCCTATCAAATGATGTTCGAACAAACAGGACAAAATGTTTTGTTTGCTTTGAGACAAGATATGTACAAAAAATTACAGGAATTGGATTTTGATTTCTTTAATCATACTCGTGTCGGAGATATTATGGCACGAATGACTGGTGATACCGATGCGATTCGTCATTTTGTGTCATGGGTTTCTTATAATATTATAGAGTGTATTCTATGGTTTTTAACAGCCATTATCATGATGGGAACGATCAACTTTCCATTGATGTTAGCACTGGTTGCGGTGACGCCTTTTATTTATTTTCTAACTGCTAGAATGTCTAGTAGAGCCTATCCGATTTTCTTTGAGATTCGAGAAAGTTTTTCTAGATTAAACTCCATGGTTGAAGAAAATATCGGTGGAAATCGTGTGGTAAAAGCCTTTGCTCGTGAAGATTTTGAAATTGAAAAATTTAATAAACACAATGAAGATTATAAAGATAAAAATTTAGCTTCTGCAAAAGTGTCTGCTCGTTTTCTACCTTGGTTGGATATGTTGGCTTCTAGCTTGAATTTGATTACTTTAATTCTTGGTGGTTGGTTAGTTATTCGTGGTGACATGACGTTAGGTAATCTAATTACATTTAATGGTTTCTTATGGATGTTAAATCAACCAATGCGGATGAGTGGCTGGTTAATCAATGATGCTCAGCGTTTTTCAGCTTCGTGTTTGAAAATCCGTCAAATGCTTAATACAAAAGCACAAATTCCAGTTGAAATTCAAGAAGACACTGCCAAAATTCGTGGGAATGTAGAGTTCAAAAATGTTTATTTCCATTTTTCTGACGATGAAAATACCAATGTATTAACAGATGTTTCTTTTGATATTCATCCGGGTCAAACGATTGGAATTTTAGGCGAAACAGGTTCTGGGAAAACCACCTTAGTCAATTTGGTAGCTCGTTTTTATGATCCGACTTCAGGTCAAGTTTTAATTGACGGCAAAGATGCAAAAAGTTATCCAGTCCGACAACTACGAGAAAATATTGCGATGGTTATGCAAGATGTTTTCTTATTCTCAAATACGATTGAAGAAAATATTGCTTTTGGGAATCCTCATGTGGAACCAAATTATATTCAAAGAGTTGCTGAAATTGCCGATGCCCATGCTTTTATCAGCAAAATGCCGGAAGGATATGAAACAATTGTTGGTGAACGTGGGGTAGGTCTTTCTGGAGGGCAAAAACAACGGATTTCTCTTGCAAGAGCATTAGCTAAAGATCCTTCTATTTTAATTTTAGACGACACAACCTCGGCCGTTGATATGGAAACTGAATCGAAAATTCAAAAAGAATTATCAAAGTTAACGGAAGAAAAAACGACCTTTATTATTGCTCATCGAATTTCATCAGTGCGAGATGCAGATATCATTTTAATGATGGCAAAAGGGCATGTCATTGAATCGGGTACCCATCAAGAGTTAGTGGCTAAAAAAGGTTTCTATTATGAAATTTATCAAAAACAATTAGGTTTAGTAAACGGGGAGGTGGACCAAGATGGCTCGAAATAAATTCGATGTAGATGAGGAATTAGAACAAGAATTTAATTGGTCTCACTATAAACGTTTAGGTGGTTATGTAAAACCCTATAAACAACCCATTTTAAAAGTCTTAATCATCATTATTTTAGCGAATGCAGCAGGTATGTTAGGGCCTTACTTTACAAAAATAGCCATTGATGATGTTATTCCCCAAGCAGATTTAACCTTATTAGCAATCTTAGGTGTTGTCTTTTTCCTATCGCTACTATTTGTTGCTTGGTGTATGAAATATCGAATTATTGCGATTACTGAAATTGGTCAAGATATTTTAAAAGATATGCGATTTTCGATTTTTGAGCATTTACAACGTTTACCATTTTCTTATTTTGATAATCGTCCTCATGGAAAAATTTTAATCCGTGTTGTGAACTATATCAATACATTAAGTGACTTATTAAGTAATGGACTCATCAATTTAATTTCTGATATTTTTAGTGTAATTATTACTTTGGCTTTTATGTTTTTTATTGATGTAAAACTGACTTTTTACAGCTTAGCGCTACTACCTGTTTTATTTATCATTGTGATAGTGATTAAAAACAAACAACGGAAAGCTTTCCAAGAACTAAGTAACAAGCAATCGAATTTAAATGCGTATATTCACGAAAGTATTTCTGGAATTAAAGTCACACAATCGTTTGCCCGTGAACAAAAAAATTATGACATTTTTAATGAAGTTAGTGATGAATACCGAACCTCTTGGATGAAAGCTGTTAGAGTACAATTTCTTTTATGGCCAGGAGTTCAAAATATCGCGGTATTGACGACGTGTTTGATTTATTTTGTCGGGATTCGTCAAATTGGTGTCAGTGTATCAACAGGAACTTTAATTGCCTTTATTGGTTATATTAATAATTTTTGGAATCCAGTGATTAATATTGGAAACTTTTATAATTCTTTGATTACGGCAACCGCTTATTTGGAACGAATCTTTGAGACAATGGATGAAGTACCTGACATTCAAGACGCACCAAATGCTAAAGAGCTACCGCCGATTTTAGGAGAAGTAACCTTTGATCATGTCACCTTTCGTTATGAAGAAGGCAAAAACATTTTAAATAATGTGAGCTTTACAATTACTCCGGGTCAATCAATTGCTTTAGTTGGACCAACGGGTGCAGGTAAAACGACAATTATTAACTTACTAAGCCGTTTTTATGATGTGAATGAAGGTAGTGTCAAAGTGGACGGTCATGATGTTCGAGAGGTAACGTTAAAATCTTTACGGACACAAATGGGTGTGATGTTGCAAGATACTTTTGTTTTTAGTGGAACTATTTTAGAAAATATTCAATATGGGAAATTAGATGCCACGGAAGAAGAAGTGATTGCAGCTGCTAAAGTTGTCCGAGCGCACGATTTTATTAAGGATTTAAAAGATGGTTACCATACCGTGGTCGAAGAACGAGGAAGTACCTTATCTGCGGGGCAACGCCAGTTAATTTCCTTTGCCCGTGCCTTGTTAGCAGATCCGAAAATTCTAATTTTGGATGAAGCAACTTCTAGTATCGACACGAAGACGGAAGAATTACTGCAAGAAGGTTTACAACAATTGTTAAAAGGAAGAACATCCTTTATTATTGCCCATCGTTTATCAACGATTAAAAATAGCTCACAAATTTTCTACGTACAAGGTGGAGAGCTTGTAGAAGCAGGGACCCACGAAGAATTGATGAAAGAACGAGGGTTGTATCATCACTTGTATCAATCTCAATATGACTTAGTACAAGCATAGTTAATAGAGTGGAGAAAGCTTTTTGGTAAATTTTACTAAAAAGGATTCTCACACTCTATTTTTTTGGTTATAATCAAGAAAAAGGAGGAAGAAGGAATGACAGCATTAGATTTAGCGAAATTACAAAATGGTTCGGATATTAGAGGAATTGCGATTGCAACAGAAGAATATGAGGCAAATTTAACTGTTGAGGCAATGGAAAAAATTGCTTCAGGATTAATTCATTGGTTACGACAAAAAAGTGAGAGTCCCTTAACTGTGGGTGTAGGACAAGATAGTCGTTTGAGTGGACAATCTTTGAAGGAAGCTTTAGTCAACGCACTTGTGACACAAGGGGTAAAAGTGATTGATTTTGGTTTAGCAACCACACCAGCGATGTTTATGAGTACACAGTTTACAGAATTTTCCTGTGATGCTGGCGTGATGTTAACTGCTAGTCATTTGCCATATTATTTTAATGGCGTTAAGATTTTTAGTCAAAATGGTGGTGCTGAAAAAGAAGATATTGCCTATATTCTTTCCCATACTCAAGAAATTTCTTCAGAAGCAGGGGAAGTTGTTCAAGGAGATATTTTGACCCCTTACGCGGAAGATATGGTTAAAAAGATTCGACAAGGAATTACAGGAAACCCTGAAAAACCTTTGACTGGTCTTAAAATTGTTGTCGATGCTGGAAATGGAGCAGGAGGTTTTTTTGCGGATAAAGTTTTAGTTCCTTTAGGTGCAGACACCAAGGGCTCACAATTTTTAGAACCTGATGGAAATTTCCCTAATCATATTCCTAATCCTGACAATCAAGAAGCCATGGAAAGTATTCAACAAGCTGTTTTGAATCATCAAGCAGATTTAGGTGTGATTTTTGATACGGATGTAGATCGCTCAGCAGTTGTTACCAAAACAGGAGATGTCTTAAATCGAAATAATCTAATTGCTGTTTTAAGTCGAATTGTCTTAGCCGAGCATCCTGGTACAAGCATTGTAACCAATTCACCAACAACCGATCACTTGAAAGAGTTTATTGAGTCGTTGAATGGCAAACAAGTGCGTTATATTTCTGGTTATCGTAATGTCATTAACAAAGCAATTTCTTTGAATCAAGCTGGAATTGACTGTCAATTAGCGATTGAAACCAGTGGACATGCCGCATTTAAAGAAAATTATTTCTTAGACGATGGCGCTTATGTTATTGCTAAAATTTTAATGTTATTACCACAACTTCAATCTGAAGGACAAACATTAGAAGGTTTGATTGCGGATCTAAAACAACCTGTTGAAACTCAAGAAGTTCGTTTTAAATTAGAAGAAGCCAATTATCGTAAATTAGGAGAAACAGTGATTGCTGACTTAGCTGAAATCGAAGTAGCAGGCTGGCAAGTGGACCCTGAAAATGATGAAGGGATTCGCTTTAAATTATCTGCACCATTTGGCTCGGGCTGGTTCTTAGTACGCATGAGCTTGCATGAACCTTTACTCGTTTTACAAGTAGAGAACGATCAAGCAGGCAACAACTTTAAAGTTTTACGAGAACTTCAAAAATTTATCGACAAGTATTCAACAGTGAATCAAGAAAAATTAATCGCTGTCTTAGGAGCATAATATTTAATTAGGTATAGAAAGTTTCAGTATCCAGCTAGTATTGATTATAAAAAGTAAAAACAGAGAGGGGCTTACGGATAAGCCTCCTCTGCTTTTTTATGATTATTAGAATTTTTCTTAATCTTTACGATAAAAATAGTCGTAAGAATTGAAATTTGGTAAAGTATAGAAAGTGGTTTAATAGTAGTTGTTTGTCTAACAATCAGCTTCATGGATACATATAGGATATGAAACGAACAAGAGGAGTGAGTTTGTTATGGCAAAGATTATGGTTGTAGAAGATGAGATTGTCATTCGTCAATTAATCATGGAAGAATTGGAGAAGTGGCAATTTGAAACATTTGGAACGACTGATTTTCATCAAGTCTTATTAAATGTCGAAGAACAAGAACCCCAATTAGTTTTGTTAGATATTAATCTACCGGTTTTTGATGGTTATTATTGGTGTCAAAAAATTCGCGAAATTTCTAAAGTACCGATTATTTTTATTTCTAGTCGAAACACCAATATGGATATGATTATGGCGATGAATATGGGAGCGGATGATTTTGTCACTAAACCCTTTGATTTAGATGTATTAGTCGCAAAAATTAATGCCTTATTACGCCGTTCTTATAATTACGCTGAGAACAACAATGAGACAATTACCCACAATAATTTGGTATTGAATGTAGAAAATGGTAGTGTTGACGTGAATGGTGAATTAATAGATTTGAGTAAAAATGAATACCGTTTATTATATATTCTGATGAAAAATCACGGGAAAATTTTAAGTCGAGAAAAACTGCTGCGTGCTTTATGGGATGATGAACGTTTTGTCGATGATAATACCTTAACGGTAAATATTAATCGCTTGCGTCGAAAAATTGAGCAAGCAGGTGTGAAAGGTTATATCGAAACAAAAGTCGGACAGGGATATATTGTTCCTTAAGCTAAAGTGATTAGGGAATAAAATCTTGTATGTGATTAGGAGGGAACCTATGAATATTTGGAAGTATTTAAAGGATCAATGGTGGATGTTCATTGGTTGGTTTCTTTTTGTTGTCATGACCGCCTTTATTATTTGGCTGACTCCAGATGTCGATTTGAGTGTTGGAACTTTGGGGTATTTAGTCTTGACTCAAGCAGTTATTTTTGGCATTATTGTGGCGATTCACTATTACAGTAAAAAGCGCTGGTGGAATGAATTGACTTACAAAGAGGGTGATAGTGTCTTGCAACAGCCCCTTTCTATCGCTAGAAATGAAGAGGAACGCTTGTACCAAGAATTTATCAACCAAATCATTTTTGAACATCAAGAGACGATGCAAGAGGTTTTGACAAGTCAAGAAGAACAAAAAGATTATATTGATTCTTGGGTTCATGAAATTAAAGTACCACTGGCAGCCATGCAATTATTGTTGCGTTCCATTGAATTTGATATTGAAGATGACAAATTTATTGCTATGGAAAACGAGCTATTACGCATGGATGAATATGTAGATCAAGTGTTGTATGTAGCACGCTTAGATAGTTTTAGTAAAGACTATTTAATTCGTGAAAATTCATTAAAACAAATTATTCAGCCGGTATTACGCAGTCAAGCCAATTATTTCATCCAAAAAAATATTCACTTCTCCATTGAAGGAGAGGATCAGCAAGTTCTTACAGACGGTAAATGGATTGGTTTTATTTTTCGACAGTTATTAAGTAATGGTATTAAATACACTCCAGAAAATGGTCAAATTATGATTCGAATTTCTAAAAAGCGTAAAGGGGTACAACTGGAAATTGAAGACAATGGCATTGGTATTCCCAAAGAAGATATGCGACGAATTTTTGATAAAGGTTTTACAGGAAACAATGGCCGAAATGACGAGATTCACTCAACTGGTTTAGGCTTGTATTTAGCTAAAAATTTAGCAAAACAATTGGGAGTAAAATTATATGCGAAATCGACGGAAGGTCAAGGAAGCAAAATGACCTTGTTTTTCCCCATGTTAAGTTATTATGAAGAGGAACGCTAAAACTTTTTCTTTTTTTTCGAAGGAAAACTTGTTTAGAAAGTAGCGATTGATAGACGAACAAAGGATTTTAAGAATAAACGAGATTGGAGACGAATGAATGACGATTTTAATTGCTTTAATTCCCATGTTTGCTTGGGGAAGTATTGGCTTAGTAAGTGGAAAGATTGGTGGGGATGCTAATCAACAAACCTTAGGAATGACAATAGGAGCTTTTCTTTTTTCACTAATGGTGTACTTGGTAATTCAACCTGCTTTAACTTGGTGGATTGTGCTTATCGGTTTTTTGTCAGGTTTATTTTGGACTGTAGGACAGAACGGTCAATTTCACGGAATGAAATATTTAGGGGTGTCAGTTGGTTTGCCAATGTCAACAGGCATGCAATTATTTTTAAATACTATTGCTGGGGCGATCTTTTTTCATGAATGGACCCAAACAAGAGACTTTATATTTGGAACATTGGCTTTGTTCTTCCTAGTCTCTGGTGCGTATTTGACAGCACGTCAAGATCCCAATAAATCACAGGAAAATCATGCAAAATTATTTGATTTTAGCAAAGGATTACGTGCTTTAGTCATTTCAACTTTGGGCTATGGAGCTTATACGATTGTGATTACTTGGGCTGAGTTAGACCCATTAGCTATCATTTTGCCTCAAAGTATTGGAATGATTGTTGGGGCAAGCTTAATGTCCCTTCGTAAAGTTACGATAGATCGATATGTCTGGAAAAATATGTGGTCAGGTTTACTTTGGGGGATTGGTAATATCTGTATGTTGATTTCGGTTCAAAATATTGGTTTAGCAATTGGCTTCTCACTATCACAAATGGGAATTATCATTTCTACTTTGGGAGGAATCTTTTTATTAGGAGAAACAAAAACCAAAAAAGAATTGCGAGGGGTAATCGTAGGTAGTTTATTGGTTATCTTAGGTGGCTTACTTCTAGGCTATCTGAAAGCATAAAGAAATTTAAGATAAGTTGGAGATGGAATGAACATATTTAGGAAAAAATCTTTTAAAAAAAGTGAACCTAGTGCTTTAAAAAAAGAACTAAAACTAAAAGATTTGATTATGTTAGGAATTGGGGCTTGTATAGGCACAGGAATCTTTGTTGTTACAGGCCAAGCTGCTGCGGAATATGCGGGACCAGCATTAAGTCTATCCTTCATTGTTGCAGCTTTTGTTGTGATTTTAAGTGGATTTAGTTTTGCAGAATTTGCTTCAAGAATTCCCGTTTCTGGTGGACCGTATGGTTATATGTATGTAGTCTTTGGCGAGTTAAGTGCATGGATGGCAGGCTGGTTTTTAATTTGTGAATATCTTCTTGCTGTGTCCTCAGTGGCTTCTGGTTGGTCAGGTTATGTTCAAGGATTCTTAGGTAGTGTCGGTATTTATTTACCAACTGCCTTAACAGCAGGTTACAATCCAGAAAAAGGAACCTATGTGGACTTGATTGCTGCCATGGTTATGATTTTTATCACTTTTTGGGTGAGCCAAGAAGCGAAAAAAGCTTTACGTTTAAACAATGCGATGGTTTGGATTAAGTTTGCAATTATTGCTTTGTTTGTCGTGGTAGGGATTTTCTTTGTCCAACCAACTAATTGGCAAAATTTTATGCCTTTTGGAATGAAAGGTGTCTTTGATGGTGCAGCCTTAGTGTTTTTTGCCTTTTTAGGATTTGATGCTATTTCAATGGCGGTGGATGAAGTGGAAGAACCACAAAAGAATATTCCCCGAGGAATCATTGGTTCGTTGTTGTTAGTAACAGCCTTATACAGTGTTGTTACGCTAATTTTAACCGGAATTGTTCCTTTTGATCAATTAGGAATTAGTGATCCAGTTGCTTTTGCGATGCGTTATATTGATAAGTCAATTATTGGTTCGATTGTATCTGTAGGAGCAATTATGACCTTATTAACGGTATCTATTTCTATGCTTTATTCATTGGCACGTTTAGTTTACGCTATTAGTAAAGATGGTTTATTGCCAAGTTTTTTACGGAAAATTGATAGCAAACACCGAACTCCTAGAAATGCAACTTATGTGGTAGGTGGGATTGCCTTATTTTTTGCAGCCGCATTTCCAATGAATATTTTAGCGGAATTAACAAATATGACTGCGTTAGCTTGCTTAATTATGGTTTCTGGCGGTATTATTCAAATTAGAAGAAAATTTGGACAACCAAGGGAAGGGGAATTCAAAATGCCTTGGGTACCGATACTACCTTTAGTATCGATCATAGCTTGTGGATTTTTGATGACTCGATTACAAAGAGTGACGTGGATTGTTTTTGGAATTGCTACTGTTTTAGGACTACTTATCTATTTTGGTTATGGTTATCGTCATAGTCACTTAAATAAAGAGCGGAAATGATAAAGATCCGAACAAAATAGAAGGGCAGTAATAAAGCCGTTCTTATTGTTCGGATCTCTTTTATTGTTGTCCTGTAATTTCTAACAATCGTTGTTTTAAATCTTCTTCCATCACACCAAGTTCAAGTTCGGCATTGCGACGTTTTTCTTTACCTTCTTGTTGGATACGCAAGGTTTCTTGAATAGTTTCCACCAAGTCGTTTTGGGTTTTTTGAAGGGTTTCAATATCAACAATTCCACGTTCATTTTCACGAGCCGTTTCAATAGCAGAAACCTTCAACATTTCTGAATTCTTACGTAATAAATCATTCGTTGTTTCAGAAACTTGGCGTTGGGCAGTGGCTGCATCCTTTTGACGTAATAAAGTCAAAGCGATTACTACTTGGTTTTTCCATAACGGAATCGCCGTATTAATCGAAGCATGGATTTTTTCAGCCAATGCTTGGTTTGTATTTTGAATCAAACGAATTTGTGGGGCTTGTTGAATGGTAATTTGACGTGCTAAACGCAAATCATGAGTTCTTTTATCCAAACGATCTAAAAATTGTGAAAAATCGTTGGCAATTTGCACATCCATTTGGTCACCCGTTTCACGAGCCTTTTCTAAAGCTTCGGGAATAATAGAAGTTTGTAGTTCATCCATTTTGATTTCACCTGCAGCAATGTAAACATTTAAGGCATCAAAATAGTCTTTGTTCTTATGATAAAGTTGTTCCAACATCATATTGTCTTTTAGTAAACCATCTTTTTCTTTTTCTAGTTTGACCGCAACTTTATCAATTTGTGCACCAATTTTTTGGTATTTCGCTGTAATTTCGAAAATAGATTGTTTGACTTTGCCAAACATGCGTTTGAAAATATTGCCTTCTCCTGCACGTAAATCGTCAGGATTGGCTTCTTGTAAACGGTACATTAATTCTGTTAATGAATCTCCAACAGGTCCAATGTCAGCCGCTTGTACGTGAGTCAGCATCGATTGAGAAAAGTCACTCAACTTAGTTTGTGCTGCAGCACCATATGTAATCACGGCTTGCTGATCGGTCGCATCAATTTTGGCAGCTAATTCTTTAGCTTGTTGTTGACGTGTTTCAGATAGTTGGTCCAATAAGCGTGGTGCTTGTTTTTGTGCATGTAGTGCAGAAATCTCTTGTTGTTGTGTTGAGGTTAATGAGTCTAAATTAGGTGCAAAAGGATCACTTAATAAATCTTCTAACGTATCATTTGCTTCGTTTTTTGGTAAGTCTGTCATATAGAGAGTCCTCCTTTGGGTAAATTAGCTATTTTTATTCGAGAGAAGTGAGACAAAAGAGGTCTTTTATCTCACTTCATGTTTGTTATAATCATTATCTCTTTTTATACTACGTTTGGCAATGGATAGCTCTACATCTAAGTCATCTAAATCATCGGACACAAATTTTTGGTAGTCTTTAGCAATTAAAGAGGCCATTTGATCGATAATTTGAATACTTTCTTCGATTTTTTCATAGGTTTCACGACTTTTAATTTCATGGTTGTTAATTTCAATGAACTTATTAGTAAGATCAACCATATTTGGTAAATGGGTATAAAGGAAATGACTAGCTTCATTTAAGCGAGTAGGTTCTTTTACTAATTCTTTAAATAAAGCTTTTGCAGCACGAATGGTATCGTGACGTAAATCAATCGCTTTTAATTTTGAGTTACTATTAATATTTTGTTGTAATTGCTCGATTTGTTTTTTCGCATGATTTAATGTTTCACGGAAAAAATCAATTTCACGAGGAGACATGCCGCTTTCTAAGTAGCTCTGTTCTCGTTTTTTGGATAAATTAGGTAAGGTATTGGTATTTCGATCTTTAGTCGCAGGTTTTCCTTTAAATCCATAAAGTACTAACAAGGCACCACCGATTAGTAAGACTATCGAGAAGTGCTCATTTGCTAAAGAAATCAATACCAAAATTCCAATAGTCCAAAGCAATATTTTTAGCCATTTTGAATTTTTCATCTATTTTTTCCTCCTAGATTTCTACTGGACAAGAGTATTTAATTGTTCTTGTTGTCTATGGATTTATTCTATCATGTTAAGAACAATAAAAGAATCGGACTTGCGGTGGATTTTTTGAATTTAGGAAAATTATAAGAAATCTAAAAATCTCTTCGCTTTTACAAAAATATCAACAAAATCTCTATCTTAGGACTTAGGAAATTTATAAGTGGATATGGTAAACTAAAGCATAATGAAAAAAGAAAGTAGGGTGACAAAATGCTTCATTATGAAGACTTTGAAGAAAAAACAATTAGTAGACAAGAAATTTTTCACGGGAAAATTATTGATGTAGCCTTAGATGAAGTACAATTGCCAGACGGTGGTACGGCTCAGAGAGAATTAGTTTTTCATCCTGGAGGAGTAGGTGTACTTGCTTTGACTCCTGAAAATAAAATAGTTTTAGTCAAACAATTTAGAAAGCCTTTGGAACAAGTTATTCTAGAAATTCCAGCAGGCAAAATTGATCCAGGTGAGGGACAACATCCTGAGGAAACTGGAGGAAGAGAATTAGAAGAAGAAACTGGTTATCGTGCCGAAAGTCTAGAACATTTAGCTTCCATGTATCTATCTCCGGGATTTGCGAATGAACTTCTACATGTGTATCACGCAAAAAATATCAAAAAAGTCGAGAATCCTTTGTCGCAAGATGAAGATGAAGTTTTGGAAGTTTATGAATATACACTAGAAGAAGCAAAAAATGCGATCAAAGAAAAAACAATCTGTGATGCCAAAACGATTTTTGCTATTCAATATTGGGAGTTATTATTGGCTCAAGGGAGGGATTAACATTGGCAAAAAAACCATTAGTTACTCGCTCGGAAATTCGTAGACGAAAAGCAGTGGAAGAGGCCGCAAGCGAACGTAATCGTCAAATTTTACACAAAGAATCAGAACGGGAATTTCAACAAGAAGAAAAGAAAATTGATCGATTCTATCGAAAAGAATCCAAAAAAAATAAGCCGGTTACTCAATCTCGAACTTTGGAAAGACAACGATCTCAAAGGATGAATTCTTTTTTGTGGAAAGGAATTTTAATTGTGTCTTTATTACTAGTCATTGTCGGTCTGGCAATCTTCTTTTTATAAAACTGGAGGGATTTAATGTCAACTCAAAATGCTTTGATTTTAATTGATGTTCAAAAGGCTTTTGAACATCCCAAGTGGGGCACTCGGAATAATCCTCAAGCAGAAGAAAAAATGCGAAAAATTTTAGCAAGTTGCCGGCAAAAAGCTTGGGAAATTATTCATATCCAACATCATTCGCACTCAACCGATTCACTTTTTTACGAATATGGCGAGGGATTTAAAATCAAATCAATTGTCGCACCAATTGAGGGAGAGAAACGAATAACCAAACAAGTAAACAGTGCTTTTATTGGAACGGATTTACATGATTACTTACAAGAAAAAGAAATTCAAAGGATTGTAATTGTAGGATTAACAACCCCTCATTGTGTCTCGACCACTACAAGAATGAGTGGCAATTTAGGTTATCAAACCTATTTGATTTCTGATGCGACGGCAGCTTTTACATTGCAAGATCATCACGGTAAAAAACTGGATCCAGAACTGATTCATGATATTTCATTAGCAACATTGCATGATGAATTTGCCACAGTCCTGAATACGAAAGACTTTCTTCAAGCTTTAGCAGAGAACAAACTATAGATCAAACGATCATCTGGAGGGAAACAATAAAGTGAAAATTGGAATTATTGGTGCTATGGCACAAGAAGTAGAAGTGTTGAAACAAAATTTACAAGATATTCAGACTTGGAAAATGGCAGGGGCGACTTTCTATTCGGGAAATTACGCAGACCATGAAGTTATTGTGGTGCAATCAGGAATCGGCAAAGTCTTATCTTCAATCACAACGAGTCTGTTGATTCAACAATACGAAGTTGATGCGATTATTAACACAGGGTCTGCCGGTGGAATTGGCTCTGGATTAGCTGTGGGCGATTTGGTAGTATCCGATAAGCTAGCTTATTATGATGTTGATGTGACAGCCTTTGGTTATTTGTATGGACAACTACCAGCGGGAATGCCTTTATATTATGAAGCGGATGAAAAATTACTTGCGGCTGTTGAAAAAGCTGCGAAAAAAACAGGACATCAAGTCAAAAAAGGTTTAATTGTGACTGGCGATTCTTTCATCAGTTCATCAGAAAAAATTAAAGAAATTTTGAGCCATTTCCCAGAAGCTTTGGCTTGTGAAATGGAAGGAGCTGCAATTGCTCAAACTGCTAGACAATTTAATGTACCATTTCTAGTTGTCCGAGCGATGAGTGACACTGCCAATCAAGAAGCAACAGTTTCTTTTGATGAATTCATTGAAGAAGCAGGTAAACGTTCAGCTGAAATGGTTCTAGCTTTTGTGGAAGCGGTGGAATAGTCAGCTTTATGCAAAGGAAATAGTTATTAAATAAAAAGTAGAATCTTAACTGTGAGATTCTACTTTTTATTTTGGTAAATTTACTCTTTGGATTTATCTGCATCAAGCACTTTGACGTCTTGAATATACAACTGATGATTGACTGTACCAGGGGTTGTAGGAATGAGTAGTCGCTCGCCATTCGGATTTTTAATTACCGTATATTGCTGTAACTATCTTTCTTCATTAAAGGTATCGCCGAAAAATGTTTCATATTCTTGAAACATTTCTTTACCAGTTTCAGTAGAGCCATCAAAAAGTAAGTTTTCAAAACTTTGATCTACTAAAACTCGATATTCTAAATCCATGCTATCTTTTACCTTAGATTGAAGTACTGCATCCGTACCTATCCGTATAAGCAAAACGACGATTGTTGAACACAGAAGAAATAGCGTTCTTTTTTGTATTTCAATTTTCTTCGTTGGATTTTTCATATAATCTTCCTCCTTTTTTGTGTATCGATTTTATTGTATTTACTTATAGTACAAAGAAAAGTAAGCGCGTGCATCAAAAGGTTAACCGATTTATGTACGTTTGACAGTAGTTATTTTTCTATGAAATTTTTTCAAGGTTGATATAATAGGGATTAGATGATTTCCTTAAGATTTTTTTAATAAACACCAAAAAAGTACATCCCTTCATGTAACGCCAGTATTTGCACATTTCATGAAGGGATGTATTTTTAATTACTTACCAAATCTCTACGCGATCTTCAGGAGCGCGATACATTTCATCGCTCTGTTGAATATCATAAGTAGCGTGGAAATCAGCTAAGTTTTGTAATTGAATATTGGCACGTAATTTGGCTGGACCATGAACATCAACTGCTAATAAGAGTTGTTGGTATTGTTCTTTGGCTTTTGTCCGCCAAATTTTTGCCCAGTTAGTAAAGAAATCATCTAGAGAAACATCGGCTTCTTTTTTAGCGGCTTCTAAAGCACAGCTTAAACCACCTGCATCGGCAATATTTTCAGAAACGGTTAGTTTACCATTGACTTTACCACCAGCAATTTCCAATCCATCAAATTCAGCAATCATATCTTCAGCTAAACGATCGAAATGTGCTAGATCTTCCTCTGTCCACCAGTTGTTTAGGTTACCAAATTCATCAAATTTTGCTCCGTTGTTATCAAAGGCATGTGAAATTTCATGAGCGATAACTGCACCAATTCCGCCATAATTAGCACTTGAGTGTTGCTCCACACTATAAAAAGGAGCTTGCAAGATAGCTGCTGGGAAAACAATCACATTCATCATTCCACTATAATAAGCATTGACTGTACAAGCAGCCATACTCCATTCATCACGATCCACAGGTTGTTTGAATTTTGCAAAACGAGCTTCTCTAGCTAAACGTGAGAAGTGACGAACATTTTCAACTAGCGAACCGCCTGCTTCTGTTGTTTTAGTAATGAATAAATCATACACAGCTGGGATTTTGTCAGGATAGCCGACATGAACACCGATTTTATTTAATTTTAACACCGCTTTTTCGCGAGTTGCCGGACTTAACCATTCTTTAGTTTCAAGGCGTTCTTTGTAAACGTCTACGATATTTTTTACCATATGTTGTACATCTTTTTTCGCTTCTTCACCAAAGTAAGTTTGTCCATAATACAGACCAATCACTTGACCAAACTCACCTAAAGTTAAATAGAAGGCAGCTTTTTCCGCAGGCATTGCTTCATCGATTCCAGAAAGGTAACGACGATAAGTACCACCTAATTGACGTAATTCTTCACTTAAATAGTTGGTGTAAGTTAGCACGGTTTGAATATACATCCAGCTTTTCAATAATGGCAAATAGTCATTATTCACAAAAGTTGCCAATGCTTCAAAATAATCTGGTTCAGAAACGATCACTTCTTCAACAGATAAGTTGACTAGACCGGCAATGGCCGCTTTAAAGTCAATTTCATCAGAATAGTTTGCGACTTCTTCTAATGAACGAGGGTTATAAATCTTGGTATAATCAGCACTTTCTTCTGCACTTTTGACGTGAGGTGCTAATGCTCGATCAAAAGCTAAGGCTTGTTCAGCAATTGTTTCAGCTTCTGGTTTAGTATGTCCAAATTGCTGTAAAATCTGTACAGTCATATCGAAGAAGACTTGCAATAATTCTTCTGCTTTTTCATGTCCATCTTCATAATAGGTTTTATCAGGCAAAATTAAAGAAGTTGGGTCTAAGTATAAAGTGTTTTGTTGGGCATTTTTCATATCTGCCATCACAAAAAAACTAAAAGGTAATGGTAAGCCTTCTTTAATCCAGTCGACTAATTGTGAGTTTAAGTCTGCAAAAGAATCTAACTCCACAATACGTGTTAATAAATCTTGAATCGGTTGATGAGCTAGCTGATTGCGTGTTTCATAATCTTTCGCCATTTGATAAAAAGCAACAGCATCTTTCATTCGGCCTGCCGGAATTTCTTTCTCCCCAGTTGCCATCTGATTTAGTTCTTTGATAAGTAGTTGGTCAATGCCCTCCACTAAATCTTGAAAACCACCCGTTGCTGGTTTGTCCGCAGGAATAACCGCAGTTTTCAGCCATTCGCCATTTACATGTTCGTAAAAATCTTGTTTTCTTAAATCTGTCATTCTTTTCACTCCATTTCCTACTTTTATTATGATACAGTTAGTACAAACAAGCAATGATGGAAATGTAAAAATAGTTTGAATAAAAATCAATGAAAAGGAGAAAATTTCAATGGAAATAAAAGACCAATGGATTGAACTACAAGAAGAACGTTTTTTAGCTTACCGTACATGGACTACTCCTAAGGGCTATCTATGTGGGACTAATGCAGCGGCAGTATTATTAGCTTATTATCAGGATTACATTGATGAAAGAATCATTCCAACGTATATTCGGACTAAAAAAAGTCGCAAGAAAGAGACCTTAGCACATTTTCTACAATTATTTATCCAACCGATGGGCTTGCCGACAATCGCATGGCAGGTGTCTCATGGTTTATCCTCTTATTTTGATCATGTGGGCTATCCTTCAAGAGCTAGAATGACGATGTTTGGCGGTTGGCAAAGAATTGTGAAACGAATCGATCAAGGCAAACCAGTCATTGTAGGTGTCGCCAAAATATTAGGAAGCACCTATGGCAATCACTGGGTAACTGCATATGGTTATATGGAGACCAGCATGGGACAACGCTATTTAAAAGTTCACGACAATTGGGGAAATTATAACAAAGTTATTCCAGTCAAGTGGATTAATGGAACAATATCGTTGCCATAGAAGTCTAGTAAGTACTATAGAAGAAACTAAAAATGCCAAGAATCGTAAAGAATTACGAAACATGGCATTTTTGATTTAATTTGATAACGAAAAAGGATAATCTTCTTATTGAAGTAAATGAATTGAAGTTGGGTAAAAACAGAGATTTATAAAGGGATTTTAGATGTTTTTGATGATATATCAAATGTAAAAAAAGTAGATATTGATTTTTTTAAGACAAGTAAAGAAAATATTTTTTTAGAAAATTATTTTGTAAGTGTCTTCAATTATTCCCTATTTTACAAGGCTTGTGGTAAACTATGGCTATGGAATATGTTAAAATGGAAAAAAATTATTGGAGGATCATATGGTTAAAAAATATCACGATGAATCGTTGAAAATTTTTAGTTTGAATGGAAATGTGCCCTTAGCAGAAAAAATTGCTAAAGAATTCGGAACTGAACTAGGAAGATGTGCCATCAAAAAGTTTAGCGATGGTGAGATTGCTATCAGTATCGAAGAGAGTGTTCGTGGTGCGCATATTTACATTATTCAATCAACAAATCAACCTGTAAATGACTATTATATGGAATTAATGATTATGATTGATGCGATGAAACGTGCCAGTGCATCTACGATTAACGTGGTATTACCTTACTACGCTTATGCTCGTCAGGATCGGACAGCTAAACCTCATGAACCAATTACAGCGAAGTTAATTGCCAACATGTTAGTAGAAGCAGGAGTTACTCGTGTGCTAACACTTGATTTACATGCAGTACAGGTCCAAGGATTCTTTGATGTTCCCGTTGATAATTTATTTACCGTGCCTTTATTCGCCCACTATTACCAAGAAAAAGGAATGGAGGGAGATGATTATGTTATCGTTTCTCCTAAAAATAGTGGTGTGAGACGTTCAAGAAGCTTAGCAGAATATCTAAATACAACTTTAGCAATTGTTGATCAAGACGAATCTCTTGAAGATGGTGGTTATGTGATTGGTGATGTGGCTGGTAAAACGTGTATTATGATTGATGATATTTTAAATACCGGACATACTTTTGCCAAAGCAGCGACTTTACTAAAAGAAGCAGGAGCGAAAGAAGTTTATGCTTGTGCCTCTCATGCCTTATTATCACCACCAGCTAGAGAAGTTTTAAATGCGGCACCAATTGTTGATCTTTGTGTGACAGACTCATGCTTAACATCAGAAGATCGTCATCCAGATATTTTAACTTATATAACTTGCTCAAAATTAATGGGTGAAGCAGTTAAACGCATTCATGAAAATACACCAATGAGTCCTTTGTTTAAACTAAGTGACGAAAGATACGTATAAGATAGACAGGAACCAGTCAAAGTTGTGCGCACCTTGCATCTTCTTTGACTGGTATTTTTAGTTAAGCTCTATCTATCATTTGAAAATTTCAGCCTGTATCTGTCCAAAATCAATAGTATTGCTATTAGATAGTTTGTAGCTTTCAATAATTGCGTTTTATTATTTAATATTGAGTTTTTAGAAAAACCTGGCTTTGGAGATTTTACAATCATTCAATTTGAACTTTGAAGCGTAACTTTTTTTGACAATTTTGTTATAATCAGTTTATTAAAACTAGGAACGAGGCGAGAGAATGACCTATTTTGATCACGCAGCAACGACGCCTATGCGACCAGATGTCGTTGAAAAAATGAGTCAAATTATGTTAGAAGTACCGGGTAATCCGTCAAGTATTCATCAATATGGTCGGAAGGCCCATGAACATTTAGAAAATGCCCGACAAATAATTGCGAACAGTATTCAAGCAAAACCTCATGAAATAATTTTTAATAGTGGAGGAACAGAAGGCGACAATACTGCGATTCTTGGTGTAGCATTTGGTCAAGAACATACAGGCAAACATATTATTACTACCGCTATTGAACATCCAGCGGTTTTAAAAACAATGGCTTACTTAGAAGCGCAAGGCTTTGATATCACTTATTTACCAGTAAATGAGAAAGGTCAGCTTACAGTTGAGGATGTAGCTCAAGTCTTACGAGAAGATACTATTTTGGTATCTATTATGTTGGCCAATAATGAAATTGGTAATCTTTTACCGATTAAAAAAATCGGTGAGCTTTTAGAGAATCATCCAGCTGTTTTCCATACAGATGCCGTGCAAGCCTATGGGAAAATCCCTTTTTCTCCGGTTGAGTTAAAGGTTGATTTATTGACTGTTTCCGGACATAAAATCAACGGACCAAAAGGAGTCGGTTTTCTTTATAAAAAGGATGGTATTAAACTTCCAAGTTTCCTTCACGGTGGAGAGCAAGAAGAAAAGCGTCGAGCAGGGACGGAGAACTTACCAGCTATTTGTGGAATGGCACAGGCGATTAGTGAATTGTCCGCAGATGTCCAAGAAGCCAATCAAAAGGAATCTGTGGATTTTGTTGAATTAATTATTGAAGCACTGACTAAAGAAGAAATTGATTTTCGACTGAATGGTGATTCAGAAAACAAATTAGCTCATATCTTGAATCTCCATCTTGTTGGCATCCCTAGTGATCGTTTGTTGATGCACTTGGATTTACAAGGATTCGCTGTATCTACAGGTTCGGCTTGTACTGCAGGAAATGTAGAACCTTCTCATGTCTTGGAAGCAATGTATGGGAAAGAAGCACCCGCTGTTCATGAATCAATTCGGATTAGCTTTGGATATGGAAATACCAAAGAAGAAGTAGAAAAATTTGTAGCCGTCTTAATTTCTTCTATTCATCGACTACAAAGAGACTAGTCAAACAGAAAATAACTAGCTATAATAAAGACAAATGAGATAGACGGGGTGAAAAAATGGCATTTCAAGAAACAAGTACAGTACTAGGTTCGCCAGTAAGCTATCGTTTAGCACCATCAGCTAAACGTTATACATTAAGAGATAATGGCTTTACTGAAACAAAAGGTGGCAACTTCCAATTGATTCGTCCACTAGAAGCAACACCACAAAGCAATGAAGGTTTTAAGCTGAAAATTACAGTCGATAAAGAAATTAAAACCTTAAAAATGTCGGTAACAACTGCCAATGGTTTAAAAGCAGTGAACATTTTTAAAGATACACACAATGATTTACTCCAAGAAAAATTCTTTTTCTTAATGGATGGCTTTATCAGCCGCGGATTATTTGAAAAAGTATAAATAAAAAGCTGGATTAGAAGGATTTCCTTTTGATTCAGCTTTTTTTGCTTCTTTATCGACCAAATTTAATAAAGAAATCTTTATTTTAGCAAGAGCTAAGTTTAATTGTTACAACCAAATTTCAATATTTTCCTAAAAAATCTCCCAAACGTGAAATTCTTGCCAAACTACTGTATAATAGCAAATACTGAAAAAGTAGCGACCTTCAAATCGTGGATGTTTCAGAATCTATATTGAAATGATGGTGATATTCATGACGGACAACAGTAAGATTCGCGTTGTCGTTGGAATGAGTGGCGGGGTGGACTCGTCAGTAACAGCGCTTTTGTTGAAAGAACAAGGGTATGATGTGATCGGTATTTTTATGAAAAATTGGGATGATACCGACGAAAATGGTGTGTGTACAGCAACCGAAGATTATAAGGATGTCGCAAAAGTTGCGGCTCAAATTGGGATTCCTTATTATTCAGTGAACTTTGAGAAAGAATATTGGGATCGTGTATTCGAATATTTCTTAGCTGAATATCGTGCAGGCCGTACACCAAACCCAGACGTGATGTGTAACAAGGAAATTAAATTTAAAGCCTTTTTAGATTACGCAATGGATTTAGGTGCAGACTATGTTGCAACCGGTCATTATGCACAAGTTGTGCGTGATGAAAAGGGTATGTCTCATATGTTGCGAGGAGTAGATAACAATAAAGATCAAACCTATTTCTTAAGCCAACTATCACAAGAACAACTGTCAAAAACAATGTTTCCTTTAGGTCATATGGAAAAACCAGAGGTAAGAGAAATTGCTGAACGTGCGGGACTGGCGACAGCGAAGAAAAAAGATTCGACTGGTGTATGTTTTATTGGCGAAAAGAACTTCAAAGAATTTTTGAGTAATTACTTGCCTGCACAAAAAGGCAACATGGTTACTTTAGATGGTGAAGTTAAAGGTCAACATGATGGTTTGATGTACTATACAATCGGCCAACGTCAAGGTCTAGGCATTGGTGGTGGCGGAAAATCATCTGAACCTTGGTTTGTAATAGGAAAAGAATTGGAAACCAATACCTTATTGGTAGGACAAGGTTTCCACCATGAAGCATTGTATGCTGATCGTTTAGATGCTAGTGAAATCCACTTTACAACAAACGAAGACAAACCAAAAGAATTTCGTTGTACTGCAAAATTCCGTTATCGTCAACAAGATACAGGTGTGACTGTACGTTTGTTAGATGATCATCGTGCAGAAGTTATTTTTGATGAACCCGTTCGTGCGATCACTCCAGGACAAGCTGTTGTTTTTTATGATGGCGAAGAATGTCTTGGTGGCGGTTTAATCGATCATGCTTATAAAGCAGAAAAAGTTTTACAATATATTTAATTCAAAGACAGGTCTATGATATAAGTAGTTTAACAAGATATCCGAATAGAAGATTGCTTTTGTGGTCCAGTTGGTCCGAATCGCAAGTTCACCTTGAATGGATGACATTCATTCTATTATGTTCGGATATTTTTGTTTTTACTTAGGTCATAGGCCTTTTTTACATTAAATTTAAATAGAAAATTAAGGAAAATCCAAAGAAACTAGGAAAAAAATTTGCTACAATTTATTTAGAGTAAGCAAAAATAGTTCTTAGTAGGGGTGGAAACATGTCGGAATTGACGGTGAAAAAGCTACAAGAGTATTTGAGTTTGAAATATAAAAATCGTGTTTCTGAAGAATCTCTGTTCATGAAGCTAGTTGAAGAAATGGGTGAAACTGCCGAAGCGATGAATCAACTAGTAGGTAGGAAAGCATTGTCAGAAGAAAGCTCTTTAGCAAAAGAATTAGCAGATGTTGTACATTACACTTTGGCAATTGCTAGTGTTCATGATATTGATTTGAGTAAAGTAATTATCGAAAAAGACAAATTGGCATCTGTGAAATATCATTGGACGCCTAATTTGGAAGAATTTTTACAGGTAGAAGAGAAATAAGTGTTACAACGTTAACCTAGACACTGAGGTTGGATAATTTTCATATTATAGGGAGAGACAGACTATGAAGACAAAAGCCAAACTTTATACAACTTTTGCGATTATATTGTTACTTTTGACCATCGTGTTTACGTTTTTTTGGGTGATGAATTCCCCAATCCTTGAGTATAGAAGAACTTATATTTTCTGGTTAGCAGGTATTTTATTAGGTGGTTATCTATTTTCAGTAGGTAAACACCATCAAATGCCAGATTTGTCCAGAAGACTATATTTAGTTCTGTCAGGCTTTTTGTTCTTTCTACTTGTAGTGACAATTTTAATTGGAATTATTGTGCAATCAATGCCGTAAAATAGCATTCTACTAACAAAAAAGAAGGAAAAATTCTTATTTGAAAGAGTATTTCACAAGATAAAAAAATTGAAATAAATTAAGATAACGTTATATATCCCATGGTATACCCGAGTTCTATTACTTGTGGTATACTTTTTTTATAGAATATATGGACACCTTGTGATTATAAGCAGTGCCTTTCACAAGCTAACTTCTTGAAAGTTATTTAAAAAGTAACTAGTATTACGGTAATAAAAGAAGTTTGAAGGACGTGTCCCGTGTGTATCAAGTAATAACTATGTATGGCGATAATGAACCTTGGTGGTTTTTCGAAGAGTGGCAAGCAGACATTCAAGAAGAACTAACTTTTGTTACATTAGAAGAAGCCCAAAAATTTTATCAAAGCAAATGGCGTACTATTTGTGCTAAGTATCAGTACATCCACGCAAAACCTAACTACCTTTGTGCGTTTTGGAATGAAGAGGAAGAACGCTGGTGTGAAGAATGTGATGAATTTTTACAACAATACGTAGGGTTAGCTTTGTTAGAAAATTATCAGCCATTGAAAATTGAAAGTGAAAGGGAATTTTATGAAACAACTAATTCTAGCGGAAAAGCCAAGCGTTGCCAAAGATCTAAGTAAGGTGCTTGGAGCCAATCAAAAACATAAAAACTACTACGAAGGTCCTAAAGTAATTGTTACTTGGGCCCTTGGTCATTTATTGGGCCTAAAAATGCCGGAAGATATTAATAAAGAATGGCAAACGTGGCAAATGGAAACTTTACCGATGATTCCTAAGAACTTAGGAATTAAACCTTTGCCAAAAACGGGACATCAATTAAAAGCGATTAAACAATTGGCTCAAAGAAAAGATGTTTCAGAAGCAGTTATTGCCACCGATGCTGGAAGAGAAGGCGAACTAGTGGCTCGCTGGATCTTAGAGTGGGTCCGTTTTGACAAACCTGTGAAACGTTTATGGATTTCTTCTCAAACAGACAAAGCAATTAAATCAGGCTTTGCTCAGTTGAAACCAGCTAAAGAATACGACAATCTGTATCATTCAGCCATTGCCAGATCTAAGGCAGACTGGTTGGTAGGCTTAAATGTTACGCGGGCATTAACTGTGAAATATCAAGATAATTTAAGTGCAGGACGAGTACAAACTCCTACACTAGCTTTGGTGCGCCAACAAGAACGCCAAATTGAGACCTTCCGTCCACAAACCTACTATGTCATTGAATTAGGAGTAGGGAATGAACAGGCTCGCTTGGTTCAAAAAAATCCTCAGCAATTAAAAGAGCATGAAGCTGCTCAAAATATTGTGAATCAAATGAATCATAATGGAAAAGTCGTTTCTGTAGTTGAAAAAACAAAAACAGAAACTTCTCCTTTGCCCTATGATTTAACCGAAATTCAACGAGAAGCAAATCAGCGATTTAATTTTTCAGCGAAAAAGACACTTTCTCTCGTTCAAAGTTTATACGAAATCCATAAGATTGTGACCTATCCACGGACAGATAGTAAATATCTAACACAGGATATGAAAGCTACGATGAAGGAACGTTTACAGGCAGTCAGTGATTTTACACCAGAAGTAAAATCGTATCTAAAAAATGGAGCAGTTGTGCAACAAAAAGCTGTTTTTAATGATGCTAAAGTTTCAGATCACCATGCGTTACTACCTACAGAGCAAAGAGCCAATTATGCAAAATTAAGTAGTGATGAGCAAAAAATTTACAATATGATTGTCACTCGATTCCTAATGCTGTTTGCTTTGCCCCATAAAAAAGTGCAACAAAAAGCAACTGTAGCTTTTGGGGAATATCAATTTGTCTTTACTCAAAATAAAGTCATCGAACAAGGTTGGAAAGAACAAGAAGCAGTCAAAGCAACAGTTAATTGGCAAGAGGGAATGACGATTGTTCCTAATTTTACCATTAAAAAAGAACTGACTTCACCACCGAAACCTTTAAATGAAGGAACACTTTTAGGGAAAATGGAAAAATTTAGTTTGGGTACACCTGCGACTCGGGCAGAAATCATTGAAAAATTGATTAAATCCGAATTGATGGAACGTACACCAAGTGGTTTACAAGTTTCTCCTAAAGGAAAACAATTACTTGAATTAGTCAATCCATCACTTGTTTCACCAGAACTAACAGAAAAATGGGAACGAGAACTAGAAGCCATTGCTAAAGGGAAATTTTCTAGCCAAGCCTTCTTACAACAAATTGAGAAAGACACTAAACAATTAGTCACTGAAATCAAACAAAGTGAACAAAAATATCAAGATTTTTCATTAACACAGAAAAAATGTCCCGAATGCGGCGAACTGTTGCGTGAGAAAAATACCCGTGACGGTAAAATTTATGTTTGTTCTAGTAATGACTGTAGTTATCGACGTCGGAAAGATCCGAAACTATCCAATCATCGTTGTCCGCAATGTCATAAAAAAATGGAGATCATTGAAGGGAAGAATGGCGCATTTTTCCGTTGTAAATTTGACGGGACAACCGAAAAAGTACCAACTAAAAATGAACGTAAGAAAAAAATGACCAAACATGAAGAACGTCGTTTGGTGAAAAAATATACCCAACAAGAAGAACCACAAGAAAGCCCATTAGCAGCAGCGTTAAAAGCAGCGATGGAAAAACAATAAAAAATCCGAATCAAATAGATGCAGTCACGGAGCATACTATCTGATTCGGATTTTTTTAATGAAACAGTGTGTCAAAATAACGATAAAAGCTAATTCATTAGCGAGTAGAGCAAGAGACCTGTAATAAATCCTCCAACGAAGTTTAAGATATAGCGTTGCTTTTTGCTCATATCATACCCTCCTTTAAACATACAATCTACCCTCTCTACTATAGCAAAATGAGTAAGGGTCAAATAAAAAGGTAACACCAACTGTTCATAAAGACACTTATTAAAGACAAAGAACTAAAGTTTTTAATATCCCCAACGTCTAGTATCAACAACTCTCGCTCCAAAAGGCATTAAAGCAAGTTTGGCTAATTTAAAAGCTTGTTTACCAAAGGGAATACCTATGATTGTAATAGAAAGTAAAATCCCACTAATGATATGGCCGACAGCTAAAGGGATACCGCTAATAATCAACCAAATAATGTTCACTAACAGTGAAACGCCGCGATCACTATACACAACTTCTTTGTGGAAGGGCCAAAAGCTTAAACCAGCTAATTTGAAACACTGTACACCAATTGGAATACCGACAATGGTAATACACCAGATGATACCTGCAGCAAACCAACTCAAACCACCCAATAGTCCTCCAAAAAGAAACCAAATTAAATTTCCAAGTGTTTTCATTTTTTCTCTCTCCAATTATATAAATAAGTATTTTTTTGTTTTCTTATTTTTATTATAACAAGATTCATTATAGTGTAATAGGGACTTGAGACTGAAAAAGTAAAAGAACAGCGATATCAATCGCTGTTCTTTTATGGGGGATACAAATAAGGAAATACTGTATAAGTTATCCGTCAATACCTTGGGGGCAAAACCAGAGTACTGACAGGGAACTAACTAAATTAAGGTAACTTGATTACTTCTTCTGTTTCTTTATCGAAGAAGTGAGCTTTGTTGATGTTGAAAGATAAGTCAATTGTTTCACCAGGACTATGGAAGTCACGAGCATCTACTTTAGAGATAAACTCAGTGTCACCAATTCTTGTATAAAGCATTGTTTCAGCACCAAGTAATTCTGATACAACAACTTCAGAACGTACAGTTGATTCTGGAGAAGCATCAATCGCTACTTGTTCACTGTTGATATCTTCTGGACGAATACCAAAGACTAATTCTTTGCCTTCATAACCTTTTTCGATTAAGACTTTATTACGGCCTTCTGGCACGCGCAACTCTAAACCATAACCATCTCTAACAATACCATTGTTTAAAGTGACGTTAAAGAAGTTCATTGCAGGTGAACCAATAAATCCAGCTACAAAAATATTGACAGGGTTATTGTAAACCTCTTTTGGTGAACCAATTTGTTGGATGAAACCATCTTTCATGATAACGATACGGTCAGCCATTGTCATCGCTTCAGTTTGGTCATGTGTTACGTAAATAGTTGTTGTTTCTAAACGTTGGTGTAGTTTAGCAATTTCCGCACGCATCGCTACACGTAGTTTAGCATCCAAGTTAGATAAAGGCTCATCCATCAAGAAGACTTTTGCATCACGTACAATTGCACGACCTAAGGCAACACGTTGACGTTGTCCACCAGATAAAGCAGCTGGTTTACGTTGTAGATATTCTGTTAAACCTAAGATGTCCGCAGCGTTTTCTACACGTTTTTTGATTTCTGCTTTGTCGTATTTACGTAATTTCAAACCAAATGCCATGTTATCATACACAGTCATATGTGGGTATAAAGCGTAGTTTTGGAAAACCATCGCGATATCACGATCTTTAGGTGCAACATCGTTCATTACTTTATCGCCAATGACTAATTCACCTTCAGTAATATCTTCTAAACCAGCAATCATACGTAAAGTTGTTGATTTACCACAACCAGAAGGTCCAACGAAAACGATAAATTCGCGGTCTTGAATTGCTAAATTAAAATCAGTTACAGAATAGTTTTCTGCATTGTCATATTTTTTATATACGTGATTTAATGCCATTTGTACCATAAGATAGTTCCTTCTTTCAATAATTATTTGATAAATTAACTATAAGTGAAAACGGTTTACAGAGCAATGTAAACGTGCACAAAAAGGCTCTTGCTTTTTGTGCACGTTGTAAAAGATTCAATTTGTTTGGAAAGAAACGACTAATAAATAGCATAAAAATAGGTCGTTCATTTTTTTTAGATTCGTAATGTTCTGTGTTTGAAATTTTTCAATTTTGTATTGTAGCGTATTACGATGCATGAATAAATCTTTGGCAGCCGAACTAACATTTCCTTGATTATTCCACAAGCTTTCAATAATTTCTGGAACATCTTTATCAAACCAAGATTCATACAATGCCTGCATAAGATAGCTATCTTTGACTGCAGTAGTAGAAAAGTAATGGATAACCGATTGGCTGAGATCAAAGCACTTTGTTTGATTGTTTTGCTGGATATTACTTTGGAATAGTTGACGCTCTTCTTGGAGTAGTTGTGTAAAATTGTATTGGTAGTTGTAAAAAGAACCTACAAATAGACGAGTGTACATATCTAAATCTCCATCTAGAGCTAAAAACAGACCTTCTAATTCTTCTGAGGATAAGGCATTTTCGCTATAAGCCTCAATCAATAAACAAGAGTTATCAGAAAAAAAGAAATAGTCAACTAAGGCAGGCAAGATACTTTTAATCTCGTTATTCCAATCTTCAATTGAGGTCGAACTAAGTGCAGTAAACTCCACTTGAATGATTCGAAATTGCCCATCATTTGCAGGGGCAGACTTTCCTTGAAATAAAATGGGATACCACGGATGTTCCTTTGCGGAAATCTTGGGCTGCTGAGCTTTGGTCAAAGTTTGCAGCAATTTTTTTTCAGATATAGACAGTGCTTTTTTAGGAATCCAAAGAAATTTATTTTCTACAAAAATGGATAGAAAATCAGGATCTTCAGTCGGTACTGTTTTCAAAATAGCTGTCGGGTAAATCCTTTGCCAGTCTTGAAGATTCAATGGTAAATCACCTCTTTTAATTAAATCATCTTCACTAGCATTGTATAGTAATTTTAGATGAAGTAAAAGGAATTCTATTATAAAAGTGAATTTTCATACTATATGTTTAGGTGTAACTAGTTATCAAATGATTTTAAAAAGTTTGTAGCATCACTGTTGAACTTCCATGTAATCCCAAATTTATCAATGACAAGTCCGAAACTTTTAGACCAAGGAACCTCACCTATAGGCATAATCACTTGTCCATCTTTTGCTAATGCATTAAAAATAAGCTCATTAGTATCAGAATCACCGTCAATTAAACTAATAATTAAAGAGTTTCCGTTGGTAATTTTCTCGAGAGTTGCTGACATAAAATTTGGAATATCAGAGATCATAATTGTGTTATCTAAAAACATAATACTAGATTCCATTACCATATTTTTTTCTTCTTTAGATAGAACTAAATGTGGATTTTCAGGTAAGTTTCCAAATAGAACTTTTTGACTACTGCATTAGGTAAGGTTTTTTCGTAATAGTTAATGGAATGAATTCATTTCTGCAATTACTTTTAACGTACGTGATAACTTTATTATTGAATTTACGAAAGTTTTGACATCTATCTAGCGTAACGGAACAACGAAGACTGCGCTGTCACCGTGAAAAGGAGTCAATGTGAAATACTGTCACTTAGCGCAGCAATTAGTGACAGTTTGAAGCTTGACAGACTGGAGACTACAGGCTCCAGGTGGTCCCACGGTCGACAAAAGCAGACTTCGTTGTGTAGAGTAGCGAATGGATTATAAAGATAACTGTGAATGGGTAATAATCTAATAGAATTTTCTGATATTTTAGATGGAAAATGATTGACAAGTATCTACAAAGGGAGTAAAGTAAGGTACAACTTAAAAGAAAGACATCGAAAAGAAGAGTAACAACGCATTCTATTACAAGAGAATCTCTGGTTGGTGAGAAGAGATATAGATCCGCTGTGAAACACATCTTGGAGTCGACTTTTTGAAAGAAGTAGGAAAGTCCGGGTAGCCCGTTACAGCTAAGGTTATTGTTAGATAACTTCATGAGGCTTGTTTTGCGAAGAACAAGCGAAAAAAGGTGGAACCACGTATATTACGTCCTTTAGTCCTAGTGACTAGAGGACTTTTTTATTTGCCTAAGGAAGATTTGACGATAACCTACAGAGGTCTTATTCTGTGAAGAAAAGATAAAATGAGGTGGAACCACGCAATTGTCGTCCTCTTGGGTAACCAAGGATACTTTGCGTGGTTTTTTATGAAAAAAAGGAGGAATGAACACATGGAAATACTTATTTCAGTTTTTCCGCAATTATTTAGAGGAACAGGCATCACCCTACAGTTATTTTTATTAACATTGGTGGGAGCTATTCCTTTGGGGGTTTTATTCGCATTTATTTTAAGCAGCCGCTTAAAAATTATTAAAGCAGTGGTGCAATTATATATTTGGTTGATGCGAGGAACACCCTTATTACTACAATTAATTTTCGTTTTTTATGGTTTGCCAACAATCGGCATTGTCTTCGATCGATTTGAAGCAGCGGTCATTGCCTTTGTGTTAAATTATGCAGCGTACTTTGCAGAAATTTTTCGAGGGGGAATTCAATCAATCCCCAAAGGACAATATGAAGCAGCTCAAGTTCTACGCCTAACACCTTGGCAAACAATTTACAAGATTATTTTACCTCAAGTAGGAAAAATAACCTTACCTTCTGTTGGGAACGAAGTAATCAGTTTAGTGAAGGATACTTCTTTAATCTATATTTTGGGTTTGTCAGATGTGATGCGAATCGGAAAAATTGCGATGGAACGAGAAGCGACTATTTTGCCATTAATTGGTGTGGGAATCATTTACTTGGTAATGACGGGGATTTTTACAATTCTCTTAAAACAAATCGAAAAACGCTTAGATTACTATCGTTAAAATTTAACTAAGAAGGCGAGGGAAGCAATATGCTTGAATTAAATAAAATTACAAAATCTTTTGGGGACAAGCGAGTAATCGACCAATTAGATTTATCAATAGAAGAAAGTAGTATCTTAGCTATCGTAGGACCCTCTGGTGGTGGAAAAACCACGTTATTACGAACTTTAGCGGGTTTAGAAACAATTGATAGTGGTGACTTTTTATTAGATGGAGAAAAATTTAATCCATGTAATTTAAAAGAACAAGAACAGGTTGTCGGAGTGGTTTTCCAAGACTTTCAATTATTTCCACATCTAAGTGTGATTGAAAATATTACTTTAGCACCAAAAATGGTATTAAAAGAGAGTCTAGAAGAATCTATTGAAAAAGCGGAACGTTTAGCAGACCAATTAGGGTTATCTGGTTTGTTGGGACAATATCCATTCCAATTATCTGGGGGACAAAAACAACGGGTGGCGATTGCTAGAGCGATGGCGATGAATCCTAGAGTATTGGCTTATGATGAACCAACGAGTGCCTTGGATCCTGCTTTACGACAACAGGTAGAAAAATTGATTTTAGATTTAAAAAAACAAGGAATGACCCAAATCGTCGTGACACATGATTTGGATTTTGCAAAAAATATTGCAGACAATTTGCTAGAAGTAGCATCTATTAATTAAAAATAGGAGGAAATACACATGAAAAAATTAAAAGGTTTATTTATGATTGCAGGATTATTGGTATTGGGAGCTTGTGGCAAAGGCAACAATACTTCAGGAGAAGTAGAAAGTGCCGCTGACAAAGAGGAAGTGATTGTTGGTTTAGATGATACTTTTGTACCGATGGGCTTCCGAGATGAAAACGGAGAACTAACTGGTTTTGATATTGATTTAGCAACAGCTTTGTTTGAGCTAACTGATACAAAAGTAAAATTCCAACCAATTGATTGGGTAATGAAAGAAACTGAATTAGACAATGGCACGATTGATATGATCTGGAATGGTTATACCGTGACACCTGAGCGTGAAGAAAAGGTATTATTCACAGAAGGTTATATGAGAACCTATCAAGTATTGGTTACAACAAAAGAAAGTGGAATTACGACAGTTGAACAAATGGCTGATAAAGAATTAGGGGCACAGGAAGGTTCATCTGGTTACAAAACGTTTGAAGAAGAACCAGAGACCCTAAAAGATATTGTCAGTAACAATGATGCAACACTATATGCTAGCTTTAATGAAGCCTTTATTGATTTAGAAAACAAACGTATTGATGGTCTATTGGTCGATCGTGTTTACGCAGAATACTACTTGACTCAAGCAGGAAAAGGTGACAACTTTAATTTAGTAGAGACTGCATTTGAGCAAGAAGAATTTGCGGTAGGTGTGCGCAAAGCAGATGAAAAATTAGCTGAAAAAATCAATGACGGTTTTGCGACCTTAAAAGAAAATGGGACCTTCAAAGAACTTGGTGAAAAATGGTTTGGTGAAGATATTTCGGAATAACTAATCAAAGGATAGAAGGCTTACGATGCTAAGCTTTCTATCCTTTTTGTTGGTCCATAATAAATAAAAGTTATTTTCCTTACACTGTGTTTGAATGCCAAAAAGTTTGAGACTCTTGCAAAGAGGATTAGACCAGTCTTTCACAGTATCTGTTCTTTACGGACAGATGGATTGGAAGTTTTTTATTAGACACTTTTTTTCACTTAGTCGGATGTAAATAGTAAAACTTTTTATAATTTTCCTATTAAAAAACATCTTTGAGAAACATTTTCGTTCTTTTCTGTAAGATGCTATAATGGTAAAGGAAAAGAGGGGAAGTAATGGCACAGAAAAAAAGTCGTTCAAAAAAACGCAAAACAAAAAAACAATTACAGCAACAAGAAAAGTTGACATTAATCGGATTAGGCTTCCTGTTTCTTTTATTCGCAGCTTTTGGCCTATTTCGCCTTGGCTTTTTAGGAAATTTGATAGCCAATACATTTAGACTAGTTGGAGGGAATACCTACCCTGTTTTATGTATTTTACTAGCAATTTATTCTGTCTGGTTGATGATTAAAAATAGTGAAGCCAAAATCTCAAATAAACAACGTGTTATTGGGAGTCTCTTAATTTATAGTGGGATATTAATTATTTTGCATGGGCAATTATTCGGTCGTTTACAAGCAGATGCCAGTGTAATTCAAAGTACTTGGGCGATTTTACGCAGTGATTTAGCAAACAATCAAGTAGTCGCTAATGTTGGTGGTGGGATGATAGGCGCTGTTCTTTATCAAGGTACTTATTTTTTAGTGTCTCGAGTCGGGAGTTATATCATTGCTACATTATTGATTTTAGTTGGTAGCTTTTTAGTCAGTCAAATGGATATCCAACAGTTATTAGATGGTCTTCAAGGAATCAGCCATCGAGTACAAGCGCTATTAGCTGGTAATCCAGAAAAGCAAGCTTTACGTGCCGAAAAGAAAAAAGCCAAACAATTAGCAAAAGAAGAGCAAAAAGCAGCTGAACGAGCAGCAATTCTAGAAGAAATAAAAAAAGCAGAACAAAATCAAGTTCGTCCATTAACTGAGGGAGAACGATTAATGCAAGAGGAAATTCTTGAATTAGAAGTAGAACCTGAGCAGCTAAGTTTCGTACCTATTTCAAGTTTCCAAGAAGAATCCGTTCCAAGAAATGAAAAACCTAAACCTCCGAAAAAAACAACAGAAGTTGCAGAAGAGGAAGTAGAAGATTTAGAGTTCGATATTCCTCAAGAAGTTGAAGATGAAGATTATGAATTGCCACCGTCTTCTTTATTAGGTGCAATTAAAACCACTGATCAAAGTGGGGAGTACAAAAAAATTGAACAAAATATTACGGTCCTAGAAAAAACCTTTGAAAGCTTTGGTGTTGATGCTAAAGTGGTTAAAGCTAGTTTAGGACCAGCCGTCACAAAATTTGAAATTCAACCGGCAATTGGCGTAAAAGTAAGTAAAATTGTGGGTTTAACCGATGATATTGCTTTGGCTTTAGCTGCCAAAGATATTCGAATGGAAGCACCAATTCCAGGTAAATCTTTAATTGGGATTGAAGTCCCCAACGATGCAGTGAGTATGGTTTCTTTCCGAGAAGTGATTGAAGCGACGCCTGCAAATCCAGAGAATTTATTAGAAGTTCCCTTAGGTCGAGATATTTCAGGACGGGTTCAAACAGCCGACTTGACCAAAATGCCTCACTTACTAGTTGCTGGTTCAACTGGTAGTGGGAAATCCGTTGCCATCAATGGAATTATTACAAGTATTTTGATGCAAGCAAAACCTCATGAAGTTAAATTAATGATGGTCGATCCTAAAATGGTGGAGTTGAATGTCTATAATGGAATTCCACATTTATTGACACCTGTAGTAACCAATCCACGAAAAGCGGCACAAGCCTTACAAAAAGTTGTCAAAGAAATGGAAGAACGTTACGAAAAATTTGCGGCGAGCGGTGTGCGAAATATTACAGGTTATAATGAAATGATTCAACAACGTAATCTAGAAACAGGGGAAAAAAATCCAATCCTTCCATTTATTGTGGTCATTGTCGATGAGTTGGCTGATTTGATGATGGTGGCAAGTAACGAAGTGGAAGATGCGATTATTCGTTTAGCACAAATGGCTCGAGCGGCTGGAATTCATATGATTTTAGCTACACAACGACCTAGTGTGGACGTTATTACCGGAATTATTAAAGCGAACGTTCCTTCACGAATGGCTTTTGCGGTTTCTAGTGGAACGGACTCTCGAACAATTATTGATGCCAATGGGGCAGAAAAATTATTAGGACGGGGAGATATGCTCTTCTTACCTATGGGTGAAAATAAACCGATTCGTGTTCAAGGAGCATTCATTTCTGATCAAGACGTAGAGTCGGTCGTTACATTTGTCACCGATCAGCAGGGTGCCAACTATGAAGAGAAAATGATGATTACCGAAGAAGATATTTCTACCAGTGGTGGAGGTACTGAACCACAAGACGAATTATATGATCAAGCAAAAGATTTAGTGATTGAAATGCAAACAGCAAGTGTATCCTTGTTACAACGTCGCTTCCGAGTGGGCTATAATCGAGCGGCGCGGTTAGTTGACGAATTAGAAGCCAATGGAATTGTTGGACCTTCAGAAGGCAGCAAACCGCGGAAAGTTTTAGTTACAGATGAACCTGAAATGATTGCTGAAAATGAAGAAGATTATTTGGTTTAAAGTGATAGGAAATATTCCTAATAATTAATTGACTAAGGGCAATGGTTTTGTTGCAAGAGCATACTTCACTAGCTTTTAAAAATTGATTAGTAATATAAAAATGTTAATAGTTATTCTTTACTAAAAATGAACTGAACCAATTATGGTGAGGTTCATTTTTTATGTATCACTATTAGATATATTTTCTTTACTTCGAGAGATATAAAGGATGGAGTGATATCGATGAATAAAATGCAATCATTAGTGTTTTTAGCAACAAATCAGTTCAAAAAATCAAGCGACAATTCCTAGAGAAATTAGAAAAAAACTCAATTTATAAGCACAAGACAAATTTATTACAGCATTTACGAAGTATCGATCCTAACGTTATAATTTCCAAACCAGTAATTTATCAATTGGAAACATCGGTTATCAAAAAAATCCAACATGCTCTCCAACACTTTTTTTAATGGTTGTGACTATTTTTGTCATAGCCTTTTTATTTTACCCATTGAATATGACAAAATTGTAAGTAGGCTGTTATTTTAATCAATGTCGTGTAAGTCGATTTTTTACTACACTAGGGATATATAGAAGAAAAAGGAGTTTATTTAGGATGTTAGAAGTAAAAAATTTACGCAAAGTATATGGCGAAAGTATGCAGTATATCGCTTTAAAAGGAATTGACTTAACTGTACAAGATGGAGAATTTGTAGGAATTATGGGACCTTCAGGAAGTGGGAAAACGACACTTTTAAATTTATTGGCAACGATTGATCAACCAACAATTGGCAATATTTTATTAAACGGTCAAAATCCTAATGACTTAAATCAAGAAAAGATTGCTCAATTTAGACGCACACAATTAGGCTTTGTTTTTCAATCATTTAATTTATTACCCACTTTAACCGTTGAAGAGAATATTGTTTTGCCTTTAACGTTAGATGGAGAAAAAGTAGCTGTCATGAAGAAAAAAGTGCAAGAAATTGCCCCTCGTTTAGGCATTGATCATTTATTGAATAAACGAATTGCTGAAATTTCAGGTGGTCAAGCGCAACGTGTAGCTGTTGCCAGAGCGATGGTCCATCAACCGGAATTATTATTGGCGGATGAACCGACCGGAAATTTGGATACCAAATCTTCAAAAGATGTGATGGGATTGCTTCGTCAGTTAAATCAAGAAGAGCTAGCAACTATTTTATTGGTAACTCATGATCCATTGGCAGCTAGCTATTGTCAGCGAATTGTTTTTATTAAAGATGGTGAATTAGTGCATGATATTCAACGCAAAGGAGATCAAAAAGCTTTTTACGAAGAAATTTTAGAAGAATTGGCAAGAATTGAAGGTGTCGATAATGAATTTTAATCAATTTGTTGTACGAAATACGATGCGAAATAAGCATTTGTATTTAGCGTATTTTCTTAGTACCTTGTTTTCAGTAATGGTGTTTTTTACATTCAGCGTGTTTGCTTTTCATCCAGTCTTGACTCAAGATTTGAATAGTAAGGTAGAAACTGGGATGTTGGCTGCAGCGATTATTATCTATGGATTTGCCTTTTTCTTTGTCATGTATTCGATGGGTGTTTTTTTACAGTCACGAAAAAAAGAATTTGGTTTGTTAATGATTCAAGGAATGAGTCCTGTGCAGCTTAGAAAAATGGTTTTTATTGAAAATTTGGTGATTGGCTTTTTCGCAACTATTTTTGGTAGTCTCTTAGGAATTGGTTTTTCACAAATTATTTTATGGTTATCTAGACTGACATTAGGAATTAACTTTGCCTTTTATTTTCCAGTTAAAGCCTTAGGATTAACCTTGATTTCTTTTGCCTTGTTGTTTTTATTAATCTCGTTTTTTATCCAATTTAGATTACCTAAACTAAATGTACAAGAGTTATTAAAAGCCAATGAATTAGGAAAAGGATCCATCAAAGTCTCAGTTGTTAAAAGTATTTTAGCGATTCTGCTGATTGGTGGAGGATATGCAGTGGCTTTATTAGTCCCTGCACAAGCAATCATTGTGGCGTTTTTACCAGTAGTCTTTACTGTTATTTTAGGGACCCACTTCTTATTTAACCAATTCAGTCTAGCGATGATTGAAAGGTTGAAAAAAAGAACAAGTATTTTTTGGAAAAAAACCAATATGGTGGTTCTTTCCGATTTAGCTTTCCGTATGAAAGATAACGCCCGTAGTTTCTTTTTAGTTTCAGTGATTTCCACGGTTGCCTTTGCAGCTATTGGAACGTTATATGGGGTACAAGAAATCATCTTAGGTCAAATGGGTTACGTTCCTTATAGCTTTTCTGCCTCAATAATAGAAGGAAATGAAATGGATAATGTCAATCAAACTCTTGAAAAATATCAAATTCAAGCCGATGAAGTGACCTTTACCTACTACTATGGTGAACAAGTCCAGTTTATTACTGAGAGTGAATTTAATAAAATGGCTCAAACAGTAGGCGAAAAAACGGTTGATGTAAAAGAGATGGCTATTCAGTTAAAAACCCCACAAGTTTTTGACAATAGTGTCTTGCAAGAAAGTGTTGAAATTAGTGGACAGACGTATCAAGTGGATAAAATGATTGAAACAGAAAGCTTAGCAACCTATATGCCAACTTTTATTATCCCAGATAGTGATAATTTAGAGGGTGAACCAGTAACAACTACCTACTGGATGGTTCGAAAAGGTTCACAACAAGCTCAAATTGATGCCGGTGCGGAGCTGATGGATCAAGGCGATTACTACGTTCAATCAACGGAATACATGAAAGATACCTTGATTAAAGGATATGCGCCAGTTCTATTTGTGGGTATTTTTATTGGTATTGTTTTCTTTGTGTCAGCGGGCAGTTTCTTATATTTCCGTTTGTATAGTGACATGGAAAACGATATTGAGAAATTCAAAATGATTTATAAATTAGGTTTGTCGAAAAAGGAATTAAAGAAAACAATCTATCAACAAGTCGGTATTTTATTCTTTACACCTATTGTTGTATCCGTCATTCATGGCGCAGTGGCACTGACGACCATGTATCATATGTTTTATTTGGGTATGCAATTAGCTGGTTGGCAAGTACTAGGAGTATTTGTTTCGATACAATGTATCTATTACTTTGTTGCTAGAATTTTTTACTTCCGCAAAGTCTATCAAGGAATCGCTGCTTAATAAATCATGTAATTTAAGTAAAATAACCTTAAATATTTAGGGAATTACTGAGATCTCTTTGATTGATTTCAGTAGTTTTCTTTTTGAGCGTTCAGAAGTCTTAGTCAAGATAGAAAAAATCTATCACTGGTTACGTTGACAATTTACCTTTTGCCTTGTATTCTTGAAAAAAGCTTTGAAGGGTGGGGTGAAGATGAAACGAACAATTGTAGGGATTGCCGCAAATGAAGTGGCCGATGCTGGAGAAAAGTTGCATGGCTTATCGATTACTTATACGCCCACAGGTTATGTTCAAGGTGTGCAAAAAGCAGGAGGCATGCCACTTGTTTTACCAATTGATACCCCTCAAATGGCAAAAGAATACATTGAACAAATTGATAAATTGATTTTAGCGGGAGGACAGGACGTTTCTCCACATTATTATAAACAAACAAGAAAAGTCGCAGGAGATTATTTAGAAAAACGAGATGACTTTGAATTGGCTTTGTTAGAAGAAGCATTAAAGCAAGGGAAACCAGTATTTGCTGTGTGTCGCGGCATGCAATTAATGAATGTTTTCTTTGGTGGAAGTTTAAAACAAGAACTGCATAGTTTTACTGAGATTATGCATATGCAAAATCCAATTCCTAAAGAATACCCTTCCCATGAACTATTGACGAATGAAAATAGTGTTTTACACTCTATTTATGGGACACGAAATCAAGTAAATTCTTTTCATAATCAAGGGATTGATGTTTTAGCTAGTTCTTTTAAAGAGACCGCTTTTTGTACGGATGGCTTGATCGAAGGTATTGAGAATGCTGATAATCGATTATTAGGTGTTCAATGGCATCCAGACTTTTCATTTCAAACACAACCACATGAAATGGAAATTTTTACTCACGTTGTACAGACGTTATAAAACTGAATAATAATATAGCAAGAGAAAACATTGATTTTTTTAATTTTAATCTATGTTTTCTCTTGATTTTTTAATAATTATTTATTATTATGATACAAGAATAAGCTGATTATTCAGAAAATTTAATAATAAAAAATGGAGGATACGGAAATAAGGGAATAAGGGGTGGAGAAATGAAGGTTTTGAAAGGTTACAAATTTCGAATCTACCCAGATGACACGCAAAAGCAATTTTTTATTGAAACATTTGGTTGCGTGCGATTCACCTATAATCATTTATTAATGAGTAGGCAACAGTCCGCCAATCAAGTGAATGACATTCGATTGACACCCGCTGCTCTAAAGAAGGAATATCCTTTTTTAAAAAAGACGGACAGTTTGGCACTAGCAAATGCTCAGAGGAATTTAGATCGGGCATTTAAAAATTATTTCAATGGCCGGGCTGGTTACCCGAAGTTGAAAACGAAAAAAAATGCATGGCAATCTTACACAACGAATAATCAGAAGCATACGATTTATTTGCAAGGTGACCAGTTAAAAGTTCCCAAGTTAAAAGAATTAATTCCCGTTCACTTGCATCGTGAAGTAAAGGGAGAAATTAAATCTGCAACAATCACAGCTTATCAAAATAAAGAATTTTATGTTTCGATTCTTTGTTTAGAAGAGATTCCGGCATTGCCGAAAACAAACAAGACAATTGGAATTGCTTATTGTCCAAATAATTTGATTCAGGTATCTGGGGCAACTGCTTTGCCTGTAATCAATCAAAAGAGTTTGGACGAACGTTTGCAACGTGAACAAAAAAAGCTACAGGTTCGGGCAAAAGTTGCAAAAAAACGTAAAATTTTATTGGTTAATGCGAAAAACTATCAAAAGCAAAAACAACGAGTATTAAAATTACGTACAGCAAAAATTAGTCAAAAACGGAATTTTATTGATCAGTTAACCATTAGTCTGGTTCGACATTTCGATCATCTATTTATTGAAGCTAAACCCAAGTTTAGTGACAAACAAGAAGAATATTCCGAGGCTGATTGGCAACAATTTTTACAACGTATTCAATATAAAGGCCAGTGGTACGGCAAAGAAATTCACTATATTGAAACAAAAGGGTTAAAAAATGAAAAATGTTTAGAAATAGAACGTTTAGGGCTTGAAAAATTAGCCTAAAGATATGAACTGAAAGGGACTTCAGGGATCGCCTAGGGTATAAAAAAAATCATTGAATTTTTGTTTCTAGGAACACTGTCCACTAATTATGAAAAACCGAAAGAGAGACGACACCGTGGTGGTGTGGTCTCTCTTTTTGATTATTTAAGGATAGGAAGTGCAGTTAGCTAAGTTTTCTATTCTTTTTTTGCCTAAATTCTTGGTAAAATAATTTTTTAATAAGCAAGGAGTATGTGTACAGGATTCCTCTGATTGTGAAGGCATTTTTAGTATTGCAAGGAACTCCAAAAAGAGTAATGACCATTTGTCTGTGAAAAAAATGATTTTTTTAAAATTATAAATGAACGTTTTTTTCCACGCTGTTTGTTATAAGAAAACCAGACGTAGATAGAAGTGTCATCGAATTATTCACCGACATTTGATTGTAGGTTATCAGCTTAGAATAATGCAAAAAAACTCTGAAAGAAAATTAAGAAAATAACAAATTTAAAAAGAGAGAAAAGTACGACGATAACTAGTGAGACAGTCTTGTTTTCTAAAAAAATCACAAAATACTCATGTTGCACAATTGGTTAGATAAAAGTGAGTCTGGAATTAGATTGTGGTGTAAGCGGTTGTAATATATGATAAGGATGTAAAAAATAACAGAAGAAAGCATGCTGGTTTTAAGTGTTGTTTTTTGTACAGGTAAAAATTATATAGTTGGAGGGAACCCAAATGAGAAAATTGAAAGTATTAGTTGCATGTGGCGCAGGAATTGCTACATCTACCGTGGTAATGAAAAAAGTAGAAGATTTGTTCGCAAGAAACAAGATTCCAGTGGATATTGAACAAATTAAAATCTCAGAAGCATCAGGAAAACAAGCAGGTGCAGATATGTTGATTTCAACAACAATGTTGCCAAAACAATATGACATTCCTGCAATTCAAGCAATGGCATTTTTAACAGGAATCGGTACAGACAAGATTGAAGCAAAAATCATTGAAGAAGCAGGGAAGGTATTGAACTAAGCAAGGAATAAAGGAGTTTATTCACATATTATTTTAGAGAATGGAGAGGTATTATAAATGGATGCATTGATGAATGTTGTACAAAGTATCTTAGCTATGGGCCCGAGTGTTATGTTGCCTATCATCATTTTTATCGTAGGATTAGTTTTTCGAGTAAAACCAACGAAAGCAATCACTTCAGGGATCACAGTTGGTATTGGTATGATTGGGATCAACTTAGTAATTAACTTATTGACAACCAGTGTCGGTCCAGCAGCACAAGCGATGGTTGAGCGTTTTGGTTTGAACTTGACGATTATTGATGCTGGATGGCCAGCAGTTGCTGGGGCAACTTGGGCACAACCAATTGCGGGATTGATGATTCCGATTGTATTGGTGGTTAACTTGATTATGTTAGCTTTCAATTGGACAAAAACATTGAATATCGATATTTGGAACTACTGGCATATTGCTTCAGTGTCAGCGACAGTTTATATTTTGACAAACAACATCTTTTTCGGTGTAATTGCCGGAATCATCTTTACAGTTTTCGTACAAATCATGGCGGATTTAACTGCGCCGGCTGTGCAAGAATATTATGGTCTTGAAGGAGTTTCCCTATCTACGGGTTCAACTGCGGGTTATGCGGTATTGGGGATTCCAATTGGATGGGTGATTAGCCGTATTCCTGGTATCAGCAAGTTAGACGTAAATCCAGAAACAATCCAAAAACGTTTTGGTATCTTCGGTGAACCAATGATTATGGGGATTATCATCGGTGGGGCACTGGCAGCACTTGGTGGCTATGACATCTCTGGTATTTTACAAATGGGGATGACAATGGGTGGAGTTATGTTCTTAATGCCTCGTATGGTTAAAGTTTTGATGGAAGGTTTGATTCCAATTCAAGAGGGTGCACAAAAACTATTGCAAGATCGTTACGGCGATCGTGAAATTTTCTTGGGGATGGATGCGGCATTAGCAACTGGTTCTCCAGCAGCATTATCAACAGGTTTACTAATGGTTCCAATCACTTTGTTCTTGGCTGTTATTCTACCGGGTAATCGGGTATTACCTTTTGGTGACTTAGCAACGATTCCTTTCTTTGTAGGAATGATTGTACCTAGTCGTAAAGGTAATATTTTACATTCAGTGCTTACATGTACTGTCGTGATGGTATTCGCACTTTGGATGGCAACAGATTTTGCACCAGTTCTTACAGAAATGGCACGAGGAGTTGTGGCATTCCCAGAAGGGGCAGCTCAAATTACAAACTTTGATACAGGTGGGAATTTCTTGAAATGGATCTTCCTGAAAATCGGACAATTAATCGGTGGCGGAATCTAATTAGTAACTTCTATTAATAATACGTATTAGAACAGAGAGGCTGAAAGCAATGAGTACAGAAAAAATGCTAGGAGTAACAAAAACTGCTCCTGGATACGATCAAATGGAATTGCTGGAGGTGGATATTCCAGTACCAGCAGCAGACGAACTTTTGGTAAAGGTGGCCTACACAGGAATCTGCGGGTCGGATATCCATACCTTTAAAGGTGAGTACAAAAACCCAACGACACCAGTTGTTTTAGGGCACGAATTTTCGGGACAAGTTGTTCAAGTTGGTGCAGATGTAACTAAATTTTGTGAGAAGGATCGTGTCACGAGTCAAACAACATTTTATGTGTGTAATGAATGCGAATATTGTTTGAAAGAAGAGTATAATTTGTGTTCTAATAGAAAAGGTATAGGAACTCAGCAAAATGGTTCGATGGCAAATTATGTGTTAGTCAAAGAAAAGTATGCACACAAATTACCAGATCGACTAAGTTATGAAGGGGCAGCAATGACTGAACCAGTGGCTTGTTGTGTCCATGCAATGTATCAAAAGAGCCGTTTAGAATTGAAAGATACAATTTTAGTAATTGGTCCAGGTCCAATTGGCTTGTATTTGGTACAGATTGCTAAAGAAATCGGTGCAAAAGTGATTGTTACTGGAATCACCAAAGATGAGCATCGATTGAATTTGGCAAAAAAAATGGGCGCAGATATCATTGTGAATACACAAAAACAAGACTTGGCAGAAATTGTCCTTGAAGAGACAAATGGTCTGGGTGTAGACAAGGTTTACGATGCTTCCGGTGCTATTATGGCGGTGAATGCAGCATCGCCGTTGATGAAAAAGGGTGGGGATTTTGTACAAGTAGGCCTATTCAAAGACAAAATGAATGAACTCGATTTAGAATCGATTATTCAAAGAGAGATTAATTATGTTGGCAGTCGCTCTCAAAATCCGTATGATTGGCCAATCGCTTTGCATTTGCTTGCTAAAGGAGCAATTAATATCAACGAAATGATTACCAAAACATTTTCGTTAGTCGATTGGCGTACCGCATTTGAAAGTGTAATGTCTGGTGATGAAATAAAAGTAATGATTCAGTCCAACGAATGGTAGTTCAGCAAAGATGAGACTGTGACACAAGTTAAAATTAAAACAAAGATATCCGAACAAAGTAGAAATAGGTCACGTCAAACCTATGTGGAAATGACGAGAGCCAACAGGACCGTATGAGCAAGCTTCTATTGTTCGGATATTTTAATTATGAGTTATTGAGGGTACAGTCTTTCTTAGTTAATCAGCGATAGGTTTTCAGAGGGGAGTAAAATGGAATTAGATGTACGAACAAACCAGCTATTTATGGAAATATTGGGTAATCCAAACGAGACGAGTAGTTCGATTGGCAAAAGGTTAGATCTGACGCGTTCTCAGCTGAATTATTCGCTGAAAAAATTGAATGATTATTTAGAAGTTATGCAGTTGGAGACGATTTATCGAACTCAAAATGGACATTTTGTGGTTTCAAGGGAAGTGAATGAACAAGTAAACAATCTTCAAAAAAACAAGCAGATCGATGTGTATCTGTCGCGAGAAGAACGATTACAGTTAATCATTCTGATGCTATTGTCCAAGACGGATTTTCTGTCTATGAATCACTTTATTGTGGAATTGAATGTTAGTAAAAATACGGTGGCGAGAGATTTAAAGGACTTGACCGATCTGTTGTCGAACCATCAACTTAAATTTGAATATTTACGTTCAAAAGGATATCGGATCAAAGGTGACGAGTGGAATCGCAGACAATTGTTGTTTGAGACGGTCAATGAAATTTGTCAATTTGACAGTAACGAGCTCCTTTTAAAGCGTTTTGCAGATATAGATACTCCTGAATTACAGGAATTCCAACAAAAAGTTGAGCAGGTAGAAACAAAGCTAAATATCCGTTATTCGGACGATAAAATCAAGCATTTACCGGTCTTTACGTTGCTTCTTCATCGTCGGATTAATAGAAAAAAACGTATTAGTTATGATTTTGATTTAGATTATGCGGAATTGCAGGAAACGAAGGAATACAATGTCATCAATGAAATTTTCTTTGCAGATGAGGTTGAGTATTCAGATTTTAATGAACTGATTTACTTCACTTTGTTGTTCTTGTCGATGAATCTTACACAAATGGATATCTTATCAGACGGGGAACTTTCTCAGTTAGAAGGCTCGGTTGAACGTGTGATCAATAACTTCGAAAAAATTGCCCACATTACAATTGTAGACAAAGAAAGACTACGCAATCGTATTATGATTCATATGCGTCCAGCATATTATCGCATCAAGTATCGGATGCATTTGAATGAAGTCGATATAGAAAGACTAAAAAACATGGGCGTGTCTTCTGTCTTCTATTTGGTGAAACAGTCATTGAAACCATTAGAAAATTTCTTTGAAAAAGAGATTCCAGAAACGGAGATTTTCTATCTGGCACTGTTCTTTGGGGGACATTTGTTAGAGCATGACAGCGTGCTTCCCCATGAAGAAAGAAAAAAAGCAATTATCGTTTGTACAAATGGGATTTCGGTCTCACTGCTTTTGGAAAGAAGTCTGACAGGAATTTTCCCTGAGATAGATTTTGTTAGAACACTTTCTTCCAGAGAGTTTTATGAAAGCGATATCGAAGCAGACATTGTTTTCTCATCTGTCCGTTTGGAAACAGACAAACGCTTTTATTTAGTTAAAGATTTTTTGACGGATGATGGGAAATTGCAACTCCGCAAAAAAGTAATGAACGATACGCTAGTCGGCATGGATGACTTTGGTCTCGCAGAAAAAATTGTCGCTCAGGTGAAGAAAAATGTAGATGTTCCTGATGAAGAAGCTTTGTTTTTAGATGTAGTGAATTTATTGAGAGATAATGCATCGATTACAGAAGCAGTCAATGATCAAGCTATTCACTTTGATCAATTGCTCGATTCTAATCGTGTCATTATTGAGGAAAATACGGTCACTTGGCATGAAGCTTTGGAGATTTTAAGTCAACCGTTGATTACTGAAAAAATTATCACACCTCAGTATTTGACAGCCTTGAAACAAGAAATGCTAGAAATTCCACCATATATTGTCTTTAGACATCAGTTGGCGTTGCCACATACTGAGCCTGAAAAAGGTGCACTTGGCGTGGCATTGAGTTTTGGCATTTTTAAAGAAGGGATTGTCACGGAAACGGGCGAGCGAGTACATCTGATTGTGTTGCTAGCTTCAAATAACAAAGAAAAACACATCGATGCACTACTTGAGCTAATGGATTTGGCTGGCAGGGAAGATTATATTGCAAAGCTATTAAATATTTCTGATCCAGTCAAAGCGTATAAAAAACTTCGCTCATATCGAATGAAATATTGGGGGGATTGAATATGACAAAAAAAGTAACGGATTATTTAAAAGGTGCACCTATTTTAATTGGAGATTGCTTTGAAGACAAAGAAGCACTTTTCTCCACTGTAAATCAATTATTAGTGGAAAAAGATTGGGTAACAGATACATTTTTGCAAAAAATCTTAGAACGTGAACAAGTATTTCCAACTGGAATTGATCAAGGAACTTATGGCATTGCGATTCCTCATACCGATCCAGAATGTGTGAAAGAGGAATTCATTGCATTTATTATGCCTGATAGTCCGATTGATTTTCAACGCATGGATGATGCTAGTTTGGTTATCTCAGCGAACTTTATTTTCATTTTAGGTTTGAATCAACCTCATCAACAGTTAGCGATGCTCCAAAATTTGATGGGTTTGATGCAACATACCGAGTTGCTGAATGAACTTTCTGGAAAAACAACAGAAGATGAAATTTTGGCATTGCTGAAGAGTAATAATTTTTAAGGATAGAAATTGGTTGAATCGTTTGTGTAACAGACCTTTTCTCGCGGACAATACTGCTAGTAAATACTGAGTGTAAGGAATAAACAAAGGGGGATACAAATGAAGATTGCAATTGGAAATGATCATGGTGGATACGAATTAAAAAGTGCGATTGTCGAACATTTACAGGCAAAGGGAGTCGAAGTTGTAGATATTGGAACTGACGGAGCGACGCTGGGTGATTATCCTGACTATGCCAAGCAAGTCTCTCAAAAAGTAGTTGAAAAAGAAGTTGATTACGGCATTTTAATTTGTGGCACAGGAATTGGTATGAGTATTGCAGCGAATAAAGTTGAAGGAATCCGAGCCGCATTAGTCGGTGATGTCTTTTCTGCAAAAGCAACAAAAGAGCATAACAATACTAATGTTTTGTGTTTGGGTCAAAGAGTACTCGGTGAAGGTCTTGCATTGATGATTGTTGATACATGGATATCAACAGAGTATTCTACTGAAGAACGTCATGAAAGACGCCTGAAAAAACTAGTAACAATTGAAAAAGGCGATTAATCCAAAACAAAACGGACAACACTCTTGCAAGAGAAGATAGCTCGAAACCTCGTTACAATAAAAGTAAAAAAATCCTAGGAGTGGTGATATGCTCCTAGGATTTTCTTATAGTAAAATGAATTAAATTTCTTCATGTAGAACATCTTCTTTTAAGCGATAAATTTTTGAGGGACGACCAATCCCTACTGGACGCTCACCAATTTCTTCAAAATAAGCTAGCATCGATTTTTTGAAATTTGAATGGTCAATCGACCGAAAGTCAACCCCTAGAAATTTCGCAAAAACTTTTCTAGCTTCTGAAATAGTGAAATTCTCTCCTAAAACTTGTAATACTTGAGGTTCGTGTTCCATTTTATTTACCACACGTTTAAAGGCTTTTAAAATGATATCGCTATGATCAAAAGCTAAAGTATTTTTTCCTAGTGACTCACCTGTTCTTAAGTCCAGAACAATTTCAACATCACCATTGATTAAATATAATTGATGATTTTTTCTTTCCAGCGAAAACCAACGAACTTCTTTCGCATCATCTCCGGCAGATAGCGGTTCTTCACCAATAAAAGCCAAATAGCTAACTGTCATTACCCAACCTCGAGGGTCTCGATCCGGAGTGCTAAAGGTATGAAGTTGTTCGATGTTGTATCCCGAAATGGTAACACCTGTTTCCTCTTTGGTTTCTCGTAAAACACTGTCTCCTGTCGATTCATTTGGATTTACAAAACCACCGGGTAAAGCCCAAGAATGACGATAAGGGTGACTTTTTCGCTGAATTAAAAGAATTTTTAATTGATCCTGTTCTTTATCATAACAAAGAAGAACCATATCAACTGTAACTGAGGGTTTTTCGTATTGAGGTTGTTCTTGTTTTTGATACCAGCCTAAAAATTCTTCTTCACTTGCTTGTTGTTCAAAATAATTTTTCTCTGCTTTTTTTGAAGCAAAAGCCATGAATCTGACCCCCTTACACATTAATTTATTTATTTGCCTATTGTAACATGCTTTGAATGGAAGAAAAAGACTGGAAAAGTTGCTGAGGCACGCCCAAGCCATGTCTTTTTTTAAAAATTAGCAGAATGAAACACAAACGTCATCTTTTGTTCGAAAAATGAGCAAAATGAAACACAAGTCTCGTCTTTGTTCGAAAAACAAGCAAATTGAAACACAACCTCTGTCTTTTGTTCGAAAAATGAGCAAAATGAAACACAAGTCTCGTCTTCTGTTCGAAAAATGAGCAAATTGAAACACAAGTCTCGTCTTTTGTTCGAAAAATAAGCAGAATGGAACACAACCTCCGTCTTTTGTTCGAAAAAATAGAAAAATGAAATACAAGTCTCGTCTTCTGTTCAAATAAACGAGATAATTGTACAGAAGTTTGTTTTTTTACAATTAATGGGAATTAACAGTTTTACAAGAAAACTCTTCAGTGCTAGACAAAGGTTTGTTCGGGAAGTTCTCAGTTCTATTTGGCTTTGGCTAGGTATGGTAACGAGAATTATTTCAATGAGTAAAACTTGCTTTTCTTAAGAATCGGACTTAATCTATAAAGAAAAAAACGAGAAAACTCGTTTAAAAATGAATTATCTCAACTTTAAATATGGTATACTATCAAAGAATAATCTCGTTTTAACGAAAAGGAGGAGACCCATGGCTGAGAAAGAAACTTTTTATATTACTACGCCAATCTATTATCCAAGTGGCAAATTGCATATCGGGAATTCTTATACAACGATTGCTTGTGATGCAGTTGCCCGTTATAAAAGATTAATGGGATTTGATGTGTTTTATTTAACTGGATTAGATGAACATGGTCAAAAAATTGAAAAAAAAGCAGAAGAATTAGATGTCGCTCCACAGGAATATGTGGACCATATGGCTGCCGACGTAAAAAAATTATGGAAGACTCTAGATATCAGCTACGATAAATTTATTCGTACAACAGATGACTATCATAAAGCTAGCGTGCAAAAGATTTTCCAACAATTATTGGATCAAGATGATATCTATTTAGGTGAATATGAAGGCTGGTATTCAGTTTCCGATGAGGAATTTTTCACAGAAACGCAACTAGCTGAGGTTTACCGTGATGATGAAGGAAATGTGATTGGTGGGAAAGCCCCAAGTGGTCACGAAGTAGAATTAGTTAAAGAAGAATCTTATTTCTTCCGCATGAGCAAATATGCGGACCGCTTAGTTGAATACTACAATAATAATCCAGAATTTATTCAACCAGAAGCACGTAAGAACGAAATGTTGAAAAACTTTATCGAACCAGGTTTGGAAGATTTAGCCGTTTCTCGTACGACCTTCTCATGGGGGATTCCAGTAACAGCTGATCCAAAACATGTGGTTTATGTATGGATTGACGCATTGTCTAACTATATTACTGCATTAGGATATGGCTCAGAGGATGATAGTTTATTTCAAAAATATTGGCCAGCAGATGTTCATATGGTCGGAAAAGAAATTGTCCGCTTCCATACGATTTATTGGCCAGTGATGTTAATGGCATTAGACTTACCACTACCGAAGAAAGTCTTTTCTCATGGTTGGTTATTAATGAAAGACGGAAAAATGTCTAAGTCTAAAGGAAATGTTGTTTATCCAGAAATGTTGATTGAACGTTATGGTTTGGATGCATTACGCTACTATCTATTACGTGCAATGCCATTTGGAAATGATGGAACATTTACACCAGAAGATTTTGTCTCTCGTGTAAATTATGATTTAGCCAATGATTTAGGAAACTTATTGAATCGTACCGTTGCGATGATTAATAAATATTGTGAAGGTATTGTGCCTAAATATGCCTCTAAAGTCACTCCTTTTGATAGTGAACTTTCTACCACAGCAGCAAATGTGGTTGGGCGTTATCATGAAGCGATGGAAAAAATGGAATTCAGCAATGCTTTGTCTGAAGTTTGGGTTCTAGTTTCTCGTGCCAATAAATACATTGACGAAACTGAACCTTGGGTATTAGCTCGTGATGAAGAACGTAAAGCAGAACTAGATAGTGTGATGGTGCATTTAGCAGAAACGTTAAGAATCGTAGCTATTCTTTTACAACCAGTCATGACTGAAACGCCAAAACAAATTTTCAGCCAATTAGGTTTAGACCCAGAAACTATGGACTTAAAAGACTTACGTTTTGGTGAATTTCCAAGTGACACCAAAGTTGTTGCAAAAGGAACACCAATCTTCCCTCGTTTAGAAATCGAAACAGAAGTTACTTATATTCAAAAGAAAATGTCTGAGAAAACTCAAACAGCTGATGAAGGGGTAAAATGGAACCCAGAAGAAACTGAACTAGTTTCCGATAAAGCTGAAGTTAAATATGAAGATTTTGACAAAATTGAATTAAAAGTAGCTGAAGTCATTGATTGCCAAAAAGTAAAAGGTGCAGACAAATTATTGCAATTCCGTCTAGCAGCTGGTGATAATCAAGATCGACAAATTCTTTCTGGAATTGCTGAATTTTATTCTGATCCAAGTGCCTTGATTGGGATGAAAGTCGTGATTGTTGCAAACTTAAAACCACGTAAAATGCGTGGCTTAGTGAGCCAAGGAATGATTTTATCTGCAGAAGATGCTTCAGGTAAACTACAAATTGTTGAAGCACCAAAAGGCATGCCAAATGGTGCGATTATAGCTTAATTAAAAATGAGTCTAGTTCATAGAAACTAGACTCATTTTTAATATCGCTAGTCCTACTTTACCAGTCTCACTTACAAGGAACTCTAAGCTAGTGAGATGGTATGCGCAGAGAGAATAAAATTCAAATTTTTGTCTTTTGAAAATTTGATTATTCTAAAACGAAGTAACACTACGACCTCCAAGCTAGTAGGGTGGTATGCGTAGAGAGAATAGAAGTTAAAACGAATTAGCTTAAAATAAAATAGCTAATAGAAATAAGGAGAAATAATGATGCGTATTAGAACATTGAAAAAATCGGATGCTGCAGAATTTGTACGACTAACTAAAACAATTGATGAATCAGGAAGGATGCTTTTTGAACCTGGAGAACGTCAAACAACTGTAGAACAACAAGAAAAAATGATTCAACGGATTCAAGAAGACAAAAAATCGACTTTTTTAGTTGCTGAAATTGAGGGTCATTTAGTAGGTTATTTAGGTGCATTAGGTAATCAGGCAAAACGTAAGCAACATATAGTTTATATAGCTTTAGGAGTTCTAGAAAACTATCAAGGCAAAGGGGTTGCAACTAGGTTATTCAATGAGATTTTTGACTGGGCAAAAGCAACTGCTATTTCTCGAATTGAGCTTACAGTAATGAAGAAAAATAAAAAAGCGTTAGAGTTATACAAAAAACTGGGTTTTGTGATTGAAGGTGAAAAAATCCATTCCCTGATAATAGATGATAATTTTGAAGATGAGTATTACATGTATAAACTAATTTTATGATAGCTATAGAAAAAATTTGTGATGATTAAGTTTATAATTCGTTCTTTAAAAAATAGAAATTTTTGGGGACTTGTTTTGGAAGCGTCACTCTCTATCTAACGAGAAGATGTTTTTCCAATTATTTTTCAGAAAACTAACAAAAAAATTGTCAAGGAATCAAAAATTCTGTATAATAATTTTGTAATAGTTTTTTGTTTATTCATAGGGGAGTAACTGGCAGCATACACGCTGTGGCAACGTCACCAACCGAAATTTTTTTTCTGGTGTTGCCTTAATTAGTGAGACTTATGTATGTGTTGCACATACACGAGTCTATTTTTTTTTAATAAAAATAGCTTGTTGCTGTATAAAAATCTAAGGAGGAAGAAAATGTCAGAAGAAACTGCAAAGAAACAACCATCTCAAGCATTTTACGCTCAAACAGATAAAGCTGTTTTTGATATGCTTGAAACAAAACCGGAAGGCCTTACCGATGCGGAAGCGCAAAAGCGTTTGTCAGAATATGGTCCCAATGAATTACAAGGAGAACCTGAAAAAGGCTTGTTCTCAATGATTTTGGATCAGCTGAAAGATATGCTAGTGATTATTTTAATCATTGCTGCAGCTGTATCAATTGCTCTTGGAGAAGTATTAGATGGCTCAATCATTTTAGCCATTGTTGTACTAAATACATTTTTGGGTGTGTACCAAGAAAACAAAGCCAGTAACGCGCTAAAAGCTTTGAAGGAAATGGCTAGCCCACAGGTAAAAGCTCGTCGTAATGGAAAAATTGTTGAACTTGCGTCTAATCAAATTGTTCCTGGAGATATTGTTATCTTGGAAGCTGGAGATTATGTACCAGCAGATTTACGATTAGTGGAAGCCAATAATTTAAAAGTTGAAGAAGCAGCCTTAACGGGAGAATCATTACCAGTTGATAAAGATGCTCGAGTAGTGTTGGATGAAGATGCAGGTTTAGGTGACCGCATCAACAGTGGATTTATGGGAACTGTTGTTACTTATGGACGCGGAACAGGGATTGTTACACAAACAGGAATGGGTACCCAAATGGGGAACATCGCTGGTTTGTTAAATCAAAGCCCAGTTGAATCGACACCATTACAGAAAAAATTAGATCAATTAGGTAAAGTATTAGGTTTCATTTGTCTAGCAGTTGTTTTACTAATCTTTGGATTAGGTTTGTATCGTGGCATGGACTTCTTTGAAATCTTCATGACTGCTATTGCTTTAGCAGTTGCGGCGATTCCAGAAGGTTTGACCGTTGTTGTTACTGTTGTTTTAGCGATGGGAATGCAACGAATGGTTAAAGTCCATTCAATTGTGAAACGTCTAAGTGCCGTAGAAACGTTAGGTAGTACAACCGTTATTTGTTCTGATAAAACAGGGACATTAACTCAAAATAAAATGACCATCGAAAAAGCTTATTTTGAAGGTCAAACGTATGACGTAACTGGAAGCGGCTATAGTGCAGACGGTGAATTACTTTCTGAAGATGGCCAAGCAGTACCAAATGATAGTATCCAATTGTTGGTTCAAGGAGCTATTTTGTGTAATGATTCTAGTTTTAACCCAACAGAAGAAACGATTTTAGGTGATCCTACTGAGGGTGCTATGGTCGTACTTGGTTATAAATTAGGAATGGATAAAGAGCAATGGGATAATGATTTTGCCAGAATTGACGAATTACCATTTGATTCTGATCGTAAATTAATGAGTACGGTTCATAAACACACAGCTGAAAATGCATTGATGTTTACGAAAGGTGCGCCAGATGAATTACTAAAACGTTGTGTAAATATTAAAACAGCAACTGGTGTCGAACCATTGACAGAAGAAACAAGAGAAGCAATTCTTAAAACAAATGAAGGCTTCGCACAAGATGCGCTACGTGTAATTGCCGTGGCTTATAAAGAATTACCAGCTGAAAACTTCCAATTAGAAGAAGAAGGCTTAACGTTTGTTGGTTTAGTCGGAATGATTGACCCACCAAGAGAAGAAGCAAAAGATGCAATTGATACATGTAAAAAAGCTGGAATCCAAGTAAAAATGATTACTGGGGACCACAGAATTACAGCACAAGCAATCGGAGAAAAATTAGGGATTGCTAGTGATACTGGAACAATTGTCGGTAGTGAAATTAACGGCATGTCTGATGAAGAATTACAAGAAGCAGTAAAAACAACCAATATCTTTGCCCGTGTGTCACCTGAACATAAAGTTCGTTTAGTACAAGCGGTGAAAAGAAATGGCGATATCGTAGCGATGACTGGTGACGGTGTTAACGATGCACCATCATTAAAAAATGCCGACATTGGTATTGCGATGGGAATTACTGGTACAGACGTTTCGAAAGAAGCAGCAGATATGATTTTAACAGATGATAACTTCGCAAGTATCGTAATGGCCGTATCAGAAGGTCGTACGATTTATGCAAATATCCGTAAAGTTGTTGGCTTCTTACTTTCATGTAACATTGGAGAAATCCTAGTTATCTTTATTGCGATGTTGTTCAATATGCCAGTTCCTTTGGCAGCGACTCAATTATTGGCAATCAACTTGATTACCGATGCTTTCCCAGCCTTTGCTTTAGGTATGGAAAAAGCAGAAGATGGCGTGATGGAAAAAGCACCAAGAAATCCAACCGAACCAGTTGTTAACAAAGTGATGGGAATTGCTGTATCAATCCAAAGTGTGTTCTTAGCTATTGGTGCCTTAGCTTCTTACGTGGTAGGTTACCATGCTCAAGCGCCAATCGCGACAATGTTCTCAGGAAATGCAGACCCAATTGCTCATGCAGAAGCTATGACTTGTTGTTTCTTCACCTTAGTATTAGGTGAATTAATGCGTGCGTACTCTGCTCGTTCTGAATCGGTTTCTATTTTCAAAATGAAATTGTTTGAAAACAGCTACCTAAACAAATGTGTACTTGCTTCATTAGCATTTATGTTGGCGGCAATTTATGTGCCGTTCTTAAATCCAGTATTTAGCACTGTACCATTGACAGCAAACGAATTAATTTTTGCCTTCTTATTAGCCTTCCTACCAGTTGTAGGTGGAGAAGTAGCGAAGAAAGTAAAAGTAAACTAATAGTACAACGTTAACGGAGACTCGTGATTGAGTCTCCGTTTTTTTACGTTTGAATGCCGAGAGGTAGGATGGCTCAGATCGGTTGATTATACTGTCTGTACTTTACGGAAGCTAGCTTTAAAATTTCGGTATTTCTGTAGACAATGAATTTATTTATTATGAAAAAATTTTCATCTTCTCTTCATGCTTGAAAGTGTTGCTTGAGCTTTTCTTTGGTTATAATAAAATTGAGGAGGTGTTTGACTTGGAAAATATCACATTATTACTAGTAGAAGACGAGGAAAGTTTAGCAGACTTTATCGAAACAGAATTAAAATTTGAAGGATATCAAGTGATTTGGGCCAAAGATGGTCAAGAAGCCTTGGAATATTACCAGACACAAAAAATAGATTTAATTTTACTTGATTGGATGCTCCCTAAGTATGATGGAATTACTGTAGCCAGACGTATTAGAAAAGACAGCGATGTTCCGATTATCATGATGACAGCTAAAAATCAAACAGCAGATATTGTTCAAGGATTGGATACGGGACTGGATGATTACATTACTAAACCTTTTGAGATAGAGGAATTGTTTGCGCGTATTCGTGTGATTCAACGACGACTGCATTCAGAAACCCATCAAGAAACAAGTCTAAAATATAAACAATTAGAATTAGATATTGCCAAACATCAAGTGAAAATCGATCAGGAAGAAATTTATCTAACACCTAAAGAATTTGGTGTCTTACACGAATTAATGAAAACACCAGAAGAAGTCAAAAGCCGAGATGAGTTATTAAATAGTGTGTGGGGATATGAATTTTTTGGACAAACCAATGTGGTAGATGTTTATGTACGTACCTTGAGGAAAAAATTACAACACGCAGATAAACTGGTTCAGACGGTTAGAGGTGTGGGGTATGTTTTGAGGGACAGCGATGAAAAATAAGCGATGGCAAAAACAAAGTGCTCAATTTCAATTAACCAGTCGTTTTGTACTAATTCTAACAACGGTACTTCTCGTCATTAATCTAGTTTTTATCAGTGTTTCTTTTTATTCTGTCTACGATTATTTAGCAAATCAAGCAGAAGAAATTGTGGATACTTTGAATGAATTACCTGCAGAAACAAGTGATTTAGAGAGTTTAGCTAATGCCACAATTGCTAAAAGTGATGAAGATGCCATTCGTTTTGTTTTAACAGAGGGACCAACTTACTATTCTTCTGGAGGAAAAGAGATTTTTAGCCAATTATCAGAAGGGACTACTCTGCCAATTTTTCGAGGAATAATTTTGGCTGAGGATGAGATTTATTATTTTTATCGCCAGCAACAAGACAATCGTTTGGTGGAATTAGCAATTCATGGAAATACTGTGATTGAAATGTTAACCCGATTAATTATCATTAGTTTATTTTTAAATATTTTTGCGATTCTTATTGGAAGCTTGATTATTTATTTCTTTGTTGGTAGTTGGAGTAAGACCTTGCAACAAATGACAAAAGAGATGGAAGGAATTGAAGAAACAAGAGAGCAGGATTTGTTGACTATTCCAGAAACTCCTTTGGAAATACGGCAAACAGCCACTTCCTTTAATCATTTGTTATTGTCGCAACGACAAGCCATTGCTAGAGAAAGTCAATTTGTTGCCGATGCCTCTCATGAATTAAAAACACCTCTAACTGCTATTCGAGGTCACATTCAATTAATTAAACGCAGAGGGCAAGCCCATCCAGAAGTCATCCCTAAATCCATTGATTTTATTGATAAAGAATCCAAACGATTGGAAACACTAACCAATCAACTGTTAATTTTAGGTGGCGAAGGAAGAGAACGACAAGAATTAGACTTATCAAACCTTGTTTCCCAAGAAATCAAAAAAATTAAATTGCAGACTGAACAGACAATCAGCACAAGTATTGAATCCGATGTGTCTATGCAAGCGAATGAAGTAGAATTTCAACAACTATGTCAGAATCTTTTGGACAATGCTCGGAAATATTCAACAAAAGAAGATACTATTCATGTGCTCTTAGAACAAACGGATCAAGAAATCATAGTAGAAGTTCAAGACACGGGGATTGGAATTCCGGATGAAATGAAAGCGAAGATTTTTGAACGATTTTTCCGTGTCGATCCTTCTAGAATGAGTCGAACAGAGGGCTCCGGAATTGGATTAGCTATTGTAAAAACAATTGTTGACAAATATCAAGGAGAGATAGTCGTTTTTGACAATCAACCGAAAGGAACGATTTTTCATCTGAAATTTCCTAAAAAATGAAAATTTCTTCATCTTACCTTTATGTTATTTTGATTTCAAAAAAAGAAATAACTAGTAACATAAAGATACACCAATGAGGAGGAAAAAATTATGAAAAAACTATTTTTATATTCAGGATCATTAGCGTTAGTATTATTATTTGCAGGTTGTACCAATGAAAATCCGGTGACACCTATTGAATCAGGAAATGGAAACACACAGGAAACGACTACAGTAGAAACATCAACAGAAACATCAACAGGGACTAACCAGTCTACAGATTCCATCCCATTGACCTTTGATGTAACTTTGGCGGAAGCAATTGAAGTCTTTCAAGAAAAACATCCTGATACAGATATCACATCGATTGAAGTCGATTCTTCTTTCGGTAACTATTTCTACAAAATTGAAGGAATGGACGATGATACTGAGTACGAACTAAAAGTGGACGTTCATACCAAAGAAGTCAGTGAAGAAAAATCTGAGAAATTAGATCGAGATGAACAAAATGGTGTGAAACGCCAAGAAGATAAATTAGATTTGTCTGATTTATTGCCATTAGATGAAATTACAACAATTGCTGAAGAGCAAGCAGAAGGTGGACAAGTCACTGATTGGGATTTAGATAAAGAAATGGGCATTGTTTATTGGGATGTGCAAGTTGAACAAGGTCGTACAGAAACCAATGTCAAAATCGATGCAAAAACTGGTGAAGTACTAGAAGTTGAATTGGATGACTAAAGCTTAGGTGTTAGGAATCATTTTTCTGCTTTCTTTCACTCTTAAAAAAAGGTAAAATGAAAAGAGCAAAAATGAAAGTGAGAGATAAACATGAAACCAAACTTAGGTTATTACGTTCAAAAAATTAGTAACGTGATTCAAGATACAGAAGCCATGGGAGAAGACATGCACCCATGCTATGAAGAAATTCGTACAGCAATTGACAATGAACACGTCGAAGAAATTTCCCCAGAACGTTTGTCTGAAATTGCAGCAACGTTTGCTGAAGGTACTCAAAAATATGAAGCAATGTTGGTAACAATCAAAGGTTTGCGCCCACCTGCACGAGTGATGGGAATTCATAAAAAATTAGAGAATGCGTATAGTGAATATGTAGCTGGCTGTCAAGAAATGGTTGCTAGTGTAACAGATACAGTGAATCCAGCAACGTTTAATGCTGCAGAAGACAAACAAGACAAAGCTACAGATGCCATCTCTTTTGCCTTTCAACGTATGTCAAGTTTGCTTTTAAAGAGATAAAAATGATAAAAACAAAGAATTAAACGAGAAATATTTAATGAAACTATTAGGTTATTTTTATGACAAAAATTCTCTAAGGATATATACTTATTTCATAACCAACAATAACCTTTTTATTTTTCATTTTACTCCTTAGTAGAGTAATTACTCCTTTTTCCGTCAGACCTAACCAATCTGGCGGTTTTTTTTGTATATTTTTCTTACCCATATTTAATTAAAAAAACGTTGGTTTTCATCCTAAGCTATGGTATGCTAAACATCCACGGAAATTTTCTAGAAAAACGTTATTTTATTCCCGTTTTTGAAATGGCTTACTTTGAGAAAATAGGAAATTAAATTTTTTATAAATACAGTAGGAAAAAGGTGAAGTGATGAGCTTAGTGGTTTTAATCGGTGCTCAAGCAGTTGGTAAAATGACTGTAGGAAAAGAGTTAGAAAAAATCATTGATGGTAAATTATTATATAATCATCAGACAATTGATATTTTTGCTGATTTTTTAGGTTATCAAAAATCAACCTTTCAATTATCAGATATGGTTCGAAAAGAATTATTTAAAGCCTTTGTAGAGAACAAAGAGACGAATCAAACGGAGACAGTTATTTTTACCGTGATGATTGGGTTTAGCGAAACTTATGATAAACAATTTTTACGAGAAATTGCCGATATTTTTCTTTCAAAGGGAGAAGAAGTGTATTTTGTAGAGCTAGTGGCTGATTTAGAAACAAGAATTAAACGTAATGTGGGAGAAGATCGTCTAGCAGCAAAACCTTCTAAACGAGATATTCAATTTTCTCACAATGAATTAGTAACTTCCAATGAGAAACATCGCTTGGTTTCCTTACCAGGGGAACTAGCAAAAATTGAACCACGAGCAAAAACTAAAGTGATTAATAATACGCATATCTCACCAAGTGCCACGGCAAAAATTATTAAAGAGCGTTTTAATCTGTGATAAATTATTTAAAATAAAATGCCGTAAAACAAGTTACTGGACATTCACTAATAAAAAATTAAATAAATATTTGGAATTGTAACATAAGTAAAAAAACTAAAATATTCGAGATTCTAGGCGAAATTGCGACTAGAGTCAGTTGGAACGTAGAGCGATCTTCTATGGTTCGGATATTTTACTGTTAAACTACTTATGTTACAGTTCCTTTTTGTATTTAGTTTATGAAAACCAAACAATCTTTATGCAATTTATACATAAAGCAAACTTATTTTTTACAAATGAAGTATATAGTGTAGTTGTTGGAAAAATATTAGCACTCAGCGAACCGGTTTTCTAAGGAGGATTTAATTGGTTACTATTAATGATGTTGCAAAAAAAGCAAATGTTTCTAAAAGCACAGTTTCAAATGTCTTCAGCCAAAAAAAATTTATTAGTCAAAAATTAACCCAAAGAGTGCTTGAAGCGGCTGAGGAGTTGGGTTATAAATCGAATTATTATGCGCAGACATTGGCTACTAAAAAATCAAAAGTGATTGGAATCTCATTCAATATGGAGAATAATGAATATTCTGTGTTTCATCAGAATATAATTAATGGCATTTTGTCTGTCTGTGGAGAGAAAAAATACCATTTGTTAATTGAACCCACTATCCAAGAAACACACACTTTTTTTCCAATTGATGGGAAAATAATTTTAAATCCAGATGAGTACGATATTTCTATCAATCATCCAAATCATGTTTGGGTAGGGACTCCTCCAATTAGTGAACGAGGAAAGATTGCTTATACAGATAATGATAATCAGAAAATTGGGGAACAAGTTGTTCATTATATGCTTGAAAATAATATCCAAAATATTGGATTTTTAAATGGTCTTGAAACTAAAACTGTTTCTCAAGATAGAAAAACGGGATATGAAAGAGCATTGAAAGATAAAGGCAACTTTAAAAAAGAAAGACATTTTTTTCTTAAAAAAAGAGAAGCTCCTAACTTATTTGCCTATCAAGCCACAAAATATTTACTGGAGAATGACAAAATCGAAGGGTTAATTGTTGACTCGGATTTCATGGCTCAAGGGGTTTATCAAGCTTGCCATGATTTAGGGAAAAATATTCCAGAAGATCTTTCTGTTATCGGAATTTGTTCAGGTTTCTTAAGTGAAGGACTTCAACCAAGTCTGACAACAGTAGAATTGAACGAATTTGAATTGGGAAGAGAGGCAGCTAGTTTATTAATTGAATGTTTAGAAAAAGGTGAAGATACATTTAATCATAAAATTCTTATCCCGGCAGAGATTCATCCAAAAGATTCAGTACGATTGTTAAAAAACTAGAATAACTATTAAAGAAATTTTCAATTTTTAAAGTCATCAATTTTAAGATAAATAAGGAGAAAATTATGAGTTACTTACAGTTTAAAAATATTGCTAAACAGTATACAAATGAAATGAATCAAGAGTCTTATGCAGTTAAAAATGCCAGCTTTGAAATAGAAAAAGGTGAGCTTGTTGTTTTTGTAGGTCCGTCAGGTTGTGGAAAATCAACTTTCCTGAGGATGATTGCTGGATTAGAAGAAATTAGTTCTGGTGAAATGATTATTGATGGAACGACTGTCAATGAGATAGAAGTGAAAAAAAGAGATATTGCGATGGTTTTCCAAGATTATGCATTGTATCCACATATGACAGTAAAACAAAATTTAGCTTTTGGTTTGGAAAATCAACGTGTTCCTAAAAAGAAAATTACAGAAAAAGTTGCTCATGCTTGTTCAGTTTTGGAGTTGACCCATCTAGAAGACCGTCTTCCGAAGCAATTATCTGGCGGACAAAGACAAAGAGTCGCTCTAGGTAGAGCCTTAGTAAAAGATCCAAAAGTTTTTCTTTTGGATGAGCCACTGTCAAACTTAGATGCAAAATTACGAGTACAAACAAGAAAAATGATTGCTGCTCTTCACAAGCAAATACAAGCAACAATGATTTATGTTACTCATGACCAAGTAGAAGCAATGACTTTAGGAGATAGAATTGTTGTAATGAAAGATGGTGAAATACAGCAGATTGATACACCTGAAAACTTGTATAAAGCTCCTAAGAACACTTTTGTTGCTAGTTTTATAGGTACTCCACCAATGAATTTATTAAAAATTCATTTGGATAATCTAAACCAAATTATATTGGCAAATCAAACCCTTAAATTACCTGCAACCTATCAAAGGGCTCTCACTTCTTATCAAGGTAAGGAGGTGATTCTTGGATTTCGACCAGAGGATGTCTCTATTGAGCCGACTTCAGAAGAAGCGAATGGGATTAAGCCCAATCTTATTGAATTTTTGGGTGCTGAAAATCTTGTTTATTTCGAATTACCTGAAGGAGAAATTATTGTAAGAAAAATAGTTTCTACAAAATTATCAGAAAATGATTGCTATGAAATGAAATTAGAAGTAAATAAAATTCATCTATTTGATTGTGAAACAGGACAAATAATAGTCAGAAAAGGAGCTAATTCAAATGAATAAATCTGTAAAAATGTATGCAGGATTGTTAGCAAGTTTTATGTTATTGGCAGCAGGATGTTCAAATACAACAAATCAAGAGGAATCATCTGCCGATAATTCTTCTACTCAAGAAGTCGTGACACTTTTGACATCGGTAACTGGTGGTAAAGACGATGAAGAAATGCGTCAATTTGAAGCGGAATTATCTAAATTAACAGGTTATACTATTGAAATGATTAAACCCGATGATTATAACCAAGTGCTAATGCAGAAATTAAAAGCTGGTGGAGAAGGTTTGGATTTAATTTATCTTGGTCAAGACCAAATGGCTGATTTAGTTGATCAAGGTGCATTATTAGACTTAACAGATAAAATTGAATCTTCTTCGGTGTTGTCAGATACAAGTGTTATTCCTGAGTCAGAGTGGGATGCAATAAAATTAGATGATAAGTTATATGCTAGTTTTAACAAAAAGGAAATTCAACGTGTTGTGAATATCAATGATGCGATGCTAGATAAGTATGATATTTCAAAGAATGTTGAGGAAACACTAGATGGTTACTATCAATTATTTAAAGAGCTGAAAGAAAAAAATACAGACGCTGGTTTTTATCCATTTAATACCGTGTTAAGTGAATTGTTTGATCTTCAACCTTGGTTTGCTAGTGCTTCTTTAAAGGGTGGAATCGTGTTAGACAGTAGTGGTAAACGAACAGTCCCCTGGTCATCAGATGAATCAAAAGTTGTATGGGAATGGTTACAAAAACTATATGCAGAAGGTTTATTAGATCCAAGTTCTTTAACTGATACAACAAAAGAGTTGAGAAATAAATTCCAATCTGGACAAACGGGTGTTGTTGTGGACTGGGCAGCATGGACTGGCTTATATAATGTGAATGCAGGAGATATGTATCCTGATGAATTTATGATCACTCCACATGGTGGTACCAAAAATGCTAGTGGAGAATACATGTTAACTAGAGGTGGAGCTTCTTTATGGGGAATTCCAGCATCCAGTGACAATATTGAAGGAGCAATGAAAGTTTTAGAAACTTTTGCCACACAAGAGGGTGGAGATTTACTTTCTGTTGGAATTGAAAATGTAGATTACACCATTGAAGATGGAGAAGTTGTCTTGACAGCAGAAGGAGAAAGTCACGGAAAAGACCATGGAGCGCCCTTCCCAATCTCTGAGAAATATCAGGCCCCGCTACCTAATAATCCTGGTGTAGATGATGCGTTAGCCTTATTGCCTTATGCTTCTACAGAGTCATTCTTACCGGAATCACCTAAGTACAAAGAAATCGTAGCTAAGCACGCTTTGAGAATTGTTAAGGGTGATAAAACAGTGGAAGATGGGTTGACTGAAATGAGAGAAGAGCTAGCTAGTTCAGGTGTGACAGAATAAAATAAGGTGGGAAAGAAAATGACCGAGCATTTTAAGAAATCGGCAAGTAAACGATTGAAAAAAATGAGGCAGTATTTGTTTATCTATGTTCTTCTGATTCCTTTGCTAGGATATTTTACCCTATTTTCCTATGTACCATTAGTTATGGGTTTTATCCAAAGTTTCCAGAAAAGTAAGCTGCTAGGAAATGTAGAGTGGGTTGGTATTGCAAATTATAAAGAAGTATTAGCTGATAAAACATTTTTAGATTCGATTATTAATGGTGGCTTAATTGGTTTAGGAACATTGATTGTCACATTTGTAGGTGGTTTAGTTCTATCAATTGGTCTAAATGAAGTTAAAAATAAATGGACAAAATCTGCTATTCAAACCACTTCTTATTTACCCTACTTATTTTCTTGGTCAGTAGTTGGAGGTATGTGGGTATATATCTTAAGTGCTAATGGTTTGTTAAATAGTATTCGAGAAAGCATGGGCTTAGATTCAATTTTATTTTTATCAGAAGCCAATTTTGCCCGTGGGATTATGATTTTTTCTGGAGCATGGAAAGGGATTGGTTATACTGCAGTCCTCTTTTTAGCAAGTATTGTTTCCATTAATGAGAATTTATTTGAAGCAGCACAAATAGATTCAGCTTCAAGAGAAAGACAGATTAGAAAAATTATTTTACCTGAATTAGTTCCGACTATGAAAACTGTTTTATTGTTAGCAGTTATGGGGATTTTTACTAATTTTGAGCAAGTTTTTGTTATGGGAAATCCAGCAATTATTGATAAGATTCGGACACCATTATTGTATATATTTGATAATGGGATTACCAAATTTAATGTTGGAATAGCCACTTCTGCTGCTGTATTAATATTGATACTAACCATGAGTGTAACATTTTTGATTCGCAAATTTCTGTTGAAGGAGGAATCCGCATGAAAAAAAAGAAAAACCGGCTTACACCTCCTATTCGAATATTGAATTATCTATTTTTACTACTTTTGTTTATGTCAATGATTGTACCACTATTAAATATTTTAGCGATTGCTTTTTCGACAGATCAAGCCTCAATGTTTCCGGGAATCGCTTTTTATCCAAAGGAATTCTCAACGAAAGGATTTAGTTTTATCTGGCAAAGGAAAAACTTGTGGCAACCTTTTGTAAATTCATTATTTGTTTCAAGTGTGGGAACGCTGCTACAAACTTTTCTATCTGCATTAGCGGGCTATATTTTAATAAAAAAAGATTTGCCTTTTAGAAAAGGAATTTTGGCTTTTATAATGGTAACAATGATGATTCCTGGCGAGCTGACTTTAGTATCTATTTATAGTTTGAATAAATGGTTAGGTCTTTTAAATTCTTATTCAGGATTGATTATTAATGGCTTAGTTTCGGGATTTAGTATTATGTTACTGAAAAATTATTTTGAATCCGTTCCAAGTTCCTTATCTGAAGCAGCTCGAATTGACGATGCGGGAGAATTGAAAATCTTTTTGCGAATTTATTTACCATTGTCTGTGCCCGGATTAGCAACAGTCGGGTTCATCTCTTTTATTTCAAAATGGAATAGTTTGATGATTCCAACAACTATTATATCTGACCAAAACAAATATACATTGCCCATGGTATTGCGCTCCTTAGTTTTTAACAGTGCAGCAAATTCAGGAACTGAGTTTGTAGCACCCAATGCAATTATGGCAGCTATTGTTATTTCTGTCTTACCTTTAATTGCGGCTTATATTATTGCTCAAAGATTTTTAGTAAGTGGGATGACTGTTGGTGCAGTAAAAGGGTAACTATTTCTAGAATAACTGATAAGAGGGTAAAGAAAAATGAAAAAAATCGTTATCAAAAAACTAGTAGTAAAAGAAGTAGAAAAGCAATATCTTCCAATTACTTTCGAAATTAAAGAAGACGTTGATCGCATACAAATTAATTATCAGTATGAAAAGGATATCCGTTTAATCAAAGAGAAAACTGAGTTAAGTTATCCTCAAGCTACAATTGATTTTTCGATTAGTGGACCAGATGAAATGTATCTAGGATCAGCGGGCTCCAATCGATCTGATTTCTATTTTTCAAAAAGAACCAGTTCGATAGGTTTTATGAATCCTGAAAAAATGAAAGGAATCTGGATGATTTTAGTTGGTGCTTACCATGTTCCTGAAGAAGGTGTGGAAGTAGTTTATACAATTCAAATTTATCCTAAAAAAAGGCAGCTGCTAAGAGGGGATACTCATACTCATACGCAAGCTTCCGATGGCAAATTAACTCAACAAACGCTTGTTCAGCAGGCCGAAGACATGGAATTAGATTTCTTATTTATAACGGATCATAACAACTATGCTTCCCGTGACCTACAACTACTATCTAAAAATGTTACGTTGATTCCGGGGATGGAGTGGACGCAGTACAAAGGACATGCAGGATTTTTAGGAGTGGAACAGCCTTTTTCTGGATCATTTGTTACGACTAATTTAATTGAAACAAAAGATAAAATGAATGAAGTCCAACAAAATCGAGCGTTAATCGTTTTAAATCATCCGTTTTGTCCTCATTGTCCATGGGAATGGGGGTTTGATGTGCCATTTGATGCTATCGAGGTATGGAATGGTGGATTATCTGATGAAGCAAACGAATTGGCTGTGCAATGGTGGCATGAACAATTACTCCAAGGCAAACAAATACCAATTATTGGTGGAAGTGATTTTCACTCTCCGAATGGAAATGGTCCGATTGGCTGTCCGACAACCTATCTTTACTCTGATTCAAGAAATCCAGATGATATTTTACAAGCTATGAAAAATGGGGCTGGCTTTATCGTATCCGATACTGATGCTCCAATTATTCAGATTGATTGTCAAGATTTTACTTTTGGTGACACTATTCCGTGTGACATTCCGCTCAAATTGTCTTTAAAGCATTTAAAAGGCGATGAGGAACTAAGAATAATTACGAATAAGGAAACATTTACGATTTCAATGCAATCTAATCAAACAGCTTTTAATTGGATGAATGAAATCCAAGAAATTACCTTTTTAAGAGTAGAATTATGGAAAACCTACTTTTATAAGAATCAAAGAGTTGAACGAAGAATCCTCCTTACTAATCCAATATATTTTAAAAATTAACTAAAATTATTTTTGTCATATCCTTTTTTCTTATTATAATTAGCTTAAGCAAAGAAATTGATTTGTTTAATCTTGTTAATCACCAGAATAATAATGTAATTTTTGATTGCCAAGATTTTTTAATCATGCTATTCTTAATTTAATAAAAACGAAGTGAGGGATCCTATATTGAAAAACTAAGCCGATTTGTTGAAGCTGCATCAAGACTATATTCTTTGATCGTCAAGGGAGTAGTGTGCAGATTTTCAGGATTGGTGGAAGTTTTTTAAGTAGGGTCCTTTTTGTGTGCCCTTCTTTAGGGAATCCTCCTCCTGAAAATGGTTGAGGATTTTTTCTTGCCGTCAAGGTGAGTCGAGGTGAATGATATGCCAACAATTGAAATAAAAAATTTAACCTTTGGATTTGATGTCCAAACAACCAATCTATTTGAACAGACCGATCTAACCATTCAATCTGAGTGGAAATTAGGATTAATTGGTCGTAATGGTCGTGGGAAAACCACCTTATTAAAATTATTGATGGGGGATTATCCATATAGTGGGAAGATAGAGCATCGCTTGAACTTTACTTATTTTCCACAAAAAGTAGCAGATAAAGAGCAATTAACCTATTATGTGCTCCAAGAATTATCGGATTTTGAGCAGTGGAAGATTGAACGAGAATTAAATCTTTTACAAGTCGAGGCGGATATTTTATGGCGCCCCTTTTCCAGTCTTTCGGGTGGAGAACAAACTAAAGTATTATTGACACTGTTATTTGTGGATGATATTAATTATCCATTGATTGATGAACCAACCAATCATTTGGATGTAACCGCCAGAGAACAAGTAGCCACTTATTTACGAGGAAAAAAACAAGGCTTTATTGTCGTCAGCCATGATCGTAGTTTTGTAGATAAAGTTGTCGATCATGTATTGTCAATTGAAAAAAGTCAGTTGATTTTGTATCAAGGAAATTTTTCTGTCTACGAAGAACAAAAAGGTATGCGGGATCAATTTGAACAGGAACAAAATGTAAAATTGAAAAAAGAAATTGGTCGTTTGAAAACTTCTGCTAAAGAAAAAGCTGACTGGTCGCTTTCAAGAGAAAGTGATAATCAAGGAAATGCTCATATTAAAGGTAGTGGAGGAACAGGTCATGATGGTTTTACCAGTGCGAGGGCTAAGCGAATGATGAAACGTTCCAAAGCAATCGTCAAACGAATGGAAGATCAAGCGGCAGAAAAAGAACAACTACTAAAAGATATCGAATACATCGATCCACTAAGTATGAACTATCAGCCTAGTCATCGTAAGCAGTTATTAACTGTGGAACAATTGCAATTAAGTTATGGAGAAAGAACCCTCTTTGCGCCACTTTCTTTTGAAATTTCTAAAGGGGATCGTGTGGCAATTCAAGGGCCAAATGGCTCTGGCAAGTCTTCGATTATTCAATATTTACTGGGTACTTTCCAAGGAGAAGCCACTGGCAATGTGATGCAACCACAAGGAGTGACTATTAGTTATGTCCGACAAAATTATGAAGACAATCGAGGAACATTGACAGAATTTGCCGAAGAGCATGGCTTGTCCTATCAAGATTTATTAAATAATCTTTTTAAATTAGGTGTGGAACGAAAAGTTTTTCAAAATCGAATTGAAGATATGAGTATGGGACAAAGAAAACGTGTGGAATTAGCTAAATCCTTAGCGACACCCGCCGAATTGTTTATTTGGGACGAACCTTTAAATTATTTGGACGTTTTTAATCATAAACAATTGGAAGAAATCATCCAAGAAGTTCAACCAACTATGCTGATTGTCGAACACGATACAACATTTTTAGAAAATGTTGCAAGCAAAGTTATTTCTATTGGATAAATATTTTTATATTAGAGTGGCAAATAAAAAATCCGTCCAACGACAGAAACGAAGTCGTTAGGCGGATTTTAAATTTTATCTAGTTTTCAACATTTCGAACATAGTCATCGAAATATTGAAGAAGTTCATTTTTTAACTGTTGATACTCCTCTTCGGAATACTCTTTTTCAGCTAATTTAATTTGTAAAAAAGGTGAATTTAATTCTTCCTTTAAACGATCTAAGACATCAATTGTATCCATTCTATACCCTCACTTATTGATTAAAACAGATTGAATGATTTATAGACCTCTTCATACTGTGTACTCATAGTAGTTAGACGAGTATAAAGTGACTCCAAATCATCGTTTTCATGGAAAAGAACTTGTTTTAATTCGAAGTAAAAAACATCAAAGGCACTGACAAAATCCTCTACTTCTTTAGTTTGTAATTCTTTGAAAGTATCGCAACGAACATAGGCTTTTTCAGCAATCGCGTAAGCTTCCGCAGTAGTTAAAATGACTAAATTTTCATTGTAACGTCGACTGGAAACTAATTCATAAAGAGACTGGCATTTGTTATAAATATTGGAAAAATCTTTTACCAATAACTCGACTGGAGATTTAGAAAACATTGTAAGTCCCTCCTTATTTCTTTTAATGTAATTAAATTTCAAATAACGAAATTTATGTTTGATTCTCATTACTCATACCATCCTACTAGCTTGGAGTTCCTAGTGGTACTTCGTTTTAGGGTAATCAAATTTTCAAAAGACAAAAATTTGAATTTTATTCTCACTGCGCATACCATCCTACTAGCTTGGAGTTCCTAGTAAGTAGGACTGGTAATTATTTATCAAATAAGATACAGACACACTCAGGTGCATAAATATCTTTTTTGATTAAAGTTAGTGTTCCTTCTTCTGGATCGCGACTATATAAAGTTAAGTTATCCGTGTTTTGGTTCGCACAAATCACAAAATTTTCAGTTGGATCTAAAGCAAAGTCACGAGGGTGGTCACCTTCTGTTGAAACGTGTTGAACAAAAGATAAGCTAGCACCATCTTCCAATACGGCAAATACCGCAAGTGAATTATGACCACGGTTTGAAAGGTAAATAAATTTTCCATCGCTAGAAATACGAATTGCTGCGCCACCATTGAAGGCATCAAAGTCTTCAGGAAGGGTGGAAAGTACTTGTTGCTCTTCAAACTCACCAGTTTTACCATCATAAGATAAAACGATTACTGTGCTTGCTAATTCACCGAATAAGTAAGCATAATTTGTTTCTGGATGGAAAACTAAGTGACGAGGACCTGTTCCAGCAGGGGCAACGTAAGTAGCGACTTCTGTTAGTTTTCCTTCATCAGATACATCATAAGTGTACACACGGTCTGTTCCTAAATCACAAACCACTAAGCGATCATCTGGCGTTAAGTCAGCATAGTGAACATGAGATGTGTTTTGATTTTCATGTGGACCAGTTGGCTCATCATGGAAAACAGCATCTGTTGCTTCTAAAGAGCCATCTTCTAAAATTTTGTAAACATTCACTTCACCTTTATGGTAGTTTGCACCATAAACAAATTGACGAGCATCGTCTACAGCAACATAGCACAAAGGAGCTCCTTCTTCAGTCACCGCATTTAAAAAGTTGAAATCTGAATCATAGGCACTAGCGCCCCCTTTACCATCCACTTCAGTAACGCTGTAGGTAAAGCCTTTTTTACTGCGAGCAAGATAGGTAGGGCTAGTTTCTTTAGTAACCAACTCTAAATCTACCAATTCTTCTTTATCTGTATCTAATACTAAAGAATAGATCCCTTTACTTTCTCTTCTCGTATAAGTTCCTAAAAACATTTTTTCTAGCATGAGAATTCCTCCTTTTTAGTTTATCTATATTTTAACATACAACCTTAAAAAGAAGAATGTGTTATAATTTATTTGTACAAATAGTCGAGAGGAGCTCTGTGAATGCAACAAGGAAAAATTATTGAAATTGGGCAAGAAGCCATTGATCAAGAAGAAAATATTTTAATCTTTTTTGGAAAAGGTGTGACGGAAGGATTACGACCATATTCTATCATTCAAGAAATTGAAAATCCTAAAGAAGTGGAGTTGACAGTCGGAGATAAAATTTTATTTGACGACCAAGAGTATCGAATTACTTATTTAGGTAAACAAGCAAGCACTAACTTACAAACAATGGAACATGTTTCTTTTGTTTTTTCAAATGTACCAACAGATAAATTAGTTGGAAGTATTTATTTAACCCCTTCAGTAGTACCAAAAATAACAAAAAATATGACAATTACGTATAAAGGTTAGGTGGATCGAATGGAGAAAAAGACAAATGAACAACGCTCATGGTTTTGGAAATGGTTCTTAAACAATCAAGTTGTTTCCTCATTATTAATCGTGCTTTTAATTTTACTAATTATTAACGCTTTTACCAAAGTCTCTTATTTATTTACACCTGTTTGGCAATTTTTAGGTGTAGTCGGATTGCCAATTATTCTTTCAGGAATTTTGTTTTATCTGATGAATCCAATTGTTGATTATCTTGAGAAAAAAGGTGTAAAAAGAATTTTTGGTATCTTAGGACTGTTCGTTCTAGTATTAGGTTTAATTGTATGGGGAATTGTGGTAATTATTCCTAAAATTCAAGAACAAACACTAAGTTTTGTGGATAATTTCCCATCCTACGTTGCTGCCGTTGATAAAACGTTGAATGATGTTTTTTCTGACCCGATGTTTAGCCAAGTCCAAGAGCAGTTTGCCGCATCTGGAGAAAGAATTATTAACTGGTTGACCGATATTATCCAAAATGTTTCCAAATCAACCTTCCAAAATATCGGCAATTTCTTTGGTGCAGTCGCATCAGTTACAGTAGCAGTTGTAACGATGCCGGTTATCTTGTTTTATCTATTAAAAGATGGTAAAAACCTAGGTCCTTTTGCCGTCCAAATATTACCAACAAAAATGCGTAAACCAACCTTAAGAGTCTTGGGAGAAATGAATAACCAAGTTTCTTCTTATATTCGTGGTCAATTAACTGTAGCTTTTGCAGTATCGATTATGTTTATGGTAGGTTTCTCAATCATTAACTTAGACTATGCTATCACGTTAGGGATTGTAGCAGGATTTTTAAATTTAATTCCTTTCCTAGGTTCTTTCTTAGCGATGATTCCTGTAGTTTTCTTAGGAATTGTTGGCGGACCAGCTTTGTTAATCAAAATCGCTATCGTCTTTACGATTGAGCAAACAATTGAAGGACGAGTGCTTTCACCTTTAGTTTTAGGAAATCAATTAAAAGTACACCCAGTGACTATTTTGGTAATCTTATTAACTGCCGGTCAATTGTTTGGTTTAACAGGAGTGGTCTTAGGGGTTCCTGCTTATGCAGCAATTAAAGTTGTTCTTGAAAATATCTTTAATTGGTATAAAGAGCGCTCTAAATTATATGAAGACGAGAATCAGCCACCTGTGGTTACTGAAGTTGTTGAAGTTGAACTGATTGAACCAGCAGATTTTGATGAAGAGAAATAAAAAAACGGCTCCCGATTGGATGGGAGCCATTTTTTTGCTTAAAAATTCAAACTAAGTTCTTCTGCTTGTTTTACACCAGCAGCGATGATTTCATCCGTTTTTTCTGGGTGATGATCGGCACCTTCGATAAATACTTGTTGCACATCATTAACTCCTACAAAGTTTAACAAGCTTTTTACATATTGAGAGGCGAAATCTTGTCCTGCATAAACACCGCCACTTGATTGGATGTGTAAGGCTTTTTTTCCTTCTGTTAAAGGTACGGGACCTGTTTCAGTGTACATAAATGTTTTCCCAGCAACGTTGATTGTATCAAACCAAGCTTTCAAACGAGTAGGAATGTTCAAGTTCCATAAGCCATTAGCGATAACGACTTTATCTGCTGCTAAAAATTGTTCTGTAGACTCGTTAAAACGAACAATTTTACGTTGTTGATCTGCGGATAGCTCAGAGAAATCTTTACCAGCTTTCAACTCATTCCAACCAGTCATAATGTCATAGTCAATTTCAGGAAAATCTTCTTTATATAAATCCAAAGTGATGATTTCATCTTCGGGGTGACTTTTTTTGTAGCTATCCAAGAAAGCATATAGAACTTTCATAGATTTTGATGCTTCATTAGTAAGTGGGTGTGCCTTAACAGCTAATAATGTTGCCATGTAAACTCTCCTTATTTATCTAATCTATTTTTACAAAGTTAGGTTACTTTTGAAGGTATGCTTTGAAAAAGTAAGTGAACTTGTATAAAACTTAGTATACAAGAATAAAAAAAGATTTCAATGTATTTGTTTATATTTTATTATAAAAAAAGCCCTGAAGGAGATACCTTCTAGGACTTTAGTCAATTAAATTAAGCAGCTTCTTTACGAAATGCTTTCATTCCACCAATAATATGAACGGCTTTAAAACCATGATTGTTTAAAAATTGAGCCATGATGTCAGAACGACGACCAGAATGGCTAATAACATAGTAAGTTGTATTTTTATCTAATTCATTTAGACGGTTTGGTAGGCTAGTAAGTGGCATCGAAGTTGAATTTGGAAAGTGACCTTCATTAAAAGCTGCTTTGTCACGGATGTCCAAAATAGCAACAGACTGAGTGGCTTGCAACATTTGAAAATCTTGTATATTCATTGAATTCATAAAAATCCTCTTTTCTTTCTTGAATGAAACTGATTTTAGGGTGTTTTCAGAAAACTTGCAAATTTTTTACGTTAAAATGAGAAAGTAATGAAAGGTTTCTTAATCTGTGTTTTTTTCCTAGCTGTGATAAGCTAAAGAAAAAATGAGGAGTGATTGGTGTGAACAGTATTCATTTGATTTGTTTAGGTGTTACAAATTTGGATGATTCTCTTGAGTTTTACAAAAATCTTGGTTTTCAAACTAAGGAAAAAGCAGGAGCTTCTATTGTCTTCTTTAATAATTGCGGAACGAAATTAGAGCTTTACCCGATAGAGAGTTTAGCAAAAGATATTAATACAAAGAATCCGCCAGTGATCAATCAAACATACTTTTCTGGAATAACATTAGCTTGCAATATGAAGTCAAAAACAGAAGTGGATGAATTATTTGCCAAAGTTCGTGAAATTGGAGGAGTGATCGTTAAAGAACCGGAACCCACTGATTGGGGTGGTTATAGTGGATACTTCCAAGATCTAGATGGTTACTATTGGGAAGTTGCTTATGGAGATACTTGGGTATTTGATGAAAATGATATGTTGATTATTGAGTGAAGTGTACCTATGTAAAATCGTCTGCAATTCATAAGTTTTTTTTGAAAAGAAATAAATTGTTAAATAAAGAAACTTGCTTTTTCCTGAAGAATAAAGTAAAGTATAGCTGTGTGTAAAACACGACCTATTGCTTGGTTTAACGAATCACCAACGTTTTACTCAGTAACAGGGGAATTTTTAGAAAGAGGTGGAAAACATGGCAATTTCAAAAGAACGTAAAAACGAAATCATCAATCAATTTGCTCGTCATGAAGGAGATACTGGTTCTCCAGAAGTACAAATCGCTGTACTAACTGAAGATATCAATACTTTGAATGCTCACATCCGTGAACATAAAAAAGATCACCATTCATACCGTGGTTTGATGAAAAAAGTTGGTCACCGTCGTAACTTGTTAGCATACCTACGTAACAAAGACGTAGCACGCTACCGCGAATTGATCAAAGCTTTAGGATTACGTCGTTAATCATTCATGAGAAAAGTGAGGTTCAACCGAATCTCACTTTTTTGCTGTGAAACACAGTGATTCATCGACCGCAGGGAGAATGAGAGCTGATCCTTCAAGACCTTGGCGGTTTACCGCCTAGAGCTTGATGAGATCGAAACGAAGTGGAGTGTTGAACAGTACTAGGCGACCAAAGGGAGCGTAGTTACTAAAGTTCGAATCACTACGATTCAGCGACCAGTGGGAGCTGAGAGAAGATGATGAACAATACTAGTCGAGCGGTCTTTGCGAGAGTAGTTACCTTCGTACCGAAACACAGTGATTAGCGGGATGAAATACGGTTAAAACTGATGTTGAATACCATGATTTAGGAAAAGCAACACATGAATTTGAAAAAAACAAAAAAAGAAATACTGTGAATGCTGGCTTGGCTTACTACTAACCAAATGAAAGCAGTGAATCCTTCAATGTTTTCATTTGTTTAGTAGCAGCCTTGACTCACAGTAGAAAAGGAGATCATATGACTAAGAAAGTTTTTGAAACAACTTGGGGCGGACGTCCTCTACAAGTTGAAGTTGGACAATTAGCGAAACAAGCCAATGGTGCTGTTTTAGTACGCTATGGCGATACTGTTGTCTTAAGTGCGGCAGTTGCCTCTAAAGAAGCAAAAGATACTGACTTTTTCCCATTAACAATCAATTATGAAGAAAAAATGTATGCAGTAGGTAAAATCCCAGGAGGCTTCATCAAACGTGAAGGTCGTCCAAGTACGGATGCAACATTAACTGCACGTTTAATCGACCGTCCAATTCGTCCAATGTTTGCGGAAGGCTTCCGTAATGAAGTTCAAGTAACTAACGTTGTGATGAGTGTGGAACAAGATTGCTCTCCATCAATGGCAGCAATGTTAGGTTCTTCATTGGCATTATCTATTTCAGATATCCCATTTGACGGACCAATTGCAGGGGTAGACGTTGGCCGTGTAAATGGTGAATACGTATTAAACCCAACAGTTGAACAACATGCAGCAACTGATATCGAATTAACTGTTGCAGGTACAAAAGATGCCATCAACATGGTTGAGTCTGGTGCCAAAGAAGTTTCTGAAGCAGATATGTTAGGCGCGTTATTATTCGGTCATGAAGCAATCAAAGAACTTGTTGCTTTCCAAGAAGAAATCGTTGCAGCAGTCGGCAAAGAAAAAATGGAAGTGAAATTGTTACAAGTAGCGGAAGATTTGAAAAAAGAAATCTTCGACGCTTACTATCAAACAATGAAAACAGCCGTTTTAACTGAAGAAAAATTAGCTCGTGAAGACGAGATTGATAAAGTAAAAGACTTAGTTAAAGAAGTATACGCAGAAAAAGCAGCTGAATTAGAAGCTGACGAAGCGGCTCAATTAAAGAAAGAAGTAAAACAAATCGCTGAAGATCTTGAAAAAGATGTCGTTCGCGAATTGATTACAATTGATAAAATCCGTCCTGATGGTCGTAAATTAGATGAAATCCGTTCATTGGCTTCAGAAGTTGGTTTGTTGCCTCGTGTACACGGTTCTGGTTTATTCACTCGTGGACAAACGCAAGCATTATCAGTTTGTACGTTAGCACCACTCGGGGAACATCAAATTATTGACGGTTTAGGTGTGGAAGATTCAAAACGTTTCATCCATCACTATAATTTCCCACAATTTTCTGTTGGTTCAACAGGACGTGCTGGATCTCCAGGTCGTCGTGAAATTGGACACGGAGCATTGGGTGAACGTGCTTTGGCACAAGTTATTCCAAATGAAGAAACCTTCCCTTACACTATTCGTTTAGTAGCAGAAGTATTAGAATCAAACGGTTCTTCTTCTCAAGCAAGTATCTGTGCGGGAACATTGGCTTTAATGGATGCCGGTGTACCAATCAAAGCACCAGTTGCCGGTATCGCAATGGGACTTGTTTCTGATGGTGAAAACTATACAATCTTGACAGATATTCAAGGTTTAGAAGATCACTTAGGCGACATGGACTTTAAAGTTGCGGGTACAAAAGACGGAATTACTGCTCTACAAATGGATATCAAAATCCAAGGTATTACAGAACAAATCTTGCGTGAAGCATTAGCTCAAGCGAAACAAGCTCGTATGGAAATTCTTGAAGAATTAACTACTACGATTGCTGAACCTCGTGAAGAGTTGAGTCAATATGCACCGAAGATTGAAATGATCAAAATTGATCCTGCTAAAATCAAAGACGTTATCGGTAAAGGTGGCGACACTATTAACGGTATCATTGATGAAACAGGCGTTAAAATTGATATCGATCAAGATGGTAATGTATCAATCGCTTCTGCTGATGCAGATATGATTAAAAAAGCCATCAAGATTATTGAAGATTTAACAAAAGAAATCCAAGTTGGCGAAGTGTATTTAGGGAAAGTTGTTCGTATTGAAAAATTCGGTTGTTTCGTAAACCTAATTAAAGGAAAAGATGGCTTAGTTCATATTTCTCAATTAGCAAACGAACGCGTGAATAAAGTAGAAGACGTTGTGAAATTAGGCGACGAAATTCTAGTGAAAGTCACTGAAATCGACAAACAAGGCCGTGTAAATCTTTCAAGAAAAGCATTACTAGCTGACGAAACAATAGAATCAAAATAAATAAATGACTAAACAATCTGCGGGGAGATTCATTTTCTCGCAGATTTTTTTGCCAGTCATACTGAACACCGAGCTAGTAGGATGGTATGCGTGATGAGAATAGAATTTAAATTTTCATTTTTTGAAAATTTAATTACTCTCAAACGAAGTAGCACAAGGAACTTTAAATTAGTGGAATGGTATACGGCATTTCAATCAGACTTAAATTTCACTTTACAGAAGTTTTAATATATTAATACAAATACGAGGAGAAACTACATGAAACAAACACAAAATTGGCGACTAAAATTAGCAAAATTCATGAAAGGACGCTATGGTTATTTTGATTCACTCAATCGGATGATGATGATTTTAGCTATCATTTTAGTAGTGATTCCCCTAAGTGCTTTGAGCTGGGGAGCATACTTATTGATTATTATTGCCTACTATCGTTATTTTTCGAAAAAAATCTATGTTCGTTCAAATGAAAATCAAAAATATCTAGCAATCCAAAATAAAGTATTTCGTCGCTTTAATAATCAGAAAGAAGCTTTTAAAAATCGCAAAGAATCTGTTTATTTCCGTTGTCCTGAATGTAAACAACAACTACGGGCACCTAGAGGAAAAGGCAAAATTAAAGTTACTTGTTCAAAATGCCAACATCAATTTGTGAAAAAAGTTTAGCTCTGATACACTGCATTCGGAAAGTAGTTGAGTCAGATGAGAAAAACAAATCTATCCGCAATCAATCATGCACAGTTCACTGACAAGGAGTGGCACTGTCACTAACTGGAGGATTTATGAAAAAAATAGCTATTCGAACAATTAAAGAAACTGATTTACAAGCATGGTGGGAAATCGCTTTTGGCCCCGATGCTGATTTAGAATGGAAAAAATGGGACGGACCTTATTTCAGAAATCCAATTTTGGATTGGGAATCATTTGCAACAGGTTGGGGTAAATCTAGTATCGATAATCCGCAACGCAAAATTATTTGTTTTAATGACAAAATTGTTGGAATATTAACCGCTCATTGGGAAGATGGCGATTTGCAGCAATGGTTAGAGTTTGGAATTACCATTTATGATGCAACGTTATGGAGTAAGGGAATTGGTAGTTACACAGTGAAAGAGTGGATTACAGAATTATTTAGTTTGTATCCTCATATTCAAAGAGTAGGCTACACTACTTGGTCAGGAAATAACGGCATGCAAAAATTAGGCGAAAAAATTGGTATGACTAAAGAAGCTCAGATTCGCAAAGTTCGTTTTTGGCAAGGACAATACTACGATTCAGTCAAATATGGTGTGCTACGACAAGAATGGCAAGCTCTGATAAACTAAAATGATAAAAAATGAAAGATCAGTTAGGTTTTTACTATCTGATCTTATTTTTTGAGTTATCGTTTGACGAAAATTTTACTTGAGGAGTACACTATTCAATGAAAAAAATGTTATTAAAGGATGATGAATGATGTTTGAAGATAGAAGAAGTTTTAATTGGATGAGCTTACTAGTTGGGATTTTATTTGTCTTAGTTTCTCTAGTGACTTTCCAAAATCCAGGTACAAGTCTAGTTGCCATTGTTATTTATTTTACAGTCACTGCAATTGTTAATGGGATTTATAGTTTATTTGTTCGTTCAAAAATCAAAGAATTTACAGGCTATCGTTCAACAGGATTTTTAGTCTTGGCAATTGCTGAAATCTTAGTAGGGATTATTTTATTATTCCGTTTAGACGAAGGAATTATTGCCTTAGCGTATGTGTTTGCTTTATGGTTTATCATGGATTCTGTTCGTAATTTATTCTTATTAGGCCCAACACGTGCAGTCAGCGTACCTCTTTATTGGTTTTCAATGATTGTAAATATCATCGGAATTTTTGTTGGATTCTCTTTATTCTTTGATCCAATCGTGTCATTAATGACCATTTCATTCTTAGTCGGTTTTTACTTATTAATGAATGGTATCATTTATATCGTAGGAGCTTTTTCAAATTAATCAAACAAAAAATCTGCGTTTCTTTTTATAGGAGCGCAGATTTTTTTGTTTAAGTTAGTAACTTTCTTCCACTGTTCGAAAAATAGGAAAACTCAAACGGTAGATGATCTCAGATTACAAAAACTTTCCAATCAAACCAGAAAAAAAGCGCATCAGAAAATTACTTCTGTGCGCTTTCTCTATCAAATTTTAAATACATGATGATTTCGCCATTGGGATCTCGTTCACCAAAATCCACAAATCCAAATGACTGATAGAAGGGAATGATTTTTTCATTTTCTTCCACTGCACTTAGGTAGATTATATCCATATGAGGATAGTGATTTTTGAGAAAATCAAGCAGGCAAGCAAACAATGCTCGTCCGTACCCTTTGTGTTGGTGATGGTAATCAATTAGAAAACGATCTAGCCACATGTATCTTTCTTCCAAGTGTTCTGCACCAATCATGGCAAAGCCCACCATGGTTTGATTGACATACAAACCAAGAGGTGTCCAACCTAAATGACGATCGTAAACAGCTTCCAATAAGCATTCTGCCGGTGTTTCGATTAGATGTTTTTGGTCGGAAGCAACCTCTAGAGCTATCGCCGCTCGCCAGTTTTCTTGAGTGATGGGTTTTAATTCGTATCTCATGAAAAAGCTCACTCCTTTCGATTAGTATAACAAAGAAGGAGCTTAAAAAGAAACTATTCCCGAGTAATCGTACCTTTCATTTTGACAGTATCTACACCATCTTTAACCTGTTCAAAATGGAAAGATTCATAAAATGGAATTGCTTGTAAATTATCTTTGTGGACAGGAATATAAATTGTTTCAACTTTTCGGTAATGATCCTTTAAGTAATTTAGAATTGCTCTAAATAAAGCGTGACCATAACCTTGATGTTGGAAATGCTGATCAATCATAAAACGGTCAAAAGTAATAGAGCTCTCGGCTGTATTTTCTCCACCAATCATCGCAAATCCGACCAACTTATTATCCACGTAAAGAGCCAGGGGTGACCATTTTTTCTCAGAATCATAGGTTGCTTCCACTAATGAATGGGCATTTGGAATAATTAAATTCTGCTGACTTGGAGCGACTTCCAATGATACAACTGCTTTCCAGTTTGATTTAGTAATCGGTTTCAATTCATATCTCATAAAAATATTCACTCCTTCGTTTTATTATAGTATAACAAATGAAACGAAAGCTTGAAACGATTCGCCCTTTATTTAACAAAAAGTTCAATATCCAGTTTCAGTATTTGAACTTCATTCTCAATTAGTCTACAATAGATAAGAATAAATAAAGAATTTGGAGGGAACGGAATGTCTGTTTTAGAAATCAAAAACTTACATGTTTCAATTGAAGATAAAAAAATCTTAAAAGGTGTCAATTTAACACTTAATACAGGTGAAGTTCATGCCATCATGGGACCTAACGGAACAGGGAAATCAACCTTGTCTGCAGCGATTATGGGAAATCCTAACTTCGAGGTAACAGAAGGCGAAGTTTTATTTGATGGGGAGAATGTTTTAGAAATGGAAGTAGATGAACGCGCGCGTTTGGGTCTATTTTTAGCGATGCAATACCCAAGTGAAATCCCAGGAATCACGAATGCTGAATTTATGCGTGCCGCAATCAATGCTAAACGTGACGAAGATGACAAAATTTCAGTAATGGACTTCATCAAAAAATTAGATTCAAAAATGGATTTATTAAACATGCCCGAAGAAATGGCTGAACGCTATTTAAATGAAGGTTTCTCTGGTGGGGAAAAGAAACGTAATGAAATTTTACAATTATTAATGTTAGAACCAACATTTGCTATTTTAGATGAAATCGATTCTGGTTTAGATATCGATGCGTTAAAAGTTGTTGCAAAAGGCGTAAACGAAATGCGTGGCGAAGGCTTTGGTGCCTTAATCATTACTCACTACCAACGTCTATTGAACTATATCACACCAGATGTAGTCCACATTATGATGGAAGGCCGTGTCGTATTAACAGGAAATGCTGATTTAGCTAAACGTTTAGAAGCAGAAGGATATGCTGGAATCAGTAAAGAATTAGGAATTGATTACAAAGAAGAAGAAGCGTAAGGAGGGTCAAGATTCATGAAAAACAACTTGAAAGACTATCTTGACGCAGTCAACGTTTTTTCAGCACTACAGGAAGAGCCTGCTTGGATGCTTGAATTGCGTCAAGCTGCGTTAGAAAAAGTAGAAGAGTTACCATTCCCAGTGATTGAACGTGTGAAATATGAACGCTGGCCATTATTTAATATTGACGAAGAAGCTTTGCAAGGAAACGAATCATTCGGTGGTGTGATTTTACCAAGCTTTGATGAGATGAAAGACAATCCAGTTCTTGTGCAATATAACAATACAACTGGTTTTGAGCAATTACCGCAAGGTTTAATCGATCAAGGTGTTATCTTTACGGATTTATTTACAGCGATGAAAGAGTATCCTGAATTAGTTCAAGAATACTACATGACTAAAGCTGTACCAATGGATGAAGATAAAATGACTGCCGCTCATGCAGCCTTTATGAATAGTGGGATGTTTTTATATGTACCTAAAAATGTGGTCATTGAACAACCAATCGAAGCGATGTTTTATCATAATGGCGCTTCAACAGCACATTTTTACAAACACGTATTAATCGTTGCTGATGAACACAGTGAATTCAGCTATTTAGAACGTTTTATCACGACAGAAGATCAGTCAGCAGAAAAACTTTCAGGAAATATTGTCGTGGAAGTTATTGCCAAAGCGGGATCAAAAGTTAAATATTCAGCGATTGACCAACTAGGTGTTAACTTATCGACTTACATGAACCGTCGTGGCTACATCATGCGTGATGCATCTGTTGATTGGGCATTAGGTGTCATGAATGATGGAAATATCGTCGCAGATTTCGATTCTGATTTAGTTGGCGAAGGCTCTCATTCAGAAATTAAAGTCGTTGCTATTAGTGCGGGTCGTCAAACGCAAGCGATTGATACTCGTGTAACAAATAAAGCACCACATTCAATCGGACATATCCTACAACATGGGGTAATTCGCGAACGTGGAACCTTAACTTTCAATGGAATTGGTCATATTCTTAAAGGAGCTAAGGGAGCAGATGCTCAACAAGAAAGTCGTGTTCTAATGCTTTCTGACAAAGCTCGTGGCGATGCCAACCCGATTTTATTGATTGACGAAAACGAAGTAACTGCAGGACATGCAGCCAGTGTCGGTCGTGTTGATCCAGAAGAAATGTATTACTTAATGAGTCGTGGTCTTCGTAAAGAAGATGCAGAACGTTTGGTTATTCGTGGCTTCCTAGGTTCTGTTTTAACAGCGATTCCTGTTAAAGAAGTACAAAAAGAATTAGTGGATGTTATTGAAGGGAAGTTGAACGCATGATCAATGCCCAAGAACTTCGAAAAGAATTTCCGATTTTGAATCAAATTGTCAATGATGAACCTTTAGTTTATTTGGACAATGCCGCAACGACACAAAAGCCTGAAGCTGTCTTGAATACTTTAACGGACTACTATCATTTAAATAATGCCAATGTCCATCGAGGGGTGCACACTTTGGCTGAACGAGCAACCCATGACTATGAAGGTGCTCGTGAGAAAGTTCGTCGCTTTATTCATGCGAAAGAAACTGCAGAAGTATTGTTCACTAGAGGGACAACGACTGGGTTAAATTGGGTTTCAAGAAGTTTTGGGGATGCCTTTGTTCAAGAAGGCGATGAGATTGTCATTTCCTACATGGAACACCATTCAAATATTATTCCATGGCAACAACTAGCCGCTCGTAAAAAGGCGAAGTTAAAATATATTGCATTAACACCAGAAGGTTTTTTGGATATGGAAGATGCCAAACGTCAAATTACAGACAAGACAGCAATTGTTTCGATTACTCATGCGTCTAATGTATTGGGCGTGATCAATCCAATTGAAGAACTAACAGCACTAGCCCATGCCCATGATGCAGTTATCATGGTGGATGGTGCCCAAGCTGTTCCTCATATGCCCGTCAATGTACAAGAATTAAATGTTGATTTTTATGCTTTTAGCGGACACAAAATGTGCGGACCAACTGGTATTGGTATTTTATATGGCAAACGTCATTGGTTGGAACAAATGGAACCTGTCGAATTTGGTGGCGAAATGATTGATTTCGTCTACTTGCAAGAAAGTACTTGGAAAGAATTACCTTGGAAATTTGAAGCAGGTACACCAAATATTGCAGATGCCATTGCTTTAGGAGCTGCGGTAGATTACTTGAAAAATCTTGGTTTACAAGAGATTCACGACTATGAAGCAAGTTTAGTTGAATACGTGATGCCTCAATTACAGGCTATCGAAGGTTTGACCATTTATGGTCCACAAGATCCTGCCAAACATACAGGAGTGATTGCCTTTAATTTGGATAACATTCATCCCCATGACGTGGCGACAGCCTTAGACATGGAAGGCGTTGCTGTCCGAGCAGGTCATCATTGTGCTCAACCACTATTAACTTATTTAGACGTTCCTGCAACTGCCAGAGCTAGTTTCTATTTTTACAATACCAAAGAAGATGCCGACCGATTAGTCGAAGCCATCAAAGCGACAAAGGAGTTTTTCAATTATGGCACTATCTAGATTAGATAATTTATACCGTCAAGTAATTTTGGATCACTCCAGTCATCCTCATCACCATGGAACATTGGAGAAATCCAATCAACGGATTGAATTAAACAATCCAACCTGTGGCGATGTGATTCATTTAGAATTAGACACTGAAAACGGTGTGATTCAAGATATCGCTTTTTCTGGACACGGTTGTTCCATCAGTACAGCTAGCGCGTCAATGATGACTGAAGCTGTGCTAGGCAAAACCCTTGAAGAAGCTTTAGAATTATCCGAAAGCTTCTCACAATTAGTCCAAGGAAACGACGTAGCAGAATTAGATAAACTTGGTGATGCTGCCATGCTTGGTGGTGTAGCCAAATTTCCAGCTCGAATCAAATGTGCAACCTTAGCTTGGAAAGCATTAGAAAAAGCCGTCGACAACCCTGAAACAGGTGTTGGCGAAAGTGGCTTTATAAAACATGAAGAATAAGGAGCGAGAAAACATGGGAGTACCTGAATTAGAAGAATATAAATATGGTTTCCATGATGATGTGGAGCCAGTCTTTAGTACCGGAGAAGGTCTAACTGAAGAAATCGTCCGTGAAATCTCACGAGTGAAAGAAGAACCAGAATGGATGCTAGAATTCCGTTTGAAATCATTAGAAGCTTTCCATAAAATGCCCATGCAAAAATGGGGACCTGATTTATCGGATATTGATTTTGATGCTATTAAATATTATCAAAAACCTAGTGATCGCCCAGCTCGTGATTGGGATGACGTACCTGAAAAAATCAAAGAAACTTTTGAACGTATCGGAATTCCAGAAGCCGAACGTGCTTATCTAGCCGGCGCTTCTGCCCAATATGAATCAGAAGTGGTTTATCACAACATGAAAGAAGAATTTGAAAAACTAGGAATCATCTTTACTGACACAGATTCTGCGTTAAAAGAATATCCAGAAATTTTCAAACAATACTTCTCTAAATTAGTCCCACCAACTGACAACAAATTAGCTGCTTTAAACTCAGCCGTATGGTCAGGTGGAACCTTTATCTATGTACCAAAAGGGGTTCGTGTAGACGTTCCCTTGCAAACATACTTCCGTATCAATGCAGAAAATACAGGACAATTTGAACGTACTTTAATCGTAGTAGACGAAGGCGCAAGTGTTCATTACGTAGAAGGCTGTACTGCCCCAACGTATACAAGTAACAGTTTACATGCGGCGATTGTTGAGATCTTTACACTAAAAGACGCGTATTGCCGTTACACAACTATTCAAAACTGGTCAGATAACGTGTATAACTTAGTAACAAAACGTGCCAAAGCATTAGAAGGTGCAACCGTTGAATGGATTGATGGGAACTTAGGTGCCAAAACAACGATGAAATACCCAAGTGTCTATCTTGATGGACAAGGTGCTCGTGGAACAATGCTTTCAATTGCCTTTGCTGGTGCCAATCAAATTCAAGATACCGGTGCAAAAATGATTCACAACGCACCAAACACTTCAAGTTCAATCGTTTCAAAATCTATCGCCAAAGACGGCGGTGAAGTGAACTATCGTGGACAAGTAACATTCGGCAAGAAGAGCCAAGGCTCTATCTCTCATATCGAATGTGACACCATCATTATGGATGATCAGTCTAAATCAGACACCATTCCATTCAATGAAATCCACAACAGCCAAGTAGCTTTAGAGCACGAGGCCAAAGTATCAAAAATCTCAGAAGAACAGTTGTATTACCTAATGAGTCGTGGACTTTCAGAAGGCGAAGCAACGGAAATGATCGTTATGGGATTTGTCGAACCATTTACAAAAGAACTTCCAATGGAATATGCGGTTGAGTTGAACCGTTTGATTTCGTATGAGATGGAAGGGTCAGTGGGCTAGTAATAATATTTAAGCTCAAAACGTTGTTAAATCAGCGTTTTGAGCTTTTTCTTTTTGTCTAAAATTGTTTTGGATACGCTTTTGGGTACGTTTGAGTTACATTCCCATGAATTTAGCAAATCGATCCCCAGTTTCTTTGATAGAAGCACCAATTTCAAATAGCAAACTACAATGGGTATGTCTAAATCTATGAGGGGTAATTTGTAAATCCAATTTAGCCAGTCATTTACAGCCTGAGGGTAATATAAATTATAATCCTTAGTGGTAAAATCAAACTGTTCAGATGAATTGGTATGGTACCCATACATTATCATGTATTTGTTAATTCAAAAGTGAGCCACTTATCAATTGAAAACTGAGGATAAGTTGTAAAATGAAGTGCGTACGAAAAAAAGAAAAAAAGCCATGTAAATACGTTTAAGGGCTTGTATCTCTTGATAATAGTACATTTTTGAGTATTTCCTATTCTACAAAGATTTTTGATTATTTTTATGCACTTGATATTGCAATTTAGCATTAAATTATATCAGCCAAAACTACTATATACAATTACAGTTCTGCTGATGCACGGTGGTTTGAAAGGTGAGTGATGGGGATTTAAAAAGGAATTTTATAAGGTAAAAGCATATGTTTTTAGTAATCTATTTATTTTTAAATTTAGATGACTACATATTTAGTATGTTTTGATTATTTTTTGAAGTTAACTTCAAAAAATGGTAGAATATAACATAAATTGAAGTTTGATCATAGGAGGTAATAATATGTTTGAAAGACCAGTATATCTCAATCAATTAATAAAATTTAAAGATACTGACTTTATTAAAGTTATTACAGGCGTTCGGCGTTCAGGTAAGTCAGTTCTTCTAATGCTCTTTCAAGAACATTTAATAAAAGAAGGTGTACCAGACGATCATATTATTTATATGAACTTTGAAAGTTTTGAATATCAGGCGATTACAACAGAAGAAAAATTTCGTGAAAAGTTAAATGAATTACTTCCTAAAGACACAAAAAAGATCTATTTGTTATTTGATGAAATCCAAGTAGTTGAAGGTTGGCAACGTGTTATCAATGGAATTAGAGTTAGTTTTGATAGTGATATTGTTATTACAGGTTCTAATGCGAATATGCTCTCAGGAGAATTGGCAACTCTATTAAGCGGGCGTTATATAGAGATTCCAATCTATCCATTTTCCTTTCAAGAATTTTTATATGTTAAAGGAATTGAATTAAATTCACGAAAAGTAGATATAGCTTATGATGAATATGAAAAGTATGGTGGTTTCCCAAGTGTCACGATTGCAGAAGAATCAATTAAAGACACAATACTGTCAGGTATTTTTGATACAATTGTTTTAAATGATGTCGCCTTGAGATCTGGCATAAAAGATCCGACAGCTTTAAAATCAATTATTAGCTTTCTAGCAGATAATGTTGGTCAATTAGTCAATACATCAAAAATTGTAAATACTTTAAAAAATGAAGGAATTGAAACCACTAATCACACGGTTAATCGATATCTAGATTTACTTGAAAGCGGCTATTTGTTTTATCGAACAAAACAATATGATATTCGTGGACGAGAATATTTGAGAACAAATGGAAAATATTTCATTGTAGATACAGGGTTACGACGAAATGCAGTCGGCAGAAAAGATGGTAATTACAGCAACCGACTAGAAAATATTGTCTATATAGAATTACTTAGAAGAGGTTATACTGTTGATGTCGGGAAACTTGATACTAAAGAAATAGACTTTGTTGCAAGAAGACTAGATGAAACTCTCTATGTTCAAGTAACATATGAGCTACCAAATAATTCTCATGAAACAGATAACCTATTGCACATAAAAGATAACTATAAAAAAATAGTTGTCACTGGAAAATATCATGATATTGAACAAATTGATGGTATACCGATTGTTTATATCGCTGATTGGTTATTAGAAAAGTAGAGTTGTAATCAAAGAAGACGTTCATTGTCATAGTAATCTTCAAATATAGATTAAAAATCTAACATTTGAAGGTTGTTATGCATGAAAACGTCTTTCTTTTGTATTAGTTTTTTTTACTAGTATTACATGAAACCTTTATTGTTTCACAGCACTAGTTTTTCTTCTTTAAAACAAAAAAATCCTTTATAAGAGGCTTCGATGACTTATCCAAGATCTAATAACGCCGATTGTAAAATTAAGCGAGACAAATAAAAATATCATTTATGTTACACTCAAATTGTAATTCCGTCGAAAGAATACAGGGAGAGTGAACATAAATGACCTATACCCATCTTACACCAAATGAACTCGTAATTATAGAGGCATATTTTCATCAAGAAACACCCGTTGCTTTCGTTGCCAAGAAACTTAAGCGTGGTAGACAGGCCATTTACAATGTTTATCATTTTCTTAAACAAGGAAAAACAGCTCTCGAATACCTCGAACAGTATAAGAAAAATAAAAAACGTTGTGGAAGAAAGCCGATTGAAATTCCCAAAGCAGAAAAAGAATACATCGAAGACAAGACAACTCAAGGCTGGACCCCGGATGTGATTGTTGGACGAGGTGAGTTTTCAATTTCATGTTCTGTCCGTACCTTATATCGTCGTTTTAAAAATGGTGAGTTTGATCAAAGTAAGTTACCCATGCAAGGGAAACGAAAACCAAACGCTCATCAAGAACGTCGTGGAAAACAAGCATTCAAACGAAATATCGCTGAGCGAGAAACGGATTATGCTTCTTTTGAAACAGAGTTCGGGCATCTAGAAGGCGACACGATTGTCGGTGTCAATCATAAAAGTGCCGTCATCACCCTCGTTGAACGCTTTTCAAAAGTCATTATTGCTTTGAAACCTGAAGGTCGTAAAGCAATCGATATTGAAAAAGCAACGAATACTTGGTTTCAATCGGTTCCTAAAAATCTCTTTAAATCGATTACTTTCGATTGTGGTAAAGAGTTCTCAAATTTGAAAAATATCAGTGATACGAATGATATAGCTATTTATTTCGCAGACCCAGGAACACCATCACAACGAGGTTTAAACGAACACTCAAATGGTCTCCTTCGAAAAGATGGCCTACCGAAAAAAATGGATTTCAATCAAGGATTCATCTCCTCTGTGGCTTCAAAAAGAAATCATATACCCAGAAAATCACTGAACTACCAGACACCATTGGAAGTCTTTTTGAGTTATGTAAATGAAGAGCAGTTGTCTCGCTTAATTTGACAAATAAATTAATTTAAAACCATTACCATTTTTGGAGTAGTAATGGAAATGGTAATGGTTGGTAATGGTTTATAGCAATTGTAAGCAAAGCTTTAGAATTAAAAAAATATAAAAGCCCTTGAAAGTGCAAGCGGTTTCTGATACATTTTAAGTGCAACCGGTTTCATTTTGTTGCGTTTTTTATTTCGTAATTATACACATCAAATTAATTAGGAGGAAGAAATATTGTCGAATAAGATTAGGTACAAAGTGTTCTCTTATCTAGCTTCAATGATTATGCTGCTGAATGTTATTGTTCCAGCCATTATACCCATTCAGGTTATGGCCCAAGAAGCTACGGAGAATGTCGCGCAAACGATTTCGATAGATGCGAAAAAAGACGATTGGGAAGGAATCGATCCAATTGAACCGTCAGTTGAGGAATTTGATGAGTCTCTTATTGGAAACTTACATTTACACAATGATGATGAGTTTCTATATTTTTGGGTAGATGCAAATAATATTCCAAACTGGGGTGACGATGGTCACTACTTGAATTTCGCATTGCAGGTAAATGATGAGGATTCAGAAAATAGTGGGAATCCTTGGGCGTCGAAGTTTAATTATTCAGGAATGGATAATAAACCACAATATCAACTATCTTTCAGAATCAAGAATGATACAGAAGTTAATTGGGTACAGTTTAGTAAAGCGAATAAAGAAGGCTTTGAAAAAGTACTAGATTCTGAAGATCTCGAAGGTGCTGAATTTAGCGTTAATCGTGAAGTCGGTTTTGAAGGGAAAATACCTTTAGAGCACCTGGACTTAAAAAACGATGATGCTGTCAGTGTACATGCTGTCTTAACAGGTAATAACGATGGACATGGTGCTTTTGATGTTATTCCGAAAGTTGACGAAAATCACATCGATCCTACTACAGATGGTAAAGAAAATTCAGATATACAGTCTACTTATACGGCACCTTATACGGTTGTCATTTCAGAAGGGGTTGAGGTTCCAGAAACTCCAGTAGTTCCTGAAGAACCTGAAGTACCGGAGGAACCTGAGACTCCAGAAGAACCCGGAGAAACAGAGGAGTCAAAAGAAGACGAATCAGAAATTAGCGATTTACCGGCAATTGAAGAAGGACATTTCCGTCTACACTTCGAAAAATTATTGCACGAAACACCCTCCCAAAATGGTCTTTGGTTATGGGAAGATGTTGAAACACCGTCATCTAGCTGGCCAACTGATGCAATGTCATTTGGTGAAGCAACGAAAACAGAGTACGGATATGCTATCGATATTCCGTTAGCTGAAAATCCAGAACAAATTGGGTTCTTAATCAATTCACTTCAAGGCGCATCAGGTCAAGTAGATAATATGTTCGTTGATATCCTCACACCTGAAATGAAGGAAGCTTGGGTTACTGCCGATTATGAAATATTCCCTTATGAACCATTAAAAATAGAAAACACCATCCGAGTGAACTATTTAGGTAGTGACTATGAACAATTAGGTTTATGGACTTGGGGGGACGTAGAGGCAGCAACAGATGGTTGGCCAAGTGGAGCGCATGATATGGCCTCAGGTGGTCGTTATGGTGCTTACTATGACTTACCAATCAAGGCAGACGCGTCATTAGTTCAGTTCAAATTTTTAGATAAAGCAGGTGATGCTGAAACAGCTAATTATTCGTTTGATCAATTCGACCACACGCAAATCTTCTTACGCGCAGGAGACGATACAATTTATACAAACCCTTACTTTGCGAGTGAAGTTGGTATTGTAAGTGCTGAAATTGTAGCGGCTGACCAATTAGAAATTGGTTTTCACTCATTAGAAGGCGTTACAGAAGAAATGATTCGAGAAGAACTAACGTTAATGAATTCAGATGAAGACGTTGATCTAACTAATTACACCATCACAATGGATACAGAACGTAATGTTATCATTTTAGAAGGCGCATTTGATTTTGAACAGGGTGCCTATAAAGTTATTTATAACCAACGCGAGATTTTAGTAAACGTTGGATGGCGCTTGAAAGATTCTCTTTATGCCTATGATGGCGAATTAGGCTTAGTTTTCGGTGAAGACGGTACGCCAACACTGAAATTCTGGTCGCCAAGTGCGAATAACGTAAACGTTATTTTATACGATAAAAATGACCAAGATGAAATTGTTAAAAATGTTGAAATGACAAAAGGAGACCGTGGTGTTTGGGCAGTCGAATTAGACGATTCAACAACTGGTTTATCAGATGTCACAGGTTACTTCTACCACTTTGAAATTGATCGAGGCGGAGAAAAAGTTTTAGCTCTTGATCCTTACGCTCGTTCAATGGCGCAGTGGGATAATGAAAGAGAAGGTCAGAACTATATTGGGAAAGCAGCAATTGTAAACCCAAGAGACATTGGTCCTGATCTAGACTTTGCAAATATTGAAGGATTTGAAAAGCGTGAGGATGGTATTATTTATGAAGTGCACGTTCGTGACTTTACGTCAGATCCTACTATCGCAGATGACTTAACAAGTCAATTTGGTACATTTGCGGCGTTTGTTGAAAAACTAGATTATATCGAAGATTTAGGAGCGACTCACGTTCAATTATTACCAGTGATGAGCTACTTCTTCGCGGATGAGTTTAACCGCCATGAACGTATGCCGGAGTATGCGGCAGGTGGAACCAATTATAACTGGGGTTACGACCCGCAAAGTTACTTTGCGTTAACGGGTATGTATTCAGAAGATGCAGCGGACCCAGCGAAACGTATTGAAGAATTCAAGAACCTAATTAATGAAATCCACAAGCGTGGTATGGGTGTTATTTTAGATGTTGTTTATAACCATACAGCTCGTGACTACATCTTTGAAGACTTAGAACCAAACTACTACCACTTTATGGAAGCTGACGGTACGCCGAAAACGAACTTTGGTGGTGGCCGTTTAGGAACAACTCATGAAATGGCTCGTCGTGTATTAGTCGACTCAATTACTTACTGGGTTGAAGAATACAAAGTAGATGGATTCCGTTTTGACATGATGGGTGACCACGATGCGGAGTCGATTCAAAAAGCTTATGACGAAGCAGCAGCGATTAACCCGAATATTCTAATGATTGGTGAGGGGTGGGTAACATACGCTGGAGATGACGGCGATAATGTACAACCTGCTGACCAACAATGGATGAAAGATACAAAAGCAGTTGGATCATTCTCTGACGAAATGCGTAATGAATTAAAATCAGGATTTGGTAGTGAAGGTGAGCCACGTTTCTTAACCGGCGGAGCTCGTTCAGTTGAAAGTATTTATAACAACTTAACAGCCAACCCTGGAAACTTTGAAGCGGACGATCCAGGCGACGTTGTTTCATATATTGCGGCGCATGATAACTTAACCTTACATGATGTTATTGCACAATCGATTAAGAAAGATCCAAAAGATCACCAACAAGAAATTCACGAACGAATTCGTTTAGGAAACTTGATGGTTCTAACGGCCCAAGGAACACCATTTATTCATGCCGGACAAGAATTTGGACGAACAAAACAATTTAGACATCCAGACTTTAAAACGACTGTACCAGCAGATCAAATTCCAGATAAAATTACTTACATGGAGGATACAGACGGAAACCCGTTTGAATATCCATACTTTGTGCATGACTCGTATGACTCGACGGATGCGGTAAACAAGTTTGATTGGAACATGGCTACAAACACAGCAGACTTCCCGATCCATACAACAACTCGTGCTTATACAAAAGGGTTAATCGAGTTAAGAAGAAGTACGGATGCATTCAGCAAAGGGACAATGGCGGAAATTGATGACATGGTTTCGTTTGTTAGAGTACCTGAAATCAAGAAAACAGACTTAGCAATTGTCTACCGCGCAACAGATTCAGCAGGTGATACTTACTTTATTTTAATCAACTCTGATGACAAAGAAAGACATTTAACGATTCCATTTGATTTATCAGATGGTGAAATTATAGTGGATGCTGAAACAGCAGGAACAACTACGATTGCTAACCCAGAAGGCATTTCAGTTGATGGAAATGAAGTCGTACTAGATGCTTTATCTGCAGCTATTATTCGTGTAGACGAGTTAGTTCCAGTTGAAGTAGAGTCCCCATCAAGTGTTGAATCACCAGTAATTAATGAAGATGGCACCGTGACATTTAGCTATGAAGGTGACGAAACAACAGAGACTGTCAATGTTGCTGGGAGCTTTAACGGTTGGGAAGCAACTGCCTTCTCAATGGAAAAAGGCGAGGACGATGTTTGGTCCGTTACGGTTGACGTAACACCAGGTGTTTATGAATATAAACTCGTTGTGAATGGTGATAACTGGATAAACGATCCAGCTAACGATATCATCGCTGGTAACGATGGAAATAACCAATTAATCCTTCCAGGTTTAATTATCGAAGGAGACAAGGATGTTGAACCAGGTGCTACTGTTACATTAACAGCCACTTATGTGAATGACGAAGGTGAAAAAGAAGTAGTAGATGCAGACTTTGCATTAGCAACTGAAATCGCTGGTGTTACAATCGCTGGCAACAAGGTAACGATTTCAGAAGATATTTCACCAGCATCTGAAATTATAATTGATGCTACTTTTGATGGAGATAAAGCAACGCACACAATCTTTGTCGTAGGTGAAATGTATGAATATACAATCAACTACATGCGTCCAGATGGGCAACAAGCGGATTGGGGCTTATGGTTGTGGACGGCAGATGTCGACGGAAGTGCTTATGCATTTGGCGAAGAATCAACAGGTGGTTATGTACAATCAACTGTGAGCTTTGCTTCAGATAAATTGAATTTAATTACTCGTTTAGGAAACTGGGACTCTCAAGAAGCAGATCGAGTGATTACGATTCCAGAAGGTGAAAAGTCTGTTGAGGTTTGGATTGTCGGTGGAAACCCAGAAGTTTACTACTCACTAGATGATGTTGAATTATTAGATCAACGCTACATCGAGTTAACGTATGTTCGTAAGAATAATGACTACGAAGACTGGAATTTATGGGTGTGGGGAACAGGCGTTAAAGATGACGAGATTCTCTTCGATGAAATTACAGACAAAGGTGCCGTTGTTCGAATCCCAGTTGGTTATTTAACAACTGAAGTAGGTCTCAAGATTCGTAAGGGTGACTGGGTAGAAGAAGATCCATTTAACGAAGACCGTTATATTGAAATTCCTTTAGGGGAAATGATTTCAAAAGTAACAATCAATGAAGGGGAAGCTGATTTCTTTACAGTTCCTACAATCGATGGACCTGTTTTAGAAAACGGAGACGCTACATTCTTCTACCGTGATCCGGAACTATTCTTGGCAAGTGAAATGGATAAAATTGAACAAGTACAATTAAGCATTACAAAAGAAGAAACAGCGGATGCCGGTGCGTTTGCAACATTTACGCGCAACATCGTTGAACTATTCCGAACAAATGCGAATACAGAAGTGTATGATATGACGTATGACGCAGTAAACGAATACTATGTTCACACGATTGAAGACATTGAAGCAGGGAACTACGACTATACGTACCTTGTTACGATCGATGGCGAAACAGAAGAAGTTGTAGATCCATACAACACAAACGAAGATGGTCACTCAACATTATTATTTGCGCAGCCGACTGTTACAGCTGAAACATCGATCAATCCAAAAGCTATTTCATACAATGAAAATGCAGTGGTAACGATTGCTTCAGAAGTATCAGATGACTATGAGTTAAGAGCAGCTTACATCGACTTAACACCAGTAGGCGGACCAGCACAAGTGGCAATCGATACGGAATTAATGGAACATACTATTGCGGTTGAGCAATCAATAACTACAGGTGTGAAAACATTAGACATCGTATTGGTTGATGAGTTTGGAAACAAACACAACACGTCTGTAGATGTTGAAGTACAACCGCGTCAAATCACAGACGATGCAGACTTTGACTGGGATGAAGCACGAATTTACTTTATGCTGACAGACCGATTTAGTGATGGCGACAATCCAGATGGTATGACTTCAGAACTTTCTGAAAGCTACCACGGAGGAGACTTCCAAGGTATTATTAACAACTTGGATTATCTAGATGAATTAGGTATTAACACAATCTGGATTACACCAATTGTCGATAATATTGATGAAGGTATGGACATGGCGAATGGCGACAAACGCTACGGATACCATGGTTACTGGGCAGGAGATTTCACAAAGATTGACGAACACTTAGGTGATGTTGAAACACTGAAAAATTTAGTTGACTCAGCACACGAACGTGGCATGAAGATTATGGTTGATGTGGTGTTGAACCATGCGGGATATGGCATGAATGATGCGGAACAATTTGACGGTATGATTCGTGATAATCCAGTTGCTGGAGACGATATTATTGGTGAATTATCAGGATTACCTGATTTCAGAACAGAAGATCCAGCGGTTCGCGAACAAGTGATTCAATGGCAAATTGATTGGATTACGGAGTTACAAGAGTTTACAACAGACAACGACAATACAATTGATTACTTCCGAGTTGATACGGTTAAACATGTGGATAACACAACTTGGAATGCATTCAAAAATGAATTAACAAAAATCAAACCAGACTTCAAGATGATTGGTGAATGGTATGGCGCAAGTGTGAATAACACTGGAGACCAGCTACGTTCAGGTCGTATGGACTCTCTACTAGACTTTAACTTTAAAGGGCAAGCAGAGCGGTTCATCAACGGAAATATTGCTGAGATTGAAGCAGAGTTAGCTACTAGAAACGGTCTGATCGATAACACAGCGATGATGGGACAATTTTTAAGTAGTCATGACGAGGACGGATTCTTAGTTACGCGTGCTGCCGGCAACGAAGGACTATTCAAAGTTGCTGCTGCCTTGCAAATGACCGCTAAAGGACAACCTGTTATTTACTACGGTGAAGAACTTGGGCAGTCAGGTCTAAAAGCAGACGAAGATAATGGCATTTATGAATATGCTAACCGTTACAACCTTGACTGGAGTATTGCAAACGACGAGAACGACATGTTAATGCACTACAAGAAACTATTAAATATTCGTACCGACTACTCAGATGTCTTCTCAAAAGGAACACGTCAACATATAGCTGGAACAAACGAAACAGGCTACTCAGTGTTTGCTCGTACGTACGGTAATGAACAAATATTTGTTGGGTTAAACACGAATGAAGATGCAGTAGAATCAACATTTGCAGTAAACTCGACAAGTAACGCAAGAGTTTCAACGTTTGCACTAGGATTAGCGGCTGGTTCAGAAGTTATTGATGTATATAATGACGTAACTTACGTAGTCGCAGCAGATGGTACAGTAACGATCGACATCCCTGGGAACGCGGATGGCGGTACAGTTATCTTAGTTGCAGGTGTCACGGTTGAAGAACCAGTTGATCCAGAAGAACCAGTTGATCCAGAAGAGCCAGTTGATCCAGAAGAGCCAGTTGATCCAGAAGAGCCAGTTGAGCCTGAAACACCAGGCGACGAGCGCTTAGATAAAATTGCAAATCGCTTAGAAGATTTAGAAACAGCAATTGATGAAATCACCACAAACAACCCGGCACTCGTTGAAGAGTTGAACGTAATCCGTGCAGAATATGAACGATTACGTGGATTAGACTCCGTAACGGATGCCGAAATTGCAGACTTACTCGCTCGAATTGCAGCGCTAGAAGCAATTGTTGCTGACATTGGATCAGAAAGCCTTGGTACAGGAACTGATACACCAGGAGTTGGCGGAGAAGAAGCAGACGGATCGGACACAGATGATTCAACTGAAGAAGACGCAGCTACAGACAGTGAAGAAGACAATTTACCTCTTACAGGAGAAACAAACTCTCTAATGGTTTCAATCATTGGATTAGTCTTCATCGGAAGTGGAGTTGCGTTAGCATTTACGTTTAAGAAAGACGAAAGAAAAGAATAGAATACTATTAATTAAATGAATGACTCCCCTTTGAAGCAGAAATGCGGATGAGGGGATTTTTTTTGTTAGAGAGAAGTTGGACTAGGTAATATCCTAATCTATTTCGAAATAAATCATTATAGCAGCGTCAGTAATATATACAAGAGAAGTAATATTTGAAGAGCCAAAGGAACAATTAAAATCATTGTGTGATGATGTAAAAAATTATTATGAAAAAGACGTTAAAATTAATAGTTATAGTGGTTTAAAAAAATAAATATAAGGAGTTTCACTAGTGTTGCGCAAATATTATCTGAATACTCTGAAAACTATCTTTCGCTAAAAATTTCCAAAAAGTTGAATGCTGACGCAGCGGATGACTATTTTTCCAGAAATTTCAACAGTTATTCGAATGTTGACATGCAAAATGACAAGGAGTTGAGCGTCATCAACCAGGTCTATGATGTTTGAACTAGGTTTCTACAGGTTCAAACATCAAATAATGGAACGCTCTTTTCATTTGAAACAAGGTCGCTATCGTGTTCAGTTCAATCTTCACCAGATAAGTCAAAAGGGTCACAATCAAGGTAAGTATGACTTGATTAATTGCTCCTTGCTCGCTTTGTGAGTATAGACGTTTGATTGTCAGATTCTGTTTCAAATGCTTAAAGAACAATTCGATTTGCCAGCGTGCTTGATACATATCCGCCACTTCATTTGGCGAAACGTCCATTCGATTGGTAACGATTCTAAGTAGCTTCTGCCCTTTTGTAAGAACGGTTACGAGTCGAAAGCGTTCGGTCACATGGTTGCCGCCACCGAGAATCACCCGTTGATTGCTAATAATCGTGCCATCTTTGCTTTTTGGATCGGCGGCCTCGATTTGGCTCAGAACGGTGAGCTTTGTATTGCTCTTGGTTCTTGTCACAAAGAAATACCCATCGTTGTGTAATCGATCAAGTACTTTGTAATCAAAGTAACCACGATCAACGACATAAGTAGCTTCTGTTTTATCGACGAGACATTCAAAGTGAGTACGATCGTGTTCTTTGACATTGGTGATGGTGAAGCTTTCCGGATACTGATTGTCCTTATCAAGATAACAGAGTTTCAAAGGTAGCTTGATGCCGGATTTTGTTTTTCGAAACCTCGCCCAAGGAAATAAGGTCTTATTCAGTGGAATCGTAGTTGAATCAATAAGTTGAAGACTGGTTGTTTTTGAACTCGGCCGTTGCCTAGAAATTTTTGTGGCTAACTGCGTAAAGAGTTCCATCAAGACTTCTTGGCTCAATTCCGCGTTTTTGCGGGACAACGAGCTATGGCAAAGAGAATCAATCCCAATTTCTTTACAGAGACGTGGATCTAAAAAGGCACGATCCATCTCACGATAGCTTGGCAATTCTTCATAAACCGCGTGAAGCAGTTCTTTTAGGGTCGTTCGAAAATCTAATTTTTTACTGTAAGAATCAAAGTTTTTGATGAATCGTTTGGCTTCTTCTGATAAATTAGTCAAATTTATTGAGGAAAACCATTTCTGAAATGACGTTTTTGAGTTATACTTATCCATGCGTTAGTCCTTTTTATTGGTCTTGGATAAGTCATCTAAGAGTAGTATAAAGGATTTTTTTTGTTTCTGGACAGCTTTATATCAAAGCTCAGGCAGGTTGAGCGATCTTTGCAACACTAGTGGCTTAATATATATGTACTTGTTACATTTTTCTGGTAAATGAATTCTCTTCCCCAAATAAATTACCATCAAACAGGTATTTGCTAACTCAGCCAATGCCTCTCCATCCCCCTCAACCATATCCCACACTCATTCCCAACAAGTATGCTATATTGGAATAGTAGAGAAAACGAACTTCAAGATGAGAGGGCGATACAAATGGTTAAGGAAAAAATTGGTGGTTTAGTTGTTTTATTTGGCGGGACAGGTGATTTGGCTACACGCATGTTACTTCCTGCACTACATCAATTGTATCAACGAAAATTACTATCTGAGAACTTTGCTATCTTAGGCGTAGCACCTGAGAATATAACAGATGATGAGTTTCAGAATCATGTTCGTGGAGCTGTAGAAAATGGCGTGAACTTTGAGCGCTTTGAAGAAGGCTTTTTCGATCACTGTCGTTATCAATCCGCAGATGTTTCTGATCAAAAAGAGATGAAAGATGTTGCTAAAAAAATGGGTTCACTGACGAAAGAATTTGAAATACCCGAGGAGTATATGTATTACTATTCGATTGCTCCTAGCTTGTATGATGAAACAACTACAAATATTAAAGCTGGAAAATTCTTTGATCTAGGTGGCAATCACCGAGTAATTGTAGAAAAACCAGTCGGAGATTCTTTGCAATTGGCGAAGGAATATGGCGAAATCTTTGAACGGGTTTTTGATAAAGAAAGTATCTATTATATGGATCATTTTGCTGGAATAGACTTTATCCAAAATATTTTGGCTACTCGTTATTACAATCCTTTTATTGAAGGGATTTGGAATAAGAATTTTGTTGAAAATGTTCAAATATCCGTTCCAGAAAATTTGACGATTGAAGATCGAGGCGCGTTCTATGATGAAACAGGAGCATTATTAGATATGTTCCAAAATCATTTATTACAAGTTCTATCTATTGTGGCAACAGAATTACCAGATGAATTATCAAATGATGCGATTCATAAAAGCAAACTGACTTTGCTAAAAAATATTCCAAGATTTGATCAAGAAACTGCTGAACAAAAGGTTGTTCGTGGTCAGTATAAAGCAGATAGTGCCGGACATTTTAAGAGCTATCGAAATGAGGACAATGTTCCTAGTGATAGTATGACGGAGACTTATGTTGCGGTAGAAATAAACATCGATACGCCACGCTGGGAAGGGGTTCCTTTCTATTTAAGAACAGGAAAATCATTGATTGAAGATTATATTGCTGTGGATATTATTTTGAAGCAACGTGAAGGTATGCATTCAGATGTACCGACTCGAATTACTTTTATGGCATTACCGACTAAAGGGATGTCGATTGTGCTCAATCAAAAAGAGCCAAGAAATGAATACGAACCTGTCATCACATTTTTAGGCCCAGATGAAGAAACGTTTGGCGATGAATATGTCGCAGATCCTTACGAAAATATGATTTATGATGCTTTGGCAGGAGATAGAAAATATTTCCCATCTTTCGAGCAAATATTAGAACAATGGCGTATTACTGATAGTATTGTAGATGCATGGAAAGAATTACCTGAACCTAAGTTTCCTAACTATCGAGCGCATACTTTTGGCCCGATTGAAGCTGAAACCTTACTGGTTAAAAATAACCATGAGTGGATTAAACGAACGTAAGGGATGGAATAAACTCATGAAAACGAAAGGAAAGAGAGAATGTCATCTAAACGGAAAGAGTTTTTTATTGGTTCATTAATTTCCTTAACGGGGATTGTGCTGATTGGTTTTGGTGCAGCACTTAGCGAAAAAATGAGTATGGGACTAGACCCATATACCGCCTTAAATAGGGGAGCTTCTTCATTGTTAGGCTTTGATTTAGGAAGCTATCAACTAGGAATTAATATCCTTATTTTAATCGTGATATTTCTAATGCAACGTTCCTTGATTGGTTGGGGTACGATATATAATATGGTGTTGGTAGGATATCTCATTGACTTTTTTGAATGGTTCTTTGATTTATTCATTGATGCAGAGGCGATGAGCTTAGTTCTTCGTTTATTGATTACGGTCATTGCGATTATCTTCTTTACACTAGGTGTCGCCACTTACACAGAAACAGATTTAGGTGTCGCACCTTATGATGCGATTGCACCGCTAATTGTTGATCGAACAGGCTGGAATTATACTCCTGTCCGGGTTGCCCAAGATATTTTAGTCGTTATTGGCGCCTATTTACTAAGTGGTCCAGTGGGAGTTTCGACAGTCATTACAGGATTTTTCTGCGGTCCCTTAATTTCCTTCTTCTCGAAGAAAGTTTCTAAGCCGATTGTGGATAAATTTATGGGGTAGATGTGAGTTTATACTAACTCTAACTAAGAAAAAAAGCATACCATAGACAGTTTTGTCTGGTATGCTTTTTTCTATGAAATCATTCACCGCGATACTCAAGCATCAAACCTTTTAAAAAGTTTCGAGCATATTTATCTCCGCAAGGTTTGTAGTTACGATGACCTTCTTTACGAAGAATAGCACCTAATTCACCTTTTGAAACTTTTACTCCTGCTTGATCTAAAATATTCAACATATCCTCACTAGTCAAAGTTAAAGCAATTTTTAATTTTTTTAGAAGTAAATTATTGGCATTTCCGTTGTGTAATTCTAATTTTGGTTCATCTGCACCCTCACGAGCTCCTCGTTGGGAAGTAATCATTCCATTTAAAAATCGTTCAAAATTTTCATTCGTTAGTTCAAGTTCATATTCTTCTGCATCTTTTTTCTTCAGTAACTTACGAACTTCTTCTTTAGTAAAAGTTACGCCACCTAGTTCAAAAATTTTCACCATATCTGTATCTTTAATATCTAATGCGTAACGTAAGCGCGTCAAGCGATCATTGTGATTCATTTTTTTCACACCTTTCATTCTTGTCTTGATTATATCAAATTTTTAGTGAATGCCAAATAATGAATCATGAAAAAGAGGCGACAAGCATATTGTGGAAAACGATTGAATCTAACGATATTCTCAACTTCTATGAATCAAAGCTAAAACATGATAAAATATAGAAATCAACAAGGAGGTGCGGAGTATTAGATGAAGAAACCAATGAATTATTATTTGCCAATTATGTCTCATTACATAGACGTTCCCTATGATGATAAACCACGTCGAGTACGAGTGTTGTTACCGAGAGACTATGAAATAAACAGTGATGAAACCTATCCAGTGGTGTATATGCATGATGGACAAAATGTGTTTTACAGTAAAGAATCTTATTCTGGTTATTCATGGAAGTTGATTCCATTAATTAAAAATAATCACAACTTACCTAAAATGATTATTGTTGGTATTGATAATGCTGGAGAAGATCGTTTAGATGAATACACACCCTTTCCTTATGAATTAGAGGAAGAAGTAGCCAGTCATGGACATCTTGGTGGTATGGGTATGGAATACGGGGAATGGGTTGTCAATACGGTTAAACCCTTCATTGATAAATTCTATCGTACTAAACCAGAGCGTGAAAACACCTTATTAGCAGGAAGCTCATTAGGTGGATTAATTACAGCTTATATGGGAGCAGCTTATCCAGAGGTCTTTGGTTCACTGGGAGTATTCTCCTTAGCTTCATGGTTAAGTGAAAATGCCTTTTTGGATTATATTTCAAAACATCCTTTGAACCCCGAAACAAATGTGTACATTCAAGTTGGAACAGCAGAAGGTAACGAAGTCGATGAAGCATTTGTTAACAAAAATATCAATCAAGCTTATATTGACAGCTCTTTGTGGTACTACCAAACAATGTTAAGCCAAGGGCATTCAATGGATCAGATTTGGTTGCGCATTCTGGCTGATGAACATCATTTTGAAAAATATTGGGCAGATCATTTTGGAGAATATTTAGAGTTTCATTTTAGTAAATAAAATAACCTCAATACTCAGTCAATATAATTTGAGTATTGAGGTTATTGTACTCTCAAACAAAAAAAGGCAGCTAGAACTGTAGTAAATGTTCTAGCTGCCTTTTTTGTATGCTATTAAATTTTCCCTTGCCCCTCTAAAACTCCTAAGAAATAAGGCATTTGATCACGCCAAGATTCCCAATCGTGAGGAACATCATGACCCCAATAGTCAAACCAACCCGGAATCCCTTTGTCAGCAAAAATAGCTTGTAGCTTACGAGTGGCTTCAATATGCGGACCTTCCCAATTTCCTTGTCCAACTGCCACGATAAAGGTGTTGTTGCGATATTGATCGATAAACCAAGATTCATTTAAGTTAGGTAAATAATCCACAGGAGAGTTAAAGTAAACTGCTTGATCACCACCAAAATCACCCGTGAAGAAACGCGCATCAGCAACACCACTTAAAGCAATACTGATATCAAATAAATCAGGATGACGTAAAGCAAAGTTCACAGTATGGAAACCACCCATACTACAACCAGTCGCAATCATCGGACCTTCCCAATTTGCTTCATAACGAATCAAAGGAACTAACTCATTGACAATGTATTCATCATATCGGTTGTGTGTTTCTGCCATATCATGAGCACTGCGATCAGTTGCTAACCAAGATTCATTATCTACTGAATCAGGTGTATAAAAACGCACCAATCCACGGTTAATAAATGATTGGCAAGCTTCAATCATACCAAAATCCGCATACTCATTTTGACTTCCACCAGAAGAGGGAAAGACAATAATTGGTTTTCCAGCATGACCATAAACATTAAAATACATCTCGCGATTCAAATGACCGCTATAGTGACTTCTTCTTTCAAAATGCATAAATTAATTCTCCTAATTCGCTAAAATTCTGGTTCATCCTTGTTTTAAATACTCGACCTATGATTTTTGGCGGATATATTCAAAATACTCAAATAGTTGTTCTTCTGAAGGGGTACGAACCAAGTAACCTTCATCGCCCATAATTGCAGCGAAAATTCCTGGAATAGTCAGGATATTGATTAAATCTTCACCTAAATGTTGGCGAATATCATCGTTTGAATGAGCATAATTATGGTTGCTGTATTTTCTAGAAACATAACCACAATAATAAGGTCGTGTAACATACGTATAAAATTGATTGTCTCGGACCACATTGGCATATTCTTGGAAAATATCCAATTCATTGGCATAGTTAAACATATCAATCGTTGCACCACCCGGAGGACGCATATTTACTTCCAACGGTAGAGCAGTCCCATCTGCCAAACGGAAGAACTCAAAGTGGAAGAAACGTTCCTTCACATTAAATGCCTCCACCATTTTTTGCCCCATCTCTAACAAATCATCTTCAATTTCTCGAGAAACATAAAAATACATATCATTGTTACTTTCAACCGTCTCTAAAACAGCTACATTGTAAAGTAGGCTAGAACAGTAAACGATATTTCCGTCTCTGTCGGTTAAACCATCGAAGGTAACAATATCGCCAGGAATATATTCTTCCATAATGAAAGTAACAGCTTCATTTTTTGTATCGAAAAAGTAATGAAGTTCATCTTCATTTTTTATTTTATAAGTATCTCCGGCACCCACACCACTGTCAGGTTTAATGATTACTGGGAAACCTAATTCTTCTGCCAATTCCAAGCCATCTTGACGATCAGAGAATACACGACCATTGGCAACTGGCAGATCAATACTACGAAAAACTTCTTTCATACTTGATTTGTGTTTAATCGCATCTAAATCAGTTTCTTTGTATCCAAAAACATTGAAATCACTGCGCAAGCGTGCATCTGTTTCTAACCAATGTTCATTGTGTGATTCGATTCGATGAATTCGGCCATACTTGTGAGCAAAAAAAGCGACTGCACGATACACTTGATCGTAGTCATCCATGTTGTCCACACGATAGTATTCAGTCAAAGAATCTTTTAGTGTTTGCGAAAGATGTTCGTAAGGTGTGTCCGCAATTCCCAAAGTATTGAAACCTGCATTTTTTAAGCGTTCAGCAAAAGGTGCAAAATTATCTGGAAAATGGGGTGAAATCATTACGAAATTTAATTTGTTTTGCATAAGTTCACCTTATTTCTATTAAAATATTAAAATAATGTACTAAAAATTTCTGAGAAACGAAATGTGCGATGAATTAAATCAAGGATGCAAATTCCCGATGTAATCATCTTTTTGTTTTCTTATAATAGCACAAATTGAAAGTATAATCTAATTATTTTTTAATCTTTCTAGTTGAATTGCAATAAATGTTTTCTGTTTTCAATCAATATTAGATGATTGGTGACTTCTCGTAACTAGAGTTTTCTGGTTAAAAAGAGATTATTAAATGATACTGAGGAGCATTTGTTATTAGATAAGCATTATTATAGAAAACATGGGGCAAATGCCTACTATGGACAAAAGTAGATAAAATAATAGGTTTTATCTTAAAAAGAAAAAAAATTTTACAAAACATTCCTTCTTACTTATAATAGAGGTATAATATAAAGTTACCACTTATTATGAGTTGGTAACAAAAAATTCTTGGAGGGGATTTTCATGGCTGATAAATCGAAGGAAAAAGTATACGCGAAACGACAACAATCGTATAAGTCAGAGAAAGAAAAGATTTTTGAAGAAGCGCACAAGGAAGCTGCCAAGAAACAAATTGTAGATAAGAAAAAAGAAGAAAAAGAATAGTTAAAATGACACCGACTGAGGAGATACTTGCCTACAGTCGGTGTCAATTTTTTTATAATTTGCGTTCAAAAAAGAGGAGAAGTTGGAATAAGGTTGGAAGAAGAGCTAAGAGTGCAAAATCCAAAATATGCACCAAAAACCAACAAAAAAGGTGCAAACCATTGAATTATGCACCAAAAACCAACAAAAAAGGTGCAAACCATTGAATTATGCACCAAAAACCAACAAAAAAGGTGCAAACCATTGAATTATGCACCAAAAACTAACAAAAAAGGTGCAAACCGTTAAACTATGCACCAAAAACTAACAAAAAAGGTGCAAACCGTTAAACTATGCACCAAAAAACAACAAAAAAAGTGCAAACCATTGAATTATGCACCAAAAATCATAAAAAAGGTGCAAACCCACAAAATATGCCCTAAAATTCACGAAAAAATTCAAAACTGCAAAAAAATCATCTCGAACAATAAGAAAAGAGGCATACACGACCATATGCGCCTCTCTAAACTATTTAGTGATTAGGGTAATTCAGTGAAATAGCGGTCTTTTCCTTGGAAAACAACTAAATTTTCTACTTGAAACTCTTGAAGCAACTCACTCATCTCTGGAAATAATAGGCGATAGTCTTCAGCGACATGGGCATCTGAGCCTAGAGTAAACAATTTTCCACCAAGGCTTTGATACAAAGGAATCGCATAACGATAAAGATGGGCATTTTTATAGCGACCAAAACTTTTAGCGTTGACTTCAAAAGCTAATTCTCTTTGAATGACTTTTTTGAAAATAGTAGTTAACTCTTTTTCAAAATTTTCTTCTAATTCCTTTGCAGTGAAATCAAAACGGCGTAAGCCATATTCGAAATGGGTAAGAATGTGTCCATCAGGAAAAGTATCCAAAACTGTAGACATTTGATCAAAATATCCTTTGACCACATCTAATTTATTTTTTTGTAAAACGGCGTCATCCATATAATCAAACGCGCCATTTTGATGAATGCTTAATAATTTTAGGTCATATTCTCGAGTGGATAAATAATCTTGAATCGCTTGCTCTTGTCCAGGAACTACCCCCAACTCAATTCCACGTAAAAATTTCGTCGAATAATTTTCTTCTAGCTCAGCAAGTTTTTTCGAATAGACTTTATAGTCTGGAATATCATCACCAAATCCAGTCCCAGCATTTTGCAAATCTAAATGATCTGTCGCAACAAAATACTCAGGTTGATTAAGCAAATAATTTTCAAATTGTTCATCAGAATCAAATGACAAAAAAGTATGCAGATGTTGATCGTAATATTTCATCAAAGAGCCTCCTAGTTAAAACGCTTTTTATTTAAATTACCACAGTTCAGGGGAAATCGCTAGAAGCATTGGTTAAGTCTATGCTATGATTTTATTGAGGAGGGAAAAAACAATGACAGAAAATTATGTATTAGCAGATGGTTTTGAAATTCCTAAAATTGGTTTTGGCACGTACAAATTAAATGGTTCTCATGGCATAAGAATTATTGAACAGGCCTTATCTACAGGTTATCGTTTAATTGATTCAGCTTTTAATTATGAAAACGAAGGTGCTGTCGGACAGGCGATTAGAAATAGTAGTGTACCGAGAGATCAAATTACGGTGACTTCAAAATTACCCGGTAGACATCATAACTATAAAGAAGCAATTTTAACGATTGAAGAATCGGTTTTGCGTACGGGATTAGACTATATCGATTTATACTTGATTCATTGGCCCAACCCTATTCAAGACAAGTACGTAGAGGCTTGGAATGCATTAATTGATGCTCAAAAATTTGGTCTGATTCGTTCAATAGGAGTAAGTAATTTTCTTCCTGAACACATTGAACGATTGGAGAAAGAAACTGGAATTTTACCAGTGATTAACCAAATTGAGATGCATCCTAATTTCAATCAAAAAGATCAGATTGCTTTTGATGCTTCAAAAAATATTATCACAGAAGCGTGGAGTCCTTTAGGCCGTGCATCAGAAATTTTGAATCATCCGATTATCGGTGGTATTGCCGACCGTTACAATAAGACAATTCCTCAAGTTATTTTGCGTTGGCAAATTCAACAAGGGGTTGTTCCAATTCCTAAAGCATCCAATATTATCCGACAAAAAAATAATCTAGACGTCTTTTCATTTTATCTAACAGACGAAGACATGGGGATTATCAATCAATTAACGAAGGTAGAAGGTCGTTTGCAAAACCAAGATCCTGCCAAATACGAAGAGTTTTAAATATGAAGAAAATAGCAAGCCTAAAACAGAGCTTGTTATTTTTGTCTGTAAAAGGAGATCCATCGGGATTCGGTTCCAGTGTTCGAAAATTTCAAAAAATCGAACGCGAGAAGGCGCCACTGTTCGAAAAAGTGAAAAACTCGAACGCGAGAAGGCGCCACTGTTCGAAAAAGTGAAAAACTCGAACGCGAGAAGGCGCCACCGTTCGAAAAAGTGAAAAACTCGAACGCGAGAAGGCGCCACCGTTCGAAAAAGTGAAAAAATCGAACGCGGGAAAGTTCCACCGTTCGAAAAAGTGAAAAACTCGAACGCGGGAAAGTGCCACTGTTCGAAAAAGTGAAAAACTCGAACGCAAGAAAGCGCCACCGTTCGAAAAAGTGGAGAACTCGAACGCGGGATTACACCACCGTTCGAAAAAACATAAAACCAATACTAAATCCCAATCATTCTATACCAAAAGACATCTTTTCAAAGTTTTAATGGTAATTTCTTCTGAAGTTGAGTATACTCTTCCTAAACTTTACCTTTGAAAGGGAGGTGTTGTTTTGTCAAAAGAGTTAAAAAAAGAAATATCGTTGAGTGGTGCTTTATCCACGGTTATGGGAACGGTAATTGGAGCGGGGGTCTTCTTTAAAGCAGCAGCGGTGGCGTCTCAAACGCAATCAGCGGGTTTGATGTTGTTTGCTTGGTTGCTGGCAGGGATTCTTACTATTTGTGGTGGACTGACGGTTGCTGAGTTAGCGACTGCTATTCCAGAAACTGGGGGACCAATTAAGTATATTGAAGTTGCATATGGCAAATTGCCTTCATTTTTACTTGGTTGGGCGCAAAGTGTGATTTATTTTCCGGCTAACATTGCTGCTTTGAGTATTATTTTTGCCACGCAATTTATTCATTTATTTCATATTGAAGCGCAATGGCTATTACCAATATCGATGATCACAGCATTTAGTGTGACAGGAATTAATTTATTGGGGACTAAGATTGCAGCCAATGTTCAAACGGTTGCTTTGGTTGTTAAATTGATTCCAATATTGGTAATTAGTGTAGCGGGTTTATTCACTCCAGGAACGGTAGAAGTGTCTATTTTAGATTTATCCATTGGTGGGGATCAATCTTGGGCGGCAGGTTTTAGTGGTGCTTTGTTAGCGACGCTCTTTGCTTACGATGGTTGGTTAAATGTAGGAAATGTGGCAGGAGAAATGAAAAATCCAGCCAAAGATTTGCCTAAAGCAATTATTATCGGTTTAAGTTTTGTGACTTTGATTTATTGGATTATCAATTTTGCGTATCTTAAAACATTACCTGTCAATCAAATCGCCGGAAATTTGAATGCTGCTTCTGATGTAGCAGGTATTTTATTTGGAAATATCGGTGGTAGAATTGTAACAGTCGGTATTCTAATTTCCGTTTACGGTGCATTAAATGGATACACGATGACTGGAATTCGCGTACCCTATGCGATGGCCGTCAAAGATGAATTGCCTTTTAGTAAGCAGATGAAAAAATTATCTAAACAGACTACAGTTCCTTATGTCGCTGCTTTGGTACAACTAAGTATTGCTTGTATTATGATGAGTGTGGGAACCTTTGATTTACTGACAGATATGTTAATTTTTGTTATGTGGTTCTTTAGTCTATTAATTTTTGCGGCAGTTATTTTATTAAGAAAACGTCAGCCTGAGTTAAATCGACCGTATAAAGTACCGCTCTATCCAATTATTCCAATATTCGCCATGGTTGGTGGAGGCTTTATTTTGGTGATGACAACAATTACTACGCCATTACTAGTAGTAACAGGGATTGGAATCACAGCAATCGGAATTCCTGTGTTTTATTATCTACAAAGAAAGTAAAAACATCCGAACAAATAGAATGTGCAGCGAAGTCCAATTAGGCTTCAAAACAAAATTCTTTATTGTTCGGATGTTTTTTTGTTCACAGATTAAAAATTCACTGAAATTTTTTTAAGCAACTAAATAATCGTAAAACCACTCGTTAGACGTTGTAGTTTTTCAGAAACATTTTTTAAGTCACTTACATGACCCACAAATTCTTCCATTGTAGCTAGTACTTCTTCGGCATTGGCAGAAACTTCTTGGGTTCCTGCTGCATTCTCTTCTGTTGAAGCAGAGATACTTTCTAGATTTTCTAATACAGTATTTTGAATACCAACAATCCGTTGAGAAGATCTTTCAACTTCTTGAATGCCATTAATCATCGCATTGCTACGTTCTAGTACTTCTTGAGAAGAAATAATCGCTTGATTGATTAATTGTGTTTGTTTTTCGCCACCTTCAAGTGAACGAGAAGCTAAGTCAACCATGTCTGTTGATTGACCTTGAATCGTTGCAATAATTCCTTCGATTTCTTTGGTAGAAGCTTTACTTTGTTCCGCTAACTGACGAATTTCAGAAGCAACAACAGCAAAACCTTTTCCCGATTCGCCAGCACGTGCCGCTTCAATTGAAGCATTTAAGGCTAATAGATTGGTTTGATAAGAAATATCATTGATAACATTAATGATTTGGTTGATATCTTGAATGCTACGGTTCATCGCATTCATATTATTCACTAAGCTATTCATTTGCGAAATTTCTGCTTGCCAAGTGGTATTTACTGCACCCATAATTTCTGTACTTTGTTGATTAATCGCAGTTGATTCTTTGGATTGTTCATTCATATCGGATACATTGTTTGTCAGTTCTTGAACGACATCGGATAATTCATGTAATTGAGAAACACTACGCTCTGTTTCTTGTGCCTGTGTACCCGTCACTTCAGCAATACCAGTAATGGTTTCAGTTACTTCACCTGTTGCTGAGCTTGTTTGGTTAGATAATTCCAACAAAGATTCAGACATGGTTGCAACATGACTACTTTCAGATTGGATGGCAGTTACTAATTCACCAGTTGTTTCAATCATCGCATTGTAGTTTGCAGCTAAACGTTGAATTTCATTACCATGTTCATCTGGGTAAACAGAATTTTTAGCAACAGCATTCACTTTCCAAAAAGCACTTTTCGGTTTTTTACCAGCAATTTTTTCAAATGTTCCGTAACGGATATTATCAAAAGACTGACTGAAAACAGATAACATGTCTCGGATAAAGTTTTTGATGACAAATGAAAAGACAATTGAAAATAGTAGTAATAAAACCGCAACGATTGCTGTAGAGATAAGTGTTGTTCTAATTTCTACGGCAAACTCATTATTAGGAATTGAAGCAAAAGCCCAACTTTGGCTATCCTCAGAGCCTTTATTGAAATAGATACTAGCAATATCATCTTCACCAGAAGCTTCCAAACTAGCTTTGACTTCTGAACTATTTTTCATTTCTAAGAAAAGAGGATTTTCTGCAACGCTAACTCCTACTCGTTCAGGATCGACATCGGCAATAATCATCCCTTCATTGGTAATCAAAGAAACATAACCAGTTCGCCCAACTTTTAAATTTTCTAACACATTGGTGATATTTTGATAGGAAATATCAGCAGTTAGTACACCCATTTCACCTTTGTCATTACGTACTGCTTTTGATAACGTGTTAACAATTTCTTTGGTTTCAAAGTCTTGATAAGGAACAGACCAGACTAATTCACCGCCTGCTTCAATGGCTGCTTTATACCACGGACGAGTACTTGGCTTAAAGTCGGGTGGCAATACATGAGTAGATACATAATGATCATGCTCTGTTGAGAAAGTGATCGACAGTAAGTTTGTATCACCAGCAGTCGCTTGTTTTAACATCGTTTGAATTTCTAGCATATCAAAGTCTCTCTTTAAAGGTGTAAAGTCGCTAATCGCTTCAATTCTGGACTCGGCGTTATGGAGCAGATTCTCTTTTTCAGTAATTACTGCTTGGGTACCACTTTCTTGACTGACTAAATTTCTTTCTGACATCAGATTAGTAATGATACTGAAAGAACTCAGCAGCATAATAAGAACAGGCAACAAAGAAAGAATGACTAGCACACTAACGATAATGGTAGCAATACTTTTTTGTTGATTTTTTATTTTTTTATTTTTTGTTTTCTGTTTCATATAGCTCCTCGTTTCATAAAATAATACGCGCCATGAATAGACGACAAGATAAACTATCGGCTGTTCTTTTACAAAACTAAAGGAAGTTCTGAGAATTTTTATTTTTTGAGTCACACTTTTGAGTCAAAAAATAGAGAAATTTTCAATATATGCTTCCATAAATTATCTCAACACCATAAGTAAGCTTCAACCTATTTGAGCAGTCTTTTTCGCAGGATTCGATTTGAGGAAAAGTTTAGGGTTGCCTAAAAAAAGTAAAGCGAGTATAATGCAATTAAATATAAAATTAGGTGAGCCTAAAAATAAAGACGGACAAGGAGGAGTGTACATGTTAACCTTTGAAAATATTTCAGCCAGTTATAATGGCGTAACGGCGATTTCAGAAGTTTCTTTTACTATTGAAAACCCAGCGATTGTTGGTATTATCGGGCCGAATGGGGCAGGTAAGTCAACCTTAATCAAAGCAGCCTTAAATTTAATTCCATCGACAGGAGAGGTGAAGATTAATCAGCAACCTTTAGCAAGTCATCAAAAAAATATTGCCTATGTCGAACAAAAATCAGCGATTGACCATACTTTTCCAATTACAGTGAGAGAATGTGTGTCATTAGGACTTTATCCTAAGAAAAAAATCTTTCAACGACTAACCAAAGGGGATTGGGCAAAAGTCGATCAAGCTTTAGATGTGGTTCAGATGTTAGGGTTTAAAGAACGACAAATTGGCGAATTATCTGGAGGACAATTCCAACGAGTATTAATTGCTCGAACCTTAGTTCAAGAAGCCCAATACATTTTCTTAGATGAACCTTTTGTTGGAATTGATACAACCAGTGAAAGTATCATCATGGAATTATTAGAAAATATGCGCGACGAAGGCAAAATGATTTTTATCGTGCATCACGATTTAAGCAAAGTTCGAGAATATTTTGATGAACTAGTTATTTTAAATCACCATTTAATTGTACAAGGAAAAACGGCAGATGTTTTTAATGAACAAAATGTAGTGGAAGCCTTTGGTGAAAGTATCTTTGTGAAGGGAGGACATTCAAATGCTAAGTAACTTTATTGACGGTTTAGTGAATTATCACTTTTTGCAGAATGCTTTAATTACCTCAGTGGCGATTGGGATGGTTGCCGGAGTGATTGGTTGTTTTATTATTCTAAGAGGAATGTCTTTGATGGGGGATGCAATTTCCCATGCGGTTCTTCCAGGAGTCGCACTTTCTTATATTTTAGGCATTAACTTTTTTATCGGAGCGATTATTTTTGGTTTACTGGCATCAGTATTAATCACTTATATTTCTCAAAATAGTGTCATTAAAAGTGATACAGCGATTGGTATTACCTTCAGTTCCTTCCTAGCTTTGGGAGTTATTTTAATCGGGGTTGCAAATAGTTCTACGGATTTGTTTCATATTCTATTTGGGAATGTGTTAGCGGTTCAAGATATTGACAAGTGGATTACCCTTATCATCACCGCAGTAGTATTAGTAACGATTGTCATTTTTTTCCGTCCGTTGTTGATTACTTCCTTTGATCCCATGATGGCCAAAGCGTATGGCATGAAAGTTGAAGTCTATCATTATTTATTAATGGGACTGTTAACCTTAGTTGCTGTGACAGCGATGCAAAGTGTGGGAACGATTTTAATTGTAGCCATGTTAGTCACACCAGCAGCCACTGCTTATTTATTTACAAAACGTTTAAGTCATATGATGATTTTATCTTCTATTTTAGGCGGATTATCTTCAGTGATTGGTTTGTTTGTGGGGTATAGCTTTAATATCGCTGCCGGCTCAAGTATTGTTTTAACCGCTGCGTTAATGTTTGTTTTAGGCTTTTTGCTTTCTCCTAAACAACGAGCAAAATTTGGTAATAAAAACTGGGGAATTGCGGCAGGTTTATTAGCCTTAGTGACAGGAGGAATTTTCTTTTATTCTAGCAGTCATCAAGAACAGACAGACGAAAAACTAAATGTAGTCGTCACGAACTCTATTTTAAAAGATATCACTGAAAATATTGCCGGAGATGAAATCAATCTTCACAGCATTGTGCCAGTTGGACGAGATCCTCATGAGTATGATCCCTTACCAGAAGATATCCAAAAAGCGACAGATGCAGATGTACTTTTTTACAATGGCTTAAATTTGGAAACCGGTGGCAATGCTTGGTTTACTAAATTAATGAGTAATGCCAATAAAGTAGATAATCAAGATTATTTTGCAGTCAGTGACGGGGTGGAAATTCTTTATCTTGAAGGCGAAGAAGCAGGAAAAGAAGACCCACATGCTTGGTTAAATCTAGAAAATGGCATGATTTATGCCCAAAATATTGCTCAACAACTAATTGCTAAAGATCCTGATCATGCACAAATCTATCAAGAAAACTTAGAGGAATATTTGGACTTACTAAACGAATTGGATCAAGAAGCAAAAGAAAAATTTGCTTCGATCCCAGAAGCTCAAAAACTAATTGTAACAAGTGAAGGAAGCTTTAAGTATTTCTCCAAAGCCTATGATATTCCTTCTGCTTACATTTGGGAAATTAATACCGAAGAAGAGGGAACACCTCTACAAATTCGTTTATTAGTGGATCAACTAAAAGCTTCTGAAGTTAAAGCGTTGTTTGTCGAAAGCAGCATCAATCCTCGTCCTATGCAAAGTGTAGCTAGAGACTCAGGCATTCCGATTTATGCCGAAATCTTTACTGATTCTGTGGCTGAATCAGGTAATGACGGTGATAGCTATTACGCCATGATGAAATGGAATTTAGATAAGATTTATGAAGGGTTAACGCAATAAAAAATAGACGAAGAAATTGCTGAGTGATTACTCGACAGTTTCTTCGTCTTCTTTTGCTAAATGATAATAAGTAATTTCTGGGGGAACTCTAAATCTCATTGGAATGACGGTTGTTCCAATCCCACTGCTAACTGAAAGTAACGTTTTTTTCGTTAAAAGATACAATCCTCTTTGGAATTTAATCGCTCCAGGATGTTTGTAACGAACAAAAGGCAAGCGAACTTGTCTTCCATGACTGTGACCAGCTAAAATTAAATCATAATCGACTACATGCTCCACATTTTGGACACTGTCTGGTTCGTGAATCAACATTATATGCCACTCTGCTAAAGTTCTCTCAAAAGTAAACTCAGGTTTTCCTTTTAAACAATCATCCACACCTGAAATAGTCACCGAAATGTTTTCGTTGGCACCAAAAACTTGTTCATTTTTCAACAAAGTAAAGCCAGCTTCTTTTAAGACTGCTGCCACAAAAAATTCGCCGTCAGAACGATAATCATGATTGCCTAAAATAGCGATTTTCCCCATGGGTGCTGGCAATCGTTTTAATTTATCAATCAGGGCTTTTGTTTGACGTGTGGGCCAATTCTTGTAATCATCAATCAAATCTCCAGTAAAAACAATAATATCAGGGGAGTTACGCAAAATGGAGCGAATCACATTATTAAAACGTCTTGGTTTATAGAAGCGTGAAAAATGAGTATCACTGATATGGGCGATGGTAATGTTGGTCTGTTTTTCATAAAGGTCATAAGCCTTTGAGATGTCTAGGACACTTTGTTTATTTTTTTGAATCAGATAATGTCGTTTTTTTAATCGGTAAGGTTCAATCCAAAGCATGTAGACAAGTAAGGCGATACCTAGGAATACCGTTCCTAAAAGTATATAAATCAATGAAACAGCCTCCTTTATTCTACTTAAAAATGCCTATCTCTAGAATAGATTATTGTAGCTAAAAAAGCAATCGAACATATTGTTAATTTTTCGAAAAAAAACAGTTTAAAGTCTATTAAACAACTTTAAACAGTGGGGAAGAATTTATTTTTTTCTAAACTTTTTTGGCTTTCTTTTCACAGGGATCAATGCTAATAAACAGTCATAAGGTAGACTTAAAATCGACCAAGCCAGACCTTTACTTGAAGGTTGCTCCCAATAAACTTTTTGAAAAAGAAAGTGTAGGACAAGTAAACCGATCCCTGTTAGTAAAATCATTAACCAGCCTCGGTCAAAGAATGCAAACTGTCGTAAAGCAACCAATGTTACTGGATATAGATAAAAGAAACCAGCGGCTAAGCCAAAACGCCAATTTCGAGTTATTTGATAGAGGTGAATAAAGAAAAACAAGGCAGATAATACGATTCCTAATGGAGGAAAGAGCCCCACTAAAAAGGTATAGAGAACACCGTATAAAATCATTGCCGGTCCTTTAACTAAAGCTGCTACTAAAATGAAAGCGACGATCAGTAATAATTGCTGAGAAAAACTAGCGATGGTTAATCCACCAAATAATGCTAATAAAAACCAATGACTAAACGTGTTTGTTTGATTTTTATTAGATTGTCGTTGTTTGTGACGAATCCATTCAGCCATCTCGGGAAAGTCGTTTTTGAAGTTATTTTGCTTTTTTGTTTTTGTATAAAATTGATATTGTAAACGCAATCGATTCATCTGCAACACTCCGTTCTTTCTTTATAGTATAAGTAAGAATGCGTTGAAATGTATCCAACCAAAGTCCGATGTTTCTATCAGACTTTGGTTGAGGAGTAAGCTGAGAAACTATGAATTACTCTAATTTTTTATCTTAATCAGAGTTTGAACGTCAGTAGCCGAAGAGAATCTGCTAAGAGGCTCGCGACGGTCTCGCACGACCAGTGAAACTTTCGGAGTTTTGTTCTGGCAGTATTTAATTTTCTTATTTGTTTGAAAGAAAAAAGTTTTCCTCGTTTATGATTTATCAAAAATGTGCTATTGTAGACAATGGAAAAGTGTGAGCAAGCTAACCAAGGATTAGCTATCATACTAGAGCAAGAGGAAAGAATTTAAGAATAAATCGAGGAGACAGCTATGATTTTTGATTCACACACACATTTGAATGCAGAACAATTTAATGAAGATATTCCCGAAACAATTGCCCGTGCCAAAGAACTAGGAGTTTCTGAAATGGCGGTTGTGGGTTTTGATTACCCAACAATCAAAAAATCTTTGGAACTAAGTGAAGCCCATGACTTTATTTATAGTATTATTGGTTGGCATCCGACTGAAGCAGGTAGTTTTGACCAAGCAGCGGAAGAATTTTTACTTGAACGTTTAACTTTGCCAAAAGTGGTTGCTCTTGGTGAAATCGGTTTGGATTATTATTGGATGGAAGATCCCAAAGATGTGCAAGAAAAAGTTTTCCGCCGTCAAATCGCGATCGCTAAAGAACATCACTTGCCGATTAGCATTCACATGCGAGATGCTATTGAAGATACTTACCGCATTTTAAAAGAGGAAGATGTCCGAGAAATTGGAGGCATCATGCATAGTTTTAGTGGCGATGCCGAATGGGCGAAAAAATTCTTAGATTTAGGCATGCACATTTCATTTAGTGGGGTCGTGACCTTTAAGAAAGCTTTAGAAGTACAAGAAGCTGCTGGAATTGTCCCGCTAGATCGTTTATTAGTAGAAACCGATGCCCCTTATTTAGCACCAGTTCCCTATCGAGGTAAACGAAATGAACCAGGTTATACTCGTTATGTCGTAGAAAAAATTGCCGAATTACGAGAAATGTCTGTGGAAGAACTTGCGAAACAAACCACTCAAAATGCCCATAAATTATTTGGTTTAAGCTATGAATAAACCAACTATCGAAGAAATTATCGTCGTTGAAGGAAAAGACGACACTCGTCGTATTCAAGAAGTGGTGAACGCAGATACCATCGAAACCATTGGCTCGGCTATTAATGAGACGATTTTAGATCAGATTGAACACGCCCAAGAAACACGAGGAGTCATTATTTTTACAGATCCAGATTTTTCTGGAGAAAAAATTCGCAAAACAATTATGGAAGTAGTACCGGATGCCAAGCATGCTTTTTTACCAAGAAGTCAAGCTCAAGGCAAGCGCAAAGGAGCAAGTTTGGGTGTAGAACATGCTAGCGATGAAGCAATTATGGAAGCTTTAAAAAAAGTGGTCACCCCTATTACAGGTGAGGCGGCAACAGAAATTTCCCGTCAATTATTGATTGAATTGGGACTTGTAGCCGGATCTTTAGCCAAAGAACGCCGAGAAAAACTTGGGGATGAATTAAGAATTGGCTACACCAACGGCAAACAACTGGCGAAACGCTTAAAAATGTTTCGCATCACAGAAGCAGAGTTACTAGAAGCAATGAAAAAAATGGAGGAAGAAATTTGAAAGACAATCGCGATATAGCTGTCCCATCAAGAACTAGAGAAATCCTAGCCAAGCATGGATTTACCTTTAAAAAAAGCTTGGGACAAAACTTCTTAACAGAGCCAAATATTTTACGAAAAATTGTAGAGACGGCAGAAATTACAGAAGAAACGAATGTTATTGAAGTGGGACCAGGAATCGGTGCATTAACCGAGCACTTAGCAAGAAGTGCTAAACAAGTCTTAGCTTTTGAAATTGACGATCGTTTAATTCCTGTTTTAGAAGATACCTTGCAAGATTATCCCAACGTTACGGTGGTTCATCAAGATGTTTTACAAGCCAATTTAAATCAAGTGACTTCAGATAATTTTAGAAAAGAATTACCTATCAAAGTAGTAGCAAATTTACCTTACTACATTACGACACCAATTATGATGCACTTTTTAGAATCAGATTTACCTGTAGCGGAAATGGTTGTCATGATGCAAAAAGAAGTGGCTGACCGAATTTCAGCGAAGCCCGGAACCAAAGCTTATGGCTCATTATCCATTGCTGTTCAATATTATATGGAAGCCAAATTAGCTTTCATCGTTCCTAAAACTGTTTTTGTTCCGCAACCCAATGTGGATTCAGCCATTTTAAAACTGACTCGCCGAGCAACACCAGCCGTCAGCGTAACAGATGAAAAAGAATTCTTTAAATTAACCAAATCAGCTTTCCAATTAAGAAGAAAAACCCTTTGGAATAACCTCCAAAATACTTACGGCAAAGACGATGCAACAAAACAATGGCTAAAATCTAGCTTAGAAGCTGCCGCTATCGAACCTTCAAGAAGAGGGGAGACCTTATCCTTAGCAGAATTTGCAGCATTAAGTAATGAAATGCAAGCCAGAAAAAGTAACTAAATATTTTTACGTTAGTAAAACCTTATGAAATCAGCCAATGTAGCTGTATTTTGTAAGGTTTTTTAGTTTGTCTAAAAAACTTGATTCCGGTAATTTTTGCCCCAAAAAAGTAATTCTACAGTTCCACCGTTCGAAAAACGGAGAAAATCAAACGGTGGCGAGTCCCACTGTTCGAAAAACGGAGAAAATCAAACAGTGGCAAGTTCCACCGTTCGAAAAACGGGAAAAATCAAACAGTGGCAAGCTCCACCGTTCGAAAAACAGGAAAAATCAAACAGTGGCAAGCTCCACCGTTCGAAAAAGCAGGAAAATCAAACGGTGGCGAGTCCCACCGTTCGAAAAACGGAGAAAATCAAACAGTGGCAAGTTCCACCGTTCGAAAAACGGGAAAAATCAAACAGTGGCAAGCTCCACCGTTCGAAAAACAGGAAAAATCAAACAGTGGCAAGCTCCACCGTTCGAAAAAGCAGGAAAATCAAACGGTGGCGAGTCCCACCGTTCGAAAAAGAGAGAAAATCAAACAGTGGCAAGCTCCACCGTTCGAAAAACGGAGAAAATCAAACAGTGGCAAGCTCCACCGCTCGAAAAACGGAGAAAATCAAACAGTGGCAAGCTCCACCGTTCGAAAAAGAGAGAAAATCAAACAGTGGCAAGCTCCACTGTTCGAAAAACGGAGAAAATCAAACAGTGGCAAGCTCCACCGTTCGAAAAAAGGAAAAAATCAAACAGTGGCAAGCTCCACCGTTCGAAAAAAGGAGAAAATCAAACAGTGGCAAGCTCCACTGTTCGAAAAACCAAAAACGACCGTCGAATATTCGCAATCGACGGTCGTTTATTCTAATTTTCTAAAAAGGCATCGACTCGTTGTGTGATATTTTCTAAATCACTAATCGATAAATAGGTACAAATTTGAATAACATTTTTTGGAAGTGGTTGTTCTGTTCGAAATGATAAAGTACTGATAACTAAATCTGCCTTTTCGGGAGAAGGCACAAATTCAACGGTATATTTAGCTAAATGGTAATTGATTCTTTTTTCCATAAAGGATTGATGCAATTTGGTAACGTCTGATTGGACGAACAATTGAATTTTTGGATTAAAAACAGTTAAATCAAGCACTTTAATCGAATTCATTAAGGAAGAAAAGTGCATATATACCGAATTTCGAAAGAGAGGCGATTTAGCAGAAAGCTGTTTCCAGAATTGATTAAAGTGATTCAGATATTCTGGAAAATCCAATTCGAAATGTCGGTATTCTTTTACGCCAATCAAATCCATCAGAAGCTTGGTCATTGGAAAAAGAAACTGCAGTTGTAATTGCGCATCAAGGTAGGAGCTTAAATTTTCTTTTTCAGAGACACCTAGTAAAGGAACATTTTTTTCAAAGGTAGTTAACCAAAGAGCCACTTCTTTTTTGAAAATAGGGCTTGTTTTTTTCTTGACTAATTTTTCGGCACTGAAAATATCATTCACATAAATTGCTAATAAAAATAACTGCCAATCTCGTTGATTCCAATCGGTTAAAAAAGCTGGTTTTTCAACAAATTCATAAGCAGATAAAAATTCAGTTGCAGGGTCTTCCTCGGAAATTGAGAAATGATTTTCGATTCGTTGCATGGAGATATAAATAAAAGAACGGGCGTCAGACAAAGTATTTTTTTGTGGGACTAAATCTAAGTATGTAAGCAACTGACAGATAACTTCGAGACTAGGAAATATATCGGAATGCCAGGGAAGATTGTCAATTCCCTGATGAACAATATGAAAATAAAAGTGATAGAACAAACGAATCTTACTTTCTTCTCCGCGAAGGGACATATGTTCAGAGAGAGATATGTGCAAATCAAAAGTATTCAAGATTTGATTAAGCCGTTTTAATTTTCGTGAGAGAGTCGATCGAGAAATAAAGTACTCTTCACAAAAATCAGCAGTAGTTACCGATTTGTTTAAAAATAAGGCATATAAAATGTTGTAGGAGGAGCTATTGGAAAAAATCGCAGACGTTAATCGTTGCATATTAACGCCATTTCTTTGCAGTCTAACTCCTTCTCGTTTAGTAATCAATAAAGCCATTTCTTCGGTTTTATACAATTCTTCAATTTCTTTTTGGAGTTCTAAACAAAGAGATCGAATTAAATTGCCGTTACTGTTTTGCAATTCATCGCAAATTTGTCGCATAGAGATGAAGTCTACTTGGTTATTTAACAGTTCAATGAGTTGCATTTTTATAAACATAGTGGGAGTTTCATTCTTCATAATAAGTAGATGAAGGATATTTTAAAAAAAGTGCTGCCCTTCGAAAGTTTATGGACAATCATAATAATAAAATCACAAATGTTGGCAATTATCCAAGTGTTAAAAGACGAATAGTCAAAATCTTCTCTTTTTTTAATAATCCTCATCTTCCCTCCTTTCATAGTTTAACAAGTATTTTTTGTTAATAAAATAACTATTCAAACCTAAAAAAATACAATTGTGCAATTTGTATCAATCGATATTGATTTTACCATTATCTTGAGGGAAATATTCGGACAAATGTCACAATTTTAAAAATTATATCATAAAAAATGAGATTTCCATAATTAAAAAATGAGAGTATCTTCATAATAAGGGATCGAAAGAAACAAATTTTTTAGTCAGAACAGGAGCTGAATTCGATGAGTTTGATGAAAAAAGAAATAGGAACAGAGGAAAATAGACAGCCACTTCCTTCTATTCATGAAAAGCCGGCAGACAGTAAATTAATTTTGAATCGTTTATTCATATTGATTACCATTTCTTTTTGGTTGGTATATGTCTTATTTACTGTCTATAACTATATGACAAATGATTATAGCTTACGACGAATACTTGAGGTTACTCTTTATTTAATTATTGTTACGTCCCTTAATTTTTCAGCATTAGTCTACTTGATTTCTAGAGGTGGTGCTTTTCACCGGTTTAAACATCATGCACGTGTTCCTAGAGAAATTTTAGAAACTTATTTTACGAAAGAACAACCGTCGATTACTGTGTTGGTTCCGTCCTATGATGAAGAGGTTTCAGTGATTCGCAAAACCTTGCTTTCAGCTGCTTTACAAGAATATCCAGATATGCGAGTAGTTTTACTGTTAGATGATCAACCGATTCAAAAGACAGCAGAAGGTCGTCAAAAGCTAGCGGCATCAAAAGCTTTAACACATGAAATTATGATTTTATTGTCTGAACCAAAAAAACACTTTAATAAAGCAATAAAAAGTTTTGAAGAGCAACATGCTGAGATGCACACTGTCAATCGTTTAGGAATCGGTATCTTAGCTTCAGAATATGAATGGGCTGTTTCTTGGTTAGAACAAGTAGCCAATCAAGAAGTAGATGAGGATCATGTGGATGATTTCTTTATCAATCAAGTCTATCGAGAATTGGCGAAAGAATTGAAGTTGGTTTCAACTGCCCTGCATAAGGCAGTGGCTCAAGATATTGAATTACCTTACGAAAAAGTCCATCAATTATATCAACGATTAACTTGGATTTTTACTTGCGAAGTGGAATTTTTCCAACGCAAAGAATATGTTTCTCTTTCTCACGAAGCCAACAAAGCGATGAACTTAAATTCATATATTGGCTTGATGGGAGGGCAATACAAAATTAGTCGGATTCCCGCTGGAGAGGTGTTATTGCCAGTAGACGATCCAGCTGAAGCGGATTTAATCGTTCCGGATAGTGAGTTTTTATTGACGCTGGATGCCGATTCTATTTTATTAAGAGAATATTGCCTACGCTTGGTTTATTTATTGCAACAACAGGGCAATGAAAAAATTGCCGTAACACAGACACCTTATTCTTCGTTTAGAGGAACACCGACACGGATTGAACGAATTGCAGGTGCAACGACAGACATCCAACATATTCTGCATCAAGGGACGACTCATTTTGGGGCAACTTTTTGGGTAGGGGCAAATGCAGTCATTCGTAAAAAAGCCCTAGAAGATATTGTCGAAAAAGAGTTGGTTAATGGTTTTGATGTCTATCGTTATATTCAAGATAGAACAGTTATTGAAGATACAGAATCAAGTATCGATTTGGAAAAACACGGCTGGGAATTAGAAAATTATCCTGAAAGATTGAGCTATAGTGCTACACCGCCAGATTTCGGTTCATTGATTATTCAACGTCGTCGTTGGGCAAATGGCGGATTACTCATTTTACCAAAAATGTTTGCCACCATGCGTCAGCGTAAAAAAGCCGGAAAACCAATTAAATGGATGGAATTTTTCTTACGATTAAACTATATGGCATCAATCACTTGGGCGAGTTTTGGACTACTATTTTTACTTGCTTATCCTTTCGATAAAAAATTATCAAGCGTGCTCTTGTTCATTTCAGCCCTGCCGTATTTTACAGCGATGGCGAGTGATTTGAAATATTCAAGATACAAACGCACGGATGTTTTTCGAATTTATGGTTTCAATTTGATCTTATTGGTTGTTAACTTAGCAGGAGTATTAAAATCAATGCAACAAGCACTATCTGGTCACAAAATTCCTTTTGCAAGAACACCAAAAGTGAATGATCGGACAGGGGCACCTACCTTATATCTAGTCGCACCGATTGTGATTGTCGTCTTTTCAATTTTCACAGGCTATCATTCTTACTTAAACGATAGCTGGGGGAATGTTTTATTCGCCACTTTAAATACAATTACCACTATTTGGGCGTTTGTTTCTTATATCGGCGTTGGAAATTTCCTTGTCGATAGTTGGAATAACTTTGTTAACTGGCTATTTATTGAAGTCAAAATCAAAAATCAAATCCCTGAGTTAGTCGAAGAAGACAACGATTGGGAATCAGTTTTATATTATGGAACAGCTAGCGAGAAGATTCCTTTAGGGGTGCAATTACAAAATAGTGCCAATCAGCAACGAGAACTAAGTTATGAACATACGATAGACAAGGAGTGGGCAATAAGTGGACAAAACTACCAAATCTCAAAAAACAAAACGTAGAATTTCTATTCCCAGAGCCACTCTGCTATTAATTATTCTTATCGGAATCGTCACTATCTTTAGTTTTCGCCGAGAAGTCGTGGCTAAGTTTCAAAAATCAGACCATCAGCCTTGGTATGCTTCTTATGTCGATGCTACGCTGACCCCCTTATATGAATTTGAAAAATATGATCATAACGTTGTCTTATCTTTCATTGTTGCTTCTGAAGAAGATCCAGCAAAAGCTAGTTGGGGTGGTTATTATTCACTTGAAGAAGCCAGTGTTACTTTGGAATTAGATCGAAAAATTGCTCGCTTGCGTCAAAAAGGTGGGGAAGTGATTGTTTCCTTTGGCGGCTTATTAAATGATGAATTAGCTTTGCGTTATCTACAAGAGCCTGAAAAATTAGCAAAACAATACGAAGAAGTTATCGAACGGTATCAATTAAATACCATTGATCTTGATTTAGAAAATGAAGGACTAACTAGCCGAGAAGCTGGAAAGACGCGTGCCAAAGCGATTTACGATTTACAGACTAAACGCAAAAAATCCGGTGAAGATTTAGCAGTTTGGGTGACTTTACCAGTCATTTATAACGGCTTAACTACAGACGGAACTGATGCATTAAAGGAATTATTAGATGCCGGAGTAGACCTTGCAGGAGTTAATTTAATGACTATGAACTTTGGTCAAAGCCGAGATGTGGATAAAACGATGGCAGAAAATGCGATTCATGCACTAAAGAAAACTCATCGTCAGTTGCGAATTCTTTATGAACAACAGTCTGTTTTTTTAAGCGATGCAGTGCTTTGGAGCAAACTTGGAGCAACACCTATGATTGGACAAAATGATTTAGTCGGTGAAATCTTTACACTGGAAGATGCTGTAGCGTTAAACGAATTTGCCAATGATGTTCAGCTAGGTCGTTTATCTCTCTGGTCAGCCAACCGAGACCGAAAATCTCATCCTGATTATATTAACAGCAGCACGGTTTCTAACTATTACAGTGGAATCGAACAAAATGAATTAGAATTTACGACGATTTTAAGTCAAGGAATGACTGGGAAAATTTTTGAAAATGCAAAAATCGAAACCGTCTCTGATACCACAGCAGAAGAAATTCAAAAAGAGGACGACCCTGCAACGAGTCCTTATGAAATTTGGGATACGGAGAAAACGTATTTAGAAGGTACGAAAGTTGTTTGGCGTCGAAACGTTTACCAAGCCAAATGGTGGACCAAAGGGGACTTGCCAGATAGTCCAATTCTAAATGTCGATGATTCACCTTGGGAATTAATTGGTCCTGTATTGCCAGGAGAAAAACCAATTCCATTAGAAACTCTACCAAAGGGAACTTATCCAGAATGGAAAAGCGACGAAGTCTATGATCAAGGCGATCGCGTAATGATTGGTGATCAAGCCTTCGAAGCCAAATGGTGGACAGAAAAAGAAGACCCTCAATCAGCTTCTTTGGCCGATCCAGGTTTCTCATGGCGAACCTTAAGCCAAGAAGAAATTCGCGAACTACTAAAAGAAGAATAAAAACTCAAACGATGATTTGCTCAGGCAAGCATCGTTTGAGTTTTTTTTATATTGAAGCGATTGCTTTCGCAACAGGAGTTGATCCCGCTAAAATTTCAAATTCTTTACCGATCGAATGCTCATTTTCTAAACAACGTAAAATCACTTCAGCGACATCTTCACGAGAAATTTCTTCAATTGATTGTTGTTGTCCAACTTTAATCGTTCCGCTACCAGCTGTATTCGTCAAAATTCCCGGATGAATAATCGTCCAATCTAAATTCGTTCGATTTTTTAGCCAATCATCCGCATAGTGTTTGGCAATAGTGTAAATTTTTAAAGAAGCGTCCTCTTTAATCTGTTTAGCAATCACGTCTCGTCCCGTTTGGAAAGTACTAACCATAATAAATCGTTGAACGTTTGCCATTTCGGCAGCCGTCATAATCTTAATCGCGCCATCAAAATCAATCATCACTGTTTTATCTAAGCCACTACCAGCTGCTCCAGCACTAAAAACGACGGCATCAACATCCCTCATGGCTGTAGCAAAATCCTCAATCGAATCGTAGACGATATCTAATAGAACCGTTTCAATACCTCGAGCTTCAAAAAATCTCGCCTGCTCAGCATTACGAATCACTGCTTTTTCTTCAATACTTGGATGCTCCACAACAAAATTAGCAAAGTGTTTTGCCACGCCACCATTTGCTCCGACTACAAGTACTTTCATAAAGCCCCTTCTTTCTTTTGAATAGGTAGTTACTAATTATAAGTATAGCATATAAAAATATTTTTCTTACATTATCAATTATTGATTCACTTTCTTTTATTGATAAAGAACCTAATAAATATTGGAAGCGGTAACTAAAAACTTTATTATATTAAAATCTAAATTATTTTAGTCTTAAAAATATTGATATATAAGTGTTTATTAAGTGAATGATGAGAGAGTGTTAAGTTTTCTCACATAAAAGTGGTTTACTTGATTAAAAAAATGTGATAATATTCAGAAAATTAAATTAATGGAACGGTGGTTCGTTATGAGAACCACTTAGAGGGGGTGACCAAAATACTTAGTAGTGTGCAACTTTCATTACAGGTAATGAAGTCTTTTACATCTGATAAGCCCGTATGGGGAGTGAGAGAGTTGGCCAGAAGTCTGGATCAAAGTCATACCAAAATCTTTCGAATATTAGAAACAATGAAACAAGAAGGTTTTGCGATTCAAAATCCAGAAACAAAAAAGTATAGTTTGGGGATACCTTATATTGAATTAGGAAATGTTGCAAAAAAACAATTCAATATAGAAGAGGAGCTTCGTCCTTGTATGTTGGAATTACGTGATTTAGTCGATGAATCAATTTTCTTTACAGTTATTGATCAACGACGAGGTCGAACCTTAATTGCGGTCGATTCTCAGCAAGGGGTAAAATTTACGGCATTTGAAGGCAGTGTGGAACCTTTATACGCAGGAGCCTCTTATCGAGCTATCTTAGCTTATCAAGAAGAGAATTTCATTAGCGAAGTGTTATCAGAAAAAATGATTCGTTACACAGATAAAACAATCTTGGATAAAAATATTCATTATGAGAAATTAGCTGAAATCAGACAACAAGGATATGCAATTTCTTATGGTGAATATACGCAGGATGTTTGCGCGATAGCTTTTCCTATCGAAGATGCAAGTAGTGAAGTCAGAGCATCATTAACAATTTCCGGACCTAGTTACCGTATTTCAGAAACAAAGCAACAAGAGGCATTAAATTTTGGTAAAGTAACTCAAGAAAAAATTACTCATATCTTAAGACGCTCAGGTATTTATTTTTAGGAGGAAAACAAAAATGAAAAAAGGTTTAAAAAGATTGCTGCTAGGTGTTGCAGCAATGATGTTGTTGGCAGCATGTGGTGGAGGAACAGAATCAAGTGATGCAGGGGGTTCTACTACGCCAGACAGACCCTTTGTATATGTAGCTCAACAAGTTGTAGGGTCGATTGATCCAGCGAAAGTTATTGATGAAACTGAAATTATCGCTGCAGTAAATCTATACGATCCATTATTCTATCCAGATATTGAAAATAAAAAAATGGATCCAGTACCACATTTGGCTACTGAATATGATGTCTCTGAAGATGGTTTGGTTTACACTGTCAAATTGAGAGACGATGTTACTTTCCACTCAGGCAATCCATTTAGTGCGGATGACGTGGTTTACACAATGGAAAGAATGTTAGCAATTGGTCAAGGAAATGCTTGGTTATGGAACAATGTATTAAATACAGAAAACGTGAAGAAAATTGATGATTACACAGTTGAATTCACATTAAACAATGCTTATGCACCATTCATTTCATCAATGACTCAATTGTTTATTGTTGATAGCAAATTGTTACAAGAAAACACTCAAAACGATGATTATGGACAAGCCTATTTAGAAAATGCTGAAGCAGGTTCAGGTCCATACACATTAACAAATTGGGACCGTGAAGCACAACTAGATTACTCAGCTTACGAAGATTATTGGAAAGGCTGGGAGGATAATCAATTCAAAGAAGTTCAAATGAAGATTATCACTGAAGAAGCAACTGTAAAAACATTATTGGCTTCTGGTCAAGCAGACATGGTTCACCAATGGTTAAATATCGCTGCTTATCGTGAATTTGAAAGTAATGACCAAATCGTTGTCCAAAAAGATCCAAGTGCAAAATTACAACATATTCCAATGAATATGCAAAAAGCACCAACAGATGATGAAAATGTTCGTAAAGCGATCGCATCAGCTTTTAATTATGATTCTGCTAACAATGATATCTTAGGAGATTCTACACAAGCAGTAGGACCAGTCCCACTTGTTGTAAGTGGACATAATGATGATGTTACTGTATTTAGTCAAGATATTGAACAAGCAAAAGAATATCTAGCACAATCAAAATATGCTGGTGAAGAATTAACCGTAGATTTCATGGTAATGGGTGAAAATCCAGAACATCGTCAATATGGACAATTAGTTGCAGAAAACCTGTCACAAATTGGTATCACTGTAAATATCGTGAATGCAACTTGGCCACAAATTACTGAGGCTGCCACTTCAGTAGAAACAACACCAAACTTGACGTTGATTTCAGATTCATTAAAGTATCCTCACGTGGATAGCCATACGTATGGAATCTATCATCCATCTACACAAGGAAGCTTCCGTACAATGAGCTGGTACGATGATGAAGAAACAACAAATATCTTAGATGAAGCAAGAAGAGAAATTGACGAAATAAGACAATTGGAACTTTACGAAGAAGCGCAAGCAATCATTACTGAAAAAGCACCATCAATCTATGTAGCAAATGCAACACATAATGTTGCCCATGCATCTTATGTTGAAGGCTACACTTTTGTTGGTTTAATGGGTTATGATATTGCCTTTTACAATTTAAGTAGTAAATAGAAAGAATGGGACAGAAAGGTTTTTGTCAGTAGTTATTGACAGAAATTGCTCTGTCTCCCTTTCTTTAAGAGTTAGAAGGGGGAAAAATAGATGGGAAGATTTATAGGTAAGAGAGTACTAGGATTGATTCCGACGCTATTGGGATTAATTTTACTCATCTTTTTACTATCTAGAATTATGCCGGGAGATTCGGTTCGTCTGGCATTAGGACCAGAAGCGACACAAGAACAAATTTTAGAAATGGAAAATGCGTTAGGATTACATGATCCTTTGGTTGTCCAATTTTTTAACTATATCAAAGGATTATTTACTGGAAACATGGGATTGTCTTTACGTTCAGGTCGAAATGTTTGGCTAGATATCAAAGATACATTCCCTGCCACTTTTGAATTATCGTTAGTGGCTATGATTATTTCTGTTTTAGTAGGAATTCCTTTAGGGATCTATTCAGCAGTTAAAAACAACAAAATCTCAGATCATATTATCCGAGTGGTGTCATTATCAGGAATTGCGTTACCAAGATTTTGGTTGGCAATTTTATTACAATTAATTTTTGCTTATTGGCTACGTATTTTTCCTGTTATTGGAAGAGGGAATGTACCAGTAGCTAATATAACAGGTTTGAGATTATTCGATAGTCTAATCACAGGTAATTTTGCCGGCTTTACTGATAGCTTTGTGCATATCTTATTACCTGCGATTGCCTTATCAATTGCAACAGGGGCACAAATTATTCGAATGACGCGAACAAATATGATTGATCAAATGAATAAAGATTACGTATTGGCTGCTGAATCCTATGGTCTTCCTGAAAACTTAGTTTATCAACGTTACATGTTAAAAAATGCATTCATTTCTGTTTTAACAACGGTTGGAATGCAGTTTGGTTCATTAATCGGAAATGCCTTTTTAGTAGAAGCTGTATTTGGTTGGCCAGGAATGGCACAATACGCTATTCAGGGGATTATGTATAAAGACTACAATGCGATTATCGGAGTCACCTTAATTATTGGTTTATTCTTTGTCTTTATTAATGTGATTGTTGATCTGTTGTATGGATTCTTTGATCCAAAAATTAAGTTAGACGCGTAGAGAAAGGGAGGACATATATGGAAGCAAGTGTAAAAGAAAGAAAAGCTCCAGGTAAAATCCGTAAACTCCTAAAAAATAAACTGACTTTAGTAGGATTAATCATCGTTACTCTTGTTGTATTAGCAGCAGTATTTGCTGATTTTATTGCACCTTATCCTGATGATGTAACTGGGGCGATTGATTTTTCATTAATGAATCAAGCACCAAGCGGGGAGTTTCTTTTTGGAACCGATGAAGTTGGGAGAGATATTTTTAGTCGAGTATTGTTTGGCGCTCGCTATTCACTAGTTATGGGTGTTGTCGTATTAGTTGTTGCGATTGGGATTGGTGTACCATTAGGCTTGATTGCTGGTTTTTGGGGCGGGAAAGTGAATGCAGTAATTATGCGTTTAACAGATATTTTTCTTTCCATTCCATCAATTATTTTAGCGATGGCAGTAGCTGCGATTATGGAGCCTTCACTATTTAATTCGATGGTAGCTATCTCCTTTGGTTGGTGGCCGTGGTTTACTCGATTAGTTCAAGCAGAAACTTTAAAAATAAAAAATGAACAATTTATCTTAGCGTCAGAAGGTATTGGAGCAAGTAAGTGGCGAATTGCTTTTATCGAAATATTACCTAACTGTTTATCAACGATTATCGTTAAAGCATCAACAGATATTGGCTTTGTTATTTTGACTGGAGCTAGTTTGGGATTTTTAGGTTTAGGTGCCCAACCCCCTGCACCAGAATGGGGAACCATGGTGGCAGAAGGTCGAGTGTATTTACCAGCAATGTGGTGGCAAACAACCTTCCCAGGTTTAGCAATCTTAGTCACAGTACTTGGCTTTAACCTTTTGGGTGACGGATTACGGGACTTCTTTGACGTGAAAGTAGACTAGGAGGGATGAAGAAATGGAAGCAACCGAAAATTTATTAGAAATCAAAGACTTGTCCATTAGTTTTAAAAATGGACCAGAGGAAGTACCCACTCTGCATAATGTCAATATTTCTTTAAAGCCTGGCGAACTAGTAACGATTGTTGGAGAATCGGGTAGTGGTAAAACAATTACTGTACGTTCAATCCTAGGACTATTGAAAACACCGCCGACTATTTATACCGGAGGAAGTATTCTTTATAAAGGAAAAGATTTACTGAAAAATAAGAAAAAAGATTGGCGTGAAATTCGAGGAAACGAAATTTCGATGGTTTTCCAAGATCCGATGACTGCCTTAAATCCAGTCTTTACTGTGGGTCAACAAATGATGAATGTTTATTTGTATCAAGGAAAAAAACGAGCAGGAGGGCTATTTAATAAACCTTCAAAGGCAAAAAGAGCCGCTGCTCGTGCTAGAGCGATTGAATTATTGGATAAAATGAGCTTGCCGGATCCAGAGGGTTTGCTAGAACGTTATCCCTTTGAACTAAGTGGTGGGATGCGCCAGCGAATTGTTATCGCTTTGGCCTTAGTGCATACGCCCAAGTTATTAATTGCTGATGAACCAGGAACCGCTTTGGATGTGACGGTCCAAAACAGCATCAACAAAGAATTGCAACGTTTAGTTAAAGACGAAGGAATTTCTATGTTATATATTACCCATAATTTAGGTGTAGCCAAGGAGATGGGTGAACGAACGTATGTCATGCAATATGGCAAAGTAGTGGAAGAAGGAACGACAGAAGAAGTTTTCTTAAGACCACAAGAAGAATATACCAAGAGTTTATTGGCTGCTTTACCAAAACTTGCGTAGAAAGGAGGCAAATCAATGGAGAACTTACCAATTTTAGAAGCATTTGGCTTAACCAAAGAATTTGTTGTAAAAGGCAAAGGTCGTAATGAAAAAAAGATTGTACATGCCGTTAATGAAATATCGTTTTCGATGCAAAGAGGGAAAACCTTAGCTGTTGTAGGTGAGTCAGGAAGTGGAAAAACAACTCTTGCTAAAATGATTATGCGTTTTGAAGATATCACTGCAGGAGAAATTCAGTTTAATGGGACTGACATCAGTCAAATTAAAGGGAAAAATAGTATCAAACAATTTCGTAAACAAATTCAAATGGTACATCAAGATCCAACTTCTTCATTAAATCCTAGCAAAACGATTCGTCAAATTATTGAAGAACCTTTAATTGTTCATCAGTATGGGGATGCCAAAGCTCGCTTAGCTAAAGTGGAAGAATTGATTCAAGTAGTAGAATTACCAATGTCTTTCCTAGATCGTTATCCACATACACTAAGTGGCGGACAAAAACAACGAGTAGGCATTGCCAGAGCAATTGCTTTGGATTCAGAGTTAATTATTCTAGATGAGCCGACTTCAGCATTGGATGTATCGGTTCAAGCAAAGATAATTCGTTTATTGGAAGATTTACAGGAAAGATATGAACTATCGTATCTATTTATTACTCATGATTTAGCCTTAGTTAAAAATTTTGCAGACGATGTTATCGTGATGCAATTAGGAAATTTAGTTGAACAAGGTAGTGTAGATGATATTTTCTATCATGCAAAAGAAGACTATACAAAAAAATTATTAAAATCAATTCCAGTAGTTGAACCTGCTGAACAAGCTTATTTAGACAGTATTGTCATTTAACAAATAGGGGAGACATAAAGACTAGTTTATGTCTGAATGAGGAGGACAAAATGACTTTAAAAATAGACGAATCCAAAATTGAAGCACTAGCAATTGGCGGTTTAGTATTAGGTGGAGGTGGTGGAGGCGGCATGGCTCACGGTATCGAAAATGCTATGCTTTCATTAGCTGACGGTCATCAACCTGAAGTAATTGCAGTTGAAGATTTACCTGAAGGAGCTACGGTATTAACTATTTCAGCTGTAGGAGCTCCTTCATCAACAGAACAATATGTAGTAGCAGAAGACTATGTAAAAATTATTGAATTGCTGGAAAAAAATTATGATTTAAAAGTGGATGCTTTGATTACCAATGAAATGGGTGGGGGCTCTAGCTTCAACGCGTTCATTCCAGCCGCTTTAAAAGGCATTCCAATGGTGGATGCTTCTTGTAATGGGCGGGCACATCCATTAGGAACAATGGGTGCGATGGGTTTAGCTGAAACAACAGGTTATGTAACACAACAATCTGCTGTCGGAGGCAATCCAGAAACCAATAAAAATGTCGAAATTGTCACTCAAGGATCAGTGAATGCGACATCTACGTTGGTTCGACAAGCTGCTGTTGAAGCAGGAGGTTTAGTAGTAGTTGCAAGAAATCCAGTAAGCAAAGAATTTATTTTGGAAAATGCAGCCTTAGGAACCTTGAGTCAATCTTTTGAAGTGGGAGCAGCTCATTTAGCAGGTGAAACACCCAAAGAAAAAGTAGAAAACGTTGCGAACTATTTAGGTGGAACAATCATTTGCCAAGGGAAAGTTGAGGATTTTGACTTAACAATGGCCGGTGGATTGGACGAAGGTAAATTCACTATCCAAGATCAAGATGAATACACACTTTATATTTGGAATGAATACATGGCGCTAGATAAAAATGGCGAACGTCAAAATACATTCCCTGATTTATTAATGTCTTTTGATCAAGAAACAGGCTTACCGATTACTACCGCAGAATTGCAAGAAGGACAAGAAATTTTTGTTCTACAAGTTCCTCACCAAAAATTAAATTTAGGTGCAGGTATGTACGAAGCTTCTGGATACGAACGAATCGAACAAGTTTTAAACATTGAGATTTTACCTTACGTTCAAGAAATTCTAAAAAGAGGCTAGGTGATCGCAATGAAAAAAACAGTCTTTATAACGATTGGTGAAGCACCAAGAAATGATATTGCAGATTCTTTTGATTTTTTCTTTAAAGACAATCCACAAGTCAGTCAAGATGGTGTACTGAATGGCTTAAGTGTTGTGGAAGCAGGGGAACAACTTACTCCTGAAGGCAGTGAAGAAATCGTTGTCAGTACTTTTTGTAACGGGCAAGGAATACAAATGTCCAAAAGAAAAGTTGAAACAAAGCTACAGCAAAAAATTGAACAACTGGAAAATCAAGGTGTAGAAGTAATCGTCATTTTCTGTACGGCTGAATTTCACAACTTGAAAACAAAAAAAGCAGTTTTGGTGGAACCAGAGCGGATTTTATTGCCATATATCCAACAAAAGTTTGCTGATCAAAAATTAGGCGTGATTTTACCCTTACCAGATCAATTAGTACCTGCCAAACAAAAATGGCAAACAAATCAGTTGAATCCAGTCTTTACAGACGCCTCGCCCTATGATTTTTCTGAAGAACAATTTACCAAAGCCGGAGAATTGTTGAAAGAAGCTAAGGTAAATGCCATCATTTTGGACTGTATGGGTTATAGCCAATATATGCGAGAATTTATCAACAAAGTAACGCAATTACCAGTTTTTCAAAGTAATGAACTTTTATTTGAATATGTAAAAGATACTTTTGTTAAGTAAAAAATTGAAGGAGGAAGAACATGTTAAAACAAGTAATCGAAATAATTGATTTATTAGATGATCCTAAAATTACTGGAGAGCAAGCAATTGCTGCTTTTCAAGGAATCGAAGGGATTACTGCAACTAGTACTACTCTTGAAGGAGCGGAGGGCTCTACGGATTTTGTCAAAGTAGTCATCGAAGGAAGCGACGGAAAATCTAAAGGTGGTAAAGCTCCAACCTTAGGAATTATCGGTCGTTTAGGCGGGATTGCTGCTCATCCAAGTCGTAAAGGCTTAGTATCCGATGCAGATGGCGCGATTGGTGCATTAGCTTCTGCGTTGAAATTGACAGACATGTTCAAGAAAGGCAATCAATTGGAAGGGGACATTATCGTAACTACCCACATTTGCCCTAATGCACCAACACAACCCCATGAACCAGTGGACTTCATGGGATCTCCCGTTGAAATGACGGATATGAATGAATATGAAATTGTTCCCGAAATGGATGCGATTCTGTCTATTGATGCAACCAAAGGAAACAACATTATCAATCATCGAGGATTTGCTATTTCTCCGACAGTTAAAGAAGGCTACATCTTACGAATTTCAGATGATTTGGTTCGCTTGATGAGCATGACAACCGGTCAATTACCAGTGACCTTCCCAATTACCATGCAAGACATCACACCATATGGTAATGATGTGTATCATATTAACAGTATTTTACAACCAGCGACCGCAACGAGTGCGCCTGTTGTAGGTGTAGCATTAACTGCTGAATCGGCAGTTCCTGGCTGTGGTACAGGTGCTAATCATGATGTAGACATCGCTAGTGCCGTTCGCTTTGTTGTTGAAGTAGCTAAAGAATTTGTACAAGAAAAATGCCATTTCTATGACTCAAAAGAATTTGCTCATTTAGAAGAACTTTATGGAAAAATGACGATTCTACAAACAATGGGTAAAGAATAATTTTAAATTAGTTAAAAAACATCGATTGAAAAGACCAATTCCCCCGGTATTTTCAATCGTTTTTTTATTAAATCAATTTTGAAAAATAGTGCAGATTTGCAACAATCACATAATTCACGGTTTTATTCTTAAGATGACATTATTTTAAAATAAGACAATCATTCCTTTTATCAAATAATGTGTCTTGACACATGACATTTTTATCGGTAGAATAAGAGCAGTTTCAAGTGTCATGACACATTATCTAGGAGGATATTATGAGAAAAAATTCAGTACGTATTTTAACAATTACCGCACTTTTAATAGCAATGGGCGTTGTGATTCCAATGGTTATGCCCCGAATTGTTATTGGACCAGCATCATTTACACTAGCCAGTCACGTGCCACTTTTTGCGGCGATGTTTTTTTCACCAAAAGTAGCGATTGCGGTGGCATTAGGGACCGCTTTTGGATTTGTGATGACTTCACCATTCATCATCGCTTTACGGGCATTGTCTCACTTAATTTTTGCTATTATTGGAGCCAGTTATTTACAAAAAAATCCGGAGATTGTTTTAAGTCAGAAGAAATTCCAAATCTATAATATTTGGTTAGGCTTGATCCATTCAGTTGTAGAAATGTTAGTTGTCGTTGGTTTTATTTTGGCAGGAAATGAAGTTGGCACAAATTATGACGGGAACATTTTAGTATTCCTATTTGTCTTTATGGGAATTGGCGGTTGGGTTCATAGTATTATCGATTACAACTTAGCCATGTTAGTAATGAAACCATTAAGTAAAAGCTTCTCAATTCCCGTATTTACCAAAGCGAAAGACTTAGAAAAATAACAAATTGTGAAATGATTTGATTGTGTTAATGAAAGTCCTGTGCTATATTCAAGACGTAGGCGAGAGCTTATAATAAAACAGAGTAGAGAATAAAGCGTTAAGTGCCGAAAGGATGGGATGTTGCCTTTTGGACGAAGGATGAAAGTCCGCGGTTTTATTTTCGCATTCGCTGCATAGTTAGTTGTGTAGCAACTCTATTAGGAGATGCTAGAAATGAAGAAAAAAATCAATACTCACATGATTACGGTCATGGGACTTTTGATTGCTTTAATCGTGGTTTTATCCAATATTTTAGCAATCGAAACACAATTGTTGAAAGTCACTTTTGAGTTTATTCCCAAAATGGTGATGGGCATGCTATTCGGCCCGTTTTGGACAGCCATTGGAGCAGTGCTGGCCGATTTAATCGGGAATACCATGTTTGCCAAAGCCCCATTTTTCATCGGCTTTACTTTAAATAAAGCGATTGAGGGCATGATCTACGGTTACTTTTTCTTTAACAAAAAAGTCACTTGGAAAAATACAATCTTAAGCACCTTGCTGATTACGTTAATCATTCAACTTTGCTTAACACCAATTTGGTTGTCGATTATGTATAACATTCCATTAAATTCGTGGGAAATTTGGAGCGTCCGCTTAGTCAAATCCGCACTAATGCTACCAATCCAATCCATCATCATGTATGTCATTGGAAATGCAATTCCACTAAAACAATTAACCAAAAACATGAAATTCTCAGCGTAAAATCAGATAAATTGAACATCCAGGAAGACTGTCTTGCGGCAGTCTTTTTTTGTTTGGAAAAAAGGGGAAATCAGCTTCTGTTCGAAAAACGGCAAAAATGAAACATAAACCGCAACTTTTGTTCGAAAATTGGCAAAAATGAAACACAAGTCTGGTCTTTTGTTCGAAAATTGGCAAAAATGAAACACAAGTCTGGTCTTTTGTTCGAAAATTGGCAAAAATGAAACATAAACCGCAACTTTTGTTCGAAAATTGGCAAAAATGAAACATAAGTCTGGCCTTTTGTTCGAAAAATGGCGAAAATGAAACATAAGTCTGATCTTTTGTTCGAAAAACGGAAAAAATCGAACAGAAGCCTGGCCTTTTGTTCGAAAAATGGCAAAAATGAAACAAAAGTCTGGTCTTTTGTTCGAAAAACGGCAAAAATGAAACACAAGTCTGGTCTTTTGTTCGAAAAACGGCAAAAATGAAACACAAGTCTGGTCTTTTGTTCGAAAATTGGCAAAAATGAAACACAAGCCTGGTCTTTTGTTCGAAAAACGGCAAAATTGAAACACAAGTCTGGTCTTTTGTTCGAAAAACGGCAAAAATGAAACACAAGTCTGGTCTTTTGTTCGAAAATTGGCAAAAATGAAACAGAGACCGCAACTTTTGTTCGAAAAATGGCGAAAATTAAACAAAAGTCACATCTGCTGTTTTCAAATCAAAAAACGCATCAGAATCAAAAATTTCTGTGCGTTTTTCTCCATTATAATTCATCGCGATTGGTAGCGACTTTTCCTAAGACAATTGGTAGATTGCCGTTACGTACGCGGATGGCGTCAATTAATGCTTTTTCTTGCTCTTGATTTTTTAACAACAAAATATAACGTAGTTCGTATAGGCTGCCCATAGTGGTTGTTCGAACGGAATCTAGGCGTTTGGAATAAGCAAAATTTTCAAAAATATCATCGAATAAGTTTGGATAATCTAAATCTTCTGGAATGGTGATTTTTAATTCTCGTTCGGCCGTTTTTTGATTACCAAAGCTACTACTATAAATAACAAACAAGAAGAGGGCGACTGCTATCGAGAAGACGATGGTATAAGAAACATAACCCATTCCAGTAGCTAAACCAATACCCATTGACCAAAAAATACTGGTGATTTCTCTGGCTCCACCGGCAACGGAACGAAAACGAATCAAGCTAAAGGCACCCAAAACGGCAACCCCAGTTCCCAAGTTTCCATTAACCAGCATAATAACGGATTGCACGAGGACGGGTAAAATGGCTAAAGTGATGACGAAATTTTTTGTGTAAACATTGCGATACATATGGACCACCGCCACCAATAATCCTAACCCAAAGGATGCAGTGATACACAACAGTAATGACGAAATTTGAATGGTAGCGGTACTTTCTGAAAATAAACTAGACAACATAGAATAATTCCTCCTTAAATAAATGACGTTGATAGGTTTGAGCATATTTTGAAAAACTACCTTTTTGAATGTGGTACTTGCTCAATAATTCGGTGAACCACAAAGGATAACTGCCCATGGCTTTAACTTCCATTAAGATCCCAAGCTCTGGTGCTACTAAATCTCCTCGATCGGCAGTAAAACTTGCCTTGGGTTGATAGCGGATATTTTGGTCAAAGGTAATGCGAAAATTTTCATCGTTTTCATCAAATAAAGACAGACGATCATAAGAAATCAGTACTTTTGGACGTAAATCAGGGTGTGTGTAAAATAACCATGAAATTTCTTGTCCAATTTGCGAATCCAAAAGCGCGCCCTCATGAGGATTTTTTTCCCAATTAAGATAATCTTGATAACTCATCGGAACGCGGCGTTTGTACACCACACCTTTGATTTTCTTTTTGATTTCTAAAAATACCTGACTATCGAAAGCTGGTTGGCCGTAACAACGAACCCGAAATTTCTCTTTGTAATCGGGCTTTTCCATCGAGTGACGGATAAATTGATCGTTATCCGTATCATAATAAAGAGAATAAATCGTATGTAACCCATATTGATCCACTGCCATATGCGTCTGTAATTCCTCAAAAAAAGCATTAAATTGTTTCTGATTTAATAAATACTTACTTTCCTTTCGTTCAAAAACTTTTTGTAATTTCATAAATAAAACCTCCTTAACGATTTGCTGAGCTAATCTTAAAACCTGAAACTTAAAGTAAGCTTAAGCAAATGAAATTTTTTGAAGTCGCCATTGCAAATTCAAACTTAAGGTTAATTTAAGTTAGAAATGATATGATAATTGCAAGAAGAACAGGAATTTCACTGAGATAAATTGAAGGAGTAACCCATGATTAAATTTTTATTGATAGAAGACGACCAGGTACTATCTGATACAATTAAAGAAATTGTCCAAGAATTGGGAGAAGTCACACAAGTATATGATGGCAGTGAAGGCTTATATGAAGCAGAATCTGGTATTTATGATTTAATTATTCTGGATTTGATGTTGCCAGAAATGAATGGCTATCAAGTCTTGAAAAAATTACGCGCACAAGATCAGACACCTGTGCTGATTTTAACTGCCAAAGATGGCTTGGAAGATAAGATTGAAGGCTTTGAAAAAGGAGCCGATGATTATTTAACCAAACCTTTTTACCGAGAAGAATTAGTCATGCGAATTAAAGCACTTTTGAAGCGATCATTAGGTGTATTTGATGAACAAACGCTACCATATAAAAATATAACTTGTCGACTAACCACCAAAGAAGTGCTTTTTGAGGATAAATTACTACCAATTCAAGGACGGGAATTTGATTTATTGGTATATTTTTTACAAAATCAAGGGATGATTTTAACCAAGGAACAAATTTTTGACCGGATTTGGGGTTTCGAATCGGAAACGACTTTGACTGTGGTAGAGGTTTACATGAGTAATTTGCGAAAACACCTCCGTCCTACAGGGATTGATAAGGATTTTCGAACCTTAAGAAATGTCGGCTATTTATTTGAAGGAGCAAAAGATGAATAAGAAACTTTCCAATCGACAACGCAGTAGTTTTTTTATCATGAATTTAAGTGCTTTTGCAGTGATTTTTGTGCTATTAGGAGCAATTATTTTACAATTATTAAATCAAACTGCCTTTCAAGAAACCGACCAAACTTTAAGAGAAATGAGTCAACAAACAGAAATGATTGAGCAGGAAGTTTCTCGTTATCAAAACGGTTTGTGGAATGTTGAAGGGGAATTAAAAACGCCGATGGAACCTCCTCGAAGTCCTTCAAGCAATCGGTTTAATACTCAAATTATTTTGTGGTCAGCAAGTGGTGAAATTTTGAATCGTGAAGCTCTAGGAGGACGGTTTTCAGAATTGGAAAATCTACATCTAATGACAGATAACTTGGACACTATCCAAAGCCTCACGGTTGGAGGGGAAGAGGAATTACTTTTCCACTCCATCACTCAAGCGTATAATGAGGGGGAAGTGGCGTATGTCCAGATTGTTTCCAATGTAAATCAAATCCAGCATTCCTTGCGAAACTTTCGTTGGATCGTGATCATTTGTATGGTGATTTTTTGGTTAATTTCGATTGGTGTCAGTTATTGGCTGTCAGCATTATCAATGAAACCTATTTTAAAAGCTTGGCAAAAGCAACAGGAATTTGTCGAAAATGCTTCTCACGAGTTGCGAACACCATTGACGATTATTCAGAATCGTTTGGAAGGACTTTTTCGAAAACCCAATCAGACAATTATTGAAGGTTCGGAAAATATTGCTCAAGCTCTTAATGAAACCAGACGTCTGACGGGACTGACCAGTGATTTGTTGACGATTGCCAGAAGCGATGCCAACCAATTGACCTTGGATAAAAGTAAACAAGACACCGCCGATTTTTTGAGAGAAGTCATCACACCCTTTCAAGAAATTGCGGAATTAGAAGAAAAAGAGTTTACTATCGAGTTGGAAACCGAGTTGGAAGCCAATTTTGATACAAAAAAAATCCACCAAGTGATGGTGATTTTACTGGATAATGCGTTAAAATACACCCAAGCGCAAGAAGCAATCAAGATTCAATCCGTCAAAAAGAAAAAACTTTGGGAGATTCATGTCATCAATACTGGACCGACGATTTCTGAAACCGGCAAGGCTCATTTGTTCGATCGTTTTTATCGAGAGGATAAATCCCGTTCCAAGGAAACAGGGGGTTACGGTTTAGGTTTGGCGATTGCCAAGCAAATTGTCGAAGAACACCAAGGAAAAATTTTTGTGACAGATGTTTTGCCACAAGGAGCAGATTTTTGTCTACAATTACCAATTCAATAAGATGAGGGTGAACGTAATGAAAAAATTAGCAATTTTATTAGTCGGTATTTTAGCCATAGTAATGGTCGCAACAGGCTATTTTGTCTTTAACAGCTTAAATTCAACCGAGGAATCTCGGGATACTAGTGAATCTTCGGTGGAAAATAGCAGCTCAACAACTAGCAGCATGACGGAAACAACGACCACAACCCAAGAGGAAACAGATCCAATCGCAGAACGCATCAACGAAATGACGACAGAAGAAAAAGTTGGCCAGCTCTTTTTTGTGCGAGTACCAGAAAGCAATCAACTTGAAGACATTCAAAATTATCATTTAGGTGGTTACGTTTTGTTTGGCCGAGATGTGGAAAATGAAACTTGGGAGAGCCTGACTCAGAAGATTTCCAGTTATCAGGATGCCAGTGAGATTCCTTTACTGATTGGTGCCGATGAAGAGGGTGGAACGGTGACCAGAATCAGTCACAATACCAATTTGGTGGAAACACCTTTTGCATCACCCCAAGAAGTTTACAACAGCAGTGGCTTCGAAGGAATTGCCGAAGATACCAAAAGAAAAGCGAGTATTTTAAATGAATTAGGGATTAATGCCGGCCTATTTCCAGTAGCCGATGTGTCAACCGACCCCTATGCCTTTATTTACGACCGAACAGTGGGCTTAGATGCAGAAGGAACCAGTGAATTTGTAGAAACCGTAGTCACCGCTTTGAAAGAATCCCAAAGCGGCTCAACTTTGAAGCATTTTCCAGGATACGGCAACAACCGTGATTCTCATGTAGAAATCGTGACCGACCATCGACCACTAGAAGAACTGCAAGCCAATGATTTTCTACCTTTTACCGCCGGAATTCAAGCAGGTGCGGATAGCGTCTTAGTTTCTCATAATATAATTAGTAGCGTTGACCCAAATGCCGCAGCTTCAATTTCCACGGAAGTTCATCAACTATTGCGAGAAGAGCTAGCTTTCGATGGCGTCGTTATGACCGATGATATGGATATGGCAGGATTGGCAGATTTTATTTCCCAAGAAGAAGCCGGCTTAAGCGCCTTGCAAGCAGGCAACGATCTAGTCATGTCGTCTAGTTATCAAACACAAATTCCGTATGTTTTACAAGCCATCGAAAACGGAGATTACAGCCAAGAGCAATTAGATACCTCCGTTTACCGCGTGTTAAAATGGAAACAAAATCTAGGATTGATTGAATAGAGAGTGATTAAGACCAGAGAACAAGTAATAAAGTTCTTTGATCTTTCTTTTTTGGGATGGTGGGTGGATTCCGCGTTTGATTTTTTGAGAATTTCGAACGGTGGCTCAATCCCGCGTTTGATATTTAGGGATTTTCGAACAGTGGCTCGATCCCGCGTTTGATTTTTGGAGAATTTCGAACGGTGGAGTAGTCCCGCGTTTGATATTTAGCGAATTTCGAACGGTGGAGTAGTCCCGCGTTCGATATTTAGCGAATTTCGAACGGTGGCTCAGTCCCGCGTTTGATATTTAGGAATTTTCGAACGGTGGAGCAATCCCGCGTTTGATTTTTAGGAATTTTCGAACGGTGGCTCAGTCCCGCGTTTGATTTTTTAAGATTTTCGAACAGTGGCTCAATCCCGCGTTTGATATTTAGGGAATTTCGAACGGTGGAGCAATCCCGCGTTTGATATTTAGAAATTTTCGAACAGTGGCCGAATTCCACCTAAATCCTACCATCAAAAAGACCTTTTGAATTCCATAAAATTCGGAATCCATAAGGTCTTCATTTATTGTGTTACAGACTTTTTCGTTCCACCAATTGATAGTAAACTCGGGCGGTTAACTGATAGACCACACCATACAGTAGAGCGAATAAAACAGCGGCAAATAGAGTAATGGTTAGGAATAAGTTTTCATTCAGTTTTTGACCACGGTCGGTTTGGTTAAAGGTCTGCAATAATTGATTAATCACGGGATAAGCGAACAGCAGATGGCTTAAGGCCATTACTAATGGGAATGAGAAGACCATCAGAACTTGACTGCGAATCACTTTTTTGACGGATTGATGACTCATTCCAATTTTTTGAAGAATATCAAAACGTTTTTTATCATCCATTCCTTCAGAAACTTGTTTGTAGTAAATAATCAGAACGGTTGCTAGACTGAAAATAATACTAAACAGAATTCCTAGGAAGAAAAATCCTCCCATAAAGGCATCGTCTGCAGCTTTACTTTGATCTCTTCCATAAAAGCCAGCAGCATAAAAATGATTTTCTTCATCTTGTGTCCTTCTCCAGACATCCTCCATAATTTTGTTGGCAAAAGCCACTCGCTCAATTTGATCGTCGCCGGAAAAATTGACTTGGAAAATATAGCTGAGTGAACGGATATAAACGGGATCAAACTCGCTGGTGGATTTCAATTTTTCAACAATATTTGCTAAAATTTCGTCAAACATTTCTCGATTTTTCACAACAATTAAAACGGAATTATAATAAGCACCAGAGATGGTATCGGTTTGAGCAGTCACTTTTTTCTTCACTTTTAAAGGTTCGTCCCAGACATCCAATTGAATTTCTGATTCGTTGAAATCGGCCATGTACATTTCTGAAACCAGAATCTCATTGTCCGCCAACTCTTCAGTCTCAAAGTTATGATTGTAGTCTTCCAAGGGCATAAAGGCGAAAGAGGTTCCTTCAACATCTCCATAATTATAACTATCTGGATCAACCACATAGGTGCCATCTTTTAAGCTAAATTCATAAAAATGCGTCATCACCCATTCACGAATTTCGGTAATTTCAACGCCTTCTTTCTCAGCCAAGTCAGCGAGCTTCGTATTCACTTGATCATCGGGTTGATCCAGCGTTTGGAAACTCATATTAACATCTAGTGGCGCTCCAGCATAATATCGATCCGTCCGCCCAAAATACAAACTAGCAGTGGTCGTCACCGTGACCAAAGCCATCGTTGACAAAATACAAATGCTGGCTAATCCAAGGGCGTGTTGGCGCATGCGATAGGACATATTTGAAACTGAAATAAAATGATTCGGATGATAATAATACTTCTTATTTTTTTGTAAAAGGTTCAAAAGAGTAACACTGCCTGAAGTAAACAGGGCGAAAGTACCAAGGATAACTAAAACAATTGCCAAGAAAAATAATTGAAGCAGTTGATCAGGATTTTTCAGTAAAAGTGCAATTGTGTAACCAGCGCCTAAAGAAAGTAGTCCTAATATTGTAATGAAAATATTGTCTTTAGGTTTCTTTTCTCCTTTGGTAGTTGATTGCAACAGTTCAAGTGGGTTGGTCCGAGCGATGTTTCCACAAGTAATTCCATAAAGCAATAAGAACAAAGCAATCGTCAGCATCAAAATGACGATAAAACTATCTCCACTTAATTGAAAGACAAAATCATTGCCGACTTTGAGAATTCTTTTTAAAGTCAGAAAACCGAGCTTGGCAAAAACCAATCCAGACAAGGTTCCAGCAACTAATACAATCAATAGACTGAATAGATTTTCCCACAAAGCCAGTAGATACAATTCCCGTTTACCTAAACCTAAAATATTATACAAACCAAATTCTTTTTTACGTTGTTTTAATAGGAAGTTATTGGTATAAATAGCAAAAATCACGGAGAAAATCAGAACAACCATTAGTCCGAATCGAAACATCACCAAAGCGATGTGAGCATCAGGTAAGCTATGCATGCCTGGGTTATTAACAATCGTCAGAGTCATCATGTTAATCGCGATGATAAAAATCATCGAAATCATAAAGGGCAAATAAATCCGTTGATTTTTGCGAATATTTTGGAAAGCTAATTTTGCGAAAAACATCTTACCCCTCCTTTGATAACAAAGCTGTCATAGTGTCAGCGATGGTTTCTAGGAATTGTTGGTTATTTTTTTCTCCTCGATAAAGTTGATGGAAAACTTGACCGTCTTTGATAAATAAGACTCTTTGGGCGTGGCTTGCGGCAATTGAGCTATGCGTTACCATCAAAATCGTTTGACCATTTTCATTCAAACGTTCGAAAACTTGTAAAAGTTGATTAGAAGTTTTTGAATCCAAAGCACCAGTCGGCTCATCTGCCAACAATATTTCTGGTTGAGTAATAATCGCTCGGGCAATTGCAACTCGCTGTTGTTGCCCACCAGATAATTCGTAAGGGAATTTCTCCAATATTTCATCAATTCCCAAGGTTTTTACTAACGGCAACAAACGAGCTTCCATTTTTGGATAAGGCATCCGAGATAAAACGAGTGGTAATAAAATATTGTCTTTCACCGAAAAAGTATCTAATAAATTAAAATCTTGAAAAACAAACCCTAAATGATCCCGGCGGAAATTTGCCGCTTCTTTTTCTTCAATGCGATTAAAATCTTGGTCTCGTAATTGAATTAAACCAGAAGTCGGCTTATCCAAAGTCGCAATCAAATTCAGTAAGGTACTTTTTCCAGAACCCGATTCTCCCATGATTGCTACATATTCGCCCTCTTCAATCGTGAAATCAATTTGGCGCAACGCCTCAACTGGTTGCCCGTTGAAACGACTTTGATAGACTTTTTTGACATTTTTAACAGTTAATAATCGTGACATAACAAACATTCCCTTCTTTATATTCCTATCATACCTAGAATTTTTCCAAAGAACTACTTACAAGATGAAATTTAAGCTTACAGATTGGTAAGATTCATTTGAGGACGAAACATCACATCAATTGACCTGATTTTTGAATGATGTTACGGTTAAACTAGACAGACATTAGGAGGAGAACTAAATGAAAAAATTTGAGAAACTATTCTATGATGGTCAATGGCAATCAGCGCATGGTACTGAATTTTCAAAAGTTATAAATCCTGCGACTGAAGAAGTGATTGCAGAAGTCATTCAAGCCAATCACGAAGATGTCGATTCTGCTGTGGAAGCTGCCAAACAAGCCTTTCCAAGCTGGAATCAAACACCGTTAGAAGAACGAGTGAAGTATATTGAGAAAGTCTTGGAACTAGTGAAAGACCGAGGAGAGGAAATCGCTGATACGATTGTCGCTGAATTAGGCTCTACCACAACTTTCTGCTCAGAAGGACAGGTTCCTTTATCAATTAAAGAAATGGAAGCAACCTTGGATGAAGTGAAAAACTTTGATTTTGAAGGCGAAATTGACAATGCTACCATTATCAAAGAAGGTTTCGGCGTGGTCGCGTGCATCACCCCTTGGAACTATCCATTCAACCAAATTCAAAGAAAAATCACACCAGCCTTGCTGACAGGGAATACCGTTGTGGTCAAACCCGCTAGCAACACACCGTTAACTGCCTTGATTTATGCAGAAATAATGGAAGAAGCTGGCTTACCTAAAGGCGTCTTTAACCTAATTACCGGAAGCGGAGGAGACACAGGAAATTATTTAGCAGAACACGAAGATGTAGCTGTGGTTTCCTTCACAGGTTCAACCGATGTCGGTAAAGGACTTTATGAAAAAGCCGCAACTACCGTTAAAAAATTAGTTTTAGAATTAGGTGGAAAATCAGCCATGATTTATTTGAAGGATGGCGATTTAACTACCGCAGTCAAAGGCGCTGCCAATACCGTTTTAGATAACCAAGGCCAAACCTGTTCCGCTTTGACCCGCTTATTTGTTCCCGCAGATGAATTGGAGAACACGAAAGCAGCCTTAAAAGAACTCTATCAAGACGTGGTTGTCGGTGACCCAAGCGATGAAAAAACTAAAGTCGGTCCAATGGTTTCCGAAAGCCAGTTAGAAACCGTCTTAGAATATATCGAAAAAGGCAAGGCAGAAGGCGCCGAAGTATTGATAGGTGGCAACAAAATTGAAGGCACAGGATACTTTGTGGAACCAACCGTCTTTGTCAATGTGACCAACGACATGACTATCGCCCAAGAAGAAATATTCGGCCCAGTCCTCACCGTCCTAACCTATGATTCAGTCGAAGAAGCCATCGAACTAGCCAACGATTCTGTTTACGGATTATCAGGAGCAGTCTTTGGACCTCAAGCAGAAGCTGAAAAAGTCGCCCGCCAATTACGAACAGGAAACATCACCGTCAACGGCGCCGCCCGCAGCCCCCGAGCACCATTCGGAGGTTACAAACAATCAGGAATCGGTCGCGAAAACGGCCGCTACGGCTTAGAAGACTACGTAGAAATCAAAGCTATATTTAAATAAAATCAACCAGAGCCACCCAAGAATTCGTTAGGAGAATTTTTGGGTGTTTTTTTTATTAGTTTGTGGAAACGAGGGAGGTTCTGTTTGGAAAATCAAACGGTGGCCAGCTCCACTGTTCGAAAAAATAGAAAAATCAAACGGTAGCCAGCTCCACTGTTCGAAAAAATAGAAAAATCAAACGGTGGCCAGCTCCACTGTTCGAAAAATAGAAAAAATCAAACGGTGGGAAGCTCCACTGTTTGAAAAATAGAAAAACTCGCACACATGCCTACCCTTTTGTTCGAAAATCAGAAAAATTCGCACACAAGTCAGCTCTTTTGTTCGAAAATCACAAAAAATCGCACACAACCTAACTCTTTTGTTCGAAAATCACAAAAATTCGCACACAACAATACTCTTTTGTTCGAAAATCACAAAAAATCGCACATAAGTCAGCTCTTTTGTTCGAAAAGTAGAAAAACTCGCACACAAGTCAGCGCTTTTGTTCGAAAAACAGAAAAACTCGCACATAAGTCAGCTCTTTTGTTCGAAAATCTAAAAAAATCAAACACAACCTTGCTCTCCTCTTCGAAAAAGAAAAATTCCATCCAAATCTAATCTCCCATCACCGCTACTTTTTAAATTTCACTAAAATTTATCGAAAAACGACACATCTAAAACTAGAATAAACTCATCAAAAGCTAGAAGGAGACAACTATGAAGAAAATTAAAACGAATTATTTAAAGATTGCACTGGGAGCTATTTTGCTTATTATTCTTTTTCTGGAATTGCTGGTGACTTTTAATCTATTAAGTACTTTTTTCAAGCAGGAATTGTACTGGCAAAAAGATTTTGACTTATTTGGGGCTTTATTCTGCGGGGATTTTAGGGATTTTGGTTGTGGCCTGGGTCTATCGAATTCTGCGACTGATTGATCAAGACAATCCCTTTTCTCAGCAAGCTTTAAAACTAGTGATGGGGATCAAAAATATGATGTTGGGAATTTTTCTGGCGCTATCAATTACGCTACCGATGTTTTATCATATTGCCGATGTGGAGGATGCCCCGGGCGTGGTACTCATTGGCTTGGGATTGGCTGCGATTCCGTTGGCTGGCGTGACTTTTGTAGCGACAGTGGAAAAATTATTGGAGCGAGTGATTCATATGAAGCTGGAAAACGATTTGACAGTATAGGAGGAAATTATGGCTATAAAAGTAAATATTGATCGCCTGCTGTTGGACAAACAAATGACGGTGACGGAGCTGGCAGAGAGTGTGGGCATCACGATGGCAAATATCTCGATTTTAAAAAATGGGAAAGCCAAAGCCATTCGTTTTTCCACTTTGGAGGCTATTTGTAAGACCCTCGATTGTCAGCCGGGGGATTTGTTAGAATACGTGGAAGATTCAAATTAAGCAAGCTACTAAAGAAATGTGATTCCTAGCAAATTTTGGGAAAAATATTTTTTTAGTAGCTTTAAGTTTACTTTAAGGAAGGCGGACTATACTGAGTTCAGTTAGAAAAGAAGAGCTTCTTTTTATTAACGAAAAAAATAGATTGGCGAGCATCCAATCTAGATGGAGGATATTATGAATAAAAAACAAACATTAGCGATTGCTACTTCTTTACTTTTTGGACTGTCGGTAATTAGTGCATGTGGAACGACAAATACTTCGGCTACTGAAAATCAAACTGCTTCAATCGGCTCAACTACTTCCACAACCGAAACAGTTCAACTAGCGACAACTTCCGAAAGTGAAGACGTCAGCTGGACTGATTTATCAAGCAATGAAATCACTTTGACCGATGAAGGACTGACAATCACCGAAACAGGAACTTACGTGTTAACAGGAAGCACGACCGGTCAAATTGTTGTGGATACTGAAGGCGATGTGCGAATTATTTTGAACAATGCTGAAATTAAAAGCAGTGAAGGAGCAGCGATTTATATTGCAAATGCCGAACAAACTGTGATTGAAATGGCTGAAGGAACGACCAACACGGTGGAGGATGCGAGTACTCGTAGCGACGAAGAAATTAATGGCGCGATCTTTTCTTCCGATGACTTAGTACTCACTGGTGAAGGAACCTTGAATGTGACTGCCAATTTTGAGGACGGGATTGTGGGCAAAGATGACCTATGGATTGAAGGCGGAAATATCAACGTAACCAGTGTTGATGACGGGATTCGTGGAAAAGATTCACTAAATATTTCTGGAGGAACGCTAGTGGTTGATGCCCAAGGAGATGGGATAAAATCAAGCAATGATACCGATTTGGAAAAAGGTCAATTGAACATTTCTGGCGGAGACATTACGATTAACTCTGGCGATGATGCCGTGAAAGCGGAGCAAGCGATTTGGATTACTGGCGGAACTTTGAACGTTGAAAACAGTGTTGAAGGAATTGAAGCTCCTGTGATTGTAATTGACGATGGCGATATCAATGTTTATGCAACCGATGATGGGATCAACGCTTCCGCATCTGAAATTATTACCACTGGAATTAATTTAACAATCAATGGTGGAAACGTGACCGTTGAAGTCGGCCAAGGGGATACGGATGCTCTTGATAGTAATGGCGATTTAACCATTGCTGGTGGGACAGTCACTCTGACCGCTCAATCGGCTGTCGATTTTGACGGAACTGGAAGCTTTACTGGCGGCACACTGATTGTAAATGGAGAAACTCTGACTGAACTTCCTCAACAAATGGGCGGACCTGGCGGAGGCATGATGGGTGGCGATCCAATGGGTCAACCCGGTGGCGGACAACCCGGTGGAAACTTCGGCGGATAATATAGTATAGAAAACTTGAATGATGACTTTGCTTGATAGAGTGAAGGTTGTTGGTCAAGTTTTTTCTTTTTGGGAAAGGCAAGGGGAGGTAGATGATCCTTCTTCGAAATTGCGCTCAAAACGAAAGAATACACCCGCCCGTTCTTCGAAACTCCGCCCAAAACGAAAGAATACACCCGCCTGTTCTTCGAAACTCCACCAAAAATCGCAGAACCTCCCACCCAAACCCAACCCCCCCTCCAACAAAAAAGAACCCACTCAAATTGAGCGGGTCCTCTAATCAAATTCCTTTATTCCTCAAACTGTGCGTGGTGCAATTGGTAATACGCTCCTTTTTGAGTGAGGAGTTCTTCGTGGGTTCCTTGTTCGATGATGTGTCCAGCTTCCATCACTAAAATTTTGTCAGCGGACTGAATCGTTGATAAACGATGGGCGATGACAAAGCTAGTACGACCTTTCATCATTTCAAGGAAAGCAGATTGAATATTTTTTTCCGTCAGGGTATCAACAGAGCTGGTTGCTTCATCCAAAATCAGCATGGATGGGTTACTAATCATGGTTCGAGCGATGGTTAATAATTGGCGTTGGCCATCGGAAATCTTAATTCCTTGCTGACCAATTTGGGTGTCTAACTTATGAGGCAAGCGCATGACGTACTCATACATGTAGGCTTTTTTCAAAGCGGTATAAATTTCTTCGTCACTGGCATCGGCATTGCCGTAAGTTAAGTTTTCTCGCAAGGAAGCGTCAAACAACCAAGTATCTTGTAGAACCATACCGAATTGTTGGCGCAAATTATCTCGTTTTAGTTTACGAATATCCACACCGTCAATGCTGATCGTTCCTCGGTTAACATCGTAAAAGCGCATCAGTAAGTTAACTAAAGTTGATTTACCAGCACCAGTTTTTCCGACAATCGCAATGGACTCTCCTGGGGCTGCCACAAAGTTAAAGTCTTCAATCAAAGAGCGATCAGGTACATAAGAGAAGTCGACATTTTCAAAACGAACTTCACCGACAATTTCTGTTAATTCCAAACTATCAGCATCCGAAGATTCTGATTCTTGATCGATTAAATCAAAGGTCCGTGTCAAACCGGCTAAAGCTGTTTGGATTTGTGTGGTGATTCCTGAGATTTCGATAAAGGGTTTCGAAAATTGGGTAGAGTAAATGGTAAAACTTGAAACGACACCGATTGTTACCAATTCACTACCAGAAAAAATCAAGTAAGCTCCCGCAAAACCAACCGCTACATAGGCTAAGTGATCGACAAAACGTGACAATGGATTGGTTAAAGAAGAAGAAAACTGGGCTTTTTGTCCTCGGACGTAAAGTTCTTGATTGATTTTTTCAAAACGGGCTTGGTTAACTTCTTCTTGTTGGAAAGCTTTGACGATTTTTTGATTGCCGACCATCTCAGTAATAAAACCAGAAACTTCGCCGACAATTTCTTGTTGCTGACGGAAGTCATTCTGAGAAGCATTTGCCACCAGCCAACTAACTAGGAAAATAATCGGTGTGGAAACCAAAACAACAATCGTTAAAACAACACTCATTTGCAACATCATAATTAATGCCAATAAGACGACTGAAACACCTGAAAATAATTGGTTAAAAATCGCGGATACGGCAACTGAGACGTTATCCATATCATTGGTAAAACGACTGACAATATTCCCGTGAGAGTTTTGATCGTAATAACGCAGAGGCAATTGATTCAAATGTTCATAGGCATCTTTGCGCAAATCAGCGACGGCTAGATAAGCCACGCGATTTCCTAAGCGTTGAATCAACCACTGACTAATAACTGTTACCAAGACGATACCAATAAACAAAGCTAAAATTCGATACAATTCAGTAAATCGGACTTGATCGGCACCAATTAATTGATCCACCCCTTGTCCAATTAAATAAGTCATATAGACAGAAGTCAGACCGGCTGCAATTCCTAAAATCACGGCAGCAAAATTTTCTTTTTTATACTTCAGCAAGTAAGGGAAGAAGCGTTTAAGACTGGTTAAATCAAAAGATTTTTTATTCATTATTCAATGCCCTCCTCTTGCGATGCGACAATTTCTTGGTATTCTTTGGAGCTTGCTAGTAATTCCGCGTGGGTTCCTTTGGCGGCTAGTTTACCAGAAGCCATCACAAATATTTGTTGAGAATCTTGAATCGAACGAATCCGTTGAGAAATAATAATCACTGTACCCGACAAACGTTTTAATGACTTTCGCAGATTTAAATCCGTTTGATAATCCAAAGCACTTAGAGAATCATCTAAAATTAAAATACTTGGTTTAGCAATCAACGCACGGGCAATAGTTAGTCGTTGTTTTTGTCCACCGGAAAAGTTTTTTCCACCTTCAAAAATCGGTGTGTCCAAACCTTCTGGTAAAGCTTCCACAAAATCACGTGATTGAGCAATTTCCAAAGCTTCCCAACATTCTTCATCGGTGGCATCTTTTTTACCCCAACGTAAGTTTTCACGAATCGTTCCTGTAAAAAGCACCGCCGTTTGGGGAACCATCGCCACTTTTTTTCGCAAAGTATTTAACTCCCACTCACGAACATCAATGCCTTCCACTTTGACCTTCCCTTGATCCACATCATAAAATCGTGGAATCAGCTGAGTCAAAGCAGATTTCCCACTACCAGTAGCTCCAGTAATCCCGATCGTTGCATTACTTGGAATAGAGAAGTTAATGTCTTCCAAAGCCAAACCAAATTCAGGCGCAAAACGGAAATCTACGTTTTCAAATTGAATGCCACCAACCGCTTCAGCCGAAGTAGTTACCCCAGAAGTTTGGGTAATCACGGGTTCCACATCTAAGACTTCGTTAATTCGTCCAGCAGAAGCCGTGGCACGGGTAAAAATAATTACCAAGTTAGAAACAACAATCAATGCCAACAACATTTGATTCATGTAATTTACTAATGCCAAAATTTGTCCTTGTTGCAAATTGCCAACATTCACTTTAAAACCGCCAATGTAAAAAATTGCAATCACACCGATATTCATAATCAAAGTTGTCGCAGGTGTTAATAATGCCGAAAGATTGGTTACTCGCAAATAAACCTTAGATAACTCATCTGTGGAATCATCAAAACGACGAATTTCAGTTTTACGACGAGCAAAAGCACGAATTACACGAACCCCGCTCAAATTTTGCGACACCAATTCATTGACATGGTCCAATTGATTTTGAACGCTTCTATATAATGGGACTGATTTTCCGATGATAAAAAATAATACGATACAAAACAACGGTAAAACCAATAAAAAAATCAAGCCAATTTGCCAATCAATATAAAAGGACATAATGACCGCACCGACACTTAAGAAAGGTGCTCGAACCACTAAACGAATTAACATCGCTAAAGCTAATTGCATCTGATTAATGTCATTGGTTGTTCTGGTAATCAAAGTATCTGTCCCAAATCGATTTAACTCTTGATGGGAAAGTTGATTGATTTTTTTCATTAATTGGTTACGTAATTCCGTCCCAAATCCTTGAGAAGCAAAAGAAGCATAGTACTGGCAAATCATCGCACAAGCCAGTCCCACAACAGACATCACCACCATCCAAAAAGTCATTGATAAGACGGTGGACCAATTATTTTTTTGAATCCCTTCATCCACTAAGACTGCCATTAATAAAGGTAAAATAAGTTCAAAGACAGCTTCCAAAAATTTGAAAACAGGTCCTAAAATCATCTGTTTGCGATATTTTTTTGCGTATCGTAATAATCCAAACATAAGCTCCTCCAATAAATAAAATTATTTGACTACGAACAGAAAAATTCCTGAAAAGTCTGATAATAACATTGTAACGTAAACAACTAATGATGGAAAGTTATTAAAATGGAGACATACATACCCAAAATCACGATAAAACACCCGAATGTTACGAAAATATTACAAAAGGGAAGCGACTCTCAAAAGCGACTTATCACCACTTTGACAAAAAATCACCCGCTATTTAAGGTACAAATCCCCACTTCGAACCAAAATGTAACAATATGTAAATAAACTGAAATAAATCACCTTTTCGATTCTTGTATAATAAACAAAGTTAAACTCAAATTAGGGAAGGTGTGTTTTCGATTGAGAGCGAAAAAACTGTGGGTATCTTGTTTATTAACGTTACTAGTTGCAAGTCCGATTGCAGCCAGTGCGGATACAATTAAATCGTTAGAAGAACAAGAGAATGCACTCTTTGAACAAAGTAAAGTGATTAGTGCAGATGTTCAGTTAGCTTTAGAAGATATTAACCAAAAATACCAAGAAGTTGCGGATTTAAAAGAAGAGATCAGAGTTAACGAAATTTCTCTTGAAAAAACGCAAGAAGATTTACAAGCGACTGAAAAAACTTTAGAAGCGCGTAAAGAACTAATGGCTGAACGTTTAAAATCATTGCAATTAAATCGAAGCAATGAAAACAAACTGGCGGTTTTGTTAGACTCAGCCAGCATCCAAGACTTTGTGAATACCTTGTATGCCATTACCATGATTCAATCGGCAGCCAATGAAGAAGTGGCTGGTTTAGAAGCTGAGAACGAAAAATTAATCAGCTTAGAAGAAACAATGAAAGAAACCCAAGAAAAATTACAAGCAACCGAAGAAGTTTTAGTCAGTGAAGCGGACGAGCTAGACAGTCGAATCGCAGCACTACAATCAGAACTAGCAAATAACCAAAGCGCTTTGTTAGCAGTAGCTGAAAGTAAAGCTGTCGAAGAACAACGACTACAAGCCGAAGAGGAACGCGCTAAACGTGCAGCCGAAGAAGCAGAAGCTGCTGAACGAGCAAGAGCGGCTGCCGAAGCAGAAGCCCAAGCACAGGCGAATGCAAATAACCAAGCATCAGAAAGTCAACCAACCAATAATTCAAACAATACTCCAAATAACAACAGCGGTAGTAGCAACGGTGGCGGGACAACAACGACACCAAGTAATCCGACACCACCACCAACCACGACGCCTACGCCACCTAGTGACAATCAAGGAAGTAGTGGCAAGGTAATGTATATGGAATCAACTGCGTATTCTTATACAGAAGCTGGAGCAAGCTTCTATACAGCGATGGGTGTAGATTTACGACAAAATCCTAACGTCGTTGCCGTTGATCCAAGCGTCATTCCACTAGGAACACTGGTTGAAGTAGAAGGATACGGTATAGCTCTAGCAGCCGATACTGGCGGAGCAATTAAAGGTAACATTCTTGATGTTCATTTTAATTCTGTTGCTGAATGTAAAGTGTGGGGCCGAAAATTCAATGTAAAAGTAACTATATTAAGTTAGTCAGTAACAATCATTCTTTGTCAAAAAGGATGATTGTTTTGCTGTAAAATGAGAAAGAATTTGCAAAGAAACGCTTACATTGAGGGTTTTGTGAAGAAATTTCTTTCATTTCCCCAGTACAACAAGTATAATTAGAATGAGTTTTTTGTTTAAATATCAAATATTGTTTTTAGAAAAAATAAATACGAATATCAAAAATGTTGTTTCCAAAGGAGAATGAACATGGAAGAGTCAAGAATGTCCAGAAGAAATCAAAATAACAATTCTAAAGGAAAGCAAAGTAAAGGCAAACGCCCTAAGAAAAAGAAATCCTTAGCCATACGTATTTTTTTAACCCTATTTATTATTATCTTAGTCCTAATTGGTGCCGCTGCCGCGTTTGCAGCAAAAGTCTATTTTGATGTTTCTGGTTCAGTTAAAGAAACCTACACACCTGTTGTTGAGCAACGTCAAAGAACTGAGCACGCTCGTGAAAAAGAAGTCGATCTAGATAAAAAAGAACCTTTCAGTGTCCTATTAATGGGGATTGATACAGGTGACTTAGGTCGTGTCGATCAAGGCCGTTCTGATACTTTGATGGTAGCAACAGTCAATCCGGAAACCAATAAAACAACCTTAGTAAGTATCCCTCGTGATAGTTATGTGGATATTGTTGGTTATGGAACTACCGATAAAATCAACCATGCTTATGCTTTTGGTGGTGCAGCGATGTCAATGGATACCGTAGAAAATTTCTTGCAAATTCCAATCGATCATTATGTATCGATTAATATGGCTGGTGTAAAAGAGTTAGTTGATGCTGTGGGTGGAATTAGTGTAAATAATGATTTGGAATTTAACTATGAAGGTAATTATTTCCCATTTGGTCAAATTAATTTGGATGGTGCTCAGGCACTGGCCTTTTCTAGAATGCGTTATGAAGATCCACGTGGAGATTACGGTCGTCAATTACGCCAGCGATTAGTTGTTGAAGGTGTAGCGAAAAAAGCTTTAAGTTTAGATGGAGTAACTCAATACCAAAATATCTTAAATACTGTAGAAGGTAACATGCAAACAGACTTGACCTTTGCCGATATGCAAGATATTGGTTTGAAATATAGAAGTGCTTTTGGTAGCTTCGGTCAGCTTCAGATGCAAGGTGAAGGCACGATGATTAACGGTGTATCCTATCAAATTGTTAGTGATGGAGAATTGAGTTCAGTACAACAAGCTTTGAGATCAGAATTAAATCTAAGTAATTAAGAAAACTGAATAGCTATCAAGCGGTAAAAAATACCGCTTGATAGAATATTTTTTTTTGTTGATTTCTTTACATAGTGTATTGATAATCGTATAAGGAGGAGACTTTTTTGGAGTACGAAAAAAGTGAAAGATCAGTTATTTATAAGGAGAAGAGATATTTATCTTATAAGCGAGCCTTAGATGTTTTTGCAGGGGTATTAGGACTACCAATAGTTGCTTTAGCAACATTAATTCTTGCAATACCTTATAGTTTTGGGGGAAACAAAGGACAAATAATGTTTAAGCAGAAAAGAATCGGGAAAAATGGAGAAATGTTTGATATTTATAAATTTCGGTCTATGAAAAGAGATGCCGACATAATTTTAAAATCAGATGTTGTATTATATGAAAAATATGTTCAAAACGGATATAAATTAGAACAGAATGAAGATCCTAGAATTACTAAATTAGGTAGAATTATTAGAAAATTAAGTATAGATGAGATTCCTCAATTTTTAAATGTTTTAAAAGGTGACATGAGTATAGTAGGCCCAAGGCCAATTGTGGAAGTTGAATTGGAAGAATATAAAAAATTAAATAAAGAACAAGAATTTCTTAGTATGAAGCCTGGTATTACAGGTATATGGCAAACTTCAGGAAGAAGTAATATTGGATACCCAGAAAGAGTATATTTAGAAATTGAGTATGCACACAATACAAGCATAGTTTTTGATATTAAAATAATAGCTAAAACTTTCGTAAAAGTTGTAAAAAAAGAAGGAGCTTATTGAAATTGTCTGAACAGAATATCAAGATTATGGTTGTAACACATAAAGAGGCACCTATGCCAGAAAATGATACTCTCTATATTCCAACCTTGGTAGGGAATAATAAAGAGAATATATCTTTTTCTAATTGCTTTAAAGATGACACAGGAATTAATATCTCAGAAAAAAATCCTAATTACTGTGAACTGACAGCTCTATATTGGGCGTGGAAAAATTTGAATGCAGATTATATTGGATTAGTACACTATAGAAGACTTTTCGTTGAGTCTAATGGCACTAAAGAAATTGCATCGCTAGAAACTATCAGCACCTTATTGAAGGAAAATGATGTGATTTTACCGAGAAAAAGAAATTATTATATAGAAACTACAGCATCACATTATAAACATAATCATAACTATGATGATTTATTGGAAACAAGGCAAATAATTGAAGATAGATTTCCAAATGATATTCCTTTTTTTGATTCAGTAATGAAAGAAACTAAATCACATCGTTTTAATATGATGATAATGAAAAAAGAAAAATTTGATGCCTATGCTGAGTGGCTATTTACTATTTTGTTTGAATTAGAAAATCGTGTAGATATTTCTTCGTATGATGCGTATCAATCTAGAATATTTGGGTTCATTAGTGAACGCTTGTTAGACGTATGGATTGCTTCTAATAGTATTAATTATAGTGAGTTGCCTGTTAGGTTTATGGAGAAGCAGAGTTGGATTAAAAAAGGAACAAAATTTGTTTTTAATAAACTCAAGGGATGATAATTAGTGAAAAAAATTGCTTTGTTAACAACAGTAGAGTTAAAAAAAAATGGCGTTTCAGAAGTTATTTTCAATAGTATAGAGTATCTTCTGTCTTCTAGTGAGTTTGATGTAACTTTGATATATAGTGGAGAGGCAGATGAAAAATACCTGCTGAAAGCTAATAAACAAAATTTGAAATTAATTGCAGTAGCAGACAGAAAAAAAGATACTCGTCTTTATTTTAAAAATCTAAAAAAAGTAATGAAAAATAATGATTTTGATCTTATTCATATGCACTGCAACAATGCACTCTCCTTCATGGACTTAACTATATTAAAGAGATATAAAAATAAAGTTATTGTACATGCGCATCAGGACAACACAGATCATCCAATAATTCATTCCCTAATGAAGCCGTTCTTCAATATTTTTTCTAACGAAAGAATTGCTGTAAGTGATAGAGTGGCGAAGTTAGTATTTTATAGAAATTTCATTGAATTAAAGAATCCGGTTAAATTTGGTGAATTTAAGTTCGATGAGAAATTAAGAGAATCAATTAGAAATCAATTGAATATAGAAAATGAGAAGTTATTTTTATCGATTGGAAGAATTGAGCCACAAAAAAATTACCTTTTTGAAATAGATGTTTTTAAAGAGTTGTATTCTCTTTCGCCATCATCAAAATTATTAATAATTGGTAATGGATCAGAATCAAAACTTATTAAACAAAAGATAAAAGAATTGCATTTAGAGAACAATATAATTCTTTTGGATAATGTAGATTATCCATCAGAATATTATTCAGCAGCAGATGCTTTTTTGCTGACATCTATTCACGAAGCGTTAGGTTTAGTTTTAATTGAGGCACAAATCAGTGGATTACCAACATTTTCCAGCGATGTAGTTTCAAACAGTGTATCAATTTCTGAAAACTTATATTTATTAAGCTTAAAGGATAATCCTGATGACTGGGCGAGATTAATTCTTCAAAATATACATACAGTAAGCACCAGAATAAATGTTAATTTGACAGAGAAAGCTGAAGATTATAAGTTTGAAAATAGTGGGCAAAGACTTCTTGAAGTATATCGTAAAGTATTGAATTGAAATGTTTTGGAGGTAGGAAATGAACTTAGTTTTTTCAACGGATAATAATTATTGTGTACCATTATATGCTTCATTAAATTCTTTTTTTAGGCATAATGGTGAAAATCATAGTATTAGCATCATTTATAACAATATAAATGAAACTAATAAAGAAAAAATAGATACACTTATTAAAACTAACAATTCTAAATGTACTTGGATTGAATACAGCGTACTAACAAAAGGGATGCCTGAAGTTGAAGGCTTCCCCGAGAGTGCATTTGCTAGATTGTATTTAGAAAATTTACCCGAAGAACTTGATAAGGTACTTTATGTAGATTGTGATACTGCTTTTAACGATAATATAGATGATTTATGGAACAAAGATATTTCTGAGTTTTATCTAGCAGCAGTACTGGATATGGTGAAACCGTATTTCCGAAGTCAAATTGGACTACCAATGGATGCCTTATACTATAATTCAGGTCTGCTATTGATTAACTTGAAAAAATGGCGTAAAGAAAATATTTCAAAACAATTTTCCGATTTTATTATATCATTTAAGGGGAGTGTACCACACAATGATCAAGGTGTTATTAACGCCGTATGTAAAGGCGAAATACTGACATTGAAACCTCATTATAATATAACTACAGGGATGCTCAGTTTGAACTGGAAAGAAATTATCCAGCACTACAGTCTTCAAAATTTTTACAATGAACCACAATTTCAGGATGCTGTTAATAATCCCATTATTGTTCATTTTACTGAGGGAGTATTTGGGCGACCTTGGCAATCAAAGTCAAATCATCCATATAAATCTTTGTATTTTTCTAATATTAAAGGAAGTGGACTGGAAGATACAGAGGTTGGCTCTAAAGTTGATACCTCTGTAAAATTAATTGGTCTTCTACAAAAAGTTTTACCATTTTCAGTTTATACTAAATTAGTAAAAATCAAGGACAAACTCAAATATAAGGGAGCTAAATAAAATTGAAAATATTAGTTGTTGGAGCAGGTCTTTACGGAGCTGTTTTTGCCCATGAAGCCTCAAAATTAGGACATACAATAAAAGTTATAGAAAAAAGAAATCATATCGCAGGTAATATTTACACGGAGGAAATAGAAGGAATCAATGTCCATAAGTATGGTGCACATATTTTTCATACATCCAATAAAGAGGTTTGGGATTATGTAAATAATTTTGCTGAGTTTAATCGCTTCACTAATTCACCGATAGCGAATTATAAAGGTGAGCTATATAATTTACCTTTTAACATGAACACTTTTAATAAGCTTTGGGGAGTTGAAACGCCTGAAGAAGCTCAGAGAATAATTAATGAACAAAAAGCTGTTTTAAATGGTAAAAAACCAACCAATTTAGAAGAACAAGCTATCTCTTTAGTAGGAACGGATATCTATGAAAAATTGATTAAAAGTTATACTGAAAAACAATGGGGAAGACCTTGTACAGAACTCCCACCATTTATAATTAAAAGATTACCAGTAAGGTTTATATTCGATAATAACTATTTTAATGATACTTATCAAGGAATCCCAATTGGGGGGTATACTCAAATTGTTGAAAAGATGCTTGATCATCCTAATATTGAGGTTGAATTAGAAACAGATTTTTTTAAAAAAAAAGAAATGTATGAAAAGGAATTTGATAAAATAGTTTATACAGGGATGATCGACCAATATTACGAATATAAATATGGAGAATTAGAGTATAGATCCTTAAAATTTGAAACTGAAATATTAGATAAAGAGAATCATCAAGGTGTTGCTGTAGTTAATTACACTGATTCAGAAAATAAGTACACTAGAATTATTGAGCATAAACATTTTGAATTTGGAACCCAGGAAAAAACAGTGATAACCTATGAATATCCTTCTGAGTGGTCTAAAGGAGAAGAACCTTATTATCCTGTCAATGATAATAGTAATAGCCAAATATTTAGGGAATACCAAGCATTATCTAGAGAAAATAAAAAAGTTATTTTCGGTGGAAGATTAGGTATGTATAGATATCTTGATATGCATATGATTATTCATGAAGCCTTGAAAGCAGTTCAACAAAACTTGTAATTCTAATATAAGTCATTGGAGGTTACCAAATATGAAGAGATATGGTGTAGACTTTGTTACTCTTGAGCATATGGACAAAAAAAAAGGAGAAATAATTTCTTCTATCTATTTCTTTTTTTTATTTTTGGTAATATGTTTGGATAGTACGGGATTGAATAGAATCGGAATGATATCTTTATTTAGTAAAGGTTCAAAAGCACTGGTAGCATTGCTTTTAATTTCTTTGATAATTTTTCTAGATAAATCTTTAAAACGTAGGATTGTCAGTTTTTTTCTATTTGCATTGACGGTGGTTAATTTCTTTTATACAAAAGAAATTATGTTTATGATTTTTTTTCTTTTTGTATTGGCTAGTCAGCATTTAGACTTTTTTGAATTTATAAAAAAGGATTTCCGTGTAAGAAGTTTTTATTTAGTCATAGTCATTGCATTATTTCTGCTTGGAATAACAAATGATGTTAGCATGTGGAGAGGCGAGTCAACAAGATATGCATTAGGGATGGGTCATCCTAATACTTTAGCTACTTATGTGTTTGTAATGATATTAGAGTATTTATTAATTAAAAGTAAATTTTTAAACTATAAGCATATAGCATTTAGTGCCATTTCGGGATTGCTAATGTTTTATGTTACAGGTTCCAGAACAGCAACATATACATTGATAATTATTTTCTTTTTGTTAATAGTAAATAAATATTTCAACGTATTCTCAAATAAAATAGTTTCTACTGTTATTCTATTATCTCCTATTTTGATGAGTGTAGTTTCATTTTTAGTTGCTAGATTTGGAACGTACTCCCGTTTTATTTCAAGTAGTTTGAACAACCTTACATCAGGAAGGATGTATTATTTTTCAAATTTATTTAATAATTACGGGTTTTCTTTGTGGGGAAGAGTTATTCCTGAATTGGATAAAAATATATCTCAATCAAATGACATCAGTCTAGAATTTCTAGATAATGCTTACTTATCACTTATGATTGTTTATGGAGTAATTATGCTAGCACTGTATATTAGTTATTTCACAACCTTACAAGCAAGTTTTATTAAAGATCGTAACAAGTATTTGATGATATTGTTACTAGCTTTCCTTATATATGGTTTTTTTGAAAATACGTTGTTACGAGCAGAGTTTTCGATATTTTGTATGGCAGGGGCAAACTCTTTTAAAGAAATTTATAGCAGAATAAAAAATATTTCTAAAAGGAAGATTTTGTAATTATGATTGATAATTGTTTGTTCTCAATAATTGTTCCTGTTTATAATGGAGAACTCTATATAGCTAAATGTTTAACCTCGATACTTAGTCAAACATTTAAAAATTTTGAAGTTTTAGTTGTTGATGACGGATCTAAAGATTCAACTAATGATATTATTAAAGGGTTTGTTATAAAAGATAAAAGAATTAAATTGATCAATCAAAATAATTCAGGAGTCTCAGTAGCAAGAAATACAGGAATTAAGAAGGCGAACGGTAAATACATTTTATTTATCGATAGCGATGATTATGTGCTACCAACATACTTGGAGAACTTTAATGATCAGAGTAATAAATTTGATTTATTAGTTACTGGTTACAGCACATTTGGAGAACATGAAAAAACAATGTTACCATCGAAAACAGGTGTTATTCAGCGAGATGAAATAATTAGATTGTTATTTACAGACGAAGCTGTCTCAGGTTTTCCTTGGAATAAAGTTTTTTTGAAATCGATCCTAATTGAAAATGAGATTTTTTTTGATGAATCAATATTTTTTGCAGAAGATTTATTATTTGCATTAAGTTACATATCAAAAATTGAATGTGGGTATGTAATGGACACTTCAGACTATTTCTATTTTAATCATCAAGATAGTGCTACAAGTAAGATAACTACAAAAAGAAAGTTTTTAGTTCGATTGACTTATATTGATGCAATGAAAAAAAGCTTACTTTTATTATCTAATAATTATCAGTATGAACAAAAGATTATAAATTCTGAGATTGCAAAAAGTGGAGCGCATTATTATCAGTTGTCATATAGTTTTGGTTGGTCTAAAAGTGATAGAAAAAAATTAAAAAATGAAATAGACCCAGCTATATTCAATTATATCTTTGACAAAGACTATAGAATTAAGAGTTTATTAACAAAATTTAAAGTTTTAGTAAGTAGATTTTCCCCATTATTATACAATTATATATATACGAGATTTAAAGGAGTAAATAATGAAAATAGCAATTAGTACAATCGTGGATTATGACAATTATGGTAATAGGTTGCAGAACTATGCTCTCCAAGAGGTTTTGAAAAAAGAAGGTCATGAAATTGTGACAGTTAAAAACTATTATAAACAAGAGCTAAGTTTTTTGAAAAAATTCCAAAATGCAATTTCTGAGGGGACTTTAACTGAAAAAGTTTACAAGAAAATATTGAATAAATTTTCGGCTAGTTCAAGAAAAGAAAGTCAGGAAGAAAATTTTTTGAATTCAAAAAGAGAAGAGAACTTCTTGAATTTCACCAAAAAATATATTGTTGAAACTGAGTATTCAATAGATCAAAATACTAAAGATTTTTCTTTTTTTAATCAATATGATTTATTTGTAATTGGAAGTGACCAAGTTTGGAACTATAACTTTAATCGTTTTTCAACATATGATTTTGTTTCATATACTGATAAGCCTAAAATATCTTACGCTGCTTCATTTGGAGTTTCAGAAGTAAATCAAGATTTTCAAGAACTATTTAAACAAGGATTGAATAGTTTGGATTACATTTCAGTCAGAGAAGAAGCTGGCAAAGACATAATAAAAAGACTTACTAATAAAGATGTTGATGTTGTTTTGGATCCAACATTATTGTTAAGTAAAGAAGATTGGTTAGAAATCACCACAGATAATTTAAAGATTGATAAAAAGTTTGTTTTAACATACTTTTTAGATAAACCTTCAGAAAAAACTAAGCTTTATATAGAAGAATATGCTAAAAAAAATAATTGTCTAATAAAAAATTTAGCAGATAGAACTGATAGAGAATTATGGTGTGAAGATCCATCTGGATTTGTTAATTTATTTTCGCAAGCTCAAGCTGTCTTTACTGATTCGTTCCATGCATGCGTCTTTTCAATTATTTTTGAAAAAGAATTTGAAGTTTTCGATAGAAATACTGAGTTACCTACAATGAATTCAAGAATAGACACTTTACTAGGGGATTTTGATTTGAAGAACAGATGGCATAGAGACTCAGAAGTAGTATTTAATAGTATAAACTATGAAAAAGTGAATAAATTAGTTGAAATAAGAAAGTCTGAATCACTTAAATACTTAAGAAATTCGCTTATGGCTATAAACAACAAATGAAAAGGATAGAAAAATCTTATGAATTCTGAAAGAAGAATTGGCGCAATATTGTCATACTTTAATATTATAAGTAAAAACCTAATAAATTTTATTTATACCCCGTTCCTATTAAGGTTTATTGGTCAAGGAGATTATGGTCTATTTCAAATGACAAATTCGGTCATAATGAATTTGTCATTGTTGTCTATGGGATTTTCGAGCGCTTATATTAAGTTTTATTTCGATTTTAAGTCTAAAGGACAAAAAAAAGATATAAAGAAACTAAATGGTATGTATTTATTGCTTTTTATTTCAATGGGAGTTATAGCCCTAATTATTGGTGGAGCATTAGTTAATAATATTAATGGTATTTTTAGCGAAAGTCTGTCAACTAGAGAAATAAATTTAACTAGATTTTTGATGATCATAATGATAATAAATATAGCATTAACATTTCCTTCTTCTGTATTTGATTCAAATATATTAGTCAACGAAAAATTTGTTTTTCAACAAGTAAGACAGATATTACAAACTTTCTTAGTACCTGTAATCTCTATTCCTATGATTTTATTAGGTGCAGGAGTGCTATCAATAGGTATAACTCAAACTGCAGTTACATTAATTTTTCTTATACTAAACATACGATATTGTACTAAAAAATTAAATATGAAATTCGAATTTAAAGAACTTCCATTTAATTTACTTAAACAATTGAGTGCTTTTTCGTTCTTTATTTTTTTAAACCAAGTTGTGGATTTAGTTAACAATAATATGCCTAATTTTATTTTAGGAATAATGATGGGCGCAAAATCTGTAGCTACGTTCGCGATATCAATTCAAATTAAAAATATGTTCTTCATGCTTTCTACGTCTCTATCTGGAATTTTTGTACCACAGGTTAATGAAATTGTTAGCAGCGAAAAAGAAGATACTAGTAATATTTTAACCAATCTTATGACTAGAGTAGGAAGAATACAAATGACAATTCTTCTTTTTATTTTGGGAGGGTTTATTGTAATCGGTCAATACTTTATAAGCATATGGGTTGGAAGTGAGAATATTGATGCATATATGCTAGTCATTCTAATGGTAATGCCTTCCATTATTCCTTTGTCTCAGAATATTGGTATTGAAATTCAGCGTGCTATGAATAAGCATATATTTAGATCGATAGTTTATAGCTTATTTGCAGTAATTAATATATTAATTACTGTGTTGGGAATTAATTATTTTGGAATCATAGGGGCTACAATCGGATATATAGTTTCTATTCTTTTAGCGAATGGTTTATTGATGAATTGGTATTATCATAATAAGATAGGTCTTAAGATGGGAAGCTATTGGAAAAATACAATTAGTGTTACATATCCGTTTATTTTAGTGACATCACTTTTGATGTTTATTCAAAAATATATTGTAATTAACTCTATAAAATCATTTGTAATCTTTGGTTTTATTTATGTATTATTATATGTAATAGTTTATATACTTTTTTCTGCAAATAATTATGAAAAGAAAGTATTTTTAGGAAAAATGTTCAATAAATTTAAGTAAATTTAAACAAAGGAATGAGTGATTTATTTGGAAGATTTATTAAGAGGGATTTCCGATAGAGAATATAATTTTGGAACAGGTGTCTGGCCAGTATTAAATGAAAACTTAAAAATAAGATTAAATAAGTACGGTGAATATGAATATTATTCTACTAAAGAATACTCACAATTTTCGAAAGAAGAAAGTGAAAAAATATTAGAATTAAAAAACATTCTTGATACAAATAATGTAGATTTGATTTCTAAGGAGTTATTCTCTAAAATTCCAGAAATGAAATTTAATTCCCAACTAGGATATTATCTAAATCTTTATGCAGGATATGTTGTGGAAGGTGACTATCGAGCTAACGCCAGTTCAGGTGGATTTGGAACATGGCTACTAAAGGAACTTTTCGAAAAAAAATTGGTTGATGGGATAATTCATGTTACTGAATCAAAAGATAGCTCAAAATTATTTGAATATAGTATTTCAAAAAGTATTAAAGAAATTGAAAACGGAGCAAAAACAAAGTATTATCCTGTTGAGCTCTCTGAAGTTCTTCAATTAGTAAAAAAAAATCCGGGTAGATATGCAGTTATCGGATTACCTAGTTTTGTCATGAGTATACGATTGTTGTCAAAAATTGATCCTGTAATAAATGAGAGAATTGTGTTTATATTAGGATTAGTTTGCGGACATCAAAAGTCCACTTTTTTTGGTGACTTTTTAGCATGGCAATGTGGTATTAAACCTGGGAAATTAAAAAAAATAGATTTCAGAAAAAAATTAGATCATGGTTTAGCTAGTTCATATGCAATAGAAGTTACTGGAGAAATAGAGGGACAAGAAGTAACCATTGTTAAAGAAATGAAGGATCTATTTGGTTCTGATTGGGGACAAGGGTTATTTAAGATTCGTGCATCTGACTTTACTGACGATGTAATGAATGAAGCAGCAGATGTTACACTGGGAGATGCTTGGTTACCAGAGTACACTACGGATAATAAAGGAAATAATATATTAATAGTTAGAAATCCTGTAATTCAAGATATAATTAATAAAGGGATAAAAAATGATATGATTAAACTTGATATCTTAAATGAAGAAATGATGATTCGTTCTCAATCGTCACATTTTACACATACCTCAGAAGAATTAGGATATAGACTATATAAAAAGAATTCAAAGAAAGAATGGAAACCTAAAACACGTATCGAAGCAAGTAAAAATTACTCATTTTATAGAAAAAGAGTTCAAGATTTGCGAGAGATAATTGCAAAAAAAGCTCCAGTCTATTATGTAGAAGCTGTTAAAAGAGATGATATAGACTACTTTTTTAAAAAAATGAAACCTATTACGTTGTCCTATAAAGTAGTTTATAAATTTATAGGTTTAAATAAGAAAATAAAAAAATTGTTTTTCAAATGATACGTTTTCTCTGAAGAAAAAAATTGCTCAACTATTTATTTATAAACTTACACATTTCTGATTCATCAGACCCATATATTATAGAGACATTAAAGAAGTCACATGAATTTCTGCGAACAGAGAAATTCATGTGACTTCTTTTGATTACAATGTTTCAACTAACTCTTTCAAATATTCTTTCAATCCATCTTTAATTTCAGGATGCTTCAACCCATATTCAATATTGGCTTCTAACATTCCAAGTTTATTACCTACATCATAACGTTTGCCAACAAATTCATGGGCGAAAACTCTTTGTGTTTTATTAAGAGTGTCAATTGCATCTGTTAATTGAACTTCTCCACCTAAACCAGGTTTTTGATTTTCTAAAATACCAAATATTTCTGGTGTCAGTAGATAACGACCAATGATAGCTAAATCACTTGGTGCAACTTCTGGTTTTGGTTTTTCTACAAATGCTTTTACATCATATAAACCTTTAGAAACTTCTGAAATTGGATCAATCACACCATATTTAGATGTATCTTCATGCGGAATAGGCATTACTGCTAATGTAGATGCTTTTGTCGCTTCGTAGTCATTGATTAATTGTTTAGTCAATGGTACTTCATCCACCATGATATCATCGCCTAACATCACAACAAATGGTTCGTCTCCAACGAAGGCTTTTGCTTGAAGTACTGCATCACCTAAGCCTTTTGGTCTTTTTTGACGGATAAAGTGTAGACGAATACCAGTGGTCTCTTCAACCAATGCCAACAGTTCATGTTTGCCAGATTTTTCCAAATTGTATTCTAACTCAAAATTTGAATCGAAGTGATCTTCAATTGGACGTTTAGCCTTACCAGTAATCACTAAGATATCTTCAATCCCAGATGCAATGGCTTCTTCTACGATAAATTGGATACTTGGTTTATCTACAATCGGCAACATCTCCTTTGCGATTGCTTTTGTTGCCGGTAAAAAACGTGTTCCTAATCCAGCTGCCGGTATGACAGCTTTTCTTACTTTAGACATATGTAACCCTCCATAAAAGTTTTATACCAACTAATATTACTATAAATATAGCTAAATATCTATGATAGCTTTAATCTAAAACGTATTTCTTTAACCCTAGTGCAGTCAAATATCCGATACTACAACCAATAAAATTCAACATAATATCACTATAAGAAAAAGTTCCTACATAAAATACATATTGAATCGTCTCAATACCTAAAATAATTAAAAGACTGACAATTGGAAATTCAATCCAGTTGGCTTTTATAGAAAAAAGTGCACCTAGTGGAATAAAGTATAAAACGTTTAAAATTGCTTGCAATAAAATCTCTTTATCACGGACTAAAAATCCCCACAAATTAGAATCAAAGGAACGATATTCTTCTGCTTTAGTAAATAAAACGACGAAAAGAAGAAACATATAGACGCTATAAAACAAGTAGAGATAAACGGCCGAGAAATATCTAAACTCTAGTTGAAGATAAAACAACCATAAACTAAGAAATAAAAATAGAATCAACGTTTCTTTTGTGTAGGCGAAACGCTCAATAACACTTTCAAATCGTGGATAGTTTAATAAAACTGGGTAGGCGATAAATTGAATAATACCTACACTAAGAATAACTGAAACAAATAAAGCTACTATCAATCGAATAAAACGAAACATAAGAACACCTCCAAATATAGTTGATTAATTATATCAAAAATATCCTTTTAAAAATATTTTTTGATAAATAGAAGAAAAAATATAACAAATTAGGTAAATCTCAAAAATAGCTTGATTCCTTTGGTAAATTAGTGGAATTGTATTCCAAAAAATGCTATTTTAAGGTAATATTAGAATACGACTTATTATAAGTTAAATTTTGACTATTAAGCAAGGAGTGTTAGAGAACAAATGAAGACCCCCTTTTTAAAAGGAGTAGGAGTTATAATTATTGCAGTAGTGTCTATAGGTGTTTGCGTTGTTGGCTTTCAACGTAGTAGACAAAGTCAACAAGAGCAACAAACTATAATGAGTACTGAAGAAGTATCTGTACAAGATATGCAACCGAGATTAGAAGAGCTAAAAGATGCGCTAGAAGAATTCTACACAGATGGTAATGAGCAATTTATTGTAGAAGGAACGACTTATGAAGAAGTCCATCAAATAGCCACTGAAATTGATGAGATGAATGTCGGAGCAGAGCTAGAAGAAGAACAAACGACTCTTTCAGAAAGCTTTAACAATTTAGCTACCAAAATCACTATCCAAGAAGAGGCAAATGCTCTTTATGAGCAACCGAAAAATGATTGGCAAGATAAGGAAGAAAGGCAGCCTATCAGAACAGGTGTGGAAGAATCTGATTTTACAGATATAGAAAATCGCATAGAGAATCTTCCAGATGGTGAATGGAAAGATTCTGTATTAGAATTTGTGGGACATGGACGTGAGCAAATATTGTTAATAGAAAGCCTAAGAGAAACTATCGAGCAATATGCAAATGGATCATCAGAGGTTAGCTACGACAACTATCAAAGCGCTGTGAATGATATCTCGTATGTCCGTAACGAAGAAATGAGAGCAGAGTTATTGGAGTTAGCTAATCAAGTATCTAATTAATAACAGAAAATTTTAATGGAAAGTGGAGAAAAAATGGAAGAAACGATTAGTTTAAAAGAAATATTTGATATTTTGAGAAATCATATCACGACAATTTTAATTAGTATGTTTGTTGGTTTAGGAATTGCTGGAGCGATCACATTCTTTGTGATAACCCCTCAATATAGTGCTCGTGCACAGTTAATTGTTGCCTTACCGAGTGGAGATGGAACTCCGGGCAATGTAAGTGATATTAATTATAATTTACAAATGCTGAACACTTATAAAGACATTATCAAAGAAGGTGATGCTTTAGCATTGGCGGTTAACGAACGCTTGGAGGAGAACTATAGCATTGACTTAACCCCTTCAGAAATAAAAAGTATCTTAAATGTAACACAGTCTCAAAACTCACAAATGTTTTCTATCTCGGCGACAAGTGATAATGGTACAGATGCTGCTCATATTGCAAATACAGCAGCACAAGTATTTCAAGAGACAGTGAAAACAATTTTAACCAACGTTGATCAAGTAACGATTGTATCAGAAGCAACACCAAGTGCTAGACCAATTTCACCGAATAATAAATTGAATCTAGCGATTGGGCTAGTTTTAGGAACAATGGTTGGTGTAGGATTAGCATTTCTAATGCAATTATTGGATCGAACAGTCAAGGACAGTCGTTTTGTAGCGGATAATTTAGACTATATCGTTTTGGGGACTGTTCCGCAAATGACACCAAAAGAAATTAGTGCAACCACACAAAAGTTACCAAAACAAGTAAAGACTAAAAAGGAAGAAAGACCGGTAGTATCAAGACGAAGCCGGAGTAAGGTTTAGGAGGATATTATGGCTAAAAGAGAACAGAAAGACAATAAAACACATCCAGTAAGTTTGATTACTTTGGTTAATCCTTCGTCACCTATATCTGAGCAGTATCGAACAATTCGTACTAATATTCAATTTGCGTCATCTGTAGATAATCGTATGCAAACATTTGTTGTTACTTCATCTGGTCCAGGAGAAGGGAAATCGACAACTTCTGCTAATTTAGCGGTTGTTTTTGCAACTTCAGGTCAACGTGTCTTATTAGTGGATGCAGATATGAGAAAACCAACCGTCTATCAAACATTCCAATTAGGAAACGCAACGGGACTAAGCTCTGTCTTAAGTACTGGCTTAAGCATTGAAAGTGCAGCTCAAGAAACAACCATTACGAATCTTTCAGTTTTAACGAGTGGTCCAAAACCACCGAATCCATCTGAATTATTAGGGTCAGCAAGAATGGATAAGGTGATTGAGGAAGCCCGTAAGTTTTTTGATATCATTATTTTTGATATGCCACCAGTAGTTGCGGTAACCGATGCACAAATCATGGCTTCAAAAGCCGATGGAACTTTACTGGTTGTTCGAGAAAATGTCACCAAAAAAGAAGCTGTAACCAAAGCGAAGGACTTATTACAAATGGTTAAAGCGAAGGTTTTAGGTGTAGTTTACAACGGTGCTGAGCAAAGTAAAGATAGTGGATATTACTATTACTCTAATTAAAAAGGGGTGTCTATAAATGATTGATTTACATTGTCATATTCTCCCAGGGCTTGATGATGGTCCTGAAACCTTACAAGAAAGTATAGATATGGTAGAAAAAGCAATTAGTCAAGGAATCACTCATATCTTATGTACGCCTCATCATAACAATGGTCGCTATGAGAATCCGAAAGAATCTGTGATTCATTCGGTTTCTCAATTACAAGAAGAACTAGATCAAAGAAATCTAGCTTTGACTCTTTTAGAAGGACAAGAAGTCAGAATAACCGGTGAATTGATAACAGAGATAAAACAGGATCAAATTCTATTTACTGATTTAGATGATACATATATTTTAATTGAACTACCAACAATGGACATTCCAGCATACACTGAAAAAGTTTTGTTTGAGCTAAGGAGTATGGGCAAGATTCCTGTAATTGCTCATCCAGAAAGAAATGCCAAATTCAGAGAAAATCCTAGTTTATTGACAACTTTTTTGGATATGGATTGTTTAGCTCAACTAACAGCTCCTAGCATCGTTGGTGTATTTGGTAAAGCGATTCAAAAAACAGCTAAAGAAATGGTTAAACATAATTATGTGCAAATGATTGCTTCTGATGCCCATGGAGTTAAAAAACGTACTTTTTATTTAAAAGAAGCGTATGAACTGATTGAAAAAGAATTTGGTACAGAAAAAACTTCTTTAATGAAACAAGTGACGAGAGATATGATTAATGGAGATCCAGTTAGTTATCCGAGTTATATAGAAATGAAAAAGAAAAAATTTGGTTTGTTTTAGGGGATGTTCAGAATGTTTGAATTAACAAGAAAAAAGAAAATAGGAATCATACTAGTCACTGATATTTCGATGATTGTTGTATCTTGTATCCTAGCGTATTTGTTTATCAATCCATTTCTCTTTATTAATCGTTCCTATATGTTTGTTTTGGTGGGAATCGAATTAGGATTATATATTATATTCGGTGTACTATTCAAAGTATTCACTCGGATTAATCGCTATACAAATTTAAATGAAATTATCGCCATTTTAACAGCAACTACAATGACAGCAATCACTAGTATCCTTATGATTTTACTCATCACAGGCCATTTTAGTAAACGGTTAGTATTTTTCGTGTATATTCTGTCCAGCTTTTTAATTATTTTGAGTCGATTAGCGTGGAGATTGTTAATTGAACAGAAGATTAAACATACAGCACCTAAAGATAGAGAAGCTAAAAGAACTATTCTGATTGGAGCGGGAGCAGGAGGAAGAATTATTTTAAACTCCTTTAATTCCATCAAAAATAATGGAGAAATCCAAGTCATAGGTTTTGTAGATGATGATCCTAATAAAAAAAATATTTACCTGTCTAATGTTAAAGTTTTGGGAACAATTCAAGATTTACCAGATATAATTAAAACACATAATATTGACATGGTAACCATAGCTATTCCTTCTTTACCTAATAAACGTTTACGTGAAATATTCAGCTTATTAGAAGATATTGAAGTCAAGGTAACGAGTATGCCTTCGTTAGAGGAGTTAGCTTCAGGTAGATTGAGTGTTGAAAAGTTAAAACAAATTGATGTGGTTGATTTGTTAGGTAGAGATGAAGTTAAATTAGATATTGAAGCAATTCAAGACCAAATAACGAATAAAACGATTCTAGTTACAGGAGCAGGAGGTTCTATTGGCTCTGAAATCTGTCGTCAGATAATGAAGTTTAATCCTAAGAGACTACTGCTACTGGGACATGGAGAAAACTCGATTTATTTAATCAATCGCGAATTAGTTGAAAAGTATAGAGAACATGCAACTGAGATAATTCCAATTATTGCAGATATTCAAGATCGAAGCAGAATATTTGAAATTATGGCAGAATACCGACCAGATATTGTGTATCATGCGGCAGCCCATAAACATGTTCCTTTAATGGAATACAACCCTAGAGAGGCAATTAAGAATAATGTTTATGGAACAAAAAATGTCGCTGAAGCAGCCAAAGCTAGTAATGTCGGACATTTCGTAATGGTTTCGACAGACAAGGCAAATAATCCACCAAACGTTATGGGCGCAACGAAACGTATAGCAGAAATGATTGTCACAGCATTAAATGAAGAAAATTGTACTAATTTTTCTGCTGTCAGATTTGGAAACGTCTTAGGTTCACGAGGAAGTGTCATTCCTGTCTTTAGAGATCAAATTGCTAAAGGTGGACCAGTTACTGTTACGGATTTTAGAATGACTCGTTTCTTTATGACAATTCCTGAAGCAAGTCGTTTAGTTATTCAAGCGGGTGCTCTAGCCAATGGTGGAGAAATTTTTGTTCTTGATATGGGTGAACCTGTTCGGATTGTAGATTTAGCAAAAAATATGATTCGTTTAAGTGGCTACTCTGAAGATGATATTCAAATTATTGAAACAGGGATTAGACCAGGTGAAAAACTTTATGAAGAGTTACTATTAGAGAAAGAACGTAGTGAGGAACAAGTTCATGATAAGATTTTTATAGGGAATATTAAAGGTTATTCATTAGATATAATTATGGAATTCGTAAATAATTTACCTGATAATGAGAGTTTCTTGGCTAGAGAAATTGTTGAATTTGCAAATAGATCTAATAAGTAAACGAATGTTTGAATATTTTATACTATTTCTCTGGAAAATAGTCGAAAAATGAAGAATAATCTGCTGTGATTTTTTGTACCTTATATTTAATCTTAAGTGAAAGAGGAGAAAAATATGGATTTAAGAAAATTAGAAAATAAGTTATATCTTAGCTCTCCAACAATGCATGGAGAGGAATTTAAATATATTAAAGAAGCTTATGATACAAATTGGATGTCGACAGTAGGTAAGAATATTACTGAAGTTGAAAAATTAATTTGTCAAAAAACTGGTGTTAAGCATGGTGTAGCTCTTTCATCGGGCACTTCAGCAATTCATCTTGCTGTTAAACTTGCCGAAATTAAAACAGGTGAAATGGTATTTTGTTCAGATTTGACTTTTAGTGCTACAGTAAATCCGATTGTCTACGAAGGTGGAATTCCAGTTTTTATTGATACGGAGTACGATACATGGAATATGGACCCGATCGCTTTAGAAAAAGCTTTTGAAATATATCCAGAAGTAAGAGTGGTAATAGTAGCACACTTATATGGTGTTCCTGCAAAAATTGATGAATTACGAAATATTTGTAAAAAAAATAATGCAATAATTATTGAAGATGCTGCGGAATCGTTAGGAGCTTCATATAAAGGAAAGCAAACAGGAACATTTGGTGAATTCAATGCAATTTCTTTTAATGGGAATAAAATTATTACTGGATCTTCAGGAGGTATGTTTTTAACTGATGATGAAAATGCAGCAAATAAAGTTAAAAAATGGTCCACACAATCCCGTGAGAATGCTTCGTGGTATCAACATGAAGAAATTGGTTATAATTATAGAATGAGTAATTTAATTGCTGGGGTTGTTAGAGGTCAAATACCACATTTGGATGAACATATTCAACAAAAGAAAGCTATTTATAATCGATACAAAGAAGGTATGAAAGATCTGCCAATTAAAATGAATCCATACGATGGTGATAATTCAGAACCCAATTATTGGTTATCCTGTATGATTATAGACTCGAAATATATGGCTAATCAAGTTAGATCTGAACATGATTCGTTATATATTTCGGAAACAGGTAAAAGTTGCCCTGAGGAAATATTAGCTGAGTTACTGAAGTACAATATAGAGGGACGCCCGATTTGGAAACCAATGCATATGCAACCTATATTTAGAATGAACTCATTTATTAACCGTGAAGGTGATGGAAGAGCGAAGACTAATGCATATTTAAGTGGTGGAACAAGTGGTGTGGATAACTTTCCTTTGGATATCGGAATGGATATATTCGATAGAGGGTTGTGTTTACCAAGTGATAATAAAATGACTGTCGAACAACAAGATATGGTTATTGAAATCATAAAAAAATGTTTTGAATAAAATGGTGAGTGTTGATGGAAAATAATAACAGAATGAAATCACAATATAATAAGGGACTTTACGAAAAGTATTGTAAGCGACTATTCGATATTACTCTTGCATTAATTGCTATAACTTTTTTATTACCATTTTTGGTAATTACTTCTTTATTAGTAAAATGGAAACTTGGATCGCCAATATTTTTTAGACAACCTAGACCAGGGAAAAATGAAAAAATATTTTACTTAATAAAATATAGGAGTATGAATGATTTTAGAAATGAAAATGGGGATTTATTACCTGACAATTTAAGATTAACAAAATTCGGTAAATTTTTAAGGAAAAGTTCCATAGATGAACTACCAGAATTAATTAATATTTTAAAAGGAGAAATGAGTTTTATTGGTCCACGTCCACTGTCCATATTCTATTTACCATACTACTCAACTGAGGAACGGAAGAGACATCTAGTACGACCTGGATTGACAGGATTAGCACAAATTAATGGAAGAAATATGAGTAGCTGGAATGAAAAGTTAAAACATGATTTAGAGTATGTTAATAATGTTACCTTTTTTAATGATATGAAAATTTTATTAAAAACATTCACTAAAGTATTGAAGCAGAGTAACATTACAGTTAGAACTGATGATTCATTGAAGAATTTTAATGTTTGGAAAAAAGTAAAGGAAGAATCAAATATGACTGTTTTGGCTAAAAATAGTAATGAAATAGGTAGTGATTTTGAAATGGCTAATCCCACAATAGATAAATCAGAATCAATACATGAATACCTATTAAATAAGGATTTTGATGACTACCAATATACATTTTCTGGTCGAAGTGCAATTGCACAGGTACTTGAAGATATTGCAGTTGAAAAAGAAATTAAGGTGGCGTATGTACCGTCATATTGCTGTATTTCAATGATACAACCGTTTTTAGATAAAAACATTAAAGTGGAATTTTATGATGTTGTTATTGAAAATGAAAAATTTGAATATAAATTTGATAATACAATAGAATGTGATTTAGTTTTGTATATGGAATATTTTGGTTTCCATACTATTGATAAAAATGTTATCAATTTTTTAGAATTGATGAAAAATAAAGGAACTATCCTAATTCAAGATGTAACGCACTCTCTATTTAACGATAATCAACCTACTATATTTTGGGATTATCAAGTTGCATCAATAAGAAAATGGTGTGCAATACCTTCAGGAGGGATTGCTTATAAAGGAAGTGGAAAATTTAAATTTAAAACTCATAAAAAAAGTGATTTAGCCGTAAAAAGTAAAATTTTTGCTATGGAATTAAAAAAAGAGTATTTAGATGGTAATTTAAAAGATAAAAATGAATTTTTAAAATTAAATGCGGATTTCAGTAATAGCCTTATTAGATTAGATAAGAATTTAAAAATAGATGAGTATAGTTTGAACTACCTTAAGAAAACAAGTGTTTCAAGTATAACTTATCCTAGAAAAGAAAATGCAGTCTATATTTGTAACCAATTGAAAACTTGCAAATTATTTTTCTTTCCTTTTGACACAGATAATCTGAAAACTGTCATTCCATTATTTGTTCCAATAATTTTCACTAATACAGATAGAGATGACGTTAGAAAATATTTAATCAATAATCAGATTTATTTACCGATACATTGGCCAGAGGAATTTGGAGCTAATTCTAGTATCAAAAGAAAAGAGTTATCAATAGTCTGTGATCAAAGATATACACCAAATAGTTTAAGTAAAATAATTGATTTAATAAATGAATGGAAGAAGTGAAACCAATGTATCCTGATATCTATTTTGATCCAAAATTTGGTGAGGTTTATGAAGAAGTAGAAAATGGAAAGAGTGTTCACATTGTTGTAGATACTGATAATGGAACTATTGAAAACAACGTTATTCTACGTGAAATAAATGAAACAGTAGAAAATGAAAAGTATTTTGATATGACAACTCCATATGGTTATGGTGGACCATTAATAACTAAACTTATAGGTAGTAAAGAAGTATTATTACAAGATTATGTTAATTATATGAATAAATTCGTAAAAGATAATAAGATTGTAAGTGAATTTGTCAGATTTCATCCAATTATCTCCAACCATAAAGATTTTGAAAAAGTTTATTCTATTGAACATAGTGGAAGTACAATTTGTACGCCAGTAAGTGATTATGATACTTTTGCTAAACAATTTTCAAAATCAGCAAAAAAAAATATAAAACAAGCTTTAAAGAAAGGTGCTGAATTTAAAGTGACTGAGTCACCTGAGAATTTAGAATCATTCAAAAAAGTATACTTTTCAACTATGGGAAGAAATACCGCCGATAATTATTATTACTTTAATGACAATTACTTCGAAAAACTTATAAATCTCTATAAAGATAATTTATTATTAATTGAAATCTTTTATGATAATACGATTATAGCGGCAGGTCTTTATTTTGTATATAATGGCATTTTACAGACTCATTTATCAGGTACTTTAACAGAATATTTATGGTTATCTCCAGCCTATCTAATAAGATATGCAGGGACTCTGTGGGCGGAAAAGAATCATGTGAGATTTATTCATCATGGAGGTGGTACTTCGAACTCCAAAGATAATTCATTATATCTATTTAAGAAAAGATTTTCAAAAGAGGAAGATTTAGAATTTTATATAGGGAAGAAAGTGTGGGATGAATCTGTGTATAAATCATTAGTTGAAAAAAAGGATTGTAGCAATAGTAAGTTTTTCCCACAATATAGAACTAATAATTCGGAAACGAAGAAAAAATTGCTTATATTGGGTGGATCTAAAATATCAACACAAATCGTTAAAGCAGCAAAGAAAAAGAATATATATACAGTTGTTACTGATTGGTATCCTTATGAACAATCCCCAGCCAAGCAAATTGCGGATACACATTATAATGTAAGCACCACGGACATAAATGGACTTTTAGATATAATCCGTAGTGAAAAAATTAATGGGATTATAACAGGATATACAGATTCTGCTTTAATCCCATATGCCAAAATTTGTGAAGCTGCAGGGTTGCCTTGTTATGGAACGGAAGAATTATTCAACATGTTTATAAATAAGGATAAATATAAAGAACTCTGTAGAAAATTTGATGTACCGGTTATTGAAGAGTACAATGTGACTTACGAACAAATTGAAAAAAATAATTTGCCTGATAATATCAAATTCCCATTACTTGTAAAACCTTCTGATAGTAGCGGTGGAAGAGGGGTTTCAATTTGTAGAAACTTAAAAGAGTTAAATCATGCATATGGTAAAGCTTTGAAATTTTCAGACTCAAGAACTGTTCTTGTTGAACGATTTTTGGAAGGAGAAGAAGCTACAGTCTTTTTCTTATTTGATAAAGGGCAGGTGTATTTAACGGGTATTGGAAATAGACATATTAAAAAGAATCAAGGGGAAGATACGATTGCATTACCAGTAGGTTATACCTTCTCTTCTTATGTCATACCTGAATATATAAATAAGATTATGCCAAAAATTGAAAAAATGTTCGAACATGTAGGAATTAAAGATGGTATTATGTTCGTTCAATGTATGGTAGAAGAAAATGAGTGCATCATATATGATATGGGATATCGATTAACGGGTTCTCTAGAGTATATTTTGCAAGAAAAAATTTGTGGCTATAATCCATTGGATATGCTAATTGATTACTCGTTTACAGGACATATGTTAAATCAAAATGAAAATAGGGGGAATATTAGTCCGATATGGAATAAATATGGATATAATATTTCATTTCTGATTAAAACTGAGGAAGAAATTAAAAGTATTAAAGGAGTAAATGAAATTCTTAATTATCCAAAAGTAATCGACGCTGTTTTAGCGCATGAGGAAGGTGAAACTGTCCATTTGGCGTCAAAAGGAACGTTAAAACAGATTTGTCTAAGAGTATTTGGATATGCAGATTCCATTGAAGAGCTAAAAGATAGCATGAATAATATTTATCAATTGTTAACAGTAGAGTCTATAAATAATGAAAATATTATTTTAGATGGACTCAATGTACAAGATATTGATGGAAAGCTGGTTAATCTCGATGACTAAAAAAAATACTATTATTATCACCGGAAGTAATGGTATGCTTGGAAATGAATTATTAAAAGTATTTTCTTACAGTGATTTTGAGATTATTGCTTTAACATCAAAAAAAAGTCAAGTTAGTCAGAGGTATTTAGGTTTTAATAATATACTAGTGCTAGATAATTCAGAGATTAAAAATATTAAAGTTGAAAATGGGATTTGGATTAACTGTTCTTTTCCTAGATCTTCCAACGGAGAAGAATTAGCGAAAGCTTTTGATTTTACAATAGATATGATTAATTTTATGAAAGAAGCTAATTGCCATTACATGATTAATATTTCGTCTCAAAGTGTATATAGTCAAAAAGGAGATGTTTTTCCGACCGAAGAGACTTTTGTATGTCCTGAAAATCTTTACGGAATGACTAAATATGCTTTAGAAAAAATATGTGAATTAAAATGTCAAGAAAAAAATATGAAATTGATTAATATTCGTTTAGGAAGTCTTGTCAGCGAAAAGTTCGATCAAAGAATGATTAATAGATTTATTGAGAATGTTTTAGATAATAAATCAATTACAATAGATATTGGGCACCCTAAGGTTTCTTATTTGCATATTCATGATGCAGCAGTGGCTTTAAAAACGTTGATTAATAAAATTCTTGTTTATCCAGAGATATTTGTCGATAGATCACATTTGACTTTAAACTTAGGAAATAATGATTATATGACTGTTCATGAAATTGCAAAGGAGGTGCTGAGGATTTCTTCGAAAACTCAAATATCGTCTAGTACGATAGAAGTAACTCAGAGAGAATCAAATTACAATAATGTTATTTGTAGTGATGCATTATATGCACTAATAGATTGGAAACCAAAGTATACTATGAAGATGATGATTGATGAAATTTGGGTTAGTAAATTTTGTGAAAATGAGAGGTAAATTAAGTGCGTATTCTAGTAATTGGAAGATCTATTCCTGATGAAAAAACCGGATTGATTGGTTTATTTGAGTTTGGCCAAGCAGTAGCTTTGCATGAACAAAGAAATCATGAGATAATTTATGGTTTCTTAGATAGCAGATCAATTAAAGTATTGCGTAAAGTTGGGATGTATAAAAAAAACATTAATGAAATACCGGTGTATGGTGTTTTTTTACCAATTGGTGGATTGTATAAAAAATTTTATGATAAAGTAAGATTTATTCTATTCAAAAAAATATTAAAAAAAATTGGAAAATATCATGGTCCAGTAGATGCCATCCATATGCACTATCCAACGATGCTCTTAAATAGAGAAATTTTAACGTATTTACAAGAAACTGGAATTAAATTAATCTGTACGGAGCATTGGACAAAAGTTCAAAATAAAAAATTAACATTACGCGAAATATCTATTCTTAAGGATTCTTATAAAGTTTCAAGTAAATTTATCGTTGTTAGTCAAGATTTACGAGAAAGTATATTATCGTATTTTCCTAGTTTTTCTAGGAAATTAATAATTTTACCGAATATAATTGATAGTGAATATACAATTCAAGAGCCCAATAATCAATTTTTTTCATTTATAACAATAGGAAGACTTGCTAAGGTTAAAAGAAATATCGAAGTACTCCAAGCTTTCTCCAAAGTGCATAAAATAAATGCTAATACTATGTTGTATATAGTTGGGGAAGGAGAAGAAAAAGGAAATCTAATTGAGTTTGTCGAATCTGAGAAACTGGAAAAAAACGTTGTATTTACAGGATTTTTAAATTCAAAGCAAATTAGTACACTTTTTAAAAAAGTTGATGTGTATATATCTGCAAGTGAGATAGAGACTTTTGGTGTTCCTGTTGTTGAATCATGGTTTTCGGGTCGTCCAACAATTATTAGGAATAATCATCCATTAAGAAGTTTTATTAATGATGAGAATGGGATGATATTTTCTGAGCAGAACGAATTATCACTAAAAATGTTGGAATGTATGGATAAGGAATACGATGCAAAAAAAATTAGTAAAAAAGCTAAGCAATATTTTTCCAAAGAGTCAATAATTAATGAATTGAATTCTATTTATTTAAAATAAATTTTAATTAATACTTTTAATCATGAAGCTATCAAGTGAATAATTTGGCTGTTTATTCACTTGATAACGAATAAAATAAGGTGGATAGTTTTATGAGATTACTAGGGTGTTTGTTAATAATACTTACTTCATTACAAAGTACCCCATTTTTTATTAGTAGTATAGTGATATATGCCGCTATCTATCTGATAGTTCTTCTTTGTGTTTTTTTCAAAAATAAAAATAGATTTAAGCTCAATAGATATGTATTTTTATACTTAATATGGTTAATATTTGGTTTGTTTTCGTTTGTTTGGTCTGTTGATAAATTACTTTGGTTCAGATCGTGTGTTATATTGTTAATCAATTGTTCTTCCGTTTTCATTTTCCTGCAGCTAATTAATAATGAAGATGATATTAAGTTTTATTTGAAAATAATTTTTTATACTGTTGTAGCAAACAACTTAATTGGTTGGTTTGAAGTATTTACTAAAAATTATTTATTTACTATTACTGAATATGTTGGAATGTATAAGATAAATAGATGGCCAGTAGCTTCATTTTTAAACACAAATGATTTCTGTACCTACCTATCAATCTCCTTACCTTTTGTTTTTGCTTATTTGATTTATAAAAAGAATATATGGTATAAAAGCATAATTATATTAACGTTATTTTCTTCGCTGTTATTAATGGTTCAAGCAGGTTCTCGAGCTAATATTTTAGCAATTATTTTTGGGGTAGCATTTCTATGGTTACTAAGAAATCTAGATGGTAAGTTAGAAAAATTAGTAATTTTGATTTTTTCTGCATTTTTCCTATCCCTTGTTATTATTGGAGTATTTTCTTCAAGTCTTGGAGATAGAATCCTAATTAGATTTATAGAAAGCGATAAATCTTCCGATCAATTAAGAATGAATTTAATTAGAAACGGTATGATCTATTTAAAAAATAGTAATTATTTGGGAGTTGGTGCAGGGAACTTAGAATATTGGTTGCCGAATTTCCAATATTATAAAACATTCAATTTTCTATATATCCATAATTGGTGGGTAGAAACTTTAGTAAACTATGGGGTTATTATATTTGGTGGGTATGTTTGCTCTTGGATAAATTTATTTCTAACATCAATAAGTAAAAATTCCATGAATAAAAAAGTGAGTCAAACCGTAGGGGTCGGAATATTAATATTCGCACTAGCGAGTTCAAGTCCAAGTAGTATTTTATTGATGAAGTGGTTGCCAATTTATACTGGTTTAACCATTAGTTGTATTTCATTATTGGAAAAGAGGGATAATAGTGAAGAAATTAATAAGTAAACTTTTAGGCTTTTCAATAGGTCCATTAGTAGCGGCACTAATTTCATTTATTACGGTACCGGTAACAACTTACTTTATCATTCCTGAAGAATTTGGGAGAGCCAGTATGTTTACCGTGCTTCAATCTTTTGTAGTTACCTTCGTTTACTTAGGTATGGATCAGGCTTATACCAGAGAATACAATAAACATGAAGATAAGAAAAAATTATTTCAAAATGCGAGTGTGGTACCCTTATTACTTTCGTTGATAATGACTGTTTTTTTTATAATTTTCCATAAAGATTTTTCATATTTGTTATTTGAAGATAAAGGATATTTTAATGTATCGGTATTATTTGGATGTATTATAATCAGTACAGTACTTGAAAGGTTTATTCTTTTATCGATAAGAATGGGAGAAAGAGCTCTAGAGTATTCTGCCTACTCGGTCTTAATAAAACTTTCAGTATTCGTTTTTACGGTATTTTTATTATATATAGGTAGAAGAGACTTTTTAGTAGTAATATATTCAACTATATTTGGTCAATTTTTAGGTGATTTAATCCTTTTTATTAAATATAGGAAGCTACTTTATTTTAAAAAATCGGATTTTGATTTTCAATTAATAAAAAAGATGTTTTATTTTGGGTTTCCAATAATAATCGCTGCATCATTAAATAACCTTTTGAATACTATGGGACGTTTTTTTTTAAGAGGATATAGTACATTTCATGAATTAGGAATCTATACAGCAGCATTAAAGATTGCAGCTATCCTTTCTATTATTCAGGCAACATTTACAAGTTTTTGGGTTCCAGTAGCATATAGATGGAACCAGGAAAAAAAAGAAATGAAATATTTTAACTTTATAAGTAGATTTACTTTGCTATTGATGACTATCGTATTTTTCTTTGTAGTTTTTTTTAAAAAGTATATTGTATTAATCTTGTCATCCGATTATAAACAAGCAGAGTATGTGGCGTCTTTATTATCTTTAACCCCAATATTATATACGTTAAGTGAAACAACTACTCTTGGAATAGTATTTTCAGGTAAAAGTTTTTATAATTTAATGGTTAGTTTTATATCAATCATTCCAGCAATAGTACTTAACATTATTCTTGTACCAAATTTTGGAACTATAGGAGCAAGCATTGCAACTGCTACGTCATATATGTTTTTTTGCTTTTTGCGTACTTATTACTCGAGAAAGTGTAATTTTATGATTGAATTTAAGATGCAAAGTATTGTAATAATATTGATTTATATTATTTCTATCGTTAATGCTTTTACTTTTAAAGGAATACAAGTATTCAATTTTATAATGTTCTTAGTGGTTATTTTTATTCAAGAAAAGACAATCAAACTACTGTTAGATACAATCAAAAACCCTGATAATTGGAATTTTGATTAATATTTAATGAAAGATAATTATTTAGAGGTGAGCATATGAATATATTAATACTTGCAAATTTTGCTGGAAACTTTGATCAGAGTGGAAACAATAGATTTAACTATCTCGCCAATCTCTTTACTCAACACGGAATGGACGTAACTCTGATTACTTCAAATTTTTCTCATGGAAAAAAAATGCTAAAAGATCCTGTTAATACACATGCTCTATCCTATAAAGTCACTTTATTAAATGAACCAGGATATAAAAAAAATGTGTCTATCAGACGACTATACAGTCACTACGTGCTTGGTAAGAATTTAAAAAAGCATTTGAGAAATATTATGAAACCTGACTTTATGTATATTGCATCTCCTTCTCTTAGTGTTGCAAAAGCCGGTGTTGAATACGCCAATGAAAATGGTATTAAGTGTGTTGTTGATATACAAGACCTTTGGCCAGAGGCATTTAAAATGGTTTTTCCAAATAAACTGTTGGGAAATATATTGTTTAAACCAATGGATATTCAAGCAAACTCGATTTATAAAAAAGCTGATGGTATAATTGGTGTTTCAGATACGTATAAAAATAGAGGTATGTCAGTTAATCATAAGATAAATAAAGGCCTAACAGTTTATTTGGGAACTAACTTAAAGAGATTTGATAAAGGAAAACTATTAAATCCGCCAATATCGTTCGTCAAAGATAAAGTATATTTAGCGTATGTTGGAACGCTAGGACATAGTTATGATCTAATAACTGTTATAAAAGCGATAGGATTGTTAAAGGATAAATATAACCTTTGTTTTGTTATCATGGGGGATGGACCATTAAAAGAGAAATTTATTTCTGAAAGTGAAAAAGAGAATATTGATGTAGTTTTCACTGGGAAATTACCATATGAAGAAATGGTTTCAACACTGACAAAATGTGATATAGCAATAAATGCAATATCTAAAGGAGCTGCTCAAAGCATTATTAATAAACATAGTGATTATGCTGCTTCAGGTTTACCTGTGATAAACTCTCAAGAAAATTCAGAATATCGTAATTTAGTCGAAAATTTTGAAGTGGGAATTAATGTCGAAAATGATAATGTAGAGGATTTTGCTAAAGCAATTTCATTCTTTGTTGAAAACCCTAAATTAAGGGAAAAATTTGGTAGAAATCACAGAATTTTAGCAGAAACTTTTTTTGATAGAGAAGTTACTTATCAGAAAATTTTAGATTATATATACAATATCTCTAAATGATGGTTCTATAATATTTGTGCATATGGCGTTTATAGAAAGAAAAAAAACGAGATTTACTGAGCCAGTCAAATTGCGTTTTATTGAGCCAATATAGTTTGAAGTTGGAGAGCCACTTTCTTGTCTATTTGAATAATCAAAAAAATAAATATCCATATTTTGATGAATTTAAAGATATTTCTGATGCAATCCTGCCTAACCGATTAGAAGAGGTCTTGAAAGTTTTAGCGGAGAAATTTTGTACGAGAGATATTTTTGAAACGAATTAAAATCGGAATAATAAAGAGTGGACGGGTAGAACCTTTTTGTTTATACCAATAATTCGGGAGGTAAATGATGAATGTAATAACTTTAGCTGGCAGAAGCAACATTGGCAAGACAAGTACTTTAAATCATGTGTATGATAAGATGATAGACGATAGTCGTTTTAAACTCATAAAGAATAAATACTATTCTATACAGTATGAAGAAGAAACATTTGGCTACTGCCAATGAAACGTACCAAGCTTGCCAAGTTTTGTACCAGTGATTGCCACCAAATGTACCACCGTTTGCCAACCTGTTTACCACTAATGAACTTCTGTATAATAAAAGGCGCACGATGAAGGCTTTGATTGCCTTGATTATTTCGGACGAAACTGAGCCATCGTTTCGGATAATGGGAGCCGCCCGTTCGGAAGGTGTGAGCCAGTTGGAGGTTCGTCCATATTTCGGAGGTCAGAGCCACTGTTTCGGAACAGAGAGCCATTTATACATAACATAAGGTCGATTCCCAGAAAGGAACCGACCTTATGTTGTTAACGACTTCTCATAGAACGGTTCCCGTCTATTGTAATGTAAGCGCCGAATAGCGGAGTACCTAGACGACTTTTAGCCCGATTGTTATCATACAATCAGGCTAAGTCGTCTTTTTTATTATTTACATTTTTCTTGGACCGTTTTTGACCAAGGCAAATAGTCGTCTAAGTGATCCGTAAGCGCCGAATAGCGGAGTACCTAGACGACTTTTAGCCCGATTGTTATTATACAATCAGGCGGAGTCGTCTTTTTCAATTATTTACATTTTTCTTGGACCGTTTTCGACCAGGGAAGATAGTCGTCTAAGTGATCCGGTGTTAAAACAGGGAGATTGGGTAATTCTTCAAATAAGTATTGAAGATATCTAGTCGGATTTAACTCGTTCCATTCTGCTGTTTTCATCACACTTAGAATATAACCTGAAGTTTGGGCACCCGCTAAACTCGATGAAAATAGGTAATTTTTTCGACCGATGACCAGTTCTTTGACGAAACGTTCACTTTGGTTGTTTGTTAACTCTAAGCGTCCATCCTCAAAGACATATTCCACCGATTCTCGATGGTTACACATATATTCAATCGCTTTTTCCAACTTCGATTTAGGAACGGCAGGAATCGTCTCCACATAAGCATAGAGTTGATCGAGTAACGGCCGTAATTCTTTCCTGCGTTTTTCCAATCGCTCCGTTGGTAAAAGATCTTTCCAAGCTTTCTCTTTTTTAAAGCATTCTTTGAATGTATCTAAAACATAGGCAGCTGGATGGATGGTTTCTCCAAGTTCTTTTGGTAATGCTTCGTGAAATTTCCTACGGACATGCGCTAAGCAGCGAACAGGGAGGACGTTTGCTAAACCATCATAAACAGAATAACCATCACAGTGGAGATACCCCTGAAAGTTCTTTAAAAATTTTTTGGGAACATCATTTCCTCGTGATTCACTATGATGATACAGAACGATCGGATCTTCCTCTTGTTTCGAGGTACTGAACACCCAGTAATAATTGTTCTGTTTTTGACTCTCTAGCACTCGGTAGGTCGTTTCATCGGCGTAAGCGATGGTTCGCTTCACCAGTTCTTGATGCAAACGTTCCACTAGTACTGACAGAAAATCTTGTCCTACGCGTATATGCCAGTTAGTGATATTGTCTCGAGAAATATCTAGACGTAATTGTTGCCAATACTTTTCTTGGCGATAAGCAGGTACTTTTTGAATAAATTTCAAAAACATGGTTTCTGCGACAAGACTCGGAGAGGCTAGACTATTGGAAAGAAGCGGTTTTGGAACAGGTGCTTTTTTCAAGGAAGTGTCTCCGACACGTTCACATACTTTACAACAATAACTATGTTGCACATATTGTAGTGTCTCAATGCGGGCTTGATGAAAAGCAATTTCTTCGCGGGCTTTTTTTATACCCATGTCGCTCATGGTTGTTCCGCATTGTTGACAGTGTCGTTCTTCTTCAGTTAGTTCGCAATGGACTTCCCTTGTTGGGAAGTCATTCAACTTTTTTGCCTTTGTTCCTTTTTTCCGTTTATGTGGTTGGACAGAAATTTCCTCTTCTTGAATGGCAGGTGGAACTACAGGCTCGCCAAACAACTCCAAACTTAATTGCCCTGGCAATGATTCCGGCAACGATTCTTTGGATTTTCCATACAGTTTATTGGTTAAGTAAGCAATTTGTTCTCGAAGTAATTTCACTTCTTGTGTGAGTGCTTCGTTTACTTGAAGTTGCTTTTGATGGGCTAAAATTTGTGCTTGATTGATGGTCATTTGTTCTTGAAGCATTATGACTAATTGTGTGGTTGTTTCGTTATTTTTATCAGTTCCATTTGATTGTTTTGACAACGATACACACCACTTTCTGTTTGTTTTTCATGTTATTATTATACCATGAATATACTAAAAAAAGAAGATGTAAATCGCATGAAATCAACGTTTCTTGCAATTCCCATCTTCTTTTTTAGACTAGAATACACCTTGTTTTCCTGCACGAATCGCTCGTGGCTGATCAATACTCAATCCCTCTAATAGCCAGCGAATCTGTTGGTGTGTGAGACAGCGGACTTCTTTTTTTGTCCTTGGCCATCGTAATTTTCCTTGATCCAAACGCTTGTACAAAAGAAGAAAACCATCTTTGTCGTAATACAACATTTTGAAACGATCTTGTCGACCACCACAAAAAAGAAAAAGGGCATTATCATATACATCCAAATTGTATTCATATTGAACAATGGACGCGAGTCCATCAATTCCTTTACGTAAGTCTGTCTTTCCACAAACGATGAACAGATGGTTGACTTGTTTGTAATCAAGAAACATGAGACATCAACTCTTTCAAGACGGTTTGTACAAGATATTGACTTGCACCATTGTACACAAAAATATCTTGTGAGTCAGACTTAATTCTCACCGCAATTTTTGCAGGTGTCGTTCGTTTGTTGGACGCTTGTTTTTCTAAAGCGATTTGAACCACTTCTCGGTTTTCCTTCATAAAGAAACCACCTCCGATTTTTCTTTGTACTCAAAGTATAATCGAAGATGGTTTCTATTTTTAGGTACTCCAGTATTCGGCGCTTACATTGTAATTGATTGAGAACGTGCTAATGCACGATCCATTATCGCATCGGCTAACGCACCACCACCAAGTCGATCATGCCATCCTTCTTTGGTGAATTGTGAACAAAAAATCGTCGCATGTAGCCGATATCGTCTTTCTAAGACCTCTAAAATATCTTGTTGGGCAATCGTATCTGCCGGAATAAGTAGCCACTCATCAATAATAAGCAACTCACAGTTTTGATACTGCTTTAATACTTTCTTATAAGTTCCTTGCACTTTGGCTAACGCGAACTCCGTTAAAAGATCTGGCATGCGAATATAGCGAACTTTAAAGCTTGACTGACAGGCATTATTTCCTAACGCACAAGCAATATAGCTTTTCCCAGAGCCTGTGGCACCCGTCAATAAAATATTTCGTGGTTCTTGAATATATTTATTTGTGGCTAATTGGAGAAACACTTCTCGGTTTAACCCACGATCGTTGAAATATTTAATGTCTTCCAATCGTGCCTGTGTATCTGAAAACTGTGCTTGTTTTGTGAGACGTTCAATCTTGTTTCTGTGACGATAATCAAACTCAGTATCGATTAAAAGAGAAAAACGTTCATCAAAACTCCACTGAAGAAGCTCTTCTTGCTCATATTGGTCTTTGTACGCTTTAGCCATTCCTGACATACGCATAGCGATCATTTTTTCATAGGTGTGTTGATTCATTTTTCTTCATCCTTTCCATAGTAGCTACTGCCTCTTAAAATCGTATGGGTCGAATGGGTTTGTAGAGGTTGTTCCGCATCAGTTTTTGATTGATTTACTTGAATAATTCGCTTAATATTTTTATAACGAGGTGCGTGGATAAGGGATAATGCGGTTTGGCAAGCGTCTTCCAGCTGCTGAGGAGAGTACTGGTCGGAGAGTTTTAGGATAGAACGACAACCGTTGTAGGCTTGTTGTTCGACACGATAGCTTTCTAAAAGACGTTCAATCACTGTCTGCGTATTCTCGCCTATTTTTTGACCCCAGTCGATGAAACGCTGGGCATTCCATTCCGTTACCTGTCTGTGATTGCTAGGCATATGATCGTCATTTGTGGCATACTGTCCTGGATGTCCTAACAAACGACGATGAGAACAAATACGTGTTTGTTTGTAAAAGATTTCAATTAGATGATGCGTGATGCGAACATTTACTTTGTGTTTGATATATTCGTAAGGAACAGAGTAATACATTTTGTCCACAGCGATATGATAATTGTACTGTACCGTAGCTATTTTCCAGTTGCCGTATTCATATTTAATCCTAGGTAATTCCCGCAAGTGAGGCTTCTCTTCTGAGAAAAAGACCTCTTCTCGTGAGCCTTCTCTCTTTTGAAAAGGAGACGCATTAAAGACAATCAGTAACTCTTGAACGGCTTGATTTGCTTCATAGACACTGTTAAACGTTTGATGACGTAACTTTGCTAAAATAGTTGTCGAAACTTTCCCCACTGTGCCTTCTACACTTGCTTTCATCTTAGGTTTTCGAGGCTTAGCCGGAAGAATAGCTATATTATAGTAGTCAGACAACTCTCGATACTGTGTGTTTAGAATGACTTCTCCATGACGAGGATGTTTCACGACACCTGTTTTTAAGTTATCACAGATAATCATCGGAGTGACTCCACCAAAAAATTCAAACATATTCACATGAGCGGTAATCCAGTTCTCTTGTTTCATATCTGAAGTAACTTCGACATAACTATATTGGCTATAGGGTAATGTCCCAACAAATAGATAGCCTTTTTTGAGTGCGCTTGAATCAGTGTCCATGATAACTAACGTTTGTCCGGCCCAATCGACTTCTATTTTTTGGCCAGGTTGGTGTTTAAAATACATTGTGGCTTTGTTCGTCTCGATGAACTGGTTAAAGTAGTGACAAAATTGTGTATAACCGAAGGGAATGCCTCCGGTTAGCTGACAATCCTTTAAATATTCTTCCCAAAGTAACTTTCTTGTAACGCCCGGCTTAGCTAATTCTGCGACTAAGTCTTCATAGTTTGGCATGACTTGAAAGCCTTCTTGTTTGCTTTTTGGGAACAGCTTTTCCTCCAGCTCACGTTCTGTCAGTGATCGAATGTTTTCCCACTCTAACCCAGCTGCTTTTGAGGCGTTCAAAACTTTAGCGACCGTGTTTCTTGAAATACCTAAAATTTCTGCCGTTTGCCTCTGCGACAATTTCACCTGTTGATAACGCAAAATCTCTTTGCATTTATCCATACAAAAAAACTCCTTCCATATAATTGATTTTGTAGGAAATCCTACCTCTCAATTATACAAAAGAAGAGTGGCTCTCTTGTTCCGAAATAGTGGCTCTATTTAAGCGAATCACTGGCTCACTACATTCCAAAAAGACTGGCTTCGCCATGACGAAATAATCATGCCTAATTCGTGACTTTATTATAAAGTGGACCCTAAGTCAAGGACACTTCAAAAAGAAACCAATAATTTTTAGGCAGCTATTAGCTGGTACCGGTAATCAATCGGTGCCAGCTTTTTCAAATTCCATTGTCCACGATCATTATTATAGTAATGTAAGCGCCGAATAGCGGAGTACCTAGACGACTTTTAGCCCGATTGTTATCATACAATCAGGCTAAGTCGTCTTTTTTATTATTTACATTTTTCTTGGACCGTTTTTGACCAAGGCAAATAGTCGTCTAAGTGATCCGCTGTTAACAACGGCAGATTGGGCAATTCTTCAAATTAAGTATTGAAGGTATCGGGTTGGATTTAACTTGTTCCATTCTGCTGTTTTCATCACACTTAGAATATAACCTGAAGTTTGAGCACCGGCTAAACTCGATGAAAATAGGTAATTTTTTCGACCGATGACCAGTTCTTTGACGAAACGTTCACTTTGGTTGTTTGTTAATTCTAAGCGCCCATCCTCAAAGACGTGTTCCACCGATTCTCGATGTTTGCACATGTATTCAATTGCTTTTTCCAACTTTGATTTAGGAACGGCAGGAATCGTCTCCACATAAGCATAGAGTTGATCGAATAACGGCCGTAATTCTTTCTGTCGTTTTTCCAATCGCTCCGCTGGTAAAAGATCTTTCCAAGCTTTCTCTTTTTTAAAGCATTCTTTGAATGCATCTAAAACATAGGCAGCTGGATGGATGGTTTCTCCAAGTTCTTTTGGTAATGCTTCGTGGAATTTCCTACGGACATGCGCCAAGCAGCGAACAGGGAGGACATTTGCTAAACCATCGTAAACAGAATAGCCATCACAGTGGAGATATCCCTGAAAGTTCTTCAAAAATTTTTTTGGAACATCATTTCCTCGTGATTCACTATGATGATACAGAACGATTGGATCTTCCTCTTGTTTCGAGGTACTGAACACCCAGTAATAATTGTTCTGTTTTTGACTCTCTAGCACTCGGTAGGTCGTTTCATCTGCGTAAGCGATGGTTCGCTTCACCAGTTCTTGATGCAAACGTTCCACTAGTACTGACAGAAAATCTTGTCCTACGCGTATATGCCAGTTAGTGATATTGTCTCGAGAAATATCTAGACGTAATTGTTGCCACTAGTGTTGCATAAAAGTATTTTAGAATATTCTGAAAACTACTTTCTCTGGAAATAAGCCAAAAAAACTGTGCTGACGCAGAGGATGACTTTTTCCAGAAAATTTTTTACCTGTTATTTAGCTGAAAACCAAAAGTGACACGCCATTTTCTTGTTCTCATGTTGGAATCAACTTCTCTAACCAACACTCAAACGGAAGAAACAGTAAATAACGAAAGAATCGTTTGATTTGAAACACAGATTGTTTTGTGTTGGTTTCTACTTTAATAAGAAAGGTTAACAGTGCGGAAATCATGGTTAAAATCAACTGATTATGCACGCCCTGTTCACTTTGAGAAAAAAACGTTTTACTGGTCATGTGTTGTTTGATATGTTTGAAAAACAATTCAATTTGCCAACGCGCGTGATACATATCAGAGATTTCTTTTGAAGAGACGTCCATTCGATTGGTAATAAATTGAAATTCACGTCTACTTTTATCTTGAACAGTAACGAGTCGGAAATTGGCAGTCAGATAAGTCTTAGAACCCAAACGAACCAGTTCATCTCGTAGAATTTCTTTTTCTGGTGATGTTTCCAGTGTTTCTATCAAGTGAACATGGGTGTTCTTTTTGATACGTGTAACGAAGAAGTAGCCGTCCCCATGCATCTGATCCATCTTTTCAAAGTCCAAGTAGCCACGATCAAACACGTAGGTCGCTTCAGGTTTATTCACCAGCAAGGGCAGTTGATTGACATCATGTTCACGGGCATTGGTTAAGGTAAAATCAGTGGGATACATCGTGGCATCGTTCATATAACAGTAGTTTAAGTGTAACTTAACGCCTGATTTTGTTTGGCGAAAAGTCGCCCATTTGTGGCGATTGAGACTCAGAGAAAACGTACTGGAATCAATCAGATACAGACTATTTCGCTTAGTTGGTCTTGTCTGAGAGTGGATTTTTTCTAAAAGCTGTTGGAAGATTTCTTCTAACACGCTGGAATCAAGTGCATTGAACGCACGTGATAATTGCGTATGACTGATGGTGGTCACGTCGGTTTCTAGTTGAAGTGATTCGTTGATGAGAGACGTACTCAAGTCACGCAAACTCTCTTTTTCTTCATTAATTGCGTAGAGAAAAAGCTTCAACACCGCTTCAAAAGAGAGTTTTTTCCGATATGAATTGTAATTGACAATGAATTGTTTAGCAGAAACAGAAAGATTTTCTACATTTATGGCAGAAAACCATTTATTAAATGCCGAATTTGTTTTATACTTATCCATGAGTTAGTCCTTTTTATTGGTCTTGGATAAGTCATCCGAGTACTAGTATAAAGGATTTTTTTGTTTCATGGAACAGTACAATTTTTTATGCAACACTAGTGACAAAATCTATTTTTAAGTTATTTGAAAGTTGGTAAGCCAAGATTTCATTTGTTTGTGCATCTTTAACGGTCGACAAATAAGCCATAGCTTGATTTCCATAGGGAAGGTAGGTGATATCTGTCAGTAAAACTTTTCCTGCTATACCAGGTTTGAAAGCTCGTTTAAGTTAATTTTCTACAATACTGTGCTCTTTCGTAGCTTTGGCTAGTCTTCGATAAGGATTTGCTTTTCTAACAGATGAAAGTAGCCCAAACTTACGACAGATTCGTTGAACACACTTTCGATTCATGATAATTCCAAATGTGTTTTTGAGTGTCATCACAATGGATCGCGTGCCTTTGTCTTTCGAACGAAAGGCAAGTGCTTGTTCAATTGTTTTTTTGAGTACCAATTCTCGATGCTGTTTCTGTACGTTAAGACTACGCTTCTTATAGGCATAGTAACCACTACGAGAGACACCTGCTAAGCGACAAAATAAACTGATGGAGCGACTAGATTTCTTAGAAAGTTCTTCGATGAGCGAAAAGGTAAGTTCTGCTGTTAACTTATTGGTTCGATTTCCTTTTTCGCTCAGCTCTAACTTTTTTATGAAATCTAATTCTCCCTTTAAAACAAAGATTTTCTGCTTCTAATTTTGCAATTTGTTCTTCAGTAGTTAATGTTCGTTTTAATGGACGTCCGCTCTTTACTTTTCTAGTATCTCGTAATCCTAAAGTCCCATCATTTTTTACAGCTTTCTTCCAACGAAAAGTGGCTGTTTTGATACGCTCTGTACCGAGTACTTGAACATCAAATCCTGCTTCTTCAAAAATACGTGAAGGTGATTTTCCCAATTCATATTCTTCAATAAATTTCATTTTAAAATCAACAGAATAGGTAATTGCTTTTGAACTCGCAGTGACTACATTTGGATTGGCAAGTAAGATTTCAAGTTGTTCTGGTGTAAAATACTTTACAGTCATCTAGTCATTCCTCCTGTCATTTATTATTTTAAGTGTACACAAAAACAGACCTATAGGTAAGGTGTTTTTTTCAAACTGTCCTTATCTATGGGTCCATTTTAATTATATGGAGGTTTTTTATTATGTTTCAATAGTAAGCGCCGAATAGCGGAGTACCTAGACGACTTTTAGCCCGATTGTTATTATACAATCAGTCGAAGTCGTCTTTTTTATTATTTACATTTTTCTTGGACCGTTTTCGACCAAGGGAGATAGTCGTCTAAGTGATCTGCTGTTAACACCGGTAGATTGGGCAATTCTTCAAATGATATCCGCCACAGGAAATTACCAGCAGTGACATAGTTATTACCACCTAGTGACACCGATATTACCAGTGAGTGCCAGACAAGTTACCAGTGAGAAAAACAATCGAGAAAAGCTGCCCTAATCCTTTAAATAAAGGAAGTGGACAGCTTTTCGTGAATAAGGTCAAAATGCACCATCGGTGAATATACTTTACCAGTAAGTGTGCAGAGAGTTTAACACCAACTATACTGACCTTAAGGTCACCTAAGAGCCATTCCATATAATCCAGGAACGGCTCTTAGGTGATTTCAAGTATGTTTTCTACCTGTAAAATTTAAAGTTAGTATTGGTTGATGCTGCTATAGCCCTTTCATTATCTCGGAAACAGGGTGATTTTTATTCCATTCGATACGCTCCTCAATGAGACTTTGGTACTTTCTGTACGCGGAATAATTATCAAACACTTGATAAATATCTCCCTCTAAATCAGGGAACGCAAGACGTTCCTCATCTGATAATTGATTGACAGTGCGCTTAGGTCGACAACTTGTTCTTCCAATTCAGTAGAATATTCAATCAGGGCCACGATAAAAGAAACAAGAGCGTCCTCCTCAGATTGCTTATCTAACATTTTATAATAATCTTCGGTTTCATCTTCATAACACATATTCGTTTCAACCTCCTTACATTGAAATTTAGTTGCGGATGCCATGTCGTTCACGCATAGATATTTCTCCATCTATCAATAATTGGATCGAGTTATGCACGATTCGATCCATAATTGCTTCAGCTACAGTGCCATTCCCAAGCTTTTGAGGCCATCCTTGCGGATCTATCTGGGAACAGAAAATAGTCGATTTGAGCTTGTATCTCATTTCCACAATTTCAAGAACGAGCGCTGCCTGCTCTGGCGAAATATCGATTAAAAGCCATTCATCAAGAATCAGTAGGTCTACTTTGGAAAGTTTTTTAATACTTTTGCGGTAAGAATCGTCATTTCGATATTGCTCCACCATCAGTTCATCCAGTAACTCCGGAAGGCGCACATACTTCACAGTATGGTGTTGACGGCAAGCTGATATGCCGAAAGCTTGTGCGATATAGCTTTTTCCAGCTCCAGTTGGACCTTTGACGATAATGTTGTTTGTTTGGCGAATGTAATTGCAGCTGGACAGTTCCAAGATACGCATCTTCTCTAATTTCCGGTCTTCGTAGTATTCGATGTCTTCAATGCAAGCCTGTGAATCTTGAAAGTTAGCGCTCTTGATCAATCTTTTCAACGTGTTCGATTTGCGTCTGTCGTACTCATGATCGATCAACAGCTGGAATCTTTCTTCAAAACTCATTTTTTTGAACTCCGGCGAACTCTCTTGGTGCTGATATCCTTCTACCATCCCTGATAATTTCATTGAAATCATTTTGCTTATTGTTTGTTCGTTCATTGTCCTTTTCCTCCCCAATAATCTGCGCCGCGTGTAAATCCGAAATCATCCTGAGACTTGGATGGTTTTTCCAGTGCTTTCTCGGCATCTTTTTTCTTATTTGCTTTCAGTTGATTTTGAACTAATTTGACCGTCGGTCGCTGAGTGACATTCAAGATTTCCTTGCACGCTCTTTCGATTTCGTACTTGGTATAACGGCGGGAACTATTTTTTAAAGAAAAAATAGACGAGAGTGCCTTGCGCTCAACCTGATAGGTGTCTAATAGATATTGAATGAGGCGCAAAGTGTTCTCTCCGATCGTTTCTGCCCATTGTAAGGCATTTTCCGGTGTTTGCTCGATATACAATATCGGTGGGGACGAGGAGTATTCGAATAATTATGTGGTAGAAACATTGTGTGACTTGATGGATTATCCATTGATAAATATTGATTATGTCGAAGATCGGAAAGGGCATGATTTTCGGTATAGTGTGGATAGCGAGAAGATTCGGAGGTTGGGATGGCGACCGCAAGTATCATTTGATGAGGGATTGAAGCAGACAGTTGAGTGGTATGTGGGTATTGTCGGAGGTTGGGATGGATAGGTGCTTTAAGTAGATGTGATTTCGAATGTTCTTGAATGTTTGAGGTGTTGCAGTAATTTCAATGCTTTTTTTCTCTCTAATTGCTATAATAAGAGTGATTTGAGGAAGGTGGATAACGATGCACAAGGCCCAAGTTGTTATTTTTTTTTCAAAGAAAAAATAAGATAACGCAACACCAGTGAGAGAGGAGCAGCTATGGATATTGATAATTTAGAAGATATTGAAGTCAGAGAATTAATAAACTCTTTAAAGCATCCATCGAGATTGTTTGCATTAGATGAAATAAATGAAAAAATATCTGCTATGTTTGGTACTTTAAGTATTTCTGAATCAATCATTGGAAGTATTGATGGTATTGAGTACATACTTTATATTTATAGAGGTCAAAGAGAAATAAACCGTTATACTCTTAATTTAAGATTTGCTAATAAACATCATCAATTAGTTAGACTAGATATTGGAAGTGGACATATTAATCCAGATGGAACGAGAATTAAAGGCGATCACATTCATTTTTATAGTAAAGAGTTTCCAAAAAGAGATCGTATTGCATATCCACTAAATAAGAGTGATTTTCCAAATGTAGAGAATATAATGGATGCATTTTCCAAGTTTAGCAAGTATACTAATATACAAAATAGTTGAAGGAGGCGTCTAGAATGGATTTATCGACTCAAGATTTAAAAAAACAATATATTGATTGGATTTCTGATAATACGATTTATTCTAAGCTAGAAGATGGTATATTGAGAATTGATACGCCATTCATCGACAATGACTTTGACGAAATTGTTTTGTATGTCGAACTTCGAGAAAAAAATCAATTACTTATTACTGATGATGGATTTACTTTGGCAAATCTTCAAAGTTTAGGTTACTCAATTAATAATAAAACTTGGAAAAGAAAAATAATTTTAGAGGATATTACAAATGATTACGGGATTGATTTTCACGAGGATTCAAAAGAACTATTTATAAAAACAAGTTTTGAAAACTATGCTGTTTCAAAACATAGACTATTACAAGCGATTCTTAAGATAAATGACATGTTTTTGTTAAGACCTAACTATGAACCGAATGCATCTTATGAAACGGTTTCTAAAATTCTTGATACAAATAAGATATTGTACTCGACAAAATATCCTGCTATTGGCAAAAGTGGAATTACATTTATATTTGATTTTTCAATTCCAACTAGAAAAAAGAAGGATAAATTGATCCGAGTGATTAATTCACCCAATGATTTAAATTATTCTAAGGTATTGGGAATGGATGCAAGTTTACTATCCACTACAAAAAAAGCAGATTATTTTGCTATATTAGATGATGTCAATTATGATTTAAAAAATTATTCTGAAATTGAGTCTATTTATAGTGAAGTAAATGAACGCTATCATGTCAATATTTCTCCAATCCTGATTTCAGAGCTTGAAGAAAAGATACATTTGTTGAGTAATTAAAACTAGATTACTGCTAGATAATAGAGACAGAAGTGAATTATAGTAGGGTAAATTGATGTATTGTGTATGTCTATTTTATTTATCTTGAGTTTGACAGTTAAATAAGTGTGAAAACCGCTAGACTTCTTGGTATCAAAGAGGTTTAACGGTTTTTTTGAATTTTCACTATTTTTGAAAGTAAAAAATAAAAAGATTGGTGAATTAGAGGATTATTTTTATGATGTGGCGATTGTATGTGCCAAACATCCTTATATTATTGCCGACTTGAAAGAATCAGTGGATTAACTCACGATTTCAGAACTGTCGAAGGAAGTGTATGATTGATTGAATTAGTGAGAGACTCTACTGTGAAATAGCGGTGGTGGTTTTGTTGACCTTTCGAATAGTTTGATGATCGATAGTTCACATTTAAAGATTCATGCTTAAGTCTCTTATTATGATTTTCGATAGTACATCCAAATTTTATGATAGAGTCTTGCTTTTGCTTATACTTAGCTCAGGGAATTAAGTCATGAGAACAAGTGTAATGATGGGGATTCCGGCAATGTAGAAATAGATTTTAGCAAATACTCAGCAGCGATTGAAACAGAACAATCTGAATGAGAAGTAAATTTTAGACTATCACTAGGAATAACAGAGATTTTTGTTTATGGATATAAAGTGTCTCAATACGGTACCTATTTGTTGTCAATCACTCGATTAACTTGTAAACTAAATGTAATAATTGTTAACAAGTTCCTAGCTGATTATTTCAAATGAATGTTTTCAAATATCTGAAAGGAGGAAGATGAATGATGAAACAGTGTGTACATTGTGGGCATGAAATGGAAGAGGACGCGATTTTTTGCGAAAATTGTGGTCAAGATCAAAACATAGAGGTGACTCCTGAAAAAAGTGTTAGTCAAGAGATACCAAACGAAGATACAACTAGTCAAGAGGTGCCGCCTGAAAATAAGACGAGTATTATGGAGAATGAAACTGTTCAGCAAACAATTTCTGCTGGGAAAAATTATTTGAGTTATTTTTTGGAAAAATTAAAGAAACCAACACTTGTCATCGAACAAGCAACGACTTATTTTGGTTATGTCACGCTTCTTTTGTTTACTTTCTTTCAAACATTAATTATCTTTGCAGAGATTAAACGAGCGGGAATATTATTTGGTAGTATGTTGGGAATGGTTTCTCCTGGCTTAAGCTCAACATTTGAAGTAGGGTTCGGCGACTATCTTAAAATATTTATTTCATTCTTACTGTTTGTTGTCGTAAGTGTGGGAATCACGTATTTAGTCATTCATTTTATTTTTAAAGCACCAGTGAAAATTCATGATATCGTCAATAAGTTTGCTTCTGTTTTCAGTGCAATAACAGTGTTATCGTTAGTCGTTGCTTTTTGTACTTTAATTAATCTAACCTCAATGACTGTTAGTATATTTACTTTGTTAGCAGGTTTCTTTGTCAGTGTGATTGCAATCATTCTTCTGGTTACGGAAGAGGAAAATGAAGTAATTCGTAAATGGACTCCTTTTTACAGTGTCTCTTTAACCTTAGTCATTATCGCCATTATTGATATTTTAATCATGAATATTTTACAGTAAAAGAAATCTTAAAGCTGAAAAAATCAAGCTAGAAATATCAGGTAGAAGGTTTTATTAGGTAAAAATATAAAGCCAGAAATGAGAGAATCAGGCTGGGCAGAAAGCCTAAAATCACCTAGTTTTCTTCATAAAAAAAATAAAAAAACGCATGAAATCACCGTTTGAAAAAGCAGGTTTCATGCGTTATTTAACTTTAAGAGACTTTTTGCCCTGCCTCTTCTTTTTTGTCTTTAAAGAGATTATTACTTTTCAGGTGATAGAAAGCTTAGTACGACAAACTTTCTACCACTTTTTATTTGTCTTAAATACGAGTAAAATGTTTCTTTGGTAACTATTATACTACAAAAATAAGAAAATGTAGTACAGTAGTTACAAACGAGGTGAAAAGCATGGAACAAAAAGAACAGGTTTATCAACTACTTGAAAAAAGAAAGGGCACTTTGTCTAGAAAAGAAGCATTAAATGCTGGTATTAATCCCAACACATTAAAAAGAATGTTAGATGCAGGGGAAGTGTATTCACCTATTTCAGGTATTCTGGTACAAGAGGATCGTTTAGAAGATACTTATTACAGCCGCCTACAAGTTTTTACCAGAGGAATCTACTCTTTAGAATCTGCTTTAGTCTTACATGATTTAACAGATTTGATTCCTAAATACTATGTCATGACTTTTCCAAGAGGTTATCGAAATCCTGACTTATCAAAATATCATATCAAGGGAATCTATAAACCGATGGAAATTTATGAGTTAGGTATTGAAAAGATGTTGTCTGCTCAAGGAAATCCCATCAAAGTCTATAATTTAGAGAGAACACTATGCGATGTTTGGAATCCTAGAAATAAAATGGATGTGGCATTGAAAACACAAGCAGCGAAAGCTTATGTAAAACACCCACGAAGAAAACAATTTTTATTGCCGGGTTATTTAAAGAAATTAAATTTAAGTACAGAATTAATCAAAGTATTGGAGATGTTAAAATGACACAATTAAATCGTCGACAAATTACAGACCGTTTACGAACTTTTGCGCAAAACAGAAATATTGTACCAGATTTAGCTAGAAAATATTTTATGTTGGAAAGAGTGCTAGAACGACTAAGTAAATCCGATTACCGAGAAAATTTTATTATCAAAGGAGGTTTTTTGATTGGTTCGTTGATTGGTATGGAGAATCGTACAACGAAAGATATTGATGCTACGATTACTGGGATTCAATTAGAACAAGAGCAACTTTTGTCTGTTTTTAATGACATTTTCCAAGATGATTCTGTTGATAATATCAAATTTAGCTTAACGAAAATTCATGAAATTCGAGAAGAGGAATTTTATTATAGAAACGGGAGTAGTGAAGAGAGGAGTGGTTATTCGAAAATGGGGGGAAATGAAACAAAAGCCGAAGTTGTTGTTCGAAAAATCGAGAAAACTGGAACAAAAGCCGAAGTTATTGTTCGAAAATCCGAGAAATTGAAACAAAAGCCGAAGTTATTGTTCGAAAAATCGAGAAACTGAAACAAAAGCCGAAGTTATTGTTCGAAAATTTGAGAAACTGAAACAAAAGCCGAAGTTATTGTTCGAAAATTTGAGAAACTGAAACAAAAGCAAGAGTTATTGTTCGAAAAATCGAGAAAATGGAACAAAAGCCGAAGTTATTGTTCGAAAAATAGAGAAATTGAAACAAAAGCCGAAGTTATTGTTTGAAAAATTGAGAAATTGAAACAAAAGCCGAAGTTATTGTTCGAAAATTTGAGAAATTGAAACAAAAGCAAGAGTTATTGTTCGAAAAATCGAGAAACTGGAACAAAAGCAAGAGTTATTGTTCGAAAATCCGAAAAAGGACACAAGATAATATACTACCTTCACAGCCCTAAAGATTTTAGCCTCAAATCAAAAAACGTATGACCTCCGCTTTAAAAGCACAGATGTCATACGTTCAATTTTATTCTTTGATAACTGTTAAAGCGGCCATCATTCGTTTTAACTCATCCGCAATTCCTTGTAAATCACCGACGTGTCCCGCGAATTCTTCCATGGTTGCTAGAACTTCTTCGGCATTGGCAGAAACTTCTTGGGTTCCTGCAGCATTTTCTTCTGTGGAAGCAGAGATGCTTTCTAGATTTCCTAGTACATTACCTTGAATATTCACGATATTATCGGTAGAACCTTCGATGCTTTGGATGTTCTCAAACATTGCTGTAGTACGTTCGAAAACATCTTGCGCTGAAGTGATGGCTTGATTGATTAGACGGGTTTGATTTTCGCCACCCTCTAAAGAACGTGATGTTTGCTCAACCATTTGTTTTGATTGATTTTGAATCGTTCCAATGATTGTTTCGATTTCTGTAGTCGAGTTTTTACTTTGTTCTGCCAACTGACGAATTTCAGAGGCAACAACGGCAAAGCCTTTACCTGATTCACCGGCACGAGCGGCTTCGATTGAGGCATTTAGAGCCAATAGGTTGGTTTGATACGAGATATCATTAATCACATTGATAATCTGAGTGATTGCTTGGATGCTCTTATTCATCCCATCCATTCCGTTAACTAATTGAGACATTTGTTCCATTTCTTTTTGCCAGCTAGAATTCACGGCATTCATGACTTCCATACTTTGCTGGTTGCTAGCATTGGCATCTTGAGACTGATTATTTAAGGCAATAACGCTTGAAGTTAATTTTTGAATGACTTCTGATAGTTGCTGCATTTGTCTCACACTGTGTTCTGTTTCCTGCGCTTGTGTTCCAGTGACTTGGGCAACACCTGTGATTGTATCGGTCACTTCACTAGTTGCTGAAGTTGTTTGTTCCGCTAATTCTAGTAAAGAATCAGCCATTTCAGCGACACGCTCACTATGCTGTTGTGAATTATTAGTTAGAACTTCCACACCATCAATCATGTCGTTGTAACTTGCCGCTAAGCGATGGATTTCATTTCCGTTTTCGTCAGGATACAAATAATTTCTAGCTTTCTGAGATAACTTCATCATTGGTGTGTTTGGTTGTTTATCAGAAATTTTACGATAGGTCCCTTGTTTGATTTCTGCAAAACGATCTACCAAGACCATCAACATTTCTTGGATAATATTTTTAATAACAAAAGCAAACACGGTGACAATCAGAAGCATAATAAGAGAAACCGCGATTGAAGAAATCAGCAACGCACGAATTTCCGGCGTGTATTCTCCAGTATGAATTGTTGAGAAAGCCCAAATTAGGTCGTCTCCACGGTTTCCTTTATTAAAATAGAAACTTTCAACACCTTCAGGCAAATTGTCTCTCAGATACAAGCCTGGCTCAGTGCTTTCTGAAACGACTTGGAATAACGGACTTTCGCTACCACCGTCAGCACCGATACGCTCGGGATCGGTATCTGCCACGATGATTCCTTCACTAGTGATTAGTGAAATATGCCCTGTGCGTCCAACATTTAAGCTTTCCAACATTTTCGTAATATTTCCATAAGAGACATCGATACTAAGAACACCCAAATCCCCTTGGTTGTTAGAAATTTGCTTAGAAATCGTATTGACAAACTGCCCTGTCACTAAATCTTGATAAGGGACCGACCAAGTACTTTTCCCATTTCCTGCCACTGCGTCTTGGAACCAAGGACGTTCACTTGGACGATAGTCACTCGGCAAATCATTTGTTGCGATAAATTGATTATCAAAAGTAGCAAAAGTGATTGCTGTGATATGAGTGTCTCCACCCATTGAAGTTCTTAAAACAGGACGAATTTCTGCTAAATCAAATTCTTCCTGAAATACCGCCTCTTCCGCTAAATTATTCAAACGAGATTCCGTATTATTTAAAAGACCTTCTGTTTCAGTCATCACCGTTTCAGTACCGCTGATTTGACTATCTAAATTTCTTTCTCTTAATAAATTGGTTGTTGTCATAAATGAACTCGCCAGCATGACCCCAATTGGTAGTAACGCCAAGACAAGCAAGGCCATGATAATAATACCGCTAATACTTTTCTGCTTTTTTTTCACTTTCAAACCCCTTTTCCCAAAAATTCTCTTTGCTACTCATTTCTTTATCGGTTATTCTTTGGAATAGTTAATTTAAGTAAGCCTTTTCTAGGAGAAAAAATTTTGATTGGGATTGAGGGACTTGAAGTAGGGAATTTGACTAAGAGAAACTCCAGCGTTCGAAAAACGGAAAAACTCGAACAGAGGAACCCTCCAGCGTTCGAAAAAAGAGAAAACTCAAACAGAGGAGACCTCCAGCGTTCGAAAAATGGAGAAACTCGAACAGTGGAGCTATCCAGCGTTCGAAAAATGGAAAAACTCGAACAGTGGAGCCCTCCAGCGTTCGAAAAATGGAGAAACTCGAACAGTGGAGTCCTACCGCGTTCGAAAAACGGAGAAACTCAAACAGTGGAGCCCTCCAGCGTTCGAAAAACGAAGAAACTCAAACAGTGGAATCCTCCAGCGTTCGAAAAACGGAGAAACTCGAACAGTGGAGCTATCCAGCGTTCGAAAAACGGGAAAATTCAAACAGTGGAGACCTCCAGCGTTCGAAAAACGGGAAAATTCAAACAGTGGAGACCTCCAGCGTTCGAAAAATGGAAAAACTCGAACAGTGGAGTCATACCGCGTTCGAAAAACGGGAAAACTCGAACGGTGGAGACCTCCAGCGTTCGAAAAACGGAGAAACTCAAACAGTGCAGACCTCCCGCGTTCGAAAAATGGAAAAACTCGAACAGTGGAGACCTCCCGCGTTCGAAAAACGGAGAAACTCGAACAGTGGAGACCTCCAGCGTTAGAAAAACGAAGAAACTCAAACTGTGGCCCGACAGATCCACTGCCTGAAACTCGCCCTCCTTTAACAAACATAAAGGTAGTAGTAACCGATAACCTACCAAACACAATCTAAAAAACGATTCCGACTTCAAGACAAGTTGCTTTGAAGAGTGGAATCGTTTTTTTATCTATAGGCATTTGTACTGGTATATAAAAAAATTTGGTTTCTGCCGGCTCTTTTTGCATCGTAGAGAGCGGCGTCGGCGTACTCCATGGTTTTCATGCCATCATAATAGTGAATTTTATTGGATTCAATGCCGACTGAAAAGGTGATGGTGTAGCCTTTTGATAGTAGGCGATGACGTTTCATGTAGTTCTTTTTGAAATGCTTGAATTCTTGCTGGGCTTCTTTTTTTGCGCAATCGAAGAGGATGACACAAAATTCTTCTCCACCAAAACGGTAGACGGCAAAATTCCCTTTACCTCTGCGTTGGGTAAAAATAACATTTAGCAGTTCAGCAAATTCTTTTAGTACTTCGTTTCCTTCTGCGTGCCCAAAGGTATCATTCAATTCTTTGAAGTAGTCTAGATCAATCATGGCTAACGAGAAAAACTGCTTATTTTCTTGAAACTTGAGCAAATCTGCTCCGAGTTTTTGAAAATTGAAAGCTCCTGTCAAAGCGTCAATTTGGCTCTGACTAATCACGTTTCGCATACGGTCGTCTTCGATTTGTTTTAAACGATAAAAACTCCAAAGCACGGCGGTGATAATTAGTGAACCGACTAAAATTAATGCATCGTCTATGATAGAGGCAAACATTTGATTAGATAGTAAGTAAAAAACTACAATAACAAAAAATTTAAAAATAAAGGTGGCAATGACTTCGTAAATCATTACTAGTCGGCCCCAATTTTTTAATAATAAGGTGAAAAAGAAAAGGGAGACACCTAAAACTAAAAAGAATATTTCTTCATTGCTGTTATAACTACCAACGAGTGGATAATAAATCATGGTTAACACGGGTGTTGTGAGATAGAGAATATTACCGAAACTGGGGAAAAAATAGAAAGCAATAATAGTTTCCAAGACAAAGGTATAACTATAGAATCCCATTAAATTATAGGAAAACGATAGTGTGACATAGGCATAAATCATATAAAGTAAAAAAACGACGCTATATTTAATTGTGGGTGTAATTTTAAATTTTGAAAGGCTGTGGTAAAAAAATGCTAACGCAATCAAGGCGCTAATAAAAATGACGGGAAAGACAATTAAAATCAATGTAATTTTTTCCATAAGAAGCCCCCTTGTTCTCTTAAATCCTTGGTGTAAAGCATGCTAAAGCTGATATAAATGTATCAATCTGACTAAACAAAGTCAATATGAGGACAATTACTATCATAATCGTCATTGGTTGATCGATTTTTTTTAATGGTAGATTCATTTTATATAGAATAAAAAAATCCTCCAAACAATAAAGTGGACCCTAAGTCAAGGACACTTCAAAAAGAAACCAATAATTTTTAGGCAGCTATTAGCTGGTACCGGTAATCAATCGGTGCCAGCTTTTTCAAATTCCATTGTCCACGATCATTATTATAGTAATCCATATAATCGTCTATTACGGATTGAACTTCCTTATAAGATTGACAATTATCAAAATCACATTCGTCTTTCATATGACCGAAAAAGGATTCTTGCGGGGCATTATCCCAACAGTTTCCTCGTCTGCTCATCGATTGAGTAATTCCAAAAGATTTTACCAATTTTTGAAATTTAGGACTTGTGTAGTGGGAACCTTGGTCTGAATGAATCAATACTTCTGTATCTAAACGATGCCCATGTTTCTCAACTAATTGTGTCATTGTGTTCAATACAAAATCTATTTTTAAGTTATTTGAAAGTTGGTAAGCCAAGATTTCATTTGTTTGTGCATCTTTAACGGTCGACAAATAAGCCATAGCTTGATTTCCATAGGGAAGGTAGGTGATATCTGTCAGTAAAACTTTTCCTGCTATACCAGGTTTGAAAGCTCGTTTAAGTTTATTTTCTACAACACTGTGCTCTTTCGTAGCTTTGGCTAGTCTTCGATAAGGATTTGCTTTTCTAACAGATGAAAGTAGCCCAAACTTACGACAGATTCGTTGAACACACTTTCGATTCATGATAATTCCAAATGTGTTTTTGAGTGTCATCACAATGGATCGCGTGCCTTTGTCTTTCGAACGAAAGGCAAGTGCTTGTTCAATTGTTTTTTTGAGTACCAATTCTCGATGCTGTTTCTGTACGTTAAAACTACGCTTCTTATAGGCATAGTAACCACTACGAGAGACACCTGCTAAGCGACAAAATAAACTGATGGAGCGACTAGATTTCTTAGAAAGTTCTTCGATGAGCGAAAAGGTAAGTTCTGCTGTTAACTTATTGGTTCGATTTCCTTTTTCGCTCAGCTCTAACTTTTTTATGAAATCTAATTCTCCTTTTAAATAAAGATTTTCTGCTTCTAATTTTGCAATTTGTTCTTCAGGAGTTAATGTTCGTTTTAATGGACGTCCGCTCTTTACTTTTCTAGTATCTCGTAATCCTAAAGTCCCATCATTTTTTACAGCTTTCTTCCAACGAAAAGTGGCTGTTTTGATACGCTCTGTACCGAGTACTTGAACATCAAATCCTGCTTCTTCAAAAATACGTGAAGGTGATTTTCCCAATTCATATTCTTCAATAAATTTCATTTTAAAATCAACAGAATAGGTAATTGCTTTTGAACTCGCAGTGACTACATTTGGATTGGCAAGTAAGATTTCAAGTTGTTCTGGTGTAAAATACTTTACAGTCATCTAGTCATTCCTCCTGTCATTTATTATCTTAAGTGTACACAAAAACAGACCTATAGGTAAGGTGTTTTTTCAAACTGTCCTTATCTATGGGTCCATTTTACAAAACGGAGGATTTTGTTTTTTAAAACTCAATGTTAAGAAGTTTGTGGAGATGTTTTCGCCCAGCTTCTTGATAGATATTTTTCTGATAGTTGTCATAAAGAGTCCGAAATTCATTGGGATAACCAGGAATATGCTGGAATTGTAAATTTTTTAGAATAAAGCGAGTTTCTATGGAAGAGCTTACATTCAGAAATTCCAAAACACTGATATGTGGACGAGTGTTGCCAAAGTCATGTTCTCTTTTTATGATAGCATGAGCAATGAAGGATTTTTCCATGCAACGTTGGATAGCCGATTTTTTTCTATCGACTTCCAGACAAAATAAGTTTTCTAAGATAATGTTGGTTTTGCTGTGACGGTTATGTAGTTCTTCGATGCGTCCTGGGTTAATCCAGAATGTATCATTGTTTGTTACACCACCAGTTGGAAAAAGACTGTAATCTTTAATCGCAATTGGAATCATACGTTTCTTACTGCAGAGTAGTTCGTTAAAGGTGTGAGTATACTGATCATACTCAAAGTTCTCAAAAGTTTTTAAAAGATTTTTGGCAATGTAGGCAGGGGCAGCATCCACTAATTGGGCAGTTTCCCTATATATGATGCAACTTTTGACTGATAATGACTCGATTATCGGGATAATCGCATAAATTTCATCATAATAATCAGCTTGGATGCTCAGATGGATACTTTTACTGAGCTCGAGAACGTTGATTGGGGTGGCTTCTTTGGACATGGAAAATGCAGGTAACTCTTCTAAATTGGGACGATATTTTCTTTTTGAAACAGGGATTTTTCTTTTTTTAACAGATTTCGATGGTTCATCAGCGGTCATTTAATCATCTCCTGTGTAGTGTTATGTGAACATTTGTATCTAGTTTGATTATACATGATTTATCTTTAAAAGATAACTATTATTGTGAAAAAATATGCATTAAGCTAGTTTTTCTTTTGATGGGATTATTCCTATACTATATCTACCTCGAGGAATGAAGAACAAAGGAAGAAAAACAGATGAATGAACAAGAATTGACAGACTTAGTGAATGATTATCAAGCATTGTTTTATAAAGTTTTGAGAAAATGCAGTATTTTTCCCGGACAAAATGATTTTGAAGATTACTTGCAAGAATTACGGATTTTATTTTATTTAAGAGCAAAAAAATATCCTTCCCGTGGATTTTTTGAAGCTGAAAATCAGGTGGGGTATCTTTTTAAATATTTGTTGTGGTATGTGATTGATCAGAAGCGAAAACCTGCGCCAGAAAAAGAAGAAGTTCAAGATGAAGTTTTGTTGACGATGCTAGAAAGTAAAAATGAATTTTCTGATGTTGAGACGATGGAGAGTTTTCACCAGTTTTATCAGCAGTTGTCAGAAAAGGATCAAAAGAAGGTCATGGCTTTACTGAACGAAGAGCTGACTAGACAAAGTCGCAGTCGCTATCGTCGTTATTTTAAAAAGAAATTTGATTTTTTTCAAAAAAGTGGTGACATTTTCTAAAAAGTTTTCGTTCTTAGTAGTGTAAGACGTACGGCTTATAAAAAATAATTGAGGAGGAAACAAACATGAGAGCACACAAACAAACGAAGTTAACAGTGCAACTAGCGCAAGAAGGGGAAGAAAAATTGATTCGCCAAGGATTTACGAATGTGAAAGAAAACGTTGGGGAAGCAGACGTTTTGGCATTAGGTGAGATCGTCAGCAATCTAGCTCCGGAAACAATCGAAACAGCATCAGTAATTGAAACTGTGGAATACCAATACAATAACTAATAATAGAAGGAGGAATTTAAGATGAAAAAATTACATTTAACGTTTACGAATAGTGAGGATAAAAAACACAAGTTTGTCCCACGAGTAGCTGCGGAGGACTTAACTTCTGGACAAGTGCGTTCAGCGATGGAACAGTTGACGGAATTAGCGATTTTTGAGAAAAATGGCGTGCAACTTTATCAAGAAGCGGCTGGCGCTAAATATGTAGAAACAATCGAAACCGTATTGTTTTAATCAATTGGAGACGGTGGACGGGCAAAGGCTTGGTTCACCGCCTTTTTTTGAATATAACTGAGGATAAAAAGGAGGAAAACAATGATTCCTAAACCATTAATCATTGATATAAGTGAGTGGCAGCTTCCTAGTGAAATAAATTACGATCAACTGGCTCGACAGGTAGCAGGCGTGATTGTGCGGATTCAGTATGGTAGTAATTATGTGGACAAACATTTTCAGACGCATATTCGTGAATTTCAGAAACGAAATATTCCAGTTGCTGTTTATGCTTGGGTGCGAGGGACATCGATAAAGGCGATGGAACAAGAAGCGATTGATTTTTACCAACGAGGGAATGTTTTTCAACCGACTTTTTGGTGGTTGGATGTGGAAGAACAGTCGATGACAGATATGCGAGCAGGCTGTGAAGCTTTTCGAAAAAAGCTCAAGCAGTTGGGAGCTAAAAAAGTCGGAGCCTATATTGCCAATCATTTATATGGAAAATTTAATTTGGACGTCGCAAAATTTGATGGTATTTGGTTGCCGACTTATGGCAAAAATACTGGACTTTATGAGGGTTACACGCCGACTGCCAGTAAAAATTATCATCTACATCAATACACTTCGGCTGGCAAACTGACTGGTTATGCGGGAAATCTGGATTTTAATCGCTTGGTCAAAGGAGAACTTGCTTACTTTTTCGGTCATAATAAAGTAGTAGTGGCAGATAAAGGAATTCGCTTTTGTTTGGATACCGCTATTTATTTGCGAAAAGCACCAAGAACAACAGCCGATTCGATCACTTTGTTGAAAAAAGGTGAGGAAATTTTGATTCAACAATTAGCCATTGGCGAAGCTTATTTGTGGGGGGAACAACTGCGCAAGGACGGAAGTCGAGGGTATGTAGCTTTAGGTGTATTTGAGCCTTACGGAAATTTTATTTAAAATATTTTGGAGAAGAGTGACTGAGGTCGCTCTTTTTTGCGTATTTATATAAGAAGTTAAAAAAGAAAGTAGGGAAGAAAATGAAACTTTTTAATGGGAAATTGTCCGGGGACTTGGATTCAGTGCCTTCTAGGTATGAACTTGAGCAAGTGATAGCCTGTCGCCAACAGTTTGATCGCAAAAGAGAGCAACAATTTCATCGTTTGGAAAGAGGGATGGTGGGAGAACAGCAGGCATTGGATTATCTTCGTCGTTGTATTCCAGAAAATTGGACGGTTATTCAGAATTTGTGGGTGGATTTTAATGGTACTTGTGAGTTTGATTTGTTGCTAGTGACCGACATCGATCAAGTGATTGTTTTTGAAATTAAGAATTATTCGGGCATTTTTACTTACGAAAATGGCAGCTGTAAAGTTGACGACAAAGTTATCGCCAGCAACTGCATTGCTCAAACCAAAAAAGCCCACATCAATTTGCAAGCCATGATTCGAGAAGTCTCCTCCACTATTCAAGTGCATGGCGTACTCGTTTTTATCAGTCCAGATAATTGGGTGGATATCAAATCCGAAGTGAGTGGGATTCAAATTTTGATGGCGAACCAATTTTTGTTATATCTTAAAAAAATTGTGGCTAAGGCTAAAAGTCAGCCTCTGCGTGGAAACACTAGTGAGTTAGTACTGAAAGTTTGTCAAAAATATCGAGTGGAAAATCCCTATGCACCCAAACCCGTAGATTCTTCAACCTATAGTCAATTGAAAAAAGGCATTCATTGCGAAGCTTGTCAGAGCTTCCAAATCGAGAAGCAGGGCAACTCGATTAATTGCCGAAATTGTGGAGCTTCCGAGTCAAAAGAAAAAGCCATTCTGCGAACCATCCACGAATACGGCGTACTCAATTTCGAAAGCAACTTATCAATAGGAGAACTGCTGGAGTTTTTTGATAATCAGGTTTCTAAATACAGCTTACGAAATGTGTTACAAAAATATTTTGGTAAAATGGGGAATAGCAGATACACGTACTATATTAATAAGAAGATTCCATTCAATTTATCCGATTATCCTGAATTAATTTAGTAAAAAAATGAAGAGATTTGTCCCACTGTTTAAAAAAAAAGAAAAAATCAAACGGTGGTGAGTCCCACTGTTCGAAAAAGAGAAAAAATCAAAAGGTGGGTAGCTCCACTGTTCGAAAAAGAGAAAAAATCAAACGGTGGATAGCTCCACTGTTCGAAAAACTGAGAAACTCGAACGGTGGCGAGTCCCACTGTTCGAAAAAGCAGAAAAATCAAACGGTGGCGAGTTCCACTGTTCGAAAAACTGAGAAACTCGAACGGTGGCGAGTTCCACTGTTCGAAAAAGAGAAAAAATCAAACGGTGGCGAGTTCCACTGTTCGAAAAAAGTGAAAAATCAAACGGTGGCGAGTCCCACTGTTCGAAAAAAGTGAAAAATCAAACGGTGGCGAGCTCCACTGTTCGAAAAAGAGGAAAAATCAAACAGTGGATAATACCACTACTAAAAAATCAGTCCAAGCTCCTATCCGACACCACTCCCACTAAAATCTCTTGAATTATTTTAACAAAATCTTCCTTTTTTTACGTATTTAATTGAAAGAGGTGAAGAGGATGATTATTGCGGAAACTATTTTAGGAGAAAAGATGCATATTGGTGAGTTGCCGACGCCATTTGAGCAGTCGTTGATTTGTCCTTGTTGTAAGGAGCCGGTGGCAATCAAAAGGGGAAAGATTCGGCAGGCGCATTTTGCCCATTATCCAAATAGTCATTGCGACAGTTTTAGCGAGGGGGAAACGCAGGAGCACTTGTTAAGTAAAGAATTCCTTCAAAAGTGGAGTCGCACTGGAATTTTGGAAGCTTACTTGCCAGACCTACAGCAGCGACCGGATTTGTTGATTGATTTTTTAGCTGTGGAAGTGCAGTGTTCGACGTTGACTTTGGAGCGGATGGAGGAGCGAACCTTAAATTATCAGAAGCATCGGTATTTCCCTTGGTGGATTGTTGGAGATAATTTAGTTCCGAAAAATCGTTGGAGTCAGTTGCAGAAGGCTTTTACTTATTACGATCAGGGAAAAGGAATTCATCTTTGGCATATTCATAATCATCAAGAAATCTGGTTGATGTATGCGATTCGTCAGCATTATCAACTAGGAGTTATTTTTCATGTAAAAAAATGGCGCTCAACCAAAGATTCTTTGACGAATTTATTGGGTTTTCAGATGGAAGAAAAACCGCTGTTTGCTTGGGAATGGGAAGCGTATCGCTTTTCGATTCGTAAAAAGTTCTTCAGAAAAGAATCGAAAATCCTACTCATTCAAGAACATCTTTATCCGATGGGTGGCAATATTCAAAGCTTGCCTAGCTGGTGTTATCAAGCTAGTGAGTTCTATTTTTATTTTGGGGATTGGTTGTTATTTTTGCGGTTTGCCGTTTTAAAAACAGACTCCTTTAAAGGGTGGTTACAATATCTCAAACAAGGAGCGTTTGTTTGGTCTTATCCGTTAGTTTCGCAAAAAAATATTTTACTGGCGGTTTATCAAGAAGCGGTGGAATTAAAAAACAAGCAGAATCTATAGGATTTTTTTTATGTGAATATTTCTAAAATATGATACACTTATTTTATTGGAGATTTCTACAAAAAATCTCATAGAAAATCAATGATTGGTTTTCAAAATAAGTTTGATCAGATATTTGAGGAGGAATGGAAACATTATGTCAGAAGCGAAACAATTACCAACACGTGAAGAAGTCGCAGAAGCATCTACATGGGATTTAACAAAAATCTTTGCTGACGATGCTGCTTTTGAGGTTTCATTCAAAGAAGTTCAAGAAGAATTATCGAAAGCGGATTCTTACAAAGGAACGCTAAAAGACGGCGGCGCAGCATTTTTAGCGGCTTTGGAATACGTCTTAGATTTTTCTCGTAAATTTGAAACAATTTATGTCTACAGTCATTTAAAAAATGATCAAGACACAGCCAATACGACTTACCAAGCATTATACGCTCGTGCTAGCAGTTTAGCTGCTCAAGCCGGAGAAGCTATTTCATGGTTTGAACCGGAAGTTTTAACTTTAAGCGATGAAACGATTTGGGGTTATTTTGACGAAGAACCAAAATTAGCAGAATACCGTCATTTTGTGAAACAAATTGTTGATAACCGTGACCATGTGTTGCCAGCAGAACAAGAAGCTTTATTAGCAGGTGCGGGTGAAATTTTTGGTTCACCAAGCAGCACGTTTGCGGTCTTAAATAATGCGGATTTAGTTTTCCCAACAATTGATGGAGAAAACGGTGAAAAAATCCAACTTTCTCATGGAGTTTATGGACAATTGATGGAAAGCACAAATCGTGAAGTTCGCGAAGCAGCTTTCAAAGGACTTTACAGTGTATATGAGCAATTCCGTAATACTTTTGCTTCAACGTTGAGTACTAACGTGAAATCTCACAACTACAAAGCGAAAGTTCGTAAATATGCTTCTGCTCGTGAAGCAGCGTTAAGTAATAACCATATTCCAGAAAGTGTTTATGATACGTTGGTGGATGTGGTTAATAAAAACTTGCCATTGTTACACCGTTATATGGAATTGCGCAAACGTCTATTAAAAGTGGACGAATTGCATATGTATGATGTGTACACACCTTTACTAGGAGAAGCAACCATCAGCTATACTTACGACCAAGCAGTAGACAAAGCGATTGAAGCTTTGGCACCAATGGGCGAAGAATATATGACTGTGGTTAAAGAAGCCTTCAACAATCGTTGGATTGATGTGGTAGAAAACAAAGGGAAACGTAGTGGAGCTTATTCTTCTGGTGCTTACGATACCTTGCCATACATTTTGATGAACTGGCATGATACCTTGGATCAATTGTATACGTTGGTTCACGAAATGGGTCATAGTGTTCACAGCTACTTTACTCGTAGCAATCAAGAGTATGTTTACGGCGATTACTCTATTTTCCTAGCAGAAATTGCGTCAACTACTAATGAAAATATTCTAACGGAACACTTATTAGAAACAGAATCTGATCCTCGTGTCAGAGCGTATGTTTTGAATCATTATTTAGATGGCTTCAAAGGAACTGTTTTCCGTCAAACACAATTTGCGGAATTTGAACACTTCATGCATGTGGAAGATGCGAAAGGAACACCTTTAACAAGTGAATTCCTAAGCGAAAGTTATGGAGAATTGAATAAAAAATATTATGGTGATGCATTGACAGACGATCCAGAAATTCGTTTGGAATGGTCTCGTATTCCTCATTTCTACTATAACTATTATGTCTTCCAATATTCTACAGGTTTCTCTGCGGCTGCTGCGTTGTCTGCGAAGATTCTAAATGAAGGACCTGAAGCGTTGGAACATTACTTAAATTACCTAAAAGCTGGTAGCAGCGATTATCCGATTGAAGTAATGAAAAAAGCTGGTGTAGATATGACACAAGCAACTTATATTGAAGATGCGATGAAGACTTTTGAAGCTCGTTTAGATGAGCTAGAAGCTTTAGTTGCTGAATTAGAAAAATAATTAGTTGAGAGCATTGTTGAAAGACAGTGCTCTTTTTTTACGAAATCCAAGAAGCAATCCCAGCGTCTATTTTAAGAATGCATCCTAATTTGACGGTAATTCTTGATCAAGCGGCCGCTAGTCTTTTAGAAAAATAAACGTAAAAAAAAGCCTCGAGTCTCAGTAAGAAAGCTGAGATTCGAGGCTTGTTTATTTATAATAATGTCAGTTTCGGTGTATGATGTAATATTTTTTTGCCTGCTTGTTTCAAATAAGTGTTATTAATTTGAATATAAGTATCTGAATTTACTTGGCATAAGCTGTTAATTGTGTCCAACGCTTCTGCTCCTTGGAGGAGGGTACCGAATTCTTCTTTTTTGTAAAAATTATAAACCACGGCAGAAGTTTTTTGTTGCACGCCAAGTTCACGAGCTATTTTTTGGTCTTGCCAGAATAATTCATCGATTAAATCAGATGGGCGATCTTCATTAAATATCGCTAAATCGCCACCAATTTTTTGGATGAGTTCGGCAGTTAATTGAGGCGAATATTCTCTTCTTTGATGAAAAAGGGCCGTTTGCATCGCAATCAAAAATCTGCGGGCTACTTTTTTGCCTTGTAATTGAATGGTTTTATAATCCAAAGCAGCTAGATAGGCGAAGTTATTAAATTTATTTCGAGCGGTTAAAACTTTTTTATCCCAACCGTGTTCTATCATTGCTTGTCGATTAGACGACCAATTGACTAATGGTAAAATTTGCAAATCGATTTTAAGTGGTTGCTCGTGAATAAAATCGATGATTCGCAATTCTTGGTCGTAACACTTGGTACTAAAGGGATGTACAAATAAATAAATCTCAATCACGGGGTGTTCCTCCAAATAGAATGCGTGTTTATGTAAACATCATTATTTTTTACTACCTACACTTTATCAGAAGTGTGGGAAAAAATAAAATGAAAACCTTTTTATTTTGTTTGAATTGCACGCACAATTTTGTTTTTTGCTGGACTATAAGGAATATTGAATTGATTCAGGTAGGATTCAAAGGCAATTTTTCCTTTCTGATGGTCGTTGACTTCCAATTCTAATTCGTAATCATGTTGCTGATTATACCAACTTTCATCTAATGCCAACAGACCTTCATTAATTGGAAATTCGGCTCTTTTAGTTGTTAATTCAGCGATGACTGCTAATTTTTCAGGGACAACACCTAAGTCTAATAATGCTTGATAAACTTCTTTTTTTGGGATACTTTGGCTCGCGATATAATTTTGGCATTCTTCTAAGGTCAATGGGTCGGTCGTTTCCAATAGTCCAACCTTTTGAGGTGTTTTCAGCGTGATTTCACCATAATCTGCATATTGGCGAATGCGTAATCCACATTTTAATGTTTGTAAATCATGAGTGGGTGTATCAAAGTAGACATTGGTTTGAGTATGAAAGGCCTCCTCATTTAGTTGGTAATATTCACAAAGTTCTTGGTATTTTTCAGCAGATAATAAGCTTTTAAATTCAATTTCGACTTGTTTCATGACTTTCAGCTCCTTGTTTAATCATTAGGTAAAGTTACCTAAATTTAATTAGTAACAGTTGTCATTCTTTCTATTAACTCTGTTGTATCTTAAAGGACACTTTTCGTCAACTTTTTAGGAAAACTAATGAGCAATACTAAAGCTTTTGGTAGACTTATGTTAAAATGAAAAGTGAATGTTAGCTGAAGAAATGAGGGATTGTAGATGGATAAAGATTGGGATAGTTTTTTAGCCCCTTATGAGCAAACAGTAGCAGAACTAAAAGTAAAATTACGAGGAATTCGTAAACAATTTCGTGAAACCAACCAACATGTACCGATTGAGTTTGTTACTGGTCGAGTGAAACCAGTAGAGAGCATTTTAGCGAAATCTAAATTAAGGAATATTCCCGTTGAGCGTTTAGAAAATGAAATGTCGGATATTGCTGGACTCAGAATTATGTGCCAATTTGTGGAGGATATTCATGAAGTGGTTCGTTTGTTACGTAGTCGCAAAGATATGAAAGTGATTATTGAACGGGATTATGTGACCAACAATAAAGTCAGTGGCTACCGTTCTTACCATTTAGTGATAGAGTATCCAGTGCAGTTGGTTTCAGGTGAAAAGAAAATTTTGGCTGAGATTCAAATTCGAACCTTGGCGATGAATTTTTGGGCAACGATTGAGCATTCGTTGAACTACAAATATCAGGGAGATTTCCCGCAAGAAATTGGTGACCGTTTGAAAAAAGCGGCTGAGGCTGCCTATCAATTGGATGAAGAAATGTCTCAAATTAGAGGTGAAATTCAAGAAGCACAACATTTATTTTCTCATGGGAAGGGTGCTTCGATAGCTACAAATTTCCAACGAATCGTTGAATGGAAGGATGAAAGTAAATGAATAACTTAAAAGTTGCGGTCATCCACAGTCATGTGCCAAAATCCTTGGAGGCGGCAGAAAAACTCTATCATTTATTAGAAGCAAGTGGACATAAAATTGATCGTGATTCACCGGATATTGTAATTTCAATCGGTGGCGATGGTACGTTGTTATCGGCCTTTCATTTGTATAATCATAAGTTGGATCAAATTCGTTTTCTAGGCGTCCATACAGGACATTTAGGATTTTACACAGATTGGCGAGACTACGAATTAGAAGAATTAGTCAATTCTTTGTGTTCGGATCCTGGGAAAAGTGTCAGCTATCCTTTGTTAGATGTTCGAATTAAGTATAGTAATGGCAAACCAGATAAACATTTTTTAGCTTTAAATGAATCAACAATTAAACGTGGCAACCGAACAATGGTGGCGGATGTGTCGATTAAGGGGGAACTTTTTGAGCGCTTTAGAGGAGATGGCTTGTCTGTTTCCACACCAACTGGATCGACAGCTTACAATAAAAGTGTTGGGGGAGCGGTTCTCCATCCAAGTATCAATGCCTTTCAATTGGCAGAAATAGCTTCTTTGAATAACCGAGTTTTTCGAACATTAGGTTCACCAGTGATTGTCGCTAAAGAAGAATGGCTAGAAATTAAACTGCAAAAAAGTGCAGATTATCAAGTAACCATCGATCAATTTAATATTCAACAGGATGAAATTGAATCCATCGAATATAAAATTGCCGAGGAAAGAATTCATTTTGCGTCTTATCGACACATGCACTTTTGGCACCGTGTCAGAGATGCCTTTATTGGAGAAGTTTAGGAATGATGGAGTTTAGTTATGAGTATCAAAAAAGTACTTCTCAGCAAGTGAAGTACTTTTTAAAGGAACAAGGAATTTCAAAAGGGCTATTGGCAAAAATTAAGTTTCAAGGAGGCAAAATTTTTGTCAATGAGTCTATTCAGAATGTATTGTATGAATTGAAAGCACAAGATATTGTCAAAATTATGATTCCTGACGAAGGGGAACATGAGACGTTATTATTAGATGAAACACCGATTGAGATTGTGTACGAGGACGATCATTTATTAGTGGTCAATAAACCGGCTGGTATTTCTTCAATCCCAGCACAGTACCATCCTAATAAAACGATGGCAAATCGTGTCAAAGCTTATTACAAACGACAAGGTTACGCAAATCAAGTTGTTCATGTGGTGACTCGTTTGGATAGAGACACGTCAGGTTTGATGTTGTTTGCCAAACACGGTTTTGCCCATGCCAAATTAGATGTACAATTAAGAGAAAAAACATTGATTAAAAAGTATCAAGCCTTGCTTTCTGGTGAGGTAGGGATACTTGAAGAACATGGCCGAATTGAGTTACCAATTGGTCGTGATATGACGTCGATTATTAAACGAATGGTGTCCACAGAAGGACGCATGGCGGATACAGAATATTGGTTAGAAAAACGAACCGATGAGTTAGCGCTAGTTGATATTCAACTACATACTGGGCGAACCCATCAAATTCGTGTGCATTTTTCAGCAATTGGTTGTCCACTGGTTGGCGATGATATGTATGGGGGAATAATGGATTTACCTTTATTAAGACAAGCGTTACATTGTTACCAACTACATTTTAGACATCCTTTTACGAAAGAATGGTTAGATTTAACTTGTGAATTACCACAGGATATGAAAGAGATGAAGCAGATAATTGAAGCGGGGTGAGAAGATTGGATGAAACACTAGAATTAGAAGAATGTTTTGAACAATTAAAAAAGGACTTGGATGAGGGGAATCTCCAGGATTTTAGAGAAACTTTTTTAGATATTCATACCTATGAACAAGGACAGTTTTACCAATCTTTAACCGAAGAACAACGATTGCGTTTGTATACGTACCTTTCTCCAAAAGAACTTGGGGATATGTTTGATGTCATTGAAGAAGACAACGAATTTATGAAAGATTATCTTTCAGAAATGCGTCCAAGTTATGCCGCAGAAATGTTGTCTGAAATGTATACCGATAATGCGGTCGATTTGTTGAATACATTGGATAAAAAACAAGTGGCTCGGTATTTGAGTTTAATGAATCCAGAAGATGCCGATGAACTGCGTGTCATGCTACACTATGAAGACGACACGGCGGGATCAATCATGGCGACAGAATTTGTTTCCATTGTGGCCAATCAAACCGTTCGCTCGGCAATGTATGTTTTAAAAAATGAAGCCAAATCCGCAGAAACGATTTATTATATTTATGTTGTAGATAATGAAGAACGTCTAGTAGGTGTGCTTTCATTAAGAGATTTGATTGTTGCTTCAGATGATACAATGATTGCAGATATTATGAGTGAACGCGTAATTTCGGTTCACGTGGAAGATGATCAAGAAGACATTGCACAAACTTTCCGTGATTATGATTTCCTAGCTTTGCCGGTTACTGATTATGAAGGCCGACTATTAGGGATTGTAACCGTCGATGACATCATTGACGTTATCGATGAAGAAGCTGTAAGTGACTACTCTGGTTTGGCCGGGGTTAACGTTGACGAAGTGGATGAACATCCCTTTAAAGCAGCGGCAAAACGTTTGCCGTGGTTGATTACTTTATTATTTTTAGGAATGGCAACTGCCACATTAATCAGTCACTACGAAGATTTAGTGAGCGAAGCCAGCGTCTTAGCAATTTTTATTCCTTTGATTACCGGAACAGCCGGTAATGCGGGTACCCAATCCTTGGCCGTAGCCGTTCGCCGACTAGCCGTCAGTGATGAAAAAAAAGCCAGTAGTTTCTTTATGACAGTTGTCGGAGAAGTTTTAACTGGCTTAGTGACCGGAGCAATTACCGGTCTGACTATCTTTGGAATTGTAGCCGTTTGGCAAGGCAATCCAATTTTAGGCTTTGTAATTGGAATGGCGATGATGGTAGCAATTACAGTAGCCAATTTAGCCGGAAGCTTAATCCCTATGTTGATGGATAAAATAGGCTTTGATCCAGCCGTAGCCAGTGGACCTTTTATTACCACTTTAAGTGATTTAACCAGTGTCTTGATTTATTTTAATATCGCCCGCATGTTTATGATCCATTTTATCGGGTAAGTATAAAGGATAGAAAACCTAGTTGATAGGTTTTCTATCCTTTTTTGTTGTGTTTAGTTTTGATTTAGTGAGAGGAGGGGAGGGGGTTGTTAGGGGAAGTTGTCAGTGGGGAGCTCCACTGTTCGAAAAAAGGAGAAATTCAGACAGTAGGGTAAGCCACCTTTAAAAAAATCGAAAAAAGTAGCCCGCTCCTTTTCGTTGACTGCACCAGGGGAACTGATAGCGACACCTGTGATTGGTTCTTCGTAACTGGTAATAATTCATTTCATTTTTTCTTGTATCTCATTAAAGTTATTTGGGGTTACAAATTGGTTCACATGGCTCAACTGTTCCTCTTTAAATAAACATATTTTCCAATATCAAAAAGGCAATTGTCATTTTAAAAACTCCTTGGCATATATTATTTTTAGCGAGCAAGATACTCATCCAATTCTTCTCTCATATCTTTTGGCATAGTAGAAGGAATTGGTATGACTTTTGCTTCAATGATTCTTGTGGCAAAAGCAATAATAAACGCCACACTTTGATTAAATGATGGGATACTCAAGTAATCTAAGACATCTTTTTTAGAATGAATCGTTGGACCATAAAAAAATTCAGCTTCTAAACTATCAGTGATTCCCGCCATTCTCACACCTGTGATTTCAAAAGAACAGACTTCTGGTTCAGTAATCTCTAGTGTGGCGCTTACAACTTCGGGAAATTCAATTTCAAAAGGTTCTATTTGAAGGTCCTTACAATATTTTTGCGCTATTTTTTTAATAAATTGCGCAGCTTTAAATTCTTGCTTGCTACCTGCAACTCGTTCTACAGAGAATTGATTGAGTAAAACAAAATTTTTCATTCGTTAAACTCCTTGCGTTATTTGATACTTCTAGTATAAAAAGAACGCTTTTTATCAACAATATGTATTTTAAGGATGAGCAGTGTAATATCTACAAATTTAAATAAAAAGTGGACAATCAGTAGCAGTTAAAGGGCTGGAGATTGTCCGCTTTCATTAGTAATAGTTTGTTTTAATTAATAGTTAGCTTAATGGAACAATTTTTGTTCCATGTACTTCGGTTACATCCAATGCAGTAGCAACTTCCCCAGCATTTTCATGCGTAATTCCACCACCAGGAAGAATCCCAATTCGATCCCCTGCATATTCCACTAACTCTTTTAAATAATCTAGGTTTTCAGTAATCGGTGTTTCGGCTGTTCCACCGTGGGTTAGAATTCTAGTCACGCCCTGTTCTGCTAACCAGTCGATCGCTTCGAGTTGACGTTCTTTAGGAATTGCATCAAACGCCATGTGGAAAGTTATTTGCAAACCCTCTGCATTATCAATTAACATCTCTAAGGCGTCTTCGTCCAACCAATTATTTGGGGTTAAACAACCGAAAACAACCCCGTCTGTACCCAGTTTTTTTGCTTCAATTAAATCCGTGTGCATCATGCGCAATTCGATATCATTATAGATAAAATCTCCACCACGAGGACGAATCATCGTCATCACTGGGATGCCTTTTTCCCCTGCATAACTCAGTGCCTCTTCAATCACACCTGTACTTGGAGTAGTCCCACCAACCGCCAAGTTATCACAAAGTTCAATTCGGCCCGCTCCATTGGCAATTGCATGGGGTAGTTGTGTGTAATTTTCTGCACAAAATTCTTTAATCATTTTTGTAAGCCTACCTTTTCAGTTTATATATAGCATTTTAACATAAGAATATGCTAAAGTAGTGAAAGAAAGATGAGGGAATCACATGTTAAAAAAAATTGATCGCAGCGCTATATTTCTAAAAGAAAACGCCGCTTTATTTCAATGTCCTTTGTGCCATCAACCGATAACTGCACTTGAAAAAGGGATCATATGCCAAAATAATCATCGTTTTGACCTTTCGAAAAAAGGTACTTTGTATTTTTTGGATCATCAAATTAAAACCGAATATGACAATGAAATGTTCGCCCATCGTGGCAATATGATTAAAAGTGGGATGTATCAGCCTTTAATTGACAAACTTGCTAGTTATTGTGAACAGCAAGAAGTGCTAGATGTTGGCTGTGGAGAGGGAAGTTTTTTGAATGCGATTGCTGAAAAAACAACTCTAACAAATGGAATTGGTTTTGATATTTCTAAAGAAGGTGTCTATTTGGCAACCAATCAACCAGCTGATTTATTTTGGTGCGTTGCTGACTTAACCAACTTACCTTTTTCCGAGGAATCATTTTCAACGATTTTGAATATCTTTTCTCCTTCAAATTACCAAGAATTTGAACGAATTCTAAAAGAGAAGGGACAAATTATCAAAGTAGTACCTGGGGCGAATTATTTAAAAGAATTGCGAGCTGCTTTTTACCCAGATGATGAAAGCAAACAAAGTTATTCGAATCAACAAGTTATTGAGAAATTCCAACAGGTTTATCCAGAGTCTCAAAGAGAGCGTTTGACCTACGTTTTTGACATTCCCGAAAAAAATCGACTCTCATTATTAGAGATGTCTCCACTTGAATGGGGTGTGTCACCAGAAAGAAAAGCAGAACTCCAAAAAAATCCACTCAAACAAATAACCATTGATTTGGATATTTTGATTGCTAAAAGAATGTGAAGAAATTTTGATTTTTTTAAGTTTTAACGCTTGCAATCATCACATAGGAATGATATATTAATTTCAAGTCGTTTTTCATTGGTTTTTATCAGCATCCTGTTCTGATAAAAGTTAGTGAAGAGAGCTTCACTAACGTAACTACTCGCAGTGCTAGACACCGAGGAGTTACGTTTTTTTTTTTGTAAACGTGAGTAGAAAGCTTTATTTCATGAGCTATCTACTTTTTTATTTATTTAAAGACCAAGAAAGTAACAATGAGTATTAATTATTCAAGAATTAGAAGATGGCAAAATAAAGAAAATTGCGTTATCATAGTAAAGGAAAAAAACATCGAGAAAAGAGGATTTTTTGTGAACCATATTGTCTTATTTGAACCACAAATTCCAGCGAATACTGGGAATATTGCACGTACTTGTGCAGCGACCAATTCGCCGTTACATTTAATTGAACCATTAGGATTTTCAACAGACGACAAGCAATTGAAGCGTGCAGGTCTAGATTATTGGCACGATGTGAATATTACTTATCATAAAAATTTGTCTGATTTTTTAGCAAGTATTGGCGACCAACCCTTACATTTGATTTCAAAATTTGCCAACAAGGTCTATAGCGATGAAAATTTTGCAGATGGACGAGACCATTATTTTATTTTTGGAAAAGAAACAACGGGCTTGCCTGAAGAATTTATGCGAGAAAATGCAGAGAAATGTTTGCGTATTCCGATGAATGATGAACATGTTCGTTCGTTAAATTTATCTAATACGGCAGCGATGATTGCTTATGAAGCTTTACGTCAACAAGGATTCCCTGATTTAGAGCTAACACATCATTACGAAAACGATAAAATCGATTAAAGGAGTTAAATAATTGAAACTTTATTTTACTAGACACGGAAAAACAGAATGGAATGAAGCCGGTCGCTTTCAAGGAATGCACGGAGATTCTCCCTTGTTGCCAAGGAGTTATAAAGAAATTCAATTATTAGGAAATCATCTAAAGGAAATTCCTTTTCAAGCGATTTATGCTAGTACTCAAAAGCGTGCCCGAGTGACGGCGGAAGAGATTAGTAAAAAACTTTCTCGACCTGTAGATATTTTCTTGGATCAGGATTTGCGAGAAATGGGTTATGGTGACTTAGAGGGAAAAAGCATTGTCGAAAGTTACAAGCTGTATGAACAAGCCTTAACTAATCGTCAACATCATCTACATCTCTATGATCCTTCTGAATTTAAAGGAGAGGCGACGGATATAATGTTGCGTCGCATGATGAAATCTATTCAACAAGCGGTTTCCAAACATGATGGACCGCTTTTGTTTGTTGGACATGGAAGTTCAATGACAGCAGCGATTCAATATTTATTAGGAAAAGAATTGGCTGATTTGCGCTCAATGGGGGGCTTAGCCAATAATAGTTTAACGATCTTGGAAACTAGAGACAAAAGTTTACCTTACGACTTAGTCAAATGGAATTGTCTTGATTTTTTAACTGAGTAAAACAAAAAGACAAGGAAAGGGGGGAGAAGTGTGTTTCCAGAGCAATTATTTGTTTCAGGCGAGTTGGTCCATATTATTTTTCAAAGTCCAAGCACTTTTTATAAGGTCTTAAGTGTTAAGGTCCAAGAAACGAATACCGACTTTAAAGAAGAGGAAATGAAAATTACAGGAAGTTTTGGTGATATTCAAGAAGGCGAAAGCTATCGGTTCTTTGGACAGATGGGGAGTCATGCGAAGTATGGCGAGCAGTTTAACTGTGAGACGTATCAAAAAGAACAACCAACGTCAGAAAATGGAATTATTAATTATTTATCCAGTGAAAAATTTCCAGGAATTGGGAAAAAGACTGCTGAAAAAATTGTTGATTTATTGGGAGAATCAGCGATTGATCGGATGTTGGAAGATCCAAGTCTTTTAAAGCAAATACCCACATTAACTGAAAAAAAACAACAAATGATGTTAGAAACCATTCGTTTAAATTACGGCATGGATCAAATTATTGTTGGTTTGGGACGTTATGGTTTTGGAAGTAAATTATCATTTGATATTTATCAAATGTACAAGAGTGAAGCTTTGGAAATCATTGAAGAAAATCCCTACCAATTAGTTGAAGATATCGAAGGAATTGGCTTAAAAAAAGCCGATGATATTGCTGAAAGAATTGGTATTGGAGCCACTTCCCCCAAACGAATGAGAGCAGCTATTTTACATCAGATATTTGCCCATTCAGCTAATTCTGGTGATACTTTTATTCCAGCGAAAATTTTATTGAGTCAAACGATTGATTTATTGGAAACGAGTCGTCCAGTTGAAATCCGTCCAGATCAACTTGCTGATGTGATGATTGAGTTGGTTGAAGAGGGCAAGATTCAACAAGAAGGCACAAATCTTTATGAAAATAGTTTATATTTTGCGGAATGGGGAATTGCGACTTCTATTCAACGTTTGATGCAACGGAAAAAAGAAATCAATTATCCAGAAAAGCAAGTCGATAAAGTGATTCGCAAGATTGAAAAAAAATTAGGGATACTTTATGGAGACTCTCAAGAAGTTGCTATTCGTGAAGCTATTCGTTCGCCGTTTTTTATTTTAACTGGTGGACCTGGGACCGGAAAAACAACAATTATTAACGGGATTGTCCAATTATTTGCGGAGTTAAATGAAGTGGACTTAGATCCGAGTAAATATACTGATGAAACTTTTCCAATTTTATTAGCCGCTCCCACGGGTCGAGCAGCCAAACGTATGAATGAAACGACGGGCTTACCCAGTGGTACAATTCATCGTCTACTTGGTTTGAATGGACGAGAAAAAAGTGTGGCGATGTCACCCAAAGAATTAGAGGGTGGCTTGTTAATTGTCGATGAAATGTCGATGGTGGATACTTGGTTAGCCAATACTTTGTTAAAAGCTATTTCTACAAATATGCAAATTATTTTTGTAGGGGATAAAGATCAGCTACCTTCTGTCGGTCCAGGACAAGTCTTGCATGATTTATTGAGTATTGAGGAAATTCCTAAACAAGAGTTAACGAAAATTTATCGTCAAGGCAATGATTCCACCATTATTTCCTTGGCTCATGAGATTAAAAATGGTCATTTACCTAAAGATTTTTTACAAAAACAAAGCGACCGTTCCTTTATTCCAAGGAATGAACAAACCGTACAAGCTGGTATAAGGCAGGTTGCTCAAAAAGCGAAAGAATCTGGATTTACCGCCCAAGATATTCAAGTGTTATCTCCAATGTATCGCGGACCTGGTGGGGTCAATGAATTAAACAAAACGATGCAAGAGATTTTTAATCCGAATCCGATGGGGACCAACAAAGAGGTTGTCGGCAAGGATGAAGTCTATCGAATTGGGGATAAAGTCCTACAATTAGTCAATTCACCAGAAGAAAATGTTTTTAATGGTGACATGGGGATGATTGTTGGTATTATTTATGCCAAGGATTCTGAGGACAAACAAGATGAATTGGTGATTCAATTTGATGCCAATGAAGTCACTTATAAACGAAGCGAATGGCATCAAATTACCTTGGCTTATTGTTGTACGATTCATAAGGCACAAGGGAGCGAATTTCGAATGGTTTTAATGCCGATGTTAAGTTATCATCGGCGAATGTTACAACGGAATTTACTTTATACAGCCATCACACGAAGTAAAGAAAAACTGATTTTATTTGGTGAACCGAATGCTTATCAACAGTGTGTAGAACAAGAATCGAATTTACGAAACACGACTTTGCAACAACGAATCTTAGGTGTGGATCAGCTTTCTCTCAGTCAAAAAGAAAAAATTGATCAGTTTGAAGAAGCCGAGGAAGCATTTGAAGCAGAAACAACGGATAGCATGCAAGAGGCTATTTCTGAGAAAAAAGTCGAAAAAACAGTCGAGGAAGAAACCCAAACCTCCTTGTTTTCAGAAGAAATCATTGAGAACAATGACCTTCCAGATTATTTGACTGTTGAAATGGTTAAAAACAGTTTGATAGATCCGATGATTGGGATGGAAAATGTATCACCTTATGATTTTCAATTAAGTGGAAAATAACAAATATCCGAATGATAGAAAGTAGCTTCCTTCTAATGAAGTAGCTCTTTTATCATTCGGATATTTGTATTTACAACCAAAATAATTGCTGATCCATGGCATAGACAATGTCGTAGGCACCATCACCTAATTCCTCACCATCGGCTTGAGCAAATTGAGCAGTGGTGGAAACAATTCGTAATTTGTTTGTTTCAATTTGATGGAAGTATTTTGATTTCTCTTGTTTTTTTTGTAAAAGTAATAAGATTAACCACAAAATTTTATAAAGTGGAATTCTTTCGACAACAATGAAATTCATTTTCTTTTGAGCAATATTTGCCGAGGGTGCGATTGCTACGCCACCACCAAAATAGGGGTGGTTATTGGCAGTACACAAGAAAGCTTTATCATAATTAAATTTTTTTCCATTAGCTTCGACTAAGATTGGAAATCCTTTTTGTTTAAATAAAACCGACAAAACGGTGGCAATATAAGACAAAGAACCTAAATTAAATTTGCGCAGTTTTTCTTTGGTGACGGATTGATTAACGCGATTGACTATCGCAGCATCCAAACCAATACCGATATTATTAACACTAATTCCTTTTTGCTCACTAACCTGTTCATTATAAGTTAAGATGTTAATCGCTTGAGGTTTTTGTGTTTTAAACATTTGCCAAAAAGCTTTTTCTGGCTCTCTAGACAGACCGACTCCTCTGGCAAAATCATTTCCTGAACCAGCTGGTATATAAGCGATAGGCAGTTCTTTTTGCATTTTTTTAAGTTGGCTAATAATCTGATGTAAAGTGCCATCACCACCAATTACTAATAAAAGTGGATAAGTATCTGTATTCTCGTCTTCCCAAGGAATCAGAACGTCCTCGGCTAATTCTTCAACAAGCTCTAGTTCATGATTAGGATACTCTGTGAAATAAGTTGTATAGGGAAAGTTATTTTTATTAAGAAGATGGATAATTTTCTGGCTGGCTTTTTTACCATTTCCGCCACCAGCAGCTTGATTTATCAATACATGATAATGAAATTTCATTGTTAAAATTCTCCCGATTTTTTTACTGATTGCTATTATAACATGGAACGAATTGAAGTGCGAAAAAAGAAATTTTCATTAGTATATGGAAATAAACGCATTAAAAGAAGTTTACTCGTGGTTCTTAAAGAACAAAAAAATTTGGACAAAAAAATAGAATCCGATGAGAGAGGTTTTCAAAAATCTACAGTTGTTTCATAGATTAAGTGTGATGCACATTAGAAGGTTCTTATGTCCACTTCTGTCTGTGTAAACTCATCGGATTCTTATTCAATTAGTAAGGAGATTCTCAAATTCCCACTTCCTTTACGGTTTTTCTAAGATTCACAACAATTCTTTTTGAGTAGCTCCTACTTCGGCTACCTTACTGGGAATTCCTATGACCCCTTACACTTATTTTATACCATACTTCCACATTAATTGCAAGCGTTTTCATTCAGAGGATAATTTTTTTATTGTGTTGGAGTTACTATTCACAGTTACTTTTTTAATCCATAGGCTACACTACACAACGAAGTCTGCTTTTGTCGACCGTGGGACCAACTGGAGCCTTTAGTCTCCAGTCTGTCAAGCTTCAAACTGTCACTATTCGCTGCGCTAAGTGACAGTAATTCACATTGACTCCTTTTCACGGTGACAGCGCAGCTTTCGTTGTTCCGTTACGCTAGATAGCTTTCAACATTTCTGTAGGTTAAATAGGTGATTACGTACATTAAAAATAATGACAGAAATGAGTTCAATAGGTACCGCTTATCAATCAACCTACAGCGTAAACGTTGAGAGAGGCTTGTGTTGTCGCCACGTCAAGAATTCAATGTGAACAACGCACAGTTGCCAATTGATTGGTTACTGTGCGTGAGAAGCTTGAAAGCTCCAAGACTACAGGCTTGGAGCGGTTCCGGGCTGACCTAAGCAAGCCTCTCTCACAGTGAAGCATCAAGTTTGCTGTGAATAGTAACATGTTGGAAACTTCCAGAACAAAGCTCCAAAATTTTTTTGTTGTGCGAGATTGCTACGAGCCTATTGTCAGAGTCTCTTAGGCTGTTGACGTTCAACGCTGACTAAGTGCTAGTCGCACTAGGTCAGTGTAATTCACTCAGATCTTTAGCTCACGACAAGAAACTTTCTCCTTGTGTTCCTCCAGTCTCTGTTACTACCTCTCTTTTAAATCAGCTGCTAGTTTATAAAATTAAAACGAATAAATGACAAAAATTGGAAGTCCAGTTGTGAAAAAAACTTATCGCAAGGTAGTAATAAGGATGAATTACATATTGTAGAAAGTAGTAATTTTTTACTTACTTTATAATATGTTTGAACGCCGAAAACTTTGAGACTCCTCAAATTAATCATGGGAGTCTCAAAGCGGTTTCTTGCAAGAAGTTTCTTTTTTGAACGATAGGACTGGAAGTTTTTATTTACATGTTTAACTAAAAAATAACAATCAAATGAGCGAATTAATTACGAAACTTATAAGATTCTGTTATAATCCTCTTATGTTTAGGAGGATGCTAACTTTATGAAGTATTACCATTTCATTGGCTTATCAAGTATTTTATTTGCTATACAGTTTCTTTTACAGAATGTGTTAGAATTTGAACTGTTTTATTTTCTTAGAAAAACCTTTTTTATATTGCAAGCTATTTTATTTGTAAGTTATAGCTTTTCGATGTTTATGTATACTTTAAGACGACGTAATCAACAACGTAAGTTTCAACAGAAAAAAACTTCCAGTGAGAATAATACAGTTAGAAAAAAATCCGATGCAGTTTACTTAAAAGCTAGTTAATTATTTAGAGACGGGGATAAACAAAATCCACGGCTAAAATTTTATATTAATAAATGAAAAAATCCTCGAGAAGTTAGGCTTCTCGGGGATTTTTGTCAATTATACTTTTTCTGCAAAGTTAATTTTACTATCGATATAGTACATAACTGGTGCAGAGATGGTCATAATAATTAGTTCACTCAAGGCAGTTGTTCCATAAGTTGGCCAGAAAGGAAGATCTGCCGTGATATTCAGCATAATCGCAATCATAAACATACTTGCTGTAAAGAACAAGATGTTTAAGCCCATACGAACTTTCACATTTTTCACACGATCATGCAAGAAAGCTGTAGCTGCCAGTGCTAAAAGTGTTTGTGCTCCTCCGAAAACGACATCGAGAATACCAAAACCAAAAAATAAATTGAAGATGACTACTCCGCCAATGACGCCCCACATTAACTTACGATTGAAGACGACTAAGTGATTTAAGCTTTCTGATAGTCTAAATTGAATGGCTCCTGATGAAAAAGGGAGTACCAGACTTAAAACAACATATAAGCCCATGATAATTGCGTTTGCTACCAGTGTTCGTAGCGAATTGTTTTTGTTTTCCATATTTAATACCTTCTTTCTCCGAGTTTTGATTACGCGGGATGGTTGATGAACCGCGGAGTGTAAAATGGACACTTCATTTTACAACAGCTATCATTTTAGGTTTCTTAGGGGAGAAAGTCAATAGAAATAATAGTTTTCTCAGAGTAAATTATTGAGTATACTACTAAAAAGGGGGCAAAGACAATATGAAAATTAAAAAGGTACGGTTAATTGGTTTAGGCGCTTTAGGGGCAATGTTCAGTCAAAAAATCCAAGAAAATTTCAAAGGAGATTTTCGAGTGATTTTAGATTCAGAACGAATGGAACGTTATAAAAAAGAAGGCATCTATATCAATGGGAAAGCCTGCGATTTTGATTATATGACACCAGAGGAAGAATCAGAACCGGTAGACGTGGTAATTATTGGTACAAAATATAGTGGATTGAATGCGGCCATTGAATCAGTAAAAAAAATCGTTGGGCCTAATACAATGATTTTTACACTATTAAATGGCATTATCAGTGAACGACTTTTAGCTGAGGCTTTTGGCAAAGAAAAAGTCATTTATTGTGTGGCGCAAGGCATGGATGCCGTTCGTGAAGGCAATCAAATTGATTATCAAACGATGGGGATTTTACGGGTAGGAGAAGAAAACCAAGCACCAACTCCTAGAGTAAAAGCGTTGACTGACTTTTTTGATAGTGTTGGGATCGCTTATGAAACACCTGCGGATATGCATGTAAAAATGTGGAGTAAATTTATGTTTAATTGTGGAGTGAATCAAGCTTCTTTGGTTTTTGATACGGACTATGGTGGTTTGCAGAGTGAAGGAGCTAGTCGTGAAGCAATGTTGGGTGCCATGAAAGAAGTATTAGCAGTAGCAAAAGCAGAAAACATTCCACTAGATGAATCAGAGATAGACTACTGGATACCTGTTCTAAATACTTTGCGTGCCGAGGGGACACCTTCGATGAAACAAGATGCAGATGCAAAACGTTATTCTGAAGTGATGTTATTCTCAGGAACTTTGCGACAAATAGCAAAAAAACATCAAATTGCTATCCCGATTAACGAAGATTTTTATCAACACATTCAAGAATTAGAAGCAACTTATTAGAAAAAGGCTACGACATAAGCTAAGAGTAAAATATCTGAACGAATAAAGTTGGGATATTCTACTTACGCTTATGTTGTAGCCTCTTTTTTATTAATTTAACTCTTCAATTTCAACGACTTTATAATGTTTGTTCTCTAGTTGAGCAATCACTTTGTCACGTAATTCTTCGGTTGTTCCTTTTGGCAAAGTAATTAATGTCCGACGAATAAATTCATCTTTACCGACATCTAAAGTAATACAGCTGGCAATATTTGTAAGTTTAGCAATGATTTTAGTGATAGTCGCTAAATCGCCTTGATTTCCAGTAGAAGCAACCGTTAAAACATAACTTCCTGTATCGATGTTCCAAGATTGAGCCAACATATTTAATAATGAGCTGTGAGTCAAAATTCCGTAAAATTGATTGTTTTCATCTAAAACTGCGATGTAGGGTAATTCTTTGATTGAAAAGAAGACATTAAAGAAAGAGTCTCTCGCATGAATAAATTTTGTGGCATTTTTTAGCAGATGCGTTACAGGTAACGTCATATCACCACCGTTAGATTTATGACGGTAAATATGCATTTTATAGATATTTCCGCGGAATATTTTCGATGATTCATCTAGAATAGGAACACAACGAAAACCAGATTCTTCTAAAATAGCTAACGCTTCTTCCAGCGTATTTGTTTCTTTAACAGTAGTTAAATCTTTTTTCTTATAAACCATGGTTTTTAGTAACATATATTTACTCCCCCAAATGTATAAAATTTAATATTTATTTCGGTAATTCTATAATAACATAAAATATCGTAAAACTGACTAGGGAATTGACAGGTTTCTAAAATCATGGTAACGTAACTTCATATGAAATAAATGGAATCTAGATTCCATCAGGGGGCAAAGAAATGGCTGTTAAAAAAGCTGCTTTGGCTTGTTCTGTGTGTGGTTCACGTAACTACTCAAAATCAGTGAGCGAAGGAAAAAAAGGCGAACGTTTAGAAATAAATAAATTCTGTAAATACTGTAATCAATATACATTACATAGAGAGACTAAATAAAAGTCTCACTCTGAATGAATGAACGACTCTTAAAGGAGGATCTCCCATGAAATTTATCGCAAGTGTAAAAGATGAAATGAAAAAAGTAACTTGGCCGAGTGGCAAACAATTGCGTCGTGATGTTATCGTTGTTATTGAAACGTCATTGATTTTTGCAGCTTTATTTTATTTGATGGATACAGGAATTCAAACTGTATTTAACTGGATTTTAAAATAAGCTCTAAATCTCGGACTAGCGAAATCACCTAAATGGTGCTATAATAACCTTGTGGAAAAAACTTCGGGCAGACTGAGGTTTTTTTATTATTCTTAAAATGTAAAAAAAAGGCCGAATCTCGCCTTGAATGAAGAGATTCAATTTAATGAATAGAGGAGACAAAAGAATGGAGTCTTTTGAAAAAAGTTGGTATGTCCTACATACGTATTCTGGCTATGAAAATCGTGTAAAAGCAAATATTGAATCTCGTGCTCAAAGCATGGGAATGGGTGATTTTATTTTCCGTGTTGTTGTACCAGAAGAGACAGAAACAGAAGTAAAAAATGGGAAAGAAAAAGAAATCGTGCATAAAACATTCCCAGGTTATGTATTAGTGGAAATGACAATGACAGATGAGTCTTGGTATGTTGTTCGTAATACTCCTGGAGTAACTGGATTTGTCGGTTCTCATGGTGCAGGAAGCAAACCAGCACCACTATTACAAGATGAAATCAACTCTATTTTACGTTCACTAGGTATGAGTACTCGTACAGTAGAATTAAAAGTAGAAGTTGGTGAAACAGTTAAAATCATCGAAGGTGCTTTTTCTGGTCTTGAAGGCCAAGTGACTGAAGTAGACGGTGAGAAAGAAAAACTGAAAGTAAATATCGATATGTTTGGTCGTGAAACAAGTACTGAACTAGATTTCGAACAAGTTGACAAAATTGATTAATAAACTTTTTAAAGAGATAGAACGCTGGATTTTTAGCGGGCTGTCTCTTTTTTTTAGTATAAGTTTTCAAAGGGATAAAGTTCATAGTATTGCACCAAAACTGGTAGAAAAAGGTGCAAAGTGCCAAGTATTGCACCAAAACTAGTGGAAAAAGGTGCAAAGTGCCGAGTATTGCACCAAAACTAGTGGAAAAAGGTGCAAAGTGCCGAGTATTGCACCAAAATCGGTGAAAAAAGGTGCAAAGCGCTGAGTATTGCACCAAAACTGGTAGAAAAAGGTGCAAAGTGCCAAGTATTGCACCAAAACTAGTGGAAAAAGGTGCAAAGTGCCGAGTATTGCACCAAAACTGGTATAAAAAGGTGCAAAGCGCTGAGTATTGCACCAAAATCGGTAGAAAAAGGTGCAAAGCGCTGAGTATTGCACCAAAACTGGTAGAAAAAGGTGCAAAGTGCCGAGTATTGCACCAAAATCGGTGAAGAAAGGTGCAAAGTGCCGAGTATTGCACCAAAACTGGTAGAAAAAGGTGCAAAGTGCCAAGTATTGCACCAAAACTAGTGGAAAAAGGTGCAAAGTGCCGAGTATTGCACCAAAATCGGTGAAAAAAGGTGTAAAGCGCTGAATATTGCTGAGTTATGTACTAAAAAACGGCAAAAACAGTGCTAAATGGACGAAAATCGCCAAAAATCATCCCGAACAATAAGAAAAAGAGGACCAAACAGTATAGTTGTGTCTCTCCATATCCAAAAGTGTTTGGCTGAAATTAAAGTGTAAACAATTTTCGGAGCTTTGTTCTGGATGTTTCACATACTATGGCAATGAAAAGAAGATGATTTTCAGAAAAATCAGAAGTTTTCAATAGAATTTAAGCTTTCTATTGAAGAATAACAAAAATGTCATTAGATAACTTAACTTTCTTCGTAAAAAATCTTTTTTGCAGTAATTCAATTATTTTCTTGTATAATAGTAGAAGATTAAAATTTAAGGGAGTATATTTTTGGAAGAAAATGATCTTTGAATAAACTAAAAAAACGGGTAGGGTCAGATGGAAGAAAAACAAAGGATTTTTGCAATGATCGATGCAAAAGCGAAAAAATTTACAGATGCTGCAGATGAAATTTGGGAAACTCCTGAGACGCGTTTTGCAGTGGAACAATCGGTGCAACCTTTTTATCGTATATTAGAAGAAGGCTTTTCAATTGAAAAAGGTGTGGCTCATATGGAGCATGCTTTTGTTGCAACTTAAGGAAGTGGTAAGCCAGTGATTGGTATTTTAGCAGAATATGATGCCTTGGCAAACTTAAGTCAGGTGGCAGCTTTGATGACTGAGACAGAATTGATGATAGAATTCGACTCAGCATGTTATAATTTCCTGCCGAACCATGTAACAACTTCTGCCATGTATGAAAATTTAACAGCCTATGGTTCTCTGGATTTAACAGATGAGGAACAAGCTTATGGCAGTCGTTATTTCGAAACGTTAACATCGGAAGCTAAGGAAGGTTTAATTAACCGTGCAGCCGCAATTGGTCACTCACTTTCTGAAGAAGAAATTCAGCATTTAGGTACGTTGCCGATTTCTGAGCAGGTTGCTCCACTAGTCTTTTCGGATGCAACAAATGGTTCGACAGATGTAGGTGATGTAAGTTGGATTTGTCCAACTGCACAAGTTTTAATTGGCTGTGAACCTCAAGGAACACCGCCATATTCATGGCAATGGGTAGCTAACGGAAAATTAGAGATTGCTCACAAGGGTCTCTTGTCAGCAGGAAAAATGATTGCTACAACGGCATATGACTTGTTAACTCAGCCAGAATTAGTAGAACAAGCAAAATTAGAACATCAAAAAACTTTAGGAAAACAAACGTATCGTTCAGCGATTCCAACGGATGTTTTTCCTAAGTAATTCTTGTTGCAAATAGCAACAAATATATAAAAAGTGAATGAGGAATGAAGATGGATCAATTAAAATATCGGAGTGTTTTTGACATTATTGGACCAGTAATGGTTGGCCCAAGTAGCTCTCATACAGCAGGAGCTGCTAGAATTGGGAAAGTTGTCCGCAAAATTTTTGGGGAACAACCTGATACAGTAGATATTTATCTCTACGAATCTTTTGCCAAAACCTATCGCGGACATGGAACCGATATTGCTTTGGTTGCAGGACTTTTGGGCATGGAACCAGATGATCCACGTTTGCCAGACTCTTTAAAAATTGCCCATGAAAATGGCATGGAAGTTTTGTTTGTTCCAAAACAAGAAAAAGCAGAACATCCCAATATGGTGCAATTAAAAATTACTAAAGGTGACCGAAAATTAACGGTGACTGGTAAATCAATCGGTGGTGGAAATATTCAAATTTCCGAACTGAATGGCTTTAAACTTTCGCTTTCATTAGGTGTGCCGACGTTTATTATTGTGCACCAAGACGTGCCTGGAATGATTGCAAAAGTGAGTAATTTACTTTCAGATGCTAACATTAATATTAGTACAATGACGGTTACTCGTGAGTCCAAAGGGGAAAAAGCCATTATGATTATTGAAGTAGATGATCGTAACGCAGAGATTTTGGAACAGATTAATACATTGGATTCTATCCATAGTGCTTCTTATTTTGGATAAATACGAATGTTACTCAATGTTTTTATAAAGGCTTGAATTCCTTAGAATGAGGTGGAAATAATGTTTTATTCAATAGAAGAATTGGTTCAACAGACTGAAGAATATTCCTCAGTTTCTGAATTAATGATTGCGACAGAAATCGAATTGACTGGGCGAACACGAGAACAGATTTTCGAATTGATGGAACGCAATTTACAAGTAATGGAGCGCTCAGTGGAAGACGGGATTGCAGGAGTCACTTCTGTAACTGGTCTGACAGGTGGAGATTCTCCTAAAATGAATGATTATATTGCAGCGGGGGACTTTTTAAGTGGAAAAACGATCTTAAATGCGGTTCGGAATGCAATTGCTGTAAATGAAGTCAATGCAAAAATGGGCTTGATTTGTGCCACGCCAACCGCCGGAAGTGCCGGAGTCGTTCCCGGTGTGTTGATGGCTTGTCGTGAAACTTTAAATCTATCACGAGAAGAACAGCTAGACTTTTTATTTACCGCTGGAGCTTTTGGGCTAGTGATGGCAAACAATGCGTCAATTTCTGGTGCAGAAGGTGGTTGCCAAGCCGAAGTAGGTTCGGCTAGTGCGATGGCATCAGCGGCGTTAGTTGCAGCTAAGGGCGGCAGTGCTTACCAATCCGCTCAAGCGGTTGCCATTACCCTAAAGAATATGATGGGATTAATTTGTGATCCAGTGGCCGGTCTAGTGGAAGTACCTTGTGTGAAACGTAATGCTCTAGGTTCTTCACAAGCCTTCATTTCTGCTGATATGGCATTGGCAGGTATTTCTAGTGTGATTCCACCGGATGAAGTAGTCGAAGCGATGTATCAAGTAGGACGTCAAATGCCCGCGATATTCCGTGAAACAGCAGAAGGTGGCTTAGCCGTTACCCCAACAGCCAAACGCTTAACTAAAGAAATTTTAGCTAAACAATCGTAAATAGTAGAACTGATCTTCTTAGCGAAGGTCAGTTTTTTGATTGGTGATGGTTCGTTTGAGACCACCGAGAGCCTCAGTCTCATCGGCTGCTGACAACACTGATTAAGTAACAAAGACACTAAGAGTTGAATACTGAAAGGTTTGAAACTGATGTAAAGCAAATCAGGCTGGTCACTTACAAATTCTTTTTTTGTATAAGTTAGAGAAAGGATTTTTTTATTTTCTTGTTTAATTGTCATTAGTGCTGCTAATTTTCAAAAAGAATAAAAAACAGAGCAAAAATACTTGAATTAATTTTTGATTCTGCTATAATATTCCAGTGTGCATAAAACATGTTGTTTTTGTGCGCAGGTAACAAGTGGGAGGAGAAATTTTGATCTCCAATTAACCACATCACGGACTCAAGGAGGTATGTCTCGTGGCAAAAAAAGTAGAAAAAATCGTTAAATTGCAAATTCCTGCAGGTAAAGCAACACCAGCTCCACCAGTAGGTCCTGCATTAGGTCAAGCGGGTGTTAACATTATGGGATTCACAAAAGAATTCAACGCTCGTACAGCTGAACAAGCAGGTTTAATCATTCCTGTAGTGATTTCTGTATACGAAGACCGTTCATTCACATTCGTTACAAAAACACCACCAGCAGCAGTATTATTGAAAAAAGCTGCAAAAATTGAAAAAGGTTCAGGCGAACCAAACAAAACTAAAGTTGCTAAAGTAACTAGCGATCAAGTAAAAGAAATCGCTGAGTTGAAAATGGAAGACCTAAACGCAGCTGACGTTGAAGCAGCAATGCGCATGGTCGAAGGTACTGCACGAAGCATGGGAATCACTGTAGAATAATTTCTGCTGACCCAAGGAAGTAGCTTCTCAGTCGGATCTGTATTGAAAGATATAGAACACGTGGGAGGTTCTACCGTTATAACCACATCAAGGAGGAAACACAAAAATGGCTAAAAAAAGCAAAAAAATGCAAGATGCATTAAAAAAAGTTGATGCTAACCAAGCGTACGCTCTTGAAGAAGCTGTAGCATTAGCAAAAGAAACAAATATTGCAAAATTCGACGCAACTGTTGAAGTTGCTTACCGTCTAAATGTAGACCCTAAAAAAGCGGATCAACAAATCCGTGGTGCAGTGGTACTACCAAACGGAACTGGTAAAACTCAAAAAGTTTTAGTATTTGCTAAAGGTGAAAAAGCGAAAGAAGCAGAAGCTGCTGGCGCTGATTACGTAGGTGAAGGCGACTTAGCTAAAAAAATTCAAGGTGGCTGGTTCGACTTTGACGTCGTTGTAGCAACACCTGATATGATGGCTGAAGTTGGTAAACTAGGACGCGTTTTAGGACCAAAAGGTTTAATGCCTAACCCTAAAACTGGTACTGTAACAATGGACGTTACTAAAGCGATTGAAGAAGTTAAAGCTGGTAAAGTAACTTACCGTGTTGACCGTAACGGAAACGTACATGTTCCAATCGGTAAAGTATCATTTGACAACGAAAAATTAGTTGAAAACTTTAAAACTATTCATGATGTATTAGTGAAAGCTAAACCATCAGCTGCTAAAGGTACTTACATGAAAAACATTACAGTGACTACAACATTTGGTCCTGGTGTTCATGTAGATTCAGCTTCTTTCTAATTAAATAGAAAAAATATACAAAAATTATTGACTCAAACACCTTTCTTATGGTAAGGTGTTTGAGGTTAAATAATTAACTGTACCGAAGACAGTAGGTGACATTCGTCATAATTCCTACCGAGGACATTTATTGAGAAACTTCAATTGTCCCTCTATGTCTACGGTGGCATAGAGTTTTTTTCTGTCTTTTGACAAAAGAACTCTTCCATCAAAACCAGGAGGTGAATTTTAATAATGAGTGAAGCAACTATCGCTAAAAAAGCTGCAATTGTTGAAGAAGTAAGTGCTAAGTTCAAAGAAGCTGCATCTGTAGTAGTCGTTGACTACCGTGGATTAACAGTTGATGAAGTTACTCGTTTACGTAAACAATTGCGTGAAGCAGGCGTGGAAATGAAAGTTATCAAAAACTCTATTCTTTCACGTGCAGCTGAAGCAGCTGGTTTGGAAGGCATGGGTGAAGTATTCACTGGCCCGACAGCAGTAGCATTCAGTAATGAAGATGTAGTAGCACCTGCGAAAATCATCAACGATTTCGCTAAAGATGCTAAAGCATTGGAAATCAAAGGCGGTATCATTGAAGGTAAAGTTTCTTCATTGGAGGAAGTTATTGCTTTGGCAAAACTACCAAACCGCGAAGGCTTACTATCTATGCTTTTATCTGTACTTCAAGCGCCAGTCCGCAACGTGGCTTACGCTATCAATGCAGTGGCAGAAAAAGACGGAGATGCAGCTTAATTGCCGCATGATACACGTATCGTAAATAACAAAAACTAAAAAATTACCTATTATATGGAGGAAAACAAAAATGGCATTGAACATTGAAAACATTGTCGAAGAGCTAAAAGGCGCGACAATCTTAGAATTAAACGACTTAGTTAAAGCTATCGAAGAAGAATTTGGCGTATCTGCTGCTGCTCCTGTAGCTGTAGCTGCTGGTGGTGCTGGTGATGCTGCTGAAGAACAAACTGAATTCACAGTTGAATTAACAGCTGTTGGTGATTCAAAAGTTAAAGTTATCAAAGCAGTTCGTGAAGCAACTGGCCTAGGCTTGAAAGAAGCTAAAGCTGTAGTTGACGGCGCTCCTGCACCAGTTAAAGAAGGCGTTTCTAAAGAAGACGCTGAAGCATTAAAAGCTTCTCTAGAAGAAGTTGGAGCTACTGTAACTGTAAAATAATCTTATTTAAAGATGATGAGACTAGAAAACCTATTAAATTAGGCTTTCTGGTCTTTTTTTTGTTTATAAAAATAAATTTTTGTGTTCGAAAAACTGAAAAATTGAAACATAAAGATTGTCTTTTGTTTGAAAATCTGAAAAAATGAAACACAAACATCATCTTGTGTTCGAAAAACTTGAAAAATGAAACACAAGCATCATCTTGTGTTTGAAAATCTGGGAAAATGAAACATAAAGATTGTCTTGTGTTCGAAAAACTGGGAAAATAAAACACAAACTTTATCTTTTGTTCGAAAATCGGAAATAATCGTACACAAAATCCTACATCTGTTCGAAAACCATCAAACACAAACTTGCCTGACTGTCTAAAAAACAAAAAATCGATAATTTACGCTATTCATCTACCAAATTATCAATTCTAACCGTTAAGCTATTATTTTAAACAAGAATTAAATTGTGATGTAATTAACTAAAGGAGGCGGTTTGAATGTTTGTGGAATACAAACGGCTATTGGTTGCAATAGATGGGTCTCCTCAGTCAGAAAAGGCATATTTGGAAGCGACGAGTATTGCGAAAAGAAATAAGTCAAAAGTGTTTTTAACTTGGATTATCAATGACTCTGAATTTTCTACTACGGATCCTACGTATACCGGTTTGTTAAATGAGGAAAAAGTGCGTGTGGAAGAAATGATTGCCAATCGTATTCACGAAATGCAAGAAGCTGGAGTAGAAGATATTGAAGTAGTTATTGAAATGGGTGCTCCTAAACAAATGCTTGCTACGGAATTGCCTGCAAGATATGACATTGATTTGATTATTATGGGATCAACTGGAAAAGATTCTGTTCAGCAGATGTTGGTCGGATCAACGACTTCTTATGTAGTTAATCAAGCCCCTTGTAATGTGATGGTTATCAAGTAAATCAAAATATCCTAGTGATAGAATTTAATTGTCTATCACTAGGATATTTTTTTTATTTATCTTGCAGTGCGTTTACTTTTATTTAAGACATCTAAACTTTTTTCTCTGGTACTAATAAATTGAACGATTAGAAAAGCCAAAGAGAAAGCAAGTAGAACGAATAGATTCAAACCAAATGATTGATAAAAATCATTGCCAAAACTTGGACTTTCACCAATCAATTGATTGTTTTGAATGAACCAATAAGAAGGTGTAAAAGCTGCAATACGATTGACAATATCGGGCAGAATCTCTGACGGAACAAACACACCACTGATAAAACAGCTTCCCAGAATAAAGATATTACTAACACCGTTGATGGTATCAATATTGTTGGTTAGATTGGTGACCATTATCGAAAAAGCAATCATGGTGAAGAAAAATGCCAGAATATTCACCACAAACAGTCCGAGAATCTGTAAGTCTTGTATTTTAGAGAAATATAGGACAAAAGCACCAAACCCGATGGTCAATATCAAAGAGTAAAGCAGATTAGCAGTACCGACTTTTCGGGAAAGTTTTCGACGAGACATGGGTGAACAATTATTTCTCATGCGAACAACTGGACGATTAAAGGAGACATTGACTAGTCCATAGGCTGAGAAAATAGCTGTAAATAAACCATATGCTAAAAGATTAACTAAACGAGCAGCGACACTTTTTCTCACACGTTGGTTGTATCCCGAATCGAGTTGATAACTTTTTTCTGTTTGTAAGGTTTCTCTTGTTTGCTGTAAAATTGTCTCTGGTGAAGCTTCTGGTTGATTTCTTTGGAAAAGTAAATAAGTATTCAAAAATTGATTAATTGATGTATCCACAAGAACTTTGGAAAAGGTTCCTGGTCTGGTCCGAGCGACTAATTTGGGAGGATTGCCTTGTAACAATTCCTCGCTGAAAGAAGCAGGAATTGTCAAAATATAAGCAATTTCTTCAAAATACAAAGCATCATCCAAAGCTTTTTCGGAGGTATCTGCAAGTTTGACCACATTCTGTTCTTCTTCCAAGTAGTCAATCAACTCACGAGTAATCAAGGAATCATCTTCAGATAAAATGGTGATATTGGCTTTGCGTGCTTGTGCTTCATGATCTGTACTGATAGCACCAGATTGAGCAAAGATAATAAAAGCAGTAATTGCTACACCAAGTAATAACGTTCCTCGATTTGATCGTAAAATTTTAAAGACTGTTTTATAAATGTTCATAGGAAACTCTCCTTTCAAAATAAACATTTGCTAAGAAAAAGAGTATAGTAAATCCACCTAACCATATAAGATTATGATAAAAAGGAGTTAGTGACTGATAATAAAATAATTGGAAAAAACTTTCGCTAATTAAATTGACTAGATTAATTCGTCCCAGAATCGGTAAATTTTGGCTAATCCAAAATTTTAAGTCAACGGTACCCATCATTCCGGCTAAGAAACTCATAATCATCGTGACAGTGGAACCAATACTAATTTTCTGTTCAAAGGTAATTTTAGAAGAAAAATTACCTAACAAGGTGCCTAAAGATAAGGCGTTTAGCACGCCTAAAGCAACGAGGACTAAGAGCCATTGCCACTGATTACCAAACTCGACTCCGTAAATAAAGTGAAAGACAGCTAAAATAATCAATGTTTGTGCGAAAAATAGGACAAAACTAGCAAGTAAATTGGCTAAAGAGACAACAAATTTTTTTCTAGGTGAGAGACAGACGCGAATGCCGTTGGCTGATTGATCGGCTTGCTGGTCATTCGTGTTACCCAGTCCCCAAATTAAACCGTTCATAATAGACATTCCAATTAAAGTGTAGAAAAAATAATCACTTTGATTGGCATGAGCTTGCTCTTGATCGGTAATAAAGTTGGTTTGTTGACTTAATTCTGAGGCGATTTCTTCATAGGAAAGACCTGCTGCCATCAAAATTTCGACTTTGTCTTGTGATTGAAGATATTGATTTAAAAAGTCCAATAAAATTGACTGAGGAATTTGATTACGTCCAACAAATAATTCAATGTCTCCTTCAGTAAATTCGTAGTAGCCGACAATATCGTCGGTAGCAAGTTGTTCATCTGCTTCTGCTTTTTCTAAGTGATGGACTTCAAACAACACAGTATCATCAGATTTTACTTCTTCCAAAATAGCTTCAAATGCTGCACTGTCTTCGCCATTTGTTACGATAGCAATTGGGGAAGTTTCTAATGAGATTGGAGATGATAGATTGCCGAATGCTGCCATAAACAAAAGTCCTAAGAGAATAGGAAATAACATCGTCCAGAAAATTAATGAAAGATTTCTTGATAAAATTTTTAAGCGATAGGTAAATAAATGCCAAAACATAAACTTTCTCCTCCTTGTTTGTTTAGTAGCTGCTTAATCTCGTAATTCTTTTCCGGTAATTTCCAAAAAGACATCGTTTAAGGTGACTTCTTCGGTGTGCAGATTAGCATAGGCGATTTGTTGATTTTCTAAATAAGTCAAAATCGGCAATAAACTATCTCTGGTTGATTCAACTCTTAAAGTTAAGATTAGTTGATCGTATTCAACATCTAATACACCAGGAATATTTTTTAAATCTTCTTTGGCAGTCTCTGTGAATGAAGGAACTTCCAGCAATAATTTTTCACCTGTTCGAACCATGTCTTTTAGTTCTTCTTTGGTTCCTTTAGCGATAACTTGTCCTTGATCAATAATGACAATCTGATCACAAAGAATTTCGACTTCTTCCATGTAGTGAGTGGTATAAACAATCGTTGCTCCTTGCTTATTGAGCTCTTTGATACTACTCAAAATTTTATTCCGACTTTGAGGATCCACCGCAACGGTTGGCTCATCTAAGAAAATTAGTTCAGGTTTATGAGAAATACCGCAAGCGATATTCAGGCGACGACTCAAGCCACCACTTAATTGATTAGGTAAAAATTTTCGAAATTTATCCAATCCGACTAATTCAATGACCTCTTCTACATACTGTTGACGTAATTTTTTATCACTAACATATAATCCACAGTAATAGTCAATATTTTCAGTGACGTTTAATTCTTGGAAAATTGCTACTTCTTGTGGCACAATCCCAATCCGACGTTTAATATCAAAACGAGTAGGAGACATTTCTTCGCCAAACAATTTTACTGATCCTCTGTCGTAATTCAATAAGGAAAGCATACAGTGGATAGCAGTAGATTTCCCACTTCCGTTAGGACCAAGTAAGCCCAAAATTGTTCCTTCTTCAACTACTAAATTAAAATGATTCAAAGCCAATAAATCTTTGTAGCGTTTGACTAAATTTTCGATTTGTATCACCATAATGAAAAACTCCTTTTCTTTTTCTTTATACTCTGACTATAATAGAAATAAGTCATGGATAGTAGTGTCGATTGGCTAAAAGCAACATGACATTTGTCATATTACCAGTCCTACTTTGCCAGTTCCGCTTTGCCAGTCTCACTTTGCCAGTTCCGCTTACTAGGAACACCAAGCTAGCGGAATGGTATGCGTAGAGAGAATAAGATTCAAATTTTCGTACTTTGAAAATTTGATTACATTAAGACGAAGTAGCACTAGGAACACCAAGCTAGTGAGATGGTATGCGTGAAGAGGAACAAACTTAAATTTCGTTTTTCAGAAATTTAAATTCATTGAATCGAAGCAGCGCTAGGAACACCAAGCTAGCGGAATGGTATGCGATAGAGAATAAGATTCAAATTTTCGTACTTCGAAAATTTGATTACATTAAGACGAAGTAGCACCAGGAACACCAAGCTAGCGGAATGGTATGCGTATAGAGAATAAAATTCAAATTTTTGTACTTCGAAAATTTGATTACTCTAAATCGAAGTAGCTTATATTTCAAATAGAAATAAGGATGCCAGTTCCACTTACTAGGACCTCTAAGCTAGTGGAATGGTATACGGCATTTCAATCGAACTAAAATTTCGATTTTTAGAAATTTTAATACTTTAATAGAAATAAGGAGGAAACGATGGAAAGACAGTCTTTTTTTATTGTGTATCTTTTTTTACAAAGTTTAAGTTTTTTGTTGCTCTTTCAAGAAGGTTTCCAACCGCTGTTTGTGTTGTTTTTATTATTGAGTATCATTTTTATGTTTCCCACCTTATTTATTGAAGGTGTAAGAGGAAAGAGTGTAACGTTAATTATTTTTTATGGCGTTAGTCTTTTTTTTCCGGAAATAGGGTATTTTTTGCCAGCAGCTTGGTGGGTGATTAATCGATATGAGATTGTGCCAATTTGGTGGTCGGCAATTGGGCTAATTGGGATATTTTTCTTAGATTTATTGTGGATTGTTAAAGTAACAGTCGCAGTGCTAATCTTATTGACTGTCTACCTCAGCTATTTACGGTTTAATTATTTAGATATGACGCATCAGTTATTGGAATTAAAAGATGATAGTTGGGAAAAAGAACAAGTCCTACGAAGAAAAAATGAAGAATTACAAAGGTCGCAAGAGATGATGTTAAATTTAGAAATTGCCGAGGAACGTAATCGAATTGCTCGAGATATTCACGATAATGTGGGACATTTATTGTCGAGTGCAATTATTCAATTAGGAGCATTGGAAGTCGTTAATCAAGATGAAAAATTAGAACAACCTTTAACTCAATTAAAAGAAACTGTGCATACAGGAATGAATCGAATTCGTGAAAGTGTCCATGACTTACATCAAACTTCATTGGCATTTAAAAAGGGTTTGGAGCTTTTAGTTGAAGATTTTCATTTTTGTCCAGTTACCATTGAAGGTGATTTTTCAGATGAGTTGTCTGAGAAAGAAAATCAAATTTTTCTGACGGTCATTCGTGAAGCTTTGGCAAATATTATGAAACATAGTAATGCAACTCAAGTAAGGATTGAGCAGTCCAATTTACCTGCTTTTTATCGCTGTCGAATTGTGGACAATGGGACTAAGCAATCAGTTGGTCAAAAAGGGATTGGTTTATTGAGTATGCAACAACGAATGGAAGAAATTGGTGGTCAGCTTCACATCAATCAAACAGATAATGGTTTTACTGTGACGATGATTTTACCAAAAATTTGACGATAGTATGCAAGAAAGGGAGGGGATTGGATGATTAGTGTCATTGTAGTGGACGATGATCGTTTGGTGACAGAATCCTTACGAACAATTTTAGAGATTGATTCAGAGATTAGAGTACCTGCGATTGGTCACTCCGCTGAGGAAGCAGTCAGTCTGTATCAGGAATTTCAACCAGATGTTATGTTGATGGATATTCGAATGGGAGAGCATACAGGAATTGATGCAGCAAAAAAAATCTTTTCCTTCGATTTAGAGGCGGTCGTTTTGTTATTGACTACTTTTTCTGATGAAGAATACATTCGTGAGGCATTGCAAATTGGTGTGAAAGGCTATCTCATCAAGCAAAACTTAGCAGACATTATTCCAGCAATTAAAGCTGTTAATAAAGGTCAATCGGTTTTTGGTAATGAAATTGTTGGTAAATTATCGAGTATTTTAAGCCAAAAGGCGAAAGGAATAACGATTGAATTAACTGATCGAGAACAAGAAATTCTAGAGCAAATTGCTGAGGGGAAAAACAATAAAGAGATTGCCCAAATCTTGTATTTAAGTGAGGGGACGGTGCGTAATTATATTAGTCAATTGTTAGACAAATTAGAAGTCAGAGATCGTACACAATTGGCCATTTATTATTACAAGAATCTGCAAACATAAAAGGGACTGTAACATAAGTAGTTTAACAGTAAAATATCCGAAAGATAGAAGGTTGCACCTGCGGTCCAGTTGGTCCGAATCGCAAATTCGTCTCTAATGAACGAAATGCATTCTATTTTATTCGGATATTTTTGTCTTGTTTTTACTTATGTCACAGTCCTTTTTTGTAATTAACTCTTATTTTGAAGTCGTTTGTTCGGTATACAATTTTCCATCATACATCTTGAAAAATGGATAATAAATCAGCATGGAAACGGCTAGATTAACAAAGGCAAGAATCACACTACGCCAATCTCCACTTGTTCCTAGAAAGGCACCAATTCCAACAGGTGAAATCCAAGGAATACCTGTTAAAACTTTGCTGACGAAATTCATAGAAGTTGCCAAATAAGCAATCGAAGCAGTGACAATGGGTGTAATAATAAAAGGAATAATCAGGTAAGGATTATACACAATTGGTGCTCCAAAAATAACGGGTTCATTGATATTAAATAAGCCTGGTAAAAGTGCTGCACGACCAAGAACTTTTAGTTGATCGGATTTTGCAAATAAGATCATCAATAAAACCAACCCTAAAGTACTACCGGCACCGCCAATAAAGATGTACATATTGATAAAATCACCGGCAAAAATATTATTGGCACCTTCAATATTTTCAGTTAAAGCCACCAAAAGAATTGGATTGATAAAGCTATTTTTGATAATAGCCGTTCCGTGAACCCCAACAGCCCAAAGTAAATGAATCAACAACATAATCACAACAATACCGAACCATGAACCAGTCAAATCTTTTACGAATTCAAAAGGTTTTGATAATAAACCATGAAGATCGGTTTGGAAAAAGGCCAATACACCATTAATCAGTACCATGACTGAAGCAATTAAAATCGCTGGAATCAAAGAAGCAAAGGCTTTACTGACACCATCAGGTACTCCGTCAGGCATATGAATGGTTAGATTTTTTTTGATACAAAAACGATAAATTTGCGTTGCAATTAGGGCTGTGATGATACCAATAAAAATCCCAACACCACCAAAACGATTAATCCATCCACCAATTGACACCCCATTGTAAATCATGGAAGTATCGGTAGTTTCTTGAATCAATTGGGCGCCGCCATCGCTAATTTCTACTTGGACAATTGTTAGTAAGAAGGCAAATAGTCCTAAAATAGCCCCGACAAAACTACTCAAGCGATTATCATCTTGACGATAACTATCGGTTAAATAGTAAGCTGTTGCCAAGCTATAAAAAATAGCAATCGAACCAATCGACATCGTGATAACAACACTATATAAAGGAGAAAATTTCAAAATTGTTCCCTCAAAAAATGGCGCTAAAGGAGGGATAATTTGTGGTAAATTGTTAATAATCAAAAAGATAGAACCTACGATTGTAAAAGGAACAGTGATGACACCGGCTTGCATAATTGCACGAATAAAACGTAAATTCGCCATTTTATTTAATGGTGGCATCAACTTGGTTTCTAAAAACTGAAAAATTCGATTCATTTTTTATCACCCTTTCTTCAAAGGTAGCTGATTGGTTTTGATTAATTCTTGATACCAATAAAAGCTATCTTTTTTGTAACGAGCTAATTCTTTTTCGTCGGTTTCATTACGATCGACATAAATAAAACCATAACGTTTACTGATTCCTTCATGGACGCTGACCAAATCAATTGCTGACCAAGGACTGTAACCAAATAAATCAACACCTGCTTCAATCGCAGACAAGCACTGGCTGATATGTTGCTCCAAATAATTAATGCGATAGCTATCATGAATGCGTCCGTCGGTAGTCAATTCATCTCGAGCACCTAACCCATTTTCAGTAATAATAATTGGTAGATGGTAGCGATCGTACAAGGTTTGTAAGGTTGTTTTTAGACCGTCTGGATCAATCGTCCAATTGAATTCATTTTTTTGTAAGAAGGGATTGGTATAACCTTTGTAAAAGCCCCATTCCATAATGTCTTCACTTTGTTGATCACTAATTCCATCAGACATACCATCTTTTTTGACCGGTTTTTCCACAGTAACAGTAGTATAGAAATTCATCGCAATAAAGTCAGGAAAATACTTTTCCATCACTTCTTGATCTTCTGGCGCAAAATCAATTTCTACACCTTGTCTGTATAAATAATCTTTAAACACGGCATTGTAACGACCAAAGACTGAAAAATCAAGGTAAGCCCAATTTCGTACACTGTTAAAATACAAAGCGGCTTGGTTGTCTAAAGGCTTACTTGTTGCAGGATAGACCAAAGAAATATTTGGCACGGGTCCAATTTTTCCATCTTCAATCAATTCATGGCACCATTTAAAAGCATACTTTTCTGCCATCATTAAATGATGAAATTGTTGGTATTTCTCTTGTAAAGGAATAGTGTGACCCAGAATTTTTTTATCAACCAATAACATAATATTTGGTTCGTTGATGGTCAGCCATTTTTTAACTCGATCTCCATAAGCAGTAAACACGGTTTTAGCATATTCAACAAAGGCGTCTACTGTACTGCGTGTTGTCCAACCACCTTCATCTTCCAGGGCTTGAGGTAAATCGAAATGGTTTAAGGTAATCATTGGTTCGATCCCATTTTTTAGGCATTCATCAATGACTTGGCTGTAATGTGCTAAACCAGTTTGATTGATTTCTCCGCGACCTTGAGGAAAAATTCGGGTCCAAGCAATTGAAAAACGAAAAACTTTGATACCTAGTTCTCCTAATAAACGAATATCTTCTTTGTAGCGATGGTAGTGATCGACTGCCACCGTAAAATCAGTAATTTCATGATTGTCTCTTGGGCGTGTATCTTGAACGCTTAATCCCTTACCGTCAGCTTGATAAGCTCCCTCTGTTTGATGGGCACTAATCGAAGCTCCCCAGAGAAAATCTTTTGGGAAAGTATGTGTCATAAATTTTAACTCCTTCTTGGTATAAATTGCTCTGAAATTCAGAGATAAATGATTTCTATCTTAGTATACTTGATTCCGTCAAAAAATCGAACCGTCTTGACTTTCATTGCAAAGAAAAAAGCACCGATGAAATGACTATTTTCATCGGTGCTACTTATTTATTTGTTTATTCGAATATTTTTAAACTCCCGCGTCAAAAATCCAACCTTCTGGTGCCGGACGATCGCCATATTGAATGCCGACTAATTCATCATACAATTCTTTAGTGACTGGTCCAACTTCCGTTTCGCTGTAAAATACATGGAAAGTGTATTTTGTTTGAATACCCCCGATCGGAGAAATAACAGCCGCTGTTCCACAAGCACCGGCTTCGGTAAATTTATCCAAGTCATTGATGTAGACATCTCCTTCGATAGCTTTCAATCCAAGAGTATGCTCAGCCAAATGTAATAAAGAATATTTCGTAATACTTGGTAAAATAGACGGTGATTTTGGTGTGATAAACTCATTGTCTTTGGTAATACCAAAGAAGTTTGCCGAACCGACTTCTTCAATTTTTGTATGTGTTTCAGGATCTAAATAAATACAATCTGAAAAGTTTTTCTCATGAGCTTCTTCGCCAGGAAGTAAACTTGCTGCGTAGTTTCCGCCAACTTTAGCTGCTCCAGTTCCATTGGGTGCTGCTCGGTCATAATCCGAAACGATAAAGTTGGTTGGCGTTAAACCACCTTTGAAATAAGGACCAACTGGCATACAGAATACAGTAAAAATAAATTCTGCAGCAGGTTTTACTCCAATTGTATCGCCTACACCAATCAATAGTGGGCGAACATATAATGTAGCTCCAGTTCCATAAGGAGGGACAAAATCTTTATTTGCTTTAACGACCGCTTTCACTGCGTCAATAAACATATCTTCAGGAACTAATGGCATTCGAAGACGAGTCGCACTACGATTTAATCGTTTGCTGTTTTCGTCCACACGGAATAAGTTCACGCCACCGTCTTTACGACCATAAGCTTTCAAGCCTTCAAAACATTGCTGACCATAATGAAGAGCAGGAGAGGACTCGCTGATATGCAAGACATTATCTTCAGTTATTTCTGCTTCACCCCATGCGCCATCTTTCCATTTTGCTAAATAGCGGAAGGGTGTTTTCATATATTCAAAACCTAAATTATTCCAATCAATACTCATAAGAATGCACTCCTTTTAGCTGTTTCTACTGATCTAACACCGTCTTTTGTAGAAATAACCCCTTTTTATTTTTTAGCTAGTATATCACTAAATTAAATTATTGTCATTATTCTGAAAATTTTCTAAATTTATTTCTGAAAGAAGGATATTTTCCTTTTTTATTATTTTTTTAGGAATAGATTAGGAGGGATAGGAGTGTAAGGCCACCTTGTGTGAGAAAACGAAACGATGGAATAGTCCACTGTTCGAAAATAGGAGAAATTCAAACGGTGGAAAGTTCCACTGTTCGAAAATAGGAGAAATTCAAACGGTGGAAAGTTCCATTGTTCGAAAATAGGAGAAATTCAAACGGTGGAAAGTTCCACTGTTCGAAAATAGGAAAAATTCAAACGGTGGCGAGTTCCACTGTTCAAAAATAGGAGAAATTCAAACGGTGGCGAGTTCCACTGTTCGAAAATAGGAGAAATTCAAACGGTGGAAAGTTCCACTGTTCGAAAATAGGAGAAATTCAAACGGTGGCGAGTTCCACTGTTCGAAAATAGGAGAAATTCAAACGGTGGAAAGTTCCACTGTTCGAAAAAACGGATAAACTCGAACCTAGGTCCAAAAGCTCCTGTTTAAAAACTCTCTATAGTAACACTCATCGAGCCGAAATTAGCTAGCAAAGCAAAAAAACTCTTCGAAATAAATCGAAGAGTTTAAAATTTTCTTCCGCCACCGCCAAAAGTACCGCCACCGCTTGAACGAGTGGTGCTTCCACCACCAGAACGACCGCCTCCACCACCGCCGCCGCTTGATGTATTCCTAGGAATACGACGAGTGCGAACGAATGAATTAACTAAACGATCTTCTTTGCGTAAGACGTTAAAAGAAGTATTTCTTGTAGAATCATACTTAAAGGTGCCAGAAGTCATTTGATATCTGGATTTGATAAAAAAGAAAATTCCCAAGCTGATAGCTGCTGCAATAATCAGAGCAATGGCTATCTCTACCATTGTCAGTACTTTATAATAGGTAATTTTTCCAGTATCACGGTCAATCCGATAATGTCCTTTAGGTACACCCTCATCAATATAATTAGAGACACCGACCAGATAACTGCGAGCGGCTTGTCCGTAATTTTGAGTGGACATGCCGTCATAAACATCATCTAATAAGGATTCAATCCGTCGATCATTTAAATAATCAATCATATTTCCAGAAGTGGCAATGAAGATTTCTCTTTGTCGCATATCCAATAACAATAAAGAACCATTATTGTCATTGCCAATTCGGTCACGCAATAAGTTATCTGCATGCGTTTCAGGTTTGATTCGATTTGTGTCTGTTGTGACAATAAATACTTCACCTTTTATTTTTTCATTGATTGTCTGAGCGAGCTCATTGAAGCTTTCAATTTCTTCGGCAGTAAATAATTCAGCCTCATCAACGACTGTTTGAGTAGCTCCATAGACAGGTGTAGCTAAAAGAAAAAATCCAAAGAAAAGTAGGAGGGGAGTCATTAATTTTTTCATATCAAATACCCCACAATCATAAAGAGAATTGCCAAGATAGCGAAGATACCACCCGTAGCTAAGCCAAGTTTTTTGTAACTGATTGGTAAAATACCACTGACTTTTCCAGTCTGACCATTCATTGCATAATAAAAAAATTTATCTGACTGTTCGTCATTTCGATAAGTCACTAACCAAACAGGAAGTAACATATATTGATTGTCCTCGTTTGTAATATTGACATGGCGAAGTTTTCGATTAAAACTGGTGTAGCCATTGATTGAGTTACGTAGCATAGTTTCACCATAGTTAGAAATTTCTGATTGGACATTTTTCTGAATTTTTTGGTATTCAATGTCACGTTTCTCCGCTTGAAAGCCTGCCAAATATTGATTTTTAAAAGGAACGGCTTTACCTAGCGGAAAAGGTTGGACACTTTCTACCATTTTTTGTTGCGTATTTTTGGATAAGGCATTTTTTACCAAATCTCGAAACTTCATAGTTCCTCCACGAAGAACATCATAAATTTTGGTTTCTGTATATTCGATATCGCCGACACGCCATACACGAATGGAAGTTCCTGTCCCACTGATTTCGGCATCGGCATCGGCTTCTACCACCCAGTAGGGGAAATAGACACCGGTTAATTTTTCAATCTGTGCTTCATCAAAGAAATCTTTGGGAACAAACCATTTTTTCTGAACCCACTCTAAAAATTGTTTAGTAGCTGCTTCTTTTTCAATCGAGAAGGGCAACACTTTATTAGGTAAAAATTTCCCACTCAACCTTCCAGTCAACACCACAGGATTATGACAGAAATAACAATAAGTCGCAGCTGTTGTAGCGTCAGTTACAATCTCGGCGCCACAACTAGGACAAGTGAATAAATCCATTTCCCCAACATCGTCGTCCTCATCTGAAAGTTCGCTACGAGCTGTTTCTTCAGGCTGATTATCTGTCGGCGCATCCGAACTCATTCTGGCTTCTTTTTGATTTGCTTCATAGAGGGAGACTTCTTCTTCTGTAAACACACTTCCACAATAGGGACAGTGGAACTTCTGATCGCTAGGATCAAAAGTTAGCGCACCATCACAATTGGGACATTTATGTGTAATAACATCCATACCAACAACACCTCCGTTACAAAATTAAGACCAATGATTAGTAATTATTTTCTTATCAGATAATGAAACTAAAAATGATAACAAAATCTAATTAGAAAATTAAATTGGCACTCCTTGGAATGGTTTGCCACATTCAGGACAGAATTTTGGTACACCATTAGACAAGTCTACGACTGCATCACAGGCTGAACATTTCATTTTGATGCTTGGACCACTTGCGGATGGTTTCGCTGTTCCACAATTACTGCAGAATTTCCCTGTGTTTTCTGTGTCACACTCAGGACATACCCAAGTATCAGCAGATGATTTTGCTTGCTGTTGCATTTGTTGTTGGTTCGATTGAGAAGCAGCACCCATAAAATTACCGCCTGCATTCATGCCAACACCCATCCCCATAAAGCTTTGTGCCGCACCACCAGGATTGCTACCAGCAGATTCTAAGCCTTTGGCGATTGAACCTTGAACGTACCCTTCACGAATATTAGCATCCCCTAACATCGCTCCTTGATTACGCATGTTAATTAATTTAACAGAATCATCAGTATAAGAAATATTTGATACAGCGACTGAAACGACTTCAATACCTCGTAATTCCCGCCAGCTTTCGTCCAATACATTCCCCATATATTTACTTAATTCCATGCTCTTAGAAGGAACATAAGAAATTCTTTCGCCGTCAGCAGACATTTTATTGATGGTTGCTTGTAAAGCGGTTAAGAATTCTTGTAAGTATTGTTCATTAATATCGTTAATTTCTACTTGTGTTTTATTTTTTGGAATTGCATTGGTGTAGAATAAAATTGGATCTGTCACTTTAATTGAGTAAGTTCCGTGAGTTCTTAGGAACAACTCGGCATTGTAAAAATTATCAAAATAATTTAGGGGAGAAGAGGTACCGAAACGAATCCCTTTAATTTCTTGTAAGTTAATGTAAAAAATTTGTTGTTTTTGTGGAGTTACGCCGCCAAATTTGAAACGGTCAAAGGTTTCAGCAATCGCTGCCTTTAAAGATCCATTGAACATGGAAGGCGCAGAGTTATTTTTAACTGTGTAATAGCCTTCTTCTGCTGTGTAATCAATGACACGTCCACCGTCAACGAGTAGCATCATCATGTTTGGATAAACATGAACCACTGAACCGTCAGTAATTACATCATCGGTTCCTTTGCGGTTGGAGCCACGTTTGCTATCCTGACGAACTTTTACCCCTTTCGTCATTACGGTTGTATCGCTCATATCATTTGGTTCAATAACCTCTAACCATTGGTCTGCTAATCCACCACCAACTGTACTTGTAGCTGCTTTAATTAATCCCATGATGAGTTCCTCCTTTGATAATAAAAAATCTTTACGAATAAATTATAACACAAAAGAATCATTTTCTTGTATCGGACCATAGTCGTAGAAAAAGAGAGAAGTTCCGTTAAGTTGGTAGTTTTTTTTCGTAATATTGCGTATAATATAAGATAGCGAATTTTGAAAAGAGGTGGCAAGTTTGGCATATCAAGCACTATACCGTGTATGGCGTTCTCAACGATTTGAAGATGTAGTTGGACAACAGGCAATTACCCAAACCTTAAAAAACGCAATCATTCAAAAACAGATTTCTCATGCCTATTTGTTTACAGGACCTAGAGGAACTGGGAAAACCAGTGCAGCAAAAATTCTTGCCAAAGCAGTCAACTGTCCCAATAGTCAAGATGGCGAACCTTGTAATGAGTGTGAAATGTGTCGGTCAATTACTGCAGGTAGCCAAGAAGATGTGATTGAGATTGATGCAGCGAGTAATAATGGCGTAGAAGAAATCCGTTTTATCCGTGATCGAGCGAACTATGCACCCACTCAAGCAACTTACAAAGTCTATATTATTGACGAGGTTCATATGCTTTCAACTGGAGCTTTTAATGCCCTTTTGAAAACCTTAGAAGAACCGCGAAAAAATGTGATTTTTATTTTAGCGACAACGGAACCCCATAAGATTCCTGCAACGATTATTTCAAGAACTCAACGTTTTGATTTTAAACGAATTCGAACAGAAGATATTGTTGAGCATTTAAAACATATTTTGCAAGAAATCAATGTCAATTTTGAAGAACAAGCGATTCGAGTAATTGCTCGCGCGGCTGAAGGTGGCATGCGGGATGCTTTAAGTATTTTGGACCAGGCAATTTCTTTTAGTGATGGAACAATTACCATGGAAAATGCCATGGAAGTCACGGGTAGTTTGACCTTTGAAATGATGGATCAGTTTATGCAAAACTGCCAAGAAAAAAATGTCGCTAATGGATTAGAATTGTTAGCAGAAATGTTGGCTTCAGGAAAAGAAGCACGTAGACTGTTGGAAAATTTATTGGTTTATTGCCGAGATTTATTAGTATTTCAGCAAGCTCCTCGTTTACTCAGTGAAAAAACAGGTCAGTTAACGGAAGGCTTCCAAAATTTAGCAAAAACAGCTTCTCCTGAACAAATTTATCAATGGATTGATACGCTAAATGATACACAAAATGATGTTCGTTTTACGACGAATCCAACGATTTATTTAGAAGTGGCGACAGTTAAATTGGCAAGTACGACGAGTCCACAATTAGCTTTAGCATCAACAGAAGTGGCGGATAGTCAGGAAGTTCAAGAGTTAAGACGTGAATTGCAAGGTTTACGTCAAGAAATCCAGCAATTAAAACAAACGGGTGTGGCTGCTAGACCGACCAATCAAACCAGTTCAGCAAATAATACAGTAGCTAAACGAAAAGGTACCATGGGGTATCGAGTTCCACGGGAGCGAGTTTTCCAAGTGCTAAAAGAAGCTACGAGGGAACATTTGACGAATACTAAACAGGTGTGGGATGATTTGTTAGACAGTTTGTCTGCCACTCAAAAAGCGATGTTGCGTGCCAGTGAACCTAAAGCTGCTAGTCCTAGTGGTTTGGTAATTGCTTTTGATTATGAAATTATTTGTCAACGCGCAGCCAATGACCCAGATTTTTCATTGGCGGTCCAGAATAATTTGAGTCGAATGATTGCTGATTATGCACCTGATCCGATTTTTATTCCAGCGGATAGTTGGCCAGAGTTACGAAAAGAATTTGTCTCTGGTAACCAAGAAGAAGCAACAGAAGTTTTTGAGGAAGATGAGGAAATCAGTTTACTTCCAGAAGAGCCTCAAGACGACTCGGTTGTGACAAAAGCCCAAGAGTTGTTTGGCGAATTAATTAAAATAGAAGAAAATTAGAATGGAGCGATTTGATATGATGCGAGGCATGGGAAATATGCAAGGCATGATGAAACAAATGCAAAAGATGCAAAAAGATATGACAAAAGCCCAAGAGGCATTAAATGTAACAGAATTTGTGGGTGAATCTACAAACGGTTATGTGAAAGTAACTGCTACAGGAGACCGTAAAATCAAAGATGTAGTGATTGCACCAGATATTATTGACCCAGAAGATCCAGAAATGTTGCAAGACTTAGTCTTAATGGCTGTTAATGATGTGTTAACAAAAGTAGAAAAAGAATCGGAAGCTTCTTTAGGAAAATATACTAAAGGCTTACCAGGATTCTAATACCTACTCCACTGAAAAAGTGGTGTGATGGAAGAAAAGGAGTCTTGTAGAGTGCAATATCCAGAACCGATTGCAAGATTGATTGCAAGTTATATGACCTTACCGGGAATTGGTCAAAAGACAGCGACTCGTTTAGCTTTTCATACGATTGATATGAAAGATGAAGTTGTTAATGAGTTTGCCAAATCCTTGCTAAGTGTTAAGCGAGATTTAACTTTTTGCAGTGTCTGTGGTAACATTACTGAAAATGATCCTTGTGATATTTGTTCGGATACGACACGTGATCGCGGGACCATCTTAGTGGTGGAAGAACCTAAAGATGTAATGGCACTAGAAAAAATGCGAGAATATCATGGTTTGTATCATGTGTTACACGGTGTACTTTCTCCAATGGAAGGTACGGGGCCAGAAGATATTAATATCCCAAGTTTAATTCAACGTTTGCACGATGCCGAAGTACAAGAAGTAATTTTAGCAACTAATGCAACAACAGAAGGGGAAGCTACCGCAATGTATCTTTCACGATTGATTAAACCAGCCGGAATCAAAGTCACTCGACTAGCCCATGGCTTATCTGTCGGCAGTGATATTGAATATGCCGATGAAATTACACTTTTAAAAGCAGTCGAAGGCCGACGAGAATTGTAAAATTTAGAAAGCAATGGAGGAAATTCAAGTGAGTGGAATTTTCATAACAATAGAGGGACCGGATGGAGCTGGAAAAACAAGTGTCATTAATGAACTGTATCCCCGTCTACAATTAATTGCCCAAAAAGGCATTATTAAAACAAGAGAACCTGGTGGGGTGAGAATTTCTGAGAAAATTCGTTCAATTATTCTAGATCCTAGCCATACTGAAATGGATGAACGAACAGAAGCATTATTGTATGCTGCCGCACGTCGTCAACATTTAGTAGAAGTTATTTTACCTGCATTAAATGCTGGTAAAATTGTAATCTGTGATCGATTCGTGGATAGTTCTTTAGCTTACCAAGGAGCAGGTCGTCGCATCGGTATGAAAGATATTGCTGAGATTAACGAATTTGCAACAGAAGGGACCACACCTGATTTTACGTTATACTTAGATGTGGATTCAGATACAGGATTACGAAGAATTCAACAAAATCGGACCAATCAGGTTGACCGATTGGACTCTGAAGGGTTAGAATTTCATCAAAGGGTACGCCACGCTTATCTAAAACTAGCAGAAGAACATCCCCTTCGTATTCATCGAGTGGATGCTCGGATGAGTTTGCAAGATGTGGTGGAGGCAAGTTATTCTGCCATTGTAGAAGCTTATCCTCAGTACTTTTAAAATATACAAGAACTTAAAAAAATTAAGGAGCTGGAAAACATGAAACTTATTATGGCAATTGTTCAAGACAAAGATAGTAACCGATTAGCAAATGAGTTTATTGATGCGAATATTCGTGCAACAAAACTTTCTTCTACAGGTGGTTTTCTGAAAGCGGGGAACAGTACATTCATTATCGGTATCGAGGATGAGCGTGTGGAAGAAGCATTGGGATTAATCAAAAAAACTTGCCAATCCAGAAAACAATATGTTTCAACTCCAATGACATTGGATGTTTCCATCGATGGACAAGTTCCTTATCCATTAGAAGTTGAAGTAGGTGGTTCAACAGTGTTTGTGCTACCAGTTGAAGGGTTTCATCAATACTAATGACAGACTCACTATGCCAGTTCCGCTTACTAGGAACTTCAAACTAGCGGTATGGTATGCGCACTGAGAATAAGATTCAAATTTTCGGACTTTGAAAATTTGATCACATTAAAACGAAGTAGCACCTGGAACTCCAAGCTAGTGGAATGGTATACGGCATTTCAATAGACCTAGAATTTGCCAGTCCTACTTACCAGGAACACCAAGCTAGTAGGATGGTATGCGTGAAGAGAATAGAATTTAAATTTTCGGTTTTTAGAAAATTTAATTACATTAATTCGAAGTAGCTTATACTTTATTAGAAATAAGGAGGAGCGTTATGGAGGAAGGAAAATTTCTAATTGAATACCAACCTCTTGTCTACTCTCAAATGAAAAAAAATGTTGAGCATGAGCGTTTAGCTCATGCTTATCTTTTTGAAGGAGATAGTGGGACAGGCAAATATGAAATGAGTACTTGGTTAGCTAAGTCTCTTTTTTGTGAAGCTCCAGAAAATGGAAGTCCATGTGACCACTGTATTAACTGTCTACGAATTGATATGGATGAGCATCCCAACGTAAGAAGAATCGCTCCTGATGGACAGACGATTAAGGTCGATCAAATTCGCCAATTGCAAGCAGAATTTTCAAAAAGTGGTTTTGAAACTCGTCAACAGGTGTTTATCATTCAACAAGCAGAAAAGATGAACGTCAGCGCTGCCAATAGTTTGTTGAAATTTTTGGAAGAGCCTGCAGGTAGTTTTTTAGCTATTTTGGAAACCGATGCGTTGGGACGAATTTTGCCAACGATTCAATCGCGATGTCAGGTCATTCATTTTACGCCATTATCTAAAGAAAAATTACAAGAACGACTGCAAAATGAAGGGATTTCAAAGCAAACAGCAGAACTTCTTTCTAGTCTAACAAATAGTTATGATAAAGCAGTTGAAATCTCACAAGATGAATGGTTTAATGGTGCTAAGGATATCGTTTTGAAATGGTTTGAATCTCTACAAAAAAAAGATCCACAAAGCTTTGTTTTTGTTCAAAAGAGTCTCTTAGCAATTGCTAAAGAAAAAACACAGCAACGTCAGATTTTTGCTATACTCTTATTTTATTTTCAAAGAGAACGAAATCGAGAAGTGTTGCAACATCAAAATGTGACAGAGATCAATCGAGAATTAGAACTTATTTTGCAAGCCCAGCAAAAGCTAGATGCAAATGTTGCTTTTCAAGGAGTTGCGGAACAGTTTGTCTTACGAATCATTCATAAATGAAATCCAGCAGAAAGGAGGAGACACATGGTTAAAGTAGTGGGTATTCGTTACCGTCAAGCAGGGCGAATCTATTATTTTTCTCCCGGTGAAACTGAACTTTTATATAATGATAAGGTCTTGGTGGAATCCCAACAAGCCAAATATATAGCAACTGTCGCCATTCCAAACAAAGAAATGGCTGCAGAAGATGTGCCAGATGATTTGAAACCAATTCTACATAAGGCGACTACGGCAGAATTGCAACAAGATGAAAAAAATAAGCAAGATGCCAAAGAAGCACTACGTATTGGAAAACAAAAAATCCGTGAACACAATTTGGAAATGAAAGTGGTCGATGTAGAGTATACTTTTGATCGCAGTAAAATGATTTTTCAATTTACTGCTGATGGACGGATTGATTTTCGTGAATTAGTTAAAGATTTGGCAGGAATTTTCCGCACACGAATTGAGTTACGTCAAATTGGTGTTAGAGACGAAGCTAAAATTTTGGGAGGAATTGGCCCTTGTGGACGACAATTATGTTGCTCCACTTTCTTAGGAGACTTTGTGCCTGTATCAATCAAAATGGCTAAAGATCAAGGATTGTCATTAAATCCAACCAAAATTTCTGGTTTATGTGGTCGTTTGATGTGTTGCTTAAACTATGAAAACGATGAATACGAAGCAGCCAAACGCGAGTTGCCTGATTTCGGCACTGAAGTAGTTACCCCAGATGGTAAAGGTCGCGTTATCGGGTTGAATATGTTGAGTCGTATTATTAAAGTACGGTTATTCGGTAAAGAAACACCAGTTGAATATGATCAGGAAGAATTACAAGAAGCTGCTAAAGCAGGTGATGCGAATGCCAATGGATAAACGTTCTTTATACGATGGTTTAAATGATTTTGAAAGTGATTTAAAACAATTACTAGATAATCTAGCAGAAATGAAAACTTCTTTACAAGAAATGGTTGAGAAGAATGCCACTTTAGAGCTAGAAAATCAACGCTTACGAGATCATATTCGTGAACTAAATCAAGATGCAACACCGTCAGGGAAAGTCAAACAAGAACTATCCCAATCACGGATTAATTTAGAAAAAATCTATGTTGAAGGATTTCACGTTTGCTATGATTCATACGGCTCTAGAAGAGAGTTTGATGAAGAATGTGCCTTTTGCTTAGAAGTTATCTACCGTGGAAGTGACAATTAAGCAAAAAGACTGGTCGACTTTGATCCAGTCTTTTTTTACTTAACCGATTGTTTGAGGTCTCAATTTGGGAAAATGGAACTCAAGAGCAGCCCACTGTTCGAAAAAAGCGAAAAATCAAACGGTGGCGAGCTCCACTGTTTGAAAAAAGCGAAAAATCAAACGGTGGCGAGCTCCACTGTTCGAAAAAAACGAAAAATCGAATGATGGCGAGCTCCACTGTTCGAAAAAGAGTAAAAAATCGAACAGAAGTCCATCTTTACTCTAAAATATAAGTTTATGGAAGAAAGGAGGAACACAATATGCAAAAACAACGAAGCTATAAAGATCAAGTGTTTGGAACTTTGTACTTGGTTCCCACACCAATTGGAAATTTGGAAGATATGACTTTTCGGAGTGTAAAAACATTGCAAGAAGCGGACATTATTGCCAGTGAAGACACTAGAAATACCCAAAAATTGCTCAATCATTTTGAGATTTCCGTTCCTCAGCGTAGTTTACACGAGCACAATTACAAAGAACGAATTCCGCAGCTGATTAACTTGTTAAAAGAGGGAAAAAATATTGCTCAAGTAAGTGATGCAGGAATGCCATCGATTAGTGATCCAGGGCATGAGTTAGTAGTTGCTTGTATTGAAGAAGAAATTTCTGTTGTTGCACTTCCGGGTCCGACCGCAGGATTAACGGCACTAATTGCTTCTGGTTTGGTCCCGCAACCCAATTATTTTTATGGATTTTTACAGCGAAAAAAGAAAAATCAAATGGAAGAATTAACGGATTTGGCCTACCAAAAAGCGACGATGATTTTTTATGAATCACCCTATCGATTAAAAGCAACAATTGAAAATATGATGGAAGTTTTTGGCGATAAACGACAAGCCGTTATTTGTCGAGAGCTGACAAAAATTCATGAAGAATATCTTAGAGGAACGTTGGCAGAACTTCGCGATTATTTAGAAGAAACAGTTGTTAAAGGGGAGTGTTGTTTAATGGTAGAGGGGACAAGTGAAGAAGCTCCTATAGAAGAAGAACTAGGAACTTTGTTGGAACAAGTTGAATCGCTAATTGCTAGTGGCGAAAAACCTAATACTGCTATTAAAGAAGTAGCCAAAAGAAATGGCTTAAAAAAACAAGTTGTCTACAACGAATTTCATGGAATTCAGTAATTGGTTTAGCAATGATTGCCCTTGTAGGATATGGATATGTTTCAAAAAAACGTAGCCGTTAATTCCTAAAATCAAAAAACAAGCTGTCGTTAAAAAGATGACAGCTTGTTTTTGTAAGTGGTAAACTAAAAATATTTAGACCGCTTCTCTCGATTGTTATCATTCAATCGAGGGAAGTTTTTTTCATAGAGAATGTTAACCAAACTTGACCAATAGAGGATGAGCCAAAGAATTTATATAAAAAAATATGAAATAGATTAATTAAAATTTCTAAAATAAACATGAGTTTTTTCAATGGATTTGGATTTTTTTGCGTAATTATTATTGAGGAGAAAAAATATAAGATTTACTGTCATTCAAGTGCAGATGTTGTGAGGCTTTGGTACTACCGCCACCACCAGATCGCGAATTCTAGAAATCGTTGGTCGAGGAGGGAGTGCCAATGAAAAACAATGGTAACGGGAAAGGTTACATTCTTAAATATAATGTTGCAAAATATTATAGTGATTCTGACACTAGTTAATCTAATGCTAGGGATTGCGAGCAAAATAAAAGACTTAAAGGAATAATCCTTTAAGTCTACCCCATACCATTGCCGAAGCAATATGAGCAAGAAGTGATACCAACACTGTCTTGCCTGCACTTGTATTATAGCAAGTTTATCAAATAAGTTCAAGATGAGGGTGTGTCTATAAACAGTGTAAATTTATTTTTCTGTTACTATTCACGGCAGATCTGACGCTCCACTACGAGAGATTCATGCTTAGGTCAGCCCGGAACCGCTCCAAGCCATTAGTCTTGGAGCTTTCAAGTTTCACACGCCCAGTAACCAATCAATTGGCAACTGTGCGTAGTTCACATTGAATTCTTGACGTGGCGACAACGCAAGCCTCTCTCAACGTTTACGCTGAATCTTGATTGACAGTAATCTATTACACTCATTGCTATCATTATTTTTACTGTATGTCAGCACTTGATTAGTTAACCTACAGAAATGTTAAAAGCTATCTAGCGTAACGGAACAACGAAAGCTGCGCAGTCACCGTGAAAAGGGAGCCAATGTGAACTATTGTAACTTAGCGCTTAAGCGATTAGTTACAGTTTGAAGCTTGGCAGACTGGAGACTACGGGCTCCAGTTGGTCCCACGGTCGACAAAAGTAGAATTCGTTGTGGAGTATAGCGAATGGATTAGAAAGATAACTGTGAATGGTAACATTTTTATACCATTCATTTCCTAAACTTGAAAGAGAACGTTTGTTTGTATTATAATGAATGAGAAGCGTCTCTAAATTATAGGAAATCAGGTGCAGACAAGATGACGGGCTTACAATTCCCTTTAAAAAATGATACTTCCAGAAAAATTATTCATATTGATATGGATGCCTTTTTTGCTTCGGTGGAAGAACGAGATAATCCGGAATTAGCCAAACATCCATTGGTCATTGCACGCCACCCTAGCGATACTGGTGGACGAGGAGTGGTGACAACAGCGAATTATTTGGCTCGTCAATATGGGATTCATTCCGCAATGAGCGCACAAAAAGCATATGAATTATGTCCAAAAGCAATATTTGTTCCTGGAAACCATCAAAAATACCGTGAAGTTTCCACTCAAGTTCGAGAGATTTTTGCTCGTTATACGGATACTATGGAAGTGGTTTCGATTGATGAGGCGTATTTAGATGTGACTGAAAATAAAATTGATAGTAAGTCTGCGATGAAAATTGCTAAATTAATCCAGTATGATGTGTGGCATGAATTAAATCTGACTTGTTCAGCAGGTGTGAGTTACAATAAGTTTTTAGCAAAATTAGCCTCTGATTTTGAAAAACCTAGAGGCTTAACCGTTGTTACACCAGAGACAGCTGTAGATTTTTTGAAAAAACTGCCAATCGAAAAATTTCATGGAGTAGGGAAAAAAACCGTTCCTCGTATGCATGAGTTAGGAATTTTTACTGGAGAAGATTTGTACAATAAATCAGAAGAAGATTTGATGACACATTTTGGAAAGATGGGGTATTCTTTGTATCGCAAGGTTCGAGGAATTCACAATTCTCCTGTCAGTATGGTAAGAGAACGAAAATCAGTTGGAAAAGAACATACTTATGGACAACCATTACACACAGATGATGCCTGCCTAACACAACTTAGAAAACTATCTGAAGAAGTAGAAAATAGTTTAAAACGAACACAAAAACATGGCAAAACAGTGGTTTTAAAAGTTCGTTACACGGACTATTCAACAATTACAAAACGTACCACTTTAAGAGAGTATGTGCATAAAAAAGAAGATATCTTTTCTCAAGCAAGTTTAATTTGGGAAGATATCATGGGTGTGGAAAAAGGGATTCGATTGTTGGGTGTGACGGTGACTAATCTGGACCCACTGACTTATGAGAACATTGTGTTGCCTTTATGGGAAAAAGGAGATCCTTACCCAGAAGAGTAAAACGACTGAATCAATGATTTTTTTTATGTATTCTTTTGTTCATAAAACTGCGTTATTGATTAAAAAAGTGGAACTGCAACATAGTTTAACAAGTATCCAAACAATAGAAGGTTGCTCTCGTGGTCCAAGGATTATCGTCGCAATTTCGTTCGAATATTTTTGTTTTTACTTATATCACAGTTCCTAAATATTATTAAATGTTAGTCACTAAATCAACGCTTGCTTATCTATTTGCTCAAATTGCTCATCAGCATCAATACATTTTTCCCATAAAATAACTTTTTTGGCTTTTAATGATTGTTGCACATCGATAATTCGTTGATTGCTGCTGCCACGAAATTGAAGATTTAGGTCTCGTTTTGCTAATACAAAGCGACCATCGACTAAAATATCAATCATGGAGAGTAGTTCAAGTTTGTCTTCGGTTTCTTGTAACAATTCTTCAAAAGTATAACCAGACCAGCTCCAAATATCTTTGCTAGCTCCAAAAGTTTTCCTTACACGATGAACTAATTGCAAGCAAACTTCTGTATTAAGAAAGGGTTCTCCTCCTAACAGGGTAAGTCCTTGAACGTAATCATGGGATAAATCTTCAATAATTTGATTTTCTAATTCGTTGGTATAAGGTGTACCATAACGAAAATTTTGAATAGCTTTATTAAAACAACCTTCGCAAGCGAATAAACAACCACTGACGTAAATGCTATTACGTACTCCTTCACCATCTACAAACATAAAGGGTTTATAGTCAGCAATTCTTTTTTGACTGTACTCTTCACTACGCCATTCTTTTGGGCTCGGATTCCTCACAGGAGTCATCTCCTAACGATTATTTCATATGTTTAACACGGGCAGAAATTTCTTTGTGACGGCCATGGACCATGGGACGTGCTTGAGGATTTCCTAGATAACCACATGTTCTTTTTACGACATCACAGGTTTTGGGATCGTGATTACCACATTCTGGGCATTCAAAACCTCTTTCAGTTGGATGAAAATCACCTTCAAAACCACATTCGTAGCAGTGATCGATTGGAGTATTTGTACCTAAATACCCAACTCGATCATAGGAATAATCCCAAACAGCTTCCAAGGCTTTAGGGTTTTGTTGCAACATTGGATATTCACAATAGTGGATAAAACCACCACTACAATATTGTGGATAATCTTTTTCAAAATCTAGTTTTTCAAAAGGTGTCGGATTTTTTCTGACGTCGTAGTGGAAACTGTTAGTATAATAATCTTTATCGGTAATGTTTTCTACAAGACCAAATTTTTCAGTATCCAAGCGACAGAAACGATCGGTTAAACTTTCACTAGGTGTTGAATAGACACTAAAATGATAGTCATATTGGTTAGCCCATTGATCAACCCTTCTTTTCATTAAACGAAGGATTTCTAAAGTAAATTCTTTGGCCTCTACATTGTTTTCCCATTCACCACCATAAAAGGCAGAAGCAACTTCGTATAAACCGATGTAACCTAGAGAAATGGTTGCTCGACGATTTCTAAATAATTCATCCACTGCATCTTTTGGTGACAATCGTTTCCCAAAAGCACCATACATATACAAAATAGGAGCATTGGCAGGGGTTGCTTCTTTACAGCGTTCTACACGGTAAACAAGGGCATCTTTAGTAATTTCTAAACGTTCTTCGAATAAAGACCAGAATTTTTCTTTGTCCCCATTGGCTTCAAGAGCAATCCGTGGAAGATTCAAGGTTACAACGCCTAAATTCATCCGTCCTGCATTGACTTCTTGCCCATTGGCATCCTTCCAGCCTTGTAAGAAAGAGCGACATCCCATGGGTACTTTAAAGCTACCAGTTAATTCCACTACTTTGTCGTAATTTAGAATATCTGGATACATCCGTTTGGTCGCACATTCTAAAGCTAATTCTTTAATATCGTAGTTTGGATCTTCCGGAAGAGAATTTAAGCCGCGTTTGATTGAAAAAATCAACTTAGGAAAAATAGCTGTCCGATGCTCACTACCTAATCCGTTGATGCGATTTTGTAAGATTGCTTTTTGAATTTCTCGTTCAAACCAGTTAGCTCCCAGACCAAATCCTAAAGAAGTAAAAGGTGTTTGTCCGTTAGAAGTAAATAAAGTATTGATTTCATATTCCAAGCTTTGCATAGCATCAAAAATATCTTTTTTGGTTTTTTTGCGAGCAAAAGCTTCTTGACGTTCAGTGCCGTCAATCCACTCTTGGGCCTCGGTTAAATGTTTTTGATAATTTTTTTCCGCAAAAGGAGCCAATAGTTCATCCACCCGATCCGCAGAACAACCGCCGTATTGGCTGGAAGCCACATTGGCGATAATTTGGGAAATTTGTGCAGTAGCTGTTTGAATGGATTTGGGTGCTTCAACTTCGGCATTGCCCATTTTGAAACCTTCGTTTAACATCTTTTCAAAATCAATTAAACAACAATTAGTCATTGGTGCATAAGGATGATAATCCAAATCATGATAGTGAATGTCGCCTTTTTGATGGGCGTTCGCCACATGGGGAGGTAACATTTTTAAACCAATTGATTTACCAACAATTCCCGCAGTTAAATCACGTTGGGTATTAAATACATTGCTGTCTTTGTTGGCATTTTCATTGACGACTGTTTGATCTTTATTCATCAATTTTTCAATTGTAAAGTTAATATCTGTCGCTTGACTTCGCTGAAAATCTCGGCGAGTACGGTAATGAATGTATTCCTCTGCTAATTCGTATTCATGGTATTGCAAAAGAGTATGTTCCACAATATTTTGTATTTCGTAGATTTTAATATTGTCAATAAAACGTTCGCTAATTTCTTGGTCTACTTTTTCAACAATATCTAGTAGATGACGCTGATCTAATGGTGAAAGGGTTCCATGAATTTTTTCTTTGGCTTTTGCTAAGGCATCATAGATTTTTTGATCGTCGAATTCAACTAAACGACCGTCCCGCTTGATAACTTTGATATTTGCTAAATGTAAGGTAGAAAAAGATTGCTCATCAGATATCTTTATCTCCATCATGACTACCAACTCCCTTTGTTTATTTCTTTATTATCATAAATCAAATGAAGGACTTTTTCAACTACATATAGACAAATATTTTTAATTATATACAATATATAGTGTTTATGTACATTGTGGTTACTCTGTCAAAAAGCGTGTAAGAACAGTGTTTGTGATTGTTTTATTTTGCACAAAAATACGACAAAAATATTTTTAATAGGTATCTGTTTTTTACGAAGAGTTCAAAAATATGCTAAGATACTAAAGAGTCATACACAGTTTTTTAATGAAAAAATGGCACTTTTAAAATATAAGTTAAATGAGGAAGAGTTCGATGAAAATAATGATTGATGTCAAACATCTGACAAAAACTTTTGGTAGTCGTTTAAATCAGACGAAGGTGCTAGATAATTTATCTTTTACTGTAGATCAAGGCGAATTTGTAGGAATCATGGGACCAAGTGGTGCTGGAAAAACAACTTTAATGAATATCTTATCTTCATTAAATTCTCCCACGATGGGGTCGGTTTATATTGATGGCAAAGATATTACTCGAATGAAAGAAACAGAACTGAGTGACTTTAGACGTCAAAAGATTGGTTTTATTTTTCAGGATTTTAATTTATTAGAAACATTAACGTCTAAAGATAATATTTTGCTTCCATTAGCTATTGATCACTTATCAATTGATGAGATGGATCGACGAGTGAAAAAAGTGGCAAGTTTACTGGGCATCGATCATTTGTTAAACCGTTATCCAGATGAATTATCGATTGGGCAAAAACAACGAGTGACAGCAGCTCGTGCGATGGTGGCTGAACCGCAAGTAATATTTGCAGATGAACCCACCGGCTCGTTAGACTCTAAATCAGCCACAGAATTGTTACGTTATTTAAGTGAAGTTAATTTACATCAAGACACCACAGTGCTGATGGTTACACATGATCCCTTTACTGCCAGCTATTGTAATCGAATATTGTTCATTAAAGACGGTGTATTCTTTTCAGAAGTCGTGCGTCGTGGTTCTCGTAAAGAATTTTTTGAGCAAGTGATCGATATGCAAGCAACAATTGGCGGAGGTGGTCGAAGAAATGCTTTTTAAAATCATTTGGCGCAGTTTTTTGCGTCAAAGAAGAAACTATGTCGTTTATTTTTTATGTATGATGCTTTCCGTTATGATTTTTTATTCATTTAGTGCGATGGCTTATGACCAGCCACTGACTCACAGAGCTCAGCAAGATATTCAAATTGAAGGTGTGTTGACCTTAGGAAATGTTGTCGTAGCAATTGTGGTACTATTTTTTATGTTGAGTGCCAATCGTTTTTTTATTCAACAGCGTCAAAAAGAAATTGGTTTGTATCAGTTGTTTGGAGTAAGAAAATCCCGCATGCTATCTCAGTTAGCCGTGGAAACGACAGTTCTAAATGTGATTTCTCTTGTTGTCGGTATCGTCATGGGTGTCGTTTTTTCTAAATTTTTTGCGATGATTTTGATAAAGGCGATGGATTTGAATATTACGAGTCGTTTCTTTATTTCGTGGCCATCTATTGCGACAACCGCTCTGATATTTTTGTTGGCAGTGTTGTTAATTTCAATTCAAAATACTTGGTTACTTTGGAAAAAACAATTAATTGATTATTTTCAACAAAAAAATTCATTTTCCAGTCATCGCATGCAAATTACTTGGAGTAACTATTTGATTGGTAGTATCAGTTTGATTTTAATCGGTATAGGTTATTATATCGCCATGAATTACCAAGAGGTTACGATGCGTTATATTCAACAAACGGATGATATGTATGCTTTTTTATGGATTCCTTTGTTTATTTTGTCTGCTTGTGTTTTTGGAACGTATTTATTTTTTGGATATGGTATTCAAGTGATTCTTTATTTATCAACAAAATGGCATAAATTCAGTTATCGACAATTACGATTTTTTGTCTTAAATAATACTCGTCAATTAGTTTATAAAAATTGGCGTAACTTCTCATTAATTACGATTATTTTAGCTGTGGCAATTTCAATGATTGGTGGTGCCATTGGTTTATTTGCTGTCAGTTATCGAATAACAGATTTGAATCATCCCAGCGAATTTCAAGTAACAAGTGAACGAACAACTCATTTGGAGCAGTTGTTACAACAAAGTGGAGGAACAATAACTAACCGTTTTGTTTTACCTTTGAAAGTCACTGGCTATTTTTCCATTGAAGAAAATGATTTTTTAGATACAGATACCTTTGAACAAGTCAGATTGATTGATGTGGTTTCTGAATCAGATTATCGTCGTTTGCAGGAATCTTTTTTAGAGTTTCCGGATATTGATATTCAAACGAGTCATGGAGCGATTTTGGTTCAATCGAATTTAAATCTTAATCGAGAACTAACAGAAACTGAAAAAAGAATTGCCTTACCTAATCAACAAGAAGTTTATGTTGAACATAGTTTTCCTAATTTTTTGGGAAATAGTTTGTTACGATACGGCTATCAAACATTAATTGTGAAAGATGAACTATACCAACAACTGGATGGTTTGACCTATTGGATCAATTATCTGTCCGCAGAGGGATACGATGAAGAACGTTTTAATCAGTTGTTATTAAGAGAGTTGCCTCGTGATTGGGGAAATGATGTCAGCTATCAGTATACGTATCAAGATGGAGAGTTAACGGGGGAAATTAAATTAGCCTTAGGCGGAGTATACGTGCCTTCTGTTAATCGCATGAGTCGTTTAAATTACGTTAGTCGGTATCCAGATATTCGTTCCGCCAGAAGACAAGGAGGGATCTTCTTGTATGTTGCCTTGTTTGTAGGAATGATTGTGCTAGTGACAACGACAGGTACTTTGATGGTAAGACAATTTTTTGAAATAAGTAGGGAAAAAGTAAATTATCAGTTGATGCTTCAATTGGGAATTCCCAAAAAAGACTTGCACAAGTCTATGTATCGACAAAACGCATGGGTTTTCTTTCCAACGATGATTGTAGCGATTAGTCATGGGAGTTTTGCAATTAATATGCTAACTAAATTAGTTCAAGAAGCGAATTACTTGGTTGCCTATCTATTTTGTTTTATGACGTTCTTTATTTATACGACTGCCTATCTTTTAACGACGGTTATTAGTTTGCGTATCCTTGAAGAAAAAGAGTAGGTAATCAAAAAACTAAGTGTAAAATATATTGCGGTAGGACTAGAAAAAAAGAAAGAAGACCATTATTCTTAATGTTAGGTTTCGCGGCCTATAACAAAAAGAGGATGGTCTTCATGGATACAATTATAAATGATTTAGTCGCTATTTTAAAGGATGACATGGACAATATTTCAAAAGAAAAACAATTAGGTGCTTATATTCAAAAAACAGTTAAAACAATAGTTGGAGAAGCATTTGAAAGATATGATGAGTCGTTGATTCCAATCATGAAAGAAAAAGGCTATCAAATCGAAAAGAAATTACCACGTACCATTGTGACAACATTTGGAGAAGTTTCACTGACTCGACGTCGGTATATCCAACCTAATCAAGCACCAATCTATCCTCTTGATGAAACCATGGGATGGCAGAAATATGGTCGTTATAGCCTTCTTCTTGTTCGCAATCTAAGTGAATTTGCGACAAAAGTTCCCTACCGTACAGGCGAATTAGCGATTCACTTATTTGCGCCGTTTACCATTAGTCATCAGAAGTTGAACCAACTGGTGAATCAAGCAGGACAAGAATTAAAAAAGCAACAAACTTCAGATGAACGATACATTGAATTGAAACAACTGAAACGCACGCCTAAAGTATTATACATCGAAGGAGATGGGTTTATATTCAAAGGAAAACATAACAAAAGATTAGAAGGACATCGTTTCCAAGTATGCGAAGGCAGTGTGGAAATCGGAAAGAATCGAAAACAGAGAATCTATGCAAAAGATTTTGTTTCATTGGATCGTCTCACCGCGTTAAAGGAAATGATGGAGTATCTAGGCAATATGTATGATTTATCAGAAACGGTCGTATTAAGCAATAGTGATGGTGGTTCAGGTTATGAAAAAGCAGTGTTCGAGGAATTGATAGGCGTATGTAAACGACATGAATTTTTCTTGGATGCGTATCATGTGAATCGAAAAGTGAAAGAACGTTTAGGTTGGTTGAAAGGACTCCAAGCGCCTTTGATGGACGCAATTTGGAAGGAATATGATGACGATAAAATGCACGTCATCATGGATACGGCAGAAAGCTGCTTAGTGGACGAATTGGATACAGTTAAAAATCAAGAGCACGTTCGAAAGTTAAGAAACTATCTTGATCGCCATTGGGAAGCGATATGCCCATTCTATCAACGAAATTTGCCTGAGGGAATAAGTAAAACCATCGGTACCTGCGAAAGCAATCACAGACAGTATACCTACCGAATGAAAGGACAAGGGAAATATTGGACAAACGAAGGTGCCGAAGGAATGCTTCGAATCATTGCCAGCTTGAAGAATCAAGAGTTAGATGAATGGTTTCTTTCAGATTTGTCGCCAAGTCCTTCCTTACCTGAAAAAAGAAAACGAGAACAAGTAGCTGTACGAGTAGCGACTTCTAAAAAATGGAATAAAGGAGAAACTCATATAGGTGCCTATCAGGTAAAAATTGTTGGGAGCGAAAAATCTTCTACAGGAATGAGTAAACTAGCACGAGCTTTTTCAGGACGAGACTAAACAAAGGGTAAAAGAGTGAGGTGGCTTGCGAACACTTGATAATGAGCGTCTTTGGATGACAATGATTCGCCTGGCGCATCTATGGTGAAGCGTTTTTTACGGCAGGCCATCCAAAGACGGAGGCTCGTTGTCAAGTGCACCGGACAAAAGAATAAAATCAAAAATAAGGTTAAACTATCTAACAACAATAATGGTAAAAGATTTCTACCGCAAAACTATTGACACATACATCAAAAAAATACTTTTTCCATACAGGAAGTAGAATGGTATAATTATTTGGTAACTACTTATTACGACGAGGAGCGTTTTTTAGATGTTAAAAAAAGAAGAACAATTGTTAATTGATTTAACTTCTGCTAGAGGAGTTCCAGGAAACGAAGAGGAAGTCCGAGAAGTATTTAAAGAATATGCCAAAGAATATGCCGAAGATATCTTTTTTGATGGTTTAGGCAGCGTGATTGCCAAACATTCCGGTAGTGGTGGCGGACCAAAAGTCTTTATTTCTGGTCATATGGATGAAGTTGGTTTTATGGTAACTAAAATTACTGAAAAAGGATTTATCGAATTTCAAACACTAGGTGGCTGGTGGGGTCAAGTTATGTTGGCCCAACAAGTAGAAATCAAAACCCAAGCTGGCAAAATTATCCACGGGGTAATTGGTTCAAAACCACCACATGTTTTGAGTATGGAAGCTCGTAAAAAACCATATGATGTGAAAGATATGTTTATTGATATTGGTGCTTCTAGTGAAGAAGAAGCGAAATCTTGGGGCATTCGTCCTGGTGATATGGTAACTCCTTATATTGAATATAAACGCATGAACGATAGCAAATTCCTTTTAGCTAAAGCTTGGGATAACCGTATTGGGACAGCTGTTTCTTTACGCGTATTAGAGAACTTGTCTAAAGAAGGTCATCCGAACTGTTTGTTTGCAGGAAGTGATGTTATGGAAGAAGTTGGCTTGCGTGGTGCTAGAACAAGTACGCATTTGGTTAATCCAGATATTGCAATTGCATTGGATACAGGTACCGCTGGAGATACACCAGGAATGACACCGAAAGAAGCAGATTCAGTATTAGGAAAAGGACCGCAAGTGTTAATCTTTGATGCGTCGATGATTCCTCATAAAAAATTATTAAACTTTGTCATTCAAGTGGCGGAAGAGTTAGAGATTCCTTTCCAATATACAGTGATTACTGGTGGGGGGACAGATGCTGGACAAATGCATTTAACTCGTGATGGGGTGCCGTCTGTAGCGATTACTGTGCCAGTGCGTTATCTGCATTCACATACATCAATTATTCATGAAGATGATTACTTTAATACTGTAAAATTAGTGACAGAAGTCGTTCGCCGTTTGGACGATGAAAAAGTCAAAGAACTAAAAAGTTACTAAGAAAATTCAAATGAGTTTTCTTTAATTGCGATAAATAGCCTGATGAAAGTTATGTTTTAAGACATCTTTCATTAGGCTTTTTTTGTTTTAGAAGTTGTTAGATAGTTGATTTGAGTTTGGTATAAAACCTCCAGAATAAACTTCCGAAAACTCCCTTGTTGTGAGAGACCGACGAGAGCCTCGGAGGAGTCTCTTCGTCTGCTGACGTTCAAACACTGATTAAGTGTGCTAACCGCACTAACTCAGAGTAATTCGTTCAGCTCTTTAGCTCACGACAAGGGAATATTCTCCATTTTATTCTTCTGGTTTTTGATAAAAATTGTTTCTTTAGTCAGATAGAAAAATAAAAATACCTTGTTCAACTGAGAGGGAAGATATATCGTAAGCCAAAAATGGGGCTGAATTACACAGTGAGAGATGGGTTGAATTTCCCTTTATTTTACAAATGATTTTCCCTTAAGTTGTAAGAGTGTAGTGGTTCATTGAAGAAAAAGGGTTGTAAATTGTGTTAACATAATATTTACAGAAACGTTACGATATTCACCTTTGGATTTCTATAATAACGTAAAAAACTATACTATAATAAAAATGATTGTGCTTACTGAGACAGTTTGGAGGAATTAAAATGAAAAAAAATACCTATTACGGCATTATCGATATTGGTTCTAACACAGTACGCTTGGTGGTCTATCAAATCCAACCGCAAATGGTGTATAACGAAGTCCAAAATGTAAAATTACCTGTTCGATTGTATCAATACTTAAATGATAAGAATGAACTGACTCAAGAAGGAATTGATAAGCTAATTGAAGTGATGGAAGTTTATAACCAAATCACAGCCCATTATCCGTTGGAAAAATTAATTGCCACTGCAACTGCGGTAATCCGCCAATCAAAAAATAGCGAAGAAGTTCTTTCTACCGTCAAAAGAGTGACGGGAATTTCCTTGAGATTGCTATCGGAAGAAGAGGAAGCTTTTTATGGACAATATGCCATCGCCAGAACGACTGCTTTTTCTGAAGGTTATACCGTAGATATGGGTGGTGGAAGTACTGAGATCACCTATTTCAAAGACAATGAAATTGTAGACAGTCATAGTTTTCCTTTTGGTGTAGTAACTTTAAAAAATAAATTTTTTAAAGACGATCTTCCTGGAGAAGAAGGCACATTAAAAAAAGTAAAAAATTTTTTAAAAGAGCAATTTGAGACTTTACCTTGGCTAGTCAAAAAAGAGATTCCGATTATTGCCATCGGAGGAAGTTCACGAAATATCGCTAGTGTTCATGAACAGATGACGGATTATCCAGTAGTGGGTATTCATCAATATGAGATGAAACAAAAGGATATGAAGGAAACTTTGGATTTATTTACCTCACTATCGTTAGATGAATTACAGTCGTTAGATGGGTTAAGCAAGGATCGAGCAGATATTATTATTCCAGCGAATCTGACGTTTATTTCTTTAATGGAGCAAGTGGATTCTAAAAAATTCATTTTCTGTAACAATGGCTTGCGTGAGGGCTTGTTGATGGAAGAAATCAATCGTGATTTTCCTGAAGCCTTTACTACGACAAACATTGCAGAAACCAGTGTGCAACGTTTTGTTGAAACCTACCAAATGGATGTCTCTCGTTCAAACAAGCGAATTGAGATGATGAATTTGTTTGTCAAAGAGTTATCAGATAAACAAATCTTAACAGCAGACAAAGAAAAATTGATTTCTTATCTTGCATTTGGTGCCCAACTTTATCTTATTGGTTCTGCCATTGAAGAAGATGATAGTCCGTTCCACTCATTTTATTTATTGGCCAATAGTAATTTAAATGGTTTTACTCATAAGCAAAGAATTGCCTTGGCTTTATTAGCAAGTTACAAAAATAAATCTTTTTTCAAATTGTTGTCTAAACCTTTTAAAAAGTGGTTCACAGAAGAAGAGTTAGGTTTGTTACGACGAGCGGGAGGATTAACGAAATTTGTGGAAGCTTTAAATGTCACTAGTGTGAATGATGTTCGTTCATTTTCATTGACAGAAAAAGCAAATAAATATGTTTTAGCCATTGAATGGTCCTTTGATCCTTTAGCCGAAACGTATCGCGGAAATCGTCAAAAGAAACATTTGGAAAATGTCTTACAGAAAAAAGTAGTGTTAGATTTCAAAATAAAGTAAAAAAATAAGGGGTCATTTATATGGGATCATCAGATTTAACTAGTTTAAACTTTTATCACCGAGACTTAAGTTGGTTATTATTCAATCGGAGAGTTATTCAAGAGGCGAGGGACTCTAGCAATCCATTACTCGAACAATTGAGGTTTTTGGCGATTGCCAGTAGTAACTTAGACGAATTTTTTATGGTCCGTGTTCCAAGTATTCAAAGTATGGCTCGTTTGAAACCAGAATCAAAGGATCGCCGAACAGGTTGGACCAAAAGAGAAGTTCTGTTAAAACTATATGAAGTCAATTTGAACAATACTCGTCTGCAATATCAATATTACAGTGAACTTATAGCAAAATTAGAAGAGCAACAGTATTTTATTCAAGCTGTTAAAGATCTTCCAAGTGAGGAACGACAAGAAGTAGAAGACTTTTTCCATGAATTATTGATCCCAGCGATTACCCCAATTGGATTAGATGTGTATCATGCTTTCCCAAAAATTGTTGAAAAAAGTATCCATCTCTTTGTTAAATTACGTTTAGTAGACACGGTTCGACAAGCGATTGTTCCTTTGCCTCCTTTGTTTAAGCGACTACATCGGCTATCGAATAAAAATACGTATGTTTATTTAGAAGAAATTATTGCCTACTATTTATCGGAAATTTTTGTCGGTTGGGAGATTGAGCATTCATTCTTTTTCAGAATTACTTATGACAAGGACTTAGAGTTTCAAGAAGATACAGATGAAGAACTATATTTGCAAATGGAAGAATATGTCATTGAACGGAATAAAGGATTGCCTTCTCGTTTAGAAATCAGTGGAGAATGGTCGCCAAGTATTGAGGAAAGTGTTCTTTATTTGGCAGAAAAATTACAATTGGAATCTTATGATTTGTATTGGGTTCCAGGACCATTGGATTTAACCTTCTTGTTTCCGGTGATTGATGAATTTGCTGAAAGACTACCAGAACTTGCTTTTCCTAGGTATTCGGGCAATGCTCATAAGGAACTAAAGGGAGTTGCCCTTTATCGTAAGATTGAAAAAGAAGATTTATTGCTTCATCACCCCTATGATTCTTTTGAAGTTGTTCTTAGGTTTTTAGAACAGGCAGCTGAAGATCCAAACACGATTGCGATTAAACAAACTTTGTATCGTGTGGCACCTAATTCTAGAGTTATTGCCGCACTGAAAAAAGCAGCAATGAATGGCAAACAAGTTACTGTGTTAGTAGAATTAAAGGCACGTTTTGACGAGGAAAACAATTTATATTGGGTCCAAGAATTGGAGCAAGCGGGTTGTTATGTCAGCTACGGTTTACAGCATCTAAAAACCCATTGTAAAGCCTTACTAATTGTTAAAAAAGAGAAGAACAATATTAAACAATACGCTCATTTTGGAACAGGAAATTACAATGAAAAATCTGCGAAACTATATACAGATATTAGTTTCTTCACAGCTAAAAAAGTCTACGTTGAAGATATTACCTCTTTTTTCAATTATTTGAGTGGTTATCGTTCGGTTCCAGATTATCAACAAATTGCAGTGTCGCCGAATGGTATTCAAGATATGTTGCTTGAAAATATCCAAGCAGTGATGACTCATTTTCAAGAAACAGGTACTGGAAATATTTGCTTTAAAATTAATTCGTTGACCGATACGGCAATCATAACCAAACTCTATGAAGCTAGTCAGGTTGGTGTGCCAATCGATTTGATTGTTCGGGGTGCTTGTTGTTTGCGACCAGGAGTGACTGATTTAAGTGAAAATATTCAAGTGACAAGTGTTGTGGGACGATTTTTAGAGCATAGTCGTATTTATGCCTTTACTTTTGGTAAATCTAAAGAAGCCAGTGTTTGGATTTCTTCTGCCGATGCGATGACAAGAAATATGTTGCAGCGAATTGAAATTGCTACACCAGTAACAGGAGCAGCTAGAAACGAGCTATTGAACATCTTGGAGACCTTTAAAAAAGATCAGAAAAAAGCATATATTTTAGAAAATGATGGACTCTATAGACGAGCAACGGAAAGAAATGATTTTTCAGCTCAAGATATTTTTATGGAAAATAGTGCTTTTGTTACCACGATTGTTAAAGAATCTTCTAAAGAAGGTTTTTTATCCAAAATCCGCCATTTATGGCAACATAATTAAGTTTGGTTTCAATTAGAATCAGCAAACAGTTCCAATGTACTTTGTGTATGTTGGAACTGTTTTTATCTTCCCTGAATTAATGTATCTTTGAGAAAGTATGAATTCAATTTTGCATTCTTCAAAAAAGAATCAAAATCAAAGAACGAACTCATTTTTTCTAAAATATACTCCTAAATTATATATTCAATGTGTGTATCCTAATTTGTTGTAACTCACTTTCACCTATGCCGAATATTTCTGAGAACAGTCCACGAATTTTTTTGAATCAGCTTAACTTTATTTGCCAAATGAGCATCTAAAGCTATACACTAGAAGTAGTAATTCGTACAAAATTGAATTTTTGCAGAAATCGAACAAGGAGGAATGTTTTATGAAATTAACAGTCATTGGGTGTTTGGGAGGCTACCCTTACAAAGGTCAAGGAACAACAAGTTTTTTGTTACAATCAGAAGGATTTAATTTACTATTGGATGCTGGTAGTGGCAGTTTAATTCAATTGGAAAAAGAAATTAGTCCATTAGAATTAGATGCGGTTATTTTGAGCCACTATCATCCAGATCATATTGCGGATGTTGGTGTATTACAACATTATTGGCAATTATTTCCGAAAACGGAAGAACGTCCAGTTTTACCGATCTATGGTCATGGAGAAGATCAAGAAAATTTGGCTCGTTTAAGTCTACCAAATGTTTCTGAAGGTCATGATTATTTGAAAGTAGAACAGTTGAATTTGGGTCCGTTTTCTGTTACATTTATGAAGACGATTCATCCTGTTGTTTGTTATGCAATGCGGTTTGTAGAAAATAGTACAGGTAAAATATTTGTATTCACTGGAGACTCTGGCTATTTAGAAAGTTTTGTTGATTTTGCTAAAGATGCAGATTTATTTTTAGCGGATACTTATTTATTTGCAGGAAATGAAAAACATATTGCCCACTTTACTTCTAAAGAAGCTGGTGAAATTTCTCGTGAAGCAGGAGTAAAAAAACTGGTGCTAACTCATTTACCGCAACAGGGAGATTTAGAAAAATTGCGCCTAGAAGCTAGTCAAGCTGCGCAAGATGAATTGCCAGTCGAGCTAGCCGCAATTGGTAAAACGTTCGACATTTAGTTCGGTTATAAAGAATAGATACCAATATATAGGAGGATGCTTTCCATGATTTTTGTACCCAATGATTTAAGAGACCCACGAGTGAACTTAGCTATTGAAACATTTTTATTACAAGAAATGAAGGTAGATGAACCCATCTTACTTTTCTATATTAATGAACCATCAATTATCATTGGTCGTAATCAAAATACTATTGAAGAAATCAATAAAGAGTATGTAGATGAAAAGGGAATCCATGTCGTTCGTCGCTTTAGTGGTGGTGGTGCTGTTTACCATGACGAAGGAAACTTAAATTTTAGCTTTATCATGCCAGACGATGGAGATTCTTTCCGTGATTTTGAAAAAGTAACTAAACCAATTGTCCAAGCTTTACATGATTTGGGAGTAGAGGGTGCGCAATTAAAAGGTCGCAATGACTTAGTGATTGATGACATGAAATTCTCAGGCAATGCGATGTATGCAACAAATGGACGAATGTTTGCTCATGGAACAATCATGTTTGACAGTGATGTCAACGAGGTCGTGAATTCATTAAAAGTTCGTAAAGATAAAATTGAGTCAAAAGGAATTAAATCGATTCGTTCTCGTGTAACGAACATCAAACCATTTTTACCAGCTGAAAATCAAGATATGACGACAGTTGAATTTAGCCAAGAAATTTTGTTGAAAATTTTTGGTGTGGATTCTGTAGATGAAATTGAAACCTATACGTTAACAGATCAAGATTGGGACAAAGTCAAAGAAATCTCAGAAAACTATTATGCAAACTGGGATTGGAATTATGGAAAATCACCTGCTTTTGATATTGAACGTCGCAAGCGATTCCCGATTGGTTCGATTGAAGTGCGTTTAAATGTGGCAGAAGGAAAAATTACCGATGCTAAAATTTATGGAGATTTCTTTGGTTTAGGTGAAATCAAAGATGTTGAAGATGCTTTAGTAGGGACAAAGTATGAAAGAACTGCTTTGAAAGAAGTCGTTGATGCGATTGAGGTGAAGAAATACTTCGGAAATATTGAAAACGAAGATTTATTTGAATTGATTTATTAAACACATAAAAACATCTGAACGAGTCAGGAACAATCAGTGACTCGTTCAGATGTTTTATTTTGATGCTCGTTTTTTTCTACGATAGAAAATGAAGGCAACTACAGCGATACCTGCAATTAGATAGACAACGTTACTTGCTAGAAAAATTCCAGTGTTGACGAAAAATTCTTGCCATGCGAGTAATTGTTTGCGCCAGTTATTTCTAATTTTAGTAAAAGCGGAATCGCTTTTTTCATTTTGTTGAATAGTAGTGATCTCATTGATTTGAATAGAGTAAGTTGAAAAATCAACTCTGTTATCAATCACACGATTGGATTTGGTAAGAATTTCTCTTTCACCACGAATTTCTGAGAGCTGTGATTGAATCTGTAAAGCATCCTCGATTCTTTCGCTCTTTTCTAACATGGAAAGGAGGGCGTCTTCTTCAGCTTGTAAGGCAGAGATACGACTTTCATTATCAGCGTATTCCAACGAATAATTTTGTGACGACATACTTTCATTGACGGTCACTCCTAAAGCATCCAATTCTTTTGCAAAATTGATGATTTCATTTGTCGGAATACGAAGAGTAAAAAATCCTGACCGTTCATTGTTAACAGAATAGCTGCGAGTTTCAATTGAAGAACTTTCGATATAACCACCTAATTGATCAGTCACTTGTTGAATCTTTTGTGTATCTTCATCAAAAGTAGTGGTTTCCTTGATAAGATTATAAAAGTAAGCAATCTTATCTCCTTGAAGGGCAGGTTGATCTACTGAGGGCTGTTCAATTGGATTAGAAATTTCTGCTTCCTCTTCCCAATCTTGTTCGACAGCTGCATCTTGGTCAGTGGCATTTTCTCCAATCCATTCTGTTTTTGATTGACTAGACGTACCTGAGAAATCATTGCGGTAACGACTGGATAAGAGTTGATTGGCACCAAAGACTAGTAGAATTGCTGCTGCAACAAGTAGGCTATTCCGATACAGTGGTCGTTTAAATGCTTGTTTTACTTTATGGTTGATTTTAGTTGCCTTTTTTTCTTGTTTAAAGGTTTCTTCAATTCGTTGAAGAACTTTCTCTTTTGGTACCTCGATGTTTTCCCATTCCTCTTGCCAAGTTTTATTCAATTTCATTATTTTTCCTCCTCTAGATAGTCTTTTAAAAGGAGCCGAGCTTCCCGTAGTTTATACTTGACTGTGCCAAGTGGTTCATTAAACACGTCACTGATTTCTTTTAATTTTTTGCCATAAAAATAATGCAAAATAGTGATTTCTTGTAAATGCTGTGGAAGTAGCTGAATCGCCGTGTGGATATCTAAATGATCCTCTGCTGATAGAGGCTGCAAAGAACTAGTTTCTGGGAAATCTTCCACAGGAATAATACGTTGATTACTTCTTAAGTAATCAATAGCGGTCCAAATCACGATGCGCACTGCCCAAGTCGTGAAGTATTCCGGTTGTTTCAAAGTGGATATCTTATTCAAAATTTTTACGATAGATTCTTGGACGATGTCTAGAGCATCGGCTTCATTTTTTACGTAGAGAAAAGCTGTTTTGTATAATTGCGCATAACTATCCTTCAGCTGTTCTTCTAAAAAAGAGGCTTGTTTTTTTGTTTGTGCACGAACAATTTTCACGGCGCATCCCTTCTTTCTGTGTTTCTATCTATTAGACGACGGAGGTTGGGAAAAGGTTGGAATTTTTTTCAATTTTTGCAAATCCCTTCATTTTGTATTAACGTATACTACATAGAGAATTAATTCAAGAAAGAAGGGAAGAACAAATGCAGTTTAATCAACGTGAAGTCTTGCCGATTGGTTTAGGAACTTGGCATATGGGAGATGATGAACACAAGCGAGAACAAGAAATTACCGCTTTACGTGGTGGCATTGAAGCTGGCGTTCAGGTAATTGATACTGCGGAGATGTACGGAGAAGGAAACTCTGAACGATTAGTGGGAGAGGCGATTCAGCCATTTTCCCGCGAGGAGTTGTTTTTAGTTTCTAAAGTTTATCCTTGGAATGCATCTCTTACACAACTGCCGATTAGTTTAGATAAAAGTTTACAACGTTTAGGAACAGATTATTTAGATATGTATCTGCTACATTGGACAGGAAATATTCCTTTAGCTGAAACGGTTGAAGCGATGGAAAAAGCCAAAGCAGCCGGTAAGATTCGTTCTTGGGGTGTTTCTAATTTAGATGTAGCCGACATGGAAGAATTGTTGGCGGTTCCTAATGGAGAAAATTGCCAAAGTAATCAAGTTCTGTACAATTTGGGTGAACGAGGGATTGAATTTGATCTCTTACCTTATATGCAGGCGCGAAAGATACCGATGATGGCTTATTCACCAATTGCTCAGGGAGATAGCTTAGGAGATGGTTTAACCAAACAAAAAATTCTACAAGAGATTGCGAATCAGCATCAAGCAGGTATTTTTCAAATTTTATTGGCTTGGTGTATTCGTGATGGTGCAACGTTGGCCATTCCACAATCCAGTAATTTAAAGCATACACTCAGCAATATTCAAGCAGCAAACATTCGCTTAACCAAAGAAGAATTGGCGATGATTGATCAGTTGTATCCAGCTCCTACTAGTAAACAATCCTTAGCGATGCTATAAATTCCTCCAAAAGTCTGATGTAAAGCTTCTGTTTTCTTGTTACGATAGAATGAGAATAACTTTTATAGGAGGAATGATCATATGTTTGAACAGTTGGTTGAAAAAAGAAAAGAACGCAAATTACAGAAAATCGAAAAACTGCGGATTAAAAATGCAAAACTGAGAGCACAAGGCAAAGATCCTCTAAAAGGTTGGGGGAAGATGGTTGATACAGGTGGCGCAAATGCTACAGGAATGACTAAAAACAAGAAATACGAAGTGGATACGAAAGCTTATACCGTTCAAGAATATAAAAATACGGTGGGAGAGAAGTAATCAAAAAACCAGCGAAATCTAAATTTCGCTGGTTTTTTTGCTTAATAATATTCGCCGTGACGGTAATCCCATGAATTGAATTGATCTGCTAAGATCATCATGATACGATCCACAGATAGACCTTTACGAATTAAAACAGGTGCTGGAGAAATTGAACGTTGATCGCCTTGTTCAGGAACTAATTTCCCATCTTTATCAACAAACGATACCATTACACCTTGTTCATAACGAGTATCAATGGTTTTATCTGGTTGAATTTGTGCAACGTAATCGTCGCCATCAATTACCAAGTCTGCTTCATTTTCGATTTGTTCACCGATACCAGAAACCAAACCACGGTTTCCTTTTCCTGATGGATTTGCAGAACTTGCAAATAATAGTTTTTTATCAGAAGCCCACAATGACTGTGCAATTTGTTCGCCTGGAACACCGAATTTTAGTACAAAACAGCTTGTTCCACGAACATCTGTCATCAATTCGTCAGAGCCGTCGTTTGGAATATACTGTCTACCAGATTCTTTCCAAGGTAAAATTGCTCCAAATAAAATATCTTCTTCCCAACATTTTTCATAGACAGCAGCCATCGCTGGGGTCATGTCAGCTAATTCAAATAGTTGTTCTAATGAACCACATAAAACAACTCCTGGTTTATTTCTTTTACGATTTTTGGCGGAAAATTTACGTTCCAAGCCGCCTTTATCGGATGCGGTAATTATGTAACCAACTTTTGTTGGACAAACAACCATCTTTCCTTCAGAATTTAGCAATTCTACAGCCTCTTGTTGTAGTTCGCCACTCCATTTAATGTGTTTATCAGTCATACATGTCGTCCCCTTCTTAGTAAAATACTCCCATATTCATAATTTTTTTGAATGTTAAACTAATAAAAAAAGCGAATTTTGACGTAAAAGTTTATTTGTAAACTTTTGTGGGAAAATTCAGACTTTTTATTGATTATGTTTGATATTAATATAACTTTTCCTGTTAGTCAACCCTTCTGAAGCCAGAGGTTACGATTCACTCAAAAAACTTGTTATTATTTGCAGTTATCTTTCTAATCCCTTCGCTACACTACACAACGAATTCTGCTTTTGTCGACCGAGGGACCAACTGGAGCCTGTAGTCTCCAGTCTGCCAAGCTTCAAACTGTCACTAATCGCTGCGCTAAGTGACAGTAATTCACATTGGCTCCTTTTCACGGTGACAGCGCAGTTTTCGTTGTTCCGTTACGCTAGATAGTTTTCAATATTTCTGTATGATAACTAATAAAATGATGATGCAGGATAAAATAATTACAGAAATGAGTTAAATGTCAATCAAGCTTCAGTATAAGGAAAAGAGAAGCTTTTGTTGTCATTATATTTGCAAATAATAAATAAATTAGTTGGAAGCAAAATTTATGGTTAGAAACTGGAAGAGCAAAATGGAGAAATTCATTGGTAGTGTTCTAAAGAGCTGAATGAATTACTCTGAATTAGTGCGATTAGCAGTTAGTCAGAGTTTGAACGTCAGCAGCCAAAGAGACTCTGTAAAGAGGCTCGTGGCGTTCTTACACGATTAATGAGCTTTCGGAATTTTGTTCTGGAAGTTTCAAGTATCATGTTGTTTTAGCTGTAAGTGTAGGCTAAACAAAAAAGAAAGTTCCTTTTGCAAGGAAACTTTCTTTTTTTGATGAATATTAATAAGCTCTAGCAATCCATAGGGTATGCTTGGCTGGTTTACCGCTGACGATATCGACGGTTTTTTCCAAAGGAACATCAAATGGAATATTTCGAGTAGTAAATCCTGTTTCTTCTTTGATTTTGGCTTCTGTTTCTTCAGAACCATCCCAACCGATTAAAACAAAACCAGTAACTTTGTCCTCAGCTTTGCATTTTTCGATGTGAACTTTTAAATCATCTAAAGTTTCAATATCATAGTGTTCATTTTCTTTATTACGGGCACGAGCAGCTTCTAATAAGCGTTTTGGCATAATTGCTAATTGTTCTTCCACATAGGTTTGCAAATCATCAAAACTAATTTTTTCTTTTCCTTCGATATCACGAACTTTCACCATTGCATGACCATTTTCTAAATCACGAGGTCCACATTCGATACGAACACAAGCGCCTTTTAATTCCCATTCGTTAAATTTATAACCTGGGGAATTATCGCTGTCATCCAAGCGAACACGGAAACCAGCCGCTTTAAAACCAGCAAAGATTTCATCTAGTTTTTCCATGATGGCAGGATTTTTCTTCCAAGGACCAACAGGCATTAAAACGATTTGAGTTGGAGCAATTGTTGGAGGAAAGACTAAACCATTTTCATCTCCATGAGTCATAATCAATGAACCTAACAAACGAGTAGAAACACCCCATGAAGTAGTATGGGCATGTACGTGTTTGTTTTCTTTGTTTAGATAAGTAATATCAAACGCTTCAGCAAATTTTGTTCCCATATAATGAGAAGTCCCCGCTTGAACAGCTTTACCATCTTTCATCATTGCTTCAATTGAGTAGGTTTCGACAGCTCCAGCAAAACGTTCTGATGGTGTTTTTTCTCCTTTGTAGACAGGAATAGCTAAAAATTCCTCACACAAACGTGCGTATTCATCTAAAATGCGTAGGGTACGTTTACGAGCATCTTCAGCATCAATATGGGCCGTATGACCTTCTTGCCATAAAAATTCTGAAGTACGTAGGAAAGGTAAAGTTTTCTTTTCCCAACGGAAGACGTTTGCCCATTGATTGATTTCATAAGGTAGGTCACGATAAGAGTTAATCCAATCCGAAAAAGCTGTACCAATCATCGTTTCAGAAGTTGGACGTAATGCCAAAGGTTCTTCTAATTTTTCATCGCCAACTTCAGTTACCCAAGGAAGTTCTGGTGCGAATCCTTCGATATGATCGGCTTCCTTCATGAAAAAGCTTTTTGGAATAAGCATTGGGAAATAGGCATTGCGAATCCCTTCACTGCGTAAAAAGCTGTTAAATTCTTCTTGAATGTGTTCCCATAATTCGTAACCATCTGGACGGAAGATAATTGATCCACGGACAGGTGAATAAGACATTAATTCTGCTTGTTGAACAGTTTGTAAGTACCATTCTGTAAAATCATTTTTTTGTGCCATGTTGTAAGCTCCTTATTTTTGTTTGAATTGTAAGTTTTCTTTCTCTAATGCGGCTCGCATGGTGGGGAGTGATTTAGGACCTATACCATGAATCGCTAAGACTTGCTTTTCTGTTAAGTCTGCTAGTTTTTCAAAGCTATCAATGGTTTCGAACTCTAAAGCACCACGAGCTGGTTTAGAAAGGGTCTGTAAAAATTCTTCGTAAGTCATAGTTGCTCCTATCGAAATTTTTTTGTTGCCAATGAAAGGTTTGCCGATTTTTAGCAACAAAAAAAGCATTCTCATCCCATTAAAAAGGACGAAATGCTGAACATTCGCGGTACCACCTTTATTGAATAGAGGTCTCTATTCCACTCGCAACGAAGATAAGGGTTCTAACCCGATTGTTTTCACAATCTAATTTATTGGTAGGTTCACAAAAATAGGGGATATAAAACTTCCAGCCAAGGTTTCACTCTCTCGAATCATATTTTCGCTACTAATCCAAATCTTGCTTCTATACTAATCTGAAATTCAAAAAAAGGCAAGCTATTTTTACTTGTGAATTGGCTTTAAACTTTAGTATAATGAACAACAGTGAACACGATAAGGAAACTATGACTATTATATAAGGAGCAAAAAAATGAGAAATGAAATGATGTATCGACCTGTTGTCCAACCAGAGCTTGTCGATTTTTTACGAACAGAGCAAAAACAATTATCCGGTGAGTTAGGGAAAGTCGAAAAGGAAGCCAATGAAAATGAAGTGCCGATTATTCCCCATGAGACAGTCGTCTTCATGCAATTCTTATTAGGACAAATTAAACCGAAAGAAGTTTTAGAGATTGGGACAGCACTTGGTTTTTCTTCAAGTTTAATGGCTCAATACGTAGGTGATGAAGGTCATGTTACGACAATCGATCGTTTTGATGTTATGATTCGTAAAGCCAAAGCAACTTATGAACGTCTGGGTTTGGAAGATAAAGTAACTTTACTAGAGGGACAAGCAGCAGATATTTTACCAGAATTAACAGGTCCGTATGATTTTATTTTTATGGACAGTGCGAAATCAAAATATATTGAATTTTTACCTGAATGTTTACGTCTGCTAAAAAAAGGGGGCGTTTTGATGGTGGATGATGTATTTCAAGGAGGAACAGTCTTAGATCCAATTGAAGAAGTTCCTCGTAATCGTCGTACAATTCACCGTAAATTAAAACGTTTCTTGGATGTAATTAATAGTCATCCAGACTTGACGACAAGTCTAGTTCCTTTAGGAGATGGAATTGCCTTAATTACGAAAGAAGCTGATGAAGTAGTCATCGACACAGAAGTATAGAAATAATCCTTGTTTTTTACCTGATAGAAATAGGTGAAAAATGAGGATTTTTTTTTGATAGCAGGATTGAATCAATGTTGAAAATCAGTTCTTCTTAGGGAATATGGTAAAATAAAGAAAAATCTGAAAATTGGAGGGAGTATCAATGAAATTTATTTCGCAAACTCAAGACCAATCAGCTATTTCGATTATACCCTTTATTGATGCACCGACGATAGGAATCAATAGTCAAATCACTCGCTTAGAACAAGTTCTAGAAAATGATATGTTGGAAGATAGAAGAATTTTGGCGGATGGTACGATACCGATCAAAGATAAAGAGCTGATTGATGAAAGTACACAATATTTAGGGAATATGAATCGCTTAAAAGACTTGCCAATTACCGATAGCTTATAGAAATTTTGAAATCTAACTAGTATAGCAAATGGATAGTAATGAAAATTATTAATGATACTAAAAAAACATACATTTGGACTATTTTACTCAAAACTATTGTATTGTTTTTTTAAATATGATAAACTCATTTTCGTTGGTGATTTACAGCAATCGCCACATATGATAATTTGTCATAGTAGCTCAGCTGGATAGAGCATCCGCCTTCTAAGCGGACGGTCGGGGGTTCGAATCCCTCCTGTGACGTAAAAGTTAAGTTATTTATTCCTGATGGAAAAGCTTTTAAATAAGCATTTCATCAGGTTTTTTTATATTTTTTTGTTATGACGTAGACGAACTGAGATTCGAACTGGCAAAAGTATTCCACAAAAAATAATAGTTTTAATAGTTCAAACTTACAACAAATCCTTAATAAAGAAGTAATCAATGTTCATGGAGTAATTGACCGATTTTTAACATTATGATTGAATGATGAGACACAATTAGCATCAGATTTTTTTGATAAAGATGATTTAATTGATTTACTTAAACCTGACTCACTTGCGAATAGCAGAGAGTATAGACGTAGAAATGCTGAAAATACTATTGAGAATAGTGATATTATTGTAATTTTTGGAATGTCGATGGGTTCAATAGATAAACATTGGTGGGAAAAGATTGCTGATGTTTTGTTAAAAGCTAAAAATAAAAAACTGATTATTCATCTATATGAAAAAGAACCTAGTTATTTATCTGGTAGAAAAGTAAGATTAAGAAGAGAGAAAAAAGAAGGTGAGTTCTTATCTCATCTAGATAATTTAGACTTGTCAGATGAAAAAATATCTCAATTAAGAAAACAAATCTATATTGTGATGGATAGTCCATATATTGTTAATGCGGATTTAAGAAAATGTTTGAATCAAATAGGGAGTAAAATAGACAATATAATTGATTTTGGAACAAAAGGTATCGATCTATCTGAAACAGCCACTTAGTTTTTCTAGGTGGCTGTTATGAATTTGATAGATTAGGTTTTGAATGAATCAAAAGAATATTCTTTTATTTCTAAACGAGACCTATATTCTGAGGAATCAAGAGATTTTTCATTCATTTTAATTCTAACTATAGGAGAAAAATAATGTCCATAATTTTTTAGATTAGGCAAGTAGTCAAATGTGCTTACACAGATTATGCTATTTTTATTATTGCCTTTTAATTCACCTAATACTTTGGTAGGAACTATTTTGAGTGTAGCACAAATGACTTATTTAGTTGTCTACCTTAATTTTACTAGCGGTGTTATTTGATAATACGAATAAATTTTTAGAATTAATTGAAGCAAACTACTTTTCAAAGTATTAGAAATGAGTTATATTTGATTAGTCAACTATTGATTAATCAAATATGAAAGGAATAATAGATGAATTTGAGACAACTTAGCAAACTATTTTATCAACTTAAACTTGCCAATCAAGAAATGACCACTAAATTTGAAAAAGAAACAGGATTTAGTATCACACGTTATGAATTAATGTTGTTTCTGAAAGAGAATGGACAGTGTTCGCAAACAATTTTGCAAAATGAGTTGAAAATAGATAGTGCTGCGGTCACTAGACACTTAAAGATTTTAGAAGAAAAAAATTACGTTATACGTGAAAGAAACAAGAATAATAACCGAGAAGTTGTTGTTAGAATTACAGAGAATGCAACAAAAGAACTGGAACATTGTGAGAGAGAATTTGAGCATTCAAATAAACCGATGATATCGCCATTGAATGAGGAAGAAGAAAATACTCTTCTAAATTTATTAACAAAATTAGTGAAATAAACACAAAAAATTAGATTGGCGAATAGAGGAGAGGGCAGATGTTTGCGTATCAAATAAAGCAATACGGAAAGCAAGAACAACTTTTTTTGAATGAAATACAAAAAAATGTATTGTCTGATAATAGTATAATAATCAAAGTCCATGCAGCAAGTTTGAATCCAGTTGATTACAGAATTCGCAATGGTGATGCAAAATATGTTTTGCGTTATTCAATGCCCTTGACACTAGGTCATGACTTTTCAGGCGTTATTGAAGCTGTTGGTTCAAAAATCACACGGTTTAGAGTAGGTGATTCTGTATATGGAAGAACACCGATGACAGGGTCGTTCCAAGAATACGTTGTTGTCGGTGAAAATGATATAGCAAAAACACCGAAAAACCTTACTCTTGTTGAATCAGCTTCAGTTCCACTTGCGGGATTAACTGCCTACCAAGGATTGTTTGATTGGCTTCAACTAAAGGAAAAACAATCTATTTTAATTCTTGGCGGTTCAGGTGGTGTTGGGCACATTGCTATTCAACTCGCTCTTCTAGCTAATGCAAAGGTTTATACCACGGCAAGTAAAGAAGGAAAAGCGTTTTTGCAACAATTTGGACATATTGAATTTATTGACTATCATAAAGAAAAATTTTATGAAGTGTTGCCTCAAGTAGATGCTGTGTTTGACATGAGAGGCGGATATGAACTAACACATTCATTTGATATTGTGAAAACTGGAGGAAAAATTGCCTCTATCACGAGTATTCCTACGCCATCGTATGCCAAATCAGCAAACATGAATTGGTTTTATCAAATGATTTTGCGACTATTCACTGCAAAAATGCGTCATTTATCAAGAAAAAAGAATATTGTTTTTCATTCTTTTTTAACGCAGTCTAATCGACAAGAACTTGAAAAAATTACAGAGCTTGTCGAGTCGGAAAAATTGACTATTTCTATTCAAAAGATTTACCCTAGTTCAGAGATTAATACTGCTATGAAAGAAATAAGTAGCGGACGTGTGAAAGGGAAAATTGTAGTTGATTTTATGAATAAAGAGAAAATTGAGTAGAGTGAAGACTTATTAAAAGCGTAATAGTATAAATTGGTTTTTAAAAATTATAAATATGAAATGGAAGAGGAAAGAACATGTCAAAACATTTAGTAAACAATGATTTTTCAGAAATTACATTCGGTAGAAAGTCTGTTCGTGGATATGACGAAACATATAAAATCTCTCATGAAGAAATGCTTGAAATGATTCAAGAAGCAACGACTGCACCATCTTCAGTAAATATGCAACCATGGCGTTTTGTGGTCGTAGAAAGTGACGAACAAAAGGCAAAACTAAAACCATTAATTCGTTTCAATACAAAGCAAAACGATACTTCCTCAGCAATGGTTTTGATTTTTGGTGATATGCAATGCTATGAATTAGGGGAAGATATTTACAACCAAGCAGTTGAAGAAGGGAAAATGCCAGCTGAAGTAAGAGACCAACAATTGGCTGCAATTATTCCATATTACAAGAATTTCTCTAAAGATCAAATGAATGATGTAGTAAAAATTGATTCAAGTTTAGCTGCGATGCAATTCATGCTCATTGCTCGGGCTCATGGATATGAAACAAATCCAATTGGAGGCTTTGAAGCTGACCAGTTAGCGGAAGCTTTCGGGTTAGATAAAGAGAGATATGTACCAGTAATGATTTTATCTATCGGAAAAGAGAAAGAAGCTGGCTATACTTCTGTTCGATTACCTGCTGAAAAAATCACTGAATTTAAATGATGGGGTAGAAAGATGAAAATTATACAAGCAAATTTTTATATAAAAAATGATAAAAGAGAAGAGTTTTTAGCGGAGATAGTTCCGCTAATCGCTTCTGCACGATTAGAAGAAGGCTGTTTGCGGTATGATTTATACGAATCTGTGGAAAAGAAAAGTCAATTTGTGATGATTGAGCATTGGAAAAACCAAGAATCAATTGATAAACATAATCAAAATCCACTATTAATAAATTTATTTGGAAAAATGTCCGAATATGCTGAAAAGAAAACAGAATTAATTATCACAGAAAAGGAGGAATAGAGATGTCTATAATTTCAACTGTTTTAATCGTATTAGTTGCTTTGGAATTCTTTTACATCATGTACTTAGAGACTTTTGCAAATACATCAGATGCAACGAGTAGAGTGTTCAATATGGCAAAAGAAGAATTGAAAAGAAGTTCTGTAAGTACATTATTTAAAAATCAAGGGATATATAATGGTTTAATTGGTGTAGGATTGCTGTATAGTGTATTTTTATCAACGGCTTCACTTGAAATTAGTCGATTATTGCTAGTATATATCATTTTAGTTGCTTTATATGGTAGTTTAACGAGTAATAAAAAGATTATTTTTACACAAGGTGGTTTAGCTATTTTAGCACTAATTTCAACCTTTTTTTAAAGAGAAAAGCAAAACCACAGTCGATTAAGATTGTGGTTTTTGTTTGTCTCTCTTTAAGTGAACAGTATTATACTTTTCCTTATTTAACGTTAATGGAAGTTTAAGTTTTCAAAGGGATAAAAAGCCTAGTAGGATAGATTTTCTATCCCCTATCATTTGTCCAAAATCTCGGTAAAATAGAGACATGAAAAAGAATTTACTTCAATCCATTTTCTTTGATGAATACCAAAATAGGTAAGAATCATCAAATGAAAGCCAAAGCAATATTGGAAAAAAATTTGAATATAACATTAGTTCCCGAATACAAGTATCTAGTTGGAAATCCAAAGAAAAATCATTCATTTGATCTAGTTAGTGTGGATGAAACAGTATTTATTGAGTGTAAATATCGCTCTTGGAGTGGTGGGGAAATAAAAAAAGTTAGTAGCGGCTCAAGAAAATCGATAAATGAAGATATCCTTCACCTAATGTTATTGGATAAAGATAAAAGAAAAATTATTTGTATAAATAAAACAGAGGAACTAAATAATTTAGGATTAACTTAAGCACAAGAATACTTTAGACATTACAGTTATTTATTTGGAGAAGAGATTGAACTATATGAAATTACAGAGGATTCTATGAATAGAATTATAAGTGACTAGTCAAATAATTAATCAATATTAAGCTATTTGATTGACCTTCACACTGTGTCAACGTTTATGATAAGGTTGTAACTGAAAAAGAAATGGGGACTTGTGATGTACAGAATTGGCCAATTTTCTAAATTAGTAAAAGTTTCCACTCGTATGTTACGTTATTATGACCAAACTGGAGTTTTTAAGCCGGCTTATGTGGATGATGAGAGTGGCTATCGGATGTATAGCCCCCATCAAATTCCTCACTTGAATCAAATTATAAAGTTAAGAGATTCTGGATTTAAAGTGGAGGAAATTAATGACACATTGGCTCAAGTGCAGGACTCTGAATATTTAGCAGCTATTCTTGAAAGAAAATTGGAGCAATCGAAACAAATAATAGAAGTTGAAAAAGAACGTGTGACTCGAATAGAAGAGCAATTACGTTCGCTAAAGGAGGAGCAACAAATGATTAAAGGAACAGAAATTGATTTTGTAGTAAAAAATAGTTTACAGGCTTTGGATTTATATAAAGAAATTTTTGATGTTGAAGTGGTAGAAGCGACCAATTATTCGGAAGGATTAAATGAAGCGGTATTTAATTTATATGGCACAAGATTTCATATGTTAGATGCCAACCCAGAATACCAATTAAACGCTCCTGATCCAGAACATCCTAACACAATCTGGTTCAATGTTACGGTAGAAGATATTGAAAAAACACATCAAATAGCTCTAGACAATGGCTGTACTGAAATTCAAGGAGTGACTAAAATGATGGAGAATTCCATCAGTAACTCATTGTTTGTAGATCCCTTTGGTTATATGTGGATGTTGCATCAAGTGTATAAAGAATTAAGTTTCGAAGAACGTATTCAAATTATTGAAGATGAAATGATGTAAAGATAAAGACAAACTCTCTGATGAAGTGAATCGTCAGAGAGTTTTTTTCGGAATCATACTTTAATGAAAGACTTTCTGATATGATGAGATAAACAAGAAAGTAGGAAGAGCCCATGATTATGAGTGAGGCGTTATTGATTATTGATTTACAAAATGGCGTTTGTAAACAACCTAAGACAGATAATTTTGACGAAGTAATGAGGCATGTCAATCAGCGAGTAGCTGCATACCAAGATTTACCTGTTATTTTTGTTCAACATTCGGATGAAGAATTGATTCCTAATCAAGAATTATGGCAAATTGTCTCTGAATTAACACAACCGAAAAATGGCTACTATGTCTCAAAAGAGTATGCGAGTTCTTTTTACAAACAAACTTGAAGGAACTTCTAGACTCTTTAAATGTCAAAACGCTTGAAATTTGTGGTGCACAAACTGAATTTTGTGCATATACAACGATCAAAGTTGTTCATAGTTTTGGATACACAATCAATATGTTCCATGATTCTACTACGACTCATGACAATCAGTTTCTAACGGCAAAAGAGTTAATTGCCTTTTATGAAATGATTTGGAGTAATCGCTTTGTTACTTTTTTAGATTGATGGTAAATAATGGAGGGTTTTATGAATATTCATGGTTCTTGTCTTTGCGGAAAGGTAAAAATCGATTTACCAAATGTTTCCTCAGAAGTAGCGATTTGTCATTGTCAGATGTGTCAAAAATTTTTTAGTAGTTCCTTTATTTTTATTGGAAAAAAGATCGGTAATTTTGAAATAACCGGTGAACAATGGATAAAAAGATATGCATCATCGGAGAATATTGAACGTGGGTTTTGTAAAAATTGTGGGTCAAGCCTTTTTTATTGGGATAAAAAAAGTCATCATGTCTGTTTCCCAGTTGGGTTGTTTGATGATTTGGAAAATGTTCAACTGACGACAGAATTCTACACTGAATACAAGCCAAGCTACTTAAATTATCAGGAAGACACGCTAAAAATTACAGAAAAACAAATGCAATCAGAAAAAGAGTGACTGAAAGCTCTACACTTTCAGTCACTCTTTTGGTTATCAATACACATATAATAAGAGCATCCATGAGAAGAAAAGTAAACTATCTCCTAGTAGAGGAAGATAGATTTTTTCTTTTGAACGAGTAAGAAAAAAGATATCTACTAGATATAGCACTAGTAAGATACCAATCGATAGAATTTTCGAAGGTCGCGTAATGACTAAGGTAATAAAAGTTGCAAATAAACCTGCTAAAAAAAATCCATAGACGACTCTGAATTTTTTTGGTATGTATTTAAAATTGCCTAACATTTTATCCACTCCTTTGTGTAGGAATAAAACAAGAGTGACACCGTTTGACTATTTTTAGTCGACATAGGAAATGGCGGTAAGTGCCAAACCAATTGCTACGCTAATAGCTCCAAATAATATAAAGAAAGTCCAATCAAGCATAGCTCCCCAAGTACCGATGATAAAAAACAGGGAAATCAAAACAAAATAACTAAGGAATCGAATAAAAAAATAGTTTTAAACTGATATTTTAGCAACCATGTAACTAAGCCAATTATCGTTGTTATAATCAAATAAAATAGTGCCTCGGGAAGAGAGCCTTTAAAAACATATGTAAGGAAGAAAAATCCCCAGATAAGCAAAAGAAAACATAGTTGTTGAACCAGCGCTTTATATTTTTCGGACAATGAAAGATACCAATGCTTCACTTTACATTCCTGCTATATATAGGTTAACACAGATTTCTTTTGAGTAAAAAATTTTTGTTGAGCTTTTAAGAAAGGGATTTCTCTGAGAATTTGCTAAATAATTGATTTTGTGTATAATTTTACAAAAAGGGGGTATTGAATTGTTTAAAAAGGTTAAAGCAATTGAGACACTTTGTTTAGATGGTTATGAAAGTGGTTATGCAAAAAATAAAAATTATGAATTGAAGCGGGAAGACAATATTGTCTCACTTTATTCAAAAGGAAAAGAAATTTGTAAGTTAGTCATCACATGGTACCAACAAGGTTATGTAGAGTCTATAGATATTAGCAATCGATTTGAAGCAAACGCAGTAACAACTTTTGTTCAATATTTTGGTTTAACAACTGAGTATGAGTGGACTAAAGAAGGCATTGTTGAAAAATAAGTGGAACCAGGGATTCTCATTAGGAAATGGAGAACCCTGTTTTTTTGTATCTTAAATACAAAATAGTCTAGAACCGTCTTTGCTTGAAAAGAGATGCTTGATCAGCAGATTTCGGAGCTTTGTTATGGAAATTTCGACCTTCTTTTAATCGTAACAAGAAATAATGACTAATTATGACCGAATATTCAGAAAATTTAAATAAAACTATTGACTTAACCGTCAAATTTCGGTATCTTTTTAGCAAGACTTATAAATCAGGTGATTATTATGACAAACTCAATATTTACGACATTTACATTTTTATTATTATAGCCGAGGACTCTCTTAAAGAAATAACAAGAGGAGTCCTATTCGCATTGCATGAAGTAAAAACTTCGTGGAGTGCTTTTTTTATACTTATTAATCATCTGAAAAAAAGAGAGGTAAGAATAAAATGAGAAAAATTCAATTTTTTGACACCACACTTAGAGATGGAGAACAAACACCCGGAGTAAATTTTAATACCAATGAAAAAGTTCAAATTGCCTTGCAATTAGAAAAATGGGGCGTAGATACGATTGAAGCGGGTTTCCCAATCGCTTCTCAAGGTGATTTTGAGGCGGTGGAAGCAATTGCTGAAAAAATGACAACAATGACGGTGGCGGCTTTGGCTCGTTGCCAGAAAAAAGATATCGATCGTGCCTATGATGCATTGAAGCCAGCAAAGTTCCCACAAATCCATGTATTTTTGGCAACTAGTGATGTTCATATGAAATTCAAATTAAAAATGACTCGAGAAGAAGTTTTGGCTTCAATTAAGGAGCATGTCTCTTATGCAAAAGAAAAATTTGAAGTTGTTCAATTTTCACCAGAAGATGCAACTCGAACAGAAAAAGCCTTTCTTTTGGAAGCAGTCCAAACAGCGGTAGATGCTGGAGCAACTATCATTAACGTACCAGATACGGTTGGTTATTCTAATCCACAAGAATATGGTGCTTTGTTTGCCTATCTAATTGAAAATATTCAAAGTGAAGAAGAAATTATCTATTCTTCTCATTGCCATGATGATTTGGGGATGGCTACAGCTAATTCATTGGCAGCCATTGAGAACGGTGCTAATCGTGTGGAAGGTGCGGTCAACGGAATCGGTGAACGTGCAGGAAATACAGCCCTAGAAGAAGTGGCAGTAGCACTGCATATTCGTAAAGACCATTATCAATGTGAAGCCAATATTGTTCTAAATGAAACTAAACGCACTAGTGATATTGTTGCTAGACTTTCAGGCTATGCTGTACCGAAGAATAAAGCGGTTGTTGGTGGCAATGCATACGCACATGAGTCAGGAATTCATCAAGATGGTGTGTTAAAAAATCCAGAAACCTATGAAATTATTACTCCACAATTAGTTGGTGTTCACACCAATTCTTTGCCACTAGGAAAACTCTCTGGTCGCCATGCTTTTACAACCAAAATGGCAGAGCTAGGTTATACGCTGAGCGACGACGAAGTCAAAAAACTCTTCAAGAAATTTAAAGAGTTGGCGGATAAGAAAAAACAAATTACCGATGAAGATTTAATCGCTTTGCAAGCTGATGTAGTTCGTCGTAGCGAAGAAAAATACAAGCTAAAAACAGTGCAACTACAATATGTCTCAAACGGTTATCAAGGAGCGATTGTTTCAATTGCTGATGAAACGGAAGAAGTGCACACAGCTTCTGCGATTGGTTCAGGAAGTATTCAAGCGATTTACAATTCTATTGATCAAATTTTTGATCAGCATCCTCGCCTAGTTAATTATGACATTACCGCATTAACAAGCGGAGAAGATGCCCAGGCAGAAGTTCATGTTTCGATTGAATGTGAAACGACTAAAAATCTAATCAATGGTATTGGGGTTGATTTTGATGTGTTACAAGCATCAGCCAAAGCTTACACGCAAGCGAGTGCTATATTGAAAGAAAAGGGAGAAAAATGAATGAAGAAAAAAATTGTTGTGTTAGCAGGTGATGGAATTGGACCTGAGATTATGACGAGCGGAATCGCCGTCTTAGAAAAAGCAATGAAAGATTCAGACATTCAATTTACTTTTGAAGAGCATCCTTTCGGTGGTGCTGGTATTGATGCAACAGGCAGTCCTTTACCAGAAGAAACGTTGAGTGCTTGTCAATCTGCAGATGCCATTTTATTAGGAGCCATTGGAGGACCTAAATGGCAACATGCCCTTGTCACTCCAGAAAAAGGATTGTTAGCTTTGCGCAAAGCTTTGAATCTATTTGCTAATATTCGACCAATTACTGTTCCAGATGCTTTGCTACCTTTGTCTCCTATTAAAGAAGAAATTGTACGCGGAACAGATTTGGTTGTGGTACGAGAATTAACCAGTGGTATTTATTTTGGAGAACCTCGTTATTTGGGAGAAGAAGAAGCATATGATACCAATCGCTATCATGCAGAAGAAATTCGTCGAATCGTTAGAAAAGCTTTTGAAATTGCCCAGACTAGACGAAAACATGTATTATCAGTAGACAAAGCAAATGTTTTAGCTAGTAGTCAATTGTGGCGGAGAGTGGCTGAAGAGGTAGCACAAGAATTTGCTGATTGTACTTTGGAACATCAATATGTTGATTCAGCAGCGATGCGTATTGTGCAACACCCGACAGAATTTGATGTCCTTGTGACCGAGAATTTATTTGGTGATATTTTAAGCGATGAAGCTTCAGTTTTGCCAGGTAGTTTAGGCGTTTTACCAAGTGCTAGTTATGGTGAAGAGGGAGTTTCCTTGTATGAACCAATTCACGGTTCGGCTCCAGATATTGCAGGAAAAAATATCGCCAATCCAGTTTCGATGATTCTTTCTGCTAGTTTGATGTTACGAGAATCTTTTGAATTAGATGAAATAGCGGATAGAATCGAGCAATCCTGTTTTGATGTGATGGCTGAAGGCGTATTAACAATGGATTTAGGTGGCAGTGCTTCAACAACAGAATTTACAGCGGCAGTTTTAGGTAAATTGGATTAAAAAGGGGACATTCATATGGGAAAAACATTATTTGATAAATTATGGGAACGACATGTGATTAGTGGAGAAGAAGGAGAAGCTCAACTACTATACATCGACTTGCATATGATACATGAAGTAACCACTCCGCAAGCCTTTGAAGGGCTAAGAGAAGCAGGTCGGCCTGTCCGTTGCCCTGAAAAAACCTTTGGAACGATGGATCATAATGTACCTACGAAAGATATTCATAATATTTCTGATTTGATTTCAAAAAAACAAATGGATACTTTGCGTAAAAATTGCGAAGATTTTGGCGTGACTCTATGTGACAATGGCTCAGACCGTCAAGGAATCGTTCATGTTATTGGACCGGAAGTGGGATTGACACAACCAGGTAAAACAATTGTTTGTGGTGATTCTCATACGGCAACACATGGTGCTTTTGGAGCGATTGCTTTTGGGATTGGAACCAGTGAAGTAGAACATGTTTTGGCCACTCAGACAATTTGGCAAAAGAAACCAAAAAGCTTGGGGATTCATGTGACTGGAGAATTACAGCCAGGTGTGTATGCCAAAGATATTATTATGGCGTTAATTGCTCAATTTGGTGTAGATTTTGCTGTGGGTTATGCAGCTGAATTTTACGGAGATACAATTCGTAATCTTTCGATGGAAGAACGTATGACGATTTGTAACATGTCAGTTGAGGGCGGTACTAAAATGAGTATGATGGCTCCGGATGAAAAAACCTTTGAATTTGTTCGTGGCAAAGAATACGCCCCTCAAGGAGAAGCTTTTGAAGAAGCCATTGCTGATTGGAAAAATCTTTATACGGATGAGGATGCAGAATATGATTTAGTGTTAGAACTAGATGCGGCGACTTTGGAACCTTATGTGACTTGGGGAACAAATCCTGAAATGTCAGTGTCCTTTAATGAGCCATTCCCTGAAATTAGCGACCACAATGATCAACAAGCCTATGAATATATGGATTTGCATCCAGGTCAAACAGCTTCAGATATTCAAATTGAGTATGTCTTTATTGGTTCTTGTACGAATGGTCGTTTGTCAGATTTACAAGAAGCCGCTAGATTTATCAAAGGGAAAAAAATTAAAGAAGGTGTAACTGGGATTGTAGTGCCTGGTTCTAGACCTGTCCGCAAAGCAGCTGAAAATCTTGGTTTAGACCAAATATTTATTGAAGCTGGTTTTGAATGGCGTGAACCTGGATGTTCGATGTGTTTAGGAATGAATCCTGATAAGGTTCCTGAGTTTGTTCATTGTGCATCAACATCTAATCGAAACTTTGTCGGTCGCCAAGGAAAGAATTCTCGCACTCATTTGTGTAGTCCTGCGATGGCAGCAGCAGCGGCAGTTTACGGACGTTTTGTTGATGTACGAGAAGTGATAGGAGGGGTTAGCTAATGGAGCCATTTACCGTCTACACAGGAAAAACTGTTCCTTTTATGAATGACAATATTGATACCGATCAAATTTTACCAAAAACCTATTTAAAATTGATTGAAAAAACTGGATTCGGCGAGTTTTTATTTGATGATTGGCGCTACATTAAAGGTCGTAAACCCAATCCAGATTTTGTCCTAAATTTTCCACAATATCAAGATGCCAGTGTATTAGTTTCTGGAGACAACTTTGGTTTAGGTTCCTCACGAGAGCATGCCGTCTGGGCAATTGCTAACTATGGTTTTAAAGCAGTAATTGCAGGTGGCTTTGGGGATATCTTTTATATGAATGCCTTAAAAAACGGTTTATTACCGATTTCTTTACCACGAGAAGCCTTAGACGAGTTAGCAAAACTAGATCCTCAAGCAGAAATCACGATTGATTTACCCAATCAGGTTGTTGTTTCTGGCAATCAGAGCTATCCTTTTGAGATTGAAGCTTCTTGGAAACACAAACTAGTTAACGGTTTAGATGAAATTGGCATTACCTTAAAAGAAATCGATGCCATTGAAGCCTACGAAAAAACCATTCCATCTTATTGGCAATAAAATAGTAAAGAACATCAAACTCTTCTTGGTTTGATGTTTTTTTATGGATTTTCCAAAAAATTGCGTATTTAGTAATGAAACTGAGTATAGAAAGCGAGGAAAATTTATGAAGATCTATGAGGGGAATTTGGGAGAAAGTAGAATTCCAACATTATACGAATTCGAAAAACTGTTTTGTAGTCGTATGACGACTGGGGAAAGCAATCATCAAAGAGAATTGAAACTAAAATCGCTAGAAAATGGAGTAACGGGTGAAAATATGGCTCTGGATTATATCAAACGCAATGTACCTGAGGAATGGAGTATCATTAGAAATTTGTGGGTGAATTATCAGGGACTATGCGAGTTCGATTTGATTTTAGTCACAGAAGGTAATCAAATCTATGTTTTTGAAGTGAAAAATTACTCTGGGACATTTTCTTATGAAGAAGGAGAGTGTAAAGTAAACGGTCGAGTTATTACCAGTAATTGTGTTGAACAAGCAAAAAAAGCCCAAGTCTATTTACAAGCTATCTGTCGTAAAATTTCTCCGGATATTCGAGTAACTGGTGTATTAGTTTTTATTAGTGCCGACAATTGGATAGAAATTAATTCTGAAGTGAAAAATTTACAGATTTTGATGAGAAACCAATTCCAAATTTTTCTGAAGGATATCGTTAAGAATAATAAAGCAGCTTTAGGTCAACGAAATATAATATCGTCGTTATTGTACGCTTGCCAACAATATAACATTGAAAATCCGTTTACCCCACAGCCGCTGAATCCAAAAGAAATCAATCAGTTGAGGAGAGGTATGTGTTGTGACTCTTGTCAGAGTTTTGATTTAGTTATTCAAACACATACAGTAAGCTGTCGTCATTGCGGTTTTATAGAAACAAAAGAGAAAACAGTCTTGAGAACTATTCACGAGTACGGCGTTTTAACACATAACCAACATCTGACTATGGGAGCACTGCTAGAATTTTTTAATCATCAAATTCATCGTAACGTTTTGAGAAGGATCTTGACTAAATATTTCGACAAGGTAGGTAATGGGAGAAGCACCAATTATCTTAATAAAAAAATCTCATTTAGTGTAGATGATTACCCTGAGTTGAAGTAAGTGACCGTTGAAGAAGTTTTGCACCAAAATTGGAGCGAAAAGGTACAAAGTTAGAAAGTATGCACCAAAATGCGTGGAAAAAAGTGCAAAGTTGGAAAGTATGCACCAAAATGCGTGGAAAAAAGTGCAAAGTTGGAAAGTATGCACCAAAATGCGTGGAAAAAAGTGCAAAGTTGGAAAGTATGCACCAAAATCCAAGGAAAAAGGTGCAAAAACCGAAAAGAATGCATCAAAATCCAGAAAAAAGTAAAAACAATCGAAATACGGCTCCAAAAGGAAATCAAATAATCATTCCGTACTCGATAAAGCCCTATTTCGAAAAAAAGAAAAATTTTCAACAACTTTTCATTGACGAAGCATTTACTTTCTGATAAAGTAATAGTGTTGTAATTGTGGGCTCCACAGCTACAACCGCACAGAACAAGTTTTTAAGTACGTAATGTCACTTGGGATGGCGAGTCTAAGTATATTTTAAGGAGGTGCTTTATAGCATGTACGCAATTATCAAAACTGGTGGTAAACAAGTAAAAGTTGAGGTTGGTCAAGCAGTCTACATTGAAAAATTAGACGTTGAAGCTGGACAAAAAGTAACTTTTGGTGAAGTAATCTTAGTAGGTGGCGAATCAACAAAAGTTGGTACTCCGACTGTAGCAGGTGCAACTGTTGAAGGAACTGTTGAAAAACACGGAAAACAAAAGAAAGTTGTTACTTATAAATACAAACCTAAAAAACACACTCACCGTAAACAAGGTCATCGTCAACCTTACACTAAAGTTGTTATCGATGCAATTAACGCATAATTCTTGTAAAAGAGTGATGAGCTATGATTAAAGGAACATTTACACGCAATGCCTCTGGAAGAATCGTATCTTACGAACTGACAGGACATGCAAATGCTGGAGAATATGGTCGCGATATTGTTTGTGCCGCAGTTTCAGCTTTGGCGATTAGCACGGTTAACGGAATTGATGCCTTAGCGGGTATCCAACCGATTATCGATGTGAATCAAGAAGAAGGTGGCTACTTATATGTAGCGATACCTAATGAGACGACGCAAGAACAAATGAATATCATACAAGTTTTATTAGAAAACTTATTGCTAGGACTCCAAGCAGTTCAAGAAGAAAATAGCGAGTATATCCAAATTGAAACACGACAAAAATCTTAGGAGGTGCATCTCATGTTGTTGAATATGAATTTACAATTATTCGCCCACAAAAAAGGTGGAGGTTCTACATCTAACGGACGTGATTCTGAATCTAAACGTTTAGGCGCTAAACGTGCTGACGGTCAAGCTGTTACAGGTGGTTCTATCCTTTATCGCCAACGTGGTACTAAAATTTACCCTGGAGTAAACGTAGGTATCGGTGGAGATGATACTTTATTTGCTAAAGTTGACGGCGTGGTACGTTTCGAACGTAAAGGTCGCGACAAAAAACAAGTATCTGTCTATCCTGTGGCTGTTGAAGCTTAATAATGATAAACATATAGCTCTATCTCTTTTTAAAGAGGTAGGGCTTTTTGTTTACTCAAATTTTCTAAGTATGCTCCCTTCAAAAATGACAAAAGACTGTTCCCTCATGTAAAATAAAATTAAGAAGGGAATGAGTCGATGGAAAAAATAATGACAATCAAGGGTATAGGCAAAATTTTTGTTCAACCAGATCAAGTGATGGTTGGTTTTCGACTGGTTACATTTAATCAAGATTACGGACAAGTGTTATTAGAATCCGAAAAAAAGATAAGTCACTTACATGATTTATTGAAGAATTATGATTTTTCTGAAGAAGACTTAAAAACGCAGCATTTTTCTGTTGAAACGAAAGAGAAAACAGAAATGATTGACGATGTTTGGGAAGCTGAATTACTTGGTTATGAAGTGGTTCAGTCGCTGGAAATCCAATTCCCCTTGGAGCAAAATCGTTTGGCAAGTATTTTAAAAGCAGTGGCGGAATCAAAAATTTCACCGACGATTGCACTGGAGTTCACTATTGGTAATCCAGAAAAACATGAAAAGGAATTACTTCAAAAAGCTTTTGAAGATGCTCGTTTTCAAGCAGAGGCTCTGGCTACAGTAAGTGGAGTTGACCTTGGCGAAATTGTGGAATTGAAGAATGAAGTATCAAACGGTTCCTGGATTGCACCGATGAATTTTCAAGCAAGATCAAATGTTTTTCAACAAACACCTGTGATGTACCCTAAATTAATTGAGGAAAGTACAACAATAACTGTTGTTTGGAAAATTAAATAGGAGGCGAGAAGAAAATGGCAAAAGTTTTATTAATAGTAAATCCCAGTGCGGGTGGGGAAGAAGCAAAAGATTATGAACATGATGCGACCTCTAAGCTAAATGAACTTTTTGATGAGGTCATCGTGAAACACACCGAAAAAGGTGGCGATGCCGAAAAATTTGCTCAAGAGGCTGCTAGAGAAAAAATTGACAGCGTATTTGCTATGGGTGGAGACGGTACGGTTAATGAAGCAATTAGTGGTCTTGCAGAAGAAGTGTTTCGTCCGAAATTCGGTTTTTTTCCTTTAGGTACGGTTAATGATTTGGCTCGTTCACTAAACTTACCAATGGATCCCAAAGAAGCGATTAAACAACTGGACGTTAACAATACGACAACCTTAGATGTTGGGAAAATTAATGATCAATACTTTATGAATGTAGTAGCGATTGGAACCATTCCTGAATCAATTAATGATGTGGAAGTCGAAGAAAAGACCCGACTTGGAAAATTAGCCTATTTTATTTCCGGTATTAAAAATGTTGTTGGAAATGAGTCCTATAAATTTGAACTAACAATCGAAGGCGAAAAAAGGTTAATTACAAGTAGTACGATTATTGTTGGTATGACTCGTTCGATTGGTGGCTTTGAAGAGTTATTAAACAAGGCAGAAGTCAATGATGGTAAAATGCATTTACTGTATTTAAAAGACGAAACGTTGTTAGATACTGTCAAAAGTTTACCGGATTTACTTACAGGAATGGATAAATCAACAGAAAATGTTGAGTATATAACATTTACAAAAGGAAATATTGCATTAATTGAAGGTTCGTTAGGAACAAACGTTGATGGAGATGAAGGGCCAGAGCTACCGATACAATTGGAAATTTTACCGGCCCACTTGGAAGTCTATCAAGGAACTCCTGACAAATAATTGGTCATTTTATAAAAAGCTAGAGAGGTTATTTAACTTCTTTAGCTTTTTTGTCTGTAAAGTAGTTGGTAATTACTGTTGAGAGCGTTTATAATAAATGTAATAGTTTGATGAAGAGGTGAGAGTTTTGAGTAAGCGTATGGAAAGAATTTATCAGTATATTATCGACCGAGAAAATCTTTCACCAAAGGATACCAATATTTTTACGACAAAAGAAATTGCAGACAACCTTCAAATTCAGCGAAGTAATGCGAGTAAGGATTTGAATCAACTTGTTCGTGAAGGGCGATTAATCAAAACAGATGGCCGACCAGTGGGGTATATGTTGGCAGCCGATATTCGTAATGTTCAAGAAAAATATGTGCCAAGTTATATGGAAAATCGTCAGCCTAGAGAAAAAAGGAAACCTCAACGTGTGGCGCATTTGAGTGGAAGTCAGGATATTTTTTCTAGTATCGTTGGTATCAATGGCAGTATGAAAAATGCAGGAGAACAAGCAAAAGCAGCTATTTTGTATCCACCTAAAGGATTAAACTGTTTGATTACAGGTCCTACAGGTTCGGGAAAAACCTTTTTTGCCCATGCGATGTTTCAATTCGCTAAGGAAAATAAAGCAATTGAAGCTGAAAAAGAATTGATTGTTTTTAATTGTGCGGATTATGCGAACAATCCAGAATTATTAATGAGCCATTTGTTTGGTTATGCAAAAGGAGCGTTTACCGGTGCGGATAATGAAAAATTAGGTGTGATTGACCAAGCAGATGGCAGCATGCTTTTTCTAGATGAAATTCATCGTTTACCGCCAGAGGGTCAAGAAATGATTTTCTATTTTATGGATCATGGTTCTTATAGTCGTTTGGGAGAAACTGGCAAGCATCATTTTGCGGATGTTCGAATTGTAGGAGCTACGACAGAAGATCCTAACTCAGCATTATTGGATACTTTCTTAAGACGAATTCCGATTAATATTCAGATGCCATCCTTTGAGAAACGTCCAGCGATTGAAAAATTAGATTTAGTCAAAATTATGGTATCTAGGGAAGCGCAAAGAATTCAACGAACCATTTCTTTAACGGAAGATGTGGTAAAAGCCTTAATTGGTAGTGTTAGTTTTGGGAATATCGGCCAGTTGAAATCAAACGTTCAATTAGTTTGTGCGAGAGGGTTTTTAAATCATATGCACCAAGCTCAGATTGATATTACTCTAGATGATTTACCTGAAGGAATTCGTTCTGGCTTAGTAATGCTGGCTAATAAACGGGCAACGTTAATGGAACTTTCTCAAAATTTAGAATCAAAATTGGTTATTCAGCCGAATGAGAGTCTACTGGAAATCCAAACAGATTCTTATGAACTTCCTTACAATTTATATGACATCATTGGAGACAAAGCGGCTTTATTGAAAGCTGATGGAGTGGACCAAGAAGCGATTAATCGTTTTATTTCTACAGATATTAATGTTCATTTGAAATCTTTTTATAAAGATCATGGTTTCTCTTTCCAAGCGGATAATAAGTTGAGTGAGTTTGTTGATCAGAAAATTATTGAACTAACAAATCGCATTTACACAATGGTACAAGAGCAGCTTAACTATGAGTTTCAACAGAATTTTGTTTATGCAATGAGCTTACATATCAGTTCTTTTCTAAAAAAAATTCAACTAGGGGAAACCCGTGAAATTAATGACAATATCAAAGAAATGGTGACTGCTTTTCCAGAAGAGTTTGCCGTTGCTCAAGAGGTTCGTCAGTTTATTGGTGACTGGTTTAATGTAGAGATTCCCAAGAGTGAAGAGTTTTATTTAGCAGTATTGTTGATTTCTCTTAAAAATAGCACATCAGAAGGGAAAATTGGTGTTGTAGTTGCAGCTCATGGAAATAGCACGGCGACAAGTATGGTGGATGTAGTCAAACAATTACTTGGAGTAGAACAAGTCGCAGCAGTTGATATGCCATTAGATATGCCTCCTAAAATTGCTTTAGAAAAAATGAAACAAGCTGTATTAGCTGTGGATGAAGGTTCGGGTGTCTTGTTGTTGGTAGATATGGGTTCGCTAGTTACTTTTAATGGTGAAATACAACAAGAGACGGGTGTCTTTGTTCGCACAATTGATATGGTTACAACACCTATTGTTCTGGAGGCTGTTCGTAAAGCGTCTGTATTAGGGACAAGTTTGGATGAAATTTATGAATCTCTAGAAAACTTTAGAGGATACAGTCGAATGGAAGAATTCCCTCGTGGTTTTGATCATCGTCATTTACCAAAGGCGATCCTAGCAATATGTGCCTCAGGAGAAGGAACTGCACAACAAATCAAAGAAACGATTCAACAGGGATTGATTAGAAAAAATGTGGAAGATATTGAAATTTTAACTTTATCTATTGTGAATTTACAAGAAAGACTTCCTAAAATTCAAAAAAGCTATGAATTAATTGCAGCAACAGGTGTGCTTGATCCAAAATTGCCAGTGCCGTTTGTTTCTTTGGAAGCTTTTATTACGCAAGATACAGATGATTTACTGGATAAACTATTAAAAAATTCCCAAATTGTCTTTGATGCGAAAGAGTTAAATCTACAGGAAACTAAAGAAATTTGTTTAGATTATTTAGAAACGAATTTCACTTTCTTAAATCCTAAGAAAATGATTGAACCACTTTGGCAGTTTACTGAAGATGTTATGACGACTTGGCAAATTCCTCAAAAAGAAGCAGGATTTAGAATTAATTTTTTACTTCATTCAGCAGGTATGTTGGAACGAATCTTGTTGCAACAGCCGTTAACTGGAACTGAAGAAGCAGATATGATGACGGATGAATTATACGAACAATTGCATGTTCATGTGTTGTCTTTAGGAAGAACTTTGAATTTAACTATTCCTGTGATTGAAGAATATTACTTATGGGCGATGATTCATCGCAAAGTAGAAAAAATACACTAATAAAGTTGAATAAATACACTAAAACGATGCACAAAGCAGTGTATCGTTTTAGTGTATCGTTTTAGTGTATTGTGTTTTATTTAAGAAAAACTTTAAAAATCACTAGTGTATTGATTTTAAGTTGGCACGCTTCTTGCTTTTATTATAGTGAAAGGGGGAGTGTGTCCTAATAAAGCGATTAAGATAGGAGGCGAGAGAAAATTGGACATTCGATTAGCTCGAATTGACGATCGCCTAATTCACGGGCAAGTGGCAACAACGTGGGCCAAGCAAACTGGTATTAACCGAATTATTGTTGTCAGTGATGAAGCAGCGAGAGATCAATTAAGAAAATTTTTACTGCTTGAAGCCGCTCCACCAGGTATCATATCTAATGTCATTCCTACAGCCAAATTTTTGGAAGTGTTTGATCAAGGATTGTTACAAAATCAAAAAATTATGCTCTTATTCACAAATCCTCAAGATGTAGAAATTTTACTTCGAGGCGGATTGAAGTTACACTCATTAAACATTGGTGGTATGCGTTTTACAGCGGGAAAACGAATGATTACAAATTTTGTTTCGATTGACGATAAAGATGTAGAAGCTTTCAGGTATATCCATAGTCAAGGGATTGAATTGGAAGTACGAAAAGTCCCTACAGATCGTAAAGTCCACTTAATGGATTTATTAGAAAAATGATTACTTTTAAGGAAATGGAAGAAAATTTAGTAAATAGGAGGTAAGAAGATGGTAGGAATTATCCTAGCAAGTCATGGAGATTTCGCCAAAGGTATTTTACAATCAGGAGCAATGATTTTTGGAGAACAAGAGAATGTTGCTGCTTGTGTATTAGAGCCAAGCGAAGGTCCGGATGATATCAAAGCAAAAATGCAAGAAGCAGTCAATTCATTTGATGATCAAGAAGAAGTGCTTTTCTTAGTTGACCTATGGGGTGGCACACCTTTCAACCAAGCCAACAGTCTTCTTGAAGATCACAAGGACAAATGGGCGATTGTTTCAGGTATGAATTTACCAATGGTAATTGAAGCGTATGCTTCTCGTTTTTCTATGAACACTGCACAAGAAATTGCGACAGCGATTTTGAACACTGCACGCGATGGAGTGAAAGTGAAACCAGAAGAATTAGAACCAGAAGTGACTACTACAGTTGCAGAAGTGACTACACCACAAGGGGCGATTCCTCCAGGAACAGTTCTTGGTGATGGCAAAATTAAATATGTGTTAGCACGTATTGACTCTCGTTTATTGCATGGTCAAGTTGCAACAGCTTGGACGAAAGCAACACAACCAAGTCGAATTATAGTTGTATCTGATGCCGTAGCGAAAGATGAACTTCGTAAAAACTTGATTCAACAAGCATCTCCTCCTGGAGTAAAAGCTCATGTTGTACCAATTGATAAAATTATCGAAGTTGCCAAAGATCCTCGCTTCGGAGATACAAAAGCCTTATTGCTATTTGAAAACCCACAAGATGTTGTGCGTGCAGTAGAAGGTGGCGTTGAACTTTCAGAAGTAAACGTGGGATCAATGGCCCATTCAACTGGAAAAGTAGTAGTAAATAATGTGTTGTCAATGGGAACAGAAGATGTTGCTGCTTATGAAAAATTAAAACAATTAGGCTTAAAATTTGATGTACGTAAAGTACCAAATGATTCTCGTGGAAACATGGACGAATTATTACGAAAAGCCAAAGCAGGATTGAAGTAACAATTGACTAAAAAATGAACTAGGAGGTTTATCATGACAGATTTAAATTTTATCCAAATCATATTGGTTATTTTAGTAGCCTTTTTAGCTGGTATGGAAGGTATCTTAGATGAATTCCAATTCCATCAACCACTAGTGGCATGTACCTTGATTGGGTTAGTTACTGGTAACTTAAGTGTTGGAATTATGTTAGGTGGTTCTCTACAAATGTTGGCTCTTGGATGGGCGAATATCGGAGCTGCCGTAGCACCCGATGCAGCGTTAGCATCAGTAGCCGCAGCAATTATTTTAGTTTTAGGTGGACAAGGTTCAGCAGGTATTCCTACAGCAATCGCTGTTGCGATTCCTTTAGCGGTAGCTGGTTTGTTCTTAACAATGATCGTTCGTACATTAGCAGTACCATTGGTTCACGTGATGGATGCCGCTGCAGAAGAAGGTAACATTAGAAAAATTGAAGTTGTACAAGTTTTAGCAATTGCGATGCAAGGTATCCGTATTGCTATTCCAGCTGGTTTGTTACTATTTATCCCAGCTTCTACTGTTCAAGGTGCCTTAGAATCTATGCCAGAATGGTTAACAAATGGTATGGCTATCGGTGGTGGAATGGTAGTTGCCGTAGGTTATGCACTAGTTATCAATATGATGGCAAGTAGAGAAGTATGGCCGTTCTTTATCCTTGGATTCGTTGTAGCTGCTATTTCAGAAATTACGCTAATCGGTTTAGGTGCAATTGGTGTGGCATTAGCCTTAATCTACTTGCGTTTATCTAAAATGGGTGGTTCTGCTACAGGCGGCGGAGGTACCTCAGGTGATCCTCTAGGCGAAATTCTGGACGACTATTAATAATCAAAGGAGGAAAAGAAAAAATGGCTGAAGAAAAAATTCAATTAACGAAAAGAGACCGACTAGCTGTTGCTTGGCGTTCAACATTTATTCAAGGTTCTTGGAACTATGAACGTATGCAAAATGGCGGTTTCGCATTTTCAATGATTCCTGCAATTAAGAAATTATATCCAAATAAAGAAGACCGTAGTTTAGCACTAAAACGTCATTTGGAATTCTTTAATACACATCCATATATTGCTTCACCAATTCTAGGGGTAACCTTAGCGCTAGAAGAAGAACGTGCAAATGGTTCAGCAGTTGATGATGTAGCAATTCAAGGGGTTAAAGTCGGAATGATGGGACCTTTAGCTGGTATCGGAGATCCAGTTTTCTGGTTCACAGTTCGTCCGATGTTAGGAGCTTTAGGTGCTTCACTTGCAATGGGTGGCAACATCTTAGGTCCAATCTTGTTCTTCGTTTTATGGAACTTAATCCGTTGGGGCTTCATGTGGTATACACAAGAATTTGGTTACCGTGCGGGTTCTGCAATTACAGATGATTTAACAGGTGGTTTGTTACAAGATATTACTAAAGGTGCATCTATCTTAGGGATGTTTGTACTGGCAGCTCTGGTTCAACGATGGGTAAATATTAGTTTTGCTCCAGTTGTATCGACAGTTGAGTTACAAGAGGGCGCTTATATTGAGTGGGATCAAGTTGAAATGACAGGTCAAGGCTTACAAAACGTCTTCCAAGAAGTTGCTTCTGGAAAATCTTTAACTGAATTTAATGTCACTACGTTACAACAAAACTTAGATCAATTAATTCCTGGTTTAGCTGGATTGTTATTAACTTTCTTATGTATGTGGTTATTAAACAAAAAAGTTTCTCCAATCGTAATTATTTTAGGTCTATTCGTTGTCGGTGTTGTCGGCCACGTTGTTGGAGTATTCTAATTTTAGAATCAACTATTGAGGTTGTGGAAGAAGCTAACACTTCTACCGCAACCTTTTTACATAGCTTTATTGTTTGATCAATAAACGTTATACTTAAAGAAAAGAGATGGGAGATTCATATGGTTCAATCATTAAATACACAAGTAGATTTGGTAATAGATGGTACCTCATTCATGGGCTTAACTGATTATGGAGAAATTATGATTGGTGATAAAGGCTTTGAATTTTATCATGCTCGAGATAAACGTAAATATATTCAAATACCGTGGGAAGAAGTAGATTATGTGTTAGCTTCTGTCTTTTTCAAAGGTAAATGGATTCCTCGTTATGCGATTCAAACAAAACGTAATGGGACGTTTACTTTTTCTTCGAGAAAACCAAAAGTTGTTTTAAAAGAAATGAAAAAACATGTTGATCCAGAGAGAATGGTACACTCATTAAGTTTCTTTGATGTAATCAAACGTGGTGTTCGGTCAATCGGTAAAAAGTAAACGTTATTTAATCGATGGCTATTGTTTTGTGGAGTTTTGTACTTATGATAAAATAATATTAACAAGTACAAGGAGGTGCTTCATATGCATTGGTTATGGGTAATTATTGTGGGAGCCGTTATTGGTTCAATTGCTGGCGCGATTACTGGCGAAAAGCGTGGCTGTATTTTTAATATTATTGCAGGAATTATTGGTTCATCAATTGGTGAAAGTTTATTTGGCAATTGGGGACCAGTTGTGGCGGATATGCACATCCTACCATCCATTTTAGGTGGGGTCATTTTCGTGGCAGTTGTATCATTCTTTTTCGGTAAAAGTAAATAACAAAAAAGAGACTGGAAAAAGTCTCTAGATAAAGAAAATCCGGTAAGTAAATCGCGAATGCTCGTGCTTTACTTACCGGGTTTTTTTATGTTTGATTAGATATTTTTGCCCAGCCTTATGTGTCTTTTTTCTATAGTTTAAACAAACAAGAATAAGATACCTGATCCAACAGCTCCTAAAACAAAGCTTTTCAAATCTCCGTTATTGTCGTTAGGGAGCTCGAACTTGATTCCGTTTAAAAGTAATCCTCCAGTTATGAATGCTTCAAATGCAACTACGACATAGTAGGGGAGACTTAAAAACAGAGAGACTACGCCTCCGAACAATATACTGATTGCCAAAACTTTTCTTCCGATGCTATCATATTTTTCATTGTGATGATGTCGCAAGCCCCAATCATTCATCAAAAAGTGTAGACCGAAAGCAATAAAATAGGTAATCATATGAATATTGCCTGAGAAGGCTTTTGCCATTACTAGGTAGCCTATCATGGCGTTATATACAGCAAAGAAATAGATATCTGACCAGAATACGATAGCTTTTGCTTCGACTGGATTTTCTTTTGCCGTTTCTTCGTATGAGTCTTGATCAATTTTGTATACAACGTATGTCATTATTAATCCTATCAATACCATTCCATATACTAAGTGAGTAGAGTGTATTCCTGATTGCCAATCAAAATACTTGTTTAGTTGTTTCTGTGAATATTCAAGTAGAGGCAGCATATGAATGATGACATAAGATATTCCCACGCCTGCTGCAAATGACATCATTTTCCGAGTGTTTAATTTTGCTAATTCAAGATATTTTGAAAAAAAGTATATAAGCATAAAACCAATCACTATCAAAAAATGGAATAATTGATCTTGTAAAATAGACATATTAGGTAGACACTCCTTTCGTTTTAGGGGACAATCTATTATATTTTCTAAAACTCTTTTAATTCTGTCAAGTTTCTAGAGAGGTTCTTTTGCGTAGGGCTAGTTTTGTTATTGTTCACAGTTATCTTTTGAATACATTCACTTGAGTACACAACGAAGTCTGCTTTTGTCGATCTTAGAACCAACTGAAATCTGTAGTCTAAAGCCTGCCAAGTTTTTAACTGTAACTAATCACTATGCTAAATGACAATAGTTCATAGTGGCTTATTTTCAGGGGAACAGCGCAGGTTTTCGTTATTCCATTACGCTAGATAGATTTCAAATTTCTGCAAGTTAAACAATGAAGCAATTAAGTACAGAATAATTGTAAAAATGAGTTCGTTAGGTATCACACTAATCAATCATCTTTCAGCGTAACGAAGAGAGAGGCTTGCGTTGTAGCCGCGTTAAGAATTCAATGTGAACAACGCACAGTTGCCAATTGATTGGCTTACCGTGCGTGTGAAGCTTGAAAGCTCCGAGACTACAGGCTTGGAGCGGTTCCAGGCTGACTTAAGCAAGCCTTTCTCGTAGTGAAACGTCAAGTTTAATGTGAATAGTACTAGTTTTTTCAATCCTTTTGTTTACCATCTAACATGAAAACTTCCAGCTTTTTGAAATTTATATTAAAGGAGTTTCAACATCCATATCCATCTAATTTAATGTAAATAAAGATTTAATGAAAAGAAAAAAACATTTTAGTTTGTTCTCTTTTCGCTTAAACTAGAAGTTTGTTATAATAGAAAGTGAAATTAAATCGAAAGAAGGAATCTATTATATGTTACGAGTAGAGAAACTAAGAGAATTAATGGAAAAAGAAACAGTTGATGGTTTTTTAGTAACTAGTTCTTATAACCTGCGTTACTTAACGAACTTCACTGGAACTTCTGGATTAGCAATTATTACACTAAATAAAGCCTTCTTTGTTACGGATTTTCGTTATACAGAGCAAGCAGCTAAACAAGCTCAAGGATATGAAATTGTAAAGCATAGCGGTCCTATTTTTGAAGAAGTTGCTCGTATTTGCCAACAAGAAGAACTCAATGCATTAGCTTTTGAAGAAAGCCATGTAAGTTTTGCAGAATATACTGCTTTGGAAGACGTTATTGAAGAAACACCACTTGTCCCAATTTCAGGTATGATTGAATCTTTAAGAGAAGTCAAAGACGAAGAAGAAATTGACACGATTCAACATGCGTGTCATATCGCTGATCAAGCTTTTGATCATGTGTTAAAAATGGTTCGTCCAGGAATGACGGAAATTGAAGTAGCCAACCAATTAGATTTCTACATGCGTTCATTAGGTGCATCAGGTGTTTCTTTTGAAACGATTGTTGCCAGTGGTGTTCGTTCAGCTATGCCTCATGGAGTGGCAAGTGAGAAAGTAATTGAACAAGGCGACTTAATCACTTTAGATTTTGGTTGCTATTACAATGGCTATGTATCGGATATGACTCGTACCTTTGCTATTGGTGATCCAGGAGAAAAATTAAAAGAAATTTATCAAATTGTTTTGGAGGCACAATTAAAAGTCTTAGAAGCAGCAAAACCAGGAATGTCAGGCATTGAATTAGATGCAATTGCTCGTGATCATATCGCTTCATTCGGATATGGTGAAGCTTTTGGTCATTCAACAGGTCATGGAATTGGTTTAGAAATTCATGAAGGCCCAAATGTTTCTTTCCGTGCAGACAAACTTTTTGTTCCAGGCAATGTAATTACAGATGAACCAGGGATTTATTTACCAGGAATTGGTGGCGTTAGAATTGAAGATGATCTACTAATTACTGAGACGGGAAATAAGGTTTTAACTCATTCACCAAAAGAATTGATTATCTTATAATTTCCAGTCCGGTATAGCGGTTTTTCTAGCTAAACCATTGATAAAATGATAAACTAGAAACGAGGTTCGGGTCTAGAAAAAAGCGAAGAGAGATTGTGATCTTTGTTTTTGATAGACAGTTGAATGCTATTCAGAGATGGAGGAATTTAGAATGGTCGATGAAAAAAATTTCGTATTAGATGCTAACCATGACTTAGGAGATATCGTTATTGCTCCTGAAGTAATTGAAGTTATTATCGGTATTGCTGCTTCTAAAGTAGAAGGTATCTACCGTATGCAAGGAACATTTGCCAATAATGTCAATGAGTGGTTAGGGCGTTCTGCTTATGGAAAAGGAGTTTACTTAGAATCAGAAGAAGCTGGTTTGAAAGTAGATATTTACACTTACATGAAATATGGTGTTTCTGTTCCCAAAGTAGCGATGGAAATTCAAAAACGTGTGAAGCAACAAGTTTTATTTATGACAGATGTTGAACTAGCAGAAGTGAATATACACGTAGTGGCTGTAGTACCTGAAAAGACAGAGCAATTAGATTTAGAAGAACTATTCGGAAATGACGAGGAAGAGAATGAGTAAAGAGTTATCGAGACATGAAATACGCCAAATGGCGGTACAAGCTTTATTTCCGTTAGATTTTAATCAAGACTTGACAAAACAAGATGCGATTTATCATGCGATTGAATTAGATCATGAAGAAATGATTGATGAAGAACAAACAAATTTTGTACCTACTTATTTAGATTTATTAGTAACGGGAGTTTGTGAACACAAAGCGGCTTTAGACGAAGTAATTACTAAGCATCTTCGTAAAGGCTGGAGCTTACGACGTTTATCTAAAATGGATGTGACAATTTTGCGAATTGCTTTATTTGAAATGTTGCATGTAGACAATGTTCCTAATAGAGTTGCTTTAAATGAAGCAATCGAATTAACAAAGACATTTAGTGACGATCAATCCAGAAAATTTGTGAATGGTATTTTATCAACAGTGAATAATGAACTAGAAGCTAGCGAATAAGCTAGCTTTTGTTCTTGTTTGGGATTCTTCGATTTACCGAACATTTATAAGAAATTTGATTAGAAATGGGCGGGAATTCTTTTTCATCAAATGGAGCTATGATAAAATAGTTAAAAATGTAAGGGGGTCCTATTATCGTGGGTACGTTGATTAATGGCAAAGAGTTAGCAGAGAAAATGCAAGAGGAAATTCGTTTAGAGGTAGAAAAAATCAAACCTGAAGGAATTCATCCGGGATTAGTTGTTTTATTGGTCGGAGAAAATCCAGCAAGTCAAACCTATGTTAAAAACAAAGAATTATCAGCTAAACGAATTGGGATTCATTCCAAGGTAGAGCATTATCCTGAAACAATTTCTGAAGCAGAGCTATTAGCAGAAATTGAAAAATATAATCAAGATTCGGCTTTCCATGGAATTTTGGTGCAGCTTCCTTTACCAAAAAATATTGATGAAGAGAAAGTTTTACTAGCTATTGATCCAAAAAAAGATGTGGACGGCTTTCATCCAATAAATTTGGGTAAACTTTTTGCTGGAAATCCTGAAATGATTCCATGTACGCCTTATGGCATTATGAAAATGTTTGAAGCCTATGATATTGACCTTGAAGGAAAAAATGCTGTAGTGATTGGCCGCAGTAATATTGTCGGAAAACCAATGGCACAACTTTTACTAGCGGAAAATGCGACAGTTACTATGACTCATTCACGAACAAAAAATTTACCTGAAGTGGCTAAACAAGCGGATATTTTGGTTGTAGCCATTGGTAGAGGACATTTTGTGACAAAAGATTTTGTCAAAGAAGGTGCCGTAGTTATTGATGTAGGTATGAACCGAGATTCTGCCGGTAAGTTAATCGGTGATGTCAAATTTGATGAAGTCGAACCATTGGCAAGTTATATTACTCCTGTTCCTAGAGGTGTTGGACCAATGACGATTACAATGTTGATGTGGCAAACAGTAGAAGCTGCCAAACGGCAAGCGGTATAAATGAAACACAAGAAATTTGAATGAACGTGAGGCAATTAGCATGGAACAGCAATATTTGTCTGTGACTGCGTTGACAAAATACATTAAACGAAAATTTGATGCAGATCCTTATTTAGAACGTGTCTATTTAACAGGAGAAATTTCAAATTTTCGTTTACGTCCAAATCATCAGTACTTCAGCTTAAAAGATGATCGAGCAAAAATTTCTGCAGTGATGTTCAAAGGAGCTTTCGACAAACTTACTTTTAAACCTGAAGAAGGGATGAAAGTTTTAGTCGTTGGTCGGATTTCACTATTTGAATCGAGTGGAAATTATCAAATCTACGTTGAGCATATGGAACCTGATGGTGTAGGCGCCTTGTACCAAGCGTATGAACAGCTAAAAGAAAAGTTAGATAAAGAAGGCTTATTTCGAGCGCCTAAAAAAGTTTTACCAAGATATCCCAAAAGAATTGCCGTATTAACTAGTCCAAGTGGAGCAGTTATTAGAGATATCATCACAACGGCTCGTAGAAGATATCCTATTGCTCAAATTGTCCTATTTCCAACTGTCGTTCAAGGCAGTAAGGCAGCAGATGATGTTGTGAAAAATATTTCTCGAGTGGAAGAGATGGGGAATTTTGATACAATGATTATTGGTCGAGGTGGCGGATCGATTGAAGACCTGTGGCCGTTTAATGAAGAACGAGTGGCCCGTGCAATTTTTGATGCCAAAACGCCGATTGTCTCCTCTGTGGGTCATGAAACAGATACCACAATTGCAGATTTGGTTGCTGATGTTCGAGCAGCTACCCCAACAGCTGCAGCAGAATTAGCTGTGCCCGTTTTATCTGAAGTGTTAATTAAAATTGAGGAACGACAAGCTCGTCTAATTCAAGCATATGCCAATCAAATGCAACGAAAATACGAACGGTTCCAACGAATTCAACAATCATACATTTTCCGCCAACCGGAGCGGTTGTATGAGGCACAATCATTAAAACTTGATCAATTACAGCAACGTTTAGTGCAACAAATGCAGACGTTAGTTTATGATAAAGAGCGAAATGCTAATCAAACGATTCATCGTTTGGCGCAGGTTGTGCCAACTGCAAGAGTAAGGGAAGCGAATCAGGAAGTCACGTATCTTTCTGAACGGTTAAATAAACAAATTCGCTTCTTATTTGAAGACAAACAAAGACAATTTCAACAAGCCCTTCAATCTTTAGATTTATTAAGTCCCTTGAAAATTATGGGGCGGGGATATAGTTATACAACGAAGGAAAATGTTGTAAAATCAGTACAAGAACTGACAGTCGGGGACGTAGTAGATATTCATTATCAAGATGGACAAGCGAAAGTTGAAGTTCTTGAAATCAAGGAGGAAATACAAGATGGCAAATCCGACATTTGAAGAATCATTACAGGAGTTAGAGCAAATTGTGACTCGATTAGAACAAGGCGATGTTCCACTTGAAGAAGCACTAACTGCTTTTCAACAAGGAATGGTTTTGAGCAAGCAATGTAAAGATACATTGACGAAGGCGGAAAAAACATTAACTAAAATGATGACAGAAGCGAATGAAGAAGTTTCTTTTGAAGAGGCAGAATAATGGCAACTTTAGCTAATTTCCAACAAAAGGTTTTACCAAAAGTAGAAGAAGTCATGATTGAATTTGTTCAGAACTCAACCAATGATGAAGAGTTGAAAAAAAGTATGCTTTATTCGATTCAAGCTGGTGGAAAAAGGATTCGACCACTACTTTTATTGGCGACTGTAGCTACTTTTGGAGAACTTCATCAAGGAGCGTTTCAAGTAGCCGCTGCATTGGAAATGATTCACACCTACTCATTGATTCATGACGATTTGCCTGCAATGGATGATGATGATTTACGAAGAGGAAAACCAACCAACCATAAAGTTTTTGGTGAAGCAATGGCTATTCTAGCTGGTGACGGTTTGCTGACAGGAGCTTTTGAATTACTTAGTAAAGCAGATGTTCCTCCAGCAGATAAAGTCTACTTATTTCAACTCCTTTCGAAATCAGCAGGAACAAATGGAATGGTGGCAGGTCAGGCTGCAGATATGCAAGCGGAAGGCAAGCAAGTTTCTCTTGATGAATTAATAAAAATTCATCAACGAAAAACAGGTGCTTTGATTCGTTTTGCGACAGTTGCTGGTGGTGTACTAGGGAATAAAGCAGCGATTGAAGAACTAGATCAATTGGCTCAACATCTAGGATTAGCTTTTCAAATCCGAGATGACTTGTTAGATGTTGTTGGAACGACGGAAGAATTAGGAAAAGTAACGAATCGCGATCAGCTTTTGGAAAAAAGTACCTATCCTAATTTACTAGGAGTAGACGGTGCAAAAGCATCTTTAGCAGATGAATTATCAGCAGCTCATCAGATCTTAGAAAAAATTTCTGATTTACCTGCGACAGATACGCAACTGTTAAAAGAACTTTGCCAATTATTTGAGTTATAAAAGAAAGAGGAACTACATGAAAAAAGAACGAGTCGACGTATTGGCTTTTCAACAAGGTCTTTTTGAAACGAGAGAGCAAGCCAAACGTGGCGTAATGGCAGGTTTAGTTTATTTAGAAAAAAATAATGAACGCTTAGACAAACCAGGAGAAAAAATTCCGATTGATACGGCGTTGCAAATCAAAGGGCAAAAACTTCCTTACGTCTCAAGAGGCGGTTTAAAATTGGAAAAAGCGTTGCAGATTTTTGATTTTACTGTAAAAGATAAAACAGTCTTGGATATTGGAGCATCTACGGGTGGTTTTACAGATGTTGCTTTACAAAATGGGGCAACTAGAAGTTATGCTTTGGATGTAGGATATAACCAATTGGCATGGAAAATTCGCCAGGATGAACGGGTGACCGTGATGGAACGGACAAATTTCCGTTACTGTAAGCCTGAAGATTTTACAGAAGGTGTACCTGAAGTAGCGACAATTGATGTTTCCTTTATTTCATTGAAATTAATGTTACCTCCGCTGCATGCCATTTTAGCAAATCAAGGGGACGTAATGGCTTTGATTAAGCCTCAATTTGAAGCTGGTCGAGAAGCAGTTGGTAAAAATGGAATTGTTCGTGATCCTGAAACGCATCGCAGTGTATTGGAGGATATTTTGGGTTTTGCTCAGAGAGAAAATTTCGATGTGGAAAACTTAAGTTATTCACCGATCACTGGTGGCGAAGGAAACATTGAATTTATAGTTCATTTAAAAAAATCAAATGAGACAGGCTCTTTGGCAGCAAATGTCGATATTTCGGAAATCGTTGTTGAAGCCCATCAGCAATTAGATAAATAAGTATAAACTCTTTAGAATTGGTTTCTAAGGAGTTTTTTCTATTGTTGGTTCTTTCCTTCTACTAAAAAATAAGCTATGATAAATAAGAATTCAAGAAGGAGTTTCATAATTTAAAATGAACTAAAAATAACTTCAAGTTAGAATAACAAATTTTTAGTGATGGGAGGAAAGTACAATGAGAAAAAAAGAGCGCCATCGTTTACTTACGCGACTTTTGACAGAAAATGACATTCAAAAACAAGAAGAGTTTGTTGATTATTTGAAGAGTCAAGGAGTACAAGTCACACAAGCGACAATTTCTCGAGATATTAAAGAATTAAAATTAATCAAAATTCCTTCGTCTTCAGGCGGTTATCGTTATAGCTTGCCACAAGAAACAGATGATGATGTAGAAGAAAAGTTAGACAGATTGCTGAAGAATGCCTTTGTTTCGATTGATGAAATGGATAAATTTGTCATTTTAAAAACCTTGCCGGGTAATGCTTCAGCCATTGCCAATTTGATTGATAAAAGATTTAAGCAAGAATTATTTAGTAGCTTAAATGATGATGATAACATTTTAATGATCGCAAGAACTGAAGAAAATAGAAGTACATTATTTCATTCCTTAAACAAATATAATCGATAGGTATTTTTATAGAAAAATAAAATGAATTTTCGATATGTGAAAATTTAATTACTTTTTAAACGAACGAGGTTGCCAGTCCTACTGTACCAGTTGTACTTACTGAAATATCAAGTTAGTCGAATGTAAAATAAAGAATATCAATTAAATGAAATAGACTAGTAGGATGGTATGCGAAGAGAGCATAAAAATAAAGTTTCGTTTTTTAGAAACTTTATTACATTGAAACGAACGAGGTTGCCAGTCCTACTGTACCAGTTGTACTTACTGAAATATCAAGCTAGTTGAATGTAAAGTAGAGAATATCAATTAAATGAAATAGACTAGTAGGATGGTATGCGAAGAGAGCATAAAAATAAAGTTTCGTTTTTTAGAAACTTTATTACATTGAAACGAACGAGGTTGCCAGTCCTACTGTACCAGTTGTACTTACTGAAATATCAAGCTAGTTGAATGTAAAGTAGAGAATATCAATTAAATGAAATAGACTAGTAGGATGGTATGCGAAGAGAGCATAAAAATAAAGTTTCGTTTTTTAGAAACTTTATTACATTGAAACGAACGAGGTTGCCAGTCCTACTGTACCAGTTGTACTTACTGAAATATCAAGCTAGTTGAATGTAAAGTAGAGAATATCAATTAAATGAAATAAACTAGTAGGATGGTATGCGAAGAGAGCATAAAAATAAAGTTTCGTTTTTTAGAAACTTTATTACATTGAAACGAACGAGGTGAAAAAAATGCTTCTTGAATTAACAATTGAAAATTTTGCGATTATTCCGCAACTACATTTATCTTTTCATCAAGGGATGACTGCCTTAACTGGAGAAACAGGTGCAGGGAAATCAATTATTATTGATGCGATGGGACAGTTAGCAGGTAGCCGAAGCTCGAGTGATTACATTCGTCAAGGAGCGGATAAATGTTTGCTAGAGGGATTATTTGAAATGCCGCAACAGCCGGGATTTAAAGAATTATTAGACGAATTAGGAATTGAGTACACAGAGGATATGCTGATTGTCCAACGAGATATGTCCATTTCAGGTAAGAGTGTCTGTCGTGTAAATGGTCGGATTGTTACCCTCGCTAATCTGCGTAGAATCGGCATGTACTTGGTGGATATTCAAGGACAAAATGAGCATCAAGAATTACTACAACCAGAAAAGCATTTGTCTTTAATTGATAGCTTTGGATCTAAAAAATTCCAAGCAGATTTAAGTGACTTTCAACAAAAGTATGAAGAATTTAAACAGCTAGAAAAACAAGTTAGAAATATTCAAGCTAATGAGCAATCTTATGTCCAACGAATTGATATGCTCCGATTTCAACAAGAAGAGATTGAACAAGCTGAACTGCAAATAAATGAAGAAGAAAATCTAATTGAAGAACGTGACAAACTAAGTAATTTTCAAAAAATAGTCGATGCACTTGGTAAAAGTTATAATTTACTTGCTTCTGACTCAGAAAATATGTTAGATGGAGTGAGCCTTGCCTTAAATGAGCTCCAAGAGATCGCTCGATTAGATACAGAGTACAATCAGATTTCAGAAAATGTTCAAAGTGCCTATTATTTATTGCAAGAAGCAGCTAGTGATATTTCTAGACAGATGGATAATTTAGAATTAGATGAAGAACGTTTGGAAGTGGTCATTTCTAGATTGGAGACAATCCGTCAGTTGAAAAGAAAGTATGGAGAAACGATTCCAGCTATCTTAGCCTACTATAAAGAAATTTCTAATGAACTTTCTGAGGTTAATCTAACTGAAGGGAAGTTAGAGGAGCTAGAAGAACGTTTAGAGAAAAAAGGCGATGAAATTTGGCGTCTTGCGGAGTCCTTACATGCTCAACGTAAAGAGTTGGCTAGAAAATTAGAAAAAGAAATCTTACAAGAACTTGCTGATTTGTATATGGCGAATACGCAGTTTGAAGTCCGTTTCCATCCTGAAAAAACATTGCGAGACACTGGCTTTGACCAAGTGGAATTTTATTTAACAACAAATCCTGGAGAACCTTTGAAACCTTTAGTGAGGGTGGCATCAGGAGGAGAGTTGTCAAGGATTCTATTGGCATTAAAAACTATTTTTTCTAAAGCGCAAGGGATGACTAGTATTGTTTTTGATGAGGTAGATACAGGTGTGAGTGGGCGAGTAGCTCAAGCGATTGCTGAAAAAATTGCTAAAATTGCCTATAATTCCCAGGTACTGTGTATTACACATCTTCCGCAAGTGGCGGCAGTTGCGGATTATCAGTATTTTATCGCAAAAGAAGTGAGAGATGGGCGAACCCAAACAAAGGTAGAGCAGTTAACACAATCAGAGCGTATTTCAGAAGTTGCTCGTATGTTAGCTGGTGCAGAAATTACTGAACTAACGATTCAACATGCTAAAGAACTATTGCTTTCTGCTCAAAAGTCAGAGAAAAAAACGAAACTATAATATAAGTAAAAATATCCGAACAAATTAGAAGGTTATTCACTAGTCTTAAGTGAATTTTACTGAGGATCAATTGATCTTTAAGGCAACTTCTATCTGTTCGGATGTTTCTTAAATTACTTATATCATAGCTTCGTTTTTTTATTTTATCCTAATGCTGAAAGGGCACCTAAAATGGCTGTTCCAATCGTTACGATTAACATAGTCCAAATAACTACTTTGGTGATTCGTTTAAAAGTTGAAGATTTCTTTTCATTCATTTTTTGCTACATCCTTTTTTAATTGATAGTGTTAGTGTACAACCATAATTGAAATAACTCAAGACTTCAGAACGAAAATTCAAATATTCTTCTAATTATTTGTTACTATTTACAGTTACTTTTTTAATTCATACGCTACACTACGTAACGAAGACTGCTTTTGTCGACCGTGGGACAAACTGGATCCAGTAGTCTCCAGTCTGCCAAACTTCAAACTGTAACTAATCGCTGCGCTAAGTTACAGTACCAAGTAGGTATTTTTCATCATCTACTCTGTCTTGCTACGCAAGCCAATCGTAGTGATTTAAAACAGTTCACATTGACTCCTTTTCAAGGTGACAACGCAGCTTTCGTTGTTGCTAGATAGCTGTCAATATTTCTGTAGGTTAAATAGGTAATTACGTACATTAAAAATAATTACAGAACTGAATGTAATAGGTAACATCTGTCAATCAACCTACAGTGTAACGAAGAGCGAGGCTTGCGTTGTCGCCATGTCAAGAATTCAATGTGAACAACGCGCAGTTGCCAATTGATTGGCTTACTGTGCGTGAGAAGCTTGAAAGCTCCGAGACTACAGGCTTGGAGCGGTTCCTGGCTGACCTAAGCAAGCCTCTCTCGCAATGAAGCGTCAAGTTTACCGTGAGTAGTAACAATTATTTAGTTATTACCTAAAAAATAGGAGGAAAATACTAGGCTTCTCTTTGAAAAATTCATTCCAAGAGATTTTAAGTTTTATCTCTTTACACATTAGGATTGATTTTGGAATTTCGTTTTGAAACTTTTAACTTCTAGTTGGTTTTGACTGAAAATAGTAATAAAAAGCTTATAAATTCAGAAAAAGACTTTCAAAATAGAAGCCTTAAATGTAGAATGTTTTAAGAGTTTTCTTATTTTTAGTGAGAAAGCTGCATAGTTTTTACCAAAGAAAACACATTTGAGAGAAAAACTGGAAAAGTTTTCTTATTACCTAGGTGAAAGGCACTAAATTTTAAGAAAACTGAAACATCTATGTAATGAAGATACAGTATAGTAATCCTAGTTGTAGAGAAAGGAATTAATGGTATGTCAACATTTTCGCCGATGATTTTATTTTGGTATATTTTCCCAGTTGTTGCATTTTTTGCAGCAAGATTTTTAGTCTCAGTATTTTCGCTGAACACTCGTTTTCGTATAAAGGCCCCAGACTTAGCCGTGCCATTACTACTTTATGGTGTACATAAACTATCACAGGCGACTTTGGTGGGGTCAATCATTCCGTATTTCTTTCTTTCTTTATTTTCTTTAGGGATAGGCTTGGCATTCTTTCAAGCTTATTTTTATGATGAAATCAAATATGGAAGATATTTAAAAATGTATTGGCGCTCAGTGTTCCTCTTAACCGTGTTATTATATGCTGTTTTGATTGTTGTGAGTTTTTTATAAAGTGCGTCAAATTTCATCTTAAAGTTTTTTAAAAAACTTTTAAAAGCTGTGGAATCCCTGTCATTCGCTAAAGGTAAAAAAAAGTCAAAAAACTTGAATCCTATTTCTATATAAATTGTGGTAGAAAGTGGGGGATTGTGGTAGACTGTGTTTATCAGGTGGCGACTGGAGGGGTTTGTCGATGTTTATGGGAGAATTTCAACATTCAATCGATGCAAAAGGCCGACTTATCGTACCATCCAAACTTCGAGAAAAACTCGGTGAAAAGTTTGTGGTGACACGAGGGTTAGATGGCTGTTTATTTGGTTACCCTTTACCTGAATGGGAAAAATTAGAAGGAAAGTTAAATGAAATGCCCCTTGCTAAGAAAGATGCAAGGACGTTTGTTCGTTTCTTTTATTCCGCTGCCACTGAATGTGAAATTGATAAACAAGGAAGAATTAACATTCCAAACACTTTACGTAATCATGCGAATTTACAAAAAAGCTGTGTGATTATTGGTGTTTCAAATCGAATTGAGATTTGGGATGAAGAACGATGGAATGAATTTTCAAATGAAGCTGAAGAGAATTTTGATGAGATAGCTGAAACAATGATTGATTTTGGCTTATAGAAAGAGGCAAACAAATGGCAGTGTTTCAACATTATACCGTAATGAAAAAAGAAACGGTTGATGGTTTGAACATCAAACCTAATGGGGTTTACGTGGACTGTACTCTTGGTGGGGCAGGTCATAGTGAATATATATTGCAACAACTTAACGAAGACGGACACTTATATGCCTTTGACCAAGATCAAAGAGCTATTGATTTTGCTAGTGAACGCTTAGCCGCCTTTGTTGACCGAGGTCAAGTGACCTTTATTAAAAGAAATTTTAGACATTTAAAAGAAGAATTAAATCAATTAGGTATTACCGAGGTGGATGGAATTATTTATGACCTAGGTGTTTCCTCACCGCAGTTAGATGAAGCTGAACGTGGTTTTAGTTATCATCAAGATGCACCGTTAGATATGCGTATGGATCAGTCAGCACCTTTGTCTGCTTATGAAGTAGTAAATGACTATGAATATCATGAACTAGTGAAAATTTTCTTTCGATACGGAGAAGAAAAATTTTCTAAGCAGATAGCTAGAGAAATTGAACGTGTACGCCAAGTAAATCCAATCCGAACAACTGCTGAGTTGGTAGAAGTAATCAAAACGGCAATTCCCGCACCGGCAAGACGTAAGGGCGGACATCCTGCCAAACGTGTCTTCCAAGCGATTCGAATTGCAGTTAATGATGAGTTGGGTGTGGTAGAAGACTCTTTAGAGCAAGCAATTGATCTATTGGATAAAGATGGAAGAATCAGTGTGATTACTTTCCATTCTTTAGAAGATCGTATTGTGAAAAGTATGTTTAAAGAGTACAGCACGATGAAAGATTTACCACCGGGCTTACCAATTATTCCGGAAGAATTTCAACCAGAATTGAAAGTAATTACAAGAAAACCAATTCTTCCGTCTGAAGAAGAATTATCAGAAAACAATCGATCTCGCAGTGCAAAATTGCGGATTGCTGAGAAAGTTAAAGGAAAGGAGTAAAGCAGATGGCAGAATTGAAAGTAAATGATATTCCATATGAAATAGAAGAAGAGACGATTTCATCTATCGGTAATGAGCCGGCTTATACTCCTGAACGCCCAAATGTTGTAGTTGTTCCTTTATCTCCAGCACGTAAGCTGAACCGAATTACTCGGATAGAAAAAATTATTGCTACCTCATTGGTAGGTCTATTAATCATTTTAGGATTATCAATGATTAGTTTGCGAACCAATATCAGTCAATTGGAAAATGATATTTCTATTCTTCAAAATGAGGTCACTGCAAACGAAGCAGAAATCGTTCAATTAGAACAAGAACGAAATGAACTTTCAAGAAATGAAAGAATTCAACAAATTGCTGAAGACAAAGGATTATCCGTAAATAGTGATAATTTAAGGAAAGTGAAGAAGTAAATGCGAACAATAGAAAAATTCAAGCAGTACTTAAAAAAGAAAAATTTATCTACAATGAACAATCGCAAAAAAGTAGGAATTATTCTCTTTACTACGAGTATTGGATTGTTCTTTTTGTTTGTCGCGCGATTGAGCTATATTGTCATTGTGGGACAAGTTGCAGGAGAATCATTAGAAGTTAGAACACAAAACTTATACCAAGGTAGTCAGATTGTCAATGCGAAACGTGGCGGCATTTACGACCGTAATGGTGTAGCTATTACCGAAGATGCCACTTCATATACCCTTTACGCTGTTTTAAATGAATCTTATGTAACTGGTAGTGGCGATAATCAAAAAAACTTATATGCAGAAGAAGAAAATTTTAATACTTTAGCTGATATTATCGTGGACGTTTTAGGTGAACGTGCGGATAAAAAAAGTATTCTAGCCGTTTTACAACAAGGTGCAGAAGATCAATTGTGGCAGGTAAACATACCAAATGCCCGTAACATCACTTTACAGGAAAGTCAAGCTATTCAAGAAGCAATGGATCAAAGAGAAATTGCAGGACTGTATTTTGATGACCATCCTTCAAGAATATATCCAAATGGGGTTTTCTCTTCACATTTAATTGGATATGCCGATGTTGAAGTGGACGAAGAGACTAAACGCGAAGAACTAATTGGTAAAATGGGGATTGAACAAGCCTATGAAGATGTGTTACGAGGGAAAGACGGCAAAGTGATTTTCCAAAAAGACCGTTATCAAAATCCTTTACCAGGGACGGTTGCTGAGTCAGACCCAGCAGAAGATGGACAAGATATCTATACAACGCTTGATAGTCGTTTACAAAACTATTCGGAAGCTTTGATGGATGAGGCATGGGAAGAGACAGAAGCTGAAGATTTAACCATGGTTATGATGAAAGCAAAAACGGGAGAAATTGTGGCGATGTCTCAACGACCAACTTTTAACCCAGAGTCTAAAGAAGAAGGATTCAGCGAGGAAAATTTTTTATGGCAAAATCTTTTCATCGAGGATAGTTATGAACCTGGATCAACGATGAAAATGTTCACTGTAGCAGCTGCGATTGATCAAGGTGTATTTAATCCGAATGAAACATATAGTACGCAAGAATTAATGGTCATAGATACACCGATTAATGATTGGGATTTAGGAGCAACTCACGCTACTTTAAGTATGCGCAACGCATTGTCTTGGTCAAGTAATATTGGAATGGTTAAGTTAGAACAAAAAATGCCAGAACGTTGGCAAAGATATTTAGAAGAGTTTGGTTTTGGTCGTAGTACCTATTCAGGCTTGTGGTCTGAACATACAGGGAACTTACCAGAGGATAATATTGTTAGTAGATCGATGACGTCATTTGGTCAAGCTATAGGTGTATCTCAATTTCAAATGCTTCAAGCAATGACAGCTATTGGAAACGATGGTGTGATGGTGAAACCACAATTTGTTAAAAAAATTGTGAATCCAACAACTGGAGAAGAATTAGTTACTCAAACGGAAGTTGTCGGAAATCCAATCTCAGCTGAAGCTGCAAAAACTGTGCGAGAATATATGCGAGATACTGTAGAAAGCGAATCTTATGGAACAGCTTATGGAGTTTATGAACTACCAGATTACAATATTTCAGTAAAAACAGGAACAGCCGAAATGGCGAGTGATGGTAACTATTCAGAGAACGATTATCTTTACTCAGTCGTTTCTATGTTTCCTTCAGAGGATCCAGAATACATTTTATATATAACTTTAAAACGACCTCAAGAGCAAGTGGCTAGCCGGATTTTTCAAATGATTGCTAATCCGTTAATGAAACGAGCGATGGATTTATACGATGTGGATATGATTGAACAGACATCAGAAGTTAGTACTGAAATGGTTTCAATCCAAGACTATCGTAACTTAGAAACGACTGCAGCAGCAGAGGATGCCAATCGAAGAGGTTTAGCTGTGACTGTTGTTGGAGATGGAGAGTTAATTAAAAGTCAATCAACACCTAATGGTCGACAGGTGATGCCAGGTACGCGTTTAATTTTATTAACAGATAGTGAGCAATACTATATGCCAGATTTGACTGGGTGGTCTAAAGCTGACTTGGTGAAATTTGGTGAATTACTAAATATAGAAGTTTTATTTGAAGGTGAAGGGTACTGTGTGGGTCAAAACATCGAACCTTACGAATTGATCACCGATGAGGCGATCACCTTCACTTTAGACGGAAATTAATGATGATATGGATTTTGTTTTATTAAAAATGAAATCCCTAAATTGAAGAGGAGAACAACTATGGAATGGACAAAAATGATTTTACCGATTGCCAGTAGTTTTGCAATAACGGTTACTACTATGCCTAAATTTATTGCGTATTTTCAAATGAAGAAATATGGGCAAGAAATTCGTGAAGAGGGACCTGAATGGCACAATGTTAAAGCGGGTACTCCAACCATGGGCGGTTTAGTTTTCTTAGTAGCTTCAATTATTACTGCAATTTGGGTAGGTGTTTGGCAAAATCAACTGACGCCATCCATCTTGATTCTTTTGTTTATTTTGATGCTATATGGCACATTGGGTTTTTTAGATGATTTTATTAAAATCTTTAAGAAACGCAATATGGGGTTAACTTCTTTACAAAAGCTAATTGGGCAAATTGTCGGTGGGATAATTTTTTACATCGTGTATTTAATTGAAGGAAACCAAAATGTGTTAAATATTTTTGGGTATTCTTTACCTCTTTCCTACCTATATGGAGTGTTTGCTTTATTTTGGTTAGTTGGATTTTCTAATGCAGTTAATTTGACGGATGGTATTGACGGTCTTGTTTCAGGTCTAGCAACGATTTCCTTTGGGACCTACGCAATTATTGCATGGCATCAAAATCAAATTGACGTACTTATTTTATGTCTAAGTGTGATTGGCGGATTAGTTGGTTTCTTTATTTTTAATCATAAACCAGCCAAAATTTTTATGGGTGATGTGGGTTCACTAGCTTTGGGCGGATTATTAGCAGCTATTTCTATTTTATTAAAACAAGAATGGACGTTGTTATTAATCGGGTTGGTTTATGTAATTGAGACAGCTAGTGTTATTCTACAAGTGACTTCATTCAAATTAACTGGAAAACGAATTTTCAAGATGTCTCCGATTCATCACCATTTTGAAATAAGTGGATGGACTGAATGGAAAATTGATAGTGTTTTTTGGTTAGTTGCTTTGATTTGTTCAGCCGTAACCTTATTCATTTATTTTCTATAAAATATAGTATTTAACAGATAATCCGTGGGAGATGAACGCAATGAAAAAAATTGTTGATTATAAAAATAAAAAAATTCTAGTTTTAGGATTAGCAAAAAGCGGATTTAGTGCGGCCAAATTGTTACATGATTTGGGCGCACTTGTTACGGTTAATGACGGAAAACCCTTTGAAGATAATCCAGAAGCACAAGATTTACTAGCTTTAGGTGTAAAAGTGGTCACAGGAAGTCATCCAATTGAATTATTGGATGAAGATTTTTCTTTGATTGTTAAAAATCCGGGAATTCCTTATTCTCAGCCATTAGTGCAAAAAGCTTTGGAGAAAAAAATTCCTGTCCTAACTGAAGTGGAATTAGCTTATCAAATATCAGAAGCGCCAATCATTGGAATTACTGGTACAAATGGTAAAACCACTACCACCACAATGATTGAACGAATACTTAACACAGGTCTTTCTGAAGGCAAAGCATATCTTTCTGGAAATATCGGTTTTCCAGCTAGTTCGGTCGCTCAAGAAGTCTCGAAAAAGGACTGCTTGGTTATGGAACTATCTAGTTTTCAGTTAATGGGAATCGAGACTTTCCATCCTAAAATAGCTGTCATAACTAACTTGTATGAGGCTCATTTGGACTATCATGGGACTCGTGAAGAATATGTAGGCGCAAAATGGCATATTCAAGAAAATATGACAGAAGAAGATTCTATCGTGTTAAACTGGAATCAAGAGGAAGTACAAAAATTAGCTGAGACAACCAAAGCAAAAATCATTCCTTTTTCAACGAATGGACAAGTGGATGGCGCTTATCTCTTAGATGGAAACTTGTATTTTAAAAATGAATTTATCCTATCTGCCACTGAGTTGGGTGTACCAGGAAATCATAATATTGAAAATGCCTTAGCTGCTATTGCAGTGGCGAGAGTATGGGGTATTGAAAAAGAGGCTATCGCACAAGCATTAAAACAATTTTCAGGTGTACCTCATCGAACCCAATATGTTGAAAAAATAGCGGGGGTCACTTTCTTCAACGATTCTAAAGCGACCAATAGTTTAGCTACTGAGATGGCGTTAGGTGGTTTTGACCATTCCAAACTAATCTTATTAGCAGGTGGGTTAGATCGTGGAAATGGCTTTGACGAATTAGTTCCTTCTTTAGAGGGAATAAAAGCGATCATTTTATTTGGCGAAACCAAATATAAATTAGAAGAAGCGGCTAAAGAAGCAGGAATCACAACTATTCGCTTAACTGAAAATGTAGAGACTGCCGTACCCATTGCTTTTGAATTAGGTGAAGAAGGAGACACAATTTTATTGTCTCCAGCTAATGCGAGTTGGGATCAGTACCCTAATTTCGAAGTTCGAGGCGAACGTTATATCGCTGCGATTCAAGCATTGAAAAAATAAAAAAGAACGAGGGAAACACAATGAAAGTTTTAGTCACCGGTGGGGGAACGGGAGGACATATTTATCCAGCTTTAGCATTTGTTAAATACGTACAAGAAACTGTGCCTAATTCTAGTTTTTTGTATGTTGGAGCAACTAGAGGCTTGGAAAATAAGATTCTACCTACGACAGACATCCCTTTTAAAACATTAGAAATCCAAGGATTTAAAAGAAGCTTAAGTTTAGATAATCTAAAAACGATTCAATTATTTTTAAAAAGTATTAGTAGCGCCAAAAAGATTTTAAAAGAATTTCAACCAGACGTGGTAATAGGTACTGGGGGGTATGTATCCGGAGCGGTTGTTTACGCGGCAGCTAAGATGAACATTCCTACAATTGTTCATGAACAAAACAGTGTTCCTGGAATTACCAATAAATTTTTAGCTAGATATGTTGATAAAGTAGCTGTGGCTTTTAAAGATGCAGAAAAATATTTTCCTAAAAATAAAACAGTTTTAGTGGGAAATCCTAGAGCACAGGAAGTTGTCGGCATAAAAGAATCAACAATTTTATCAGAATACAATTTGAAACCTAATGTAAAAACGGTCTTAATTTTTGGAGGAAGTCAGGGAGCATTAAAAATTAATCAAGCAGTGATTGAAGCTATCCCCGAATTCTCCAAAAAAGACTATCAAGTTTTATATGCTTCTGGGGAAAGATATTATCAAGAAATTGAAGAATCAATTGGTATGACTAAAGATGCTTTTTCAAATATTAGTATTCAACCGTATATTGATCAAATGATGGAAGTCATGGTAAATTGTGATTTATTAATTGGTCGAGCGGGAGCAACTTCTATTGCTGAATTTACTGGTTTAGGTTTGCCAGCTATTTTGATTCCTAGTCCTTATGTAACAAATGATCATCAAACGAAAAATGCGGAAAGTTTAGTTCACGCAGGGGCTGTCAAGATGATAGCAGATAATCAATTAACTGCAGAAAAATTAGTTGCTGCAGTTGATGAAATCATGGATAATGAAACACTACGTCAAGAGATGGCGGATGCATCGAAAGGACAAGGGATTCCAGATGCTTCTGAACGTTTGTTTAAACTTGTAACAAATCTAATCTAAAAAATGAAAGGAGGCGACTGTTATTAGTACGAAAGAAGGTTCAAATACGCCGGAACAAGATGAGAATTTAACTCCTTGGCAAAGAGAACATCGACTATACTTAGAAAAAAATGAACAAAAAATATTGGAAGAAAATGAACAGGAAGAACTATTCGATTCGGAAGAAATAGAAGAATTAGAAGAATCGGTGGATTCAGAAGAAGTTGAACCAAAGGTGGATGTTTCTAATGATACAAAACGAATTTCTTTTGCGGATCGTCTCCCTAAATTAAAAGAATATCGAAATAAAAAATTAATTCGACAACTAATTTTAATTACAAGTTTATTTATAGTCCCAATTTTGGCCACTTTGTATTATATTTCACCATTGAATAAATTGTCGGAAGTACTTATTGAGGGAAACCAAAAAGTTGATTCAGGCTTCATTTTTGAAACTTCTGGCTTACAAATTGATGAACAAATTTGGCCACAATATTTTAATCGAGATATCGCGATTCAGAATATAAAAGAGCAATCGCCTCGGGTAAAGACAGTAAGCATACGTGTAACTCGCTTGAATAAGTTAGAGATTACAATTGCTGAACATGAAGAAGTGGCATTGTTGGTTCGTGGAAATCAATATTTACCTATTTTGGATAACGGAAAAATTATTGATGAACCACAGAGTAATGGAGATCAAGAAAAAGTAATCATGGAAAGCTTTACCAGTGAAAAGAAAATCTTAGAAACTTTAGAAGCCTATAACCAACTTTCTTCGGAAATTCAAAAAGGAATTTCACAAGTGAAGTTTGCTGGAACAGAAACAAATAATCAACTATTAAATCTGTTTATGAATGACGGCAACCAAGTAATTGTAAATATTAGTAATTTGGCTAGCCAGATGCAGTATTATCCTCAAGTTGCTAAAGAGTTGAATGAAAAAGGCGTGGTAGATATGGAAGTTGGTATATTTACTTATCCATATTCAAGTGTTGATTCAAGCACGGAAAATACTGAAAATGAAGAAGAAGAGGCTCAATAACAGAAAGAAATAAATTTTTAATCTTTTTGTCACATATTTTTTGTCAAGTTCTTTCTCAAATGAGCGAAACTATGGTAAAATTGGTAGCAGTGAACAAATGATTCAATATATAACTAAATACGTACAAAATACGTTCGAGGTATATGGAAACTAAGGTAGGAGGGAACCCCATCCATGGCAAAAACAGGAATGTATGTTGGCCTAGACATCGGCACAACATCAGTAAAAGTGGTTGTAGCTGAATACGTAGAAAGCCAAATGAACATTATTGGTGTAGGAAACGCTAAATCAGAAGGAATTAATCGTGGAATCGTTGTAGATATTGACAAAACAGTTCAAGCAATTCAAAGAGCGGTTCGTCAAGCAGAAGAAAAAGCAGGTATTCAAATTCGAAACGTCAATGTTGGTGTCCCAGCAAATCTTTTAGAAGTTGAAAATTGCCAAGGGATGATTGCAGTTAGTAGCGAATCAAAAGAAATTACGAATGAAGATGTTCGTAATGTCGCTTCTGCAGCATTGGTTCGTTCTATTCCACCTGAAAGACAAATTATTACAATTATGCCTCAGGAATTTACAGTAGATGGATTTGAAGGAATTAAAGATCCTCGTGGAATGATTGGTGTTCGTTTAGAAATGTTAGGATTAGTCTATACTGGTCCGAAAACAATCATCCACAATATTCGTAAGTGTGTGGAAAAAGCAGGCTTACAATTAAATGAAATGGTTATTACACCACTTGCACTGACAGAAACTATTTTATCTGATGGTGAAAAAGATTTTGGAACAACAGTCATTGATATCGGTGGTGGACAAACAACTGTTGCTGTGATGCATGACAAACAATTGAAATTTACTCATGTAAATCAAGAAGGTGGAGAATTCGTTACAAAAGATATCTCTACAGTTTTGAATACATCTTTCAATAATGCAGAAGCACTAAAAATCAATTACGGTGATGCTTATCCAGGAAGAACATCAGCAAGCGAAGAATTTCCAGTTGATGTAATCGGGAAATCTGAACCAGTTAAAATTGATGAGCGTTACTTATCAGAAGTCATTGAAGCTCGTATGGATCAAATCTTTGGAAAAGTCAAAGATGTTCTAGATGATATTGAAGCTTTAGATTTACCTGGTGGTGTCGTGTTGACAGGTGGAGCAGCAAGTCTTCCTGGTGTAGTAGATTTAGCACAGGATGTCTTTGGAGTGAATGTAAAACTTCATGTACCAAATCATATGGGATTACGTAATCCAGTCTTCACAAATGTGATTAGTATTGTTGATTATACAGCGAATTTAAGTGAAGTTTATCAATTAGCTAAAAGTGCTGTAACTGGCGAAAAAGCCAATTTGGATCGACAAGCAGCTGTACAACAAGAACCTACGTATGAGCAACCTCGATACGAAGAAGAAACTGCTGCTTATCAAGAACCAGCTTCAGAAGAACAGGGAGAAGGAATCTCAAGTAAAGTTAGAAACTTTTTCTCTAACATTTTTGACTAAAAAACTCAGGAGGAATACAAACTATGGAATTTTCAATTGATAATAATGTCAATGACGGCGCAGTAATTAAAGTTATTGGTGTCGGCGGTGGCGGTGGAAACGCTGTGAACCGTATGATTGAAGAAAACGTAAAAGGCGTAGAATTTATTGCCGTAAATACAGATGTTCAAGCATTAAAAAATTCAAAAGCAGAAACAGTTATCCAATTAGGCCCTAAATACACACGTGGTTTAGGTGCCGGTTCTCAACCAGAAGTTGGTCAAAAAGCTGCCGAAGAAAGCGAAGAATTTATTCGCGAATCTTTACAAGGCGCTGATATGGTCTTTATCACTGCTGGTATGGGAGGCGGAACAGGAACAGGAGCTGCACCAATCGTTGCAAGTATTGCAAAAGATTTAGGCGCATTAACTGTGGGTGTTGTTACTCGTCCATTTACTTTTGAAGGACCAAAACGTGGTCGCTTTGCTGCAGAGGGTATTGCACAATTAAAAGAAAATGTGGATACATTGTTGATTATCTCTAACAACCGTTTATTGGAAGTTGTTGATAAGAAAACTCCAATGTTAGAAGCTTTCCGTGAAGCTGACAACGTGTTAAGACAAGGGGTTCAAGGTATTTCTGATTTAATTACTGCACCAGGTTACGTTAACTTGGACTTTGCTGATGTGAAAACAGTAATGGAAAATAAAGGAACTGCCTTAATGGGAATTGGTGTTGCTAGTGGTGAAGAACGTGTCATCGAAGCAACGAAAAAAGCAATCTCTTCTCCATTGTTAGAAACTTCTATCGATGGTGCAGAGCAAGTATTGTTAAATATCACGGGTGGATTAGATATGACATTGTTTGAAGCACAAGATGCTTCTGATATTGTTGCTAGTGCAGCTGCTGGTGATGTGAATATCATTTTAGGTACTTCAATCAATGAAGAACTTGGAGATGAAATTCGTGTAACAGTTATTGCAACTGGAATTGACCCATCAAAGCGTGAAAACAGATCTTCACGTGCTCGTCAAAACCAAGTACAAACACCCCAACAAAAGCCAGTTTTTGAAATGGATCAAGTAAAACCTGCTCAAACTGAAGATACAACGGCTTTTGGTGATTGGGATATTCGTAAAGAACAAAATGTACGACAAAGAGTGGAAGAACCTCAGTTTGAATCTATCGAGAAAAAGGAGTTTGATACTTTCAACCGTGAAGAATCAAAACCAAATGACGATGAATTAAACACACCACCGTTTTTCCGTCGTAAAAGATAAAGAGGGGGACAGAGTACATGATTTCTGAGAACTTGCGAGAGATAGAGCAAGAGCTGCGGGATTCTTGTGCTCTTGTTTCTCGTCAGCGAGAAGAAGTAACTTTGATTGCTGTCACCAAAACTGTGGATTTTGAGACCACCATGGAGTTAGTCAATCAAGGAGTGACCCATTTAGCAGAAAATAGAATGGAAAAATTCTTAGAAAAAAAAGAAAGAATGGCTGATATTTCTAATGTTTCTTGGCATTTTATTGGTAATTTGCAACGGAGAAAGGTAAAATCAGTTATAAATGAAATTGACTATTTTCATGCACTAGATAGTCTGAAATTAGCAAATGAAATCCAAAAACGTGCAAACAAAAAAATTAAATGTTTTGTTGAGGTCAATGTCTCAGGCGAGATAAGTAAACAAGGAATTACTCCTAATGAATTAGAGAGTTTTATTGAAGAAATAGGGACGTTGGACCAAATCGTTATTGTTGGATTAATGACAATGGCTCCATATGACTCAACAGTAAGTGAACAACACCATGTGTTTGCTCGCTTAAAAGAGCTTCAAGAAAAAATAGCAATTAAAAATTTACCTTATGCACCTTGTAAAGAAACTAGTATGGGAATGTCAAATGATTTTTCGATAGCCATTCAAGAGGGTGCGACCTTCGTAAGAATTGGAACAGCATTATTTAAAGAGTAAAGGGGGGGCTAACCCATGTCAATTTTCGCAAAAGTACAAACTTTTTTTGGACTAGAAGATGAAGAATATTTTGAAGAACCAGTCGTTCAGCCTCAACCTAGAGTACAACGACCAGTTTCACAATCACAAGAACGATCCACTTTTAGTCCTAGAAGAGAGCAACCAGTTCAAAATACAGTTGCTAAGGAGACGGTAAGTAGACCAATGGCTGACCCTACTCGTCAACGGACAGAACAGCAACGTGTAGCTAGACCGGAATCACAAACACAGTCAACACGTGAAAAGGTTATTGCAATGAAATCTTCTAATAATAAACAAACAGCTACAGCCACATCAATCACAAATAAAATAATGATTATTCAACCTAGAGTGTATTCAGAAGCAATGAATATTGCCAAGCATGTTATGAGTGGAGAATCAGTACTTGTTAATTTTCATTTAATTGAAGAGCATCAAGCACGTAGAATCGTTGATTTTCTAACTGGAACAGTGTACGCTGAAGATGGGGATATCAAACGAGTTGCTGATGAGATTTTCTTATGCACACCAAAAGGAATTGAAATCGATGGTACGGCACAATCTTTAGTGGATAGCAACTTTTTCGATGTATAATCATAAGAGGAGGATAAGCCTATCTTTTTAGTCAATCTGATACAATTATTGGATAGAGCAGTCTATCTGTACACAGTTTTATTAGTAGTTTATGCTTTGATGTCTTGGTTTCCAGGAGGATACCAATCATCTTTTGGGAAATTTCTAAGTAAAGTATGTGAACCATATTTGAGTTTGTTTGATCATCTTAATTTATCAATTGGGATGATGAACTTTAATATTGCGTTTGCTATTCTGGTTTTACAATTAGCATCAAGAGCATTGTTTAGAATCATTTTTATGCTTCTATAATGGAGGGGAAATCGATGAATGCGAATGTATATCAGCATTTTCGACCCGATGAACGTCCTTTTATTGATACTGTAGAAGATTGGATTGAACAAGTAACGATGCAATATGCACCTTTACTTACAGAATTTTTGGATCCAAGACAAGCGTATATTTTAGAAACACTTGTCAGGCAAAATACAGATTTAAAATTTCAATTTTTCGGTGGGTATGAGGCGGCAGAAAGAACACGTTGCCTAGTTTTTCCTGATTACTACCAACCCACTCAAGATGAATTTGATATCGTATTATACGATATTAATTATCCGAAAAAGTTCACAAATTTGAGTCACGGTAAAGTACTGGGAACGCTGGTCGGTTCTGGAGTAAAACGTGAAATGTTTGGGGATATTATTTCCGATGGTGAAAATTGGCAAGTTTTTGTGGCAGAAGAAGTCCATAATTATGTGGAAATGCAAGTTACAAAAATGGGAAATGTGACTGTTCGTTTGAAAAAACAAGATTATACCAAAATTTTGATCCCTAAAGATGGATGGACAGAAGAACGAACAACTGTGAGTTCTTTACGCTTAGATACAGTTATTTCAAGTGTTTTTAATATTTCTCGTCAGCGCTCAAAACAATTGATTGAATCCGGAAAGATTAAAATCAACTGGACGGAAAATATACGTCCTGATTTTATGTTGGATATTCTGGATATTATTTCTGTCCGCGGATTTGGAAGAATTCAAATTCAAGGAATTGAAGGAACAACAAAAAAAGAAAAAATACGTTTGTTATTGGGTGTTTTACGTAAATAATCAAAAGAGGTGAATGAAAATGGCATTAACTCCATTAGATATTCAAAATAAAACGTTCCCTGTAAAAATGAGAGGGTACGAAAAAGACGAAGTAGATGATTTTCTAGATTTAATCGTAAGAGATTACGAAGATGCAGTTCAAAAAAATCGTGAATTAGAAAAAGCACTTCGTCATGCAGAAGAAAAACTAGAATACTTCAATGAATTAAAAGATGCATTAAATCAATCAATTATTGTGGCTCAAGATACAGCAGATAAAGTAAAAACTAGTGCAAGTAAAGAATCCGAAGTTATCGTGACTTCTGCACAAAATAAAGCAGATGAATTAGTTGCAACTGCGGAAAAACGTGCCTATGCTTTAACGACAACTGCAGAAGAAAAAGCCAAAGAAATTCTTGAAGCTGCAACTGAAAATGCTCGTCAACTAGCTACAGAAACAAATGATTTGAAGAAGAAAACTAGAGTCTTCCATAATAACTTATCTGTAATGTTACAAGCGCAATTAGAGCAAGTCAAAAGTCCAGAATGGGAAGAAATTTTAGCACCTTTCTCAAGTTATGTACAAGATAGTCACCAAGTTATTCGTGAAGTTTTATCAAAAGAACTTGACAATGAAAATGAATCTGAAGTAAACTCAGAGTCAGTTGTGTCTGTGGTTGAAGCAGACGAAAAGCTTGTTGAAGTATCTGAAGAAGAATAAACGATATCAAGTAGAACAGAAAAGCTTTATGTATTTTTCAAGCGAATCGGGGATAGTGGAAGCCCGAAAAAACCCTGCAGAAGCTAGATCCTCTACGTATCTTGATTTTGAATAAAGTAAAAATCAACGGCTAATCTCGTTATTGATTACTAGAGGAAAACAAATTTTGTTTTTAAACTTTGGGTGGTACCACGACACGTTCGTCCCTATTTATAGGGAGGAGCGTTTTTTTTATCGCTCAAATTAAAAGTACAATGGAAGAAGGAGCAAGCAAACATGAAAATGAAAGAGACACTACATCTTGGGAAAACTGCTTTTCCAATGCGTGGAAATTTACCAAATCGTGAAGGCGAATGGCAAAAAGAATGGCATGAAAAAGATATTTATGGTCAACGTCAAAAGCTAAATGAAGGCAAACCAACCTTTGTTTTGCATGATGGGCCTCCTTATGCAAACGGAAATATCCATATCGGTCATTCATTGAATAAAATTAGTAAAGATATTATCATCCGCTCAAAATCAATGTCAGGTTTCCGTTCACCTTATGTTCCTGGTTGGGATACACATGGTCTACCGATTGAGCAAGTTTTGACGAACAAAGGAATCAAACGTAAAGAAATGTCTATGGCAGAATATCGCCAAAAATGTTATGACTATGCTTTGACTCAAGTAGATACACAACGTGAAGATTTTAAACGTTTAGGTGTAGCTGGAGATTGGGAAAATCCTTATATTACATTAACTCCTGATTATGAAGCTGCTGAAATCCGTGTATTTGGTAAAATGGCTGAAAAAGGCTATATTTACAAAGGTCTTAAACCCATCTATTGGTCACCATCAAGTGAATCCTCTTTAGCTGAAGCTGAGATTGAATATAAAGATGTGAAATCACCATCTATTTATGTTGCTTTTAAAGTGGCAGACGGTAAAGATTTATTAAATGAAGATACTTCATTTGTGATTTGGACAACGACCCCTTGGACGTTACCAGCTAACTTGGGAATCTCTGTAAATCCCGATTATACTTATGTTCAAATCGAAGCAGATGGCCGTAAATTTGTGGTTGCCAAAGATTTATTAGAAACAGTTCAAAATGCAATTGGTTGGGAATCAGTAGAAGTATTACAAGAACTAGCCGGAAGCCAACTAGAAAACATGACTGGTCACCATCCGTTTTACGATCGTACCTCTTTAGTAATGCTAGGAGATCACGTAACACTTGATGCGGGTACTGGTTTGGTCCATACAGCACCTGGACACGGGGAAGATGACTACATCGTTAGCAAAAGATATGGATTAGATGTTATTTCTCCTGTGGATAGTCGTGGTTGCTTTACAGATGAAGCTCCTGGTTTTGAAGGAATCTTTTATGATAAAGCCAATCCAATGATTACCGACTTATTAACAGAAAAGGATGCTTTGTTGAAACTGGACTTCTTCACACATAGTTATCCACATGATTGGCGTACGAAAAAACCAGTCATCTACCGTGCAACACCACAATGGTTTGCATCTATCGATAAATTCCGTCAAGATATTCTAGACGAAATTGAAAAAGTTGATTGGATTATTCCTTGGGGGAAAACACGTTTATACAACATGATTCGTGACCGTGGCGACTGGGTAATTTCTCGTCAACGTGCTTGGGGTGTACCATTGCCAGTTTTCTATGCAGAAAATGGCGAAGTTATTATGACTCCAGAAACAGTGGAACATGTGGCTCAATTATTTGGTGAATTTGGTTCGAATGTTTGGTTTGAACGTGAAGCCAAGGATTTACTACCAGAAGGATTTACCCACCCTGGATCTCCTAATGGTGAATTTACGAAAGAAACAGATATCATGGATGTTTGGTTTGACTCAGGTTCTTCTCATGAAGCTGTTTTACGTCAAAGAGAAGATCTAACTTTCCCAGCGGATATGTATTTGGAGGGTTCTGACCAATATCGTGGTTGGTTTAACTCAAGTATCACAACAAGTGTCGCAATTAATGGCGTCGCTCCTTACAAGGCTGTTTTATCCCAAGGTTTTGCCTTGGATGGAGAAGGTCGTAAGATGAGTAAATCATTAGGTAACACGATTGTTCCAAGTAAAGTAATTAATCAAATGGGTGCCGATATTTTACGTCTATGGGTAAGTAGTGTCGACTATGAATCAGATGTTCGTGTATCAATGGACATTCTTAATCAAGTATCTGAAGTTTATCGTAAAATTCGTAATACCATGCGTTTCCTTTTAGCCAATACATCTGATTTTGATCCAAAAACAGATGGAGTCGGTTTTGATGATTTACGTTCTGTTGATAAATACATGACCGTTCGTTTAAACCAAGTGATTAAAGAGATTCGTGAAAATGGTTATGAAAAGTATAACTTCTTGCATATTTATCGTACCGTAATGAATTTCTTAACGGTTGAATTGTCTTCTTTCTATTTAGATTTTGCTAAAGATGTTGTTTATATCGAGTCAGAGGATGATTACCAACGTCGCTGCATGCAAACTGTCTTTTATCAAGCAGCAGTTACTTTATCTAAGTTATTGACACCAATTATTCCTCATACTTCTGAAGAAATTTGGGCACACTTAAAAGAAGAAGAGGAATATGTACAATTAGCTGAATTCCCAGCTTATCAAGAGTATCCAAATCAAACAGAATTGTTAGATACTTGGACAGCCTTTATGGACTTCCGTGATGATGTCTTAAAAGCGTTGGAAGTTGCTCGTAACGAGAAATTGATTGGTAAGTCTTTAGAAGCGAAAGTAACTATCTATCCTACAGAACCTTTGGCTACTTTGTTAACGGCTGTAGATACTGATTTAGCACAATTACTAATTGTATCTCCAGATTTCTTTGAAGTGAAAGCTGTCGGTACAGAAGTGCCTACAAATGCACAACAATTTGAAAATGGGGCAATTTTAGTCGAAAAAGCAGACGGAGAAGTTTGTGATCGTTGCCGCCAAGTGAAAAATAGCGTGGGTTCAAATGAAGCATTACCAACTCTATGCTCACATTGTGCAGAAATTGTTGAAAAAGAATTTCCTGAAGCGGTAGCTGAAGGTTTTGAAACAAAATAATAGATGAACCTGAGAGAGGGCTAAAACCTATCTTTCAGGTTTTTTGTTTTAAGAAAAACGTTGCTATTCATAGCAAATAATAACAAATTTGACACTTCACTGTGAGAAGCTTACTTAGGTCAGCCAGGAATCGCTCCAGTTGGTCCCTGACCGACAAAAGCAGAATTCGTTGTGCAGTGTAGCGAAGAGATTAGAAAGATAATTGTGAATGGTAACAAAAAAAGTAAAAATAGTATTTTTTTTGTCAAAAAATGATTGATAAATGGTAAAAATTGGTGTTCCTATTGTTTCCAAATTTTCACTAACTTATACTTAAAGTAGAAGATAAAATGTGCATAGATTAATAGCGATGAGGAGTGTTTTTATGAAAAAGTTTTTTCTCAGTTTAGTGTTTATATTGCTAGGAATGACTCTGTTGATGACTATCTATTTATTTGCTACAGGAGAAATACGTTTTTATGAAACATTTCGAATGGGTGGCGAAGTTAGTGGCTATTTTGGTAAAAAATCAACGCTTTTAGAAGATGAAGAGCATTTAGATCAAGTGTTTCAAGAATTGTCAGAGGAATTTGTTGGACAATCTGTTTATTTTACATTACTGAATGTATCTAATAATGCTATTTTGGCCATTGTCGAAGATCCCAATCAAACTTCTTATTACGATTATTATCGTTACGATGGAACTAGATTTTTTCCAAGATGAGAAAAAGAGAGACCTTACAAAAATTCAGATTCTGTAGATCGTTTGGAGGTAAGTGAAGTTCCAGTTGATGGACTTATCGAATTTTACCGTAAAATATCAAACTATCTTGAAGAAGGAAAATATGAATTAGATAAAAAAAGACCCATTCAAATTTCAGTGAGATTTGATAAATTTGTTGATGATGGGCTTCTTAGTTCAAATGTCAGCGGTGAGCGCCAAGACTTCAAATTTGAAGCCGACTTTGAGGGGAACAACTTCACTGGTGAGACTAATTAAAGGTGTGAAAAACTTTCTAAAAGAGAGGGCTAGTATATGAAGAAATGGCTAGCTGGATTTATTGCTATTAGCAATACTAGTTGGAGGATACTTTTTTGTTCAATCCGGGAAGATTGTTTACTATGAGACACGGCACACGGGAAATCAAAGTTCAGGATACTTTGGCAAAAAGTCAGCACTGTAAGCAGACCAAGAGGAATTAGAACAAATTTTCTTGATTTAGAAGAAAAACTTAGCAGTCAGCCATTTCGTGTTCTTGCTTTTACGATCAATAATCGTTGGGTTAATGTGGTAATTCAAGACCCCACTGAACTCACTTATTTTGACGACTATCGATATGATGGAACGAGTTTTTAAAGGAGAGCCCTATAAAGAAGGAACTGAGGCTGAAACAATTGATTTTAGTGAATTAAAGGTAGATGGTTTTTATAAATTTTATCAGCAAATTATTGATTATCTAAAAAATGGAAATGATTAAGTAGAAGAGGACAATCTAATTCAGATTAGTGTCGTGATTCCTGTGGATGGAGCTAGCCCTTACTTACGAAGTTGGGTCTCTGGTATACGAAAAGGTTTTAGTTTTAAGCAGATTTTTCAGGAAATAATTTCGTAAAAGAAGATTAATTGAAATATGTTACTATTCACAGTTACTTTTCTAATCCATAGGCTACACTACACAACGAAGAGAGAGGCTTGCGTTGTCGCCACGTTAAGAATTCAATGTGAAGAACGCACAGCTGTCAATTGATTGGTTACTGGGCGTGTGAAGCTTAAAAGCTCCAAGACTACAGGCTTGGAGCGGTTCCGGGCTGACCTAAGCAAGCCATTCTCGCAGTGAAGCGTCAAGTTTGCCGTGAATAGTAACTGAAAAATAACTGTAATCAGTAGAAAGCCCAGTGCGATTGTTGAATGGATATAAAAAAATGAGGGAGTAACCATAATGGTTTCTCTCTCATTTTTTTCGTTTTATGACAATAAATCTCGTTTACGATACCATTCATCAGGTGTCCAAATCCACTCAAAGCCGTCATTTTCAAGTAAGTCATAAGCTTCTTGTGGACCCATAGTCCCTGCTTGATATTGAGGGACTGGTGAATCATCATCATCCCAAGCGTGGCGAATAACATCCACTACACGCCATGATTGAGCGACTTCATCCCAATGAGTAAAGTTCGTACCATCACCATTTAAGGCATCCAGCATCAATTTCTCATAGGCTTCTGGTGTGTTTTCAATGATTTCTGTACTGTTACGATGTTCTAAACGAATCGGTAACATATTAAATCCTTGACCAACCTCTTTTCCATTTAAGGAAAGAGAGAAGCCTTCTGTTGGTTGAATATAGATAGATAGAACATTTGGTGCTAGGTTTTTTTGTTTACAAGAACCACCAACAGAATCTTTGAAAACGTTGATTGGGACTTGTTTAAAGACGATATTGATTCGTGTCCCTTTTTCAGTTAGACGTTTACCTGTACGAACGTAAAAAGGAACTCCAGACCAACGGAAATTATCAATTAGGAATTTTCCAGCAACAAAGGTTTCTGTTTTTGATTCTGGATCAACGTTCATTTCTTCTTTATACCCTGTAAATTCTTTGCCATCTAAAGTACCTGCGCTATATTGACCACGAATAAAGTTTGCGGAAGCTTCTTCAGGAGTATAAACACGTAAGGCATCCAGAGCTTTGATTTTTTCAGAACGAATGCCTTTTTCAGAAAAGGCAACAGGAGGTTCCATAGCTAATAGAGATAAGATTTGTAGAATATGGTTTTGCACCATATCTTTTAGCGCACCACTCTTATCATAGTAACCACCGCGTTCTTCCACACCTAAATCTTCAGCGATATTAATTTGAATATTATCAATGTGACGATTGCTCCATAGAGATTCAAAAATATTATTTGCAAAACGAATCGCTGAAATGTTTTGAATCATTTCTTTGCCTAAATAATGATCGATACGATAGATATCTTCTTCTTCAAAAACATCGGCAATTTCTTGATTTAATTGAGCTGCAGTTTCATAATCTGTACCAAATGGTTTCTCAATAATTACACGGTGATACCCTTTGACATCTAGCATTCCTTGAGATTTTAAATGTGCCACAATTGTTCCAAAGAAATTTGGAGACATTGCTAGATAGAAAAGACGATTGCCTTCAATTTGATATTTTTCATCTAGTTCGTCAGCTAAGTTTTTTAAAGTATCATAATGTTCCGTGTCTTGGACGTCATGAGATTGATAGTAGAAGTGAGAAGCAAAAGTTTCGGCTTCTTCTTCACTTGGATTTAAACTAGCAATTGTTTCTTTGACAATATCACGGTAAGTCTCGTTCGTCCATGGACGACGTGCTGTTCCAATTATAGAAAACGATTCAACCAAGTCGCCTTTTTTGTATAATCGAAACAATGAGGGATATAGCTTTCTTTGTGCTAAATCACCTGTACCACCAAATATAGTAATCAATACCTTTTTCTCGCTCATTTGATTCACTCCTAATTCATTTCTAGTGTAATAAAATTTCGTCACCTATCTAATCTATCAATTCGTTTCGACTTTCGACTCTGACAACTGATCAACAAAAATAGTACTAGCCGCTTTGAAGCTGACGGCAATTTGCTTTTCTGCATTTTGAATCGTGATGGGTCCTTCATAAGGAGCAACTTCCACAATTTGATATTCTTCATGAAGTTTTAAATCAATAGATACTAAGTAATCTAAGAGTTCTTTTTCATCCAATACTCTCGCAATTTTGATTTTGGTTCCTTCAGAATAATGACTTAACGTTTCACGTTTTATTTCGTGGATAACTTGCTTTTCTTTAGGGATAATCCCACCATGAGGACAATGTTCTGGATGATTGAGATACTCTTCCAGTCGTTCGGCTAAAACGTCAGAAGTAACATGTTCTAGAACCTCAGCATCATCATGGACTTCATTCCAAGAATAATTTAAATGTTCTACTAAGAAAACCTCCCAAAGACGATGTCGTCGAATAAGAGAACTAGCTTTTTTGTGACCAGCCTCAGTAAGCTGCACACCTTGATAAGGAGTGTGTTGGACTAAACCTTCTTTTAAAAGTTTGGAAATCATTTCGCTGACAGAGGCGGCAGAAATAGACAAGCCTGATACAATTTGTTTGTTATTTATTTTTTTTTGATCTCCGCCAAGCTCTAAGATTAATTTTAGATAATCTTCACGATTCGGTGTCATTCTAAATCATTCCTTCCATATGAAGTAAATTTTATCAAAATTTTGACAATTTTACTATGCAAAATGATTGATAAATGAAGAAAACTTTTAAATAGTTTAAGAAAATGAAATGTGGCTAAAAAATGGTTTTGGGAATCCAATATAGAATTTTTGAAAGGGGTGTTAAAAAGGAATGTGACTGACTCGTCACATTCCTTCACAATTGAGTAACAAAAATTTTGTTTTAAGCCCAATCACCATTTCTAAAAATTGGCACACGGCTACCATCTTTACGGATGCCATCGATGTTCATTTCTGCAGAACCTACCATAAAGTCTACATGGGTTTGACTACGGTTTATACCAGCAGCAATTAATTCTTCTTCAGACATTTCCGTTCCACCTTGTAAGTTAAAGGCGTAAGCTGAACCGAAAGCTAAATGATTCGAAGCATTTTCATCAAATAAAGTGTTGAAGAAAATAATGCCTGACTGAGAAATTGGTGAAGGATCTGGAACTAAAGCAACTTCACCTAAATGTTTAGCACCTTCATCGGTGTCTAACAATTTGCCAAGAACTTCTTCTCCTTGTTCAGCAGAAAAATCAACGACTTTTCCGTCTTTGAAGGTAAATTTCATACCAGAGATGATGTTACCCGCATAACTTAAAGGTTTTGTACTAGAGATGAATCCATCTACACGACGGCTATCAGGAGCAGTGAATACTTCTTCTGTCGGCATGTTTGCCATGAATTTTTCTCCACGGACATTAAAGCTACCTGCACCTTCCCATAAATGATTTTCTGGAAGACCAATTGTCAAATCAGTACCTGGAGCTGTGTAATGCAGGGAGTCAAATTGTTCACTATTTAATTCATCTGCTTTAGCTTGTAAAGTTTGATCGTGTTTTTTCCATGCAGCAATTGGATCTTCTGAATAGACACGAGTTGTTTTAAAGATTTGATCCCATAAAGCATCTTGAGCTTCTGCAGCTGATAAATCAGGAAAGACTTTTTTAGCCCATTCTGTACCTGAAGCTGCCGCCACTACCCAGCTGACTTTGTTTGATTGAGTCGCAATACGTAGGTTATGCATCGCTTTACCAGAAGCTAATTGATAAGCCGCCACACGTTCAGCATCTACACCTGCTAAAGAGCCTGGATCAGAGGATACAACACTAATACGACTTGCGCCTTTTTCAATCCAATCATCCACTTGATCGATTTTATGTTGAGGAATATTTTTCAAACGATCGTCTGCTGCGTGAGATAAAAATTCTTTTTGAACAATATCATCCGTCCATTGAACAATTACTTCTGCAGCACCTAATTCATAAGCTTTTTGCGTGATTAAGCGAGCTAAAGGGGCTTGCTCTACACTAATAGTTAAAACAACTGTATGTGAGTCTTGAACGTTGACTCCAACTTCTGCAATTAGTTGTGCATATTTTTCAAGATTTGTATCAAAATTTTCTAGTACCATGTACAAGTTCCTCCTAAATAGTTTAACAAAGTTATCTAAAATCCTTTGAAAAACCTGATAATAAGTCTGTTATTATAATAACACTAACTAAATTTCAAAACAAATAGAAGAGAGAATAGGGATATGAAATAAAAACGACTATTTATCGGTAAAATGATTTTTTTTTAAATCTAAAGAAGGACAGGGAAATGACTGAAAGATTTTATTTCACTTATTTGGCTTTAAAATGTAATAAATAAAGATAAAATGTTTTTTTATTTTAAAAGATTAGGAGTGCTAATTTGAATTCTTTTGAAAACATGGTAAAATAAGGACAATGAGTGAAAGCGGTATATATTGAATATAAGGAGACCAGAAATATGGCTAGAAAAAAAACGATTACCAGAGATCAGATTTTAGACGCTGCGTATGATGTTGTCGCAAAAGAAGGTTTTTCCCATTTTACTGCCAGAAATATTGCAGCCAAAATGAAGTGTTCCACTCAACCAATTTATTTAGAATTTAAAAATATGGATGACTTAAAACATGTATTAGTGGAGAAAGTTATCGAAGAATTATCGAATAAACTATTACACAAAGAAATTACTGGAGACAAGCTTCTTGATTTAGGAATTAATAGTATTGAGTTTGCCAATAAAGAAAAACAGTTATATAAAGCTCTTTATTTAGAAGGGGCAGCAGATGTTTCAAAAATGAAAGAATATTCTTATGAATACTTTGTCGAAAATATCATCACTGATACAGAGTATGCTGAATTGTCAGAAGAACAAATTAAGTCAGTTTATTCAGGTTTTTGGATCTTGGTTTCAGGTTTATCAGCTTTAACTTCGTCAGGGATTTTGGAATTTAAACAAGAGGAAATCATTGAGTTACTCAAAGGCTCATTTGAAACAATGAAGAGTAGTCAACCATTAGATATGAGTTTTAAAACATTACCAAGATAAAAAAAGTCGTTTCAGAAGCAGTACTCCTGAAACGACTTTTTATATTTTTTCAACAATTGTTTTAGCAAAAGCTTCTAACTTTTGGATATCTTCTTCTTCGGCAGCTAAATCAACTTTTACAGAATCAGCACCTTTACTTGCACCTGTTTTTAAGAAGGCTTCCTCAAAATCATCTACGGCTTTACAGAAAAAGTCATAGAATGTATCGCCTGAACCACAAACGCCAAAGATTTTTCCTGAAAGATCTAATTCAAGTAAATCATCGTAAAAGTCCATAATTTCATCAGGTAAAGTACCTTCATCGTAGGTATAGGAAGCAACAATACAGATGTCAGCCTCCTCAAAATCAGTGGCATCAATTTGGGTACACTCTTCTATTTCAACTTCAATACCTAAATTTTCCATCGTTTCGGCAACGATATCGGCAATTTCTTCGGTATTACCAGTCATACTTGCATAAACAATTTTTGCTAAAGTCATGGATTTTCGAAACTCCTTCATCTATATTCTCAAATTTGATTATAACAAAATATATGAAATTAGGAAACAGTTCTTGGAAAGTGGACGGTATTTGGAAAAAAAAGCGTTCCTATGGTAAAATAGATAAGATTTCAATAGAGGAGATTAGTTACAATGATCACACTAAAATCACAAAGAGAAATAGATCAAATGGCGGAATCAGGTGCTTTATTAGCCGATGTCCATAAACAGTTACGAACATTTATTAAACCAGGGATTACTAGCTGGAATATTGAAGTGTTTGTCAGAAATTATATCGAAAGTCATGGAGGGTTAGCTGCTCAAATTGGTTTTGAAGGATATAAGTATGCGACTTGTTGCAGTATCAACGATGAAATCTGTCATGGTTTTCCACGTAAAAAAACTTTAAAAGAAGGCGATTTAATTAAGGTTGATATGTGTATTGATTTAAAAGGTGGCATTTCTGATTCATGTTGGACTTATTCTGTAGGAGAACCCACACCTGAAGTCAAAAAATTGATGGAAGTCACCAAAAAAGCCTTATATCTTGGGATTGAACAAGCCCAAGTAGGGAATCGAGTGGGAGATATTGGTCATGCGATTCAAAGCTATGTAGAAGCAGAAGGTTATGGCGTGGTGCGAGATTTTATTGCCCACGGAATTGGTCCTACCATTCATGAAGAACCATTCTTTGGACATTACGGTCCAGCGGGGAAAGGTGCACGCTTAAAAGAAGGAATGGTTATCACAATTGAACCGATGATTAATACCGGCACATGGAAAATGAAAATGGATCCCAATGGTTGGACAGCTTACACACTTGATGGTGGATTGAGTTGCCAATATGAACATAGTTTAGCGATTACTAAAGAAGGTCCACGTATCCTTACTTCACAAGGAGAAGAAGGTACTTACTAAAAGAGGAGATTTGATAAAATGATTACACTAAAATCACAAAGAGAAATAGATCAAATGGCAGAATCAGGTGCTTTATTAGCCGATGTTCATAAACAGTTACGAACATTTATTAAACCAGGGATTACTAGCTGGGATATTGAAGTGTTTGTCAGAGATTATATCGAAAGTCATGGGGGGGTAGCCGCTCAAATTGGTTTTGAAGGATATAAGTATGCGACTTGCTGTAGTATCAACGATGAAATCTGTCATGGTTTTCCACGTAAAAAAACTTTAAAAGAAGGCGATTTAATTAAGGTTGACATGTGTGTTGACTTAAAAGGTGCTATCTCTGACTCTTGTTGGACCTATTCTGTAGGAGAACCCACACCAGAAGTCAAAAAATTGATGGAGGTCACCAAAAAAGCCTTATATCTTGGAATTGAACAAGCCCAAGTAGGGAATCGAGTGGGAGATATTGGTCATGCGATTCAGACTTATGCTGAAGGTGAAGGTTTTGGCGTTGTTCGTGATTTTATCGGACATGGGATTGGACCAACGATCCATGAAAGTCCCTCTATTCCCCATTATGGTGAAGCAGGAAAAGGATTACGCTTAAAAGAAGGGATGGTTATCACGATTGAACCAATGATCAATACTGGCACATGGAAAATGAAAATGGATCCTAATGGTTGGACAGCTTACACACTTGATGGTGGATTGAGTTGCCAATATGAACATAGTTTAGCGATTACTAAAGAAGGCCCACGTATTCTTACTTCTCAAGGGGAAGAAGGCACTTATTAGACTGGGACGTACCCATTTCTACTCTGTTTATCAAGAACACATCAGAAATTTAAGCATATTAAAACAAAATCGCTAATTAAATGAATAGAGAAGGAGAAAAGCGATGAAACTATTACAGAAATTTCGAAAAAATGATGAGCTGATTCGATTTGTAAAAACAGTTCAAGCTCGAGTGACAGATTCTGATATGGGGGCAAGCTCTATTGTTGTCGCTTATTATTTACTTTTATCACTCTTTCCTCTGTTAATTGCAGTTGGAAATTTATTGCCTTTTCTACAAATCGATCCAAACTCAGTGCTTCCTTACATTCAAGAAGTGATTCCAGAGCCAGTTTATGACTTCTTAGGACCAGCTATTCAAGATTTGTTGACTCAAGGTTCTGGTGGACTTTTATCTATTTCAGCTGTCGCCACTTTATGGTCTGCAAGTCAGAGTATCAATGCTCTACAAAAAGCAATGAATAAAGCCTATGGCGTCGATGATCGAGGCAACTTTATTATTACTAGAATCTTTTCTGTTTTTGCGGTCGTTTTATTATTGTTAGCGATTGTGGGGGTCAATTTACTTGTGGGCTCTGGAAAAGTTATTTTAGAAGCGATTCAACCAATCTTCCAGTTTTCAGATTCGTTTATTTCCACATTCCAAACAGTCAAATGGCCAATTACCTTTATCACAATGATGGCAGCAATGAGTGTTATTTACTGGATTGTACCTAACGTTAAAGTTAAACTTCGCTCAGTTCTACCAGGAGCAGGTTTTGCGACAATCGGTTGGTTAATTCTCTCCCAAGCATTTGGATTATATGCCCAATATTTTGCTAATCGAGTAAGTGGCTATCAAATTATCGGGAGTTTTATGGTACTAATGCTGTGGTTAAACTTTGCTGCAACTATCATTATTTTAGGAAGTATCATTAATGCTGTGGTAGAAGAATTTGTTGGTGGAAAAGTAGTTGAGCGTTCAAATAGTATGGAAAAAATTCAAGAAAAGGTTAAAGAGCACTTTGGAAAAAGTGACGATGAAAGTGAGAATGAATAATGGGATTTACATTTCAATTTATTGTTCGGCTGTTCTTAACGACCATCTTTTCAATAATTTTAACCCCATTGATTAAGTTATTAGCTTTTAAAATAGGGGCTGTAGATAAACCAGGGGAACGTCGAATTAATACCAAGACAATGCCCACAGCAGGAGGATTGAGTATTTTTATTACTTTTTCAGTAGCTGTGTTGTGGGAATTTTGGGGAACGTATTCGATGAATCGTGTTTGGCCGATGCTTTTAGGGGCTTTGATTGTTGTTTTGACAGGTTTGATTGATGATGTTTATGAACTAACTCCTGGACAAAAAACAGTGGGTTTAACCCTAGCGGCATTGGTTATCTACTTTGTTGCGGATATCCGAATTAATACAATTTCAATTCCCTTAATGGGAGTGGTTCACTTAAACTGGTTAAGTCTTCCTGTTACTGTCATTTGGATCTTAGCAATAACCAATGCGGTAAATTTAATTGATGGCTTAGATGGCTTAGCATCAGGAATTTCTATGATTGCCCTTGTTACTATCGGTTTGATTAGTTATTTTTTCCTACCAGCAACAGGTGTGGCTTTATCTGTGATGATTTTTATTTTAGTTGCTGCGATTTTTGGTTTCTTTCCCTATAATTTTTATCCAGCGACTATTTTCTTGGGGGACACAGGAGCTTTATTTTTAGGTTTTATGATTTCTGTTTTTTCTTTACAAGGATTAAAAAATGCGACTTTTATTTCGGTAATCACACCAATGTTTATTTTAGGAGTTCCGATTACCGATACCATTTTTGCGATGATTCGTCGTCGCTTTAATAAACAACCGATCTCTTCGGCGGACAAGATGCACTTACACCATCGTCTGATTTCTTTAGGCTTTACCCATCGTGGGGCTGTATTGACCATTTATGCGATGGCAATGGTTTTTTCTTTTATTGCTTTACTGATGAATTATGCAAGTACCTCAGCGATTATTTTATTAGTGATTAGTACCGCTTTTGGTTTGGAGCTATTCATTGAATTAATTGGTCTGGTAGGAGTGAATCGTCAACCTTTAATGCAAGCTTTAAAATTCTTAGGAAATCGTCGTTATCGACAAGAAGTATTAAAACAACCATCCGATGAAGAGGAAGATTCGGAAGATTGAGAAAATATTATCAAATGAAACAAAAGTATTTCTAACTTTATTACTGGTATTTATAGCCATTAATCGAGAATAGGAATGCTTTTTTCTTATGCTTTTGGAAAAAAATGTTTTTGTTTGTGAAAAAAGTGGTAAAATAATAATGAATTAATTTTTGAAAAATGCGAGGGAAATCAATGAAAAAAAATGTCTTTATTTTATTAACTTTGTTTGTATTGGGTGGCTGTGGAGCTGCCACTGCTACACAGGAAGAATCTTCAACAGAAGAAGCGACAACAGTTAGCATCGGCGTGATGCCTTCCACTGACAATATGCCTTTAATCGTGGCTCATGAACAAGGCTTTGATGTGAAGCATGGCGTGTCTATTGAATTGGAGTCTTTTAAATCTGCTCGAGATCGAGATGCTGCTTTTCAAGCAGGTGCTGTCGATGGAATTAATGCCGATTTAGTGTCTTTTTCTACTTATTTAGAAGGCGGTATGGATATTCAAATTACGAGTTCAACCTACGGACAATTTGATTTAGTTGCGACAGCTGAAAATCAAACGATTAGTGATTTGCAAGGCAAAGATGTGATCATTCTTAAAAATCAAGGACCAGAATTTGCAGTGGATCAGTTACTAAGACAAGCAGGAATGACCGAAGCCGATGTCAATTTAGTCGAAGTTCCACAAGTTCCAAGTAGAGTGGAGTTATTACAAAACCAACAAGCTGCAGCAGCGATTTTACCAGAACCTTTCGTTACCATGACCAAAGCAGAAGGGATGAACAATCTAGGCTCTACTAGAGATGCAGGAATTAATTTATTTGTTTTGTGTTTTACAACAGAAGTCATCAACGAAAAAGCAGAAGCGCTACAAGGAATGTATGAAGCGTATAATGAAGCAGTCGCATGGATGAAAGAAAACGATAAAGAAGCTTACATCCAATTATTTATTGATGAAATCGGATTTCCAGAAGCATTAAAAGAGCAAATTGAAGTACCAGATTATCCTGAAGCAAATCAAGCGAAGAGAGAAGACATTGAAATGGCTTTTGACTGGGCAAGAGAAAAAGGAATTTTTACGTTGGATTTACAAGCTGAGGATGTTTTAAGCGATGTCTATTTCAAATAAAGCTTACGATTTAACCAATATTTCCTATCAAAAAAACAACCAACTAATTTTAGAGAAAATTTCCTGTCACTTAGAATCAGAAAAAATTTATGCAGTGATTGGTGCCTCAGGTGCTGGAAAAACAACTTTATTAAAGTTGTTGGCAGGATTAATAGAGCCTAGCCAAGGGAGCTTATTATTGGGTGAGGAGTCAGTGGACAAGTCAGTTGTTTCAATTGTTCCTCAAGACTATGGATTATTGCCTTGGCAAAAGGTAAAAAAAGCCGTTTTGGAAGCTAGAAAGATTAGTACCGGCAAAAAGCTAACAAAGAAAGATCAAGTTTTTGTAGAAAAATTGATTCAACGCATGGCATTGACTCCTTTGATAGCTAGCTATCCCAGTCAACTGAGTGGTGGACAAAAACAACGTGTGGCGATTGCTCGTAGTTTAGCTGTTCAAAGCGATGTTTTGTTAATGGATGAACCTTTTTCAGCCTTGGATGCATTTACCAGAGAAATTGCCCAACAATTATTTTTGGATTGCTGGGAACAGGTAAAACGTCTAACCATTTTTGTGACTCATGACATTGATGAAGCACTTTTGTTAGCCCATGAAGTAATTGTCTTATCTGCTAATCCTGGCAGAATTCAGACAATTATTTCCTCTCCATTTCAAGAAAAAAATGACTTGAAGTCCTATCGTCAATCTGAACATTTATTTAGTGCATCAATACAGGTCAGAGAGGTGATTGAGAATGAGAGTTAAAAAAATATTTGATGGAGTATTCGCAGTCATTGTATTAGTGAGTATCTGGTGGCTTGCAAGTGTTATTTTGCAAAAAAATTTGTTGCCTACTCCTTGGATCGTTCTTCAACGTCTTCCAGAGTTGATTTCTACTAGTATGCTTTGGCATTTAAAAGCCAGTTTTTATCGGGTAGTTTTGGGTTTGTTTTTTTCAATTCTTGGTGGTTTTACCTTGGGTTTAATGATAGGAAGTTTTCCTGATCAACCATTTTTCGATGCGATTGTCTATCTCATTTATCCCATACCCAAAATGGCTCTTCTTCCGATAGTGATGTTACTGGGAGGACTGGGAGATCGTTCAAAGATTTTGATGATTGTCTTAATTGTCTTACCCCAGATGACTATTTCGGTAAGAGATGCGATCAGAGAAATTCCTCATAATTATTATGATGTCTATCAATGTTTGCGAGCTAGTCGATGGCGTAAATTTTTTCATATTACTTTTCCAGCAACACTACCGGCAATTTTTAGTGGAACGAGAGTGTCTTTAGGAACGGCTATTTCTATTTTATTTTTTACAGAAAATTATGGTACCCAATATGGAATGGGCTATTTTATCATGGATGCTTGGACACGAATGGATTATCCAGGGATGTATGCGGGAATTTTAGTATTAAGTAGTTTTGGATTTCTACTATTTATAGGAATGGATACTTTCGCTAATTTGCTATTTAAATGGCAAAAATAAACTTTTTTTCTACTCTGACTTCTTTTATTTCTATTTCAAAAGCAAGAACTTTTGACAAGTTTGGATTACGGATGTAAACTATATGTAGTATGAAATAAGAGGTGATGTAGGTGACAACGATGGTTGAACCAATGAAAATTAGTGATTCAGAATGGGAAATTATGCGGGTTGTCTGGAATAAAGAGACTGTTGATGCAACGACAATTTATGAATTGTTAAGTGGATCAAAAGATTGGAAAATCGCTACCGTAAAAACGTTGTTGGGAAGATTGGTAAAAAAAGATATTCTACACACTGAAAAAGTAGGCAAAAAATTTATTTATTCTGCTAAAGTCGCAGAAGAGGAAGTAATTCTTAGTGCAAGTGCCAACCTTTTTTCGCATATTTGTGCAAAAAAAGCAGGAGAAACCTTGGTAAACTTGTTAGAAGAAGTTGAATTAACTGCTGAAGATATTGATAATTTGCAACAAGTCTTGGCTGATAAGCAAGCTGTACAGGAAATTAGTTGTAATTGTATTCCTGGTCAGTGTGCATGTAAACATGAATAAAAAGACGGAGGAAGATAGAATGAAACAAACATTTTCAATTCAAGGAATGAGCTGTGACCATTGTGCAGGTCGAGTAGAAAAAGCCGTGACGGAATTACCAGGAATTAAAAAGGTAAAAATTCATTTGAAAAAAAATAATGGCGTAGTAAAATTTGATGAATCAGAAGTGACATCAGAAGAAATTGCTAAAAAAATTACTGATACAGGTTATGAAGCGAGTATTATATAGTAGAAAGTATGAGGGAAAGCAAGTTTTCTCTCATATTTTTTGATTCTCATGAAATCTTAGAGAAAATTTATGATATAATAAAAAAGTCGAAACAAGATAGAGGTCTGCTTAAGATTATCTATTCGCGAGAAACGGATCGCTAAGATCTTAATAGAAACAAGGAGGAGAAGAGATGGAACTGAAAAAATTAGAAGTTCCCACAACTTCAATTACAGAAGTCAAAAAATCTCCCATGGACGTATTTAACCAAGCAAGAGAAGCAGGAACGGGTGTCTATGTATTCAATCGTGAAAAAGTAGCAGGTGTGATGATGACACAACAGCAATATGAAGACTTGCTACAAGAGTTAGATGAGTTACGAGCGCGTCCAAGCCAAAACGAACCAGAGGAACCTGAATATCCAACGGTTTCAGGATTGGAAGATTTTTCTCATACACTTCGGAATACGTTGATTACAGGAGCCAGCATTTCAGCTAAAAATTTAGATGAACGAATGGTAGCACTTGGATTCATCACTAAAAAAACCGGTTTTGGTGGAGTTGTAACTATGATTAACGAGTTAAAAGAAACTGGGAAAATTGTCTATCAATTACGCCGTAAACAAGATGGCAAGAGTGTGATTGCCGAAGTGATTGGCGAGACAGACAATCAAACGCAATTATTTGATAAATTGATTATTAAAAAAATATATTTAAGAGAAGTATAAGATGTTTTGATTCTTAATAGTTACATATCCAAGTAATAGGAGATTTCTTCTATTGCTTGGATATTTTTTGTTTAAAAAAGAATCTATATTTTCACTTTCTCCATATTCATCTGCTTTCCGTAAGAGGTAACAATCTCTTCAATCTTACGATAGGCCTTGCTTGTGCCACATTTTTTTAGCAGGTTGATTCTCAGTAAGCACCCCAAGAAAAATTCTTGAAAAACCTTCTTTCCAAATCATTTCTTCTATTAATGAATAAATATTTTGACCAAGACCTTGATGACGGACCAGACTATCTAGAACAAACAATCCCAAACAACAAGTCTTTTTGTCTGGATAATGATAGAGCAAGTCAACAAATCCTATCATTTTCTCATCTTGATAAATCGCCAGTATCTTTTTATTTTCTAAACGGATATTCGCAGGAATATCCAAGAAAAATTCGTCAACAATTTCTTCAATCGATGGGGATATTTGTTGATAATCTGTAAAATAATCTGTATTTGCCAAAACAAAATCATAGAGCAATTTAGTATCTTGAACTTGAGTTAATTCTTTTATTTTTAGGTTATACCTTTCTAATTCAGCCAATAGGTTTGTCCATCTTTCGTTCGTTTCATAAAGCCATATTCAATCAAGTAACGGCGAACGGTCACATAATCCGCTACAAATTGTTGCAAAATATCATTGACAGCTTTTTCTGAATAATTTTTCTTTGTTTCGAACTGTTGACTAAGTTTGGCTAAAACAACTAGTTTACGTTTTTCTTTGCTAGGTAATTGACTAAGTCGTCCATCTGGCGTGAAATAGGTTTCTAAAATTTTCTTACGCTCTATATCAGTGATTTGGTAACGATCATCAATCATAGTTGCTCCTTTGTGAGGAAGACTGCTCGTATTGACATTCAGTAATTCCATCGTGCTTAAAAACAGTCTAGCTTGTCGTTCTTTTTCTTTTAATTTAAAACGGTGATTACGAACTGTTGAAGAAGAGACTCCTAGTCTTTGGGCAATCACGGTATCACTCAATTGTTGGGCAAATAGCTGTAGAATCTCTTGTTGGGTGTCCGTGATACCAAGACTCTCTTTCGACTGATTAAGAAGGGCTTGCAAGGGTCCACCATGATTGTTCTTCAAATGTAGAGTCATTGCCTTTTTGGCAGTTATTAATTGTTCATCTACATTATAAATAGTTCCATCTTCAAAACTTTTTTCGCAATACAAGCAACGATACTGATCATTTTCTCTAATCCAACCTTGTTTGTATTCTATATTGGTATGAACATTTTCATTTTTCATCTAGGTGACTCCAAACGTTTTATTATTTTATCTATATAAAAACTAACATAAATTGTTATTGTTTGCAAATTACATTTGATCAAACAATTATCAGAATATTATGAGATTCACTCTCATCTTTTTCACACAAAAGTCATTTTTTATGGTAGGATATCTTTCATAGGATATTCAACTGACTGTTACAAACAATTACAGAGAAATCCACCAATAAATCAAGGGGTGTTATAAATGACTGATTTAACCAACCGTTTTAATAAACAAGTAGATAAAATTGCCGTTTCTTTAATTCGACAATTTGATGAAAGAGTTTCAAGTATTCCCAATATCTTAAAATTGACTTTAGGAGAACCTGATTTTAATACACCTGAGCATGTAAAGAAAGCTGGTATTGAAGCTATTGAAGGCAATTATAGCCATTATTCAGGAATGTCTGGTTTACCAGATGCCCGTCAAGCAGCTACGCAATTTTTGGAGAAAAAATATAATCTAAATTATGATTGGCAAACTGAAGTGATGATAACCATTGGTGGAACAGAAGCGATCTCTGCTAGTTTATTAGGAATTTTAGAAGCAGGGGATAAAGTGATTCTACCAGCGCCAATTTATCCAGGCTATGAGCCTGTAATTACCTTAGCAGGAGCAGAACCCGTTTATCTAGACACTAGTGACAATGGTTTTGTTCTGGCGCCTGAGGTTTTAGAAGAAGCCTTAGAAACACATGGCGAGCAAGTTAAGGCAGTCATTTTAAATTATCCAAGCAATCCAACAGGTGTTACTTATTCTAGAGATGAAGTAAAAGCTTTGGCAGAAGTGTTGAAAAAATACCCTGTGTTTGTGATTAGCGATGAAATTTATAGTGAATTAACTTATGATGAAAAGCATGTATCGATTGCTGAATATTTACGAGAGCAAACTATTTTAATCAATGGTTTATCTAAATCTCATGCTATGACAGGCTGGCGAATTGGTTTCATTTTTGCACCGCAAGAGTTGACCAAACAGATCATCAAAGTTCATCAATATTTAGTGACTGCAGCAACAACGATTTCACAAAAAGCAGCCGTTCAAGCTTTGGTTGAGGGAATCGATGATGCTCAAGTAATGAAAAAAGAGTATCTGATCCGTCGTGATTTTGTTTTTGATAAAATGACAGAACTAGGATTTGAAGTGGCAAAACCATCAGGTGCCTTTTATGTTTTTGCAAAAATTCCAGCACAATGTATTCAAGACTCAATGGAATTTTGTGTGGATTTAGCACAAAAAGAAGCCTTAGCAGTGATTCCAGGAATTGCCTTTGGTGATGCGGGAGAAGGATACATCCGAATTAGTTATGCGGCTAGTTTAGAAAGTCTAACAGAAGCAATGGCTCGTATGGAGCGTTATATAAAAAGATAAAAAAAACTGTGGCATAAGTCTTATTTTGACTTATGCCACAGTTTTTTACTTTCTAAGTATAAATCTCTTTGATAAAGGAAACAATTGTCATATTTTCTTGTAAAATAGTTTTTAGTTGCCAAGTCTTCACTATTGGAAATTCGCACAATAATTTTTATTCATGAAGCATAACAACTTTACGAAAACTTAACACAAATTGATGTAAATTTTACATAAACAACATTAGAGATTTACATTCTCTTGTTAGACTATGGTTGTGACAAAGAAGGGGATGTCAGTTTCACTCATGCCAGTGGAATTACATATGTGAAACATATGAAAATTTTTGTCCGAAAAATTATTTTTATTAATAAGGAGATTGTACAACATGAAAAAACTTACAGGATTACTTGTATTAGCAGGAGTATTATTAGCCGGATGTGGCGGCGGTAACAATGGAGGAACAGATGCAACTGGTTCTTCTGATGCAGCTACACCAGCACCATCAAATGAAACAGTAGAAATTCTTGCAGTAGGATCTACAGCTTTACAACCATTAGTTGATGCAGCAAGAGAAATGTTTGAAACAGATAATCCAAATTATCAAATTTCTGTCCAAGGTGGCGGTAGTGGTACTGGTTTAAGCCAAGTAGCAGCCGATGCAGTAGATATCGGTAACTCAGATGTATTTGCTGAAGAAAAAGACGGTGTAGATGCTTCTATTTTAGTCGATCATCTTGTAGCAGTTGTCGGAATGGCGCCAATTGTTAATAAAGATGCAGGCGTAACTGACATTACTAAAGATGAATTAATTGGCATCTTTACAGGTGAAATTACAAACTGGAGTGAAGTTGGCGGAGCTGATTTAGAAATTTCTGTTGTAAACCGTGCTTCTGGAAGTGGTACTCGTGCTACTTTTGAAAAATGGGGTCTTGATGGAGCGGAAACAATCCAAACTCAAGAACAAGATTCTTCAGGTACTGTACGTCAAATCGTTGCTCAAACACCAGGAACAATTAGCTACTTAGCATTGTCTTACTTAGACGATTCTATTCAAGCATTAGCAATTAATGGTGTTGAGCCGACTGCTGAAAACATTCAAACAAACGACTGGGAAATCTGGTCTTACGAGCATATGTATACAAATGGCGAACCAACTGCTGAAGTTCAAGCATTCTTAGACTTCATCTTAACAGACGATGTACAACAAAACGTAGTTGTTGAATTAGGTTACCTACCGATTACTGATATGCAAGTTGAGCGTAGCGTAGATGGAGATGTAACAAATTTATAATTGATAAAACGAGATGACATCTCTTTTTATAGCCGCACTAGGGAATTTCTTAGTGCGGCACCCCTAATTAAATGCCCTTTTATAAAAAAACCAACCGATGAGCCACGATTCATCGGTTGGTTTTTAATTTGTAGCCAAAATAAGAGAACATATCCACCCCAGCTTACACGATTCTTAAATTTTCGAAGTTTTGTTTGATTAAACTCATTCGCTATGTAAAAAAAGACTGTGACATAAGTAGTTTAACAGTAAAATATCCGAATAATAGAAGATTGCTCTTGTGGTCCAGTAGGTCCTCGTCGCAATTGATTCAATTTTGTTCGAATATTATTGTCTTACTCTTATGTCATAGTCCTTTTTTATTCTATAGGAAGAGATACTGTAAAAGTAGAGCCCACTCCTAGATGGCTTTCTAACTGAATATTCCCACCTAAAAGTTCAACATAATCTTTCACAATTGCTAGACCTAATCCCGTGCCCCCAGAATTTCTTGTACGAGCTTTATCTACTCGATAGAAACGTTCAAAGATTCGTTGCTGTTCTTTTTTTTCAATGCCGATTCCAAAATCTTGAACGGTTAAAATCACTCCCGATTTTTCTTCTAAGCGAATCTTTACGGCACCGTTTTGTTTAGAGTAATTAAAGGCATTTTCAATTAAATTTTTGCAAATTGGGTAAAACAATTCCAATTTTGTAGTAAATAGATAAGTTGCAGGAACATCCAAAGTTACAGTTAAGTTCTTCTCATTGATTAGTTGTTGATAATTGGTAGTGATTTGCGAAAGAATTGTGATGACATCAACTGTTTGTATAGGATAATCAATATCTGCATTTTTGGAAAGTTGGATAATTTCTTGAATCAATGTTTGAAGACGATAAGCTTCTTTTTGCATGATTTTCAAAAATTGCGTAGCTGTTTCTGGATCATCTTTGGCACCATCTAACAATGTTTCTGTAAAACCAATTAGAGAAGTGACTGGTGTTTTTAATTCATGGGAAACATTGCCAACAAAATCTTTTTGTAACTTTTCTAATTGGCGAATTCGTGTTAAATCGTAAGAAATACCCAAGGTTTGTTGAGACTCTTCAAAGTAGCGTAAAGTTACTTCCAATTTTCGGTTATTGCTTGTTTTGAGTTCTTCGTGAACAATCGTTTGATAGGTTGTTACTTGATAAATTAATTGAATTAGACTAGTTTCCGTAATACTCTTTGTAAAAGTCTCGTTTAGAAAAGGAGTGAAGGTCGCTAGCTGTTCTTGCATAGCTACATTCATCAGTAAAAGATTTCCGTATTCATCAATAATAAAGATCCCAATCATCAAGTCATTTAATAAAATATGCAATTGTTTTTCACTGGCACTGTAAGCTTGATAAGTTAAACTCATTTGTTCACTTAAGGAATTGATAACTTGATAAAGTTCTTCGTATTGAGGAGAAGATTGCATAATGACTTCTGGATGATCGGGTGTTTCAATCATTTTTTTTAAGACGGGAAGAATTGTTTCAATAGGTCGGTTCCGTCGTCGTAAAATTTGGATAATCATACCACTCAAAATTAGACAAAGAATACTGTAGACAATAAAAATTCCTAGTTTCATTCTTTTAGAGTTTGGTAAGAAATTTTCAGTGGGCTCAGCTACTCGAATGATTTCTACTATCTCACCATCTTCTTTAATTGGGATGGCTACATAAAGTAATTCTTTGTGTAGTGTAGGACTCATCCTAAGTGAACGCCCAACTGCTCGTCCTTCCAAGACTGCTTTGATTTCTGGTCTTTGGGAGCGTGTTTCTGAAAGAGTAGGATCGAAGGTATCAAATAAAATTTGCCCTTGATTATTTAAGCGCGTGATTCTTTCTTCAGAGTCGGCCACATATACACGGGCAATTTGATCAAAATTTTGTTCTTCAGCTAAACGAATGAATAATTCTGCTTTTTGTTTAAGATAAGTCTCATGTTGAGAAAGTACCTGTTGATCATAAAAGTTTTGAATAAAATACCAGCTACCAGCAAAGATAGTTAACAGTAATGCGACTAAACTAAAAAGTGTTCTTTTTTTCATGTTTAAGGCTCCTGAAACTTATAACCAAACCCTCTGACGGTCTGTAAGTATTGCGGATGCTTAGGATCATCTTCAATTTTTTCACGAAGATGGCTAACGTGTACATCTACAATTCGACTTTGTCCATCAAAATCAAAATGCCAAATGCGATCAAGTAAAGTATCGCGATCGATAACACGTTCTTTTCTTCTCATAAAATACACAAGTAACTCAAATTCTTTAGGTGTAAGAACAATGGCTTTTCCATCTACTGTTACTTGATAGTTATTGACATCGGCAATAATTTTTCCAACAGTGATTAATTCCTGTGGTTCCTCGGTTTCATTTTTAGCAGAACGAGGCTCAATTCTTCTGAAAATAGCTTTCATTCTTGCTACAACTTCTCTAGGACTAAAAGGTTTTGTTAGATAATCATCTGCCCCAATTTCCAAACCTAAAATACGGTCAATTGGATCATCTTTTGCAGTCAAAACTAATATAGGCGTTTCGATTTTTTCTTGACGTAATTTTTTAGTAATTTCAATCCCATCTAGGTTAGGTAACATAACATCCAAAATCAAAAAATCAAAGGAGTGATTTAGGGCAAGCTCGTAACCTTCCATACCATCAGTGGCACTGGTTACTTGATAGCCTTCTTTTTCTAAATTGAATGTTAAGAGAGTGACGATAGACGGTTCATCATCTACGATTAATACTTTTTTCATAAGTGACTCCTTTTATATAAGATTGAACAGAAAAAAAGTTTCTGTCTGTTACAAAAATTGCTTAAATTATTTTTATTTACAGTTAGATTGATTGATTTCTTTTTCTGAAAAAAATTAGAAAAATATTTAAGGAAATTAATCCTATAAATCTATCTTCAAATAGAAACGAATATATCTATATATTATCATGAATCCGCCCTTGGGACTATTGTATAAGCCAATTAAATGTTATAATATAAGACGAATTTAATAGAAAAGGGGCATTTTTTCATGATTGGTGTGAGTGCTTGTTTAGCAGGTAGTTTTTGTCGGTATGATGGTCGACATCAAGAGGTTTCGCAACTAAAAGAAATGATTGCAAAAAAAGAAGCGATACAAGTTTGTCCCGAGGTATTGGGAGGTTTACCGATCCCTCGTGATCCTGCAGAAATTCTAAATGGTAATGGTTTTGATGTTTGGAGTGGAAAAACGATTGTCCAAACCAATCGTGGGGAAGATGTGACAGAAATGTTTAAAGCAGGAGCTAAGAAAGCCTATAAAGTTTTGCAAGCACGTGGCATTACGCAACTAGTATTGAAAGACAAGAGTCCATCTTGTGGCAGCCAATTAATTTATGATGGCACCTTTTCAGGAACAAAAGTAGCAGGAGTCGGTGTAGCAACCGCCTATTTTATTTTACAAGGAATGATCGTTCAATCTGAAACGGAATGGTTAAATGAATTAGAATAGAACAAGATTGAAAACAAGGAGGGATTTTAATGGAAATCGAAAAAACGAATCGAATGAATGCTCTCTTTGAATTTTATTCTACGCTATTAACACAAAAGCAAATGAATTATATGGAGTTGTATTATGCTGATGATTTTTCTTTAGGAGAGATTGCTGAGGAATTTAGTGTCAGTCGACAAGCAGTTTATGATAATATAAAGAGAACAGAAAAAATACTGGAAGATTATGAGCGTAAGCTACATTTATTTTCAGATTATATTGTTCGTGGAGAATTATTAGATCAATTAGCAGAACGGGTAACAGATAATTATCCAGAAGATGAGCAATTAGCAAGTTTAATTCGTACTATCCAAGAAATTGAAGAATAAAGGAATGAATAAAAAATGGCATTTGAAAGTTTAACAGAACGTCTGCAACAGGCGATGAGTAAGCTTCGTCGTAAAGGAAAAGTGACTGAAGCAGATGTAAGAGAAATGATGCGTGAGATTCGTCTAGCTTTATTAGAAGCCGATGTTAACTTGCAAGTTGTAAAAGAATTCACCAAAAACGTTCGTGAACGGGCAATTGGTGTGGAAGTTTTAGAAAGCTTATCTCCAGCACAACAAATCGTCAAAATCGTTGATGAAGAATTAACCAAAACATTAGGTTCGGAGACAGTAGGACTAGAAAAAAATCCCCGTATTCCAACCGTAATTATGATGGCCGGTTTACAAGGGGCGGGTAAAACGACCTTTGCAGGTAAATTAGCTAATCATTTAATGAAAACGGAAAATGCTCGTCCTTTATTAATTGCAGGAGACGTGTACCGTCCGGCAGCGATTGATCAGTTGAAAGTTTTAGGACAACAATTAAGTGTCCCTGTTTTTGATATGGGAACTGATGTAAGTCCAGTTGAAATTGTTCGCCAAGGGATGGAATTAGCTAGAGAAAAGAAAAACGATTATGTTTTGATTGATACGGCAGGTCGTCTGCATATTGATGAAAATTTGATGGAAGAACTGCAACAAATCAAAGAAGTGGCTCAACCAAATGAAATTCTATTAGTTGTTGATGCGATGACAGGTCAAGACGCAGTGAATGTTGCTGACAGTTTTAATCAACAATTAGGCATTACTGGTGTGGTTATTACTAAATTAGATGGTGATACTCGTGGGGGGGCAGCTTTATCTATTCGCTCCGTTACTGGTGCACCAATTAAATTTACTGGTACTGGTGAAAAATTAACAGATCTTGAAATTTTCCATCCAGATCGGATGTCTAGCCGAATCTTGGGTATGGGAGACATGCTGACTTTAATTGAAAAAGCGCAACAGGATTATGATGAGAAAAAAGCCGAAGAATTAGCGCAAAAAATGCGTGAAAATAGCTTTGACTTTAATGATTTTATCGAACAATTTGATCAGTTAGAAAATATGGGGCCATTAGATGATTTGATGAAAATGATTCCTGGAATGAGTCAAGTTCCAGGTTTAGAAAACTTCAAATTAGATCCGAAAGATGTCGCACGTAAAAAAGCCATGGTTTATTCAATGACTCCTGCAGAACGAGAAGATCCAGACTTGTTAAACCCAAGTCGTCGTCGTCGAATTGCTGCTGGTTCAGGAAATAGTGTGGTGGAAGTCAACCGTATGATCAAGCAGTTTAAAGAATCTCGTAAAATGATGCAACAAATGAGTAACGGAAACTTGAACAATATCCCAGGCATGGATCAAATGTTTGGTGGTGGAGTAAAAGGAAAACTTGGCAAAATGGCGATGAATCGTATGGTCAAAAAGAACAAAAAGAAAAAGAAGAAAAAGAAAAAATAACAAGTATTGAGTCAGCAGAAATGTTGGCTCAATTTTTATAATGAACGAGGAGGAGATTTGATGTTTCAATTAAAATCCGGAGATACTGTTGCTTTTGTTGCAAATTCCAATCCACAAAATCGTCCAGAAGAAATTCAAAAATTAGAAAAATGCCTGCAATCCTTGGGCTTAAAAGTAAAAAAAAGTCCTTTATTATTTGAAAATAGTTTTACGAATGGAGCGGAAAAAGCCCGTGTCATGCGTCATTTTTTTCAAGATCGAGAAATTAAGGCAATTTTTGATATTTCTGGTGGCGATCGAGCCAATGGCGTGTTACCTTATCTTGATTTTCAGTTGTTAAAGGCTCATCCTACTCCTTTTTTTGGTTATAGTGATGTAAGTTCTGTTTTAAATAGCTTGTTGGCTCATACTGAACAAACTGCCGAATTATTCCAATTAAAAACACTCATTTGGGATGAAAGTGGCGGACAAGTAGAAAAGTTTAAACAAACATTTTTTGAAGGAAAAAATAGTTTATATCAAAGCGACTGGCAATTTATACAAGGCAATGAACTAGAAGGAAGAGTGATTGGTGGGAACATTCGTTGTTTCTTAAAATTAGCAGGCACACCTTATAAACCTGATTTTACAGATAAAATTTTATTTCTAGAAAGTTATGGTGGAGATAAAAATGCTTTGTTCTCAAGTTTTCATCAGTTAAAGCAACAGCCTCATTTTGATAAATTAAAAGGAATCTTGCTTGGAACCTTTATTTCCTACCAAGAAGAAAATAGCTATCCGGTTGCAGAATTATTAAAAGATGTGTTGCAAATGCCGGATCTTCCTATTGCTATCACCCAACAAATTGGTCATCGGCCGACATCGAATGCGTTGTCTTTAGGAAGAAAAATAACGTTAAACGTCAAATAATTGGTACTTTTTTTCGCTTGGTGTTACTATTAAGATAGATTCAAGAAAGGGGAATTTCACAATGGTAAACAAAGATCAAGTTGAAGGAAAAGCAACTGAAGTAAAAGGTAAAGTTACAGGTGATGACTCTGAAGAATTAAAAGGTAAAATCCAAGGGAAATACGGAGACATCAAAGAAAAAGCTGGCGAATTAGTTGATAATGCTTCAGCAAAAATCAACGAAAAGCTAGATAAAAAAGATAAAGAAGATAAATAAGCATCAAAAAGGCGTTGGAATACAAAAGATTCCAACGCTTTTTTCTATCTATTCATTTGTTGTCGCAAATGTGAATCTCTTCGTTCTTGGAACCATTTAATAATGGAACGATGGTAGACCAGTGAGAAGCTGACGGTGAAGACCAATGCTGTGACTATCAAGAAATTTTTCAGTATATCTATTAACCCCAGATGATTGAATTGAATCATATTTAATACAGAATAGAAATCAAACAAAGCTATTCCAAAATAGATTGTTGAACCGATAAACAAACTTAAGAATGTTGGTCTTCGTAAATTAGCATTGGTAACAAAATCCCCTTCATTTTCGAGAGCAATTTTGTTAAAAATTTTTTCAGCTAAAAATAACAATAACAAACTGAAGACAACCCAGAATAAAATTCCTGATAAAGGAGTGCCTGTTTTCCCAAGATCAAACCGAGTCAAACTAGTGGGTGTTAGCATACGAATGTTTGGGAAAAAGTAAGTCAAAATATTATTAATACCATAATAAAAACTATATCCAGTGTATAGAATAAAATATCCACCTGTTATCAAGGCTAATGGGGCAAGAACTAAATTATTTAACAAAGTTCCAAAAAAGATGCCAATCGTTAAACTAAAAATACTGAAAATTAATTGACTAAAACCAGAATAAACCATTTGTAATAAACTTGCATTTAGGTAAGGAGCTGGGATTCCCATGTATTGAATTAGGATAGAGCTTAAAATTCCAATGGCAGTAACTCCGATTATTGGAAGGGCAACATAAAGTAATTTTCCTAAAAATAGCTTTTTTCGTTTTTCAGATAGGGAAAATAACAAACGATTAAAGTTTGTTTTTTGATCCACGAAAAAGAGTAAAAATCCTAAAGCAACCATTAAAATAGGGATAAAGCTACCGTCATTATGGAAATTTTGATAATAAGTAGCACCTAGCTCATACTCTTGTGGTTCAACTTCCTCTATCTCATTATATCTAGAGTAATAAGTGGAGTTATCATTGATTGTTTCTCGAAATGTCTCCAAATATTTGTTGTTTGATTTGTAAAAAATTCTTAATGTATCACTTCGATAATCTTCGATAGAATCGTAAAGAATGACTTCATCTTCGCCATCGTTATTAACGAAATAACTCTTAGAAAACCACTCTGGATTTTGCTCAAAATCTTGAATAAATTCTTCAGAATTATAGTAGTCACGTTGCTCATGCCAAGCATTTATACTATTAAAAGTAGGATAGATGTAAATTCCTAAAATTAGAATGCTAAGTGCAATCATATAACCAAAATATCGTTGAAAATAAATAGTACGGATTTTTTCCATTATTGACTCACTCCTTTGACTAGCGATTCTTGACTTAAGTTAGCTTCAAATAAATCTTCTAAAGTTAATGGAAGTTCTTCAAAGACTAGTGGCTCTAACTCTTTAATTTGACTTTCAAGTTCAACAGTGAAGTTTTCGAACAAGGCTGTCACCACACGACCTTGAAAATCAAGGGCTTTCGAGTTCTGTTTGATAATTTCTGGTACTTTTTTGGTTTTAAAGACCATCTGAATTTTCTTCGCATGTTCTCTTAACTCTTCTAAACGGTAGTCACGAGACAACGTGCTACCTTTTAGTAATAGGGCACGATCAATAATATTTTCTAATTCATTTAAATTATGTGAAGCAATTAAAGCTGTTCGACGACCTTCGCTCAAGTTTTCCAACAATAAACGAATGACTTTTTTACGAACAATAACATCCAGTCCATCAAATGGTTCATCCAATAATAGGTATTTTGCATTGGAAGAGATAGCTAAAATCATTTGAAATAATCCTTGCATTCCTTTAGACATCCGACGATATGATAAATTTATTGGAAGTTCATGTTCACGAATTAAATCAAGAAAGGTATCTTGATCAAAATTAGGATAAATTGCACGATAAAAAGCATTCAGTTTTTTGAGTGAATATTGTCCTAAAAAGTTTTCTTTGTCATCGATGTAAAAAATATCTTGGCGATGCAAAGGATCGGTTTCAATATTTTGACCATCAATTATCATTTCTCCACCATCTGTTCGATAATGTCCAGCAATCGTTCTAAATAAAGTCGTTTTTCCTGAGCCATTCCGACCAATTAAACCAACAATTTCATTTTCAAATAATTCAAAATTTATATCTTCTAAAATGACATGCTTATCAATTTGTTTTGTCACATGAGACAGTTTCATGCAATCCCTCCTAACTCAACTTTTGCTTCTTCCCACCATTCGTTAATTTCAGCGTCAGTGATTTGTAAATGCTTGGCTTCAATTAACAGAATGCTGAATTGTTTTTTCCACTCCTGAACGCGATCTTCATCTCGAGAAATATTTTCGAGCGATTTAACAAATGTTCCTTTTCCCTTAACGGTAATTAATACCTGTTCAGACTCTAATATCTTATAGGCTTTACTTACGGTATTAGGATTCATTAATAATTGTTTAGCCATTTCTCTGACTGAGGGTACTTGATCTCCGGGTTGTAGAATTCCCTGTAAAATCTCTTCCTTGATGCCAATAATCAATTGTTCATAAAATGGCCGACTATTGTTTTTATTAATTTTAACCATGGCAAGTCCTTTCTGTGAGACAAAAGTGTACTACTCGTTGTCATACACTAGTTACGTGTACTACTATACATAGTACAGTAACAAAAAGCAATCTTTTTTTGATTTTTTGTTAAAATAAGTTTGAAAGAGGTGTTGATATGAGAAAAATAGTTTTTTATGGAGCAATCAGTTTGGATGGATTTTTAGCTGATGAACAGGATAATTTGCAATGGTTGTTTGATACGGATTTGGCAGGTGTATCCACTTACGAAGCATTTGAAAAAAATATTGATACTGTGGTCATGGGAAGAGTGACATACGAAGAGACAACAAAAATGTTGGAAGAAAAACCTTTTTATTTAGGAAAAGAAAAAATTATTTTTTCTCGCACTAAAAATGAGGAACTAGATGAAGGCTATTTTACTGCTGAAAACCCAGTGCAAGTGTTACAAGAACTTCAAAAAAATGAAGGAAAAGATATTTGGATTGTTGGTGGAGGGGGCTTATTTTCTGAACTAATCGAAGCGGATTTGATTGATGAATATTGGATTCAAATAGCACCCGTTCTTTTAGGTAAAGGGAAGCGGTTATTTGAGGAAGGAAACTATCGTCAACGCTTAAAATTTGTTGAAACAACACAAATGGGCGAATTGACAGAGTTGCATTTCAAAAGAAAGCAAGGATAACACATTTGAATTAAAACACCTATTTCTTATGACAATCCAGAATTTTTTAAGGAAAAGTCGCTTATGTAAAACAAAGTAAGAGGAATCATGTTTTGGGAGTATTCAGTAAATGGGACTTAAGAACTATTGTTAGCGATTGTTGCAACTTTAGATTAGGGAGAAAAATATTTTTAACTATGAGTTTTGTTAACTAATATTTGGAATTTGTGATAAGCGCTTCCAAAGCTATTCATCACTAAAATATGCTAAAATACAAACAAATAAGTTGGTGGTGATGAGGATGTTACAAAGTTTAGGGTATATCTTTATACTAGGCTACTTTTTAGGTTATCTTTTTGAAAAAATTCGAATTCCCAATATTATTGGTTACTTAGTTGCAGGAATTGTTTTAGGACCGTTTGCCATGAATGTATTGGATGATGGTTTGATGGCGGTAGCGGGAGATTTGCGACAAATTACTTTGTTGATTATTTTGACACGAGCGGGACTTTCTTTAAAATTTAAAGACTTCAAGAAAATGGGTAGGAAAATTTTTATTGTCCCATTTTTGCCAGCTTGTTTTGAGATGTTGGCAATTTTTTTGATTGCACAATGGTTCTTTAATTTGCAAGCAATGGATGCACTTTTACTCGCAGCAGTTGTCGCTTCCTCCTCACCAGCAGTAGTTGTTCCTCGAATGGTAAAATTAATTAACGAAAATTATGGGACAAAAAAAGGGATACCTCAGTTGATTTTAGCTGGAGATTCTATTGATAATGTCTTTAATGTCGTTGTTTTTGCTACGGTCTTAGCGATGCAAACAAGTGGAGATTTTGCCTTTTCTAATTTTATTGTGGTCCCGATAGCAGTGATTTCCGGAATTGTGACTGGTTTATTGATTGGTTATTTAATAGCCAAACTTTTAAAACTGTTACAAGCACCAAATGAAATAAAAACCTTACTTTTGTTGAGTGTTGGTTTTGTTTTATTGGCTTTTGAAGAAAGAATCGATCAGTTTATTCCTTTTTCAGCTTTGATTTCGGTCATGGCGATGGGTGTGGCAATCTTACATTTTGCTCCTAAAAATGCCAGCGTAATTTCTGAACAGCTTTCAAAATTATGGGTGGGAGCACAAATTATTCTGTTTGCTTTAGTTGGATCGACAGTCGATATATCTTATGCTACGACCATCAGCTTTAAAGCAGTATTGATGTTAGTCTTAGTGTTAATCGCACGTTCTACGGGGATTCTAATATGTCATTTGGGTAGTGATTATACTCGCAAAGAAAGATTTTTTTGCGTGATGTCAGAGGTTCCCAAAGCCACCGTCCAAGCAGCTATCGGTGGAATTCCTCTGGCGATGGGGTTAGCAAGTGGGGAAATCATTCTCTCAATATCGGTCATTTCAATTTTATTCACCGCGCCTCTGGGAGCATATTTGATTGATACTTTTTATCAGAAATTGTTAACAAAAGATGATAATTAAACTATTTTTACTTTGAAAACAGACAGTTATCTCGAACAAGGGGTAGCTGTTTTTTATCACTCAATGGAGACTATTTGCAATCAATGAAAAGATATAAGACAATATTAGGGAAAGGAGTTTTTTCTATGAACTATCAAGTGAGAGAGATGCAAAAAGCAGACTGGCAAAGAGTCTACGAAGTCTATCGACAAGGTATGAAAACCGGATTGGCTACCTTTAGTGTGGAAGAATTAAGCTACGAAGACTTTGATCAGGAACGTCTTTTAGTGGGACGTCTAGTTGCTTTACACGATGACAAAATTGTAGGCTGGACTACTTTAAAAGAAGCCTACCCTAAGATTCCAGAATACAAAGGTGTGGCTGAAGTAAGTATTTATATTGATGAAGACTATCGAGGAAAAGGAACGGCAACTTTTCTTATGGAACAATTAATTTTATTGTCTGAAGAAAAAGGATTTTGGACATTGGAATCAGATATTTTCGCAGATAATGAAGGAAGTCTAGCTTTACATGAAAAAAGTGGTTTTCGCCAAGTTGGCTATCGAGAAAAAATTGGCAAAGATGATTCTGGTGTTTGGCGTGACACCGTTTTGATGGAACGCAGAAGTAAAAGAGTCGGCGTCGAATAGAACAAATTATAAAAGGGGTAGAAAGCTTAGTCTAATTAGCTTTCTATCCCTTTTGTTTGAAAGTTGTGGTAAAGAGGAGTGTTGACTTATTCATGATTATCGAACAAAAGTTGGATGTTGTGTTCGAGAATTGCTGATTATCGAACAAAAGTTGGATGTTGTGTTTGATAATTGCCGTTTATCGAACAAAAGTTGGATGTTGTGTTTGATTATTGTCGGTTTTCGAACAAAAGCCAGATGTTGTGTTTGATAATTGCTGATTTTCGAACAAAAGCCAGACCTTGTGTGCGATTATTCTCGTTAGTATTTAAAATTCTTTGTCCCAATCATCTTTGGCTTGTTGCTGCTTTTGATTTAGTTGGTTTTTATAATAATCACGGTCAACTAAAATTTTAGTTGGTTTGTTTGGTGAGTGAAGCATCTTAATTCTGGTACCAAGCTCGTAATTTAAGAGACTAGCAAATTGAGACTCTGATTTCCCGGTAATATAGTTGGTTTTGTGAATGCTTCCCTCATTATCTCTGTACTGATTTTGAAAAACATACACGAACAAAACCAACACCAGAGTATTACGAGGAAGTTTGTTCAATAAACAACCTTGATCCTAAACATTGTTTAATGGTAGGAAATGATATGAAAGAAGATGTAGCTGCCCAAGCAGTTGGGATGGACACCTGGTTAATCACGGACTACTTAATTAAATCAGACTCAGATTATTCTGATTGGCAAGGAACTAGAAAACAATTTCTTGAAAAAGTGAAGGAAGAATTTATTTGAATAGAGAATCTTAGAATAGATAAATAAAGAGCGATGAAAAATATTTTTTCATCGCTCTTTGTTATGAATTTATTTCGTTAATTTTTCAAATAAGTCAATATATTTATCGGTAATGAGTTGGAAGAATCCCACCGTATCTTCTACAAAGACGCCCTCGTCATCTAATAAATTAGTGACATTTCCAATATAAGCCTCTGGTTGTTGCAAAGTAGGCATATTTAGAAAGACAAGGGATTGGCGTAGATGATGATTTGCTCCAAAACCGCTGACTGCACCAGGAGAAACACTGACAACCAAAGCTGGTTTTCCATCCCATGCACTGTCACCATAAGGGCGAGAACCGACATCTAACGCATTTTTAATACTTGCGGGCATAGAGCGATTGTATTCAGGTGTAAAGAAAAAGACACCTTCTACTTGTTTCAGTTCTGTTCTAAAACGCGTCCAACTTTCAGGAATTTTCCCTTCAACGTCCAAATCTTCATTGTATAAAGGTAAATCACCAATTTCCAAAAAGTCTGCTTGATAGCCTTCTGGTAGTAACTCCACAAAAGTATTCGCTGTTTTGCGATTGAATGAATCTTTGCGGAGACTGCCGACGATAATTCCAATTTTCTTTACCATAAGATTTCCTCCCAATTTGATTTCATTTCTGTGAATAAATTTATTTACAACTATATCTTACTAGAAGTTAGTTTGAAATACAAAAAATTACTCTTCTTCTGAATACTCTAGAATATCCCCAGGTTGGCAATTTAAAACTTTACAAATAGCATCCAAAGTAGAAAAACGAACAGCGTTGATCCGGCCATTTTTTAATTTTGATAAATTCACATGGCTAATCCCAACTTTTGCAGATAGTTCATTTAAACTAATCTTACGATCCGCCATGACTCGATCCAAACGAGAAATAATCGCCATTTTTATCACATCCTAAACAATTTCATCGACTTTTAGAGTAACCATTACTATATTTTCAATTTTATTGTATCGAGTATTTTAATGAAAAACAACTAAAAATTAACGTTTATCGATAAAAAGTTAATGTTTTTAAAATTAAAGTAAAAAAAATATAGACTGTAAAGAAAAAACTCTTTACACCTTAGCAAAAACCTGTTAAACTAGCTCTTGTGATTAAAACCAACGGAGGTGTAAATAATAATGGCAGTAAAAATTCGTTTAAAACGCATGGGTTCTAAAAAGAGTCCTTTTTATCGTATTGTAGTAGCAGATTCTCGTTCTCCTCGTGATGGACGTTTCATCGAAACAGTAGGAACTTATAATCCTTTAACTGAACCTGCAGTAGTAACAATCAAAGAAGATTTAGTTCTTGATTGGTTATCAAAAGGTGCACAACCTTCTGATACAGTTCGTAACATCCTTTCTAAAGAAGGCGTTATGAAAAAACATCACGAAGCTAAATTCACTAAGAAATAAGGAGACCAAGTATGAAAGATTTGACAGATTTAGTCTTAACAATCGTTCGTCCTTTGGTAACCCAGCCTGACCAAGTTTCTTTAGAAATTGAAGAGTCAGATGATTTCTTTGAATATAACTTATCTGTTGCTCCTGAAGATATTGGTCGTATTATTGGTAAACAAGGACGTGTAGCGAAAGCGATTCGTACAATTGTTTACGGTGTACGTACAGATGGACCTAAAAAAGTCCGCTTAAATATCCTAGACGGTAAATAGAGAACAAAAACGCTGATATCATTAGGATATAGCGTTTTTTTGTTTACATAAATTCATATAGAACCATAGTAATTAGCTTTTATTTATGAGTTTTTCTTAAAAAAATCAGTCTTTGGTATCATGCTTCTTGACCAATTTTGTTTCATAATAGACAATAAGATAGAGGGGAGCGAGCGTTATGGAGAGTATACTTGGTATCGCAGTTGTTATTTTTATATTAATTTTTATTTACAAAATAGGTTCGGCAATTTGGCGTGCGCTTGGTGTATTAGTATTAATTGCACTAGTTTGGTTATTTAGAAATCAAATTATGGCACAAATTGATCAAATTAGTCATTCAATTGAATCAGGAAACTTCTTAGAGGAGACACAACGTTTCTTTGTCAAGATTTGGCAAAACTTAATTCGTTGGTTTGGTAGTTTAGCGGGGTAAAAAAGAAAAATGATAGCAAGTGGAGGGACCTTTTATGAAAAAAGGGATATTTGTTAGTATTCATGTATTAATGTTATTAATGGTGGGTTGTAGTTCTAGAACAACAAGCTCTACAGAGACATCAACAAATCAGACAGTTGAAATTACAACGACGAGCGAATCAGCCGTTATTACTTCTGAAACAACTATTTCTACTAGTCAACCAGTAGAAAGTAGTGAAACAAGCACTTCTTCAGAGGAAAGCAATTCGGCATCTACAGAAGCTTCATCAGAAAGTTCGAAAGAAACTGAATCAGAAAATGCACAATCAGAGCTATCTCAATTGTATCCGAATGTTGCATTTCCAAAAGACATTTCTCATACAGAAGGAAATGCGTTGAATATTGCAGTGGCTGGGGATGAAGATAAGTTGTCAGTGCTATATTTTGATATGAGTACACCACTGATTGTGAATAAAAAAGAATTAAATCATGAGACACCTATCGCTCAATATCAACAAGAAGTCTTTCCATCTGCCCAAGAAGCTAAAGAAGCTGTTAATTTAAAAATGGATATGAATGGCATGAAAGTTGATTTGGGCTATGGTATCACTGGTTATCAACAAGGTGCAGCAGGTTCATCCTATATCGCATGGCAAGAAGGAAACTGGAATTTAGTGGTCCGTGCTAGCAATGTGATGGAACAAGATCCTCTACCAGTAGCAAAAGAGATTGTAGAATATTTGGAAATAGCCATGTTGCCAGCGCCTGAAGAAATTGGTCAAATTACAGTCGATTTAGTCGTTGATGGCTATCGCGGAAATGAAGTTATTTGGCAAGTTGATAATGAAATGTATGCGGTTCGTCATGAAGATCCAATGGCCGCTCTTAGAATGGCTGTTTCTATTATCGAATAATTTTGGACTGTGAGAGGATTGGCTAACTACTCAGCAATTCTTATCACAGTTTTTTTATGAATTGTAGGAGGTAACTAATGTTAGGTGGAGAATTCACTTTGACACAATGGAAACAAGCAGAAATTTTTTATCATACGCTGTTTCCAATCATGTTAGTGGTTGGGTTAGCTAGTATTTTATTTCTACTATTGTTTCTACTTTATCAGAATGAACATCGTAAAAAAATAGGTTCTATTTTAAGTAGTGTCTTAGTTATAATCGGTATCGCTTATTTTATAGGGGATCATTTTTATGGAGACTACAAGTATTACAATCAAAAGATATATGCAGATATTCGTAATCGAGAAAAAACATTTACAGGATATAAGTATTATTCAGATAGTCAAGTAAGGTCTAGCCAATCCATTCAGGAACGAGAAACGGTGGAGGAATTAGCCATTTATCAACCTGAAAAGATAGAACAAGAGATTGAATATTTAGGTCGAGCTTATAATTCAGTCTATTTCAAAATTGGATTAGAACGTTTCTCACTGTTTGCGAATCCGACATTTGAAGAGGTAGAAAATCCAAAATTAGTTGGCACTAAATATAATCTTTCAGAAAAAGAATTTGGTGAAATTGGTTTTGTGCCAGAAACACGTATTTTTTTAGAAAAGATTATTATTCCAAAATCAATGGAAGATTTGGAATACGTTCATGAAGGAAGCCATACAAAAGATTTTCGTTTACTTCAGTCTGATTGGACAGTGATTAGAGAAAATATTAAATAAATAATTTTAGCCTATTCTTTTTAAGAGTAGGTTTTTTTGTCGTACAAATCCAATTTTTTAACGATTAAAGGATATTAATCGTTCACTTCATGATAAAATGGAAATAAGGAGTTCCTAACGTTGGTGGATGATAAAAAGGCTGGATGAAAGGATGAAACAGCTATGCATAAGAATATTTTGGTGGCAATCGATGGATCGAGAATGACTAGTCGAGTATTAGAACGAGCGATGAAAGAAGTCTTGTTGAAGGATGGAACACTGACTATTTTGCGTGTGCTTGAAACCCCGGAATATTTATGGTCCTCTCCCAAATTAAGGACCATTATGGAGAGAACGAAATCTTTTCTAGAGGATGAATTAGAAGAGATGAAAGCGGAAATGGTCAAAGAAGTACCCGAGGAAAAAATTAATTTTTTTGTAGAATATGGGAATCCCAAAGAAAAGATTATTGATTTTGCTAAATCATCAGAAAAAAGTGATTTGATAATTATTGGCGCTACGGGAGAATCAGAAGAAACCTTTGCAGGATCTACCGCAACTTTTGTTATTAATTTTGCTTCCTGTGACGTATTAGTAGTTAGATAACCATAATAAGATTGAGACATAAGTAAAAACAAGATGATCTACTTATGTCGCAGTCTTTTTTTTATGGATTCAAAAAATATTAGTTTTTGATTTAATTTTAGAATATTAAAACCGATAGTAATATAGAATGCTAGTTAAAAGCATCGGAAAACGTGAGGAGGTTTAAATTAGTTTAATGAAAAGAAAAAAAGAAAAAAGAGTTAGTCACATGAGTGTTGGAAAGAAGTTAAATCTAGCATTTATCACCTTAATTGTTTTACTAGCAACCTCAATTGGAAGCACTTTTTTGAGCTTGACGAATATTAATTCTCAAGTAGAAGAAGTTTTGGAACAGCGAATGGATAAGCTGTTACTTGCGGCAGATATTCGTCGGGATGTAGCAGCTGAGGGTACATATCTTCGCAGTGTGGTACTGAATCCCGATTATACGGCCCATCGATCTAAGTTACTCTCAACAATGAATAGTTTAGAGGAAAATTTAGCAACTTTAGAACCAAAAATCGATTCAGATGAGTTTCAATCTTACTATGATGAACTAATTATTGTAAATCAAGCGTTAAAGAAACAGATAGATATTGTACTAAATTCACTAGATACCAATGACCGCGAAAATGCTCTAATAACAGTCAATGCTAGAATTGGAACAGTGACGGATCAACTACTTGCTACGGCTCAAAAGATGATGGATTTTCAAACAGACTACATGGAAGAAATTCAGAGAGAGACTCGAAATAGTATCACTTTTGCTATTTTAATTTCTGCTATTGTTTTTATTATCAGTCTAGCTGCAGCAAGTTATTTGATGATGAGTGTTCGTAAAACAATCACAAAACCTTTGAAAGAAGTGATTGGTCTTGCTAAATCCTTTGGTGAGGGAGATTTAACAACGGAAGATATCGAAGTGAGAAGTAAAGACGAGATTGGTCAGTTGGCTACGGTCTTTAATGAATCAAAACATACTTTCCGTAATTTAATCAGTCGTATCCAAGGAAGCTCAGAGCAATTAAGTGCTTCCTCTCAAGAATTATCTGCAAGTGCAGAAGAAGTTCTAGCCACGACGGAAGAAGTTGCTCGTCAAGCAGACGACACAGCTGGTGTTGCTCAAGGATCTGCCAGTGCGGCCAACGAAAGTGCGATTGCCATGGATGAAACGGCTCAAGGTGTGCAGCGAATTGCTGAGGCTTCTCAAGTCTTATTTGATTCATCCAATCAAACAAATAAAGAAGCTCAAAGTGGGACAGGGGTTATTAATCAGGCAACCCAACAAATGAATACTATTTTTGAAAGTTCTTCATCTGTGAACACTTTGATTCAAAAATTGGCAAGTGAAACAGAAGAAATCGAAAATATTATTGATGTTTTAACTAGTATTACTGCTCAAACTAATTTACTTGCTTTAAATGCAACGATTGAAGCTGCAAGAGCTGGCGAACAGGGTAAAGGTTTCCTTGTAGTTGCTGAAGAAGTTCGTAAATTAGCAGAAGAATCGAAAAAATCAGCAACGTCAATCAATGCTTTGACTCTTGAAATTAAAGAAGATACTCAAAAAGTAGCTGAAGCCATGTCAATGACGTTACCAGCTGTAGAAGAAGGCGTCTCTATTATTGGACAAGCCGGAACTTCTTTTAATTCAATTGTATCTGCTGTGCGTGAAATGACGAATCAAATTCAAGATATTTCAACAACGGCTGAAGAACTTTCTGCAAGTGCAGAGCAAGTGTCTGCTTCAGTTTCTGAAATTTCGAATGGTTCACAATTGACGTCAAACAACATTGATTCAATTGCTGTTGCGATGCGTGAACAATCTGACACCATTAGTGACGTAGCGAATGTTGCGATGTCTCTAAGTCAAACTTCTCAAGTTTTACAGGAAGAATCTCGCAAATTTAAAGCTTAGAAAAAAGACCAACTGCATTTTTTGTAGTTGGTTTTTTTTATGCGCAGTTTGTCTAGAAACTATCTTTTTACACGAGATTGATTGGGAGTAGAATAGGAAACTACATAATTCTTCTTCATATTTAATCTGCGAAGAAATTATTTTTGTTGATAGCTTTAAATTTATATAGTAAGGACTATTCGTTATCAGTCACAGCAATTTGACACTTCACTGCGATAGAGGCTTGCTTGGGTCATCCCGGAACCGCTCCAAGCCTGTGGTCTTGGAGCTTTCAAGCTTCACACGCAAAGTAAGCCAATCAATTGGCAACTGTGCATTGTTCACATTGAATTCTTGACGGGGCGACAACGCAAGCCTCTCTCAACGTTTACGCTAAAAGCTGATTGAAAGGTGTTATTTATTGAACTTGTTTCTTTCATTATTTTACCTTATATTATCACTTTATTAGTTAACCTACAGAAATTTTGAAAGCTATCTAACGTAACAGAACAACAAAAACTGCACTGTCACCAAAAGAAGATGAGCCTCAAACTGTCACTTATCGCAGCGATTAGTGACAGTTTGAAGCTTGGCAGACTGGAGACTCCAGTTGGTACCACGATCAACAAAAGTAGACTTCGTTGTGTAGTGCAGCGAAGAGATTAAGCAAATAACTGTGAATGGTAACGATTATTCAATAAAAAATCAGATTGACAAGAATTTTTTCTTTACACTCTCTATAGAGTATGCTAAACTGTTTCAGTGAGTGTAAAGCTCAACTATTACAATATTCCGCTGAGATGACAAAATATCTTAAGAATGTTTGGGAATAAGGAGAATGATAAATATGAATCCATTGATTCAAGAACTAACTCAAGAACAATTACGTAATGACATCCCAGCTTTCCGTCCTGGAGACACTGTACGCGTTCACGCGAAAGTTGTCGAAGGAACTCGCGAACGTATTCAGTTATTCGAAGGCGTTGTTATCAAACGTCGTGGAGCTGGAATCAGCGAAACTTATACAGTTCGTAAAATGTCTAACGGTGTTGGTGTGGAACGTACTTTCCCATTACACACTCCACGTGTTGCACAAATTGAAGTTGTTCGTTACGGTAAAGTTCGTCGTGCAAAATTGTACTACTTACGCGCTTTACACGGAAAAGCAGCTCGTATCAAAGAAATCCGTCGTTAATCGACAAACTAGAACCCTTGAGAAATCAAGGGTTTTTTGTTTATTTCCATTTCAAAAACCATCCAAACGACACTATGTCTATTTCAGACAAATGAGTGTTGTGTGGATGGTTTTTTTATTGTTCTTCTTTTTTGATTTCAACTAACAGTTTTTTCATCTGTTCAGTGAGTTCTAATTTTTCCAACATATCTGGTCGACGTAAGTAAGTTCGTCTCAGAGATTCTTTTAATTGCCACTCTTCAATTAATTTGTGGTTCCCATTCATTAAGACGGCAGGTACTTCCATGTCGTTAAAAACAGCAGGACGAGTATATTGTGGATGTTCCAGTAAGCCAGTAGAATGAGAATCAGTTTGGGCAGAAAGATTATTCCCTAACACCTCAGGTAATAGACGAACAGTCGCATCAATCATCACCATTGCACCTAATTCCCCACCAGTTAAGACATAATCACCTAAGGAAACTTCATCCGTCACTAATGAACGGATACGCTCATCGTAACCCTCATAATGGCCACAAATAAAAACTAAATGTTCTTCCTGAGAAAATTCTTCTGCCATTGCTTGATTAAACGGTTTTCCAGCTGGATCAAGTAAAATGACTCTTTTTTTAGTCGTTGGAGCTTCTTGTTCAATTGCTTGAATATTATCGTAGATCGGTTGTACCTTTAATAACATACCAGCTCCGCCACCATAGGGATAATCATCTACTGTTTGATGTTTGTTATCAGAAAAATTACGGAAGTTTGAAACGTTCATTTCTAACAAACCTTTTTCTCGTGCTTTACCAATGATGGATTCACCCATTGGACCTTCAAACATTCTTGGAAAAAGCGTCAGTACATCAATTCTCATCGTCTAACAACCCTTCTGGAATTTCTACATGGACTTCATTTGCATCCAAATCGATTTCTTTGACGACGGAGTCAATGTAGGGGATTAGGGCATCTTTTTTTCCTTTGCGTTGAACAACCCAAACATCATTGGCACCAGGAGATAAAATTTCTTTGATTGTACCAAGAAGCTCTCCGTTTTCATCTAAGACATTTAAGCCGATGATTTCATAATAGTAGTATTCGTTTTCTTCTAAATCAGTTAAATCGTACTCAGATACTTTTAAAATCCCGTCTCGGAATTTTTCCACATCGTTGATTGTTAAGTATCCTTCGAAAGTCAATAAGTCAAAATTTTTATGTTTGCGATGACTAGCGATGGTTAATTTTAAAGGCTGCTTTCCTTCTTGAAATAAAGTTAATTTAGCCCCTTTTTTGTAGCGTAATTCTGGAAAATCAGTTTGAGAAATTACACGTACTTCTCCACGAATTCCGTGCGTATTTACAATTTTTCCGACATTTAAATATTCAGTCACAACTTTTCCTCTTTTCTTTTGAAGTCCTATTTATTTTAGCATGCTTAGCCAGTGAATTCTAGATTAAGACAATACTTCTCTTCTTTTTAACACTTTAGCTTGCTACTACTTGCCAAAGTCAAATAAAACTTCCAGAACAAAACTCCAAAAGTCCATTTGTCGTGTGAGAACGCAAAGAACCTTATACAGAGTATCTTTGGCTGCTGACGTTCACACTCTAACTAAGCGCTAATCGCACTAATTCAGAGTCATTCATTCAGCTTTTTCGAACACGACCAATGACTTTCTCCGTTTTGTTCTTTCAATTTTTGTATATGACTTATCAATAGATTAGTTGAGAATAACTGTCAAAACTGGAAAGCCATCTGGGAGAAAAGTTAGACATAGTGAGCTAAAAGATGAGGATGAATTACGCAGTGTTGAAAGTGGTGATCAACTACTTTCTTACACTGCGTTTGAACGCCGAAAGGTTTGAGACTCTTAAGAGGCTCATACCGGTCTCTCACAATGTCTGTTCTTTGCGGACAGATGGATTGGAAGTTTTTAATTCTCTTTTTTGACTATCGATAGTCGTTGTAACTTAACAGTTTTGTCACTTTGCCATTCTCGGCTTTCTTCTCTTTTGTGATTATGTTATAACTAAAATGAGAAAAGAGGGGAAACGATGGCAAATACAATCTATTTAATTGAAGACGATGAAACAATTGTGTCAGGAATCTCTGAGCATTTACAGCAGTGGGGGTATACTGTTATTGCACCCAAAGAATTTCAAGAAATCTTTCACGAGTTTCAGCAATTATCACCAGATTTAGTACTGATGGATATTTCTTTACCTTATTTTAATGGGTTTTATTGGTGTCAGGAAATTCGAAAAGTCTCAGAAGTGCCAATTATTTTTCTATCATCAGCAGAAGAAAAAATGAACCAAATAATGGCAATGAATATGGGCGCAGATGATTTTGTGGCCAAGCCCTTTGATATTAGTTTGTTAGTCGCTAAAATTCAAGCACTCTTACGACGTAGCTACCAATATGGCAAACAAGCATTGCAATACGAATTAGCCGGAAGTACATTTTATCCTTTAGAAAATCAAATAAAAACAGAAACTGAAACGGTTGTTTTATCACCTAATGAAACCCGTATTTTAGCTGTTCTAATGCAAAAACAAGGGGAAATTGTCCCTCGAGAAGAAATTATTCAAACTCTTTGGAATAGTGATGAATTTATTGATAACAATACACTATCCGTCAATATGACTCGCATACGAAAAAAACTACAATCAATTGGTATTGAAGAAAAAATCCAAACGGTTAAGAATCGCGGCTATCTAGTTGAAAAGGAGCAATAATGAGTTATTTAAAAGAGAACTTAAAGGTTTTAGTTTTATATGTATTATTTCTTGGAATAACATTTCTGACCTTATTTTTATATAATCTTCCTTTAGAACCTTTTAGAGATGTTTTTTTATTTTTGAGTTTCATTTTAATTATTTACCTATTGATTCAAGGGTATTTCTATCGACGTAAAGTTAAACAACTGCAGAAGATGAGTCAAAATACTTTAACCTCACAAGTCCGTTTATTTTTACCACCAGCAATGACCAGAAGTGAAAAACTTTATCAAGAGTTACTAATAAAAACGGCAACAGAAAAAGACGAGCAACAGCAGCAGATTATTGAAAATAAAGAAGAGATATTAATCGATTTTGGATTATGGTTACATCAAATAAAGACACCCATTGCCGGTTTGGATTTATTGGTTCAGTCTTCACAACCAAATTCATTAAAAATGAAAAATGAACTGTTTAAAATTAACGAGTATTTACAAATGATGCTGAATTATTTGCGACAAAATTTGGATCACGAAGACTTAGTGATTGAGAAAGTTGCTTTGGATGTAGTAGTCAAAGATGTTTTAAAGAAATATGCGATGTTTTTTTCTCAAAAAGATTTAGGTTTAGTAATGAAATCTCTACAAGTAAGTGTTTACACAGATCGCAAATGGTTAAGTTTTATTTTGGAACAATTATTGTTTAATGCCATTAAATACACTAAGACTGGTGAAATTGCTTTCGTTTGGGAAAATGAACAATTGGTTTTATCTGATACAGGAATAGGTATTCGACCAGAAGATCTACCAAGAGTATTTGAAAAAGGATACACAGGATATAATGGACGTGAACAACAAAGAGCCAGTGGATTAGGTTTGTATCTTTGTCAAATGGTCGCAAGTAAAATCGGTATTCGTTTAACTATGGAATCGGAAGTTGGTAGAGGTACTCGAGTAAAATTGAGCTTTCCTAATGAACTAAATTTCAATGAATAATTTACACTTATATTCTGTAACAAATAATTAAAATCCATGAATTTAGAATGCTTCGATGGATTTTAATTTTGCATGGGAGAACATAAGTGCTATAATATAAGAAAGAGGAGGCGTTTACAATGTTGGATAAGTACAGAAAGATTTTGATCGCGTTGGATGGCTCTAGTCAGTCGGAGAAAGCTTTTTCTGAAGGAGTAGAAGTAGCTAAAAGAAATAATGCCACAGTTTATCTTGCTTGGATTATCAATGATGTAGAATTAACAACAAGTACTTATGCTTTTTCAAAATTACTTCATGATGAGGAAGCTTTTGTAAAAGAATTTATGGACAAGAAAGTACTAGCCTTAAAAGAAGCAGGTCTTGAAAATGCGGAAGTGGTCATTGAAGTAGGATCGCCAAAACGAAAATTAGCAACGGATATTCCAGAAGAGTATGATATTGATTTAATTGTTATCGGCTCAACAGGTAAAGGGGCATTAACCCAAGCCTTGATTGGTTCGACAACAGCCTTTGTAGTAAATCATGCAGTTTGTAATGTATTAGTTGTAAAATAGCGTACAAAAAAAGAGTGAATATTGAATTCACTCTTTTTATATTACGATTAATCATGCTCCGATAAATGGTGCTGGATCAACAAAACCACTCCAAACACCTGTACCTAGACCGAAATGCAAGTGTGTTCCAGTTGAACGTCCAGTAGTTCCCATACCACCAACAGTAGTTCCTTGACTTACTGATTGACCACTTGAAACATAAATACTGCTTAAGTGTAGATAATGTGAATAATAACCATTTCCATGATCAACAATTACATAATTACCACCTGATGGATCAAAACCAGTTTGAACAACTGTTCCAGATTGTACAGAAAAGATTGGTGTTCCAGTTGAACCTACTAAATCAATGCCATCATGGAATTCTGTTCCAGCTCCAGTTGGGTTAGCTCTCATACCATAAGGACTAGAAACTTGGATACTACTTACTGGTGAAATCCAACCAGAAGAATTTGTTGATGGAGCAGAGGCAGCTGGTGTTTCTTGAACAACTACTTCTTCAACAACAGCACTTAAAGTGTTAGTAGCAGGAGCTTGAACTGCATTTGTTTGTGCCGCAAGAGCAGCTTCGGCAGCCGCTGCTGCTTCTGCTTTAGCTTGTTCTTCAGCAAATGCTTTACGAGCAGCTTCTTCTCTAGCTTTTTGCTCCGCTTGTTCTTTCAATTGTTGCTGACGTCTACGCTCAGCTTCTTCTTTTTCTTTAATGAATTTTTCTTTTTGTGATTTTTCAGTTGCTACAGAAGCTTTTAAGTCACTAATCAAAACTTCTTGGTACAATTGAATTTCAACTAATTCTTCTTGCATCACTTTTAATTGAGCACTTTTTTCTTCAATTGCTTCCAAACGTGCTTCTGATTCTGCATATAATTCTTCAAGCTTTTGTTGATCCTTTTGTTGATCTTTGATGATGTCGTTGTTTGCACCGACCATTGTTGTCAAGGCAACAGCACGACTCAAAGCATCATTAAGAGAATCTGCAGTTAAAATAGCTTCCAAGAAATTATCTGTACTTTGATTTGTTTGAACGTTGACTGCTTGTTGTTTCAAACGTTCTGAACGATTTTCAATCGCAATTTCCAAATCTTTAATTTCATCATATAATTCATTTAAGCGTTGTTCTTCTTCAATTTTTGAAGCAAGAACTTCTTCAATTTCGAATTCAACTTCAGAAATTCGAGTTTGAATATTTGTTAATTCAGTTTCAGCTGATTGTTGCTCATTTTCTAGAGCTTCAATTTTTTGATCCTGAGCTTTAATTTTATCGTCTATTTCATTCGCAAAAGTAGATACTGGAGCTAGCAAAAACGTACTCAGTAATAGGAATGATGTAGCTTTCTTTAACTTAATCATAAATAACCTCACAATTTTTATAATTGTTACCTTAATCAATATAATCGATAATTGTGAGGTAAGTGTGAGTAAATCGAAAAAGATAGTGAATTTCGCAACTTTTAATCTGTTTGAAATATATCTGACAGATTTGACATATTAAGTTATTTTATAAAACCATTCTTCATAGTATAATAGTAGTACTTTAAAAGAAATAAGGTTGCCAGTCTCACTTACTAGGAACTCCAAGCTAGTGAGATGGTATCCGCAATTTCAATCAAACTTAAATTTTCGTTTTTAGAAAATTTAAATACATTAAAAGAAATAAGGTTGCCAGTCTCACTTACTAGGAACTCCAAGCTAGTGAGATGGTATCCGCAATTTCAATCAAACTTAAATTTTCGTTTTTAGAAAATTTAAATACATTAAAAGAAATAAGGTGAGACAAAGTGAAAATCCAACTATTATCTAATGAAAAGGAACGGTTAGAACCATTAGTGCAATTGCTGAATCTAAACTTGCTGTCTACGACCAGTTTTGTTTCAAGTCACATAGAACAACATCAGGATGTAACAATTGTTTTTCCAGATCAGTTTTCAAATTATGAGTGGCATCAAGTAATGGAAGACAAACACAAAATTTGGTATATATTATTAGATGACTGTTTAACAGAAGAAGAGAGAATTACTTCATTAGAAGATGGCATTGATGCAATTTGGTCAGTTCATTTGAGTGATCAGGAAATTTTGGCAAGAGTGAAAGCCGTGCTACGAATTATAGAGAAGCAAAATTTACCCGATGTATTGAGTTTTAATGAAGGAGAAATTTTGATAGAGCCAGAAACAAAGCAAGTTCGAGTAGAAGATAGGAAAGTTGAATTGACCGCATCTGAGTATCAGTTGTTGTTACATTTTATGCAACATCCTAATCGTATTTATTCTCGTGATGAATTGTTGGTACTATTAAACAATCAACGAGGAATGAATCGAGCCATTGACACTCATATTAAAAATTTACGAAGAAAAATTAAACTAAATCAACGTTCCTTTAATTATATTAAAACCATTCACGGAAGAGGATATAGATTTCAATTTCAAGAATAATAGAAAAGAGGTAGCAGTCATGTCACAAACGAAACGAGAAATGTATGAGTTGTTATTATTACAACAAAAGGGTCTGTTAGAATCAGAATCAAATTGGGTAGCTAGTTTATCAAACTCCTCAGCATTATTAAATCAAACGTTAAAAGATACAGTTTTTGCAGGATATTATTTATTTGATGAAGGGGAACTAATTTTAGGACCTTTTCAAGGGAAAGTTTCTTGTACACGCATCAAGCTCGGAAAAGGTGTGTGTGGAGAGTCCGCAGAAAAAAGAATCACTTTAATTGTAGGCAATGTAAAAGAACATGAAAATTATATTTCTTGTGACTCAGCAGCAATGTCAGAAATTGTTGTTCCCATGGTAAAAAATGGAGAGTTAATCGGAGTATTGGATATTGATAGTGGGCTAACTGATAGTTACGATGAAATTGACCAAGAATTTTTAGAAAAATATGTAGAATTGTTATTAACAATTAAATAGGAAAAAAAGACTCTGATAGAAAGTTTCTTGCATATTGATACCAATTTAGGGGAAGATTCTCCATTGCAAGTACTTTCTATCTGAGTTTTTTTATGTATAGCAAGAACTAATTGCCATTTCCTGAGATAATACGATATAACCAGTCAAATGGTACAAAGAAAAAATCTGCCATGTATATCGCCTCCTTCTAATATAATGGTAGCATGAAAAACGATTACAGGTTGTTTTTTTTTGTTACAGTTTTGCAAATAAAAAAAGACATTTATGACAGAGGATTAGTCAAGACAGGTCAGTACATTTTGATTGAATTTATTCATGAGTGTGCTATAATAATTATTGGTAGTGATACCCCTTTTTAATAAAGGGGGCGTTACGGATTCGACAGGCATAGTTCGAGCCTGAATTGCGTTTCGTAGGTTACGTCTACGCTAAAACGTTACAGTTAAATATAACTGCTAAAAACAATAACACTTACGCTTTAGCTGCCTAAAAACAGTTAACGTAGATCCTCCCGGCATCGCCCATGTGCTCGGGTAAGGGTCCTATTCTAAGTGGGATACGTAAGTTCTTTCCGTCTGCAAGAACTTAAAGAGAACATCAGACTAGCGAAATAGATAGCCTGTCACTCGGCGATTTATCAAGCGAATCTTTTAAATGGAGCTGACTATGAACGTAGATTTTTAGGTAGCGATGTGTTTGGACAGGGGTTCGATTCCCCTCGCCTCCATACAGGCATTTGCTAGTATGAACTTAAAAAAGGTTGTTATATCATTGATATAACGCCTTTTTTATTTGCCCATATTTTTCTAAATAAAAGTTAAGTTATAGTTATTATATCAATGGGTCAGTCAGATTCCAAAAGTAATTGAAGTATTGGGTGCTCTTTTCTCTATGTGCTGTTTTTTTTACTCTTTGAACCAAGTCGAATAATTCAGGATCATCGTCTTGTAAATTTAAAAAGCCAAAAAATTCACCGTATTCCATATCTAATCCACGAATAATTTTCTCTAGGGTATTTATCGTGATATTTATCTCATTTCTTTCAACTCTGCCAAGGTAGGTATAGTCAATGTCAGAGTGTTGAGATAAATCAGTCAGTGTCATTTGTTTTGTGGTTCTACAATATCGAATATGCTTGGCAAGTTTTTCGTTCAACATATTTTGCCACCTCCATCATTTGTACAAATAATATCATTGTTTAACGTTGACATTCTTCCCATCGCCTTGAAGCGCTCTTCTAGATAAAGTAAAATAGAGGTAGAAGGAGGGGGACGGTTGGTATGATTAATAATTTATTTCAACAGCGAGTGGCTAAGAAAAAATTAGCAGAGCTTTCGGGCTATTTTCCAAATCCAGAAGTTCGACAAATTCGAGAAGTGACGACATTGGATGCCAAAGAGTTTGTTAATAAAGGAAAAGTGTGGTTGTCTGATGTGTATAAACCTAATATCTTTGTTGTAATCTCTGCGATGGAAGAAGAATTTGGGAAACAATTACTGAGCAGTCATATAGGAGCTTGGGCCGCAGGGGCGCCATGTTATATTTATTATATTGATACAAACAAATGAATCTTGAATAAAAAAATCTGACGAGTAGTGAACTACTTCGTCAGATTTTATTTTTTTTAAATCAAATCAAAATGTTTTAAGGCGTGTATGATACCGCCATCGGTATTTGGTTTGGTAATAAAATCAGCCATTTCTTTCAAGCCTGCAACAGCATTCCCCATGGCAATCTTATTATCACAAGCTTCTAGTAAAGCAAAGTCGTTATTGCCATCGCCAAAACCAAAAGTAGGAACATCTTCTAAGTTCATAATCTTTTGAAGACGTTTGATTGCTGTTCCCTTTGAAGTTCCTCGATTCACGATATCAATAGAAAAAGGACCATTTCGATAAAAAGTTAACTCAGGAAAAGCAGCATGATAATCTTCATCACCATCTTGAGACAAGACAAGCAACATATTTACATCTGTATCTTGATAGCCTAAAGGATTAATTTCTGGTAAGCGACTTTTAATATGACCATACGCATTTACCGTATTATCATCATGATGAGTTGACCAATAATTAGATGGATTATAAAAAGACAGTGAATGTTTCTTGTCACGAACGGCGTTAATCATTCGTTCAGAAATTTTTGGATCAATTGTTTCATTATAAACTATTTCGCCGTCAACACGAATAAAGGCACCATTCATCACGATATTAGAAGTAATGCCAGCTGTTTCACGAATTTCGTAGATTTCAGCTTCTGTTCTTCCTGTAGCAATCACTGGTAGTACGTTGTTTTGTTTTAATTGTGCCATAGCTTGGGCGATTTCTGGTGTGATTTTAGATTGACCATCTAAAAGTGTTCCATCTAGATCAAAAAAAGCAAGTGCTTGGTAATTCATAAATAAATCTCCTTTGTTGATTAAAAGCTCAAACTTGTGAGCCTAGATTTTAGTTTAACTACTACAATCATAGCAAAAATTGAAAAAAACACAAAGGATTGTTGAATTAAGTGTGAAGTTATTGGTTAGGGAGAAAATTTCGAGTATACTAATAGCAGAGTGAAGAGGAGTGACAGTATGATTTTTTTATATCTAGGAAGTATTCTTTTAGTAATTGGTGGAGCGTTTTTTATTTTCCCCGCAAAAAGTGATAATTTGGTTTACGGTTATCGCACACCACTATCTAAAGAATCGGAAGAAAATTGGAATTATGCCCAAAAAATTAGCAGTCGCTTTTTGTTATTATTTGGTGCAGTGATGACAATTATTGGTTTTTTATTAAAGTCAACTGGAAATACGAATTTTTTTATTATAGAAATGCTAGCCGTCCCTTGGTTTATTGCGCCAATGTTTGGCTTGATTGAGACAAAATTAAAGCAATTTGATAAAGAACGTAGAGGTGAAAATGATGAATATTTTAATGATTGAAGACAATGAATCAGTAGCAGAAATGATGCAAATGTTTTTTTTAAATGAAGGCTGGGAAGCAACATTTAAGTATGATGGGAAGGAAGGGCTAGATACGTTTTTAGCAGAACCTAATAAATGGGACATGATTACTCTTGACCTGAACTTGCCTGGTATGGATGGGATGTTAGTGGCTAGAGAAATCCGTAAAGTGTCTAGTAATGTACCAATTATTATGTTAACAGCTAGGGACTCGGAAAGTGATCAAGTGATTGGTCTTGAAATGGGAGCAGATGATTATGTCACAAAACCATTTAGTCCGTTGACTTTAATTGCTCGAATCAAGGCCTTGCATCGTCGTAGTGAACTAGTTGAGAAAGTACCAACTACAGAGGATAATCAAAGTTTTGACGTTGAAACAGAGCATTTCAAAATGAACGTGAAAACCAGAGAAGCCTATCTAAATGGTGAAGCCATCGAAGGTTTAACCCCTAAAGAGTTCGATTTGTTGCACACCTTAGCAAACAAACCTCGTCAGGTATTTTCTCGTGAACAATTATTAGAACTTGTTTGGGATTATCAATATTTTGGCGATGAGCGGACAGTTGATGCCCATATTAAAAAATTGCGTCAAAAAATTGAAAAAGTAGGACCACAGGTGATTCAAACCGTTTGGGGCGTAGGCTATAAATTTGATGACTCTGGTGTTGCCTAATGCGTTATCTATATCAACAACTCTTAGCCTTTTGGATCGTTATTTTTATTACCTTAATGACTTTAGGGATTTCCTTTATTCAAATGACGAAAACAACGATTGAGGAAAATAATTACAAGCAACTTTATGGTTATGCCAAAGCCGTGGGAGAAGCGGTGACAATGCGTAATCAGATGAACCCAAGTTTTGATTTAGAGAGTGACTTGATTACCGCCTTAAGTTATTCTGAATTAACCCTTAATCCGCAAAATGTCACTTTTATCTTTCTAAAAGCTGACCAAGAAGTCTTATATCCTGTGCATGTGGACAAGCCAATTATTTTTCCAGATGCAAGCAATTGGGAAAGTATTCAAGAAGGGCAACAACAACAATTTACTGATTCCTTTAATATTTTTGGTGAAAAGGAAACAACTTCTTATACGATGTTACCTTTTAATGTGAACAGCAATTTCTTTGGAACCTTGATTGTCACTCAACCGGCTCAAAATGTACGTGATACAACAAATGAGTTTACTTTTAACTTAATTAAAGGCTTTGCCTTGTCAGGCATTGTGGCACTGGTGATTAGTTATATTTATGCTACCTTCCAAGTACGAAGAATCAATCGCATGAAACGGGCAACAAAAGAAGTAGCTAATGGGAACTTTGATAGTATTTTACCTGTGCATAATCGAGATGAGTTTGATGAATTAGCAGAAGACTTTAACCATATGACGAATTCTTTGAAGGAATCTCATGAAGAGATTGAACGGCAAGAGGAACGTCGTCGGCAATTTATGGCGGATGCTTCTCATGAAATGCGGACACCTTTGACCACTATTAATGGTTTGTTAGAAGGCTTAGAGTACCATGCAATTCCTGAAGATCAACAAGAAAATGCGATTCGATTAATGAAAAATGAAACTGAACGTTTAATCCGTCTAGTAAGTGAAAACTTAGATTACGAAAAAATACGTACGAATCAAATTTCAATTGTAGTCAAAAAATTTAATGCAACGGAAGCTTTACAAATGATTGTGACTCAATTAAAAGCAAAAGCTGCCGCCGAAAACAATCAATTGATTTTGGAAACAGCAGAAGATATTGATGTTTTTGCAGATTATGATCGATTTGTACAAATCATGGTGAACATTATCCAAAATGCGATTCAATTTACAACAGACGGAGAAATTCGTGTCAAAATTGAAAAAGGCTATCTGGAAACCATTGTCCAAATTTCTGATACTGGTATTGGGATGAATGAAGAACAAATAGTTAATATTTGGGATCGATATTATAAAGCCGATCCTTCAAGAAAAAATCGAAAATTTGGTGAATCTGGTTTAGGATTACCGATTGTTCAGCAACTCGTTCGTCTGCATAAAGGTCGAATCGATGTAGAGAGTGAGTTAGGCAAAGGTACTACGTTTACGATTACTTTCCCAGATATTGAAATTAAAGAATGATACATGACAAAAAAATCCAAAGACTATCGATAGTCTTTGGATTTTTTGTGTATATCATAATTTTCATTTTACTTTAGACTTGCAAAACTTGATCAATGTAAGGAGTATTTGCTAATTGTTCATCAGAACTGAACAAAATAATTTTTAAGTGTTTGGACTGTGCAATTCTCTGACAGAAAGGGAGCAACCATTGAATGTTCTGCACAGATAAGTAACCCGAACATTCATGAAGAAATAAAATCCCTTTTTCCTGTAAAAGCTGACGAATCATTTGTAATTTGATTTTTTCTAAAGGCGTTAATTCTTCAATTGAAGTGCTTAAAACCGTTAGAGATAAATCAAACAATTTTAAATAGTGGGGAAGTTTGATTTTTTGAGCTCGCTTTATTTCTATTAACATATTATCCTTCACATTTAGGAAAGGAAGGAGCTGCCAATCCTCATAAATATGCCCCACTTCTTTTAGCATATTTTCAGACTCCTGCCAATCGGGTGTAATTTTTACAAGATAAAAGCCATAATTTAACTGATTTAATCGACTGAAGGATGATTCCATCGATGATACCTCCAAAGACTGTAAATTGAACTAGTTGGTAGATTTATCGCAACAATCGTTACGAATAATCCATAAGCCGTTTGCCAAAAAGCAGTTCCCATAATACGTAGCCATTCTCTGTCTGTAATGTTCAAGGTTCTAAAAAAGGCAGCATTGGTTGTCGGAAAACGGATCAAAAAGCGTTCGAGATTCGTATCTTCTAGTAATTGAATGTTAATAGCTGAACCAAAAAAATGATCTGTGATTTGCATATGGACCATCAAGACTAGGTTAGCAATTTGTTTTTGAAAAATGATTAGTCCCACGATAAAAAACAAAAGGACAAATCCAAAGCCTAAAAGTGCTTCGATTAAGTTTAAACGAATCCACCCTGAGATGGAACTACCAGAATGATACCAGCTTGAAAGTTCCGCTTCTTTTTTACGTTGACAAAGGGTAAAGAAAACAAAAAGAAAGGCGATTAAACTTGTACAACCGACTATGCGTATTTGATGATAGACATTTAATAACTGTCGGCTTGGTTCTTCTATTTGCTGTAAGATAGTTTGTTGCTCTTCTTGGTAACCAGCCATCGATAAGAAGTTAGCAATCTGCTCTCGAATGACTGGAATTAACTGAGCCAGACTGTTGGAAAGGAAAATGACACTGCCAGTCACAATCAATAGCAGAATATAAATACCGGTCATGCGTTTATGATAAGTCATACTAGCAAATGCATACTTTGTCATGATTCTTCCCTCACTTTCTAACACTAAGTATAAAGTAGGAATTTGAAAAAACTATGAACATCTTATAGCAAAAAAAAGAAACCCCTCAATTTTGTGAAAAAATTGAGGGGTTTTCTTTGAATTATTGTTCAGTTTCTGAACTTTCTAGTGTTTCATCTTCTTCGATAACTAGTTCAGGATGGTATTCTTGGTAAGTTTGTGTACGATATAAATCAACCGTTGTTTGGTTCCCGTTTTGAGAAAAGACGCTGGTTGAATTTTCACCAAGTTCATACTCTTTGTCCATCATTTGTTGAAGGATATTTTTGTAACTAAAGTCGCTAGGATTAACAGGGGTTAGGCCACTGTTTGTATGGAATCGTAACAAATCACCATTGTTAATCTTGTCAGACATTTCTAATTGCGTATTAGCAATTTGTTGCAATCGCTCAATCTCAGCTTGTAATTCTTCACTAGGATTTCTAATAGCTAACCCATTACTGTTGTTGTAAAGGGTACCGCCAAAGAAAGTATATTCCGGAGTAACAAAAGCTCCATCACGGAAAACGGCGATTTCTTGACGTTCATCAGAGAATAAATCTTGACCTAGTTGAATATAGTTTTGTGTATCTACTCCTAATAGATGCAACAATGTTGGCATTGCATCAACTTGTGCACTATAGGTATGATTGATTCCCCCTTTATCTTGCCCAGGGATATGAATCATATAAGGAACACGTTGCATTTGTGCGTTATCAAAGTCGTTCCAAGTTGCACTCGATTTACCAACCAATTCTGCTAAGTTACGGTTACGTCCGTTTGATACACCATAGTGATCTCCATATAAAACGAAGATAGAATTGTCATACAAACCAGCTTCTTTTAAGTAGTTGAAGAACTCTTCAACGGCAGTATCTAGATAATTAGCAGTGGCAAAGTAACCATTGATCGTTTCATCAGGTGTGTTTGCCATTGGGAATCCAGCTTCTTCATTAGTAAATTCAGAATAAGGATAGTGGTTAGATACAGCAATAAATTTTGAATAAAACGGTTGTTGCAGACGTTCTAAATATTGAACAGATTGTTCAAAGAACGGTTTGTCATGTAATCCGTATTGGAAGGAATTTTCTTCATTGACATCATAATATGAAGCATCAAAGAAATAATCATAACCAAAACGTTTGTATACTTCATTTCGGTTCCAGAAGTTTCCTGAGTTCCCGTGGAAAACCGCAGTCGTATAATCTTTTGTTTGTTTTAAAATATCTGGAGCTGCTTCAAAGGTATTTTTCCCACCAAATTGAGTAAAGAAAGCTCCTTGGTTCAATCCGAATAAAGAAGTTTCCATCAATGTTTCAGCATCGCTGGTTTTACCCGCTCTGACCTGATGGAAAAAGTTATCAAAACTAAAGGTACTATCGTCATGGAACAAGCTATTCACAAATGGCATAACTTCATGTTCTACACCATCTTCATCTGTTAGCTTGTAATCAATTAAAAATTGTTGAACACTTTCTAAATGAATGTAAATCACGTTACGTCCTTCTGCAAGACCAAATAATTCATCTTTTGGAGCAACATAATGATCATTAACGTAATCTTCGACTTCTTTCATGTCATTGGGACTTGCTTCTGCTCGAACTTGAGTCGTCTTATAAGTTTGAACCGCATCATAAACAGTAAAAGCGTTAATTCCTAGATACTTAACTAAGTAATCTCTAGAAAAAGTTCGAGTTAATAAACCAGTACGATCTGTTTCAGCTAAGAATAGATTTCCTGAGAAAATCATGACGGCTAAAGTAGAAACCGCTAAGGCCATTCTGGCACGGACAGGGCGTTCGTCCATTTTAATCTTTTTACTCATCAATGCTCCGGTTAATAGGATAAAATCAATAAAGTAAAAAATATCAGCAGGTTTAAAGAGTTTTAATGCCGTTTGTCCCAGACCCTCGGAAACTTTGCCGGCTCCTAGCATTGTATTAATTGTAATAAAATCAGTAAATTCGCGGTAATAGGCGATGTTTGAAAATAGTAAGATAGTCATTACTAAGTAGATAAACATCATTGCTATATAAGATAATTTTGTTCTTCTTACATACAACGCAATTGATAGTAATAACAGCGTTGTGGCAATTGGATTAATGAACAAAATAAAATATTGAATGGGGCTTTCAATCCCTAAGTTAAACTCTGTTAAATAAGCTACAATGTTTTTTAACCAAAATAAAACAGCCAACAAGCTGAAAAATCCTAAGCGCGTATTAAAAAAAGATGGTGCTTTTAAGTGTTTCAAGTGAGTAAACCTCTCTTTCTTATTGTATATGAAAGTATTTTTCATCATTTTCAATAGTCTGTTACATTTTACTAGGTACCTATAATAGTGTCAATGAAATTGCTAACATCCCCAGTAAACTTAACGTTTTCTTTGCGAATTTTCATAATTGGATAGTGCTAGCAAGGAAGCTCTGAGATAAAATCTTGAGAAAGTTTAGTGTCATTAGTCGATATCAGAAACAGAAAATTCAATTCACGAAAGCTGTAAAGGCTTTCGTGAATTTCATAGTTGGATGCTTTGTTCGAGAAGTTTCAAGTGCCGATGAATTGTCTTATAGAATAGAAAAGAATCCTTCCTTTAGATTTGAAGTGAACAGACAAAGGAAGTGATTTTTGCTATACTACAGGTAATGAGAATGAAGCAGGTGCAAAAATATGACTAAAGTAAAACTTACCCAACAAGCGGTAAAAAAAATAAAAAGAAATTATCCTCTAGTACAAAAAGAAGATTTAATGCAACCAATTGATACGACAGAGTGGGTGACCTTTGTAGATTCAGCCAATCAAGAAGTCGCAAAAGGTTATCTAGGAAAACAAAATAAAGGAATTGGTTGGGTATTAACGAGAAAAAACGAACCAATCAATCAAGAATTTTTCGAGAAACGATTGGCTCAAGCTAAAGGAAAGCGTCAAGCTTATTATTTTGATGATCAGACGACAGCTTTTAGAGTAGTCAATGGTGAGGGGGATGAACTGGGTGGCTTAATTATTGACATTTATGGTGATTTCGCTGTCTTTTCTTGGTATAACGAAACTTTCTATGCTCAACGAGAAGTAATTGTTTTAGCTTTTCAAAAGATTTTTCCAGAAATTCAAGGTGCTTATGAAAAAATTCGTTTTGACTCTGATTTACCAGAAAGCCAAAAAATGTATGGTACCGATGCTCAAGAACCTTTATTAATCAAAGAAAATGGTATCACCTACGCAACCTACTTAAACGAAGGATTGATGACAGGAATATTTCTTGATCAACGAGAAGTTCGTGGTTATTTAGCAGAAGGCTTTGCATCAGGGAAGTCAGTTTTAAATATGTTTAGTTATACGGGTGCCTTTTCGGTAGCTTCTGCCATGGGTGGTTCCTTGTCCACAACTAGTGTTGATTTAGCCAAACGTAGTCTAGTCAAAACAAAAGAACAATTTGAAGTCAACGGATTAGATTTGGAAGCACAAAAAATTCATGTGATGGATACGTTTGAATATTTTAAATATGCTAAGAAAAAAGATTTGTCTTTTGATTTGATTATTTTAGATCCACCAAGCTTTGCTAGAAATAAGAAGAAAGTGTTTAGTGTTTCCAAAAACTACGGCGAATTAATTGAAGATAGTGTAGACATTTTAAACGATCAAGGAACAATCGTTGCTTCGACCAATGCGGCTAATTTATCGGCAAAAAAATTCCAACAATCAATCGAAGAAGCTTTAGATAAAAAGAACGTTCGGTATCAAAAAGTTAGAGAAGCTCAGTTACCCGCAGATTTTGCCGTTTATGAAGGCTTTCCTGAAGGGAATTATTTAAAAGTATTTTTCTATCAGATTCAAAAATAAACAGGGGGTGTTGTTTTTGTTACAAATAAAAAATATAACGATTGGCGAAGGCCGTCCCAAAATTTGTGTTTCGATTATGGGAGCGACAAAAGAGCCTTTAATTGAACAAGCAAAAAAAGCAAATGAATCGCCGGCAGACATTGTAGAATGGCGTGTAGATTATTTTAACGAGGGAACAGATTCAAAAAAAGTCATTGAAGTGTTAAAAGAACTCCAAGAAGTTTTGACAGATAAAGTATTGTTGTTTACCTTCCGTACAAAAGAAGAAGGGGGAGAGCAAACAATTAGTTTAGGTGCTTATCGAGATTTGTACCTAGTAGTCGCTAATCAGGGCGTAGATATGGTTGATTTAGAATTAGCCAGAGTTGAATTTTTAGGACGAGCTTTTGTGCAGTCTTTAAAAGAAGCTAATACAAAAATCGTCATGAGTAGCCATAATTTTGAGCAGACACCAGTTGATGGGGACCTAGTTTTCCGAGTAAATGTCATGAAACAATTAGGTGCGGATATTGGTAAAATTGCTACGATGCCTAAACAATTACAAGACGTTTTAAGGATCATGGGTTTGGTTAGCAAGGTTCGAGGCTTCCATGAAATGCCTTTAGCGGTTATGGCGATGGGTGATTTAGGGAAAGTGACCCGAATCAGTGGTGAAGTTACTGGTTCAGTCTTTACTTTCGGCTCCTTAGAAGAAGCCTCTGCACCCGGACAAATCCCAGTGGAACAACTGGATCGAATTCTAACTCTTTTACAAGTAGAAAAATAGGAAGTGAAAAAATGGCAAAGAAAAAAGTCACAAAAACCAATGCCATTCGACTAATTGAGCAACAAAAAATTTCTTATACAGAACACGAGTACGAATGGAAAGAAGATCATTTAGGTGCCGATACAGTAGCAAAACAATTGGCAGCCGAGAATATTTTTAAAACGTTGGTGGCAGTGGGCAATAAAAACGGCCCCTTAGTTGCTGTAATTCCGGCCAACAAAGAACTTGATTTGAAAAAAATTGCCAAAGCAAGCGGCAATAAAAAAGTGGAAATGCTCCATTTACGTGACCTAGAAACGACCACTGGTTATATTCGTGGCGGTTGTTCACCAATTGGCATGAAAAAATTATTTCCCACTTATATTGATCAATCAGCAACCACTTTTGCGACCATAACCATTTCAGCAGGACGAAGAGGATTACAAATGGAGCTCGCTCCAAAAGATTTGGCAAAAGTCGTTCGTGGAGAGTTTGTTGATATCACCGAGGAACTAATGAATTAAAAAAATCCAACGATACAGAGGCAAAAAAGCTTCTGATTATCGTTGGATTTTTTGATAACGATAGTTGAATAGAACTGTTGCTGAAGAATATGCTCTTAACGTTGCAATAAAGTACAAAAATGGTAATCATGCACTGAATTTAGGGGAAAAAAGTGCAAAAGCTCAAAGTATGCACCAAAATTAGTCGAAAAAAGTGCAAACCTCAAAAATATGCCCCATAACCAAAACCAAAGAGGCAAAAACTTAATTTTTATCCACAAAAAACAAAAAAACGACCAAAGATTTTGCAAAGTTCTCGCATCAAACTTGGGTCGATTTTTTATATACTAATATTGATAATACGAAGCGACTTCTGCGGCATGAGTGCCTGCAGATCGTCCAGTACAAAAGGCAGCCGTGATATTAAATCCGCCAGTGTAGCCATTGATATCAATCAATTCTCCACCGAAGAAAAGCCCAGGCATGACTTTGCTTTCCATAGTTTTTGGATTGATTTCTTTTAAATGAATCCCGCCACCTGTGACAAATGATTTTTCAATTGGAAAAGTTTTGACGATTTGAATCGGAAAGGCTTTCCATAATTCGATAATTTGTATCAATTGGTCTTCAGTTAATTGATTGGCTGGTAAGTCGGCAATATCTAATCTTTCCAAGTAAAAGTGCAATAAGCGTTCAGGTAAAAAAGGACTTAATGCATTTTTTAAAACTTTTTTGTTATCCGTGATGATTTGTTGAATTTCTTGTGTTAACTGGGATTCCGATTTATCTGGAAAACAATCCAAAATGACAGTTACCGATTCTTGTTCTTCTAATAGTTGATTGACAAAAGAAGAACAGCGTAATGCCGCTGGACCTGAGACACCGAAGTGAGTGAATAATAAGTCCATTTTGTGGATGGTCACAACTTTTCCTGCTTGATTAACCACTGAAAGTTCAATATCTTGCAGGGATATTCCTTGCAAAATTTTTTCTTGAATAAAGGGTTCTTCGGAGATTAACGCTGATTCCGTTGGGTACAAAGGAGTCACCGTGTGTCCGACTTTTTTAGCTAAACGGTAGCCATCACCAGTCGAACCAGTTGAAGGATAGGTGCGACCTCCTGTGGTTAAAATAACACAAGGAGCATAAAATTCTTCAAATTCTGTTTTGACTCCTTTAATTTCCGAATCGAATAATAACTGCTTCACGACAGTATTTGTCGCAATCGTCACATTTAATTCTTTGATTCGATTCACTAAAGCATCAACAATCGTTTTTGATTTGTTCGTCACTGGGAACATTCTGCCGTGATCTTCTTCTTTTAATGAAACTCCTTGAGATTCGAAAAATGCCATTACATCATGATTGTTAAATTGCGCAAATGTACTATGCAAAAATTTTCCATTACCGGGAATGTGTTGAATCAAATCTTCCACATCCCTGTTATTTGTAACATTGCAGCGTCCACCGCCAGTCATCAACAATTTCTTCCCAAATCTTCTATTTTTCTCAATTAATAATACCTTTGCACCGTTCTCTGCTGCTGCGATTGTCGCCATCATACCACTAGTACCACCGCCAACAACAATTACGTCATAGGTCGTATCCATACCTTTCACCTCAATGTAAATAGTTTGAAAATTTAAACTATTTGAAAATTTTGCGTGCAAAACTTTTTTTTTTCTGCTAAAATCATACTACCAAAACAAGGGGGTATTTTCATGACAAATGCATCAGAATATGTAAAAAGTGTCCAAGAAGCGATTCACGCCAAGGATGCGAATCAACCAGAATTTTTACAAGCAGTAGACGAGTTTTTTGCAACGATTGTTCCTTTTTTAGAGAAACATCCGGAGTATGAAGATAGCAACTTGTTAGCACTAATAACAGAACCAGAACGTTTCATCCAATTCCGTGTACCTTGGCAAGACGATCAAGGCAATTGGCAAGTAAACCGAGGCTACCGTATTCAGTTTAACTCAGCTTTGGGCCCTTACAAAGGTGGATTACGTTTCCATCCAAGTGTAAATTTAAGTATTTTGAAATTCTTAGCTTTTGAACAAATCTTTAAAAATAGTTTAACGGGTCTACCGATTGGTGGCGGTAAAGGTGGAAGTGACTTTGACCCTAAAGGGAAATCAGACGCGGAAATCATGCGTTTTTGTCAAAGTTTCATGACGGAATTATCAAAACATATCGGACCAGATACTGACGTGCCAGCTGGAGATATTGGTGTTGGTGGACGTGAAATTGGTTATTTGTTTGGCGCTTACAAACGTCTAAAACAATACGATGCGGGTGTCTTGACTGGGAAACCACTAGATTTCTGGGGGAGCAAAGGACGTACCGAAGCAACAGGTTATGGTGCCGTTTATTTTGTAAAACATTTGTATGCAGACTCAGATGAAACTTTAGAAGGTAAAACAGCGATTGTTTCTGGAAGTGGAAATGTAGCAATTTATGCGATTGAAAAGTTACAACAATTAGGTGCAACACCGGTTACTTGTTCAGATTCAAATGGTTATATCTACGACAAAGACGGGATTGACTTAGAATTATTGAAAGAAATTAAAGAAGTGAAGCGTGAACGTTTAACGGCTTATGCCAAAGAGCGTCCAAATGCAGAATACCATGAAGGTTCTGTTTGGGACTTTGAAGTTTCTGCAGATGTAGCCTTCCCATGTGCAACACAAAATGAAATTAATTTAGATCAAGCCAAAATTTTAGTTTCAAATGGCGTAAAAGTAGTGGCTGAAGGGGCAAATATGCCAAGTACCTTGGATGCAGCAGAATACTTCATCGAAAATGATGTATACTATTGCCCAGGAAAAGCAGCTAACGCTGGTGGAGTAGCAGTTTCAGCTTTAGAAATGAGCCAAAACTCTCAACGCCTAGCTTGGGAAAAAGAAGAAGTAGACGAAAAACTAGACGGTATCATGAAAAATATTTATGAAGCATGCCGTGATACAGCCAATGAATTTGGTGCGGAAAATAACTTTATGTTAGGTGCCAATATTGCTGGATTTGCGAAAGTTGCTAAAGCAATGATTTCTCAAGGACTAGTCTAGTAAGAATTTACTTGAAAAAATAGCATAAAAAAAGTAAAGTAGTAGTTGTAATTAAACTACTACTTTTTTAGGAGGGTCAAAATGGAACATATTAATTTTGATTATTCAAAACTAGCACCATTTGTTCGTGAACATGAACTAGACTATTTACAGAATCAAGTGACCGCTGCGGATAAAGCATTACGTGAAGGTACAGGGCCAGGAAATGATTTTACTGGTTGGATTGACTTACCAAAAGACTATGATAAAGAAGAATTTGCTCGTATTAAAAAAGCGGCTGAAAAAATTCAATCTGACTCTGAAGTTTTAGTGGTAATCGGAATTGGTGGATCTTACTTAGGCGCACGTGCAGCTATCGAGTTTTTACAACACTCATTCTATAACGTATTGCCACAAGAAGGACGTAAAACACCACAAGTATTCTTTGCTGGAAATTCTATTTCTTCTACTTATTTAGCAGATTTAATCGAAGTTATCGGCGACCGTGATTTCTCAGTGAACGTGATTTCAAAATCTGGAACAACAACTGAGCCAGCGATTGCTTTCCGTGTCTTCAAAGAATTATTAATCAAAAAATATGGACAAGAAGAAGCAAACAAACGTATTTATGCAACAACTGACCGTGCAAAAGGCGCTGTTAAAGTTGAAGCAGATGCTGAAGGTTGGGAAACTTTTGTGATTCCTGATGATGTTGGTGGACGTTTCACTGTTTTAACACCAGTTGGTTTATTACCAATCGCAGTAAGTGGAGCTGATATCGATGCCTTGATGGAGGGTGCCGAAGACGCACGTGTAGCTTACTCAGATGCTGATCTAACTGAAAATGCAGCCTATCAATATGCAGCATTACGTAACATCTTGTACCGTAAAGGAAAAGCGATTGAAATCTTGGTGAACTACGAACCAGGAATGCAATATTTCTCAGAATGGTGGAAACAATTGTACGGCGAGTCTGAAGGAAAAGACCAAAAAGGAATTTACCCTTCGAGTGCAAACTTCTCAACTGACTTGCACTCTGTCGGACAAACAATTCAAGATGGTACTCGTAACGTCTTTGAAACAGTCGTAAAAGTTGAAAAACCTCGCAAAGTAATTGATATTCCAGTTCAAGAATCAGATCTTGATGGTTTAGGTTACCTAGAAGGAAAAGATATTGACTTTGTTAATACAAAAGCTTTCGAAGGAACATTATTAGCACATACAGACGGTAACGTTCCAAATATGTTAGTTAAAATTCCAGCGATGGATGCTTACACATTAGGCTACCTAGTGTACTTCTTTGAAATTGCAGTTGGAATCTCAGGTTACTTAAATGGTGTAAATCCATTTGACCAACCAGGAGTGGAAGACTACAAACGCAACATGTTCGCCCTATTAGGCAAACCAGGTTTCGAAGACTTAGCAAAAGAATTGAACGAACGCTTATAATCAAAAAAAACGATTGGCTAATTTTTAGTCAATCGTTTTTTATTTAGAAAAAAATAGAACTGTGGATCGATCTGTTCTACATAATTTAGAGAGGTCCTTACAACTAAAACAACATCATCAACAACAAAATAGCAACAACCGTTTGAAATAGTCCGACAGAAGAACCGTAAAGCATAAATTTTCGTCCTTCTTTTAAAAAGTTTCGGATATTCAATCGTAAGCCAATGGCTGCTAAGGCAGTTGTCTCCAACCAGCTACTAATAAAGGAGAGACTGCTTGTCAAACTAGCAGGTAATTGAATAAAGCTATTAATGGTACATAACACTAAAAAGCCGATGACATACCAAGGAAGAGGGGCTTTCCGCTTCACTTCTTGAGTAGCAGTAATTCCTCGATGGACAAATTTTTCAAAAGAAAAAACGACAAGGACTAAAAACATAATCCGCAAAATCTTAAACAACATGGCGTACTGAACGATTTGAGGACCAATCAAATTCGCACCCGCCACAACTTGCCCAACTGATTGTAAAGTTCCGCCAATTAAGGCACTTTGGGTCAAGTTATCTGAGAAAATAATTTGTGCTAAAAAAGGGAGTGTCAGCATCATAAATGTTCCTAACAAGTTGACCAAAGTAATTATTTGGCCTTTTTCTTCTTCTTTGGCATCAATCACTGGTGCAATGGATGCAATCGCAGATGAACCGCAGACAGCATTCCCACCAGCCATCAATAAGGACATACTTTGGTTAAAACCAATTTTTCGACCGATAAGATAAGTGAAAAAGATGGTACTAATCATTAAAATAGTGACATAAGCGGCACCTTTTCCGCCAATTTCTAAAATAGTTTGAAAAGTGACTCTGGTTCCCAATAAAACCACCGCGAACTCGAGTAATTTTCGTTCGGCTAATTTTGTTCCTGCTTGCCAAGCAGATTGTCTAAACAAGGTGTTTCCTAAAAAAATTCCAAATAAAATAGCAAATGTACCGCCACCGATTTGAGGTAAAAAACCAGCAGCTATTTTTCCTAGCCCAGCGACAGCTACGGCTAATAATAAACCTGGTAATAAATATAATTTCATAGTTGCACTCCTTTCCTTGTTTAGTATACCTTTATGTAGAGAAAAAGCACACACAAAAAACCGTCTTTAGTTCTTATACTAAAGACGGTTTTATACGTAATAACTGGAAGAATCCATGAATAGTAATCCTTTCTAAGCTTTTTCGTTTAGTTTTTTGATTGCTTGTTCAATTGTCACTCCATAAGCGACACGGCTTTCATTATTACTATCAATTGCCATAAACATATTCTTTTGAGTATCAAAAGCAATACGATATTCTAAATTAGTTTTTGTAAAAGTCATCTATAGTTCCTCCTTTGTTCTTTTTACAGCCGCTTTGCATAGATTATCATAAATAAAGAATGTTTTCAAAGAAAGGGGAAGTAATTATTAAATATTTCTAAAGTTGGTCTATTCGAAAATAAAACAAGGAAGCATTCAGACTGTCAATAGTCTTAAAAGCTTCCTTGTTTTTCGAGCTAGATATCTGATGAAATGGTCTAGTCTCAGCAATAGACCATTATTTAGTTATCTTTTAAACAGACATAAAGCATTTTCTATTAGCCAAATCCTAAAACAAAGTTCATCAGTTTGTCGGAATAGGTCATAATCTCTGGTTTAGTCGTTGTTTGGTTCAATAAAGCCATTTGATCGGTAATCAGACCGTCAACACCATAAAACATCATTCGATTTATCGTGTCACTATCATTTGTCGTCCAGACAAAAACAGAGGTTCCGTCACTTTGAGCGGTTTGGATAAAACTACGATTCAAGGTCGTATATTCCAGTGTGAGGAAATCTGCTTGAGAATCGGGTGGACCTACGAGATTAAAAGGTAAAATATAACCGGCTGTTAAATTGGGAGCTAGAGTTTTCAAGTCTTCAATCACTTGGAAAGTTAAACTCTGGACAATATGACCGTCTTCAATCAAACGTGTAGCATATTTTTCCACAAATCGTTCCGTTAATTCTTGGGTATTTTTTTTCTGTGTTTTAATCTCAACCATCAATTTTTGTCCGATTGCTTCAGCCGCAGCTAAGTATTCGTCAAAGGTGTGGATTGGAGAGGTCATGCCATTTTCTTCAACAGTCAGTGACAGAGCATCCTCTAAAGAACTATTTTCTGGCTTCTTAGAAACACCGGTCAATGCTTTGAAATTAAAATCATGAAAGACAATAAATTCGCCATCATTGGTTAATTGGACATCCATTTCAATATAATCTGGATGATAGGCTTCACTAGTCTTTTCCAAAGCAGTGATTGAATTTTGAACGCCATTTCCATTACTAACGCCACGATGAGAAACTTTAATTGGTGTGTGCAAATTAAAGTTGGTTAAGTAATCATAGTTGTATAAACTAACCCCAACACCAAAGAAAATAGCTGCAACAAACAACAAGCTTTGCATCAATCCAGTATATTTGCTGGCAGCTTGTTTGACAAACCAATGGGGTGTATCAGGTAAAAAGCCTTCATCATCCATAAAGTCGACAATCACGTAAAAAATTCCCACCGTTGATAAGACAATGTTGATTAATAAGAAAAATTGCAAAAAGGTCATTGCAAAAACAGCGCTGATTAAAGAATTATCAGGATAGAAATGTTCAATCAAACGTTGGATACTAACCACCACAAAAAATCCAAGAGAAGTTAATGCCAAAGTTGTTCCCGTGATGATTAAAAATTGAGCAACAATCGAAATAAATCTTTTTTTCGTCAAATGCCAACTTTCTTTTACCGCTAGTTTAAAAGGACGATCCCGTAAAATCATTTCAGGTAAGGCAAATATCAAGCGAATCCCTAGATAAAGCATTGCCAGATAGAGCAACACAAAGGCGCTAATAAAAAGTAAACGATTGGCAAAAATAAAATCTAAGATAAAGGCAGGAATTTTCACTTTAGTCAGTAAATCAGATTGAAAACTCAAGCCACCAATCGGTAAGACTAGGAAAAAGTAAAAAAAGAAAAATAAAATCGTTTCAATCCGAACTTTTTTCATTTGTTTTAAGGTTACCTTCAAGAGCTGCATTAAACGAATCGGTTGTTTCTTTTTAATAAAATAGACACTTAACAAAAGGAACGTAAATTCAAAAAAGATGGCTAATATAATGCCAATTAAGACGACGAGTAATGCCAGAGTCACCCAAAGATGTTGTGTTAAAATTTGACCGATATTATCAAAAGAAATATAAGGAATGCCACCTTGACGTAAAATAAAATTGGTCGAACGGCTTAGGAGAGGAATCAGAAGAAAAAGCATAAAGCCATGCATTAAAAGCACATTTCTGAAATATTCACGCGTACCTAGTAAAAAATCTCTTGCATTGATTAGACTATGTTTTAAGTAATTCATTTGTTTCACCTGCTCATTTGTTTGTTACATCATACTACAAAAAAAGAAGCTATCCAAGATTAAGGACAGCTTCTTTTTTCAACGTTAAAGGGAGTGTAACTTTTTAAAGAGATGAATAGCTCGGTAGGTTAGTTTTTATCTCTTCTCTTTTGTCCATGAAGCATAAATGAAACGGAACATAGCTCCGAAAGCTCATGGATCGTGTGAGACCGTCAGGAATCTATCGCAATGCCTGTTCTTCGCGGAGAGATTGTATAAAACAAAGTATTAACGACGAGTTTTACGATAGACTTGCCATTTTAAAACCAAACGTTCCACCAAACTCGTCATCATAAAGGCAGCAGCGATACTTCCAGCAGTGATTAAAACGATCATCACATTTTCAAAAGCGATGTAATTATTTCCTAAAACTAATTCTCGGACGGCTTTGTAAGAGGGACCTCCTGGAACCAAGGGCACCAAACTAGGAACATTAAAAATAATCATCGGAATTTTTTTTCTACGAGAAAAGAAAATACTGATACAACCAATGATAAATGTTGCACCAAAATTCGCTAAGGCTAATCCGTAACCATGAGTCTCTAAAAGAATATACGTTAGCCAACCAAGACCGCCTGTTAGCCCGCTAGCTAATAAAGCACGGCGAGGGATATTGGTTAATACTCCGAAAGCTACGGTACTTAAAAAACTAAAAGAAAAATGGACGATGAAATTCATAAGAGACTTCCTCCAAAAAAGCTTAATGCAGAAGCGATACCCACACCGATAGCTGCAGCGACAATCAAGGCTTCTGTTCCTCTAGCGATGCCGCTAATTAAATGCCCCGCCAGAATATCCCGAAAAGAAGTGGTAATCGCCACCCCAGGAACCAAAGCCATCACCGCACCGATAATAATATTATCGACGTTGCCAGCTAAGTGAAAGTGAACCGCAAACAAAGCAGCCGAGCCAATAAAAAATGATGCTAAAAAATTATCAAAATAACGAAGGTCAATCATTTTTCCTAAATAAAATTTAATTGTATAACCAAGGCTACCTATCACAAAGGTCGCTAGAAAATCAGCCCATGCCCCGCCCAAGATATACATCAATAAACAACTGAGGACCCCAGCACAGAAAATTTGTAATCCAGTTGGAAAAGTTGGAACTTCTCGATCAATTTGTTTCAGAGACTGATAAAGAGTCTCAAGATCAATTCTTTTTTCTGCAAAGTGGCGAGAAAGTTGATTGACTGCGACCACCTTTTCTAAATTAATCGAACGTTCGCTGACATTTTCCAACTGTGCAGAATGACTACTGCGTAAGCCCATAAAAATTCCAGTGGCAGTCACATAGCTAATACTATTGGGTTCATTGGCATTAAACGCAATCCGATTCATCGTATCTTCCACGCGGTAAACCTCAGAACCACTTTCCATCATAATTTTGCCTGCCAGTAAGCAAGTTTCTAAAACTAGCTCTCTTGATGCATTCATGCTAACGCTCCTTTTAGTTATGAATTTTCATTGTTTTTCTGTAAAGATGATTTTATTTTATCTGTTTGCAGTGAAAGCTACAAGTAGAGTATTCTTAAAATCGATAAGATAACGAAATGTTTTATGAATTTCATTTGGGTATTTTCGTAAAAAAATTGAAAATAAAGCGTGAATTTTTATTTTTTGAGAAAATAGGGTTGATAAATACTCTTTTTTTTGAAAAATAAACATTATTAGATTTTTCAAAGAAAACCCTTTTAAAATTGACGAAACTCAGTTAAAATAACATTAGGAGTTAAAAAAATATTAAGGGGGTAAATTATGAGACATAAAGTGTATACTAGAGAACATATCTTGAAAGCAGCTTATGAAGTCATTAGTAAAGATGGCTTTAGTAATTTTACCGCTAGAAATGTTGCCAAAAAGATGGGCGTATCAACCCAGCCAATTTATCTTGAATTTGAAAATATGCAAGATTTAAAAAATACTTTGGTTGAAACTGTCTACAAAGACTTAGAGAAACGTGTGTTTTCAATTGAACATACGGGAAATAAACTAGTTGATCTATGTATTAACTACATTGATTTCTCTCAAAAAAATCCAAAGCTTTTTATGGCTTTATATGTTGATGAGTATGGTGGTGGGAAGTTGATGTATCAATTCTCCTTTACACATTTTTCAGAAACGATTAAAGAACTCCCTGAATACAGTGATTTGACGGAAGAATACTTGAAAGCGTTACACAAAGGAATTTGGATCTCAATTACTGGTGTGGCCGTATTAATGTCATCGAAAATTATTGAACCAAGTCGCCAACAAATTGTGGGTATTATTAATCAAACGATTGAATTTATTCTCTCGGTTGAAAGTGTTGAAAAAATGATGTAGACAATAGTCTAGAAAGCTGTGGTGGCTTTCTGGATTATTTTTGAAAGGTGAGAAAAATGCGCTACATTCGAGGATTCAAATTTTCAGATCAATTAATCAAAGGACCTAATATCTATCCTTACAATACGATGAAGACTTTTGCTTCAGAAATCATAGTTTTTGATCAAATTACTTTTTTGTATGGAGAAAATGGTTCCGGTAAATCAACTCTTTTAAACTTACTAGCCAATCATTTAAATTTACCTGGAGCAGAAATCGTGAAACCTTATAGCTCGGTCGCCAACGACTATTTCCAACAGTATATAAATGAAAGCTCCGTTTTAATGGCAGAAGATGATAACGGCCGATTACGCACTTTACCGGATAATAGCCGCTACATTAAAAGTGAAGACATTCTTTATGAAGTTAAGAAAATCCAACAAGAAGCTATTCAAAAGGAAGGTTATCTCTACGAACGTAGACAATTAGGGATGACAAAAGAACAAATTGAAGAACATAAGAAATCCTACCAAATGAAAAAGCAAATCGATAATCGTCAGTTTTCTCAAGAAAAATATTCGAATGGAGAGACTGCCTTGCAAGTGTTTGAAGACTATCTGCAACCCCAAGGTGTTTATCTATTGGACGAACCGGAAGCTTCTTTATCTTCTGAAAAGCAGCTAGAATTAATTGATATGATTATTCATGCATCACGTTTTTTAGAAGCCCAGTTTATTATTGCCAGTCATTCACCCTTACTACTAGGTGGTTTAGAAGGAACAATTTATAACTTGAGTAAAGATTCCTTAGTCATGGATCAATGGAAAAATTTACCAATTGTTCAATTGTACTGGAATTTTTTCCAAAAACGAATGACTCCTTGATTTTTTAGATAAAAAGGAAGAGAATAGCAAGTGCGGAGAGTTGGCAGAGTGGTAATGCACCAGACTCGAAATCTGGCGAGCCGCCTCAAGCGGTGCACGGGTTCAAGTCCCGTAGTCTCCTTAGATAACTAGATTTTTAGACATTCAAAAAGCCGTACACCCCAATATTATGGGAGTGCGCGGCTTTTTTGACTCTTACAAAGCCAAATATTGCTCTAAATAATCAGCTAAACCATCTTCATCGTTGGTTTTATTGGTTACATCGTTGGCAATGCTTTTGACTTGGTCTGCGCCATTTGACATGGCAACTCCCCAGCCTGCGTAATCAAGCATTTCTAGGTCGTTGTGTTCATCACCAAATGCTAGGATATCCTTTTGTTTGATGTTTAATGAATCAGCAACAACGGATAATGACATTGCTTTTTGTACGCCTTTAGGTACGATTTCCAAAATGGCATTTGGTCCGCCCCAAGTTCTTACATCAATTTGATCTGCGAATTGACTGCTTAGTGCTTCTGAAACATTTGCAGAAAATTCGTGTTGAGTTTTGATTAATAGGGAAGTTGGATTTGTTTTCAGATTAGAAAACAGGTTCGCTTCTGTCGCAACATCAGTCGCAAAGAAGTTGCCTTCAAAGTCTTTTAAATCATTGATATAAAATGTTTCTCTGTTTTCTGCTGCAACAAAATCTAAATTCAAGCGTTCTTTTTGAGCCAAAATTTCAAATGCAATGTCTCTTGAGATAGACAGTTCACGTTCAAATGCCCATTGGTGATAAGGTTTATGAACAAGGGCACCGTTAAAATTAACCATGGGTGTATCTAATTTTAACTGATCGTAAAATTGTTTACTCATTCGATAAGGGCGACCGGTTGCGATGCTGACGTAGTGTCCTGCCTGTCTGGCTTTTTCCAATACTTCTGCAGTTTTCAAACTAATTAATGACTGATTGTTTAAGGTCGTACCATCTAAGTCGATAGCAATTAATTTTTGTGTCATATTCAAACTCCTTGTTTTTTGTATAATTGATGATTGTTCTTTTTACGAAAATCTTCAATTTTTCTGTAAATCCGAATGAAAAAAAGTTGATGGTTTTCGTAAATTCACGTTAAGTGTAACATATTTCTGGTAGTTGACCAAATTCTCCGAACATTCAGTTTCCTTATTTGACGGGTTTTTACAGTGGAGAAAAGGTTAAACACGAACATTAAAAAGAAATAATTATTTTTTCGTTAATATTATGTTGTAAAAACGATAGTGGAAATCTATAATTTGTAATTGTTCAAGTGAAAGACAAAGATTGCATTTATTTTAAATTTTCCTTTCGATTGAACCAATCAAATCTAGGAGTGAATAATAATCATGGAAAAGTTTTTCAAATTAAAGGAAAACAAAACAAACGTTTCAACTGAAATTGTCGCTGGTGTGACTACTTTTTTTGCAATGAGTTATATTTTATTCGTTAACCCAGCTATTCTTTCAGAATCAGGAATGCCGTTTCAAGCAGTATTCTTAGCAACAATCATTGCATCAGTTATTGGAACATTAATTATGGGGTTATTCGCCAATGTACCTTACGCACAAGCACCGGGGATGGGACTAAATGCTTTCTTCACCTTTACGGTCGTTTTTGGCTTAGGTTATTCTTGGCAACAAGCGTTAGCAATGGTTTTTATCTGTGGATTGATTAACATTTTTATTACAATTACTAAAATTCGTAAATTGATTATCCGTGCAATTCCAGAAAGTATGCAACATGCAATTGGTGGCGGGATTGGGATTTTCGTTGCCTACGTTGGTTTAAAAAATGCGAACCTACTAAGCTTTATGGCTGATTCAGGTACTATCACTGATTCAATCGTAGTAGACGGTGCGGCTGTTAATGTAAACATGAATGGTGGCGTTGTTCCAGAACTAGCAATCTTTAACAATCCGGCAATGATTTTATCATTGATTGGTTTAGTGTTAATGACTGTTTTAATTATTATGAATGTTCGTGGTGCGGTTCTTTTAGGCATTTTAGGAACAACGATTATCGGTATTTTGATGGGTGTGGTTGATTTGAGCGCAATTGATTGGCAAGCCAATTCATTAGGTAGCTCGATCTCAGAATTAGGTACAACTTTCGGAGCGGCTTTTGGTCCAGAAGGAATGTCATCACTATTTAGTGATTCATCAAAGATCCCTCAAGTAATTATGACAATTATTGCGTTTAGTTTATCAGATACGTTTGACACAATCGGAACATTCATCGGTACAGGCCGTCGTACAGGTATTTTCTCTCAAGAAGACGAAGATGCGTTGGAAGACAGCAAAGGCTTTACAACTAAGATGGATAAAGCATTGTTTGCGGATGCTGTAGCTACTTCAATCGGTGCGGTTTTTGGAACATCAAATACAACGACTTATGTTGAGTCTGCAGCTGGGATTGGTGCCGGTGGTCGTACTGGTTTAACGTCAGTTGTTGTTGCTGCATTATTTGCTTTGAGTAGTCTATTCTCACCAATTATTGCGGTGGTTCCTGCACAAGCAACAGCGCCAGCTTTGATTTTAGTTGGTGTCATGATGTTAGCATCATTTAAAGACATTAACTGGACAGATTTAGAAGAAGCAGTTCCAGCATTCTTTGCCTCAATCTTTATGGGATTAGCTTATAGCATTTCTTACGGAATTGCTGCTGGTTTTATCTTCTTCACAATTGTTAAAGTAGTAAAAGGAAAAGGTAAAGAAGTTTCAACAATTCTATGGATTGTGGATGCCTTGTTTATTTTGAACTTTATCATTATGGCGATTTTATAGGTCGTAAATTGAATGAAAGTCTCTCTCTTATTTTTAATAGGAGGGAGACTTTTTTTGGAGTTAACGAAAGTATAAGTTTTTAAAAAGATATGGAGCATAGTAGGAAAGGTGTTCCATTCCTTTTCATTTGCCTTGGAAGATGAAAAGTTGTTGTCATTCACATTCTTAGCTAAATCAAATTTGAAACTCTCTGAACAAAAATTTAGTGAATAGTTTATCTTTAAAGGACATTTGATGAGAAAAAAATCGTCAAAACTGAAAAACCATCTGGTAGAAAAGACAGGCATCGTGAGATAAAGATGAGAATGAATTACGCAATGTAAGAAAGTAGAGAAACTCTACTTTCTTACATTGCGTTTGAACGCCGAAAGGTTTGAGACTCAAAAGAGGCTCAGACCGGTCTTTCACAATGTCTGTTCTTTGCGGACAGATGGTTTGGAAGTTTGTCAGCTATTTTATCTTCAAAAACTACAGATAAATCAACTCTTCATTAATAAAAAACGACTAAATAAGGTACATTTTTGATTTGTTTTATTTGAAAATTTCTGAAAATGGTCTATAGTTTAAGTGAAAGAAGGTTTGTGTATGAAGATTGATTGGAAGAGAAATTTGCTGATTTCTTGGATTGGGTGTTTTTTCACAGGAGCGAGTATTAGCTTAGTAATGCCATTTATTCCTTTATATATCGAAGAGTTGGGAGCTCCTAAAAATCAAATTGAGCTGTTCTCTGGATTAGCAATTTCAGTGACTGCTTTTGCTGCAGCTATTGTCGCACCAATTTGGGGAAATTTAGCAGATCGAAAGGGTCGTCGCTTGATGATGATTCGTGCTTCTGCTGGGATGACTCTAACGATGGGGGCTTTAGCTTTTGTTCCGAATGTTTATTGGCTGTTGATTATGCGCTTTTTTAATGGGATTTTATCTGGTTATATTCCGAATGCTACGGCAATGATTGCTTCTCAAGCACCAAGAGAAAAGAGTGGTTGGGCGCTAGGAACGCTAGCGACTGGAGCGATTGCTGGGAATTTAATTGGTCCTTCCATGGGGGGAGCTTTGGCAGAACTCTTTGGGATGAAAAATGTTTTTATCATCACGGGAACTATTTTGTTGATTACAGCATTATTAACTATTTTTATGGTGAAAGAAGACTTTACGCCAGTTGAGAAAAAAGAAATGCTTTCAACAAAAGAAATTTTTGCTAAAATGGAAAACGTTCAAATTTTAGTTGGTTTGTTTGTGACATCATTGATTCTTCAAGTAGGAATTACTAGTATTAGTCCGATTTTGACACTTTATATTCGTCAATTAAGCGGTAATTCAGGGAACGTCTTGCTTGTGAGTGGTTTGATTGTTTCGATTGCCGGGGTGTCAGCGATTATTTCCTCGCCAATTCTTGGTCGATTAGGGGATAAAATAGGAAATCATAAAATTTTATTAGGTGGTTTAATTGGTTCACTCTTTTGCTTTATTCCAATGGGATTTGCTACGTCACCTTTTCAATTAGGTGTTCTGCGTTTCTTGTTAGGATTTACAACAGGGGCATTGATGCCATCGATTAATACGTTGATAAGTAAAATTTCGCCGCCAGAAGGTGTGAGTCGAATTTACAGTTACAATCAAATGTTTACCAATTTTGGTCAAGTTTTAGGCCCAATGTTAGGTTCAACGGTTGCTCATAGCTTGGGTTACCCAGCGGTGTTCTTTGCAACCAGTCTCTGTGTGGTCTTTAATATCTGTTTGTCCTTCTTTAATTTTAGAAAGTATTTGAAAAAGGACAGTATTTGTTGAAAAGATAGAAAAACCCGTTACAATAAACTGTAACGGGACTTTTTTTATGATTGAGTCGAATTCTTTGATGGACTTGCGACTTTGCCGATAGCGATAATAATCAAAGCGGCAACTAATGAAAAAATAGTGGTTAAGGTAAAATCATAAGGCGTGCTGGATAAAGCCCCACCTAAGAAGCCTACAACTTGACCTAATGCAAGAGCCCAAAAAATGGTTGCTAAGTAGCGCATTGCTACACCTTCCTTCAATTCTCAAAATCTTGCTCTTAGTGTATCACATTTTCGCTAGTTGTAAAGATTTTCAATTTATTTTCAAAAAAATATTCATAATTTAGCTATAGTTTATTAATTAGGAGGAATCTCTCAATGTCTATCTCACATTTAACCGCAATTACGTCTTATTCGTTGTTGCAAAGTACGATTAAAATTCCTCAATATGTCCAGCAGGCGAAATCCATAGGTTATCAGCAGTTAGGGATAACCGATGCAAATAATTTATACGGTGTTTTAGAATTTGTTCAAGCTTGTCAAAAAGCAGGCATCAAGCCGATTGTGGGTCTATTATTAGCCTATCATTCTCCAGTGACACAGCAAGAACACGAGATTTTTTTGTTTGCCAAAAATTTTCAAGGCTATCAAACCTTGATGAAATTATCCAGTCAAAAAATGATTACTGGAGAGGTTCGTTTAGAAGAAGTTAAGATGGCAGGGAATCTTTATGCAGTTTTACCCACTCAAAATGAACTAACTAGTCTACTAATCGAAGAAAATCAAGCTGCTGAAAAACGAGTGACAGAATTAAAAAGGATGTTTGGCAAAGAGCAGTTGTTTTATGGCTTAGCCTATAATCATCAATTAGCTGATGGTGTGGTAGACTGGATGGCAAAAGTGGCAGTTCCTCCTGTTGCGTATCAATTGGTGGATTCGCTAGAAGAATCGGAAGCTTTTGCGGTAAATGTTTTACACCATATAAAAAATGCGACTCAGATTGTGGATTTCAGAGAGGCTTTAGCTGCGACCAGTCAAGATTCTAGTCTGATTTCTTCTGAACAACAAAAGGAATGGTTTTTAAGCCATTCACCAGCAGCTTGGGGAAACAAAGAAAAAATTGCCAATGATTGTCAGGTGGAGATTCCTTTGCATCAGACATTGTTGCCACATTATCCATTGGAAAAAGAAAGTGCCCAAGCTTATTTAGAAGAACTTTGTAGAAAGTTGTTGCCACAACGAGTCGTCAATCTGACGGAAGTTTATCAAGAACGTTTGGCTTACGAATTATCTATTATTCATGAGATGGGTTTTGATGATTACTTTTTAATTATCTGGGACGTAATGGCTTTTGCCCACCGCCAACATATTGTCACAGGAGCGGGTCGAGGTTCGGCAGCCGGTTCTTTGGTGGCCTATGTCTTATCAATTACCGATGTGGATCCGATTGAGTATGATTTATTGTTTGAACGTTTTTTAAATCCCGAACGTTACACGATGCCAGATATTGACTTGGATATTCCTGACAATCGCCGAGAAGAAGTATTGTTGTATGTCAAAGAAAAATACGGGCAAGAACACGTGGCTCAAATTGCGACCTTTGGGACGATGGCTGCCAAGATGGTTTTACGAGATGTTGGTCGGGTTTTTGGTTTGTCTCAAAGTGAAGCAGGTCGTTGGTCACGAGCAATTCCGAATACATTAAAAATCACTTTGTCCAAAGCCTTCAATGAATCTAAGGCTTTGCGAGAGTTAGTTGAATTGAATGAAAGAAATCGTCAGTTGTACAACGTGGCGACAATTCTAGAAGGTTTGCCCCGTCATGTATCCACCCATGCCGCGGGAGTGGTGATTAGTGATGAAAAACTATCAGAAATTATCCCGATGCAAGCAGGTTCAGAAGAAATTTGGCTCACTCAATTTACGATGAATGATGTCGAAGCAGTCGGTTTGCTAAAAATGGATTTCTTAGGACTACGAAATTTATCCATTATTGATGATACTTTGCAAGGGATTCGTAAATTAACCAAGACGGAATTTACTCAAAAAGATATTCTTTTAAATGATGAAGCCACGATTCAGCTTTTTAAAAAAGGCGAAACAGCTGGAGTTTTTCAGTTTGAATCAGCGGGTATTCGGAATGTTTTACGTCGCTTAGGACCAGAAAATATTGAAGATATTGCGGCAGTGAATGCTCTTTATCGTCCAGGTCCTATGCAAAATATTGATACCTTTATTCGTAGAAAACAAGGCAAGGAAAAAATTACCTATCCAGATCCAAGCTTAGCTCCGATCTTAGCGAATACTTATGGCGTAATGGTTTATCAAGAACAAATCATGCAAGTGGCCTCACAGATGGCAGGATTTACTTTAGGACAAGCCGATATTTTACGACGAGCAATTAGTAAGAAGAAAAAAGATGTCTTAGATGAAGAACGTCGTCATTTTGTAACAGGTTCAATTAAAAATGGTTATCCAGAAGCCAAAGCCAATGAAGTGTACGATTATATTGAACGTTTTGCTGATTACGGTTTTAACCGATCGCATGCCTTTGCCTATTCTTTTGTAGGTTTTCAAATGGCCTATTTAAAAGTTCATTATCCAGCGCCGTTTTTTAAAGCTTTATTGCAGTCTGTTCGACATAATCCAAGCAAAGTCAAAGAGTACATGAATGAAGCGAATAAACGTAATATTCAGTTGTTAGCGCCGGATATTAATCGGAGTGGTTTTGGATTTTGGTTATCTGGAGTGAATGAAATTCGTTTCGGTTTAGGAACGATTAAAGGCGTTCGCCGCGATTTTCTGTTGGATGTCTTAGAGGAACGTAAAACCAATGGCTTGTATACATCATTAGATGATTTTTTAGCACGCTTAAGCCGTAAAAATACAAAATGGTTAAAAGAAGACTTGATTACACCCTTGATCTCAATTGGCGCCTTTGATGATTTAGGCAACAATCGCCGACAAATGATTGCACAACTAGAAGGCAAAATTCAAAATGTTTTATACAGTGGTGGTAGCATGGAACTGTTGGAGATGATGGCATTAAAGGAACAAGAGATCAATGACTATACCTTGGAAGAGCGACTACTCTTAGAAGATGATTTGTTGGGTGTATATCTATCAGGACATCCTGTCGAACAATACAAAAAAATTCGTCAGTGGAAAAAAGTGCAAGAAGTTGCTGAAGTAGTCAGTGGTCAACAAACAAAACTTTTATTTTACATTAGAGGAATTCGTGAGATTCGCACAAAAAAAGGGGAACAGATGGCTTTCTTAGAAGGAAACGATGCGAGTGGGGAAATTTCTGTGACGATTTTTCCAAACTTATATCGTCAAATTCGAAGTGAAGTTGCTGAAAATCAAGTGATTTATCTAGAAGGAAAAGTCGAAACGAGTAAATTTAATGGAGAGTTACAAATCTTGGCCCATCATATTCTGTTGGCTTCCTCTTTAGAAGAGCAAATCTCAGATGAAACTTGTTACTTACGGATTGGCACACAAGCAGATGAAAAAGCAATTCTCGCTGATTTTTCGAAAATGATTCGAAATGCTTCAGGGAATGTTCCGATTGTTTTATTTTTTGAAAAAGATCGTCGAACGCAATTAATTGATGAAAAAAATTGGCTTAACCATAGTCCAGAAGTGGAAGAAAAATTAAAAACTATTTTTGGTTCGGAGAATGTTGTTTTTAGATAATTTTCAGTAAATTTCAATTATAACTTCTTTTTTTCTCCATTATTCAAGACATTTGGAGCAATTAATGGTAGAATACTACTCGTGGTTAATGCTTATTTTTAGCAATTAATTAGATAATACTAAAATATAAATCTTAATGAGGTGAAAATGAATATGAAACGCATCGGAATCTTGACCAGTGGTGGAGATGCACCTGGTATGAATGCTGCGATTCGTGCGGTAACTCGTAAAGCAATTTTTAATGGAATGGAAGTCTTTGGAATCAACTACGGTTTTGCTGGTTTGGTTGCTGGAGATATCCGCCGTTTGGAAATTGCTGACGTTGGCGATAAAATCCAACGTGGAGGAACGTTCTTATATTCTGCACGCTACCCTGAATTTGCAACACAAGAAGGGCAGCTAAAAGGAATTGAGCAATTGAAAAAATTTGGGATTGAAGGTTTAGTAGTTATTGGTGGAGACGGCTCTTACCATGGCGCTATGGCTTTGACTAAACATGGTTTTCCTGCAGTAGGTATTCCGGGAACAATTGATAATGATATTCCAGGAACTGAATTTACAGTTGGTTTTGATACTGCTATTAACACAGTAATTGAATCTTTGGACCGTATTCGCGATACAGCAACTTCTCACGTACGTACTTTTATTATTGAAGTAATGGGACGTAATGCTGGCGATATCGCTTTATGGGCAGGTGTTGCTGGTGGAGCAGATGAGATTATTATTCCAGAACATGATTTTGATATGTCATCTGTAGCTAAACGTATTCAGGAAGGTCGAGAACGCGGCAAAAAACATTGTATGATTGTTTTAGCTGAAGGCGTGATGGGCGGAAATGAATTCGCGGCTAAATTGAAAGAATATGGTGATTTCCATGCACGTGTAACTATCTTAGGACACGTTGTTCGTGGAGGCTCTCCAAGCGCTCGTGACCGTGTTTTGGCAAGTAAATTTGGTGGATACGCAGTTGATTTATTAAGTGAAGGTAAAGGCGGTCTATGTATCGGAATGGTTGATAACCAAGTCGTTGCTTCTAATATTGTTGAAACATTAGAATCAGGCAAACATGTCCCAGATCTTTCATTGTATAATTTGAACTACGAAATTTCATACTAAGACACACAGGTTTTTATTAAAGTTAAGCATTTGTTAAAAATAAACGAATAGGAGTATATTATTCAATGAAAAAAACAAAAATCGTTAGTACATTAGGTCCTGCAAGTAATACAGTAGAAATTATTTCTCAGTTAATCCAATCAGGTGCAAATACATTCCGTTTCAATTTCTCTCATGGCGATCATGAAGAGCAATTAGCTCGCATGAATTTAGTTCGTGATGCAGTAAAAGAAACTGGTCAAGACGTAGCGATTCTTTTAGATACTAAAGGCGCTGAAATCCGTACAACTGTTCAAGATACAACTGATGCAGATTACGGTCGTGCAGGATACATCCAATTTAACGTAGGCGACATCACTCGTATTGCAATGGATCCTGAATTAAAAGGAACAAAAGAAAAAATCTCTGTAACTTATACAGGTTTGTTTGACGATGCACGCTTAGGCGGACATATCTTATTTGATGATGGTCTAATTGACATGGTTGTTATTGAAAAAGACGAAGTAAATCGTGAATTAGTTGTAGAAGTAAAAAATAATGGTATGTTAGGTTCTCGTAAAGGGGTTAACGCACCAGGTATTTCAATCAGCTTACCAGGTATCACTGAAAAAGATGCTGAAGATATCCGTTTTGGTTTAGACAACGATATTGACTTTATCGCAGCAAGTTTTGTTCGTAAAGCACAAGATGTACTTGAAATTCGTGAAATTTTAGAAGAGAAAAACATGACTCATGTACAAATCATTTCTAAAATCGAATCTCAAGAAGGTATCGATAATATCGAAGAAATTCTAAAAGTTTCTGACGGTATCATGGTTGCTCGTGGAGACATGGGTGTGGAAATTGCCGCTGAATTAGTACCAATGGTTCAAAAAGATATCATCAAAAAATGTAACGCTGCTGGTAAATCAGTTATTACAGCAACTCAAATGTTGGAATCAATGCAAGAAAATCCACGTCCAACACGTGCGGAAGCTTCTGACGTTGCCAACGCTGTGTTTGATGGAACAGACGCAACAATGTTATCTGGTGAATCTGCAAACGGTAAATACCCAGTAGAAGCTGTTGCAACAATGGCTCGTATTGATGAAGAAGCAGAAAGATCAATGCTTAAATTAGGTACGTATCAAATTAATCAATTTGATAAAACTGACGTAACAGAAACAATTGGTTTATCTGTTGCCCGTGCTGCTAAAAACTTAGGCGTTAAATGTATCGTTGCTGCAACTGAATCAGGACACACTGCTAAAATGATTTCTAAATATCGTCCAGATGCAGATATCTTAGCTGTAACTTTTGATGAACGCACAAAACGTGGTTTGATGTTAAACTGGGGTGTTTACCCAACAGTTGCTGAAAAACCATCAACAACTGATGAAATGTTCGACTTAGCTACTAAAAAAGCTGTTGAATTAGGTTTCGCTACAGAAGGTGACTTAATTCTAATCACTGCTGGTGTACCAGTTGGTGAACGCGGAACAACTAACGTTATGAAGATTCAATTAATTGGTTCTAAATTAATCGAAGCTCAAGGTGTTGGTGGCCGTGCGGTTGTTGCCAATGCAGTCGTTGCTTCAAATGCAGAAGAAGCAATTGCAAAAGCAAAAGATGGTATGGTATTAGTTGTACCAACAACTGATAAAGAATATATGCCAGCAATCGAAAAAGCTGCTGCTTTAGTTGTTGAAGATGGCGGATTAACTTCACATGCTGCAGTTGTCGGTATTGCGAAAGATCTACCAGTTATCGTTGGTGCAAAAGATGCAACTTCAATTGTTAAAGACGGTGAATTAGTTACTGTTGACCCTCGTCGTGGAATTATCTACCGTGGAGAAACAACAGCTATTTAATTTAAATAGCCTTTCTAAGCAGGGGATTTCCCCTGCTTTTTCTTTATCTATAGTTGAATAAAATAACAAAGGAGCTTATTTTTATGTCAATAAAAAGGGTGTCAAGAAAATTTCATTGACAAAGGTAAATATCCTCTGTATAATAGCTTTTGTTGCTTAGAGGTGATGAAAAAATGAAATGGTCATTATTAGAATTAAGAAAATACCAAGACATGCCGCTAACGTTTGAAGAGGTGCTTAACCTTACAGACGAATTGACGGAGCGGGATAATCAAATAATTAATTTAGCTCCGGTGAAAGTCACAGGGTTAGTTACAGTAAGTAAGAAGGAATATATCTTACACTATACTGTGGAAACTGTTATTACACTTCCATCTACACGTTCATTAGAACCAGTAGAACTACCTATGAGTTTCTCAGTCGATGAGGTATTTATGACACCAGAGCAATACCAGCAAAGAGATGAGCATATTCCAGAAGAAGAGATTCTAATTTTAGAAGCACAAACACTGGATTTAGACAGCTCAGTTGCTGACAACATTCTACTTGAGATTCCAATGCAAGTTTTGACAGAAGAAGAAAAACACTCCAATGATTTACCTTCAGGAAATGATTGGGTCGTTATTTCAGAAGATGACTTCTTGCAACAAAAAGATTCACAGGTAGAATCAACTATTGATCCTCGTCTTGCGAAGCTATCTTCACTGTTGAATGAAGAAGAAGAGTAAGATTGGAATAAATCGCAGCCACTTGGTTGCTTGCAATTTTAAGGAGGTGTAGCAAAATGGCAGTACCAGCTAGAAGAACTTCAAAAGCTAAAAAAGCTAAACGTCGTACACACTACAAATTATCTATCAACGGATTAAACGAATGTCCAAACTGTGGAGAATTGAAAAAAAGCCACCACGTTTGTGCAAACTGTGGACATTACGATGGTAAAGAAGTTTCAACAAAAGAAGCTTAATTCATTTTTTCAGAAAATGAATTTCAAACCTTAGGCTAACCATGGGGCCTAAGGTTTATTTTTTTACATTAAAAGCTAACTTTTTATGATCCATTTTGATTTATTTTTGGGGCATGAAGAGTACAAGCTGTTGTTATCCAAAGTCTAAATGAAACTGAAATTACCAGAACAAAATTCCGAAAGTTTATTGAACGCCAGCTCTTTAGAACACGACCAATGAGTTTCTCTGTTTTTGCAGGCAGATGAATTGGAGTTTTTTCATTGTGTATCATTGAAAATAAAGAGTATAAATTTTAACTAGAACTGAACTTTCTAGGGAAGGTTCAGCCCTAATGTCTATTTAAGATGCAAATACTGACTGAAAATTCAAAAAAATTGTAAACTTAGAATAGTTTTGTTTGATTGAGCGCTAATTTACGCTATAATAAAGAAGATTAAAAATTTCCAAGGATTTAATTAGGAGGAATTTAAATGACAAAACAACAAATCGGCGTTGTTGGAATGGCCGTAATGGGAAAAAATCTGGCGTTAAATATTGAAAGTCGTGGATACTCTGTTGCTTTATATAATCGTACAGGTTCCAAAACAGAAGAAGTAGTCAATGAGAATCCAGATAAAAACTTAAAAGGCACTTACAGTGTAGAAGAATTTGTTGATTCTATCGAAAAACCACGTCGTATCGTTTTAATGGTACAAGCAGGTCGCGGAACGGATGCAACCATTCAATCTTTACTACCTCATTTAGATAAAGGTGATGTGTTGATTGACGGAGGGAATACTTTCTTCCAAGATACGATTCGTCGTAGTAACGAATTAGCAGACTCAGGTATTAACTTTATCGGTACTGGTGTATCTGGTGGAGAAGAAGGCGCATTAAAAGGACCTTCTATCATGCCTGGCGGACAAAAAGAAGCTTATGAATTAGTGGCACCTATTTTAGAACAAATTTCAGCTAAAGCAGAAGATGGTTCTCCATGTGTGACTTACATTGGTTCAGATGGTGCTGGTCACTATGTAAAAATGGTGCATAACGGGATTGAGTATGGCGATATGCAATTAATTGCTGAATCTTATGACTTAATGCAAAACATTTTAGATCTTTCAGTGGATGAAATGGCTGAAATTTTTGCTGAATGGAATACAGGCGAATTAGATAGCTTCTTAATTGAAATCACTGCAGATATTTTAACGCGTAAAGATGACTTAGGAACAGGTCAACCGATTGTGGATGTCATTTTAGACGCTGCTGGAAATAAAGGAACAGGTAAATGGACGAGCCAAAGTGCTTTAGACTTAGGTGTACCATTGCCATTAATTACTGAATCAGTATTTGCTCGTTACATTTCTGCTTATAAAGACGAACGTGTTCAAGCAAGTAAAGTATTACCAAAACCAGAAGCACCAAAATATGATGGTGACAAAAAAGAGTTAGTTGAAAAAATTCGTCAAGCGTTATACTTCAGCAAAATCATGAGTTATGCGCAAGGTTTCGCTCAATTACGTTCTGCTTCAAAAGAATATAATTGGGATTTACCATTTGGTGATATTGCGAAGATTTGGCGCGAAGGATGTATCATCCGTGCACAATTTTTACAAAAAATTACCGATGCTTATGAAAAAGAAGCAGATTTAGAAAACCTACTATTGGATGACTATTTCAAAGACATTACAGCGAACTATCAACAAGCGGTTCGTGATGTTGTCTCATTAGCTGTTCAAGCTGGAGTTCCAGTTCCAACGTTCTCTTCTGCGATTTCATATTTCGATTCTTATCGTTCAGATCGTTTGCCAGCAAACTTAATCCAAGCGCAACGTGATTACTTTGGTGCGCACACTTATGAACGTACAGATCGTGAAGGAATCTTCCATTATTCATGGTATGACGAAAAATAAGCACAATTTTTATTAACGAAAAAAGAGATGCGGTTATTCTGAGAAGAATTAGCCGAATCTCTTTTTTAATTTACCTTTCCATGATAAAATCGAAGTAGCATTTTATTCATATAATAATATGTAAAGAAGGATAAAGGAGAATATAATCAAATGAGTAGTATTCTAATTATAGAAGATGAAAAGAACTTGGCTCGATTTGTAGAATTAGAATTGAAGCACGAGGGCTACACCACTGAAGTCCATTACAACGGAAGAACAGGATTGGACGCAGCTTTAAATAATGAGTGGGATGCCATTTTGCTTGATTTAATGCTACCTGAATTGAATGGCTTAGAAGTTTGCCGTCGAGTACGTCAAGTGAAGAATACACCAATTATCATGATGACTGCCCGCGACTCAGTGATTGACCGTGTTTCTGGCTTAGATCATGGAGCGGATGACTACATCGTTAAACCATTTGCCATCGAAGAATTATTAGCTCGTTTGCGTGCATTATTACGCCGAATTGATATTGAAGGTGATAAGAACGTAGCGAAACAAACAACCATTACTTATCGTGACTTAACAATTGAAAAAGAAAACCGTGTCGTTCGCCGTGGTTCTGAAATTATTGAATTAACCAAGCGTGAGTATGAATTATTATTAACATTAATGGAGAACGTCAACGTTGTTTTAGCGAGAGATGTGTTACTGAATAAAGTTTGGGGATATGAAACAGAAGTTGAAACTAACGTAGTGGATGTGTACATTCGTTATTTACGTAACAAAATTGATGTTCCTGGAGATGAAAGTTATATTCAGACTGTCCGTGGAACAGGATATGTGATGCGTTCGTGAAACGTTTAAAAGAAAAAATATACGGATCGCAGGAACTACGAAAGCCCTCTTTGACTATCAAATGGGCTTTCGCGAGTTCTTTATTTATTTTCGTGGTTTTTACAGTTTTTGCTGTCATGACTTACCGTTCTTCTGTTACGTTATTTGTTGAGAAGGAACGAAACAATGCCGAACAAACTACTTTTGAAGTAGTCTCCCGTTTATCAAATGCAAATAGCCAGTTGACGTTGGTAAGCACCTACCGCAATTTAACCAACAGTGCCAATGCAGATAATCCAATGTATGACCGAACATCTACTTTGGAAGGCATTTTAATGAAAGTAGATCCCTTTATTTCGAAACTAGGACAACCAGAACTCACTTTATATGCCTATAACCTTAATGAGGAATTAGTGTTTAAAACAAGGGAGAAACATTTACAACTAACTCAGACGGAAGCCAAACGTTCAAGTGTGGTTACGATAGATGGCTTAACTGGTTTTATCATCGTACAACCCATTTATTCGAAAGAAACAAGAGAAAAAATTGGCTATATCCAAACCTTTTATGAATTGACTTCTTTTTATGCAATTCGCAATCGTTTATTAGTGTTATTAATTATTTTAGAATTTGTATCAGTAATTGTAAGTAGTATTTTAGGTTACTTATTGTCTGCCTATTTCTTAAAACCATTGAAAATTTTGAGAGATACTATGGAAAAAATCCAAAAAGATCCACAAGCGGATATTCATATGCCGAAAATTGCTACAAGAGATGAATTGGAAGATTTAGCAGAAATTTTTAATGGAATGTTAGATCGCATGCGTTCTTATACTGAGCAGCAAGAACAATTTGTAGAAGACGTTTCCCATGAATTACGAACACCAGTTGCAGTGATTGAAGGACATTTAAGTATGTTAAATCGTTGGGGGAAAAATGACCCTGAGATTTTAGACGAATCCTTGGCAGCTAGTTTGCAAGAAATCAGTCGAATGAAGACACTAGTGCAAGAGATGTTAGACTTATCTAGAGCGGAACAAGTAAATATCCATTATGGGAATGAAACAGCACAGGCCCAAGAGGTCATCTACCAGATCTGCAATAACTTTAGAATGTTGTATCCGGAATTTACTTTTATTTTGGATGACGATTTGTTGTCAGAAAAAACAATCAAAATCTACCGCAATCACTTTGAGCAAATTTTGATTATCATTTTGGATAATGCAGTGAAGTATTCAACTAATCGAAATGAGATTCATATCTCAGTATCTAACAGTTCAAAAAACTTGGAAATTGCTATTCAGGATTTTGGTGAGGGAATTTCAACGGAAGATATGTCTAAAATTTTCAATCGTTTCTATCGAGTGGATAAGGCACGAGCGAGAACAAAGGGCGGAAATGGATTGGGATTATCTATTGCTAAACAATTATTAGAAAGTTATAAAGGAAAAATTCTTGTAGAAAGTAGTTTGGGGCAAGGAACTATTTTTAGAATTTACATTCCAATTGCGGCAGAGAATGATTTGAATTAAATGACCCTAGTTTTTAAAACGAAAATTAATCTCTAAATTATCATCAAAAACAGCTCAAATCGAACAATTATACGAACGTTAGGAGGGAATCTGTATTGATGATTCGCCTCCTTGTTTTTTTGCAAAAACAGACACATTTTTTGTTGCTTTTTGATGATAGAATTGCTATATTTATTATTATCTTGAACAACTACAAGAAAGAAAAAGAAACAAAAAAACTTTTTCAAAAAAGTAGTTGACGAATTCTGAAACAGATGATATTATAACAAAGTCGTCAAAAACAAATCAAGAAATAACCTTGATAAATCAAGAAAATTTCTTGAAAAGAGTCCTTGACGAATAACAATTCATTTGTTAAGATAATCAAGTCGCTGAAAACAGCAGCTCAGTTAGTTGAAAAACTTCTGAAAAAAACTTTTATAAAATGGTTGACATTTACTTGGTCAGCTGATATGATATAAAAGTTGCTAACGCAGCACAACGTAGACCTTTGAAAACTGAACAAAGCAAGCAAACGAACCAAATGTGTAGGATGCTTCTTTTATAGAAGCAAACAACAACAAGCAAGCAGTAATGCTAGCAACGTTAATTTTATGAGCTTAACAATCGCAAGATTGTTTTCAAATTTTTTTATGAGAGTTTGATCCTGGCTCAGGACGAACGCTGGCGGCGTGCCTAATACATGCAAGTCGAACGCTTCTTTTTCACCGAACTTCGGTTCATCGAAAAAGAGGAGTGGCGAACGGGTGAGTAACACGTGGGTAACCTGCCCATCAGAAGGGGATAACACTTGGAAACAGGTGCTAATACCGTATAATGCTTTTTCTCGCATGAGAGCAAGCTGAAAGGCGCTTTTGCGTCACTGATGGATGGACCCGCGGTGCATTAGCTAGTTGGTGAGGTAACGGCTCACCAAGGCCACGATGCATAGCCGACCTGAGAGGGTGATCGGCCACACTGGGACTGAGACACGGCCCAGACTCCTACGGGAGGCAGCAGTAGGGAATCTTCGGCAATGGACGAAAGTCTGACCGAGCAACGCCGCGTGAGTGAAGAAGGTTTTCGGATCGTAAAACTCTGTTGTTAGAGAAGAACAAGGATGAGAGTAAAATGTTCATCCCTTGACGGTATCTAACCAGAAAGCCACGGCTAACTACGTGCCAGCAGCCGCGGTAATACGTAGGTGGCAAGCGTTGTCCGGATTTATTGGGCGTAAAGCGAGCGCAGGCGGTTTCTTAAGTCTGATGTGAAAGCCCCCGGCTCAACCGGGGAGGGTCATTGGAAACTGGGAGACTTGAGTGCAGAAGAGGAGAGTGGAATTCCATGTGTAGCGGTGAAATGCGTAGATATATGGAGGAACACCAGTGGCGAAGGCGGCTCTCTGGTCTGTAACTGACGCTGAGGCTCGAAAGCGTGGGGAGCAAACAGGATTAGATACCCTGGTAGT
>NZ_CM177099.1:0-942500 GCF_058216555.1 Enterococcus sp. AMC1157 | reverse complement strand
CAGCTACCCCAGTTTACTTATTACAAAGTAAAACATCAAACATATGGCGGTATAGCCAAGTGGTAAGGCAGAGGTCTGCAAAACCTTCATCACCGGTTCAAATCCGGTTACCGCCTTAGTACAAAATTTTAACATGCCGGCGTGGCGGAATTGGCAGACGCGCTGGACTCAAAATCCAGTGCCCGTTAAGGGCGTGCCGGTTCGACCCCGGCCGCCGGTATAAGTTGGTATAGCAACGATTCTAGACGATTCGTTCAGCTATACCTTTTTTGTATTTTAAGGGTATTTTTGACCTCGATATGCCGGCTCTTTAACAACTGGTGTTGGTAAAAGTTTAGACAATCTTTAACAGCTCGAATAGAGTCTTTGGGTCAAGCAGCGTTTTTCGTTGCTTGACCTTTTTCTTTGGTCTTGATAGGTAACGTCCGATAGTATTTCCCACGATGGATAAAGATTCGAATCTTAAAATTGATGAAGTTTCGAAAGCTATAAGCCATTCGTTTGATGACTTTAATATGATTATTCGTTGCTTCCACAGGTCCATTTGAATAAGACTTAGACAATGCAAGAATGATTTCGTTTCGGTATTTTTTGTAAGTACGAATCGTTGTTTGATAGCCTTCAGGCAGGTGTTTATAGCTCTCTGTCAATAATTCTTCAAATCCTTCAATCACTTCTTTTTGTTTTTCTTCTTCCTCAAAATAACGAAGAACACGTAAGAATGCTTGGTACGTCTCATATCCTCGACTTAACTCTGGATCATAAGAAAGAAGACGATCGACAATCTCTGTTTGCGTTAAATGATCCTTAAAAGAAGGACACCAATACCGATGGCTCCAATCCAACTCACTTTGCCTTTTTTGAAGGAGTTTCCAATATTTTTTTAACTGTTTGTATCTTTTATCCTTGTCAGGAAAGGACTTCATGACATTGATTCGATGTTTTTGAAACGATTTTCCAATTAACTGAACAATATGAAAACGATCAATTAACACCTGGGCATTTGGAAAGAGTTCTTTTGTCAATGAGATATAGGGAGAATAAAAATCAGTCACAACCATTTCTACTGCCTGTCTTTCCTCCAAGGAATAGCGATAGAAGTAAGTTTCTAGTCGTGTTTTCCGCCGATCCTCTAATACATCAAGCAATCGATGATTTTCGCCATTCATAAGAATACAACTCATGGCACCTTCGGCAAACGCCCCTGATTTAAATTCATCAAAGCAAAGAACTTTCGGCAAGGCTTGTTTTTCTGGTAAGGTTGGTTGATAGAAATACCGAAGAACACGTAAAACTGTCATAGGAGCGACACCGATTTGTTTGGCAATATAGGTCATAGAGACGGAGTCTCCCAACATGGTCGCGATTTTCAATTTCACTCGTTGCGCAATGGAACAGTTTGGTTTCGTCAAGGTCGAGGAAGCGACAAAGGTTTGGTCACAAGCTTTACATTTGAATCGTTGTTTCTTTAATCGAAGATAGGTTTTGTATTCAGATACTTTATTTACCTGAGTCATGACCGTTTTAAATCCCCATTTAATGACGGTCTTTTCATTGATTTCTCCGCATTTTTCACAACAATTAGGCGTATAAGAAAGCGTACCGTCAAATACGTGACAAATTTCTCCCTTGATTCGTTCTTTTTTATAATTTCCAAGCTGCTTTTCTGTTTCGTTTTCGTAAAAAGTAATATTAAAATCTAGAATATCTAAAACTTCTCTGATAAAATGATAGATGGACATCTTGAATCCTCCTTAGATTGGTTTTCGTCGACTTTATTCTAACGGATTTCAAGATGTCTGTTTAGTTATATGCACAAAAATAGTGCTGGTCATTTCTACCAACACTAAAAAGTATAGAGCCAAAATAACCGTAACTCTGCTTATAATGGACCCCATGTCAAGGACATTTAATAAAAAACCGTATAAAATAATTGAAATCCTTTCTATGATACAAGCATAGGAGGAGCGATGGCACAGAAAACAACCCATGCTCAAACAGAGTGTGGGTTTCTTGTCGTCCAATAAGAATATGAATGATTTCGCAAACATCTTTACCTTAGATTTTTCCATTTTTAGACATGACCATGAGGAAAGAATCTATCCCAATTGGATGGTTCGATATGTTGAATCGGCTACCTTGGAAGAACAATGGATCTATTTCATGGCCTTTCGAAAAATAGAGGCACAGTTAGAGAAACCCGACTATCTCATTGATCAATTGAAGTGGATTCTAAAGGGAAAAACGATTGAATTCGAATATGATTTTTATGTTCAACTAATGTTTGATGAGGATGTTGATTTCTACGACCTGTTTAAATCTGGTTGTTTTGAACAACTGTATCAAACGTATAACACGCGCTTTGATAAAGAGTATTCGGAAATAGTTAGTCCAACAGAGGAAGCGGAGGCGTTTGGATCAGATTTTGAAGAGGATACTCTCCTGTTTTGACAAATACTTCATATTGATTTGGCGATAATTTAGCCAAGTTCCATTGATACCGTTCATTGTTGTAGTAGTCCATATAATCATCTATAATTATTTGTAGCTGGTGAATAGAGTCTAACTCATCTAGAGAGGGAAGTTCATCTTTCATATGCCCAAAAAAAGATTCTTGAGGGGCGTTATCCCAACAGTTTCCTCGTCGTGACATTGATTGCCGTAGGTCTCGATTCTGAATCAAGGTCTGAAATTGAATACTTGTATAATGAACTCCCTGGTCTGAATGGATCAGGGTCTTTTGATTTTTCGGAAGTTCATGATTCTCAAATAGTTGGGTCACCGTGTCTAAAACAAAATCCACTCCCAATGAAGCACTTAGCACATAAGAAAGAATTTGATTCGTAAACGAATCTTTGATGGTAGACAAATAGGCCTTCTTTCCTCGTCCGTAAAAAAGATAGGTAATGTCAGTTAGTAATGTCCTTAAAGGTCCTTGTTCCTTAAATTGTCGGTTGAGTAAGTTAGGTTTAGTGATATGTTCTTTTTTCGCTTTTGCTAGTTGTTTATAAGGATTTGCTCTGCGAATCGGACATCTCAAGTTGAATTTTCGCATCAATCGTTGAATTTTTTTTCGATTCATCAAGATATCACTTTGAAGTAAATTCATATGAATACTTCGAGAACCTTTCTTATATCCTCGTTTTTGATAGGCTACTAAAATCAATTCAAAATCCGCTTGATCTTTTTTGTCTTGTTCTTCTCTTTTTGATGCATTCTGTTTCCACGCATAGTAGCCTGACCTTGACACTTGGGCAATTTCGCACAACCATTGGATATTCAGTAGATTATGATCTCGTTGTGTCAATGTGTGGATGAGTTGGTATTTTTCTTGTGCGAAGCTTTGGCCGCTTTTCGATTGATAAAATTCGTTTTTTTTAGTGCTTCAATCTGTTGTTTTTGTAAAGCCACTTGATGGCGAAGATAGGCATTTTCTTCCTCTATCGAGCGATCCTTTGTTCGTGGTCGTCCAGAATGTTGTTTGCGAAGGTCTGTAAAGCCTTCTGGTCGTCCATTCATTTTTCTTACTCGCTTCGAAAAATTATCAATGCGTATTTGTCCTATAATCTCTGGAAGAATAGCTGCTTCTCTAAAAATTTGAGAAGGTAACTTCCCTTGTTCATATTCTATTAAAAAATGATGTTTGAATTCCTCAGAATAGGTAATCGCCTTTAAAGAAATTTTTTCGATATAAGGGTTACTTTGTAGTTCTTGAATCTGTTCCTCAGAAAAATAATTAACACCCATTGTATTCACCTCACTCATTTAATTTTACGTGAAAAAGACCCTAAATAATAGGTCACTGACGGTTTTTTTATCAGTGTCTATTATTTAGGGTCCATTTTAGCTAAAGCTGACGGTTATTTTTTTTTGTCATTTTTAAGCAAATCTACAATCAGTTTGATTAAAGCAATGGTAAAGGTACCAAAGCTTAGAATCAGCTGAATTGTCTCCAATGCAGACAAAAGGCTTCTCCTTTCATAGATTTTAGCACTTACAAACATAAGCACCACCACCTTTCAAAAGATAGCCACCGTCATTAAACTTTACTGTCACATATATTATAACACAAAAAAGACTGGAAACCTAGTTATATCAAGGTTTTTCAGTCTTTTTTCGAAAATAATATAACAAGAAATATGACGTATTCCTTCATTCGCTCCAATCACCGCCACCGCTCCTTCAGGAATCGACTGCCTGGCAGTCGATTGCTTACTTAGCTATATTTGTTCCAACAATCAAAGTAAGTGATTATAGAATTAGAAAAACTATTCCAACTTTACCGAGACAATTTTAGCTTCTATTGTCAATGGTGATTCAGTTGCCACATTTTTTTGCTTGCTACTATATTTAATTTTTACATGGTTATCTATTTTTAGTTGTTCTGAATGCTCCGAATAGTTCTCAGAAGGGACTGCAAGTATGATTCTGTCTATTTCGGAATTTTTAGATTTTATTGAGATAAGGAATGTATCATCTATCCCCTCTCTTAATTCATAAATAACACCTTCTATAACTCCTTCAGTTGATTTAGAGGGTGATTTCAATTTAAAAAATAGAAAAGATGATAATAAAAGTGTAGTGACTAAAAGTATTAAAAAAAATTTTTTCATTAAAAAACCTCTGAGTAACTCAATTTATGTTTTAACTTGACATATGACATGTGAAACAATGCACTTGATTTGTAGACGTTTACATATTCACTATAACATATATTTGGAGGGAAATCATGCGAAAAATAATTACAAGTTTAGTTGTTGCTGTAGTCCTGCTCTTTTAGTTCAAATGGTCACGCTGATGAAAACGAAGATTTTTTAAATAGTCAAAATGAAATTGTCTCTAAAGTCATGTCGCCAATTAATATATCTAAAATTGAAACGACAACATTGAATAGTGAAGCACAGGATAGTGAGACACATATTATTACTACAAATGATTGGAATAACGCATTAATTGAGGAGTTCTATAAGAAATATCCTGACTATCAAGGTGAAATTTCTTTTGTTTATGAAAATCTTGATGGAGAAATTGTAAATGAAAACGAAATTAGTCCGTTAGCCTTGACTAATGCTCCTTCGACAGGAACGCCAAATAGCTCTGTAGGGAAGGTAGTTTCTGTTTGGTATAATGGTGACGGAACTATAACTCAAATATCAGGTTCGGCATTTAAAGTAAGAAATAATAAAGCAGGATCAGCTGCTCACATAGTTTATAATAAGACAAGAGGATTTGCCGATACTGTTAGTATTTTCTTCGGTTTGCAACCAGTACCCGTAGGTATGCAATTCAATGCAGTGTATTCTGTGACTGAAGCAAGCACGAATCAAGACTGGGTGAGTACTAAAAGCTTTCGTTCTGATTTTGGTTCATACTATATCAGTTTAGATGTAGGTTCTCATCCAGCTAATCTCTCCTTACTGAAAGATCCTCCGGCATCAGTTTCGAACGTAAAAAATTATGGATATCCTGGTTGGGTTAACCAAACAGCATTCAACACAAGTACAGGATCTGTTCATACTTCATTGAACATAATATATGCTGCACAAGTTTATGAAGCTGATAATAATACAGTTGTTTCCGAAAGTGGAATGAGTGGTGGTCCTTTAATGAATAGTTCAAACCAAGTGATTGGAATAAATTCATGGAGATCTGACAATGGTGTGGGAACAACATCAGGATTTATGAAAATGAGTACACCAGCATATAACAATATTGTAGATTAACGAGAACAAATAAAAACAACTAAGACGGTCGATTGACTGTCTTAGTTGTTTTTATTTGTTCAATTGTCGAACTTTAAATTTTTACTAATAGTATAATATCCAGAGAATATCTTTTGGAATATTGACATGTGGTTACTAGTCATTTAATCATGTTATAATAATAGAAATTGCAAGAAAGTAGTGAATGACAATGACAGGCAGTCTAGGAACAGAGAAAGAAAAACGTAAAGTCAATCCAATTTCAAATGATAAAGAAATTACCGACAAGTCAGATTTGGATTTGAGAGCGTTAATGAACATAAAGTTACCTTATTCTAGATATTCAATAAAATTAAAAATAATGATGTTGTTTACTGTTATCTTTATAGGTTTCATGATAACCTTCACGATTTTATCATTGTTTAAATCAGTAGATACATTAATATTTTTTTTATTAATCACATTACTATTTGGTCAAGTCTATTTAGTTTTGAATAGGTATCATGAGGAAAAACTTGAATTTATGCTAGAAATTTTAGACGAAGCATTAAAACGTCTAGATAATGAACAAAAAATAAAATAGTGAGTTACCGTCAGCAAATTGGAATGGGGGAGTACTTATGACAAGTAACAATAAAGTTGTTAGCCTATCAAGAAAAAAAGAGGAGACGCCAGAAAAAATTTGGACGGTTTTTCTACAAAATAAATTTTCCAAACAAGTGTATGCAGTTCTTAGTATTGATAGTGAAGGTATGGATTTATCTTTCAGTGACGATCCATCATGTATAAAGTTGATAACGGAAGTCGAAGCTGAAGAAATCGTAGAATATCTTTATGAAAATGGAGACGATTTTATAATTCCATACACGGAATTAAAAACAAATACTGAAGGAGAATTTGACACTAAGTTTGTTGCTTATCATAAAGGTAAAGTTGAATTTGAATGGTGAGTAATATTCGACCTTTGAAAAAAATTGATTATAATTCAAACAAACAAGCTCAATAGAGTATACTCTATTGAGCTTGTTCCGTTATAAAGGATTTTGATACCAACAGTAAGTTCAAATATTCGTTGATAGTCATAAATCCAAACTTTGGACAGCGGTATCCTTATCTTCCTGCGTTATTCCAATGTATAACAAAGTTTCTCTTTGAGACGAATGATTTAAAAGTGATTGTATAATTTCTAATGGTGTACCTTGTTTATATAAAAAATAACCAAATGTTCGTCTCATAGAATGTGCGCCAACATTCTTTAACTGAATTGCTTCCGCACTATTATGAATAATCCGCCAAAGTTGGATACGTTCGAGAGGTTGATTTTCTCCTTTATTGCTAGGAAAAAGAAAATAATCAAAATTTCTCTGTTCTAGTTCTTCAGGAAAATCACTTTGGACGTACTCCATAATATGTTTTCTTAATTTGGTGGAAATAATAATTGAATTATTTTTACTCGTTTTCTTTTCTTTCATGGATAGTCTTTCTTTTACAATGACACGTCCACGAGAAATTTCTAACACGTCTGAAAGTTTCAAAGTACGGAGATCAGAAATACGGTAAGCTGTATTAATTCCGATCGAAAAAATTAAGACATTTCTTCTTCCATGCAAACCAGAACTCAAAATAGCTTTCATTGCATTGATCTGTTTTTTTTCTTTAATTGGAGCAACAACTTTCACAATTTTAACCCCTTTCTACAAATGAAACACAAGTCTATTATATCATGTATTATGTTTCATTTATAGAGGTTATAAAAAATAAATGTGAGTATAATATTGATTAAACCTATATAGGACAACGGATTGAGACTGTTTTGCGAATGAAACACAATCAGCTTGTGTTTCATTCGTTCTCTATTGATTAAGAATTTCCGTTGGTGTAAAATTGTGATTATTTTAAAAAGGAGAAGCATATGGAAAATAAGAAAGCAGTAAATCCCAAAAGAGGAGAAATATATTTTGTTGATTTTAGTTCTATTGGTGCTGAAGGGAATGAGCAATTTGGAAACCGCCCTGCTGTCATTTTACAAAATAATATTGGGAATCATTTTAGCGATATAACGATTGTTGGTTTGATTTCTAGAAGTACAAGAAAAGATTTTGTCACTCATGTTACCTTAGACGAGACAAAGTATCCGTTTTTAAAGAGCAATAGTACAATCATGTTGGAGCATATCAGAACTATTTCGCAAAATAGATTAACCAACAAACTCGGAATTTTAGAAGAAAAAGAAATGCTCGAAGTTGTTTCCAAATTAAAAGCTAGTTTTGATATTGCTTGATTTTTATGCTACATATATAATAATTTTACTCTTGATTAAATAGATTTAATGACTTCATGTGTTAGAGAGTGTTTCTAAGCTCTTTTCAGAAAAATTAAGTGGGGAATCTATCAAGTTCTCTCAATTAGAAGCAAAAAAATGGCTGCACACATTCGTGAGCGGCCATTTTTTTACTGTTAAGCTGTTTGTGATTGTTTCTAACCGTACTGAACGTAATGAGTTACATTAGAAACACCTGAGGTGGTAATAGTCTCCACGGTATCTACTACTGTACCAGCACCATAATAAAACTCAATTTTATTATATACTAAATTAACATCTCCTGTTGCAGCAAGCCTATTTCTTCGAGTAGGATCAGCGGGTAATGTTCTAGTAATTGAGTAACTTGTTGATATAGTTAAATTGGCTGAAACTCCTTCATAAGTATATCCTGCTGTAAATGATACTGACTGACCAGTGTTTATTGAGTAACTATTAGCGTATGCCCAATCAATAGTGTTTGAATTTGGTCCTAAATATTTGCCATATTGAGTAGTTTGACTTGAAGCAACTACTCGAGATTTTATTCCCGACTGTGGAGATATGGAATTTTCTTCGTCAGAATCTTCAGGTACAGAGTTTAAGTATAGAGATCTGTCTTCCTCAGAGAAGAAATGCATAATACTACCATCATTTAATTCAAGGGGGTACATGTCAACATAAGTTTCAGTTCCATCTTCGGCATTTACCATTGTGCTAGTTCCAAAAAAGAATAGACTACCTACTACAGCGACTAATAAACTTTTTAATACTTTCATGTTTTGTCCTCCTAAATTTATTTGCTATAATAATCGTAACAAGCATTTTGTCGCTATGGAAGCGATAACATGAATTTTGAAGGGAGGTTGAGCTTATGATACTCATAGGAACACTTTGGTTTTTAATTTCGTTTTTAGCTTTTGCGGTTGATTATTCCTTGAGAATTGCTTATTTTACTTTTGCGCATACGCAGACAATGATAGCTATTTCACTTCTGTCATTTATCGTGGGGATTGCTTGCTATGCTTTAGGTATAAGAGATTACTTGAAGAATGAAAAAAAATACTAAAGATGGCAATGGGGTTAAAAGCTATTGTTATTTTATCGCTTTAGTAGTTTTTCTTCGTTATTTGTTCAAAAAGAGACGTTTCCCGATTTTTTTAAGAATTTATTAAGAGATAGTAAACAACCAAGAAAATCAGCTAATCAGCCAAGTTTGTAAGGCGATTTAGTAAAGAAAATAAACATGGCTGCACACGTACGTGTACGGCCATGTTTTTTTAAAAATGTCTTGTATCAGACCATTTCAATAGATTAGCAAATTCAATATGACGAATTTCATCATAACCAATAATTAATCTGAAAAAAATACGAAATAGGATGAACCCAGAATATGTTCTTGTTGAAAGAGATTTTAATCTGAAAACAGAGAGACATTCTGAATGATATATCTACTCTTAAGACTATTTACCAATAATAAGTGTAATACTTGAATAGATAGAAGTCTTGTTACAACAAAATCCATATTCAACTGATTGTGGGTTTTTGTAGTGTACCAATATACACTGTTGATTTCGGAACAGGTACCTATGGTATAATAATGCTTGGCACTTAGCCTATCCTCATCGAGAGGAGGTGTTAGTGTATGTTCAAATAAGTCCTATTGTTTATCGTCACGACTGTGGTTTCCGCAATAATCACGGCTCTAGTTGAAAAATTAGTCGATTATTGGTTTGATAAGCGAGATGACGACTAAAAGGCATAGTGCCTTCAAACCCACACGCTGACCGCACAGCGATAAAAAAAGCCACTCTATTTTGGCGATAGAGTGGCTTTTGTGCTAGTGTACTAGCAAATCCTATTGTTTCCGCACATTCATTATAGCATGGTTTTAGTTAGAAACCAAATTTGAAGATGACCTTAGTATTTTACTTGCTGTTGATACCATAAAATAATTCTATAATCATTGTCAAACTAGTAGTTCACTTTTATACCTCAATTGTTTTTAACTTAAGAAAATTTTAAGGGTTTAAAAAATAATTTCAGCGTTCAGGACAGAATTTGCAGCGTTTGGGCAGTTTTTGGTTTTGTGTCATTGTTTCATGATATATTTAACTGAGTTGGAAATGCTTCATATCGAATGATGATTTTTAGTTTCAAAATGGAGGTGACATATGGTGAGGATATTTATAAATATTTCTGTATGGCAATGCTAGATTTAAGTTTATGGAAAACAGACAATGGCAATCAGTTGAAATACATTCATGTTTGTGAGTAGGAATAAATGTGAAAAAGTTTACTTTAAAAAAAGTTATAATTACACTATTGTTAGGAATTATACTAATTACATCTGGGAAATATGTTTCTGCTGGTGTACATTTTCAAGACGGTACTCATTATTGGAGTACTCGAATAATGGTTCTAGGATCAGAGTCAGAGTACTGGCATAGAACTAAACAGCATTCAGCTACAGTAACCAAAGGCTCAAAAATAAATTCTCAAAGTAAAAGTGCTAACTCGATAGCGTTAGCAAGACTCTTTGAATTTAGTGGTTGTAATTTTTATTATAACAATTGGTAGAAAACCAAAATCACATAGGCAATTTCCTATGTGATTTTAGCTTTTTATAGGAGGAAAATGATGAAAAGAACAAGTACTATTTTACTATGCTTAATCTCTTTTATGATTACTTTTGTGTTCTCGTTATATGTTAAAGAAAAAAATGTTGAGTATATTGAAAATATAGACAAGACAGAAGAATCCTTCGATTTATTTATACACAAATCAGAACTATCTCCAAATGAAGTTTTTAAAGTATTAGAGGAAATATCATTTAAATATAAAGCAACAATTATACGAACTGATGAAATAGTTGAAGATAATGAAATAGTTGTCTATAAATCAGGGCTGTTTTCATCAGATTACTTTGAAAATTTGCGTATAAAATTAAATTCAGGAAGATTGCCTAAAACAAATTCAGAATATATTGCTACGTATAATACTAATTCAAGTAATCAAGTAGGAACTATAAACGATATTTTTCAAGACAATTCATTAAAATTTAATTATCTACCTAATTTTTTAAAAGAAAAAAATATATCAATATATGGGAAATATAGTGTAACAACTAGTAACCAATCTGGGGTTATGGAGGAATTATCTTCAAAATTAAAAATAGATAAAGAGAAATTGTTAGATTTACCTTATGTAAAAGTTTATAAATTAAGTGGAATACTTTTTATTACAGTAATGTTATTATTAATATTAATTTTACTATTAATAATGGTTACTTTTTTTAAGCCTTTATTAAATCTAAAAATGATTGGTGTTTTAAAGTTACAAGGTTATTCTAATTTTTCTGCAATAAAAGAAACAAATAGAAATAGTTGGATAGCTCCTACTATTTCTATGGTATTAACAATACCATGTTTATTTATTTTAGTTAAAAATATAAGTTTAAACTTCTTGATTGGATGGATAATCAGTCAGTTTTTAATAGTTATTATCTATTACTTTTGCTTATTCATTTCAGTATTAATTATTCGAAAATATAAATTATCAAATATAATAAAGAATTATTTTTCTTCGAAAGTTTCTTTATATGCGAATTACTTTTTTAAATTCATTATATTTACAATGTTAATATTTATACTTCCTCAGATTTCCGAAGGTGTTTCAATAGTGAAAAACAATTTAGATGTAAAGGATCTGTACGAAGAGCAACAATCTTTTTTAACAATTTCAAGTTATAATTTTGTTAATACTGAATTTCAAGAAAATTTAAATAATAATAAAACTTTAGGTACTAAGGTACTAGATTTATTCAAAGAACTTGAAAAAAACTCAGAAGCAGAATACTTCTTCATAGAAAAATTACTTCCTATTTATCTCCATATAGAAAATACCGAGAGGTTTTCAAACATACATTTTCAAGAACAAGACTTTTATTATGTGTCACAAGCAAATTGGAACTATATCAAGCAATTAGAATTAGATTTAAGTGGTAATTTCAAACAAAATAGTTTTAATTTGATAGTACCTATCCAGAAAAAAGAAGAAATAGATAAGGTTGAAGGACTTATTAGACCACATATAAACACTTATATAGAGAATGATAAGAAGTATACGAATATCGATGATATCCCCGTTCATATCATTTATTATAGTAATAGTATTGAAATTTTTTCTAATAATACAGATTTAATCAATGATAATAGGGGGATAATAAAACAACCAATATTCTTGCTAATGGATTCATATTCATTGACACCTAATAGTAGTAGATTATTAGATAATCCAATATCTAATCCATTAAAAATACTAGACAATGAAGATAATGAAAGTAATATAAAACGTGCTATTACAAAGTATGATCTAGAAGATAATAATATTAAGTTTTCTAACGCTTTAGAATCAGGTTATAAAGCTGAAATTAAAGAAATGAAGATAGGAATGTCCATATTTATATTCATTTTAGTATTATCATTAATTATAAGTTCTCTAAGCTCATATTATATCTCGTTAATAACAATGATTGTTCAAAAGAGAGAAATTCTTGTTTCAAGATTTTTGGGATATTCTTTCCTAGATAAATATTTTATTCTTATTATCAATGTATGGATTATCTATGGCTTTGGTTTAATAGAGTCTTTTTTATTAGAACGCGATAGAGTATCTATGTCCATCTATTTTACGTTAATTATATTAGATTTTCTTATTATTATTATGATGATAAGAAAGCAAGATAAAATTTTATTAAGTACTTCTTTAAAAGGAGAAAGTCTATGAACTCGATAGAAATAAATGATTTTTCAAAAACTTTTGGAAATAAAGAACTATTTTCTAAATTTAACTGTTCTATAAAAACTGGTGAAATGGTTGCAATAACAGGGCCTAGTGGAGCAGGAAAAACGGTGTTGCTTAATACAATAGGACTAGTAGAACCTATTGCATCAGGAAAACTTTTTCTTCTAGGCAAAGAAGCTCCAAAAATTGAAACAACGCTATCCAACCGTTTAATTAGGAATCATATATCGTATTTATTTCAAAATTTTGCTTTGATAGATAATAAAACTGTTAATGAAAATTTACTTATGGCCTTGAAATATACTAAACACTCTAAAGAACAAAAAGAAAGAATAGTGGTAAGTTCTTTGAAAAAAGTCAACTTATTAGAATATGGTAAAAGATATATATATGAACTATCTGGTGGAGAACAACAGAGAGTAGCTCTTGCTAGGTGCTTAGTAAAGCCAAGTGATATTATTTTGGCAGATGAACCCACTGGGTCTTTAGATAATGAGAATGGCAAAAAAGTTTTAAACATTTTAAAAGAGATTAATAAAGAAGAAGGAAAAACGATAGTAATAGTAACTCATGATGAGTACGTAGCTAAGGAGTGTGATAAGATAATTGATCTGACAAAAAAAAATTAAAGGAGAATATGATGAAAAAAAAGTTAAGTATAATTATTGTTTCAGTGATGGTTATATTTGTTTCAGCAGTACTATTTATAAATAGTAAAAAATATGATAATGAAATATTAGATAGACTAAATCCTTTATTAGAAAAAGAGATAGGCTATGCGATTTTGCCAGTTAATGTTACTTACAATAATGGTGAAACATATGACGAAGAAAAAGCTAAAAATAGAGAAGGGTACCAGATACCTGATGACTATACTACATTAGTAATCGACTCTCCTGATGAGGAAGATAGAAACGTATTAACTTTTTCTGGTGGTCAATCACCGAACGGAAAAAATTATGCTAAAGTAACACATAAGGGTTTATATGTATATAAAATAGAATTTATTTCTTGGGATGAAATACCTGAGGATATCCAAAATAGTTTTGAAAAATCTAATATCAATTTGAAAAAATAAACATGGCTGCACACATACGTGTATGGCCATGTTTATTTTAAAATCGTTTTGTATCAGACCATTTTAGTTCATTAGAAAATACAATATGACGAATTTCATCATAACCAACCTTAGTATTGTCTATATAAATCCCTAATTCATCAGATCCTTGAACAAATCCTACAACGTCTTTTTTGTAGTTTCCGTTAAGATCACGTTCTTCTATTTGAACGGCTACTTTTTTGTTTCTTAAAACAGCTTCAGATAAAATTTGTCCGATTTCGTCAACGTCCATTTGCATTTTTTGAACCGGTCGATTAGATTCAGTTTTTTTTTGATCCTGCAAAGTATCGGTGTGTTCAGACAAATAAAATCCTGCCCATTTAACCATACCACGATCTTTATAATTTTCTCCATAAGACATGAGAATCCTTCCTTTCAATTAATGACCGCCAATTTTAGAACTTCGGCTGATAGCTGTTGCGCCACTTAATAATGAACTGGCGTGAACTAATGCTTTAAATCCATACCGATTCCTGATTTTGTCACACAAGTAATCAAGTTTTTCTTGCTGAAACAATTTTTCGGGATCAGAAAATAAATCCAATTGTATGCTAGTTTGATAGATTAATTTTGAACAAGAAATGGCAACTGTTAGGACATCAACGCCGATATAGTGTTCATGAAAAATTTTTAGTGCATACTCTGTGAGTTGTTTTGTATTTGCTGTTGCAGGAATCTTAAGCTGACGTGAAAATCCACTGATTAAATGCGTATCAGAGTACCCGATGCTAAGATTGATACATTCTGTTTGCGCATGAATCTTCCGTAACCGAGAAGCGACAAGATCACTCATTTCTCTTACTATAACTAAAATTTCTCTAGGGTCTGAATAGTCCCGAAGTAATACTTGCGAATTGGAGACAGATTTTTCTAATGGTTTAAATTTTTTGTCAATTTGACTACGATCAATCCCATTCGCATGAGCGTGAAGCTGTACACCAATTGCACCCATAGACGTTTTTAACAAAAAAGGGTTGTAGTTTGCTAAATCTCCAATTGTATCAATCCCTTTGTTATACAGGCGCTTGGCGGTTTTCTCGCCAATCCCCCAAAAGTCAGTTAATCGATCAATCGTCCAAACTTTTTGTGGTACGTCCTCATACCGCCATTCGGCTATCATATCAGGATTGTTTTTGGCTTCGTTATCCAACGCCAATTTTGCCAAAAGCATATTATCGCCAATACCTGTCGTTGTATAAATACCAGTTTCTTGTAAAATTTTTCGCATTAAGGCTTTTGCGAAGAGTTTTACATCAACATTTCCATAAAGATTTTTTACTTTATCATAACGAATAAATAATTCATCAATGCTGTAAACGTGTATATCATCATCAGAAACGTATCTTCGAATAATATTGACGATTTTTACATTGATTTCAATATAAAGTCCCATGCGTGGTGGTACTTGTATTAAATCTGGGTGGTCGGGTAATTCGAACTTGCGAGTCACGTTTGAGATCCCGAGTACCTTTTTAGCCACAGGAGAAGAAGCCAATACCAATCCACCAGGTCGATCTGCTCCTGAAAGTACGACTAACATTGCTGTAAGAGGATTTAACCCACGTGCCACACATTCAACCGAAGCATAAAATGACTTACAGTCTATACAAAGATAGTCGCCATGAGGTTCAAAATTGTAATCAAAATACATAAAATCCACCTCTTTTTAGGTCAATTATACGAACATACGTTTGTTTTGTAAAGCGAACAAGTGATTAAAGTTTAGTTCCAAAGAGGAAAAAATAAAGATGGCTGCACACATACGTGAGCGGCCATCTTTATTTTTAGTGCATTAAAACATTCATTTATTTAATTTTCAGCCCAAGATCGTTCGCACATATCTAGTCATTGTTTATCAATCACATTTGGCGGTCTGTAATCGTGCGTTGCTGAAAGTGGTTATAGCATAGTCAGTCATAAATAAAAGGGTCGAGATAAACGTGCAAGCACGCCCTTTTATTTACTTGGTGTCTATGCAAAAGCCTAACCACAGCAAACGACCGAAACAGACACGGCGAAAATGTTAGATAGCTAATAAAAAATGAAAGGAGAAGTAATGCTAGTCGCTCTTTGAAAATTAAATAAATGAACCAGCTTCACTCACTCACTCACATCACAACAAAAATGAGGTTGAAAAAAATTCAGAAAGAAGGAAAAAAATATGTCAGTCAAATATGAAAAAGTAGTCCCAAATTTCAAGAACAAGTTAGCCACTTTTTGAAAAACGTGAAAATCATGTGTTATCTGTAAGTTCCGATGTTGATTTGATAATGAGTTGCGGCATGGTAGTCTGATTTGATGGGCTGGCTATGCCAGCTTGCCCAGACGATACCCATGGCGCAAGAGGCTCGTTGTCAAATCAACTAACTACTTTATTTAGTTCTTGTTCAAAACAAGACTGGGGTGTCGCATAGTTTAAAATCTTTCTGGGTAGTTGATTCATTTTATTGGCAATTTGCTCGATTTCCTTTCGATGATAGCTGTCCATACTTTCGCCTTTGGGAATATATCTACGAATGATGCCATTGTGATTCTCGTTCGTTCCACGTTCGCAAGAAGTATACGGATGGGTAAAATAAATTTCTGTCAATCCATTTAACGTTTCTGACAACTGAGCGAACTCCGAACCATTATCAGCTGTAATCGAACGAAATACAGCGGAAAAATTGTTCCCATATTCTTTAGCTAATCGGTTGATGGCATAACTGACAGAGTCTGCATCTTTGGCATCAAGCATACGAATGATTTCAAAACGTGTTTTTCGTTCCGTTAAAGTTAAGAGCACTGTTTCTGAACCATTCCGTTTACCAATGACTGTATCAATTTCAAAGTGACCAAATTCTTCACGTGTTTCAACACTTGTCGGTCGTTCTTCGATACTCTTTCCAAGAACTTTTCGATTTTTTACCTGCTTGGTTTGTGCTGGTTTACGTGTTGTTTTCATCAGTAAATCAATGTTTTTGATTTCAAGACGTTGCTTGTCAATATACTTATAGAGGGTGGTCGTACAAACCATTTCAGCTGGAGAAAAGAGTCGATGGACTCGTGCAAAACCAACCGTTGCATCTGGAGAATAGCCCTTTGTTTTAAACAGTTCGATAAAGTACGCCAAAAAGGTACGGACTTGAAAAATTTTTCTTTCCGATGGCATCGTTGTCGGTTGTTTCTATACCGATTTTGAGCAAATTCTGCATTATACTTGAAGAAATAATAACATTTCCCATTGATTTTTTTCACTTGTTTCAATTTCCCACGCTTCAACTCATTGTTAATTGTTTGAGGAACCACACCTAACCTTTTGGCAATTTGCCGATTGGATATTCCTTCGCTATGCCAAGCGGCAATTTTTCCACGTTCAATGGCTGTTAGGTGCTGACCTTTTAAACGAGTTGTGGTAGAATTTGAATACGTCATAGTGAAAATCTCCTTATTAGTTGGTGTTGGAACCCTAATAATACATGATTTTTCACTATGATGTTTTTTTATTTTTCAGGTGGCTAACTTGATTATAAAATTCGCGTTTTAAAACGAGATACTAAACTTCTACAATTAAAATTTTATGAGTTTTTTGGCCCCAAATAACTAACTCATCCAAAAATCATGTATAATTAATCACAAGATATAGAGTAATCTTTATATTAAAAGGAGATTTTGTATGAATGAAGTCATTAGGTTACAGTTAAATCATCGAAGTATTAGGAAATTTAAGCAAAAAGCAATTAGTCCAGAGATTATTTCAACTTTAGTGGATGTTGCTCAACAGACAGCCACGAGTAATTATGCCCAGTCTTATTCAATGATTAGCGTGACGGATTTGGATAAAAAACGAAAAATCGCAGAAATTGGGAAACAAGCTTATATTGCGGAAGCGGATCATTTATTTATCATGCTTTCTGATCAAGCGCGAAATGCGGCAATTGTTTCGGAATTAGAGGGAGATACGGAGGTGTTTTCTTCCTTTGATAAATTTTTTGTTGGAGCAACGGATGCGATTTTAGCGGCACAAAATGTGGTGATTGCTGCAGAGAGTTTGGGAATTGGGGCTGTTTTGTTGGGGAGTATTCTGAATCAAGTGGAAGAGTTAGTTGATTTGTTGGATCTTCCTGAATTGGTTGTGCCAGTATTAGGAATAGCTTTAGGTTATCCAGATCAAGAACCACAGTTGAAACCACGAATGCCCAAAGAATTAATACATTTTGAAAATGAGTATCCTGAATGGAAAAATATATCTGATCAATTAACAACGTATAATGAAACAGTGACGGAGTATTATAGTGCGAGGGAAACCAATCAACGTATTGATACTTTTGAGAAAATGATTGCTAACTGGAGTAGTTATACCCATCCTGGAAGGTTAAAGATGTTAGATTATATTAAGAATCAGGGGATGTCAAAATATTAATACGTGTTCAAAAGTGACTGTTTTGGCGATGGTCACTTTCTTTTTATCCAATTAGTTGCGTGTGCAACTAATTTTCTTTATACTAAATATATCAATTTTTTTAGGAGAAAATTATGGAATCAATTATACGTTCGATTAATCATGTTGCTCGACTAGCAACTTTGTATCGAGAAAAGGAATTAAAAAAATATGGACTGGGTCCGATGCATCACACCTATATTCTAAATATTTGTCGTAATCCAGGTATTAGTCAGGATGAATTGGCTAAGATTATTTTTGTTAACAAAAGCAATGTTGCTAGACAACTGGTTATTTTGGAAGACAGAGGATACGTATTTAGAAAGAGTAGTGAACAAGACGCGCGTAAAATGCTGATTTATCCCACAGAAAAGGCAACAGAAATGTTTGGGGTGATTAGTGATATTTTGTTGAAATGGAATGAGCAGGTATTAACTGGATTTTCTTTAGAGGAACAACAAAAATTGATTAAAAATTTGGAGAAATTAAAAGAAAACTCACAAAATTTATTAGAGAAAGAAGAGGATTAGACTTGAACTTATTGAAAAACTATTTACGTCCTTTTACCAAAAGGATGTCTGTAGGAGTCAGTATCAAATTTATTGGAACAATTATGGACTTATTACTTCCTTGGATTTTAGCCTTTATTATTGATAGCGTGATTCCTACTAAAAGTGTTCGGAATATCTTTTTATGGGGAGGCGTGATGATTATTTGTTCGATTTTTGCGGTCCTCACTAATATTATCGCCAATCGTATGGCTTCTAGCGTGGCTCGGGATTTGACTGGGAATGTCAGACATGATTTGTTTGCGAAAGTCTCTTATTTATCGATTCCTCAAATGGATAAGATTGGTGTACCGTCTTTGGTTGCACGATTAACGACGGATACATATAATATTCATCGAACCGTGGGTATGTTGCAACGGATTGGTATTCGTGCACCGATTTTGTTGTTAGGCGGTATCTTAATTACCACGACTTTGGACCCTATATTAACTTTGGTTTTAATTGGTGTCATGCCTTTTACTGTAATTGCTGCTATTAGTATTTCCAAAAAAGGGATTCCTTTGTTTACTAAATTGCAACAGCAAGTAGATGTGCTAGTCAGAACGGTCAGAGAAAATATTACGGGTGCTCGGGTAATTAAAGCTCTTTCAAAAGCCAGTTATGAAAAGGAACGTTTTAGAAAGGTCAATGAGAAGGTTGTCGATGCTGAATTAAAAGCGAATCGAACGATGGCAGCTACACCACCTTTAATGGATTTATTTTTAAATACAGGATTAACTTTAGTGATTGTGGTTAGTGCCTTTCGTGTCAATGCAGGGCTGACTCAACCAGGGGTGATTATTGCCTTTTTGTCTTACTTTACAATCATTCTAAATGCAATGTTGAGTATCACTCGTATTTTTGTAATTATTTCGCGAGGAGTGGCTTCTGCAGATCGAATTGACGAAGTGTTAGCTTTATCAGAAGATATGCAAATTTTGGATCTTCCGATTCAAAAAGAAGAGGCCCATGTTGTTTTTGATCATGTCTCTTTCCATTACCCAACTGGAGGAAGAGTCGTTGAGGATATCAATTTTTCTCTTAAGGAAGGGGAGACATTGGGAATTATCGGTGCCACCGGAAGTGGAAAATCAACGATTGTTAAATTGTTGCTACGGCTCTATGATGCTCAGACGGGTCAGATCCGAATTAATGGTAGAGATATTCGCTCAATTGATTCAACGAAACTTCATCAGTTATTTGGTATTGTTTTACAAAGAGATTTTTTATTTGCGGATACGGTGAGAGAGAATATTGATTTCGGGCGAGAATTTTCAGAAGAAGAGATTGATGAAGCCGCTTCGAGAGCTCAGGCAAAAGAATTTATCGATCAGTTACCGGAACGTTTAGCTTATGAACTTCATACTAAAGGCAGTAATCTTAGTGGGGGCCAAAAGCAAAGGGTCTTACTTTCCCGTGCTTTAGCTGGTGAACCTGAAATTTTAGTCTTAGATGATTCTGCAAGTGCCTTAGACTATAAAACGGATGCTAATTTAAGGCAAGTGTTAAGAGATCAGTTCCAAATAACGACGACGATTTTAATTGCTCAACGGATTAGTTCGATTCAGCATGCAGATAAAATCTTAGTTTTGGAAAACGGTCGAATCAGTGGTTTAGGCAATCACGACTATTTACTCGAAAATAATCAGACGTATCAGGCGATTTATCAAGCACAAACAGGAGGTGAACAACTTGCAGAATAGAAAAGTAGCTGAAAAACCGAAGAATCGTTTAAAAACTTTACGTCGTTTGTGGCAGTATTTATATAAATCAAAATGGCTTTTGTTTTTAGCGGCATTTTTAATAATTGCTAGTAACTTTTTCTCCTTAGTAGGACCGCTTTTATCTGGTTTTGCTATTGATGCCATTCAACCAGGAGAAGGTAGAGTAGATTTTAGCACGGTTTTTTATTACTGTGGCTTGATGCTCGCATTTTATCTGAGTGCCTCGGTATTAAGTTATTTGATTTCATTATTAATGATTCGTTTAAGTCAAAAAGTTGTTCAAGCTATGCGTAAAGATATTTTTGATAAGATTACCGAATTACCTGTAGGCTTTTTTGACCGTGTTCAAACAGGGGATATTATCAGTCGAATCAGCTATGATGTGGATACAATTAATACGTCATTGGCGAGTGATACGATTCAAATTCTAAGTAGTTTGATTACGATTGTGGGTTCTTTTACCATGATGTTACTTATTTCACCGACCTTAGTCTTAGTTTTTGTTGTAACAGTTCCAGCCTCGATTTTTTTGACCCGCTATTTAATGGGAAAATTTCAACCTTTATTCAGTCGACGTTCTAGAAAACTAGGCGAATTAAATGGTTTTGTGGAAGAAATTATCTCTGGCCAACAAACGATAAAAATTTATAATCAAGAAGAACCAATTATTGAACGTTTTGATGAAAAAAACCACGAGGCGGTAGATGCCTACTATCAAGCAGAATATTATGGAAGTATGACGGGACCTTCTATCAACTTTATCAATAATATTTCTCTATCCTTAATCAGCGTTTTTGGTGCCTTACTATTTTTATTTGGACAAATGACCTTAGGGAATGTCTCTTCCTTTGTACTATATTCTCGAAGATTTTCAGGACCTATCAATGAATTGGCGAATATTTTTAGTGAATTACAGTCTGCCTTGGCAGCGGCTGAACGAATTTTTCGATTGTTAGACGAACCATCGGAAGTGGCGGATATTGAAGATGCGTTTGAGTTTACTGAGGTTTCTGGATTTGTGGAATTGACGGATGTTAGTTTTGGTTATCAAAAAGATCGCCCAATCATTCAAGACTTTAATTTAAAAGTAGCACCGGGAGAATTAGTGGCAATTGTAGGTCCAACAGGTGCTGGAAAAACCACGATTGTTAATCTTTTGATGCGTTTTTATGATGTAGATAGTGGCACAATCAAATTGGATGGTCATGATATCAGAAAAGCGACTAGAAAAAGTTTACGACAAAGTTACGCAATGGTATTACAAGATACTTGGTTGTTTACAGGCTCTATTTTTGAAAATTTGGCTTATGGAAATGAGAATGCCACACTAGAAGATGTACAGAATGCCGCTAAAGCTGCCCATATTCATGAATTTATTATGAGGTTGTCAGATGGTTACGATACCGTAATTTCTGAGGATGGTGGAGGAATTTCTCAAGGACAAAAACAATTGTTGACGATTGCTCGTGCGATGTTGTTAGATGCTGATTTATTAATTTTAGATGAAGCCACTTCAAACGTTGACACGCAAACAGAGGTTTTAATTCAGGAGGCTATGACTCGTTTGATGAAAGGAAAAACTTCTTTTGTAATTGCCCATCGCTTATCGACTATTCGTCATGCAGATGTCATTCTGGTCATTCAAAATGGGAATATTGCTGAACAAGGAACTCATGAAGAATTGCTGCTAAAACGAGGTGTTTATGCAGACTTGTACCAAGCACAATTTGATCAATAAAATCTTTAAATAAAAAATATCCGAACAAGATCGAATGATTTTCCTTAATTCTAATTAGACTTTCAATGTAGTCCAACTAGAGATTAGGAGTCGCCTCTTGCTCGGATATTTTTATTGAGTTAAAAAGTTAAACTATTTAGGATTGATGCCTAAAGTAATTCGACCAAAGCGGCTAATGCGAGTCATTTTCCAAGCAGGTGACCAAACAATTTTGACTTCAACTTCTTTAATTTCATCAATTTCTTCTAGTCCCTCTTTAATTTGTTGTGGAACGGCTTCAATACATTCGCAACCAATACCGGTAAAGGTAATGACAATTTCACAAAAACCTTGATCGTCTAAATTGATTTCATAAATAAAACCTAAATTATAAATATCTAAGCCAATCTCTGGGTCATAAATTGTTTGTAATTTTTCAATAAGTTGCTCGCTAATTGCGGCAGCTTGTGGATTTATTTTAATATCTTCTCGCATAATGTTTCTGTCCTTTCACTATTAAAAATCAAGTTCTTGTCTATTTTTCCACGAAATTTGATTTTTGGCAAGAAAATTATTTTAGGTTTCTTTCATCTAATTGCTAGAAAAATCTAATAATTCTGTTAAAATGACATATGAGGAAGTTTTTACTCGAAAGGAGTTTTTAAAATGACGGATAAACCTAAAGATATTCGAATTCGAAGTAATGCATATGATAGCGTGGTAAAATCACCAAACCGTGCGATGTTAAGAGCAACGGGAATGGGGGATGAGGAATTCAAAAAACCAATTATTGGTGTTATTAGTACTTGGGCAGAAAATACCCCTTGTAATATTCACCTACACGATTTAGGAAGATTAGCGAGAGAAGGCGTAATTACTGCAGGTGGATGGCCAGTGCAATTCGGTACAATTACCGTTGCGGATGGGATTGCGATGGGAACTCCAGGCATGCGTTATTCTTTACCTTCTCGTGATATTATTGCCGACTCTGTGGAAACAGCAATCGGTGGTCATAACTGTGATGCTTTTGTGGCAATTGGTGGTTGTGATAAAAATATGCCAGGATGTATGATTGCAATTGCGAATACAGAAATCCCGTCAATTTTTGTTTATGGTGGAACTATTGCGCCAGGAAAATTAGATGGAAAAGATATTGATTTGGTTTCAGTTTTTGAAGCGATTGGAAAATGGAATCATAATGATATGACCGAAGAAGAAGTACGTCGAATTGAATGTAATGCCTGTCCTGGACCTGGAGGTTGTGGAGGAATGTACACGGCCAACACGATGGCATCTGCCATTGAAGCAATGGGTATGAGTTTGCCAGGATCATCTTCTCATCCAGCGATTACAGAAGAAAAATTGCGCGATGTTGAAGCTGCAGGTGAAGCAGTCTTAAATCTATTAGAAAAACGAATTTTTCCAAAAGATATTATGACTCGTAAAGCCTTTGAAAATGCTATTACAGTTGTTATGGCTTTAGGTGGTTCAACTAATGCGATTTTACATTTAATGGCAATGGCTCATGCAGCGAATGTTGATTTAACTCTGGATGACTTTAATGATTTCCAAGAAAAAGTACCACATTTAGCAGATTTGAAACCAAGTGGTCAGTATGTCTTCCAAGATCTATATGAAGTAGGTGGCGTACCAGCTGTCATGAAATATTTGTATGAAAATGGCTTTATTCATGGTGATTGCTTGACTGTTACTGGTAAAACAATTGCAGAAAACTTGGCAGATGTTCCTTCATTAAAAGAAGGTCAAAAAGTAATCATGCCTTTAGAAAATCCAAAACGTAAAGATGGTCCATTGATTGTTTTACGAGGCAATTTAGCTCCTGATGGTGCAGTAGCCAAAGTATCTGGTGTAAAAGTGCGTCGTCATGAAGGTCCTGCGAAAGTATTTAACACAGAAGAAGAAGCGATTAACGCCGTTTTAGCCGATGAAATTGTGGATGGCGACGTTGTTGTTGTTCGTTATGTAGGTCCAAAAGGTGGACCAGGAATGCCAGAAATGTTGTCTCTTTCAAGTATGATTGTTGGAAAAGGGCAAGGAGAAACAGTTGCCTTACTAACAGACGGACGTTTTTCTGGTGGTACTTATGGACTAGTTGTTGGACACATTGCGCCAGAAGCCCAAGACGGTGGCCCAATCTCCTTGTTACAAACAGGAGACACTGTTGTGGTGGACCAAGATACCAAAGAACTTACTATGAAGGTGTCTGACGAAGAATTAGCTCGTAGACAAGCAGAAGTAGTAATTCCACCATTGCTTTCTCGTGGTGCACTTGGGAAGTATGCCCATATTGTTTCTAGCTCATCCAAAGGTGCGATTACCGATTTTTGGAAAAAAGAAGAGTAGAAATCTGTTGATTTGAACTAATAATAATGTATGAAGCTAACGTGAATCTTGCGTTAGCTTTTTTTAGATAAATAGCGTAAAAAAAGAAGACGAAACAGCAAACTGTCTCATCTTCTAAAAAACTATCTAACCTCTTAAATCATCTAAAAATTCAGTTTTAGAAATTGTTTTATCATCTTTTGTTTTGATGACTCTTGCAGGAGAACCAGCAACAACTGTATTTGCAGGCACATCTTCTGTAACAACGGAACCTGCGGCAACAACCGCACCTTCACCGACACGAACGCCTTCTAAAACAACAGCATTGGCACCAATTAATACGTTGTCTTCAATGATAACGGGACTTGCTGAAGGTGGTTCTAGAACACCGGCCAAGACGGCACCCGCTCCGATATGCGCGCGTTTTCCAACAGTCGCTCTGGCACCAAGAATAGCACCCATGTCAATCATGGTTTCTTCGCCAATAACGGCACCGATATTAATGACCGCACCCATCATGATTACCGCATTTTTTTGAATAATTGCTTGATCACGGATAAAAGCACCAGGTTCGATACGAGCATCTACTTTTGTAATATCCAAAAGAGGAACGGCAGAGTTTCTACGATCATTTTCTAAATAATAATCATCAATGACATCCTTGTGTTCATTTAAAAAAGCTATAATTTCTTCTGTATCACCAATCACAACATTCCCAAAAATTTTCACTTTATCACTGGAAATATTCGATAGATCGCCGTTAATATAGGCTTTCACAGGAGTCTGTTTGGTCGCATCTTTAATGTATTTTGCTAACTGATACGGATCTGAAAACTGTAAATCTGACATTGACATTCCTCTTTCTAGTTTATTTTTTGGTTAAAAATAAGTATGTCAAAAATGCTAACATTTTTATTTTTAAATTTATCAAACTGCAAAAAAATATGGAAATCCAGACATTTTTTGTAGCATAATGAAATTATATACTATACTATTTGGATATATCAAAGTTTTTTTACTGAAAAGCTTGAATTTTATGAGGAAGAAAGAAGTGACTTTTAATGAAAATATCATCTGAAGTGTTCGGATTGTTAGATAATGTAACAAAATATCGTAGAGAATTGCACCAAATTCCTGAGTTAGGACTGGAAGAATTTCAAACGGCTCAGTATATTAGAGAAAAATTAAGCTCTTTTGGAGTGAAAGAAATTTATCCTTTTATTGAAACTGGAACGGTGGCAGTTTTTCAAGGAGAAAAACCGGGTAAAACATTAGGCTTTAGAACAGACATCGATGCTTTACCAGTGACCGAAGAAACAGGGTTGGATTTTGCTTCTAAAACACTAGGTAAAATGCATGCGTGTGGTCATGATGGTCATATGGCAACCATGTTAGGTTTTGCGAAATATTTAAGTGAACATCCAGAAGTGATTCGTGGAAAGATTGTTTTAATTTTCCAACCAGCTGAAGAAGGTCCTGGTGGCGCTCAGTTGATGATTGATGCAGGCTTAATTCAACAATTTGAAATTGAACAAATTGTTGGATTACATGTTTTTCCTGATTTTCCAGAAGGTGTAATTGCTTGTCGCCCAGGAGCGATGATGGCTCGTAATGGTGAAGTGACGATTCTAGTGAAAGGTAAAGGTTCTCATGGTGCCCAACCACATCAAGGGGCGGATGCTATTTTAGCCGCCTCAGCGATTATTCAAGGTTTGCATAGTATTATTTCTAGAAATATCAGCCCTATGGAAAATGCAGTTTTGACTTTCGGAAAAATTACTGGTGGAGAAGCGATGAATATTATTGCCAGCAATGTCAATATTTCAGGCACAATGCGCGCTTTTGACGATAGTGTTTATGATACATTGACGGAAAGAATCACACTACTTGCGACAGAAATTGCTAAAGGTTACGGATGTGAAGCCGAAGTTATTTTTAATCATATGTATCGCGTTGTGGACAATAATCCTGAAATGGTCCTAGCTTTGGAAAAAATTGCTGATAAAGCTTATCTAGAAACACCTCCTTATATGTTAGCAGAGGATTTTTCGATGTTTCAACAAGTGGTTCCCGGTATGTTTTTCTTTGTAGGGACACGCAATGAAGAAAAGGGCTACACTTATCCATTACACAACAATAAAATGCAGTTCGATGAGAAGAATCTTTTGGGTGGGATTGAATGTTACATTCAACTGATAGAGGCTTTAAATGAGTCGTCAACCGATTAAACTAAGTGAGGTAAAGTAAATGAAAATCCCTTTTTATAAAATGCAAGGAACAGGTAATGATTTTATTGTCTTAAACAATATGGAATTAAAACTATCTGGCGAAGAATTGTCTGATTTGGCAAAAAGAGTTTGCCAACATCGAATTTCAGTTGGATCAGATGCTGTAATGGCAGTTGATTTTCCAGAAAATCAAGGAGACTTTCGCATGAGATTTTATAATGCGGACGGAACAGAAGCAGAAATGTGTGGAAATGGCGCGCGATGTATTGCTCGTTACGCTTATGAAAATGGTATTGCCAAAGAACAGATGGTGATTGAAACTTTAGCTGGAGACGTTGCTGCTTGGCGTCTAGATGAAAGATTATATAAAGTTCAATTAAATCAACCAACCACAGTTGAACTAGATGGTGAGTTTTCGGATGCACCAGAATTAACGGTAGACTATGTTGAATTAGGTAATCCTGGTATCCCACATTTAGTTGTGCACTACCCAAATTTAGAGGAAACGGATTTAGCATCTATTCGTAATTTGGCAAAAGCCTTGCGTTTCTGGGATAAATTACCAAAAGGTGCCAATGTCAATTTTTACGATATTAAAAATAATGAAATCGTTGTGCGTACTTTTGAACGAGGCGTAGAAGACTTCACCTTAGCTTGTGGAACAGGCTCTGGATCAACTGCGTATATATTGCACCAACGAAACTTAATTAAAGACAATCCTGTTAGTCTTCACGTTTTAGGTGGTATCTTGAAAGTAGAAGTCTTAGCCGAAGAACTAAACCTAATTGGTGATACCAATATCGTCATCGAAGGCTACATCCGCGATGAAGATTATACCCTATAAAAATCTCTCCAATTTTTCAATCATTGATGGAATATTATTTAGAATGGACGTTTTAGAATCCACTCCACAAAGAAGTCTGCTCTTGTCGACCGTGGGACCAACTAGAGCCAGTAGTCTCCAGTCTGCCAAGCTTCAAACTGTAACTAATCGCATAAGCGCTAAGTTACAGTAGTTCACATTGGCTCCTCTTTCACGGTGACGGCGAAGCTTTCGGTGTTTCGTTATGCTAGCTAGATGTCAAAAAAATTTATATGTTTAGTGATGCAGAGAAAATAATTACAGGAATAAGTATAATAAATCATACCCGTCGATCAATTTTTAGCGTAACGAAGAGATAGGATTGCGTTGTCGCTACGACAAGAATTCAATGTGAACCAGGCACAGTTGCCAATTGATTGATTACTGTGACTGTGAAGCTTGAAAGCTCCAAGACTACAGGCTTGGAGTGGTTCCGAGCTGACCTAAGCAAGACTCTCTCGCAGCGAAGCGTCAATTCTGCTGTAAATAGTAACGTAAAATTTGAAATATTCTGACTTTTTAGACAAAAAGGTTTGACATTCTTTTAGGAGTAGAGTAATATTCTGTTTAAATATTAAGCAAACAAAAGAAGAGTAACTTTTTCAATACTTTCCAGGGAGCTGACGGTTGGTGGAAGTCAGTAAGTTAGAATTAGTGAATGGGCTTTTGGGCTGAAACATTGAAAGCGAAGTAGGTGTTTCCGGGTACTCCCGTTACAGAGAAAGATCGTTGATGGACGATTGATAGAGATAATTAGAAAAAGTTCTATTTAGACTACTCTAATTAAAATGAGGTGGCACCGTGAGATACTCGCCCTCAGATTCGTATTTACGAGTCTGAGGGCTTTTTTTATTTTCCATCAAAACCTTTAGAAAAAGAAAGGAACAAGAAAATGAAAATTATTCGACAACTACAAGGAGATTATTTAACGCCTGTATCGATTTTTTTACGCATTCAAGAAGAAAAGAAATTTTTATTAGAAAGTAATTCTCGTGAAGGAGAAGAAGGCGCAAGATATTCAATTATTGCCATTGATCCTGCAAAAGAAATCCGTTATCAAGAGGGCATTTTTTCAGTCAATCACCAACAATTTTCTTGTGATGATCCGCTGAAAGAATTTGAAAAACATATTATCCATGAAGAAGAATTGATTCCAGAAATTCCTTTTCAGGGCGGGGCAATTGGTTACGTTGGTTACGATGTTGCAGCATGTTATGAGGATATTGGAGAAATTCCTAAAGATGAATTGAATGTTCCAGATATTTATTTTTATGTCTTTGAACTATTTGTCGTTTATGATCATCGCACGGAAACTGTTTCGATTGTTCATTCAAATGCTTACAGTCAGCAAACAGAAGTTGAATTAGAAGCCAGAGTATCGAAAATTATTGCCTACCTGCAAACACCTTCTCCTAATGAATTAATCGAGAAAAAAACAGTCGAGCTGGAATATGAAAGTAATGTTAGCCAAGAAGAATTTGAAAATCGAGTAAGAAAAGCCAAAGAGTTGATTCGTGAGGGAGATTTGTTTCAAATTGTTTTATCCCAAAGGTTAAAGGCGAAATTAACTTTAGATTCGTTTGAGTATTATCGCTATTTACGCTTATCGAATCCTTCTTCTTATATGTACTATTTACATTTTGGTGAAATGCAAGTGATCGGTTGTTCACCAGAAAGTTTAGTCAGTGTCAAAAATGGTGTAGTCACAACCAATCCGATTGCTGGAACCAGAAGACGAGGAGAAACAATTGAAGAAGATGTAGCTTTAGCGGAAGAATTACTTGCAGATGAAAAAGAACGGGCAGAACACATGATGTTGATTGACTTAGGTCGTAACGACATTGGTCAGATTGCTAAGAAAGGCAGTGTTCGATTACCGATCTATATGATGATTGAGAAGTATCGTTATGTCATGCATATTGTTTCTTTGGTTACAGGAGAGTTAAAAGAAGGACTCACACCAATGGATGCTTTAAAAGCTACTTTGCCAGCAGGTACGGTAAGTGGGGCACCAAAAATTAGAGCAATGAAACGAATTTACGAATTAGAGCCAGTTAAAAGGGGTTTATACGCCGGAGCAGTTGGTTATTATTCAATGGACAACCAAGTGGATTTTGCAATTGCCATTCGAACAATGTTAATAAAAGATGGTTTTGCCTATATTCAAGCGGGTGCAGGGATTGTAGCCGACTCTGATCCAGAATCTGAATATTTTGAGACGTTACAAAAAGCCAAAGCTCTTTTGGAGGTGGGAAAATGATTTTACTTGTAGATAATTATGATTCATTTACTTATAATTTGGCACATCAATTTCCAGAAGAATTGATTGTTTTACGAAATGATCATCCTGACTTGATGGAAACTGCTGAGAAAGCTTCGGCGATTGTTTTTTCACCTGGTCCAGGTAGACCTAGTGAAGCGGGTTTGATGGAAGAAATTATTGAACGGTATTACCAAGAAAAGCCAATGCTAGGAATTTGTTTGGGGCATCAAGCAATCGGTGAAGTTTTTGGTGGAAAGATTAGTATTGCTTCAAAAGTCATGCATGGAAAAGTTTCACAATTAGTGCATCAACAAGAAGGTCTTTTTCAAGAAGTCAGTGGCAATACAGCAATTATGCGTTACCACTCATTAATTATAGAACCGGAAACTTTACCAGATAGCTTTGATATTTATGGTTATGCTGACGATGAAATTATGGCTATTAAACATCAAGATTTTCCGATTTTTGGTTTACAATTTCATCCTGAATCAATCGGAACAATCGAGGGTCAAAAGATGATTGATGCCTTTTTAGAAGTAGTGGAGGAAAATGAATGAAAGACATTTTTGAAAAACTATATCAAGCCAAGCATTTAACACAAGAAGAAATGACTCAATTAGCCGAGCTTATGTTTTCAGGGAATTTGAAAGAAACGCAAATTGCGGCAGCTTTAATTGCTTTAAAAATGAATGGAATCACCTCGATTGAAATGGCAGCTATTGCTCAAGTGATGCAACAAAATGCAGTGAAAATTGCGAACGCACCGCTGAATGCCATGGATAATTGTGGTACGGGTGGCGATCATTCAAATAGTTTTAACATCAGTACAACGGCGGCTTTTGTACTGGCTGCTGGAGGTATTCCAATGGCTAAGCATGGCAATCGCAGTATTTCTAGTCAATCAGGTAGTGCGGATGTTTTAGAGGTGTTGGGAATTCAGTTAAGCACTTCCCCAGAGCAAATTGCTCACCAATTAAATGAAATTGGGATTGCGTTCTTATTCGCTCAAGCCATGCATCCATCCATGCGTTTTGTCAGTAGTGTACGTAGCGATTTAGCAACACCAACGATTTTAAATCTAATTGGTCCTTTGACCAATCCGGTTTCCTTAGAAACACAATTAATGGGAACTTTTGCTGGTCATCTACTAAATGAAACTGCGGAAACCTTAGGAAAACTAGGTAGAAAAAGAGCAGTGGTGGTTCACGGAGCATTTGGCATGGATGAGGCCAATCTAACGGGAGAAACCCGCTTTGCGCTTTTAGAAAAAGGAAGCGTTCAAGAATATTGTTTATCACCTGCAGATGTTGGCTTGAAAGAATATCCTTTAGAAGCAATTGTTGGCGGCGATGCTAAATACAATGCGGATATTTTAGTTTCAGTATTGGAAAATCAGTCTTCTGCTTTCTTAGATACAATTTTATTAAATGCTGGTTTGGGATTTTTCGCCAATGGGAAAGTGTCATCGATTCCAGAAGGGGTAGAGCTAGCCAGACAAATTATTGCTTCGGGAGCAGCTCGTGACAAATTGACTCAGCTAGTAGCTCAACAAAAAGCATGACAAGCAAAAAGAAGGAGTAGTCGAATGGATTTCTTAGAGAAAATTTTAATTGAAAAAAGAAAAGAAGTAGAGGAACTTCCTGATGATACGCGTAAAAATCTAGAAAAAAGCTTACCTTTTTTTCAGAAAGTAAAAGACCAACCGGAGAAATTGCATGTCATCGGCGAAATCAAACGGGCTTCTCCCTCAAAAGGAGAAATTAATAGTCAAGTAGATATCATCGCTCAAGCCAAAGCGTATCAAGAAGCAGGTGTTTCTGCGATTTCTGTTTTAACAGATGAAGTTTTTTTCAAAGGCAATATCACTGATTTAGAACAAATTGCCAAGGAAGTGTCTGTTCCAGTTTTATGCAAAGATTTTATTATTAGTGAAAAACAATTGGTTCGGGCTAAAAATGCCGGCGCGAGTATCGTGTTATTGATTGTTGCAGCTTTGCCTTTTGAAAAATTAGCCAGTTTGCATCAACAAGCATTAGGTTTGGATCTTGAAGTATTGGTAGAAACTCATAATGCAGAAGAAATGGAAAAAGCAAAACAAATAGGAGCTAAGGTGATTGGTGTCAATAACCGGAACCTTAAAACCTTTCAAGTCGATATTCAAACCAGTTTAGATTTAGCGCAAAAGGACGATCAAAGGATATATATTAGTGAATCAGGTTTTGTCACTGGAGAAGATGCAGCTCGTGTGGCAAAGGACTATCAGGTGATTTTGGTGGGAGAAACACTGATGCGATCTGGAAATCCAGTGGAAAAAATTAAAGAGTTACGAGTGGCACGAAAATGACCAAAGTAAAAATTTGTGGTTTGATAGATCAACAAATGGTTGAGGAAGTGGCTAAATTGCAACCTGATTTTATCGGCTTTGTGTTTGCTAAAAGTAAGCGAGAAGTGACGCCAGAAAAGGTCTATCAAATGACTAAAAATCTTCCTTCCGAAATCAAAAAAGTTGGCGTTTTTGTTTCTCCCACAAAAGAACAAATTCAAAAAGCTGTTGAGATTGCTGGGATTGATTTCATTCAAGTTCATGGAGAATTTCCCAAATTTAACCTACCTAGACCCTCTATTCAAGCAAAGAGTGTTAAAGGGAGTATTAATTATCAAACCACTGCTGATTTTCTGTTATTAGATGCGCCACCAAAAAAATATTATGGTGGGAATGGAGAAACCTTTGCTTGGCAGGAAGTGGAAGTAGCGCGTTTGCCCAAGGAAAAACTTTTTATCGCAGGTGGTTTGACCCCTGAAAAAGTCAAAGAAGCATTAGCTTATTTTCAACCTTATGCAGTAGATGTTTCTAGCGGTGTGGAAACTGATGGTAAAAAAGATTTAACGAAAATTCGACAATTTATTCATCAAGTAAAGGAGTTTGACTATGTATCAACAACCAAATAATAAAGGCTTCTACGGTGATTTTGGTGGACAATTTGTTCCCGAAACTTTGATGTATGCAGTCAAAGAACTAACACTAATTTATGAAGCAGCCAAAAAAGATCCAGAATTTCAAGAAACACTTGATTACTATTTGAAGCAATACGTAGGAAGAGAAACGCCTTTGTATTTTGCTGAAAACTTAACTAAGCATTTAAATGGTGCGAAAATTTATTTAAAAAGAGAAGACCTAAATCATACTGGTGCTCATAAAATTAACAATGCGATCGGTCAAGTCTTATTAGCTAAACGAATGGGTAAAAATAAGATTGTAGCTGAAACAGGAGCTGGGCAACACGGTGTTGCCACTGCTACTGCTGCGGCATTGTTCGGCATGGAATGTATTATTTTCATGGGAGAGGTTGATGTGAAGCGACAAGAACTAAATGTGTTTCGCATGGAATTGCTAGGTGCCAAAGTGGTGAGCGTGACTTCTGGTAGTCGAACGTTAAAAGATGCGGTTAATGAAGCTTTAAGATATTGGGTAGCAACAGTTGAAGATACCCATTATGTTTTGGGTTCAGCACTGGGTCCTCATCCATTTCCTGAAATTGTTCGTGACTTTCAAAGTGTCATAGGCAATGAAGCAAAAGAACAGTTTTTAGCTGTCGAAGGACAATTACCTGAAGTTGCCTTAGCTTGTGTGGGTGGCGGAAGTAATTCGATTGGACTGTTCCATCCATTTATTAATGATCCTGTAAAATTAATCGGGGTAGAAGCTGCTGGAAGAGGTTTGGATACGGAAGAACATGCCGCATCCATCACTAAAGGTGAAGTCGGTGTTTTACACGGCAGTAAGATGCACTTATTACAGGATGATGACGGTCAAGTTTTAGAAGCTTTTTCAATTTCAGCCGGTTTAGACTACCCAGGAATTGGTCCAGAGCATTCTCATCTATATACTTCTGGTAGAGCTGAATATAAAACAATCACGGATGAAGAAGCCTTGGAAGCCTTCCACTTATTGTCACGGACAGAAGGCATTATTCCTGCACTAGAAAGTTCTCATGCGATTGCCTATGCCATGAAACTAGCGCCTGAGATGGCAAAAGAAGAAAGTATCTTAATTTGTCTTTCAGGTCGAGGAGATAAAGACGTTCAGCAAGTCAAAGAAATGGGGGATAAAGCATGAAGTCATTAACAAAAGTCTTACAACAACAAAAAGATCAAGACAAAAAGTTGTTTATTCCTTATATTATGGCTGGAGCGAAGGGGTTAGATCGATTGGAAGAAGAAGTCATTATGTTAGCAGAAAATGGTGCGAACGCAATTGAGCTTGGTGTACCGTTTTCTGATCCTGTAGCGGATGGACCAGTTATCCAAGAAGCAGGTATTCTTTCTCGAAAAGCAGGCACTACTTTGAAAAAAATTGTGACGGTTTTACAAGAAATTCATTCACCAGTACCTTTGATTTTGATGGGTTATGCAAATTCATTCTTTCATTATGGGATAGAAAAATTAGTAGAAGATTTGAGTAAAACGGATGTTAAAGGTGTAATTATTCCTGATTTACCCTACGAACATCGTGAGTTATTTATGGATTCTGCTAAAGAGAGCGACATTGCTTTTATTCAACTTGTCACTTTAACTAGTTCTCCAGAACGAATTACTGAATTAGTGACAGAAGCAGAAGGATTCATTTATGCAGTAACCATTAATGGAACCACCGGCATTAATCGCCAATACCAAGACAAATTATATGATCATTTACAGCAAATCACCAAAGTAAGTCCAATTCCTGTCTTAGCAGGTTTCGGAGTATCTACTTCAGAACACGTACAAACTTTTAACCAATATTGCGATGGCGTAGTCATTGGAAGCTTAATTGTTAAAAGCCTAAATGACAAAGGGGTTTCTCAGACAGGAGAGTTACTTCAAGAGTTATTTAAAGGTTGATTATTAAGGGCATAATTGTTTTAAACTTACATGACATCTATCCCAAAAAAATGTGTCCATTCACAGTTATTTTTTAGTCCGTTCGCTACACTACACAACGAAGACTGCTTTTGTCGACTGTGGGACCAACTTGAGCCTGTAGTCTCCAGTCTGTTAAGCTTCAAACTGTCACTAATCGCTGCGTTAAGTGACAGTACCAAGTAGGTATTTTTCATCATCTACTCTGTTTTGCTACGCAAGCCAATCGTAGTGATTCAAAACAATTCACATTGACTCCTTTTCACGGTGACAGCGCAGTCTTCGTTGTTCCGTTACGCTAGACCTAAATAGATGTCAAAATTTCTGTAGGTTAAATAGATGATTACGTACAGAATAATTACAGAAGTGTGTTCAATAGGTAACGTCAGTCGCTCAACCTTCAGCATAACGAAGAGCGAGGCTGACCTAAGCAAGCCTCGCTCACTGTGAAGCGTCGAGTTTGCTGTGGATAGTAAAGAAAAACTAAAACAGACAAAAATTATGTTTCTTTTACTTAACATTCATCAAATTTTCATGTACAATGATAAAAACTAATTTTCATTTTAATATCATTTTCAGAGTAGTATAAGGTTTTGTATTTTTTATTTGTATGGAAAATAAAAAATATTCAGAAAACTTGTTGACATTTAATTTGAATAACGTTATATTGTAAAAAATCAATAAATTCAAAGAGATTTTTTTTATTCGTAGGGAGACGATTCATATGCACAACACACAACACTTATTAGTCATTTTATTAAGTAATTGGACTTAGAACACGGCAAAAAAACCGGTTGTTTGAGTCCTATTTGTGTTAATGAATGGGATTCTTACGAAAGAGCATCCCATTCTATTATTAGAAGGATGCTCTTTTTTTCAGAGAAAATCGAATGAAGTAACTATTGATATGCTAAGGTAAGCAAGGAGTGACACCATGGAAAGTGATCGAAACAAAAAAATAAGGGATAATGTACTAGCCAAAACGTTACTGTACACAACCGATCGAGTCAGAAAAATTCAACATAGGATTCAATTGTTTCGTACAAGCTGTGCAAATAGTGACTTAGCAGTTGGTCACCTTTCATCAGCAGTTAATGTTGTTCCATTAGCACTCGTTCAAGAGAATGATAATAGAGGGGCAAATTTACCAAATCGTTTCTTGAATGTGGAATTATTAAAGAAAGAAAAACGTTATTCTGTAGTTGCATTTAAAGCAAAAATTGGTTGGTTAGCACGTTATACCGCATTAGTCACGTCTACTCGTACAGATAGAGTTATGCGGATACCAGAAGACTAGGGGGAAGATCGATGAAGGAAAAAGAACAGACGAAAACCACTCAAAAGTTGTCAGGCTCACGAATACTTTTAAAATGTTTGAAGAAACATGGAGTCGAATTAGTCTTTGGTTATCCTGGAGGAGCAGTATTACCTTTATACGATGCTTTATATGATGGGGAAATTCCTAATATTTTAACTCGTCATGAACAAGGCGCTGTTCACGCAGCAGAGGGTTACGCAAAAGCTACTGGAAAACCGGGAATCGTAATTGTAACAAGTGGACCGGGAGCAACAAATGTCGTAACAGGTATTGCAGATGCAATGGGGGATTCAGTACCGTTAGTTGTTTTCACCGGACAAGTTGCTACGCCGGGAATTGGTAAAGATGCTTTCCAGGAAGCGGATATTTTAGGAATTACTTTACCGATTACGAAACATAATTATCAAGTACGTGACGTCAATGAATTAGAAAAAATCATTGATGAAGCCTTTCATATTGCAACAACTGGACGTAAAGGTCCTGTCGTAATTGATTTACCAAAAGATATTTCAATTATTGAAGGAAATTATACGAACCGAACAAAACCAGTGAATCTGGTAAGTTATCAACCGACAACTGTCCCTTCACAACTTCAAATTAATCGTTTGATGGAACAGTTAAAAAAAGCCAAAAAACCACTTGTCTTAGTTGGAGCAGGGGTGACAGCAGCAAAAGCTTCAGAAGAACTAAAAGCCTTTGTTGAAAAGTATCAGTTACCAACGGTTAATACATTATTAGGTTTAGGTACTTTACCAGCCGATTCTCCTTATTTCTTAGGTATGGGGGGAATGCACGGTAGCTTTGCTTCAAATATGGCTTTAGCTGAGTGTGATTTGTTAATAAATATTGGTAGTCGTTTTGATGACCGATTAGCGACTTGTCCGACTCAATTTGCAACAGGAGCAGTCATTGCGCATATTGATATCGACCCAGCTGAGATTGGTAAGATTATTTCAACCGATATTCCAATTGTAGGGGATGCTAAAAAAGCATTAGACAAAATGCTCACTTACAAAGAATTTGAAACAGATCATCAAGAGTGGGTAGAATTATGTTTTGAACGGAAGAAAAACTATCCATTTACTTTCGACCGAACAAACTCTGAGGAAATTAAACCTCAACGTGTTATTGAGAAAGTGGGAGAGATTACTAAAGGTCAAGCTTTTGTATCTACTGATGTCGGTCAGCATCAAATGTGGGTGGCACAGTATTATCCCTTTAATTTCCCGAATCAATTAATTACCAGTGGTGGTTTGGGAACAATGGGTTATGGTATACCAGCAGGGATTGGCGCACAGTTTGCTTATCCTGATAAACCAGTCGTTGTATTTGTAGGAGACGGTGGTTTCCAAATGACGAACCAAGAATTTGCTATTCTGAATGAAAATCAGTTAAACGTAAAATTTGTACTCATTAACAATGGTTCGTTAGGAATGGTTCGTCAATGGCAAGAAAGATTCCACAACGAACGTCGATCCGCTTCGGTCTTTAGTGGGCAACCTGACTTTGTTAAACTTTCTGAAGCTTATGGCGTCGATGCCGTTCGTATTTCAGATCCGACAACATTGGATAGTGAATTAGAAGCTGCTTTTGAGAATAAAGGACCAATGTTGATTGAAGTGATTGTTTCTAATTCTGAGCATGTAATGCCGATGGTTCCAGCTGGAACTCCGAATGATCAAATGATAGGGGTGGAATAGCATGAGACGAATTTTAATGGCGATGGTTTATAACAAATCAGGTGTCTTAAGTCGAATTACAAGTATTTTGAATCGTAGGCAAGTAAATATTGACAGCATATCTGTTGGGGCAGTGGAATCTGAACTTTCTCGCATGACAATTGTTATCAATGCTGACTCGCTTTCAGAAATTGAACAAGTAACAAAACAACTGAATAAGCAAATTGAAGTTGTAAAAGTTTCAGATATTACTGAAGATCCACATATTGAAAGGGAGTTGGCTTTAATTAAAGTCAGCGCACCTCCTGTCACTCGCTCTGAGATTCAAGCAGTTATTGCACCGTTTAGAGCAGACATTGTGGACGTTGCACAAAAAACAATCGTAGTACAAGTCGTTGGTACCCATGACAAAGTCGATGCATTTATCGATGTTTTACGTCCATATGGAATTAAACAACTAGCAAGAACCGGTGTAACCGGACTAAAAAGAGGTTAATCGCATTCAATTGCTTTTAATATATAGAAAAAAATAAATCGAGTAACTTTGGAGGGAAAATTTTTATGGTAAAAGTTTATTATGATGACGCAGTCGTTGAAAATGCACTAGAAGGAAAAACAATCGCAGTGGTGGGTTATGGTTCTCAAGGACATGCTCATGCACAAAATTTAAGAGATAATGGCCACCAAGTTATCATCGGTATTCGTGAAGGAAAATCAGCAGAAGCTGCCCGTGAAGATGGCTTTGACGTGTTTGAAGTGAACGAAGCTGCTAAACAAGCAGAAGTAATCATGATTTTAGCTCCGGATGAAATTCAAGGAAAATTATATGAAAATGAAATTGCACCTAACTTAGAAGCAGGTAACTCATTAGTATTTGCTCATGGTTTTAATATTCATTTTGACGTTATTACACCACCAGCAGACGTGGATGTATTCTTAGTAGCACCAAAAGGCCCAGGACACTTAGTTCGTCGTACTTTTGCAGACGGTTTTGCCGTACCAGCATTGTTTGCTGTCTATCAAGATGCAACTGGTAAAGCAAAAGAAACAGCTCTTTCATATGCTAAAGGTATCGGTGCAACTCGTGTTGGTGTATTGGAAACAACTTTCAAAGAAGAAACTGAAACAGATTTGTTCGGTGAACAAGCTGTTCTATGTGGTGGATTAACAAGCTTAATCGAAGCTGGTTTTGAAACATTAACTGAAGCTGGTTACCAACCAGAATTAGCTTACTTCGAAGTTTGTCATGAAATGAAATTAATCATCGACTTGATTTATGAAGGTGGCTTTGCGAAAATGCGTCACTCTATCTCAAACACAGCAGAATATGGTGATTACGTTTCTGGTCCACGAGTTATTACTGATGTTGCAAAAGCAAATATGAAAGAAGTTCTAACAGATATTCAAAATGGAACTTTTGCCAATAACTTTGTTAAAGATAACGAAAATGGTTTCCCAGAATTCAAGAGAATGCGTGAAGAACGCGCTGGACATCCAATCGAATCAGTGGGTGCTGAATTAAGAAAAATGATGCCATTTGTAAAAACAATCGACTAAGACGTAGGAGTGAGTAATTTGGGGTTAGTAACAAGAAATGATGTCGAACAAGCATACCAGCTACTCAAATCAGCTGTTGCTCATACACCATTACAATATGATCGTTATTTGTCAGAAAAATATCAAGCGACCATTCTTTTGAAAAGAGAAGATTTACAAAAGGTTCGCTCTTTCAAACTCAGAGGTGCTTATTATGCGATTAAGCAACGCTCGAAAGAAGAGTTAGCCAATGGTGTGGTTTGCGCTAGTGCGGGAAATCATGCACAAGGTGTTGCCTACACTTGTCGGGAAATAGATGTTCAAGCAGTCATCTTTATGCCGAGTACCACGCCACAACAAAAAGTCTCTCAAGTGGCTTTCTTTGGAGGAGACAATGTCACCATTGAACTTGTTGGAGATACGTTTGACGCTTCGGCAAAAGCAGCTAAAGCTTATGCAAGTTCTAAAGGGATGGCATTCATCGATCCTTTTGATGATCCATCAATTATCGCCGGTCAAGGAACCTTGGCTGTTGAAATGATGAAGGATGCACAAGAAGAAAGCTATCAACCAGATTATATCTTTGCCGCGATTGGTGGTGGAGGTTTAATCAGTGGTGTCAGTGCGTATGCCAAAGAAGTTAGTCCAATCACTCAGATTATTGGGGTGGAACCAGCAGGCGCTCCTTCTATGCAAAAGGCGTTTGACAATGATGGCCCAATTGCTTTGGAGCAATTAGACAAGTTTGTGGATGGAGCGGCTGTTAGAGAAGTCGGACAAATCACTTATCAACATGCAAAGAAATTTGTAGATCGGTTATTGACTGTAGATGAGGGATTAATTTGTTCAACTATTTTAGAACTCTACAGCAAACAAGCAATTGTTGCTGAACCAGCAGGTGCTTTGAGTGTCGCAGCTTTAGAGTCAATGAAAGAAGAGATAAAAGGCAAAACGGTGATCTGTATCATCAGTGGTGGGAATAATGATATTAATCGTATGGCTGAGATTGAAGAACGTTCATTAATTTATGAAGGCTTGATGAATTATTTTGTTATTAACTTCCCTCAACGTCCTGGGGCTTTGAAAGAATTTGTTAGTGAGGTCTTGGGTCCAAATGATGATATTACTCGTTTTGAATATACGAAAAAAATTAATCGAGGATCAGGTCCAGTTGTTTTAGGAGTCTTGTCAAAATCTACGATAGATGTACCAAGTCTTTTTGAACGCATTAAAAAATTTGATCCAAGTTATATCAACCTTAGTGAAAATCAATCTTTATTCACTTTATTGGTCTAAGTTAAGAAGTACAAATGAACCAAATCGTCCGAACTATCAAGAGCTAAAACTGCTCAAGATAGTTCGGATTTTTTTATCCAAGATTTCCAAATTCTGAAATTGTAAAGCGTGCTGAAACTTCCAAAACAAAGTTCCGAAAGTACCAGTGTTAAGGGAGATCGGCACGAGCCTCTTTTCAGAGTCTCTTAGCCTGCTGACGTTCAAACTCTGACTAAGTACGGGAGTTATACCCGCACTAAGTCAGAGTAATTCATTCAGCTCTTAAACCCATGACACTGGTATTTCTCCGTTTGTTCTTGCAGTTTCTACTTTTTTCAAAAAAACTTTATCTAAACTGGAAATTCATTTGGGAGAAAAGATAGGCATCACGAGTTAAAGATGAGGATGAATTACGCTGTGTTGAAAGTAGTGAACTTCTACTTTCTTACATTGCGTTTGAATGCCGAAAGATTTGAGACTCCATGAAGGAGGCTCAGATCGGTCTCTCGAAATGCCTATTCTTTTTGGACAGATGAATTGGAAGTTGAACTGTTAAGTCGATTATTCAATGAAAAAACGTGATATAATGAGGATAGTAGTGTGGAGGTGGAGAAAATGCAACTGGACTATTCAAAAAAAGAAAATACAGCACAAATTATCTATGGCGAAACTTTATCCAGTAGTATCAATGCTGAATTATTTAAAAATAAACATATTATCATTTTGACTAACCAGCGATACTATGATCGTTTTTTTGAAAAAATTCATTGTGTTTTTGCTCCACAAACCATCGATTGGTATATTTGTAGTAATTTATTGTATGGAAATCATTTACAAGAATTTATGGATGTGTTGCATTTTTTAGGTAAGTTTTCGCCAACCAAAGAATTTCTATTTGTCGCTTTTGGTAGTGAAGGTGTGATTCAATTGACCGGTTTTTTACAAAAAACAACGGTTCTCTCGGGAACATTTTGGGTATTGCCAACTTCTTTACAAGCCTATGCTGCCGCATTAGTGGAAGAACGTTATATCTATAAACGTCCGACTGAAATTCTTTTAAAGGAATTAAACCTTCCAGAAAAAATATTTCTTGATCAAACGATTATTGCTGGTCAATCAGAAGGGAAATTAGTTGATTTACAAGTTTTTATCCGTACAGGTTTAGTATGTAGTTATCCTTTTTTGAGAAAAATTTTTAAAAGTTTTTCCACGAAAAAACAGTTGCAAGCCACTTCATTTATGGCTTTTGTAGAAGAATTGACAGATTTTTATCGTGCCTCATCAAAAGAAATTGAAGGTTATGGAAAAGTTTTTGAAGAAGCCTTTTACTTAACCGAAAATGGACACATGCTTTCAGAAAACATGAAACGTTTTTTAGGAATGCTATTACACTTAGTTTGGAACTTACAAATCATTGAATCGACATTTCATATTAAAAATTTCTTGATTTGGCTCAAGTATTTAGGATTCCCTGTCTATTTTCCAGAACAAATTTCAAAAGCTGAATATTTAGAAAATGTTTTGATCTTACAAAATAAGTATCCAGATTTGGTCATTTTATCAGAAATTGGTACAATAGGAAGTACACAAAAAATATCCGAAAAAGAGCTTTTACAAGCTATGGAGACATATCAACAAATAATTTTAGAGATTGAAGGGTAATTAAACATGACGTATAGTGAAAAAATGTTGCAAGCTTTACATGAAGAAGATTTAGCAGAAGCGCAACTTAATTTAAATATTGCTTTAAAAGAAGATTCTGATGAAGTGTTAGTTGCACTGGGTGAGGAATTGCTTTCAATAGGATTTTTAGAAGAAGCGAAAGTAATCTTTGAACAGATGAAAGAACGCCAACCAAAAGAACTTTCTTATAACTTACCTTTAGCAGAGATTGCGATTGAAAATAATTTAATGGAAGATGCCTTTGAATTATTGGAAAGCATTCCGACTGATGATGAGTCTTATCCGCATGCTTTGATTATTACAGCAGACTTATATCAAGTCTTAGGAATTCCTGAAGTGAGCGAAGTAAAACTAAAAGAAGCTGCTGAAATTCTAAAAGGTGAGGAGTTAATTCAATTTGCATTAGCTGAATTGTATTTTTCAATGGATCGTTTTGAAGATGCTCGTCAAATTTACCAAGAGTTACTTCAGCAAAAGAGTGACTTTCCAGAAGTTTCCTTGACTGAACGGATTGGTTCTACATTGAGTATGCAAGGACAATTTGAAGAAGCGATTGTTTATTTTGAAAAAGCGTTAGAAGAAGAACAGACGGATGACCGCTTGTTCCAATTAGCCTTTGTTTATTTGCAATTATCAGAAAATGAGAAAGCCATTTATTATTTACAACAATTAAGAGCTTTAAATCCGCAATATCAAGCGGTTTACTTGTATTTAGCACAAGCTTTACAAGAAGAAGAGTTACTGGAAGAAGCACAAGCTGTCATTGAAGAAGGTTTAGAAATTAACCCTTACGAAGTGGACTTTTATCATTTTGCTTCAGAAAATAGCTATCGTTTGCATGAATTCACCAAGGCTGAAAATTTCTTAGTGAAAGCTTTGGAAACGGGCGAAAAAATTGATGATACTTTATTAACATTAAGTAATTTATACTTGAATGAAGGCATGTTTGAAGAAACAATTGATGCGCTTCAACGAATGGAAGAAATAGATAATCCATATGCACAATGGAACTTGGCTCATGCTTACAACGAATTGGAAGAATTTGAAGAAGCGGCAAGATATTATGAAGAGGCTAATGAAGCATTAAATCATGAACCAGATTTTATGAAAGAATATGGAATTTTCTTAAGAGAAGAAGGACGATTAGAAGAAGCCGCGGCATTGTTGAGCCATTATTTAGCCCATGAACCAGGGGATATGGAGGCTCAATCAATCCTAGATGACATTACAGAAAGATAGGTGAGAATAGTGGCGATGAATATCTTAGATAAGAAAAAATTTTTAAACTGGTTGGTATCCCATGAAACATTTGCAAGACGAGAAGTATCATGGATTTTAAATTATCTGTCTAATCATGAAACCATTCTTAAGAATGTTCATTTTATCGAACATTCTGAAAAAACACCAAGAGGGCTATGTATCCAAACTTCTAAAAATACTGGGGAACCGATGTCTTTATTTTTAGAAGGCAGTGTGTTTGTGGATAGTGATCAAATTTTTCATGAAATTCGTTTGAATTGGAAAAAACCGTTATATTTAGAATGTCGTTTTGAAAAATCATGGGAAAATCAGCTTTATTTATCTGTTTTAGAAGATAATCCTTTTTATCGTTGGAATGAAACAATGGATGAACAGATGCTACAACGAGTGGATGAATTTTTCAATCAGAAAAATCTAGAAGCACAAGTGGCTGAGTTGTATCAGAAGATCGATCAAGCTCTTGAAGCAGAAGATCAGGAAGCTTTTATTAAGTTATCTAATGAGGTCAATCAGTTACTAGGAAAAAATTCACTTCCAGTAGAATAAATAATTACCGTTTACAGTTATCTGTTTAATCCGTGGGCTACACTACAAAAAGACTGGATCGTTCCGAGCCGTTCTAAGCAAGAAGCTCTCGCAGTGAAGCGTGAATAGTAAAAATAAAAAAATAAATTGTGAACAAAGACTAGTGCTTATTAAGATTAGTGATTGTTCACTATTTTTTTTGAATTTGGAATGTTTGAATTTTTACTAAAAGCTTGTTAGAATTGTAATAGTTTATTTTTTGATTCAGTAAAATATGTCATCTAATTGTAAAAAAATATACATCAAAAAAGTAGCTAAATGAATAGAAATAGAAATATCTATCTGTTATGATGAAGAGCAGATTAGCTATTGGGAGGATGAAATGGAAAAACAAAATAATAAAAATTTTTTTCTAGTCCAAATTGGTGTAGTTATTATGGCTATTGTTGGCTATTTTTATATAATTGAAGAAACACAAATAGAAGAAAGAGAATCGACTTTCGTGGAGCGAAATAGTGAGATAGATGCAAAACTCGCAGAGCGAAAGAGTGAAACAACAAACAGTTCTGAAGTCAATCTTGCTGTTGAGTTCAAAGACGAATTTTTGGGGACTTTGGACATTTGGGGAATGAAAGAAATTGCAGAAACCGAAGAAACCAAAGAAACTGAAAAGATTGAAGAAGTTCAACAATTCCGACTAATTCAAGAAACAGAAGAAACAGTAGAGGATGAAGAACCGGACTTTATAGCTTTTGGAAAAGAAGCCAATGATTTTTTAGCACAAGAAAATTTTACGATGCCGTTATTTTTACAAAATGATCCAAAATGGGCGGACAAAACATATGGTACTGGAGAAGACGAAAATACCATGGCAATAAATGGGTGTGCGATTGTTTCATTAGCAATGATTTTATCTTATTGGCAAGAAGAAACAGTGACACCACTTGAAATTTTAGATTGGGCTGGAAACGATTATTTTGTGACTGGACAAGGAACATCATGGCAAATTTTTGAAGATTTTGCTCATGAATATGGTTTGAACTATTACGGACTATCCTCTTATTATGAGGCAAAAGAAGTGGTTAAATCTGGCAAACCGGTTGTGGTATCCGTTAGACCGGGAACTTTTACAGAAGTTGGTCATATTATGGTTTTAGAAATGAATGATCAAGGAGAAGTAGTTGTTTTTGATCCAAATGATGATCCTGAAAAAAATCATTATCAGGTAGAATTTGATGATGAGGTATTTATCGACGAATCTTTAGCTTTTTGGTCTTATGACCGTGGATAGATTGAAACATATAAAAATGGTAAGCAAACTCTATTGAGGAATGCTTACCATTTTTTGTTATATTAAAGGAGCTCTTTTCTTAGTGTTTCATCAGAGAAAGGGGATAGATATTTTGGTGCGATGTCTAACACAGTGTAAGCACCGTAATTCTTTTCGGATGCTAGACGAGCACAGGCACGTGCATAAGCAACAAGCACGCTTGCTGTAAATTCTGGATTACTTTCTAAATATAAATTGTATTCAATGACTTGTTTAGTACTTTCATGGGTTGTACCAGTATGCAAAACTGTCCCGCCATGAGGCATTGTTTTGTGATCACGATTTAATTCTTCTTGAGAAATAAAATGAACTTTGGTATCATAGTCAGCAAAATAATTTGGCATTGTCACAATTTCTTCTCGAATGTGATCAGCATTGGCATCTTCTTTTAATACCACAAAACATTCACGTAAGTGTTTGTCACGAGTGGTTAAGGTTAAATCTTCACCGGCTTTTAATCGTTCAATAATTTCTGTGTTGGGGATCGTATATTGTGTGGCATCAGCTACACCAGTGATGCGACGTAAAGCATCAGAGTGACCTTGACTGACACCTTTTCCCCAGAAAGTATAAGTTTCGCCCTGTGGTAAAATACTTTGAGCATATAGACGATTTAAGCTGAATAAACCCGGATCCCAACCTGTAGAAATAATTGAAACGGTGTTATTTTCTTTCGCGACATTATCAACAGTTGCAAAATGTTCAGGGATTTTTGCATGGGTATCGAAACTATCGACGGTATTAAACATATGTGTGAATTCGGGTGTTTGAATAGGTAAATCTGTAGCAGAACCACCGCACAAAATACAGACATCCAAATCTTCTTTGAAATCTGTTAAACGATCCATTGAGTATACGTTTGCGTTATCGGTAGTAACTGTTTCTGGAGATCTACGAGTAAATACTCCTACTAGTTCCATATCGGTTGTTTGTTTTAGGGCTCTTTCTACACCACGACCTAAATTCCCGTAACCGATAATTCCAACTCTAATCATTTGTGGACACATCCTTTTAATTGATACTTTAAATTATATCAGAAAAGCGAGTAACTTGTAATTTTAAACAGCAAATTGTTGATTAAATTAGAGTAGAAAAATACGTCAAAAATTCAACTGGAATTCTTGACGCGGCGACAACACAAGGCTGTCTTTTCTTTAAGTTGATGATTGACAAATGTAGCGAAGGGATTATAAAGGTAACTGTGAATGGTAACGAAACTTAGAAATAGCTAAAAGAAAATGATGAAAGTTACTAGACAATTTAAATCTCACATGTTATTATATACTAGTTGTTGCAAAATGGCGACCGTGGCGAAGTGGTTAACGCACCGGATTGTGGCTCCGGCACTCGTGGGTTCGATTCCCATCGGTCGCCCTTTGAAATTTAACCTTGGGGTATAGCCAAGCGGTAAGGCAAGGGACTTTGACTCCCTCATGCGTTGGTTCGAATCCAGCTACCCCAGTCTCAAAACAGTACTCAAACGAGTGCTGTTTTTTTGTTCGCAAAAAAGATAGCTGTTTTTATTCTCTTCAAAAATTATGATATAAAAAAAGATAGAACACCTAATGATGTGTCCTATCTTCTTTAAATATTTTTGTTATTTTAATAATAATTGATCATCTTTTAATTCAGACCCACTATTTTTTTGGAACATCTCCATTAATTGTGGAACGGTAAGTTTTTGTTTTTCTTCTCCTGAAATATCTACCACAATTTTTCCTTGATGCAACATAATTAAACGTGTACCGTATTTTATGGCATCCTCCATATCATGGGTAACCATAAATGCTGTAAGTTGATGCTCTTTAATTAATTGGTCTGTTAGTTGCATTACGGTAATAGAGGTTTTTGGATCTAAAGCAGCCGTATGTTCGTCCAATAAAATAAGCTCAGGACGCTCTAGGGTTGCCATTAAAAGGGTGATTGCCTGACGTTGACCACCGGATAACAAACCGATTTCAGCTGTTAAACGATTTTCTAAACCAAGATTTAAAGAAGCTAGTTGCTTTTTAAAGAAAGGACGATTTTTTACTTTAACGGCTAAGCCAAAGCCACGACTTTTTCCTCTTTTAAAAGCTAAAGCCAGATTTTCTTCTACTGTTAAGCGGACAGCTGTTCCTAATTTTGGATCTTGGAAAACACGACTGATTGACTTGGAACGCTTGATTACAGATTGACTCGTAACTTCTTTGCCATCAAGCAGAATGGTTCCTCTTTTAGTGGGAATAGCTCCAGCGATACTATTTAATAAGGTCGATTTTCCAGCGCCATTTCCACCAATAATTGTGACGAATTCTCCTGGTTGGATAGTTAGATCAATACCTTTTAATACGTGGTTTTCGTTAATGGTTCCTTCTTCAAAAACCTGATGTAATTCTTTGATTTCTAAAACTGGATTCATTTGCGAGCACCTCCATTTGGTCGTTTTTTACGTCCTAGTTTTCCAGTAAATTGAGGTAGTGAAAGACATAATACTAGGACAATAGCGGAAGCAATTTTTGCATCAGCAGGTTGTACATTAAATTCAAATACAACGGCTAAAATAAAGCGATAGATAATTGCCCCTAAGACAATGGTTAACAAGCGTGTCAATAAAGGTTGATTTCTAAAAAGTACTTCGGCAATAATAATAGAAGCAAGACCAATAACGATGGTTCCTACACCAGAGTTTAAGTCTGCAAAGCCATTATTCTGAGCAATCAATGCACCAGATAGTGAAATACAACCATTCGAAATCATGTAACCAATCATTTTCATATTGTCAGTATTGATCCCATTTGCTTCACTCATATCTAAGTTATCTCCAGTGGCACGAATCGCAAGTCCAATTTCTGTTCGGAAAAAAAGGAACAGTAAAGCGACAACGAATAAAACAACTAAACTTCCAATAATAATAGTGGCATTAATTTTACTGAAATTTTGATTTTGAAGCCAAGTGAAAATTGTTTTTTCTCCCAATAAAGCAATATTAGGTGCTTTCATTACACGGGAAGTAATAGAATAAAGTCCGGTCATAGTGATAATTCCGGCTAATAAAGCAGGAATTTTTAATTTTGTGTGTAAAAGACCAGAAATTAAACCAGAAAAAACCCCGCCAATAAATCCCAAAAGCGTTGCAGTAATTGGAGATAAACCACTTGTAATACTCATCGCTGCGATACCTGCGCCTAATGGAAAACTTCCTTCAGCGGTTAAGTCAGCAATATCTAAAATACGGTAAGTGATAAAGACACCAATTGCCAATAAAGCCCAGACAACTCCTTGAGAGGTAGCTGACTGTAAAATAATAAAAAAGTTATTTAATAATCCCATATTCATTCCTCAAATCTAACATAATGGATGAGAAGGGCTATGACATGATTATTATGTCGTAGCCCGCTCAATGTTATTTTATTCTGGTGCTGTAATACTAGCTGGATCAATTCCTAAAGCTTCTGCCATTTCTTCGTTGACAACTAATGATAAATCATGAGCTGTTTCAACAGACATTTCGCTTGGTGTAGCTTCACCATCTAAAATTTTAGCAGCCATTAAACCTGTTTGTTTTCCTAAAGAAGTGTAGTCAATCCCAAAAGTAGTTAAACCACCTGTTTCAACTTGTTCGATAGAACCAGCAACAACTGGTGTTTTTGTTTCTTTTGCGACTTCACCAACAACGGCAGCTGCATTTGCAAAAGTATTATCGGTCGGGATATAAATACCATCCACATCTTTGGCTAAACTTGTCGTTACTTGTTGGACGTCATTTGTAGTGTTGGCAGTTAAAACTTTGACTTCAACGCCAGCTGCTTCCAAAGCGGCTTGAGCTAAATCGGCTTGGATTTTAGAGTTCACTTCACCAGCATTATACATAATGCCAATAGTTTGAGGGTTATCAATGACACTCAATAACAAAGCAACTTGTTTTTCAATTGGTACCATATCCGTTGTTCCTGTGACATTTCTGCCAGGATTTTCATTTGACTCAACTAATTTAGCTTCCACTAAGTCAGTAACCGCTGTAACAACAATTGGAATTTCACTAGTTTCATTCGCTAGAGATTGAGCAGAAGGTGTTGCAATTCCCAATAACAAATCGGATTGATCTCTAACTAGTTTTTCACTCATACTTTTTAAATTATCTTGGTTGTTTTGAGCATTTTGATAATCAATTTCTAGATTTTCGCCTTCAACATAACCACCTTCAGCTAAACCTTCTTTAAAGCCTTCAAAAGCTGCATCTAATGAATCATGTTGAACAATTTGTAAGACACCGACTCTTTTTACATTCTCATCAGTATTACTTGAAGAACCTCCATTGCTACAAGCCGCTAGTGCTAAAAGACTCATTGCTAATAAACCACCAGTAATTATTTTCTTAATTTTCATTTTCTTCCCCCTAGGATGTTTTAAAATTTTGTTTACATTTATTTCGATAAAAAAATCCACTTAGACAAATGTCTAAATGGATGAAAGAACATTCTTAAAAAATTCAGCCATTTTAGGATTTGTCCATATGGCTAATTTAATACACAATAAACTGCTTTAGCCAAAATAGATAAGAATACATGGGTACTTGTATCCAAATCCTTGAATACAAGCCTATCTAAAATAGCTAAAGTAAACGTGATTCAATTGTGAATGTAATTGGTTATTCATATAAGATTCCCTCCACACTGAATTGCTTTCAGTATAAAAGAAAGTGGGTAGGAAAGTCAATTGAAAAATGGAAATTTTCTGAATTTTTTGAGATATGATACGTCTGTTCGCAAGCAAGAAAAAAACTTCCAGTTATTCTGTCCGAAAAAACCACTCATTGCAAGAGACCGCTTTGAGTCTCTAAGGAGTCTCATAGCTTTCGGCGTTCAAACACTTTGTAGAAAGTAGAAAATCACTCCTTTCAACAAAGTGTAATTCATCTTCATCTTTAACCTGCGATGAGTGATTTTTCTCCCAGAAAACTTCCAGTTTTTTCTAAGCATTACGAAAAGTGTTTAAACATTCTTCAAAAAATGAAGAAAACTTTTTGTCGTGTGGCAAAAGATGAATTACATTTAGTCAAAATCAAATTAGCAGTCTGGGAAATTCTTAAAAGGAAGCTTGGAGCGGTCTACTACAATGGTTATTTTTTGACCGGTCAACTGAAAGTCACTTTTACTCTTTGACTTATGAATACAAAAAAGCTCTCATAAGAGATAGCTTTTGTTGGCATCTTTTATGAAAGCTTGTGTGACGGAAGCTATTGAATTTCTTGGTAATAACGGACGGTTCCTTGGATTTTTTCAAGGCTAAATAATTGTTCATCATTAAAGACTTGATCGAGGCTTGTATCTAACTTGTCTTCAAAAATAGTCTCGTATTCAGTAATGGATAATTTTTTTCGTTGATCTAATAATTCGAGATGGATTTGTTTTTCTAACTGTTCTTGGTAACCAGCCACTAATGTACCGCTAAAGAATTCAGCCACGGCCCCGGAACCATAACTAAACAAACCGATTAAATCGCCAGTTTGTAAGCTAGAAGAATTTTCTAATAATGAAATCAGTCCTAAATAAAGTGATCCGGTATATAGATTTCCGACACGTTTACTGTAGACAATACTTTCTTCATATCTAGCTAAAATTCGTTGTTGCTCTGTTTCAGTTTCATTTTCTAAAATCGAAAGTAGCGCTTTTTTTCCCATTTTTGTATAAGGAATATGGAAGGCTAGTGCTTGATAATCTTTTAGGCTACGTTGGTGTCGACGAAGACTTTCTCCCCAAACTTTTTGGAAAGCATTAATGTAGGTTTCATTCGATAATGGTCCGTCAACTAAGGGATAATCGTGTCCAACTGGTCGCCAAAAGTCGTAGATGTCTTCTGTATACATGACACTATCATCATTAAATGCTAAAATCCGTGGATTGGTCGTAACTAACATGGCAACTGCTCCCACACCTTGGGTAGGTTCACCACCAGAATTTAAACCATAACGAGCGATGTCTGTGGCTACGACAAGGACACGACTTTCAGGATGTAAGGCAACATGGTTTTTAGCAAATTGTAAACCAGCAGTTCCTCCATAACAAGCTTCTTTTATCTCAAATGAGCGAGCGAAAGGTTGCACTCCTAATAAACGATGCAAAATAATGGATGTCGCTTTTGATTCATCAATGCCTGATTCAGTAGCAACAATAATCGTATCAATTTTTGCTAAATCCTCTTCATCAAGGATATGTTTTGCTGCATTAGCAGCAAAAGTGACGATATCTTGTGTTTTCGGATTCACTGCCATTTGGTCTTGTCCGATACCAATATGAAACTTATTAGGATCGACACCTCTAGCATTCGCTAAATCGGTCATATCAATAAAGTAAGGTGGAACAAAAAAACTGATTTTATCTATACCAACAGTCATAGTTAGTCTCCTTTAACGATAGTTTTACTCCCATAAAGATACCATAAATTTGTGAAATTTAGGGAAGAAAAGTAAGAGAATTTAAAGATTGTTAAAGAATCTTCTCAGAAAATTAGTTATAATAAAGAGAAAGTTCTTTTTTTGAAAGAAGAATGCTATAGTCAATTTGGAGGTGACGTAGTGGAAGAAGTTGTAATAATTGATGCTTTGAGAACCCCAATCGGTAAGTATCGAGGACAATTTGGACAAGTATCCGCAGTCGATTTGGGAACTAGTGTGACAAAAGCGTTATTAGCAAGAAATTCTGCGCTAGAGTCAGAAATAAAACAAGTCATTTTTGGGAATGTATTACAAGCTGGTAATGGTCAAAACCCAGCTCGTCAAATTGCTTTAAAAAGTGGTTTATCAAATGATGTTCCGGCTTCAACTATCAATGAAGTTTGTGGTTCAGGATTAAAGGCAATTGCTTTAGCAAGTCAGGCAATTCGTTTAGGAGAAGCTGAGGTTATTTTAGCTGGTGGAGTAGAAAGCATGAGCCAAGCACCAGTTATCGCTCAATATGACAAAGAAACCGATTCGTATTCTAATCCGAAACCAGTCATGATTCAAGATGGCTTAACTGATGCTTTCAGTGGCAAACATATGGGATTAACTGCTGAAAACGTAGCTGAACAATTTCAAATTTCCCGAGAGATGCAAGACGAATTTGCGTTGCAATCACAACTAAAAGCAGCTAAAGCACAAGAAGACGGTCTTTTTGATCAAGAAATTTTTGCTGTAGATGTAAATGGAGAATTGATTGACACAGACGAAGGAGTCCGAAAAGATACTTCAATAGAAAAATTAAGTACCTTACGTACAGTTTTTAAAGAAGCGGGAACGGTCACTGCAGGCAATGCCTCAACAATTAATGATGGAGCAGCTGGAGTATTATTGGCTTCAAAAAGTTTTGCTGAAGCACACGGACTTTCTTATTTGGCTGTCATTAAAGATATTACGGAAGTTGGAATTGATCCAAGTATTATGGGAATTTCTCCGATTAAAGCTATTCAACAATTAATTGAAAGAAATCATCTTTCAATTGAGGAGATTGATTTATTTGAAATTAATGAAGCTTTTGCCGTTTCCTCGATTGTTGTTCAAAAGGAACTCGGTTTAAATCCTGATAAAGTAAATATTTGTGGTGGCGGAATTTCCTTAGGTCATCCGATTGGTGCAAGTGGCACACGAATTGTCACCACAGCAGCTTATCAATTAGAGCGAATTAAGGGACGTTATGGTGTTGCTTCTTTATGTGTAGGTGGTGGTTTAGGTTTAGCCATCTTATTGGAAAGAAGTGAGTGACATGGGTAAAAAATTTTACGAATTAAGTCAAGAAGAGCGGTTAACGGAATTAGTTCATCAAGGAAAATTGACCCATGAGATGAAAACCGAATTGAAGAACATGAGTTTATCAAAAGAGATTGCCAATCATTTAATTGAAAATCAAATCAGTGAATTTTCCATTCCCTTGGGTGTGACTTTGAATTTTTCCATCAATCAAAAAAATTACGTGATTCCAATGGCAACGGAAGAACCTTCTGTGATTGCTGCTTGCAGTAATGGTGGGAAAATTGTCGCTTCTTCAGGAGGATTTACGACCGAAATGAGTGAAAAATTACTTCGCGGACAAATTGTATTTATGAATGTACAAGATGGGGAAGGATTGAAGCAAGCGATTTTGGAAAAAGAATCAGAAATTTTTGAAGTAGCGACAAAAGCATATCCCTCGATTGTCAAACGTGGTGGAGGAATCCGCAAACTAATTGTTCGAGACTTTCAGGAGGAACACTTTTTATCTGTCGACATTGTGATGGATACAAAAGATGCGATGGGAGCGAATATGATGAATACTGTTTTAGAAGGCGTTGCACAAGCCTTTCGAGAATGGTTTTCAGAAGTCGATATTTTGTTTAGTATTCTCAGCAATTATGCGACAGAATCAATTATTAAAGCAAGTTGTCGAATTAGTTTTGACTCATTTGGTAAAAACGGGCAATTCATTGCAGAAAAAATTGCAGCTGCTTCAACTTATGCTCAATTGGACCCTTATCGAGCAACGACACACAATAAAGGGATTATGAATGGGATAGAAGCGGTAATTTTAGCAACGGGAAATGACACTCGAGCTGCCTCAGCTGCGATTCATGCTTATGCAGCGAGAGATGGTCAATATCGAGGATTGAGCCAATGGCGGATTGTAGATCAACAATTAGAGGGAATTATTGAATTACCTTTAGCTTTAGGAATTGTCGGTGGTGCAACAAAAGTTTTGCCAAAAGCCCAAATTGCTTTAGAAATGTTACAAATCAAAAGTGCAAAAGAATTGGCAGAAGTGATTGCCTCCGTCGGTTTAGCACAAAACTTAGCTGCTTTAAGAGCACTTGTTTCTGAAGGCATTCAAAAAGGTCATATGTCCTTGCAAGCTCGATCTTTAGCTTTATCTGTAGGAGCAAGTGGTGAAGAAATTTCTTTGGTTACTGAAAAATTGAAACAGACAACTATGAATGAAGCAACCGCCAAAGAAATTTTAGCAGAACTGAGACGATGATAAACTAAATCCCCTATGAAATCTACCATGTTTGTGGATTTCATAGGGGATTTTGATTTGAAAAAATTACAAGCGATTAATAACCTCATCGACATTTTTAATTGTCACTGAAATTGTGCCATCAGGATTATTGATAAATTCAATTAAGTCGGTATTTCGGTAAACCTCTAAAGGAACAATCAATTCAATACCATTAGAAAGTTTTAGTTTTTGTTTGCCGTATTTTTTTTCAGAAATTTCTTTGACCTCTCTTAGCATCGGCGCTCGATCAACAAAACCTTTTTCTTTGACTTCTTCTTGAAAAGCCATTTGTGCGGTGATGTTGTCCTTAAATACTTTTTCAGCGACTTCTTTGGCATCAATTTGACCCGTTTCCTCGATTGTCTCAAAAACAGCTTCTTTTACATCTGCCACAACGTCGTAAGAAGGAGTCTCAAATTTTTGACCAATTTTTTCAGCTACTTTTTTGATAACTTTGACATTTTCTTCTAGTGAAGGAATTGGTTGAGATTCGATGACTTTGGTTGAAAAATAAAAATCTTTGTCTCCAGAAAAAGTGTATTTTTTTTCCATCAACTCATAGGTTAAACTTTCCAATTCAATAGCGATCCCTTCATCGGCTTTTTGTGTTTTTCCACCAAGAATTGCGCGATTAATAATTAGCTTGTTTTGAATGCCATTTTCGTCGGCTTCCACAAAATGGGTATATGCATCGGTGTAGATGACTTTAAGAAAGGCTACGTACATTTTTGTGTCCATTTCATAAAGAACGACAAAAACATCGGCACTAGGAGCATCTTCACTTTGATGATAAATATCATACCAGCGAGCAACTAAATGTTCACTAAATTGATTAAAATCTGAATCAGCTGTTTGTGTTAATTGAGCAACTTGAGAATCTTCGACTAAAAGCCCTGTTTTTGTTTGAGGGGTGGATAATTTTTGGATTTTTTTGGTTAAATAATCACGAATATACTCTGTAGTCAAATCTAGTTCTACTTGAGAATAAACGGGATCTCCTGATTCGCGGTCGATGATATGCATAATGGCACGTTTTAAATAAATATCCATGGATGTACTCCTTTAGATTTGTCATAATAATTATGTTTTCGATTCACAGTCGTCAAAAAACGATTGGACGGGTTATACTAAAAATTTGAGCTGAATGTAACGTTGATTCACGATTATTTTTATAATCCAATCGCTACACTACACAACGAATTCTGCTTTTGTCGCCACGTTAAGAATACAATGTGAACAGCTAATTGATTTACTGGGCGTGTGAAGCTTGAAAGCTCCAAGACTACAGGATTGGAGCGGTTCCGGGCTGACCTAAGAAAGCATCTCTCGTAGTGAAGCGTCAGGCTTGCCGTGAATAGTAACAGTGAATGGCAACATAATTTCCATTTCATAGTGTACAAGAAAAAACAATTTATCGAAAGTAAAAGATCAAAGTTGTCTTTAAAAAGCTGTCTTGATACACTTATTATAACGAAAATGATAGGAGAGATTTATTATGGACAGTCAAGAACGCTTAAATCATTTGCCAAAAGAAATTATCACTAGCTTTAGTTCTGATTTTGTTTATTTAGTATCTGGAGATCGGATTCAACATTTTCCAGCTAGAGAATGGGACACAGCAAAATACTTATCGATGCTTGAAGAAAAAGCTGGTGAATATGATTTAATGGAGTGGCAAGGAAACGTTGTTGCGATTGCTAATCATTCAGAGTTAATTGTTATTATGCCTAAATTTACGACAATTTCTCAATTGAAAGAGGATTACTTTTCATAGAATTCTAATTTTCAACACTTTTTCATGAAAATCACTGTTCAATCAGGCTTTTTTTTCATATAATTTAAAAGTATTGAAAGGGGAACATTATGAAAAAGAAACAATTAGAAAAATTAAGAAAACAATTCCGTCCGTCATTTGAAACTGCCCGCAAGCAACTTTTTGATTCAATGGAAAAGCAAGCAAAGTCTTTGTATGACTTATCCATTCGTGTTTATATCAAACCAACAAATCAAGAAGAATTGGCGATTGAATTATTAGGTGAAACGAGTAAAGATCAAATCGTTTCTGTACCTTTAGATGAAAACTTTGACACAGTCGTTCGACGTATCCAATCACAAGAGAAAGGGTTACTAGAACGTTTTAGTAGTAATTTAGCAGAAGAAGTGGCAAGTTACTGGTTAACAACACCAACAACTACTGAGGAAAAAACTGAAGAAACAGTAGTTGAAGAAGTCGAAGTGACTACTGATGTAGAAGCGACGGATACTGAAGAAATGACATTAGCTACTTTCATTGAGCAAATCTCAAACTTTCCAAAATTCCATGTAGTGGAAAAAGAGGATGAGGTGCAAGTTTATGAAAAAGCTGCCCAAGAAAGATTATTAGCGACTGTTTCTATGAAAGAGGAAGCAACGTATTCTACTGAAACGGCGTTAGAGCGAAAATATAAACTAAAATTAGAAGTAATTCCAGTTATCGAAGCATTTGCTAATACAAAAATTGCCAATCGTTAATGAATAAAGTGGACTGTGATACAAGTAGTTTAACAGTAAAATATCCAAATGATAGAAGATTGCTCCTGCGGTTCAGTGGGGCTTCGTCGTAATTTCGCCTTGAATGGACGAAATTCATTCTATGTTGTTCAGATATTTTTGTTTTATTTTTACTTATGTCACAGTCCTCTTTTAGCTAACTAGGAAGAAAGCTTGTAATTTTTTTTAAGAATTTTTCTTTTTTTTATTTCCAAATAGACAAGATCGTCAATAAATAGTAGTCTGAACTCTGACATTAAAAAGGTTGGATGATAATTTATGAGAAGAAAAAAATCTTTCTTTAAAAAATTCTTTGGTTTCCTGTTTTTGTGTATTTTATTAGGTGTTGGCTATTATAGCTATCGTAATTATCAAATTTTAAAACAGGTTTATCAATTTGAGAGCCAAGTAGAGAAGGCAACAGCAGATAACGGAATTAGTGAATACAAAGAATTGGCTATGGGAATTATCTTTACTGAATCAAAAGGTTTAGGAAATGATCCCATGCAAAGCTCAGAGAGTGCTTTTGGAGAACCCAATCAATTTGACGATCCAGAAAGTAGTATTGAGCAAGGTGTTTTATATTTAGCGCAAGCGATTGAACGAGCAGAGTCTATGGGAACCGATATTTGGACAGCCGTCCAAGCCTATAATTTCGGTTTAGAATATATTGATTATGTAGCAGAACGAGGGAAATTTAATTCTCTAGAATTGGCGGAAGAATATTCTAAAGAAGTATTATCGCCACTGTTAGGAAATGATGAACAAAGTCAATATCGTTATTGGGGTTTTCGTTCGATTACGTATAATGGTGGATTTTTATACCACAATGGTGGGAATCTTTTTTATGCGGATATCGTTAAATTTAATGAATTTAAAATCAAGGCAACGAACTTTTTATTTTAAATTAGGAATGTAGGAGTGGAATGATTGATGGAAAAAAAGCAAGAAGGAAATACAAAAGATTGGATTTTACGATTTGTTAAAGGGATGTTTATTGGTTCTGGTTTTATTTTACCTGGAGTCAGTGGGGGTGCATTAGCAGCTATTTTTGGTATTTATGAACGTATTATTACTTTTTTAGCTCATATTACTAAGAATTTTAAAGAGAACGTATTATTCTTTATCCCAGTGGGTCTTGGTGGGATCACAGGAGTATTTTTACTTTCATTTGCGGTAAGTTTTTTATTAGGAACCTATGAAACGATCATTCTTTGGTTCTTCGTGGGTTGTATTATTGGGACTGTACCGGCATTATGGAAAGAAGCCGGTAAACAAGGACGTTCAACTAGAGATATTGTTATTTTGTTTGTTAGTTTTATTGCAGGATTTCTCTTTTTATGGCAAGGTTCTGCTTTATTTTCGGAAGTCCCTCAAAACTTTTGGACTTGGGTAATCGCAGGTGGTTTGATTGGCTTGGGAATGATTGTACCTGGTTTAAGTCCTTCTAACTTTCTAGTTTATATGGGCATGTACAAAGCAATGTCTGATGGGATCAAAAATGTCGATTTTTCAGTCATTATTCCAATTGCTATTGGTGGACTTGTAACAGTATTAGGTTTGTCAAAAGTAATGGATTATATTTTTAGTAAAGCTTATTCGCAATTATTCCACTTTATTATGGGGATTGTTTTTGCTTCAACAATTATGATTGTTCCGACAAATTATGCTGGATTTACTTTTTTAAATTACCTATCATGTGTAGCCCTATGTTTTGCCGGTATCGCATTAGGTGCTTGGATGAGTAGTCTAGAAGAAAAATATAAATAAATACGAAGAGCTGTGGCTGTATGAAGCGACCTCCAAAAGTTAGACCAAAAAATCTAACTTTCGGAGGTCGTTTTTTCTGTCCAGGAAGTCTCATTAAAAAAAATTGCTAGCTCTAATTAGTGCTTATAAATTATATGAATGCTCTTTTTTTTACCCAAAATACCGAGACAAAAGGCTTGCCAAATAGTCAGAATGTGATACAATGAATGATGTGAAAAACTGTCTATTTTACAATCGCACTGATTTCGATTAGTGCGATTTTTTCCCGAATAGATAAGCTCATCTTAATCCATATAGGAGGTGAGTCTCCGTGGCGAGGATTCCACAACAGGTCATTGACGATGTCCGTAGTCGGACGAATATCGTTGAGGTGATTGGACAGTATGTTCAGTTAAAAAAATCCGGCAGTAAGAATTACTCAGGATTGTGTCCTTTTCATAATGAGAAAACACCGTCCTTTTCAGTAGCTGAAGATAAACAATTTTATCATTGTTTTGGCTGTGGTCGAGGAGGGAATGTATTTAGTTTTCTTCAAGAAATTGAAGGCATTACTTTTTCTGAAGCTGTGATGAAAGTCGCAGATTTAGAGCAAATTTCATTACCAGACACTTATCGTCAAGCCCCTGCAACTGAAGAAAATTCCAAACATCAACAGCTCATTCAACTACACGAAAAAGCGAGTGAAGTGTATCATCATATGCTCGTGCATACTGCGGTTGGACAAGAAGCATTGGATTATTTGCTGAAACGTGGACTAACACAAGAAATTATTGAAGAGTTTCAGATTGGTTTTGCACCAAATCAACGAGAATTTCTAGAAAAAATTTTTCAGAATGAATCGTTGAATCAGGAACATTTTTCTGAATCAGGTCTATTTGTTGAAAGAGATGATGGTCGCTTAGCGGATCGATTTTATCAACGCATCATGTTTCCAATTCGCAATGCACAAGGGAAGATTATTGGATTTTCAGGACGTTGGTTAGCAACGGATGCATTTCCTGGAGAAGATCAGCCAAAGTATTTAAACAGTCCCGAAACGACACTTTTTAATAAACGAGAGGTTTTGTTTAATTTTGATAAAGCGCGTAGCATTATCAGAAAAGAAGGAACCGTCTTTTTATTTGAAGGGTTTATGGATGTTTTAGCTGCTTGGCAGTCAGGAATTCAAAATGGAATTGCTTCGATGGGGACGAGTTTAACAAATCAACAGATTTCCTCGATCGAAAGAATAACAAATGAATTAATTCTTTGTTATGATGGAGATAAGGCTGGAATTGAGGCGACTAATCGCGGGATTGAATTGTTGCAAGAAAACAGTCGCTTGAAGTTACATGTAGTGAGTGTTCCTGAACGTTTAGACCCAGATGAATACGTTCGTAAATATGGAATTGAGGCCTTTAAAGAATTAGCTTTCCATGGACGAGAAACGGTCTTTAGTTTTAAAATGAAGTATCGTCGTTTGAATCGTAATTTAGCAAATGATATTGAACAGCTGGAGTATGTTCAAGCACTTTTGCAAGATTTATTGCAAGTGGATTCTTTGATTGAACAAGATCGTTATCTAACACAGCTTTCAACAGAATTTCATATTAGTCGTGACACCTTACAACAACAGTTGAGGCAGCTAAATCAAAATCAACGTGTCGAAGCAAGATATTCGCCACCTACAGAAGATTTTGTGGCACCATCGTCACCACCTATTCAAGTTGTTCGTAAAACGCAGCTGGAGAAAGCAGAAGAACTATTACTTTATCGTTTGTTTACGGAAAACTCCTTTAATAGACGATTTAAGGAGTGTAACTTAACCTTTCCTCATGAAAGGTATCAAGATTTATATTTATTATTTGATACCTATGTAGAAACAGAAGGCGAATTTAATGTCGCCAAGTTTCTAGATTTTCTAAAGGATGGGCCATTAAAAAATTTAGTGATTACAATTGCTTCACTCAAAGTTCCGGAAGAAAGTACGGATCAAGAGTTCCAAGATTTAATTCGCATTATCCGAATGTCTAGCTTAGTTGAAGAAATAAATAAAAAGCGTATTGAGCAGCAAGAAGCTAGCCAAAAAGGGAATCAACAATTAGAATTGGAATTAGCAGTTGAAATAATAAATCTCACCAGAGAATTGAAACAAGCCAAATAGCACATTGAAGGGGGACTTCTTTCATGGCAGAAAAAACAAAAGTATCATATGATAAAGCCGTTACCGACTTTATTAAAGCAAACAAACCCAAAGGACAAGTGGTTTACGATGAATTATCCAATCAGTTAGCAACACCTTATTCATTGGATGCTGACGGAATGGATAAATTAATCCAAAAAGTTGAAGACGCAGGAATTAGCGTAGTTGATGCAAATGGAGATCCATCTGTTCATAGTTTAAAGAGTGCAGAGAAAAAAGAAAAATCAGCACCTCAAGAAGATTTATCTGCACCAACTGGCGTTAAAATTAACGATCCTGTCCGTATGTATTTGAAGGAAATTGGTCGTGTGCCATTACTAACTGCTGAAGAAGAAGTTGAACTTGCTTTGAAAATTGAACAAGGAGATCAAGAAGCGAAGCAACGTTTAGCTGAAGCGAATTTACGTTTAGTAGTAAGTATTGCCAAACGTTATGTCGGTCGTGGAATGCAATTCCTTGATTTAATTCAAGAAGGAAACATGGGCTTGATGAAAGCCGTTGAAAAATTTGATTACCGTAAAGGATTTAAATTTTCTACCTATGCAACTTGGTGGATTCGTCAGGCGATTACTCGTGCGATTGCTGACCAAGCAAGAACAATCCGAATTCCGGTTCACATGGTAGAAACGATTAATAAATTAATTCGTATTCAACGTCAATTACTACAAGACTTAGGTAGAGAACCAACACCTGAAGAAATCGGGGCAGAAATGGATCTACCAACTGAAAAAGTTCGTGAAATTCTAAAAATCGCTCAAGAGCCAGTTTCATTAGAAACACCAATTGGGGAAGAAGATGATTCTCACTTAGGTGATTTCATTGAAGACCAAGAAGCAACTAGTCCTGCAGAACATGCAGCTTATGAATTGCTGAAAGAACAATTGGAAGACGTCTTGGATACCTTAACTGACCGTGAAGAAAATGTTTTACGTTTGCGTTTTGGGATTGATGATGGACGCACAAGAACATTAGAAGAAGTTGGAAAAGTATTCGGTGTTACTCGAGAACGTATCCGTCAGATCGAAGCAAAAGCTTTGAGAAAATTACGCCATCCATCACGATCTAAACAGTTAAAAGATTTCTTAGAATAATTGTAAAGTGTTAATTTTTAATTAAACTCACAAACTGAGATGGAGAAAAGCATTCATTTTGATGCTTTTCTCTATTTTTTTATCAATCGTAAAACCTTGGGAAATCGTTTTTAAACTAGCTTTTTTCTGGCTTAGGTTAGTAAAAGTCAATCAGAACTTAATATAAACGTAATTTCTTGGGTATTGGCTAAAGAAGCAAACTATGGTAGATTTATTCTTGATAAAATAAAAGGAGCAATCGATAAATTGATGAATAAATGTCCAAATTGTCAATATGAATTAACTGAAGACCAGAATGTTTGTCCAAATTGTGGTCATGAAATAAATGCAACTACTGAAAATCATTCATCTGATAAACCTTCTGAATCCAATGATAATATCAATTGGTCTGAATTTAGAGATGTACCTATTGGTGAAGTGATGGAAGAACTATCTGACTTACAAGAAGACCCTGAGGAAAATGACTCTGACACTACTACTCCAGATACCTCCATACTAGCTGATTATATTAAAAAGCATAAAGAGGCAGAGGATGGACAGAAGAGCATCACTGAAAAAGAAGAACCTCATGTTGAAGAGATGCAAGATTCAGAAGTAGAAACTAAAACTGAAGAAGAGTCTGAAACTATTGTACCCATTCCTGTTGCTAAAGAAGAATCGATAACTGTTCCTGAAGAAAATAAAATACCAGAAACGAAAGAGCCTTCTGAAAAATCAGAAGAAAAACCGAAAAAAAATCATACTAAAAAATATCTTTTATTAGTTGCTGTAGCCTTAGTTGTTGCAGGAGGTAGTTGGATGTATTACGACAATCAACAAAAAGAAGAAGCGGCACGACAAGAAGAAATTAGAATTGAAACAGCGATTGCGGATATAGACTCCACCATGGATCAATTTTTCTTAGATTCAGATCAACAATTTATTGTTCCAGGAAAAACATCAGAAGAAATTGCTCAATTGATGCAAGAACTAGACGAATTTTCTAAAGAGGAAGAATATGATGCACTTGTAGCCAAAGGTCAAAAAATCCAGATAAAATTAGCAGTTTTAGATCAAATTAATAGTTATTTTTCTAAGCCTGTTATTGTTGGTGATGAGTTAATTGAATCTGCTCATATCAATGAAGGAGCTACGGTTGAATTAGCACCTTTATCTGAAGAAAATGCCTTTGCTGAACTTGTGAATGTAGCAATCAAAAAAGGTCATGATGAGGTTGATCAATTATTAGCAGCCGAAAAATCTATCCAAGATTTAATGGCTCATTATAGAAATGAAACCTTAGCTGAAGATGTGAGTCGTGATGACTTTGAATCTGCTAAAGAAGAAGTAAATAGTCTTTTTGACGGTCAAGAAAAAGAAAGCATGTTGGCTGATTTATTAGTCGTTGAAAAAGCACTAGTCAATAGAGAAATTGCAGAAGAAGCTGCCAGAGTCGCTGCTGCCGAAGAAAGAGCAGAAGAGGAACGTATTGCTGCTGAAGAGGCTGCACAAGAAGCTGCTGAACAACAAGTGACTGTTATTGGTTCTTCCTTCAATGAAGGTCAAGAAATTTTGAGTCCAAGCACGCCTAAGAATCAGAATTCTCAACCGATTATTTCTTATCGTCAAAGTGATTTAAATGATGTGAATAATGCTGCTTGGAGTTGGGCTCCAGGTATTTACGAAGAAGTTATTAATAAAGCCATCGCCCGTGGTTATGTTGTAGAAGGTGGTTTCTATTTAGAGCCAGTTAGAATTGAAAATGGTGAAGGCTACTATAATTTATATGCAACAAGTAACAGTTCTTCCTTGATGCAAGGAATGCCAAGTTCATCAATGCCATTCTATTTATTTACAGTAAATAATAAAACTGGCTTCTTCCGTGGAAATGGTCACGACGAAAATCATTAGAAAGTCTTGTAACCCCTCTTTATTTTCGATATGATAGGTAAAAATCAATCGAGAATAAAGGGGGATTTTTGTTGATTGAAGAAAAATATGACAGTTTTTTAGATGGAGTGAAAGCCTGCATCCCAACCATTTTAGGATATGTAGGGATTGGGTTTGCTATGGGCGTTGTTGGAAAAGGTATCGGCTTATCAGTTTTTGAAATATTGTTGATGTCTGTTCTCGTATATGCAGGGAGTGCCCAATTTATTATTTGTGGTTTGTTGGCAATACAAGCACCAATATCCACAATCATTATTACCGTTTTTTTAGTTAATTTGAGGCATTTCTTAATGAGTTTGTCCGTGGCGCCAGCTTTCAGAAAAGAAAGTATGATAGGGAATATCGGTATTGGAACTTTGCTCACAGATGAGTCTTACGGAGTTTTAACAACTGCTTTACAAAATGGTCATCGCCCATCATTAAAATGGATGAATGGCTTAAACCTTTTAGCTTACTTGTCTTGGATTTGTTCTACTGTTTTAGGTGCTTTAATAGGGGAGTTTATTCCAGATCCAGAATTATTAGGGCTGGACTTTGCCTTGATTGCGATGTTTTTAGGGTTATTTTTATTTCAAGTAGAGATTCCTTTGAAAAAAAGAACCAAGCAGACCTTGCTTGTTTTAGCGACAGTATTGATTAGTTTGTATTTATTTATGTGGTGGACGACCCCAGAAGTGGCAGTCATTTTATCCACACTATTAGGTTGTTTGATGGGAGTGTTGACGCATAATGAGTAATTATTTTATGTTAATTGTAGGTTGCAGTATCGTTACTTGGATTCCAAGAATTTTACCTTTTGTATTTGCTAAAAAATTGGAATTTCCCCAAAAATTAGAATTGTTTTTAAGTTATTTACCCTTATGTATTTTAGCGGCCTTATTATTTCAAAGTTTATTAACGGTTCCGACTGGCAAGGCTCCGATTTTAAAATTGGAAGAAACTTTAGCAGTTATCCCGACCTTAATTGTGGGTGATTATACGAAAGATTTGATGAAGATTGTTATTACAGGTATTATAGCGATAGCAGCTATTCGATTTATTATGTAATTGAACGAAAAAAATATCCAGAAATGATTGTTAAAGAGAAAATTTAACAGAATAAGGAGAAAAATATGAATGAATTATTAGCATCCGTCTTTAGCGGATTAATTACCGATGAAAATGAAAAAAGTTATTTTGTACAAAAGAATGGTTTTACATTCAAGCTTCCAAAATCTGAAGGTGAGCACACATTAGGAGAAGCAGTAGAAGGTTTTGCTTATCAAAACCAAAAACAGGACAATTGTTTTACCACTGTGATTCCTAAAAGTCGTAAAGGTCATTATGCATTTGGTGAAGTAACCGATAGCCGTCGTGATCTAGGAGTATTTGTGAATATTGGTTTGCCTGATAAAGACATTGCGGTTTCTTTAGATGAGTTACCTACAATGAGAGAATTATGGCCCAAAAAAGGAGACAAACTGATGATTTCCCTACGAGTGGATCCTAAAGATCGTATTTGGGGAAATGTAGCAGATGAAAAGATTTTTCAAGCCCTAAGTAAACGTGGCGGAGAAACATTAAAAAACAGCGATGTATCAGGAACGGTTTATCGTTTGAAACTAGCAGGAACTTATATTCTGACAGATGATTTTTATATTGGCTTTATTCATCCTTCTGAGCGTTTTCAAGAGCCTCGTTTAGGTGAACAAGTAAAAGGTCGTGTGATTGGTGTACGTCCAGATGGCGCGTTAAACGTATCTTTGAAACCACGTGCCCATGAAGCAATTGGGGATGACGCAGCGATGATTGTTGCCTTTTTGGAAAGAGCACCAGAAAACAAGATGAATTATACAGATAAATCTTCTCCAGAAGAGATTCAACAAATGTTTGGAATCAGTAAAGGTCAATTTAAACGAGCACTAGGAAATCTAATGAAGCAACGAATGATTCAACAAGAAGATGGCGTAACGACATTAATTAAGAAATCTAATTGAGAATGCTTGTATAAAAACTGATTCTAATTTATAATTATTTTAATGTTTAAGAGATTCTAATCTCTCTTAGATTAGAATTATTATAATTAAAATGGAGGTTTATATGAATACAACTGAAGCTTTGAAAAAAACAAAAAAACAACTCCATGAATCAGGTTTCAAATTAACTCCTCAAAGAGAAGCAACATTATTAGTCTTATTAGAAAATGAAAAAGACCATCTATCAGCAGAAGAAATTTACTTTTTTGTGAAACGAAAAAATGCAGATATTGGCTTGGCTACGGTTTATCGTACGTTAGAAATTCTAACAGAATTGAAAATTGTTGATAAAATTAGTTTTGATGATGGGGTTGCCCGCTATGATTTACGTAAAGAAGGGGCCAAACATTTTCACCATCATTTGTTGTGTCTTGAATGTGGAAATATTGAAGAAATTGAAGAAGATCTGTTAGGTAGTGTGGAAGAGATTGTAGAGGAGCGATTCCATTTCCTAATTAAGGATCACCGATTAACCTTTCACGGAATTTGCCAAAAGTGTCAATCAAAAAAAGAAGCGTAGACTTACTATTAAAATTTGAAACGATTGTTTTCAAAGGAAGTGAGTATATCGCTTCTTTTTTTTTATCATTATAATACTTTGTGTCCCTACTAATTTTTAATCGCGGTGGCTAGCTTTTGGGACTCCTTTTATTTTAAATATATGACAGAAAATATTGTAAAATTAGACCAATTTTCTATCTACTTAAAAAGTTTTTTAGTTTGAATTGTATTTATCTCCAATCTACTCTAAAATTAAAGAGAGAGATGTATTTTAGTAACATAATTATAATAGGAGGTAGCAAATAATGAATGAAAAAATTCTAGAAGTTGATCCATTTTTAGAGCCTTATTCAGCAGATATTCAGCTAAGAAATAAAAATTATGTTGAGAAAAAAAATCAATTGATCAAAGAAAGCGAAAATCTTGCGAATTTTGCTAATGGTCATTTATATTATGGATTTCAAAGAACTGATAACGGCTGGGTATACCGTGAATGGGCACCAAATGCACAAAGAATTGCTTTGATCGGAGATTTTAATGACTGGAATCGTAAAAGTCACCAGTTAAAACCAATCGAAAATGGCGTATGGGAAATTCATTTAACTGAAAAAGATCATCTTGAACATGGATCTTTTGTTCGAATTGAGATTACAACTGAACGAGAAATTTTTGAACGAATTCCCACGTATTGCAGGCGTGTTGTTCAAAAAGAAGGTTCGATAGATTTTAATGGTGTAGTGTGGGCTCCTGAGGAATCTTTCCAATGGCAGGATCAAGATTTTAAACAGAAAGATGAACCACTGCTTATTTATGAAAGTCATGTGGGCATGGCAGGTGTCAAAGAAGGAATTTCTAGTTTTACAGACTATATTGAAACCGTTTTACCTAGAGTCCAAAAATTAGGTTATAACACGATTCAATTAATGGCGATTGCAGAACATCCATACTATGGTTCTTTTGGCTACCAAGTATCTAACTTTTTTGCAGTCTCTTCAAAATTTGGTACACCAGAAGAATTAAAACGACTCATTGACACGGCGCATCAAATGGGAATTAGTGTTTTATTAGATATTGTACATTCTCATGCAGCGACAAATGTGGTGGAAGGTTTAGCGGCTTTTGACGGTACTGATTATCAATATTTTCATTCTGGAGAAAAAGGAATTCATCCAGAATGGGGTTCAAAACTGTTTGATTATGGAAAAACCGAAGTCATTCACTTTTTATTGTCCAATGTCAAATATTGGTTAGAAGAGTATCATTTTGATGGCTTCCGTTTTGATGCGGTAACTTCGATGTTGTATCATCATCATGGTTTAGGTATTTCTTTTGATAATTACGATAAGTATTTTTCAATGGATACGGATACCGATGCAGTGACATATTTGCAATTAGCAGCTGATTTGGCTAAGGAAGTCAATCCTAACAGTATCTTAATTGCAGAAGATATGAGTGGTATGCCAGGTATGTGTTTACCAATTGAAATTGGAGGAATAGGTTTTGATTATCGACTGGGAATGGGTGTTCCTGATTTTTGGATCAAAACCTTAAAAAGCAATACCGACTATGATTGGAGTCTAGGGACAATTTGGCATGAGCTAACTCAAAGACGCCCGCAAGAAAAAGTAGTAGGTTATTGTGAGTCTCACGATCAGGCATTGGTGGGCGATAAAACAATTATGTTCCGCTTGGCTGACCAAGATATGTATTGGAATATGGATGTCTTTTCAGAAAGTGATAATATCGATCGGGCAATCGCTCTGCACAAAATGATTCGTTTGATTACTTGTTCTTGTGCAGGAGAGGGATACCTGAACTTTATGGGAAATGAGTTTGGTCATCCAGAGTGGATTGACTTTCCAAGCTTAGATAACAATTGGAGCTACTCCCATGCAAGAAGACGTTGGGATTTAGCAGATGATACCAATTTACGTTATCGCTTCTTACAGAATTTTGATGAAGAGATGGTTCATTTAGTAAAAGAGAATGATTTGTTGAGTCAACCTTCTGAGCTTATCTATCATCATGAAGATCACAAACTATTGGCTTATAAAATAGGAAACTTTGTTTTTGTTTACAATTTCCATCCAGTTGAAAGCTTTGATGTTCCTTTAAGCGTAGGAAGTGACCAAGCCGAGTTGGTATTACATTCTCAATGGCAAAACTTTGGAGGCTACGAAGAAGAACATCCGCATAAAGTAGATTTATCAACCGAGCCTAATTGGCAACTACCCATCCATCGAAGAACCGTTCAAGTCTATCAAATTAGTTAAATCAGAAAAAGAAGATAGAAGCCCTCAAGCTTTTGTCTTCTTTTTTAATTTTATAATGCTATAAACTTACAGTCTAGTTGTCCGTAAAAAGCAGGTATTAAGAGAGACCGGTTTGAGCCTCGAGAGTCTCAAACCTTTCGGCGTTCAAACACAATTTAGGAAGTAGAAATTCACTACTTCCAATATTGTGTAATTCATCCTCATCTTTAGCTCGTGATACCTGTTTTTACTACCAGCTATAGACTTCCAGCTTGATGATTTAGTTCTCCATCGAATAGAGATAAATTTTGATAAAAACTGGAGAAAAAAATTGGAGAAATTTCCTTGTCATGGGTTAGAGAGCTGAATGAATTACTCTGAATTAGTGCGATTAGCACTTAGTCAGAGTTTGAACGTCAGCAGCCAAAGAGACTCTATGGAGGCTCGTGGCGGTCTCCCATCACAAGGGAATTTCGGAAATTTATTTCGGAAGTTTCACACTCAAATAGGAATAAAAAGATAGATCGAAAGAAATTTATGTAAACTAGTGAGAATTTCTGTTATTCCCTATAAGAATTTGTTATGATAGGAAAGGCGAAAGTGAGGGTGAATGATAGATGGAAGAACAAGTCATTGATTATTTACATTTTCTAACGATTGAAAGAGGACTGGCACAAAACACCAGAAAGAGTTATCAACGGGACTTGCAACAATACTTAGAATTTTTAAAAAAACAAAAAATTGACGAATGGCAAGCAGTGGATCGTTTTGTTGTTGTCAGCTTTTTACAAAAATTGCAAGAAAATCAAAAGTCTCCAGCTACGATCACCCGAATGGTTACTAGTTTACGACGTTTCCATCAATTTCTTAGACAAGAACGTTATACCGATCACGATCCGATGCAACATATAGATTCTCCCAAAAAAGTGCAAAAGCTCCCAGATACCCTTAGTTTAGCAGAAGTGGAACGCTTGATTGAAACACCCGATACCAAAGAACTTCTGGGTATTCGTGATCGAGCGATTTTAGAAGTGTTGTATGCTACTGGTTTGCGGGTGAGCGAATTAATTGGCTTAAAACTAAACGATCTTCATTTAAGTATGGGACTGTTGCAAACGATTGGTAAAGGGGATAAGGAACGAATTGTACCTTTAGGAGATATGGCGATTCAATGGCTAGAAATTTATTTAGAAGAAGCTAGACCCTTGTTAACCTCCAAACATCCAGAAGAAGTCCATTTATTTGTAAATAACCATGGCAGAGGACTTTCTAGACAAGGGATATGGAAGAATTTAAAAGCACTCGTGCGTAAAGCAGGAATTAACAAAAACGTCACTCCTCATACATTAAGACATAGTTTTGCTACCCATTTACTTGAAAATGGTGCGGATTTAAGAACGGTGCAAGAATTATTGGGACATGCAGATATTTCTACTACACAAATTTATACTCACATCACTAAAAAACGGATGACTGAAGTCTATAAACAACATTTCCCTCGAGCGTAAAGGAAGAATAATATGCAAGAAATTAAAATTAAGCTAGATGTTTTTGAAGGACCCTTGGATTTGCTTTTGCATCTCATTCGTTCTTTGGAAATTGATATTTATGATATTCCGATTGCGGACGTCACAGAGCAATATATGAATTATATTCATGCAATGAAAACTTTGGAGCTGGAAGTTGCTGGTGAATATTTAGTCATGGCAGCAACTTTAATGGCGATTAAAAGCCAAATGTTGTTACCAAAACAGGAATTGGAAGAAGATTACGACGACGAGTACGAAGAAGATCCTCGAGATGCGTTGGTAGCCCAATTACTTGAATATCGAAAATATAAATATGCCGCAGACCGTTTATCAGAAAAAGCGGAAGAGCGCAGTCAATATTACACTAAAGATCCAATGGATATGGATGAATACCAAGAAGTTGAACAAGAATTAGCTAAAAATCAATTGAACACGATTGACTTGTTTTTGGCTTTTCACAAAATGCTAGAAAAAAAGAAAAAGCGTCAAGTGATTGAAACTACGATTCGCGCCGATGAAAGTAGTATTGAAGAAAAAATGAATTATATCGAAAGAGAACTGTTGACAGTAAACGCTGGTAAAACTTTTGATTCTTTTTTTACAACCTATAGTCGCCCGGAAATTGTGGTTACCTTTATGGCATTATTAGAGTTAATGAAAAATGGAAAAATTAGAGTAGAGCAAACCGGAAATTACGAAACAATTTTGTTATACCCTTTAGGAGAGAGACATGAATAAAATTAGTCAATTAGAAGCAGTCCTTTTTGTCGTAGGGGATGAAGGAATCGGTTTAGAAGAATTAAGTTATCTATTAGAAGAACCGACCGCCTCAATTTATCAATTCATCCAAACACTAAATCAAAATTATCAAGACAATGAGAATTCTTCGTTAAATATTTTAGAAGTAGGTAATCACTTTGTCCTAACAACTAAAAAAGAATTTGCTTCATTGTTAAAAAAATATGCCCAGTCGCCAATGTCTAATCGCTTATCCCAAGCGGCGCTAGAAACGTTAGCGATTGTTGCCTACAAACAACCTATCACTCGTAGTGAAGTGGATGAAATTCGAGGAGTACAATCAGCCGGTTCTGTTCAAAAATTAGCTGCCAGACAATTAATTGAAGAAAAAGGACGGGTGGATGGCCCAGGAAGAGCCATTCTTTATGGGACTACCGAGTATTTTATGGATTATTTTGGTTTGAAGGATTTAGAGGAACTACCTGATATTCAATCAATGGAAGAAGAACTACTAGAAGAATTACCAACAGATTTGTTTTTTGATCGTTATCAAGAGACTGAAATCACTGAAGGAGAAGAATAAATGGAAAGATTACAAAAAGTTATTGCCCACGCAGGGATTGCATCAAGAAGAAAAGCAGAAACGTATATTTTAGAAGGCCGTGTCAAAGTTAATGGCAAAGTCATTCGAGAATTAGGAACCCAAGTCAGCAGCAAAGATCGAGTGGAAGTAGATGAAGTTCCGATTTATCAAGAAGAACCAGTTTATTACCTATTTTATAAACCAAGAGGTGTGATTTCAGCTGTTACTGATGACAAAGATCGTAAAGTCGTAGTTGATTATTTATCAGATGTAACGGAACGAATCTATCCAGTCGGACGTTTAGATTATGATACATCAGGTTTGCTTTTACTAACCAATGACGGTGATTTTTCTCAAAAATTGACTCATCCTAAGCATGAGGTCGACAAAGTGTATGTAGCCAAAGTTAAAGGCGTAGCGGATAAGAAAACCTTATTACCAGTGACTCGTGGTATGCGAATCGAAGGTAAAAGATTGGCACCCGCTCGCTTTGATATTTTATCAACAGACGTTAAAGCACAAACCAGTATTGTCCAATTAACGATCCATGAAGGTCGTAATCATCAGGTTAAAAATATGTTAAAAGCAGTCGGATTACCAGTCCAAAAATTAAAACGTGAACGATATGGCGATTTAACTTTAGCTGGTCTAAAACCAGGAGAATACCGAGAATTAAACAAAAAAGAAGTTTCTCAGTTATTAGGAAAAGCGAAATAACAGGTTTTGGAATTAAATAGTTGAAACTCTATCCATTTTCTGTATAATGAGTAATGTACTATAAAAAGAATAAAGGTTCGTCTTCAGGGGCAGGGTGTGATTCCCGACCGGTGGTTATAGTCCACGACCTACTTGATTTTCAAGTGGCTGAATCGGTGAAATTCCGGTACCGACAGTATAGTCTGGATAAAGAAGATAGGGCGTATTTGGTGTATCTAATTTTGCTAATCAAATACCCTATTTTTCCCTGTGGAAAAATAGGGTATTTTTTGTTTAACAAATGCAAGATGGACAAAATAGGTTCGTTTGAAGAGGAGTCCTTTCAATTAGGAGGATTTGTTTATGAAGAACAACAAAGTACAAAAAATGGTGTCAATTGCTTTATTTGCGTCAATGGGATTGGTTTTACAATATGTATCATTCCCAATCATGCCGATGTTTCCGTTTCTAAAAATTGATTTTAGTGACATTCCGGTAATGTTAAGTATGTTTTTATTTGGTCCAGTGTCAGGTATTTTAACGGCTTTAATTCGTTCAACCTTACACTTGCTGACAACAGGCTTTTCACCCTCTAATATGGTTGGAGATGTAGCCAGTTTTGTCGCAACCAGTGCATTTACATTGCCAATGTATTACTTCTTTAAAAGAGGAACAGCTACTAAAGATAAAGTATTCGGAGTAAGTACAGGTATTTTATCCATGAGTGTAATCATGAGTATCGCAAACTATTTTATTATTACACCGCTATATCTCTTTTTCTTCCATGTATCAGCTGATAATTTTTTAGGCATGTCATTAGGAAGTTATGTAGTGATAGGAATTTTTCCTTTCAATCTAATTAAAGGGATTATTGTAAGTAGTGTATTTTTAGTATTACATGCCAAATTATTACCTTGGTTATCTAAAAGACAGGCATTTGCTAAACAACAAACGTTTAGTAAATAAAAATAGTATATATTATAAACCTCTTAAGGAAGATAGTGTTCCTTAAGAGTTTTTTTTGATGATTAGTCAAAAAAATATAATTTGTCTGAATATTCAGGTATATTATAGTTAAGGGTATTATTCGAAAATGAGAAAAACAGTGTTTCCTAAAGTGAATATTCTTATAAGAGTATTCAGAAAGGATAAGGTGTAGAAAATGAAAAGAATGACCAAGTTGTCTATGATTTGTCTGACTTTGGGAGCAGTCTTAATGGGATGTAGTTCTGGGGGAGATACCGAACCAGATACATCAACTACTGAAACTATTCAAAGCCAATCTAGCGAGGTGATACAATCAGAAGAAAGTAGCATTTCTTCTGAAATTGAAGAGTTAGATTTTGAAGAGAGCTCTGAGTCATCGAGTGAATTTAAAAGAGTGGGTGAAGTAGGCTATGGTTTCGTAGATATTCCAACAGAATGGGTAAATTTTCAGGATGTTGGTTCAGATTTAGAATTGATTCAATATAGTGATTTAACCGGAACCTCGATTATTACCTTATATGTAATTGAAAATCCTCCTAATAATCCAGAACAAGCGGCAACAAATTCTTGGGGCGCTATGGAGCAAGATGGTGCAACAGGAATTCAAGGAGCTATGGTGGAACTAGACGGTTACGAAACTTATCAAGTATATGGTGTTTATGAGAATATGGGGATGATGTTAGTGACCTATCATTTTGAAGATGATGAAGGTAGATTACATTACATTTCGGCAGAATCTTTCCAAGACAACATAATGGAAGTAATTGGTTATGTGGAAACTTTTTCGGTTAATGAGTAAGAGGGCAATATCGGATTAGATTTTGAAGATAATGTTTAGCTTAAAATAAAAGAATTCAAAGATAGATAGTTTGAACTTATCGACTGTCTATCTTTTGTTTTTCTTAGATAATAAAATGGTAAGTAAATTTTCTTTATTTTAAACATAAAAAGACTAGTAGGAAAATTCTGGAAAATTTCTAATGTATGCTATTATTTCAAGCTTCTTTAATTCAAAAAATCATTGAAATAGTTTAACATTAGGGTAACTTTTAATCTTTAGAAAATAGGGGAAACGTAGTGTGGGGGAATTTGTTTTAAGCCTGTATATGACTTTAATGGCTGTTATTTTCGCAGGTATTGCAAATATGGCTTTTTGTAAATTTGGTGTGTTAAATAATTTGTATATTCCAATGGATCAAGGCAAGAAGCTGAAAGATGGTAAACGGCTTTTCGGTGACAATAAAACATGGAAGGGTTTTTTTGGGATGATTCTTTTTGGTGGAATTTTCCAGATATTTTGGGGCTTTCTGTTAAAATTCTTTCCTTATTTAGAATCACTTAATTTGTTTTATACGCAATATAATAATTCCGTTATTAATAATTTATGGATTGGTTTATTACTGGGATTTGCTTATGTTTTATTTGAATTACCGAATAGTTTTATAAAACGTCGCTTGGCAATTCAGCCAGGAAAGCCAGCAGAAGACCGTTGGAAGTGGCTTTTTGTTTTTATTGATCAAGCGGATTCACTGGTTGGTTGTGGATTGATTTTAGCAATTTTAGTACAGATTTCTTTTCAACAGTTTATTGGCTGTATTGTGATTGGTTCTGGGACACATATTTTGGTCAATCAATTTTTATACCGAATGAAATTAAGAAAAAATCCTTTTTAAGAATTAGTTGTTGTCATAGGGGTGAGTATTATGCAGGGAATACCATTAGCACAATTGGAAAAAAAGACAGACTATGGTGGAAAAATTAATGGATTAATTGATTTATATCAGATGGGATTATTGGTTCCCGAGACTTTAGTTTTACCAGAGGAATCTTTAACTAACTTATGGTTGCCTTTGGTACCAGAAGCTGAAACGAATCAAATAATGACTATCTCTTATCAAGAAATTTTAACGCGATTAGAGACCTTGGTTTTTCCGAAAGAACTAATTGAAGAATTATCTAGCTTTATTTCAAATAATCAGACCTATATTGTGAGAAGTAGTGGAATGGTTGAAGATTTGGATGCAGCATCTTTTGCAGGTCAATTTGATTCTATCGGCGATTGTCATTCATTAGAAGATATCTTACAAGGGATCAAGCAATGCTTGGCTTCTTTATTTAAGCCCAACGTATTAGCTTATTGTTTGGAAAATGGGATTAGTAATCAACAATTACGAATGTCCGTGATTATCCAAAAGCAAATACAAGCAAAAACTAGTGGGATTGCTTTTTCGATGAATCCTTTAACAAACGAGGATGAGCAAATGGTAGTGGAACTAGTGGAAGGTGCAGGTGAAAAATTAGCCAGCGGTAAAGTAACACCTGAACAATTAACGATTAATTGGTTTGATAAAGGGGCAACTAGTAAAAAAATATCTCAAGAACAACTAGCAGAGTTGCAAGAAAAGCTAGTGATGATTAGTGCAACATATGGTTTTCCCATTGATGTAGAATTTTGTTTTGATGAAGACAAACTATATTTTCTACAAGCTCGGCCGATTACACGCATCAATCGAAAAATTGCTGAAGGAAATTGGACGACCGCTAATTTTCGTGATGGAGGAGTAGCGGCACAACCTTGCCCAGCGTTGATGTGGAGTTTGTACCGAAGCTCTTGGCAAGATGCTTTAGAGAAATTTCTTCTGGAACATCGCTTATACTCTGGTAAAGTACCGCCATTAGCTATTTATCACTTTGCTCGTCCTTATTGGAATATCGGTATGGTCAAAGAGGCGATGTCTCAGATTCCCAGTTATATTGAACGAGAGTTTGATGATGAACTAGGTGTGTATAAAAACTATCAAGGCAATGGTTGTGAAACAAAGCTGACACCACAAACCATCAGTCATTTAGTGAATGTAGGCTGGCGAATTACCAAAACCACTAATTTACAAAGAAAAACAGCCGATGAGCAACATCAACGTTTGTTAGAGTTGTATCAAATTCTTGCTTTTGAAATAAAACAAGTGGATGAAGCGAATATTGAAAGGCTTTGGACCAAAGTTGTGAACGAAGCCTATATGCAAAGTGAAACCAGTTATTTCTGGCAAGTGTTTGTCAATACGGTGCAACTATCAATGAAAAAAACAGCACTGCTTAAAAAACTTCCTTTAGCTACTTTCTTTCAATTGATTGCTAAATTGGGAGATGTTTCCCATGTGCAACCACTAAAAGAAATGTTAGAAATTGTTTCTTCTATTCAAGCAACCGAGGACATCGCTAGAGATTGGCAAAATCTATCTACTGATGAATTAGAAGAAATATTATCGGAGAATCTGAAACGGATGGATACCTTAAAAATTCGCTTATTCCAAGATAAATTTGGTTATCATTCAACTCGAGAATTAAATTTACTTGTTCCAAATTACAGTGAAGATATTCGTTTAGTCATTGAATTAATTCAAGATTATCTAGTACATCCCGAAAAGTTAGCCTCTGCGATTGCGGCTTTTTCCGAAGTGTTGACGGATAAAGAAATTCAAGATTTATTAGCTCCTCATATTTCCAAATGGCAACAGAAGAAAGTCTTCAAAGATATTAAAATGTTACGTGAATTATTATGGTGGCGAGAAGAATTTAAAGATATTTCTACTCGATACTATCATCTGGTTCGCCAGATTAGTCTAAAATTAGGAAGAAAATATCAAACTTTAGGTTATTTAGAGCATCAAGAAGATATTTTTTATTTAGAAAAAGAAACCATTCAAGCGTTCATGACTCAAAAATTAACGGCAAATGAATTAGCTGAAAAGGCCAAAGAAAATCAGCTTTATTGTCAAAGTTATCGTGATTTCGTTCCACCGGGCGATTTATCAGCAGTTGCTAGTATTGACAATACTCTGGAAAAAATTGATAGTTATACTGGTATTGGCGCTAATGATGGAATTGCTATAGGGAATGTTCGGATCTTATTTGATCCAAAGGAAATCGATCAGTTACAATCAGGAGAAATTCTAGTGACCCGCTTTACCGATACAGGTTGGAGTCATGCCTTTAGTTCAATTGCTGGTCTAATTACGGAGACTGGTGGCGTTTTGTGTCATGCATCCATTGTTGCCAGAGAATTTGGTATTCCAACAGTAGTTTGTGCAGATGGCGCCACAAACTATTTAGAAACGGGGATGTTGGTGTCAGTTGATGGAACAACTGGAGAAATTAGAGTTCACGAATAAATATATTGAGCTGATGTAGCTTGATACAATAATAGGGGAGAAAAGAAATGTTTATTGGGGAATACGGCAAATTTGTCTATTTAACTTATTTTGGAACAGCTATGGCCTTGTTGTCGATGTTCTTTATGATTCAAGGAAATTTAGTAGTAGGAATGAGTTTATTTATCATTGCTGGTCTATGTGATCTGTTTGACGGGATGGTCGCTCGCTCCTTTAACCGAACAGAAGCAGAGGAACAATTTGGTGTAGAAATTGATTCCTTGTGTGACATGATTAATTTTGCGGCTTTGCCAGCGGTCTTGATTATGACACAAGGTGCCCACCTTATTTTGAATGTGGGATTAGCGATTGTTTATGTACTGGCAGCAGTATCTAGATTAGCTTTTTTCAATCGTGATGCGAAATTAGAGGAAAGAACCCCTTATTTTAGAGGCGTTCCCGTAACTTATTCAGCCTTATTTTTTCCAGTGGGCTTTTTACTTAGTGAAATTTTATGGACGAATATCTATCATTACGTGTTGCTTGTGTTAGCCCCTTTATTAGCATTTTTATTTGTTTGGGATGTAAAAATTCCCAAGCCTAACCGCAAGATGTATCTGTTCTTTTTGATATTAGCAGTGGTTACTTTAATTGGTCTGTGGGTGCTATAAAATGACTAAAATTTTTGATCGAAACAGCTGTGAAATAGTTGAGCCTCCAGAGTATCAAGGGGAATGGCTCAAAAAGCTATATGAAACAAAATGGGGCAATTTTTTTTTACCTATAGTTACCTCTAGTTTGTTTTCAACGCTTTATACAATCACTGATTATACATCTTTGTCAAAAAAGAAAATTTCGGAATTTCTGGAAACTTACCAAATAAGCTTAAATGATTATCAAGAAGAAGATTATCAAAATTTTGCTGATTTTTTTATTCGAAAATTAAAACCAGAAGCATTAACAATTGCTTCAGATAAACAAGTTTTATCGGTTGCTCAGGCAAAGCTACTTGTCCTGCCAATCAAAGAAGACCAGTCTTTTTTGATTAAAGGACAAAACTATCAAATGGAAGAACTATTACAAGATACATTATGGGCGAGATATTTTAAAAATGGGACACTTTTTATCTATCGTTTAGCAGTGAACGATTACCACCGTTATTTGGTCGCTGAGAGTGGGAAAGTCGTGACTAATCGAAAAATTTTCGGAAAGTTGCATACTATTCGAGAAATCGCCCAGAAAAAAAGAAAAGTTTTTAAAGAAAATAAACGAGAGTATACGTTGATTCAAACGCAACAAGGAACTATTTTACAAATGGAAATAGGTGCTTTGCTCGTTGGAAAAATTATCAATCCACCAGAAGAAAACTACCAAAGGGGAAAAGAAAAAGGGTGGTTTAGCTTAGGTGGCTCGACTATTTTAGTGGCTTATCCTGAAGGGGCTGTGACTGTTGATCAAGATATTCAACAGCAGTCTGCTTTGGGCATTGAAACACAAGTCGAGATTGGAGAAGGAGTAGGATGGAAAAATGATTAGTAGATTAGGAATTTATTTTAAAGAAATGTACCCGTTAGTCCCTAGGTTTTTTCTAGCAATTATTTACTTTTTTGAAATTTACTTTGTATTATTACTCAACGAAGGAAAATATAATTTTAGTGTAGAATGGCAAGAGTTAATTGGTGTCTGGACTATTTTTGTATTCTTGATGGCTTTACGAATAGCGGATGATTTTAAAGATTATGAACATGATTTACGCTTATTTGCCCATCGTGCATTACCTTCTGGAAGAGTAAAAAAACAAGATTTAGCTATTGCGTTAGCAGTGGTAGTGACAATTACATTAGGCTTAAATGTTTTCTTTATGAACAACGTGGGCTGGTTTTTATTTTTATTTATATATGGCACATTAATGTCCTTATGGTTTTTCAGTAAATCAAAAATTCAAAAATCATTACCTTTGGCCTTAGTAACGCATAATCCAGTCATGATGGTGATGAACATTTATATTATTACTTTTGTTTGTTACAAATACAATTTGCCTTTACTTTCTTTGCATACTGTTTTATTAGCCTTCACGATGTATTTCCCAAGTCTAATCTGGGAAGTAAGTCGAAAAATTCGCGCACCAAAAGACGAAACAGAATATGTAACCTATTCTCGTTTATTTACCTATCAAAAAGCGACTCGTTTTGTTCAAGTGTTGACTTTAGTTGATATTGTAACGAATGTTTTACTACTGTGGAATATTTCTAAAGTGGGTGTTGTGATTCTGGTGGCTAATGTTATTTGGATGACGATTCAATTTCAACAATTTATTAAAGACCCGAATCAATTTAGTATCAAAGCAAGAGTCGAACGTTATACGTATATTACTGAGACAACCATGGTTCTATCGGTTGTCGTTCATCTACTGATGCAAAGGGTGATTGGATGAAACTAGTCAATGATTTTTCTCAACAAAAAATTGGTGGAAAAGCTTATAATCTCTATAAAATGAAGGAGCAGGGGCTCAATGTTCCTGCTTTTTCAGTCTTTTCCTTTGATGTATTCACTTCGGATACCAAGCAATTTTTAAAAGAACAACAAGATGCTTTTACAGATCAATCAACACTGTCTGAGTTAAGTCAGAAATTGCAAAACTATATGACAGAAGAAATGACAACAGAATCTTTTCAACCGATTCTTGATTTTCAGCAATCAGCCAAGGGTTTGTATGCCGTTCGTTCCTCTGCTAATCGTGAAGATGGTATAGCGACTTCTTTTGCAGGTCAGTTTGCAACCCAATTATATGTGGAACCAGCTCAGTTGATTTCAGCAACCCAAGCAACTTTATTATCTTTATATACACCAGCTGCTTTAAGTTATTATTTTGAACATCAAATTCCTTTAGCTGAAATTGAATTGACAGTTATTTTACAAGAAATGATTGATGGAGATTTATCAGGTGTTTATTTTACTGCCAATCCTCAAGGAATTTTAAATGAACACTTGGTTGTCATTGGTGAGGGGATTGGTAGTGGTATCGTGGAAGATCGTGTGGAAACAACCATGGTGACTATTCATCCAGAAGAGCAGTTATCTTATTTTGAAACAAGTGGAGAGTCCCCAATTATTTCTAACACGCAACAAAATGCTTTGGAAAAAATGGCTGAACAAGTAGTAGCTATTTTTGGAGAACGGTTAGACATTGAATTTACTTTTTTCCAAGAGGAGTTGTATGTTTTACAAGCACGTCCGATTACTACGATTGGAAAGCAACCATTAATTATTCTAGACAATAGTAATATTGTGGAGAGTTATCCCGGAACAACCACGCCTCTTACATTTAGTTTTATACAAGAAGCTTATGGTAGTATTTTTCGTGGATTGGCCAAACGAATGCTAGGGAAGGATCAAGAGACCTTAGATTTATTTGAGCCGACTTTTCAAAATATGATTGCTCAAGTAAATAGTCGAGTTTTTTATCAAATAAATAATTGGTATCGACTTTTGCAGCTATTGCCGTTTTCTAAGATAATTATTCCAATTTGGCAAGATATGCTTGGTGTTCAAGTGAAAGAATTTTCAACAGAAAAAGTCAAAATTAGTTTTTGGTCACGGACAAAAATTATGGGGAGAATCATTCAAACATTTCTCCAAGCACCAAAAAAAATGAAGCAATTAGATGAAGACTTTTCTTCGATTGACAGACGATTTCAGCAAAATTTTTCCAAAGAGGCCAATTTTTATGAATTATATCAGTTGTTCGAAGAAATCAAAAAAGAAGTTTTGGAACAATGGGATATTACTTTGGTTAATGATCTGTATGCCTTTATTTTTACAGGATTACTCAAAAAAGTGACTTCGACAGATGTTCAAGCAGAAATTGCAGGTATTGAACAGATCGAGAGTATGAAACCAGTGATTGCATTGGAGGAAATTCGTTCAGCAATCAAAGAAGATTTTGCGTATCAAAAAGAAATTGAAGCTTTAACGTTAGCAACTACTGACGAATTTTTAGCAAGTAATTCACATCCGATTACTTCAATGATTTTAACGTTTATTCAAAAATACGGTGATCGAGCACCAGATGAGTTGAAATTAGAGACGGAAACTTTTCACAGTCAACCGTTCACGCTGATTCAATTAATGCAACAACAGTTAACTTTGCCAGTAAAAGAAACAGCCGCTACTCCAAAAGAGATGAAAAAAGGCAATTTCTTAGTTAATTATCTAAAAAAAAAAGCGATGATGGGTATTAAATACCGAGAAAGTTCTCGTTTAAATCGAACAAGAATTTACGGTATGATGCGTTTGATTTTCTTAACAATGGGCGCTAGATTACAAGAAACTCAAGTTATTGAGCAGAAAGAAGATGTCTTTTACTTAAAAATGAATGAGTTATTTGCTTTGGCTATGGATACGAAAGAGAAAAATATCCAAGAAACCATTGACTATCGCAAACAAAAACGATTTATCGATCAACAACTACCTGCTTTTTCTCGGTGGATTTTTGTTGGAAAAATCATTGAAAAGCATCCACAAAATATTAATAAACAAAGCTTTGACAAACTTGCGACAAAAGAAATACAAGGGATTGGCTGTTCTCAAGGTGTGGTACGAGGAGAAATTTTAGTTGTAGAAGATATTCAACAAGTAGCGATTCAAGAATCTTATGACAAGATTATTGTTACACGAATGACCGATCCTGGTTGGGTGTATTTGCTGACACAAGCCAAAGGGATTATTGCCGAAAAAGGGTCATTATTGTCTCATACAGCGATTATTTCCAGAGAATTAGGAATTCCTTCGGTGGTCAACGTTCCCCAAGCAACTAGTCAATTCCAAACAGGAGACTGGGTAACGATTGATGGACAGACTGGAATTATTCGACGTGAGGAGTGAGAAAGATGACACAAATTAAAATGAAAAAAGTGATTGTTGGCGAGCAGACTGAAAAAGATTTTTTAGCGTTGCCTAAAAAAATCTACTCTGAAATAGAACAAATGCAGTCTATTTCAGAAGAAAAGGCGCAATTAAGTGGAACTCATCCTCTCAGTCATACTTATCGTACTCAGGGGTATATCGGTTATTTTAAAGAGCAACCAGTCATTCGTGGAATTTTGTTTAAACCTAATCAAGATAATATCGGCTATATCGGTTATTTTGAGTCATTCAATAATTTTTCAATGATGGAAACTTTCGTAAATCATCTTCGTGAAGAAGCCCAAAATTGGGGAGTAAGTAAATTGATAGGGCCTGTTCAGGGAAGCTTTTGGGTGGGGTATCGAATGAAAATCAAGGGCTTTGATGATATTTTTACAAATGAACCTCACAATCCGGAGTATTATCTGAACTTGTGGCACCATATGGGCTTTGAAATGACTGAAAAGTATCGTTCTAATTTTTATCGAGAAATTACTCCTGAATATGAATCAGAAAAAATGAGCAGAAGATACAATCTGTTCTTAGAAAAAGGCTATCAAATCATTTCTCCCAAACGGAAAGACTGGGAAAAAGTTTCAGTAGAAGTCTTTGAACTCTTGCGTCAATTATATAAAGATTTCCCTCTATATCAAGAAATTTCAGCGACAGAGTTTCAAACCTTGTTTGCTGATTTAAAGATAGGATTAGATTTTTCAATGGTCAAATTAGCCTATAAAGACGATGAATTAGTCGGTTTTTTAATTACTTTACCAGATTATGGGAATTTGATTTATCGAAAAATGACTCCTGTAAATCTATTTAAACTTTTGCGACTTAGAAAAAAAGCAGCTAAATATATTATTTTATACTTAGGTGCGGACCCTAAACATCTAGGATTGGGCTTAGCGATGAATTATCCTCTTTTAAAAGAAGTACAAAATCGTCAAGCAGGCTTAGTTGGTGGTTTGATTCATGAAGGAACTGTAACTGGAAGTTATATTACTGGTATGCAAGACTATACTCATGAGTATTGCTTGTGGGAGTTGGAGTTGGAAGAAAAATAGAGTCTGTGACCATAAGAATTTGAATAGTAAAATATCCAAACAAAAAAGAAGATTGCATCCAGTTCTAATAGCATTCATTCTAGTTTGTTTGGATATTTTAATTTTCAGCTTTTTTAGTTCTGTTGATTTTGGTTTGAAATAAAGAATTAGTAATGGCAGCACTCAGATATAATCTGTCAGCAAGTTGTTTACCAAAGTATTCTTGATTGTCGTTGTTTATTTCTCCTAAATACATTAAGCCGTTACAAGCTTGGTATTGAATCTGAAAACCCTTTTCAAAAGCAATTCGTGGCCATTGACCGTCGTTCATTGAATAGACTGGTTCTTTCAGAATATCAGGAATGATTTTTCCTGATATTAAGGCACTCCCAGCGGTGATATCTAAATTAGGAATAGAAAAGAAATCAGAAGCGACTTTATTTGTTAGACGTTCGGTTTCTTGCCAAGAAATAGGATGACTTTCAAAGGCTTTCTTTGTTCTACCCAAAACGACATAACTACTTTTTACCGTGTAATTTGCAATAGCCGATAATTCCTCAGGATAGTGTTGCTGCCAAGTAATCAAACGGTCAAAGTCACAAATGTGAAAAGAGTCAGTGATCCCGAACTTTAGAAATCCTTTTCCTAAAAGGGCTTCTCTAACTTTAGCAGCTCCCAATACGGGCAAGAAAAAATAATGAAAATTTTGTTGTTGAGTTTCCGCTAATGTTTTAAGAACCTTCTCATGTGTAACATCGGAAACAGACAACAAGACTTCTTGATAATTTTCACATAAAAATTGAATGGTATTTTTAAGCTCTGTTGGTTGGATTAGAGCTTTTTTCATATGAAGTGTACCTAATAAAATCATTTTTTCTTCCCCAATTCAGTGAAAATTTCATTTTTTTGCGTATAATTAATAGAGACTAAGCTTCCAGTAAAATAGCTCTTACTGGACATTTTTTATATGCGTTTAAAACAGAGGCTTGTTGCTCTTCAATTACAAATTGTTGATGAGCTTCTGGTTCTTGAGCAAACAATACGATCCCATCTTCATCATAATCAAATATTTCTGGCGCATAAACTGCACACAGTCCACAAGCGATACAACGTTCGGGGACAATTTTACACAATTGAGACATGTTACGTCACTACTTTCTGGAGGTTTTATCATTGAATACATTCATTTTATCCTTGTTCACAAAAGAAGACAAGTTGAAGGCTAAAACCCTATTTCAGATTTTAGTTGGTAAACGAACCTCGTCTGTTTTAAGTTATGCTTATTTCCATGATCTTTTGCATTTATTTGGATGTTTGCCAAATTTAACCGAAGAACTATTAGAAACTAGTTTGAACCAATTAAAAGAACAAGGAATCCTAGAGGAAGAAGACGGTCAGTGGATTTTAATAAAAGAGCAGAAACTTCCAAATAAAGAATTACTTGAGCAAGTAGATTATTTTAAATTTGGTCGCAAAGAAATGGAAATTTGGCGCTCTGTTCAATTTTTAGTTCAAGCAGTATCATTTTTAGCTACCGATAAGACCTATGTACCGATTGAAAGTTCGCCCTTTTATACAGAAAGGGTACGACAGGTCATTTATCAATATCGGGATGAAATCAAAGAGACTTTATATGTGGAATTAAAGGATGTGTTTACCAAACTGAAAGTAGAACAAGCAAATTTATTAGCAGGGACATTTTCTGGTAATCATCGAAATGGCGAGGTCTTTTTTCAGTTACTTCCGGAAGATTTACAAGAAGAACCTTGGAAAAAACTGAGTATTTCTTGTGGACTACATTCGTTTTGTGCAGAAGTACAAGCACAAAAACCACGAATTTTGTATTCATTTTTAAAACCATTATTTATTCAGAACTTAAATAAAAGTATGTTAGTGACTAGAAAAATGCTGCAATCAGGGGTGAGTGTTGGACAAGTGATGCAACAAAGGCGATTAAAACTAGGAACGGTTCAAGATCATATCATCGAATGGGCGTTATTAGAAGAAACATTTCCTTTTGAGAAATTTATCGACAATCAACAAAATCTAATGGAATTACCAGAAGATTCGTGGAAGCAAAGTTACAAAGAATTAGTAGAACAATTCGACTCAAATTTTTTAGAAATCCGCTTGTATCAGATTTGGAGGAAAGGGTAATGCTGAATTTAGAAGCAGCTTTAGAACACTATTTTCATTATCAGCAATTTCGTCCAGGACAAAAAGAAGTGATCACTGACTTACTTTCTGGTAAGGACACGTTAGCAGTTTTACCAACTGGAACAGGGAAGAGTTTATGTTATCAACTAACAGGTTATTTGACAGAGGGGTTAGTGGTTATTGTATCACCGTTGATTTCTTTGATGGAAGATCAAGTTCTTTCTTTTTTGCGATTGGGAGAAAAACGAGTCATTGCTTTAAATGGTACTTTACAAGCAAGTGAAAAACAATTTATCCTAAATCATTTGAATCGATATAAATTTTTATTCTTAAGTCCAGAGATGTTATTACAAGAACATGTGTTAAAGAGTTTGCAGCAAGTTCCTATTGGTTTATTTGTCGTGGACGAAGCTCACTGTGTCTCTCAATGGGGAATTGATTTTAGACCAGAATACCGCAACTTAGATTTTGCCAAACAACAATTAAAAAATCCAGTGACATTGGCTTTAACCGCCAGTGCAACTGCCGAAGTACGGCAAGATATCAAAAACAATTTATTGTTTCGTCCAGAAGAAATGATTCATTCGATGGATCGCCCTAATATTGCTTTACTAGTGGATCAAGTGGAGGACAAATTAAATGAATTAAAAAACACTCTGGAAAAACAAACAGGTTCAGGGATTATCTATTGTGCGACGAGAAAACAAGTGGAAATGCTTTATGAAGAATTACGAGATCAATTCTCTATTGGCTATTATCATGGTGGTTTAGAAAATAATCAACGACGAATGCTACAACAACAGTTTTTGGATAATCAGTTGCAGTTTTTGATTGCAACCAATGCTTTTGGTATGGGAATCAACAAATCAGATGTCCGTTTAGTTTTGCATTATGATTTGCCAGATAGTTTGGAAAATTATTTGCAAGAAATTGGGCGTGCAGGTAGAGACGATCAGCAAAGTGAAGCTTTGTTATTATATCATCAAGGAGATGAAAGAATTCATCAATTCTTACAAAGAACGAGCCAAGAAGAACGAGAAAATTTTGAATTAAAGATTGCTTATCAGGCGATTGCTTCTTTGACTGATTTACAAGAAAAATGGTTTCAGCAAAGTAAAAGAGATGGCAAAGAGAAATTTATCGATCAATTAAAAGTCAATGAAACAGAAAAAAATCGTAAGTTGAACCAAATGTTAGGATATATTCATCATGAGGGTTGTCGCAGAGCATATTTATTAGATTATTTTGAAGAAAAGCCATCTATTGTTGAAAATTGTTGTGACTATCATGGCTATCAACTGCCAGAGGAAACCAATAATTGGCAGAATGTAAAGAATAATGGTCAATGGCAGGATATTTTGATAAAATTGTTTAAAGAAAATAATTAAGTGAGGTTTTGAAAGACATCAAGCAATTTCCTATGGTATAATACAGCGGAAAGATAGTGGGAGGTTATACAAATTGAGTAAAAAAGATAAAACACGCGATGTACAAGAACCTTGGGAACAACCGATTTATGAAACAGAAGAAGAAACTTATTCTCGTTCAGAACGTCGTCAAAAAAGAGGGAATAGTGCATTTTTAACAATAGTTCTAATTTTACTATTTTTGATTATTGCTATTCCAACTGTAGCTGGATTTTGGACTTTGAATCGTAACAATACCAGTCCTGCAGAATCGGCACAATCATCTAGTTCAACATTCGAATCATCAACGATTTCGTCAACTTCTACTGATACACAAGAGACAAGTAGCTCTGTAGAAGAATCTACAGTATCATCTGAACCAGAGACACCAGAACCATCTGAGTCTCCAGTCGACGAAGAGCCAGTTGATGAACAACCGGTGGATGAACAACCAGTTGAGCCTCAACCCGATGAACCTGTGTATGAAACAGTTCAAGCTGGTGAAGGTCCAATGCAAGTTGCTGCACGTGCTGGAATTTCGTTAGATGAAATTTTACGATTGAATGGTCTAGATGGCACTGAAATTATTCATCCAGGAGATCAACTAAGAGTGAGATAAGGAAACCGCTCAGGCGGTTTCTTTTTATGCAAATTTAGAAATTTAAGTTGGGAGAAAAGAAATGAAAAAAATCAATATTGCTATTGATGGACCCGCATCCTCTGGGAAAAGTACGGTAGCAAAAATCTTGGCCAAAGATTTTGGTTTTATCTATACAGACACAGGAGCGATGTATAGGAGTATTACTTATCTAGCAATTCAACATCAAGTTGATTTTAGTGATGAAAAAAAACTAGTCGAACTGATTGAGCAATTTCCAATCACGTTTAAGCAAACGGAACAAGGACAGTTGATTTTTGTAGCGACTGAAGATGTTACGGAAGCGATTCGTCAACATAACGTTACTAATAATGTATCCGAAGTTTCTGCTCATCCAGAAGTTCGAAGGGAATTAGTTCGTCAGCAACAGAAAATTGCCCAATCAGGTGGAGTGGTTATGGATGGTCGCGATATTGGTACGGTCGTCTTACCAAATGCTGAAGTGAAAATTTTCTTGGTTGCTAGTGTAATGGAACGCGCGGAACGTCGTTTTAAAGAAAATCAAGAAAAGGGAATTCCAACTGATTTTGAAACGCTAAAACAAGAAATTGAACAGCGTGATTATCTAGATTCTCATCGAGAGGTATCCCCTTTAAAACAAGCAGAGGATGCTGTTCGCATTGATACAACTGGCTTAAGTATCAAACAAGTCGTAGACAAAATCAAACAAGAAATAGAAATGAAACAGGGGTAAAGAAATGAAAAAATTAGTAGTACAGTTAGTTTTATTATTTAGTGTTATCAGTATTGCGGGATGTTCAAATCAAGAAGCAACGCAATCAAGTTCAACAGAAATGACCGCTAAGTCTGAACAAGAAATTAGTGCGACGATTTCTTTGAAACAAGAAGATGATGTTTTGGAAGAAAAAATCATAAATGTACCAACCGGTAGTACTTTGATGGAAGCAATGAAAGAAAACTTTCTGATTGAGGAAGAAAATGGAATGATTACGGCAATTTCTGAAATTGCTCAGGATACGACGGATAGTTGGTATTGGACATACACAATCAATGATGAGATGATAAATACTGGTGCCAATGACACCATTCTTGAAGATGGGGATCAAGTGGTCTTTACTTATAGTAAATTTTAAGAGAAAACAGAGCGAATGACCAAGGTCGTGGGCTCTGTTTTTTTCATTTCTATCTAAAAATAGAGGATAGAAATTTCTGTCTGATATAAGCCAGAAATTTTAAAAAATCTCATTTGAACGCTAACTTGTATAAAAAATTGTGATTTTTCTCACTTTGAACTCTTTTGCTAGGCAAAACATCTAAAGATCAAGGTTTTTTTTATGAAAAAAATAGAAATCGCTTTATTTTTTCGTAAGAATAGCATAAACTAGATATGTAGTGTATTTATCAAACAATTGTTGGTTAGGAGGACATATGTTATGACAGAATTAGAAAACAACAACGTAGAAAATGCCAATGAATCGATGGAAGCAGCTTTAAGTAGCTTTCAAGAAGTAAATGTTGGTGACATCGTCAAAGGTGAAGTATTAGCCATTGAGGATAAACAAGCCATCGTTGGTATTGAAGGTGCTGGAGTGGAAGGTGTAGTTCCTGCGAAAGAACTATCAACTTTACCAGTTGAAGATATTAACGAGGTAATCAAAGTTGGAGATGTCCTTGACTTAGTGGTTATTTCCGCAATCGGTAAAGATAAAGAAAATGGAAGTTACTTACTTTCTAAACGTCGCTTAGATGCGAAAAAAGTTTGGGAAGATATTGAAAAAGATTTCCAAGAAGGAAAAATTATCGAAGCACCTGTAACCAATGTAGTTAAAGGTGGTTTAGTGGTCGATGTTGGTGTGCGTGGATTTGTTCCAGCTTCAATGGTGGAAGATCATTTCGTAGATGACTTTGAAGACTATAAAGGTAAAACATTAACTTTTAAAATCATTGAAATTGAACCATCAGAAAATCGCTTAATCTTATCTCATAAAGCAGTAGTTGAAGCTGAAAAAGAAGAGAAAAAAGCTGAATTACTTTCTTCTATCAGTGAAGGAGACCAAGTTGAAGGGACAGTTGCTCGTTTGACAGATTTTGGTGCCTTTATTGATTTAGGTGGTATTGACGGTCTTGTTCACGTTTCAGAAATCTCTCACGCTCACGTAGCAAAACCAAGTGATGTTTTAAGCGTAGGAGACAAAGTAGAAGTGGCTGTATTATCAGTTGATCCTACAACAGAACGTGTGTCATTATCTATCAAAGATACTTTGCCTGGGCCTTGGTCAGATATCGAAGAAAAAGCTGCTCCAGATACAGTTTTAGAAGGTACAGTTAAACGTCTAACAAGTTTTGGTGCTTTTGTTGAAGTATTCCAAGGAGTAGAAGGATTAGTTCATATTTCTCAAATTTCACACAAACATATTGCAACTCCTCATGAAGTGTTAACTGAAGGGGAAGCAGTAACAGTGAAAGTATTGGATGTAAATCCTGACGATCATCGTATTGCTTTAAGTATTAAAGCGCTAGAAGAAAAACCTGAAGCAGAAGCAGTTGTTGAAGAGGAAGAACATTATGATATTCCTGAAGAATCAACTGGTTTCACTATGGGTGATATTTTAGGCGATGCTTTAAAAGATTCAGAAGAAGAGTAAATGATAGAAGGGTTGCTTGATGCAACCCTTTTTTTTTTGGAGAAATTTTTCTAGATAAATAAGTAGATACATATTTTAAAAGTAGAGGAAAGGTATCCGACTATTCAAGAATGGTCACTTTGTACTATTTTGTAAGAAAATCATTTAGTATGATTGTATGAAAGGTTGGGTTATTAGGAATGTAAGGTGAAGAAAGAAAATGATGAAATGGACTTAGTTTTATGAAAAAAATTGACTCATAACCCGATATGTTAAAAGGCCTATTCACTTTGTCTAAAAAATCTTCATTGTAATTCTCTATATTTTTCCATTTTTGACTTAATTCTTTTTCAGATTACTTGCAACTTGTTAACGCATTGGGTAAACTAGGTAAGGCTAAGAAAGCGCATGGCACAAAGTTATAGATATTGATATAATTGAAAATAAAATCAAGTGGTTATGCAAATTGAAAGGAATGGGTTATAAAATGGCAAATCCAACAATAGCGATTGTCGGTCGTCCCAATGTCGGTAAATCAACAATTTTCAACCGAATTGCTGGGGAACGTATTTCCATTGTGGAAGATACTCCAGGAGTGACACGAGATCGTATTTATGCAACGGGTGAGTGGTTAGGTCGAGAATTCAGTATTATTGATACTGGGGGAATTGATTTAGGTGACGAACCATTTATGGAACAAATTAAGCACCAAGCAGAAATTGCAATTGAAGAAGCAGATGTAATTATTTTTGTCTCTAGTGCTAAAGAAGGTATCACTGATGCGGATGAATTAGTTTCTCGTATTCTATATAGAAGTAATAAACCAGTTATTTTGGCTATTAACAAAGTAGATAATCCTGAAATGCGTTCAGAAATTTATGAATTCTATAGCTTAGGACTAGGTGAACCCTACCCAATTTCTGGAAGTCATGGTTTAGGGATTGGTGATGTTTTAGACGAAGCTATCAAGCATTTTAGTACTGAGCAAGAAGAAGAGGATGATTCAATTATCAAATTCAGCTTAATCGGACGTCCAAATGTTGGTAAATCTTCTTTAATCAATGCTATCTTGGGAGAAGAACGAGTGATTGTTTCTGATATTGAAGGAACGACTCGCGATGCGATTGACACCCATTTTGTTAGTGACAGTGGACAAGAGTTTACCATGATTGATACTGCGGGAATGCGTAAACGTGGAAAAGTTTACGAAAGCACTGAAAAGTATAGTGTCATGAGAGCGATGCGAGCAATCGAACGCTCAGATGTCGTCTTAATGGTCTTGAACGCTGATGAAGGAATTCGCGAGCAAGATAAACGTATTGCTGGTTACGCACATGAAGCCGGTCGAGGCATGATTATCGTAGTTAATAAATGGGACTTACTAAAAAAAGAAACCAATACAATGCGAGACTTTGAAGAGGAAATTCGTAAAGAATTCCAGTATCTAGATTATGCACCAATTATCTTTGTCTCTGCAATGACTAAACAACGTCTAAGTAAGCTACCTGAAATGATTGAAGAAGTCAGCATGAATCAAAACCTACGTATTCCATCAGCGATTTTAAATGATGTCATTATGGATGCGGTAGCTATCAATCCGACACCAACTGATAAAGGCAAACGATTGAAAATTTTCTATGCGACTCAAGTAGCAGTGAAACCACCAACTTTTGTTATTTTTGTAAATGAAGAAGAATTGATGCATTTCTCTTATTCAAGGTTCTTAGAAAATCAAATTCGCAAGGCTTTCACCTTTGAAGGTACTCCAATTAGAATCATTCCTAGAAGAAGAAAATAAAGGATTTTACCATAGTTTTTGTTATTTGACAAAGAAAATCTGTTTTCTATGGAATTTTATCGAATAATGTAAAAAAAAGCCTGTGAAGTACATTAAAATCCTTGATATTAAAAGGTTCTTGTGATAACGTTATATCAGAATATTGATGGATGATAATCAATATTTGTTGTATGTCTTGGACCACTAAAGATTTATAGCTGATGCGAGACATCATAACATTTTTCAGGAGGTGAAACCATCCATGGCAAACAAAGCAGAATTAATCGAAAAAGTTGCAGCAGCTACTGAATTAACTAAGAAAGACGCAACTGCAGCAGTTGATGCTGTATTTTCTACAATTCAAGAAGCTTTAGCTAACGGTGAAAAAGTTCAATTGATCGGTTTTGGTAACTTCGAAGTACGTTCTCGTGCAGAACGTAAAGGTCGTAACCCACAAACTGGTGAAGAAATCAAAATCCCTGCAAGCAAAGTTCCTGCATTCAAACCAGGTAAAGCATTGAAAGACGCTGTTAAATAATAACAGTTTTTAGAGCCCTCGAGAGATCGAGGGTTTTTTTATTTGTTAGACCATAAGAGTTTTATTTTGTTGAGAGTAAACTACCTTTGTAATTACTTGAAATATTTATACCATACAAAACTGAGTACAAAGCTAATGAGTGTCCTTACTATAATATGATTCCATTGAAAGGTGTTAGTCAGAATTCCGTTTCCAGCTGCAATAATCACTAAAAGAACTAAAGATAATGGTAGAACCCATTGGGGCATGGTTGGAAGCAAAGAAATTAAAAGAATGATAGATCCAATGAAATAGAAACTATGCCAATATTGGAAACCTTGTAGGCGAATGTCTTGTAAAGCAGCGACAATTGTTAACAAACTATAAGCAATAATGAATACATAGAAAAGAATATTAAATGTTTGATTCATCGTTAATATCTCCATTCGGTAATTGATTTATTTTTTCGTTCATAACTCCAATAAGTTGTTGAGCGTCTAACAGAGTGGCAATTTTTTGGTCGATATGACTTAGCTTAGTACTTAATAGGCTTCTGAGACTTTGAATGTCACTGGGATGCATCTGAAAGACACTGTCCATCGTAAGATATTGTTGATCCATCTTAATGAGCATATGAATCTCATTAAGAGAAAAGGTTGATTCTTTAAGAATTTGAATGAATTTTAAGGTTTCTAAATCAGAATCTTGATAGACTCGATGAGATCCAATGCGTTTAGGATTTAATAGGTCAATCTTTTCATAATAACGAAGTGTATCGATTGATATGCGAGATATTTGACTAACTTCTGATATTTTCATTGTGTACCTCCTGTCCTTGATATCATATAGTTTACAACATGGAGTTAACTCCATGTCAAGAAACAATCGAATTTTATCAGTTTTTTAGTTGTCAAAGATAAGAAAATTAGTCAAAATAAAATTCATAATGGAAGAAAAAATATTTATGCAAAAACAGCAAATTCAAATGAATTTGCTGTTTTTGCATAAATGTTCAGTTGAAACGTTGTGTCATGACGTTTCTGAGACGATTTCAAAATGTTTTATGGGGAATTATTCATTAATAGCCCTTAAATCCGTGGCTTTTATTTAGTAATCTTAAGAATCCTCTTTTTTCTTATTTTGGATTTGATACTTGTTAATAGCATCTCGATGTTTTGGCTTTAAGCGTGTAGATGATTCGTGTATGATCTTGTATAACCAATCGACTTCACCGTCTTTTGCACTGATAATTGCGGATAAAGTTGGGCCTATTTGTTTATCAACCCACTGCTCAAAATCCTCAATTGTACGTTCTGTTGTTTCTTTCGTTAGTTTTAGTTTGCCCACATTATGCAGCAAGACTTCCCACCAAGCAGCTGTTTCCCAGGACCTTTTTCTTTCATTATCTGGATTTGGAATTAAAAATCGAATGTATTGATTTAAAACAGCTAAGGCAATTTGGCCAACACCATCCTCACTTTCCAAAAAAAATTTTGATAATAACTTGGCGCGATCTCGTCTAAAAACAATTTCTAGTCGAGTCCATTCGAGCTTTTCAAATTCGATTTCTACGCAATTTTTTGAAAATCTTTCATGGCCCTTATCATAAACTCTGCAAAAAATATCTGAGGACTGCTTACCTAAATAGAGAGTACGTCCTTTAAAATGATTATCACCTAGGCTGCGACTTAAAATGAGATCCCATGTTTTCCATTTTGAGGACACATTACCTGCTTCCAACTCTGTCCAAAAGCGTTCGAAATTGATAATTTCGTCTTTTTTGTCGTCAATGGCGAGATCAATGCGTGTAAATTTATTATCTTTTGCACCAACTAAAACTAAATAAAAAAGCTCTCGAAAATTACCTTTGTATTCAAAGGCTCGACAACCTCGACCTGTCATAATAATATGAATACCGTTTCGATCATTTTTTATTGCATTTCCTTCTACATCAGTATTATATAAAATAAAAACTAAACCATTAGCCCGTTTTAATTGAGCGTTGTATCCAAATCGACCTCTCGGAAGAGGCTCAAAGTCATCTTCCTTTAGCAATAAAATATTTGTAATAATGTTATTTAAAGACTCTTTAAATATTGAAAATTCTATCCAGTCAAAGTTAGCACTTAAAAAGTCAGTTAAACCCTTGTTGTGATTGAACTCTTGCACTATCCAACCTCCGTTAAAAATGATGTTCTCAGGACACTGCACCCCCCTATTACTGCACCCCCCTATTAGTATATGGGGGTGTGACCTGGTGAATTATTGTTAATGAACATCATTTTGTTATTTTTTTTGATTTTACCCAACCAACCAGACCCATCCATCATAGGTTTGACTAAAAAATACCCGTGTTTTATCGAGTACAATATCGCAATCCATAATTAAAGAGACTACGACGGGCGAAAATGGTTCTTGATAGAGTAATAATCTGATATCACTATCATTTTCTCGTATTTCTAACCCGTTGAAAAAAAAGGGCATATCAGTAACAATAAATTCTTCAACATCAGATAACGTATCTTCGTAATATTTTTGGACCCAGTTCATTGTGTTCACTCCTTTTTGATGGTTTAAGCGATTGTGCCATGGGAATTTATTGAACCGATTTCGATATAACCATAGCCATTTGTCCGTGGCTGGCAGGCCCACAGTTTCCCTTCAGTAATGATAATATTGTCGAATTTAATGACGTCTCCTTTGCGCATTTGAGCGATCAAACTTCCCTTTGAAGATGGTTTAGTCAATAACTTTACAGGTCCAGCGAGCGTATATTTTTTCAATTTTATTTTTCCTCCTAAATTTTGAATTTCAGTATTGCTACTATTACTTTTAAGTCGGTAGCAATAAAAATACATGCGTCCAGCGTTTAAAAAAATAATAGAGTAATCGTCAACGCTAATGCCGTTGCGACCCGCATTGCAATGGATCACATTTTTAGTATCAAGAAAAATACCTGTGTGGCCACCAGCATAAGCAGAGTGACCTTTTTTACCCCAAATAAAAATATCCCCTTTTTTTGGAACCCACTGACTATTCTCGACATGCAATTGATAGCCATTTTTCAGCAAATAGGCATGCAAAGTTTCTGTGCTAGGTGGATATTTTTCTGTAGATGCTCCTGCTTTGACGAGAGCGGCGTATAAAACACCGCTGCAATCGCCTGTACCATCAGTCCCAGTTCGGCTGCCATACATTGAATAGCTTATTTTTTTTGCTTTTAAACTTTCAAAGTGATCAATAATTTTAATAGGATTCATTTTATCTTTCCTTTCTTTTAATGTTTTATAAGACTACAAAAAAGTAATATAGAAAATATATAGCAAAAACGATTTGAGTATGCTAGCTCAAATCGTTTTTCTTATATTTTTCTACCTCGACTAAAAAGTCTCATTTTAGGTTTTAAATAACTGAAACCTTCACCCTCAACTTCATGGACATTAATCACAGAAACAAAAGCGGTCGAATCAACTTCTTTTACGATTCGTTTGACTTCTGAAATTTCTCTAGGTGTAATAACAATATAAATAATTTTTTTCTCGTCACTGGCAAAGCCACCTTCACCGTTTAAATATGTTAGTCCACGTTCTAACTCATCCATTAACAAGGGAGCAATTTCTGCACTTTTTTCTGAAATAATAACAATACCTTTAGCTGAGTAGCCGCCATCTAGAATCGAATCAATAATTCTAGAAAAGACATAGGAATAAATCATGGTGTACATCATTTGTTGTAGATTGATATAACTTAATGAAAGAATTAGAATTAGCACGTCAAAAATCAACAATGATCGTCCAACGGAAATTCCTAAATTTTTTTCAATGATTCGAGCAATGATGTCACTGCCTCCAGTCGTTCCACCGACTTTATAAACAATTCCACTACCAATTCCTGCAATTAGTCCACCCAATAAGGCGACAATTAGTAAATCTCCTTCAAGATCAATAATTAGTGGAAATTGTTGCCAAATCCAGAGCCAACTAGAAAGCCCAAGAGTTCCAATGATTGTATAATAAAGTGCTCGTCGTCCTAAAATTTTACCACCAAGTAAGATGAGAGGGATGTTCAACAATAATGTACTAATTGCTGGATCAATAGTTAACAGTGCCCGTAAAATTAAGGTAATTCCAGTAATACCACCTTCTGCTAAATCGTTGGGAATATTGAAGAATACGACGGCAAACCCATAAATTGCCGTTCCAATAATGATAAAAAGAATATCTCGTATTGTTTTTAGTGAAAAAATTTGTTTCATGTTGACCTCCTAATATTTTGCCTTACTCAATTTAGCATGGAAAACTACACATGACAATAGTTCTTTTCTATCATTTCACTTCTCAATTTGTTAATATAGAACAGTGAAGAAATTGAGAGGAGAATCATTTTGACAAATCAGCGATCATTAGCATCGATGCAAGAAGAAGTCGATGCATATATTCAACAATTTAAAGCGGGATACTTTGGTCCTTTGGCTCAAATGGCTCGCTTAACAGAAGAAGTAGGGGAATTGGCACGCGAGGTCAATCACTACTATGGTGAGAAACCGAAAAAAATGTCAGAAGAACAAAATACTGTAGCAGAAGAATTAGGAGATGTTTTGTTTGTAACGATGATTATGGCTAATTCTTTAGATATCGATCTAACGGAAGTTTTCGAAAAAAATATGGATAAATTCAATCATCGAGATCGTTATCGTTTTGAACGAAAAGACGGACAAACAGCAGAAGATTAACAAGGAAGTGACAGGATGAAATTGGAAAAGATTCCTCAAGAATATCAAACAGCGTTACCTATTTTAAAAAGAATTGAGGAGGCTGGCTACGAAGCTTATTTTGTAGGAGGAAGTGTTCGAGATACCTTATTGCATCAAGCCATTCATGACGTGGATATAGCAACGAGTGCCTTTCCTGCTGAAATCAAAGAAATTTTTCCACGAACGATTGATGTTGGGATTGAACACGGAACAGTTCTAGTTTTGGATGAGGAAGAACGTTATGAGATTACTACTTTTCGTACAGAATCTACTTATCAAGATTTTCGTCGTCCAGATCATGTCGAATTTGTTCGTTCGTTAGAAGAGGATTTAAAACGTCGAGACTTTACAATAAATGCCTTTGCTTTAAAAGAAAATGGGGAAATCATTGATTTATTTAATGGTTTAGCAGATTTAGAACATAAAATTTTACGAGCAGTGGGCAATCCTCACGAGCGTTTTCATGAGGATGCTTTACGAATGATGCGAGGGTTACGTTTTGTCAGTCAATTAGGTTTTGAGCTGGAATCAGAAACTTTTGAATCGATTCAAGAGAACAATGCATTATTAGAAAAAATTTCAGTAGAACGAATCACGATTGAGTTTGTTAAATTGTTATTAGGAAAATTTCGCAACCAAGGACTAGAGATGTTTATCGAAACTGGTTGTTATCGTTACTGCCCTAATTTAAACGAGCATAAAAATGGAATTGAAAGATTTATTAACTTAACAGACAAACAAATCTACAAAGAGATTCACGCATGGGTCTTGTTGATTGATAGCCTAGATTTGAAATCTATGGAAATTCGTCCATTTTTAAAAAGTTGGAAATGTTCGAATGAGTTAATTCGCACGGTACAATCTGTTTTTGAGGGATTACAAGCGAGAAAATCTGCTTTCTTTTCTTCTCGGGATTTATACAATTTAGGAGAAGATAATGCGTTGCTGGTAGAAGAGTTATTGCCATATTTTAATTTAAAAGCAAACTGTGAGAAAGTTAAGAAGGACTATCAAGCTTTGGCCATTCATTCTCTTCATGATTTAGCGATTGATGGTCATGACTTGATGCAATTTTTTGATAAAAACCCCGGTAAATGGTTGAAAGATGCTCTCTCAGCCTGTGAAAAAAAAGTGATTGATAGAGAAGTAGAGAATCAAAAAGAAACCTTATTAAGCTATGCAAAAAGTTTTTTAGCGCAGTAAATAACCAGAAGTAGAACTTGTTTTCACTGGAATAAGTTTTGCTTCTGTTTTTAGCTCTTTATTTACTAAGGACAATTGTTATGTTACACTGTATATGTATAAATTATCAAACATTGAAGTTAGGAGAGCGTATTATGGCTAGACAAATGAAAGCGTTAAAACTACTTTTCCGTAATGGGGAAACTTGGACGATTGATCGTCGTTACATTGGGGACTTATGGATTAAACAGATCACAACAAGTTTCGGTCGTATCAATGGTGGAGATTTTGTAGAAATTCATCCTTGCGAAGCATTTAAGATTGAAGTATTCCAAGAAGGCGATCATGTTGCAACACATGATATTAACTTAGGTGGTTTAGAGCTAGGAATGTTTGCACGTGCGTTAAAATATCAAGATATCGAGCGCATGGAAATTTTGTATCTACATGGAGCACCAGATTTGATTTACTTCCCTTATAAAGATAAAACAACTGATGGATTAGATAATGTTTATCAATCAACAAAAGTAAGTGAAAAAACAAAAAGTCTATACATTGTTATTGATCCTAGCAACTCAGTGGATACAATCTACGCTGAAAATTTTGAATAATTAGTTAAGGAACTGTGACTGCGACATAAATTGAAATATCCGAACAAGTTAGAATGAGTCCGACTCAAGCTTCCATCGTTCGGGTATTTTACTGTTTAAATATGTATGTCACATTGCCTTTTTTCTGAAAAAGGTGGAGGTAAAAAATGCCACAAAAGAAACCCAAATCAAATAACAAAGCCAAGACATTACTTTATACAATCGTCGCTTTAGTTGCTTTTACCGCAACAGCCGGTCAAGTAGACTTAACAAAAGTGGACTGGTCAGATCTAAGCACAATTGTAAATATGTTTGATTTAAATGGTAGCCAGTTTCTGGATTATGGACGTTTAGAGGAAATTCCAGAATATGATGGAGAACATGCGGTTGTCACGATTAATCATAATCAACCCAATTTTATTGAAGAAGAACTTTTATTAACTAATGCACCTTGGCAAAAGTTTAGTCCACTGGATCGTTTAAACCGTGTTGGACCTGCTGATGCTATGCTTCATCAAAATATGACACCTACTGTTGAACGAGAAGATATATCGAATGTTTATCCAACTGGTTGGAAGCAGAAGAAGCTAACTGATGGAAAATGGTTGTATAATCGCTCCCATTTGATTGCTTTTCGTTTGACTGGTGAAAATGATAATTGGCAGAATTTATTTACAGGAACACAACAAATGAATCAACGACCTATGAAAGAGTATGAAGATCAGGTTGCCAATTATTTGAGAAGTTCCTCCAATCATGTCCGCTATCGAGTCACGCCATATTTTCTAGGAGATGAATTAGTGCCAAGAGGCGTTCAAATTGAAGCTCAGAGTATAGAAAATAATGATCTTAGCTTCAATGTTTTTTTGTATAATATTCAGGATGGTTACTCGATTGACTACCTAACTGGAAATTCTGAAAAAACAAAATGAATAGAAATATCCAAGCTATCTAATTAGAACTTCTAGATTGTTTGGATATTTTTAATTTAAAAACTGTATGTTTATTTTCTTAAATCAAATTCTAAATCCGGATTCGTTGGTGAAAGGCGTAAAAGTAGAATTGAATTAGGCGGTGCTTCACCGATAATCTGTAATTCGATTGTTTCACCAGCTACCAAATTAGTGTTGGCCTCTTTGTCTGTTTCAATTGAAAGAAAATTGAAAGCAGTAAAAAGAGAATGGTTCGCTTCAGGTTCTTCATATTCAACAAGAAGAGGCTCGTCAGAATTGAAAGCAAGGCTTTCAGAACTGTGGTTAGTAACCACTAGGTCAAAGACAACCAGTTCTTTTCCAATGTCAGTAGGAACAATCTCACCTTCTTGCTGGGATACGTGGGCTTGTTTAACAATAACTTCAATATCGTCTGTTACTTGGGAAGAGCCTGTTGTAAATTGAGGGACGTTCTCAATGGTACTCTCAGAGCTAGCTTCATGATCATCAGTGTTTGTTTGTGTACTTGTGTTTTTAATTTCTTGATTCGTCTCATTTTTTTCTTGGTTGGTAAAAATAAAATAACCGATACTTCCTAATAAGATAAAACCAACTATCCAAAATTTAATATCTTGATAAAAAGGTCTTTTCATTTTCAGCCTCGTTTTTTGATGGAGAACCCTCAATAGTAAGTTGATTATATCATAGAGGTGAAAGAGCTTCCATTCTGATGTGGACGAAAAATAAAAAACGCTGAAGCTTGAAAATCAAGGGTCAGCGTTTGTTTATATGAATTATTTAGTTTCTCTATGCAAAGTAACTTTTCTTTCACGTGGGCAATATTTTTCTTTTTCCAAACGATCCGGAGTGTTACGTTTGCTCTTGCTTGTTAAGTAGTTACGTTCTTTACAAGAAGTGCATTCTAAAGTAATGTTTACGCGCATGTGTTTTCCCTCCCATACATCAAGAATCCTCTAAGACATATCTCAGACTAAAATATAATATCACGTTTGCAACTAGAAATCTAGCCTTTTTGACAATTTCGTTAAGTAATTTTACTTGACGAGATTTTATATACAGTTAAATCTATTAAAATGAAAACTTTGATTTTTTTAGTGAAAGCTTTTTCTTTGAAAATACTTTTTACCTAGAATTATAAATAATATTAATCTAAAAAACAGTTTGCAAAGTTGAAGATAGTCGAAGCAGTCATTCCATGTTAAAATAGATAGGTGAATTTAAAGCTTGAAAGCAAGTGAATCTTATTAGGAGGTTGAGGTCATGGATAAAACACAACTAAGAGAAATTGGCATTCAGCAATTAAAAAAAATAGCTTCAAATCCAAAGAAAAAAAAGCAAAAAGAGGAAATAATTTTACATCTATTTTTTGCTTCAAGATTATGGAAAGAGGCCAGTACAATCGGTCTAATCCGTTCGACAGAAATTGAATTTAATACACAACCGATTATAGAAAGAGCGTTGCAAGAAGGGAAAACCGTAGCAGTCCCTAAATCTTTATCGGGTGGACAATTAGCTTTTTATGCAGTCGATGACCGAACTGCTTACAGAACTTCCGACTTTGGTGTGGAGGAACCAGTTAGTAATGAATATCTTTCAAAAGAAGAAATCAATTTATTAGTAGTTCCTGGTTTGATTTTTTCTCATAAAGGTTATCGGATTGGTTATGGGGGAGGCTATTATGATCGTTATTTAGCCGATTTCGAAGGGAAAACCTGTAGCTTAGTCTTTTCAGAGCAGTTAAATAATGACTGGGATGCGCTTACCTTTGATCAACCAGTTGCACGAATTTATACAGATTATATGAAAGAGGTAGTCAGTCATGGATAGGAAGTTACAGCAAATAAAAAATACACCTTATTTTACGTATTTATTTTTGGCTATTCAAACCGCAGTGTTTATTTTAGCTTTTTTGTTTCCACGTTTACAATTAGAATTTAGAGGAGCAGTCTTTGGTCCATCAATCGCTTATTTTCAAGAATATTGGCGCTTTGTTACTCCTATTTTTATTCACTATGGATTGATGCATTTTGCGGTCAATTCGGTGGTGCTTTATTTTATGGGACAACAAGTGGAAAGTTTGTACGGACATTGGCGGTTCTTTATAATTTATATCTTTAGTGGAATAGCAGGCAATGTCTTGGGTTTTGCTTTTAATCCACCGATGGTTCAAGCAGCTGGAGCAAGTACTTCGTTATTTGGTTTGTTTGGTGCGTTTGTTATTCTTGGTATTTACTACAAAGATAATTATGCAATTCGCGGAATGGTTCGACAATTTACTTTATTTTTAGCAATGAATTTAATCTTTGGGTTTTTAGACCAGTCGGTTGATATTTTGGGCCATGTAGGTGGTTTAATCGGGGGTGTGCTTTTGGGAAATATTATGGGTTTACCGAAAAGTCTAAAAGATTATTCGATTCATATTCGAATTCTTTCTGGGATTATTTATATCGCTTTCATTATTTTCTGTTTGTTGTATGGATTTAGAAAATACAGTTCATTTTAAGGTTTTAAAAACAAACAAATACTTGTATAATGAATAGGAAGTGTCTTTAGTGGAAACTTTATATGATGTACAGCAGTTATTTAAACAATTTGGACTTTATATTTATGTGGGAAAACGAATTTACGATATTGAATTGATGTCAATTGAGCTAAAGAAACTTTTTGAAGCTGGGGTAATTGACCAAGAGACCTATTTGACAGCACGTCATATTTTAAATCGTGAACATCGCATTGAAGAAAACAGGGAGGATTTATAACATGAATGAGAAAAAAATTATTGGAATTGATTTAGGAGGAACAACTGTAAAATTTGCCATTTTGACTGAAGAGGGTGACATTCAACAAAAATGGAGTATCGAAACCAATATTTTAGATGAGGGTTCAAATATCGTTCCAGAAATTATTGAATCTATTAACCATCGCTTAGATTTGTATGACTTAAAAGCGGAAGACTTTATCGGAATTGGAATGGGAACACCAGGAAGTGTCGATATCAATCAGGGAACTGTAATTGGTGCGTATAATCTAAATTGGAAGACGCTTCAACCCGTTCGCGAATTGATTGAAGAAGGTACTGGAATTCGTTTTGCATTAGACAACGATGCCAATGTGGCAGCTTTAGGTGAGCGTTGGAAAGGTGCGGGAGAAAACGATCCGAACGTCGTCTTTATGACTTTAGGAACAGGTGTCGGTGGCGGCATTATCATGGAAGGTCATCTATTACACGGAGTAGCAGGATGCGCGGGAGAAATTGGTCACGTAACTGTGGACCCTCATGGCTTCGAATGTACTTGTGGTAAAGTTGGCTGTTTGGAAACAGTTGCTAGTGCAACAGGCGTTGTTCGTGTTGCTCGTCAGCTTTCTGAAGAATTTGCTGGTGAATCAGAACTGAAAAAACGTTTGGATGATGGGCAAGCTATTTCAAGTAAAGATGTCTTTGTTGCAGCTGAAAAGGATGATGTTTTTGCCTTGATGGTTGTAGATAAAGTTTGTTTCTATTTAGGTCTAGCCTGTGGTAATTTAGGGAACACTCTAAATCCATCAAGTATTGTTTTAGGTGGTGGTGTTTCTGCGGCAGGTGAATTCTTGCGTAGCCGAGTGGAAGAATACTTCCATCAATACACTTTCCCGCAAGTAAAAGAAAGTACAAAAATTAAATTGGCAGAATTAGGCAATGATGCAGGTGTTATTGGCGCTGCTTCATTGGCATTAAAATTTGCTTAATCGGTATATAGGAAGGTAGAAATAAAATGAACTTTTTAAGAGTTTTAACAATTACACTAATCGGTATCGCATTAGCTATCGGAGTTAACTGGCTGTATTACTATATTATGGGCAAACGTTCAGCTAAAATGCTAACACAAGAAGAATTTCGTGAAGGAATGAGAAAAGCACAAGTCGTTGATGTTCGTGAAAAAAATGAATTTGATGCAGGTCACATTCTAGGAGCTCGTAATATTCCTTACACAATGTTGGATAATTCATTAACAGCTATTCGTAAAGATAAACCTGTTTATTTATATGATGGTGTTCGTACATTAAGTGCAAGAGCGGCAAATAAGTTACGCAAAAAAGGATATACTGATATTTATATTCTAAAAGATGGTTATGACAGCTGGGAAGGCAAAACTAAGAAAAAATAAAAGAAAGGTGAACGACATAAAATCGTTCACCTTTCTTTTATTTATCTTGCGAAACTTTTACGATGCGCATGACGACGTTTTTCCTCAATCAACGCTTCTTTTTCTTCGATGGGATCAATGACTTGCTTTTTAATTGTTGCAAGCAAACCAATAGTTGCAGCTGTTGTAGCAAGTGATCCTACAACAAACCCTGTCATAAATTTTTTCATTGTTCCTTCACCTCGATTCCTTCATCTTACTTCTATTATGAAGGAATCGATGGAATTTGAAAAGAGATATACTAAATAAAAATATAATAAATAAATTGAAAATATTTAGTAAATATTATATAATAAATTTACCAAAAGTTTTTAGTAGAGAAAAATATGATGAAAAGAAATGAGGAAAAGGAAATGGAAGAGCTTCGGGAGGTTTTTACACAACAATTTGGAAATGAAAGAATGGGTGAATATTTTGCTCCAGGAAGAATCAATTTAATTGGGGAACATACTGACTATAATGGAGGCAATGTTTTTCCGGCAGCGATTACACTGGGAACCTATGGAGTAGCTGCGAAAAGAAAAGATGACAAGGTTCGTTTATATTCTGAGAATTTTCCTGAGAAAGGGATTATTGAATTTTCTTTAAATGATTTATCTTATGACAAGTCACATGATTGGGCAAACTACCCTAAAGGTGTATTGCTCTATTTACAGGAAGCGGGTCACACTATTGATACTGGATTTGAAGTTGTTTTTTATGGCAATATTCCAAATGGTGCAGGACTTTCTTCTTCTGCTTCGATTGAACTATTAACAGGTGTGATATTAGAAGATTTATTTGATTTAACTTTAGAGCGATTAGATTTAGTTAAGACAGGCAAAAAAGTAGAAAATGAATTCATCGGTGTTAATTCGGGAATTATGGACCAATTTGCGATTGGAATGGGACAAAAAGATCATGCGTTGTTGTTAGATACGAATACCTTAAAATACGAAGTGATTCCAGCAGCTTTTGGTGAATATGTTGTAGCAATTATGAATACCAACAAACGCCGAGAATTAGCAGATTCTAAATACAATGAGCGTCGTAGTGAATGTGAGGAAGCTTTGGCGCGCTTACAAACAACGTTAACTATTCAAGCTCTAGGTGAACTAGATGAAGCGACTTTTTATGAAAATACAAAGACCATTAAAGATGACATCTTGATTAAACGTGCTAAACATGCAGTCACTGAAAATCAACGAACTTTAAAAGCAAAAGCAGCTTTGGAAGCAGGGGATCTAACAACATTTGGTTTATTATTGAATGCCTCTCATGAATCGTTAAAAGAAGACTATGAAGTGACTGGAGTAGAATTAGATACATTAGTTGCAGCGGCTCAAAAACATCCGAGTGTTTTAGGAGCGAGAATGACTGGTGCAGGTTTTGGTGGATGTGCAATTGCCTTGGTTAAAGCAGACGACTGGACTGATTTTGTTGAAAAAGTTTCAGCTGAATATCTTGAAAAAATTGGCTATGCAACAGATATTTACCAAGCAAGTATTGATGATGGTGCTAGAAAGCTATAGAATAGAAGAGATAAACTAAATCAGAAAGAGATGATAATAAATGTCAATTTTAGTCTTAGGAGGAGCCGGGTATATCGGTTCTCATGCAGTAGATCAATTAATCAATCAAGGTAATGACGTGGTAGTAGTAGACAATTTACTAACAGGTCATCGTAATGCAATCCATAATGATGCTCGTTTTTATGAAGGAGATGTCCGAGATAAAGCATTTCTTCAAAGCGTTTTTGAAAAAGAAAAAATTGATGGCGTGATTCATTTTGCAGCTAGCTCTTTAGTTGGAGAATCAGTAGAGAAACCATTAAAATACTTCAATAATAATGTTTACGGCATGCAAATTTTATTAGAAGTGATGGAAGAATTTGATGTGAAACATATTGTCTTTTCTTCAACTGCAGCAACTTATGGTGAACCAGAAGTAAGTCCAATTACTGAAACGACACCAACAAATCCAAAAAATCCTTACGGCGAAAGTAAGCTAATGATGGAAAAAATGATGAAATGGTGTGACAATGCTTACGGCATGAAATTTGTTGCCCTACGTTATTTCAATGTAGCAGGTGCCAAAGCGGATAGTTCAATTGGTGAGGACCATGATCCAGAAACTCATTTGGTTCCAATCATCTTGCAAGTAGCTTTAGGTCAACGAAAAGAATTGGCTATTTTTGGTGATGACTATGATACACCAGATGGTACATGCATTCGTGACTATGTCCATGTAGAAGATTTAATTGCAGCACATATCTTAGCATTAGAATATTTAAAAGCAGGAAATGAAAGCAATATCTTTAACTTAGGAAGTAACAACGGATACTCTGTAAAAGAAATGTTAGAAGCCGCTCGTGAAGTCACTCAAAAAGAGATTCCTGCTAAGGTTGCCCCTAGAAGAGCTGGAGATCCAGGTACTTTAGTTGCTTCAAGTGAAAAAGCGAAATCAGTTTTAGGCTGGGAACCTGAGTATACAGATGTGAAAAAAATTATTGAAACAGCTTGGAATTGGCATGTTAGCCATCCAACTGGATATGAAGACTAGAATAAATTTTACCAATGTAAAAATGTGGTGAATGGATAAGGAGTAGACATATGTTGAGTCAAACAATTACTGATTTTGTGACCCTAGCAATCGAAGCTGGGGGCTGGATGGAAATGGATCGGCTGTATTTACAAAATCGTGTATTAGCAATGATTGGTGAAAATCAATTTGAAAAAAGTGAGATTCGTAAAGTCAGCCAGTCTTCAACGACGCTATTAGATGAATTAATAGCTGTGGCGAAACGAAATGAACTAATTGATGAAACTCTTTCAGCAACAGAAATTTTGGAAGGAGAGTTAATGGATTTATTAACACCTCCTCCTTCAGTAACAAATGCTTTTTTTGCACAACACTATGCGAAAGATCCACAAGATGCGACGGATTATTTTTTCAAACTTTGTAAAAATAATGATTATATTAAAACCAGAGCGATTGCCAAGAATATTTATTTTCCTGTTGAGACAAAATATGGTCAGCTAGAAATTACAATTAATTTGTCGAAACCTGAAAAAGATCCCAAACAAATTGCTGCTGAACGAAATGCATCAAGTTCTTCTTATCCAAAATGTTTACTTTGTATGGAAAATGAAGGCTATCGTGGTCGCGTGAACCATCCTGCGAGAACAAACCATCGCATTATTCGCATGAATATCGATGGGGAAGCTTGGGGTTTTCAATATTCTCCCTATGCTTATTACAATGAACATTGTATCGTGTTGTCAGGAGAGCATCGTCCGATGTCCATTAATCAAGATACGTTTGAACGATTAACTAGAATTGTTGAAATTTTACCCCATTATTTAGTAGGTTCTAATGCGGATTTACCAATTGTTGGTGGTTCTATCTTGTCTCACGATCACTATCAAGGTGGAAAACATGATTTTGCCATGGCTAAAGCTCCGATTAATCGAAGCGTTGATTTACAAGACTATTCTGAAGTCCAAGTAGGTATTGTTCAATGGCCAATGTCTGTCATTCGTTTGCAATCTAAAAATCGTGAAGCTTTGGTAAGCTTAGCAGAACATATTCGAGTAAAATGGACAGAGTTTTCAGCTCCAGAATTGTCGATTGTTGCTAAGTCAGAAGATGGGACTCCCCATCATACCGTCACACCAATTGCTCGTCAAAAAGCAGGGATGTTTGAATTGGATTTAGTTTTGCGAGATAATAATATTTCAGAAGAACATCCCGATGGTATTTTCCATCCTCATCAAGATGTCCATCATATCAAGAAAGAAAATATTGGATTGATTGAAGTGATGGGATTAGCGATTCTTCCTCCACGTTTAGAGCAAGAACTTGCAGAAATTGAAGCATTCTTGTTGGATCAAGAGGCGACTGTGGCAGAGCACCATCGTCCTTGGGTTGAGCGTATGAAAAATAATTATCAATTTTCAGCTGAAAATGTAAAAGGTATTCTTGAAAAAGAAATCGGAAAAATTTTTGTACGAGTATTAGAAGACGCAGGAGTCTTTAAGCATGATGCGGCTGGACAGGAAGCTTTTGACCAATTTATGGCTACCTTATAAGTAAAAAGGAGGAGAAACAATGGCAACAATTAAAGATATTGCGGATCAAGCTGGTGTTTCTCCGGCAACAGTTTCTCGTGTGCTGAATTATGATTCAGAGCTTTCTGTCAGTCAAGATACTAAGCAAAAAATCTTTGAGGTGGCAGAAGCATTAAATTATACGAAGCATCGCAAGAAAAAAAGAGAACAAATGGTTTTGCGGTTGGTTCAATGGTATAACACAGAAGAAGAACTGGAAGATTTATATTATTTGGCGATTCGTTTGGGAATTGAAAAAAAAGCGGAAGAACTAAATATTCGTTTGATAAAAGAATCATTAAATGAGTTATCAGATACACTAACTGCAGGAACGATTGCTTTAGGAAAATTTGACCCTCAACAAATTCGTCAACTAGAAAATTTAGAAGGTAAGCTACTTTTTGTGGATAATTATGGCATTATTCAAGGTCATGATTCTATCATTGTTGATTTTAACCAATCTGTAGAACTTGTAATTGACCATTTCATTAAAGAAAAACACCAAGAGATAGCCATTCTTTCCGGAATCGAATATACCAAAGACAGCAAGTTTGAGATAGAAGATCCTCGCTGGCTATTCTTTCGTGATAAGCTCACACGTCTAAAGCTTTATCGAGAAGAATATCATTTGAAAGGACCCTTTACGGTTGACGGTGGTTATCAAGCTATGAAGGTATTTTTAGATCAAAGTCAAGAGCGTCCAACTGCTTTGTTTGCTTCAAGTGATGCTTTAGCCATTGGAGCAATGCGTGCGATTCATGATGCAGGCTTAAGAATCCCAGAAGATATTTCTATCATTGGCTTTAACGACGTGAGTGTGGCTAAATATGTCAGTCCTGAACTATCTACAATCCGTGTTTACACAGAATGGATGGGAGAACTGTCTGTAACGACTTTATTAGATTTAATTAGTGAAGAAGTACCTATCTCAAAACGTCAGGTTGTAGGAACGGAATTAATTTTACGCCAATCTACTGTAATCAAGAGCAGAGAAGTCGAGTAATCGGCTTCTTTTTAATTTTCTAGGTAACTTTGTTGATTCTGAAAGTTTTCCTACGAAGAACGGTTAAATTTATGGTAAAATATGAAAGAACTTGTAAAGGTAGGGAAAAAGAATGAACGTATTGGCGATGGATACATCGAATCAAACGATGGCTGTAGCAGTCATTCAAGAAAAGAAAATGCTAGGTCAAATCCAGACAACGGTTAATAAAAATCATAGTAAAAGTTTGATGCCGGCAATTGAAACATTGATGAAAGAAATTTCAATAAATCCACAAGAATTAAATCGAATTGTGGTAGCGGAAGGTCCAGGATCTTATACCGGATTACGGATTGGTGTGACTACAGCAAAAACGTTGGCAGACACATTGAATTTAGATTTGGTGGGCATTTCCAGTTTGAAAGTTATTGCTGCAAACTGTATTGACAGAGCAGAGTTGATTGTGCCGATTTTTGATGCTCGCAGAAAAAATGTTTATGCTGGGGGATATCAATGGCGAGATGGTCAATTGACGCAAGTGATGGAGGACCAACACATCTCATTGTCAGAGTTACTGATCAAACTAAAAGACAAACAAGTATATTTCGTAGGAGCAGATGTTCAAAACTTCACTGAGGAAATACAAAATGAATTACCTCAAGCTATCATCAATCAGCAAATTATTTGGAATTATCCAAATGGAGTCACGTTGGCAGAGTTAGGGCTGGCAGCAACTCCTACAGATATTCATACTTTTTTACCTCGATATTTAAAACGAGTAGAAGCAGAAGAGAAATGGCTAGAAACCCACGAATTGGGAGAAGAAAGTTATGTTGAAAAAATTTAAAACCTATCTGCCTTTTTATCGCAATAATCGCAATAATTATCATGAAAAATACGTAACGATAGGTGAAGAAAGTTATTTTGTTCGTCAAATGCTGACAAGCGATATTAAAGAATTGATATCGGTTGAACGAATAGTATATAAAGGAAGTATTCCCTGGACCAAAAGTGCGTTTATTTCTGAACTATATTCTAAGTATACTCATCAATATTTATGTATTTTATTTGAAGATCAGATTATTGGTTTTATTGGAATCCGTTTGAAATTGGGCGATGGTCACATTACAAATGTAGCAACTTTACCTGAGTATCAAGGGAGAGGAATTGGTTCTTTTTTAATCAAAGAGGTTGAGAAATTTGCTAAAAAGAATCGCTGTAAATCATTATCTTTAGAGGTGCGTATTAGTAATCGAGATGCGCAGAGATTATATCGTCAATTAGGCTTTGAATCTCGTCGTATTTTGCCAGCTTATTATAATGAAGGTAATGAAGACGCAGTAGATATGGTGAAATATTTAAAATGACAGAATTAAAGAGTAAACATTTTTTTGATGTTAAGCTATTAGCCAAAAACTTATATCAAATTGCGAATCGAAGCTACCAACATGGATCTCCTTGGAGTGAAGAGCAATTTTTGGAAGATATTAGAAATAAACAAAGTGAATACTTACTTTTGCAAGAGACCGAGATTCTTGGGTTTCTGGGTTATCATCAATTTCTAGATGAAATGGAAATTTTTAACTTGGTCATTGATCGATCCCAGACGAAAAAGGGATATGGATCTCAGTTATTAAAAGAGTTGGTCAAACTTGCTCAAGAAGAACAGATTGCCCAAATTTTATTAGAAGTCAGAGTTTCTAATTTATCTGCCCAAAATTTATATCTGAGCAATGGTTTTGAAGTTGTTGCAAGAAGAAAAGATTATTATCAGCAACCAATTGAAGATGCACTGATTATGATAAAGAAAGTGAGGCCAACACAGGTCAAATGAATGAATTAATTTTAGCTATTGAAAGCAGTTGTGATGAAACCAGTGTGGCTGTGATTCGAAATGGTGAAGAAATTTTAAGTAACATTGTTGCATCACAAATTAAGAGCCACCAACGATTTGGTGGAGTAGTTCCTGAGGTGGCGAGTCGTCATCATGTGGAACAAATTACTTTATGTATTGAAGAGGCTTTAGAGGAAGCGAAAGTAACAGTGGCTGACTTAGCAGCTGTTGCGGTAACTCAAGGTCCAGGATTAGTCGGCTCTTTGTTGATTGGTATTTCCGCAGCCAAAGCTTTTGCATGGGCTCATGCTTTGCCATTAGTTCCAGTAAATCATATGGCGGGACATATTTATGCCGCTAGACTAGAGCAGCCTTTAATTTTTCCACTGATGGCTTTGTTAGTTAGCGGAGGGCATACGGAATTAGTTTTGATGGAAGAGGATGGTCAGTTTGAAATCATCGGAGAAACTCGAGATGATGCGGCAGGAGAGGCATATGATAAGGTAGGTCGAGTGTTAGGGTTACCTTATCCAAGTGGGAAAGAGATTGATCGTTTAGCCCATATTGGTGAAGACACCTATAAGTTTCCTAGAGCGATGATTCATGAAGATAATTTTGATTTTAGTTTTAGTGGATTGAAGAGTTCCTTTATTAATCTTGTCCATAATGCAGAGCAAAGAGGGGAAGAGCTTTCCACTGAAAATTTGGCTGCTAGTTTTCAAGCTAGTGTAGTCGATGTTTTAGTTAGTAAAACGATTCGAGTTTGCCAAAAGTATCCAGTGAAGCAATTGATTGTTGCTGGAGGAGTGGCAGCTAATCAAGGATTGCGTGAATCTTTGAGTGAGGCAGTGGCAAAAGAATTACCAGATGTAACTCTGATTGTACCGCCTTTGCGTTTATGTGGGGATAATGCAGCCATGATTGGAGCCGCAGCGCATGTTGAACTGGCTAAAGGTCGCTTAGCAGATATGTCATTAAATGCGATTCCAAGCTTAGCATTTCAAAGGAAAGAATAAAAAATGATTCCTATGCCGATTGAGGTGTAGGATTTTTTATTTTTTTTAATTTAAAAAATATTAGAAAATAAACAAACGGAAAAATTCTTTCGACTTAGGCAAAAAATTGACGCAACAACATTAGGAAAGAACCAAAAGGGAATTATCTGGGATATTGTACTGAAAGTTTCAAAGTATGATAGTAGTAATGGTAAACATCAAAAAACATTGGATAACTATCAGTAAATATGGTAGGTTATAGATAATATTTATAAAAGATAGACTTCTATAAAATATAATAAATTTTATTGAGGGAATTAGGAGGACCAATAGATGAGGATTCAACAGCTTGAATATTTAGAAAAAATTGTGGCTTTTGGTTCGATGAATGAAGCGGCAAAAGCTTTGTATATGACTCAGCCTAGTTTATCTAGTGCGATTAAAGAATTAGAAAATGAAATGAATATTCAAATTTTAGTTCGGAGTAAGACGGGGGTTCGTTTAACGGAAGAAGGACGAGAGTTTATGTCCTATGCTCAACAAGTAATGGATCAGGTTCAACTATTAGAAGAAAAGTACAAAGATACACGACCAAGAAAGCAAACTTTTTCGGTTTCTGCTCAACATTATGCTTTTGTTGTCCATGCGTTTGTCGAATTAATAAATAGTTTGGACGTGGAAGAGTATCAGTTTAAATTACGAGAAACAGAGACGGAGAATATTCTAGAAGACCTCAGCCATTTTAAAAGTGAGTTAGGTATTCTTTATTTAAATGACTTCAATAAAAAAGTCATGACGAAATTATTTAAAGAAAGAGAGCTCGTGTTTCAACCTTTATTTCATGCTAAACCACATGTTTTTGTCAGCAACACTTCACCACTGGGGCAAAAAGAATTAGTTGAATTAGAGGATTTGGAAGATTATCCTTATCTATCTTATGAACAAGGAGAACGAAATTCATTTTATTTTGCGGAAGAGATTCTTAGTACCTTAGAACATCGGAAAGACATAAAAGTTAGTGATCGAGCGACTATTTTCAATTTGATGGTAGGAGTGAATGGCTATACAATTAGTTCTGGTGTTTTAAGTAAAAAATTAAACGATGATAAGATTATTGCCGTGCCATTAAATGTGCCAGATCAAATGACAATTGGCTATTTAAAGCATAAACAGAAAGAATTATCACAGATTGCTCAACAATATTTACAGATGCTAGAAGATCACATTCAAGGCTATGGTTTTGATATTTTATAAATTTCATTTGCTATTCATACGCTTTTGTTGTATTTTTATTCAAAAGGAGATGGTTATATGCAAAGTTATTTATTTCCAAATTATGCTAGAAAACCCTTTGAAATATCATCAGGGAAAGAATGTTATGTAACTGATTCTAATGGAAAGACTTACTTAGACTTTACTAGTGGAATTGGTGTAATGAACTTAGGATATAGTCAAACTAGCTTAGATGAAGTTTTAGTCAATCAAGCGGAAAAAATCTGGCATTCACCTAATTTATATTTGAGTGACTTGCAAGAAAAATTAGCAGAGAAATTAAGTTATGCTGATGAGTATTTGGGGTTCTTTTGTAATTCTGGGGCAGAGGCAAATGAAGCTGCCATTAAATTGGCTAGAAAAGCAACTGGTAAATCAAAAATTATTTCTTTTAAAAATTCTTTTCATGGACGGACATATGGCTCCATGTCAGCTACTGGTCAGGAGGAAGTTCATCAAGGATTTGCTCCTTTGGTTCCGGATTTTGGTTATCTTACTTACAATGATTCTCAAATTAAAGAGGCCATCACTGATCAAACTGCTGCCGTTATCTTGGAATTAGTACAAGGTGAGGGAGGCGTTACCGTAGCTAAGAAAGATTGGATAGCAGAGCTTGTTAAGCTTTGTAATGAATTAGACGTGTTGATTATTGTTGATGAAGTACAGACAGGTATTGGGAGAACGGGAACTTTATATGCTTTTGAGCAGTTTGACTTTGAACCAGATATTTTCACACTGGCTAAAGGATTAGGCAATGGTTTTCCAATTGGCGCAATGTTTGGAAAAAAAGAACTAGCGGCTTCTTTTGGACCAGGTAGCCACGGTTCAACGTTTGGTGGCAATAAGTTGGCGATGGCTGTGGGGAATCAAGTGTTAGATTTAATTTCCCCTATCTTAAATACAATTTCAGCTAAATCAGAATTACTTTTTAAAGAGTTAAACAAAATCCAATCTGATAAGATTGTAGAAATACGTGGTTTGGGTTTAATGGTGGGAATTGAACTAAAAGCAGATGTTCCTGTTGCCGACATTTTGACTAAATTAGAACAAAAAGGACTATTGGCATTAAAGGCTGGATCGAATACATTAAGATTGTTACCACCTTTAGTTATTTCTGAAGAGGAAATAATAGTAGGAACCAATAAAATTGCTGAAGTGTTAACTAAATAAGAGATTGAATTATCCAGACTATTGATATTAAATAGTCTGGATTTTTTATATTTATTCATCAAATCAGTTGTAAAATACATATATTTACATAAAAATGTCGTTTTTTTAATAAAAAACCATTGACCTTTTTAAAAATTCCCTCTATAATTTTAATTAATTTCAAGAAGAGGTGAAGTGAATGAAAGCTGCGATTGTTGGTGTAACAGGATATACAGGTATAGAGTTAATTCGATTGATTCACTTGCATCCCCAATTATCCATTGGGACACTGCATAGTCATTCAATGCATAAAAAATCAATTTCTGATGTTTTTCCTCATCTTGATCAATTTAGTGAACAAGAAGTTGGTCCTTTTGATGCTGAAATAATTATGGCGAAAAATGATTTGGTCTTCTTCGCGACACCCTCAGGAATTTGTAAAGACTTGGTTGAAGTATTTGTTGAAAATAATTTCCCTGTAATTGATTTATCAGGAGACTTACGCTTAAAGGAAACGCAAGACTATCAAAGCTGGTATCATAAAACACCTGTTGCTAAGTCGATAGTTGATAAAGCTTTATATGCTTTACCTGAAATCACCCAAGTTCAAGGAAATCTATTATCTAATCCTGGATGTTATGCCACAGCGGCAATTCTTTCTTTAGCACCTTTAGTAGCTAATAAGCTGATTGAATTAGATTCCATTATTTTGGATGGTAAGTCAGGTTTATCTGGTGCAGGAAAACAGCTATCAGATAGTACCCATTATGTTTCAGCAGCTGAAAATATGACGATGTATAAATTAAATCAACATCAGCATATTCCTGAAATTCTACAATCCTTACAAGAGATGGATAAAGCACTTGAAACGATTCAATTTACCACAAGTTTAATTCCCGTGAAACGAGGAATTTTCATGACTTTATATGTGAAAATCAAAGAAGATATTTCTTGGTCAGAAATTCAAACAGCTTATCAACAAGCTTATGATGATCGACCATTTGTTCGATTACAACCATCAAATTCTTTACCTGAATTAAGACAAGTGTTGGGAACCAATTTTTGCGACATTGGTTTTGGTTTAAATGAAAAAAATCGTGTATTGACCGTGGTCTCGGTAATTGACAATTTAGTCAAGGGAGCTGCTGGTCAAGCTATTCAGAATTTTAATTTATGGGCAGGCTTAGACGAAACAACTGGTTTAATGCAAGCTCCAATTTTTCCATAAGAGTAGGAGTAGTGAGATGAAAAGAGTCGAAGGTAACATAGCTAGCCCTAAAGGATTTTTCGCTAATGGTATTCATAGTGGCTTAAAAAGAAAAAAATTAGATCTTGGCTGGATTTATTCCGAAGTGCCTGCCAGTGTTGCAGGAGTATTTACCACCAATCAGATACAAGCAGCTCCTCTCAAAATTACAAAAGAAGTTGTACTTGGAGAAAAAATCAAGGGCGTAATCGTCAATTCTGGCAATGCCAATGCTTGTACGGGAGAACAAGGATTAGCCAATGCCCAAGAGATGCAAAAACATGTTGCTGACATATGGGAAGTAGAAAAAGAATTGGTCGCAGTGGCTTCTACTGGAATCATTGGCAAACAATTACCAATGCCGACGATTGAAGAAGGAATTAAGACCTTGCAAAAAAGTTCAGATATAGATCCCAGTTATTTTCATAAAGCCATTTTAACAACCGATACCGTTGAAAAAGTCATAACAGTTGAAACGGAAATTGAAGAGAAAACAATCACTATTTCTGCCTGTGGTAAAGGTTCAGGAATGATTCATCCTAATATGGCTACTATGCTAGGCTTTATTACAACAGATGCTGCTATCACTTCCAGTATTCTCCAAAAGTGTCTGAGTGAATTGACAGAAATTACTTTTAATCAAATCACAGTAGATGGCGATACTTCTACCAATGATATGGTTTTGGTTATGGCAAATGGATTAGCTGACAATCCAGAAATTGTCGAAGAGGGAAGTAATTATCAGCAATTTAAAGCAGCTTTTCATTTTGTGTTAACGGAATTGGCTAAAATGATTGCCCGTGATGGAGAAGGTGCCACGAAATTAATTGAAGTCGATGTTATCCAAGCACGAAATGCTCTAGAGGCTCGAATGATTGCCAAGTCAATCGTGGGATCAATGCTTGTCAAATCTGCTATTTTTGGAAAAGATCCCAACTGGGGACGAATTTTATGTGCGGTTGGTTATAGTGGCGTTCCCTTTGATTCAGGCACAATCAAAATTCAATTGGCAGATACTCTGGTTTTTGATGGAGAACCAATTGCTTTTGATCACGAGAAAATCGTCAAAGAGTTAGAAGATCCTGAAATAAAAATAATTGTTAGTTTAGGTTTAGGAAATGAAATGGGACAAGCGTGGGGATGCGATTTAACTTACGATTATGTCAAAATTAATGCGTTATATCATACTTGATTGAATGACAGATGTGAAAAAGGAGTAAATACAATGAAAACAATAGTCGTAAAAATGGGAGGCGTTGCCTCAGATAACTTAAATGAAGAATTTTTTGAACAAATCACCACTTGGAAAGCCAATGGATACCATGTAATTGTGGTCCATGGTGGGGGACATTATATTTCAAAAATGATGGAAACTTTAAATTTGCCTGTAAAAGTGAAAAATGGTTTGCGCGTGACATCTAGTCAAGGATTAGAGGTTACTCGAATGGTTTTATTAGGGCAAGTCCAACCAATGATTACGACTTGTTTTCAACAAGCTGGTTTTCATGCTCTTGGAATGAACGCAGGCTGTGATCAATTGATTGTTGGGAAATTAAAGGATGAACTTAATCTTGGATTGGTTGGCGAGGTAACAGATATTAATGCCGAATTATTAAATATGCTGTTGACTAAAAATCACATTCCCATCGTTGCTCCTTTGGGAATTACACAAGATGGGCAGTGGTTAAATATTAATGCGGATGAAGTAGCTTGCAAGATTGCAGCCAGTGTACAAGCAGAAAAACTATTTCTATTAACAGATGTTCCAGGCATCAAAAATAAATCAATGCTGTTAAAAGAAGTTTCTTTTTCAGAAATTGATGATTTAAAAGATAAAAAAGTTGTGACAGGCGGCATGATTCCTAAATTGGAAAGTGCTCAAAAAGCATTAATCGCAGGAGTGAAATCCGTTATTATTAGTAATTCAATCGACAAAGAAGGCACGGAAATTAAATTTTCGGCAGCTGTTTAGAAGGAGGAATCATATGGATTTTCAAGGTAAAAGTTTTTTAGCTGAAAAAGATTTTAACCAACAAGAATTACAATATTTAATTGATCTATCTCAACATTTGAAAAAATTAAAAAAACAAGGCATACCTCATCATTACTTAGAAGGAAAAAATATTGCATTATTATTTGAAAAAACTTCGACAAGAACCAGAGCCGCTTTTACCGTTGCTACGGTTGATTTAGGCGCACACCCAGAATTTTTAGGAGCGAATGACATTCAACTTGGCACCAAAGAATCGGTGGAAGATACAGCCAAAGTTTTAGGAAGTATGTTTGATGGCATCGAATACCGTGGTTCTAGTCAAGAGATTGTGGAATTATTAGCAGAGCATTCTGGAGTTCCTGTGTGGAATGGTCTAACCGATGACTGGCATCCTACACAAATGATTGCCGATTTTTTGACGATTCAAGAAAATCTTGGAGATCTTAAAAAGGTTAAGTTAGCTTATTGTGGGGATGGTCGAAACAATGTTGCCAACTCCTTGTTAATTACAGGAGCTATTTTAGGAACGGATGTACGAATTGTTGCTCCTAAAGAACTTCATCCAGATGAAGAACTTGTCGCGTTAGCCAAAAAATACGGTCAAGAATCTGGAGCAGAAATCTTAATTACAGACGATGTAGAAAAAGGTGTACTCCATGCAGATGTTCTTTATACAGATGTCTGGGTTTCAATGGGAGAAGAAGAGAAATTTGCTGAACGGATTGAGCAATTATTACCTTATCAAATTAATCAGCAAATAGTTGATCTGACTCAAAATGAAAAAGTCATATTTTTACATTGTTTGCCAGCATTTCATGATACGGAAACTAGTTATGGTTTAGAAATAGCTAAAAAGTATGACATAGAAGCAATGGAAGTAACAGATGAAGTGTTCCGCAGTAGCTATGCTAAACAATTTGATCAAGCAGAAAATCGGATGCACTCAATTAAGGCAATTATGGCAGCCACTTTGGGACATTTATTTATTCCAAATTAGAAAGCGATGTGTAGCGTAGCGATTTAGTTGGAAGATCGTTACCCTTCACAGTTATCTTTCTAATCTATTCGCTACACTACAGAACGAAGTCTGCTTTTGTCGACCGTGGGACCAACTGGAGCCAGTAGTCTCCAGTCTGCCAAGCTTCAAACTGTAACTAATCGCTACGATAAGTTACAGTAGTTCACATTGGCTCCTCTTTCAAGGTGACGGCGCAGCTTTCGTTGTTCCATTACGCTGGTTAGTTTTTAACATTTTTGTAGGTTAACTAATCAAGTGAAGACATTCTGTAAAATTAATGACAGCAATGAGTGCAATAAGATTACTCTAGTCAATCAATATTCAGCGTAACGAAGAGAAAGGCTTGCGTTGTCGCCACGTCAAGAATTCAATGTGAACAACGCCCAGTTGCCAATTGATTGGTTACTGGGCGTGTGAAGCTTGAAAGCTCCAAGACTACAGGCTTGGAGCGGTTCCGGGCTGACCTAAGCAAGACTCTCTCGTAGTGAAGCGTCAAATTTGCGGTGAATGGTAACGTAAAATTGTCAAATATACCAATAAAACTTAATCACAAGACTGGCGTATTCTCCCAAGATTTGCTATAATCATTTTACATTTCATAGATGATTTAGTGATCAAGAGAGTAGCTGTTCATTTTTTATGTAGCGAGTTCGGGAAGGTGAGAGCCGAATTAAAAAAGAAGAGTGAAGCGTACTTGTGAAAATTTGCTTAGCAAACGGATATCTACCGTTATCAGATAAAGTGGGTTCGCATGAAGCGAACAATCAGAGTGGTACCGCGGGAATTCTCGTCTCTAGTGTTTTAAACGCTAGGGGCTTTTTGTTTGCCTTTAGCTATTAATCAATGAAACAAAATTAGGAGGAAAGAAAGAATGAATAACAAAGACATTGTCTCAAAAGCCATTTTTGATGTTGTCAAAGAAGACTTATCACTAGAACAAGTTCAACAATTATTGGAAAATCCGAAATCAGCAGATCACGGAGATGTTGCATTTCCAGCATTTTCATTAGCAAAAGTTTATCGTAAAGCTCCACAACAAATTTCAGCTGATTTAGCAGAAAAAATTGATGGTTCTTCTTTTGATAAAATTGAAGTTGTTGGACCTTACTTGAACTTTTTCATGAACAAGTCAGTGGTTAGTGAGTCAGTTTTATCCGAAGTAATTAAAGAAAAAAATCATTTTGGTGATACTCAACAAGGAAATAATGCCAATGTGCCAATCGATATGTCCTCACCAAATATTGCTAAACCAATTTCAATGGGACACTTACGTTCAACTGTTATCGGTAATTCTATTGGTTTCATTTTAGAAAAAGTTGGCTATAATCCAATTCGTATCAACCATTTAGGAGACTGGGGAACCCAATTTGGGAAGTTAATTGTTGCCTATAAAAAATGGAGTTCAGCAGAAGCCGTTCAAAGCAATCCGATTAAAGAACTTGTGGGAATCTATGTGAAATTCCATGATGAAGCTGAGACAGATCCATCACTAGAAGATGAGGCGCGTGCTTGGTTTAAAAAATTGGAAGATGGAGACGAAGAAACAATTGCTTTATGGAAATGGTTCCGTGAAGAGTCTTTGAAAGAATTCAATAAAGTTTATGATATGCTAGAAGTTTCTTTTGATTCATTAAATGGGGAAGCTTTCTACAACGATAAAATGAATGAAGTTGTGGATTTATTAGCAGAAAAAAATCTTTTAAAAGAAGATCAAGGGGCAGAAATTGTTGATCTTTCTAATTATGACTTAAATCCTGCTTTGATCCGCAAGTCTGATGGCGCTACTTTATATATTACTCGTGATATGGCAGCGGCGATTTATCGTAAACGTACGTATGACTTTGCTCAATCATTGTATGTAGTAGGAAATGAACAAAGTTATCATTTCAAACAATTAAAAGCTGTATTAAAAGAAATGGATTACGATTGGTCAGATGACATGCACCATATTCCATTTGGTTTGATTACTAAAGATGGTAAAAAATTATCTACTCGTAAAGGGAAAATTGTTTTACTTGAAGAAGTTTTAAATGAAGCTATTGATTCTGCGAAAGAACAAATTAGTGAGAAAAATCCAAACTTGGAAAACAAAGAGGAAGTTGCGAAACAAGTGGGTGTTGGTGCAGTTGTTTTCCACGATTTAAAAAATGATCGTCTAAATAATTTTGATTTCTCATTGGAAGAAGTGGTACGTTTTGAAGGTGAAACTGGACCTTACGTACAATATGCTCATGCCCGTGCGATGAGCTTGCTTGGAAAAGCTGGTTTTACTCCAAATGAAGAGACTGCCTATGCATTAAATGATGAAGACAGTTGGGAAGTTATCAAATTAATTCAACGTTATCCAGAAACAATTCAACAAGCGGCTACAAAATACGAACCGTCTGTGATTGCAAAACATGCGATTAAACTAGCGCAAGCCTTTAATAAGTATTATGCGAACGTAAAAGTTTTAGCAGATGATTCTGAAAAAGAAGCCCGTTTGGCACTTGTTTACGCAGTAACAGTACTATTAAAAGAAGACCTACGCTTGTTAGGTTTACACGCACCAGATAAAATGTAATAGAAAAAGCATGGACTCCTTTGTTTTGGAGTCCATGCTTTTTACGGTTTAGATGAAATCACTCGCAAACGTCGATAGTCGGTTACCCACTGTGTTTTTTGCCACAGTTTTCCTCGAGCGTTTTCTTCAAATCGAGTAAGAATTTCAAGTTGTTCCTCAGAATTAAAAGAAGACAATTCTGTTTCAAAAAACTGTTTGGCGAAATTTATTAAGCCGATTTGTCCACCTGAAAGAACTGTCGGGCGAGGGAAATCATAAATCTGATCTACCGTAAATCCATTTTTATTTAATAAATGTTGGAAGGAATCGACAGTTGGAAAAGTGAATTTTGAATGATACTCAACGTTGAAAGGAAGTAGGGCTTCTTGAAAACTTTCCTCAACTATTTTAATATTACCTTTAGCACCGAATTCACAGATCAATTTACCTTGTGAAGTTAGTGCTTGTTCGATGTTATAAATTAATTTTTCGTGATTGGAAATCCAATGGAAAGCAGCATTTGAAAAAACGATGTCCCATTGATTTTTATAGGTCATTGTTAATGCATCTTGAACTTGAAAATTGATTGTAGGAAAATTTTCTTGGGCTTGCCGAATCATTTCTTCCGATCCATCAATACCTAAGACCTCTCCGTAAGAAGCAAGTTGAGATGTTAAGGTTCCAGTGCCACAGCCAATATCTAGAATTTTTTGCCCTGATTTTATCGGTAGAAAACTTAGTAAATCTTTTCCATATTCAGAAATGAAGGGATGTTTTTCATCATAGGTATTTGGGTTCCATTTCAAAAAAAATCAACTCCTTTTATAAGAAAAAGCCACTGAATACTTAATCAGTAGCTTTTGTTAAATAGTTATAGTGAGTGTGCTCTAAAGAAAGCTTCCATTTTTTTTGCATCTTCTTCTGTTCTGGAAATAATAACAATTGTATCAAAACCAGCTAAAGAACAAACTTTTTCTTCCATCGATACTTCATCAATCGCAGCTGCTAGAATTGGAGCATTATCAGGAATCGTATTGATAATCGTCATAAATTGCACACGATCAATTTTAGTGACTACATCTTGGGTCATCAGAATTAGACGTTGTTTTTCTGATTCATTTGTTTGAGAATTATTTTCTTGAAATAATTCGAATTTTGCTTGCCCATTGCCATCTGGAGATTTAACAATTTGTAAGTCCCGGATATCTCTAGAAATCGTCGCTTGAGTTGCAGTAACTCCTTGATTTTCTAATAAATGCAATAATTCTTCTTGTGTTCGAATTGTATGATTAGTTACTAGTTGTTTAATTAGTACATGGCGATCAGCCTTACGCACTTTCTTCCACTCCTTTATGTATAGATATTCATTTCTATCATACCAAAACCTTAATGAAATAGATAGTTTAACCGTTAGAAATAGAATAAAATTTCTGTTTTTATGGATAAATATTGTAATAGTTATGTGGACTATTTGAATGTAGATACTCATTTTCTTGTTTTGCATGTGAATGGTAACATTTTCTATTTATTTGTAACAAAAAAAACGAATAAATAGTTTGCAATCTAAGAAATCATCTTGTATACTGTTAAAGGTGGCTCAGCAAGAATACTTGTTGAACAACCAAAATCCACATCTTACTTTATCTGCGAAGCGGTGCTGAGTAATCAGTTCTTCAACGAGTTAAGAAGTAGGAGAGGGAAAAAATAAAAACCAAATTGGAGGAAACAAAAATGGCAGTAATTTCTATGAAACAATTACTAGAAGCCGGCGTACACTTTGGTCACCAAACTCGTCGCTGGAACCCAAAAATGAAGAAATTTATCTTCACAGAAAGAAACGGTATCTATATCATTGACTTACAAAAAACAGTTAAATTAGTAGATGCAGCTTACGATTACATGAAAGACATCGCTGAAGATGGCGGTATCGCATTATTCGTAGGAACTAAAAAACAAGCTCAAGAAGCAATTAAAGAAGAAGCTATCCGCTCTGGTCAATACTATGTAAACCACCGTTGGTTAGGTGGAACTTTAACTAACTGGGAAACAATCCAAAAACGTATTACTCGTTTGAAATCAATCAATGCTATGGAAGAAGATGGAACTTTTGAAGTTCTACCTAAAAAAGAAGTATCTGGTTTGAACAAAGAACGTGAACGTTTAGAAAAATTCTTAGGTGGTATTGCTGATATGCCAAGAATTCCAGACGTAATGTACGTGGTTGACCCTCGTAAAGAACGTATTGCAATTCAAGAAGCGCATAAATTAAATATCCCAATCGTTGCTATGGTTGATACAAACTGTGACCCAGATGAAATCGACGTAATAATCCCATCAAATGACGACGCTATTCGTGCCGTTAAATTAATTACTGGTAAAATGGCAGATGCTTTCATCGAAGGAAACCAAGGTGAAGATCAAGTCGGCGAAAATGATTTCGTAGCTGAAGATGCTGCAACTTCAATCGAAGAAATCGTTGATGTTGTAGAAGGCGACAACGCACCAGCATAATAATGATTGAATGACGGAGCTGTTTCAAGGGCTAGGCGAAAAGCCGTACTCTCCTTTGAAACAGCTTTTTTTAAAAAACAAACTTAAATTTCGGGAGGAAATACAAAAATGGCTCAAATTTCAGCTAAATTAGTAAAAGAACTACGCGATATGACTGGCGTAGGTATGATGGATGCTAAAAAAGCATTAGTAGAAGTAGAAGGTGACATTGAAAAAGCGGTTGATTACTTACGTGAAAAAGGTATGGCTAAAGCTGCGAAGAAAAATGACCGTATTGCTGCTGAAGGTTTAGCTTCTGTTGCAGTAAATGGTAACTCTGCTGCAATCGTTGAAATCAACTCAGAAACTGACTTCGTTTCTAAAAATGAAAGATTCCAAACATTAGTAAGTGATATTGCTGAAGCAGTTGCAGCTAACAAACCAGCTGACTTAGATGCTGCAATGGAATTAGAAATTTCAACTGGTAAAATTTCTGATTCATTAATTGAAGCTACACAAGTAATTGGTGAAAAAATCAGCTTCCGTCGTTTTGAAGTTGTTGAAAAAGAAGATAACGCTGCATTTGGCGGATACCTACACATGGGTGGACGTATTGCTGTATTAGCAGTTGTTGAAGGAACAACTGATGAAGAAGTTGCTAGAGACGTAGCTATGCACGTTGCTGCTATCAACCCTCGTTATGTAGATGAGTCACAAATTCCTCAAGCGGAATTAGACCATGAAAAATCAGTATTAACTGAACAAGCATTAAACGAAGGCAAACCAGCTAACATCGTTGAAAAAATGGTTGTTGGTCGTTTGAACAAATTTAAAGCTGAAATTTCGTTAGTTGACCAACCATTCGTTAAAGATCCAGATGTAACTGTTGCGAAATATGTTGCTTCAAAAGGTGCAACTGTGAAATCATTTACTCGTTTTGAAGTAGGCGAAGGTATCGAAAAACGTGAAGATAACTTTGTAGAAGAAGTAATGAGCCAAGTGAAAAAATAAATCTGTTCCTGGAACAGATGGGAACGCATGAAAGTGCGCTCCCTTTTTTTAAGTAAAAATTGTTTGATAAAGTTTATAGTTCTAAACTGTCATAACTTTTTTAATATGCTACAATAGGAATAGAGAATTTACGGAGGAATCGTCATGGATAAACCAAAATATCAACGTGTTGTTTTAAAGTTAAGCGGAGAAGCTTTAGCTGGAGATGAAGGATTTGGAATCAAACCACCTACAATCCAAGAAATCGTTAAAGAATTAAAACAAGTACATGATTTAGGAGTAGAATTAGCTATTGTTGTTGGTGGCGGAAACATTTGGCGTGGACAAATTGGTGCACAAATGGGAATGGAAAGAGCCCAAGCCGATTATATGGGGATGCTTGCTACTGTAATGAATGCTTTAGCTTTACAAGATACTCTTGAAAATGCTGGCGTTCCAACTCGTGTGCAAACATCAATTGAAATGCGTCAAATTGCTGAACCATATATTCGTCGTCGTGCAGAGCGTCATTTGGAAAAAGGTCGCGTAGTTATTTTTGCTGGTGGAACAGGTAATCCATACTTTTCAACAGATACTACTGCAGCCTTAAGAGCAGCTGAAATCAATGCAGATGTGATTTTAATGGCTAAAAATAATGTTGATGGTGTGTATTCAGCCGATCCAAAACTTGATACAAGTGCAATTAAATTTGAAGAACTAACTCATTTAGACGTCATTTCTAAGGGTTTACAAGTAATGGATTCGACCGCAAGTTCTTTAAGCATGGATAATGATATTCCATTGGTTGTGTTCAATTTGAACGAACCAGGAAATATTCAACGTGCAATTTTAGGTGAAAATATTGGAACAACCGTAAGGGGGAAATAACATGGCAGATCAAATCTTAACAGAAGCAAAGGACAAAATGCAGAAAGCTGCGGATAGTTTACAACGGGAACTTGGACAAATTCGTGCGGGCCGTGCGAATGCAAGTTTATTAGACCGTGTGTCAGTTGTCTACTATGGTGTACCAACACCTTTAAATCAAATGGCTTCAATTACTATTCCAGAAGCACGTGTATTGATGGTAACACCATTTGATAAAACAATGTTAAAAGAAGTTGAAAAAGCGATCTTAGCTTCTGATTTAGGTATTACACCAAGTAATGATGGAACAGTGATTCGTTTGGTACTTCCTCAATTAACAGAGGAACGTCGTAAAGAATTAGCTAAAGAAGTGAAAAAATCTGCTGAAAGTGCAAAAGTGGCAGTCCGAAATGCTCGTCGTGATGCAATGGATGCATATAAAAAGCAAGAAAAAGCAAGCGAAATCACTGAAGATGATTTGAAAGATTCTGAAAAAGAAATTCAAGCATTAACAGATGACAGTGTTAAAGCACTAGACGCTATCGCAGCTGAAAAAGAAAAAGAACTTTTAGAAGTTTAATAAAGGAAAATCACACACATGAAATGAGAGTGTGTGATTTTTTTGTCTTTTGATGAATAAAATCTTGTTATTCTTTTAATTAATTAGCATGAATTGCTTTTTTTATAGGCAAGAATAGCGATTATTGTTATACTAATAAAGATTAATCTCGAAAATTCGAATGATAGGAGAGAACAAGATGTTACGTTTTTTTCCACAAAAAAACAAATATACTCAAGAAGATAGTGAGCATGAGTTTCAATTGAATGGACCGATTCCTAAGCATGTGGCTATTATTATGGATGGAAATGGCCGATGGGCTCAAAATAGACGTTTACCTCGTGTAGCAGGACATAAAGAAGGAATGGAAACTGTCAAACAAGTGACCAAACATGCTTCTAAATTAGGTGTTAAAGTCTTAACACTTTATGCTTTTTCTACCGAAAATTGGAAACGTCCAACTGATGAAGTAGAATTTTTGATGCAATTACCCGTAGATTTTTTTGACACATTTGTACCAGAGTTGATTGAAGAAAATGTTCGAGTCCATGTTATGGGATACAAGGAATACTTACCAGCACATACCCAAAATGCGGTAGAAAGAGCAATCGAACAGACTAAAAATAATACAGGGATGGTCTTAAATTTTGCTTTAAATTATGGTAGTCGGGCAGAAATTGTTTCTGCTGTACAGGCTGTCTATGATGAAGTTTCTAACCAGTCTGGTGATTCAGAAATGATTAATGAAGAAATGATTGCCAATCATTTGATGACAGGTTTCTTATCCAAAGAACTGAGAGATCCAGAATTAGTGATTCGAACAAGTGGGGAAGAACGAATCAGTAATTTCTTACTTTGGCAAATTGCGTATAGTGAATTGTTCTTTACACAAGCATTGTGGCCTGACTTTAATGAGTCTTTACTAGAAACTGCAATTGCAAGTTTTCAAAACAGAGACCGTCGTTTTGGCGGAATTAAAAATAAGGGGGAAACTAAATGAGACAACGAGTCATTACCGCTGTTGTTGCGCTAGCTCTTTTTTTACCATTAATTTATTTTGATTTTGGTGGGGTTTCAGTTGCATTATTAGGAGCTGCATTAGCTGCAGTAGGAGTATATGAGTTATTCAGAATGAAAGGCTTAGCTATTCTAAGTTTTGAAGGGGTTTTATCCGCTTTAGGAGCTATTATTTTAGTTTTACCGCAAGATCCTTGGTTTTCATTCTTACCTGAAAAAACGGATAAATTTATGCTGTATTATCTAATTGTTATGTTGCTTTTAGGTGTGTCAGTTATTTCGAAAAATACGTATACGATTGATGAAACTGGATTTCCAGTAATTGTCAGCCTGTATGTAGGAATGGGTTTCCAAAGTTTTGTCAATGCGAGATTAGAAAGTTTAGCCGTTTTAGTGTTTGGACTATTTGTTGTATGGGCGACAGATATTGGTGCATATATGGTAGGTAGAAAATATGGTAGTCGCAAGTTATGGCCAGAAATTTCTCCGAACAAAACGGTAGAGGGAGCTGCTGGAGGAATTCTCAGTGCAGTAGTCGTTGCAGCAATCTATTTACTAGCTTATCCGGGGAAAGAATATTTTGGACATCCATCTTACTTGATGATTCTACTAACGGTGATTTTATCGATTGTCGGTCAATTTGGTGATTTAGTTGAGTCGGCCTTTAAACGTCATTACGGAGTCAAAGATTCAGGTAAAATATTGCCGGGTCATGGTGGTATCCTAGATCGCTTTGACAGTTTATTATTTGTTTTTCCAATCATGCACTTATTAGGGATTTTTTAAAAGTAGAAAGTTATTTCTGATGTCGACTCGGAAATAACTTTTTTTGTTTCAAACTACTATTTATTCAAAATCATTTTTTGAAAATAAAACATATAGTCGTAACTTTTACTTAAGAGGAAAATTCTTGATGATTATCTTTGTCTCATAAAGAAAAAAGTTCAGTTTTTATCTTTGTCTGTAATGTTTTTAAAACAGTTGAAATAAAAATTTGATTCTTTTCAATGTTTTTTTACGAAAATGGTGAAATTTCGGTTGTTTAGGTTAAATTCATGTTACAAAGTGGGGGATTAATTGTGAATCATTACAGATATGATAAAATAGTGGAGTATTGAAACTAAATTAAATAAGAAATAGAGAGGAATGGACAGATGAGGACTGTTTTAGTATTTTTAATCGTCTTCTCCGTTGTGGTTGTTATCCATGAATTTGGTCATTTCTATTTTGCAAAACGTGCAGGAATTTTAGTGCGAGAATTTGCAATCGGAATGGGACCAAAATTATATAGTCATCAAGGTAAGGATGGAACTACTTATACAATTCGGGCTTTGCCAATGGGCGGTTATGTCCGTATGGCAGGATATGAAGACGAAGAGGAATTAAAGGCAGGAATGCTTATTGGACTTGTTCTCGATGAACAAGATCAAGTCATCAAAATTAATACGAGTCAAAAAATTCAATTAGCAAATGCAATTCCTTTTGAAGTAGCAAGTTTTGATTTATTGGATGAGTTAATATTGACGGGTTTTATTAATGGCGATGAAAGTCAGACAGTGACTTACCAAGTGAACCATGATTCCTTGATTATTGAGGAAGATGGCACAGAAGTTCGTATTGCACCAAGAGATGTTCAATTTCAATCAGCTAAATTATGGCAAAGAATGTTAACTAATTTTGCAGGACCGATGAACAATTTCATTTTAACCTTAGTTTTAATCATGGGTATGGTGTTTGTACGTGGCTATGTAGTGAATAATAATTCTACAGTAGTTCGTGTCGTTTCTGACGGAGTGGCAGAATTGGCTGGTTTGCAAGAGGGGGACGAAATTCTTGCTATTGATCAGGAAGAGGTCACTACCTGGAATGAAGTAGTAGAAATTGTTCGAGTAAGTCCTAATCAGGAATTACAAGTAGAAATAAAACGTGGTACAGATTCACAAACAATTGCAATGACACCGGAAGCAGTCGAAATAAATGATCAAACAATTGGTCAATTAGGCATTCAAGCCCCTATTGAAACTGGATTTTGGGCAAAAATAAAAGGTGGATTTAGAGAGAGCTTGGAAATGTTTTTAGGTATTGTTCGAGCTTTGCGTGGATTGATTACCAACTTTAGTTTAAACCAATTGGGAGGACCCGTAGCAATTATGGAAATGTCTTCTCAGGCTGCAAGACAAGGGCCAATGACTGTGATATATTTGATGGCAATGATTTCTGTCAATCTTGGGATTTTTAATTTATTACCTATCCCAGGTTTAGACGGTGGTAAATTATTACTGAATATTTTCGAAGGTGTTCGGGGGAAACCTTTAAGTCAAGAAAAAGAAGGACTAATTACCTTGGTAGGTTTTAGTTTATTATTATTATTGATGGTGCTTGTTACTTGGAACGATATCCAACGATTCTTTTTTAGATAAAAAGCTTTGGATAGGGTGAAGTAGAGGAGATAAAAATGAAACAGTCGAAATTACTGATTCCGACCTTGCGAGAAATTCCAGAAGAAATTGATTCTCGTAACTATAGATTATTATTACAGGCTGGTTTTATTCGCCAAGTTTCTAGTGGAATCTATATGTATTTACCTTTAGCTGTTAGAGTGATTAAGAAAATCAAGACAATCATTCGTGAAGAATTTGCTGAGATTGACGGTACTGAACTACAGATGCCAACATTGATGCCTAGTAAGTTAATGGGATTATCCGATGATTTAGAAGATCAGGGGACTTTTACAACGGTTGATCAAAATAATCAAAACTATGTATTAGGAAGTAATGATATTGAGTTTTTTTTGGATTTGGTTCAAACTGAAATTCATTCTCATAAGCAATTACCTTTAAGTTTGTATCAAATACAAACAAATTATCAAGATAAAGTGTATCCAAATTCTGGCTTGATGGGTTCTAGAGAATTTACAAGTTGTACCAGTTATTCATTTCATGATTCAGAAAAAAGTTTAGAAGATTTCTATCGCAAATACGAACAAGTCTATCGAAAGATTTTAACTCGTTGCGAATTAGAGTTCAAAAGTGTAGTTGGTGACAGTGGATTATCTAATGGTAAAGATACCAAAGAATTTATCGCATTATCGGAGATTGGAGAAACAACTATTTGTGTCTCCAATCAAAGTGATTATGCTGCAAATCTGGATCGAGCAACTAGTCTATACACTGGCAAAAAATCTCATGCGACCTATGTAGATTTGGAGGAAGTAGCTACACCAAACCAGAAATCTGTTTCCGAATTAGCTCATTTTCTAGACGTTACACCGCAAAAAATTATTAAGAGCTTATTATTTATAGCAGATGATGAGCCAGTTTTAGTATTGATGAGAGGAGACCATGAGTTAAATCTTGTCAAAGTGAAAAACTTTTTAGGTGTTAAGAAATTAAATCCAGCTACTAATGAAGAGGCAGAAAATTTATTGGGAGTTGGATTGGATTGGATTGGGCCAGTTCACGTATCCAATATTAGTATCTATGCTGATAATTATGTAGCCGATTTGGTGAATGCTGTTGCTGGTGCTAATCAAGAAGATGCTCATTATCTTCATGTGAATTCCAATCGAGATTTTGAGCCAAAAGCTTATGGGGATTTTCGATTAATTCAAGAAGGCGATCCTTCACCAGATGGTTCTGGCGAGTTAGTGTTCAAAAAAGGAATTGAAGTTGCAAAACTTCTTAAAGTGGGTACAGATTATTCAGAAAATATTGAAGCTACGATTGAAAATGAAGAAGGTCAACATACTTTAGTGCAAATTGGTAGTTATCAACTCAATATCAATCGTTTACTGGCAGCAATTGTTGAACAAAATAGCAATGAAGGAACCATTACTTGGCCGAAAGCCATTGCACCGTTTGATTTACATCTTCTTCAAATTGATATGCGAGACGATTATCAAACTAGGTTGACACTAGAAGTAGAAGAAGCCATGCGAGATTCTGGTTATGAAGTATTGGTAGATGATCGGAAGATACATTCGGATTTAAAAATTAATGAAGCAGATTTAATCGGCTGTCCGATTCGTATTACGGTTGGACAAAAAGCATTTGAGGGAATTGTAGAAGTAAAGATTAAAAAGACTGGTGCTACTTTGGAAGTCCGTAAAGAAGAGCTAGCAAATACTTTAAGTATTTTATTAACAAGTGAATAAATTGGAATCTAGGACAAGCATCAAAATGATGGGAGTTCTAGATTTTTTTAATGAAAACATCAGAAAAAAAGAGTATACTAAAAGTTACGAGAGATTTTGTTATTAGGAATTATTCTATGTAACAAAGTGAGAAAAAGTAGCTAAAAATTTAATGAAGTACAGGAGGGACAGACTTGTCTAAAGAAAAAGAAAAGTTCGATATTTTGTTGGAGCAAATGAATTTAGATCCAGAAACTAAAAATCATCCTTTAATTCGAACCGGAAAAATAACAGAAGTCGTTGTCCATCGTCAATCAAAATGTTGGTCTTTTACGTTAAATTTTGACAAATTATTGCCAAGTTTGTTGTACCAGAACTTTCGACAACATCTAGAACTTGCTTTCAAAGATATTGCTAGCACACAATTAACTATTCAAGTAGCTGACGACAGTTTTGACGAAAAATTATTACAAGACTATTGGAGCTTGGCATTAAATAATGAAAACTGTGATACCCCTCTTATTCAACAGGTGTTACGAGCGCAGTTACCCATCATGTCAGAAAATAAGATTTTGTTATCTGTGACGAATGAATCAGTGGTTTCAATTTTACAACAACAATATTTGCCAATTATTGAAAAAAATTATCAAGCTTTTGGATTTGGACGTTTCAGAATTTCACCTGTATTAGATGCTAAACAAGCAGAAGCAGATCGAAAAAAATTAGAACAACGTCAACAAGAACAACAAGAAGCTTTTATGCAACAGGCTGCTGAAAGTTTAGCTATGCATGAACAACGGAAAAAAGAGAAAAAACAAGAACCTGCTTTTGAGGGTCCAATTAGTTTAGGTCGAAATATTCCTGTGGATGAAATAGTGACACCGATGGCTAACATTTTAGAAGAAGAACGTCGAATGACAATTGAAGGTTATATTTTTGACAAAGAAATCCTTGAATTAAAATCAGGACGCTCAATTTTAACTCTAAAAATTACCGACTATACTTCCTCTTTTGTTGTGAAGAAGTTTTCTAATAATGACAGAGACAAACAAATTTTTGAAGCAATTGCTAAGGGATCTTGGGTGAAAGCTCGAGGTAGTATTCAAGAAGATAATTACATGAGAGATTTAGTGATGATGGCTCAAGATATTGTGGAAGTCCAACATGAAACTCGCAAAGATTATGCACCAGAAGACGAAAAAAGAGTAGAGCTTCATATGCATTCCAATATGAGTACGATGGATGCCACCAATAATGTGGCTGATTTAGTTGCTCAAGCTGGTAAATGGGGACATAAGGCAATTGCCATCACTGACCATGGGGGAGCCCAATCCTTTCCTGATGCCCATCAAGCTGGAAAAAAAGCTGGGGTGAAAATCATTTATGGTGTAGAGGCGAATATAGTAGATGATGGAGTAGAAGTTGCTTATAATGCTCAGCCAGTCCCTCTGAATGATGCTACTTACATTGTATTTGACGTGGAAACCACTGGGCTTTCTGCTGTCTATGATACGATTATTGAATTAGCCGCAGTCAAAATGCACAAAGGAAACGTCGAAGCCTCTTTTGATGAATTTATTGATCCTGGACATCCACTTTCAAGTACGACGGTTAATTTAACCGGAATTACCGATGCCATGGTCAAAGGGTCTAAATCTGAAGAAGAAGTCTTACGTTTATTCCGAGAATTTTCTGAGGGAGCAATTTTAGTTGCCCACAATGCTTCTTTTGATATGGGTTTCTTAAATATGAGCTATAAAAGATATGGCATACCAGAGGCAGATAATCCAGTTATTGATACCTTGGAGTTAGCTAGATATTTGTATCCTCAGTATAAACGTTTTGGTTTGGGAATTTTATCTAAGAAGTTTGGTGTTTCTTTAGAACAACATCACCGAGCGATTTATGATGCGGAAGCAACCGGACATTTGGCTTGGATTTTTGTTAAGGAAGCGATGGAAAACCATGAAATGTATTTGCATGAGGATTTAAACCGACATGTGGGTGGGGCAAACTCTATTAAAGCAGCCCGTCCATTCCATGCAACTATTCTTGTAAAAACACAAGCAGGATTGAAGAATTTATTTAAATTAATTTCAATGTCTAATGTGAAGTATTTCCATGACAAAGCACCACGAATTCCTCGTTCAGAATTAGCAAAATTACGAGAAGGTTTGATGGTAGGAACTGCTTGTGACAAGGGTGAAGTATTTGTAGCCATGATGCAAAAAGGTTATGAAGCCGCTAAAGAGCTAGCAGAATTTTATGATTATATTGAAGTTATGCCTAAACCAGTCTACGCGCCATTAATTGAACAAGAATTGGTCAAAAGCGAAAAAGATTTGGAAGATATTATTCAAAAATTAGTTTCTATTGGTCAAGAATTAGGCAAACCTGTAGTCGCTACGGGAAATGTTCATTATTTAAATGAAGTGGATTCTATTTATCGTAAAATTTTAATCAACTCTATGGGTGGAGCCAATCCATTAAATCGCCACACATTGCCAAAAGTTCATTTCAGAACGACTGATGAAATGTTAACAGAGTTCCAATTTTTAGGGAGTGATTTGGCAAAAGAATTAGTTGTCACTAATCCAAATGCTTTAGTCGATACTTGTGAGACAGTCGTTCCCGTCAAAGATGACTTATATACTCCTAAAATTCCTGGTTCTGAGCAAGAAATTACTGATTTAAGTTACAATCGTGCGAAAGAATTATATGGTAATCCTTTACCTGAGATTGTTGAAAAACGTTTGAAGAAGGAATTAGACTCGATTATTGGGAATGGGTTCTCCGTTATTTATTTGATTTCTCAAAAATTAGTACACAAGAGTAATGAGGACGGTTATTTAGTTGGATCACGTGGATCGGTGGGATCTAGTTTTGTCGCTACAATGACGGGGATTACAGAAGTAAATCCTTTAGCTCCTCATTACCACTGTCCAGATTGTAAGTATTCAGAGTTCTATGAAGATGGTTCTTATGGTTCTGGTTTTGATATGCCAGAAAAAGCTTGTCCAAATTGTGGCACTCGCTTGAAAAAAGATGGACATGATATTCCTTTCGAAACTTTCTTAGGTTTCCACGGAGATAAAGTTCCCGATATTGATTTGAACTTTTCTGGAGAATACCAACCAGAGGCTCATAACTATACCAAAGTTTTATTTGGGGAAGATTATGTATTTAGAGCTGGAACAATTGGTACTGTTGCGGATAAAACGGCGTTTGGTTTCGTAAAAGCGTTTGAACGTGATAATAACATGCATTTACGCAGTGCAGAAATTGACCGCTTGGCAAAAGGAGCAACTGGTGTAAAACGAACAACTGGTCAGCATCCGGGTGGGATTATTGTTATACCTGATTATATGGACGTTTATGATTTTACGCCAATTCAATATCCAGCAGATGATTTAGGATCAGAATGGCGCACGACTCACTTTGATTTTCATTCAATCCATGATAATATCTTGAAACTCGATATACTTGGACATGATGATCCTACGGTTATTCGAATGCTTCAAGATTTATCCGGAATTGATCCAGTGACGATTCCAACTGATGATCCTGAAGTAATGCGTATTTTTGAAGGAACAGATGTTTTAGGCGTTACTTCCGAGCAAATTTATTCAAGAACTGGGACACTGGGAATACCTGAATTTGGTACACGATTTGTACGAGGAATGTTGGATCAAACTCATCCATCAACTTTTGCAGAATTGTTGCAGATTTCAGGATTGTCTCATGGGACAGATGTTTGGTTAGGAAATGCAGAAGAGTTAATCAGTAAAGGTACCGCAGATTTGGCCAATGTAATTGGTTGTCGGGATGATATCATGGTTTATTTGATGCATGCTGGCTTGGACGATGGTTTAGCCTTTAAGATTATGGAGAGTGTACGTAAAGGGAAAGGTATTCCAGATGATTGGCAAGAAGAAATGCGTAAACAAAATGTACCAGAATGGTATATTGATTCCTGCTTAAAAATTAAATATATGTTCCCGAAAGCCCATGCAGCAGCTTATGTATTGATGGCTTTACGGGTTGCTTATTTCAAAGTTTACTTCCCGATTCTTTATTATTGTGCGTATTTTTCTGTTCGTGCCGATGATTTTGATTTAGTTGCAATGGCGAGAGGGAAAGAAGCAGTAAAAGATCGTATGAAAGAAATCAATGACAAAGGCATGGATGCATCAACCAAAGAAAAGAACTTATTAACTGTTTTAGAGTTATGTAATGAAATGTTAGAAAGAGGCTTTGAATTTGGAATGATTGATTTATATAAATCAGATGCAGAAAATTTTGTGATTGAAGGGAATAAATTAATTGCACCATTTAGAGCAGTTCCAAGTTTAGGTCTAAACGTTGCTAAACAGATTGTGGAAGCTCGTAAGGACGGTCCGTTTCTTTCGAAAGAGGATTTAGCGAACCGAGGAAAAGTATCTAAAACGTTAATTGAATACATGACAGACAATGGAGTTTTGAAGGATTTACCTGATGAAAATCAACTTTCCTTGTTTGATATGTTTTAAAACAAAAACCGCAAGAAAGCTATTTAAAGTTTTCTTGCGGTTTTTTTATTGCTATATAGTCAAAATAACTGGCGATTAAAACTTCCAGAACAAAACTCCGAAAACTCATTGGTCGTGCAAGAGCGCCAAGAGCCTCTTTTCAGAGTCTCCTCGGCTGCTGACGTTCAAACTCTGACTAAGTGCTAATCGCACTAAGTCAGAGTAACTCATTCAGCTCTTTAGAACACGACCACTAACTTTCTCCGTTTTGTTCTTCCAGTTTCTAACAGTAAGTGTTATTTTTAACTAATGTATTTATCATTTAATTAGCATAAAAGCAATCCACGTCAAAAACTGGAAGTCTGACTAGGAAGAAAAGCTTCATCGCAGGCTAAAGATGAGAATGAATTATGCAGAGTAGGAATAAGCAGTTTTCTACTTCCTACCCTGCATTTGAATGGCCGAAAGCTTTGAGACTTCCTAGAGGCTCAGAGCAGTCTCCTTCATTTTTTTGTTTGACTATAATCATCAACTTTTATCTATAAATTAAATGCGTGTCAGTTTTGCAACAACTTCGCAACGGGCGGTTTGTGGAAACATATCTACGGATTGTAAATAGTCTACTTTAAAGACTTTAGAAAGTCTTTTTAAATCTTTTGCTAAAGTTGATACATTACATGAAACATAAACGAGTTTTTTTGGCGTATGTTTTAATAAAGCTTCAAGTAGTTTATCATCGAGACCTGTTCGTGGCGGATCAACAACAATACTGTCTGGTTTAAATCCTTGATTTAACCATTGAGGAAGTAATTCTTCGGCAGTTCCCGTTTCGTAGTGGGTATTGGCATATCCCATACGATCAGCATTGCGTTTGGCATCATCAATCGCTTGAGGAATAATATCCATCCCACGAACTTCTTTGGCTTGATCAGCAACACTTAACCCAATTGTTCCTACTCCGCAGTAGGCATCTACTACTGTTTCATTTTTGGTGATGTCTAGTGCTTTAATTGCTTCTTTGTATAAAACACTTGTCTGTTTGGGATTTAATTGGAAAAATGCTCGAGCTGATAGATCAAAAATTAAACCATTCAAATGCTCTTCAATCGCTTCTTTACCCCATAGATGAATGGTATCATCTCCCATAATTAAAGAAGTTTTTTTACTTTGAACGTTTTGCATAATCGACACTACTTGTGGTAAGCGTTGGTTAATTTCACGAATCAAGGCATTTTTTTGTGGTAATTTTGGAGAATTAGTAATAAAAACTAACTGTACTTCTCCAGTTTCAATTCCAATTCGAACCATCAAAGTTCTTAAAATACCTGAATTTTTACGTTCATCATAAATTGGAAGTTGATACTTGTTGACTAACTGCATGACGGTATTAATTACTTTTTGGGTCGTTTCTTCTTGAACCAAACAATCATCAATCGCCACTAAACGATGGGAGTTTGGTTCATACAAACCAGCTTCAGCTCTTTTTTGTTGCTCATTGTATCGAATCTGAAATTGAGCTTTATTACGATAATACCAAGGATTGTCCATTCCTAGAGTGTCACGAAGCTCATAGTTTTGATAGTTTTTTGGTTTAAATTTAGCGAGTGCTTGAGCCAGTAAATCTTTTTTGAAATCTAGTTGTTTTTTGTAAGCTAGATGTTGTAGTTGACAACCACCACAGCGATCATAAAATTTACAAGGTGGTTGTATGCGATCTTTGCTAGTTTTCAAGATTTTTGTTAAAGCAGCCTCTGCAAAGGTTGGTGTTGCTTTAGTGACTTTTACCTGAACTTCTTCTCCAGGTAACGCTCTGGGAACAAAAACTATCAGACGTTTGTAGTAGCCGATTCCTTCGCCATTAATTCCTAGTCGTTTAATTTTTAGTTGTAATTGTTGTCCATTGGTTAATTGAATTGCCATAATAACTCCTAATCATTTTCATAGATTTAATCTTATATATTTTAACATAGTTCAACCCTTTTGAAGATAGAATATGTTACAATAGAATGTATGTTCGTAAACGATAGTGATTAATTAAAATAAAATCTCAATTTATTAGTAAAAGGAGCGAGCTAAAGATGAAGGTAACAAAAGTACTTAAAGACAAAGGTGATTTTTATCAAATTTATTTTGACAATAAACAAAAAATTCGTGTGTCTGAAGATTTATTGGTTCGTTTTCGTCTTTTAAAAGATAGTGAGATTGATGAAGAAACCTTCCAAGAATTAAAAAAAAGTGCCGGATATGATGTTGGGCTCCAACTATCAATGAATTATATTAGTTATCAATTACGAACAGAACAAGAAGTCAGAACTTATTTAAAAGACCGTGAAATTACTAACCAAGATATTCATAAAATAATTATTCGCTTAAAAGAACTTCAATTAGTAGATGATCTAAACTATGGAAAAAGTTATATTCGTACTCAATTAAGATTAAGCGATAAAGGGCCGACAGCTTTGAAGCAACAGCTTTTTAAAAAAGGACTTAAAGCAGATATAATTGAAGAAGTTTTATATTTGTATACTGAGGAAGATCAATTTAATATCGCCTATAAAACTGCAACAAAGAGTTTAAAGACGATTCACGGAAAAAGTCACAAAGAAACTTTACAAAAATTACGCATGAAGCTGATGCAAAAGGGCTTTTCTGGTGATATTATTTCATCTGTTATGAGTGAGATACCTGATGAAATAGACGAAGATGCCGAATGGGAAGCCTTGCAGAAAGCTGGAAATATGCTTTTAAGAAAATTTGCATCAGATAAATATAAAATAAAACAAAAATTGTATCAAAAAGGTTTTGAATTAGATTTAATTCAACGATTTATTGACGAGGAAGTAGTAGATGAAAACTGAAAATTGGCATAAATGGTCACAAACCGAAATAGATGAATTTCAAGAAATATTTTTAAATTGGTATCATCAGGAAAAACGGAATCTCCCTTGGCGAGCAAATACGAATCCTTATAATATTTGGATTTCCGAAATTATGTTGCAACAAACAAGAGTAGATACTGTTATTGGTTATTATTATCGTTTTATGGAAACTTTTCCAACCATCAAGGATTTGGCAGAAGCAGATGAACAAAAACTTTTAAAAGTTTGGGAGGGATTAGGTTACTATTCTCGGGCAAGAAACTTAAAAGTTGCTGCCAAACAAATTATGGAAGAGTTTGATGGGAATTTTCCTAGTACTCCAGAGGAAATTAATACATTAAAGGGGATTGGTCCTTATACAACGGGAGCGATAAGTAGTATTTCTTTTGGTTTACCTGAACCGGCAATTGATGGCAATATTATGCGAGTTGTTAGTCGCTTGTTTGAAATTGAAGATGATATTGCTAAAGCCAGTAGTCGTAAAACTTTTGATGCTGCAACCAGACAAATTCTTTCTCACGAACAACCAGGTGAGATGAATCAAGCCTTTATGGATTTAGGCTCAAGTATATGTACACCCACATCTCCTAACTGTGGAGAGTGTCCTATTCAAAAATTCTGTCTGGCGTATAAAGATAATCGTCAAACTGATTTTCCAATCAAAACTAAAAAAATCAAACCCAAAGATGTTTATTATGTGGCCGGAGCTATTGAAAATAATCAAGAGGAATTTTTGTTGATTCAACGTCCAGAAACAGGTTTATTGGCAAATATGTGGCATTTTCCTCTACAAGAAGTTAGCAAAGAAGAGTACGTAGAACTTTATCAAAGCTGGAAAAAAGAAGAGAGCAATCAGCTAGAATTAGAACTAGTGGCGGAAGACTTAACGCCACAAATATTTGAAGAATTACCGGTGATTTGGCAGAAACGACACTTTGAAGAAATTACTCATGTCTTTAGTCATTTGCGATGGCATGTGTTGCTTTTTTACGGTCGAGCAGGCAAATCTTTTCAACTAGAACGAAGTCAGTGGGCGATGGAAGAAAATTTTACTTCAATTGTTTTTCCGAAGCCACAACAAAAATTAGTAGCCCAATTTAACAAATATCAGAAAGTTGATAAACATTTCTAGTCAAGGACTTGTTTTATTGCTATAATGTTTACGATGTCGGTGTAATGAACACCCAAACAAATGCGAATGATTCGCTGAGGGAAGGGTTGCTATGCGAGTTCCAAAAGAGGGCGAGTTTGTCAGCATTCAAAGCTACAAACACGACGGCAATTTGCATCGTACGTGGCGCGATACTATGGTATTGAAAACCAGCGAGCATTCCATGATCGGCGTAAATGACCATACTTTGGTCACTGAATCCGATGGAAGACGTTGGGTAACCCGAGAACCAGCTATTGTGTATTTTCACAAAAAATACTGGTTTAATGTAATAGCAATGATTCGAGAAAAGGGGGTTTCCTATTATTGTAATCTAGCTTCACCCTACTTATTGGATGAAGAAGCACTAAAATATATTGATTATGACTTAGATATCAAAGTTTTTCCTGATGGGGAGAAACGCTTGTTGGACGTGGATGAGTATGAGTTGCACAGCAAAATCATGCACTATCCCCAAGACATTGATTTCATTCTAAAAGAAAATGTCAAAATTTTAGTTGATTGGATTAATAATGGAAAAGGACCATTCTCCGAGGGTTATGTCGATATATGGTATAACCGCTACAAGCAATTGTCGCAGAAATGAAAAAAGAGGGCTAGAAATCTTGATAACTAAGATTTTTAGTTCTTTTTGTCTATTTAAGCTATTTAAAATTACAAGGGATGATGAAATGGACTATTTAAAAGATTTAAATACAGAGCAGTTAATGGCGGTGGAAGCAACTGAAGGTTATGTCCAAGTAATTGCTGGAGCGGGAAGTGGCAAAACGAAAACGTTGACCAGTCGTTTAGCTTATCTAATTGAAGCCATCGGAATTGCACCGGATAATATTTTGTGTGTGACCTTTACTAATAAAGCAGCCAAAGAAATGCAAAATCGGATTAAAAATTATTTAGGAGAATTGGCATCGGGTGCTTTAATCATGACGTTTGGAGCCTTGGCTGCTCGCATTATTCGTGAAGACGGTCGAGTAATTGGATATCCATCCAACTATCAAATTATAGATGAAGATGATAAAGCGGCTTTAATGGCCACTGTTTTACAAGATACCAAAGAAGAATTTGTGCAACAATTTGTTTTGGATCGGGATATCCAAGTCAAACGCTTAAAGAATGAGCATGATGTTGGTATTTATGGGCCAGTGTTAATTCGAACACTGGAAGAAATTGCTGAAGAAATTCGATTGGTGAAAGATGATTTAATGAATCAGGGATATAACAAACGTAAAATCATTCACTATATTCTATTGAAATATGTGTATGAAAAACGAAAATCCTTTGCCGCCGATTTTTCAGATCTTTCATTTTTAAGCCTAACCATTTTACGAATGTCAGAAATTGCTCGTGAAAAATGGCAAGACAAATTGAAATATATGATGGTAGATGAATATCAAGATGTTTCTGATGATGAAGTGGCTTTAATTACGATTCTTCAAGGGAAGTATCATAATTTATTTATTGTGGGTGATAGTGATCAAACCATTTATTCTTTTAGAGGATCACGTGTGGAATACATTTTAGATTTTGCTAAAACCTTCCATCCAGCCCAAACCATCTTGTTAAATAAAAATTATCGTTCAGGTGCGAATATTTTAGATGTATCCAATCGTTTAATCCAAAAGAATCAATTACGGATTGAAAAGGACTTACTGCCTAATAAATCCGAACAAGGAAAAGTGATTTATTTTCATGCTAAAAGTACCCGTGAAGAAGCCAACTTTATTGTTGATAATATTCAAAATATGCATCAACAAGGTCTAAAATTCAATGAGATGGCGATTTTATATCGTGCCCATCATGTGAGTCGAGCCATTGAAGAGAGCCTTTTGCGGGAAAATATTCCTTATCGTGTTTATTCTGGCATTGGTTTCTATCAGAGAAAAGAAATTAAAGACATTCTTGCTTATATGCGATTATTGATTGATGGTGATGATCTTTCATTTTCTCGTGTGATTAATTATCCTCGTAGACAAATGGGTCCTAAAGCTTTAAAAATTGTTAGTAATTATGCCGAAAAACAAAAAACAACTTTTCTTGAAGCTTTTATGGACTTGGTAAAGAGTGAAGATAAAAACTTTACTTACAAGAAAAAACAAGAATTTGCAGAATTTGTGGAAACTTTTAATCAACAACAAGATGAGATTCTTTCTGAGACACATCCTATTTCAGATTTAATGATGTTTATTTTAGAAAAGACAGCTTATGAAGATGTATTAAGAACGGAAGGCGAAGAAAAACGCTTAGAAAATTTGGCTGAATTTAAGCAGTCTTTAATGGATTATGAACAAAGTTTTGAAGGGGAACCAGTAAGTGTTAACGAATATCTTCAAAACATTACGCTATTAACTAGCCAAGATGTAGACGATCATGTGGATAAAGTAAATATGATGACTGTTCATACCTCTAAAGGTTTGGAGTTTCCGGTTGTTTATGTATGTGGCTTAAGTGAAGGGATTTTTCCGAGTAGTAAAATTCGTTCCAAAAATGAAATGGAAGAGGAACGTCGCTTAGCCTATGTTGCTTATACGAGAGCGGAAAAACATTTGATTTTAACAGATGCAGAAGGATTGACCCATGATGGAGCAGACCGTTATCCATCACGCTTTATTTTTGATGCGGAACGAGTAGGAATTGAATATCTGGTAGAGTTGAGTGAGGAACTTCTAAATAGCTATGGTCGCTACCGTCCATTCACCGATGAATCTGGTAATCAATCAACTGATTTTGAAGTAGGAGACACGGTCAAGCATAAAATTTTTGGTTTAGGAGAAGTTTTAAAAGTGAACCTTGAAAATGTACTAGTTAAATTCGAAAGTAAAGATAACCCCTTAGCGATTGTTAAAAGGGTTTTGGAGAAAGAAAATTAAACGAATTAATTGAATTTTCACATCCATTCATTGTATAGTAGTAGTGAAAAGAATATCATCTTCTTTTCAGAAAACGCGAATAGTTCTTAGTTAATTCAAAGGATGTGAAGTTATGGAAAACGTACACCGAAGTAACTTATGCAAAAGAAAGATTACTAAGATTTTTAGAAGTATTGGTATCGTTAAGAAACCACCAGATCATTGGATTCGAATTCCCACTCGCCGAGTAAGTCGGAGAAAGGAAGCGTGATCCAATATCTCGCAGTTATGCGTAAATAACAGTTAAATCCTTGTTTAGGTGAAAAATAACCCGCAAACATGTTGAATGCTTGCGGGTTTTCGTATGTTTAATTATTTTGAAGCGTTTTTGTCATTGTGACATGTTCAATACCAGCATCTAAAAAAATATCGCCTTCAGCTTGATAACCTAAACGCTGATAGAAATCTCGAGCGGTTAGTTGAGCACCTAAAGCCAATTGCTGATAATCATGTTCATTTGCAAAAGTTTCAGCAGCTTCCATGATTACTTTACCTAATCCTTTTTTGCGGAATTCTTTTAATACTGCCATCCGTTGAACTTTGATTTTTCCATCTTCTAAAGGTAACAGACGAAGCGTTGCCATTGGCGTTTCGGTATCTTGATAAAGAACAAAATGAATCGTGTAAGCTTCATAATTATCAATTTCCCTATCTAGAGGAACTCCTTGTTCTTTGACAAAAACTTGATTTCGAATCTTTAATGCATCCAAATATAAATCACTCATCGTATCTTTTGTATGTGCAACAAACACAATCATCACCTCGAATTAATTATAACTTAATTTTTAAAAGGAATGAATAGAAAATATTGCTAAAATGGGAACACTCAATTGGAAAGTTGTTATAGAAGTTTTCACGTTTTGTTAGTCTTGATTGTAGATAGTACAAGCCATTTTGGGCAAATGAAAAGTTGAGCATTTTTTATTGCAAAGAAAACCCCTTTGTGATACGATTTTATCGTGGCGAATGCCACGCTTTTTTTTCAATAAAAATTGTTAAAAAATAAGGAGAGAATGCAACTATGAATGCTGACCCCGAGAGTCAGTCGCTTTTAGCGCAAATTTTGCTGTTAGTCTTATTGACATTAATTAATGCTTTTTTAGCAGCAGCAGAAATGTCTGTCGTTTCCATTAATCGAAATCGTGTGGAACAGAAAGCAGATGAGGGAGACGTCAAGTCTCAAAAATTATTAAAAATCTTAGAAGAACCAACCATTTTTTTATCGACTATTCAAGTCGGAATTACATTGGTAACGATTTTATCAGGGGCATCATTAGCTGATACACTAGCTGGATACTTAGTTCCACTTTTTGGTGGTGGAGCAGCAGCAAGAAGCTTAGCAAGCGCAATTGCTTTAATGATTTTAACCTACATTTCCATCGTTTTTGGTGAATTGTACCCGAAACGTGTGGCATTAGGAAAACCTGAAGAAGTCGCTCAATTTACGTCAGGTGCTATACAGATTATTGGTAAAATAGCTCGACCATTTGTGTGGTTGTTATCAGCATCAACTAATCTTTTATCAAGAATTACACCAATGACATTTGATGACGAAGATTCTAGAATGACTCGTGATGAATTACGATACATGATGGAAAATGAGGGTGTCTTAGAAGATGATGAACTTGAAATGTTGCAAGGGATTTTTTCATTAGATACGAAAGTTGCTAGAGAAGTAATGGTTCCTAGAACTGACGCATTTATGATTGATATTCATGACGAAGTATCTGAAAATATGGGGAAAATCCTCGCTGAAAACTATTCTCGTATCCCTGTATATAACGAAGATCGAGATAAAGTGATAGGTGTCTTGCATACTAAAACCTTACTAAAAAGTGCCTATAAACATGGCTTTGAAAATTTAGATTTACAAGCTTTATTACAAGAACCGTTGTTTGTTCCAGAGACTGTCTTTATTGACGATTTACTATATGAGCTAAAGAAAACGCAAAATCAAATGGCTATTTTATTAGACGAATATGGTGGCGTAGTTGGTTTGGTTACCCTTGAAGATTTATTAGAGGAGATTGTAGGAGAGATTGACGATGAATCTGATGAAATTGAAGCATTATATGAAAAAATAACAGACCAAGAATATGTGATCCAAGGTCGTATGTTGATTGATGACTTTAATGAACTTTTTGAAACAAACTTACACATGTCTGATGTAGACACTATGGCGGGTTACTTTATTACAGCTTTAGGAACAATTCCTGATCAGGACGAGACACTGTCTTTTAATGTTGACAATATTACACTCGTCTCTGAGGAGATGGAAGGATCACGTGTTTTGAAATTAAGAGTATTCTTTCATGAAGAGGAAATTCATGTCGAACCAGATGAAGAAAGACGTTTTTTCCGTAAAGATTTTGAGGAAGACGAACCAAGAAGATAAGAGGAAAAGAGTCTGTGACGATGTTCATAGACTCTTTTTTATTGAGAAATTTCATGTTATACTGAAAAGGTTAGTGAAAATAATCAGCTAAGATTTTTTAAGGCAGAAATCAAGTGAATAAAAATCACCAAATCATGGTGCTTAATTATTGAATTAGGAGCTATTTTAAATGTAGAATATAAGTCGCTAAAATGAATAGATAAAATAGAGGGGAGTAGCTGTTGTTTTAAACAACAGCAAATTAAATGAATAATCCAAATTTAAAACAACAAGTGGATAGTCGTCGGACTTTCGCTATCATTTCCCATCCGGATGCTGGGAAAACAACCATTACCGAACAGTTGTTACTTTTTGGTGGAGCCATTCGCCAAGCAGGTACTGTTAAAGGAAAGAAAAGTGGGAATTTTGCAAAATCTGACTGGATGGAAATTGAAAAACAACGGGGAATTTCGGTAACAAGTTCCGTGATGCAATTTGACTATAATGACAAACGTGTCAATATTTTAGATACACCAGGGCATGAGGATTTCTCTGAAGATACTTATCGAACTCTGATGGCCGTGGATAGTGCGGTTATGGTTATCGACAGTGCCAAAGGGATTGAAGCACAAACCAAAAAACTTTTCCAAGTAGTTAAGCGTAGAGGGATTCCAATTTTTACCTTTATTAATAAACTAGACCGAGATGGTCGGGAACCTTTAGATCTATTAGAAGAGCTGGAAGAGCTATTGGATATCGAATCTTATCCAATGAATTGGCCAATTGGTATGGGTAAAGGAATGGAAGGTTTGTACGATATTTTTAACAATCGTGTGGAACTGTACCGTCCAGATAATTACGATGGAAAACGTTTAATTTCATTAGATGAAAATGGCGAAATTCCATCTACTCATCCTTTGACAGAAAAAAGTATTTATACCCAAGTTTTAGAAGAAGTAGAGTTATTGAAAGAAGCCGGAGATGATTTTGATACTGAGAAAATTGCTCGCGGTGATCAAACGCCTGTATTCTTTGGTTCAGCCTTAACAAACTTTGGGGTACAAACTTTCTTAGAAACATTTTTACAGTTTGCGCCAGCACCTTATGGGCATAAGACAATCGAGGATCAAATGATTAGTCCTTACGAAGAAGAGTTTTCAGGATTTGTCTTTAAAATTCAAGCTAACATGAATCCAGCCCATCGTGACCGAATTGCTTTCGTTCGAATTTGTTCAGGAACTTTTGAACGTGGTATGGATGTGTATTTACAAAGAACAGGTAAAAAATTAAAACTAAGTAATGTGACTCAATTTATGGCTGATTCTCGTGAGAATGTTCAAGAAGCGGTCGCAGGTGACATCATTGGTGTTTATGATACAGGAAATTACCAAATTGGTGATACATTATATGAAGGTAAATTAAAAGTTGCTTATGAAGAACTTCCGTCATTTACACCGGAAATTTTTATGAAGGTAACTGCTAAAAACGTGATGAAACAAAAGTCTTTCCATAAAGGAATGTACCAGCTAGTTCAAGAAGGTGCTATCCAATTGTATAAAACTTATTTAACCGATGATTATATTATCGGAGCTGTTGGTCAACTTCAGTTTGAAGTGTTCCAACATCGTATGTTAAATGAATACAATTCGGAAGTAATCATGACACCTATGGGCAATAAAATCGCTCGTTGGATTGATCCAGAAGACTTAGATGAAAAAATGAGTTCAAGCCGAAACATCCTAGCAAAAGATCGTTTCGACCAACCATTGTTCTTGTTCGAAAATCAATTCGCTGAGCGTTGGTTCCAAGATAAATACCCAAATGTTAAATTAATGAGCTTGATGTAATTTAAGCTATACTGGATAATCTGATTTTACGTGGATTATCCAGTCTTTTATATTTGAAAAGAGGTAAACGAATGTTTAAGGCTTTTATGAAAGAATATTATCAGAATGCAACTTTAGATTTTCATTTTTGGTCGAAAGCAAAATATAAAATTCATGTTGATTTAGCCAAAGGAGAATATCAATTTCTACCAGATAGTGAGAATTATAATGAAAAAAGATTTACAATGGCATATCATCAAATCAATGATTTATTGAGTGAGTTCTTTGAAAAGCGGTCAGAAGTATTAATTGTTGTGAACAAATACATGAATCAACGAAAACATAACAAAGATTTAGTGTTACATAAAATTATCAAACGATTTTCTAATAGTTCGCTGATTGATGGAAGTCGATTTTATTTGTCAGAAGATAAACTATGGGTTGATCAGCTAGTGTTGCAGACAGAATGGAAAAATGTTAAACAATATTTTTTAATTCAATCTCTAATCAATGAAGATTTTCCCGATAGAAGACCTAGATTTTCTACATCAGGTTCATTCTATCCAGATATCTATTTGTTGAATGTAAAAACAGGTGTCATTTTTCATGTGTATGATGATCGCGGATGTGAAATTTATTTTAAAAATAGACGTTCATTAAAAAATTTTGAGGAACAAAAAAATAGTTAGAACAAAAAACTTCTGCTTTTTTGTTCTAACTATTTTTTTAAGAGATTTAATGTTGTAACACTTTAGGAATAGAGATTTCTACAAAGTTACTATCAGTTAAAGTTGAAACTGAAGCTATGTTGTAAGAATCTGCGGGAATTCGATCTAGAAAGTGTTGTCTAATCATTTCAATTTCTTGAGGTTGAATCGTTCTTTTATTGTTGACCAATAAGATTTCATTATGAAGTGGAGCAACTGTGTAGATAACGGTCGTATCTCCAGCAGTATATACTTTGACCATTTCTGCATCAGTATTTTCAAGTTGTTGCAAAACTAGTCGAGAATGGCTATTTGTTACATTAATTAACTTCATTTCCCTCACCCCTGATTCTTTCTATTAACTAATTATAAAACTTTTTGATGAAATGAAAAGAGATACACCTTAATTTTATATAAAAAATGGAGAAATAGTACATTTCTCCATTTTTGTCTAAAATTGTTTAGTCATTCTTGACTTCTTCGGTAACGACCGACTCAGCAGAGATAGAAATCTGATTTTCATCATCTAGTTCTGCAATTAATTGAGTATTTTCAGGATGGTCTAAATAGTATTCAGCAATCCCATCTTCAATTTGTTCTTGAATTGTTCGACGAAGAGGACGTGCTCCCATAGTTGGATCGTAACCTAAGTCTACTAATTTTTCTTTGACAGAGTCAGAAACTTGGATATGAATTTTTTGACTTGCCAACATTTCATTTACTTCATCTAACATAAGAGAAACAATCGTTAATAGATTTTCTTTACTCAATGCTTTGAATTCAATAATCCCGTCAAAGCGGTTCAAGAATTCTGGTGTGAAGTAATTATTTAGTTGATTTAATACGGAACGAGTGATGCCATCTCTGGAAGCACCAAAACCAACATTGGCTTCAACTTTACCACTACCAGCATTACTGGTCATAATAATTAACGTATCTTTAAAGCTGACTGTGCGACCTTGAGCATCGGTTAAACGGCCGTCTTCCAAGATTTGTAGGAACATGTGTAAGACATCGGGATGGGCTTTTTCGACTTCATCCAACAAGATTAAGCTATATGGATTTCTCCGAACTTTTTCCGTTAATTGTCCAGCTTCTTCATAACCTACATATCCAGGAGGTGAACCAATCAGTTTAGAGATACTGTGTTTTTCCATGTATTCAGACATGTCAAAACGGATCATCGCATCTTCAGAACCAAACATTTCGAAAGCTAATTGTTTAGCCAATTCAGTTTTACCTACACCTGTAGGACCAACGAATAAGAAGGAACCAATTGGACGATTCTTTTTGCCCAAACCAACACGGTTTCGACGAATCGCTTTAGCAACTTTATCGATGGCTTCATCTTGGCCAATTACATGAGATTGTAAATCAACTGCTAAATTTTTCAATTGAGTTTGTTCTTTTTCTTTTAGTTCACCAACAGGAATACCTGTGCGTTCTGCTACAATTTGCTCCATCGTCTTTTCGGTAATGACAGGAGTTTCTTCATCGGTCACTTGTTGTTCTTTCATTTTTTGAAGTTTGTTGATTTGATCACGATAATAAGCTGCTTTTTCGAAATCTTCTTCTTGAGAGGCTAAGCGTTTTTGTTCTTCTGCATCTGCAAGTTTTTTATCAATTACTTTTGGATCGATAAATTGAATAGTCAAGTTTTCTTTAGAGCCAGCTTCATCCAATAAATCAATGGCTTTATCCGGCAAAAAACGCTCTTGTACATATCGATTGGATAAAGTTGCCGCTGCTTGAATAGCTGCATCAGTATATTTTACATGATGATAATCTTCGTAACGAGATTGTAGTCCCTTTAAGATTGAAATGGTTTCTTCGACAGTTGGTTCATCTACTCTAACAGGTTGCATTCTACGTTCTAAAGCAGCATCTTTTTCAATTACTCGATACTCATTTAAAGTAGTTGCACCAACCATTTGTAGCTCACCTCTGGCAAGAGCTGGTTTTAAGATGTTCCCAGCATCAAGATTTCCTTCACCAGTACCACCAGCGCCAACGATTTCGTGTACTTCATCAATGAAGAGGATGATATTTTCAGCTTCTTTAATTTCAGCGATTAATTTTTGCATACGCTCCTCAAATTGACCACGAATTCCCGTGCCTTGGACTAAGGAAGCAACGTCTAAGCGTACAACCTCTTTCTCCAACAATTTTTGAGGGACATCTCCGTCAACAATTTTTTGTGCTAATCCTTCAACGACGGCTGTTTTACCTACACCGGGCTCACCGATTAATACAGGATTATTTTTTGTTCTACGGTTCAGTATTTCAATGACTCGTTTAATTTCAGCATCACGTCCAACAACTGGATCAATTTCTCCTGCACGAGCTTGTTGTGTAATATTTACACCATATTCACCCAATAAACCAGGCACATTTTGTTTAGGTGGTTGTTGTCCACCATTAAAATTATTTTGACCACTTCCAGTTTGAGTAGGAGGTGTTTGATTATATGGAGTATTTTCTTGTTGCATTTGTTGAGACATCTGTCTGAAGAAGTCATCTAGACTACCAAAACCAAAAGGATCTTGTTGTGAATTCATCGGGCTGTTTTGTTGTCCTTTTATTTTTTGATAGCAACTTTGACAATAGTCGATTTGTCTTCGTTGACCACCAACGTTTGCATACAAATGAATACCTGCTTCATTTTTTCCACAATTTTGACAAAGCATTGTCTCACGACCTTTCGATTGATTTTAAAAAGTCAAAGAATAGGAAAGTATTCACTGACCATGTTTGACCTTTAGTTATATTATACAATTATTTTCTTATGATGCAAGTAATTAAGTTTATAATTGCTAAGAATAAAACTTGAAGTTTTTATGAAATCGACTATAATTTTTTGGTGAAGTTTTATTTCTAATGAAAATAGTAATAACATGAAAATTTAAAGAAGGAGGATGGATCGTATGGTTGAGAATCCCTATGAAAGTTTATTGGAACAGCTTAAATCAGGGGAAGTCAATGAGTTGATTGTTGATCAAGCCGATTTTATGACTTTTCGAGAAGTTTGGAAAACACATGAAGATCGAACGAAATTTGTTGGTGAAGCGGGTTTAAAAGGAAAAATCATTTATCGTTATTTGGAAGAAAATGCATAAAATACGCAATTTCCGAGGAATTGTGCGAATTATTATGGAAAACGGTTGTCTAAGTAGTAAAAAAATGGTAATCTTAACAATTGAAAGGGTAGTTAATTTTGTCTGTTCTTTATGGGAATATGCAAAAGAAAGCCCTCACAAAAAATAGCTTTCATAAGAAGGAGATTGATAATATGGAAAAGAAAGATTTTCACGTAGTTGCTGAGACAGGAATTCATGCACGTCCAGCTACATTATTGGTACAAACAGCGAGCAAATTTAACTCTGATATTAATTTAGAGTACAAAGGTAAATCAGTAAACCTTAAATCTATTATGGGAGTTATGTCTTTAGGTGTAGGTCAAGGTTCTGACGTTACAATTTCTGCTGAAGGTGCTGACGAAGCAGATGCTATCGCAGCTATCGTAGAAACAATGAAAAAGGAAGGGTTGTCTGAATAATGGTTGAAATGCTAAAAGGAATTGCGGCAAGCGATGGAGTAGCCGTTGCGAAGGCATACCTATTAGTCCAACCTGACTTGACTTTTAAAAAGGTAACAGTCGAAGACATCTCAGCTGAAGAAGCTCGTCTAGACGAAGCATTGGCTAAGTCAACTGAAGATTTAAAACAAATCCGTGACAAGGCTGCACAAGCCTTGGGAGAAGCGGAAGCGCAAGTATTTGACGCGCATTTAATGGTTCTTAGTGATCCAGAAATGATTGGTCAAATTAAGCAAAATATTTCAGATAACAAAGTAAATGCTGAATCAGGTTTGAAAGAAGTTACTGACATGTATATTAGCATGTTTGAAGGAATGGAAGATAATGCGTATATGCAAGAACGCGCTGCGGATATCCGTGACGTTGCAAAACGTATTTTAGCTCACTTACTTCAAGTAACATTGCCAAATCCGTCTATGATTAATGAAGAAGTTGTTGTGATAGCACATGACTTAACACCGAGTGATACAGCGCAATTAGACCGTAATTTCGTTAAAGCATTCGTAACTAATATTGGCGGACGCACTTCTCACTCTGCGATTATGGCTCGCTCATTAGAGATTCCCGCAATCGTAGGTACTAAAGATATTACAGAAAAAGTTAAAGCTGGTGACATTCTAGCAGTAAATGGTATTGAGGGGGATGTTATCGTTAACCCTACTGAAGACCAGGCTGCAGAATTTGTTAAAGCTGGTGAAGCATTTGCTGCTCAAAAGGCAGAATGGGAAAAACTAAAAAATGCTCAAACTGTGACTGCGGATGGCAAACATTTTGAGTTGGCTGCAAACATTGGTACACCAAAGGATTTAACTGGTGTGCATAACAATGGTGCAGAAGCAATTGGTCTTTATCGTACAGAATTCCTTTATATGGATGCACCGGATTTCCCATCTGAAGAAGATCAATACGAAGCTTATAAAGCTGTATTGGAAGGCATGGATGGAAAGCCTGTTGTTGTTCGTACAATGGATATCGGTGGGGATAAAGAATTACCTTACTTGAAATTGCCACATGAAATGAATCCATTCTTGGGTTACCGTGCTTTACGTATTAGTTTATCTGAATTAGGAGACGATATGTTCCGTACGCAATTACGTGCATTATTACGCTCTTCTGTTCATGGACAATTACGCATCATGTTCCCAATGGTGGCAACATTAAAAGAATTCCGTGCTGCGAAAAAATTATACGATGAAGAACGTCAAAAATTAGTAGATGAAGGTGTAGCGGTTGCTGATGATATTCAAGTGGGTATCATGATTGAAATCCCTGCAGCAGCTGTATTGGCTGACCGTTTTGCTAAGGAAGTAGATTTCTTCAGTATTGGAACAAACGACTTAATCCAATACACAATGGCTGCAGACCGTATGAATGAACAAGTTTCTTACTTATACCAACCATATAACCCATCAATTTTACGTTTAATTAAAAACGTTGTTGATGCAGCTCACGCTGAAGGTAAATGGGCTGGTATGTGTGGAGAAATGGCTGGCGATCAAATGGCTGTTCCATTGCTAGTGGGTATCGGTTTAGATGAGTTCTCAATGAGTGCTACATCTGTTCTAAAAACTCGTAGCTTAATGAAACGTTTAGACTCAACTAAAATGGAAGAACTTGCAAATCGTGCACTAACTGAATGTGATACGATGGAAGAAGTTGTTGAATTGGTTGAAGAATACGTTGGCTAATTTTTAAATAAAGAGGTGCTTCTATATGAAGCACCTCTTTTTTATTGTAGCACTAGAGATACGCTCATCCAATTTTTATAAAATTACTTACTGAACATTAGTTGAAATAAGGTATAAATTTATTTTTTGATAGATATTCACTAATAAAGAACGAACAATTTTGTAATATCATTTTCTAAAACCTTGATATAACAGTCTTTTTTTGAGATGGAAAAGAAAACGTAAAAATGTAGGTCTATAGGTGGAGCCATGTACTAGCTAGCTGTGCTATACTAAACCTAATATTTGACATATCATGGGTGAATGTTTTCAATTATCGAGGAAAGATTTGAACGACTTGTATCCATGTTTGAATGTATGTTAAAGTAAAACAATTTTGATTTGGAGGGAACAGGCGTGAAAGTTGGTTTCTTTACAGATACTTACTTTCCTCAAGTAAGTGGTGTGGCTACATCTATCCGAACTTTAAAAGAAGAATTAGAGAAAAAAGGACATGAGGTTTATATATTTACGACAACCGATCCTAATGCTCCTGATTTTGAAAATGGTATTATTCGTATGCCAAGTGTTCCATTTATTTCATTTAAAGATCGTCGAGTAGTTGTTAGAGGTATGTGGTATGCGTATCTGATAGCCAAGGAGTTAGAATTAGATTTAATTCATACTCATACAGAATTTGGTGCAGGGATGTTAGGGAAATTAGTCGGGAAAAAAATGCAAATACCTGTTATTCATACCTATCACACAATGTATGAAGATTATTTACATTATATTGCTAAAGGGAAAGTGGTTAAACCTGCACACGTTAAATACTTTTCTCGCTTTTTTGCTAATCATTCTTCTGGAGTTGTTTGTCCAAGTGAACGAGTGATTGAAAAGTTAAAAAGCTATGGTGTAAAAGTTCCAATGAGAATTATTCCAACCGGTATTGAGGTAGAAAAATTTAAGCGTCCTGATATTACAAACGAGATGAAACAAAAATTGAGAGATTCTTTAGGCATTAAGGAAGACCAATTACTTATCCTGTCATTAAGTCGATTGTCTTATGAAAAAAATATTCAAGCTATCATAAAAGGTTTACCTAATGTTATTAAGATATTGCCTCAAACTCAGCTTGTCATCGTAGGAAAAGGACCCTATCGTGAAGAATTAGAAGAGCTAGTTTCAGAACTTTCAGTTGATGGACATGTGACCTTTGTCGGAGAAGTCTCTAACGATGAAGTCGCTGTATATTATCAGGCTGCAGATTATTTTGTCAGTGCTTCCACTTCGGAAACACAGGGGTTAACCTATACTGAAGCAATGGCATCAGGTACACAAATGGTAGTTGAGGGAAATGATTATTTAAATAATCTACTCAGCCACCCTTCATTAGGCGTGACATTCAAAAATGATGAAGATTTTGCCGGTGCCTTAATTAAATATGTAGAATCGGGAATTCAATTAGATCAAGAAGTACTGGAACAAAAAATGTATAAAATTTCAGCAACTTATTTTGGTGAGACGATGCAACAGTTTTATGAGGATATTCTCCGAGAATACCATTTGAATCGTGAAACAAATGCAACCAAAGATATGCTAGATAAGTTTAAAACACCGTTTTAATTCTTTTGAATTAAGCCTAAAATAATATAAAAGTTCACACTTTTGACGTATACTAAAGGTGTGAACTTTTTTTGACTATAAAAAAGTAAGCCGATTTATGAAAATCGAAAGAATCATAGGCCTTTAATAATAGGAGGAAGATAAATGAACATTGGTTTTATAGGTACAGGTGTCATGGGGCATGCAGTAGTAATTCATTTAATGAATGCGGGACATCAACTAATTGTTTTTAATAGAACAAAAAGTAAAACAAATGATTTGGTAAAAGCTGGAGCAATTTGGCAAAATTCTCCTAAGAAAGTCACTGAAATGAGCGAGATCATTTTTACAATGGTTGGTTATCCTCAAGATGTTGAAGAAACTTATTATCAAGAAGATACTGGGATTTTTGCAGCCGACGTAAAAAATAAAATTTTAGTTGATTTGACAACTAGCACACCTTCATTAGCCGAAAAGATTTTTCTAACAGCTAAAGAGCGACAAGCTGAAAGTTTAGATGCACCAGTTTCAGGCGGTGACTTAGGAGCTAAAAATGGTACTTTAACCATTATGGTAGGTGGTCAAGAAGATGTGTTTGAAAAGGTTCTGCCGGTCTTTAATCAATTCGGTAAAACAATCAATTTGCAAGGGACAGCCGGCAAAGGTCAACATACAAAAATGGCCAATCAAATTATGATTGCTGGAACAATGACTGGAATGACAGAAATGTTGGTTTACGCAAATAAGGCAGACTTAGATTTAGAGAAAGTTTTAGTTACCTTAGGTGGAGGTAGTGCGGCAAACTGGTCAATGAGTAATTATAGCCCAAGAATTCTAGCAGAAAATTATACACCAGGATTTTTTGTTAAACATTTTGTTAAAGACTTGAAGATTGCTCTAGATGAAGCTGAAAAAATGAATATCGACTTGCCTAGCACAGAATTAGCAAAAAATCTTTATCAAAAATTAGAAGATAACGGTTACGGAAATGATGGAACGCAAGCCTTGATTAAACTTTGGTGGCAAGATGGTAAAAAATCTTAAAATTTAAAAAAATTTCGCAAAAACAATGCATGATAACCAGTCATTTGATACAATGTAACAGAAATGAAAAAAGGGAGGCACTATGAATGAAAAGTTCACAATTAGTCGCTATCATTAGACGTCTTGAGGCTATGATTGAAGCGCAAGACAGCGAGGTACAAGTACGACGTTTTGAAAAAGAAGGCGTTGAAAAATGTACAGTCACTTATGACAACTCGACAGAAACCTTTGAATTAACGGAAGCTGAATCTAATCAGCCTTATCAATTCGATAATATTGATATTGTTGCAATGGAAATTTACGATTTAATTCAATAATAAAAAGATGTCTGAAAAGGACAGAGCGTTATGCTATCCTTTTTCAGACATCTTTTTTATATAATAAAGCAAAATAAGTGTGGGGTCTATCTCTGACTTGCTTAAAGCAGTTTGGTTAGGAGTCAGTGAAATAGGTTGAAATGTTTCTGTGTACGGAATTATTTTAGAATAAACAACCTTACCATAAGCAAGCTGATAAACTTTTTTTTCAGATGCTGAAATAGGCAGAATAATTTGATTTTCTTTTTGATTAACAAAATGATGCAATTCGCGAATTTGATTATAAAAAGTAGTTAAAAATTGTAATTCTTCTGATAATTTTTGGGCGTGTTCGAAATATCTTTCTTCAATACAATAAGCTATTCGTTGGTTCATCCAATAATGGTAGCTATCATCACGACCTTCAAAAAAACCACGAATCTCTTGTTTTTTTTCAGGTAGTGGGTAATGTTTCATCTCCGGAAGTTGTTTTTCTAAGGATAATTTTGTAATGTGATTGATTGTTGAAAGTTGGTAGAGCTCACTTAGATGACGAATAATCTCAGGTATTTTTCGATAAGCACGATAAGGGCCAAGTTCACCATCTAGTGTGCTTGATGTAATGCCTTGTTCGTCAATGCTAATATAACAATATTGTGCAAACTGATTCATATGACGATTATACAAGGGATGATGGTGCTGAATTAACTCACATTCTAATAAAAGGGCATCAAGCTCTGTATCAACTTCAATAATTTCAAAATCAGCTAAATTGAACACCATTCGACGAACTTTGTTAGAATGCTGAGAGTTATTTTGGAAGTAAGAAGAAACTCGTTGTTTCAAATTTTTGGCTTTTCCAACATAGAGCACATCTTGATGAGAATCTTTCATTAAATAAATTCCAGGTGTTTTTGGCAAATTCTTAAGCTTTTCTTTGAACTTTTTATTTTGTTGATTCAACGCAATTTACCTCCTTTTTCCCTTGAATTTGTCTTGAAGATAGCAGAAAAAAAGTTTTCTTACAAGAAAAAGTGTTAAAAATTGTTCTTTTTTTTAAGAAGTATGTTAAAATAGTTTGAAAGTCAAACTATATATAAAGTGGATGAAATCAACGAATTCTGATTGATTATCATGAATAAACTGAAAAAAATCAGAAAATAGGCTTGCATTTTTCAGAAATTTAAATTATAGTTTGATTGTCAAATGATTTGATAATCAAACTATTCGGATGGTGAAATAATGAAACCTGAATTTGAAAGAATCAATAGCTTATTAGTAGATGTCTTTAATGACATTTTAGTTATCGAAGAATCAGAATTAAAAAAATCACAATTTAACGATCTATCGATTACTGAGATGCACACAATCGAAGCGATTGGTATGTATAAGAAAAAGACAACTTCTGAAGTAGCTAAGGAACTTTCAATTACAGTTGGAACTTTGACTATTGCTATCAATCGATTAGTTAAAAAAGGCTATGTTGAACGAATTCGTAGTGAAGACGATCGACGAGTAGTCAAATTGGGTTTGACAAAAAAAGGAAAATTACTGTATCGCGTCCATCAACATTTTCATTCACAAATGATTAGAGAAATTTTGACGGACATGGAAGATGATCAACAAACAGCTTTATTAAAAGCATTAGATAATCTTCATCAGTTTTTACAAGAATATAAGTGAGCGTGTAGGTATGATAAAATTCGGAAAGATTACTGCAACTGCGAGTTATGTTCCTGAAAAAGTAGTAACCAATGATCAGTTAGCTGAGATTATGGATACTAGCGATGAATGGATTTATTCGCGGACAGGAATCAAAACGAGACATATTGCAACGGAAGAAAATACTTCTGATTTATGTATTAAAGTAGCAGAAAAACTGTTGGAACAAGGCGACATTAAAGCTGAGGAATTAGATTTTATCTTAGTGGCAACGATGTCTCCGGATTATAATTCACCTTCTGTCGCTTGTATCGTGCAAGGAGCAATTGGCGCTAGAAACGCTTTTGCTTTTGATTTGAGTGCGGCTTGTGCAGGATTCGTTTATGCCTTATCAATGGCTGAAAAAATGATTCGTACAGGTTCAAAAAAAGGATTGGTAATTGGTGGAGAAGTTCTTTCTAAAGTGTTAAATTGGGAAGATCGGACGACTGCGGTTCTTTTTGGTGATGGTGCTGGCGGTATTTTGTTAGAAGAAGATAGTCAACAACATATCTTAAAAGAAAGCCTTAAGGCTGATGGGTCAAGAGGAATGTCTCTAACCTCTGGATATAAGCACAATCAAAATCCATACGGTGGAAGCGAAACTCAACAAACTTCTTGTCTAACAATGGCTGGAAGAGATATTTTTGATTTTGCAACTAGAGATGTGGCAAAATCAATTGACCAACTGATTGACGAAGATCGAGAATCAATTGATTATTTCTTACTTCATCAAGCGAATTCACGTATTTTGGATAAAATTGCTCGTAAAGTAAAAGTGCCAAGAGAAAAATTTTTACAAAATATGGATAAGTATGGTAATACTTCTGGAGCAACAATTCCTATTTTATTAGATGAATCAGTTGCAGCAGGTACATTAGAGCTAGGTAGTAATCAAAAAGTGGTACTTTCAGGTTTTGGTGGCGGATTAGCGTGGGGAACTATGTTAATCACCTTATAAATCTGTAGTTATATAAATTAAGAAAATTAATATTGGAGGAATATACACATGGTATTCGAAAAAATTCAAGAAATCGTAGCAGAAGAATTAGGGAAAGAAACAGAAGAAATTCAATTAACAACTAATATTCAAGAAGACTTGGAAGCAGATAGCTTAGACTTATTCCAAATCATCAATGAAATCGAAGACGAATTCGATGTAAAAATCGAAGTAGAAGACGGTATTAAAACTGTTGCTGATTTAGTTAAATACGTAGAAGATCAACAAGCTTAATTTGAATTTCAGAAGGCTGGGCCAAAAGCCTAGCCTTTTATAATAAAGACAGCTTTTGTTCTTGGATGAGTCGCTAAATATATTTTGATAATCAAAGTATTATTTATAGACCATCAAAATGCGGTTACGATTACGAACGAAGATGAGGGACAAAATAATGAAAACAGCTTTTTTATTTAGTGGCCAAGGGGCACAATATGTTGGCATGGGACAAGACTTATATCAACAAGAACCGATTGTTAAACAAACGTTTGATGAAGCGAGTGAGGTTCTAGGATATGATATGGCAGAGTTATGCTTTGTTGAGAATGAAGAATTGAATCAAACAGTCTATACACAACCAGCGATTTTAACTGTTAGTGTAGCTTTCTGGCGTTTACTAGTAGATAAAGGGTTTAAACCTGACGCAGTAGCTGGTTTGAGTTTAGGGGAGTATTCAGCACTAGTTGCTAGTGGTGCCCTTGATTTTAAAACAGCAGTAGCTTTAGTTGCCAAAAGAGGTGCATTTATGGCTAATGTAGCTCCACAAGGCACAGGTAAAATGGTGGCAGTTATGAATGCTCCAATTGAAACTATTGAAGCTGCTTGTGAGCAAGCTAGTGAGAAAGGCATTGTTTCACCAGCAAATTACAACACACCAAAACAAATTGTGATTGGTGGAGAAGTAGCTGCTGTTGATTATGCGATAGATTTGTTAAAGGAAGCTGGCGTAAAACGGGTGATTCCATTAAACGTAAGCGGTCCTTTCCATACAGCATTATTAAAACCTGCAGCCGAACAACTGAAAGAGGAATTAGAGTCAGTTGAAATAAATAAAATGTCTGTGCCAGTTATTAGTAACACTACAGCTAAGGTTATGGAACAGGAAGATGTAAAAGAACTTTTAGAAAAACAAGTGATGTCTCCTGTTCGTTTTTATGAAAGTGTAGCAACCTTAAAAGAATTAGGGATTGAACGAGTGGTTGAAGTTGGTCCCGGGAAAGTTCTTTCAGGATTCATCAAAAAAATTGATAAATCTTTGGCTATTTCTAGAGTTGGAAATTGCGAGACATTGGAAGAAACAGAAGCGTTTTTGGCTGAATGATAACTAACAAAAAAAGGAAAAGTTGGCTGAATAGCTAATCAGGAGGAATAAATGGAACTTAAAGATAAAACGATTTTTATTACAGGAAGTACCCGTGGTATTGGTTTGGAAATTGCTAAAGCCTTTGCTAAAGAAGGGGCAAACATTGTCTTAAATGGACGTAGAGAAATTTCTGAAGAACTGATTTCTTCTATTAAAGCATTCGGCGTAAAATGTATTGGTGTATCAGGAGATATCTCTGATTTTAAGAATGCTGGCGAGATGATTAAAACAACTGAGGATCAATTAGGTCCAATTAATATTTTGATTAATAATGCTGGTATTACCAATGATAAGTTATTGCTTCGTATGACGGAAGAAGATTTCGAGCAAGTATTAAAAATTAATTTAACTGGAACATTTAATATGACTCAACAAGTTTTAAAGAAAATGTTGAAACTGCGTGAGGGAGTTATCATCAATCTTTCAAGTGTTTCAGGCTTAATGGGTAATGCGGGACAAGCAAACTATGCTGCTAGTAAAGCGGGTGTTGTTGGTTTTACTAAATCAGTTGCTAGAGAAGTAGCTCCACGAGGAATTACTTGTAACGCCATTGCTCCAGGCTTTATCCAAACTGACATGACAGATGTTTTGTCAGATAAAGTAAAAGAACAAATGACACAAAATATTCCTTTACAACGTTTTGGGAATGTTGAAGATGTCGCAAAAGCGGCTATTTTCTTAGCAAAAAGTCCATACATCACAGGTCAAGTATTAAATGTTGACGGTGGTTTGGTCATGCACGGTTAAGAGAGGAGAAAAAATATGAATCGAGTAGTAGTTACGGGTTATGGTGTTGTTTCCCCAATTGGAAATGATCCAGAATCATTCTTAACAAGTTTAAAAGAAGGAACCAACGGGATTGGTCCAATTACAAAATTTGATGCAGAAGCAACAGGTATTTCTGTTGCCGGTGAGGTTAAAGATTTTCCACTAGAAAAATATTTTGTCAAAAAAGACACCAAACGAATGGATTTATTCTCAATTTATGGAATCCATGCTGCTTTGGACGCGCTTGAAATGGCAAACTTAGATAAGGATGCTATTGATGCGGATCGCTTTGGTGTAATGGTTGGTTCAGGAATCGGTGGTTTGCCAACAATTCAAGATCAAGTGACTCGTATGAATGCTAAAGGAGCAAAACGCGTTTCACCAATGTTTGTTCCAATGTCAATCGTAAATATGGTTGCAGGAAACATTGCTTTGCGTGTAGGTGCTAGAGGGATTTGTACCACAACAGTTACAGCGTGTGCTTCAGGTACGCATTCTGTAGGAGAAGCTTTCCGTAACATCAAACATGGTTATGCTGATGTGATGTTGGCAGGTGGTTCTGAAGCGACAATTTGTGAAATCGGAATTGCTGGTTTTGCTTCATTGACAGCTTTAACAACTGAATCAGATGCAAATAAAGCATCAACACCATTTGATAAAAATCGTAGTGGTTTTGTTATGGGTGAAGGTGCAGGCGTATTATTACTTGAGTCATTGGATCATGCTTTAGCTCGTGGTGCGAATATTTTAGGAGAAGTTGTTGGATATGGTGCTAATTGTGATGCTTACCATATGACTGCCCCAAATCCTGATGGTTCTGGAGCAGGTAAAGCGATGAAGCTTGCAATGAACGAAGCGAATATTCAAGCTAATGAAGTGGGTTATATTAATGCTCACGGAACAAGTACTCCAGCAAATGATGTAGCTGAAGCAACTGCGATTCATTATGGTCTAGGAGATAGCTATCAAGATACGTATGTAAGTAGTACGAAGTCAATGACTGGTCACTTACTAGGAGCCGCTGGTGGCGTGGAAGCCGTTGCGACATTGTTAGCATTGCAACACCAATTTATTCCACCAAATATTAATGTAACTGAAAAAGATCCAGAAATTGATTTAAATGTTGTATTGAATGAAAGCAAACCAGCTGAATTAACTTATGCAATGAGTAATTCTTTAGGTTTTGGTGGACATAACGCAGTAATCTTGATGAAACGTTGGGAGGCATAAGGATGGAACTAGCAGAGGTAAAGGATTTACTATCTCAATTTGATCAATCCACATTGACAGAATTTAATTTAAAAGACGGCACATTTGAACTTTATTTAAATAAAAATACGGTATCTCGTAATCAACAGACATCGGTTGAACAACCAGTGGTTTCAGCTCCAATTCAACAACCAGCTGTTACAGCAGCACCGGCAGCAGTAACTATTGAAACATCTTCATCACCTGTGATTTTAGAGGGAACAGAAATTGTTTCACCTTTAGTAGGAGTGGCTTACTTAAAACCATCTCCAGATAAAGCAAACTTTAAACAAGTAGGCGATCATGTTGCTAAGGGCGATGTTGTCTGCATTGTTGAAGCGATGAAAGTGATGAATGAAATCACTAGTGATATTTCTGGTGAAATTATAGAAGTTTTAGTTGAGAATGAACAAGTCGTTGAATTTAATCAACCATTATTCCGTGTGAAAGAAGGCTAATTATGACTGTAATGAATATTCAAGAAATTAAAGAAATTATTCCTCACCGTTATCCAATGTTATTAATTGATCGTGTAGAGGAATTGGTGGATGGCGAACGTGTTATTGCTAAAAAAAATGTAACAATTAATGAACCCTTTTTCCAAGGACATTTCCCACATGAACCAGTAATGCCTGGTGTATTAATTGTGGAAGCGATGGCACAAGCTGGAGCAGTGGCGTTGTTGTCTTTAGAGCAATTTCGAGGCAAAACAGCTTACTTTGGTGGAATTGATAAAGCAAAATTCCGTAAAAAAGTAACGCCAGGTGATACACTTATGTTAGAAGTTGAAATTATTAAAGTAAAAGCCAATGCAGGAATTGGCAAAGGTATTGCAAAAGTGGATGGCAAGAAAGTTGCTGAAGCTGAATTAACCTTCATGATTGGATAGGTGACGTATGTTTTCAAAGATATTAATTGCAAACCGTGGAGAAATTGCGGTGAGAATTATTCGCGCTTGTCGTGAATTAGGTGTCCGGACAGTAGCAGTTTATTCTGAAGCTGATAAAGATGCATTACACACTGAATTAGCAGACGAGGCAATTTGTATCGGACCTGCTAAAGCAACAGATTCATATCTGAATGTACAACAAATTTTAAGTGCAGCAATCGTGACTAAAGCCGAAGCGATTCATCCGGGCTTTGGTTTTCTATCGGAAAATAGTCGTTTTGCTTCAATGTGTGAAGAATGCAATATTGTATTTATCGGACCAAAAAGTCAAACGATTGATGATATGGGAAATAAAATCAATGCAAGAAAATTAATGATAGAAGCGAATGTTCCAGTCATTCCAGGTAGCGAGGGTGCTGTTGCGGATGTGGAAGAAGCTTTAGTTATTGCTGAAGAGATTGGTTATCCGGTCATGTTAAAAGCCGCTGCTGGTGGGGGAGGAAAAGGGATTCGTAAAGTTCTTTCTAAAGAAGAGCTACCACAACATTTTTCTTCTGCCCAACAAGAAGCCAAGGCCGCTTTTGGTAACGATGATATGTATATCGAAAAAATTGTTTACCCAGCACGTCATATTGAAGTGCAAATTTTAGGTGATCAATTTGGTAATGTCATTCATTTAGGTGAAAGAGATTGCTCATTGCAAAGAAATAATCAAAAAGTATTAGAAGAATCACCTTCAGTCATTATCTCTGAGGAAAAACGTCAAGAAATTGGGATGGCGGCTGTTCGCGCAGCTCAAGCTGTGAATTATGAAAATGCCGGTACGATCGAATTTTTGATGAACGAAAATGGAAATTTCTACTTTATGGAGATGAATACTCGTATCCAAGTAGAGCATCCAATTACTGAAATGGTTACAGGAATTGACTTAGTTAAAAAACAATTGGAAATTGCCAGTGGTGAAAAACTAGATATTCGTCAAGAAGACATTGTTTTAAGTGGTCACGCGATTGAATGTCGAATTAATGCTGAAAATCCAGCCTTTAATTTTGCGCCTTCACCAGGTACTATCCATAATTTATTATTGCCAAGTGGCGGTATGGGATTACGTGTAGACAGTGCAATGTATTCAGGCTATACGATTCCTCCTTACTATGATTCAATGATTGCTAAAGTCATCGTTCATGGAGATAACCGTTTTGATGCATTAATGAAAATGCAACGAGCATTGAATGAGCTAGTCACTGATGGTGTAATGACTAATGCAGAATTTCAATTAGATTTAATTAGCCATGAAAAAGTGATTGCAGGAGATTATAGCACTGCATTTTTACAAGAGGAATTTTTACCAAACTGGACACCTGAAGCTTAGGAGGGGAAACGATGGCATTATTTAAAAAGAAAAAGGATTATATTCGTATTAATCCAAATCGTGATACTGCGCCAACAAATGAGCCTTCTGTTCCAGATAATATGTGGGCAAAATGTCCAAGTTGTAAACATACTCTTTATACAAAAGAAATTGGGGCAGAAAAAGTCTGCCCTAATTGTGGTTACAATTTTAGAATCACTGCTTGGGAACGTGTTGCATTAACAATTGATGAAAAAAGTTTTGAAGAATGGGATACGGATATTGAAACAAAAGATCCGTTAAACTTTCCAGACTATCAAGATAAAATTCAAAAAATGCGTGACAAAACACATTTACATGAAGCTGTTTTAACTGGAAAAGCAACCATTAAAGGACAAAAAGTGGCAATCGGCATCATGGATTCACATTTTATCATGGGAAGCATGGGGACTGTTGTTGGCGAGAAAATTACTCGCTTATTCGAGACAGCCACTAAAGCTGGTCTACCTGTCGTTATGTTTACAGCCTCAGGTGGTGCAAGAATGCAAGAAGGAATCTTTTCATTAATGCAGATGGCAAAGATTTCGGCTGCAGTTAAACGTCACAGCAATCAAGGACTGTTTTATTTAACTATTTTGACTGACCCAACAACTGGTGGAGTGACTGCGAGTTTCGCTATGGAGGGAGATATCATCCTAGCGGAACCACAAGCTGTTATTGGTTTTGCAGGTAGACGAGTGATTGAACAAACAATCAAACAAGAATTACCTGAGGATTTCCAAAAAGCAGAATTTTTATTGGAACATGGTTTTGTTGATCAGATTGTTCCTAGAATGGAATTACGAGAAAGAATTTATCAACTCGTAAAAATGCATACAATGAAAGGATGGCGTGAATCATGAGTCGAACAGCACACGAAATTGTTCAATTAGCTCGAGCAAAAGAGCGATTAACAGCTTTAGACTTTTTTGAACGCCTCTTTGATGACTACCAAGAATTTCACGGAGACCGTTTGTTTGCTGATGATGAAGCAGTTGTAGGTGGAGTTGCTTTATTGGATAAAAAGCCAGTAACTGTTATTGGAATTCAAAAAGGTCGCAACTTACCTGAAAACTTGAAAAGAAATTTTGGTTCTCCTCATCCAGAGGGTTATCGAAAAGCTTTGCGTTTGATGAAACAAGCTGAAAAATTCAATCGTCCTGTGATTACTTTGATTAATACTGCAGGAGCTTTCTGTGGTATTGGTGCGGAAGAACGAGGTGAAGGAGAAGCTATTGCTCGTAATCTTTTAGAAATGTCTGATTTAAAAGTACCTATTATTGCAATTATTATTGGTGAAGGTGGTAGTGGTGGAGCCTTAGCTTTAGCACTAGGGGATGAAGTATGGATGTTGGAACACTCCATCTATGCCGTCTTATCGCCAGAAGGGTTTGCTTCGATTCTTTGGAAAGATGGTAGTCGGGCGAAAGAGGCCGCTGAACTAATGAAAATTACCGCTCAAGAGTTAAAGGAATTAGGAATTATTGAACGTGTTATTCCTGAAACTTTTAGAGGAGGAAAGTTAACAGAAGAAGCTGTTATCAAACGTTTTAAAAGTGATTTGATTCGTAAATTGAAAGAGTTATCTGAAAAAGAGCTACCAGATTTATTAGAAGGTCGCTATCAACGATTTAGAAAATATTGATTAAAAAAGCATTGGGTTTATGTATGATAATGTACATGAACTTAATGCTTTTTCTATTAGAAGGGAAAAGGTAGTAAAAAAGCTTGATAAAAGGAAAATAATGGTCTGAGACTACTTTAACTTCTTCTGGTAAGAGCCGATTAAGTGTGAGTATTGTGTAATTACTATCATGATCTAAGACAGGAGAATATATGGAGCAAAGTATCTCGAAGAAAATCACACTTGTGGCTACAAACATCGTTTTTAGCAGTACTCTTTTATTAGCATCGGTCAATTATTATTCTAGTTATTAGGTAGACTTTCTACTCGATTTAATACCATGGTTTTAAGTCTAAGAAATTTAGTTCAAGATTTACAATTGACTTCAACTGAAATAAGTGAGAATGCTCATGAAGTGCATACTGGTGCTGAAAATGTTCAAGAGAATGCGATGACTGTCATGGACTCTATTGAAAAAGTTGCAGAACATATTGAGCAACAAGTCTATGAAACCGACATTGCTAGTGCTGATTTAAAACGAATGTCTGAGAGCATTCAAGTCATGAGTGGAATTATTGAACAAGTAGTCAAGTCTTCTGGATATTCGGATGATCTTTCTAAATAGGGACAGATTATCGTTCAAAAAACTTTGGATCAAGTAAAATTAATCGAGACGACAACGTTTGATTCTACGCAAATTACACATCAGCTAAATGCAAAAGCCAAAGAAATTGATCAGATTATTATGTTGATTAGTAGTATATCTAATCAGACTAATTTATTAGCTCTAAATGCAGCAATTGAAGTTGCAAGAGCAGGTGATCATGGAGCAGGATTTCTTGTTGTTTCGGATGAAATTCGAAAATTAGTAGAAGAAACCAAAGTTGCTACTCATGAAGTAGCTAGTCTAATTTCTGAGATACAAAAAGAGTCAGAAGCATCCGTTCTTAAAGCTGAACAAAGTCAAGTAGCTGTTAATCAAGGGCTGACTTTTATCAATCAAACATATACCTCGTTCCAAAAATTGTCAGTAAATGCCTCTAAAACTACAGATCAAACAGTGTTATTAACAAATGAAACACTTGTAAGTAAAGATAAAATGGAAAAATTAGTTATTGAGATAGATACAGTTGAAGATTTATCTCAACAAGTAGCTCTTAGCAATAATCAACTTACTGAAGCCAGTGAACAGCAGACAGTAATTATGAATGAATTTGTAGCAGTAGCAAAAACATTAATGGAGATTGGTGAACGTTTAACACAGAATATTAAACAATTTGACTTATAAAAAATGCGAACTATTTAAAAATTAAATTGCAACATTGATTTTGTGTACAAATACTGCATATAAATGTATTGCTCTTATTAGCCAATAAATGGATTAAAGTAAGTAAATAGTTGTTATAAAGGAAGTTGTTTATACAAAAATTTCTTTTTTAATTCAATAAATAGCTATTTTTACTTATATAAATTCAATATTATGAATAATTTTTGTTTATTTTTTTATTACAGTATGATATTATGCATATATAATTCATAAAGGTAACTAAAAATGTATAAATATTAAAAGGGGTATAGAATATGAAAAAAATTATTGGTTTGATTGGACTTTTTGCTGGAGTACTTGCTTTAGGAGCTTGTGGAAATGGAGGAACAGCCTCATCTAGTACAAACTCTTCAGAGGGAGCTGTGGAAGCGCCTAGTAATCAATTAGAAGAAATCTTAGAGAAAGGTGTTCTAACAGTGGGAACATCTGCTGACTTTGCACCATTTGAGTTTCATGCGATGGTCGATGGGCGTGATACAATTGTTGGAGCTGACATTGATATGGTTCATGCAATTGCTGAAGATTTGGGTATTGAAAAAGTTGAATTTACAGATATGGAATTTACGGCTGTTTTGGCAGCGTTAGATCAAGGTCAAGTCGATATTGCCGTTTCTGGTATTTCGGCTACAGAAGAACGGAAACAATCTTTTGATTTTACAATTAATTACTTCTTGCCTGAACAATTTGTTCTTGTGCATAAAGACAATCTTGACAGCTATCAAACAACTGCAGATTTAGAAGATAAAAAGGTTGGTGCTCAAAAAGGTTCGATTCAAGAAATGGTAGTAGAAGAGCAATTGCCAGATTCTCAAATTGTGTCTATTGCAAAAGTTCCTAATCTTGTAATTGAACTAAAACAAGGATCGATTGATGCACTTGTTTTAGAAAGTGCTGTAGCTGAGTCTTATGTGGCTCAAAATGATGATATCACTATTGCTGCAGTTGAGCTAGTGACTTCTGAAGATGAAGCTTATTCAATTGCTGTCCCTAAAGGAAGTACTGAATTACAAGAAGCACTTAACAACTCATTACAAAAATTGATTGATAGTGGAAAAATTGAAGAATTTGTCCAAACAAATACAGACTTAGCAAACGAAAATGCGTCTAATTAAAGGAGTGGAAGTTAATGGATTATTCCTTCCTATCAGTTTATTATAATTACTTTATTTCAGGAACTATGGTTACCTTGTTAATCTCTTTGATTACCATTATTTTTGGGAGTATTTTAGGAATTGCTTTTGCTTTATTCAAACTTTCTTCCTTCTCTCCACTTAGATGGTTTGCCAATATTTATATTGAGATTTTTAGAGGAACGCCAATGTTGTTACAAATTATTATTAGTATGGGCTTGTTGCATAACTTCATCAGTTTACCAGTTGTACCGATTGGTGTTTTAGATATTGATTTAGGTCGATTATTCCCTGGGATTATTGCCTTATCATTAAACTCGGGAGCTTATGTGGCAGAAATTGTCCGTGGAGGAATTAATGCAGTGGATATCGGTCAATTTGAAGCTGCCGGAGCTTTAGGCTTAGGAAAAACACAAACAATGCGTTATATTATTTTACCTCAAGCTTTGAGAAATATTTTACCGCCATTAGGAAATGAGTTTATTGTATTGATTAAAGACTCTTCATTACTTTCTTCAATTGGAATTTATGAGCTGATGAACAGTGCACAAATTGTTCAAACGTCAGCTTTTATTCCACTAAAACCTTTATACGTGGCGGCAGTGATTTATTTTATTCTAACGTTTTCTACTTCCCAAATTTTGAAAATTTGGGAGAAAAAATTAGGAAAAGGTTATCGCCGATGATTATATAAAACCTCATGAGAGAATATGACTTCCGATTAGAGTATTGATTATACTTTGATGGAAGATATTCTCTCAGAGGTTTTTTTGTTGTATGATAGAGTGGAGAAAATTAAACAGAATCGAGGAATAAAATTTGGAAGAAGTAAAAAATTGTAGTGTTTCAAAAGTTATACAAACTCATCGAATTTTTCCATTTGATTTGAATCCATTTGGCTTTTTATTTGGTGGAAAATTAATGACCCTTATTGACGATGCAGCTTCAATCTCAGTTTCTAGGCATTGTCGTCGTGGGGCAGTGACAGCTTCCTTGGATCAATTAAATTTTGTGAAACCATTGCATAGTAATGATTCTGTATGCGTAGAATCCTATGTTTCTGGTGCTCATAATCGTTCGATGGAGGTTTTTGTTAAGGTCATTGGAGAAAATCTATCAACAGGGGAACGTTATTTAGCTGCGACTTGTTTTACAACCTTTGTGGCAGTTCCTTCCCATATGAACGAAGAAACTGAATTTACGGTTCCTCAAGTAGTTCCTGTCACAGATGAAGAGAAGATGGTTTGTCAAGGATACGAAGAACGCCGTAGTAGTCGTTTAGCAGAACGAGCAGCATATAAAGAGTTCTCTGCAAACTTATCTGTAGAGCTACCATGGTAATTCCATCTCAACTTATAAAATTTTTTCTATTTATAGAGAAAATCAAATGAGAAAATATATCACTTCCAATTCATCTGTCCGTAAAGAACAGACATTGTGAGAGACCGGTCTGAGCCTCTTTGCAAGAGTCTCAAACCTTTCGGCATTCAAACGCTGTGTAAGAAATTAGCAAACTGCTACTTTCAACACAGCATAATTCATCCTCATCTTTAGCTCACGATGTCTGTCTTTTCTACCAGATGAATTTCCAGTCTGGACATTTTTTCTAATCGAATCTATCGATAGACTATTGACTAAAACTGGAAGAACCAAACGGAGAAAATCATTGGTCGTGTCTTACAGAGCTGAATGAATTACACTGACTTAGTGCAATTAGCACTTAGTCAGTGTTTGAACGTCAGCAGCCAAAGAGACTCTGTAAGAGGCTCGTGGCGGTCTCACACGACCAATGAATTCTCGGAGTTTAGTTCTGGAAGTTTCAATTTTTGCCTAGTTTTAATAGTAACTAAAAAGAAACACGCCACAAGTATTTTGAGCTAAATACTTGTGGCGGCTTTTTTTTAATTTAGTTGTTTTTTAGCTTGTTCAATTTGTTGTCTAACTTGATCAAAGCCGGTTCCACCAGCAGAGTTACGAGTTGCTACTGCTGTTTTAGATTGTAATTTTTCATAGATATCTTCCTCAATAGCAGGAACAATCTTTTGATAGTCTGCTAAAGAGATATCTTGTAAAAATGTTCCTTTTTGAATACCTTCTAAGACTAGTTTTCCAACGATTTCATGAGCCTCTCTAAAGGGAATTCCTTTGGTAGCTAGATAATCAGCCAGCTCTGTTGCATTAGAAAAGTCTTTTTCAGTGATTTCTAACATACGAGAATGGTTTACAGTCATGGTTTCAATCATACCGGACATGATTTTTAGGCTTGTACCAACTGTCTCAACAGTATCAAACATACCTTCTTTATCCTCTTGAAAATCTTTATTATAAGCTAGAGGTAAACCCTTCATTACAGTTAATAAGCCGAACAGATTTCCATAGACGCGACCGGTTTTTCCACGAATAAGTTCTGCCATATCTGGATTTTTTTTCTGTGGCATGATTGAACTTCCCGTTGAGAATGTATCAGAAAGCTGTACAAATTGAAATTCGTGACTACACCATAAGATGATTTCTTCACAGAAACGAGAAAGATGCATCATTAAAATAGAGGAATTACTTAGAAACTCTATAATAAAATCACGGTCACTTACAGCATCTAAACTATTTTGATAAATTCCTTGAAAATCTAATTCTTTTGCTACAAAATCACGATCAATTGGAAAGGTTGTTCCAGCCAAAGCTGCAGCACCTAAAGGAGAATAATCCACTCGTTGCAGATTTTCACTGAGACGTTGGTAATCTCTCGTAAACATTTGATAGTATGCCATCAAATGATGACCAAAAGAAATAGGTTGTGCGTGTTGTAAATGAGTGTATCCTGGCATAATTGTTTCGATATTTTCTTCTGCTTTATGCACGAGTACTTCACGTAGCTCATTGATTAATGGCAAAATATCTTGAATTTTTTCTTTTAGATATAGATGCATATCCGTTGCTACTTGATCATTTCGTGAACGTGCAGTATGCAATTTACCCGCAACTGGACCAATTTCTTCGTGTAAATAAGATTCAATATTTAAATGAATGTCTTCATTTTGAATCGTAAATTCTAATTGATTGTTTGCTAATTTTTCTTGAACAACTTGTAAGCCATCACTAATTTTTTGACCGTCTTCTTCTGAGATAATTCCCGTGTGCATCAGCATTTTAACATGGGCTAAACTACCAATGATATCTTGTTTGGCTAAGGCTTGATCGAAAGAGATAGAGGCACCGAATGCATCGATCCAGTCTTCGTTTTTTCCATCAAAACGCCCACCCCAAAGTTTCTTCATTTTCGTTCCTCCATTATTTTAATTTTGCTTGAATTTCTGCATGTACTTTTGTTGGTAGACCCCAAAGTTTGATGAAGCCAACCGCTGCATCTTGGTCAAAGGTATCAGCAGAGGTGTAGGTCGCTAAGTTTTCATCGTAAAGACTGTTCTCTGATTTACGTCCCTCAACGATAATATTTCCTTTGAACAGTTTCACACGAACTACGCCATTTACGTATACTTGAGTACTTTTTAGAAAGGCAATTAAGGCATCGGTTAAAGGATTAAACCACAAACCATTATAAATTACTTGCGCTAATTGTTGCTCGATAATTGGTTTAAAATGTGCAAGCTCACGAACAAAAACAAGGTCTTCTAACTCTTTATGGGCCGTCATTAAAGTCATTGCTCCTGGACACTCGTAAACTTCTCTAGATTTAATTCCAACTAAACGGTTTTCAATATGATCAATCCGACCAATTCCATGATTTCCAGCGAGTACATTTAATTCTGCAATTAAAGTTGAAAGATTCATTTCCTTTCCATCTAAGGCAACAGGTACACCTTTATCAAAGGTAATCTGAACGATGTCCGCTTGATCTGGAGTATCTTCCAGTTCTTTAGTAATGTCATAGGCTCCTTTTGGTGGAGCAGCCCAAGGATCTTCCAAAATACCACATTCGCAAGCTCTTCCCCAAAGGTTTTGATCGATCGAATAAGGATTATCTAAATCAGCAGGGATTGGCACACCTTTTTCAGCAGCATAAGCAATTTCTTCTTCTCGTGACCATTTCCATTCTCGAACAGGAGCAATCACTTTTAAGTTTGGATCTAAAGCGGCAATCGCTACTTCAAAACGTACTTGATCGTTTCCTTTACCAGTACAACCGTGAGCAATGGTAGTTGCATTGGTTTCATGAGCCAATTCAACCAATTTTTTTGAAATTAGTGGTCGAGATAGTGCAGAGACTAATGGATATGAATTTTCATAAAAGGTATTTCCTTGCAGGGCAATTAAAGCAAAATCTTGTGCAAATTCTTCTCTAGCATCGATAGCATAGGATTCACTAGCACCTACTTGCAAAGCTTTTTGTCTAATGGATTCAGTATCACGACCTTCACCCACATCTAAACAACAAGCAATCACATCATAACCTTCGTCAACTAACCATTTAACTGAAACAGAGGTATCTAAACCTCCTGAGTATGCTAAAATAACTTTTTCTTTCATAATTATACAAACCATCCTTTTATTTTTGATGGATTCATCTTATCAAAAAACTAATTCACTTTCAATCAAAAAAGTATAAATATTCATTTTTATTTAAAAATAAAAGATAAATATTCATTTTTTGTTTTTTCTCGAGATTAATTATGGAGAGAATTCCTTTTTTATGGTAAAAAGAAGAGGAAGGTTAACATTAGATAGTGAGTAAATAGTAGGAGGAGAAACAAAGATGAAAGATGGACTTTATTGGGCAGAAAAATTCAAGAATAAAGAAATTCATTATAGTGAATATTTAGATTTGTTGGAAAAAAAGATAAATTCTACAAATGATTCTTTAGCTGCCTTAGTGACATTTGAAAAAGAGGCTGCCTTAAAGCAATATCAAGAAGCAAATTTAGATCAGACAATTTTTGGTGGTTTGCCCATTCCGTTAAAGATGTTGGGGCAGTCAAAAAAAGGTTGGTTAGCTACCTCAGGAAGTCGCTTATTTGAAGGACAACGAGCAAATACTACCAGTCACTTTGTTTCACAACTTGAAAATAATGGATTGGTTCCGGTGGGTCAGACCGCTGCCCCAGAATTTGGCTTTAAAAATGTGACCGATGCTGAGATATATGGACATACAAGAAATCCATGGAATTTGGCTCATTCAGCAGGTGGATCAAGTGGAGGAGCTGCTGCAGCGGTTGCCTCAGGAATGTTCCCAATTGCGGCAGCAAGTGATGGGGGTGGTTCGATTCGAATTCCTGCTTCATTTAATGGGCTGATTGGTTTAAAACCAACCAGAGGTACTATGCCAGTAGGTCCATCTGGTTGGAGAGGTTGGCAAGGAGCTTCAATTTCCTTTGCTCTAACCGTTTCTATGCGAGATACAAATGCTTTATTTTACGGAATGCGAGGAACGGAAACAGCAGCACCTTATCAAGCACCTGCAATAGAATGGCAACATAATCGTCCTTCAAATAAAAAAATGAAAATTGCCTATTCTACAGTCTCGCCAGTAGCAAGCCCTGTATCAGAAGAAGCTATCGAAGCAGTTAAAAATGCTATTGATTTTCTGATTCAAGAAGGCCATGAAGTGGTGGAGATTACTTATCCAGTAGATGGAGCAAATCTTATTCGTAATTACTATCAAATGAATGGAGCTGAGACGGCGGCGATGTTTGCTGCTATCTCATCAGCTTTAAAACGAGAGGTCTCTAAAGAAGACATGGAATTAATGACCTGGGGGATTTACCAGTATGGAAAGAAACTCTCCGCAGCCAATTATGTTCAATCTTTGCAATCATGGGATCAAGCAGCTTATCAAATGGAGACACTTTTTCAAGACTATGATTTGTTTTTGTCACCGGCAACAGCATATTCCGCACCGAAAATTGAAACAGATTTACAAAGTGACGAAATTCGTTTAAAACTTCATCATATAGAAGAGCTATCCGTAGAGGAAGCAGCCGAAACTGTTTACGAAATGTTTGAGAAAAGCCTAACTTTATCTCCGTATACACAATTAGCCAATTTAACAGGACAACCTGCAATAAGTTTGCCTACACATCTGACAAAAGAAAATCTTCCGCTAGGCATTCAATTTATGGCCGCAAAAGGACGAGAAGATCAGTTATTGCAAATCGGTATGGAATTTGAAAGCAAGCAAAAGTTTCACTTACCATCCTCATTTACAGACTAATCTAATAGATTAAATTTACGATTAATGATTAATTTTTGAGAATAGCTATGTTCTAAAAAAATAGTAAAGTAGCTGTTCATTAAAACTTCCAGAATAAAACTCCGAAAGCTCATTGGTCGTGTGAGACCGCCACGAGCCTCTTACAGAGTCTCTTTGGCTGCTGACGTTCAAACACTGACTAAGTGCTAATTGCACTAAGTCAGTGTAATTCATTCAGCTCTGTAAGACACGACCAATGATTTTCTCCGTTTTATTCTTCCAGTTTCAGTGAATGATTACTCGATATAAAATTAGAAAAATATATCAAAATTGGAAAGTCATCTGGTAGAAAAGACAGACATCGTGAGCTAAAGATGAGGATGAATTATGCAGTGTTGAAAGTAGTGAGTTGCTACTTTCTTACACTGTATTTGAACGCCGAAAGGTCTGAGACTCTTGAGAGGCTCGGACCGGTCTCTCACAATGTCTGTTCTTTGCGGACAGATGGATTGGAAGTTTTGATGGATTTTTGCTATAAGCTATAAATAGTAACCAATCATTTAATTTTTATCAGGAAAATAGGTAGAAAACTTTTAATTGAAGGTTTTTTATTGTATAATCAACGGTTGAGGAGTACAGAGTCGTACTCCTTCATTTTTTGACTAAGAGGAGAAAGTATGTTTTCAAATTATAAACCCACTTGGATGGTAGATGCGATTTATAATGTCACTCCCGAACAATTGAAGAAACATGGAATTAAAGCAGTATTAACTGACTTAGATAATACATTAATTGCTTGGAATAATCCTGATGGAACAGAAGAACTACGTGAATGGTTAGAAGCGATGAGAATAGCTGAAATACCTGTTGTTGTCGTGTCTAACAATAATGACGAACGGGTGACTAGAGCGGTGGAACCATTCGGCTTAGAATTTGTTGCCAGAGCCTTAAAACCGTTGTCTCGTGGAATTAACAGAGCATGTAAAAACTTAAATGTGGATAAAAATCAAGTAGTAATGATTGGTGATCAAATTATGACAGATATTCGAGCAGCTAATCGAGCAGGTGTTCGTAGCATTTTGGTACGACCAGTTATTGAAACAGACAGTTGGAAAACACAATTTAATCGTTTTATGGAACGTCGAATTATGAAATATTTATTGAAGAAAAATCCTGAAATGAAATGGCAAGGTGAAATTTAATGACAACAATTCAGTGTATTGGATGTGGAGTTAACATTCAAACAGAAGAGAAAGAAGCGATTGGTTATACACCAACTGCTGCCCTTGAAAAAGGACTAGAGACAGGTGAAGTTTATTGTCAGCGTTGTTTTAGATTACGTCACTACAATGAAATTCAAGATGTTTCTTTGACTGACGACGATTTTTTGAGATTATTAAATGAATTGGGTCAAAAAGACGCGTTAATCGTGAATGTCGTGGATATTTTTGATTTTAATGGTTCACTGATTCCTGGCTTACACCGTTTTGTGGGTGATAACCCTGTTTTATTGGTGGGAAATAAAGTTGATATTTTACCTAAATCTTTAAAAAAATCAAAATTAACTCAATGGATGAAAGAACGTGCTCACGAAGCTGGTTTGCGTCCAGTCGATGTTCTTCTAACGAGTGCAAAAAAATCTCATGAGCTTTCCAATCTTTTGGATGCGATTGAGCAATATCGTGAAGATAGAGATGTGTACGTTGTTGGTGTAACGAACGTAGGAAAATCGACGTTAATCAATCAAATTATTCGTCAAACAGCAGGTGTACAAGAGTTAATCACAACCTCTCGTTTCCCTGGAACGACTTTGGATAAGATTGAAATCCCACTAGATGACGGACATTTTTTAATTGACACACCAGGCATCATTCACCGACATCAAATGGCGCATTATTTAGGTAAAAAAGATCTGAAAATTATTGCACCTCATAAAGAAATTAAGCCGAAATCTTATCAATTAAATCCAGAACAAACTTTGTTTTTAGGTGGTTTGGCGCGCTTTGATTTTATTCAAGGAGATCGCAGTTCTTTTATCGCTTATGTTTCTAATGATGTGGAAATTCATCGAACAAAGTTGGAAAAAGCTGATGCCTTTTATGAGAAGCATGTGGGTGGTTTGTTGCAACCACCACGAGCAGATGAGAAAGAGGAATTTCCTGAATTAGTGAGATTTGAATTTTCGGTCAAAGAAAAAACAGATATTGTTTTTGCAGGATTGGGATGGATTACTGTTACAAAACCTTGCGTTGTTGCAGGGTGGGCACCAAAAGGCGTAGATGTATTGAGACGGAAAGCCTTAATTTAAAAATGATTAAAAGTAGAGGTAGATAAAATGGAATTACGAGGAAAACAAAAACGCTTTTTACGAAGCGAAGCACACCATTTACAACCAATTTTTCAAGTTGGTAAAGGTGGTATGAACGATGCAATGATTCAACAAATTGGCGAAGCTTTAGAAAAGCGTGAGCTAATCAAAGTATCATTGTTACAAAATACAGATGAGATTGCAGAAGATGTGGCAGCAGAACTAGAAAAACACTTAAATTGTGATGTTGTACAAATTATCGGACGTGTGTTAGTGGTATTCAAAACGTCTTCAAAAGAAAAATATCAAAAAATTTCATCACAAGTTAAATCACTATAAAATAAGTTAGATAGAAGTATAAGGAGGTCTTTGAGTTGCTAGGTGAAACTTATTGTAAGGTTCAAACAATTACTGAAGTGGAACCAATAGTTACTTCGTCAAGAAAGCAGATAGGACTATTAGGAGGCACGTTTAATCCAGTGCATCTTGCCCATCTGATTACAGCTGATCAAGTAGGGAATACTTTAGGATTGGATCAAGTCTTAATGATGCCGTCTAATCAGCCGCCTCACGTGGACGAAAAAAAGACTATTGAAGCAAAACATCGATTAAAGATGTTAGAATTAGCTATCGAAGACAATTCTCTATTAGGTGTTGAAACCATCGAATTAGAGCGCGCAGGGAAAAGTTATACCTACGATACAATTAAAATTTTAAAAGAAAAAAATCCAGATACTGATTACTTTTTTATTATCGGTGGAGATATGGTAGAGTACTTACCAAAATGGTTTAAAATTGATGAATTGATGCAGATGATTCAATTTGTCGGAGTACGTCGTCCTAATTATCCTACAGAAACAGATTATCCGATTATTTGGATTGATGTTCCGTTAATGGATATAAGTTCCACGGCTATTCGAAAAAAAATAGCTCAAGGTTGTTCAGTGAATTACTTACTACCTGAGAATGTGGTAAACTATATTCAAGAGAAAGGACTGTATCTAGATGAAATATAGCAACAACTATATTGGAATGACCCGTGATGAATTAATTTCTTGTGTAAAAAATCAAATGAGTGAAAAAAGATTCCGTCATGTTTTGGGTGTGGAAAAAGCAGCTGTTTTTTTAGCAAAAAAATATGGCGTTTCAGAAGAAGAAGCTAGCATTGCGGCTTTGACTCATGATTATGCAAAGGAACGTTCTTCCGAAGAATTTCAAGAGTGTATTCGCCAAGAAAATTTTGACTTAGATTTATTAAACTGGGGCAATCAAATTTGGCATGGATTAGTTGGTGCGAACTTCGTCAAAAAAGAATTAGGTATTACGGATGAAGGGATTTTACAAGCGATTCGTCTCCATACGACAGGCGCTGCTGAGATGACTTTATTGGACCAAGTGATTTACGTTGCTGACTATATCGAGGAAGGTCGTAATTTTCCCGGTGTAGAAAAGGCTCGTGAACTTGCTTCAAAAAATTTACAGGAAGCGGTCGCTTTTGAAACCAAACATACCTTAGCTCATCTTATTGAGAAAGAACTACCAATTTATCCAAAAACTTTAGAAACATATAATAAATGGGTTGCAAAAAAGTAACCAAGGAGGGAACTATCATAGATAGCAAACAAATTTTAGAAATCGCTGTTCGTGCAGCAGATTCAAAACATGCAGAAGATATTATGGCACTTGATGTGCAAGAAATTTCATTATTGGCGGATTACTTTGTGATTTGTTCAGGTAATAGTGATCGTCAAATTAATGCGATTGTTGAGGATATCGTTGAACAAGAACAAAAGGCACAAGTTGAAATTAAACGTGTAGAAGGAAAAGACGGCGGTAAATGGGTTCTAATCGACCTTGGGGATGTCATTGTCCACGTATTTAACAATTCTGAACGTTCATTCTACAATCTAGAAAAACTTTGGTCGGATGCTCCACTTGTTGATATTCATGAATGGGTTGTTGAGTAATTATGGCATATGAAACATTTGCCTTTGTTTACGATGAAGTAATGGATATCAGTCTTTATCAAAGATGGCTGGACTTTTCTTTGCGACATCTAGGCGAGCGCAAACAAATTTTGGAATTAGCTTGTGGTACAGGAGCATTAGCCGTTGAATTTGCCAAAGATGGTTTTGATGTGACTGCTTTAGATTTATCTGAAGAAATGCTAATGATTGCCAGTGGAAGAGCAGAAGAAGCTGAAGCAACTGTTCAATTTGTCGAAGGGGATATGTTGGATCTATCTGATATTGAAACCTATCAAGCTGTGACGTGTTTTTCAGATTCTATTTGTTATATGGAAAATGAAATGGATGTGCAACAGGTATTTGATGGCGTGTATCAAATTTTAGAAGATGATGGCATTTTTATTTTTGATGTCCATTCTACTTATCAAATTGATGAAGTTTTCCCTTCTTATAGTTATCACTATCAAACAGAAGAATTTGCCTTTTTATGGGATAGTTATGAAGGAAAAGAGCTTCATAGTATTGAACATTTTTTAACTTTTTTTGTTGAAAATGAAGAAGGTAGCTTTGTTCGTGAAGATGAATTGCATAGAGAACGTACGTATCCTTTAGAAGTTTATTTATTGCTTTTAGAAAATGCGGGTTTTTCAAATGTAGAAACTTATGCGGATTTTATTGATAGTGAACCGAATGAAAAAAGTCGTCGTTGGTTTTTTGTTTGTCATAAATAGAAAATAAATTTGATTCATGGTCACTCATCAGATTTGCTTATAAAACTTGATTTACTGTAAGGAGCTAGGACAAAAATGTCAGGGCTCCTTTTTTGGAAAGGAGAAACGATGATGTTTGAAGAATATATTCAAAATACACCTGCTACTCACCAAGAATACTTATGGAAAGTGTATCAAATCATTAAAGAAGAATTTCCTGAAGCAAATGAAAAGTTTTCTTATGGTATGCCGGCTTTTTATTGGAAGAAAAATGCTATTTACTTTTCAGATAACAAAAAGCATTTGGGTTTTTATCCAACGCCTTCTGTTGTTAGTGCTTTTAAAGAGCGCTTGGATGAATTGGAAATCCAATACTCAAAAGGCGCTGTTAAATTTCCTTACAATCAGCCATTAAATGAAACACTAATTCGTGAGATGGTTCGTTATAGGAAAAAGGAGCTTTCTGAATGAAAAAAATTCTAAAGAGTTTGCCTTATTTGATCGGTGGTTTAATTGGTTTTTTACTCGCATTCTTTGATTTGATTCCGGAAAGTTGGAGCGGACTTGCTTTTATTTTAGCAATTATCAGTTTTTTTGTTTTTATTGTCTTACATGTCGCCATTCATGAATTAGGTCACTTAGTTTTTGGTTTATTAACAGGATACAAATTTGGCAGTATTCGTTTGTTTTCTTGGATGTTAATCAAAGATGGAGAGACCATTAAGTTTCGTCGAATGGAAGTTCCTGGAACTTTGGGGCAATGTTTAATGGTTCCACCTAAAGGAGAATTTTATTTCAAATTATCTATATTAGGTGGTGGTATTGCGAATATTGTGGTCGCTCTTATTCCTTTATTCATCGCCGGATTCGATTCGGTCTATGCTTGGATTTTTGCAGTCACAGGTCTATTTATCGGTATTAGTAATTTGATTCCAATGAGTTTTAATGACGGTACGACCTATCGTCTAGCAAACAGCAGTAAAGAACAAAAATATCTTTTGTATTTGCAACTACAAATTAATTATTTAACTACCCAAGGAACAACTATCACAGAATTGCCGGAAGAATATTTTGAATTAGTTCCTCAAATTCCTCAACGAACTTATTTTAATGATTGGCAAGAATTTTTAATTTTAAGCCGAAAATTATTTCGACATGATTGGGAAGGGTATCAAAAAGGAATCGAAGAATTATGGGTAAGAAAAGACGAACTTGTTTTACCTTATCAAATTGAGCTAAAAAAAGAACTACTGTTTTGTCTTTCATTAACAGATCCTTCTGATTTACGAGTAAAAGAAATTTGGTCAGACAAACAACTGCAGCAGAATTTAAAAATGCCGCTTTTAGGAAATGATCGTATTCGTGCAGCCTATATGTTTGGCGTGATGAAAAATAACTATGGTGCACAGGCGATTTTAAAAGAAGCCAAATCAAAAGTTGATCAGTCACCCAATAGAGGAGACGCATTGAGCGAATTAGAGTTATTTGATGAGTTGATTAATTACTTTAAAGAAGGTGAATAAAATTGAGGGCTTGTGGAATAATTGTGGAATATAATCCTTTTCATAATGGACATAAGTATCATGCGAAAATGGCGAGAGAATTATCGCAAGCAGATGTTGTGGTTGCTGTGATGAGTGGTAATTTTTTGCAAAGAGGTGAACCAGCCATTATTGATAAATGGTTACGGTCAAAAGAAGCACTTGAAAATGGAGTCGATTTAGTAGTTGAATTGCCAATTCATTGGTCTTTGCAATCGGCAGATTATTTTGCACGTGGAGGTATTTCTTTATTACAAGCATTGAAATGTGATAGCTACTGTTTTGGAACAGATGCCGCAGCTGAATTTGATTATCAGGCATTTGGAGAATTCGTTAATTATAATCAAACCCTAATTAATCAAACTTTCAATGAAATTGAAAATCCTAATATGACTTATGCTCAAAAAATGACGGAAGTTTATCGAAAAATTTATCCTCAGTTGCAACTTACAGGAGAAGAACCCAATCATATTTTGGGTCTTAGTTATGCTCAAGAAAATGCTCGTTTTTCAGAACCAATGAAAAATATTCCATTAAAACGTATAGGTGCCGGTTATCATTCGAAAGAAATAACGAATGCTATTGCTAGTGCGACCGCTATTCGCCAAGCGGTGTTAAATGATCAAAATATTTCTCAAGTGGTTCCTAAACAAACGGAAGCAGACTTAAATAACTATCAAATATCCTGGGAGAATTTTTGGTCGTTATTAAAATATCGCATTCTTTCTAGCAGTCTTTTAGAATTACAAGGAATTTATCAGATGACGGAAGGCTTAGAATATCGTTTGAAACAATTTATTTCTCAAGCCAATCATTTTGAAGAATTTGTAGAATTAGTTAAAACAAAACGTTATACCAAAACGAGGATTCAACGGTTGCTGACTTATGTCCTGCTAAATATTAAACACACAGACATGAAAGAAGCTTGGGAAAATGATTATTTGCATATCTTAGGTTTCACAAAAAAAGGTCAAGCTTATTTAAAAGAGAACAAGAAGAATTTTTCTTTGCCAATTCTTTCAAAAATTGGCAAGCCAGAAGAAGAGAAGTATACTTTAGCTGTTAAAGCGGATCAAGTTTATCAATTAGCAACGAGTAAAATTTTAGAGCAAAATTTTGGTCGTTATCCTATCCAAAAGAAAAGTCTATAAGAAAATACTTCACAGAATGACTTTGGCAAAGTATAATAGTAGAGGATAATTTTCATCTTAAAGAATGAAAATAAATAATAGAAAGAGAAGTGAGATTATGGGTCGTAAATGGGCAAATATCGTAGCTAAGAAGACTGCGAAAGATGCAAACAATAGTAAAGTTTACGCTAAATTTGGGATTGAGATTTATGCAGCAGCGAAATCAGGTGATCCTGACCCACACTCAAACCAAAAATTAAAATTTGTTATTGATCGTGCGAAAACGTATAACGTACCAAAACATATCATCGATCGCGCCATTGAAAAAGCAAAAGGTTCAGGAGACGAACAATTTGCTGAATTACGTTATGAAGGATTTGGACCAAATGGTTCAATGATTATCGTGGATACTTTAACAAATAACGTCAATCGTACAGCTGCCGATGTTCGAGCTGCTTTTGGTAAGAATGGTGGAAACATGGGAGTGTCTGGCGCAGTATCTTACATGTTTGATAACACTGCTTTATTTGGTTTTGCCGGAGAAGATGCGGATGAAATTTTAGAATTCTTAATGGATAAAGAAATTGATGTGCGTGATGTGGAAGAAGAAGATGGACAAATTATGGTTTATGGTGAACCAGAAGATTTCCATGCAATTCAAGAAGCGTTAAAAGAAAAAGGAATTGAAGATTTTAGTGTAGCTGAAATGGAAATGATTCCTCAAAATGATGTGACATTAACGGATGATGACTTAGTGAAATTTGAAAAGCTAATTGATGTCTTGGATGATTTAGAAGACGTTCAAAAAGTTTTTCATAATGTAGAATTAGATTAATAGTCATCTTTTCCGAAAGGCTAGAAAGTTTATTTTATAAACTTTCTAGTCTTTTTTGTGTGGAAAGTGTGTGATTTGATTCCGAATTAAACTAACATTATTTGCTTTCAAAAATTGATTTTAATCTTAAGAAAGTTTCTATATGTTTTACCAGACTTCTACTGTATAATGCAGTTGGAAGATAGTGAACAATATAGAATTTTTTGAACATTATGTGGTCAGTTTTCGTTAAGATTTAAAAATAGGGAGTTTTTTATGGACAAGTTTCAACAAAAAGATGTACCAATTATGAAAAGACGACTGGTATGGGGAGTATTTCTTAGTATTGCAGTTTTTATTTTAGCAATTTTTTTGTTATTTAGTAATGAGAAAAAAAGACTAGATATTGAGTATGAAAGTATTATTACAGAAACCTTAAATACACATACGGAGCAAAAAGCTCAAGTTATTCAACAGACAGTGAAACGTGCAACAAAAGCACTTGAAATTGTTAAGATGACCATTGAAAAAAGCGGTCTACAAGATCCAGTTGCTTTTTTACAACAAAGAAATTTGATTAACCCTGCTATTATCGTAAATTTTCAAACAATGACAGAACTTGAGACTAGTGGTTATGGAGAATTAACGAATACATTAAATCAAATTCCAGCTCTTTTGGATGGAGAAACCATTGTCAGCGATGTTTTTTTTGACGAAGCCAGTGGCGATTATTTGATTGCTGTCATGATGCCTCGGCTAGCAGATGATCCAGGCATTTTTTATGCACAAGTAAATATCGGCAATATGGTTTCTAATCAGTATAAAACAGTGACTTATAAAGATGTTCAAAGTACGTTAATCTCTTCTGATGGGGAAGTACTATTTAATACATTTGGTTCTGGTCAAGGAGGAAACTTTTTTGACAGTTTACAGGATTTAGGATTATTAGAAGAAGATATTTCTAATATTCGGCAAATGATTGAAGCAGAAGAGGTAGTGGAGAGTAGGACTTTTATTCGACACAAAGAACCGTATTTTGTTACGTCAGTGCCAATTAATATCAGTGGTTGGCAATTAGTTTCTTTTGTAAGAGGTCCAGATGTGTTGTTTCGTTCAGCAGGTATTTTTGAAGAAATTGTCCGAATTAGCTTATCTGCAATATTAATTACCTTGACTATTTCAGGAGGATTTTTTCTATTGCTATTGTTTAATCATAAAAAATTAGATGAAGAACAAGGAAGAAACCAGCGACTAAATTCCCGACTACAAGCCATTTTTGAACAGCATAGTGTACTTTCAATGATTATTGATTATCAAACGAAAAAAATTTTAGAAGTGAATGAAGCAACTGCTCAATTTTTTGATTTAGATAGGACGGAAATTATTGGTGAATCCATCTACAAATTTAATCGTTTAGCTCCTCAAATTCTAGAGGAACAATTTAATAAATTAGCTTCAGAAAAAATCAAATTTTTAGCGGCACCCCATCAACTTGCAAATGGTGAAATCAAATTATTAGACATTTATTTTTCATTAGTTGATGATGTAGAGGATGCTCATATATATGCAGTTCTATTTGATTCAACAGATAGAGAAAAATACCGTAATGAGATGTACAAAGAAAAAGAGTTGTTTAAAACAACTTTACAATCAATTGGAGAAGGAGTTGTTACAACAGATAGCCAAGAAATTATTACTGGTCTAAATATTGTAGCAGCTAACTTAAGCGGTTGGAAAATTGATGAAGTTGTAGGCAAAAAGTTTCAAACAGTCTTTCAGTTTAGTGACGATCAAAATCATAAATTACTTAAAAATCCAGTTTGTAAAGTTATCGAAAGTGACGAAGTCTTGGAATTAGCGAATATTGAACTTATTCAGCCCAACGGCAAAAATATTTCTGTAGCTAATACTTTTGCCCCGATTACTGCTGAAAATGGCGAAAAACATGGTGTAGTTATGATTTTCCGTGATATTAGCGAAGAAAAAGAAAATCAGCGCCGAATTAAATATTTGAGTTATCATGATACCTTGACGGGTCTTTATAATCGTCGATATTTGGAGGAACAATTGACCAAAGTATCTAACATTCGTCAAGCTTGTTCTGTAATAATGACAGATGTCAATGGCTTAAAAATTACTAATGATATTTTTGGACATGATCTTGGAGACAAGCTTTTAGTAAAAGTTGCAAATATTTTTCGAGAATGTTCTAGTGAAGAAGATATTATTGCTCGCTGGGGAGGCGATGAATTTATTATTTTGATGCCTGAAAAATCCTTAGCAGAGGCGGAATCTCTTATAAAAAAAATAAAAACAATTGATTTAATTACTGATGAAAGTAATCTTCCTTTAAGTCTTTCTTTAGGTTGCGCCTATGCTGATGGAGAGGTTGTTACAATTTCAGAAGCTTTGCAACAAGCAGAAAAACATATGTATCAACAAAAATTACTACAAGGAAAAAGCTTTAGAAATTCTATCATTAATACTTTGTTAGCTATGCTTTATGAAAAAAGTACCGAAACAGAAGAACATTGTAAGCGACTGGAAGCCTATTGTGTTGCAATCGGTCAGAAGATGAATTTAACAACAAAAGATCTAGATGAACTATCGTTACTAGCTTTACTCCATGATATTGGAAAAGTTGCTATTCCACCGAGTATTCTTAAAAAACCGGGACCTTTGACTCCAGCAGAGTGGGAAGAAATGAGACGACACCCAGAAATTGGTTATCGTATCGCTCAAGAGTCGACTGAATTGGCAAGTATCTCTAATTTGATTTTGTCTCACCATGAGCGTTGGGATGGTAAAGGCTATCCAAGAGGGCTTGTTGGAGAAGACATTCCTTTGGCTTGTCGAATTATTTCTGTCGTGGATGCTTTTGATGCAATGACCAATAATCGTGTGTATCATAAAGCAATGAGTGTAGAAGAAGCAATAACTGAAATCATAAAGAATGCCGGAACACAGTTCGATCCACAAATAGTAGAAGTTTTTTTAGAAATTTTAAAAGAAAACTAAAAAAGCCGTATCCTAGTTAGTCACTACAAACACTCTAGGATACGGTTTTATTTAGTTTTAATAACTAAACTATTCTTCTGAAATATTTTGAGCTGCATAAAAATCTTTTAAGGAAAAACCATGAGGCAGCATCGAAACGTCCGGATAACCTGATTCACTTTTTTCCCTATTGCGTGCAACCCATTCTGCATATTTTTCAGGATGATGTAGCCTAATTTTTTCTGCCCAACGACGACTTTCATCAGAAAGATCTGGTATTTTTTTGACGGTAGGTTGCTTGACTGATTCTGTTTTTTTTAGCTGATTTTCTTCTTTTGATGGAACCTCGATAGGTTTTGAAACAGGTGGCTGAGAGACAAACGATGTAGGACTAATTGGTGGAATTTTCAATACAAGTCACTCCCTTATCTAATTTAAGATTACTATCGGTTGGTTATAAAGAAGTTTTAGCATTTTTTATTTTTTTTGTAAGTACGTTGTAATTGTTATTTAAAAGTTGTATACTATAGTTTTTTTTGAACATTTTTTTGAGATATTTTTAATTAAAATATGTTATCATTATGTAGATATGATAGTGAAATAACAGGGGGAGGAAACAATGGAAGAACAAATTGTTTTGCAACCCTTTGATCGAATTTTAAGTGGCTATGAAAAACGGACAGAAGTTGCAGTTGCTATTTCCGATTGTTCACAGCTTTGTGAACAATATCAATCATTTGGCGTTCAAGGTTATCGCTTAGGAGACTATCAAGGGGCAAGCTATTTAAATCGCTACATTAATTGCTCAATTGCTCGGGCACCATTATTAATCTATAAAAAATTTTACTTAATTCCGCTTGTTTTTCGTGCATCTCCAGAGTCTTCAAATTTATTTTTAGAAAAAAATCGTATGGCGGGATTTTTTTATCTATTAGATTGGTTGATTAAATACCAACCAAAAAAAGCAATTATTAATTATCGTCCAAGACAAAAAAATGAACTACAAATTGTAGATAGTGCCTTTGTTGCTTTTCGATTGTCAGAAATTTTAGATGGAGGTGGCTTTCCGATTAGCCAATTCAAAACACTAGATGAATTTATCTATTGGAATCGAGAACATAAATTAGTTAGTAATCCTCAAATTGGCCGTCACAGTAGAATTTTTGATGTCAATAATCGAAATAATTTATCTGAATTACAACTAATATTAAAAATCATCCAATTAAAATATCCTGAAACGACACTATTTGTTTAAAAGACAAGTTCGAAACTTGTCTTTTTTTATTGTTTGCGTATGATAATGAAAGGGGGTGTCGAATGGAAACAAAAGAACCGATTTATTTATTGAAAAAGAGTAAAAAAAATGCGTTGCAGTTGGTATTTAGTCGTTTAGGAATTATTTTAGTTTTTCTATTATTACAAATTCTGTTGTTATTTAGTATTTTTAATTATGTTTCAACTAATTATGTCCATGTATATTATGGGGGAGCTGTACTTGTCACTTTGTTTGGCTACATTTATTTATTAAATAGTGGCACAGATAGCAGTGTAAAACTTACATGGATGGTAATATTCACTGTTCTACCAATCATTGGAATTTTTCTTTATTTTTATCTTAAATTGGACTTGGGACATCGATGGGAAAAAAGACGCTTAATTCGACTCCAAGCTGAAAGTAATCATTTAATTAAGACAGATCCTTCTGTTGAATTAAAAATGAAAGATGAAAAAGATTTACAAGGAATGGCTAAATACATAGGAGATACGGGTTGTTATCCTGTTTATGACAATATTGATATGCGCTATTTTCCTACTGGAGAAGATAAATTTGCAGACCTAATTCACGAGTTACGTCAAGCAGAAACCTTCATTTTTATGGAGTATTTTATTGTAGCTGAAGGTATCATGTGGGGAACAATCCTTGATATTCTAATAGATAAGGCAGCTGCAGGAGTGGAGATTCGCTTTTTATATGATGGTTTTAACGAATTTTCTAACTTATCACATATGTATCCTAAAAAATTAGAAAAACTAGGTATTAAATGTAAAATTTTTGCACCGATTCATCCATTTGTTTCGACTATTTATAATTTTCGAGATCACCGAAAAATCTGTGTGATTGATGGGAGAGTTGCTTATACTGGTGGTGTAAATCTAGCAGATGAATATATTAATGAGATCGAACGTTTTGGTTATTGGAAAGATACGGCAATTAAAATTAAAGATCAAGCAGTAGATAGCTTTACTTTAATGTTTTTACAAATGTGGGCGATGGATGATGGGGTTGTTGAATTTTCGAATTGGTTAAATCTTCCACAAGAAAAAAATGAAACAGAAGGATTTGTAATTCCTTATGGGGATGACCCACTTGATGCTGATCGAGTAGGTGAATTCATTTATATTGATATTTTAAACAAAGCAACTGATTATGTTTACATCATGACGCCTTACTTAATTTTGGATGATGAAATGGATTCTGCTTTACGATTGGCTGCCCGTAGAGGCGTAGATGTAAAAATTATTATGCCCCATATTCCTGATAAAAAGTATGCTTTTGCTTTGGCTAAAAATCATTATAAATCTCTGATTCAATCAGGTGTTCACATCTATGAATTTACTCCGGGATTTATACATGCAAAAGTTTTCTTAAGTGATGGTGTGAAAGGAACTGTAGGTACTGTCAATTTAGATTATCGGAGTTTTTATCATCATTTTGAATGTGGCGTATATATAGAAAAAGCACCTGTGTTAAATGATATAGCAGAAGATTTCCAAGAGACATTAGCTCAATCACAATTAGTTACTTTAGAAATGGTCAGAAATGAAAAATTTCTGATGAAATTAGCTGGTTGGTTGTTAAAAGTTTTTGCTCCATTAATGTAATCCAATTAAAATAACCGACAGATAGAAAGGAATGTTTTTCTATCCGTCGGTTGTTTTTTTAATTTTTGTAAGTTGTTTTATCTGCTAATTCAAGTAACGGACTGTTTTCTCCAGTCGATACCACAAACAGTTCATGCATGGCTCTAGTAACAATTGTATACAAAACAAGTTTATCCTGTTCTGAATAAAAGTTTTGACCAATATTCCAGGCAAAAACCCGATCGAATTCTAACCCTTTTGCTAAAAAGGCTGGAATAATCATGATAGAGCGTTTCATAAAGTCTTCTTCTGAAATTAATAATTGGACTTTTTCTTTTAAATCGAAAGAAAGAGAGTCATATAGAGCTTCACACTCTTCGGTTGTTTTACAGATGATTGCCGAACGCCAACGTCGATTTTTTTCAGTGTCAGATAGAGCCTCAGTTAGCCAGTTCAAACTTTCCGTAGTTGTGGAAGCATTGACTATTTGAGGGAGATCTCCTTTTCGGGCTGTTGTTTGGACTTGATCTTCTTGAGATAAGAATTGATTGGCAAATTGCGTGATTTCTTCTGTTGAACGGTAACTAGTTGTTAACTGATAACGAGCAACAGAAGTTTCTGGGAACAACTGATCTAAAGAATGAACAATTGTTTCGTTGCCAAATACTTTTTGATTTAAGTCTCCACATAAAGTTAGCCCAGCTTTTGGATACAATTCTCTTAGTAAGGCAACTTGTGCGGGTGGAAAGTCTTGCATTTCATCAACAAAGATAAAGCGTGCCTTTTGTTCAACAGGCATTGGATATAGTCCTCGTAATAATAAAGCATACAATAGCGCATCTTCTTGAGTTAATTCTTTATGAACAAAACGTTGACGAGTTTCCTGACTTGCTTGATGCCAATCTTCGGGGGTCAATCCAGCACTCTCTAAAATCTTACTTGGAGTTTGATTTAGAAAGTGTAGATATTGCTTAGGAAAATGAATAAAGTGGAATCGTTTAATTCCTCGAGTCAGGCCTCTAAATTTTTTACGGGCAATTTGTCGGCGTGCTTTATTATATAGTTGACGTTCTTTTTCTTCTGAGTATTCTAGATGAGGGTCGTTATCAAAAGCTTCTTGTACTAGTTCTCTTGCTGCTTCTTTGACCCATTTCTTTTTCGCTTCATCTTTTTCAAGTCCACCAACTTTTTTCAAAATTCGTGTTTGCAATAATTGGGTTCTTTGATAAAGAGGAAGTTGATCATTGGTTTCTAGATACCACTTTCTTAATTGATCCTTTGAGATATATGTTTCGCCTTGAATTTTTAATTCTCTAAAGAGCGGGCCTAATGCAGTAATTCCTTTGATATATCCAGGAATTCTTTCCACTAAACTTAGTCCATTTTTTAATTTTTCTGCTTGATTGTCATGCCCAGTTAAAAAATTAGTTTCTTGCTGTTCTTCTTTCACGATTGTGTAATTCGGTATTAATCTTTGTAAGAAAGAACGGAATGTACGGGTAGGAACTTCACTTTCACCCAGAGAAGGAAGAACCATTGCGATATAGTCAGAAAAAAGGTGATTAGGAGAAAATAGTAGAACTTGTTCATCCTCTAACCATTTGCGATTTCGATACAATAAGAAAGCAATTCGTTGTAGGAGAGCCGATGTTTTTCCACTACCAGCAATTCCTTCAATTAGCATAACTTTACTTGTCGTATCTCGAATAATTTGATTTTGGGCCTTTTGAATCGTAGACACAATATTTTTCATTTGAGAAGAAGAGGCTTCGTCTAAAATTTCCAATAGAAAATCATCATTGATAATCTCAGATGTATCAACCATTGATTGTAATTGTCCGTCTTGAATTTTGAATTGACGTTTTAATAACAATTCAACTTCAAAACGATCTGATTCAGTTTCATAAAAAGTAGTTCCTAATTCTCCTTCATAATACAAATTGGCAATTGGAGCTCGCCAGTCAATGACTAGAGTATTTTCTTTGTTATCTCTTAAAGAAGCGATTCCTAGGTACAAAGTTTCTCTAGGCTCGTTTCCTTCTGTAAAATCAATCCGAGCAAAATAAGGATTTCCAGACATAGTTTCTAATGTTTTTAATCGTTTTTCCTGAGATTCAGCTGTTTGATAGCGCAAAAGTAACTCTTGTTCGTGCTGTTGATATTCTAATACAGATTCATAAAAAGCTTCTTCAGATCCTGTATTTATTCGTTTTTCTGAGATTTCTTTTAATTGAGTTTGTAGGGTATCTTGTAAATTATTTTTTTGTTTCTCAATTAATGTGTGTTCATTTTCGATGATTTGAATGGTTTCTTCTACATGTTGCTGTTCTAATAAACGTTCTTTCATTTAAGCAACCTCCTTAAAAATATAGCCTTAAAAGTATAGCACATAAAAGGAAGAAGTGGGATTAAAAAGAATAAACTATGGTAATATTAATTGATAAAAGATTACCTTTGATATATTACAGACAAGTCTTAATTAAACTTTGAACTTTCCAAAATAAAACTCCAAAAGCTCATGGGTCGTGTGAGACCGCCACGAGCCTCTTTACAGAGTCTCTTAGGCTGCTAACATTCAAACACTGACTAAGTGCTAATCGCACTAAGTCAATGTAATTCATTCAGCTCTTTAGAACACGACCAATGACTTTCTACGTTTTGTCTTTCCAGTTTTAGTACATGACTTGTCAGTATATTAGCTAGGAAAATCTGTCAAAACTGGAAAGTCCTCTGGGAGCAAAAACAGACGTCGTGAGCTAAAGATGAGGATGAATTATGCAGTGTTGAAAGTAGTGGATTACTACTTTCTTACACTGTGTTTGAACGCCGAAAGGTTTGAGACTCATAAGAGGCTCAGACCGGTCTCTTACAATGTCTGTTCTTTGCGTACAGATGGTTTGGAAGTTTGTCATATCTATAAATAGTATCTTTAAAAAGTCATTTACAAGTAAATATATTTGAGAAGTTGCATGTCAAAATTCGAGGATAGTATGGTGAAGAGGGAGAAGGTTTAAATGAGAAATGAAGCAGAGATGATAAGGCTGATTTTTCAAGTAGCGAAAAAAATTGGAGTAAAAGCTATTGCTATGAGCGGTTCCCGAGTGAATTCTCGGGCTCCAAAGGATGATTTCCAAGACTACGATATTGTCTATGTTGTTGAAAATAAAGAAAAACTATTGAAAAATCGAGAATGGTTGACTGATTTTGGAGAGATATTAATCACGCAAACACCCGAAGAAATGACTTTATTCCCACCAAGTTTGGGAGAATGTTTTACTTTTTTGATGTTGTTTGAAGATGGAAATAGAATTGATTTAACCTTATGTCCTCAAACTGGTCTAGAAGAATGGATAGCCAATGAACCAATGATTCAAGTTTTAGATGATCCAAATGGCCTTTTACATGAAGTACAAGCTCTTTCCAATCAAGCTTATCTCACGCAAAAGGCTTCGCAAGAAACTTTTAATGATTGTTGTACTGAATTCTGGTGGGTATCAACTTATGTTGTAAAAGGACTTTGCCGTAGAGAAATAACATATGCAGTGGATCATTTGTATCAAATTTGCCAAAAAGAATTACTTCGGTTATATAGTTGGCAAGTGGTAGCACAACAAGGAGAACAGGAAATGGGGAAAAATTATAAATACCTGTTTAACTATCTTTCTGATAAAGCTCTTGAATTTCATCAATTGCTTTGTTTTACCTCAATTGAAACTGTATGGAAATCCTTAATGGATACTATGGAACTATTTCATCAAGAAGCTCAAACTTTTGCCAAGCAAACCGGCTTTTCTTATGACCAAAAAATGGCTGAAAAAGTAATGGCATATGCCGAAAGTCAAAAAACTAACTATAATTAAGTTATAAATTTTCAGTATTTATGGTATAAAAGGTTAAGTTTAAAAAGAATTTTCATCTGAATGGATTGTAGATAATAGATTAAGCAGTATTGAAGGCGTGATTTTCTACTTGCAGTTGTAAACTGAACGTAGAAAAACTTGAAATCTACAGAATTAGTAAAGGAATTATTGTAATGAATTTTCTAGACAGAGGTATTAGAAGTCTGTTATTTTCATCTTTGAATGTGAATAGTCAGGATAAAAATTAAAAAAATACAATGTTTTAGTATATTCCTAGACTATATGAACATTATATTTTATAGTAGGTTAGACTGTGATTAGAACTCTCTTAATCATAAGAAGTAAAAGGATAGGTGGATTTGCTTATGTGTGGAATCGTTGGATTTGTGACGAATAATTATTCATTAGAGACAAAAAAGAAACAAATAAATAAAATGATGGATCGGATTATTCACCGTGGACCAGACAGTTCAGGGGAATATATTGATGATAAAGTAGCATTGGGTTTTCGCCGATTAAGTATCATTGACTTAAAAAGTGGCGATCAACCGATTTTTAATGAAGATAGAACAAAAGCAATTATTTTTAATGGAGAAATCTATAACTTTCAAGAATTACGTAGCGAATTAGAAGCTAAAGGTCATATTTTTTCAACCAAAGCAGATACGGAAGTCATTATTCATGGATATGAAGAGTACGGAGCAGGTATCGTGAAAAAGCTTCGTGGGATGTTTTCATTTGCCATTTGGGATATTGAAAAGCAGGAACTTTTTGGCGCTCGAGATCATTTCGGTATTAAACCATATTATTATTATAATCAAAACGGAACATTTATGTTTGGTTCTGAAATCAAAAGCTTCTTGGATCATCCCGATTTTGTGAAAGAAATGAATCCTCGCGCTTTGAAACCCTACATGACTTTTCAATATTCAGCGATTGAGGAAACTTTCTTTAAAAATGTTTATCGTATTCCAGAAGGGCATTACTATTATCTTAGAAATGGTGAATTAGAGCTTACTCAATATTGGGATGCTGAATTTTCTGAAGAAGATATGAGCTTGGAAGAAGCAATTAATTTGATTGATGAGGCAGTCCAAGAATCAGTTGCTGCCCATTCGATTAGTGATGTAAAATTAGGAACGTTTTTATCTAGTGGAGTAGATTCAAGTTTTGTTACGTCAGTTAGCAAACCAAACTATACGTTTTCAATTGGTTTTGGTGACAAGTCTTATAATGAATCCCATGAAGCGAAGAAATTAACGAACAAACTAGGTTTAAGAAACTTCTCGAAAGTTGTTGAAAGTGAAGAAGCTTTTGAAGCTTTTCCGAATATTCAATATCATTTAGATGAGCCTTCTTCTAATCCTTCTTGTGTACCACTATATTTTTTAGCTAAGTTAGCTCGTGAGCAAGTAACAGTTGTTCTTTCAGGAGAGGGAGCAGATGAATTATTTGCGGGATATACCGATTATGGTTTTGCAACGAAATCTAAAACGATTCGTGTTTTTGCAGAAAAGTTAAAAAAATTACCGAAAAAATCACGTTATCGTTTAGCTCGAACAATTAAAAAAATGCCAAACTTTAAAGGTAGTCTACACCTGTATAAATCGTTAGCACCAGCGGAAGATTTCTTTATTGGTCAAGCTTTTGTATTTGAAGAAAATGAGGCGGATCAATATTTACAGCCAAGATTTCGTAAAAGTGAGACAGTGGGAGAAATTGCAACGAAGCAATATCAAAAAGTTGCTGATTTACCAGAAGTGAAAAAAATGCAATATCTAGATATTCATCAATGGATGCCAAAAGATATCTTATTGAAGGCGGATAAAATGACAATGGCCCATTCATTGGAAGCACGGACACCTCTTTTAGACATTCGAATGATGGAGTTAGCAGAAAGAATACCTGTAAAATATTTGATGAATGCAGAAAATACAAAATATGCTTTCCGTAAAGCTGCCAATCGTCATTTACCTGATGAATGGGCAGATAGAGAAAAATTAGGTTTCCCTGTGCCCATTAAAGATTGGTTGCATGAAGAAAAATTTTATAAACAAGTTCGCCAAGTCTTTGAGTCTAATTTTGTGTCTGAGTTTTTTGATCAAGAAAAAGTTTTAGAATTGTTAGACAAAAATTATGCTAGAGAAATTGATGAACGTCGTAAAATATGGACAATCTATTCTTTCCTAGTTTGGTATCAAATTTATTTTATTAACGAGCATAGTTAAGATACTTTAACTATTAGTAAGTTATGATACAATAAGACTGGCTTTTTACAAAGAACAGTTAAGTAGAGTTGGAGGTTTCACAGTGAAGGAAAATATCAACGAACAATTTCAACCCATTTTATTGGGGAGTGATATCAATGTTTATGGTATGGCTCGATCATTCCATGAAGAATATGGAATTGTTTCAGAAGCGCATAGTGCTGCACTTCTTTCACCAACCAAATATAGTAAGATTGTCAATGTCACACCTCATCCAAATTTTGATGAACCCGAGGGATTTATTCAGGCGATGCGACTATTGATGAAAAAATATCAAGACGATTCTAGAAAGCTTTTGCTAGTTCCTTGTGGAGATGTTTACACAGAATTGGTCACGCATTTTAAAGAAGAACTTTCGGAAACATTTATTTGTCCTACGGTAAGTGAAAATATCCAAGAGTTACTTTCTAACAAGGTAACATTTTATGAAACTTGCGAGAACTATGGATTACCTTATCCCGAAACATTAATTGTTACAAAAGAAGATTTTGAAGCAGGAAATGTAGAGATTCCTTTTGATTATCCGGTTGCCTTAAAACCAGCGAATAGTGTGGAGTATTTGGATATTCAATTTGCTGGTCGAAAAAAAGCGTACATGCTTTCTAATTTTGAAGAAGTCCAAAATATTCTAAGCAAAATTTATGCACAAGGTTATCAATCAGAGATGATCTGTCAAAATTTCATTCCTGGTGACGATTCTAGAATGCGGGTCTTAAATGCCTATGTTGATCAAAATCATCAGGTGCGTATGATGTGTTTAGGGCATCCATTGTTAGAAGATCCAACCCCTGAAGCAGTAGGGAATTATGTAGCAATTATGCCAGATTACAATGAGGTAATTTATCAAAAAATTAAAGATTTTCTAGAGAAAATTAATTATGTTGGTTTTGCTAATTTTGATATGAAATATGATGAACGAGATGGCGAATACAAACTATTTGAAATTAATCTAAGACAAGGAAGAAGTAGCTTTTACGTTACTTTGGGCGGCTATAATTTAGCCAAATATTTAGTGGAGGACTACGTATTAGGAGTTCCATTCACCAATACAGAATATGGGAAAAGCAACAAGCTGTGGATTGGTGTGCCAAAAAGAATTTTAAAAAAATATATTGTAGATGGTTCTGATAAAGAGTCAGCCATGTCGTATTTGAAAAACAAACAATATGGCTCGACTATTTTTTATGATAAAGATATGAATGTTAAACGTTACTTATTGGTAAATCATATTTTCTATCAATACATCGCTCGTTATCGAGAACATTTTAGAAAGAAATAGATGCTTATGAAAAACTTTTTTACAGTCTTGGGTGGTATGGGAACATTAGCAACAGAAAGTTTTGTTCACGTATTGAATAAACGAACACCTATCCAAAGAGATCAAGATTATCTAAATTATTTACTTGTAAATCATGCGACGGTACCTGACCGAACAAAATTCATTCTAGGCCAGTCTGATGAAAGTCCGTTGGAAGTCCTACAAGAAGATTTGGTTCAATACTCAGCATTAAAACCGGACTTTTTTGTCTTAACTTGTAATACTGCCCATCATTTTTATGATGAATTAAGTCAAACAACCGAGATTCCAATTCTTCATATGCCCAGATTAGCAGTAACTGCCGTTCAAAAAAATTATGCGGAGTTGAATCAAGCTATTCGAGTAGGTGTTTTGGCAACAACTGGAACTATTCAATCAAAAATTTATCGAAATGAATTAAATCGTTACGAAAATATTGAAGTGGTTGAACCCGATGAATTATTACAAGAAAAAGTAATGACACTGATTTATCGTGATATTAAAGAAAATAACTTTCTAAACGAAGCATTATTTGATGAAATTCTCAAAGAAATGTTGAATGAATTTAATTGTGATGTGATTTTATTAGGATGTACAGAATTGTCGCTTATCCAAGAGGAGACACACCACAGTCAATATCCAGTCATTGATGCCCAATCAGAGCTAGTTAATGAAACCATTCGATTAGCTTTGGCAAATCGAAAAAAATAAGTAAAAAATCCAAACTATCTTTTATAGATAATTTGGATTTTTTTGGTTTGGTGATATGCTTTTTGGATTAAAAATAGCTTCTGTTATAAACTATATATATCCTGATTTTTATTTTTCTTTTAGTAGGATTATTTTTAGGATGGGGACCATTCAAGGTGATGCATGATATGTTTAAGGAGATGATTAGGTGACTGAAATAAAGATAAAAAGAGCCTACGAAAAAGTGGCTCTAACAGATGGCAAGCGGATTTTAGTGGATCGTCTTTGGCCAAGAGGAGTTTCTAAAGAAAAGATAGAAATAATTAATTGGGCGAAAGAGATTGCTCCTAGTGCGGAAATCAGAAAAAAATTTAATCATCAACCAGAAAAATTTCAATGGTTTTGTAAGGCTTACGGCAAAGAGCTACAGCAAAATGAACAGTTTCCTAATTTTCTAGAGCAAATCTACAAATGGTTGGAGCAAGACAATGTCACTTTACTTTATGGTGCTAAAGATGAAGATCATAATCATGCCGTTGTGTTACAAGAATATCTTTTAGAAAAATTGTCAGAAGGAGTAAATGAATGATCAATTATCAAGAAGTACAAACAATTAAGAAGCACTTGTTGCTTGCTTTGTATGAAAGTGTCGGCTGGACGACATATACCAAAGATCCAGAAAAACTACAACGAGCGATTGAGCAGTCTTTAAAAGTAATTACTGCTTGGCATGAGCAAACACTAATCGGATTAATTCGAGGTATTGGTGATGGTGAAACGATTTTATATGTACAGGATTTGTTGCTCTTGCCAGAGTATCAAAATCAAGGAATTGGTAAGGAATTGGTTGATCGATTATTAGCCGTATATCCAGAGGTTCGACAAAAAGTCTTGATGACTGATGAGGCACCCAATGTCAGACATTTTTATGAAAAATGTGGCTTTATTTCTGCAGATAAAGGAAGTGCAGTGGCATTTTTTAAATATGATTACTAAGAGGGCTACTTTTTTTGTATTTCTCAAGGTATACTGTTGTTAATAAAATGAAAGAAAGAAGGAAAAAAGATGCCATTTGTCCATATTGAGTTATTAGAAGGTAGAAAGCCAGAACAGTTAGAAGCAATGATGAAAGAAGTTACGGATGCGGTTCACAAAACAAGTGGAGCGCCAAAGGAAAATATCCACGTAATTATTAACGAAATGAAAAAAGGAACTTATGGAAATAATGGTGAATGGAAATAAAATGATTTCTTACTTGCAATTTTCTGTAAGAAGTGTTTAAATGAATTCATATTTGATTGATGAGAAAGACAACTGCACTTGAGAGTCTTCGATAAGAGAGGAAAAGCTAGGCTGAGACTTTTCCAGAAGAAAACCAAGGAATGACCACTTTCGAAACTTTTGTTGAAACAAAAGCGGTCGCCCCGTTATCGCGCTTGAGGAGCATACTTATGCTTAAAATTAGGTGGAACCACGATTATTCGTCCTAGTATCGTTATATGATACTAGGGCTTTTTTTGTCATTATTTTTAGAAGTAATGACAAATGAATAGTACTTTCTCTCAACAAAATTAAAAAACAGTAATTTTAAATCATAGGAGGAAACAACATGGTAAAAATAACTTTTCCAGATGGTGCAGTCAAAGAATTTGAATCTGGAATTACAACCAAAGAAATTGCTGAAAGCATTTCTAAAAGTTTAGCAAAAAAAGCCTTAGCGGGTAAATTAAATGGAGAATTGATTGATTTAGATCGTGAAATTACCGAAGATGGTTCAATTGAAATCGTTACTCCAGATCATGGGGATGCTTTAGCTTTATTACGTCACTCGACAGCTCATTTAATGGCAAATGCGATGCGTCGCTTGTATCCAAGTATCCATTTTGGTGTTGGACCAGCAATCGAAACTGGTTTTTACTACGATACAGATAATGGGGAACATGCGGTAACTGCGGAAGATTTACCAGCCATTGAAGCGGAAATGATGAAAATCGTCAAAGAGAACAACCCTATCACTCGCCGTGTATTAACAAAAGAAGAAGCCCTAGATTTATTTGCGGGAGATCCATATAAAGAAGAGTTAATCAATGAATTACCAGAAGATGAAGTGATTACTGCGTATGAACAAGGAGACTTTGTTGACTTATGTCGTGGCCCTCACGTACCATCGACTGGTCGTATTCAAATTTTCCAACTATTATCCGTGGCAGGAGCTTATTGGAGAGGGAACTCTGACAATCATATGATGCAACGTGTTTATGGTACAGCCTTTTTTGATAAAAAAGCGTTAAAAGAATTCATCCGTATGCGTGAAGAAGCTAAAGAACGTGACCATCGTAAATTAGGAAAAGAATTAGAATTATTTATGCTTTCTCCTGAAGTTGGTTCTGGATTACCATTCTGGTTGCCAAAAGGTGCTACTATACGTCGTACCATTGAACGTTATATTACTGATAAAGAAATTAGCTTAGGTTACCAACACGTTTACACACCAGTAATGGCAAATGTAGAATTCTACAAACGTTCAGGTCACTGGGACCATTATCATGAAGACATGTTCCCACCAATGGATATGGGAGATGGCGAATTACTTGTTTTGCGTCCGATGAACTGTCCACATCATATGATGGTATATAAAAATGACATCCATTCTTACCGTGAATTGCCTATCCGTATTGCCGAACTAGGAATGATGCATCGCTATGAAAAATCAGGTGCATTATCTGGTTTACAACGTGTGCGTGAAATGACCTTAAATGATGGACATACTTTTGTTCGTCCAGATCAAATCAAAGATGAATTTAAACGTACTTTGGACTTAATGACTTCTGTTTATGCAGACTTTAATTTAACAGATTATCGCTTCCGTTTGAGTTATCGTGATCCAAAAAATACCGAAAAATATTTTGATGATGATAATATGTGGAACCACGCTCAAACAGTGTTAAAAGAAGCGATGGATGAGTTGGAGTTAGAGTACTTTGAAGCAGAAGGTGAAGCAGCTTTCTACGGACCTAAATTGGATGTTCAAGTAAAAACTGCTTTAGGAATGGAAGAAACTTTGTCTACGATTCAATTGGACTTCTTGTTACCTGAACGTTTTGACTTAACTTATGTAGGAGAAGATGGTGAAAATAACCATCGTCCAGTGGTTATTCACCGCGGGATCGTTTCAACAATGGAACGGTTTGTTGCTCATTTAACAGAAATGTATAAGGGAGCTTTCCCGACTTGGTTAGCACCAATTCAAGCAACAATCATTCCTGTTTCAGTTGAGGCGCACAGCGATTATGCGTATCAAGTAAAAGAGTTGTTACAAACGAAAGGTATTCGTGTTGAAGTAGACGATCGTAACGAAAAAATGGGTTATAAAATTCGTGCCTCTCAAACACAAAAAATTCCTTATCAAATCGTTGTAGGTGACCAAGAAATGACTGACGAAACAGTAAATATTCGTCGTTATGGTAGCAAAGAAACAAATGTTCAAGGACTAAATGATTTCGTTGAAGCAATCGTCTTGGATGTTAAAAACTATAGCCGATAATCACTAAAAGAACTATGATATAATTAAAAAATATATCCGAACAAGATAGAATTTAATTTGGAATAAAATGATATTCATAATCATTTTCTATCATTCGGATGTGTTTTTTAAAACTTATATTGTAGTTCTTTTTTTATTCGCTTTATTAAAAACAAGTTATAATAAAGCTGGAATTAAACATTAGGAGGGATTGAAATGGAAGTTGAATTGACAGGTGGAACTGCTTATCCAATGGCAGTAATTAATATGAAACAAGGTGAAGTAGTTAATATTGAGCGAGGTTCAATGGCATATCATCGGAATATTGAAATTAAAGGTAGAATGAATAGCAACAATCGAGCTGGCTTAGGTGGCTTAGTATCAGCGATTGGCCGGTCAATCACTTCTGGTGAATCGATGTTTATTACTGATGCTATTGCTTTAAGTAATGATGCTGAATTGGCAGTGGCACCAAGTAATATTGGTAAAATTCAAAAGTTAGATATTGGATTTGAACATTACCGTCTAAATACCGGAGCCTATCTTGCATCAGATGCTACCGTCAATTACCGAATGGTTCGACAAGACATTGGAAAAGCTTTGTTTGCTGGAACAGGTGGACTTTTTGTCATGGAAACTTCTGGAAGTGGTGATTTACTCATTTCAAGTTTTGGAGACATCGTTGAATTGACTGTTGAACCAGGGAAACCAATAACTGTTGATAATGAGCATGTTTTAGCTTGGACTTCAGATTTAGATTATCAAATTCGAATTGCCTCAGGTATGTTTGGCTTTACTTCTGGCGAAGGAATTGTCAATGAGTTTAATGGTTCAGGTACAATTTATGTTCAGACTAGAAATGTACGAAATTTAGCAGAATCAGTAAAAACATACATTCCCAAAGGATAGCTAATAAGGTTTTATAAAGAACTTTCAAATTTGTTGAAGGTTCTTTTTTTATAAAAAGACAGTTAAATATTGCTTAATGTTAAATATACTTGACATAAAGGAATATTTAATTTACCATAGTAATGAGAGGTGATTCCATGAAAAATTTAAAGTTAAAAGCAGCTAGAATTGAAAAAGGTCTAACCCAAGCCGATTTAGCCCAGTTAATTGGGGTCACCCGTCAGACAATTGGTGCAATCGAAAAAGGGAAGTATAATCCTACGATTAAATTATGCTTGAATATTTGTAGAGCTCTGGGAAAAACCTTGGATGAATTATTTTGGGAGGATGTATAGATGGAATTAAAATTTGATGAACGACAACTTTATGCACGTTTGAAAGGTTACCGAATTGGATTTTTTGTAATGACAGCTTTAATTTTTTTCTTTTCTATTGCTCAAGATAGTGAATTGATGCGTTATTTTGAATCAATGAGTGTAGTGTTTTCGATCATTCTAGTTATTCCAATTATGATAGTCATTAACTATTTTATCCTCACCGATGCTTATGATCGTTCGGTAGGTACTATGGCACTAAGTAGTTTGGTGTTTATTATTTTGGGAGTAATGGAAGCTAGCAATCTGATTAGACTTGAAAATTATCATATCTATGTCGATGGAAAGTGGACGGATAATTTATCTAGCGTGCTAATTATGACAACTTATTTGTCATTTGGCATAACCAGTGGAGTTAGAAGTTTTATTAATTGTAATAAATAGCAACAAACAAGTACTTAATCATTGCTCACAAACAATTCAATGGTTTTGATAAATACAACGTTAATTGGACGTATGAATCATTTTTGATTCATACGTCCAATATTTTATAAAGTCATTTTATTGTTTTTTGTATTTTTACTCGATTTCTTTAACTAGTTATTCAGCGATTGCCTTATCAATCTTAGAAATGATACGAGTGATTTTTTCTTTTGAATAGGAAAAATCAGTATCTGCCCATTTACGAATCACAGAAAAACACCCTTGAAGGTGATAGTGTAAAAGATAGTCTAGATCCTCAGATGCAGCTTCTTTATTTAAGAGTGTTTGCCAGCTTTTTAAACAAGCATCTTTAAAAAGTGCTAATAGTCGATCAGAAAAACTTGGATTAACATGGTTACTAAAAAGCATTTTGCAAAACTTTTTATTTTGATAAACATAGTCAAAAAGAATTTGATAGTAGACATTTAAATCAAGAGAAAAATTTGTTTCAATTAACCAACTCAAATCTGAAATCACATTATTTTCTATTTCATTATACAAATCGTAGATATCTTCGTAGTGGGCATAAAAAGTAGAACGATGAACATCTGCTTTGGTAGTCAGTTCTTTAATCGTAATATTATGGACATTTTTTTCAATAAGCAGTGTAGCCAGCGTTTCTTGTAAGAGCTTTTTTGTCTTTTTTACGCGACGATCATTTGTATTAGTCATCTTTTTTCCTTTCTTTAGAAAAAATTAGTTCTATTCCGACAATAACCAGACTATATGTCGGTTATCCGAAGCTTTATCTATTTATTGAACATTGTATCTGATGACTAGGAGATATTACAATAAATATATCAAAGAAAACGGAGGAATTAGCTAAATGAACAAATGGTTAAAAAGAACTTTGTGGGGAATTTCTGGAATTGTATTTATTATTGTAGGAGTATTGTTTTCTCGATTAAAAACGATCTCTTCCATTAAGCAGGTTGAAGGAGATTTATACAGTGTTGATTATCATTTTGATTACAAATTGGATGAAGTATTAGAACAGGGTGTCAGCAATGTTAAGGAATTGGAAGACATTGTTTCTAAGAAGATTTTTTTTGGATATCCAATTGAAACCAATGAACATCTATTTGGTTGTAGCGCTTTTGCAGTGACGATACCTGATGGTCAACAATTAGTAGGCAGAAATTTTGATTATGCGAAAGCTAGAGCAATTTTAGTTTATACAGAACCTAAAGGTGACTACAAATCTTATTCAATGACTAATTTAGCGCATTTAGGTGTTTCAGAAGAAACGGACACGATGCCAGAAACACTGATTGGCAAACTTTCGATTTTAGCTGCACCTTATGGCAGTGTGGATGGTGTGAATGAAAAAGGCTTGAGTGTGTCGGTTTTAGAATTACAAACTGAACCAACTGAACAAGGTACTGGGAAAACAAATATTATCACGACGGTTGCTGTAAGAATGTTACTAGACAAAGCTGCAACTACTCAAGAAGCTGTGGCTTTGTTAGAAGCTTATGATATGCACTCTTCTGCAGGGATGCCGTATCATTTATTAATCGCTGATGCATCGGGAGAAGCGGTAGTCGTCGATTGGGCAGAACAAAAAATGAATATTGTAGAAACCAACATGGCAACCAATTTTCAATTATCTCCAGGAAAAGACTTTGAAGTAGGTATCGGTCATGATCGTTATGCAACTTTAAAAGAAACATTAACTGATAACAAGCACACGCTTGATTCAAACCAAGCAATGAATCTTTTGGAAGCAGTTAAAATTGAATGGAATGGTGAATGGCAAACGGAGTGGTCCGTTGTTTATAATCTAAGTGATTTTTCAGTAGAAATCGTTAATGATATGAATTATGGAAATGTACATCGTTTTTCTAAAGAATAAATTTTCTGTCTATTTTCTTATCATCTGACTCATTTCGTTGTATACTTATAAAAAATACTTTTGGAAAGAGTTTAAAAGTTTTGGGTATAAATGAGGAGAGTGGAAGATGAGAAATCAACGTTTTATTGGCCAACGTAAATCAATTTTTATGGTATTGGTTTTGCCATTTATAACTTGTGGCATTTATTTTTTTGTATGGTTATACCAAACAACGAGAGAATTAAATGAGTACACTGATGACTATCGTGTTAGTCCAGGTTTAGCGGTGGTACTGACTATTATAACGGGGGGCTTGTATCAAATTTATTGGTGGTACCGTATGAATGAGCAACTAATGCAAGCCCAAGCTGATACAGGCTATTCAGCAATTACCGATAATAAACTATTATTCATTTTATTAGCCATTTTTGGCTTAGGAATCATAAATGTAGCGATTCTACAGTCTGATTTAAATCTATTGTGGGAAAGAGCGATGTATGTTGAAGAGGAGCCGAAAGAAGTTGTTTATCAAACTGAATCACATATGAGTGATGAAGATGATGAATGGACTGATTACTAATGTGTATTTTTAAATTAATCACGGGAATTCCTTGTCCGGGATGTGGAATGACTAGAGCGTTCACACATTTCTTTTCAGGAAATTTCCACGAGGCTTTTTATTATCATCCATTATTTTGGCTTGTCCCCATTGTTTTTGGAATCGTCATATTTCGTAAACAAAAAATAATTAGTAAAATTTATCACTCCAATTATTTTTGGGGAAACTTATTTGGAGTCGTCATGACCGTTTATGCTTATCGAATGTGGCTTTATTTTCCTAATCAAGCACCCTTGGACTTCGAAAGTTCTGGCTGGCTACCACGTTTAATTTCAACAGTTTTTAATTGAGTAAAAAAACTGTCCGAAAAATATATCCACTATCAGAGACCGCTCTGAGCTTCCTTCTTAGGAGTCTCAGAGCTTTTGGCGTTCAAGCACCTCGTAGGAAGTAGAAAAGCACTACTTCCAATGCTAGTGATGAGACCATTTTTTAATGGAACTTCTATTTTTTACTCATGATTCAGAAACTGGAAGAGTAAACGAAGAAAACATCCTTGTAGTGTGTTAAAGAGCTGAATGAATTACTCTGACTAAGTGCGATTAGCACTTAGTCAGAGTTTGAACGTCAGCAGCCTAAGAGACTCTGAGAGAGGCTCGTGGCGTTCTCACACAACAAGGACGTTTGCGTAGTTTTATTCTGGAAGTTTCAATATCTATTTAAAATGAACTGTAAAGATGTCTGCTTAATTATGAAATGGTGGGATGAAAACGCGAGTAACTTGAAACAGCATGAAAAATGTGTTATATTAATAAATGTAATGATACTAGAGGTGAGTGAGGGCAGAAATTCCCTCACTCTTTTTAATGGAATGAAAAGCACTTTTCTAGTAGACATGAAGGAGGCGATAAAATTTGAGTACTGTTGTGGAAACCGTAACAGACTTAGTAACTCCAATTTTGGAGGAGCAAAATTTTGAATTAGTTGAAGTGGAATTTGTCAAGGAAGGCAAGAACTGGTTTCTTCGACTTTTTATTGACAAAGATGGTGGAATTGATATCGAAGAATGTGCGTTTGTTAGTGAACACTTAAGCGAAAAACTAGATACGATTGATCCTGATCCGATTCCTCAAGCATACTTTTTGGAAGTTTCTTCTCCAGGGGCCGAACGTCCTCTAAAAAAAGAAACGGATTTTGAAAAAGCAATCGGAGAATATATTCATGTTTCTTTATATCAACCATTAGACGGAGAAAAAATTTACGAAGGTATTTTACAGTCTCTTAATGGAGAAGAGCTTGTTTTAAAAATCAAGATTAAGACAAGAGAAAAAGAAATTGCCGTTGAACGTAAAAATATCGCAAAAGCTCGTCTAGCTATTCAATTTTAAATACGGAGGAATCGAAGACAATGAGTAAAGAAATGTTAAACGCATTAGATGCTTTAGAAGCTGAAAAAGGAGTTTCTAAAGAAATCGTTATCGAAGCGTTAGAAGCAGCGTTAATTTCTGCTTATAAACGTCATTACGGACAATCACAAAACGTGGAAGTTGAATTTGATCAAAAGAAAGGCAACATTCATGTTTATGCAGTGAAAGAAGTTTCCGAAGAAGTCATGGATTCTCAGCTAGAGGTTTCATTGAAAGAAGCGATGACTATTAATCCAGCTTATGAAATTGGGGACACTATTCGTTTTGAAGTAACACCAAAAGATTTTGGGCGAATTGCTGCACAAACAGCAAAACAAGTTATTTTACAACGAGTTCGTGAAGCTGAGCGTAGTATCATCTATAACGAATTTAGTGCCTATGAAAAAGATATTATGCAAGGAATTGTTGAAAGACAAGACAATCGTTATATCTACGTAAACTTAGGCAAAATTGAAGCAGTCTTATCTAAGCAAGATCAAATGATAAACGAATTTTATCAACCGCATGATCGAATCAAAGTTTATGTTTCTCGTGTAGAAAACACTTCAAAAGGACCACAAGTTTTTGTTAGTCGTAGTCATCCAGATTTACTACGTCGTTTATTTGAACAAGAAGTACCAGAAGTGTATGATGGAATTGTAGAAATCGTAAGTATTGCTCGTGAAGCAGGTGATCGTTCGAAGATTGCTGTTCGTTCTCATGATGCAAATATTGATCCAGTAGGGACTTGTGTAGGTCCAAAAGGTCAACGTGTTCAAGCCTTAGTTAATGAATTAAAAGGTGAAAATATGGATATCGTTGAATGGAATGAAGACCCAGCTGTCTTTATTGCAAATTCTTTAAATCCTGCTGAAGTAAGTGATGTTATTTTTGATCTTGAAAATCCAAAAGCTTGTACGGTAGTCGTACCTGACTATCAATTATCTTTAGCAATTGGTAAAAGAGGACAAAATGCGCGCTTAGCTGCTAAGTTAACTGGTTTCAAGATTGATATTAAATCTGAGTCTGACATGGAAGACTTTTATGCGCAATTAGACAATGAAGAAGCTGAAACAGATGAAATCTTCTTAGATGAAGAGACAGAATCTGTGGAAGATTAATAACTGGAGGGATTCTGATGAAACAAAGAAAAATTCCTTTACGAAAATCAGTCGTTTCTGGTGAAATGATTCCTAAAAAGAATCTTTTAAGAATCGCTCGATCTAAAGAAGGGGAAGTTTCAATTGATCCTACAGGCAAAAAGCCTGGCCGCGGAGCATATATTGCAATGGAACCTGAAGAAGCTCAATTAGCATGGGATAAACGCATTTTAGACCGTGTATTGGAAGCGAAGTTGACAGATGAATTTTACCAAGAATTATTAGATTATGTAACACATCAAAAAGCCCGTCGAGAGTTATTTGACAATGAATAGACAGAAAGCATTAAATATGTTAGGACTAGCAATGCGTGCTGGTAAACTGGTTACCGGAGAAGAAATGACTGTAAAAGAAGTTAAAATGCAAAAAGCAAAACTTGTTTTAATTGCTCATGATGCCGGTAAAAACACACAGAAAAAATTAAAAGACAAAAGTTCTTTTTATCAAGTTCCTTGTTTAGATGTATTCCATTCAGATGAATTAAGTCAAGCCATTGGGAAATCACGAATGGTAGTTGGCGTTTTAGATAGTGGATTCGCTAAAAGAATTGAGGAATTAATATTAGGTTAGGAAGGTGATTGCATGGGGAAAAAAAGAGTATACGAACTTGCAAAAGAAATTAATAAATCAAGTAAAGAGATTGTCGAGAAAGCACAGTCACTAGGCTATGATGTAAAAAATCACATGGGAGCAATCTCAGATGGTGAGGAGAAAAAACTACGTCAAGAACTAGGCGGAGGTGCACCGCAATCAAACAAACCAGCATCCCAAAAACCAGTAAACCAAAAGACAAATGAAAAGAAATTCCAAACGCAACGAAATAATCCTAACTTCCAAAACCGTCAAAACCAAAGTGGAAATCAAAAAGGAAATCATCCAAATAATCAAGATAATCGTCGTGGGAATCAAGAACAACGTGGACAACAAAATCAAAACCGTCAAGGACAAGGACAAAATCGTCCAACTGGTCAACAGCAAAATCAGAATCGTCCAGTAGGTCAACAACAAAACCAAAACCGTCCACAACAACGATCAAATAATCAAGAAAATCGTCAACCAAGAGGAGCGGGACAACAAAATCAAAATCGTCCTCAAAACGCGAATACAAATCAAAATAGTTCAGCTCAAAATACAAATACGAACCAACAACGTTCGAACCAAAATACGAACGTAAATCAAAACCGCTCAAATCAAGGTGGTCAAGTACAAAATAATCAAAATCGTTCAGGACAAAATCAAGGTGGTCAAACTCAAAATAACCAAAATCGTGGTCGCAATAACTATCAAAATCGCAACAACAATTTTGGTGGAAATCAAAACCGTAATAAATTCAACAAACGTGGTAAAAAAGGTAGACAACAACCACAATCTAATAAACCGGCTGTACCAGCACGTAAATTCCGTGAATTACCTGAAATTCTTGAATATACGGATGGGATGAACGTAGCTGATATTTCTAAAAAAATCTATCGTGAGCCAGCTGAAATCATTAAAAAACTCTTTATGATGGGTGTAATTGTTAATCAAAACCAACCATTGGATAAAGATACGATTGAATTATTAGCAACTGATTACGGAATTGAAGCTCAAGAAAAAGTACAAGTGGATATCGCAGATATTGATAAATTCTTTGAACCAGAAGAGTTAAAAGAAGAAAATCTAGTTTCTCGTCCACCGGTTGTAACAATTATGGGTCACGTTGACCATGGTAAGACAACTTTACTAGATACATTGCGTAATTCTCGTGTAACAAGTGGTGAAGCTGGCGGGATTACTCAACATATTGGTGCATATCAAATTGATATTGATGGTAAACCAATTACATTCTTGGATACTCCTGGACATGCTGCCTTTACAAGTATGCGTGCCCGTGGTGCAAGTATTACAGATATTACGATTTTAGTAGTAGCAGCTGATGATGGTGTGATGCCTCAGACAATCGAAGCAATTAACCATGCGAAAGCGGCTAAAGTGCCAATTATTGTAGCTGTGAATAAAATTGATAAACCGGGAGCAAATCCTCAACACGTAATGCAAGAATTAAGTGAACATGAATTGATTCCTGAATCATGGGGTGGAGATACAATTTTTGTTGAAATCTCAGCCAAATTTGGTCAAAATATCGAAGAACTATTAGAAATGATTCTATTAGTTGCTGAAGTAGAAGATTTAAAAGCTGATCCGACTCAAAACTCAATCGGAACAGTTATTGAAGCACGCTTAGATAAAGGAAAAGGGCCAGTTGCTACGTTATTAGTACAACAAGGGACGATGCATGTTGGTGATCCAATTGTTGTAGGGAATACTTACGGACGTGTTCGTGTAATGACCAATGACTTAGGTCGTCGTGATAAAACAGCAGGACCAGCTACACCAGTTGAAATTACTGGGTTAAATGATGTTCCTCAAGCAGGTGATCGTTTTGTTGTCTTTGAAGATGAAAAAACAGCTCGTGCTGCGGGTGAAGAACGTGCAAAACGTGCAATGATCGAACAACGCTCTTCAAACTCTCGTGTGACTTTAGACAATCTATTTGAAAGTCTAAAAGAAGGCGAATTAAAAGAAGTTAACGTTATTATCAAAGCTGACGTACAAGGTTCGGCTGAAGCCTTAGCTGCTTCTCTACAAAAAATTGATGTTGAGGGAGTACGTGTAAATATTGTTCATTCAGCAGTTGGTGCGGTAAATGAAAGTGATGTTACCTTAGCAGCAGCAAGTAATGCGATTATCATTGGCTTTAACGTTCGTCCGACACCTCAAGCGAAACAACAAGCAGATTCTGAAAAAGTAGATATTCGTCTACACCGTATTATTTACAAAGCAATTGAAGAGATTGAAACAGCGATGAAAGGATTACTTGATCCTGAATTTGAAGAAAAAATTACAGGTCAAATGGTCGTTCGTGAAACGTATAAAGTTTCTAAAGTTGGAACAATTGCTGGTTGTTATGTAACTGATGGTTTCATTCGTCGTGATAGTGGTGTACGTGTTATCCGTGACAACATTGTTATTTATGAAGGGGAACTAGCTAGCTTGAAACGCTTCAAAGACGATGCTAAAGAAGTAAAACTAGGCTTCGAATGTGGAGCGATGATTGACAAATTTAATGATGTTAAAGTAGATGATGTCATTGAAGGTTTCGTAATGGAAGAAATAAAAGTAAAATAATCACAAGGAGGTCCACTAATGGCCAATTATCGTGATCGTAGAGTAGCTCAAGAGATTTTAAAAGAAGTTAATCAAATCTTGAGAAAAAAAGTTCGTGATCCTCGTGTTCAAGATGTGACTATCACTGATGTTCACGTCACAGGAGATTTGCAGCAAGCAACCATCTATTACAGCATTTTATCAGACTTAGCTTCTGAAAAAGAAAAAGCTCAAATTGGATTGGAAAAAGCGACTGGTTTAGTTCGTCGTGAATTAGGTCATGAATTAACTCTTTATAAAACACCAGAATTAACATTTGAATTAGATCAATCTGTTCAATATGGAAATAAAATTGATGAGATGATTCGTAATTTGAATAAAGAGTAATTATTGATAGGAATGGGATGAATCAATCTCATTCCTATTTCTTTAGGTATCATTATGTTATAATAATTGAGGAAAAATTTGTCGATATATTAATCGATAAAAGATGAATTGAGGTGTCCAAATGGATGGTATCTTACCATTATGGAAAGAACGTGGCATGACGAGTCACGATTGCGTATTTAAATTAAGAAAAATTTTACATACGAAAAAAGTTGGTCATGGAGGAACCTTGGATCCAGATGTAGATGGTGTATTGCCAATTTGCATTGGAAAAGGGACCAAAGTAATTGAATTTTTGACGGATGCAGGAAAAATTTATGAGGGAGAAATCACGTTAGGTTTCTCGACAACGACTGAGGATGTATCGGGTGAAATCGTGGAAAGACAAGCGATAACTGAACCTTTTTCGACAGAACAAATTGATCAAGCCATGGAAAAATTGACCGGTGAAATCATTCAAATACCTCCGATGTATTCGGCAGTAAAAGTAAATGGCAAACGCCTTTACGAATATGCGCGAAATGGTGAAACAGTTGAACGCCCAAAACGCAAAGCTCAAATTGAATCATTTGTACGTCTGACAGAACCTGTTTGGAATCAAGAAGAAGGAGTGCAAAGTTGGCGATTTCGTGTGGTATGTGGAAAGGGCACATATGTCCGAACGTTATCAGTGGATACAGGTAGACTTTTAGGTGTACCGGCACATATGTCCGATTTAACACGTACAGCAAGTGGTGGTTTTTTTCAAGAGCAAGCTGTCACTTTGAGCGAAGTAGCGAAAGCGATGGAGGAAGAAAGATTAGATGAAATCCTTTTACCGATTGAGTTTGGTATCAAAGATTTTCTAAGAGTCGATATTTCTGAGGAACTTTGGTTAAAAGTAAAAAATGGGATGCGATTGCCTTTTGAGGAATTTAAATTAAAAAGTAGACCAAGTGAACCATTTGCAGTTTTTTATCAAAATAAAGTGGTGAGTATCTATCAACCGCACGATAAACAAATAGGAATCGTGAAACCTTTAAAAGTATTACAGACAGAGTTAGGAGCAGAATAGAAGTATGAAAGTCATTGAAATTCATCATCCTTATACAAAAGAGATGATACCAAATGAAGATGTTGTTTTGGTTTTAGGTTTTTTTGATGGTGTTCACCAAGGACACCAAACAGTCATTCAAACTGGCTATAAAATTGCCAAAGAAAAAGGATTAAAATTAGCCCTTATGACGTTTAACCAGCATCCTTCAATCGTTTTTCAAAAAATGAAACCTGAGCAGATGAAATACCTGACTAGTTTAGATCAGAAAAAACGTCTAATGGAAAAAGAAGCAGTTGACTATCTGTATGTCATTGAATTTACCTCTTCTTTTGCGAGTTTAAAACCACAAGAATTTGTGGATCAATATATGGTTGATTTGCATGCAGCATACGTAGTTGCAGGTTTTGATTATACTTACGGACCGAAAAATATTGCCAATATGGAACAGTTGCCATTGTATGCACAAGATCGTTTTGAAATTGTCACCGTGGAGAAAGAAACCTTGGAGGGGCTGAAGATTAGTTCAACCCGCATCCGAGAAAACTTAGATAGCGGACAAATGGAAAACGTGAATCAATTATTAGGTTACACGTATGAAATCGATGGAACAGTCGTTCATGGCGATGCTCGTGGCAGAACATTAGGGTTTCCAACAGCCAATATTAAAACGAAAAGTACGACCAGACTGCCTCGTGAAGGTGTCTATGTTACTGAAATCTTCGTAGGCGGTAAATGGTATCCAGCAATGGGCTCGATTGGCCGAAATGATACCTTTGAAAAAGGCCGTAGATTAACTATTGAAATTTATATCTTGAATTTTAGTCAAGATATTTACGGAGAACAAGTTAGCGTTCGTTGGCATCACTTCTTACGCGATCAAGTTGCTTTTACCAGTGTGAATGGCTTAATTGAGCAATTGAAACAAGATGAATTAGATACGAAAGTGTATTTTGATATGAACTAAATGAAAGAAGTTGACTTATCATATTAAGTGATGAGTTGACTTCTTTTAAATTTCTTTCCAAATTAACATACTGTTTTTATGTGCTATGCGATCTATTTCCAAAATATACTGGCTCTTCGTCAAATAGTGTTGATGAATCCAAATAAAAAAATAGTAGATCAAATCAGGCGGCTGTCAAAGCCATCTGATTTTTTGTCTCTGTAGTAAACTCTTTAAAAATCAATCCTTGTATAAAATAGATTCTTGCTCGAAAGTTTTGAAAATTGCGATACCCATAGGCGACACGTTTGATGACCTTGATTTTATTGTTTGTTCCTTCCACAGCGCCGTTGTTGGGTATAAGGCGCATTCATGTCCATGACTAGATAGCGAATGTTTAATCGAACTTTACGTGAATAACGCATAAAATACGTCTTTAAAAAAGCCAATCGGCGACTTTCAAGAATTTCGATGATTTTATTCGTATGTCCGTTCATAAAAATAAAACTCATGGGTGAATCGGACGCATTCAATGAACGAAATTCATCAATACATAAAACACTAGGAAGGTACTTGTAATTGGGCTTGAATTCATTGGCAAACGAACGCAGGACCCGCATCGCTGTCACATCAGAGACAAAGTTGTCTTCGGCGATTTCTTTCCGGCTACGGTTCTTTTTAAGTTCTCTGGCAATCTTGTACATCAATTCTCGACAGATGATGCTTTTCTTTAATCAACGGTGTTTGTGCATTGAAGGTCGATCCGCACTCTCTGCACATAAAACGAGAACGTTTCAAGTGTAGGATCGTTTTTCTACCACGAAAAGGGACGAGTTGTGAACGAGTGAGATGGGTGCCATTTTTAACGATTTGTCCTTCGTTTTTACAGCCACATTTCCGACAGAACGTGGGTATATAGGTCAATTTTCCGTGAACGATAAAAGTTCTTTGTCCGTCGATTGTTTGTTCCTCCAACCAATTTTCTTCAAAAATAATATGTTTATCTGTTAAGCCAGTCAATTTTCTAGTATGATTATCCATGGAGATATCCTTTCTTGAATGTTTTTTGTGGTGATTAACATTTTATCAAGTTGGATATCTCTTTTCTATTTTTTTGACTAGTAAAAAAGTGTTGAGAGAAAACCAGAAAGTTTTCCATCAACACTAAATATTATAGAACCAATATACTTCGCTTCATTTCGAAAGCGTCTTGCTTAGGTCGGATATGAACCGCCTCGAGCCTATAGTCTCCAGCTTTGAAGCTTCACACATCAAATAACAAATCAATTTGGCTTTCACATTGAATTCATTACTCGGCGACAACGCAGCCGCTCTCTTCGTTGCGCATGGGTGAAACGAAACACGTTCATACAGAACAGGCAAATTCATAAAAAGACAGCAATTTTTTCTTTTTAACTTATTTGCCGAGTAGTGATATTTTTATTTTTGGGGATTACGCTGGCGAAACGAAACAACGATGGCTGCGACGTCACCGTGTCAAGGAGCAAATGTGAATTACTGTAACTTAGCGCTTAGTTACAGTTTGAAGCTTGGTAGACTGGAGACTAAAGGTTCCAGTAGGTCCCACGGTCGACAATAGCAGACTTTGTTGTGTAGAGAAGCGATTTATTAAAAAAACTCGAGAATAAAATATCAATGTATCCGAACATCTTTGTCGTTTTCCATTGACATGTACGTACATATATTTTAAAATGTAAGGGAATTCAATAAGAAAGGTTCGTGAGAAAGAATGGATCAACTTATCGTTAAACAGCAGGTAGAAATAAGAGATGGAAAAACAGCACTGGGGATTGAACTAGGGTCAACCAGAATTAAAGCTGTATTAGTCGATTCTAGTTTGGAAACAATCGCTTCAGGCAGTTTCGAATGGGAAAATCAACTAGTTGATGGCATTTGGACCTACTCATTGGAGAATGTTTGGGCTGGATTACAGGAAAGCTACCGTCAAATGGCAGTTGAAGTTAAAGAAAAATTCGGAGAACAGTTAACTACGATTGGATCTATCGGATTCAGTGCAATGATGCATGGTTATTTAGCATTTGATAAAAAAAATGAATTGTTGGTTCCTTTTAGAACTTGGCGTAATGCAATTACTGAAGAAGCAGAAGAAAAATTAACGGAAGCTTTTCAATATAATATTCCGCAACGTTGGAGTATCGCGCATTTATATCAAGCAATTTTAAATAAAGAAGAACATGTTTCTGATGTAGGTTTTTTCACTACATTAGCTGGCTATGTTCACTGGCAATTAACGGGTCAAAAAGTATTAGGTGTCGGTGATGCATCTGGAATGTTCCCGATTAATCCAACAACGAAAGATTATGACCAAGCAAAACTGGATACTTTCCAAGCTTTAGTATCAGATGCTGGCTTATCAATTGATTTAACAGCAATTTTACCAAAAGCCCTTGTTGCTGGTGAAGAAGCTGGTTCACTTACAGAAGCTGGTGCTAAATTATTAGACCCAACAGGAACATTACAAGCAGGAATTCCGCTTTGTCCTCCAGAGGGAGATGCTGGGACTGGGATGGTTGCGACAAATAGTATTACTAAACGTACTGGTAATGTTTCGGCGGGGACTTCTGCGTTTGCCATGATCGTCTTGGAAAAGGAAATGGACAAAGTACACCGAGAAATCGATTTGGTAACTACACCAGTTGGTGATTTAGTCGCGATGGTCCACACAAATAACTGTTCATCCGAAATTAATGGTTGGATGAAATTGTTTAGAGAATTTGTGGATACATTAGGTGTTGAAATCAGTACCGACAAACTATATGAAACATTATTTAATAAAGCATTAGAAGGGGACGCTGACTGTGGAGGATTACTAGCTTATGGCTATTATTCTGGTGAAAATATTACTCGTATGAGTGAGGGTAGACCACTTTTTGCCCGTACACCTGAAAGTAATTTTAATTTAGCAAACTTTATGCGTACACACATTGCAAGTGCGTTTGGTGCGATGCGAATCGGGATGGAAATTCTTAAAGAAGAAGGTATCCAAGTGGATCAATTAGTTGGTCATGGTGGAATTTTTAAAACACCAAAAGTTGCTCAAGGGATTTTAGCAGCTGCGATGGAAACATCAGTAACTGTAATGGAAACTGCTGGTGAAGGTGGAGCTTGGGGAATTGCTATTCTAGCGGCATATTTACAAGAAGCGAAACAAAGTTCATTAGAAGATTACCTAAGAAATAAAGTTTTTGGTGATAGCCAAGGTGTTGTCGTTCATCCAACTGAAGAAAACTTAAAAGGGTATGAAAGTTTCATTCGTCGTTATGAAGATGGTTTGCCAATTGAACAAGCTGCAATTGATTATTTAAAGTAGGAGGAAAAGGCTTTGTTAGAAAAATTAAAAGAAGAGGTTTTTCAAGCGAATTTAGACTTACCCAAACATGGATTAATTAAATTTACTTGGGGAAATGTTTCAGCTGTAGATAGAGAAAAAGAATTATTTGTTATCAAACCAAGTGGTGTTGACTACGAATCAATGACAGCTAGTGACATGGTCGTTTGTGACTTTGATGGAAATGTCGTAGAAGGAGAATTGAATCCTTCATCTGATACACCGACTCATGCGGTATTGTACAAAAAATTTCCTGAAATCGGTGGTGTCGTTCATACGCATTCTACTTGGGCAACCATTTGGGCACAAGCAGGTTTAGATGTGCCTGCAATGGGAACGACTCATGCGGATACTTTTTATGGTTCAGTACCTTGTGCTAGATTCTTAACTCAAGAAGAAATTGATGCAGGTTATGAAGAACAAACAGGTCATTTGATTGTTGAAACTTTCAAAGAACGTGGGATTAATCCGATGGAAGTTCCTGCGGTATTGTTACACGGACATGGACCATTTACATGGGGCAAAGATGCGGATGCAGCCGTTGTGAATGCTGTTGTCTTAGATGAGGTTGCTAAAATGAATTTATTTGCCCGTGAATTAAATCATTTTGCCGAAGAATTGCCGCAAAGAGTACTAGACAAGCATTATCTACGTAAGCATGGGAAAGATGCTTATTACGGTCAAAAAAAATAATTGCGTGACACATTAAAACGGTAAAGTTTTATCTATATCAGATTAAAAAAATAAAAAATAATTAAAGAATTAAGGAGCGAATAGACATGTTAGAAATTGGACAAAAAGAATTTTGGCTAGTAGTAGGTTCACAACATTTATATGGAGAGGAAGCTTTATTAGAAGTTAAGAAAAACGCCCAAACAATTGCGGACGGTTTGAATAACAGTGGAAAATTACCTTATCCAGTAGTATTACAAGAATTAGCTGTTTCTGCAGATGCAATTACAAAAGTGATGAAAGAAATTAACTACCGCGATGAGGTAGCAGGTGTAATTACTTGGATGCATACATTCTCGCCAGCAAAAATGTGGATTCGTGGAACTAAATTATTACAAAAACCATTGTTACATTTAGCAACACAATTTAACGAAAGTATTCCTTGGTCAACAATTGACATGGATTTCATGAATCTAAACCAAGCAGCTCATGGTGACCGTGAATATGGATTTATCAATGCTCGTTTGAAAAAACAAAATAAAGTGGTTGTTGGCTATTGGGAAAATGAATCAGTTCAAACTCAAATTGGTCAATGGATGGATGTAGCTGTTGGTTATAACGAAAGTTTTAATATTAAAGTTGCTCGTTTTGGTGACAACATGCGTAATGTTGGTGTTACTGAAGGGGATAAAGTTGAAGCACAAATCCAATTTGGTTGGACAGTTGACTATTTTGGTATTGGTGATTTAGTTCAATACGTAGATGCAGTTACAGAAGAAGAAGTAGATGCATTGTTTGTTGAATACAAAGAATTATATGATTTTGATTATGGTGATTATGATCAAGCAACTTGGGAAGACCATGTTAAAGTTCAAGCGCGTCAAGAAATCGGAATTCGCCGTTTCTTAGAAGCTGGAAACTATACAGCGTTCACGTCTAACTTTGAAGATCTTTACGGTATGAAACAATTACCTGGACTTGCTGTTCAACGTTTAATGGCACAAGGATATGGATTTGCTGGTGAGGGTGACTGGAAAACTGCAGCAATTGATCGCTTGATGAAAATTATGTCACACAATCAAAATACTGGCTTCATGGAAGATTACACGTATGAATTAGCAGCTGGAAAAGAAGCAATTCTACAATCACACATGTTAGAAGTAGACCCTTCATTAGCTGCAAATAAACCAAAAGTTCTAGTTTCACCATTATCAATTGGTGATCGTGAAGATCCAGCTCGTCTGGTCTTTGATGGTAAAGCTGGTGCAGGTGTGGTTGTTTCTATGGCAGACTTCGGTACACACTACAAACTATTAATTAACGATGTAGATGCATTTGAACCTACTGAAGAAGCGCCGAATTTACCAGTTGCTCGTGTAATGTGGACACCAAAACCGGATTTCCATAAAGGGGTGAAATCTTGGATTGAAACAGGTGGCGGACACCATACTGTACTTTCATTGAACTTAACATCTGATCAAATTGAAACTTGGGCAAAATTAGTTGGCTTAGAAACAGTTTTGATTAAATAAGCGTATAAAAATTCTGGGTCGTTTTATTTCGATAAGGATTGTTTGGAGGAATCTAAAAATAGCTTGCTGTTTTTAGATTCCTTCGTTGCTTTGACTTTAAAAGATATCAGTGGTATCGCTAACAAAAATAAGAATTAGAGAGGAATTTGCTAGATGAAACAAGAAAAGTTCGGTGTAGCAAAAACAGGAGAAGAAGTATTTTTATACACTTTCGAAAATAAACAAGGAATGAAAATGACTGTCAGTAATATTGGGGCAACCTTAAGAAATCTTTGGGTGGCGGATAAAGATGGACAATTGCAAGATGTTGTCTTAGGCTTTGATACCCTAGAAGAGTATGAAGCAAATGATGACCTTTATTTAGGAGCTACAATTGGGCGTAATGCCAATCGAATTTACCAAGCAAGCTTTGAATTAAATGGTAAAGAATATCAATTGGCTCAAAACGATGGGATGAATAATCTTCATAGTGGAAAAGAAGGTTATCAATTAAGAGTCTGGGAAGTCAAAGCAATTGATGAAGCTCAAAATAGCATTACCTTTGGTTTGAATAGTCCTGATGGTGATCAAGGTTATCCGGGTGACTTAAGATTGGAAGTAACTTATCAATTAAATGAAGAGGGAATTTTAATTAAGTATGTGGGAACTTCTTGTGAAGATACTGTATTTAATCCAACGAACCATAGTTACTTTAACTTGAATGGTCATCAAAGTGGTACTATTTTAGCACATCATTTACAAATGGATGCCAGTCAATTTACACCAATGACCGATAGTCAATCGATTCCAACTGGTGAAATCCTTCCTGTGCAAGATACGCCAATGGATTTTACAACTGGTAAAACAATTGGACAAGATATCGAGGAAGACTATGAGCAGTTGGTTTTCGCTAAAGGCTATGACCACAATTTTATTTTAGATACAAAGTCAGAGGTATTCGCAACTTTGACAGGTGATCGAAGTGGAATTGTCATGAAGACAGCAACAGATTTACCGGGTGTTCAACTTTATACTGGAAACTTTATTGTTGAATCACAAGGGAAAGAAAGTTCAGTTTATAAATACCGTGGAGGAATGTGTTTGGAAACCCAATACTTCCCAAATGCCATCAATGAAGCGAATTTTGTCACTCCGTTGTTAGAAAAAAATAAAACGTTTGAAACTTGGACAACGTATACTTTTGAAACTATCGCATAGTTAAAAGACTTTAAAAAATCTTTTGAAAATGAATAACCACCCAGAAAGTCAGATGATTTATTCATCGGGCTTTTTGGGTGGTTTTAAGATAAAGTAAGTTTTCAAAAAGTGATGATTTTAACGCTTTAAAAAAACTTTAAATCGTACACGTACATAAAAGTGATGATTTTTATACTGATGTCTCAGTTTGTAGGTTTATTGTAACTTCCAACGATTGATTGCCTAAATTGCTGATGTCATCAGGTAAAACAACTTCCCCGCTAATCGTTTGTGTAGCAATGTTAGGATCAAACTCCTCGACATTCCAATTGATTTTTGCTTCGATAGACTCAATAAAACTTGTTTGAGATGTTCGAATCTTTACAGTTGCTGGAAGACACATAGTATCAATAGTGCTATCCTTTGCTACTAGTAGTATTTCTTCAATTGGAGAAATATCTATCAAATTATTGGCATTGACTGCTCCTGAAGGGATTGTTTGGTTAGTAACGGTTGGACCATGAACTTCTAAAAAGGTTTTGCCAGATTCATCGGTCGAAAAGCGAACACGGTCGATTGCAAATTTTCTTGGATTGGCATTTTCTAAGTCATAATGGACATGATAGGCTATGAAAATTTCTGTTCCGTCTGGTGAAAAAGTAATGCCATGATGTCCTGCACCATGTACAATATCGTTTGATTGCATGATAGGATTTTGTTTATATTTTGTATAAGGACCCAATGGATGAGTACTTGTCGCATAACCAACGCCGTACATCGGGCTAACAAAATGGGCGCCAGAATAGGTTAGGTAATAAATACCGTCTTTTTTCAACATATAAGGGCCTTCGTTTACCGGAGCAATATCTTTTTCCCACTCTTGCGAAGGAACGAGTAACTCTGTTAAAGTGTTTTGATCGATTGAACGCATATCATCATTTAATTTTGCGCCCCAGATTACATTCCCGGCAGTAAAACGAACGAAGTAAAAGTAATATTGTCCATCATCATCTTTAAAGACGTGCGCGTCAATTTCTTGAATATCTTCATGAAGCGGGCCAAATTCTTCTTGAATAAATGGGCCTAATGGAGATTCGCTGACAGCCATACAAATGTGCTCGTTTGCCGTATAATACATATAGAATTTCCCGTCTCGTTCAATAATATCAGGAGCCCAGAAACCTTCCGTCCCCCAATTATCTTCGCCAGCTTTCATTGCCATTCCTTGGTTAGTCCAATTTGTTAGATCTGTGGAAGTATAAACTTTGATTCCACCGACATTTCGATCTGTTGTGGTAGGGTACAAATAATAAGTTCCATTGTGAAGTAAAACATCAGGATCGGCAACTCCTGGTATGATTGGGTTTAGATAGGTGTCTCCAATGATTGGGTCAGTTTCAAACGCTTGGACAAAAAGTCTACTAAAAGCTGTTTCTGTCGAATGGCTAACTAGACCAATCGTGCCTGCTTTAAATTGCGAATCCAGCACATCGACGACAGGGAAGCTATCTGCATGTTTGTTGACAAAGCATTGGATATGGTCACCTGAAACATTAACAGTTAAAAGATAGCTTTTTTCATAAGCCAATGCCATTTTACGATTAGCAAGTTGATGCCAATCTGATTGCTGTTTCTCAAATTTTCCAAAGATGACTTGTTGCTGCGCGATATCTAAACCGAAATAATATCTAGCAAAATCTGCATTCTCTTGAACTCTAAGTAACATCCCTGCCTCACCCAAAGCGGAAGTCTGATTGGTTGAAGGAGTGAGAACTTGGACCTCGACAGAAAAGCTAAAATCAGTAAAGTGACTGTTTGAAAGAATGGCTTGATGGGTCTTATTATTTGAAAAAACTACTTGTTTGTTCTTCAACGTATAGTTTTGCTCAGCTGGATCAGTAAATGTCCAATCATCTACTTGATTGAAGATTGTTTGATAATAAATTGACATTTTGTATGACTCCTTTTCGATTTCTAAAGATAATTACCTGTCTAAATAATACGTGTTAATCGAAATGTTTTGATTATGATTGCCGAAACCTTTACCAAAAAGGGTTAGACCACCTTTGTTATTTGCGTTAGCAGCCACTTCTAATTTCAATTTGATAAAAGGCGATTCGTGCAATTAAAGGTCATCAATGGTCACGTCTGAATAAGTCTCTCCATCGATCCCAGTATCTAATTTGTTGATGCGCAAATGTTTTAGTAAACCATACTGACTAAAACGATCATTCCACCAATCTGGTGTATAAATCCCTCTAGTGTCTGAAAAATTTCCAGGGACTGTATAAGTTGCAACATTAATATCATTAACATAGATCGAGATATCACTCGGCCACACGTTATTTGATAATGGAAATTCTGAAGCGATTTCAAAACTGATTTCTAAAAGTTCTGCACTTTGATCTTCTTGAATTAAATTAGGGATTTTGTATTCTACAAAACCTTCGCTAAACCAAAGTAAAGCAGCATCCACGCGCTCTGAGTCTAAGAAGTATTTCGGATCATCAGATTTACCTACGATATTTTTTTCTGTCGCAAGGCCGCAAGTTGGACGGACTGAAAAGTCAGTAAAGTGCCCAATCTTTAAATCAGTAGAATGGAGCTTGAATTCGGGATAAATTTTCTTTGGAAACAAAATATGGATATCATCAATTATTAAAAACACCATTTTTTTGTTGCGGTTTTTGCCAACACCTCGCTCAGAAGCTTAGAGACCAGCATTTTCCATTTGTTGTACATGCCGAGTTGTTATGGCTTTACTAATTTGTAAATAGTCAGCAATTTCACTAATGCTTTTTTTCTGATTGCTAAGAAAATAAATAATTTTTAATCTTGTTTCACTTGAAAGTGCTTGAAAGATTAAAAGAGATCTATTGGATAAATCGAGTTCCATGGATCAATACTCCTTTAACTTTTTAGTTAAAAATAAATTTGTGGTCTATTATACAGTAAAGGTAAATTAACTGTAAAGTTTTTTTGTATTTGTTGTTTTAATCGTATTGACAATGTTTCCTAAATAAGGCGACTTCTTCATGTAAGAATTAAATAGGATAATCCGTTTAATAGTTAACTCGTCTTTTGCTTTTTTTGTTAACTTATTGGTAAATTAATCTGGATAGGACTGTATTTTCGCTGATTTAGTTGAATGAAAGATGGAATCGACTTTGATGTTTCTGCATCAAAAGGTTTATGTGGATATTTTTATTCACAGTTGATGTTGAACAAGAAATTAATGGTTTGTTGACATATAACCGTGAACCAAAATGTAATTTAAGTAAGATTAGAGAAATTAATGATCAATTCCATGTGATTAGTGTAGTTTAGAATCAAAAAAGCCGGTCAATCGATTCTGATTGACCAGCTTTCTTTTAGCTATAAAAAAGTTTGACCTTAATATCTTGAGCATAATTTCCAAAATTTTTTCCAAATAAAGTGCAACCACCTATATGTTCAGCATCTTCTTTGACTTGGATTTTAAGTTTCCATAAATCATTTTCAAGGTCCTTTAAATCATCAATGGTTACGTCTGATAATGGTTCACCATCCATGTAAGTGCCATGATGCATGATACGGATTGTTTTTAATAAACCGTATTGATTTTGATTGTCTGGATACCAAGCAGGTGTGAATTTCCCACGGATATCAGCGAAGTCCCCAGGGCTGGTCCAAGTTCCAACTTCTTTATCATTGATTGAGAAAGTAATATCAGATAACCAGTTATTGTTCGCAAACGGAAATTCAGAAGAAATTTCCATCGAAATTTCCATCATTTCGAGTGATTCATTTTCGTTCAAAAGATTGGGTGTTTGATATTCGAGAAATCCTTTTGTGAACCAAAGCAATTGAGCATCCATACGTTCTGCGTCCATGAAGTATTTAGGTTCATCGACTAATCCGATAAAATTATTGGCTGTAGCTAATCCGCAAGTAGGGGCGACCGAGAAATTTGTGTAGTGACCGACAGGAATAGAACTTTCTTTTGTATCGAAGGCATTAAATATTTTTTCAGGGAAATTAATTTCAATTTTGTCTACTCGAAGACTTGAAATTTTTTGCTGGCCGACTTTTTCGGTTTTAATAATATTTGCCTTTTCTAGTTTTGAAACATGCATGGTCGTAATAGCGCTACTAAGACCTAATGCAGTAGCAATTTCTTTGATGTTCATTTTATTCTTAGAAAGTAACTGAATAATCTTAATTCTCACTGAACTTGCCAATGCTTCATACGCAGGTAACGATTCGTCGTTGATTTGTAACTGCATGCAAACACCTCTTCGTATAATCATTTATAAAAAGTTTAACACATTTATTATGTAGTGGCTATATAATCTTAATTCTCACTGAACTTGCCAATGCTTCATACGCAGGTAACGATTCGTCATTGATGTGTAACTGCATGCAAACACCTCTTCGTATAATCATTTATAAAAAGTTTAACACATTTATTATGTAGTGGCTATATTTATTTTAATTCTATCAACATATTAATAAAAATATTTATTGTATATTAATTTTACGAAAAGAGTTAATTAATATATTGTTGACAACGCTTTCTGTTTAGGATAATATTCATACGAGGGTTAAAACAAAAGCGAAAAATTTAAATAGGATGAAAGGAAGTGTTTCTGATTTTATTGAAAAAAATTTTCCCGACAGTCTGTCTATGCTCCTTGTTTTTGACGGCGTGCGCAACGGAGGAAAAGGAGGCGATGCCAATGATTGAACAACCTACTTTTTCTGCTGTATCTGTTCATGATCCATCGATTACGAAAGCGGACGATACTTTTTATGTAATTGGTTCCCATTTAGCTGCAGCGAAGACAGATGACTTGATGCAATGGGAGCAAGTTTCTGATAGTGTTCGATTTAATACACTTTTTGAAGATGTTTATGAGGAATTTAAAGAAGAGTTTGAATATGCTCAAACGGATACTTTCTGGGCAGGAGACATACAACAACTAAAAGATGGTCGTTATTACATGTACTATTGCCTTTGCCGTGGTGATTCCCCACTTTCCGTATTAGGTGTTGCTGTAGCCGATAATGTTGAAGGTCCATATAAAAAGGTTGAAAGTTTCTTATATTCAGGAACTTCTCCTCAATTCGGAAAAACATATGATGCAACGAGACATCCAAATGCTATAGATCCTCATGTTTTTTATGATAATGACGATCAATTATGGATGGTTTATGGTTCCTATTCTGGTGGAATTTTTATTCTTGAAATGGATGATACAACTGGATTGCCAAAAGACCGTACGACTTATGGGACTAAATTATTAGGGGGGAACCATAGTCGAATTGAAGCGCCATATATCATCTACAATCCGGATACGGAATATTATTATCTATTTGTCACTTTTGGTGGATTAGACGCATCGGGTGGGTATAATATGCGCGTCGCTCGATCGAAAACGCCAAATGGTCCTTATGAAGATATGTTAGGTCAAGAGATGATTGAGGCAAAAGGTAAAGCGAACACATTCTTCGATGATGTAGCGATTCAACCTTATGGTAACAAATTGTTGGGGAATTTCTACTTTGAACCAAATGATGGATTAACACACGCAGGTTATGTGTCGGCGGGGCATAATTCGGTATATCATGATTCAGAGACCGATCAGTATTTTAATATTTTCCATACCCGTTTCCCTAACTGGGGTGAAAGACATCAGGTGAAAGTGAGTCAACTGTACTTCACCGAGGATGGTTGGCCTGTCCAAAGTGCATTAAGCTACGCAGGTGAAGAGCTCGATGTTTACACGGTCGGTCAGATTTTCGGAGAGTATTCAATGATTCAAACAAGTAAAGAAATTAGTGCAGAATTAACTGAGCCAGAACCAGTTCATTTAACCAAAAAAGGAAAAATTGAAGGAGAAGTAAGTGGCGAATGGGCGGTTGCCGAAAATCTAACCACTGATTCTGTTGTAACTATTGGGGATGTTACCTATCGAGGGAAATTTATTTACATGTGGGATGATCGCCAGCAAACAGGTGTCATGTCATTCACGGGTGTATCGGACGAAGGTATCCCATTATTTTTAGTTGAAAATAAAGCAAATGAAGAAAACGAGGAGAAATGAAAATGAAAAAACAAACTGTTTATAACAATCCGATTGTCTTGGAGCGTGCCGATCCATGGGTATACCGTCATACAGATGGATACTACTATTTTACAGGTTCTGTTCCAGGTTACCAATCAATTGAATTACGACGAGCAAAGGAATTAAATGGCTTAGAAGAAGGAGATATTGTCAGTGTATGGCAAGCACCAACGGAAGGTTTGATGAGCTGTCTGATTTGGGCGCCCGAGGTTCACTTTATAAACGGGAAATGGTATATCTATTTTGCAGCAAGTAACGATGTTGGTGAACGTAACGCCAAAAATCATCATCGTATGTTTGTCATCGAAAATAGCAATGAAAATCCAATGAATACTGATTGGGTTGAAAAAGGTCAAGTGGTTACTCAATTCGACAGCTTTAGTTTGGATGCAACAATTTTACAACACAAAGGTGAATTGTACTACATTTGGGCGCAACAAGATCCTAGAATCCCAGGAAATTCAAACTTATATATCTCACTAATGGAAAATCCTTGGACATTAAAAGGGAAACAAACAATTTTAACTATTCCAGAATACGACTGGGAAAAAATTGGCTTTAAAGTGAATGAAGGACCAGCTGCGATCGTTAGAAATGGTAAAGTGTTTATCAGTTACTCAGGTAGTGCGACCGATGAGAACTATGCAATGGGCTTGTTGTGGGCAGATGAAGATGCAGATTTATTAGATGGTTTTTCTTGGAGTAAGAGTGAGAAACCGGTGTTTGTTTCTTCTGAGGAGAATAGTTTGTATGGTCCAGGTCATAATTCATTTACCAGAAATGAAGAGGACACAGAAGATGTGTTAATCTTCCATGCTCGTCCAGAAAAGAATAAAGAAGGTGATCCGTTAGATAATCCAAATCGTCATGCGAATGCTCAGATTTTTAGCTGGACCGCAGATGGTTTTCCAAATTTTGGTGAACCAGGGCAAGCGGTAGAAGGGTAAATAAATAGCGATTGGCGCTTGATTAAGCGCCAATCGTTTAATTAAAAATTGAACCACTAATATTATTAATAAGAATATTTATATATTTCAGGGATATGAAAGGAAAAAACGGTTTTTGATTAACAAAAACGTTGTTATATCGATATTGTTCAATAGTTAGTTAACTTAAATGTTGTTGACAGCGTTTTATTTTCGGTGTATTATTTACTCAAATGGTGATGTATATTTTATTACTGATTTAGTAAGGGATGTTCTAGGTGACTAACGCAACTCACCAAGTAAAATTAATCTCATAGAATGATAGGGTTAACCAATGAGTTAAAGATAATTTCAAATGAATAAATAAAAATTGTGAATTATTAACTATAAAGTTGTTTTTAATATCAGAATTTCATTTGAAATTGACAGCCCTTTCAACGGGTGATAAATTAGGATATAGAAGATATTTGAAGTTGAATTTCGTGATTTTCGAATCAACAAATAGTTTATCTTTAACTGAAAAGTGAATCCTAAAAAACAAACGCTTTAACTCGTTAGTTAAAGCGATGGAGGTATAAACATGTCAACAAACTTAGATAAAACTAGAAGAGTCCACCCAAGACCGCAATTTATCAGAGACAATTGGTTATCACTAGATGGTGATTGGCAGTTTTATTTTGATGATCAAGATCAGGGGATTAGTGAAGGTTGGTATAAAGGTCTACCTCAACATCAAATTATACGAGTGCCATTTACCTATGAAACGAAATTAAGCGGGATTGAAGATGAAAAACATCACCCGGTTGTATGGTATCAAAAGGAATTTACCGTTGAAAAACAAGCACCGGCTTCAGTTATTTTTGAAGGTGTAGATTACGACTGTCAAGTCTGGTTAAATGATGAGTTGATTGGCTCCCACAAAGGTGGTTATTCAAGATTTGAACTGAAACTTTCGAATTTAAAACTTGGGAATAATCAACTAGTCCTTCGAGTGACTGATTCCATGGATTGTGAACAACCACGAGGGAAGCAACGATGGAAAAAAGATAACTTTGGTTGCTGGTATGTGCAAACAACAGGAATCTGGAAGTCAGTTTGGCTTCAATACTATAAATCAGAATTTTCATTAAAAGACGTTAAAATTACACCTGATACAGATCGACATAAAGCAATTTTCGAACCAATTTTCTCATCTAAAATAAAAGAAGGTATCTTAGAAATCGAATTATCAATCGACGGACAAATGATTAACCACTATAAAGGTAGTTTCTTCCATCAAATGACACCAATCGAATTGGATACAAGAGTTCAAGACGATTCAAGTTGGGGTACACGAGAATGGCACCCAAATCATCCAAACTTATACGATGTAAAATTTAAACTATTCGATTTAGATGGAAAACTACTAGATGAAACGATTAGTTATTTTGGAATGAGAAAAATTGCGATCGAAAACGGACAAATATTATTAAACAATCGCCTGTTATACCAACGCTTGATTTTAGATCAAGGGTATTGGGCAGAATCTGGTATTACACCACCTTCTGTTGCAGCGATGGAGTTAGATATCGATCGAGTGAAAGAACTTGGTTACAATGGTCTACGGAAACATCAAAAAATTGAAGACGAACGATTCTTATACCTATGTGATAAAAAAGGAATGTTGGTTTGGTCGGAAATGCCAAGCACTTTTGTTTTTAACGATATTGCAGTTAAAAACTTCACGGATGAATGGCAAGAAATTGTTTCTCAATATTATAATCACCCATCGATTATTACCTGGGTTCCATTTAATGAATCATGGGGAATTAGCGATGTGCAACACAATAAAAAACAACAACGCTTTACTGAAAGTATCTATTATTTGACTAAATCAATCGATGAGATGCGACCGGTCATTACGAATGATGGTTGGGAACATACTATTTCGGATATCATTACTTTGCATGATTACGAAGAGCTTGGTCATATCTTAGCCGAACGTTACCAAGTGAAAGACCGACTAGTAACAGAAAAACAACTATTCAACCGTGACCACTACATCATGGCAGATGGTTATGAATATCGGAATCAACCGATATTGATATCTGAATTTGGCGGCATTGCTTTTTCAACATCGAATAAAGAGCAATGGGGTTATGGTCGTATGGTTGAGGATGAAGATCAGTTCCTAAAACGCTTTGAGACAATCCATGAGGCCATTCAAAAAGCGCCTTACATTACTGGTTTTTGTTACACTCAATTAACGGATGTAGAGCAAGAAGTTAATGGATTACTTGATCCAAGTAGAGAATTCAAAGTTGATAAGGAGACAATTCGTGAAATCAATCAACGAAGATTATTCTAGTTTTTAATCTGTAAGTTGGCTTTTATAAAATAGTTCTGAATGAAAGGGAGGCGCTTGAGCGGTGGTACAAAATCAATGGAAAAATTTTCTGAAGTTTATGGCTTTGGGTATGCTAGTCTCAGTCTCATATTCACCAAGCGACATTTCAGCAGTTGAAAATGAAGTGCAAAATGATGATAATTATTATTCATTTTTAGAAGAAAATGAGAATGTTAAATATTTTGAAGGGAATGCAGAGGTTCTAAGTCAAGACCTTGAAATCGTGAATCAACAGAGTAGTGAATTAACAATCAATGCGCCTGAAACAGGCTTGTATTACTTAACTGTTGATTACACATTGAAATCTAGTAGTGTACTACCAACTCAAATTTCAATGAGCGTCAATCACGAAGTTCCTTATCAAGAGTTAGCGAATCTTCAATTTAAAGATAGCTGGCAATTAGGAAAAGAAATTGAAATTGATCGATATGGAAACGAAATATCACCAAAAGCAACAGCGATGAACGAAAGACAATCTATTGTTGTTCGTGATTCAAGTTTGAATGTCGAAGAACCTTTAGCTATTTTATTGAAATCTGGAGAAAATACACTGACATTTACTAGTGTCGAGGGTGATTTAACGATTCATAAGTTGGTTTTACAAGGGAAATCAGAAATTGATTTATTCCAATTAGAAGCTGACCCAACAGATGAAGTTGTTGGAAATGAAAGAATCTTAATCGAAGCGGAAGGTGTAGATAAACAAAATAGTTCATCTATCCATCCAACAGCAGCATTTGATGATAATTTAACACCGTACAATTCAACTAATAGAGTGTTGAATTTTTTGGACGGATTATCTTTCTCAAGTGCGGGCGATAAAATTTATTATGATGTTGAAGTTCCAACAAGTGGCTATTATTACTTTACGATGAATTATCGCCAAGATGCAAAAATAAACTTCCCGGTATTCGTTAACATTGCAATTGATGGAAAAATACCTTCTGAAAGTTTACTTGCTCAACCAATTCCTTATGGAAACTCATTTAAAGCGTATACAATTGAAAACCAAACAACTGGGGATGCTTTACCAATCTATTTAGAAGCAGGAAAACATGAACTAAGTTTGGAGATTACGGCAAGCCCCACAGGTGAAATTCTTGATCGCGTAGCTTCAATGATTAAAGAAATGCAAGCTCTTTCATTGCAAGTGGATAACTTACTAGGAAGCAATACAGATAGAAATCGTGATATTAATTTAGAAACATATCTTCCAGGAACGAACGATCAATTAAAAGCTTGGATTGAAGAATTAGCAGAATTTGAGTTAGCAGTTCAAGAAATTGCGAATGATAAGAAAACGCCAGGTACATTTTCACAATTAATGTTAGCTAAAAGTCAATTAGAATCACTAGTGAAAGAACCTCGTAGATTAGCAAACCGTATGAACGAATTATCAAAAGATGCGGGTTCTATTGCAGCGACATTAGCTGGCTTGCTCCAAGAAGCAAACAATCACGGACTTTCAATTGATCAATTGATTTTCCACCAATCAAGTGAATCAGAAGTTCAAAAAGTAGGATTCTTCAACAAAATTGGGAACTCTGTAAAACGCTTTATAAATTCTTTCGGTCAACAAGATTATACAGTTAATACTGATTCAGAAAACCTACAAGTATGGGTCAACCGTCCACGTCAATATGTTGAATTGATGCAACAAATGGTCGACCAAGAATTCACAGCGAAAACTGGAATTAAAGTAGACCTATCCTTGATGCCAGATGCAAACAAATTGATTTTGGCTAATGCATCAGGAACTGCTCCTGATGTTGCCCTAGGAATTAACTATGCAATGCCATTTGATATGGCGATTCGTGATGCGCTAGTTGATTTATCTCAGTTTGATGGTTTTGAGGAGTTGATGAGTCATTATCCTAGCAATTTATTAAAACCGGCAATGATTGGTTCACAAGTTTACGCAGTTCCTGAGACAATGAATTTTTATGTGCTATTTTATCGTAGCGATATTTTACAATCATTAGGCTTGGAAGTTCCAGATACAATGCAAGACTTGATTGAGATGCTACCAGCTTTAAATCAACGTGGGATGAGTGCTTTTTATCCATCAGCAACTTTGGGGACATCATTTAAAATCTTCCCATGGACAATGCCAGTGGTTTACCAAAATGGCGGCTCATTCTTTACCGATGATATCACTAAAACAGGTTTGAACTCAGATGTGACAATCGATGGTATGCGTGAATTAACCGATTTATTTACTATTTATAATATGCCAAAAGACGTACCAAGTTTCTACCAACAATTCCGTGATGGATCAATCCCAATTGGAATTGCAGATTATGGTAACTATAACTTACTTCTAAATGCCGCACCTGAAATTGCGAATGTTTGGGACCTTGCTTTGATGCCTGGTTACGAAGATAGTCAAGGAGTCGTTCAAAGATGGTCTTCAGGTGGTGCTGAGAGCGTGGTTATGTTTGAAAGCTCTGAAGCAAAAGATGAATCATGGGAATTTATGCAATGGTGGTTATCGGATTCCATCCAACAAGAATTTGGAACTAACTTACAAATGGCATTCGGTAGTGAATACATGTGGAATACTGCAAATTTAACTGCTTTCCAAGAATTACCTTGGCCATCAGTTGATAAGAATGTTATTTTAGCTCAATCTGAATGGATTGAAGAAGTTCCTCGTGTCCTAGGTGGATATATGGTGGAACGTGAAGTAAGTAATGTGTACAATTCAGTAGTTGTCGATGGTAGAACATTAAGAAAATCAATCGACTTATCTGCTAAACGTATCAATCGTGAAACAATGAGAAAATTAGAAGAATTTGGCTTCTATTTAGATGGTGAACGAGTGACGCCATATCCAATGCCAGAAGAAAGCGAGGGAAAGTAATAAAATGAAAAACTCTAAAAAGACTCCATATTTGTTCCTACTCCCTTACGCATTTGTCTTCTTAACTTTCATTATTGTTCCGGTATCAATTGCGATTGGGCTGTCATTTACTAACTTTAATACTATTCAAGCACCAAGTTTTGTCGGTTTCTTGAATTATATTAACTTACTCACACAAGATGAAATATTTATGCAGTATGTTTTACCAAATACAATTATCTTCGCGGTGATTGTTGGGCCAGGGGGATATATTTTAGGTTTCCTCCTTGCCTGGGTATTAGCTCAACTACCAAAAGTTCCTCGAACAATTTTGGCTTTGATTTTCTATTCTCCTTCGATGACTTCAGGGGTTGCAATGACCGTAGTTTGGAGAATTTTGTTTAGTGGTAACTCTTCCGGGTATATCAATAGTATCTTGATGCGACTTGGAATTATTAATAATCCAATTATTTGGACGACAGATTCCAAATTTATTTTACCTATTATGATCCTGATTGGATTATGGGGAAGTATGGGGGTAGGGTTCTTAGCGATGATGGCGGGTGTGTTAAACGGTGACGAAGAAATTTACGAAGCCGCTGCACTTGACGGCGTGTCCAATCGTTTTCAAGAATTGATTTACATCACTATACCTTCAATGAAACCTCAAATGTTATTTGGTGCAGTTATGGCGATTGTTGGAGCATTCTCCAATGGTTTAATTGGAACACAATTAACTGGAGCAAATCCGGTTACAGGTTCTTATTCTGGTCAATTAATTGTTAACCACATTGACGATTACGGCTTTATTAGATATGAGATGGGTTATGCAGCTGCTGTTTCAGTCGTATTATTGCTAATGATCTACGTATTCTCATATTTTGCTAAAAAATTATTTGCTTAGAAAGGAGTTTTCTAGATGTCTGTAAGAAGAAGTGGGATAAATCCTAAAGGCTTTGAAAAAGGTCAAATTAAATTTTACATCATTTTAGCTCCTTTTGTAGCTTTTATGTTGTTACCAATTATCTTTATTTTTAACCATGCATTTAAACCAATGCAGGAATTGTTTGCGTTTCCACCACGGTTCTTCGTACAACAACCGAGCTTTGAAAACTTTAATAACTTATTTAAAGCCACAGAATTATCCAATATTCCATTGAGTCGTTATATTTTTAACTCAGTGGTTGTTACACTGATTGTAGTATTTGTGTCAGTACTTATCTCTGCGTTAGCAGCATATGCACTGTCAAAATTAAGCTTTAAATTTAAGTCACTTGGAATGGAAATCAATAACTTGGCGCTAATGTTTGTGCCTACTGCTGTAATGATTCCTCGCTATTTAGTTATTACCTTCGCTGGAATGGAAGATAATTATTGGGGGCATATTTTACCTTTAGTAGCGATGCCAGTTGGCTTGTTTTTAATTAAGCAGTTTATTGATCAAATTCCAAATTCATTGATTGAAGCGGCGATTGTCGATGGAGCAGATCATTTTACAATTTTTAGAAAAATTATCCTTCCTTTAACAAAACCAGCGATTGCGACAGCTGCATTATTGGTTTTCCAAGGAGTATGGAATAATATCGAAACATCACAACTATATATGACGAGTGACTCTTTAAGAACGTTGGCGTTTTATCTAAATACCTTTGCATCACAAACAAATAATGTGGTAGGACAAGGGATTGCAGCCGCAGCGTCATTAATTATGTTTTTACCAAACTTAATTCTATTTATTATTTTACAAAGTAATGTAATGAATACTATGTCACATTCAGGACTAAAATAGGGGGGAGACACTGTGAAACGAAAAAGTATAATCACGATTTTTATAGTTGCTTTCAGTTTATTCCAGGCTCTCTTCTTTATACCTCAAAATGTGCAAGCAGAAGAAGTGTATAAAACTTTTACTGAAAATGGCTATGGGGATATGGTTCAAACTCAGGATGCTTATTCGGCTTTTAAGACACTTTCCGTTTTTGATGAAGAAACTTTGAGCAGACCGTTGGATATGAAGTTTGGACCAAATGAAGATATTTATATTGCTGATACAGGTAACAATCGAATCTTAGTGATTACCAAATCAGGTGACGTGATTCGGTCAATTCAACATGAGGAATTTTCTCATCCAAGTGGTTTGTTCGTAGACGAAGAGGGACAAATTTATGTAGCTGATGATTCTGCGAATAAAATTTTCTTATTAGATGCTGAAGGTGAGTTGCTTCATACATTTGAAAAACCAACAGCAATTTCTTTTGGTGAAAGAGCACCGTTTGCTCCGACTAAATTAACAGTGGATTCACGAGGCAACGTCTATGCATTATCACGAGGAAATAATAACGGATTGATTATGTTAAACAAAGATGTTGAAGGCGAGTTTTTAGGTTACTTTGCACCTAACGAAACTTCTCAAAGTTTGTTAACGAGTTTTCGTAAATTAATTTTCTCTGATGAGCAGTTAGATCGGATGTTAAGTACAACACCTGATAGTGCGTCAAACGTAACGATTGATGAACGTGGGCTTATCTATACTGTTACTCCGAATGAGAATTCAAGAAATGTTGTGAAAAAACTAAACATGGGTGGAACCAACTTACTTCAACCGAACTATGTCTACTTCCCAAGTGGCATCTCGGTTGGACAATTAGATAACGTATTTGTTGTCGGAGAAGATGGTTTTGTCTACGAATATACTAGTGAAGGTGAACTTTTGTTTATGTTCGCAGGTGGCGATGATGGAAAACAACGTCGTGGTTTAATCGGAAAAGGGGTAGCTGTACTAGTTGATTCAGAAGGAGTTGTTTATACTCTTGATGAGAAGAAAAGCGAAGTTCAAGCCTTTACACCAACTGAATTTACACAAACTCTACACCGAGCATTAGACTTATACCAAAATGGTCGCTATGTAGAAAGTAAAGAACCATGGACAGAAGTATTAAATATGAATTCTCAATTTGATTTTGCTAACTTGGGAGTTGGGGAAGCTTATTATAAAGAAGAGGATTACCCGCAAGCGATGCAAGCCTTTCGTAGAGCGAAAAGCAGATCAGGTTATTCTGACGCTTTCTGGGAAGTTCGTAATGTTTGGATCCGACAAAATATTATCCCTGTTATGGGAATTATCTTAGCAATTGGAATCATTTTCCAACTATTGAAATATTTCTTACCAAAAACTTCTTTCGGAAAACAACTTTCTAAGGGAGTAGCGAAGTTCAAATCAATCAAACTAGTCAAAGAAATTGGTTTTCTTGGTTATTATTGGATGCATCCAATTGACGGAGCATATGGTATTAGAAAAGAGAAAAAAACAAGTAATTTATCCGTAATACTAATAGGAATTATGGCACTTGTAGTCTACGTATGTGATAAGTACTTTACTGGATTTATTTTCCGTTACACCAGAGATGGTGTGTACACACTAGGACAAGATATTGGCTTTGCTTTACTAGGATTCTTTACGATTGTAATAGCTACTTATTTGGTTTGTACGATTTCGGATGGTTCATCAACGTTCCGCCAATTGGTACACGGGTGCGTGTATAGCTTAAGCCCATATATTTTTATCAAGCCATTTGCTATTCTAGTAAGTAATGGATTAACTTTAAATGAATCGTTTATTTTACAATTTGCGAATATCATTACCTATGTTTGGATTATTACAATTGTCTTTATCACAATTAAGGAATTAAACGAATATACATTTAAACAAACAGTTAGAGTAATTTTCTTAGGTGCTTTCACATTATTTATTGCTGCACTGTCAATGTTTATTCTATATTCATTATTCCAACAACTATTTTCATTTATTGCATCTTTATATGGAGAGGTGGTGCATCGACTTGGACTATAAATCATTTATCAAAAAGAACTTTAGGTTACTCTCATTTGTGATATTTGTAGTGGGATTGATTATTTATCTATTCTTCGCTACTTCAACAGGTAGTAGCAAGCCGACGCAACAAATTACAACACCGGCACCTAATCCTAATGAAGTTGTGATTGAAGACGAAGAGGCAACAGACGAAACGGCTGAAGAAGAGGAAGAAATTGTTGAGGAACCAGTAGAAGACTTTGTGTCAGATGAAGAAATTACCACAGAAAATCGTGCAACTTTTGTTGAAGGAAACCCTGAGACAATTGAAGGTCATAATAAAATTACTGAAAATGCAAACTATGAATTGTATTTAAAAGAGGATAATTTATCAATTATCGTTCGCGAAAAACAAACGGGTGCTGTTATGTACTCAACGGTTGAAAAACCAGCTAAAAGTAATCAAAAATGGAGTAATTTTGTAACTTCAGCAGTCGTGATTGAATATTTAGTGGGTACCAACATTGTCTATAGTCAAGCAGACATGTATAGCGAAGATTTGAAGAAACAAATTAACTATACGGATTCAGGTTTCAATGCAGAAGTAAGCTTTGAAGAGTTAGGCTTCTCTTTTGAAGTTCAAGTCGAATTAAATGACGAAGGTTTACAAGTCTTAGTTCCTGAAGAAACCATTAAAGAAGATGTTGATCGTTTCAAAATTGGGAATATGTATCTGTATCCGTTCCTAGGTTATTCTAAAGTGGATGAAGAAGCAGGTTATCTGTTAATCCCAGATGGTTCAGGTTCATTAATTTCATTAAAAGATCATTATGGACAGTATTCACAACCATACGCTGAAACAATTTACGGAACCAACTATGGTATCGATGAAGCGTACAAACTTTCATTAAAAAATGGTCAAGTAACAACAGGTGAGCCAAACAAGGTGACAGCTCCGATTTTTGGAATGGTACACACAGATAAGCAACTTGGTTTTATTGGAATTGTCGAAGGCGGCGATTATAATGCGACAATTGAAGCTTATCCAAATGGTGCAATTTTACCGTATAACTGGATCACAAGTAAATTCACCTATCGTCAATTTTTCAATCAATCAACAAGTAAAACTTCTGGAACAATGGTTGTCCGCCAACGTAATCGCAACTCCTTTGATGCAAAAGTTCAATACAATTTTGTATCAGGTGAAGATGCTAGTTACGTTGGACTTGCTAAAAGTTATCGAGAATATCTCTTATCCAATGAGTTGGTTAACGTGTCAGAAGAAGCTAATCAATTAAAAATGGGCATTGACTTTTTAAATGCAGATGTTAAAGACGGATTGTTTAGTGATGCAGTGGTTGCAATGACAAGTTTTGATGAAGTTGGTGAGATTATTAGCCAATTACAAGACTCTGGGGTAACCGATCTGAATGTTGTCTTAAAAGGTTGGCAAGATAAAGGTATTTACGGTGGTTATGCTCAAAGTAGTTATTCTGCTGAATCAGAATTAGGTGGGAATTCTGGCTTGAATCAATTACTAGAAACCTACCAAGACAGCGTACCAATTTATTTATACGATGACCCGCTTCGTTTCAATCCTGAAACACAAGGAAGTATGTGGTTCAACTTAGCGAATAAATTGAACAAACGATTAATTACAGAAGATGTTCATGGACAGCGCTTTAGTACATTCAATTTCTTGCGACCAACACAGTCTGAAGAATTATTTAGCAAGCGTCTTGCAAGTCAAAAAATCAGTAATTATCATGGATTAGCGATTGACGGAATTACCGATCACTTATTTGCTTATTCTGTTAAATCTACTGAGTATGGTAGAAAGAGTACCTTGGAATCTTATACAAACATTATTGAAGAAGCGAGTGCAGCGACTGAAGTAATGTTACAAAATCCAATTCAACCTTTCTGGAAATATGCGGATCGACTAATTGATATCCCAGTTTATTCGTCAAATTATGTTTTTGAAGACCAAGAAGTACCATTTTTTGCAATTGCATTAAAAGGAATTGTTTCTCGTTATGCACCATATAGTAACTTTGTGGCTAACAAACAAGAATTTAAGCTGAAATTAATTGAACAAGGAATCAATCCAAGTTACTTTATTACAGCGGAGAATCCTACTGAATTAAATAATACGAATTCATCTTCTGTGTATAGTTCAAAATTTGAAAACTATGAAGAAGAGATTAATGAGATTTACCAAGAGTTAGAAGTGGTTAATCAAGAAATTGGTGATACATTGATTGCAGATCATGTGATTAATGGTGATCAAGTAATTGTTACTTATGAAAATGGTAAACAATTATTGTTAAACTACAGTGATCACACCCAAGTTATTGAGGGACAACAACTAGCAGGCTATTCATATAAGGTGGTGACACAATGAAACGTAAAAAAAGAACGAGTTTACAAAGGCGCAAAGCGAAATTCGGATTATTGTTCATTTTACCTTGGCTAATCGGCTTTATAACGTTTGTTCTGTGGCCATTAGTTCAATCGTTTTACTTTAGTTTAAATGTAATTCGGATGCGTCCAACAGGTCGAGTATTCAACTTTGTCGGTTTTGCAAATTATCAAAATGTATGGTTGAAAGACATGTTCTTTGTCCAAGAATTAATCAATTTTGCTGTTAGTACTGCCTTACGTTTGCCAGTAATTGTCGTGTTCTCGCTGATTATTGCCTTACTTTTAAATGGTAGAATTAAATTAAAAGGGATGTTTCGAACAATCTTCTTCTTACCTGTAGTTATTGCCAGCGGCCCAATTATGGATCAGTTGATTAATCAAGGGGCAACAAGTATTCCGATGATTGATCAAAGTACCATTAGTAATCTGTTAAATACATTTTTACCAACCTGGTTAGTTACACCGGTATCTTCTCTGTTCGAACAAATTATTATTGTCCTTTGGTATTCTGGTGTTCAAATTTTAATCTTTGTTGCTGGATTACAAAAAGTTGATAAAAGCTTGTATGAAGCAGCTAAAATTGATGGTGGGTCTGCCTGGGAGTGTTTCTGGAAAATCACCTTACCGATTTTGAAACCGATGATTCTATTGAATTCAATTTATACCTTAGTAACATTAGCGAATAGCGGACAAAATAGCATTATCAACTTAATCTATAGTAACATGTTCTCCGCAACACGAGGGTATGGATTTGCCTCAGCGATGGCGTGGATGTACTCAATCGTTGTCGTAGTCATCTTAGGTTTAGTTGGTGCATTACTTGGTGGTTCAGCAAACACAGATAAAAAAGGTAAAAAGTTTAAGAAAAAGAAAGCCCAAAAGAAGAAAAACAAAACAAAAAAATTATATTTAAAACGAAAAAGGGGGGTTGAAGATGGAGTCTAGTCAAGTAGTAGAAGACAAAAAAATTTCTCGGAAAAATCAATGGCTGAAATTCAAAAAGAAACTATTGGGAACGAATGATAAACAAGGATTTTTAATTCAAATCGTTGTCTATCTATTGCTAATTACAATTGGTTTCATTTATATCTACCCTTTGATTTACATGCTTTCAACCAGTTTTAAATCGCTTAGTGATTTGTTAGATACTTCGATTCAATGGTTGCCTACAAGCTTTTATACAGACAACTATAGAAAAGCCTTTACGGTAATGAATATTAAAAACTCTCTATTTGGGAGTATTATCGTTTCCTTGGTACCAACATTACTTCAAGTAATTAGTACCGGCCTGGTTGGCTATGGTTTTGCCCGTTATGATTTTCCATTTAAAAAGACCTTGATGGCGTTGATGATCTTTAGTTTTATCATTCCGCCACAAGTCTTGATGATGCCAACTTATGTGTTATACAACGATTTAGGTTTGTTAGGCTCTTTAAATGCCTTTACAATCCCAGCTTTGTTAGGTCAAGGAATTAAAAGTACGGTCTTTGTATTGATCTATTATCAATTCTTCAAACAAACGCCAACTTCCTTGTATGAAGCTGCTGAAGTTGATGGTGCGAGTGAATGGACCAACTTCTATCGAATCGGGATTCCTATGGCTATCCCAGCGATTATCATCGTCTTCTTATTTTCTTTTGTTTGGTACTGGAACGAAACGTATCTAGTAAACTTATATCTAGGGAATGGTTCGGGTGGACGCAATTGGACCACGATGTTAACTTCGCTCCAACAGTTCCAAAGTAGTTATGAAGCTATTTATCCTGTTAATGAAGCCGGTTCAGGTAAACTGAATGAAGGTATCACAATGGCGGGAACAATGATTACCTTAATCCCATTATTGATCACATATTTCTTCTTACAAAATTATTTTGTAGAAAGTGTGGATCGCTCAGGTATTACCGGGGAATAATGCTAATCAAACAAATAAGGAAGAAAGGAGGAAACTTGAGACAGGGAGATACTTCAAGTTTCACAAAAGTTAGGAACACAGTAGTACATTATATTTCAGGAGGAATAGTTATGAAAAAGAAATCTTGGCTAACATTAGGTTGTACACTTGCTTTGGGAGCATTGTTTATGGCTGGTTGCGGCGGTAATGGCAGTAACGATGATACTGACACAAGTGGTGCTACTGGTGGTGGCGGATCAGATGATACATCTGAAGTTGCTGAAATGCCAGAAATGACAGATGAAGACATTACGTTATCATTTGCAGCATGGATGAATCTGGATTTACAACGCTTCATGGTTGATAAATTTATGGAAAAATATCCAAATATCACAGTTAACATTGTTGAATTAGAACAAGATACTTGGAATGATGGTTTAACAAACTTAGCAAATGCTGGTAATCTACCAGATGCATATTGGTATTTAGGTAATGTTGATGTACCAATCGTAAATGGTTGGTTAGGCGATATGACTGAATACTGGGAAGCAGATCCAGAAACTGCAAATGTTTTAGACACAATGCAAGATACTGGATACTTTGATGGCGAAAGAAAAATGGCAGCTGCTTCAAACTACTACCCATATACTGTTTTCTTAGATGAAAACTTGTTTGACAGTTTGAACGTTGAAATGCCAAGTGCTGATTGGAAATACAGCGAAATGATCGATTTGATGAAGAAAATGACTGTTCCTGAGCAAGGGATTTACGGATACAACGACTTTACTTTAATCGAAACAATGGCTCCAATTGTACAACAAGATGCAATTGGTGAATTCGGATGGGATGGCGAGTCATTTGATATGACATCTGAATGGGCTGATGCTATAGAGCAACAAGCTGAATTTGTACGTACTGGTGTACACGCACCATTCTTTGATACAGATGAAGCAGAAGCAGCATTTGGTGACCGTCTATTATGGGCAGCAAACACTGGTAAAATTGCAATGCAATTAGATGCTTGGTGGACTAAAAACCTATTTGCTACAGATGAATTTGTAGATAAAGGGATTAGCTGGGTACCTTATCCAGTACCTCAAGGAGACAATGCTTCAACAAACCGTAAACCAGCATTTATGGACTTTGGTAGTATCTCTTCAGCAACAGAACACCCACGTGAAGCTTATGAATTGTTGAAATTTATGGGTTGGGGTAATGAAGGATTTACTGCACGTATGGAAGGTTACACTACTTTAGTAAATGAAAATGGCGACAAGATCTTCGCTTATCCTGATACATTGCCTTTGACAAATGATCAAGAAAGTTGGGATGCTGTTGCAGCTAACTTACCTGATAACGACTACTACAAAAACTATCTAGAGTACATGAGAGAACCAGTTGCTTTAGGTGGAGCTACTTTACCAGGATTCCAAACATACTTGGATGAAGTACAAAATGGTGGAGAATATGGTGTAGTTAGCGAAGCGGTTATCAATGGTGAAGTTAATGCTCATGATATCGCTGGTGAATTGACTGAAAAACTAAATCAATACCATCAAGATGCATTAGCTGAGATTTTCTAATTAGTTACTAAGAATAATTTTCAAGAAAGAAGGTCGAAAAAACCTTCTTTCTTTTGATTTTAGTGTGAAATAGAATGGAGGCATACATCATGCGCTTATTCTTAAAATGTAGTTTAGTCCTACTAACAGCAATGTTAGTTGGTTGTAAAGAAGAAGTAGGGGAGGTTCAAGAGACATCAATGAGTACACCTGAATATAAGAATCCAATGAGCTTAGAAGATGAGTGGGTCCGCTATGGTTTAGGAGATCCCTTTATCATGAAATTTAATGGAATTTATTATCTATATACGAGTACAAGAGACTCTGATACTGGTATCAAAGTTTGGTCTTCAATCAATCTAGTTGAATGGGATTATGAAGGGATTGTTGCCGATGAATCAACTACCAAAGCGGCCTATGCTCCGGAAGTGTTTTATTTAGATGGAAAATTCTATATGTACACCTCTCCGGCTGGGAATGGACATTACGTCTTACAAAGTGATAGTCCAACAGGTACGTTTGAGGTAGTCACAGGAAATATGGCTAAATCAATTGATGGCAGTGTTTTCGTCGATGATGATGGAACCATGTATTTTTCTCATGCAGGAGTTAATGGGATCGAAGTTTCTAAGATGATGATACCGACAGTCATGGGTCCAAGCACAGTGACTAATGCTTATATGGATGGTTGGACAGAAGGATCAACAATCTTTAAACGACACGGCAAGTATTACATGACTTATACTGGAAATCATGTATTTAATGATGCCTATCGGATAGATTATGCGGTAAGTGATGATCCGATAAAAAATTATGTTCCAGCAACTCAAAATCCAATTATTCTCGATAGTGAAGGTCCAACGGTTGGCTTAGGGCATAACAGTATCGTTCGTGGTCCAGACTTAGATACGGATTATATTGTCTATCATAATCTAGAAGGCCCTGGAATTATTGGCCCTTTGCGTCATATGAATATCGATCGAATGGCTTGGAATGGTGAAGAATTACTTGTTCTAGGACCTACTTCAACAGAGCAGTCAGGACCAATTCGACCAGCTTTTGAAGACTGGTTTAAACAGGATAGTTTAAATTCCAAATGGAATGTCATTGATGGAAAGTGGAAAGTTGAAGAGAACTACCTTGTGCAAACGACCAATAATAGTAAGAAACCTCAAATGATTCTTTCAGAAGAATTAACTGAAGATTTTTATACTGCAGAGTATCATTTCAAAATGACATCTCCCAATAATGGAGAATCGCTTGTTGGAGCAGTCTTCTCCTATCAAGATGAGGAGAATTATGGTGTTGTTGCAATTGATACAGCGAATAACACTTTCCAAACGCGCTTTACCATCAATGACGAAGACGGCGAATGGGAAGTCACAAAATTATCAAAAGACTTTGATGCAAGCTATCTACATCAAATTAGAGTAGAAAAAGCGATTGATGGTTACCGCTTCTATATAGATAATATGTTGAAGCAAATAAGTGAAGTCTCACTAGCAAGTGGGAAAATTGGTTACTTTACTAAAAATGCACAAGCTGCATTTGGATATACTGCCTTTAGTAATTTAGTAGATGGGAGCGGCGTTTTTGATGCCTATAAACCAGTTCCCGGAACGATTCAAGCAGTACATTATCAATCTCAAGAAGCAAGTGGTCAGTCAATAGTTTATCGAGCGGATGAACCGATTGAAATCATTCAAAAGGATGATGGGCGTTTCTATGTTGATTTATCTCAGGGAGATGAATTAAGTTACCGCATAAACGTGGCTGAAGCAGGTGAGTACCATGTGAATTTCCGTATGAAAGCTGAAACCGACTTGGCAAATATCCAATTGCTAATGGACGATCATGAGTTAGACGAACCAATCGAAATTGCCAAATCTGGTGACTGGACAACAACTACATCTAATAGTTTTACTCTGACGGAAGGGAAACACGAAGTTAGTGTGAGACTTTTGAGTGGTGAAGCAAGTTTCGATGAAATGACATTCTTCCAAGCGGATGAATTAACTTCTTTAGCAGATAATTTTGAAGGATCAATGGTACTTGAATGGTCCATGTTTGAGACACGTTGGCGCATCGAGAATCGAAAATTTTCAGCGTCTGATTCGAATTACTCAAAAGTAACAGTTGGTGAAAAAGGGTGGACAGACTATTCAGTGGAAGTGAATGTTGAATTGACTGAAAAAGAAGGTCAAGCTGGATTGATTATTCGCTCAGTAAACCCTGCTGATGGGAGAGAGCTAAATCAAAACAATGAGAACTTTATTCAGGGCTACTATGCGTTTCTTACTAAAGAAGGTGTCACTTTACGAAAACAAAATTATGGATACGAGGATTTGCAACATGTTTCGATCCCCATTGAAATAGAAAAAGCTTATCGTATGAAAGTTGAAGCGGTAGGTTCGGTAATTTCTGTTTATTTAAATAACATGGAAACACCAATTATCGAATATGATGATGGGGCAAATCGGCCTTTTTCTCATGGTAGACCAGGTTTGGCTACACAAAATAATCAGGCGCTCTTCAGTGAGTTTAAAATTGTACCATCTAACCAATAATAAATTAACGGTTTTGTTGTGAAATTCTCTTGATGAGATTAACCTTGAATGATAGATTCTGAACTGTCAATGTCCACCCCCTTTACAAGCTGTTATTTACGGGATTTATAGAAGAGCAACTTGTTTGAATGATGGATAAGTTGCTTATTGTTAATATATAGGTTAATAAACTTGTTGAAAACGTGCTAGAAGAACATAAAATAACGAAATGATTAACGTTTATATTGTTGACAACGTTTGCTTATTTTGATAATATTTAGATAAATATTATGGAAATTAGGAGGGGCTTAAGTGAAAGCTAAATTAACAGTCAATAAAATTAATAAGTATGCAGAAATTGATCCACGTTTGTATGGTTCATTTGTTGAACATATGGGTAGAGCTGTGTATGAAGGGATTTATCAACCTGGTCATCCATCTGCAAATGAAAAAGGTTTTCGTAAAGATGTAATGGAGTTAGTTAAAGAATTAAATGTACCAATCGTTCGTTACCCGGGAGGAAATTTTTTATCAGGGTATAACTGGGAAGACGGTGTGGGTCCAATTGAAGAAAGACCAAAACGTTTAGATTTAGCTTGGCGTACACTTGAAACTAATGAAGTTGGTATGCACGAATTTGCTGAATGGGCTGAAGAAGCAGGTTCTGAAATCAACATGGCAGTGAATTTGGGAACTCGTGGGATTGATGCAGCCCGTAACATTGTGGAATATTGTAACTTTGAAGGAGGCACTTATTGGAGTGACCTTCGTAAGAAAAATGGTAGAGAAAAACCATTTGGAATTAAAACTTGGTGTTTAGGCAATGAAATGGACGGACCATGGCAAATTGGTCATAAAACAGCTGATGAATATGGACGTTTAGCTGAAGAAACAGCTAAAGCAATGAAATTAGTCGATGATTCTATTGAGTTGGTTTTATGTGGAAGTTCAGCTAGCCATATGCCTACGTTTGGTGAATGGGAACTTACTGTTTTAGATCATGCCTACGAATATGTTGATTATTTATCTTTACACCAATATTATGGTAACCATAAAAATGACTTGCCTCATTACCTTGCTCGTTCATTAGATATGGATGATTTTATTAGTGGAGTAATCGCCATTTGTGATGCTATTAAAGCAAAAAAACACAGTAAAAAAACAATTAATCTTTCTTTTGATGAGTGGAATATTTGGTATCATTCTAATGAACAAGACAAGCAAATCAAACCTTGGCAAGTAGCTCCACCATTATTGGAAGATATCTACAATTTCGAGGATACTTTACTGTTAGGTTGTTTATTAATTACCTTGCTAAAACATGCGGATCGAGTGAAAATCGGTTGTTTGGCACAATTAGTAAACGTTATTGCCCCAATCATGACAAATCCTGATGGTGGTGCATGGCGACAAACAACCTTCTATCCATTCGCACAAGTTTCAAACTATGGTCGTGGACAAGTCATTCGACAATTAATCGAAAGCGATACTTATAAAACAGATGACTTCGATGCGGTTCCTTATTTGGAAAGTATTGCTGTTCATAATGAAGAGCTAAATGAAGTGGTTGTTTTTGCCGTTAACCGCAGTGAAGAAACAATGAATTTTGATATTCAATTGGATGGCTTTGATGTAAAAGGAATCAAAGAATTCTCTCAAATGTCTGGACATGACATTAAAGCAGTTAATACTGAAACATCTGGAGCAATCAAACCTTCAACTTCTGAAGCAATTGAATTAACGGAAGGACAAGCAGTAGCTGAATTGGCACCATTATCATGGAACGTCATTCGCTTTGCATTATAAAAGGAGTAGATAATATGACTATCAAAGTATTAAATCAAAAATGTGGTCCAACTATTAGCAAACATATTTACGGACATTTCGCTGAGCACTTAGGCCGTTGTATTTACGAAGGTCTTTATGTTGGAGATGAATCTACTATTCCAAATAATAACGGAATGCGTACTGATGTAGTAGAAGCTTTGAAAAATATCAACATCCCTGTATTGCGTTGGCCAGGCGGATGTTTCGCTGATGAATACCATTGGAAAGATGGAATTGGTCCTAAAGAAAATCGTAAAAAAATCGTAAATACTCACTGGGGTGGTGTAACTGAAAATAACCACTTTGGTACCCATGAATTTTTTGAATTAGTAGAACAATTAGGCTGTGAAGCTTATGTTAACGGAAACGTTGGTAGTGGAACTGTTCAAGAAATGCAAGAGTGGGTTGAATATATGACAATGGGTGGCGAATCACCAATGTCTACTTTACGTAGAGAAAATGGTCGAGAAGAGCCTTGGAAAGTAGAATTCTTTGGTGTAGGAAATGAGTCTTGGGGTTGCGGTGGAAATATGCGCCCTGAATACTACGCTGACTTATATCGTCGTTATCAAACTTACGTGAGACAATATGGCAATGAAAAAATTTATAAAATTGCTTGTGGACCAAATATTGATGATTATAATTGGATGGAACAAGTAATGAAAATAGCTACTCCATGGATGGACGGCATTAGCTTGCACCACTATGCGTTGACTGGTGCATGGGAAGATAAAGGTCCAGCATTGAACTTCGAAGAAAACCACTGGTGGAGTTTGATTGATAGTGCGAACAAAATGGATGAGTTAATTACTAAACATAGTACAATCATGGATAAATATGACCCTGAAAAACGCGTAGGTTTAATTGTTGATGAATGGGGTTCTTGGTTAAGTGTTGAACCTGGAACAAATCCTGGTTTCTTATACCAACAAAATACCATTCGTGATGCGATGGTAGCTGCTTTAACATTAAACATTTTCCATAAACATGCAGATCGTGTGCATATGGCAAATATTGCGCAAACAGTCAACGTATTGCAAGCGATGATTTTTACTGAAGGCGAAAAAATGGTGAAAACACCAAGTTATTATGTCTTCGAACTTTACAAAAATCACCATGAAGCAGAACGAATTGACACTTATGGAGAAAGCAAAGAAACAACTTCATATACAGTTTCTAAGAAAGACAACAAAGTGACAATTTCAATTTGTAACTACTCGTTGACAGATGCAGACAGTATTGACTTTGTATTTGACGGTGAGCCTAAAGTAGTTGATGCGAAATATATCTATGGAGAGAAGATGGATAGTCATAATGATTTTGACCAAGAAGAAGCAGTAACGCTAAAAGCATTTGAAGCTTATCAAGTTGCGGATGGCGTAAAAGTGACTGTTCCTCCAATGTCAGTGACAACAATTGTTGTAGAATTATAAGATGGTTTGTGTAGGATGCGAGATTAAGGAAGATGCTGCTTCCTTTGATGTGGAGCAACTGATTCAAGATCAGCTAGAATTGGAAATCGATTTAGTTGCGAGCGATCTATTGTCTACTCGCCTAAAACAGTGTGAGGATTGTCCTTTCCGCTCGAACCATACTTGTACAAAATGTGGCTGCTTTTACAAGTTTAGAGCTAATTTACAACACAAATCTTGTCCGGATGGTCGATGGTGAAATATTCCTGTGATTTGAGATATCAAAAAAGCACTCTCTAATTTGCAGAGAGTGCTTTCTTTATATCATTAATAAGGTCTGTATGTGGTGCATACGCAACTTTAGCAACGGAGAATTCTTGTTGAGGTTCAGAAAACTCGAAAATATTTTGTTCATCCGTCATCTCATCATATAGAGCAAGGACATCTTGACTTGCAGATGTTGGGATAATAAATAAATCAATTTCTTTAGCAGCGATTTGAGCATACAGAACTTGTTGTTGGTCCATATTGCCAATTAAATAATTTTGAATATCAATGACAATTTCTTCAGCTAAGTTTTCTTGGATTTCGTTTGAAAGTTCTTGAATGGTTTCAGGAGCAACCATGTAATCGCTAATCACACGAACGGTCAAGTCGGCTCTTTTGTTTGTCAACATAGAAACTGCGAAAGTAACGATGAGAATAAGGCTAATGCTAATCCCAATCACCCATTCTTTATAAGCATAAAGTAAATAAGCGAGTTTATCTTTTTTGGATTTCTGTTTGTCGAGGTTAGCCTGAATAATCGGGCTATGTTTCATTTATATTTTCGCTCCTTGAAATCAATGTATTCTATCATCTTACCAAAAAAAAGCCTGAAAGTAAGTTTTCTTTGGAAAAATTAATGGATATTTGGATTTTTGAAACTCGTAAACTCTATTTGATTAATTAATATTTTTTCATAACAAAGTCAGGGTCATTAATTATTATGGTTGAATTAGTTCGAAAAAAAATAAAAATCTAGTTTTTGTCCGCTTTTTTTGGTCTACTCTAACCAGAAATGAAAGAACTTTTATACAATGAAAAAGGGATAAAGTTGTAAAAATTGGCCATTTTCTATCTTTTAACTATTAAGAAGTACCAAAAAAATACAATTTAGTCATAAACTATCAGAAGGAGATTTGATAATGAAAGCTATTGCAACACAATATATAAAAATAACAGATCCATATGTCAAACGAGCACAAGACAATTTAGTCGACTATTTATTAAGTTTAGACGCGAAACGCTTTTTATTCGAAATATATAAAGTTGCGGGTTTAGAACCTATCACAGAATCAGGATATGATGGATGGGAACGCAGTAATGCCATCAACTTCCGTGGACATTTTTTTGGTCACTTTCTTTCAGCTACAGCTTTAGCTTATCAAGCTGAAACAGATATCGTAAAAAAAGAGCAATTATTACTCTCTGTTCGAGAAGCGGTTGAAGGTTTAGCTAAAGCACAGAAGAACTATGGAAAATTACATCCTAAAAGTGCGGGTTATCTTTCTGCCTTTAGAGAATCAGCCCTTGATGAAGTAGAAGGTAAAGAAATAGTGCCAGAAGACAAAGAAAATGTGTTAGTCCCTTGGTATAATTTGCATAAAATTTTGGCAGGTTTAATTGACCTTCATGTCTCGTTTAAAGAAGTAGATGCAGAACTTAGCCGACAAGCATTATTAATTGCTTCTAACTTTGGAGACTACGTATTTTATCGAATGTTGAAATTGGCTGATAAAAATCAAATGCTTCAAATTGAATATGGCGGCATGAACGATGCCTTGTATAATCTTTTTGCCCTGACTCAAAAGAAAGAACACCGTTTGGCGGCGACTTATTTTGATGAAGATGAACTATTTGCCAAACTGGCAGATAAGCAAGATGTTCTCTCTGGAAAACATGCAAATACGATGATTCCAAAATTTATTGGTGCCTTAAAAAGATATAGCGTACTAAGCAACCATCTAGAGCTACTCTCAGACGAGGAGCGTGATTCGTTAGAAACTTATTTCACAGCAGCTAAAAACTTCTGGGATATCAACGTGAATGCCCATACTTATTGTACGGGTGGAAATAGTCAAAGTGAACATTTTCATGAACCTCACGCGCTTTATTTCGATGCGGAAATGCGTAACGGGGATTGCACTTGTGAAACTTGCAATACTCATAATATGTTAAAATTAACGAGAAATTTGTACTTCCTAACTCAAGAAAAGAAATATCTTGATTATTATGAACAAACCTATATCAATGCTATTTTAGCTTCTCAAAATCCAACAACTGGGATGATGATGTATTTTCAACCGATGGGGGCTGGTTATAATAAAGTTTATAATCGCCCTTATGATGAATTTTGGTGTTGTACAGGTACTGGAGTGGAAAGTTTTGCTAAACTAGCGGATACGTTTTATTTGGAAGAAAATGAAACGATATATGTAAATAGCTATTTTTCAAATGAATTAAAACTTGCTGAATCAAATATCGTTTTAAAACAAGAAACTGATCGTAAGAGATTTCAGACTAAGTTGACTCTACATGAATTACGCACAGGAATTTCGACAGATTCAATTCAATTAGCTCTCCGAATTCCAAGCTGGTCTACTCACACAACAATCAAAATAAACGGAGCAGCAATTTTGATTGTTGAAGATGGAGGATTTGTTCATATAAATCGAATGATTGGTGTTGGCGATGTAATCGAAATTGAGTTTCAAGCAACGCCTCGATTGGTTTCCACTCCGGATAACACTAATTATGTAGCGTTTGTTTATGGGCCATATGTCTTAGCCGGTGGACTGGGGAAAGAAGGAGTTGAGGAAGACAATCCTAACGGTATTCTAGTACGAGTAGGGACGAAGAATCATTTACTGCCGGATACGTTAACCTTTACCGAACCTAATTGGCGAGAGAATTTTCTACAGTTTATGAAAGAAATTGATTTACCTGAAAAATTAGTGGCGTTCCAATTGACAGGGATTGAAGAAGAAATCATTTTCTCACCTTATTATGAAATGCACGAAGAAAGATATGGTATTTACTTTAAGTTAATGGAAAAAGATTCAGAAGAAGACCGAAAAGTTATCGAAGGCAAAAAAGAGTTAATTAGAAAACGTGAGTTGATTTATCAAGATTTGCACAATTTTGATGAAAATAATAGTGAGTATGCAAAAAAATTACGCTATGAATATTCAACAATTGGTGATTTCTTTGGCAAACGCTACCGTAGAGCAGAAGCAAATGGCTGGTTTGCTTATGAATTTAACTTTACACCAATTACTGAAAATATTTGTTTAGAATTGCAATTCCATACAGACGATCAATCAAAAGAATTGAATGTAACGATTGAAGATGAAACATACAAGTTAAAAGTAGAAGAATCATCTGAATTTAAATTTGTTAAACATCAGATAATTTTGGATAGCAGCATGGTTAAAAATGATAGTATTTCAATTAAATTTGCTGGCAATAATGGTGCTTCACCTCGAGTGTTCGGCATACGTTTTTCGAAAATATAACAGTTAAAAATCTTAACTAAGAGGGGGCTTACCAATCAGGTAAGTCCTTTTAGGTGCGTTAGCATACTATTAGCCAATTCATGATTGTGCAACATCCCTTTGTGTCTAAGGCTTCTAAACAGATAACACCGTGACTTTTGATCCTCTCTATACTTAACTTGTTTGAGCAATCGTTGCGCTGATTCATTACTTTTTCATGGAGTCATGTTATTTTTGTTTTGATAGCTGTTCGCTTCAAAGTGAGGATGCCGTTCATTTTAGCTACTAATTGTACGTCTTGCCAATTTACGTTGTTCTCATTTTAATTTCTGTGTCATTTTTGAAGTGAATTGATGATTGTCCATCTTTTGCCCGTCAGAAAGAATAATGCTCTGAAAACTATTTGATTGAGAACGTACTGGAATCAGTCAGATTCAGAATGTTACGTTGTGTTGATCTGAACTGATATTGGCATTTTTCTAAAAGCTGAAGGAAAAGTTCTTATAAAGCATGACCTTGGTAGAAAGAATAGTTAAAGTAATCGTAAAGGTTCAAGAAGTATGAATAAACAAAGCTAGTTTTGTACGAGTGTAAATTCCCACAGTTAATAGATAATTAATTGTGGGAAAATATCTTTTCTTATAATTTTCGCAGATTTGAATGTGGTGGGTATATAGTTCTCACGGTATTTGGTGTAGTCGAATAAAAAATGATTCAACGAAATAATTTTTCTTGAAAGAAGTAGGAGAAAATCATAAAATAGTTAGGTTGCTAACTATTTGCGAAGGAGGTACTACATGGACCGGATGATTGGTCGTGAACTGCGAGAAGTTCAAGGTTGTTTTTTGAATGACCGAACATCAAGCAATGAATCGAAAAACTATGCAGAAGAGTTAGAAACTTAGCATGATGATTTACGTACCAACTTGGATAAAGATTTGTTTAATTAAATATGTTGAAAGAGAAAAGCTTGTGAATTCGCAGTAATAGCGGCGGCACAAGCTTTTTTATTAAATTTATTTGTCAAATTAAGCGAGACAACTGCTCTTCATTTACATAACTCAAAAAGACTTCCAATGGTGTCTGGTATTTCAGTGATTTTCTGGGTATATGATTTCTTTTTGAAACCACAGAGGAGATGAAATCCTGATTGACTTGATTGAAATCCATTTCTTTCGGTAGGCCATCTTTTCGAAGGAGACCATTTGAGTGTTCGTTTAAACCTCGTTGTGATGGTGTTCCTGGGTCTGCGAAATAAATAGCTATATCATTCGTATTACTGATATTTTTCCAATTTGAGAACTCTTTACCACAATCGAAAGTAATCGATTTAAAGAGATTTTTAGGAACCGATTGAAACCAAGTATTCGTTGCTTTTTCAATATCGATTGCTTTACGACCTTCAGGTTTCAAAGCAATAATGACTTTTGAAAGGCGTTCAACGAGGGTGATGACGGCACTTTTATGATTGAAACCGACAATCGTGTCGCCTTCTAGATGCCCGAACTCTGTTTCAAAAGAAGCATAATCCGTTTCTCGCTCAGCGATATTTCGTTTGAATGCTTGTTTTCCACGACGTTCTTGATGACCGTTTGGTTTTCGTTTCCCTTGCATGGGTAACTTACTTTGATCAAACTCACCATTTTTAAAACAACGATATAAGGTACGGACAGAACATGAAATTGAAAACGCACCTCGTCCAACAATCACATCCGGGGTCCAGCCTTGAGTTGTCTTGTCTTCGATGTATTCTTTTTCTGCTTTGGGAATTTCAATCGGCTTTCTTCCACAACGTTTTTTATTTTTCTTATACTGTTCGAGGTATTCGAGAGCTGTTTTTCCTTGTTTAAGAAAATGATAAACATTGTAAATGGCCTGTCTACCACGCTTAAGTTTCTTGGCAACGAAAGCAACGGGTGTTTCTTGATGAAAATATGCCTCTATAATTACGAGTTCATTTGGTGTAAGATGGGTATAGGTCATTTATGTTCACTCTCCCTGTATTCTTTCGACGGAATTACAATTTGAGTGTAACATAAATGATATTTTTATTTGTCTCGCTTAATTTTACAATCGGCGTAATATAAAACTCGAAATTTTTTAGGTGTGTAATTGGTTCGTTTTTTAAAAACTTCAATGAATTGACTAGTCGAATCAAAACCAACTTTAGAAGCTACAAGATGTACCGGAAGATCAGGATCATTAATAAGTAGCTCTTTTGCTTGTCGAATGCGGAAATCTAACAAATATTGATAAGGACTTTGCCCCATAAATTTTTTAAACAAGCGACTAAAATATTGGGGGCTGATATACATTGTGTTTGCAAGATATTCTACAGTTAGATTTTCTCCATAATTTTTTTGAATTTCTTTAATACTAGGGACAACATATTTTTGAAACAGCGGGTGATTTTGAATTGGGTCTTGGGATTGACCTAGTTGAAGAAGAAACTGGTAACACAAAATCGATAAAGTTAATTGTTCGCTATCATCCTCAAGGAGTTGTATCATTTTTTTAATATTTTCAGAGAATGAAAAATCTAAAGTATCTTTAGACAAGATATAAGCTTGGGTTGATAAAATTTCATTAAAACTATTTTTTAGGTTTCCATCAAAGGTTACAAAATTTGTTTGCCAGTGTTCAGACAAAGGATAATAGGCATGTGTTACAAATGGTGCGAATAAAATTCCTTCACCTTCTGCCAAAGTTATTTTTGTATTTTCAATCCAAATTTCTCCCGATCCTTTTTCCGTCTGCAACCAATGATAGAGTGGATAACCCTGAAGTCGTTGTAAACTAACTTGAGTCCAATGATTGCCAATTGTTTCAATGTTAATCGGTAACTGTTGATTGGTTAAGTTAAAATAGATAGCCATGTTGAACTCCTCTTTCATTTGAAATATCAATACAATAATTTAGTGTACTCATGTTGTTTCTAAATCTTATATTTTTTAGTTTAACATATTATACACTTTTTGTAAGACAGCGGTTACAATTAAATGGGTATTGTTCGCTGGTTTGCTATAGAAACCAAATGAATAGTTCATCAATAATTATAACTAAATGATTTAATCTATATAAAGGAGTGATTGAGAGTTGAAGAAAATGAAACGTATGCTTTATGGTGGGGATTATAATCCTAATCAGTGGGAAAAAGAAATTTGGAAAGACGATATGCGAATTTTTAGAAATGTTGCAATTAATTCTGCAACGATTAATGTGTTTTCTTGGGCTAAAATTCAACCGAGTGAAGAGGTTTACTATTTTGATGAATTAGATGAAATTGTTGAAATGCTGATGGAAGAAAATTATGATATTGTCCTAGCTACTTCAACAGCCGCTCTACCTGCTTGGATGTTTAAAAAATATCCTGAAGTTGGGCGAGTAGATTTTGAAGGTCGCCGTCATCGTTTTGGTCAACGTCATAATGCCTGCCCAAATAGCTTAGTTTATCAAAAATTTGCCTCAAGTCTGGTTGAAAAATTAGTGACACGTTATGGAAATAACCCTAATTTGACATTTTGGCATATTAACAATGAATATGGCGGAGAGTGCTATTGTGAAAACTGTGAAAAAGCTTTCCGTGTCTGGTTGCAAAATAAGTACCAAACTATTGAAGCATTGAATAAAGCGTGGAATCTAGAATTTTGGGGACATACCGTTTATGAATGGGATGAAATTGTGGTACCTAATGTTTTAGGTGATGCGATGAACTATGATGCAACAGCCTTTGCGGGCTTGTCGATTGACTACCGTCGTTTTACTTCGGATAGTATGTTAGATAATTTTAAAATGGAACGAGATATTATTCGAAACCATGATACAGAGACGCCAATCACTACAAACTTGATGGGTACCTATAAAGGCTTAGACTACTTTAAATGGGCGAAAGAAATGGATATTGTTTCTTGGGATAGTTATCCTTCTTACAATACCTCGTGGAGCTATGTGGCAATGACACATGATTTAATGCGTGGTTTGAAAAATCAAACGTTCATGTTAATGGAACAAACACCTAGTCAACAAAACTGGCAACCATATAATTCATTGAAGAAGCCAGGACAAATGCGTGCGCAAAGTTACCAAACAATCGCTCATGGTGCTGATACGATTCAATTTTTCCAACTTCGTCGATCTGTAGGTGCTTGTGAGAAATTCCATGGAGCAGTCATCGAACACGTTGGCACAGAAAATACTCGTGTTATTCGAGAAATTTCTGAATTAGGCCATGAACTAGCGGCTTTGGAAGATTCTGTAATTGACGCAGAAAATATTTCAAAAGTAGCGATCGTCTATGATTGGGATAACTATTGGGCGTTAGAATACACAAGTGGCCCAAGCCAAGATTTGAAGTATGTCGATCAGATTCATCAGTTCTATCGTTATTTTTACGAAAGAAATATTTCCGTTGATATGATTCCATTTGATGGGGATTTCTCTAAGTATCAAGTTGTGGTAGCTCCTGTTCTTTACATGATTAAAGAAGACATGGCGGAACGTTTGGAAGCTTTTGTACAAAATGGGGGAAGTTTTGTAACAACATTTATGAGTGGAATTGTTGATCAATCTGATAATGTTACTTTAGGTGGTTATCCTGGACTTTTGAGAAAATTAACAGGTATTTGGGTGGAAGAAATTGATGCTTTAGCTCCAGAACAAACGAATACGATTAGATTTAAAGATGGTACTGCTGGGGAAACTTCTCTATTGAGTGATATTATCCATTTAGAAACAGCTGAAAGTTTGGGAGAATATACTAATAATTTCTATCAAAATGCTCCATTTGCAACGGTTAATGCGTTCGGTGAAGGAGAAGCGTATTATGTAGGAGCACAATTGGATCCTGAATCATTAGCGAAAGTATTGGATCAAGTTTGTGAGAAGGCTGCAATTCCTACAATAATCGAGGAAGCAACCGAATTGGAAGTAACTTATCGTAAAAAAGGCTCAACAGGTTTTTACTTTATTATGAACTTCACACAAGAGAATCAAGCGTTACCGGAAAAATTTGTAGGAGAAACAAATATTCTGAAGGAGGAAGCTTTGAGTGCCGGTACCGTACTAGAACCGTATACTGTATTCTTAGTCAAAGAGACCGTTAAATAATAAATTAGAACCAAAGGATTTAACTACAATCCTTGCATGGTAGTTGAATTCTTGGTTTTTTTATTCTTTGATTGATTGTCTATAACTCAACTAGTATTGTCCTGAAATGGAGACAATCTAAAGAGAAGTACTTCTTAGAAAACCTTTTTTTGAATATACTGGCATTTTATGAGAAATTGGTAAGGTATCAAAAAGTTTTTTTGGCGATGGAGAATCGACAACTAAAATATATTTTACGAGGAGTGATACGTCATGTATCAAGCAAATGAGAATCGATATGATTCTATGGTCTATAATCGAGTAGGTCGTTCAGGTTTAAAACTTCCTGCGATTTCTTTAGGTTTATGGCATAATTTTGGTGGAGTAGATCCATTAGAAAATCAAAAGGAAACAATTTTTGGTGACTTTGATATGGGTATTACTCATTTTGATTTGGCGAATAATTATGGGCCACCTGCAGGGTCTGCAGAAGAAATTTTGGTCGGATAGTAAAGAATCATTTAAGTCAGTATCGAGATGAAATGATTATTTCGACCAAAGCCGGCTACTACATGTGTTCAGCTCCATATGGGGAATGGGGTTCAATGAAGAATATCATTGCAAGTTGTGACCAAAGCTTACGACAATTAGAGTTAGACTACGTTGATATTTTTTACCATCATCGACCAGACCTTGATACTCTGCTTGAAGAAACAGCGCATGCCTTAAATTTGTTAGTCAATCAAGGGAAGGCGTTATATATTGGTGTTTCAAATTATTCACCTGAACAAACGAAAGTGATTGCGAGTATTTTTAAAGAATTAGGGACGCCATTTATTATTCATCAACCAAGATATAATATGTTTGATCGAAAAATTGAAGAAGGATTGACTAGTACTTTGAAGGAAGAAGGGCTTGGTGCAATTGTCTTTAGCCCGCTAGCTCAGGGTTTATTAACTGATCGTTATTTAGATGGTATTCCTAAAGATTCTCGAGCTAGTCGATCGGATAGTCCATTCTTGACTGAAGAGAATGTGGAGCCAACCTTAGGAAAAGTGAGAGAATTAAATCAATTGGCAAGTATACGAAATCAAACCTTAGCAGAGATGGCTCTAGCATGGTTGCTTCGAGAAGGGACCATCGCCAGTGTTTTAGTGGGTGCATCAAAATTGAGTCAATTAAAAGCAAACGTGAAATCACTTGATAATCTAATATTTAGTCCAGAAGAATTAGTAAATATTGAGCAGATTTTGCGTGCTTAATACAATCGAAAGATGGACGTAAAATAACGTAAGTAAAGGAGAAACGATGAAAAATTTTAAAGATGGGGTACATGATCCAACCATTATAAAAGTAGAGGACAAGTACTATTTGATGTCGACTGATACAATGCAGCCAAAAACAGCGGGTGTACCAATACGATCTTCAGAAAACTTAGTTGATTGGCGCTTTGAAAAGGCTGCATTAGACGGGGTACCTGAACCCGCTAAGAAATGGACTCGCGCTGTTGGATTATGGGCGCCAGAAATTATTAAAGTTGATGACGAATTTCGCATGTATTATTCAGCTTCTACTTTTGGAAGTACGACTTCAATGATTGGTTTAGCTACTGCAAAAGATATTTTAGGGCCGTGGACCGATCAAGGAGAGGTAGTCAAGACAAGTCCTGAGCTAGCCAAACATAATGCAATAGATGCGAATGTTTGCTACGACAGAGAAGGAAATCCATGGATGGTCTATGGTTCTTTCTTTGGCGGGATTCATATTCTACGATTAGATCCAGAAACAGGCAAAGCTTTAGAAAATGGCTTTGGAAAGTGTATTGCCATAAGACCACAATGTGTGGAAGGCGCAATCGAAGGTCCATTTATTACCTATAATAAAGAGACAGACTATTTCTACATGTTCATTTCTTTTGATTCCTTGAATGATTCTTATAATATTCGAGTAGGTCGTGCAAAAGAAATTGATGGCCCGTACTTGGATATGCAAGGGAATGAATTAACCGATTTGACTGGGAACCCTAAAAAGATTGGAACGAAACTTTTAGGAAGCTATCAATTCAAAGAAGAGGCACCGCTCTATGCTCCGGGACATAATTCCATATTTACTGATAGTGATGGACAAAGTTATGTTGTTCATCATGCACGTAGAAAGACATTTAGTGGCGAGTTCTTTCTCCAAGTTCGACCGCTTTTTTGGTTAAAAGATGGTTGGCCAGCAATCAGTCCTGCAGAATATGATGGGAAAATAACGATTCTGAATGATACCGAACAAGTAAGTGGGACTTGGCAAGTTGTTACTTTTGATGAAAATTCTGAGATGGTAAATTCAGAGGAAGCAATTTTTCGAGGAGATGGAACGTTACTTAAGAATAACCGTGTGATTTCCAATATGGATCAATTCGTTGTTTATCAGTCAAAAGCCGATTGTTGGTTATTGACAGGAAGAGACGTTGATGGGAATCCAATTATCGGGAAAAGAATGGAAGCTTAGAGGGAGTGTCCCCTAAGCTTTTTTGGTATCTAATCTTTCATTTTTATCATTTCCCACTGGGTCGAATCTTTTCGGAATTGTCCTTTTGTATCTTTTACAAGATCTTTGGATTTGTTTTTTGTACGATAAGCTTGTGGACTTTGATTAAAATAGCGAGAAAAGGTATTGCTAAAATGTTGCCGACTATTAAAACCAACATCAAAGGCAATATCCGTAATAGAAAGTTCACTATTGGCAAGTAAAAAGCGAGCCTGTTCTAAGCGTTTGTGGTTGATATAATTAGAAATCGAACCATTTAAGTGCTGAGAAAACAATAGATGGAGATAAGATTTGTTAATACCCACATAATTTGCTATATCAGGTACCCTTAAATCCTCTTGTAAGTGTGCGTGAATATAATTGATTGCTTTGATAAGGTAAGGGCTTGTTACATTTAGTTTTGAAGAATCAAAAAAATAGGATAGTTCTAATAAACATTGTTGGAATAAAAGTTTGATTAAATAACCATTTTCTGATGAATGATTTTGAATGGGAGAGCTAGTCAACAGCTGAATTAAGCTTTCCAAGGGTTGGTTTAGATTCCGATTATCATAGGCTACGAGATAATTATTTGGTAAATTTTTGGTTTGTTTTAAAATTCGGCTATGCGACCGTAACTCATTTAATGGAATCGTTCCGTTCTGGTCTATCTTAAACTCAAGATTAAGTAACGTACAACTTGATTTTGATTGGACAGATAGACAGTGGGGAGCATAGGAATCTAAAAAGATAAATTCGCCGTCGTGGAGCGTGTACCGTTCAGTTGATGTTTCAATGGTACAGTCGCCTTTTTTTACATACATAATTTCACAGGATAGGTGACTGTGCATGTTCATCTCAAAATGTGTGAGATTTAAGTGATAGAAAGCCGTAATCGAGGCAGAAGCTAAATTTTGATTAAACAGACTCATTTTACAATCGAACATCCCTTCATTTCTCTTTCTATTATACGACAATATCTTACATTAATTACCTATTTTTTTCCAAATCTTTCCCTTTTAAAATGAAATTAAATTTAGAATAAAAATAAACAAGTGAAAGGAGAATTTCGATGAGTAAAAAAATCGCGATTATCGGTGCAGGAAGTTTAGTCTTTGCTCGTTCTTTATTTACCGATTTAATGTCAGTTCCTGAATTGAGAGAGTTTGAGGTTGCTTTTACCGATATCAATCCTGATAATTTAGAAAAAACCAGGGCACTTTGTTAGAGAGATTTAGAAAAAAACGGAGTAAATAAAACGATTTATGCCATTACCAATCGTCGGGAAGCATTTAAAGACGCACGCTAAATTATCAATCTTGTGCGAATTGGCGGACTGGAAGCTTTTGAAATCGATATTGAAATTCCTTTAGCGTATGGAGTGGATCAGTGTGTTGGGGACACTCTGTGTACAGGAGGGATTATGTATGGTCAACGCGTTGTGGCGGAATCATTGGAATTTTGTCGAGACATTCGCGAAGTAGCTGAAAAAGATGCCTTGCTGTTGAATTATTCTAACCCGATGGCAATCGCCACTTGTTCTTGTAATAAATATGGTAAAGTGAAAACGGTTGGACTTTGCCATGGTGAAATTCACGGAGAATTTCAAATTGCAGAGGTATTAGGAATCCCTAGGGAAGAGCTTGATATTATCTGTGCGGGTATCAATCACCAAACTTGGTATATTTCAGTGAAACACCAAGGAAAAGAATTACTAGAAAAAATCTTACCTGGCTTTGAAGCGCATGAACGGTTTAGTCAGGAAGAAAAAGTTCGGATTGATATGTTGAAGCGATTTGATTATTATTCCACGGAAACGAACGGTCATTTATCAGAGTACGTTGTGTGGTATCGAAAACGACCCGAAGAAATTGAACATTGGATTGATACCGGTAGTTGGATTATTGGTGAAACAGGGAGATATTTAAGAGTTACTCGTGAAGAACGGAATTGGTTTGATACAGAATATCCTAATATCATAAAAGAACCAGCAAAAATTTTTGATGGCACAGAAAGAAGTTTGGAGCATTGTTCATATATTATTGAGGCCTTGGAGACAGGTAGAATATATCGTGGACATATGAATGTGATGAATGCTTCCACAATTTCCAATTACCCGCAGAGTGTAGTAGAGGTTCCGTGTTATGTTGATCGTAATGGAATACAAATACCTCGTGTTGGCGAATTACCTTTAGGTGCCGCAGCGGTATGCTCTCAATCCATTTGGGTTCAAAAATTAGCGATGGAAGCAGCAGTCCATGGTGATGAGCAATTATTAAATCAAGCTGCTTTATTGGATCCATTGACAGGAGCGGTTTGTAATCCAGCAGAAGTTTGGCAAATGATTGATGAGATGTTAGTTGCTCAAGAAAAATGGTTGCCACAATACAAAGAAACAATCAAAAAAGCACAAAATAGCTTAATCAATCAAAAACAGATTCCGGCAAACAAAGATTATCATGGGGCAGTCAGAATTCGTGAATTGACCCCTGCAGAAGTTCAAGCAAATCGTGAAAGTCGAAAAATTACAGTTTAGGAAGAGGTTTTAAAAAATGAAAACACCAAAGCATTTAGAATTTGCCCAAACACCACCAATGGGATGGAATAGTTGGGATTGTTATGGAGCATCTGTACGAGAAGATGAAGTGCGTTCACATGCGGATTTTATGGCAGAGCATTTGCTAAAATACGGATGGGAATATATTGTAGTTGATATTCAGTGGTCGGAACCAGAAGCTAGCTCCACTTGGTATAATGCTTTTTATCCTTTATGTATGGATGAATATTCTCGTCTAATACCTGCTGAAAATCGTTTCCCTAGCAGTGCAAATGGTCAAGGATTTAAAGAATTAGGAGAATATATTCATAGTTTGGGATTGAAGTTTGGGATTCATATTATGCGCGGAATTCCACGTCAAGCTGTTCATCAAAATAAAGCACTTTTAGGAACAGATAAACGCGCACGTGATATCGCATTGAATAATATTTGTCCTTGGAACTCAGATATGTACGGGGTAAATATGGATATACCAGAAGGACAGCTTTATTATGATTCTATAATTGCAATGTATGCGGATTGGGGTGTTGACTTTATTAAAGTTGATGATATTGCTAACACAGTTCTCTATGGTGGTGCGCATCGTAAAGAAATTGCGGCGATTCGTAAAGCCATTGATAAAACTGGTCGCCCAATCGTACTTTCCTTATCACCAGGACCGGCACAATTGGACGATGGTTCGTTCTTACAGGAAAATGCTAATATGTGGCGTTTAACAGATGATTTCTGGGATCATTGGGATGCCTTATACAATATGTTTGATCGTTGTGAGAAATGGGCGCCATTTGTTCGTCCAGGAAATTGGCCGGATTGCGATATGTTGCCTTTAGGACATATTGGTGTAAGAGCTCATGATGGCGGTGGGGGAGATAATTGGACAAGATTTACCAAGGATGAACAATATTTGCTAATGTCATTATGGACTATTTTCCAATCACCGTTGATGTATGGAGGGACGCTACCAGATATTGATGATTTCACCTTGAGTTTATTTACAAATTCAGAAGTACTAGAGATGTATCATTCGCTTAAACAACGTCGTCAGTATTCGAGAGATGAAGAATGGGTTGTTTGGCAGGCATCAAGCGCAGAAAAAAATTATGTAGCTTTCTTTAATGTAAGTGATAAAACACTAGAGTTACCAATAGACAAATGGTTAGCGTTCATAGATTCAAAGATGGTTCGAGACCTATGGAAAAAAGAAGACATTCAATTAAGTCAACAAACGGTTAATTCTCATGGAGTTCTATTGGTAGCTTATTAATTTAGTTAAAAAGAGAAAAAGCATGTAAGAGGCTTTTTCTCTTTTTATTTGACTGAATCTATTCAGTGTAATAAAAGTTTTAATGGTTCAGATGAATCGTTAGGCTAAAATGAAGAACAAAATGGTTTGCCGATCAATGACTTAGATCTATTTGATAACTTGCCTCTCATCTAGGGTAACTGAAACAATAAAAACTGCACTATCATCGTGAAAAGGAGCCGATGTGAACGATTGTAATGTAACTCTTGAAATAATTACAGGTTGAAGCGTTGTTGCAGACTACAGACTCTAGTTGACTCCTCGGTCGACAAAAGCAGACTTCGTTGTGTTGTGTAGCAAATAGCTTAAAAAGATACCCACGAATGGTAACAAATTAGACGAACTATTTTTTAGATTTTATTTTTAAATAAGTTCTTTTCTATCGAATTATGATAAAATAAAATCAATAAACTTGTTCGTACAGATTTTAGAAGAGAGGTTCGAGATGTATGGTTTCAAAATATCAACTTATTGCAAATGAAATAAGAAATAATATTCTTTTAAAAACATACAAGATAAATCAAGCAATTCCTTCTGAACTGCAATTGCAAAAGGAATATGAAGTAAGTAGACACACCATTCGTCAAGCAATTTCAGTATTAGTAAATGAGGGGTATCTGAGAAAAGAGAAGGGTTCGGGTACGTATGTAGATGATAAATTTCAACAAAATGATGTTAAGCAAATAGAGAATAAAACGATTGGTGTCATTACGACGTATTTGTCTGACTATATTTTTCCTTCAATTATTAGAGGAATTGAGAAAACATTAAGCGAGAAAGGTTATTCATTATTATTAGCTAGTACCAATAATGATTATGCGCAAGAAAAAAATTGTTTGGAAAAAATGCTCCGTCAAAATGTAAAAGGATTAATTATTGAGCCAACGAAGAGTAATCAATATAATCCGAATTTATCTTTTTATGCTCAATTAAAAGAAAAAGAGATCCCATTAGTGATGATCAATGCTAAGTATGAGGAACTAAATGCTCCAGTCATTTGTGTGGATGACGTCAAAGGAGGATTTCTAGCGACAGAACTACTGATAAACAATGGGCACAAAGAACTTTTATTACTTACGAAACTAGATGATTTGCAGGGGAAATATCGCTTGAAAGGTTTTATTCAAGCGTGTGAAAAATATAAAATCAACTTTTCAAATGAAGATATTTTTTCTTATACGACTGAGACGAAAGAGGAAGTTCTCCAAAAATTAGAAAAGTATATTCAGAAAAATCCGAAAAAAACAGGAATTATTTGCTACAATGATCAAGTGGCGCATGAATTATGTAATGAACTGAGCCTGCATGGTATCGAAATTCCAGAAAATTTATCCATTGTAGGAAACGATAATTCAGTTTTAAAGACAGTTGGGCAAACGGTATTGAGTACTTTAGAACACCCAAAAGAAGAGATGGGCATAGCAGCAGCTGATTGGATTATTCAGGCTATTGAAAAAAGAAAAGAGCCAGCCGAAATTCTATACACGCCAAGTATTGTTGCAGGAAATTCGGTAAGGAAAATAATAAGTTAAAAGCGACCAGAACTTGGTCGCTTTTTCATTGATAAAATAGTTCTGTAAAATAAGGATGCTCTTCACTGTTAAAACTGACACCAACTCCTAGATTGGAAAAGTCAGGATACAAGATATTTTTTCGATGCCCTTCGGAATTTAATAAACCTTGATGGGCAAAAATGCTACTTGTTTGGCCGTAAGCTAAATTTTCTCCGGCAAGTTGGTAAAAAATTCCATCGGCTACCATGCGGTCAAAGGGCGATTGTCCATCAAGGTTGGTATGGTCAAAAAAATCATTTGTTGCCATATCTTGACTATGCGCTAGAGCTGTAAGACTTGCTGTATCGGACCATTCCAAAATAGAAAGGTTTCTCTTCGCACGACTAGCATTTGTCAAATCAAAAAGAGTTCTTGCAAAATCATCTGCTAAGTGTTCGGATGAAGTTACATATAAATAATCTTTACTCAGCTCAAGTGCATCATTAATTAGTTGAACTGCAGTAATTTTTTCGTTTTCGTGTAAATCATAGAAAAAAGTAATGTAGTAATTGTCGAGATGGAAGACATCATATTCCCCTTTACTGTCAAGTAAGTAATTAACAAAACCTTTGCGAATTGCTGTTTCCGGTTCGCCTAAGATAGAACGGATGTTTCCTTTGGTTGTTTCAAATGAAATCTCAGTGGTTGAGGACAGTAATGCTTGATTTGTATAGAGTGCCTGTACTGTTTGGTTCTGATCATAGGCAACCATAAAAAAATCTTGATAATTCTGATGGTAAGTAGACCAAAAAGTACCATATTCATTTTGGTAGCTAGCTTTTTCGGTACCATTTAGCTCTTCAACTGTTACTCGATTATCACCAATTCCAATGTTAGCAATTGAAAAGGTTTGTGACTTGCTAGGAGGTACCCTAGTTTCAGATTCAGATACAGTTTCTTTCGAATAGCTTGTTTCTGATTCGGAAGAGTTTGTTAATTCAGAAAAATAATGTTGTGTAAAAGAGAACGTTGCTAGCAAGGGTTCTTTCCAAATGGGATAAGTATAAATTAAAGAGCCAATTACTATTATTCGAAGAAGCCATTTTCTGAGATTTTTGATACGCATCCTCTCCTTAACTAAATTTAGGTAGGCATAAGCAAGGCAAAGCAATTCATAAATTGAGTATTATTTATGAGCATCTACTATAGGTAGAATTTCCTTTAATGAAGAAACTTCATAGGTAGGTAAGACTTTTTCCGGAATAATTCCGTGATGATTAATCCAAATATTTTTAATTTCAGAGTGATTCGCACCTAATATATCAGTCATTAAATTATCACCAACCATGATAACTTCCTCAGGTAAAACATTAGCTTTATTTAGAGCAAATTCAAAAATTTTAGGATCAGGTTTTCCATAACCTACATCTCCGGAAATCACAATATGATCGAAATAGGTTTTGATTTCAGGGGTAATCGTTAATTTTAGTTGTTGTAAAGAAGGAGAGCCATTTGTCAATAAAAGCAGCTGATAATTTCCTTTCAATTTGTCTAGAACTTGGAAAGTTTCTTCATAGACAAATGGATATTTTTGACGATTTAGGACAAATTTTTCTGCTAACGTTTCTCCTAAGGCTGGATTGTCAATTCCACAAGCTTTTAAACCGTTACTCCAAGCCATTTTTTGGTAATCAGGCATTAATTGGTACATCTCCTGAAATATTTTCCCACTATCGTTAAAAGTACCCCAAAGGCCCTCGAAGGGATTGATTCCTATCATTTGAGTGAAAGGATAGGTTGGATAACTTTGGTAGAGTTTGGTGGCTTCTTGACGAACGGCCATTTCCAGTTGCTCTGTGTCTAAATTTTTTACTAATTTACAAGTTTCTACAAAGGCTACTTTAATACTTTGTTTATCCCATAAAAGTGTATCATCTAAATCGAAAAAAATAGTTGTAATCATAAAGTGACTCCTTATTGGATTGATTTTGTCTAGTATAGCAAGATTAAAGAGTTAAGCCTAGTTTTTTGGCAGTAAAAATTTTTCAAAAACCTCGTTTCCAACAAATAATCCTTTTTGAGTAAGACGAACACAATCATTATCCACTATTAACCATTTGTTTTGAATGAGTTCTGGGAGAAAAGGACCATATATCTCCATAAAATCAATATTAAATTTTTCTGAGAATTTTTTTTGAGAGATACCTTTCAGTTTTCTTAAACCTAAAAACATTTCTTCTTCCATTTGATTTTTCAGAGATAGTTCTTCTGTTTCTGCAGTTGGTAAATGATTTTCTCGAAGAGGGCGTAGATAATGTTGGATTGGTCCAAAATTTTTGTAACGAGTATTTCCTAAATAACCGCTAGCGCCTGCGCCAAAACCATAATAATTTTCATTATTCCAATAAACTAAATTATGTTGAGATTCTTTACCAGGTGTTGCAAAGTTACTAATCTCATATTGTTGATGCCCAGCTTTTGCCATGGCTTCAATGGCTTCTTCGAACATTCTGGTTTCCACTTCTTGGGAAGGAAGTTCTAAACGACCTTGACGAACCCAATTCATAAACATGGTTTTATTTTCTAAAATAAGAGAATACATGGAATAGTGAGGGAGACCTAAATCGATTGCTCGATGTAGTGTATCACGGAAATCTTCCAATGTTTGTCCGGGCAAGGCATAAATTAAATCAATACTCACATTATCAAATTGATTTTTTTCTAATAAGCGAACGGTCTCGTAAACATCTTCAGCAGTATGTTTACGACCGATTTTTTTTAATAGGCGATTATTAAAGGTCTGTACGCCCATCGAAAGACGATTAATTCCGTGATTTTTCATCACTTGTAATTTGTCTTCTGTTAAATCTCCAGGATTGGCTTCAACAGTGAACTCTTTCGTTGTATTTGTTGGCATTAAACGGTGAATACCCGCTAACAGGGTATCTAGTTGGTTTGCTGATAAGGAAGTGGGTGTACCCCCACCAATGTAAATTGTTTCAGCAATATCTACAGGGTGTTGTTGAGTAGTCAATTCAATCTCTTTTAATAGTAGCTGAATGTATTCATCAACAGGTTGTCCTTCTAGAAATACCTTGTTAAAATCGCAATAATAACAGATATGTTCACAAAAAGGAATGTGGATATATGCGGATGTTTTTCTTTTATTTTCAGTCATCTGTGTAACCTCCGACACACAGTGTAACACAAAGTATTCAAATAAATAAATCATATTGTTACTATTTATTTTTAATAGTTCCAAATTCAAAAAAGTAAAGTTGAGGTGAAAGAAGTACGCCGTCTTTATAGGCTTTATTTTCTTCTGTAGGATTAGTAGGAGGTCGTTCATTTGGATAGTAAAGAGGATTAATATTTTATAGTAGTTGAGAAAAATTCCAGTTGTTCAGAAATTCTAAAAATGGTATGATTAATGGGATAGGGATGGTGTTCCCCTATAACCGCCAGAAATGGCTGATGACGCCTACTATATACAAGAGTTTATTTGGTGTACTTTCGTACGCTAAATGGATTTTTGTGTGTAGTAGGCTTTTTTGTGTTCAAAATTCTAAAAATGATAGGTGGATAAAAATGTTAGTTAGTATTGGATTGATTCTATTTTTAGGAGTTGTGATAGATCAAATATGTAAAAAAAGTAAAATTCCCAGTTTAGTTGGTTTTATTATTTTAGGAATTATTTTGGGACCATCAGGATTTAATCTTTTAGATTCGACTATTTTAGCTATTTCAGCAGATATTAGACAAATTATTTTAATTATTATTTTGACGCGAGCGGGATTATCGTTAAATCTCAAAGATTTAAAAAAAGTAGGCAGACCGGCAGTGTTGTTAAGTTTTTTACCTGCTACATTTGAAATTATTGGAACAATGATCTTTGCACCCATTTTTTTGGGAATTTCAATACTGGAAGCAGCTTTGTTGGGAGCAATATTAGGGGCAGTATCCCCGGCGGTAGTCGTTCCTAGAATGATCACGCTAATTCAAGAAAAATATGGGACACAAAAAAGAATTCCTCAATTGTTATTAGCTGGATCTTCAGTAGATGATATTTATGGATTAGTTTTATTTTACTCTTTTTTAGCTCTGCTTCAAAGTGGACAATTTCATGTTTTGTCGTTGCTAGATATTCCTGTCTCTATCGTGAGTGGAATTGTCGTTGGAGTGTTAAGTGGTTATGTACTGGCAACGGTATTTAAAAGAAGTAATCTCATCCCTATAATACAAGTGCTGATTATGTTAAGTATTTCTTTGGGATTGGTAAGTATTGAAGCTATTTTTATCAATTTACCTTTTTCAGGAATACTTGCAGTTATGGCGATGGCAATTATTTTATTCAGACAACTACCCTTGGAATCAAATAACATTGCAAAAATATATAATAAATTATGGATTCCTGGGGAAATGTTTTTATTCACATTGGTAGGAGCTTCTGTTAATGTTTCTTTTACTTTTTCCGAAGGTTGGCTCCCAATTCTCGTCGTGTTACTCGCATTAATTATACGAATGTTAGGCGTGTATGTTAGTCTTATGGGAACGCAATTAAGTGCTAAAGAACAATTATTTTGTTTAATTGCTTATTCACCAAAAGCCACTGTGCAGGCGGCAATCGGTTCTATCCCATTAGCGTTAGGTCTAACTTCTGGGGAGTTAATTTTAACTGTTTCAGTTCTAGCAATCCTTATTACTGCTCCGTTTGGTGCTTTTGGTATGGATTTAAGTTATAAATATTTACTTAGCAAAGAAGAATAACTCGGAAGGAATCATATAATAATTCGATTAGCACTCTTATCTAAGGAGTGCTAATTTTTGAGTGTTTCCTCTTGACATCTCTGCTAGATGTGGTATATTTATAATCGTATTAGCACTTAGGTGTAAAGAGTGCTAATTCTAAGAGGTGATAAATTTGTTAACAGAAAGACAAGAAAATATCTTACGTCTAATCATCCAAAATTACACAAATTTAGGTCAGCCAGTTGGCTCGAAAAAATTAATGGAGGATGGGATTGAAGCAAGTTCTGCAACAATTCGCAATGAAATGAAAACTCTTGAAGAGTATGGATTTCTTGCGAAAACTCATTCATCTTCCGGTCGAGTACCATCAATTACTGGTTACCGTTATTATGTGGATCATCTGTTGACGCCTTCTCAAATTAATCGAGAAGAGATTCACTTGATTCGACACTCCTTTAATATGGAGTTTCACGAAATCAATGAGATTATTCAACAATCAGCAAATATTTTATCAACATTGACAAGCTATACTGCCATTTCTTTGGGACCGGATGTGAAAGAAAGAAAATTAACTGGTTTTAGAATTGTTCCTTTGAATAATCGACAAGTGATAGCAATTATTGTCACAGATAAAGGGAATGTCGAAAACCAAATTTTTACGATTCCAAAATATCTAAGTAGTGAAGATTTGGAAAAAATGGTTCGAATTATCAATGAAAAATTGATTGGACAACCATTACTAACGGTTTACCATCGTTTACGAACAGAAATTCCTATGATTCTTCATAAGTATTTCCAAACAACTGATGGAGTGCTGGATTTATTTGATGGTATGTTAAATCATATCTTTGAAGACAAAGTTTTTGTAGGTGGTCGTATGAATCTGCTAGATTTTGAACAAAATCAGGACGTAGAACGGTTCAAGTCAATGTATTCTTTTATGAAAAACAGTGAGAACTTGAATCAATTATTAGCACCACGAGATGGGGCCATCAAAATTAGAATAGGCTCAGAGCTTGGGGACGAAAGACTTAATAACATGAGCATAATTCAAGCCAGTTATGATATTGAAGGGCATGGTGATGGCGTTATTGCTTTACTAGGTCCGACTAGTATGCCATATTCAAAAATGTTTGGTTTGATTGATGTGTTCCGACAAGAATTAGCTTTAACACTAGCTGACTATTATCGATCATTAGATTCGTAGAGTTAGTAGTTAATTGAATAGATAGATTTTATTATAGAAAGGAAGTTAGTCCGTTGTCAGAAAAAGAAAAAGTTTCTGAAGAAGTTGAAGAACTTACGGAAGAAACGACTGTAGAAGAAACATCAGCTGTTTCTGAGGTTGAGGAATTAAAAGCTCAATTAAATGAAATGGAAGATAAGTTTTTGAGAGCTCGTGCGGAGATTGCTAATATTACAAACCGCAACCGTAACGAACGGGAAATGCTACAAAAATACCGCTCACAAGATTTAGGTAAAAAATTGCTACCAGCGATTGATAACCTAGAACGTGCGTTGCAATCAGAAGTGACGGATGAGCAAAGTATGAATTTGAAAAAAGGGGTGGAAATGGTTTTAGATAGCCTACGCCACAGCTTGAAAGAAGAAGGAATTGAAGAAATTCCAGCAATGGGAGAATACTTTGATCCTAATTTACATCAAGCAGTTCAAACGATGCCAGCTTCAGAAGAGCATCCATCAGACACTATTGTTGAAGTCTTACAAAAAGGCTATCAACTACAAGATCGTGTACTAAGACCTAGTATGGTTATTGTTGCACAATAGAATAAGTTATTTCATTGAAAAAAGATAAAACATAAAGATAAAGGAGTGCTTTAACATGAGCAAAATTATTGGTATTGACTTAGGTACAACAAATTCAGCTGTTTCTGTATTAGAAGGCGGCGAAGCAAAAATTATTACAAATCCAGAAGGAAATCGTACAACACCATCTGTCGTTTCTTTCAAAAATGGTGAAATCCAAGTTGGTGAAGTTGCTAAACGTCAAGCGGTAACTAACCCAAATACTATTTCATCTATTAAACGTCACATTGGTGAAGCTGGTTATAAAGTAGAAGTAGAAGGTAAATCTTATACTCCTCAAGAAATTTCAGCGATGATTTTACAATACATTAAAGGATTTGCTGAAGATTATTTAGGTGAATCAGTAGAAAAAGCGGTTATTACTGTACCAGCTTACTTTAATGATTCTCAACGTCAAGCAACTAAAGATGCAGGTAAAATTGCTGGTTTAGAAGTTGAACGTATCGTTAATGAACCAACTGCAGCAGCATTAGCATATGGTTTAGATAAAACAGATAAAGACGAAAAAGTTTTAGTATTTGACCTTGGTGGTGGTACATTTGACGTATCTATCCTTGAATTAGGTGATGGCGTATTTGATGTATTATCAACAGCTGGTGACAATAATTTAGGTGGGGATGACTTTGATAACAAAATCATCGATCATATGGTTGCTGAATTCAAAAAAGAAAATGGAATTGATTTAAGCAAAGATAAAATGGCGGTACAACGTCTAAAAGACGCTGCTGAAAAAGCGAAAAAAGATTTATCTGGTGTAACTAGTACACAAATTAGCTTACCATTTATCACTGCTGGAGAAGCTGGACCATTGCATTTAGAAATGACATTATCTCGTGCGAAATTTGATGAATTAACATCAGATTTAGTAGAGCGTACAAAAGTACCATTGCGTCAAGCATTAAAAGATGCGGGTGTTTCTCAATCAGAAATCGACGAAGTTATCCTAGTTGGTGGTTCTACACGTATTCCTGCAGTTGTAGATGCAGTACGTAAAGAAACAGGCAAAGAACCAAACAAATCTGTAAACCCTGATGAAGTAGTAGCAATGGGTGCTGCAATTCAAGGTGGAGTTATTACTGGTGATGTAAAAGACGTTGTTTTACTAGACGTAACACCACTTTCATTAGGTATTGAAACTATGGGTGGCGTATTTACTAAATTAATTGACCGTAATACAACAATCCCAACAAGCAAATCTCAAGTATTTTCTACAGCAGCGGATAATCAACCAGCCGTAGATATTCATGTATTACAAGGTGAACGCCCAATGGCTGCAGATAACAAAACATTAGGAAGATTCCAATTAACAGATATTCCTGCTGCACCTCGTGGTATCCCTCAAATTGAAGTAACATTTGATATCGATAAGAACGGTATCGTTAATGTTTCTGCAAAAGATCTGGGTACTCAAAAAGAACAAACAATCACTATTAAATCTTCTTCAGGTTTATCTGATGATGAAATCGAACGTATGGTCAAAGATGCCGAAGCAAATGCGGAAGCAGATAAAGCTCGTAAAGAAGAAGTTGATTTGCGTAACGATGTAGATGCTCTATTATTCAGTGTTGATAAAACATTGAAAGAATTAGAAGGCAAAGTTGACGCAGATGAAGTGAAAAAAGCTGAAGATGCTCGCGATGAATTAAAAGCAGCAGTTGAAGCAAATAACATCGAAGAAATGAAAACTAAACGTGATGCTTTAAATGAAATCGTACAAAATCTAACAGTTAAATTGTATGAACAAGCCGCTCAACAACAAGCAGAACAAGATCCAAATGCTGCTCAGGGTGGAGCAGATGATGTGGTTGATGCAGATTTTGAAGAAGTGGATAACGACTAATTCGTTGTTTGTGAAAAAGCCAAAGTCTTGCACTTTGGCTTTTTCTACTGTTTAATGATAAACATCGATAAATTTAGATGGTTATTCGATGAAATATTTTTTTTAAAATAATGTTTCTTCTTTCGTTTTTATGATAAAATACGAAAGACTGTTAAAGTAAGAAATATGGAGGGAAGCCAATGGCAACAAAACGTGATTATTACGAAGTCTTAGGGTTACAAAAAGGGGCTTCGGAGGATGAAATCAAAAAAGCGTATCGAAAGCTTTCCAAAAAATACCATCCAGACATTAACAAAGAAGCGGATGCAGAAAATAAGTTTAAAGAAGTTTCTGAAGCTTATGAGATTTTAAGTGATCCACAAAAACGAGCAGCTTATGATCAATACGGTCATGCTGGAACAGATCCGAACTATGGAGGAGCCGGTGGAGGTTTCGGTGGCTTTAATGGTGGATTTTCTGGTGCTGGTGGTTTTAGTGGTTTTGAAGATATTTTTGAGTCGTTCTTTGGTGGAGGTGGAGGACGCACGGTTAATCCGAATGCGCCACGTCAAGGGGAAGATTTACAGTACTCAATCAATTTAAAATTTGATGAAGCCATTTTTGGTGTTGAGAAAAATGTTTCCTACAAACGCGATGAAACGTGTCATACTTGTGGCGGGAATGGGGCAAAAGCTGGAACACAACCAGAAACTTGTCATAAATGTCATGGTTCAGGAAGCGTTAATGTTGAACGTCAAACACCATTAGGCCGTGTAATGAGTCGCCAAACTTGTGATGTTTGTCGCGGAACAGGGAAAGAAATTAAAGATGTATGTGAAACTTGTCATGGCACTGGTCACGAGAAGAAGACACATAGCGTAAAAGTAAACGTACCAGCAGGTGTTGAAAATGGACAACAAATGCGTTTAGCTGGCCAAGGTGAAGCTGGTAAAAACGGCGGCCCTTATGGCGATTTGTATGTTGTCTTTTATGTTGAAGAAAGTGATATCTTTGACCGAGATGGGTCTGAAATTTACTACGAATTACCATTGAATTTCGTTCAAGCAGCTTTAGGGGACGAAATTAATGTTCCAACTGTTCATGGCGATGTCAAACTTAAAGTGCCAGCAGGGACACAAACAGGTACGAAATTCCGTCTTCGCGGAAAAGGTGCACCTCGTCTACGTGGAACTGGTAATGGTGATCAACAGGTAACAGTGAAGATTATCACGCCAAGAAACTTAAGCGATGAACAAAAAGATGCCTTGCGTCAATTTGCGAAAGTTAGTGGACAACACACTACTGAACAACAGCCAGAAGGTTTTTTCGATAAAATGAAAGATGCTTTTGGTGGCAAAAAGAAATAGATACGTATAACAGAAATTCTGCTTTTGTGGGATTTCTGTTTTTTTGTTAAAAATCAGTTGTCTAAAACTATAAGGGAGTGTATGATTAACTCAATTACATAGAATACAAAATTTTGAGGAGAAAACCGTATTACGGCAAATGGAAGAGAAGAAATAAGAGATAAAAAAGTAAGAAGAAAATTCAAATTCCGTTTAAAAGGATACCCCTTATTAGCAGTTATGGTATTGGGAATTGTTTTTTTATGGGGAGTTAGGACTAAATTAAATATTATTCCACCTGTTTTTTCTTCGAGCAAAGAAACAAATAGTACACAAGTTGTTAAATCGTTAAAACAAGAAAAGGAAATTGCTTTATTAAGTTTTGGGATAGCTGATATATATGATCAAAAAAATACAGCTATGTTTTTTAACAAAAATATTTTGGGAACACAAAAAGTAACTTATATTAAGGGGGAGTTTACCACAAAATTAGGGATTGATGGGAAGAATACAACAATTGAACAAATCGATGAAAAGAAGTATACAATTGAAATTCCTCCATTTATTTTTATTGGCTTTAGCACACCAACTTTTGAAGTAGCAGTAGAAGATAATGACATGTTTAGTATGTTTACTCCGGATATTGACCAAACTGAAATGATTAATCAAATTTTAGGTTTAGAAGCGCAACAACAGTATATTGATGATTATACAGATATTTTAAGAGAATCTGCTGAAAATTTTTATAATAATATTATTGGAGCAATTGATCCAGAAGCTGAACTAGAATATGTTTATCTTGATTAATCTGATTCGTTAAACTAAAAAAGCAAAGGAACCTTAACAAAAGTGATTTTCTCACTCGAGTTAAGGTTCCATTTTTATTAAATATTCAATACTTTATCTAAGAAATCTTTGGTTCTTTCATTTTGAGGATTGCTAAAGATTTGATCTGGTGTACCATCTTCAAGAAAGTTTCCACCATCGATGAACATTACACGATTAGCTACTTCTTTTGCGAAGCCCATTTCGTGGGTTACGATGACCATTGTCATCCCTTGTTTAGCTAATTTTTTCATAACGTTCAATACATCCCCAACCATTTCAGGGTCAAGGGCTGATGTAGGTTCGTCAAACAACATAATATCAGGATTCATTGCTAATGCTCTAGCAATTGCTACACGCTGTTTTTGACCACCTGATAAGCTTCTTGGGTAACTATCTTTTTTATCAGCTAGACCAACTGTATCAAGTAATTTAATAGCTTGTGCTTCCGCCTCTTGTTTAGTCGCTCCTTTTAGATCCATCGGTGCTAAAGTGATATTTTCTAAAACAGATAGGTGAGGGAACAAGTTAAAATGTTGGAATACCATACCAATATGTTGACGAATTTGGTTAATGTTGGTATTTTTATCCATCAAATGAGCACCATCAACAATAATATCACCACTAGTTGCTTCCTCTAAAAGATTTAAGCATCGAAGAAACGTAGATTTTCCTGATCCAGAAGGACCAATGATACAGACAACATCACCTTCATGAATTGAAGTGTTAATATTGTTTAAAACAGTATTGTCTCCAAATTTCTTTACTAGATTTTCTACTAGAATTTTTTCTTTCATTCTATTTCACCTTCTTTTCTAGTACTTTAGCAAGTTTTGTTAAAGCTGTAATTACGATTAAATACATAATCGCGATAATTAAGTAAACATAAGTTGATTGCATCGTTCTTGCAACAATGATTTTACCTGTTTGTAGTAATTCAACAACACCGATAACAGAAATAATTGTTGTATCTTTCAGTGAGATAACAAACTGGTTAACGAAAGATGGGATCATAATTTTAATCGCTTGAGGTAAAACAATTTTTTGCATTGTACGATTATAGGTTAAACCAAGACTTCGAGCAGCTTCCATTTGGCCAGGTGGAACGGCATTAATCCCTCCACGAACAATTTCAGCAATATAAGCACTTGCGTTTAGAGTTAAAGTAATCACCCCTGCAGCGAAATCGGGAATGGTTATTCCGATTGCATCAGATAGTCCGAAGAAGATAAAGAAGGCAAGTACCATCATTGGAATTCCTCGAATAATATCTACATATAGGGAAGCGAAAACTCGTAGGCCTTTGATAGGAGCTACACTAAACAGTCCGAAAATAACCCCAACAATTAGCGCAAGAGCAAAGGATACTAAAGCCAATACAATAGTTTTGCCTAAACCAGTTAGCAAGATTTTGTAGTTATTGCTAATTAAACCAGATAGAGTTGATTCGTCAACTCGACTCTCAGTTTTACCATCTTGAATATAGGTATCTAAAATTTCATCATATTCTCCGGTACGTTTCATTTCAGCTAAAGCTTCATTAAACATTTCAATTAACTCAGGATTTTGTCCTTTTTTAACGGCAAATCCATATAATCCACCAGTTTCACGTTCGATTGGTGTTTCTAATTCTTGTCCTTGAAGAATTGCATATCCAAGTACAGGATAGTCATCCATAATTGCATCTACCGCACCAACACGTACAGCATCATAAAGTTGATCAGCAGCATCATAATATTTAATATTTAGACCATATTCTTCTTTGTGTTGTTCTAAAAAGTCAGCACTTTCTGTTCCAACTTTAGCACCAACCGCTTTGTTTTCTAAATCTTCATATGAAGTAATCTCAGTGTTACCTGCTTTAACCGCAAGTTGAATCCCACTTTCAAAGTAAGGTGTTGAGAAGTCAAAGGTTTCTTTTCGTTGGTCTGTAATAGTCATTCCAGCAATCATACCATCTGCTTGATTGCCTTCAACTGCTTGAACAGCTCCAGAGAAACCAATATGATTTAAACGGACATTGAAGCCTTGCATTTCAGCTGCACGCATCATTAAATCAACATCAATACCGACATAAACGTTGTCTTCATTTTGAAATTCGAAAGGAGCAAAAGCAGAATCACTAGCAATGATATATAAATCTTTGACTGGCTCGACTTTTTTCATTTCTCCGGCTTCAGACTCGTCAGCTCCTGAGGTAATATAACGAGCAACGATTTCTTCGTATTCACCAGAATCTTTTAATTTTTGTAAACCAACATTAAACATTTCAAGTAGTTCTTGGTTTTCACCTTTTTTAACAGCAAATCCATAAGAGTTTCCTGCTTGAGGTTCACCTACAAGTTTTAATTCTTCACCTTGATTAATTGCGTAACCAAGAACGGGATAATCATCAAAAATAGCATCTAATGTTCCATTTTTAATAGAACCATATAAACCAGTAGCATCATCATAATTCTTAATACTATAATCATATTCCTTTTTATTTGCTTCTAAGAAAGTAGCACTTTCCGTTCCGACTTTCGCACCAACAGTTTTTCCAGCTAAGTCTTCTAAGGATTGAATTTCCTCATCAGAAGCTCTTACGGCCATTTGGATTCCGCTATCGAAATAAGGTTCGGAGAAATCAAAGCTAAGTTTTCTTTCTTCCGTAATACTCATTCCCGCAATCATACCATCTAATTGATTTGATTGTACACCTTGAATTGATGAATCAAAACCAAGAGGACGCAAATCAACAGCAAATCCCTGGTCATCGGCAATCGCATGTAACAAGTCGATATCGATTCCCACATATTCATTGTTTTCATTTAGAAACTCAAATGGGGCGAAGGTTGTATCTGTCCCAATTCGATAAGTTGTCTCTTCTGCAGCTACTGTTTTTCCTGTAAAGAAAAACAAAGCCATCAATAATGAAAAAAATGAAATGAACGCTTTTTTTCTTTTCATGTAATAATTCCTCCTAAGTCTCAGACATTACAAAATTATATATCAAAGTTTCAGGTATAAGCAAGGATTTGGTTGAAATTTACTGAATAAACTATAATATTGAAACAGTCTATGTTACAAAATGTGACAATGTTCGCCTTTTTAGAAAGATTTTTTGCGTCCAGATAGAATAAATAGCGAAAGTATGTTCGGTGTGTTAAAATAAATAAGCAGAATAAATAAAGTTTAAATTTGAAACAAAGAAAGAGGGGACTATTCGATGATTGAACGTGATACTTCTCATCAGTTTGAATTAGTTTCAAAGTATCAACCTGCTGGAGATCAACCAGCAGCCATTCAAGAACTGACTGAAGGTGTGTTAGAAAACAAAAAAGCGCAAATTCTTTTAGGAGCAACAGGAACCGGGAAAACCTATACGATTTCTAATGTCATCCAAAATACAAATAAAGCGACTTTAATTATTGCCCATAACAAGACATTGGCGGGACAATTATATGGAGAGTTTAAAGAATTCTTTCCTAATAATTCAGTTGAATATTTTGTTAGTTATTACGATTATTATCAACCTGAAGCTTATGTTCCATCTAGTGATACCTATATAGAAAAAGATTCAAGTATCAATGATGAGATTGATAAATTGCGACATTCAGCGACCAGTGCATTACTTGAACGTAACGATGTGATTGTTGTGGCTTCTGTTTCTTGTATCTTTGGTTTGGGTTCACCCATGGAGTATCAAAAAAGTATGGTTTCTTTGCGACCAGAGATGGAAATTAGTCGTGATGAGTTATTACGTCGTTTAATTGATATTCAATTTGAGCGAAACGATATTGATTTTCAGCGGGGGCGTTTCCGAGTAAGAGGAGATGTTGTAGAGATTTTCCCAGCATCCAGAGATGAGCGTGCCCTTCGTATTGAGTTTTTTGGAGATGAAATCGAGCGTATTCGAGAAGTTGATGCATTAACTGGAGAAATTTTGATGGACACAGAATATGTTTCGATTTTTCCAGCCACTCACTTTATGACAGATGGGGATCATTTAGAACATGCGATCAATTCTATCCAAGAAGAATTAGATATGCGCTTATCAGTACTGAGAACAAATAACCAGTTATTAGAAGCTCAGCGTTTAGAACAGAGAACAAATTACGATATCGAAATGCTTAGAGAGATGGGCTACACTTCAGGAATTGAAAATTATTCACGACATATGGATGGACGTAAAGAAGGGGAACCACCTTATACTTTACTTGATTTTTTCCCAGAAGATTACTTAATTGTTATCGATGAATCCCATGTAACGATGCCTCAAGTCAGAGGAATGTATAATGGAGACCGTGCGAGAAAACAAATGTTAGTGGACTATGGTTTTCGCCTACCCTCAGCTTTAGATAATCGTCCATTACGATTAGAAGAGTTCGAAAAACATGTAAATCAAATTATTTATGTTTCCGCAACACCAGGACCTTATGAATATGAACAAACAGATATTGTTGTACAACAAATTATTCGACCGACTGGTTTATTGGATCCGTTAATTGAAGTTCGTCCAATTATGGGACAAATTGATGATTTGGTAGGAGAAATCAATGAACGAGTAGACAAAAATGAACGAGTTTTTGTTACAACGCTGACTAAAAAAATGTCTGAAGATTTAACAGATTACTTTAAGGAACTTGGTATTAAGGTGAAGTATCTTCACAGTGATATCAAAACTTTAGAGAGAACAGAAATTATTCGTGACTTACGTTTAGGAGAATTTGATGTCCTTGTTGGGATTAATTTACTTAGAGAAGGTTTGGATGTTCCAGAAGTTTCATTGGTAGCCATTTTGGATGCTGACAAAGAAGGTTTCTTGCGAAGTGAACGATCCTTAGTCCAAACAATTGGACGAGCGGCTCGTAATTCTGAAGGGAAAGTTATCATGTATGCAGATAAGATGACTGACTCTATGCAAAAAGCAATTGATGAAACCTCTCGTCGTCGAAGCATTCAAGAAGAATACAATCAAAAACACGGTATTGTACCAAAAACAATTATCAAAGAAATTCGCGACTTGATCTCAATTTCTAAAGTAGCTGAAGAGGTCGGAGATTATAAAGTAGATTCTTATGAAGATTTATCAAAAGAAGAAAAAGAACTTCTTTTAATTAAGTTAGAACAAGAAATGAGAGAGGCTGCTAAAGCGTTAGATTTTGAAAAAGCAGCGACTTTGCGAGATACTATATTAGAATTAAAAGCTTAACTAGAATAGGAGGAGAACCATGGTAAACGATAAAATTGTGATCCACGGTGCTCGTGCACATAATTTAAAAAATATTGATGTTACCATCCCTCGAGATCAGTTAGTAGTAGTTACTGGTTTATCGGGATCAGGTAAAAGTTCTTTAGCATTCGATACTTTGTATGCAGAAGGACAAAGACGCTATGTGGAAAGTTTATCTGCATATGCGAGACAGTTTTTAGGACAAATGGATAAGCCAGATGTGGATAGTATTGATGGGCTAAGTCCAGCTATTTCTATCGATCAAAAGACAACTAGTAAAAATCCGCGGTCAACAGTAGGAACAGTTACTGAAATTAACGATTATCTACGATTACTTTATGCGAGAATTGGACATCCAATTTGTCCCAATGATCATATTGAAATCACTAGTCAATCTGTGGAGCAAATGGTCGATCAAGTCTTGGAATTACCAGATAGAAGTCGAATTCAAATTTTGGCTCCAGTTGTTTCACAGAAAAAGGGTCAGCACAAGCGTGTATTTGAAATGATTCAAAGAGAAGGCTACGTCCGAGTAAGAGTAGATGGGGAAACCTATGATATCTCAGAAGCACCTGAATTAGAAAAAAATAAAAAGCATGATATTGCGATTGTAATTGACAGGATTGTTGTCAAAGAAGGCGTTCGTTCTCGATTGTTTGACTCTTTTGAAGCAGCATTGAGAATGGCTGAGGGATACGCAATTGTCGATGTAATTGGTCAAGAAGAACTTTTATTCAGTGAACATTATTCTTGTCCTTATTGCGGCTTTACCGTAGGGGAATTAGAACCAAGGCTATTTTCATTCAATGCGCCATTTGGTGCTTGTTCTGAATGTGATGGTTTAGGTATGAAATTGGAAGTAGATATTGACTTAGTTGTTCCAGACTCAAGCAAAACGCTTCGTGAAGGGGCACTCATTCCTTGGAATCCAATCAGTTCTCAATACTATCCTCAAATGCTCGAGCAAGCTTGTTCTGAATTTGGTATTGATATGGACACGCCTTTTGAAGATTTGCCTGAGGAACATCAAGAAATCGTTTTAAATGGTTCGAATGGAGAGTTGTTCCATTTTCATTATGAAAATGATTTTGGTGGAGTTCGTGATGTAGAGGTGCCTTTCGAAGGAGTTATGACGAATATCAAACGCCGTTATCATGAAACGAATAGTGATTTCACTCGAGACCAAATGCGTTTATATATGACTGAATTAACCTGTAAATCTTGTAAAGGTTATCGTTTAAATGAGCAAGCTCGTTCCGTCAAAGTAAATGGGAAACATATTGGTGAAATCAGTGAATTAGCGATTAATAAGGCAATACCTTTTATTGAAGGTTTAGAGTTGTCCGAACAAGAAGCAATGATTGCTCGTCCTGTTGTTAAAGAGGTGGACGATCGATTAAGTTTTCTTCAAAATGTCGGGCTTGATTATCTGACTTTGAGTCGTTCAGCAGGTACTTTATCTGGTGGTGAAGCCCAAAGGATTCGCTTGGCAACTCAAATTGGTTCGAATTTATCAGGAGTTCTTTATATATTAGATGAACCATCTATTGGTTTGCATCAAAGGGATAATGACCGATTATTGGATTCATTGAGAAAAATGCGGGACTTAGGAAATACACTAATTGTTGTAGAACATGATGAAGACACAATGAGAGCGGCAGATTACTTAATTGATGTTGGTCCAGGTGCTGGTCAAGCAGGTGGAGAAATTGTTGCTGCGGGTACTCCTGATGAAGTAGCAAAAAACAAAGATTCATTAACGGGACAATACCTATCAGGTAAACGAATGATTCCTGTACCGAAAGAACGACGTAAAGGAAACGGTCAAGCAATCCGTATTGTAGGAGCATCAGAAAACAATTTGAAAAATGTTTCAGTGAATTTTCCATTAGGACAATTTGTGGCTGTAACTGGAGTTTCTGGATCAGGAAAATCAACACTGGTTAATGAAATATTAAAAAAAGCTTTAGCACAAAAAATTAATCGAAATTCAAATAAACCTGGTAAGTTCAAGCAAATTACCGGTTATGAAAATATTGAAAAAATAATCGATATTGATCAAAGTCCAATTGGTCGTACTCCAAGAAGTAATCCGGCAACCTATACAAGCGTTTTTGATGATATTCGTGATTTATTTGCTCAAACAAATGAAGCTAAAATTCGTGGTTATAAAAAGGGTCGGTTTAGTTTTAATGTTAAAGGTGGTCGCTGTGAAGCTTGTAAAGGTGATGGAATTATTAAAATTGAAATGCATTTCTTACCAGATGTTTATGTTCCATGTGAAGTTTGTCATGGAAAACGATATAATTCTGAGACGTTGGAAGTGAATTATAAAGGGAAAAATATTTCAGAAATCCTAAATCTGACAGTTGAAGATGCAGTGGAATTCTTTAAACATATTCCTAAGATTAATCGGAAACTACAAACGATTGTTGATGTTGGACTTGGCTATGTTACTTTAGGACAACCAGCCACAACCTTGTCTGGTGGAGAAGCACAACGAATGAAATTAGCAAGTGAGCTTCACAAACGTTCTAATGGTAAGAGTTTTTATATTTTGGATGAGCCAACGACAGGATTGCACTCTGATGATATTGCCCGCTTATTAAAAGTTTTAGAACGACTAGTTGATGATGGAAATACAGTGTTAGTAATCGAACATAATTTAGATGTTATTAAGTCAACAGATCATGTGATTGATTTAGGTCCAGAAGGTGGCGATGGAGGCGGTACTATTTTAGCGATTGGTACACCAGAAAAAATTGCCACAGTAGCAGAAAGTTATACAGGTCGTTACTTGAAAAAGGTTTTAAAATAAAATCGTTAAATTATTGCAAAATTCTAACAAATGACTTGTCACTTGATTTTTATTTCGCTAAAATTATTATTAGGTAGAAAAAACCTCAGGGTAATTTCACCTATAAGTTCTATCCGTTCAAAGGGAAAAAAGCAGTTGGTAGTTTGACTACCGCTGCTTTTTTCTTTTTTATTTTTAATGAGAAAATGTTCGCAATGATACGCCCGGAGTGATATAATAATTTAGATGGAAAGAAAGGAGCGAATAAAATGGTTGAAAGTTTAGATTTAGTTGTAATTACAGGAATGAGTGGCGCAGGAAAAACGGTAGCTATTCAAAGTTTTGAAGATATGGGTTATTTTTGTATTGATAATATGCCACCAACTCTAGTCCCTAAATTTTGGGAATTAATTAAGGAATCAGGAAAAGTATCCAAAATTGCTTTAGTCGTTGACTTGCGATCACGCTCATTTTTTGAGGAAATTCAAAGTATGTTAGCTGAGATTGAGAATACGTCGTTTATTGATACTAGAATACTGTTTTTAGATGCCTCAGATACAGAATTGGTCTCAAGATATAAGGAAACTAGAAGAACGCATCCGTTAGCTATGGATGGTCTGGTTACGGAGGGAATTCGTAAAGAAAGAGCAATTCTGGAGGATTTAAAAACGCGAGCTTCGATTGTGATTGATACGACAAATTTAACCCCAAGACAATTAAGAGAAAAAATCAATCAAGAATTTCGTCATTCTCAAGATCGTGGATTCAGAATCGAAATGGTTTCTTTTGGTTTTAAATACGGATTACCCATTGATGCAGATATTGCAATGGATGTTCGCTTTTTGCCAAACCCCCATTACATTCCAGAATTACGTCCCTTAACAGGTCAAGATGAATCAGTTAGAGAATATGTCATGTCTTTTCCTGAAACAGAGCAATTCTATCAACAATTTATTAGTTTACTGGAAACGATTATGCCTGGATATGTAAAAGAAGGTAAAAGCAGTTTAACTATTGCAATTGGTTGTACAGGTGGACAACATCGATCGGTTGCTCTAACAGAGCGTGTAGGGAAAGCATTATCTAAAGAGTACAAGGTAAATATTACTCATCGAGATAAAGATAAACGAAAAGAAACGGTGAATCGCTCATGACTCTAAAGACGTATCGTATTAGAAAGCCAAAAGTTGTTGTTCTAGGCGGTGGAACTGGCTTACCAGTTATCTTAAGAAGTTTAAGAAACCAAGGAGTCGAGATTACCGCTATAGTAACAGTGGCTGACGATGGGGGAAGTAGTGGGGAGTTGCGAGAATCTGTCTCTACTATGACACCACCTGGAGATTTGAGAAATGTCCTAGTTTCTTTATCGGATATGCCCAAAACATACTCTGATATCTTTCAATATCGTTTCAAAAAAGAAGATAAATTTTTAGCCAATCATGCTCTAGGAAACTTAATCATTGCTGGAATATCTGAAATGCGAGGAAGTACCTATGAAGCCATTCAATTACTATCCAAAATGATGCATGTAGATGGAAAAGTCTATCCATCCTCAGACGAGCCTTTAGTTTTACATGCGGTCTTTAAAGACGGAACCACTGCTGTCGGAGAATCTAAAATTGCATTAGATCGAAAAACAATTGACCATGTTTATGTTAGAAATCATAGGGATGGTAAAGAAGCCCAAGCAGCTAAAAAAGTGGTTTCTTCTATTTTGGAAGCGGATATGATTGTTTTGGGACCGGGTAGTTTATTTACTAGCATTTTACCTAATTTAATGATTCCTGAAATAGGTCAGGCATTGCTCCAAACAAAAGCTGAAACGGTTTATATCTGCAATATTATGACTCAAAAAGGTGAGACAGAACACTTTTCCGATGCCGATCATGTGCGTGTCTTGCATAAACATTTACACCAAAAATTTATTGATACGGTTTTGGTCAATACTGAAAAAGTACCTGAAGGTTATATGGATGTTGAAACCTATGATGAATATTTAGTGCAAGTGCAATATGACTTCGCGGGATTAAGAGAAGAAGGCTGCCGAGTAGTATCAGCAGACTTTTTAGAATTAAAAGACAATGGTGTTTTTCATGATGGTGAAAAAGTTGTCGAAGAATTAATTCGAATCGTCTATGGTGCGAAAATTTAAAAAATAAGAGAGGGGGAAAAAAATGTCTTTTGCAGCGGAAGTGAAAAAAGAATTGACGGGTTTAGAGGTTCATCGTGAACATGCTAAAGCAGAATTGGCAGCTTTAATTCGCATGAATGGTTCGATTAGTTTATCGAACCATCAAATGATTTTGAATGTGCAGACGGAGAATGCAGCCATTGCTCGTCGAATTTATTCTCTACTCAAGGATCATTATGATGTACGTAGTGAATTGTTAGTACGTCGTAAAATGAAATTGAAAAAAAATAATGTGTATATTGTTCGTTTAAAACAAGAAACGCAAAAAGTTTTGGATGATTTAGGAATTATGGATGGTTTGATGTTCCACAGTCATGTATCAACTGAAATTATGGGCAATGCTCAAAAAATGCGTTCTTATTTAAGAGGAGCATTTATGGCTTCGGGTTCGATTAATAATCCTGAAACTAGTCGTTACCATTTAGAAATATATTCAATTTATGAAGAGCATAATCAAGATATTTGCGATATATTAAACTTTTATGGCTTAAATGCTCGAACATTGAGTCGTCGTAATGGCTATATTTCTTATTTAAAAGGAGCCGAACATATTGCTGATTTTTTAACTTTAATTGGTGCAACAAACTCCATGCTTCGTTTTGAAGATGTTCGGATTGTTCGAGATATGCGGAACTCTGTTAATCGATTGGTCAATTGTGAAACTGCGAATATGAATAAAACTATTGATGCAGCTTCTAAACAGATTGAGAATATCGAATACATTGAAGACCGTGTAGGCTTAGAAGCTTTGCCAGAAAAACTTCAAGAAATTGCTGAATTACGTTTGGAACATCCAGAAGTTAGTTTGAAAGAATTGGGAGAGATGATTCCATCAGGAGTGATATCTAAATCAGGAATCAATCATCGAATTCGAAAAATCAATGAATTTGCTGATCATCTACGTGAAGGTGAATTAAAAAGATCTAACCAAATTTAAAATAATAAAATATTCGAATGATACAAGAGTGCCCAGAAAATCAATTAGTTTCTGGATACGACTTCACTTATCATTCGAATATATTTTTTGTTTAGCGTATAACACTATATAACTTAATAGTTAATTTAGGTAATTTTTAAGAGTTTCTTCATCAATGCTTTCATCAAAGATGTGTTCATCAATAATGATTGTAGGAACAAATTTGATATTTGCTCTTTCTGTTTCAGCAACAATTTGTTCTGCATAATCTAGATGATTGTGCTGTTTTAAACCGAGTTTATTCTGTGCAAATTCCGCTACTTCTTCTAGTGAGAGATGTGCCCATTGATCTTGGGTTTGAAAGATTCTACTAATATCAGTTAATGCCTGTTTACCATCACCTGTTGTAACATATCGATGCATAACATTGCCCCTTTGTAAGGACTCTTTTGGTCGATCAACGAGTTTAATGACACGTTGAATTTTTTCCGTAGCAACTGCTTCGTTTAGTAAGTCGTGATAGGTCTCAAACCACTGTTTACAATAAGGACAGCGTAGATTTAAAAATTCTAATAGCACTTTGTCCGAATTGTTTCCAAACTTAATTCCCAATTTTTCACTTGTTTCTGAGGCTTTGATAACAGAAATATCCATACATAGTTCCTCCTAAAAGTTTTTAGTTACCTTTATTTTAACGAAAATTTTGTTTTATTCCAAGCATTTATCTCAAGATGAAAAATAAAAATAAGACCTGACTGTTTAGAAAAGATGCTCGTTACATAAAAATTTAGAGAGTTTCTTTTGAAATTCTCAAAACTTTAGGTATTCAAGTGCAGAGTTAGAAACCATTTTTTATCCGCTACAAAACTTTCGTAAAAATTTTCAAGAATCGACTTTTTAATATCGAAATAAGAAAAATAAAAGTTATACTATATGTATGAATCGACTTTTAGAATTTTCTTGTAAAATTTCAAGGAGAACTGTTTTTTACTCACTATCAGAATCAAGCTATGCTATACTGTAATAGAGTCTTAAAGAAAAGGAAGGCTGTTAACATGAGATTTAATATAATGGAATTATTTAATTTAGATTTTTGGCGTCAACCACTTTCAATAGATGTTTTTTCTATGCCATTTTTAATTAATGTTTTAGACGTTATTGTTGTTTGGTATATTGTTTATAAATTAATACAACTTGTTAGAGGAACTCGGGCTATTCAGCTTTTTAAAGGAGTAGCAATTTTTATTGCAATACGTTTCTTGGCTGAATTGATTGGTCTACATACTCTTTCTTGGTTGATGGATCAAGTCATTACCTATGGGGTGATTGCTGCCATTGTTATTTTTCAACCAGAAATTAGAAGAGGTTTAGAGCATCTTGGTCGAACGACTTTCTTTAGTCCGTCAAAAAATGAAAACACTCGAGACGAGAATATGTTGAAATCTTTTGATAAGGCCATTCAATATATGTCAAAAAGAAAAATTGGTGCCTTAATTACGATTGAAAGAAACACTCAATTAGAAGAATATATCGAAACAGGCATCCCATTAGATGCGGATATTACGGGAGAATTATTAATTAATATTTTTATTCCCAACACTCCTTTACACGATGGGGCAGTCATTGTTCAAAATAGAAAAATTGCTGTATCTTGTGCATATTTGCCATTATCAGATAGCTTATTAATTCCTAAAGAGTTCGGGACTCGTCATCGGGCAGCCGTTGGAATTTCTGAAGTAAGTGATGCGGTTACTATTATCGTTTCAGAAGAGACTGGAGATGTTAGTCTAACCCTTAATAATCAATTACATGTGGATTTGTCACAGGAAGATTACATGACAATGCTGAGAGAGGCACTGGTTCCAACAGAAAAACTGAAAGAAAAGAAAAATTTTTTCCGTAGCATTCTAGATGAGATGAATAAATTGAATAGAGGAGGCAAATAATGTTTAAAAAAGAAACAAGAAGTAACATTATGTATGCACTTCTCGCATTACTTTTTAGCTTAGTTTTATTCTTTAACTCAAATAGTGCAAGTTTTCAAAATACATTGACTTCCACCTCTTCTTTTGAAGAAGTTTTAGAAGAAGTCCCGGTGACTATTCGTTACGACTCAGATCAATATTTTATTCAAGGTTATGAACCAACAGTCAGAGTAGACTTGACTAGTGTGAATCGAATCCAATTAAATGCTGAAAAAAATGAAGAGACAAGAAGCTTTCGAGTAGTAGCTGACTTGACAAATCTAACAGAAGGAACACACGATGTTCCCTTAGTTATAGAGAATATAAGTAATAGTGTTCGGGCTACAATTGATTCCGAAATTTTTACTGTTACAATTGAGAAAAAAGTATCACAAAGTTATCCTGTGCAATTTAGTTTCTCAGAACAGTATTTGCAAGATGGGTACGAATTGGATACAATAGTCGCTGAACCTCAAGAAGTAACAATTACTACTGGAGATCAAACAATTCAGGACATTGCAGGAGTATATGCAGATTTAAGCACATTATCTGGAGTTAGTGGTAATCAAGATATCGAAGTTCCGGTTTATGCAGTTACTTCAGATGGTGAAACATTAGGAGCAATCATTGATCCTGAAACAGTAACAGTTCATTTAACAGTGTCAGCACCAGAAAAAACAGTGAGTCTTTATGCCAATCAATTTGGAGTTGTTTCAGATGGGATATCCCATTTTGAATATATCATGAGTCAGACTCAAGTTAAGGTAACTGGTGGACTTAGTCTGTTAGATGATATTCATAGTATCGGTGTTCCAATGGACATCACCAATATCACTGAACGTACAGTTAGTACAGTTCAAATTCCTGCGCCTGATGGCGTATCGGTTGAACCAAATGAGGTTACTATTGAAGTGAATCCTGTATTCATACCGGTTCCTTCTTCTGAAAGTGAACCTGAATCTACAACCGTTACTCCTTCATCATCAGTAGAAGAAGAGGTTTCACCGTCTTCTGAATCTGAAGAGACTGTAGATATTCAAGAAATTCAGGAAGAAGAAACACAAGAATCAGTAGAAAATGAAACAGAATAAGAGAGGAACGTTAATAATGGGAAAATATTTTGGAACTGATGGTGTCAGAGGAGAAGCAAATAAAGAGTTGACACCCGAGTTAGCTTTCAAGTTAGGACGCTGTGGAGGTTATGTATTAAGCCAGCATGAATCTGGAGAAAGAAGACCTCGAGTTTTAGTTGGAAGAGATACTCGTATTTCAGGTCAATTATTAGAAAATGCTCTAATTGCTGGATTACTTTCAGTTGGAATAGAAGTGTTCCAATTAGGTGTTATATCTACACCAGGAGTTGCTTATCTAACACGTATTCAAAAAGCAAGCGCAGGTGTGATGATTTCTGCTTCACATAATCCAGCTGAGGATAATGGGATTAAATTTTTCGGTAACGATGGATTTAAACTTGTAGATGAGCAAGAAGCAGAGATTGAGACTTTATTAGATGCGGCGGAAGATATTTTACCTAGACCATCGGCTGAAGGCTTAGGAACTGTGGAAGAATTTCCAGAAGGTTTATTGAAATATTCAGAGTTCTTGCAACAAACAATCACAGGAGACCTTTCAGGTTTAAGCGTGTGTATTGATGCTGCTAATGGAGCGACTGCCTCATCAGTGAATCGTTTATTTGCAGACTTGGAAACAGATTTTTATACTATGGGGACTTCTCCGAATGGTTTAAATATTAATGATGGCGTAGGATCTACTCATCCAGAAAAATTAGCAGAACTTGTTGTCGAAAAAAATGCGGATGCAGGTTTAGCATTTGACGGAGATGGTGACCGAATTATAGCTGTTGACGAACGTGGTGAAATTGTTGATGGAGATAAAATCATGTACATCTGTGCGAAACATTTGTCTGAGAACAAACGTTTAAAACAAGACACTATCGTTACAACGGTAATGAGTAATTTAGGATTCCATAAGGCTGTGGAATCAGTAGGTTTAAAAGATGTGATTACTCAAGTGGGTGATCGTTATGTAGTGGAAGAAATGCGTAAAAATGATTATAATTTTGGTGGCGAACAGTCTGGTCATATGATCTTCTTGGATTTTAATACAACAGGAGACGGCATGTTATCTGGTATTCAATTATTGAGTATCATGAAACAAACTGGCAAAAAATTATCTGAATTAGCAGATGAAGTGACTATCTACCCTCAAAAATTAGTCAATATTCGTGTTTCTAACAAAAATGGGGCGATGGAAGTTCCTGCTATTAAAAAAGTAATTGAAGAAGCTGAAGCAGAAATGAATGGTGAAGGACGTATTCTCGTACGCCCGTCAGGGACAGAACCATTGTTGCGTGTGATGGCTGAAGCACCTACTGATGAAAAAGTTAATTATTATGTAGATAAAATTGCGGACATTGTTCGTGAAGAAATCGGTCTATAAAAATAAAAAAAGAGAAGTCAAGCTTCTCTTTTTTTATTACTCAGAATACTGTTAATTCGAACTGCAAACGTTTGAAACTACATAAAAATAGCGATTATAGTTATTTTATATTATTAATAAAGAGGTGTCTTATGCATCACATTGAAATTTATGTTTCTGATTTAGAACAAAGCAAGTTATTTTATAAACATCTTTTAGTTGAAAACTTAGGTTTCGAAGAATTTCAAAACTGGCCGGAGGGTATTAGTTATAAAAAAGACAACTTTTATTTGGTATTTGTTCAAGTAGTAGCTAAGTACAATGATGTTCCATTTAAACGAACACGGGTTGGCTTAAATCATTTAGCTTTTAACATCACTCAACGAAATACACTCGATCAGTTACGTGAATATTACCAAGAAAAAAATCAAGTTCTCTACGATGATGCCTATCCTTATGCAGGTGGTGAAAAGCATTATGCTTTGTACCTAGAAGATCCTAATCGGATAAAAATCGAAATTGTCTTAGTAGACTAATAAATTATTGTGAAGGAGGAATAAAATGGAGCCGTTATTATCGAAAATTTCAATATTAATTGATGAGGTTGAGAAAGTCATTTTAGGGAAAAGAGAGGTTGTCAAGATGACAGTAACTGCTCTTTTAGCTGGAGGACATGTTCTTTTTGAAGATGTTCCTGGAGTCGGGAAGACATTAATGATTAAAACACTAGCGAAAACAATTCAAGGCAGCTTTTCACGTATTCAATTTACTCCTGATTTGTTACCGAGTGACATTTTAGGTGTATCTATTTTTAACTCTCAAAATAATCAATTTGAGTTTAGAAAAGGACCCATATTTACGACTGTGTTATTGGCGGATGAAATTAATCGTACGACACCACGGACACAATCGGCTTTATTAGAAGCGATGTCTGAGGGAAGAGTGACAATTGATAATCAAACTTACCAGCTTTCACCGCATTTTTTTGTATTAGCTACACAAAATCCTGTTGAATATGAAGGTACCTATCCATTACCAGAAGCGCAATTGGATCGCTTTTTATTCCGTTTAAAAATTGGTTATCCCGCTTTCCAAGATGAGTTAGCAGTTATGTTAGGTGCAGATCGTAATCAGATTGAAGTGAATCAAGTTCTTAATGAAACTGAAGTAGACCAATTAAAATTGTTAGTGAATGAAGTATTTGTTCATGAATCGGTTGGAAAATATGCACTTCAATTAGTTGAAGCCTCTCGTAATCATCCAGAAGTGGCTTTAGGAGTAAGTCCTCGTGGGGGTGTTATGTTTATCAAAGGAGCAAAAGCATATGCTTTAACAGAAGGTAGACAATATGTGACACCCGAAGACTTACAAAAACTTTTACCCGTAGTTTTTGGTCATCGAATGCAATTGAAAAGTCGACATCAAGATGTTTCTAGAGTTATGAAAGAGATTATTGACAAAGTTCCTGTACCAATCAGGAGGTGAGTTGCTTGAAAAAAATAAGAATAATTTTGTCTGTCCTCAGTTATGGATTCTTGTATTTACTAATCAGCTTATATACGTTTATTTTCAACAATTCGACAGGATGGAGTCTATGGATGTTTGCTAGTACTCTCTTAATACTAGTAATATTAAGTTTGATTAGCCCCTTAACAATGCTCCAAGTGACGCAACAAGATTCTATTGAAACTGAAGTAAATGATATATTAAAGATACCTTTAGAAGTAAGCAAGAAAACTCATTTTCCAATGCTTTTTTTAGAACTTGATTTTAAAGAAAACACCCCGAGGATAAATGATACCTTTTACTTTTATTATGGACAAAAAAAATTGGCTACAGCAGAATGGATGCCTGAACAAAGAGGTTATTATTCGTCGATCAATTTGACAGTATTTGCTAATGATATTTTTGGTATTTTTACAAAAAAGAAAAAAATTGAAGCAACAACTAATTTATCCGTGTTGCCTAAGCGGCACGAATTAAGGATGTTAGCACACTTTCAAAGAAAAATTCAACGAACATCTTTTGGAGACAATGATTTCTCAATCAAAAATTACCGTTCTTATGAATTAGGAGACGATATAAAAAAAATTGATTGGAAATTATCCAGTCGTCAACAAGAAATTATTTTGAAAGAATATCATTATCACCAAGAAGTCGATTGGGTTTTTGTCTTTTATGGTCAACAGGACCGTTATTTTGAAGAAACCTTAGCTTTTTTCTTTAATTTACAGGAACAGTTAGAATTAAGTGAAAATCAAGTCGTTCTTTTAGGAGAAAAGACCAGTGATTTGGAGTTGAACAAAAGAATTGCTCGCATTGAACCATTAAAGTCTGCTCAAAAAATTCCTGTTTTTAGTAATCATAAAATACTTCTTTTTACGCCGTTACTTACAGAAGAGTTGACTCAACAATTACAAGATTTACCACAGAAACAGGCGATTGAAATTGTCGCTTATCAGGATTTACTTCAGTTAGAAAGTGAGGGGAGGGTTTAATGACACGTTTAAAACGAAAACTTCCTTTGGCTTTGATAACCGGATTAAGTTTATTTTTATTTTTTTATGAATATTTATCGGTTTATGAGATTCCAATTACTTCATTGGTAGGATACAGTGTAGTAGGAATTGTTCTTATTGGATTATTGATACCTTGGAAATGGCTGCAACTTCCTTTTTATTTGTTGGTTACAGTCGGGATTTTATATAGTTATATTCCATTAGAAACTCCATTTTCAATGCAATGGCTTCAGACTCTGATTGGTTTGGTAGGAAATCAATTAACTAATTTTGTGACTGGTAACTTAGGGTATATTCCTACTGAATTAGCAATGGTTCTCATTGTAATTTTGATGATTATTTTAGCTCAATTGCAGATAGAATTTGAACATATTCTTTTCAGTAGCTGTATCATTATTGTCTATTTTATCTTAGTAGCTTCATTTAATGGAGAAGATTTAAGCTGGAAAATTATTTATATTTGCAGTAGTGGTTTATTGTTCAAAATGCTTGTCGACAATCGAAAATATCCGGCATTAATAATAGGGATTTTTAGTATATTTCTTTTAGCGATCGTTAGTTTATATTTACCAAATAAAGCTATTCAGGATCCTCTGCTCAATGTGACTTCAGACTTGAGAAATCATTTAAACAATCAAGGATTCTATCAGTTGCTCGAAGGAAACAGCGGAGGAGACATAAAGAAAAGTGGTTTTAGTGAGAATGATGTATTCTTAGGTGGACCTTTAGCGGATGATCATCAAATCGTTTTTGAAGCACGACAGAGAAATCCTCGATATTGGTTGGTTGAGACCAAATTTAATTATATTGGAACAGGTTGGACAAGCGATGGAAATCTTCGATCAACGGATATGGATTCTCAAAACACAGCAGTTTTAAACTGGTCTAATAATGACTATCAAGGTCCATACAAAGAAACTGAAATAATTGATATAGCCTTTCAGCAAAGTGGTAATTATTTACCACTGCCATATGGAATCGAACAAATTGTTAATGTAACGGGAAATGCTGAATTCGGAATTTATCCTGAAATTAGTCGGATTAACTTTTTTAGAGAAGAAGAAAGACAAAATTTACAATTAACAGTGAGTGAGCCAGATTATTCATACGAAGATTTAGCATCAGTAGAAGTAAATAATAATTTGCCTGGTGAATATTCGAATTTTGTTTCTACGCTTCCTAGTCGAGTATGGGATTTAGCTAGAGAATTAACCGATGAAGAAGACTCATTGATCGGTAAAGTGTTAGCTGTTGAAAATTATCTTAAAAATTCTGGCAACTTTCGTTATTCAAAAATTGATGCTAGTGTAACGCCATCAGGAGAAGATTATGTGGATCATTTTCTTTTTGAGACGCAAGTAGGTTATTGTGATAACTTTTCCAGTGCGATGGTTGTTTTATTAAGAACATTAGGTATTCCAGCTAGGTGGGCGAAGGGATTTGCTTCAGGAGAGATTATTGGAGAAGAAGGAGATCAACAAATCTATGCTATAAGGAATTCAGATGCTCATTCTTGGCCAGAAGTTTACTTTGAAGGTTTTGGTTGGTTGCCTTTTGAACCTACACCTACTTTTTCAGGGCGGGATGAAACGACAGAATCTACGGAACAAGAAGAATCGACAACTGAAGAGAGTAGTGAGGACGAAGTAATCCAAACAACGACTAGTACAAATATGACAGAAGAATCAAGTTCAGAAACGATTGAAGAAAACACGAACAGAGAGGAACAAACTAACTCAACAATTTCTGTAACAATGATTTTGGTAGGAATACTAATTCTGATAATTATATTTTTATATTTTTCTAATGCTTGGTTCAGTTTATTAATCATTTCAGTGAAGAATCCCTTGAAATTAATCTATCCACTAATATTAAGAAAAACGAGAAAAATACTGCCAAGACCAGAACATCAAACACTCGCGGAATACGCTCGTAAAGTTGAGAAGGAAACTTCGATTTTTGAAGGAGATTTTGTTAAACTAACAAGTATTTATGAAAACTATCTATATAATAAAGGCATGCCAATGTCCAAAGAAGAACTGAAAATCATGCACGCTGTTTTTCAAAAACTTTATCCAATTAGTAAAAAATAATAAAACTGAAACTACTTTTTTGAATAAAATCAGTCTCTAGACCCATAAGAAAAATGACTATCTCTATTTATTCTGTGTTATAATAACTTAACTAGTTAGGGATTTATGGGGTATAGGAGAAATAAAATGAAAAAAATATATATATTATTAACTGATACTGGTACTGTTTTTACTAGATGTATCAAATTATTCACAAGAAAAAAATACAATCATTCATCTATTGCATTAGACTCACAACTAAAGGCAGTCTATAGCTTTGGACGAAAAAATGTCAGTAATCCATTTGATGGGGGCTTTGTCCATGAAAATTTGTATCATAACTTTTTCTTGCGCGCAAAATGTCAAGTTTTTCAAATTGAAGTGACTGAGGAGCAATACGAACTATTAAAACAAAATGTATTGGCTTTTGATTTGGACAAAAATCGCTATAAATATAACTTAATTGGCGTTATTGGCGTTGCTTTACATCAACGTTGGGAACGAGAAAATGCCTACTTTTGTTCGCAGTTTCTAGCGCATGTATTAGAGGAGAGTGGTTTAGCACTTTTCGATAAGCCCAGCTATTTAATTACTCCGGGTGATTTAATTGATGCCTTAAATCCTCAATTAGTTTATGAGGGACGAGTAGATGATTATTTAGTGAATAGTCAATCTTATGTAGAACAACCAGTGAGCGTTTATGAAGAAATTCCTTCTTCTACAAGAACTTCTTTGTTAGAGAAATTAGGCTTACCTGTTCTGAGTCGTTTTTTCTGATATTTAGATGAGTGAAGAAATTAATCCGTAACTATTAGAACTTTTAGAAATAGAATGAACGAATATAGAACTTAATTAATACAAAACCCACCAGCTTGAACAACACTAAGATTGTTGTTCAAGCTGGTGGGTTTTTAAAAATTGCTTAAAATAATTGATCGAAAAAGACACCATTCAAGAATGAGAAGCTCAGTAAAAATAGAAACAGTGTTAATAAATCAACTGGATAGCCTTTTAAGAAATTTGGAATTGGAGCAATACTGACACGATCTTTGACACCTGTAAAGGCAATTGCGAAAAGAAAATACATACCACCATAAATCAGTACTTCTTTAATCAAGTATTCAGGCTCGATAAGAGTAAAGGTTGACAATGAGAGTAGTAACAAGACCACCATCATTGTTTTTTTTATTTCAGTGGTTAAAAATACTTTATTTTTTGGTGCAAAAAAACTGATAAAAAGAATAATCACACTTGTAATAGCAGCTGTTACTGGAGTGGTTACAACTTCATTTCCATACGTAAAGCCATTTTCAATTAGGAATTCAAATATTACCCCTCCGATTACATAGCTTAAACTAATTAAAAAACCACTATAGGCAACACGTTTTATAACTAATGGTCCTTTTTTCTGAATCGTAGAAGGGTACTTTTCACAAGTATAATAAAGTAGTAGTATTGCTACAAAAAAGACTAATCGATTTGCAATAATCATCGTAGAACCTCCTCATTTCATTTGATAATTTTGTTTAGACTGGAAGTAAATTTAAGAATTAATTTTAAGATTAAAAGGAGTTGGTTTTCCTTCTCCCAGAACACGTAATCTTAATAGACGATCAATCATTGGAGTAAAGCAATTCATAATCAAAATCGCATAACTAATTCCTTCATTTGTTAAACCAAAGAAACGGAAGAGAGCAACGAGCAAACCAACTCCTAGTGCAAAAAGATTTTCACCAGCTTTCGTAGAAGGAGTAGAGGCATAATCAGTTGCCATAAAGAAAGCACCCAACATCGCTCCACCACTGATGATATGTCCAATCACATTTTGCCAAGAACCAGTAAATAATCCATTTGGACCAAGAATGAAAGCAAATAGCCCAATTGTACCTAAAATTATAAATGGAATTCTTGGCGAAATAATTTTTTTATAAATTAAGAATAATCCACCAAGTAATAATAGGAAGGCACTTGTTTCACCAGCACGTCCACCTACAAAACCGAAGAAAGCATCCCCTAATTCGCTAACTGTTAATACTTCACCAGCTCTCATTACAGCTAAAGGTGTAGCACCTGAGACAGTATCGGTTGCTGTAGCCGCGGATACAATTTCAGGTGGGATTTTGTTGAAAGGTGGATCTGGCCAACTAATAAGAAACATTTGGTTGTAAAAGAGTCCAACTAACAATGCACGTCCACCTAAAGCAGGATTTAAAAAATTGTATCCCAATCCTCCAAAAAATTCTTTTACAACAATAATCGCAAAGCTAGTCCCGACAATAGGAAAGTACCATGGGGCTGAAGGAGGTAAATTCATCGCCAATAAAACAGCTGTAACGACTGCACTAAAATCAAATTGGTAGTCACGACCAATAAATTTAAACCAAACAAATTCTAAAAGAACTGCAGTTGCACTTGCTGTAAGATAGTTTCGATAAACAGTAAAACCGAATAAATAGCCAGAAAAAAGCAGTGCGGGTACTAGAGCAAGAAAAACCAGAAACATGATTTTTTGATTCTCATTTTCATCACGAACATGAGGATTGGGTTGGGTTTTAGGGAATTTACTTGATTCTTGAAAAAGCTTTTCCGATTTGGAATCTTGATAGTAATCACGCATTTTGCATAGCCTCCCTTTTAATAGCCATGACTTTATTTTTAGCATCGCTAATAGTAGAAGCTAAATTACGTCTAGCAGGACAAACAAAAGTGCAGGCACCACAATTAATACAAGCCTCGGCTAATAATTCTTCACACTTATCATAGTCTCCTGAACGGAAATATTGATCAATGCTCATAGGCATTAAGCGCATTGGACAAGCCTCTACGCATTTGTTACAACGAATACAAGGATTTTCAGTGAACAACCAATCATTTTCTTGATTGAAAACTAGAACACCATTACCACCTTTAGTTGTTGGTACACGTAATGTATTGATCGTTCTACCCATCATTGGACCACCTAAAATGACTTTACTCGGTGCTCCTTGGAAACCTCCTGAAAAATCAATCAGTTCTCCTGCAAGAGTTCCAATCGGACTTTTCACCACTTGAGGATTGGCAACATCACCAGTAACCGTTGTGTATCTTTCAATTAAAGGTTTGTCTAGAGCTACTGCTTCATATAAGGCAAAGCTGGTAGCAACATTCATTAAGACGATACCGATGTCAGCTGTTAATTTTCCTACAGGGACTTCACGTCCAGATAAAACTTCAATCAGTTGTTTTTCTCCGCCTGCTGGATAGACAGTCGGAATAACTTCGACTTTAACATAGGGATAGGGGGCTGCTGTTTTTTCCATAATTGAAATAGCTTGAGGTTTATCATCTTCAATAGCAATAATAATTTCCGGATCGGCAAGAAGTTTTCTACCGATTCTTGCTCCATCGATAATTTTATCGGCTTGAAGTTCCATTAAACGTTCGTCACTGTGTAGAAATGGTTCGCATTCAGAACCGTTCAAAATTAGAGTATGAATTTTTTTGGAATCGTCCACTGCAAATTTGACATGGGTTGGAAAAGTAGCTCCTCCTTTACCTGCAATTCCTGCATATTGGATTTTTTCTTTTATTTCTTGATTGTTCATTGATTGCCAATCGGCAGGTGAAGTTAAAAAATCATTGGTGTATTTGAAGTCATTTTCAATAATGATTGCTTGAGTGGTATTGTTGTTTTGATCTGGCCAATCAGTAATATCTAATACTGTACCAGAGACACTTGCATGGATTTTTGCGGTAACAAAGGCATCGGCTTCACCGATTACTTGACCTTGGGTGACATAATCGCCAGCTTCTACTGTTGCTTCAGCAGGAGCTCCAATGTGTTGAGATAAAGGAATAAACACCATATTTGGTTCGAAATAGGGCACCTCTTGTTGTGTCAGAGTCAGTTTATCCTTTAATGCTTTTAATGGGGCACTAAGTGTGATTCCCCCTGATAATTTATTTTCCATCGTCTCCCTCCGAAATTTTTGACATATTTGATGTTATATAAAGTTTAACATAAACCGCTTGCAAATATAAATAATTTACGAGGTTTTTTTAAAAAAAGTCAGAAAATGTTTTTCTATTTACAGTCAAAGAAGAAAAACTAAAAAATTCAGCTCATTTTTTCAGAAATTCATTGTTACAATAGATTAAATTAAGTCGTTTAAAAAGCCGTTAATCTTTAGAATAATCTACCCGTACCAAAACTAAATAGCCAAATAATAAAAAAGTACTCATTGTAAATCTAAAAAAAGCTAAAGTATTTATCGAAAATGAATGATTTTCAAATAAATACTTTAGCTCAAAAAAAATGTTTAAAATTAAAAACAAAAAAATCAGTTAAACAATGGACGATTAGTTGGTGTACACAATTTTTCTAATTTAGCTATACGTTTGTTGATTAATTGTAGAATACTTTCTGAAAAATCAGTTGTTCCCATATTTTTCATAGTATCCAGAAGTAGACTTTTTTCTTTCGAAGGTCTTTGTTGTTTACGATAGATATTTGCTAAACGTTCCACATACTCGTAATGAGTATAGTTGGTTCGCAAAATTAAGTAATTCAAGACATCCTCAGCTTTATCCAATTCGTTATTACTATAGTAGTTTAAGGCTTCTCTATAAAGTTTGATTTCTAATTCTTCGAGAAGTGTCACGGCTTCTTTTTGCTTTTTATATTCATTAATTGAAATTTTTCCAGTGATTTGTCCATGATCATCGTATAAAAAAATCACAGGAACATCATTAGGATGTGTTTGGTCTATTTGAATTTTTTTCATCAGTAACCTCCTGCATTTTTTTACTAATTTAAATATACAATATTTTTAACAAAACTTCTAGAAAGTTTTGTTGAAATGAAAAAAGCTAGAAAAGAATCGTAAGTCTTTTCAGTTAGATAAGAAAATCAAACTTCCAAGACATCTGTTTGCAATAGTCCAAATTAGATAGATTAGTATGAATAGTTAGTGTTTATTTACTTAGATTTTTACGAATTTGAATGTAACCGATAAGCTCAGAGGCAGCCATAAATAATAAAATGCTACCAAATAAAGTCATAATACTTGCGACTGCATTGAACATAATAACCAGTCCACCAATCACAAGCAAGCCACCATAAATGACCCAAGGAAGGTAACGTTGGTTTAAACTTCTTAGATTGAAAGCTTGAATTATTCTTGTTACTCCATTTAAAACAATTAGAAGTCCTAGGAAGATAGTTATAATTGTAAAAATAGGTTTGGCTAAAGCTAAAATTGAAATGGCTGCAATCAGCAGTAAAACACCGATGATTAGTTCAAAACCAGTAAAGCCAGTTTGTTTTTTCTCTTGATACGCATGGAATAAGTTAATTATTCCTAAGAAAGCAACATATCCTGCTACGGCATAAATAATACCTTGTGTGACTTGTTGAGGATATAAAATTGCTAAAATACCTGTTATGCCATATAAAAATACTCGAAGTAATGCATAACGTTCAAATTGTTGAATTAGTTTACTCATAATTTCACCACTTTCTATATATCTTTATTGTAACTAATTCTGTTAAAAATAGAAATTTTTTTGCTAACAAAAAGAAAAATTTAGTTGGTACTAGTTTTGATTTCTGTTAAACTAAGTATCAGAATAGGAGGAAAAAATGAATCCAGTTAGTATTTTATATATAGTATTTACAATTATTCTTTATTCTTATTTACTCCTGCTAAGAAGAGAACTCGTTTTCGTGGCCAGAAGACGTTCACTATTATCGGTTGTGGGACCTATTTTTGCGGCTCTCTTTATTGGAGGCTTGTATTTTCCGTCACGAGATATTGGATTACAAATTCAGGGCGCTTGTGGAATGTTGTTGGTTCTCAGTTATTTGATTAACAGTCGAGGAATTGCTGAAGATCGTTTCGTGTTACATTCTTTAGACAATAAAGGATTAAAGTTTGAAGAAATCAGTCGAATAATTCTTTTTGAAGACCGAAATAAAAAAATAGTAAAAATGAATTATTTTCAAAATAATGTATTGGCAGGCTTATTTAGAGGACCTAATTTTACCTTTAGTGCATCTGTTGAAGAGTTAGTTCTTTTCTTCTCTGAAAAACTTAAACAAGGAACTCCGGTGGATGTCATTGTTTTAGAAGATAAATCAAAAAAGCTGTGAGAAAAATATCTAACAGAAAAACTTAAATCATTTCAATTTAAATTAGAAACTAGAAGACTCACAAAAATAGATTTTTATGAGTCTTCTAGTTTTCTATTTATAATATTTTTTAACCTTCAATTCTAAAATATAATGCTTCTTAATGAATTTAAGAAATTACTTTTATTTCAAATATTTTAATCCGTTAAAAATAAAATATGTTAATTAATTGAAAGATTAGCTCAGATTTATTTTATTTTTTTAGTGCAATGTATAATTTAATTAAGTTTTTGGGAGACCCTCCGAATAGGATAATTTTCTATATTGTCCAAGTAAGTGTTGATTTACTATCTATACTAATTTTATTTATCTCGACTTTAGATGACTTTTGAATTTTTTAAATGTAAACTTTCATGTGAAAATAAAAACAAAATAGTTGTTTCTAAACTCATTATGATAGATAACTTAAGTATGTGGAAATTAAAAAAGTTTTTGTTATTAAAACTTTTTTCTAACAGTAGTCGTTATAATCAAAATATGCAGATTTTGAAATTATCGTACTAATTTTTCACAAAAATAAAGTTTAGTTATTTTAAATATGTTGAATATTGGAAAAAGCACTATACAATTTAATTTAGTCAAAGAATGATAGCTATTATACAGAGAGCGTTACAATAAAAAGGATAGGAATAAAAAGAACTTTTTTAGGAGTTAATAATTTAGCAAATTGTGTCCAGAAAATAACAAGCAATGATTGGAAATAATAAGTAAAATAGCAGAAAAAGGAGGGGGAATAAATGGATAGTTTTACTAGAGAAGATTCAACAATTTTTGAACAGATTGAAATAAATATGTGGACAGAAGGGCAGGCAGAAATTTGTTATTTTACAGGTATTCCTTTGGGACTATATCAACGTTTTTTTAATTATTTATATGGAATTTCCATCACTGCATATATTAGAAAAAGAAAATTGACAGTGGCCGGAGCAAATCTTCTTTCTAAAGAATGGAGCGTGACAACCGCTGCTTTGCAGACTGGATATGAAGATACATCTTCTTTTTCAAGAGCTTTTAAAGAACAATTTACTGTTTCACCGTCAGCTATTACTGTTGATAAGTTTGAAACTTTTAAATTTGACGCTTTTTCTTCGAATGATGAAACTAAAAAGAGAAAAGCTTCACTGCAGTTTGTTGAGTATTTAGATATTGCAGAACATTATTTAGTATGAATTTCTAGCAAGAAGTATGGAGTTATTGGTAGCGAATTGTGGACAATTTATAGAAAAGAAAAAATAGCAGATAAATTGTACCAATTAGAGCATGAACTTTGTCAGCATTACGAAGATACGTACATTGCAGTGGGTTACATGAGTGAGTTTGAGCATTCAGATGATTTAGGTAAAGATTATATGATTGGTAGGCTTTTTAAAGAAGAACCAAGCAATTGCGAAGGCTTGGAAGTCAGAAAATTACAAAGTACTCAAATGGCTCACGCAAAAATTGTTGCTAAATCGATAGAGGACATCATCGACGGAGCCTATGCACTGACTTATGAAATAGCACAAAAAAACGGCTATCGTCTAAGGTATCAGCCCTTCTTTTGGTTGGAATACTACAGCAATTCCTATTTCAGCAATTTGGAGGAGAACCAAAAAGAATTAGTAGTTGATTTTTATTTTCCCTGTCAAAAATTGAAAAAAACTTTTGGAGGAATACAATGAAGAATAGACAACAAGTAGGAGAAGGCAAGACAGCCAAACTCTATTTAGAAGAAGGATATGTATATAAAACATACCCTACGGATTACCCTACGCAATGGATTGAATGGGAAGCGACTGTTCAACAAGAGGTCCAAGAGAAAACGAACCTATTGCTACCAAAGGCAATATTTGACAAAGAACGTAGAGAACTTAAAATGGAGTTTCTTGAAGGATGTACCTTAGCAGAAAGAATGAGAAAGGAGAAGTACAAATTTGCCGTAGAAGATCTTGTTGCGCTACAACTTTCTGTTTATCAATATAAAGAACTTAACCTTGAACAAGCACATGAGATTTTTGAAAAACAGTTACAAAAAGCAAGAATTGAATCACAATTGAAAGAAAAAGCGTTGGATTTATTAAAAAAAATTGAAATCAAAACAGCACTTTGTCATTTTGATCTGCATTTCTTAAATATTATGTATAGCTATTCAGATTATTACCTTATTGACTGGGTAAATGCTAAATTAGGAAATCCTGTTTTGGATATTGCTCGAACTTACATCATTTTAAAACAATACACGCCAAGGTTGGCAAATAAATATTTAAATATGATCGTTAAGCAAGGAAATTTTTGTTTAGAAGAAGCCAAACAAGCAATTCCTTTATTAGCTATTTTGAGATTATCAGAAGCAGATACTGAAGATTTTTCGCCACAATTGTTTGATTTGATAAATGCAAATGGCTGATTGAATAGATTCATAAAGTATAAAGAGTTATATGATATCTCAGAAATCCAGTTAATTATCTGCAAATTATTTATACAGTTTTGAATTTTATTTACAAAGTATGCCCAATTTTATAGTAAGATGTTTCCATTGCCTGATTCAACTATTTGAAATAAATTTTTTTCTGATAATTTTTGGATCTTTGGATTGGTAAATGTCTTCAACGTATATACAAAAACAATATTAACATAGTACTCAGAACATATTATCTTGTAAGAAAGAAAAGATAAATTTAATTGATCAAGTTCATTGATAAAAAAGCCACGTAATTTTGTTTGGAGTAGATTTGATTGAAATTTGGATGTACTGAGTAACAAACTTTGCTTCATTTGTCTTATATCTATTAAAAAAGACTCGCTATGAACGATTATTCGTCATTTCGAGTCTTATTTGTTCGTAGCTTTATTTAAATGTTTTAAAACGTTCTTCGTCAGGTAAGTATGTCTTTTCTGCTACGTCAGCTTCTTTTGAACCAAATACTAATTGTGCACGTAGTTTCCAATTAGCTGGAAGAGACCATTCTTTTGCTACTAATTCATCAATGACTGGATTATAATGTTGCAAGTTTGCACCTAATCCAGCTTCGCTTAAGGCTGTCCAAGTATTTGCAGTAGCAATCCCATTAGATTGTTCTGCCCAAATTGGGAAATTGTCTGCATATAATGAAAACTGCTCTTGTAAGTTTTTGACTGTATCTTCATTGTATAGGAAAAGTACAGTTCCATAAGCAGCTCTAAAGCCAGCTAGTTTTTCTTTAGTTCCTTCGAACGCCTCAGGAGGAGTTAATGGTTTTAACGCAGATTCGGTTAAGTCCCATAATTTTTCATGAGCATCTCCAAAAAGAATAACTGCTCTTGTTGATTGTGCATTGAATGCACTTGGACTAGCTTTTACAGTTGTTTTAATTAAATCTTCTATTTCTGTTTCAGTTAATGAAACATTGCGTCCTAATCCATAAACGGAACGACGATTTTGAATTGCTTGTAAAAAGTTTGACATAAAAATTTACCACCTTTTGATTATTTGATTACAAAAAGAAGTATATCACTTACTAAAAGTCAGTGGAAGTAAATTGCTCATAGATTTTAAGTTAGTTGAAAAGTATAGGTTTTATTAAAGTGTTTCATTCGAAGATTTATTCTTTCTGTTCTAAATGGTACACTAGGAAAAAGGAAGGAAATCAGGTATGAAAAGATTTATTTCAAAAAAAATAGTGGCATATATTGTATGTCTCTTAATCTTGGGTTGTGTGCATGTATTTTATGCTCAATCCGTTTTAATTCAAGGAGATTCAATGGCACCAACGCTGATACATAATGAGCGTGGAGTCATTCTAAAAAATAGTCAGTTAGAACGCTTTGATATTGTTACTTTTCCTGCACCTGACGAGTCAGGAAATAAATATGTTAAAAGAATTATTGGTTTACCAGGAGACCATATTGAATTTCGTATGGATCAACTTTATATCAACGGGGAAAAAGTGTTAGAACCGTATCTAGATAACTTTAAAGAAGAACTAGCAGATGATCGTTTTTTCACTGAGGATTTCATAATCGACAAAGTACCAGAAGGACATTTCTTTGTCATGGGGGATAATCGACGTATTTCAAGAGACAGTCGATCTTTGGGTCCGATTGCGAAAGAAACGTTAGAAGGAAAGGTTCGGTTTGTTTATTGGCCCTTTTCAAAATTGCAGTCCATCAAAAATTAATTTTGAGTTATTCATTTAGGGGGGATTTTCTTGAGTTTACAATTTATTACTGGAACAGGGAGTGGGGATCATCAAGCAGCGGTTCTTTCACTTGCTAGTAAGTGGTTAGAGCAACCAGAAAGAGAAGTATTTTTTTTGGTACCGAACTACAATAAATTTGAACGAGAACAAGAAATATTATTAGAGTTAAAAAAAGGTCAGCAACAAGCAAACTTTACATCAATTCGTAGTCAGATTTACAGTTTTAACCGCTTAGCCTGGTATTTTTTACAGCGAACAGGCGATTATGGTGGCAAGGTCATTTCTGAAGTGGGATCGGCTTTGATTATGCGAAAAGTGTTAGAAATGATTGCTGATGACTTAGTAATATTTCGTGGAGAGGTCTCCAAAGCGGGCTTTATCGCTGAGTTAATAGAGCTGTATCGTGAGTTTCAAACGGGAAACGTTCATTTATCCCAATTAGCATTTATTGATTCAGAAGAACATAAAGAACAGGATTTTCAACTGAAAATGAAAGAAATCCAGTTGATTTTTACTGCTTATGAGAATGAATTGATTTCAAGAAATTTACAAATTGAACAACCAATCCCAACTTTGACAGATTATTTAAGTAAAATTGATCCAACTGTTCAAAATGAAAATGTAAAATTAGAGAATTATTTATTTATCGTCACGGGTTTTTCTAGTTTTTCAGCGCAAGAACAGACATTGTTACAAGTTTTAATGGAAAAAAGTCATTTGGGTGTGGACTTATATATAGATGATATTCGACAGGTAGACAACCTAGATTTATTTTATGATTCTAAAGAAACCTATTACCAGTTGAAAAATTTTGCAGGCAGTCGTCAAATTCCTGTTTTATTTGATAAAAAGACAGAGCGTTTGAATCTTTCCAATCCCTATCTTGAATTGGAAAGATGTTGGCGTGAAACTCAAGTTGGCAAATATCTTCCTTCAGAAAAATTGGCTGATTTCTTAGAGATTTGGAAAGTAGAAACACCAGAAGAGGAACTACGTCAAATCGGGGTAGAAATTCGGCGTTTAGTGATGGAAACGGCAAAAACTAATCAACCCATTCGTTACCGTGACATTCAGTTGCTTACACTGAATCCTGAAATTTATTATTCACTGATTCCGATTGTTTTTGATGAATTGGAAATTCCTTTTTATTTAGATGAAAATCGGAAGATGGAGCAGCATCCACTGGTCGAATTTATCCATGCTTTATTTGCTTTAGATAAGTATTACTACCGCTTATCTGATGTGTTTCGTTTTTTAAGAACGGAATTGTATATCCCCACTGAATTTGACAATCAAGATTGGCTAGTAAGTAGAGATGAATTTCGTCATGCTGTAGATATTACAGAAAATAAAGCTTTGTCGCATGATTTTCAAGGAAGTGATTGGACCAAAGAAAAAGACTGGCAGTTAATTGAATATAATTTTGAGGAAGAGCAGTTAGAAGATACACTTACGACTAAAGAACAAACCAATCAAGTACGTCGAGCTTTTAGAAGAGACATCGTTAGCTTTTTTAAGGCAGTCAAAGAGGTAAAAACAACTCAGGAAGCAGTCACTCTTTTTTATGAACTTTTGATATCAATCGGCATTGAGAAGCAACTGATTCATTGGAGAAACCAAGAAGTAGAAAGAGGAAATCTTGAAGAAGCTAGAAATCACGAACAAACATGGTCAGCGTTGATGGATTTACTAGATGAATATGTTGAAATATATGGCGAAGATCCTTTCGATTACAATTTATTCGAGGAAATTTTATCAAGTGGATTAGAAAATGTTACTTTTGGGAAAATCCCAACAGCGATTGATCAAGTGAAAATCAATCCTCTAGATTTAGCACGACCGTTACAAGCCAAAGTCACCTTTGCAATTGGTTTAAATGAAACAGCTTTTCCAAGAAAAGTCGAAAATAAAAGTATACTCTCAACAGAAGAACGCGAACAGTTGAATCAGTTATTAGAAGAGAATCAATTTTTGCATGATCGAGTAGGGCAAACAGTTAGAAATGAACCTTTTGTTGCTTACAATGTTTTATTGTCTGCGAAAGAAAAGTTATTTTTAAGCTATGCTGCAAATTACGATACCCAACAAAATATTAAAATTTCATCTTATTTGCAACGTCTTGTTGAGTGGACAGATGTCACTGTACAAAACCGCCAAGCATTGGCAATTACTAGTGCACCGGATTTGTATGTGGGAACTTACCGAAGCTTAATCCGGCAAATTAATAATCTCAATAGACAAGCACAAGAGGAAAATATTCAGTTATCGGCTAGTTGGAAACAACTCGAGAAGCAGCTGAAAAATTCTAAGTTTGCTTCTTTAGCTGAACAAGTATTGGCTAGTCAACATCATAAGAACGAACCTGTTTCTTTACCGAAAGAAACAGCAATCGCTTTATATGGTTCCGACATTCATAGTTCTATTTCTAGAATGGAAACATTTTATCAATGTGAGTACAAATATTTTGCAAGTTATGGCTTGCGATTGCAAGAACGAGATGTTTATGGCTTAAATCCTGCTGTTACTGGCGAGTTTTTCCATGATGCGTTGGATCAATTCTTAAGTTTACTTATTCAGCAGAAGCTATCTTTAGCTGATTTAACCGAAAAGCAACGATTAACATTTGTGGAACAAGTGCTACAGGAAATTTTTGGAGATATTCGTTATGACCTATTGAATCGTTCCGCTCGCATGAATTTTATTCGCTACCAATTAAGTAAAACCATCCAACGAGTGACTTGGGCACTGAAGAAGCAAGGAGAAAAAACCAAGTTAACGCCCGTTCAAACGGAAGTACTTTTTGGACAAATTGCTGGAAGCTTAGGAATTTCAGGATTAGACTTACCTTTAGAATCTGGTGGCAAAATTCATTTACGAGGAAAAATTGACCGTGTGGATATGGCCTTAGTTGATGGACAACCTTGGTTATCAGTCATTGATTATAAATCAAGCAATCGAGAATTTGATTTGACCGAAGCTTATTATGGTTTAGCAATGCAACTGATTACTTACTTAGACGTGGCTCTAAATGATGCGGTCGAGTTAATTGGTCGTCCAGATGCGAAAATTGCGGGAGCTTATTATTTCCATGTTCATAATCCTGTTTTAGATGGTCAAAAAAACAATGAAAATGAACGATTAAAGAAATACAAGTATGATGGTCTCTTTGTAGATGATTCAGAAATTTTCCCAGTTTATGATGATACCTTAGAACGTAGTAAAGCGTCGATTCTTTTTCCAATTCGTAAGGATAAAAATGAGCAACTTCAAAAAATAAGTCAAAGTCGTGGGAAATTTTATTCGGAAGATGAAATTCAGCTACTACGTAAACATAACCGTCAAAAAATGATGGAAGGTGGCAATAAAATTTTGTCGGGAGAAATTGAGTTAAATCCGTCCTACAAAATGAAAGATAAGAAAAGAGCTTGTCAATTTTGTCCTTTCCGTAGCGTGTGTAATTTTGATGTCATGCTGAAAGAAAATGATTATCATCGAATAGAAAATCTATCAAAAGAAACGATTATTGAACGAATGAGGGAGGAAGAACATGAATAAGATCCCTTTAAAACCTGAAAATGAAAATTTTACAGACAAACAGTGGCAAGCTGTATTTGATAAAGGTGATAACTTATTGGTTTCTGCTTCGGCAGGATCAGGAAAAACGACAGTCTTAGTCCGAAGAGTTATCGAAAAACTAAAAAATGGTAGTAATGTGGATCAATTATTAATTGTGACCTTTACAGAAGCTGCTGCTAGAGAAATGAAGGAGCGTATTCAAGTTGCTTTACAAGAAGCGATTAATCAGGAAAGTGATCAAGAGCGGAGAAATCATTTTACCAAGCAGTTAACCTTGTTACCAATGGCAAATATCTCTACTTTACATGCTTTTTGTTTAACTGTGATTCGTCGTTTTTACTTCTTAATTGATTTAGATCCAGTGTTTCGTATGTTGACTGACGAAACCGAAAATTTATTGTTAAAAGAAGAAGTATGGAGTGAATTAAGAGATAGTTGTTACGAGAACCAAGAAGAGCTTTTCTATCAATTAACCGAAAACTTCTCCAATGATCGATCAGATGAGGGTTTGACAGATTTAGTGATGTCTCTTTACACTTTTGCTAGAGCAAATCCTAATCCTGTGAAATGGTTAGCTCATCTGGCAGACAATTATGACACAGACGAAGGCTTAGCAAGTAATTCTCTGTATACTGAGCAATTAAAGCCTTATATTTTACATTCTTTAGAACGAGCTGTGAAAGAACTAGAAATAGGAGTTGATAACGCTCAAGATCCAGTGGTTGAAAAAGCGCAACAACTATTAACAGATAATTTAGAACAAGTTCAACGATTACAGAATTTTTTCAAAGAGGATCAATTGGATCAAGCATTTGCTCAAATAGAAGGCTTAAATTTTGGACGTTATCCCGGTTTTAGAAAAGAGGAACAAAAAGAACTTTCTGCCAATATTAAGCCTCATCGCGAAGCAGCCATTGCTTTAGTCGATCAAGTAAAAGAATTTTTTCCGCAGTCCCCAGAGGAAATGCTGAAGTTAATGGATCATGCAAAACCTATTGTTGAAGAAATGGCAAGAGTTACTTCGCTGTTTATGAAAAATTTTCAAAAAAGAAAGTTGGATAAAGGTGTTTTAGATTTTAATGATTTGGAACATTTTACTTTGCAAATTTTGCAAGGCACAGGCAAGGGAAGTGAAGCAGCAAGTTACTATCGTAATAAATTTGAAGAAGTCTTAGTGGATGAATACCAAGACGTCAACCGATTGCAAGAAGCGATTCTTTACTGGGTGAGAGAGCCTGATGATACACATGGGAACATGTTTATGGTGGGAGATGTCAAGCAGTCGATTTATGCCTTTCGTCTCGCAGATCCAACGTTATTTATTGATAAATACTTGGCATTTGAAAAAGAAACAGGTGGCAGAAGAATCGTTCTTGCAGAAAATTTCCGTTCTCGTTGGGAAGTGCTGCAATTCACTAACTTAGTTTTTCAACAATTAATGGATGAAGAAGTTGGGCAAATTCCTTATGACGAGGCAGCAGCTTTGATTCCGGGATTTCCTCATTTTCCAGAAAGTGACCAGTTTCATACAGAGCTTTTATTGTTTGAAAAAGGACTGGAAGACGATGCTGAAATTGTAGATGATAAGACTGAGGGAGAGCTACACGTTGTTGCCTTAAAAATCAAAGAACTAATTGAAAATAAGTTTGAAATTTATGATAAAAAAAGTAAAAGCAATCGTCCAATTACGTATAAAGATATTGTGTTACTGACTCCTACTCGTAAAAATAATTTAGTGATAATGGATATCTTTAAGCAATTTTCTATCCCTTTAGAAGTCAATGATGCGCAAAATTATTTTCAAGCAACAGAAATCCAAACGATGGTTTCATTGCTACAAATTATTGACAATCCTTACCAAGATATTCCATTGGCATCGGTTTTACGTTCTCCAATTGTTGGATTGAACGAAGAGGAATTAGCGGCTATTCGTTTAATGAAAAAAAATGGTGATTATTATGAAGCAGTTCTGCTGTATCTAGCTGAAGACGATGATTTAGCTCTTCGTTTGGCTGCCTTTATCGAAAATCTAAATTATTGGCGAGAGATGGCACGTAGACGTTCCTTAACGGAATTGATTTGGTCAATTTATGAAACAACGGCTTATTTAGATTATGTTGTAGGTTTACCTTCCGGGCGTCAACGTTATGCCAATTTAATTGCTTTAGCAAATCGAGCAGAAAGTTATGAAAACACTAGCTTTAGAGGGCTGTATCAATTTATTCGTTTTATCGAAAAAATGCAGGAAAAAGATAAAGACTTAGCAGAACCATTAGCTGTTTCAGCAGAGGATGCGGTACGTTTAATGACTGTGCATGCCAGTAAAGGTTTAGAATTTCCAGTAGTCTTTTTATTAGACACTACTAAACAATTTAATTATCAAGATTTTCGTAGTCGATATATTTTTGAAGAGGGCTTAGGTGCGGGTGTTCAATATGTCGATCCAGAACGGGTGCGTTTTGATACTTTGCCTTATCAAGCCATTAAACGTGTGCGTATTCAAAAAGCTTTGTCAGAAGAAATGAGAAAGCTGTATGTTGCTTTTACTCGAGCGGAACAAAAACTGTTTTTAGTAGGTTCATACAAAGATAAAGAAGAAGCTTTCAATAAATGGAAAATAGCCTTAAGCCAAGAGGAAACAGTTTTGGATGCCTCCTTACGATTAACCGGTAGAGGTAACTTATTAGATTGGGTAGGAATGACATTAGTTCGCCATCCAGATATGAAGGCTGTCTATGACGAAGTTGAAACGAATCATCCAATTTTTCATGAAGCCCAGTTTACGATTCATTGGTGGAATCAGCAGCAGATTTTTGAAGAAATCCAAGCACTACCAAAAACGCAAAAAACAGAAACCGTAAATGTAGCATTTGAAGAGACAAATGACTTTAAGGAACGTCTTGAGTTTGTTTATCCACTAAAAAAATCAACCATGACCACTAGTTATCAATCTGTCTCTGAGATGAAACGTTTGTACAATGACCCAGATGAACAAGAGATTGTCAAATTATCATGGGAAAGTACCTTGGAACAAAACCGCCAGCAAATGTTTCGATATGTTTCTGATGAATTGGCTAAACCAAAATTCTTACAAAAAGAGCAATTAGATGCGACTGCTATCGGAAGTGCCACCCATACCTTATTACAGCTACTACCACTAGATGTTACACCAACTTTGGAAAGTGTGACTGCTCGGTTGACAGAATTGGTGAGTCAACAAGTGATTGATGAAAAATTAGCCGAGATAATAAATTTAGACTCGATTGTTTGGTTTTATCAAACAGCATTAGGGCAACAAATTTTAAGCCAAGCAGAAAAAGTTCATCGCGAACAACCGTTTTCTATGTTAAAAGATGCTCGCAAGATTTTCTTAGATTTTGATGAAGCGGATGCTGAATTGCTAGTCCACGGAATTATTGATGGTTATATTGAATTGGAGGATCATATTATTCTCTATGATTTCAAAACAGATGGAGTTCATGGCGAGCAAGGGGAGCAAAAGCTAGTTAATCAATACAAAGGACAATTACGCTTGTATAAAGAAGCATTACAGGAAGGACTAGGAAAACCAGTCAGTGAGACGTATTTAGTCTTGTTAAATGCACAAAAACTTCTTTCTTTAAAAGATGAAGTTCGCTAAACCTAGAATTTTTAAGTTTTGTGGTATAATACTTTGTGAAGAGGTGAGTGCCAATGATCGAAATGCAAAAATCAAGTTATACCCTTTGTCCAAAATTTGAAAAAGCTTTTTCAATTTTAGGAAAAAAGTGGAATGGTCTAATCATTGATGTGTTGCTTCAAGAAGGTGAACAACGATTTGTCGATTTAGCTAAAAAAATCCCAATGCTAAGTGATCGTGTGTTAACGGAGCGATTAAAAGAATTAGAGCGAGAAGGTATTGTGATGAAAGCTGACAATTTGTACCAGTTGACAGAAAAGGGAATTGCTTTAAATGAAGCTTTAGAATCTGTCAAAAATTGGAGTCATGATTGGGTAACCGAAGAAGAATGTTGTTGATTTCTTGTTTTATTTCTAGTAAACTAACAATCAATTGGATAAGTAAAAAGCGTTGATAGAAACAAGTAATTTGGTTGAAACAGTAACAGGGAGATTTGCCGTAGACTGAAAGCAATGACTGGTTCGAAAAATGAAATTCACTTCTGGAGCTTGGAATTTTTGAAGTACTACGTTACTTTGTATAAAATTCTCGGTAATCACTATCGTTAATCAATTAAGTGCGTGATCATTTGTCACGAAATAGGATGGTAACACGAGACATCGTTCCTTTACAGGGAGCGGTGTCTCGTTTTTTTATAGCCTAAATAAAAATATATAGGAGGCAAAATAAATGTCTTTACAGGAAAAACTGGAAGCATTAAAAACAGCAACAATTGAAAAAATTACTGTGGCTGAAGACTTAACAGTCTTGAATCAAATTCGAGTGGAAACACTTGGTAAAAAAGGACCAATTACAGAGGTTTTAAGAGGAATGAAAGATCTTTCTGCTGAAGAAAGACCAAAAATTGGGAGCTTTGCCAATGAAATTCGCGATGAACTAACACAAAAAATTGAAGAGAAAAAAGTCGCTTTAGAAGAAGCAGCAATGAATAAAGCTTTGGAAGAAGAAAGTATTGATGTCACTCTACCAGGAAAACAAATGCTTCAAGGAACTCGTCATGTTTTAACACAAATCATGGAAGAAATTGAAGATATCTTTGTCGGTATGGGTTATCAAGTCATTGAAGGTTTTGAAGTGGAACAGGATCATTATAATTTTGAACGCATGAATTTGCCTAAAGATCACCCAGCTCGTGATATGCAAGATACCTTCTATATTTCTGATGAAATTTTGATTCGTACCCATACTTCACCAGTCCAAGCACGTACAATGGAAAAACATGACTTTTCTCAAGGTCCATTACGCATGATTTCTCCAGGGAAAGTATTCCGTCGCGACACAGATGACACGACTCACAGTCACCAATTCTATCAAATTGAAGGTTTGGTTGTGGATGAACATATCACAATGGGGGATTTAAAAGGAACATTGGAAGCCTTAATGCAAAAAATGTTTGGTGCTGATCGTAAAATTCGTTTACGTCCAAGTTATTTCCCATTTACAGAACCTTCTGTTGAAGTAGACGTAAGTTGTTTCAAGTGTGGTGGAGATGGTTGTAATGTATGTAAACATACCGGTTGGATTGAAATTTTAGGTGCCGGAATGGTTCATCCAAGCGTTCTAGAAATGTCTGGCATTGATTCAGAAAAATACTCTGGTTTTGCATTTGGATTAGGACCAGACCGAATTGCGATGTTACGATATGGCGTCAATGACATCCGTAATTTCTATCAAAACGATACGCGATTCATTCATCAGTTCAAGGGGGAATAAAATAAATGTTAGTTTCATATAAATGGTTAAATGACTATCTTGATTTATCAAAGGTGTCACCACAAGAATTGGCAGATAAAATGTCAGTAACAGGAATTGAAGTAGAAGCAGTAGAAGTTCCAGCTGAAGGCTTGAAAAAAATTGTTGTTGGGGAAGTCGTAGAATGTATCGATCACCCTGATTCAGATCACTTGCATATCTGCCAAGTGAATATCGGAGAAGAAGAGCTATCACAAATCGTTTGTGGTGCACCAAATGTTAAAGCTGGGATCAAAGTAATTGTTGCTTTACCAAATTCAAGAATTGCTGGCAATGTAAAAATTAAAAAAGGCAAAATGCGTGGCCAAGTATCGAACGGTATGATTTGTTCATTAGAAGAAATTGGCTATTCAGATAGTGTTATTCCTAAAGAGTATGCGGAAGGAATTCAATATTTACCAGCGGACGCTGTCCCAGGTGACCCTGTATTCTCATATTTAGACATGGATGATTCGATCATTGAATTATCAATTACACCAAATAGAGCAGATGCTTTAAGTATGCGAGGAGTTGCTTACGAAGTCGGTGCTATTTATAATCAAGTACCAACTTTCAAAGATGAAGTCTTAACAGAAGTGAGTCGCTCTGCAGCTGAAAAAATCTCAGTTACGGTGGAAGATGAGACAGATACACCATCTTATCAAATTCGTGTGATTGAAAATGTAACCATTGCTCCAAGTCCACAATGGTTACAAAATATTTTGATGAATGCTGGTATTCGCCCGATTAATAATGTGGTTGATGTAACAAATTATATCTTGTTATTATTTGGACAACCCTTACACGCTTTTGATTACGATAAATTAGGAAGTCAAGAAATTGTTGTTCGTCGTGGAACAGAAAAAGAAGAATTGATTACTTTAGATGGAGTAACTCGAGTACTTTCTCCAGAAAATATTGTAATCACAAATGGGCAAGAACCAGTTGCCTTAGCTGGTGTGATGGGTGGATTAGATTCTGAAATCATTGAAACAACGACAACTGTTGCTTTAGAAGCAGCCTTGTTTGATGCTTTATCAATTCGTAAAACTTCAAAACAATTCAACTTACGTAGTGAATCTTCTTCACGTTTCGAAAAAGGGATTAATAAAGCGACTATTAGCGAAGCTTGTGATGTAGCGGCAGCGATGATTGCTGAACTTGCAGGAGGAGAAGTTTTACAAGGAGCGGTCAAAGGTTCTGAAGTTGAAGCGAAATCAGTAGACGTTGAAATTAGTTTAGAACGAATTAATGACTACCTAGGTACACAGTTGACGACTGAAGAGGTCAATGGCATTTTTGAAGCATTAGGTTTTGATTATAGTGAAAAGGATACTCATTATGTGGTTACTGTACCGCCAAGACGTTGGGATATTTCAATTGAAGCCGATATTATTGAAGAAGTTGCTCGTATTTATGGCTACAATAATTTACCATCAACTTTACCAAGCGGAGAAACAGTTGCTGGTGCGTTAACTCGTGAACAACGTTTAACTCGTAAAGTTCGTAGTCTGTTAGAAGGAAATGGTTTGAGCGAAGCGATTAGCTATGCCTTAACTACCGAAGTAAAATCAACATCATTTATGATGAAAGACAGCCAACCAACTCGTTTAGACTGGCCAATGACAGAAGATCGTGCAGTATTACGTTTGAATTTAATTAGTGGATTATTGGATGCTGTAGCTTATAACGTGGCTCGTAAAAATACTCAGTTAGCCTTATATGAAGTTGGCCGAGTGTTTTATCAAAATCAAGATCCTAAAACATCCTTACCAACGGAGGAAAACCACATTGCTTTTGCTTTGTCAGGAGAATGGACAAACAAAGATTGGCAAGGGAAGGCTGAAAAAGTCGATTTTTATCATGCAAAAGGTGTGGTTGATAACTTAGTTGCTACCTTGTCCTTGCAAGATGCAGTAACTTTTGAAAAGACCAATGAAATGAAAGACATGCATCCTGGTCGTACGGCAACTATTTATTTGGGTGAAGAAAAAATTGGTTTTGTCGGTCAAGTACATCCATCAGTTGCTAAAGCTTATGATATTCCAGAAACTTATGTAGCAGAATTAAATCTAGAAGCTTTATTAGCTTCAGATGCGGGGAAACTTGTCTATGCACAAGTTTCCAAATTTCCATCAGTTTCTCGAGATATTGCTTTTCTTGTGAAGGAAGAAATTTCGAATCAAGAAATTGTTCAAACAATTACTAATGCAGCAGGTAAATTATTGACTAAGGTTGAAATTTTTGATGTCTATCAAGGGAAAAACATTGAAGAAGGGCATAAGTCATTGGCTTATAGCTTGACCTTCTCAAATCCAGAAGCAACATTGACAGATGAAGAAATCAATCGAGCAATGGATAAAGTGACAAAGGCATTGACTGAAACAGTTGGAGCTGTGATTAGATAGGTTTTTAAGAAGAACATCTCATGAAAATGGGATGTTCTTTTTTTATTAAGTATGATACCCTTAATAAAAGGAGTGAGAAAATGTTTAATAAACTTTCAACACCTATTTTTCTGAAAGAAAATTATGAGCAAGATAGACGAATTGCTTTCCTAGAATCACTATCTCGTAATTTGACAGAAACTGGGCAGAAGCAAGTCGCTAATGATATAAAAAATATTAAAAATGGAATTAAAGGCGAAAAAAATATAGCTTTTGAATTAAGAAATAGCCATTTACCGATGTATGTCATACATGATTTTTACATAGAGCATGGAGATTCTTCGACACAGATTGATTTTTTAGTTTTTACCAGAAAAAATTGTTTTGTTATAGAATCTAAAAATTTATACGGGACAATTGTGATAAACAATCGAGGAGATTTTATTCCTTATCCTAATAAATATGGTAAAATTTATTCGCCGATTACTCAAAATAATCGTCACATAGAAGTACTCAAAAAAGTAAGAAAAAAAGAAGATGAATATTTTATACTTAAATTTTTGAGAAAAATATTAGCTGAAGAAAGATATCAATCAGTGGTTGTTATGACTAATCCTTCAATGATTATTAAAGATAAAGAGGCAACAGATGAAGTGAAATCTGTGGTTGTTCAAGTAGATCAACTAATTCAACATATAAAAAATGTAGACGCAGTATCCAAAAATTCAATTTTTAATGATAAAGATTTAAAGGAATGGGCAGAATCTTATTTAGCAATACATCAAGAGAATGATAAAATGTATGATAAGAAATACGAACATTTTAAAATAGTTGAGCCAAAAATTGATAAAGAAAATTTGAAAAAGTTATTAACAACATACAGACTAGAAAAATCAAAAGAAGAAAATATCCGAGCTTTTTATGTTTTTAGTAATAAAGACATGGATGATTTGCTTCTAAAAATGCCTAAATCGATTGATGAATTAATGAATGTTCAAGGATTTAGTGATAAACGAGTAGCTAAGTATGGTGCTGATATTATTCGTATCTTGCATGGGAAAACTAAGTAAAAAAAAGAACTATTAGTGAAAAATCACTTTTAGTTCTTTTTCTATTATTTTTCGTAGATTTGAATATTTTTAGTTATCCAAAATAATTAATTCCCATAGCAGATTTAACCTCAGTTAGGGTTTGAGCAGCGACTTTTTCAGCTTTTTCACTGCCTTTGCGTAACATTTCCATGATAGCTGCTGGATCTTTAGCGTACTCTTCGCGACGTGTACGAATAGGTCCCAATTCAGCTTCTAAAACTTCGATTAAGTAACGCTTGATTTTCACATCCCCTAAACCACCACGACGATAATGGTCTTTCAATTCTTGGATGTATTCTTTATCTGTTCCAAACACGTCAAGGTAGGTGAAAACCATATTTCCTTCGACTTGTCCTGGATCTTGTACATGGATATGATTTGGATCAGTGTACATACTCATGACTTTCTTTTGCACGACATCAGCAGGATCGGCTAAGTAAATGCCATTACCTAAAGATTTACTCATTTTTCCGTTTCCGTCGGTTCCCGGTAAACGACCCATTCCTTTAGGAGGGAATACTCCTTTAGGATTGACTAGAACATTATCATAAGTGGAGTTAAAACTATGAACGATTTCTTGAGCTTGTTCTAGCATTGGTTTTTGGTCATCACCAACTGGAACGAGGTTTGCTTTAAAAGCAGTAATATCGGCAGCTTGCGAAATAGGGTAGACAAAGAAGCCCGTTGGAACGCCTTCACCAAAACTCTTTTGTTCAATTTCTGCTTTTACTGTGGGATTTCTTCTTACACGAGCTACACTAACTAAATTCATATAAAACATAGTTAATTCAGCAATTTGTGGAATTTGTGATTGAATAAAGAAGTTTGTTTTTGATGGATCCAAGCCAACTGCAAGATAGTCTAATGCTACTTCAAGAATATTTGCAGCAACTTTCTCTGGATTTTTTGCATTATCAGTTAATGCTTGTACGTCCGCAATCATTACATATAATGTACTGTCTGGATCGTCTTGCATCTCTAGTCGTTTTTTTAATGAACCAACATAATGTCCTAAATGTAGTTTTCCAGTAGGACGGTCTCCAGTAAGAATAGTATTCAAGTTCTTCACCTTTTCTTTTTTATAGTCTATAGCCAATCTTACCTTTTTTAAGTGAAATAAACAATCTTTTCTCTTTTTTTTCAATAAAAAATTGTAGAAGAAGTACTTATCTATAACTCGGTACAAAAAATATAGATTCAAGATTTTGAAAACTAGATAATTTAAGTAGAGTTCTCATTTATCACCATTTATTTTTTCTATACATGACAAAGGGAAACATGTGACATCAGAATGTCATCAATATTGTGAAAAAGGTACTTTTTCGTAAAAAACTTTACAAATTTTTATTTTCAAGTTTATAATGTTCATTAGGCTATTATTAAAAATGTCTCATAATTGAAAAGGAGCGTGAAAAAATGTCAATGATTGAATTTAAAAATGTTGAAAAATACTATGGAAAATTTCATGCATTGAAAAACATTAATTTAGAGTTCGAGAAGGGCGAAGTGGTAGTTGTTATTGGTCCATCAGGCTCTGGAAAAAGTACGATGTTAAGAACAATTAATGGTTTAGAAAAAATTAGTTCTGGTCAGCTACTTGTAAATGGGAAAGATATTCGCAGCAAAGGAACTAAGTTAACTGAGATTCGTAAAAATATAGGAATGGTCTTTCAGCATTTTAATTTGTATCCGAATAAGACAGTTCTTGAAAATATCACACTGGCACCTACTAAAGTGTTAAAAGAAAGTGATACAGAAGCAAACAAAAGAGCAGAGCAGATATTAGATAGAGTGGGGATGTTAGACAAAAAAGATTCTTATCCATCGATGTTATCTGGTGGACAACAACAACGTGTGGCAATTGCACGTGGTCTAGCTATGCGACCAGATATGTTACTTTTTGATGAACCAACATCAGCCCTTGACCCAGAGATGATTGGGGATGTTTTAGATGTAATGAAAAAAATTGCTCAAGAAGGAATGTCAATGATTGTTGTTACTCATGAAATGGGATTTGCTCGGGAAGTAGCCGACCGAGTAATTTTTATGGCAGATGGACAAGTTTTAGAAGACAGTCGCAATGTGAAAGAATTCTTTGAAAATCCGAAAGAAGAACGTGCACAGCAATTTATAAGTAAAGTAATTAATCATTAGGAGGAAAAGCGATGCGTAAAAAAACATTTTTTTCCTATCTTGTTCTATTATTATTCACTTTGGTTTTATCAGCTTGTAAAAGTCAAAGTGTAGCAGACTTAGATATTTTGGAGACTAGTCAAAATTCAAATGAAATTGTTTGGGGTGTAAAAAATGATACCCGTTTGTTTGGGCTAATGGATATTCCCTCTAGAGAAGTAAAGGGATTTGACATTGACATGGCTAAAGCAATCACTGAAAAAATTCTAGGTAGAGATGGGAACGCAACTTTTGTTGAAGTAACATCTAAAACGAGAATTCCTCTTTTGAAAAATGGAAACATTGATGCCATTATCGCAACAATGACCATTTCAGAAGAACGAAAAAAACAAGTTGATTTTTCCGACGTCTATTTTGATGCAGGGCAATCTCTGTTAGTAAAAACGGATAGTCCGATTACTGGTTTAGAAGATTTAGATGGAAATACAACGGTGCTAGCAGTTAAAGGTTCTACTTCGGCAGTGAATATCCGTGAAGCGTCACCAGATGCACAGATTCTTGAATTAGAAAACTATGCCGAAGCTTTTACAGCTCTTCAAGCAGGTCAAGGAGATGCAATGACAACTGATAATGCGATTCTTTTAGGGATGGCTAGCGAAAATCCTAACTATCATTTAGTTGGAGAGACCTTTACTGAAGAGCCTTATGGAATTGCTATTAATAAGGGGCAAGAAAACTTTTTAGATGCAGTTAATGCAGCGCTAAGAGAAATGCATGATGATGGAACCTATGATGAAATTTATGCAAAATGGTTCCCAGATGATGAAAGTGGGAAAGTACAATAAACTTTCATTTATGATTTTACCGATTATTTGCATATTGATACGAAATAGCTTAATACATTAATAGAAATAAGGATGCCAGTTCCACTTAACTAAGAATAAGATTAGTGGAATGGTATACGGCATTTCAATCAGACTTAAATTTGCCAGTCTCACTTACTAGGAACTACAGGCTAGTGAGATGGTATGCGAAGAGAAAATAAAACTTAAATTTCGTTTTTTTAGAAATTTAAATACACTAAAACGAAATAGCTTAATACATTAATAGAAATAAGGATGCCAGTTCCACTTAACTAAGAATAAGATTAGTGGAATGGTATACGGCATTTCAATCAGACTTAAATTTCGCTTTTCAGAAATTTAAATACATTAATAGAAATAAGGAGGAGATAAGATGTTTCAGTTATTTCTAGACAATGCGGATTTATTTTTTGAAGGATTTAAATACACGATTTTTTCAAGTGTAATAGCATTGATTTTTAGTTTAATTATCGGAACCTTAATGGCGATTTTACAGCTATCTGAAAATAAACTTATTAAAAATTTAGCGAAAGCTTATGTTGAATTTTTTAGAAATATTCCGTTATTAATTATTGTGATGTTTTTCTACGTTGTCTTACCTCTATATGGATTGCCTTTTGATGGCTTTCAAGCAGGTACAATTGGATTAACTATCTACACATCGGCGTTTATCGCTGAAACAGTTCGCTCGGGTATTCAAACAGTTCCTAAAGGGCAAATGGAGGCAGGTTTATCGTCAGGATTTTCTTATGGAGAAACCATGCGTTTTATCGTTTTACCACAAGCGTTTAAAATTGTGATTCCTCCACTTGGCGGGCAATTTATTAACTTGATCAAAAACTCATCTATTTTAGCCATGGTTGCTGGATTAGATCTAATGTATCAAGGCGATTTAGTCGCTAATGCAACTTTTATTACATTTGATACTTACATTATTGTTGGAATTTTTTATTTAATTTTGACATTGCCGTTATCCTACTTAATGTCCCACTTAGAAAAACGCTGGGCAATCAGAGGATAGAAAGGAGACAACAATGGACTTTATTGGCGCATTTTCATTCGTAAATTTACGATTTTTATTAGATGGATTGCAAGTAACCGTTGCGGTTTCTGTACTATCTATCGTCTTTAGTTTTTTAATTGGTGGCTTAGTGGGAACTCTTCGATTTGCTAGTATTCCGTTTCTTTCAAAAATATTAGGTTTAATTGTCGATATTATTCGTAATTTACCACTACTATTAATTATTTTCTTCACGTATTTTGCTTTACCCCAAATTGGGATTCGCTTTAACATTTTTTGGTCGGCAGTTGTTGCTTTAACAATTTTTGAATCAGCGATGTTATCCGAAATTTTCCGAGCCGGTTTGAATGCCGTTCCTAAAGGACAAATGGAAGCGGGCTTGTCTACAGGCTTAAGTTATACGGAAACAATGATAAGAATTGTGATTCCTCAAGCTTTTCGCTCAATGATTCCAGCGATTGTTAGTCAGTTAATTTCTTTGGTAAAAGATACTTCTTTAGCAGTAATTATTTCTTTACCTGAGTTAACTCATCATTCCAGAATTATTTATGGTCAAAATACCAATTATGTCATTCCGATGTTCGTAGCAATGACGGTTAGTTATTTTGCTATTTGTTACATTTTGTCTTTACTTTCTAATTATTTGGAAACGAAAAGATATAAATATTAATAGGTGGACTTCTCTTGAACGATCTTTCGATGAGCTAAATTTAGCTTGTTGCAAGACAAATCAAGGGGAGTTCTTTTTATTCAAATGAGAAGAATTTCCTAATTCTAAAAGACAAGGCTTGAAATAATAAGCAAAAAAGTAGAAAATAAGGGGCAGAGCAAAGTAAAATAAAGGATGGAATGAAATGACAAATACCCAACCAATTGGTTTTATTGATTCTGGTGTCGGTGGGCTGACAGTGGTAAAAGAAGCGATGAAACAGTTGCCTAATGAACATATTATTTATTTAGGAGATACTGCTCGTTGTCCGTACGGCCCTCGTCCAGCAGAACAAGTCATTGAATATACTTGGCAAATGACCCAGTTTTTGTTAAAGAAAAATATTAAAATGTTGGTCATTGCTTGTAATACAGCAACAGCCGTCGCTTTAGATGAGATTAAAACGGCTTTAGAAATTCCTGTTGTAGGTGTTATTTTACCGGGTACCAGAGCAGCAGTTAAAGCAACCAAAAATCATCAGATAGGGATAATTGGAACGAAAGGGACAGTCAAAAGTGGTTCCTATGAACAAGCGATTAAAACGAAAGTTCCAGAAGCTACTGTGACAAGCTTGGCTTGCCCTAAATTTGTGCCGATTGTTGAAAGCAATCAGTTTCAGTCTTCAGTTGCCAAGAAAATTGTGGCAGAAACATTAATTCCTTTAAAACACAAAAAATTAGATACTCTTATTTTAGGCTGTACTCATTATCCTTTATTAAAATCGATTATTCAGAATGTTATGGGGAAACAAGTAAAATTAATTGATTCCGGTGCTGAAACAATTGGAGAAGTGAGTATGTTGCTAGACTATTTTGGAATAGCCAATACAAAGAGACCAAAAAATAGAGAGCATTTATTTTATACTACAGGATCAACCGTGATGTTTGATGGAATAGCCAAAGAATGGTTGCAATTTAGTAAGATTGATTCTCAACAAATTGATTTAAGATAAGTTAAAAGTAGAAGGAGTGTCATTCATGCGACATGATGGAAGAGGAATTCAAGATTTACGCTCAATAACGATTCAAACGAATGTTTTTAAACACCCAGAAGGATCGGTAGTGATTTCTTTTGGCGATACCCAAGTAATTTGTTCGGCTACTATTGAAGAATCTGTACCGCCTTTTTTAAGAAATTCAGGTAGCGGTTGGGTAACTGCGGAATACAGTATGTTACCTCGAGCAACTAATACTAGAAATCGTCGCGAAAGTGCGAAGGGTAAAATTAGTGGACGTACGATGGAAATTCAACGCTTAATAGGTCGTTCATTAAGAGCTGTTGTAGACTTAGAAAAGCTAGGAGAGAGAAGTATTGTTGTAGACTGTGATGTGATTCAAGCAGACGGAGGAACACGTACAGCAAGTATTACAGGGGCGTTTGTCGCACTAAGACTAGCGATTGATAAATTATTACAAACGAGTGCCTTAGTTGAAGATCCTATCAAAGAACATTTGGCGGCAATTAGTGTAGGGATACTACCTGACGATACTTGCGTTGCAGACTTAGATTATCAAGAGGACTTTCAAGCTCAAGTGGATATGAATTTAGTGATGACTGAATCAGGACGTTTTGTTGAGATTCAGGGAACTGGTGAAGAAGCAACTTTTGATGGTGAACAGTTAAATGAGATGCTTGTTTATGGGAAAGTTGCGATTGAAGAATTGATTACTAAACAAAAAGAAGCACTATATGGCAATAGCGATCAAAGACCTGAATTATCAGAAAAGACAATCATGATTGCGACAGGTAATGAAGGAAAAGCCAAAGAATTTGCCGCTATTTTTGGCGAAGCTGGTTATGAAATAAAGACCTTAAAAGATTTTCCTGAGCTTCCTGATGTAGCAGAAACTGGAAATACCTTTGAAGAGAATGCTCGCTTAAAAGCAGAAACTATCGCCAACATTTTACAATGTCCTGTTTTGGCAGATGATTCTGGTTTGAAAGTTGATGCTTTAGGTGGTATGCCGGGAATTTATTCTGCTCGCTTTGCAGGAGAACGAAAAAGTGATGCAGCAAATAATGCTAAATTACTTTATGAATTAACCGATATAAAAGATGAAGAACGTACCGCACAATTTCACTGTACACTAGTTTTTGCGGCACCTAAAAAAGAAAGTTTAGTTGTAGAAGCGGAATGGCCAGGAAGAATTGGTCGTATTCCAAGAGGAGAAAATGGCTTCGGTTATGATCCATTATTTATCGTTGATGGAACAGATAAAACTGCAGCTGAATTATCAAGTACTGAAAAAAACAAGGCAAGCCATCGTGGACAAGCAATTGAAAAATTGAAGCTGAACTGGCAGGAATGGTTAGAAGGGAGCGTCTAATTTGAAATATTTAGTGGTTAGTGACAATCATGGCGATCGAAATATTTTGGTTGATTTATTTGCAAATTATCAAGGAAAAGTTGACTATATTTTCCATTGTGGAGACTCAGAGTTAGCATTCGAAGACGAACTTTGGAATCAAGCTTTTGTTGTAACTGGAAATTGTGACTATGATTCTCATTATAAAAAAAATCAAGTGGTAGACACGGGGATGGATCGAATTTATATGACTCATGGACATTTATCAGATGTTCGTTTTGGCATTACTCAATTAGGGATTGAAGCTCAAGCAGCAGATGCATCAATTGTTTTATTTGGTCATACCCATCAAATAGGTTGTGAAAAAGTAGGTTCACGTTTATTTTTAAACCCTGGAAGTATTTCTCAACCACGAGGTCCAATTCAAGAAAAAAGTTATGCAATCATTGAAAGTACTGAGGAAGAATACAGTGTACAGTATTATAATCGTGCTTTTCAACCAATTCCTGATTTATTTTTTATCTTTAAAAAATAAGATGTTATAAATTTTTAAAGAAAGCATTTTTACTGCTTTCTTTTCTTATTTTAGGGTAAAATATAAAACAGTGATATGTTGGAATGGAGGGTTAGATTTGATCGGCAAAAATGTAGAAGCCTTACTTATGGAAAATCAAGAAAATTTCCTAGTACCGGCTGAGAATGTTGCAACTGTACTTTATAGTCACCCGTTAGAACATGCTTTATTAGTTCTTTCAAAAGTTGGTTATGCTAAAATACCCGTCTTAGATTCGGAAGATCGTTTAATTGGATTGATTAGTTTAGCAAATATCGTTGATAAAATGATGGGCTTAACTGGCTTTGATACGAACTTATTGGACGGATTGACTGTAGCAGATGTAATGGAAGTAAATGTAGAAACAATTAAAGAAAATGATGAATTAGAAGATATTCTTCGATTACTCGTTCAAGGTTCGTTTCTTCCTTTGGTAGATGAAGAAAATGTTTTCCAAGGAATCGTTACAAGAAAAGAAATTTTAAAATCAGTGAATCATCTAGTTCATGAACTAGAGAAAAGATATGATGTAACACTAAAGTCAAGTAATGTCAAAGAACGACTAATTAGTTGATAAAACAGTGTTCTTATTTACAGCCAAGAACAAAAAAAACTTCCAAGCCATTTGTCCGCAAAGAACAGACATTGTGAGAGACCGGTCTGAGCCTCTTATGAGTCTCAAACCTTTCGGCGTTCAAACGCAGTGTAAGAAAGTAGCAATTCACTACTTTCCACACTGCATAATTCATCCTCATCTTTAGTTCACGATGTCTGTCTTTTCTCCCAAATGGCTTTCCAGTTTTACTAATATTGATAAAATATCCATCGAAACTGGAAGTACAAAGTGGAGAACGGCATTGGCGTTGGTTATGTTCTAAGGAGCTGAATTAATTACACTGATTTAGTGTGCGATTAGTACTTAGTCAGCGCGTTACATCAGCAGCCGAAGAGACTCTGGAAAAAGACTCTTGGCGGTCTCACACGACAAGTGTACTTTTGGAGCTTTTATTCTGGAAGTTTTTAATTGTTTAATTTTAGATGTGAATAGGAACAAAAGGTGTGTCATAAGTTTGTTGAGCTTATGGCACACCTTATTTTTTATTGTTTTTGTTCGCCAACGATAAAGGTAAACTCACACTCAGCAACTTTTTTTCCTTCAACAGTTGCGACAGCATCAGCTGTACCTACAGAGCCTTTTACTCTAGTAATTTCAAAAGAAAGTTTGATAGTATCCCCAGGAACAACTTTTTGACGAAACTTTGCTTTATTGATTCCACCAATATAGGCAGTGCGTCCTAAAAATTCTTCTGACTTTAAGATTAAAATTGAACCAGCTTGTGCAAGAGTCTCTAAAATCAACGCACCCGGCATCACAGGCTCACCAGGGAAATGTCCTTGGAAAAAGTCTTCGTTAATGGTTACATTTTTAGTGGCAATAATTTTCTTTCCAGGATCAATCGAATCCACATAGTCTATATAAATGATTGGAAAGCGATTGGGAATTAAGTCCATTACTTCAGTTTCAGTCAATAATTTTTTCATTTTTCGTTCCTCATTTCATTTTAAAAAAAATTTATATTACTTTGATTATCAAAGTATCATATTTTCATTATTTTAGCAACTTAAGAATTAATTAAGTAAATTTAGTTTGACAATCAAACAATTTTGTCTAATAATAGATAATCATGGTAGTATATCATGAATCAAAATCGAATGAACTTATTCATCTATTATATTTAAGGAGTGGAATTATGGGTTTCTTAACTGGAAAAAAAATTGTCGTAATGGGCGTAGCGAATAAACGTAGTATTGCTTGGGGTTGTGCAAAAGCATTGCGTGATCAAGGTGCAGAAGTTATCTATACTTATCAAAACGAACGTATGAGAAAGCCTTTAGAGAAATTACTAGAGGGAGGCGAATTTTTAGTTGAACTAGATGTAGCGACTGATGCAAGCATCGAAAAAGCTTTTGAAGAAATTAAAGAGTATGCTGGCGAGATTCATGGCGTGGTCCACGCAGTAGCTTATGCAAACAAAGAAGATTTGCAAGGTGGCGTTACTGAAATTTCTCGTGCAGGTTATGCTTTAGCACAAGATATCAGTAGCTATTCGCTAATTGCTGTAACAAAATATGCAAAACCAATTTTAGCTGATAACAGTGGAATTGTTACGTTAACTTATTTAGGTGCAGATCGTGCGGTTCCTAACTACAACATGATGGGAATTGCTAAAGCAGCTCTTGAGTCTGCTGTTCGTTATTTAGCAGCTGAATTGTCTCCACAAAAAATTCGTGTGAATGCTGTTTCAGCAGGAGCTATCAAAACATTAGCTGTAACAGGTGTGAAAGATCATCAGAAATTAATTCAATTATCTGAAGACCGTACTCCTGATCATATCGGAGTGACAATTGAAGAAGTGGGAAATGCAGTGGCATTTTTAATTAGTCCACTATCTGCTGGAATTATTGGCGAAACGATTTTCGTCGACAAAGGTGTTCATTTATCTTAATTTTTCGTTTATAAGGAATACAATTTATTTTCTTTTTTTTAATCCCTTGCTACAATGGTATATATGTAGGAGGGATTATTTTATGTACTTTTTTGGAGTGGCAGGCACAGTTGATTCATCAGATACGAGTATCATTATTGAACCAGCAGCAGAGCAACTAAATGCTTTTCAACGTTGGTGGAGTAGTCTAGATTGGGATGCTATTATTGGTTTAATTATTCAAAAATCAATTTCTCTTATCTTTATCATTCTTTTGTTTGGATTATTGTATCGAATTGCTAAGTACTTAGTTGGAAGAGGGTTTAAATCTTATCGGAAAAAATCGATGAATTTGGTTCGATTGACAACTCTTGAAACATTGGTTAGTAATATTGTTCAATATACCTTAGGATTTTTCTTTGTGTATGCTCTTTTGTCAACAATTGGAATTCCTGTTGGTTCATTATTGGCAGGTGCAGGAATTGCCGGGTTAGCCATTGGTTTAGGTGCACAAGGTTTTATGAATGATTTGATTACTGGTTTCTTTATTATCACTGAACAGCAAATTAACGTAGGGGATTATATTAAATTAGTCAATTTAGGGATTGAGGGATCAGTAACTTCTGTAGGAATAAGAACCTTGCAATTAAAATCGACAGATGGTACGGTTCAGTTTATCCCTAATCGGAATATCACAACCATTAGTAATACTTCTCGTTCTGACATGCGAGTTTTGGTGGATGTTCGCATTGAACCTTCGGAAGGAATTGAAGGTATTCGAATACCAATTCAACAAGCTAATCAAATGATTGTGGAGAAATATTCAGAATTCATCCAAACACCACCAGTTATTTTTGGAATTGTAGATTTGGGAAATAGTAATTATGCGATTCGGACTACGATGTATGTAGCTAATGGTCAACAATGGAAAATTCAAGAAGAGTTATTAAGTTTATCCATTGCCAATTTGAGTGAAGCGGGTTATACGATTCCTAATAGTCCAATTTTACCAGCATAGATTAACATTAATTAAAAGATATGATTTTAAAGTAAAGTATCCGACCGATAGAGATAACACCGGCATTTCAACTGGTGTAAACAATCTTTCGGTCGGATATTTTTTATTTTGCTTCTTGTAAAACGTTTATCGTCTCAATACTCACAGGTTCTTCGGAGTTGCCCATTGCGGCAATTTTATCAACAACGTCCATACCTTCAATAACTTGCCCAAAGACTGTGTGAACGCCATCCAAATGTTTGGCGCCTCCATTTTTATAAGCTTCAATGATTCTTTCCGGTGTAAATTGTTTGGCTAAACCATCAGAAAGATCATCTGAGTTTTGAACAATGAAAAATTGACTGCCATTTGAATCTGGTCCAGAGTTAGCCATAGAAAGAGCGCCTCGTATATTGTAAAGCTGATTGGAGAATTCATCTTCAAATGGGCTATCCCAGATACTTTCACCGCCACGACCCGTACCTTCAGGATCGCCTCCTTGAATCATAAAATCTTTAATGACACGATGAAAAACGGTGCCATCATAATAACCATCTTTAGCATGAGTCACAAAATTTTCTACTGCTTTTGGTGCTAATTCAGGGAATAATTTAACTGTGATGGTTCCCTCAGTTGTAACAATTTCGACTACTGATTCGTTTTCATTAACCTCGTTATCTAATTGAGGTAATTCTAAATCTTCTAAGTTTACCGAGGATGTGGATGTAGATTGTTCAGTAGAACTAACTGAATTAGAGGAGTTTGTTGTTTGATTTGAACAAGCTGCTAATAAGCTTAAACTTGCAAAAGTCGTGAAAAGTGCTGCTATTTTTTTATTTTTCATATGAAAGATCCTTTCTGGTAATATCTTGTTTATCATATCAAAAATCGACTTAATTTCCTAGCTGAATAATAAGATAAATAGACAAAACTAAACATTGAATATCATTGTAATTTTGGTCTAGATCAATTATAATGAAAATGGATACAAAATAGGGTTTAATTTTTAGGAGGATTTTTTACAATGGGAAAATTAGGTATTTCGATTTATCCAGAACGTTCGACTTTTGAGAAAGATAAGGCATATTTGGATCTAGCACATAAATATGGATTTAAACGTGTTTTTACGAGCTTACTACAAATTACCGATGACAAGGAAAAAGTATTGGCAGAATTTAAACAAGTAGTGGATTATGCCAATAGTTTGGGAATGGAAGTGATGGTGGATATCAACCCATCATTGTTTGAACAATTAGAAATTTCCTACGATGATTTATCATTTTTCGATGAAATGGGTGCTTACGGTGTGCGTTTAGATATTGGTTTTACTGGTGCAGAAGAAGCGCGTATGACTCGTAATCCTTACAATATCAAAATTGAAATTAATATGAGTACTGGTACAAGTTATGTTGATAATATTATGTCCTACTCACCAAATACGGATAACCTATTAGGCTCACATAATTTTTATCCTCATCGTTTCTCTGGATTAGGTTATGATCATTTTGTTTTTTGTTCAGAAAAATTCCGTAAATATAACTTAAATACAATGGCTTTTGTCAATTCACATGAGGCAACATTTGGTCCTTGGCCAACTCAAGATGGTTTGTGTTCATTGGAAATCCATCGTGACTTAGATATTGCGACACAAGTAAAGCATTTGATGCTGACTGGACTAATTGATGATATTTTGGTTGGAAATGCCTACGCATCTGAACCAGAATTAAAAGCTATGTCAGAAGCCTTTTATTCTCCATATCCAACATTAAAAGTTGTAACTGGAGCTGAAATTACTGAAAATGAACGAGTTTGTTTATTTGATAATCTCCATAGCTATCGTGGTGACCGTTCGGAGTACATTCTACGTTCAACAATGACTCGCGTATACTATAAAGACAAAGAATTTCCAGCCCATACGACTCGTGATATTGTCCGAGGGGATGTCTTGATTGATAATGTTGGTTATGGTCAATACAAAGGTGAAACTCAAATTGCTTTAAAAGAGATGAAAAATGATGGTCGTGTGAACGTTGTTGGCAGAATCTCAGATGGTGAATTATTCTTGTTAGAATTCATTCGCCCTTGGTCAAACTTTAAATTAATTGAAGCAAAATAAAAATTCAGAAGAAGTCATGATTCAGTTCATGACTTCTTTTTTGTTATTCACAGTCCAAAAACTTGAAACTTCCAGAACCAAACAACAGCTATGCTAAACTTCCAATCCATCCGTTCGCAAAGAGCAGAACATTGTGAGGGACTGGTCTGAGCCTCTTTGCAAGAAACTCTTGACGGTCTCACACGACCCATGAGTTTTTGGAGCTTTGTTCTGGAAGTTTCAAGTGTTACTGAGTAATGAGTAATAACTCTTTTTTCATATGAATAAGGTCTAAGTTCTCTATACTTTTCATTTATGCAAACTATCGTTACAATAGTGGGGAAGAAGCTACTTCGTAAAATCTTCTTTATAGGGTTCTAAGTTTATACACAAAAAATAAAAGTAGAAGCATCATGTCTAGAAAACCTCGTGACGTGTAAAAGGAGGAATTTCGATAGATGAAGAGTTTCTTAAAAGATTCCCTGTAAATTCTAGAGAATATTTGCGAAAAGATAGACAAATGCCTATTTGCTAGGTACAATAATAAAGGCTTAGATACACAGGTTTAGTAAATAGAATGGAGGACAAGATTAGAATGTCCATGTTTTTAGATCAAGTAACGATTGACGTGAAAGCTGGTAAAGGCGGAGACGGAATGGTTGCTTTTAGAAGAGAGAAATATGTCCCAGATGGCGGACCAGCTGGTGGCGATGGTGGTCGTGGGGGAAATGTTGTTTTAGTTGTAGATGAAGGTTTACGAACTTTAATGGATTTCCGTTTTAACCGTCACTTTAAGGCACAACCCGGTGAAAATGGGATGAGTAAAGGAATGCACGGAAGAGGTTCGGAAGATTTATTTGTTAAGGTTCCTGAGGGGACGACAGTACGAGATGCAGAAACAGGAGCGTTGTTAGGTGATTTACTTGAACACGGTCAGTCTTTAGTTATTGCACAAGGCGGTCGAGGTGGACGAGGAAATATTCGTTTTGCTTCTCCTAGAAATCCAGCCCCTGAAATGGCTGAGAATGGTGAACCCGGACAAGAACGTAAAGTAGAACTTGAATTAAAAGTTTTAGCTGATGTTGGTTTAGTAGGTTTTCCATCTGTAGGGAAATCAACCTTGCTTTCAGTTATTTCTTCGGCAAGACCGAAAATTGGTGCGTATCACTTTACTACTTTGGTGCCAAATTTAGGAATGGTAAGTACAAAAGACGACCGTAGTTTTGTTGTAGCAGATTTACCAGGATTAATTGAAGGAGCCTCTCAAGGAGTTGGATTAGGAACACAATTTTTACGTCATATTGAACGCACACGTGTTATTTTGCATGTGATTGATATGAGTGGAATGGAAGGGCGAGATCCTTATGAGGATTATGTGGCTATTAACAATGAACTAGCTTCTCATAATTTACGTTTATTAGAACGTCCACAAATTATCGTTGCGAATAAAATGGATATGCCAGATGCAGAAGAAAACTTAAAAGTGTTCAAAGAGCAATTAGCTAAAGAACAAAAAGATGAGTTTGCTGAACCGATCCCTGTTTTTGGTATTTCTGGTGTAACTCGTCAAGGTTTAGAGCCTTTATTGAGTGCGACTGCTGATTTATTAGAAGTGACTTCAGAATTCTTACTTTACGATGAAGAAATTGAAGAAGATGTTGTTCAATATGGTTTTGTTTCAGACGAACCAGCCTTCCAAATTGATCGTGAGGATGATGCTTCTTGGATTCTTACTGGTGAAAAACTTGAAAAACTATTCAAGATGACAAACTTTGATCATGATGAGACAGTTATGCGTTTTGCTCGTCAACTACGTGGAATGGGTGTCGATGAAGCTTTGCGTGCTAGAGGTGCCAAAGATGGCGACATAGTTCGGATTGGCGAATTTGAATTTGAATTTGTAGAATAACCATGAACAATCAGTAGTAGATTATTTCTTAGCGAATATCTACTACTGATTTTTTGATGTTAAAAAATATAATTTTATAAAAAGACAGTATCATAAAATTTCGCTCCTTTTTCATTTCTCAGCGTAAGTAATGAAAAATCACTTGTTTATTTTGTCGATGTATCCACTAAGAAAAAATTAAACTTATTTACAAAATACTAAAGGTAATTCATTTCCAAATGTTTGGATTATTGATACAATTAATGAAAAAGATAGAAGAGGTATGAATAAAAAATTTGACAGTCTTGTACTGGAATAATGAATTTCAAAATGTTAGGTATTCTTTACAATTAAAAGAGATTAGAAAAAAATGCCGAGCGTTTCTCAATTGGTAGAACATCCGTGCAGTTCATAAACTTTAGTTGAAAAAGCAGTCATGTTTGACGATGAAGTACAAGAAATTGCAAAATAAAGTAGAGGGTATTAAAAAAATGGTAGACCTCTCATAAAGACTAAAATTTAACAAAGAAAGATAGGTCGATTATGGAATTAGAATTTTTAGGAACGGGTTCGGGAGTTCCGGCAAAACATCGCAATGTTTCGAGTGTTGCATTAAAATTGTTAGAAGAAAGAAATGCGGTTTGGTTGTTTGATTGTGGCGAAGGCACCCAAATGCAGATTTTAAATACAACAATTCGTCCCCGAAAGATTGAAAAAATTTTTATTACACATTTGCATGGAGATCATATTTTTGGACTACCAGGGTTAGTGAGTAGTCGTTGTTTTCAAGGTGGAGAGCAACCACCTGGTCCTCTAGAAATTTATGGTCCTGTAGGTGTGGAGGAATTTGTAACAACTACATTAAGAATTTCAAAAACACGTTTAAATTACCCTGTAAAATATATTGAAATTGAAGAGGGTGTAGTTTTTAAAGATAAACAATTTGAAGTTTCTTGTAAAAAACTGGATCATGGAATCGAAAGTTATGGTTATCGCATTGTTGAAGCCGATTATCAAGGAGAGCTCTTGGTTGACGAGTTAGTTAAACTAGGTGTGCCATCAGGTCCGATTTATGGCAGGTTAAAACGTGGAGAAACGGTTGTTTTAGAAGATGGTCAAAGGATTAATGGTGTTGATTTTGTTGGACAACCAAAAAAAGGAAGAATTGTTACCATTTTGGGTGATACTCGTTACTGTGACCAAGCGGTTGAATTAGCTATGGGAGCAGATGTTTTGATTCATGAGAGTACTTATAAAAAAGATGAAGAAAAAATGGCACGGAAACATTTCCATTCAACTACAGAACAAGCAGCATTGGTGGCAAAAAGAGCAGATGTGAAACAATTATTACTAACACATATTAGCGCGAGATATTTAGCCAAAGATGTCTTGATTTTGAGAGATGAAGCAGCTGAAATATTTCCTCAAGTTTTTGTGGCCAAAGATTTTTACACTTTACCTATCCCATTTAGAGAGCAGGAGGAGTCAAAATGAAATTAGAAGATAAAGTTGTTTTAGTTACAGGAGGATCGACTGGATTAGGGGAGCAAATCTGTTATGAAGCAGCCAAACAAGGCGCAATTGTCATCGTTTGTGCAAGAAGAATCAACTTGATTGGACAAGTCAAAGAACGTTGTATGGAATTAAGTGGTAAAGAAGCCTTTGCTTTTCAATTGGATATTGCTAATCCGAATAGCATTGAAAGCTTGATGGAGAAAGTGAAAAATGAAGTAGATTCTGTAGATATTTTAGTGAATAATGCAGGATTTGGTCATTTTGAAAACTTTACAAGCTTTGATATGGAAATGGCACGTAATATGTTTGAAGTTAATGTACTTGGAATGATGCTTCTGTCCCAAAAACTAGCAATCTCTATGTTAGAAAAGCAATCAGGACATATCATCAATATCTCTTCAATGGCAGGAAAAATGGCTACTCCTAAATCAACCGTTTATTCAGCAACTAAATTTGCTGTTTTAGGCTTTTCTAATGCCTTACGTTTGGAGTTAAGACCTTTTAATATCCATGTAACAACGGTAAATCCAGGGCCAATCAAAACTGAATTTTTTGACAAAGCAGATCCATCCGGTGATTACTTAAAAAATGTTGGCACGTTTATTATTGATCCACGAGTACTAGCAAAAGAGATTGTTAAACAAATGAATTCTCCTAAGAGAGAAATTAATCGACCAGTAGTGATGGAAATTGCTTCAAGATTTTATCAATTATTCCCACATATTGGGGACTTTTTAGCAGGCGGTTTGTTTAATAAGAAATAGTCAAACGACTAGTAATAGAGGAGGAAAATTATGAAAAACCAATGGCGAATTATTTTAGGACTCGTTTTAACATTGATGATTGTTTTCTTTGCAGTAATGAATAATATGAATGTACCCGTAAATTTGGGTTTTACCACTTTTAGAGCACCTTTAATTGTTGTCATCATAGGATCTTCATTCATTGGTGCAGTGATTGTTTCCTTAGTTGCGACAGGAACAATGTGGCATCAAAAAAGAGATATTAAACGTTTGAATAATAAGGTAGAAGAACTAACTACGCAAATGGATCGAAAAGTTACCGACAAAAAAGCTGAATTAGATCGTGAGTATAATAATAGAGTTGCTGAGTTAGAAGCTAGACAAACAGTGTACCCTTCAGCAGAATCAGAAGAAATTCAAAAATAGGGGAATAAAATATCCGAATCAAAGGAGAGAAGCTGTCAATTATTTCTTAGGAGAATAAATTGATTGTGCTTATCTATCTTTGGCTCGGATCGTTTGTTTACTAATTAATTATGTTTCATTTTCCTTTTCGGAAGAATTTTCCTCGAATTTAGTTGTTATTACAGCTTGTTCCTTAATTTGTTCTTGCACATTTTTTAATTCTTTTTCGAGTTGAATCTCTTGTTCCTTTAATAGAGCTAAATCTGTAACAATTTCTTTTGCTGCTTCCATTTTTGGTGGACGAATAACAAAGTTAAGACCAATAGCTACCAAAGTACCTATAAATGTATCTAAAATACGATCGAAGGCAAAACCTACTGATTCGCCCGGTGGAATACTTAAGGTAATCAAAAGCAATGTAGCAATGGCTGAAATAATTCCAGCATTGTTATCAATCCCGTCAGAAAAAGTAATAACTACTGCAACAAGTGTAGGAAGTGCAATTAATTCAATCCAAAAATTGTTGGTAGCAAATTGATTTTGAAGCAGTAAATAAAGAATTGCTGCACCACCACCAAGAATGTTCCCTAAGATTCTTGATTTACCAAAATCAAGAGTTGTGCTTAAATCTTGACGCAGAGAAAACACTGCAGATAAAGACGCAATTAAAGGTTGACCTCGATCTAAGAAATGGAAAAGCAAAATACAAATTAAAACAGATAGAGCGGACTTAAAGGTGCGCATACCAAACCTAAAAGGACCTACGTGCATAGTTTCCCTCCTTTTTTATTTAATGATACCTAATTTGGTAGGGAATTTCTAGTTAGAAGCATAGTTATTCTGAACAGAATGGAGGAATTAGATGAAAATTGGTTTACGAACCCTTAAGACGGCGATTGCTGCTGTTTTATCAATGCTTGTTGCTTATGGATTAGATTTATTATATGCACCTGCCGCAGGAATTATTGCAATTTTAAGTGTTGGAAATACAAAAAAAGCTTCTCTTTATACAGCAATTGGTCGTTTTGCATCTTTAGCAATTGCTACAATAATTTCGTTTATCTGTTTTAATTTAATTGGATATAATGCGATTGCTTTCGGTGTATATTTACTATTGTTTATTCCCGTTTCTGTGAAATTTCAATTAACTGATGGAATCGTCGTGAACTCTGTGTTGGTTACTCATTACATGATGGAACAATCTTACTCTATTTTCTTATTAAAAAATGAGTTTTTATTGATGTGTATTGGGGCTAGTTTCGCCTTGCTTTTTAATTTGTATATGCCTAATACTGAAAAGAAAATTAAGTTAGAACAACAGAGAATAGAAACCTCATTTAGAGATATTTTATTTGAACTTTCGAAAAAGTTGAATGTTGCCCCTGATAATCAATTGATTATTAGGTGTGAAGAACTATCGATTTTTATTCGTGAAGGTCAAAAAAGAGCACAAATGTATCAAGAAAATCAATGGTCTGAAGAAGATGTATACTACGAAGAATACTTTTCAATGCGAAGAGCACAAGTTCGTATACTAAGTGATATGGTAAATTTATTAGAAGGAATTCAAGTGGATGAAATACTAGTAGAAGATTTGCGACTGTTACTATGTTTTACTGCTGAAACTTTTCATGAAGCAAATGATGGAAGAGAGATAATGAAACGAATTGATAGTGTTTATGAAGTTTATCGTAGCAAACAATTGCCGCAAGATCGAGAAGAATTCGAAAATCGAGCCAGACTGTTTCAGTTTCTTCAGTCTTTTAAAAGTTTTATTGAAATCAAAGCTGAATTTGCCAACGATGTAACATTTAATGAATAAAAAATTTTAAGTTACTCCTCAAAAATGGGCTGTGACGTACGTAAAAGCAAGACAAAAATATCCGAACAATTTTTATTATTCGGATATTTTACTGTTAAATTACTTGTGTCACCGTCTATTTTTTATAAAGGATTACCAAAAACTTTTCATATCATCAAGAATACGGATAACATCTTGTGTTAAAGGTAAAGTTTCGTTCTTTTCACCATTCACAGTATTAATGAAGTTTTGAATTTCATAATTTAATGCTTCTTGGCTTTGTCCTGCTTCAACTACTTCTTTTGTTCCGTCGTTATAAACGATTTCTGCTTGATCTGCACGAGGATAGTCATTTACTACAATATAGCCTTTTTCATAAGCAATAACCCCTTGTTTAGGCATTTTTGCTTGAAAAGAAAGAACAACTGATGCCATTTCATTTTTAGCATTACGAAGAACTGTGATTGATTGTTCATCGACCCCTGTTTCAAATGGCAAAACATCGCTAAAAAGAACTTTTGGATTTTCAGTTAAAAAATAACGAGCAAATGAAACTGCATAGGTTCCAATATCTAATAATGCGCCACCAGCAAGATCAGGATTAAAGAAACGATTGGTTGGATCAGGTTCTTTGTAACTTCCAAAAGGCGCTTGAATCATTTTTAGTTTTCCTAGTTTTCCGCTTGTGCCAATTGTTTTCAATTCATGAAATAGAGGCATATTAAAAATAGTCATAGCTTCTTGCAGAATCAGATTTTTTTCTTTAGCTAAAGCTACTTCTTCGTCTAATTCTTGGCTATTCATTGTAATTGCTTTCTCACAAAGGACATGTTTCCCTGCATGTAAAGCTTCCATAATGTATTCGTGATGGACATTGTTAGGAACTGCAATATAAATTAAGTCAATTTCAGAATCTTTTAAAAGACTCTCTACAGTTTGGTAAGCTTTAGGAATATTAAACTCCTCAGCAAATGCTTGAACTTTTGTAAAGTTTCGTGCTGCAACACCATAAATTTCACTGTCGTTACTTTTAAAAGTCTGGGCAAATTGGTGAGCAATATCTCCTAAGCCAATGATACCCCAACGATAATGTTTCATATAAATTCGCTCCTTTAATCTTAATAAATTTAGTATAACAGAAAAGAATTTAATTTTACTAAAAGTGACTACCAAAAAATTTCTTTTATCTATTGTTTTGAGGTAAAATGTAAACGGAGGGATTTCTTATGCATGATGTATATATTGAGTTGATTTTAAATGTTGTTCGTGAACAACATGGAAATGAAGAGGTTTTTTATGAAAAATTCTTGGGTATTTCACAACAGAAATGGCAAGGATGGAAACAAGGAACTGCTTCACTGACACCAGAAGAAAATCAAAAAATAAAAAATCTTTTTAGCGACTACGAATGGATGTTGCTACAAAAGATTTTACGACAAACAATTATTTATCCTGAAAAAAGGTTAGTTGCAGTTAGTGAATATCGTAAAATGAAAATTGAAATTGCTCAAAAATGGTTAAATATCGGTCTTGCGACGGTTGAGATGAATCAACTGAAAGAGGAAAATAAAGACAATCGATATTTAAATTTACGGGTAATGATTCAGTATGATGATTGGGGATTTGATGATATTATCAATTTCAAATTACCAGCCTATATTCAGCAGCAAGTAGAAAATGAGCCCGTAGCTTTATTAAATTGGGTAAATGAAAATCTTGAAGAAACTTATAATAATTGATGCGTTTGATAAATAAGTTATATGTTTCTATAGTTATAATAACAGAAAAGTAGGGGAACAATGAGACGAAAGAAAAAAAGTACATTAAAATTACCAGCAATTATTATTGGTTTTTTTATGATTGGGATTGGTTTCATATACTCACTGAGGAGTTTAAGTGATCCAACACCAAGTGTAATCGGTGAAATGGCGATTGAAGAAAATTCAGAGATGACTCACGATGAGTTTGTTCAAAGATTACTTCCAAAAGCGAAAGAATTACAAGAAGGATATGGCGTGTTGCCTAGTATCATTATTGGTCAAGCAATTTTAGAATCTAATTGGGGCAAAAGTGAACTTTCTAGTACCTATAATAATTTATTTGGGATAAAGGCCTTTGGGAATCAGCCTAAAGTAAATATGGATACGCAAGAATTTGTGAATGAGCAATGGATAACAATCAAAGGTGATTTTAGAGTCTACGATTCATGGGAAGATTCAATGTTTTCTCATACCATGTTATTTGTTAATGGTGTGGATTGGAGTCCGGAAAAGTATGCAGGAGTTTTAGCTGCTCAAAATTATGTGGAGGCAGCCGAAGCACTTCAAGAAGCTGGTTACGCCACTGATCCAGGATATGCCGATAAGGTTAAAAATGTGATTGAAGTCAATCAACTATATGAATACGACTAGAGAGGGAAGTATAGATGGAGAAAAAGTTTGTTCCTAATATTACGACCGAATTAAGAAAAGATATCGTTAGAGTACCAGAAGTAATTGACGAAGCCAGTGGAATTATTATTTTTGGGAAAAAAATCAAATCTATTATCTTTACAACGGATATTGCTATTATCCGTAATACAAATGCTAATGCAGTAATTGCTGTATATCCATTCACTCCCCACCCTGCGATTACAAAAAGTATTATTGAAGCAGCGGATATTCCGGTATTTTCTGGTGTTGGCGGAGGATTAACTCAAGGGATTAGAGCTGCTTATATGAGTATGTTTGCTGAAGCTCAAGGATCGATTGGAGTCGTTTTAAATGGACCCACGCCTGTAGAAACAGTGGAAGAAGTTTGCCAAGTGGTAGATATTCCTGTAGTAAGCACAGTTACCAGTAGATATACACAAATTGATGAAAAACTAGCGGCAGGAATTAAAATTATTAACATCAGCGCTGGGAAAAAGACGGCTGAAATTGTTCGACATTTTCGTGAATTGTATCCTGAACTGCCAATTATTGCAACAGGTGGACCAACGGATGAAAGTATTCTAGAAACGATTAAAGCTGGTGCAAATGCAATTACTTATACTCCTCCTTCAAATGGAGAATTATTTAGCAAAAAAATGAACCATTATCGAGAAATTGAACGAACTGAATTTGAGGAACAAAATTAATTAAATAAATGCTTAAGCTATGAAATACTTTTTGAAACTGTTTAAAGAAAATAAAAAATACTTCATTCAAATACTTGTATTTTATTGAATTTATGGGCATAATTATTGGTGTGTTTTTCATAATTAGTGATTACTTATATATCGTCGTAATCGGTCGACAGTCTCTACCCGATACCGGAATATCGGACTATAGGTAAAAAAGTGTTTTTTTTTTGTGCACCTTTTGCTTTTTGCCAAAAAGGTGCTTTTTATTTTTGAAAGGGAAGTGAACTTAATTAAATGGAAGCATTAGTGAATCGTATTAAAAGTAGTGGAAATGTCTTAGGAGAAGGAGTACTTAAGGTCGATAGTTTTGTGACTCATCAAGTAGACCCTGAGCTGATGGAAGCAATTGGACAAACACTTGCAAAAGTATTTGAAGATGCTGGAATCACAAAAGTTGTGACTATTGAAGCTTCAGGCATTGCACCAGCACTTTTTGCTGCAAAAACATTAGGAGTACCAATGATTTTTGCTCGAAAAGCTAAAAGTTTAACGATGGACGAAGAACTTCTAACAAGTTCTGTTTACTCTTTTACGAAACAAGTAACAAGCACCATCTCAATTTCTCGTAAATTTTTGAATCAAGAGGACAATGTTTTAATTATTGACGACTTTTTGGCAAATGGACAAGCTGCTAAAGGTTTAATTGAGTTATGTCGTCAAGCAGGAGCAAATGTTAGTGGCGTAGGAATTGTGATTGAAAAATCTTTCCAAGATGGCCGACAAGTATTAGAAGATTTAGGAATTCGTGTAGTTTCATTGGCTAGAATTGCCTCTTTACAGAACGGCGAAGTCAGTTTTGCTGAAGCGGACGCTTAAATTTGCGAATATACTGAAAATTGAATACTAATCCTGTATTAAAAGATAGAAGCTTATTTTGATAAGTTTTCTATCTTTTTTTTTGTGACCGATGACCCAAGTTAACTGATCAAAATTATTTGTGAAATTTTCTTTACAAATTTCACCCGATGGATTTACGAACAATAAATAGATTTTGTTTATAAATATTCGATTATACTTTGACTTTAAATTTTAAGCTTGATAGAATGAATCTGACAAAAAATAAAGGAGCTTGGCTGAATATGAATGTAGAAGTAGCAATTGTAATGGGAAGTACTTCAGATTGGGAAACAATGAAAGGTGCTTGTGACATCTTAGATGAACTTGTAATTCCATATGAAAAGAAAGTGGTTTCTGCTCATCGAACACCTGACTATATGTTTTCATTTGCCGAGAAAGCTAGAGAAAGAGGCATCAAAGTGATTATCGCAGGAGCAGGAGGAGCGGCACATCTTCCTGGAATGATTGCAGCCAAAACAACCTTGCCAGTAATTGGCGTTCCTGTTCAATCACGAACATTGAATGGCTTAGACTCCTTATTATCGATTGTACAAATGCCTGCAGGGGTTCCAGTCGCTACAACTGCGATTGGAAAATCTGGCGCAATTAACGCTGGATTACTTGCGGCACAGATGCTTTCCATGTATGATTTAAAAGTAGCAGAGAAACTTGCTGATCGAAGAAAAAGTATTGAAAAATCAGTGATGGAAAGTAGTGATCAACTTGGTTAAACCTTTGATGCCGGGTGCAACAATAGGAATTGTAGGCGGCGGACAATTAGGCCGTATGCTGACAATGAGTGCAAAAAAAATGGGCTTTAGAGTTGGTGTGTTAGATCCTAGTGAAAATTGCCCGACAGCGCAACTTGCTGATTGGCATATTGTAGCTGACTATGATGATATTTTAGCTCTTGAAGAGATGGCAAAACGCAGTGACGTGATTACTTATGAATTTGAAAATGTTAATGTGGAAGCATTAAATGCCATTTCAAGTATTTGTTCCGTACCACAGGGAACAGATTTGCTTGCAATTACGCAAGATAGACTATTGGAAAAATCTTTTTTAGAAGCAAATAATATTGTCATCGCTCCTTACTCAACGATTATTAGCCCGACCGATATCCAAGAAGCAATCGATAGTATTGGTTATCCTTGTGTATTGAAACGAACTCGTGGTGGTTATGATGGGAAAGGACAATATGTTTTACACGGCACAAAAGATTTAGCGCCATCGATGAACTTGTTAAGAGATGGAACTTGTGAATTAGAATCATGGATTCCTTTTGATAAAGAATTATCGATTGTTGTTGCAGGGAATGGCTCTGAATTTACAACATTTCCAGTAGTGGAAAATATTCACCGAAATAATATTCTACATCAAACGATTGCTCCAGCCGATGTCCCAGATTACGTGATTCAGGAGATTGAGAGAATCGCACAAGTAATTGCAGAAGCCGTTCACTTACACGGAGTTCTTGCTATTGAATTGTTCTTAACTGAAGCTGGCAGTATTTATGTCAATGAATTGGCGCCAAGACCGCATAATTCTGGTCATTACTCAATTGAAGCTTGTGACACTAGTCAATTTGATGCTCATATCAGAGGAATTGTTGGTTGGCCTTTAGGAAATATTCGTTTACTAACAGAAGCAGTGATGGTCAATATTTTAGGAGAACATTTAGATAAAAGTTATGCCTTGATTTCAGAAAAACCTGAGTGGCAATTTCATTTTTATGGGAAAGCCGATGCCGTAAAAGGCCGTAAAATGGGGCATATCACTATAGCAACTGAGAATCTTCAAGATACTTTAGAGGAAATTAAAGCAACAAAAATTTGGGATTAAATCAATTGTATTTCAAGCAATTGTATAAATTAATTATTTTATTAGAGTGAGGGAAAAGCAAATGTTAGAACGTTATACTCGACCTGAGATGAAAAAAATTTGGACGGATGAAAATCGTTATCAAGCTTGGCTAGAAGTGGAAATATTGGCGGATGAAGCTTGGTCAGAATTAGGAGAGATTCCAAAAGAAGATGTCCAAAAAATTCGTGAAAATGCTTCTTTTGATATTCAAAGAATTTTAGAAATCGAAGAAGAAACTAGACATGATGTAGTTGCTTTTACTCGAGCAGTTTCAGAATCTTTAGGAGAAGAAAGTAAATGGGTTCACTATGGTTTGACTTCAACAGATGTCGTTGATACTGCCTATGGTTATTTGATGAAGCAAGCAAATGATATCTTAAGAGAAGATTTACAACATTTGACAGACATCATTGGTGAAAAAGCGAAAGAACATAAATATACGGTAATGATGGGGAGAACTCATGGAGTCCACGCAGAACCAACTACTTTTGGTTTGAAGTTGGCATTATGGTATTCAGAAATGAAACGTAACGTTGAGCGTTTTGAACATGCAGCAAAAGGAGTAGAAGCTGGTAAAATCAGTGGAGCAGTGGGGACTTTTGCGAATATCTCGCCTTTTGTTGAAGAATATGTCTGTGACAAATTAGGAATTCGTCCTCAAGACATTTCTACTCAAGTATTACCAAGAGATTTACATGCAGAATATTTAGCAGCGATGTCTTTAGTTGCGACAAGTATTGAAAAATTTGCAACAGAAATTCGTGGTTTACAAAAATCTGAAACAAGAGAAGTAGAAGAATTTTTTGCAAAGGGGCAAAAAGGATCATCTGCAATGCCTCATAAACGTAATCCAATTGGTTCAGAAAATATGTCTGGTTTGGCTCGTGTCGTTCGTGGACATATGATCACAGCTTACGAAAATGTTTCCTTGTGGCATGAACGAGATATTTCTCATTCTTCTGCTGAGCGAATTATTATTCCAGATACAACTATTTTGTTAAATTATATGTTAAATCGTTTTGGTAATATTGTTAAAAATCTAACGGTTTTCCCAGAAAATATGAAACGCAATATGGATGCAACATTTGGTTTGATTTACAGCCAACGTGTGATGTTAAAATTAATTGACCGTGGATTGACTAGAGAAAAAGCCTATGACTTAATTCAACCAAAAACAGCAGAAGCGTGGGATAATCAAACTTTATTCAGACCATTGTTAGAAGCGGATTCAGAAATTATGAATATTCTAACAACAACAGACTTAGACGACGCTTTTGATTACCATCATCATTTACAAAATGTGGATGTCATTTTTGAACGTGTAGGTTTATCAGAATAAAAAGAAACAGACGGTACGGAGAGCAAATGCTCAATGTATCGTCTGTTTTTAATTGATTGTATATACAGATTTCTGTTCATTTTTTAGTTGTTTTTGAATTTCTCGGTAAATTTGTTGAACAAAACTTAAAGAAATCTCTTCGAAATTGTAAAAAACTTCAACGTAGGAATATTTTTGGAACAAGTTACTCTCTTGAACTTGCCGAAGAATAATTTCATCGTTGCGGTGATTCTTTAACTGAATGATTTGGTTACAAGTAATGTAATTTTTAAAAAAAGAAAAATTTTTCGTCTGATTAATTGGTTTGGTAGGGAATTGATTAAATTGGGGCAAAACATCTGCTAGTGTATCTAACAGTTCCTTTTTGTCTTCAGGTGTTAGATAAGAGATAAATTGCCTAACTTCGTCACAAGAATCTACCATACATTTTCTCCTCCTTTTTTCAAGTGTCAGAACCTGTCAATATAATAACATTACTGAGAAGTGATGTAAACGCTTCACAAGTGAAAAGTAGAGAAAGTATATTGTTTAAATACGAACGATTAATATATTCTAATGATAAAATGTAAAGTTTCATTTGACGTAAATGTTTTTAGAGAGGTAGAATTGTCTTATAATAAACCTAAAAGAGGTGGATCATGGAAAAGCAAAAGTTAATCTATGAAGGAAAAGCGAAGAATATTTATGAGACCGACGATAATACATTGTTTCTAGCAGAATACATTGATCAAGCCACAGCTTTAAATGGCCTGAAGAAAGACTATATTAAAGGGAAGGGTCAAATGAATAATCAAATTACTTCCTTAATTTTTGAAAAAATGAAGGAAAAAGGAATTCCTAATCATTTTGTGGGAAAAGTTTCAAAAACCGAACAATTAATTAAAAAAGTAGAAATTTTCCCTCTAGAAATTGTCGTTAGAAATATTACAGCAGGAAGCTTTTGTAAACGTCTAGGTTTGGAGGAAGGGCTAGAACTACCATTCCCTATCATTGAATTTTATTACAAAGACGACTCATTAGATGATCCATTTATTAATGAAGAGCACATTAAATATTTAGCAATCGCAACAGAAACTGAGATTCAAGAGTTGAAAGATTTAGCTTTAAAGGTAAATCAGGCTTTGAGTGAATTATTTACAGAAATTGGTATTAAATTAGTTGATTTTAAAATTGAAGTAGGCAAACTATCTAATGGTGAGCTGTTGCTTGCGGATGAAATTTCACCAGATACTTGCCGCTTGTGGGACGAAAAGACGAATGAACATTTGGATAAAGATGTCTATCGAAGAGATTTGGGAGATATTATCCCGATTTATCGAGAAGTGTTGGAACGATTAGAAAAAACAGTTGTTAACAAGGGATTATAAAAATTAAGTACCGATTTGGTATAGGAGGAATTTCAAAATGTATTTGGTAAAAGTCTATGTAACTTATAAAGAATCAGTATTAGATCCTCAAGGAGAAGCAGTGAAAGGTGCAGTTCATCGTCTAGGTTTTGATGAAATTGAAGAAATTCGTATTGGTAAATATTTTGAAATAAAAGTAAATCCTTCTGAACGAGAGGTTAATGAACTAATCGAAGAAGTTTGTGATAAATTGTTAGCGAATGTCAATATGGAAACCTATCGTTTTGAAGTTTTAGCAATGGAGGAAGTATAAGCATGAAATTTGCTGTTATCGTTTTTCCAGGTTCCAACTGCGATATGGATATGCTATGGGCAATCAAAGATATTATGGGAGCGGAAGCAGAGTATGTTCGTCATGATGCCGATTCTTTAGAAGGTTTTGACGGAGTGTTATTACCGGGTGGTTTTTCATATGGAGATTATTTACGTTGTGGTGCGATTGCTCGTTTTTCTAATATTATGAAAGAAGTGATTCGTTTTGCCGAAGAAGGGAAACCTGTATTTGGTACATGCAATGGTTTTCAAATTTTAACAGAGGTAGGACTATTGCCAGGTGCTCTACGTAGAAATGATTCTCTTCATTTTATTTGTAAAATGACCTCTCTAAAAGTTGTCAACAATCAAACCAAATTTACTTCTGAATATGAACAAGATGAAATCATTCAGATTCCAGTAGCTCATGGTGAAGGAAACTATTATTGTGACGAGGAAACATTAAAAAAATTAGAAGAAAATCAACAAATTATTTTTAAGTATAAAGAATCGATTAATGGAAGTGTCGCAAATATTGCTGGTATTTGTAATGAGGCGGGAAATGTTTTTGGTATGATGCCTCACCCTGAACGTGCGATGGAATCTTTGTTAGGTTCAGAAGATGGGAAAAAATTTTTTGCCTCTATTTTAAAAAATTTTGGGAAGGTGTCTGTTTAAATGATAAGAGTAGAACCAAATCCACAAGAAATCAAAGAGCAACGAATTTACGCAGAATGGGGATTAACTGACGAAGAATATCGAATGATTTCAGAAGATATTTTAGGTCGCTTACCCAATTACACAGAAACAGGGCTTTTTTCAGTTATGTGGAGTGAGCATTGTTCTTATAAAAATTCGAAACCTGTTTTACGAAAATTCCCAACAGAAGGACCACAAGTGTTGCAAGGACCTGGAGAAGGTGCTGGGATTGTTGATATTGGTGATGGTCAAGCTGTTGTATTTAAAGCAGAAAGCCATAATCATCCTTCTGCAGTTGAACCTTATGAAGGAGCTGCCACAGGTGTCGGTGGAATTATTCGTGATATTTTCAGTATGGGTGCCCGCCCAATTGCGATTTTAGATTCATTGAGGTTTGGGGAATTAGACAACCAGCGAACCAAATATTTGTTGGAAGAGGTTGTTGCAGGTATCAGTGGTTATGGAAATTGTATTGGGATTCCAACTGTTGGAGGAGAAGTTCAATTTGATCCTTGTTATGAAGGGAACCCTTTAGTCAACGCGATGTGTGTTGGGCTAATTAACCATGAGGACATCCAAAAAGGTCAAGCCAAGGGGATTGGCAATAGCATTATGTACGTTGGAGCAAAAACAGGTCGTGATGGGATTCATGGAGCGACATTTGCTTCAGAGGAATTTGTCGAAGGCGAAGAGCAGCAACGTTCTGCTGTGCAAGTTGGAGACCCTTTTATGGAAAAATTGTTACTAGAAGCTTGTTTAGAGTTAATTCTTGAGCACAAAGATATCTTAGTTGGGATTCAAGATATGGGAGCTGCTGGTTTGGTTTCTTCTAGTGCCGAAATGGCTTCGAAAGCAGGTTCTGGTTTGAAACTATATTTGGACAATGTTCCTCAACGAGAAACAGGAATGACTCCTTATGAAATGATGCTTTCTGAGTCTCAAGAACGAATGTTAATTTGTGTTAAACAAGGCTTTGAAGAACAGGTAATCCAATTATTTGAAAAATATGAGTTAGATGCGGTTTCAATCGGTGAAGTAACGGCAGACGGTTTATATCGTTTGTATCATGAAGGAGAAGAAGTTGCCAATTTGCCAGTCGATGCTTTGGCAGAAGAGGCACCTACTTATTACAAAGAGTATCAAGAACCTGCTCGGATGAAAGAGTTTGCTCAAATGCCGAATTTTGTCCCTGAAATTTCAAATCCTACAGATACTTTGTTAGAGTTATTACAACAACCAACGATTGCTTCAAAAAAATCTATTTATGAAACCTATGATTCTCAAGTTCGAACCAATACGGTCGTTCCTCCAGGAAGTGATGCGGCAGTCTTAAGAGTTCGTGGAACCAATAAAGCACTTGCGATGACGACTGACTGTAATAGTCGTTATCTTTACTTGAACCCGGAAATTGGTGGACAAATTGCTGTAGCTGAAGCTGCTAGAAATATTGTTGCCAGTGGAGGGAAACCTTTAGCAATTACCGATTGTTTAAATTACGGTTCTCCAGATAAACCAGAAGTTTTCTGGGAATTATGGACTTCTGCGGATGGCATTGCTGAAGCTTGTCGTGTATTAGACACACCAGTTATTTCTGGAAATGTTTCTTTATACAATGAGACCAACAATAAAGCCATTTATCCAACGCCTGTTATTGGGATGGTTGGTTTAATCGATCAACTGAATCATATTACGACACAAGATTTTAAAAAAGCTCAAGATCTTATTTACGTGGTCGGCTCAACAGCAGATGATTTTAGTGGAAGTGAAATCCAAAAATTACAAACAGGAAAAATTGAAGGTCAGTTGTTGAATTTTGATTTGACTGTTGAAAAAGCTAATCAAGAATTAGTTTTACAAGCCATTCGTGCCGGTTTAGTTGCAAGTGCTCATGATTGTGCGGAAGGTGGTTTAGCCGTAGCTTTAACTGAGAGCGCGTTTAAAAACAATTTAGGTTTAGATGTTCAAGTTGATGTATCGAAAGAAGCTCTTTTCTCGGAAACACAATCAAGATTTGTTCTTAGTATTTCTCCAGAACAACAAAAAGAATTTGAAACCTTGGCAGGAGCAAAAGCAACACTTCTTGGAAAAGTGACTTCGGATAATCAAATTCATATCCAAGCCCAAGACGGTGAAATAAATGTTGGAACATCAAAAGCTAAGCAGCTTTGGGAGGATGCTATTCCATGTCTTATGAAGTAAAAAGTTTAAATGAGGAATGTGGTGTTTTTGGTGTCTGGGGACACCCTGAAGCTGCACGAGTGACGTATTTTGGTCTACACAGCTTACAGCATCGAGGTCAAGAAGGTGCCGGAATTGTTTCTAACAACAATGGCAAGCTTTTCGGCCATCGAAACTTAGGTTTATTAGCGGAAGTTTTTTCTGACGAAAATAAATTAAATAGACTTCAAGGAAATGCTGCTATTGGGCATGTTCGTTATGCAACAGCCGGAAATGGTAGTGTCGATAATATTCAACCTTTCTTATTCAAATTTTATGATAGTCAAATTGCTTTGGCCCACAATGGGAATTTAACAAATGCCAAGTCTTTAAGAAGAGATTTAGAGAAAAATGGCGCAATTTTTCATTCAAATTCAGACACTGAGATTTTGATGCATTTGATTCGAAAAAGTAGTAAAGAAACGTTTATTGAAGCGTTAAAAGAAGCATTAAATCAGGTAAAAGGTGGCTTTGCGTATCTACTAATTAATGAAAATGAAATTGTAGCTGCTCTTGATCCGAATGGCTTCCGTCCTCTTTCAATTGGTCGCATGAAAAATGGTGCCTATGTGATTGCTTCAGAAACTTGTGCTTTAGAAGTTAGTGGTGCTGAATTTATTAGAGATGTGCAACCTGGTGAGATTGTACGAATTGACGATAATGGAATCACAATTGATTCTTTTACAAAAGATACTCAATATGCGATTTGCGCCATGGAATATATCTACTTTGCACGTCCTGATTCGAATATTGCGGGTGTCAATGTTCATACAGCACGTAAAGAAATGGGCAGAATTCTTGCAGAAGAGGCACCGGTTGAAGCGGATATGGTCATCGGCGTTCCTAACTCTTCACTTTCAGCAGCCAGTGGTTATGCGGAATATTCAGGTAGTCCTTATGAATTGGGATTGGTAAAAAATCAATATGTTGCACGAACCTTTATTCAGCCCACACAAGAATTACGGGAACAAGGAGTTCGTATGAAATTATCAGCAGTTAGAGGGGTTGTGGCTGGAAAACGTGTGATTTTAGTGGATGATTCAATTGTGCGTGGAACAACTAGTCGAAGAATTGTGCGTTTGTTAAAAGAAGCAGGAGCCAAAGAAGTACATGTCCGCATTTCCTCGCCACCATTAAAATATCCATGTTTTTATGGAATCGATATTCAAACACGTAAGGAATTAATTGCTGCAAATTATACAGTAGAAGAAATCAGAGAAGCGATTGAAGCTGATTCTTTGGCTTTTCTAAGTGAACAAGGTTTGATTGATGCGATTGGTTTGAATTTTGATGCACCCTATAATGGTTTGTGTATGGCGTATTTTAACGGAGATTATCCGACGCCTTTATATGATTATGAGCAAGAATATCAGGCTTCATTAGTTGAAATTGATTAAAAAAAGGGAGAGATTAAAGTGGGAAACGCATATGCAAAAGCCGGAGTTGACGTTGAAGCAGGTTATGAAGTAGTCGAACGTATTAAAAAACATGTCGAAAAAACAGAACGGCTGGGAGTAATGAGTGCTTTAGGTGGCTTTGGCGGTTGTTTTGATTTAAGCGTGCTTGATGTGAAAGAACCTGTTTTGGTCTCTGGAACTGATGGAGTCGGGACAAAATTACTTGTTGCTATTCAAGCAGATAGCCATGAAACGATTGGTATTGATTGTGTAGCAATGTGTGTCAATGACATTGTCGCTCAAGGAGCGGAGCCTTTATATTTCTTAGATTATATTGCCACAGGTAAAAATATCCCAGAACGATTGGAAAACGTAGTTGCCGGCGTTGCAGAGGGTTGCTTACAAGCAGGCGCTGCTTTAATTGGTGGTGAAACAGCTGAGATGCCCGGAATGTATGGAGAAAATGACTATGATTTAGCTGGTTTTGCTGTAGGGATAGCTGAAAAAAAACAATTAATTACTGGAGACAAAATAAAAGAAGCTGATCTTTTGATTGGACTTCCTTCTTCAGGCATTCACTCAAATGGCTATTCCTTGGTTCGAAAAATCTTTTTTGACAAACATTCATTTGATTTGTCCGATCAACCTCAAGGACTAACACGTTCTCTAAAAGAAGAGTTATTAATACCTACTAAAATCTATGTTTCTGCTTTATTACCTTTGATAAAAAAAGAGCTAGTTAATGGCATTGCACATATTACCGGAGGTGGCTTTGTAGAAAATATTCCTAGAATGTTATCTGATGATTTGGCGGTAGAAATTAATCAAGGAACCTGGCCAGTTCTACCGGTTTTTTCAACACTCGAAACCTATGGAGAAATTCCTTCTGAAGAAATGTTTGAAATTTTTAATATGGGAATCGGGATGGTTTTAGCAGTATCTCCAGAGAATCTAGAAGAAGTACAAGAAATTTTAGCTACTAAAAATGAGGAAAGTTATCTGATTGGCCATGTGACAAATCGTGTTGATCAACCTATCCATATTAAAGAGGAAAAATCATGAGAATTGCAGTGATGGCATCTGGAAATGGAAGTAATTTTGAGGCGATTGTTCAAGCAGCTAATCAAGGAGGGATACAAGGTGATATAGCTTTGTTATTCTGCGATCAAAAAAAAGCCTATGTTTTAGAGCGAAGTCAAAAATTAAATGTTCCTAGTGTTCAATTTTCACCAAAGGATTTTCTTTCAAAAGCCGACTATGAGAGAGCTTTAAAAGACTTGTTTTTAGAACATCAAATTGACTTAATTATTTTAGCGGGCTATATGAGAATTATTGGTCCAACATTACTAAAAGCTTTCCCGAAACGAATGATCAATATTCATCCCTCATTATTGCCGAGCTTTCCAGGCTTACATGGAATTCAGGAGGCTTACGATTATGGAGTGAAAGTGACTGGTATTACGATTCATTACATTGATGAAGGAGTGGATACTGGACCAATTATTATGCAAGCAACTGTAGACGTTTCTTCTTCAAAAACAGTAGAAGAATGGGAAGAAAAAATTCACCAATTAGAGCATGTAGTGTATCCTAAAGTTATTGGAGATATTGTAAAAAAACTATTAACTAATGAGGAGTAGAGAAATGACAAAAAGAGCCTTAATCAGTGTATCGGATAAAACAGGAATTGAAGATTTTGCTAAAAATTTAGTAGCCAATGGAATTGAAATTATTTCAACTGGCGGTACGAAAAAAGCCTTAGAAAATGCTGGGATTCCAACTCTTGCGATTGAAGAAGTGACAGGATTTCCTGAAATGATGGATGGTCGTGTTAAAACACTACATCCTAAGATTCATGGAGGTCTTTTGGGCCGTCGTGATTTGACTTCTCATATGGATGCGATGACACAGCATGAGATTCATCCGATTGATTTTGTAGTTGTTAACTTGTATCCGTTTAAAGAAACGATTCAAAAAGAAAATATTTCTGAAGAAGAAGCAATTGAAAATATTGATATCGGTGGGCCTAGTATGTTACGTTCGGCTGCTAAAAACTTCGCTTCTGTTACAGTAGTTGTTGATCCAATTGACTATCAACCAGTGTTAGATGAACTATCAACTAATGGTGAAACTACGTTAACAACTCGTAAAAAATTAGCTGCAAAAGTCTTTCGTCATACTGCTAGTTACGATGCTTTAATTGCTACCTATTTAACGGAATTGACTGAAGAGATTCCTGAAAAGTTAACTTTAAGTTATGAATTAAAACAGACTTTAAGATATGGGGAAAATAGTCATCAATCAGCGGCTTTCTATAGTGATAGTTTGCCAAAGTCTTATTCAATTGCCTCTGCTAAACAGCTTCATGGCAAAGAATTATCCTATAATAATATTCGTGATGCGGATGCGGCGATTAGAATCGCTAGAGAATATACAGAACCCACCGTTGTCGCTTTAAAACACATGAATCCTTGTGGAATTGGGATGGGTGAAACAATTTTTGATGCCTATGTAGCTGCTTACGAAGCTGATCCAGTTTCTATTTTTGGTGGAGTTGTCGTTTTAAATCGTGAAGTTGATTTAGCAACAGCAGAAAAAATGCATCAATTGTTCTTAGAAATTATCATTGCCCCTGCTTTCTCAGAAGAAGCTCTATCACTCTTAACAAAGAAGAAAAATGTTCGTTTGTTAACATTAGATTTTTCAACAACCGAAAATCAAGATTCAGAAGTTGTGTCAGTTCTAGGTGGTTTATTAGTTCAAACTCAAGATACTGTGACTGAAAATCCGACTGATTGGCAAGTAGTAACGAAACGACAACCAAGCTCTGAAGAATTGAAAATGTTAGATTTTGCATGGAAAGCAGTTAAACACGTTAAATCCAATGCTATTTTACTGGCAAATCAAAATCAAACGGTTGGGATTGGTGCTGGTCAGATGAATCGAGTAGGTTCAGTAAAAATTGCCATTGAACAAGCAAAGGATAGTGGTAAATTACAAGGTGCAGTTTTAGCTAGTGATGCCTTTTTCCCAATGAGTGACAGTGTAGAGTATGCTGCTAAAAATGGCATTAAAGCAATTATTCAACCTGGAGGAAGTATCAAAGATCAAGAATCAATTGATATGGCAGATGAATACGGCGTAACGATGCTCTTCACAAATGTACGTCATTTTAGACATTAATTCATAAGGAGCGAATAAATGAAATTATTAGTGATTGGCAGTGGTGGAAGAGAGCACGCCATTTGTAAAAAGCTTCTAGAAGACACTAACGTCTCAACTGTTTTTTGTGCAAAAGGAAATCCTGGAATGAAACGAGATGGGATTCAAGTGATCGATATTGAAGAAGATAATCATCAGCAATTAATTGCTTTTGTCAAAGAACAACAAGTTGATTGGACATTTGTAGGGCCGGAAGTTCCGCTAATCAATGGGATTGTCGATGACTTCAAAAAAGAGGGCTTAAAAATATTTGGCCCATCTCGCCAAGCAGCAATGATTGAAGGTTCGAAAGAATTTGCAAAAATTTTGATGATTGATAATCAAATTCCAACAGCGGATTTTAAAAGTTTTGATGAACTACAGATGGCAAAAGAGTATGTCCTTGAAAAAGGAGTACCCATTGTAATTAAAGCGGATGGTTTAGCTGCTGGTAAGGGTGTAGTCGTTGCCGAAACAATTGAAACAGCTTTTGAAGCATTAGAAGATATGTTAGAAGGTAATAAGTTTGGTTCGAGTGGTTCAAAAGTGGTTATTGAGGAATTTTTAGCGGGAGAAGAGTTCTCATTTTTAGCTTTCGTTGACGGTGAACAAGTTTATCCGATGGTGATCTCGCAAGATCATAAACGAGCTTTTGATGGTGATCAAGGACCAAATACTGGTGGTATGGGTGCCTATTCTCCTGTGCCTCAAATTTCTGAAGGAATGATTGAACAGGCTTTTCAAGAGGTATTGATACCAGCTGCCAAAGGAATGGTAAAAAGAGGGTTACCTTTTACAGGTGTTTTATATGCAGGTTTGATTGCAACTGAAACAGGTCCAAAAGTGATTGAATTTAACGCCCGCTTTGGCGATCCAGAAACTCAAGTGGTCTTGCCTCGATTGGAAAGTAGTTTAGCCAAAGCCATCACGAATTTATTAGCCCACAAAGACCCGGAATTGCTATGGAATGATCTTTCAACTCTAGGTGTGGTAGTAGCGGCAGAAGGTTATCCAAAAGACTATGTAAAAAATGTTGCTATTCCAGAGCTTTCTGATAAACAGGTCCAAATTTTTTATGCCGGAGTTTCAGAAGATTCCAAGAATTTGCTTAGTAACGGAGGAAGAGTCTTTCTTGTTCAAGGGCAGGGAAGTGATTTATTGGAAGCAAAAGAAAATGTTTATCGTTTTCTAGATTCCGTGGAATTGTCAAAACTATTTTATCGAAATGATATTGGTTATAAAGCACTAAATAGCTTAGAATTATAATAAAATAAAGGTACGACGTGTCATTAACAGGTCGTACCTTTATTTTATTCTGTCTGTAGCGTTTTCAGTAAGTTGTGTTAAAATGGAAGAAGTCGAAAGGGAGGAATCTAAACATGAAAAACGTTCAATTTGGTACGACAGGAATTGAAGTCCCAAGCGTAATTTTAGGTTGTATGAGAATCAATAATGCAGAAGATCCAGTCAAAGTAATTGAAACTGCGGTCGATAACGGCATTACTTTTTTTGATCACGCAGATATTTATGGTCGAGGAGCATGCGAAACAATTTTTGCAGATGCTTTAGCTAAAACGGAAATTAAGCGTGAGGATTTATTTATTCAATCCAAATGCGGTATTGTACCAGGAGAGATGTTTGATTTTTCAAAGGAACACATCTTAACATCTGTTGATGGAATTTTAAAAAGACTAAATACAGATTATTTAGATGCGTTATTATTGCATCGTCCAGATACTTTAGTTGAACCAGAAGAAGTAGCAGAAGCTTTCTCACAACTTGAAAAACAAGGGAAAGTTAAACATTTTGGAGTAAGTAATCAAAAACCTGGACAGATTGAACTGTTGAAAAAATACGTTGAACAACCGCTGGTAGCGAACCAATTACAATTTGGTATTATGCATACTGGAATGGTTGACCAAGGGATTCATGTAAATATGACGGACGCAGGTTCTTTTGATCATGATGGAGAAATTTTAGAGTATTCTCGCATTAATGATATGACCATTCAAGCTTGGTCACCTTACCAATATGGTTTCTTTGAAGGGGTCTTTATTGGTCACGAAAAATTCCCAGAATTAAATCAAGTGCTATCTGAAATTGCTGAAACGCATGGGACAACACCAACTGGTATTGCTTCAACTTGGATTTTACGTCATCCAGCGAACATGCAAGTAATTGCTGGAACAATGAATCTTCAACGAATTGAAGAAATCGTGAAAGCTTCAGAAGTTCAACTTTCTCGTAAAGAATGGTACCGAATTTATATGGCGGCAGGAAATATTTTACCTTAAAATTTGAGAAGTGAATGTTCGTTAAAACCGAACATTCACTTCTTTCTTTATATAAAATGATAGATTATGGTTGCTTTTTATTAAATATTCAGCTAAATTATTTAGGGCGTTAAAAATAAAACACGCATAAAATAATTTGATGTACCAATAAAAAAGAAGTTCGAGAGGGAGTTTTATCATGTTTGATATGACGGTTTTTGATTACGAAGATATTCAACTAGTTCCTAATAAATGTATTGTGGATAGTCGTTCTGAATGCGATACAACAGTTACTTTAGGGAAACATAGCTTTAAAATGCCTGTAGTACCAGCAAATATGCAAACAATCATTGACGAAAAAATTGCTGAATTTTTAGCAGAGAATGGTTATTTCTATATTATGCATCGCTTTGACGAAGACGCAAGAATTCCTTTTATCAAAAGAATGAAAGAAAGAGATTTAATTTCTTCTATTAGTGTTGGGGTAAAAGATCATGAATATCCATTTGTAGAAGAACTAGCAGTACAAAACGTAGTACCTGATTATATTACCATTGATATTGCTCATGGACATTCGAATTCAGTTATTAATATGATTCAACATATCAAAAAATATTTACCAGAAACTTTTGTGATTGCCGGAAATGTGGGAACTCCAGAAGCTGTTCGTGAATTGGAAAACGCTGGAGCAGATGCAACGAAAGTCGGCATTGGACCAGGTAAAGTATGTATTACCAAAATTAAGACAGGTTTTGGTACTGGGGGCTGGCAACTAGCTGCTCTTAGATGGTGTGCCAAAGCAGCAAGAAAACCAATTATTGCGGATGGTGGAATCCGTACACATGGTGATATTGCAAAATCAGTTCGTTTTGGTGCAACGATGGTCATGATTGGTTCATTGTTTGCTGGTCACGAGGAGTCTCCAGGTGAAACTAAGGTTGAAGATGGCGTGTTCTATAAAGAATACTTCGGTTCAGCTTCAGAATTTCAAAAAGGTGAAAAGAAAAACGTAGAGGGTAAGAAAATTTGGGTTACTCACAAAGGTTCATTAAAAGACACTTTAAATGAAATGCAGCAAGATTTACAATCATCTATTTCTTATGCCGGTGGTAAAGATTTAGAAGCTATCCGTAAAGTAGATTACGTGATTGTTAAAAACTCTATTTTTAATGGAGATACAATTTAAGATATTACAGATACTTACTTTAATAACCAATAAATAAGAATATCCGATTTATAAAGAGAACAACGTACAGAATTTAGGTGAATTTATGACTAAGATTCGTTATGCTGCGTGATAAGCTCTTTATAGATCGGTTTTTTCTGAAGTTTTTAAATCATTTCAAAAGTGATGAAGATGATATAGTCGAGCTAGTGATGGTTTGATACAATAGATACAAGATGATTTAATTAGATAATGAATGAATCATAAAGAGTAGGGTTGAGAAGAGGGAAATTTATGACAATTAAAGTATTTTCGGTATTTGGAACGAGACCAGAAGCGATAAAAATGGCTCCTTTAGTTAAAGCATTGGAAAAGGATGCTCGATTTGATTCAAAAGTAGTAGTAACTGCCCAACACCGAGAAATGTTGGATCAAGTAATGACTATTTTTGATATTCAGGCAGATTATGATTTAAATATTATGTCAAGCGGTCAAACCTTAACGGATATTACCACTAAGGTTTTACAAGAAATGCAGCCGATATTAATAGCGGAAAAACCAGATATTGTTTTAGTTCACGGTGACACAACAACAACTTTTGCTGCTGCAACAGCCGCATTTTATCAACAAATAAAAATCGGTCACGTAGAGGCTGGGTTACGGACTTGGAACAAATATTCACCTTTTCCAGAAGAAGCCAATCGCCAAATGACGGATGTGTTAACAGACTTGTATTTTGCACCAACCGAAGAAAGTAAAAATAATTTGTTAAAAGAGAATCGTCCAATTGAGCAAATTTATGTTACTGGAAATACGGCTATTGATGCGATGTCCTATACAGTGAAAGACGATTACAGCAATAATAATTTAGTTTCTACAGGAAAAAAACAAATTGTTGTGACCATGCATCGACGTGAAAATTTGGGAGAACCGATGATTCAAGTCTTTACTGCTTTACAAAAAATTGCTAAGGAATTTCCCGAAGTTCAAATGGTTTTTCCTATGCATAAAAATCCTAAGGTACGTGAGCTAGCGCAAGGATTATTAGGTGATCTAGCAAATGTGCAATTAATTGAACCTTTGGATGTTGTTGATTTTCATAATTTTATCGCTAGAAGCTATCTGATTTTAAGTGACTCAGGAGGTGTTCAAGAGGAAGCGCCATCCTTGGGAGTACCTGTATTAGTTTTACGAGATACAACTGAACGTCCAGAAGGTGTGACTGCAGGAACATTAAAATTGATTGGGACAGAAGAAGAAGTTGTTTATCAAGAAACCAAGAAGTTATTACTTGACGAGACAGCTTATCATGCAATGGCACAAGCTAAAAACCCTTACGGTGATGGTCATGCGAGTGAATATATTTTGGACGCAATGGTAGAGTACTTTTCTAATAAATAACAATCAGTTAGCTAATTGGTTGACAATTCATTTTTAAAACTTTATGATTATAAGTGATTAAGAGAGCGAATTAGATTCTCTTAAAAATCAAATAACAAATAATTGTTAGGTGAGGCTCCTATATGGACACAGGCTGCTGCCGCGAAAGGATCGAGAGACCCTTAGTTTGGTATAACAGGAATGATCGTTTAAGGTTATTCATAACGCAGCTGACAAGTATTTACTTGTCTACGCCCTATAGTGCTAAAGCTCAACGATGACTATGAAGCCTTAGTATGCCCATGCTCATTGTTGAGTATGGGCATTTTTTATTTCTCACTAGACAGAAAGGAAGGTTAGTTTATGGATCATCCCAGTCCCTATTATCAGATAAACAATAACCGTCTAGGAGAAAAAAAGAACTCCTAGACAAAAAAACTAGGAGGTAAGTTATATGATGAAAAAAACAGTAGCAAAACAAGAAGAATTAAAAAAATTAGGTTTATTGTCAGAGAGAGAATTATATATGGAGTTAAGAACTTCATTAAATGGTCTCTCAAATGAAGATGCGAAAGAACGTTTAGAAGAGTTTGGCTTGAATAAAGTGGACGCAGAAAAACCAACGCCTGCTTGGATGATCTTTGTTCATGCGTTGATGGATCCTTTTGTTCTAGTATTAGCTTTGTTAATGGTTGTTTCTTTTGCAACTAGAGATAATGAAGCGGGTATTGTGATGGGTGTCATGATTTTAGCTAGTGCAACGATTTCATTTATACAAGAATTTCGTTCACAAAAAGCGAGTCTAGCTTTAAAAGAATTGATTGAAAATACCTGTGCAGTGACACGTAATGGAGAAACAAAGGAAATCCCAATGGATGAAGTGGTTCCAGGAGATATTGTGACACTTGCTACTGGAGACATGATTCCAGCGGATGCCGTATTAGTGTGGACCAATGATTTATTTGTTAATCAATCTTCTTTAACCGGCGAATCCATGCCAGTTGAGAAAATAGTAAACGTAGAAAGCCATGACCATGACAGTATCTCAACAATAGATATGAGTAATTTAATTTTTATGGGAACGGACGTCTTGAGCGGGCAAGGAAAAGCCATTATTTTAAAAACAGGTCAACAAACATTCTTTGGAGATATCGCTAAAAATGCAACGAAGCAAAGAGGTAAAACAGCCTTTGATACAGGATTAACGCAAATCAGTAAATTATTGTTACGAATGGTATTAATTTTATTTCCAATTGTCTTTTTAATTAACGGATTGACCAAAGGGGATTGGAGTTCAGCATTTTTCTTTGCAATCGCTGTAGCTGTTGGACTAACACCAGAAATGTTACCAATGATTGTGACGAGTAATCTAGCAAAAGGAGCTATGTCACTTTCTAAAGAAAAAGTCATTGTTAAAGAATTACCAGCGATTCAAAATTTAGGAAGTATGGATGTTCTTTGTACGGATAAAACTGGAACGATAACAGAGGATCGGGTAGTTTTGGTGCAACATTTAAATCCTTTGGGAGAAAGCAATCAAAAAGTTTTGGATATGGCCTTTATTAATTCTTCCTATCAAACAGGTTGGAAAAATTTGATGGATATTGCTGTTATCAATTTTTACCAGGAAAATAAACGAGAACTACCATTTAATGAGATTAAAAAGGTGGATGAAATCCCATTTGATTTTTCCCGTCGTCGTTTGACTGTGGTCGTTGAAGCGGACAGTCATCAAATTATGATTACAAAAGGTGCCGTTGAAGAAATGGAAAAGGTTTGTTCACATGTTGAAATCGATGGTGAAGTTCAACCTCTTACAACTGAATTGATGGAACAAATGCGGAAAATTAATCGTGTTTTAAATGAACAAGGAATGCGTGTATTGACTGTCGCAACAAAAATAGATGCCCATCGTGATGCTGTTTATTCAACCGATGATGAAAAAGATATGACAATTATTGGTTTTATGGGCTTCTTAGATCCTGCAAAAGAATCAGCAGCAACTGCAATTCAATCTTTGCATGAGCATGGCGTAAATGTAAAAGTGTTGACTGGTGACAATGAAGTAGTTGCTGCCAAAGTTTGTAAAGATGTAGGCATAGAAGTTGATAATTTCTTATTAGGTGTTGATATTGACGGAATGACTGAACAAGAGTTAGCCAAAACAGCAGAAACAACCAATCTTTATGCTAAATTAAATCCAATGCAAAAATCACGTATAATAGAAGCTTTACAACAAAAAGGACATACGGTTGGCTTTATGGGAGATGGAATAAATGATGCTCCTGCCTTACGAACTGCAGATGTAGGAATTTCTGTAGATACAGCTGCGGATATTACCAAAGATGCTAGCTCGATTATCTTATTAGAAAAAAGCTTGAATGTTTTAGATAAAGGTGTTGTAGAAGGAAGAAAAGTATTTAGTAATATGATGAAATACATCAAGATTACGATTAGCTCAAACTTTGGGAATGTATTTTCGATTTTAGTTGCTAGTGCATTTTTACCATTTCTTCCAATGCTGTCCATTCAATTACTTGTACAAAATTTGATTTATGATATGGCTCAGTTAACAATTCCTTGGGACAATGTAGATCAAGAAGAAATTGTTAGCCCTGTTAAATGGCAAGTTCGCGGCTTATTAAAATTCACCTTATCTATTGGACCAGTAAGTAGTATATTTGATATTTTGACTTTTCTAATGATGTGGTATGTCTTTGGAGCAAACACAATTGAAAATCAAGCACTACTCCAAACAGGTTGGTTTATGATTGGGTTGGTAACTCAAACCTTAGTGGTTCATATTGTTCGAACTAGAAAGACACCTTTTATCAAAAGTACTGCATCAATACCTGTCCTATTATCTAGCTTGTTAGCTATAGTAATAGGAGTTGGAATTGTATTATCGCCAGTAAGAGAATGGTTTGATTTTGTCTCACTTCCAACAAACTACTGGATCTGGTTCATTGGAATTACCTTTATTTATTTGATTAGTGTAGAAATCGCAAAACGTTTGTATATTCATATCACAAACGAATGGGTTTAGAACAAAAGCAGAAAAACTGTGGTATAATACGGTTTTTCTGTTTCTTTTTTTGTTGAAACTGTAATAATTACTCTAAATTTACTAATTGGAAAGAAGTACATAGAAATTGTTTTCACATAAAGGATTTTGATTGGAAAAGAACAAACTGTTACTTAAATACCATTAACCTGTACTAATTTAGGGAGAAATATAAAGAAAACGGTTTATCGAATAAATATGGTTTGAACTGAATGTGATTTTATTCACGAAAAAAAGTGATTATATTAAGGATTGTGATAGAAAAATTAAGGATAAATAAAAACTTTATACTTGTTTTTCTCTTGTAAAAATGATAATTTATTAGTGTAAATGATTCTGACAGTGATACAGAAACAAATGGCTGTTACAATCAATCATAATTTAGTATGAAGCTAAACAAAGAGAGGAAAGTGTGACAAGATGGCAAAGAAAAAAACAATTGACTTTCAAGCACTGCTAGAAAATGTCGATGCTCAATTTCCAACTTATCAGGCATTAGACCAAGATGGAAACATTGTAAACGAAGCTTTAGTACCTGATTTAAGTGATGAGGAATTAGTTGAACTAATGTCTCGCATGGTTTGGTCTCGTGTACTAGATCAACGTTCAACTGCTTTGAACCGCCAAGGTCGCTTAGGATTCTTCGCGCCAACGGCTGGACAAGAAGCAAGTCAGTTAGCAAGTCATTTTGCTTTTGAAAAAGAAGATGTATTATTACCAGGTTACCGTGATGTACCACAATTAATTCAACATGGTTTACCTTTAACTCAAGCATTCTTATGGTCTCGTGGACACGTTGGAGGTAACAACTATTCAGAAGACTTGAAAGCTTTACCACCACAAATCATTATCGGAGCACAATATGTTCAAGCTGCTGGGGTAGCTTTAGGACTTAAAATGCGCGGTAAGAAAAATGTAGCATTCACTTATACTGGTGATGGTGGTTCTTCACAAGGTGACTTCTATGAAGGTATTAACTTTGTAGGTGCTTATAAAGCAAATGCTGTATTCTTTATCCAAAATAACGGTTTTGCGATTTCAACACCTCGTGATAAACAATCAGCTGCAACAACTTTGGCTCAAAAAGCTGTAGCTGCAGGTATTCCAGGTATTCAAGTTGATGGTATGGATCCATTGGCAATGTACACTATTTCAAAAATGGCTCGTGATTGGTCAGTTGCTGGAAACGGCCCTGTATTAATCGAAGCATTAACTTATCGTTATGGTCCACATACTTTATCTGGTGATGATCCAACTCGTTACCGTTCTAAAGAAATGGACGATGAATGGGTAGCAAAAGATCCATTGGTTCGTTTCCGTAAATATTTAGAAGCTAAAGGCTTATGGACTGAAGCGAAAGAAGAAGAAGTAATTGAAGCAGCAAAAGAAGAAATCAAAGAAGCAATTGCTGAAGCTGATAAAGCGCCAAAACAAAAAGTTTCTGATTTCTTGAAAAACATGTTTGAAGATCAACCACAAAGCATTAAAGAACAAATTGAAATTTACGAAGCGAAGGAGTCGAAATAATCATGGCACAAAAAACAATGATTCAAGCAATCACTGATGCCCTAGCTTGTGAGTTAGCCAGCGATGAAAACGTAGTGATGTTTGGTGAAGACGTCGGTAAAAACGGTGGGGTATTCCGTGCGACTGAAGGCTTACAAGAAAAATTTGGCGAAGATCGTGTATTTGATACACCTCTAGCAGAATCAGGCATTGCTGGTTTAGCATTTGGTTTGGCATTGGAAGGTTACCGTCCAGTTCCAGAACTACAATTCTTCGGTTTCGTATTTGAAGCGATGGATGAAGTTGTAGCACAAATGGCTCGTACTCGTTACCGTATGGGTGGTACTAGAAACTTACCAATCACAATCCGTTCACCATTTGGTGGTGGGGTTCATACTCCAGAATTGCACTCAGATAACTTGGAAGGATTGATTGCTCAATCTCCTGGTATTCGCGTAGTAATTCCTTCAAACCCATATGATGCAAAAGGATTATTAATTTCTGCAATCAGAAGCAACGATCCAGTTGTTTATTTAGAGCACATGAAACTTTACCGTTCATTCCGTGAAGAAGTGCCAGAAGAATCTTATACAGTTCCATTGGATAAAGCTGCTGTAACTCGTGAAGGTACAGACGTTTCTATCATCACTTATGGTGCAATGGTTCGTGAAGCAATCAAAGCTGCAGATGTCTTGGCAAAAGAAGATATCAGTGTTGAGATTATCGACTTGCGTACAGTTGCTCCTCTTGATATTGCAACAATTATCGCATCTGTTGAAAAAACAGGTCGTGTAGTAGTAGTTCAAGAAGCACAAAAACAAGCAGGTGTTGCTGCTCAAGTAGTATCTGAAATTTCTGAACGCGCAATCCTTTCTCTAGAAGCACCAATCGGACGTGTATCTGCTCCAGATACTGTATTCCCATTTGGTCAAGCAGAAAACGCTTGGTTGCCAAACGCAGCAGATATTGAAGCAAAAGTAAGAGAAATCGCAAACTTCTAAGATCATAAGAGAGGAAGATATCAAAATGGCATTTCAATTTAAATTACCGGATATCGGTGAAGGAATTGCAGAAGGTGAAATCGTTAAATGGTTTGTAAAACCAGGCGATACAATTAACGAAGATGATACTTTGTTAGAAGTACAAAATGATAAATCAGTAGAAGAAATCCCATCACCAGTTACAGGAACAGTTAAAAACATTCTTGTAGAAGAAGGCGTAGTAGCTAACGTAGGTGATGTGTTAGTTGAAATCGATGCTCCAGGGCATGAAGATGATGCTCCTGCAGAATCAGCAGCTCCAGCTGAACAACAAACGCCAGCAGCTCCAGCAGCTGTACCTACTGAAGGTGGCGAAGGCGTATTCCAATTCAAGTTACCAGATATTGGTGAAGGAATTGCAGAAGGCGAAATCGTTAAATGGTTTGTAAAACCAGGCGATACAATTAACGAAGATGATACTTTGTTAGAAGTACAAAATGATAAATCAGTAGAAGAAATCCCATCACCAGTTACAGGAACAGTTAAAAACATTCTTGTAGAAGAAGGCGTAGTAGCTAATGTAGGTGATGTGTTAGTTGAAATTGATGCTCCAGGACATAATTCAGCTCCTGCAAGCGGCGCACCAGCATCAACTGCAGCAGCAGATGCTCCAGCAGCTGCATCTGCACCAGCGGAAGCATCTGCTCCAACTGGAAAACCAAGCAAAAACGTATTGGCAATGCCATCTGTACGTCAATTTGCTCGTGAAAATGATGTGGAAATTACTTTAGTTACTCCTTCTGGAAAAGGTGGACGTGTAACTAAAGAAGACATTCAAAGCTTTATCTCTGGCGATTCTCAAGCTCCAGCGGCTACTGAAACAACAGAAGCAGCTCCAGCAACAGAAGCTAAACCAGCAGCTAAAGAAGAAAAAGCAGCTCCAGCTCAACCATATCAATCTAACTTGGGTGAATTGGAAACTCGTGAAAAACTTACACCAATGCGTAAAGCAATTTCTAAAGCAATGGTTAACAGCAAACACACTGCACCTCACGTAACTTTACATGATGATGTAGAAGTTTCTAAATTATGGGATCAACGTAAGAAATTCAAAGACGTTGCTGCTGCTCAAAATACTAAATTAACTTTCTTGCCATATGTTGTTAAAGCTTTAACTGCAACTATGAAGAAATATCCAGTATTGAACGCATCTATTGATGATGCTTCTCAAGAAGTAGTTTACAAAAACTATTACAATATCGGTATTGCAACAGATACTGCGAACGGTCTATACGTACCAAACGTAAAAGACGCAGATCGTAAAGGTTTATTCGCAATTGCTGATGAAATCAACGGTAAAGCTGCTTTAGCTCATGAAGGTAAATTAGCTGCTGAAGATATGCGTAACGGAACAGTTACAATCAGTAACATTGGTTCTGTTGGTGGAGCTTGGTTCACACCAGTAATCAACTACCCTGAAGTTGCTATTTTAGGTGTAGGTACGATTGCTCAACAACCAGTTGTCAATGCAGAAGGCGAAATCGTCGTTGGTCGCATGATGAAATTATCATTAAGCTTTGACCACCGTATTGTTGATGGCGCAACTGCTCAACAAGCTATGAATAATATCAAACGTTTGTTAGCAGATCCAGAGTTACTATTAATGGAAGGATGATAAACAAATGGTAGTTGGAGATTTTGCCTTAGAATTAGACACAGTAGTAATCGGTTCAGGACCTGGCGGCTATGTAGCTGCCATCCGAGCTGCTCAATTAGGTCAAAAAGTAGCAATTATTGAAAGAGATAAAGTCGGCGGCGTTTGTTTAAACGTTGGTTGTATCCCTTCAAAAGCTTTAATTGCTGCAGGTCATCATTATCAAGAAGCGCAACATTCTGAAATGTTTGGTGTGTCTGCTGAGAAAGTTGTCCTAGACTTTGCTAAAACTCAAGAGTGGAAAGACAATACAGTTGTTAATCAATTAACTTCTGGTATTGCAATGCTTTTGAAAAAAAATAAAGTTGAAATCATTGAAGGAGAAGCTTTCTTTGTAGATGATCATACTTTACGAGTTATCCATCCGGATTCAGCACAAACTTACGAATTTAAAAATGCTATCGTAGCAACTGGTTCTCGTCCAATCGAAATTCCAGGTTTTAAATTTAAAGGTCGTGTGATTGATTCAACTGGTGGTTTAGCATTAAAAGAAGTTCCTAAAAAATTAGTAATCATCGGTGGCGGAGTTATCGGTGCAGAACTAGGTGGCGCTTATGCTAACTTGGGAGCAGAAGTAACTATTCTTGAAGGTTCACCTCAAATTTTACCTACTTACGAAAAAGATATGGTAAAAGTTGTTGAAGCGGACTTCAAGAAAAAAGGCATGACAGTTATTACTAGTGCAATGGCTAAAGAAGCTGTTGATAATGGTGATAGCGTAACTGTTAAGTATGCTGTTGATGGTAAAGAAGCGGAAGTAACTGCTGATTACGTAATGGTAACTGTTGGTCGTCGTCCAAATACTGATGACATGGGCTTAGAACAAGCTGGTGTAGAAATCGGTGAACGCGGATTGATCAACGTTGATGCACAAGGTCGCACAAATGTTTCTAACATTTATGCAATCGGTGATATCGTACCTGGTGCTGCTTTAGCTCATAAAGCAAGCTACGAAGCTAAAATTGCTGCAGAAGCAATTTCTGGTAAAAAAGTAGCAGTTGACTACAAAGCAATGCCAGCAGTAGCCTTTACTGATCCTGAATTAGCATCAGTAGGTATGACAATTGCTGAAGCAAAAGAAGCTGGAGTTGAAGCGAAAGCTTTCAAATTCCCATTTGCTGGTAATGGACGTGCTTTATCTTTAGGTAAAACAGAAGGATTTATCCGTCTGGTGGCAACTATTGATGGTCACGTAATTATTGGGGCTCAAATTGCTGGTATCGGCGCTTCAGACATGGTTTCTGAATTAGCATTAGCTATCGAATCAGGTATGAATGCAGAAGATATCGCATTGACTATCCATCCTCACCCATCTTTAGGTGAAATCGTGATGGATGCTTCTGAATTAGCATTAGGATTACCAATCCACGCTTAATTAGAATAGTGAAAAAGAGTTGTCGCTTTGGCGATAACTCTTTTTTTTGAAATATCTCTTTTCATTTGTTCATGAAAAATGAAAACTTGTGGTTTATCGTCATAGCTAAATAAAAGTTGAAACATCCAAGTCGAAGCTTATAAAGCTCATCAGTCACTGATAATATCTGTACTTTGCAGACAGAATACTTGGGAATATATCAGTTTTTCTTTAAAAAAAAACTTCATTCCTACGACGGATTGTCATAATTAAAAGATTTGTTATATTTAATTTATTACAATACAAATTTTATGAAGTGAGGTAGTAAAAATGAAGAAAAAAATTGTTATTTTGATGATGGGATTATCCATGTTGTTTTTAGCGGGCTGTCAAGATATCCGAATGTGGTTTAAAGATTTTGAGGAGAATTTTAAAGGTCTTGAAATGGTTATTCAAACCTACGATGATCAAAGTCAGCTAATTGATCAGGTCGTGGGGAAATCAATATTGATTGAAAGAGATACAACTTTCGATACAGATGCAGAAAGTCAAGATTCCTCTGTCATTCAAATCACGATTGGGAGCAATGAAATGCATCATGTAGGATCATCAATGATTATTGCAGAGACTGAATTAGAGAACGTGTTTGAAGAATATAAAGAAAATGTTGATATTGAAAACTTGAATCGAGGAATACCTGTGATTAATTCTCTAGTCAATGATTACCGTAACTCTTTTTCTGGTAAAAAGAAAGTTATTTTAATTCGTAGTCAGGATGGCACTCCGTTAGCAACCTATGCTGGAAATAATGTTTCTTTATATAAAACTGATGTTCCAAAAAGTACAGGTATTTTAATTGATGGATCATATCTATTTATTTACCGTTGTGATTATACGATGTATGATTTGGCTCTTTTAGAATAATCCAAAATAACTTTTAACATCTTTTTTAGTGACAAAAGAGTAAGTTTTTTTTCAGACTAAGGACCGAATGAAATCGTCACTTCTTCCTTTAAGATAAATATATCAAGTAAGTAGGAGGAATTAAAATGAAATTAATCAGAAATTTAGTTGTATTAGGACTTATTTTTGGGGGAGGAATTTTTGCATCAACTGTTGTGACGAAAAATTCAACCAATGAATTTGCAGCAATTCTTGATCAATTAAACCCTCAAGTTAAAAAAGGTCATGTCTATGTGAAAACAAAGGAACCTGATGAAGTCAAAGGATATGGAACAGCAACTTATATACAAATTGCAGCGGATGTAAATGGTGAAACAAGAAAAATTGCTTTTAATGGATTATCGGAATTAAAAGTTGACCGTTACTTAAGATTGACGAATAAAGGAGCACATGTCGAAACCTATGAGGAAGTCTCAAAAGAAGACGTGCCAGCCAAAGCCTTAGCTGAAATAGATTAGTAATATTCAATTGATTGGGATGGGCGCTATTGATCAAGTAATAGATGGAAAAATTCATGATCAATATAGAATTGATTATTTTACTGAACATTTTAAAGAAATGAAGGCTGCTATTGACGAAGGTGTTGAATTGCTTGGTTATACCAGTTGGGGACCAATTGATTTTGTGAGTGCAGGAACGTCTCAGATGTCTAAAAGATATGGGTTTATTTATGTTGATGTAGACGATGAAGGTAATGGGACTTATAATCGATTGAAAAAAGATTCTTTCCATTGGTATCAAAAAGTAATTGAGACATATGGAGCTGCTTTGTTTGATTAAGGTTGACAAACGAAGAGAAAATCACTAGAATAAATACAATTTCATATAAAGAGTGTTGACAAGAAGGAGTACTTCTAAGGAACTTGACAGAAAGTTGCCGGTAGATGAGAGGCGCAAAGGGAATTATTAGGAATACATCTTGGAGCTGTTGGTTGAATTAATTAGTAGACCGAATCGGACTTGCGAACGTTATCTCGCACAAGTATGATTGTACTTGCAAAGGAGAAATAGGTGACTATTTCTCAAACAAAGGTGGTAACACGTTTATTCAACGTCCTTTAGCAAATTATTTTGCTAGAGGACGTTTTTTTTATACTTAAAAAGGAGGAATTTTGATGAATGTAGAGGAGCAAGTGGAAATTATTTTAAAAGGAGTTGCTGAAATTGTTGCCAAAGAAGAATTACGGGAAAAATTAAAAAAATCAATGGAGTTAAATAAACCGTTGACGATTAAATTGGGTTTAGATCCGACAGCACCTGATATCCATTTAGGACATGCCGTTGTATTACGAAAAATCAAACAAATGCAAGATTTAGGACATCATGCAGTCATTATTATTGGTGATTTTACCGGTAGAATTGGCGATCCATCAGGAAAATCAAAAGGCAGAATTCAACTTTCTGAAGACTTAGTTAAAGAAAACGCTAGAACCTATGTGTCACAAATAGTTAAAATTTTAGATCCCAAAAAGACCGCTATTCGTTTTAATAGTGAATGGCTTAATCAGTTAGATTTTCAAGCTGCACTTGAATTAGCTAGTACTATTTCAGTGGCGAGAATGTTGGAAAGAGAAGATTTTAAGAAACGTTACTTAAATCATACGCCGATTGGTATACATGAATTTTTCTATCCCTTAATGCAAGGATACGATTCTCTAGCAATTGAAGCAGATGTTGAAATTGGTGGAACCGATCAAACATTTAATATTTTGATGGGAAGACATCTACAAAAATATTGGAAAAAAGAAAAGCAAGTGGCTTTATTTATGCCGTTACTAGAAGGTTTGGATGGAGTAGAAAAAATGAGTAAAAGCTTAGGAAATTATATTGGAGTAGCTGAATCGGCAATGATTATGTTTAAAAAAGTTATGGAAATTCCGGATTCACTTATTATTAAATACTTTGAATTGACAACAGATGTAACACCTAAGGAAATTACTTTGCTTCAACATAGATTGGATGCGGGTGAAAATCCTAGAGATATAAAATTAGAGTTAGCTGAAGAAATAACAAGTTTATACCATGGGAGAGAACAAACAGATTTGGCTAAACTGGAATTTCAACAAGTATTTCAAAAAGGAAAATTACCAACAGAAATCCCTGTGCTAATTATAGCTAATGGAATGATTTGGGAGGAAGCATTAAATAAATTGATAGCGGGAAAAATAATTAAAAGTAAAAGTGAGTTTAAAAGGATTCTCAATCAAGACGGAATAAAACTAAATCAAATGAAAATGATGCCAATAGATTTTTTAGAAAAAGTAATAAAAAATAATGACATTTTGCAAATTGGTAAAAGGAAATATGTGAGGTTTTTAGTCGAAGATTAACTATTTTAGTTATTTCGTTTCTTTACAAACTTATGATACACTATTTTTAGAGTGAATATATAAGGAGTTAAGGACAAGATGAAAGAATATCAGTACCCATTGAATTTAGACTGGAATACAAACGAAATGGTCATTGTCATGCGAATGTGGGACGTCTTAGAACAGACTTATGAAAAAGGAGTTTCTATTGATGTATTTATGAAAGCTCATCAAGAGTTTAAAACAGTGGTTCGTAGTATTGGAGAAGAACGCAAATTGGGAAGAGAATTTGAAGAATTATCCGGCTACTCATTGTACCGAGCTTTACAAAAAGCCAAAGAAACATCCACTGGAAAATTGCGCATGAAGGAGCAAAGATAAACTATGGAAGTAATCATTAATAAAATTAAAACTTGGATGACAGATGCGGGAGAAATAATTAAAGCAGCCCTAGATGAAGATGATTTAAAAGTAGACACAAAGACTAGTCGAAAAGATTTGGTAACAAACTTGGATAAACAAACCCAAGAATATTTAAGTAAAAAAATCTTAGCTTTTGATCCAGAGGCGAAAATTTTAGGGGAAGAAAACGGCAAGGATCAAGTATCAGATTTAAGCGGTCGAGTGTTCATTATTGATCCTATCGATGGAACAATGAACTTTGTCTTAGAACACGAAAATTTTTGTATTATGTTGGCTGTCTATCAAGATGGCAAAGGTGTTTTAGGTTTTGTTTATGATGTGATCAAAAATGATTTTTTATGGGGTGGCAAAGAAGTTGGTGTTTTCTTAAATGACCAAGCAGTTAACCCTCCTAAAGATATTTCATTAAATGAAGGTTTATTAGGGATGAATTCTGCTATGTACTTACACAATGTGGCGAATGCACAAATAATGGGTGAACGTTCAATGGGTGTTCGAATGTCTGGTTGCGCAGGTATCGAATTGATTGGAATGGCCCTAGGCAGAAGAGTTGGTTATGTTTCCAATTTGGCCCCATGGGATTATGCACCAGGTGGTGTACTCATTGAAGCTTTAGGCATGAAGATGGGTAATATCCATGGTGACCCTCTGAAAATTTATGGAAGAGAATATTTTATTGCTGCTACACCAAGTGCTTTTGAAGAATTAACAGAGCTAGCTAATCAATCAAATATATAATTTATGACCTACAAAAGTGCTGTGAAGCACATTTTGTAGGTTTTTTATTAAAAACATTCACAATTGAAAACTTTTCACTAGTTTTCAGAAAGATTATTTGTTATAATTACTCGTCAAGTGTAAAGCCAAATTAAAAGGAGCAATTAAATTGAAACATAGAGATGATATTCGCAACGTAGCTATTATTGCCCACGTTGACCATGGTAAAACAACATTAGTAGATGAACTACTAAAACAATCAGATACATTAGATGCTCGTACCCAATTACAAGAACGTGCAATGGACTCAAATGCAATTGAAAAAGAACGTGGAATTACAATCTTAGCTAAAAATACAGCAGTAGATTATCAAGGAACTCGTATCAACATCATGGATACCCCTGGACACGCGGATTTCGGTGGAGAAGTGGAACGTATCATGAAAATGGTTGACGGTGTAGTTTTAGTTGTCGATTCATATGAAGGAACAATGCCACAAACTCGTTTTGTATTGAAAAAAGCTTTAGAACAACATGTTACACCAATCGTAGTTATTAATAAAATTGATAAACCTTCTGCTCGTCCTGAACATGTAGTAGATGAAGTATTAGAATTGTTTATCGAATTAGGCGCAGATGATGATCAATTAGATTTCCCAGTTATTTATGCTTCAGCATTAAATGGAACTTCAAGCTTGTCTAATGATCCAGCTGAACAAGAACACACAATGGGACCAGTATTTGATACTATTATTGAACATATTCCAGCACCAATCGATAATAGTGACGAACCATTACAATTCCAAGTATCACTTTTAGATTATAACGACTATGTTGGTCGTATCGGAATTGGTCGTGTATTCCGTGGTAAAATCAAAGTTGGAGACAGTGTTGCGTTAATGAAATTAGACGGAACAGTCAAACAATTCCGCGTAACAAAATTGTATGGATTCTTTGGTTTACAAAAAGTAGAAATTCAAGAAGCTATTGCGGGTGATTTAATTGCCGTATCAGGAATGGAAGATATCTTTGTTGGTGAAACTGTAACTCCAGCTGATCATCAAGATGCTTTGCCAATCTTGCATATTGACGAACCAACCTTGCAAATGACATTTTTAGTGAATAACTCTCCTTTTGCTGGTCGTGAAGGTAAATTTGTGACTGCACGTAAAATCGAAGAACGATTGATGGAGGAATTACAAACTGACGTATCATTAAGAGTTGAACCAATTGGTCCGGATTCGTGGACAGTTTCAGGTCGTGGAGAATTGCATTTGTCAATCTTAATCGAAAATATGCGTCGTGAAGGCTATGAATTACAAGTGTCACGTCCAGAAGTAATTGAACGTGAAATTGATGGTGTAAAATGTGAGCCTTTCGAGCGTGTTCAAATCGATACACCTGAAGAATATATGGGTTCTGTTATCGAATCATTAGGAATTCGTAAAGCTGAAATGCAAGACATGATTAATACAGGAAATGGACAAGTAAGAATTATTTTCTTAGCGCCAGCTCGTGGATTAATCGGTTATACTAACGAATTCTTATCAATGACTCGTGGATATGGAATTATGAACCATACATTCGATCAATACCTACCTATGATTCCAGCCCAAATTGGTGGACGTCATCATGGAGCTTTAGTTTCTATTGATACTGGTAAAGCGACAACTTACTCAATCATGAGTATTGAAGAACGTGGAACAGTCTTTGTAGAACCAACTACTGAAGTTTATGAAGGTATGATTATTGGTGAAAATGCTCGTGATAATGACTTAACTGTTAATATTACTAAAGCAAAACAAATGACTAACGTTCGTTCAGCTACGAAAGACCAAACTTCAGTTATCAAAAAACCACGTATTCTTTCATTAGAAGAATCTCTAGAATTCTTGAATGACGATGAATATTGTGAAGTAACGCCGGAAAGCATTCGTTTACGTAAACAAATTTTAAATAAAAACGAACGTGAAAAATCAGCTAAAAAAAGAAAAAAAGCTGAATAAGAAATAGTAGGTAAGATAGATCTCTCGAGATCTATCTTATTTTTGAATAAAAATTGTATAAGTCTATCAACGTCCATAATACTATTTGTCAAGAAAAAAAATTTATTTTTTAAAATCTGTGGGAAACTTTAAAAAGTATAAGAAGAAAGCTTGATAAAATAAACTTTCTTGAAAAAATAGAGAATTAAACAATTGTTCATATGTTTCATAAATCGCTTGTGTTTCACGAAAGATGTAAATTTTTATTCAAACTTCATTAATTGTAAGAAGCATTTGTTCATTAATTTATGCTATAATAATGAAACGAAAGAATAGGAGGGAGCAGAATGAAATCCATTACTCCAAAATTAGCGACAGAGATGCTGGTTGAAGAAGCCGATCGCATTCGAATGCTAATTAGAAATCAGAAAAACAGTTTATGTATTTCTCAATGTAAGGCGTTTGAGGAAGTTGTAGATACTCAAATGTATGGATTATCTCGCCAAGTGGCATTTGCGATTCGTTTAGGAATTGTTCCCAACGAGGTAGGCCAACAACTACTAAGTGATTTAGAAAGAGATTTAAATCAACTCTATAATGAGGTTTATGAGGAAACGAAAGCTAATGAAATTGGCAAGGAGGTTTAGATCTTGCCTAATAAAGTAAAAAAACGACAGTTGTTAGACTTTGGAATTTTGATTCCTTTTCTAATTTTGAGTGTTGTGGGTTTAATGATGGTATATAGCACCACATCGTATGTCATGCTATCAGCTGGATTAAATTTTGCCAATCAAGCTATTAAGCAATTGCTCTTTTGGATTTTAAGTGTAATTGTCATGACTATTATTTATAAGATGAAAACTGATTTATTGAGAAGTAAAAAACTTACCCAGTTTGCGATGGTTGTAATCTTTTTTATGTTACTCTCAGTTTTTGCCTTTCCTAAAGTCAACGATGCCTACGGTTGGATTGAAATTCCTAGTATTGGGACGATACAGCCAGTTGAGTTTTTTAAAATAGTAACAATTTGGTTTTTATCAGCCACTTTAGCGAATAGACAGAGCTTAATTCAAGAAAATTTTTGGACGAGTGTCCGAGGATTGTTAGTTGTTCTAGCTGTAGAGGTGGCAATTGTAGTCAGTTATCCGGATTATGGGAATGCAGCAATCATTGTATTGTTAGTGATGGTTGTTTTGATGGCGAGTGGTGTAAATTACTTGCTAACCTTGGTTGCAGGGGTAACAGCGTTAGTTGCCAGTGTTGTAACCATTCCTTTAGTTAATTCTGTTGGTAAATTATTCCTACCATCCCATGTGGTGTCTCGTTTTGCCATGTTTAGAAATCCGTTTTTGGATGAATACGGAGCGGGGCATCAACTTGTACAAGGATATTATGCAATGTTCAATGGTGGGTTTTTCGGTCGCGGATTAGGAAATAGCATCCAGAAAAAAGGATTTCTTAAATTTGCAGAAACCGACTTTGCTTTTGCGATTGTTATAGAAGAGTTAGGTCTAATTGTAGCGATATTGATATTAGGTTTGCTATTTTATATGATTGCCAGGATTTTATTAATTGGAATTCGCTCTTCGGATCCATTTAATTCAATGATGTGTATCGGAATTGGTTCTTTATTTTTAATTTCGGTATTTATTAATTTAGGTGGAATTACAGGAGTGATTCCATTGACGGGAATAACCTTTCCATTTATCAGCCAGGGTGGTTCCAGTTTGCTGATGTTTTCAATTAGTATTGGTTTTGTGCTAAATATTAGTGCAGATGAAAAGAAAAGGGCATACCAATTAAGCTAATTTTCTTATGAAATTACACGGTACTTCAATAAAATTAAGGATGCCAGTCTCACTTACTAGGACCTCTAAGTTAGTGAGTTGGTATGCGAAGAGAGAATCGGATTTAAATTTTGCTTTTCAGAAATTTAAATCTACTAAAACGAACTAGCACCAGAAACTCTAAGCTAGTGAGATTGTATACGGCATTTCAATAGAATTAAAATTTTGTTTTCTAAAATTTTATTACTTTAGTAGAAATAAGGAGTGGTTAGATGAAAAAAATTCTTGTTGCGAATCGTGGAGAAATCGCTATTCGAGTATTTAGAGCATGTGTGGAATTAAAAATTAAAACGGTGGCTATTTATGCAGCGGAAGATGAGTATTCTGTGCATCGATTCAAAGCTGATGAAGCCTATTTAGTTGGAGCAGGTAAACGCCCAATTGATGCTTATTTAGATATAGAAGATATTATTCGAATTGCTAAAGAATCTGGAGCTGAAGCGATTCATCCTGGTTATGGATTTCTTTCAGAAAATCTAGGATTCGCTAAACGATGTAAAGAAGAGGGAATTATTTTCATTGGCCCATCAACCCATCATCTTGATATTTTTGGAGACAAAATTAAGGCAAAAGAAGCAGCGATTGATGCTGGTATTCAATCTATTCCTGGATCAGATGGTCCTGTTGATTCTATCGATGGTATTTTAGCATTTGCTGATGAGCATGGTTATCCTGTGATGATTAAAGCTGCCCTTGGTGGTGGTGGTCGTGGGATGCGTGTAGCCCATGATGAAAAAGAAGCTCGCGATGGTTATGAACGAGCGAAAAGTGAAGCTAAAGCCGCATTTGGTAGCGATGAAGTATATGTAGAAAAATATATTGGTAATCCTAAACATATTGAAGTACAAATTTTGGGTGATACTCACGGAAATGTTGTGCATTTATTTGAACGTGATTGTTCTGTCCAAAGACGTCATCAAAAAGTTGTTGAAGTAGCACCTTGTGTTTCTATGGATGATGAGCAACGAGAAGCAATTTGTAATGCAGCCGTTCAACTAATGAAACATGTGAATTATGTTAATGCTGGAACAGTTGAATTTTTAGTAGAGGGAGATAATTTTTACTTTATTGAAGTGAATCCTCGTGTCCAAGTAGAGCATACAATTACTGAATTGATTACTGATGTTGATATTGTAACAACTCAAATTTTAATTGCTCAAGGAAAAAATTTACATCAAGAAATTGGTATTCCAACACAAGACAAAATTACATTTGAAGGTGCGGCTATTCAATGTCGTATTACAACAGAAGATCCTTTAAATGGGTTTATGCCTGATACTGGAAAAATTGATACGTATCGTTCACCAGGTGGTTTTGGTGTGCGTTTAGATGTCGGAAATGCTTATGCTGGTTATGAAGTAACGCCTCACTTTGACTCTTTATTAGTTAAAGTATGTAGTCACGCTTCAACTTTTAAAACAGCTATCGACAAAATGGAAAGAGCGTTAAAAGAGTTCCGTATTCGTGGAGTAGAAACGAATATTCTATTCATGCGCAATGTTATCCAAAATCCAGAGTTTCGTTCAGGTGATGCTAAAACAACTTTTATCGATACAACTCCAGCATTATTTGAATTTCCAAAAATTAGAGACCGTGGAAATAAAACTATGAAATATATTGGTGAAATCACTGTCAATGGATTTCCTGGGATTGAAAAAGAAAAGAAAAAATATTTTGCAGAACCAAGAATGCCTAAACGTTTGGAAACATTGGATCACTTTGTAAGTGCTAAAAATGTGTTAGATGATAAAGGGGCAGAGGGCGTAATTGAATGGATTAAAGGACAAAAGAATGTTCTTTTGACAGATACAACATTCCGAGATGCTCACCAAAGTTTATTAGCAACCCGTGTTCGTACACATGATTTAACAAAAATTGCAGGACTGACAGAAGCAGCTGTTCCTCAATTGTTTTCAAGCGAAATGTGGGGCGGTGCGACCTTTGATGTGGCCTATCGTTTCTTAACGGAAGATCCATGGGAAAGATTAAGAAAAATACGTAAAGAAATGCCGAATACTTTATTACAAATGCTATTCCGCGGTTCTAATGCGGTAGGTTATTCCAATTATCCAGACAACGTATTGGTTGAATTTATTAACGAAGCTGCCCAACAAGGGGTAGATGTATTCCGTATTTTTGATAGTTTAAATTGGATTCCACAAATGGAAAAAAGTATTCAAGCGGTGCGTGATGCAGGTAAGATTGTAGAAGCAGCTATTTGTTATACTGGTGATATTCATGATGCTTCAAGAGCGAAATATAACATGCAGTATTACAAAGATATGGCAAAAGAGCTAGAAGCTCAAGGCGCTCATATTATTGCAATTAAAGATATGGCTGGTTTATTAATGCCTCAAGCTTCTTATCGTTTGATTAGTGAGTTAAAAAATACGGTAGATATTCCAATTCATTTACACACACATGATACGAGCGGAAATGGAATCATTACTTACTCTGCTGCTGTTACTGCTGGCGTAGATATCGTGGATGTGACAATGAGCGCGATGAGTAGCAGTACAAGTCAACCAAGTATGAGTAGTTTGTATTATGCATTGGTAAATGGTAATCGTGTACCAGATATTAATATTGAAAATGTTCAACAGTTAAACCAATACTGGGAAGATGTTCGCATGTACTATAAGCCATTTGAAAATGGCTTAAATGTTCCACAAACTGAAGTTTACATGCATGAAATGCCAGGGGGACAATATTCAAATCTTCAACAACAAGCCAAAGCAGTTGGTTTAGGTGACCGTTGGGAAGAAATCAAACGGATGTATCGTACGGTTAATATGATGTTTGGGGATATCGTTAAAGTAACCCCATCTTCTAAAGTAGTCGGTGACATGGCATTATTTATGGTTCAAAATGATTTGACCGAAGAAGATATCTATGAAAAAGGGGATTCTGTTAGTTTCCCTGAGTCAGTGATCACTTTCTTCCAAGGTGAATTAGGACAGCCAGTGGGTGGTTTCCCTGAGAAATTGCAAAAAATTATTATTAAAGATCGTCCAGCGTATACTGATCGTCCTGGCTCTTTAGCTAAACCAGTCGATTTTTCAAAAGTTAAAGCTGAATTAGCAGAATTGATTGGTTATGAACCAAAACAAGATGAAGTGTTAAGTTATCTGATGTATCCAGAAATTTTCTTAACTTATAGAAAAACTTACGAACAATATGCAGATATCAAAGTTCTAGATACGCCAACATTCTTTAATGGTATGCGTACCGGTGAACAAATTAATGTTGAAATCGAAAAAGGAAAAGTCTTGATTATTCGGTTAGATGATATTGGTAAACCTGATTTAGAAGGAAACCGTACGTTATTCTTTAATTTGAATGGTCAACGTCGAGAAATCTCTGTAAAAGATACTTCTATTAAAACAACAGTGGCGACTAAACAAAAAGCTGAACCAACTAATAAAGAACAAATTGGTGCAACCATGTCTGGTTCGGTCTTAAAAGTCTTAGTGAATAAAGGCGATAGTGTAAAACGCGGTGAAACGTTGATGGTTACCGAGGCAATGAAAATGGAAACTTCGGTTGAAGCTCGTTTTGACGGAGTAGTTGAAGCTTTACACGTAGCAGAAGGTGAAGCTATTTCATCAGGTGATTTATTAATTGAAGTGAAGAAAAAGTAATAAATGAAAGGCTGAAAGACGATGAAACATCGAGGAATCTTGTTTAGTGTGATTTTTATAGGATTTCTGATTCTACTCTACGGGCATCCTGTTTGGTTTCCTCAGAATTCAGTTGATCAAGGAAGTACGACTGAAATCAGAAGAAATCCACCACCTACTTCATGGAATTATGAACCAATTGCTACTGAAGGATTTGCTGAGTGGATTGGCCAAAACATCTCAGATTTTAATGAGAGCTATGGAAATCCAGAAGAGAGTTTTTCTTCTGGATTTTCTTTTGAATTTCATCATTATGAGCTAGATCATGAAATGCACTTAGAACTAACGACTGAAAATAAAGTGATAACAAGTATCAAATTTCTTGGAAACCAAGATGAAAGATTAGCACCTTTTTTTCAAGGAATGACGATGAATGATTTGACAAAACTGACAATGGTTTATCCAAATTTTAATATTCATTATGAAGGGCGCTCGGTCGGATTTGAATTAATGGAAGAAGATATGAACTATCGACCATTAATTGCCTTTGACAATGGTAGTTTTGCAATTCTCTTTTTTAGTCAAAAGAAAAATGAAAGTACACTTTCTAATGTGATGTATTTGAGTAAGGAAATGTTATTAAAACTTGCACCTTATCAGATAACAGAAGGGGTAATTCCTAAATTCACTATAGAAGAAACTGCTGATTGGGAAGTTATCAACCAAAACAAGCAAAATTTAAGTAAGCATATGTTTCAATATTTACGAGAAAGAGATGAATTATCTGAATTTACATTAGATATAACGACTCAAATCAATTCAGAGCAACTTCTTGGTCGCTTCTTTATGGAAGCTGAAAATTTGTTAACGACTGAAAGAGCTCAAAAATTGCAGAGAATTCAGCGAGGAGAACTAATTGAAACTTTTTCAGCAAGTTCTGTAGAATTAGAAATTCTATTAGATGAGTTGCAAACTTCTGCTGAGCTTGCCTATTTAGAATTGCCTATTTATGATCCAACATTTACCATACTCACTTGGTATAGTACACCTTATCTACATACTCGTTTTATGCATCAAGAAGTAGAGTCATTAGGTGTTGCCTTTTCAAAAGAGAATATGGTAGTCTTATTAGAGAAGTTAGAAAATCAAACAGAGGATAGTGACGAACCTTGATTTATAATGATCAATTTTTTGAAATCGAAGACCAGATGCAAAATGTTTTGACGCGCTTACTTTCCAGTGAAACTTATCAAAATTATTTGATGAACAAAAAATCACTCTATGAAAATCCTGCTGTTCAAGAAGTACGTAAAGATTTCTTAGATAAAAAAGCCTCTTTTGAAAGAATTGCTGAATATGGGAAATATGCACCGGACTATCGAGAAAAACAGCGAGCACTAAGAAAGGCTAAACGAGTATTAGATGTGCATCCCCTTGTCTCAGAGTTTCGTTTTTCCGAAACGGAATTACAGGGGATATTGGACGAAATGGGTATTAAAATTGCCCATTGTATCTCAGATGAGATTAAAGTCGATACAGGAAATCCGTTCTTTGAAACGAAATCAAGTTGTGGAGGGAAATGTCATGTCGGATAATTCAGAAGAATTAGAGATTCAAAAACGTCGAGGAATTATTGTCTGGGTTTATAGCCTACGCCAATTGAAAAATTTACGACGTTTTGGATTTATCCACTACGTTTCACGCCGTATGAAATATGTATTGCTATATGTGAACGAAGAAAAAGTAGAGGAAAGCGTTGAGAAAATAAATCGTCTGCATTTTGTTCGTCAAGTAGATATTTCTCATCGTCCAGATATTGAAATGAACTTCGCTGAAAAAATTGGAACAAAAGCAGCGTTTCAAGTAGCTGATGACGATGAGTTTGAAGAGCTAAATACAACCATACGTTTAGCTGAAAATGTATAGATGATGAAAAAAGGTTGGAGTTCTCTAGGAGACCAACCTTTTTTTCTTGAAATATTGAAAAAGGAGAGAAGTCAAGATGCGCGTTGTATCAGGAGAATATCGAGGTAGACGACTAAAAAGTTTAGAGGGTGCCAATACTCGACCGACAACAGATAAAGTAAAAGAATCTATATTCAATATGATTGGACCTTATTTTGATGGAGGAAAAGTTTTGGATCTTTTCTCTGGTAGTGGTGGATTAGCCATCGAAGCTGTTTCAAGAGGGATGGACAAAGCAATCTGTGTAGATCGTAGTTATCCAGCAATTAAAGTCATTCAAGAAAATATTCAAGTGACGAAAGAGCCGGAAAAATTTCTGACTTTAAAGATGGATGCCAATCAAGCCATTCAAAAATTGGCAGAGGATCAAAAAGTATTCGATTTGATTCTTTTGGACCCACCGTATGCAAAACAACAAATTGTGAAGCAAATGGAAAAAATGCTAGAATTAGGATTATTAAAAGAAGATGCCTTAGTTGTTTGTGAAACAGATAAGGATGTTTTATTACCTGAATCAGTGGGCAGTCTTATTCAGTTCCGCTATCAAACATATGGTTCAACTGCAGTTACTCTCTATCAGAATGAAGAGAAAGAGTAAATAATTTTAATCTAGATGAGGAGGATTAACGATGAGTAGAATTGCCTTATTTCCAGGAAGTTTTGACCCTTTAACGATGGGACATTTAGATACAATTGAAAGAGGGGCAGCTCTCTTTGATGAAGTTTTTGTCGGTATTTTTATAAATACTTCAAAAAAATCTTATTTTTCAACGGAAGAAAAAGTACAATTAGTGGAAGATGCGTTAGCACATCTACCGAACGTTAAAGTCATTTCTCAGGAAACGGAGCTAACGGTCAAAGTAGCCGAAAGATTGGGTGCTAAGTTTCTTTTAAGAGGCGTACGCAATATTAAAGATTATGAATATGAGCGAGAGATTATGGAAATGAATCGACATTTGGCACCGGATATAGAGACGGTTCTACTAAGTTCGAAATCAGAATATAGCCATATTAGTTCAAGTTTGATTAAAGAAGTGCTTTTATTTGGAGGAGATGTTAAAAAATATCTACCAACAAATGTTTATGAAGCCATAAGAAAGCGTGATGAAAATGAATAGGAAGTCTTCCATAAAGTTTTTTCTAGTATTTATCTTTGTTTCTTTAATGGTAGCGAGTATCGTTTTACCCATTCCTTATTATATTGAACAACCAGGATCTACCATTGATTTAAAAGAATTGATTACAGTCAACGGGCAAACTGATGAGAATCCAGGGTCTTTTTCCCTCACTTCTGTAGGCATTCGTCAGGCCTCCGTTGTAACAGCTATAGGAGCTAAATTTAATTCGTTTCAAGATATTATTTCTGAAGATGAGTTATTTGGCGGAACCACCGACGAGGAATACAGTCAAATGCAACGATTTTATATGGACTCCTCTCAAAATAATGCCATTGAACAAGCTTTAAAATATGCCAATCGACCATATACTTTTGAATATAAAGGCGTTTACGTAATGGACGTGTTACCCGAATCTAATTTTTTTGGACAAATTTCAGTGGGAGATACGGTGACAAAAGTAGATGGACACAGTTTTGAAAACAATGAAGAATTCATGTCTTATGTTCAGGGAAAAACAATTGGTGATGAAGTTGCAGTTACTTTTGTGCGAGATAACGAGGAACAGGAAGTTAAGGCGAAATTGATTGAATTACCAAGTAATCAAAAAGCGGGTATCGGCATTACCTTAACAGACCATACGGAAATTGAATCTGAAGATACGATTGAATTTCATGTAGAAAACATTGGTGGTCCTTCCGCTGGTTTGATGTTTACTTTAGAAATCTACGAACAATTAACTGGCGATAATTTACGAAAAGGGAAAAATATTGCAGGCACAGGTACAATTAACTCATCAGGTGAAATTGGTCGAATTGGTGGCATTGACAAAAAAATTGCCAGTGCTAGTCAACAAGGCGTAGAAGTCTTTTTTGCACCGAATGATGAATTGAGCGAAGAAGAAAAAAGTAACTATCCTAATTATAAAACCAATTATGAAGAAGCTTTGGAAGCTATGGAAAAGATTGATTCTGATATGGTTATCGTTCCAGTAAAAACATTCCAAGATGCCTTAGACTATCTCAAAAATACGTAATAAAAAAGTTAAACTCGTTTTAAAAAAACGTGGTTTAACTTTTTTTATTTATTCAGTTAATTTACTTCTTTAACCACTCTTCTTTTTGAGATAATCCTATTTCAGCATACACATCTGGTAAGAGCATTCTTTTGTATATTTGTATTTCACTTAAAGTTCAAAATTAACAGTGAATAGAAACTTTCAGAACAAAACTTTGAAAATAGCCTTGTTGTGTGAGACCACCACGAGCCTCTTAACAAAGTCTCTTTGGCTGCTGACGTTTAAATTCTGACTAAGTATTACAACACAAAGGCAGAATAATTCAATCAGCTCTTTAACACACAACAAGGGTGTTTTCTTCGTTTATTCTTACAGTTTCTTGTTTTTTTCTTTAGTACTCTTTATTGGAGAATGAGTTTCAAAAATTGGAAGTCCAATTAGGAGGGAAAGTACTCATCGCCAGTTGAAGATGAGGACGAATTACACAATGTTGGAAGTAGTGCTTTACTACTTACTTACACTTTGTTTGAACGCCGAAAGCTTTGAAACATCTATAAGAAGGTTCAGAGCGGTCTCTGGCAATGGGTAACTTTTTGGTACAAATGGACTGGAAGTTTTTGAAATTCATGTTCATCTGTAAATAGTAAAAACAGATGAATGATTCATTGGTTATTGATTGAGAATTGTGTAAAAAACGGATAGGTTCGTGCTTCTTTTTATGATATACTTTTTTCAAGGAGAGTGAAGAACTTGGAAATTAAAAGACAACAACCTATCGTAGAAGCCTATCATTTTGATATGCGTGCACCTGGACAAGAAGCTGAAACAAAATTAAATGTCGGCTTCGCGCCATTAAAAGCACCGGATGAAAATTATCCAAAAGAAAACTGTATCTTAGGAGCTCGTTTGCAATTTGAAGTCGTTTTTCCTGAGTTTATTATCAGTGGAACAATTGGTCAAGTGAATCATATTGTGAATCGTCAAATCAATGGTCCAGATGATATGGACAAACAAGAGTCTGATGAATTAGTGGAACCATTATTTGATATGTTACAACGTTTAACCTATGAAGTAACAGAAATTGTTACAGACAAACCAGGAATTAAACTAAACTTTAATAAGCAAGTTGAGGAATAGACAAATGTTTACGAATGAATTACAAGTAATGATTTATGTAGATGATGTTCAGAAATCTGTGGATTTTTGGCAATCACTAGAATTTGTCGTAATTGATCGTCAAGAATTAGATGGGACCTTAGTAGTTGAGATTGCACCAAGTGAGAAAGCTCAAACTCATTTTGTTTTGTATGACCGTAAATTTATTGAAAAACATTCACCAGAAGTCGCTACTAATGCTGCTTCTATCATGTTCCAATCGAATCAAATTGTCGATTTGTACAAAAAAATTCTAAGTTTAAATGTGGAAGCAGGAGAGTTAATTCAAATGGAAGAGCAAATGGTCTTTAATTTTGCTGATCCAGATGGAAACTACTATGCTGTCTCTGGAAATTAAAAAACATAAAATAATGGAAGCTTCAGTTTAGTTAAAAAACTTTGCTGAAGCTTTTTTTTATTTCGTGGGTACAAGAAATAAAAATTTTTGTTATGATAGAGAGATAGAATAAAAGGGGGAATTCGATGAAACCATATGTTTATGTAATTAGTGACATTCATGGAAAGTTGGATTTGTTTAAAAAATTGTTGGAGCATTTTGATCCGCATCAGCATCAGCTCGTTTTAATTGGCGACTTAAATGATCGAGGGAAATATTCTAAAGATTGTTTTTTGCTTGGGAAAAATTTAGTCGAGCAATTTGGAGCAATCTATTTACGTGGAAATCATGAGGAATATTTTTTGCAGTTTTTAATGGCTCCGGAAGATTGGATAACAGGTTACGTGCGAAACGGAGGAAAAGAAACTATCGAAAGTTTGTTACATCCAGCTGCTTTGGATGAATATTCACCGACCGAAATTTCTATGATGATTCGTTCTAGATATTCTGAGTTAATTGAATTTTTAATTGCCAGACCTTTATATTATGAATGGGAAAAATATATTTTTGTTCACGCAGGGGTTGATTTAACAAAAAAAGATTGGCACGATACAGACGACCGAGATTTTATTTGGATTAGAGATAGTTTCCATCAAGGAAAAAATAAGACTGGAAAAACAATTGTCTTTGGTCATACAATAACTCCAATGCTCCACGGAGATATGCAAACAACAGATTTATGGCTTTCAGATAATAAAATCGGCATTGATGGAGGGGCTGTTTTTGGTGGTTCTGTTCACGGAGTTATTTTTGACAAACATGGTATTGTTCAAGATATTGAATATCAAAATTTAGCCGGGGCTTGGAAACCAGACTTTTAGAAATAAATACATGAATCTCTGGCTTCTGCAAAAATAGTAGGTGCTAGAGATTTTTGTATGTTACTCTTTCAGTCAAAGAATCTTTTTTATGTTAGAATAAGAAAGATATTATCAGGAAAGGAACTTGCTTTTATGGAAAATAATAAAATTTTTGACCTGCTTCAATTAGAATTAAATCAATATCGAGGCAATCAAATTCAAAAAGTGTTAGAACTTTTAAGTGAAGGAAATACTGTTCCTTTTATTGCTCGTTATCGAAAAGAGATGACAGGGAATTTAGATGAAGTTCAAATCCGAGAGATTGAAGAGCGCTATACTTATTTAGAAAATTTAGAAAAAAGAAAAGCAGAAGTTGTTCGTTTAATTGACGAACAGGAAAAGCTAACCCCTGAATTAGAAGCAGATATTTTAAAAGCGACTAAGATGCAACAAGTAGAAGATTTATATCGTCCATATAAACAAAAAAGACGAACCAAGGCGACGATTGCAAAAGAAAACGGCCTGCAACCTTTTGCAGATTGGTTATTAACTTTTCCAAGTACCGATGTTTATCAAGAAGCTAAAAAATACCAAAATGAGACCGTTGAAACCGCAGAAGCAGCGTTACAAGGTGTGCATGAGATTTTAGCAGAACAATTTGGTGACTCTGCTAAGTTTAGAACTTGGATTCGCAGCTACATTTTTAATAAAGGAAGTTATCAAAGTAACATTAAAAATGCGGATAAGGATGAAAAATCTGTGTATGAAATGTACTACGATTTTACTGAGTCAATTAATAAAATAGTATCGCATCGCATTTTAGCCACTAATCGGGGTGAAAAAGAAGATATTTTAAAAGTTTCTTTAATTTCCGATGAACAAAAAATCTTTGAGTATTTACAACGTCAAATTGTTAAAGATACTCAGTCTACAGTAACACCTTTTATTATCGAAGCCTACCAAGATGCTTACAAACGATTCATTGGACCGGCAATAGAGCGTGAAATTCGCAATGAATTGACAGAAAAAGCAGATGAACAAGCGATTGAAATTTTCGGTGAAAACTTACGAAATCTATTATTACAACCACCATTAAAAGGAAAGGTTGTTCTAGGTTTTGATCCAGCTTATCGTACAGGTTGTAAATTAGCAATTGTCGATGAAACCGGAAAATTACTAGCAATTGAAGTCATCTATCCTCATAAACCCGCTAACGCTGGTAAAAGACAAGCAGCAGGACCAGCCTTTAGACAATTGATTGAGAAATATCAAGTAGATATGGTAGCAATTGGAAATGGAACGGCAAGTCGTGAATCAGAACAGTTCGTAGCTGAACAATTAAAGTCAGTGAATCGAGAAGTTTTTTATGTGATTGTTAATGAAGCGGGTGCGTCAGTCTATTCTGCTAGTGAGACAGCTCGTACAGAGTTTCCTAATTTACCCGTTGAAGAACGGAGCGCAATTAGCATTGCTCGTCGCTTACAAGATCCATTAGCGGAATTGGTGAAAATTGAACCTAAAGCAGTCGGTGTTGGACAATATCAGCATGATGTCTCACAAAAACGTTTGAGTGAACAGCTAGATTTTGTTGTTGAAACTGTGGTAAACCAAGTAGGAGTAGATGTAAATACCGCTAGTCCGCAATTGCTTCAACATGTTTCAGGTTTAAACAAAACAACCGCTCAAAATATTGTGAACTATCGAGAAGAAAACGGCGCCTTTCTCCAACGAAATCAATTGAAGAAGGTTCCTCGTTTAGGACCTAAAGCTTATGAACAAGCAATTGGCTTCTTAAGAATTCCCAACGGAAAAAATATTTTAGATAATACAGGAATTCATCCTGAAAGTTATGCGGGAGCTAAAGAGATTTTAGCAATTGCAAATATTCCACTGAAAGAGCTAGGGGAAGAAGAGGCAAAAGAAGCATTAAATCAATTAAATGTCTCTGATTTAGCTAAGCATTTAGAGTTAGGTAAAGAAACCGTAATTGATATTATTAAAGCTTTGGTTCAACCAGGGCGTGATATGCGTGATGAAATGCCGGCGCCTTTATTAAGGAAAGATGTTTTATCAATGGAAGATTTACTTCCAGGAATGGAATTAAAAGGAACGGTTCGAAATGTGATTGACTTTGGTGCCTTTGTGGATATTGGAGTCAAACAAGATGGATTGGTTCACATTTCTAAGTTGAGTAAAACATTTGTTAAGCATCCAAAAGATGTTGTATCTGTCGGAGATGTTGTAACAGTTTGGATTGATCAAGTGGATGTTCATAAAGGACGAATTAGCTTGACTATGCTTGACCCAGGTGGATCTAAATGACCCAAGAAGAATTACAAAAATTGGTGGAAGAGGTTTCCCTGGTAACATTTGGGAAACCTTTTAGGCATCAAGCTATTTTTAATTCACGCTTGAAAACAACCGGTGGACGGTATCATTTAAAGGATCATCATTTGGATTTTAATCACAAAATGCTTGCTCATGGACAAGAAATTTTTATTGGAATAATTAAACATGAACTATGCCACTACCATCTTCATCTGGAGGGCAAAGGTTATCAGCATAAAGATTGGGAGTTTAAAGAATTATTAGCAAAAACGGGCGGTAGTCGTTTTGCTCCGTCTGTCCAGAGAAAGATTACAGTGAACACCTATCAATGCCAACAATGCGGTAAGTTATTGCAAAGACGCAGAAAAATCAATACCTCAAAATATGTATGTGGTCATTGTCATGGAAAATTAAAATGGCTGAAAGCACAAGTGCATACAGTAGGGAAGTAGCTACTTATCAGTGATTGTAACGGATTTCCAAGAATAAAAGTTTCTTCAATAAATAAAGTTTGAATCTATTACTATTTTTAGCCAAACTAGAAAATAAAAACTTCCAATCTATCTGTCCGTAAAGAACAGACATTGTGAGAGACCGTTCTGAGCCTCTGCTCTCAGACCTTTCGGTGCTCAAACGCCGTGTTGAAAGTAGCAATTTGCTACTTTCAACACGGCGTAATTCATCCTCATCTTTTAGTTCACGATGTCTGTCTTTTCTCCCAGATAGTTTTCCAGTTTTGACATTTTTTCTAATCGAATATGTATTAGTAAGTTATGTATTAAAACTGGAAGAACAAAACGTAGAAAGTCATTGTTCATGTTCTAAAGAGCTGAATGAATTACACTGACTTAGTGCGATTAGCACTTAGTCAGCGTTTGAACGTCAGCAGCCAAAGAGACTCTACGAGAGGCTCGTGGCGGTCTCGCATGACCAATGGAACTTTCGGAGCTTTGTTCTGGAAGTTTCAATATTCGTTTAGCCTTGGTTGTAAATATTAATTCATGGATTAATTAGTTTAAAACTAGCAAAATTTCTACATGATATTATATTGTTTTTTCTAATTAGTTACTTCTATTCTTTGAGAATAGGGCTTTATATTTTGTAGACATCAAGAATAGAAATCACTAAAAACTCAAATAATGAGAAAAGATTAAATCTTAGTGCAATGAGGATAAAACTCGTTGCTATTTTTTTTATTTTGTAAGATAATGTAAGCCAGTTCCATATAGAATTTTTATAGAGTGGGAGTAAACATGCTTTTTGCATGATGATAAAAGAAACCACGATTATTCAACTTGCATTATCCAATTTAGCTTTAGAGAGGATCATTTATATGACAAATTTAAACGACAAAACTTATCATTTTGTAGGAATCAAAGGCTCTGGAATGAGCTCATTAGCTTTAGTTTTACATGAAAAAGGATTGACTGTTCAAGGCTCTGATGTAGAAGAATATTTCTTTACTCAACGTGATTTAGAAAAAGCGGATATTCCTTTGTATCCTTTTGACGAAGAAAACATCCATGAAGGTTTAACAGTTATTGCTGGTAATGCCTTTACTGACGCACATGAAGAATTGGTACGCGCAAGAGAACTAGGTTTAGAAGTTGTACGTTATCATGATTTTATCAGTGACTTTATTCAACAATTCACTAGTATTGCTGTAACAGGCTCTCACGGTAAAACAAGTACCACTGGATTGTTAGCTCATGTTTTAACAGGCATTCGACCTACTAGTTATTTGATAGGAGATGGAACGGGTCACGGTGAACCTGACGCAGATTTATTTGCTTTTGAAGCGTGTGAGTATCGTAGACATTTCTTAGCCTACTCACCAGACTATGCTATTATGACAAATATTGATTTTGACCATCCTGATTACTTTAAGAGTATTGAAGATGTTTTTTCAGCTTTCCAAACATTGGCTCATCAAGTGAAAAAAGGAATTTTAGCCTATGGTGATGATGAATTTCTTAGAAAATTAGAAGCGGATGTTCCTATCTATTATTACGGTATAAATGAAGATGATGACATTCAAGCACGTAATGTTGTACGTACAACAGAAGGTTCAGCCTTTGACGTCTATTTCCATAATGAAATGATTGGTCACTTTGTTTTACCTGCTTTTGGTCAACACAATATTAATAACGCACTGGGAGTAATCGCTACTGCTCATTTAGAAGGTTTTGACATGAATAAAGTAGCAGAAGAAATGGCTACTTTTGGTGGGGTGAAACGTCGATTTAGCGAAAAAATTGTTGCAGATATGACAATTGTAGATGATTATGCCCATCATCCAGCAGAAATTAAAGCAACCATCGATGGCGCGAGACAAAAATATCCTGAAAAAGAAATTATTGCGGTTTTCCAACCACATACATTTACAAGAACAATTGCTTTGATGGATGAATTTGCGGAAGCATTAGATTTATCTGACAAAGTATATTTATGTAATATTTTTGGTTCAGCCCGTGAAACACAAGGCGATGTAAAAATTGAAGACTTAGGTGCCAAAATTCAAAAAGGTGGCCAAGTGATTAAAGAAGAAAATGTCTCACCATTATTAGATCATGAAAATGCAGTGATGATTTTTATGGGAGCAGGAGATGTTCAAAAGTTTGAACATGCTTATGAAACGCTATTGAGTAACACAACAAGAAACGTTTTATAATGAGTATATGCCCCGTTCTTGATTGAATTGGGCTATTTTCATTGGGTGTAAATGACTGTACTTGCACTTTTTTTAGCTTTTGATAAAATATAAGAAAATAGAATACTTGGAGGACTGCTATTTTGATAGGTAAACCGAGAAAATTAGGAAAAACGATAGATGAAATTGAAGAGGGTGAATCGTTATCGGTCACAGAATCGATTGAAGATAATCAGTTGTTATTGTATCTTGGATTGACCAATGATGCGAATCCGTTATACATTCAACATGATTATGCCCAAAAAACAAGTTATGAAAAACCAATTGTTCCATCTATTATGTTGATGGGAATTGTAACCAGTTCTATTTCGAAGCATTTACCTGGTCCAGGTTCACATGTAGTGAATTTTTCTGTGAACTTTATTGAACCTGTATACCATTATGAAACATTAACTTTTGACTTTGAAGTAATTAAAGTCGATAAAAGAAAAGATGTAATTACCGTTTCTGTCGAAGCGATAAATGAGGATGAAAAACGCGTATTAGATGCCGTTGTCATGGTTCAACCTCCTGTAAGTACGAATCTTAGCGAAGAAGTGAAAGATTAATAAATATTTTGTTTAACAAACTAATTCAATTATGAGGATATGCGACTTTCTAAGTCATACATCCTTATTTTGTATTCGACAATTTACAACTAAGTCTAATAGTATATGAAACTTCCAGAATAAAACTCCGTAATTATACTTATTGTGTGAAATTGTCACGAGCTTCTTGACAGAGTCTCTTTGAAACGTTGACTAAATCCTAATTGCATTAAGTCAACGTAATTAATTCAGCTCTTTGACACACGACAAGGAAATTACTTCATTTATTCTTCCGGTTTCTATCTAGTCTTTCTCTGGTAATTTTCAAGTAAGATGAATTTCAAAAACTGGAAGTTTAGCTGGTAGGAAAAGGACTCATCACCAGCTAAAGATGAGGATGAATTATACATTGTTGGAAGAAGTGATTTTCTACTTCCTACAATGTGTTTGAACGCCGAAAGCTTTGAGACTCCTTAGAAGGAGGCTTAGAGCGGTCTCTGGTAATGAGTCGCTTTTACGGACAGATGAACTGGAAGTTTTTTATGTTTTTGCTTGATTGAAGATAGTAACAAGGAGTTTTTTTCTTAAATAATCGCATTGGAGTGATTTCTTTGTTAAAATAAAGAAGAATGCTTGAAGCGAGGAGCTTAAAATATGAAAAAAAATAAATTACTTTTAATTGATGGAAATAGTGTCGCCTTTCGTGCTTTTTTTGCACTGCATAACTCTTTGGAGAGATTTAAAAATAACAGTGGCTTACATACGAATGCAATTTATGCATTTAATAATATGTTTGAAAATGTTATGGATAAAGAAAAACCTACCCATGTATTAGTAGCATTTGATGCTGGAAAAACAACTTTTCGTAACGAATGGTATGATGAATACAAAGGTGGGCGTGCAAAAACACCTAGCGAATTCAAAGAACAAATGCCCTATATTAGAGAATTAATTACTGGTTTAGGAGTAAAACACTATGAATTGGAGAATTACGAGGCTGATGATATTATCGGCACTTTAGCTAATCAAGTAGATAAAGAACAATTTGATGTGGTTATCCTAACAGGAGATCGAGATTTAACTCAACTAGCAACCGAAGATGTGACAGTAGATATTACAGTCAAAGGTGTGAGTGAAATTGAATCATATACCCCTGCTCATATTGCTGGAAAATATGATGGCTTATCTCCGATTCAAATTATCGACATGAAGGGACTTGCAGGAGATGCTTCTGATAATATTCCCGGAGTAACTAAAGTCGGGGAAAAGACAGCGATTAAGTTATTAAAAGAGTTTGGGACTGTTGAAGGAATTTATGAAAACATTGATACATTAAAGAAAAGCAAAATGAAAGAAAATCTAATTAATGATCGGGAACAAGCTTTTCTTTCTAAAAAGCTAGCTACAATAAATGTAGATTCACCAGTGACTATTGGAATTGATGAATTAAAATATGATGGAAAAGATTTAGATAAACTGGTTCCTTTTTATAAAGAAATGAACTTTAAAACTTTTCTTGAAAAATTAAATGTAGTGGATACTCAAGAAGAAATGGAAGACATTTTATTCGAAGTAGTTGAAGATATTAACTCAGAAATGTTTGAAACAGATACTTCTTTTTATATTGAAATGTTAGGCGATAATTACCACATTGAAGATATTGTGGGAGTTGCTTGGGGAACGAACAAAAAAATCTATGTTAGCAACAATGAAGGGATTTTCGAAAATCCAACTTTTCAATCATGGCTTTTTGATGAAAGCATGCATAAAAAAGTATTTGATAGTAAACGAACGCAAGTAGCGATGAGTCGATACATTGGTCAACCAAAAGGAATCACTTATGACGTTTTATTAGCTGCTTATTTACTAGACACCAATGACAATAGCAATGATATTGCAAATATTGCAGAACATTATGGTTATACGGATATCCAATCAGATGACACGATTTATGGTAGAGGCGCTAAAAAAGGTTTACCAGAAGATGAAGAAGTCTTTTTTGCTCATCTTGCTCGTAAAGTCAAAGCAATTGAATTTTTATCAGAAAAATTGGAAACAGAATTGGCTGAAAAAGATCAAACTACCTTGTTTAATGAAATGGAATTTCCTCTATCTAGTATTTTAGCTAAAATGGAAATCACTGGAATTCGCGTGGATGCACAACGCTTAAATCAAATGAAAGGCGAATTTGGACTAAGGTTGCAAGAAATTGAAGAAAAAATTTATGAGCAAGCTGGTGAAAAATTCAATTTAAATTCTCCAAAACAATTAGGTGTTATTTTATTTGAAAAGATGGGTCTTCCTGTCATTAAAAAGACAAAAACAGGCTATTCAACTGCTGTGGATGTTTTAGAGCAATTAAAAGAACAAGCCCCTGTGGTAGAAGATATTTTAACGTATCGTCAGATTTCAAAAATTCAATCTACCTATGTTGAGGGTCTTTTAAAAATGATTCAAGCCGATGGGAAAATTCATACCCGTTACGTTCAAACACTAACACAAACGGGACGTCTAAGTTCAGTTGATCCTAACTTGCAAAACATCCCGATTCGTTTAGAAGAAGGACGTAAAATTCGTGAAGCCTTTGTTCCGCGTAAAGAAAATTGGGTCATTTACTCTTCTGACTATTCACAAATTGAGCTTCGTGTATTAGCACATATCTCAGATGATGAACATTTAAAAGCTGCCTTTGTAGAAGGGCAAGATATCCATTCTAGTACAGCAATGAGGGTATTTGGCATTGACAAGGCAGAAGATGTCACTCCAAACATGCGCCGCCAAGCGAAGGCTGTTAACTTTGGGATTGTCTATGGAATTTCTGACTATGGTTTATCTCAAAATTTAGGGATTACTAGAAAAGAAGCACAGCAGTACATTGATACGTATTTTGCTCGTTATCCTGGCGTAAAAGAATATATGGAGAGCGTTGTGCGTGAGGCAAAAGACAAAGGGTATGTTGAAACTCTATATCATCGTCGTCGTTATTTGCCGGATATTAATTCTCGTAATTTCAATATTCGTTCTTTTGCTGAGAGAACAGCGATTAACTCTCCAATTCAAGGAAGTGCTGCGGATATTCTAAAAATTGCGATGATTGAATTAAATAGACGTTTGGAAGAAGAAAAATTAGAAGCAACCATGTTATTGCAAGTACATGATGAATTAGTTTTTGAAGTGCCTGAAAGTGAGTTAGAGACACTTGATAGACTAGTGAAGGAAGTCATGGAATCTGCCGTGTCATTAAGTGTACCACTGGTTACCGACAGTAGCTGGGGCAAGACATGGTATGAAGCAAAATAGAGAGGTGAAACTTTTTGCCAGAATTACCAGAAGTTGAAACTGTAAGAAAAGGTCTTTTACAATTAATAAAAGGAAAAAAGGTTTCTTCAATAGATGTTTTTTGGAATAGAATTATTGAAGCTCCTAGTGTGGATGAATTCAGACACGCTCTGGTTAATCAACAATTAGAAGACGTACATCGCCGAGGGAAATTTTTGATTTTTAAATGGTCTGATTATGATATGATCTCTCATTTGCGAATGGAGGGGAAATATGAGTTTTTCCCTAAGGAAACAAAAGAGATAATTGGGAAGCATACTCATGTGGTTTTTCATTTTTCTGACGGCTCCACCTTACACTATAACGATGTGCGAAAATTTGGTCGTATTGACTTAGTGGGTAAAAATCAGGCAAATATCTATAAAGGAATTCAACAACTAGGTCCTGAACCAACACCAGATGTTTTTAAGTTAGAACCCTTCAGACAACAATTATCTAAATCGAATAAATCGATAAAACCACTATTACTTGATCAAAAAATTGTGACTGGATTAGGTAATATTTATGTGGATGAAGCGTTGTGGCAAGCAAAAATTCATCCAGAGACTTCAGCAAAACTTCTAGATGAAGCTGAAACCGAAAACTTATACCATGCAATCATCGAAGTTTTGGCAAGAGCTGTAGCTGCTGGTGGAACAACAATTCGCTCTTATGCCAATGCTTTAGGAGAAGCTGGGAAATTTCAAATTTCTTTACATGCTTATGGACAAACAGGGCTGCCATGTGAACATTGTGGCAGAGCAATTGTTAAAACCAAAGTCGCCCAACGTGGAACGCATTTTTGTCCGAATTGCCAAATTCGAAAGGAAGAGTAAGTAATGGGAATGGTGTTAGGTCTTACTGGCGGTATCGCAACTGGAAAGAGTACGGTGGTTAACTTTTTTCGTGAATATGGTTTCCCCATTGTGGATGCTGATCAGGTAGCTCGCCAAGTGGTTGAAACTGGACAACCAGGTTTATTGGCGATTATCGCTCATTTTGGTCAAGAAATTCTTTCAGGGGATGGTAGCTTGGATCGTAAAAAATTAGGGCAACTGATTTTTGCCAATCCCAAAGAAAGACGACAATTAGATCGACTTCTAGATCCAATTCTAAGGGCTGAGATAACAAAAAAAATAGCTGCAAAACAACAACAATCATCTTTAGTCATTGCAGATATCCCTTTATTATTTGAAGCAAATTATTGTCATGTGATGGATCAAGTTGCAGTTGTCTATACATCAGAAGATATACAATTAGAACGATTGATGGCCAGAAATCTATTGACAGAAGAAGAAGCTAAGCAACGAATTGCAAGCCAAGTGTCAATTGAGTTAAAAAAAGAGCAAGCCGATATTGTTTTCGATAATCAAGGAACCTTAGAAGAAACGAAGCAACAAGTAAATAAATGGTTACAGGAACAAAATCTGATTACCGAAGTCTAATCGTATAAAATTTTGCAGAAAATTAAATGAATCATTCTAAAAAAACTCTAGGAATTTCTAGAGTTTTTTTCTGTCTGACTGTTAGAAAATAAGAGAAACGTGTTATAATATAAGAAGGTAAATTTAATTTTAAACTAAAAAATTCAAAATAAATCAAGATAAATGAGGTGGAATTATGCATTGCCCAAAATGTCATCATAATAATTCTCGTGTTATTGATAGTCGACAAGCGGATGATGGTCGCGCGATTCGACGCAGAAGAGAGTGCGAAAATTGTGGATTCCGATTCACAACTTTTGAAAGACTAGAAGAAACACCTCTGTTAATAATTAAGAAAAATGGTGCGAGAGAAGAATTTAATCGTGAAAAAGTATTACGTGGCTTGATTCGTTCCGCAGAGAAACGTCCAGTAGCAATGGAACAGATGGAGCAAATAGTGGATCATGTAGAAGCAAAGATTCGTGAATTAGGTGAAAATGAAGTTTCTTCCACGGCAATAGGTGAATATGTGATGGAAGAATTAGTCAATTTAGATGAAATTGCCTATATTCGATTTGCGAGTGTCTATCGTCAATTTAAAGACATGTCAGTATTCTTGAAAGAATTACAAGACATCGTTGATAAAGCGAAAACAAATTAAGATATCATGTAAATTAAAAAGAAGGAGGGCTATCGTGAAGTCAGCATGGGAAGAAGTTAAACCAAATCATATTTATCAAGTATTTAAATGTCTTCCTATAACCGAAGAGGGAAATGATGGGTTACTTTACTTGTATCAACCAATCATTGGACAAAATGCGTTGGCCCTTTATTATACCTTGTTAGGAGATCAAGGAGATCGACAGGAAAACGAATTTGTGCACATTGATATTTTAAATGCACTGAATGTTGGTTTGCCTGATTTTCTGGAAGCTCGAAAAAAATTAGAAGCTGTTGGTTTATTATCTGTTTTTATGAAAGAAGATCCAGAGTTTGATCGGATGTTTTTATATCAGCTAGAAGAACCACTACATCCACAAGCCTTTATCAAAGATGAGATGTACAGTTATTTGCTCTGGAATCAAGTAGGAGAACGTAAATTTAACCAATTAGTGGAGCGTTTTAAACCTAAAAAAATAGATGTATCAGAGTATCAAGAAATCACAGCAACTTTCAGTGATATTTATGGAGGATTGGATCAAGAGGCGTTTCTTAAAAAACAAGAGAAACTCGAGGGAATCTCTCAAAGTTATCAGCAACAATCGCAGCCTTCTATTACTTTAGACGATAAATTGGATTGGAAATTCTTATTAGATATTGCTCATAAAAAATATATTATTGCCGAAAACTTTACCTTTGAATTCAAAAGACAGTTAACCTTATATGCTAATTTATATGGATTTGATGAACTAACTTTAGTGAATTTAATGGCAGAAGTTGTTTCACTAAATGATGGGATGGTGGATCAACGCCAGTTGGCTAGTCTCATTCAGAGACGCCAAGGAACATCAGTGAAAAAAGAAGCTATCACTTTGTCTGGTGATGCTAAAATAAGACGCTTTAATACCCTTCGTCAAACAGGATTCACAGAAGCAGATATTGAATTGATTGATATGAGTGAAACGACTGCACCAACGGACTTCTTACAAGCTATCAAGCAAGAAAAGCACAGCTTTGTTACTGACTCTGAACAATGGCTATTGAGATCTTTAGTTGAAAAAAGTCCTTTACCAAATAGTGTCATCAATGTGTTAATGCATTATGTTCTTGTGGTTCAAAAAAATAGTTCCTTGCAGTCTAATTTTGTTAATAAAATTGCGACGGATTGGTCTGAATTAGGCATTCAAAGTCCAGAGGCTGCTATTCAGCATGTTCGTCAGTTAGTGAAAGAAGCTAAAACTCGTCAAACAAAACCTCAACGAACGAATAATCAAGGGAATTATCGGAAACCAGTTAGGAAAGAAAAACTTCCTGATTGGGTAGAAAACCCAATGGAAGAAATCGAGGATGTAGAGAAACAAGCTGAAATTAATCAAAGACTACAAAAATTTTTACAACGTAAAGAAGGTGATAGCTAGTGAAAGAGATTGGCAAAGATTTAAACCAATTATTAAACCGCAAAAATTATCGTGCAAGATTTGAAGAGATGATTACCGAGGTAATGGAAAATTCCGAAGTAAAGAACTTTTTGGATGAGCATAAAGATCAATTGACGCAACAAGACATCGAAAGAAGTTATGCAAAGATGTATGAATATGTTCAAGAAAAACGAAAATTCGAAATAAACGATCCATCAATGATTGCTCCAGGGTATGAACCACAATTGATATTAAACTATCATTCAGTGGATGTGACCTATGTGCCGACAGAAGAGTTACTTGTAAGAAGACAGCAGGAAGAAATTCGTGGCAGAATTCAAGCTTTGAATATGCCTAAAGATATTCAGGATGCTAGAATCGCCACCTATGATCAAACACCAGGTAGAGGGGAAGCCTTAGTAGCGGCAATGGACTTTCTTGAAGAATATTTGGACAATCCAAAACAATTCCATAAAGGCTTGTACTTAGTGGGGAGTTTTGGAATTGGTAAGACCTATCTATTAGGAGCAATTGCTCGTTATTTGGCAGAAGCTGGACATTCGACGACGCTATTACATTTCCCTACTTTTGCTGTAGACATGAAACAAGCAATCGGTAAAAATCAGGTCAATGAAAAAATTGAAGTAATAAAAAAAGCCCCTGTACTAATGTTGGATGATATTGGTGCAGATTCAATGAGTAGTTGGATTCGTGATGAAGTATTTGGTGTCATTTTACAATATCGTATGCAAGAACAACTTCCCACATTCTTTACTTCTAACTTTACGATGTTGGAGCTGGAAGAACACTTGTCCATTACTCAAAGAGGTGAAGAGGAACCTCTAAAAGCTAAACGAATTATGGAAAGAATCCGTTACTTGACCAAAGAAGTTCAAATGACTGGAAAAAATAGACGTAATTCATAAGGAGAATCCTATGAAAAATATCTAATATTAACAATTGCTGTTTCTTATTAACTTCTTGTGCTGCACCAAATACTAATGGTTCCCAATCCAGTGAGAACATAAGTGAGACGACAGATTTAGAAAGTGAAAGTCAGACAGTTTTTAGAGGAACATTACAGTTTGATCCAGAAACAAATGAAAAGGACATGCTTATTTTTCTGGAAGAAATTAAGGCGATTGAAGATCCAGAAGGAATTGTTAATAACTTTCAAGATATGGGTGTTGGTATGACTATTGACACTGAACATATTGACTTAAATGATTGGAAAAATGGCAAAGAAGTGGAAGTTGTACTTACGGGAATACCTGTGATGACGATGTCTATTCCACCTCAACTAGCTGGAAATTCTATTAAGTCTGTCGAATTGGTTCAATAGATTAAAATTCTCTTACCCATGACCAAATCATGCTAAGAGAATTTTTCGTGTGATATTACGGAAATTTAAACTAAAATTTATACTTTAAACAAAGAGTAGGAACGAGGGTTAACAATGAATGAACAAGATTTGTCTAAACGATTAGCTAGAGTGGGAGCTCATGTGCCAAAAAATGCCCGATTAGCTGATATTGGCTCAGATCATGCGTATTTACCAGTGGCGTTGATGCTTCAAGATAAAATTTCTTATGCAATTGCCGGAGAAGTCGTTGAAGGGCCTTATCAATCTGCCAAGAAACAAGTACGTAAAAGTTCGTTGTCTGATCGAATTGATGTACGTTTAGCAGATGGATTAGATGCAGTTCAACTTGACGACGAAATTAATGCTATTACGATTGCCGGAATGGGTGGAACACTTATCCGTTCGATTTTAGAAAAAGGTGTATCAAATAATCGAATTAATGGGGATGAGAGATTAATTTTACAACCAAATATTGGTGAAAAAACTTTGCGAGAGTGGCTAGTTGAAAATGATTATCAAATGATTCAAGAAGAAATTTTAGAAGAAAACAATAAAATTTACGAAATTATCGTAGCTGAAAAAAATTATGGAAAAACGTATAGTGAACAAGAATTGTTTTTTGGTCCGATCTTAATGAAAAATCCTGATGAAATTTTTCGAAAAAAATGGCAACGAGAATTAAAAGCCCGCCTACGTGTTTTACAAGAATTGGAGAAAGCCGAAGAAAAACCAAAAGAAAAAATTCAAGAAATGAAAACACAAGTTGCGTGGATTGAGGAGATGTTAGGATGAGTATTTCAGGAAAAGAATTTATTCGTCGCTTTGAAGAATATTGTCCTTTGTGGCTGGCAGAAGAAGGAGATCCATGTGGCTTACACATTGGAACCCTTGATCGAGAAATTCAGCGTGTGATGATGACGTTAGACGTTCGTCCAGAAGTTGTTCAAGAAGCGATTGATAAAAAAGTTGATTTACTTATTGCCAAACATCCACCAATTTTTCGTCCCATCAGTCGATTAACAGAAGATGATTTGCAGACAAAAATGTACATTGACTTATTACGAAATAATATTTCTGTTTATGCAGCGCATACCAATATGGATATTATTGAAGATGGCTTAAATGATTGGTTTTGTGAAATGTTGGAAGTAGAAGTTACAGGTTATTTAAAACTGACCCATGAGATTGGCTTTAAAAAGCTAGTCACTTATGTACCAGAATTCGATGCTGATAAGATGCGTCAGAGTTTAGGTGATACAGGTGGAGGAAATCAAGGGAATTATCATCATACAAGTTATTCGATGAAAGGGACTGGTCGTTTTACGCCGACTGAGAAAGCAAATCCAACGATTGGTGCAGTCGGCAAAGCAGAAGAGGTTTTGGAAGAAAGAATTGAAGTCATTTATCCAGAAACACTTGAAAATCAGTTGCTATCAGCGATGTATCAAGTTCATCCATATGAAGAACCTGCTTTTGATCTGATCAAATTAGACAATCCTCCGAAAACCTACGGAATCGGTCGTGTAGGAAAATTATCTGTACCGGTTACCATTGAAGCATTTACTCAAAAAGTGAAGGATACCTTTCAAATTGATGGCCTACGATTAATTGAAGCCACTCATTCAAAAGAAATGGTTCAAACTGTGGCCATTTGTGGAGGATCTGGTGGGGATTTCTATCCCGAGGCTTTAAAAGCAGAGGCGGATGTCTATATTACAGGAGATGTATACTATCATACAGCTCATGATATGCAAACCAATGGATTGACAGTTATTGATCCGGGGCATAACATTGAAGTAGTCTGTATTCCCAAATTTGTTGAAAAAATGAATGAATGGAAAAAAGAAGCCGACTGGGATATCGATATTATTCCATCAGAAACAAATACCAACCCTTTTCAATTTAGATGAGTTCTTGTCTAAATGAAAATTACTAAGGAGAGAAAAATATGTACGAAAATTTATTGCCTCGTTTTTTACGCTATGTTAAAACAGAAACACGTTCAAATCCAGAAAGCAAAACAACACCGTCTACACAAACGCAAGTTGATTTTGCCCAAACTTTAAAAGCTGAATTAGAAGAGCTAGGTCTATCAAATGTTCATTATAACGAAGAAAATGGTTTTGTTATTGGAACTTTACCAGCGAATACAGACAAAGAAGTTCCAGCGATTGGCTTTATTGCTCATATGGACACTGCTGATTTTAATGCTGTGAATGTTAATCCTCAAATTGTCGAAAATTACGATGGTGAATCGGATATTCCTTTGGACAAAGCAGGAAAATATGTATTAACAGTCAATGATTTTCCTAACTTAAAAAATTATACAAATGAAACTTTAGTAACAACTGATGGTTCCACTTTATTAGGTGCGGATGACAAGTCAGGGATTGCTGAAATTATGACAGCGATGGAAATTTTACTGGCTAACCCTGAAATTAAACATGGTGAAGTGAAAGTTGCTTTCGGTCCTGATGAAGAAATTGGCGTAGGTGCAGATAAGTTTGACGTAGCAGACTTTGATGTGCAATTTGCTTATACTATGGATGGAGGTCCAATGGGTGAATTAACTTACGAAACCTTTAACGCTGCTCAAGCAGAGATTACGATTTACGGAAAAAACGTTCATCCAGGAACGGCTAAAAATACGATGATTAATGCCTTACAACTAGCGATTGATTTTCATAATCAATTACCTGCTGATGAAGTTCCTGAAAAAACAGATGGTTATGAAGGCTTCTTCCACTTAATGGCCTTGAATGGAACGACAGAAGAAGCAAAATTGGTGTACATCATTCGTGACCATGATCGTGAAAAATTTGAAAGTCGTAAAGCGTTGATTACGGAAGTCCAAGATAAAATGAATCAAGCTTTTGACCAAGAACGTGTAGCGATTCATATGTATGATCAATACTACAATATGAAAGAAATCATTGAAAAAGATATGAGCATTATTGATGTTGCTGCTGAGGCAATGAAAGAAGTTGGCATTGAACCGATGATTGAACCTGTTCGTGGAGGAACTGATGGATCAAAAATTTCCTTTATGGGCATTCCGACTCCGAACATTTTTGCCGGTGGTGAAAACATGCATGGACGCTTTGAGTATGTGTCTGTTCAATCTATGGAAAAAGCAACAGCAGTCATTGTTAAAATCGCTGAGTTAGTTGCAAAATAGTCTAAAAGATAGTAAAGTCTAATGGAACTTTACTATCTTTTTTTAGGGGTGATTACGATGAGAATCATGGTAATTTATAATGACACTTCAGGAAAAAACGAAGGTAGGGAAATTGCAGAGAGATTCCAACGATTAGCAATTGAAAAAGGCGTAGAAAAAATTGTCTTACAAGTAACCAATGCGGATGTAAATGAAGATAATATTCGTGAAAAAGCAGAAGCTGCAAAAATTGATACGTTGGTGATTATTGGTGGTGATGGAACGGTTCATCATGTAATTCGAATGTTTAAAGAGCAACTCCCTCATCTGAAAGTAGGACTAATTCCTGGAGGTACAGTGAACAATCTAGCCAGAGTCTTGGAAATTCCTTTAAATCAAGAACAAGCCTCAGCCACTATTTTTACTGAAAATACCCGTCAGATTGACTTCGCCACATTAAATGATGAGGTAATGATTTCAACAATGACAGTAGGAATTTTAGCGGATACTGCATCAAAAGTCACACAGGAAGAGAAACAAAAGTTTGGACCATTTGCGTTTATGCGGCGTTTTTTCCGATTGCTATTTAAGCAAAGAACCTATCCAGTTTCTGTACAAACGGATACAGAAAATTGGGAAGGAGAAATGCATTTGCTTACTATTAATATGACAAACTCTGTGGGTGGATTTACAAACTTTGATCCATTAGCCGCAGTGGATGATGGTTTAATGCACTTCACGATTATTCCTAAATTACGTCGTTGGAAATTTATTCGAAATATTCCTCGACTTTCGAGACAAGATTATGTTAAGGTGCATAATGTCGTTCATTTTTCTGCAAAAAAAGCACTAATTAAGTCTTTAACAATAGAGAAAAAGATTGCAACTAGAACGGACGGAGATCCAACAGATGATTTACCAGTTAAACTAGAAGTGATTCAACAACGTATTCAGATGATTATTCCGTAATTGTATTAGTTTAAAGGATTGGAGGAAAAACATGTCAGAAGCAGTCGGCCATGCAGCATTAATTTATGTACTTGTGATTAATATTTATGTGTTTGCTTTAATGGGCTATGATAAGAGACAAGCGATAAAAAAAAGAAGCCGTATTCCAGAAGCGAATTTACTATTTATGGGAATTGTTGGAGGTGGTTTAGGTGGCTTAATTGCTAGACAAGTATTTCATCATAAAACACGTAAGAAAAAGTTTTTAGTTTGTTTTTTGATGGGTATTCTTTTTAGTATTGGTTTATTAGCTTTAGTCAGGAGTTATATATGAATACACAGAAAAGAACAAAATTTATTATAAATATTGTTATTTTATTAGCCGCTTTTGCGATTATAATATACTTAGTTCAAAATTCTTTAGCAGAAATTCTTCAAGAATTGACTACAACCAATCCATTGATTTTGCTGGCCATTATCCTTTTGGGATTGGCAAACTTATTTTTTGACGGTTGGTCAATTAAGGAAATTGTGAGCAGTTTTTCTAGAAAGTTTCGCATTTTTGATGGGGTATTGACTACTTGGTATGTTGCTTTTTACCGTGTCATCACTTTTGGAGCAGGAACCTTAGTTTCAGAAGTTAATTTTTACAATCGAAAAGATCTGAAAGTTTCACAGGGAATGGGTGTGACTTCACTGCATATGATTATGCATAAAGCGGCTATATTGACCTACGGAATTATTGCTTTTATTTTACAATTTTCTTTAATTTACACCCATGCACCAAATAGTATTCCATTTATTCTACTAGGGATGCTGATGACCCTAGCTATTATCCTGTTCTTTTTAGTCATATCACTTAGTACCAATCTACAAGTTATTTTTATCATTATCTGCAATCGACTTTTTAAAAAAGCTAAATTTCGTGAGGTAATTGATAGAGTTAATTTACAAATCTATTCATTAAGAGAAACAGTGTCAACCGTCTTGCAAGATCGAACAGCGCTTATAAGAGTTTATTTACTTAGTATGATTAAACTTGCATTGTGGTATATTATTCCTTTTATTTGTTTGATGGATGGTCAAAATGAGATTGATTTCTTATTGATTTTTTCTTTAGTTAGTTTTACTTTGGTATTATCAGGTGTGATTCCTTCACCGGCAGGAATAGGGGCTTTTGAATTTGTTTATTTGTACCTTTTCACTCCAGTTGTAGGAACTGTAGATGCCGTATCATCATTATTGTTGTATCGGTTTGCATCCTATCTATTACCATTTATCCTTGGATTTGTTCAATTTATGATCGAAAGAAAACGAGTTATTTCTAATGAGTTAGAAGAATTAAAAACAGAGAAAGAATTGAGCCAGTAAGAAATTACTGATTTTTTTGATGGAATGAAAATATTTTGGAATATACTATTTGTGTCATAATTTACTTTAAAAAAGAGAGAAGGATTTTTATGAAAAATCCGAATAGAACTGAACACTCGGACAAACAGCTAGTTAACAGAGCACTATTCCTTTTAGCGTTAAGAATTGCTTTAATCTTTATTTTTTCAATCATTACGTGGTTGTTCTTAAAACTACTGGTTAATGACACAGTTAAATTTCCACCAGGAATGCTCTATGCGACTATCAGCTTATTTCCTGTCAATCTGATTTGTCTAACCGTTGTTAAAAGAATGTTGAAATCAGAAGGTGAATCATTGACGGACATTTTAAAACCTCGAAAAAATAAATTGTTTATGGAACTTTTGCGAGGAATTGGTTGGCAATTTGTATTATTTATACCATTTATTGCTACGATTATGCTCAGTGCATGGTTTTTGTTTGGAAATCAAATGTTCCAAGCTTTTGAAACAATCTTTTACAATCCAGAAAATGAAATTGTTCTGAAACCAATTATCCTGCTGATTTTGGGAGTGATAACTGTCATAACATTTGCACCGATTAATGCACCTACAGAGGAACTGATTTTTCGCGGATATGTGCAGACACGTTTATCGAAAAAGCTTTCGATTTCACTGACGATTGTTTTATCATCCGTTGTCTTTGGTTTACAGCATATTTTCTTTGCAAGCAGTTTTTATGGGGCAATTATTTACTTTTTTGCCTTTACTTCATGGGGAATTGGTTCGGGTATAATTGTTCATTTCCAAAAGAGACTATTTCCGGTGGTAGTAGCACACTTTCTTGTAAATCTCATTTCTACATTGCCAACGATTATCTTTCCTATTTTAATGCTGATGGGAATTATCAAATTTTAAGCGAGGGATTAAATGAATCAGATTATAATTAGTGATAAATTTCAAGTAGAAACAGAAGTTAACTTTGATGAAGTAAGATTTAAAGTCAGAGGGATTGTTCTTAATCAATCAAAGGAGATTTTGATTGAAAATTTTAAAAGATATCAGCTCTTTTCGTTACCTGGTGGTGAGATGGATATCGATGAAAGCCCAGCAGAAGCTTTTTTAAGAGAAGTCAAAGAAGAAACAGGTTATGCTTGTGATATCATTAGTCAGTTAAAAACGGTTGTTGAATTACGGCATAAACAAAAATACAAACAGATTAATTATATATTTTTAGCAGAAGTTAGAAAAGAGAAAGAGAAGCAGTTATTGGACTTTCATGAAAAGGTGGACGGATTAAGTATCAAATGGTATCCATTTTTTTCGGGAATGCAATTACTAATGGAACAAGTTTCTCAGACAGAACAACAACAATTTTTAATGCAGAGAGACCGAGTGATTATGCATGAAGCCTTATTAGAAATTTTTGGAGAATCGGAATTATTTCTTTCTTAAATTACTTGTCAAAACAGTGACCTGAATAAAGTCTATCTACTGAAACAGACTTTATTCAGGTCACTGTTTTTAATATTCATTAAGAAAATAGTTTTGAACAAATTCTTTAAATGCTAAAGTAGTTTTAGTTTGATATCTTTTTTTGACCCAAGACAGCCAAATCGTTCGTTGACATTTTGGTGAATCGATCGTTATAAGCGGAGGTAATTGAAGATTATTGATTAATTGCCATGAATGAGATACAAGGGTTACACCAAATTCTACATTGACTAATTTGATGATAAAATCAAAGCTTTCAAGTTCAAAAGCGATATCTGGACTAAAACCTGCCTCATAACAGAATTGTTTAGTCATTTCACCAAAAGCAAAGAATTTTTTTGTCAAAGTTAAACTATAAAAGGAGGGAGTTTTATGGTTACTTTTAATCAGGAACATATTAGTAAAAAAATTTCGGATTCAAGAAAAGTCAATAATCTGACACAGGTGGAGTTAGCCGATCTGTTAAATGTGAGTTATCAAGCTGTCAGTAATTGGGAAAGAGGACAGTCGATGCCAGATATTGAAAAGTTATGTGATTTATCACATATTTTGAAGATCTCTTTAGACGAGTTATTGAACAGTAGTTATACAGCTGAAAATGTCCGAATGATTCAAGAAACGGGCACGGAAGTACTGGATGAGGCATTTATTATTGATGCAGCAGCTCTCGTAAAACCTAAAAAACTAACAAAAATTGTCGAACAGTTTGTATTCTCTGCCAACGCCTTAGTTAAATTAGCTCCATTTGTTGATACGAGTCTTATTGTTGAGAAGCTTGAAGCAATTTCAGAGAGGTTAACTATTCAAGATTGGATTGCTCTTGCTCCATTTTTGAAAAGAGAAGAAATAGATGCATTGTTTAAACCCGGTATTTTGAATCGATCATCTATCGCTACGACAGATATTTTAGCATTAAGTCCTTTTCTTACTTCAGTGAAAATTAAACAAATGTTAGATATTCTAATTGATTGTAAGTCATTAAACTTAGAAGACATTCCTGATTTTATTCCTTTTTTAGCTTCCGATGATTTAACAAATATACTTCAAAAGTTTCAGCCAACAAAATAACTAAAGCTACCAATTGAGAAAAACTTTCTTGATTGGTATTTTTTGTAGTATGATAAAATCAAAGAATCAAAGGAGGTAGTTAAATGAAGAGGATGTTTCGCTCACCAAACCTAAATGACTTAGATCAAATTATGGCTATTGAGAATCAGGGCTTTTCGATAGATGAAGCCGCGACTAGAGAAGCAATGACAGAGAGAATTCAAAAAATAGCTGATAGTTTTATTCTTGTAGAATCAAAAGAAAAAATTCTGGGTTATGTTGTAGGACCCGTTATTTCAGAAAGGTATTTGTATGATGAATTATTTGAAGAAACCGTTCCAAATCCAAAATCTGGAGGGTATCAATCAATTTTAAGCTTAGTTGTGGCTTCAGACTATCGTAATCAAGGACTTGCAAGCCAATTGCTTAAACAATTAGAGAAACTTTCTCAAAAAAATCATCGCCAAGGAATCACCCTGACTTGTTTAGAAGACCTAATACCATTTTATGAACAAAACGGCTACCAAAATGAAGGAATTTCAACATCACAACACGCCAATGAAATCTGGTTTAATTTGGTAAAAGAGTTTTAAAAAAAAGGGATAAAGTATGACACACTTAAAACAATGGCAAGAAGAAATTTTTCAAAATAAACAAAGTCATGGATTTAATACAACAAATATAGAAAAAGAATTTTTATTATTATATGGAGAAATCGCGGAAGCTTTTGATGCTTATAAAAAGAATGAGAATATCGGAGAAGAACTTGCCGATGTGGCGATATATTTGTTAGGGCTTGCCGAAATATTACATATCGACTTAGGTGAAGAAATTCAAGAAAAAATCAAAATTAATCAGGAGCGAAAATATCAAAGCACTGAGAATGGTTATGCCAAACGTATTGATGAAGTGAGGGAAAAGAATGAAAAAGATTAGAGAAGCCGTCTTTTCAGAGTGTTTAGCTATTGCAAAGGTTCATGTGAAAAGCTGGCAAGAAACGTATCAAGGAATTATCGATCAACAATATCTAGATGAATTGAGTGTTGAAAATCGGGAAAAAATGTGGAAATATTACCTAACTCACGAATCCGCAAAAGTATTTGTGGCAGAAGTAGAAGGAAAAATTGTTGGTTTCTCATCTACGGAATTCAGAGAGTATCCTGCTCCTAATAGTGCATATTTGGCTTCTATTTACTTGCTTCAAGAGTACCAAGGACTAAAACTTGGTAAGGAATTATTTTTTGAAGGAATTAACCATCTTCGTAATACACACTCGGAAGTATTCATCGAGGTCATATCTGATAATCCAACACTTGAATTTTATCGGAAATTCGGCGTACAATTTGTGGAAGAAAAAGAAATTGAAATTAGTGGAAAAATAATCAAAGAAATCTTATTAAAAATCTCTTTCAATTAAAAAAGTCCCCTCTTGCGCTAACTCATTTTTTTTCGTAAGAGGGTATTTTTGATTAAATAAGTTCTAAAATATCTGTTTTAATTTCATCAGGAGTAACAGTTGGCGAATAACGGTGAAGTACATTACCCTCGGCATCCACCAAAAATTTAGTAAAGTTCCAAAGAATGGCATTGTCTTCTGTATTTTCTGACGGGCTTCGAATTTTACTCGCAAAATCTTGGGCATTTTTTCCTTCATCTTGTGGTTTTTCTTTTCTTAACCACTGGTATAAAGAACTAGCATTGGGACCATTGACGTCAATTTTAGCAAATCTAGAAAAAGAAGTTCCGTAATTCAATTGACAGAATTCATTAATTTCTTGGTCTGAACCAGGGGCTTGCTCCTTAAATTGATTACAAGGAAAGTCTAAAATTTCAAAACCATCTGCAGAAAATTGCTCATATAAATCTTCTAATCCTTCATATTGTTGAGTAAAACCACATTTGGTTGCAGTATTTACAATTAATAACACTTTACCCTTAAAGTCAGACAGTTGTTGATTCGTACCATTTTGTTTTTTGATTGAATAATCGTAGATTGATGGCATTTTGCTCCTCCTAAACAATAGAATTTTTCTTAATTAATTAAATGATACTTTAAGAAGTGAAGTTAAGCGAACCATACGCTTTATAATTAAAACTACTCACTTTATTTGACAGAAAAACGCTACTCAATTACTATTTTGATATCAGCATATCTGTTGATTGAAAAAGTGAGCGGGGGATAAAAAATGAATAAAAATCATTTAAAAACATTAAATAAAATTGCGGATGGTTTGCGACTGTCCTTGGATCAGTCAACGGGTACAATCTTTGGTACTCTGAGAGGTTATCAGTTTTGTTTAAACTCAGTGAATGATAGCTTAGTATTTACATTGAAGTTCTCATTGAAACAAAATGGGCAACATCCTGAAGCAGAATTATTGAAACAAGTGGTGAAAGAATCGAAAGCAATTACAAATTGTAATATTCAAGGCTACCAAGTTTTTTACAATGTAAAAACAGGAATGACTGCCAATAAGAGTATTGAAAAATTGGAAGAGGTATTGGATTTAGTTACACAATTTTTAGAAGATTATCGCTTTACAAACTGTTGTCAGGATTGTGGAACGGAAGAGAATATTGGCACGTACAATGTAGGAGGAATTCCAGTTATTTGCTGTGACGAGTGCTTTAAAGCATACTCAGACGCAATGTTTACTCATCAACAGGGTGAAGTTCAGAAAAAAGAAAATCTACCAGCTGGCATCGTTGGTGCGATTCTCGGATCTATAGTGGGGGTACTAGCAATTATTCTTATCGGACAACTAGGTTACGTTGCAGCTATTTCTGGTCTGATTTTATCCATTGCGACATTAAAAGGTTATGAAATGCTTGGAAAAAAAGTCAGTAATTTAGGAATGATTATTAGCTGTATGATTATGGTTGTAATGGTTTATGTAGGTGTTCGTTTAGACTGGTCAATTAGTTTAGCTAATTATTGGGGAGATATTGGCTATTTTGAAACTTTCCGTTATTTCACATTTTTCTTAGAAGAAGGATTTATTGAGAGCAATCAATTTTATATGGATTTAGGCTTAGTCTATCTCTTTACTGCAGTGGGCGCCATTCCAACTGTAATAACTTTTCTCCGTGATCGTAAGACACAAGCGGAGAGTTATAAAATGAACTAAGAATAAAAGTGTCCTTCTTTTTCAAGTGACCCCCGAAAGTTAGATTTTTTGTCTAACTTTTTGGGGTCGCTTCATTGATATTACACTCTTCCCTTTTTTTTTACCAAACATCAATTTCTTCGGCAATTTGTTGGTCCATGGATTCGGATTGTCCGATATTGCGATTAATAAAACCAGTTTTTTGACACCAAATTGCTTGAAGAATCATTGAGGGTTGTTCCTTAGCAATAGTTGAAACTTTTAATGGAGTATTTGGATTTAAGACTTGAAAATTCAAATCAGTCATTAGATAATTTTGATGTTCTTTTTTCCAAACAAAATATCCTTGATTTTACATAATAGATCTACTCCTTTAATAGAAAAAAATTGTTATTGTTGATCATAAGCTAGACTTGCCAAAATAACTTCATACTAAAGACTCAATTTCTAAATAATTGTTTAAGAATAAAAAATATTATTCCATCTTGTAAGATTTTTGAATAAAAAGTGTCTAATGAATAGGAGGTGAGGGATAGAGTGCCTGAATTAGAAGAAATTTATCAACGTTATTTTAAAGAAGTTTATTATTTTTTGTATCACTTGTCTCATGATAAACATCTTGCTGAGGACTTGACTTCGGAAACTTTTTTTAAGGTGATGAAATCATTAGATTCATTTAATGGTCAAAGTGAGATTAGGACGTGGCTGTTTCAAATTGCTAAAAATACCTATTTTTCTTATTTTCGAAAAAAACGAGTAATGGTAGATATTGATGAAATTCCTGAAAAAGCAAGTGGCATCAATATCGAAAAACACATTCTTTTAGACGAAAAAATAACTGAAATCTACCAAAAAATTTATCATCTTTCTGAACCTTATCAGGAAGTCTTTTGCTTAAGGATGTTTGCGGAATTAGATTTTAAAGCCATTGGTACTTTATTCGGTAAATCTGCTAATTGGGCGTGTGTGACCTTTTATCGTGCTAGGAAAAAGATTAAAGAGGAAATGGAGTGGAAAGAATGAAAGTAACTTGTGATGTGATAAGAGATTTATTGCCTTTGTATAAAGAGGATATGTTGAGTCAAGATTCTAAACAATTGATTGAAGAGCATCTAAAAAAATGTCCGGAATGTCAAATGGAGTTTCAAGATATATCGACTGAGATGAATGTTCCTATAGAAAACTCGATAACACCTTTAAGAAAAATTCAAAATCAATTGACTAAAAGATATACTCAGATAGCGGTTCTTTTTTCGCTGATTTCTTTAATTTTTTCTCTGGGACTGGTTGCATTTTTAACAACACCTAACTATTTACCTTATGAGACAGATTTAGTAACTATTCATGACAGAGATGGTGTCTTAGTAGAATTTAATCAATCCATTGCAGGATATGAAGTGACCAAACGATTATCTAACGAGGATTCAGGAGAAGTTTATACAATAATGGCTTGGCAAACAACTTGGAATGAACTATTTCCAACAGACAAAGTGAAAAATGTGGCGATTACTACAAGTGGAGAAAATATCCCACAAATATATTATATTCAAGGAGATTCTGGAGAAAATAGATTAATTTATGGTGAGAATCAAAATAAAAGTGGAGGCAGTTTTACTCTTCCAAGATTGTTCTTAGCTTATTATTTCTGGATTTCTGTCATAGTATCCTTGATTTCATGTATATTGTTCTTGCTAACAAAAAACAACTATTTAAAATATCTGCTGTTGATTTCAGTGAGTTATTTTCTTAGTCATTTATTAATCAAAGGTTGGGATATGTCAACCTTCAGTGCCTTTAGAGATTTATCAATGATTGTCTTAACTAGTTTTCCAATATTTGGATTATTGTTATTTCTTTCATATAAAAAAAATCACTCTTCCAGTAAATAGGAAGAGTGATTTTTTAAGTTTTTTCAATGAATAAACGAACGCCAAAAATAACCAAAATAAGTCCCGATATCTTATTAATAGCTTGTTGAACGGTACTTTTTTCCAAGTATTTTTTCAATTTAGTCAAGAAAATGACATAGACAGAATAGGTCATAAAAGTGACGGCTACATAAGTCAAACCTAGAAAAGCAAATGGCAACCAGCTTTGATTATTATGTTGAACAAATTGAGGCAAAAATGTCAGAAAAAATACGGCAACTTTAGGGTTTAAAACATTGGTCATTAAACCTTGTACAAAAACATTTTTTTGAGTTGTTTCTACTGAGGTTTTTTGTTCTACTTTTGAGAACAACGATTTTATTCCTAAATAAATTAGATATAAAGCACCAAGATATTTTAATCCCGTGTATAAAAAAGCAGATTTGATAATTAACGCGGATAAGCCAAATACAGCGAAACTTGTATGAAGCAATAAGGCTGTACTTGTTCCTAGGATTGTTTTGATGCCTGCAGATTTTCCAGCAGTCACTGCATTCTTAGTGATAATTACATAATCTGGTCCAGTAACTAAAACTAATAAAAAAACTAAAAGTAAGAATTGAGAAAAATTAACCATAATATGCCTCCTTTTTTAAAATTGTATAGAAGATTGATTTATTTTACAATAAAAATTTGTTTGATTTTCAGCAGTTATTCTTTGACCAATATTGACCAATCGAGTATAATTATGTTTGTAAGGAATAAATCCTTAATCAATCCATGGGAGGAATTAATATGAATATTGAAAAAATGACAACCACTTTGCAAAGCGCAATTGCGGAAGCACAACAAGTGGCCGTGACACGTCATCATCAAGAAATTGATATTGCTCATTTATGGAAAATCTTTTTACAACCAAATCATTTTGCAAGAAATTTTTATACAGATGCAGGATTGAATGTAGAAGCATTTGAATTAGAAGTTGATCGGGCTTTGGATGAATACCCAGCTATTGAGGGTGGGAATGTCCAATATGGTCAAACAATGAGCCAAAATTTATTTAGATTATTATCAGAAGCTGATAAAATTCGTGAACAATTTCAAGATGAATTTTTATCTACGGAAATTGTTTTGTTAGCTTTAATGGAATTAAAAAATTATCGTTTAACAAAATACTTAACAAATCAAGGAATCACTAAAAAGGAACTAAAACAAAACATTGAAGATATGAGAGGGGGAGAACGTGTGACCTCACAAAACCAAGAAGAACAATACGAAGCATTAGAAAAATATGGAGTTGATTTAGTTCAACAAGTAAAAAATGGTGATATGGATCCAATTATTGGACGTGACGAAGAAATTCGAGACGTCATTCGTATCTTATCTCGTAAAACTAAAAATAATCCCGTATTAATTGGTGAACCGGGTGTTGGTAAAACTGCTATCGTTGAAGGACTAGCTCAACGAATTGTGCGTAAAGATGTGCCAGAAAATCTAAAAGACAAAACAATCTTTTCTTTAGATATGGGTGCGTTGATTGCAGGAGCAAAATTTAGAGGAGAATTTGAAGAACGTCTAAAAGCTGTTTTACAAGAAGTCAAAAAATCTGATGGGCGAATTATTTTGTTTATTGATGAAATTCATAATATTGTAGGTACTGGTAAAACAGAAGGTAGTATGGATGCCGGTAACTTGTTGAAACCAATGTTGGCTCGTGGAGAGTTGCATACCATTGGAGCAACGACGTTAGATGAATATCGTCAATATATGGAAAAAGATAAAGCTTTAGAACGTCGCTTCCAAAAGGTTTTAGTTAAAGAACCTAATGTAGAAGACACGATCTCCATCTTACGTGGTCTAAAAGAACGTTTTGAAATTCATCATAGCGTGAATATTCATGACAATGCCTTAGTCGCAGCTGCGACACTTTCCGATCGTTACATTACGGATCGTTTTTTACCGGATAAAGCGATTGATTTAGTCGATGAAGCTTGTGCAACGATTCGTGTGGAAATGAATTCGATGCCAACTGAATTAGATCAAGTGACTCGTCGTTTGATGCAGTTAGAAATTGAAGAAGCTGCGTTGAAAAAAGAAACCGATGATGCTTCTAAAAAACGTTTGACCTCTTTACAAGAAGAACTAGCTGAGTTGCGAGAAGAAACCAATGCGATGAAAATGCAATGGGAAACAGAAAAAGAAGAAGTCAATGAAGTGTCTAACAAACGTGCCGAGATTGATCGGGCAAAACATGAATTAGAGGATGCCGAAAATAATTATGATTTAGAACGAGCTGCCGTACTTCGTCATGGAACAATTCCACAACTAGAAAAAGAATTACAAACTTTAGAAAGCAAAAATACCGGAGAACAGTTACGCATGGTTCAAGAATCGGTAACTGAAAATGAAATTGCCACGGTTGTCGGCCGCTTAACTGGAATTCCTGTGACCAAACTAGTTGAGGGTGAACGAGAAAAATTGATGAAACTTAATGAAACACTTCATCAAAGAGTTATCGGTCAAGAGGAAGCGGTGAATGCAGTCAGTGATGCAGTGATTCGTTCAAGAGCTGGCTTACAAGATCCAAATCGCCCACTAGGTTCTTTCTTATTCTTAGGGCCTACAGGTGTCGGTAAAACAGAACTAGCCAAAGCATTGGCTGAAAATCTATTTGATTCAGAAGATCATATGGTGCGAATTGATATGAGTGAATACATGGAGAAACATTCAGTGTCTCGTCTAGTCGGAGCTCCCCCAGGTTATGTAGGTTATGAAGAAGGGGGACAATTAACAGAAGCTGTTCGTCGTAATCCGTATACAATCATCTTGCTAGATGAAATTGAAAAAGCTCATGCAGATGTATTTAACATCCTTTTACAAGTTTTAGACGATGGTCGATTGACAGATTCCAAAGGACGAGTAGTGGATTTTAAAAATACAGTACTGATTATGACGAGTAATATTGGTTCTCAAGTGTTATTGGATGGTGTAACAGCAGATGGACAAATTCCTGAAGCTACCGAAGAACAAGTATTAAGTATTTTACGAGGACATTTTAAACCAGAATTTTTAAATAGAATTGATGATACCATTCTATTTACGCCTTTAAGCTTGGAAGATGTTAAAGGAATTGTAGACAAGATTATTGTTCAATTGTCTACCCGTTTAGTCGGTCAAGAAATTTACTTATCGATTGATGAGGAAGCAAAAGCTTGGATTGCTGAAAATTCTTATGAACCCGCGTATGGTGCGAGACCTTTACGTCGATTTATCACTAGAGAAGTAGAAACACCTTTAGCAAAAGAAATTGTTTCTGGCAGAGTGATGCCAAAAACAAAAGTAATGATTAGTTTATTGGATAATCAGTTAGTTTTTCAAAATGAACCGATTGAAGATGAATAAGACGATAGTAGATAATTTCACTAAGGAAATTTAAGTGTTAAAAAAAGCGTTACTTCAAAAAAGTCTATGGCAGATAACTGTCATAGGCTTTTTTTATTTCTAGAAATGAAGCATAGGAATAAATATAAGGAAAAAACAAATATAAAATCTCACATCACTGTGTCGATTTAAGACTATAAATGGAGCTAACTAGTTGTTGAGAGTTAGTTAAAAAGGGATCAATATATTTGATTTAAAAAAATAAATTTAGTAAAACATGAACTTTAACAAGCTTTTTTCTGTCCATTCAATCCTTTTTATTGAAAGCTAAGAATATGTCTCGTATAATCATTCTAGTTCAATGAACTAAAATTTCAATTTTTAGAAAATTTAAATATTTATGACTGTAAATTTAAATATATTAAAAGAAATTAGGTTCTACTCATACTTTCCCAGTCTCATTTACTAGGAACTTTAAACTAGTGAGATGGTATGCGTGGAGAGAATAGGACTCAAATTTTTGATTTTTAAAAATTTGAATACTCTAAATCGAAGTAGCACTAGGAACTCCAAACTAGTAGAATGGTATCCGCAATTTCAATCAAACTTAAATTTTATGTTGTAGAAAATTTAAATACATTTGGCTACCCATGGTGGTGCGGAAGTATTGAACTTAAATCAACTAGTAGGATCGATTGAAGTTGGCAAAAAAGCAGACCTAACTTTAGTAGAGACACAATCTGTCAATATGTTTCCAATTTTTGATCCATATTCAGCTTTGGTGTATTCATCTACTGCTAATAATGTTACAGATGTTTGGGTAAACGGTTGTCATTTAGTTGAAAATAAACAGTTAACAAAACAAAATCCAAAGCAATTAAGAGAAGAACTATTTGGTCATATGGACATCTTTATTGAAGAAGCAAACCGACGAAAAAATGACATTTAAAAAATTGATTTTTGAGACAAATAAAAATAACTTAATGAGATAGTAAAAATTTCTATCTCGTTAAGTTATTTTTTGTTAATTGCCTTGTTTAACAAGCCAACTTTTATTTAGGAAGTTTGGTAGGACTGTCTAACCAATTCGTAACAATTATTTTTAGAATAGCGGCAATAGGAACAGCTAAAAACATTCCTATAATTCCGAAGTAAGCTCCGCCAACTGAAATAGATATAATAATGATAATTGGATTTAGATTTAGAGCGCCACTCATAATTCTTGGACCAATAATATTCCCATCAATTTGTTGGAGGATAATTAAGGCAACCAATACAGTAACCGCGTGACTTAAACCGCCAGTAAAGAAACTAATAATGGCAGTTACGACAGAAGCAAAAATGGATCCAAAATAAGGAATCATATTACAAATACCTAATAAAATTCCCAAAGTAACAGAAAAACGTACATTCATTAAGGTTAAGATAATCGTCGCGGCAACACCTACAATACAAGCATCAATAAATTGAGAACTGATGAATTTATAAAAAATTGTATTAGTAGTAGAAATCCACCGACGAGAGTTTTCAAACAAATGCTCTGAGAAGATTTGTTTGAATGACTTCGCTACAAATTCTAAAATAGAATCTTTAAACAATAGTGTGTAGATGGAAATGATTAAAGATAAAAAGATGTTAACAACAAAAGAAGAAAGACTTATAGTCACTGCTCCAATTGAACTTAGTGCTTGGGTCCACTGTGTCAAAACCCTGTCTGGAGAGTAATCAGCAGTAAAGTTGGTTAAAAATTCTTCAATACGAAGAAACTCAATCACACCACTTTGTTCAAGATTTTCAACAATGTCCAGTAAATAATTATAAAATGTAGGTAACATTGAAATTAAATCAATGATATTGGCAATAATTAATGGAACCACATAGTTTAACGCAAGAAAAACCAAGTAAATTACCAACAGATAAAGAATTAATACACTAAATCCTCGACTTCTTTTTCGAAAGAAGGGTGGCGTGTATTTTTGAATAAGTTCTTCTATCTTTTTTTGTGCACCGTTCATAAGGTAGGCAATAATAAACCCAAGGATAAAAGGAGAGAGTACACCTAAAAAACTACGGAAACTATTAATAATGACTTCGTAATTGGAAATAAGCTTGTAACTCAAAATAATGGATATTACAAAAATAAAACGAGTTAACCAATAAGGCCAATCAACTTTGATATTTTTCAACTACTACACCTCAATAAAAAATTTTGTTACTAATTAATCATATCCGATAATGAGGGAAATAGAAACAATTATTTTAAGTTTACATAACTTACGGAGTGTAAACTATTACTTTTTTAACAAAATTTCTAGAACAAAATTCCGAGTGCTTTAGTGGGAGGTAAAACAGTCACGAACCTTTCAACAGAGCTTCTATATTTGTAAATAAATAGCATATTTTAACAAAAGAACGGTCTAGTTTTTTATTTTGAGTCTAAATCAGACCGTTTAAAAATGGAAATAACTTCAACATGTCGGATGTCTTCTAAGAAAATAAATTCATTTTCTAAATAGATACCATTTGCTTTATGTCCTTTTATATGACCAATCATATCTGGTAAATATCGGTCATCGATTTTCTGATTCAGTTGGATTCCTAGCTGATTATTTTTAACAATTGCTTCATTCGAAATAGATTGAATTTCTTCTTCCGAGAGTTGTTCTTTAGGGATGATGAAATTTCTTCTTTTTTTGAAGATAGTTGTGCAGTATGTTCGGATAAATAAAAACCTAGCCATTTTAATTTTTTTCGGTCTTGATAGGGACGTAGCGTACTCATACGATCCTCACTTCTTCCTATAGATAATAAGCTTGTAAATTTATCATTGCAGAGAGGTTCGAATGATGTAACACATTTCTTGGGTGCCATCTAATTGTGTATTTATTTTTTGTTCAAGTTGAACTCTATCAGGATGAAAAACTGCAAGAGTAGCTAAACCAAAGAGTTCCATTACTTGTTGATCAGAAACATCCATTTTCTGGATAGAACAAAAAGTTTCCTCACTGACTAGATTTTCTAAAAAAGAATTCAATTTTTCCATAATAATCACTCCATATTATTTTTTTCTATATATCTATAATACGAACATACGTTTGATTTGTAAAGCGAACAAAAAATTAAATATCTAAAATAGGGAATGTAGTGTACGCTGAAAAGTGATTCAATGGGGGAAAACTGGGGGAAGATAAAGAAAAAAGATCTAGCAATTTAGCTAGACCTCTAGGTATATCAACTATGCATCGTCGTCCATTTTCAAAACGGCCATGAAGGCGTCTTGAGGAACTTCAACTGAACCGATTTGTTTCATACGTTTTTTACCTTCTTTTTGTTTCTCTAACAACTTACGTTTACGAGAAACATCTCCACCGTAACATTTAGCTAAGACGTTTTTACGTAAAGCTTTAATATCTGAACGAGCTACAATTTTTTGACCAATCGCTGCTTGGACAGGTACTTCAAATTGTTGACGAGGGATTAATTTTTTCAGACGTTCGACGATGGCCTTTCCACGTTCGAAAGAGAAGGAGCGATGGACGATAAAACTTAGCGCGTCGACTTTTTCACCGTTTAACAGAATATCCATTTTCACTAAATTGCTTGTACGGTAGCCAGCCATCTCATAGTCAAGAGAGGCATAACCTTTGGTACTGGATTTTAACTTATCAAAGAAATCAAAGACAATTTCTGATAGTGGAATTTCGTAAACGACATTTACGCGAAACTCATCCAAATAATCCATCGTAACAAAGTCACCACGTTTACGCTGTGCTAATTCCATTACTGCTCCAACATACTCGTTAGGCACCATAATTTGTGCTTTTACATATGGTTCTTCTACATTGGTAATCGTTACTGGATCAGGAAATTCAGCTGGATTATCTACAACCACTAATGAACCATCAGTTTTATTTACATGATAAATTACGGATGGGGCAGTGGTGATTAATTCTAAATTAAATTCACGCTCTAAACGTTCTTGAATAACATCCATGTGTAGGAGTCCTAAAAATCCACAACGGAAACCAAATCCTAAAGCTTGAGAAGTTTCTGGCTCAAATTGTAAGGCAGCATCGTTCAATTGTAATTTTTCTAGTGCTTCTCGCAAATCATTGTAACGAGAAGTGTCGATTGGATAAAGACCACAATAAACCATCGGATTCATTTGGCGATAACCTTCTAAGGCTTCTTCAGCTGGATTATTAGCTAGAGTGATAGTATCACCAACTCGTGTATCTTGAACAGTTTTGATTGCAGCGGTAACGTAACCAACATCACCAACCATTAAATAATCACGTTGAATAGCTTTTGGAGAGAACACACCGACTTCCGTTACATCAAAGGTTTTCCCATTGCTCATTAATTTGATTTTATCGCCAGGCCGTACAACACCGTCCATCACACGAATATTTAAAACAACCCCACGGTAAGCATCGTAAACTGAGTCAAAAATCAAGGCTTTTAAAGGGGCATCTAAATTGCCTTGAGGTTCAGGAACCAATTCAACGACTTGTTCTAGAATATCTTCAATTCCGATTCCAGCTTTTGCACTGGCTAAAACAGCTTCACTAGCGTCAATTCCAATGACATCTTCAATTTCTGTACGGACACGTTCTGGATCAGCAGCAGGTAAGTCAATTTTATTGATGACTGGAATGATTTCTAAGTCATTGTCTAACGCAAGATAAACGTTTGCTAAGGTTTGAGCTTCAATCCCTTGTGCTGCATCGACTACTAAAACAGCGCCCTCACAAGCAGCTAAGCTTCGAGAAACTTCATAAGTGAAATCGACATGTCCAGGAGTGTCAATCAAGTGGAAAATATAAGTTTCGCCATCTTTTGCCTTGTAGTTTAATTCAACAGCGTTTAACTTGATAGTGATACCACGTTCTCTTTCAAGATCCATGGAATCTAGTAATTGAGCTTGCATCTCACGAGAAGTTACCGTATTTGTTTGTTCTAAAATTCGGTCAGCCAATGTCGACTTTCCGTGGTCAATATGTGCGATAATGGAAAAGTTACGAATCTTTTCCTGACGCTTTTTCATCTCTTCTAAATTGTGCATGGATATATTCCTCATTTCTTTTAATCAACTTTTATATTATACCAACGAAATCAATAGAATTAAAGAGTTTTGTCACACCTAAAATCAACAAAATCATTTTGTTTTTGCTATACTAGAGAAAATGAGAGTAGAAGATCACTCTTACTTGTTGTGAAATATGAAATAATGCATAACATTCGAGAAAAAAACAGGAATGAGGTCAAATAATGGAAAAGACTTTCCATCAAAATTTAGTAATTCGATCGGTTGAAGAGGAGGATGTCAATCAATTTAATGAACTACTCAGTTACGTTTTTCAAGTGACCGAATCAGATATTGAAGAAAGTGGTTTTGAAAATAAACGAGAGATGATTAAATCGAAAAAACCAATTTTAGAGCTTGCAAAAGTCTTTGGTTGGTTTAATAAAGATCAGTTAATCTCTCAAATTGCCATTTATCCTTGTGAAGTGAATATTCATGGAGCTTTATATAAAATGGGTGGAGTGACAGGTGTTGGAACATATCCTGAATATGCAGGTCATGGTTTGATGAGTCAATTGATTCGCGTAGCCTTACAAAATATGCGAGACAATCATCAATGGATTTCTTACTTATATCCGTATAGTATTCCGTATTATCGTCGAAAAGGTTGGGAAATCATGTCGGATAAATTAACCTTTAAAATTAGAGATACCCAATTACCAAAAAATGTTGAGGTAGCTGGTATGGTAGAGAGGCGAGATGTAGATGATGAGGATGTTTATAAAGTCTACAATCAATTTGCTAAAGAAAACCATGGTGCTTTGCAACGTTCACAGTTTAATTGGGAAGAATATTGGCGTTACGAAAATGAGGAGGAACGAACAGCCGCTATCTATTATGATCAAAATGGGGAAGCTAAAGGAGTTCTTTTTTATTGGATAGCCGAAGAAGTATTCCATATTAAAGAAATGTTTTACTTGAATCAAGAAGCAAGAAATGGCTTGTGGAATTTTATTTCTGCACATTTTTCTATGGTGTATTGGATACAAGGAAATATTTATAAGAATGAATCCTTAGCTTTTTTATTGGAAGATAGCCAAATTAAAGAGACGATTGAACCATATTTTATGGCTCGAATTGTGGATATAGAAAAATTTTTAAAAGACTTTCCGTTTAAACCTTTCCATCAAGCTTTTCATTTTGTAGTAGAAGACCCGATAGCTGAATGGAATACAGGAATTTTTGGTTTAAATTGGATAGATGATCAATTGGAGATAACCAGAGAAGCTGTAGGTAATCCAGTCTATTTAGATATTCAAACATTAACTTGTCTATTGATGAATTATCGTCGCGCGGCTTATCTAGCACGAATTGAGCGAATGAAAACAGATGAAGAGACATTACGTATCTTAGAGCGTATCATTCCTGATATGGCTGCTTACTTTAGTGATGACTTTTAAAAAACTATTTATTTGGAGGTTCAAAAAATGAACATTTATTTTGCAGCACCAATGTTTGCTAAGAGTGATTTAATTTATAATGCTTATTTAGTCAATCAAATTCGAGAACGTTATCCAGAAGTAGCTATTTATTTACCTCAGGAAAATGAAGCGATTAACGATAAAACAGCTTATGCTGATAGCCAAATGATTGCGTTAGCAGATACGGAGAAGGTCTTAGAGAGTCAACTAATGATTGCTTTGTTAGATGGAGTGAGTATTGATGCTGGGGTAGCTTCAGAGATTGGTGTGGCGTATGCTAAAAATATTCCAGTATTAGGCTTATACACGGATACTCGACAACAAGGAGCAACAAATACTAAAAAAATTCGAGCTTTGCAAGAGATAGGAGAAAATCAATTTCATTATTTAAATTTGTACACGGTGGGATTAATTAAGTTAAATGGTGCTATTTTTTCTGAAGAAGAAGAGTTGTTTGAAAATATTGGCCAATACCTATTTGAAGAGGAATTGTGATTGTCACTTAAATAAAGAGGAACTGACGGAAAGTCAGTTCCTCTTTATAATTAAACGATTTTTTATCTAGGTTGTTGATCAAATCTTTGTTGTTCTAAGAAAGCTTGGCGTACTTCGGCATCTTCACCTAATAAAGGATCATTTTCAATGACGGCTTTATCATTGGTATCTTCAACTACTTGATTAGGAGATTCATCAAGATTAAATTCTTTTTCCATATCGTCGATTTTACCAAAGGGATTACTTTCTTTACGTTCTTTTGCCAATTTTTTTAGCTTATCATCAGAAATCGTCATCATGTATTCCTCCTTTTCTTTATAATTTAATGGTAGCAAAAATTTTTAAAAATAACAAATGAAAGGGGTTACTAAGATTGGTTTCTAATTAAAATATTTTTTCTTTTTTAAATAACTCCATGTAAAAATAGTCAAAATGACTAAGAGAACCATAACTATGATAAATCCAGAAGTTGATTTTTCCCAAGGAAGACCGCCAGTATTCATTCCCCAAATTCCTGCAATGACTGTCGGAATAGTCAATACTAAGGCTGCGGATTCTAAAAATTTCATCAAATGATTGAGATTATTGTCAATCATACTTGCAAATAAACTACCTAAAGTATCAATCAATGCGTGGTAGACTGTAATTAACTTCAATGCTTGCTTCTGGTGTAGTTTGACATCAAAAATTAATCCGGAATGATTCACTTTTTTTAAAAACTCTTCATCTTCCCAGAGTGTATCCAGTGTTTGGTTTTGATCGGTAATCGTATGATTAATAAAGATGACTTCTCTATCAACATCAGCTAAACGAAACAGCTCTTCACTATCTGTATTTTTTCTTGCTGAATTGTCTAAAGTATCAATTTCTTTTTTTATATCATGTAATTCCGCAATAAAATGGCGATAAATTGTTAGTAACATATTCATAATAATTTGTTCAAATGAATAGTAGTTTAACTCTGTATCCATAATTTTTTCAACAATTGACTGATTTTTGCCAACATAAAGAATAAAAATTTCTTCAGAAAGAATGATTGACAAAGGAGAGATCCGTTCTTCAACAGTTCCATCTTTGTTGGTTATATCAAATAAAACCAGAGAAATAGGATTTTCTAATTTAGTATCTTTTAGATATTCAATCCTTGAAACTTCTCCAGCACTTTCAGAAGTAACAAATACATCTTCTGGTAAGTGGTATTTTTTTGTCATTTTTGATAGTTCTTCTCGAGAGGCATGATCAATAATGATCCAGTTGTATTTTGATTCGGAAGCCTTTTGTAAACCTTGTTCAACGTCTATCTGAAAATAGTCTAACATTGTTTTACCTCCTAATTTGCTCTTTACTGTAGCATATCATATAGTTTAAAAAATTATGGAAGATATCCCTTCAAATATCAAATTAGTTTTAAAATATTCATTTTTATACTACAATTAATAGTATAGAAAGAAAGGAGTGTAACATTGTATGCAAAAACCTGAATTGAAAGACCCTAGAAAGTTGTATCACACTGGTAAATTTGACAAACAAGATCAGAACACCCCTGCTTTACAAGAAGAAATGACACCAAAACCTGACTGCGGTGAAGAGAGCTATGTTGGAAGCAACAAGTTAAAAAATCGTCGTGTGTTAATCACAGGAGGAGATTCTGGAATAGGACGCGCTGTAGCTATAGCTTATGCTAGAGAAGGTGCCGATGTTGCTTTGCAATTTTTCCCTGGAGAAGAGAAGGATGCAGAAGAAGTAGCAGAATATATCAAAGAAGCTGGTGGAAAAGCCCTGCTGTTGCCTTATGATTTAAGAAATGATGATGTTTCTAAAGAAATGGTACAAAAAACGCTAGATGCTTTTGGTGGGATTGATACTTTAGTGTTAAATGCAGCCCAACAAATTGCTCATCCATCAATTGGAGAATTACCGATTGAACAAGTAAAAGATACGTTTATGGTTAATATTATTTCAATGTTTGCTTTAGTCAAAGAAGCTGAACCGTATCTACCGGCTGGAGGCGCAATTTTAACAACAACATCTGTTCAAGCAACAAATCCGAGTGATCACTTATTAGATTATGCTGCAACAAATGCAGCAATCAGTAATTTTACAGTGAATCTGGCAAAACAATTTGCTGAAAAAGGAATTCGTGTGAATGGTGTAGCTCCAGGACCAATCTGGACACCTCTGCAATTAGATGGAGGACAGATTCCAGAAAACTTACCAGAATTTGGACAAGAAACATTACTAGAACGCGCTGGACAACCAGTTGAATTGGCGCCAGTATATGTATTTTTAGCTTCTAATGAGGCTAGTTATGTCACTGCACAAATTTATGGTGTGACTGGTGGAGAAGCTATTAATCTTTAATTCTAAGTCAAGAAGTTATTTTTTAGTATGCTTTTCATTTAGAAAAAAATCTGCTATATTGAAAGAAATTTGAAAAGGACGCTTCTAATGAATAAAAATTTCTTTCATGTAAAAAAAATTACCACTTATGAAATAGCTTATTTAGCTTTAACGATTGCAGCTTGTGTTGTTGGACGTACCTTGTTCCAGTTTATTCCAAACGTCCAACCTATGACAGCTATTTTCTTGATTATTACTTATCAGCTTGGGATTAGTCGGGGGTTGCTCGTAAATGTCCTGTCTCTGATTATTACTAATCTTTATATGGGAATGGGAATTTGGACGGTCTCACAAATCCTTGCTTTTTCGCTGGTAGTTTTAATCATGGGGTTGCTATGTAGTTTTGAATGTTTTAGAAAAACGTTCATATTACAAGTGATATATAGTGTCATTGCCGGTTTTTTATATGGTTTTATGATGGCTAGTATCGATGTAAAACTTTATGGAATGCCGAATTTTTGGGCATATTATGGAGCTGGACTCTATTTTGATTTTTTACATGCAATCGGAAATGGTGGTTTTTATTTGATATTAGCACCGATATTTAAAGAAATGTTTCATAAAATAAATAAACAGAAGGTCTGAGTTTTCAGGCCTTCTGTTTTGCTTCATTTAATATATCGATGGTTTCTCGAAGTTCAAGGAGAACCTCTTCATCCGTTTCAGTAATGAGCATCTCTTTAAATTTCTCTAGGTATTGATCGGGGTTTCTTCTCGTTAATTGCCCAAGTGACCAAACAGCGGTTCCACGAATAACTGGTCGTTGATCGTCTAAACATTTTTCAATTTGAGGTAAAGATTCACGCCCACCTAAATTTGTTAAAGCAATAATTGCATTTCTCTGTAAAGGTTTTTTTCCGCGCCAAGATCCAGCTAGATGCCCAAATTGACGTTTAAATTCTTTATTGGAAACAGACAACATTGGCGTAAGTTTAGGGAAAACTTCATCTGCTTTAGGTTCCATTTCTGGATGGAAGTGGAAGTCTTTTCCTTTATTATAAGGACAAACTAATTGGCAAATATCGCAACCGTAAATGATATTTCGGATTTTTTTGCGGTATTCTTTTGGCATCATGCCTTTGGTTTGTGTCTGATAGGAGAGACATTTTTTGGCATTCATCCGACCATCTCCCAATAAAGCACCTGTTGGACAACCAGTAATACAACGCGTACAGTCCCCACAACCATTTGGAACAGCTTCATCGGGTTCGAATTGGATGTTTGTAATAATTTCTCCCAAATAAACAAAGGAACCATACTCTTCAGTAATTAATAAGCCATTTTTCCCAATAAATCCTAAACCTGCTCTTTGGGCAACCGCAACGTCCACTAATTCACCAGTATCTACTTGCGGGGCAAACCGCCAGTCAGCCATTTCTTGCTCATTACTCGCTTCCATACGGATAAAGTCGATTAAACGATTTAATCGATCTTGCAAAATATGATGATAATCAGTTCCCCAAGAGGCTCGAGCAAATTGCCCACGTTTCTCATCTCGGGGAACTTCTTCATGAATTTTAGTAGGATAGGCAAGGGCAATCGCGATAACACTTTGAGGGTCTTCAAAAGTTTTTTCAAGATAAATTCGTTCATCAATATTTTGATGTTCAAAACCAGAAGTGTGTCCAGCTTCCCTTTGTTCAATTAAAGAGTCTTTTAAATGTTCGAAAGGTTCAGCCGTTGTAAAGCCTATTTTATCAATCCCTAAATTTTTACTTTCAGCAATAATTTTTTCTTTTAATGTTTGCAAAATGAACACTCCTATACATATAGTTCGATAACCTACAGTATTTTCTGTTATCACTATATCATATTTTAATCCCTGAAGTTAAAGAAACTGCTGCTAATTTATATCTAGGGTGAAACAAATTATTTCAAAGAAAATAATAATATTAGCTGTTAAACGACTACTTAAAGTTTTAGATAAAATATTTTTTTAGAATTTCTTTTTTGAACTATAATTGACAAAATTTTCTAAAAACAAGCAAATCTAGGTAGTTTATTTTCTCGAAAAATGATAAACTAATGAAAATATATCCATAGAAGGAGAGTACTATATGTCTTTATTATATAAAAGCACTAGAGATTCTGAAAATATCGTATCAGCCTCAAAAGCCATTTTACAAGGATTAGCAAATGATGGAGGCTTATATGTTCCAACAGAACTACCCAATTTAACATTAAATTTTGAAGAATTAGCAAATCAGAGTTATCAAGAAATTGCTCTAATTATTATGGGTGCTTTTTACCCAGATTTTACTGAGGAAGAATTACGTTACTGTATTGAATCAGCGTATAATCAAAAATTTGATGATGAGAAAATTGCACCTGTTGTCAAAAAAGGGGATGCCTACTATTTAGAATTGTTCCACGGTTCTACAATTGCTTTTAAAGATATGGCACTTTCTATTTTACCTTATTTAATGACGACTGCTGCTAAGAAAAATGGAGTTGATTCAGAAATTGTTATCTTAACTGCTACATCAGGGGATACTGGGAAAGCTGCGATGGCTGGTTTTGCAGATGTTCCTGGCACAAAAATCATCGTTTTTTATCCTAAAGATGGTGTAAGTAAAATTCAAGAAAAACAAATGGTGACTCAAAAAGGTGACAATACTTATGTTGTAGCGATTGATGGGAACTTTGATGATGCTCAATCAACAGTCAAAGCCTTATTTAATGACCAAGAATTAAAACAAAAGCTAGCAGAGAAGGACAAACAATTTTCTTCAGCTAACTCTATTAATATTGGACGTTTAATTCCTCAAGTTGTTTATTATGTTTATGCTTATGCTCAATTAGTTAAAGCAGGGGAAATCAAAAATGGTGAAAAAATTGATGTTTCAGTTCCTACAGGAAACTTTGGGAATATTTTAGCTGGTTATTATGCAAAACAATTAGGAGTGCCATTTAATCAATTGATTTGTGCTTCTAATCCTAATAAAGTGTTAACAGATTTCTTTAGCACGGGTGTATATGACCGCAATCGTCCATTTTTTGTTACTTCTTCACCTTCAATGGATATTTTGATTTCAAGCAATTTGGAACGTTTAATTTTCCATCTAACCGGAGACGATGTGGCACAAACCAAAGCCTTGATGGAAGAGTTAACTTCTGAAGGAAAATATGAGATTACTGAAGAAATGAAAGGCAAGCTAGTTGGATTTATTGGAGATTATGCAACAGAAGAAGAGACAAAAGCGGCAATTGCCAAAGTATTTAAAGAATCAAACTACGTTATGGATCCTCATACTGCAGTAGCAGCGAGCGTTTTGTTCCAGCATCAAACTGCTGAAACACCTGCTTTGGTAGTGTCAACAGCGAGTCCTTATAAATTCCCACAAGTCGTAGTAGAAGCATTAACAGATACTAAAACCACTAAAGATGATTTTGAATTAGTTAAAGAATTAAATGAATTATCTAAAATAGCCATTCCTAAAGCAGTTACCGAATTAGATGAAGCACCGATTCGACATGATAGAGTAATTGCAGCTGATAAAATGAAAGACTGTGTAGAAGAAATTCTAGATATTTAACCAGAATAAAATAGACTTTGCATAAAGCATTTAACACTAAAATATCCGAACAATAGAAGATTGATTCTCGTCGCAATTTTGCTTCGAATGGAGAATTTCATTCTATTTGTTCGGATATTTTGTATTTTTACTTATAACAAAGTCTATTTTATGGGGAAGTAGGGACAGTCAATAAAGTTTCAACAGCTTTTAGGTAATAATTGACACTATAGACTAAGGCGTCATCATCAATCAGAAAAGCAGGGTGGTGCAAAGGAATACCTGTACCTGTACCGATAGAGGCAAAAAAGCTAGGCACTTTTTCTTGGTAAAAAGCAAAATCCTCGCCACCTAAATTACTAGGTAATTGAATCAAGTCTTCGGCAATCTCATCAAAAGCATGTGATAAAGAAGTAAACAATTCTGGATCATTATTTACAGGTCCAGGACCTGTAATCCATTCAATTTCAGCTGTTTGCTGATAAATATCTGTCAAATTATAAATAGTTTTCTTAAATTGTTGAATAATTTTTTTCCGAATAGCATCATCAAAAGTACGAATCGTTCCTTCGAAAAGATAGCAATCTGGTAAAACATTCCAAGTATTCCCCGCTTCGACATGGGTTATTGATAATACCGCCTGTTCACTAGCAGCTATATGCCGAGGAATAATTGCTTGCAAATTACTAATAATTTGTGAGCCAGTCACGATAGGATCATTCCCTTGGTCAGGATGAGCAGCATGACTTCCCACACCTTGGATTTTTACTTGGAATCGATCGACACTTGCCATTTGTTTTGATTGACGAAAGCCAATCGTTCCTAGAGGCAGATTAGGCGCATTATGAAAACCTACTAGAGCATCCCATTTGCTAAAATCAACGGCTTCGATTACTTTTTTTGCTCCTTGAAAAATTTCTTCCGCTGGTTGGAAAACCAGACGAACTTTTCCAGGGAGATTTTTTTCTTGTTTTTTCAGCAAGACGGCAGCTCCTAAAAGAGAAGCAGTATGAAAATCATGTCCACAAGCGTGCATGACTCCATCGTTGACAGAAGAAAAAGGAAGGTCTGTCACTTCTTGAATAGGTAAAGCATCAATATCCGCTCGCAAACCAATAATTTTTCCTTCTTGCTCACCAATTTCGGCAATTAATCCTGTTTCTAAATTATTTTCAAGAATAGTTATCCCATGCTCACTTAGATACTGCCGAATAAAAGCAGTTGTTTGATGTTCATATTCTGATAGTTCAGGATGTTGATGTAAGAATTGTCTAATCTTTGCCAATTCTTGAAAAAATTCTTGTTCCGTATACATAAACACACCTCATGGTAGGAAATTATTTTTGTAGCTCTGCTGGAATAAACCAGTAATCATTTTTGTTTTCACCGGCTAAGAATGTTGCAAATTCTTCTGATTCGTAGGCTGCTACAACAGCTTTAGCCCAGTCTGTCTTTTCATTTTTTTCGTCTACTGTTGCTACTAATTCATATTGTTTTAAAATATCTTCGCTTAATAAGCTATCTTCAGCGGGTATCTCTGCACTATAGACAATGCTTCCGGGAATGACACCAAAGTCAATATCTTGTAAACTACGAGGGATTTGTGCAGAATCAAGTTCTTCAATACTAAGATTCAAAGGATTCTCGACAATATTACTTGAAGTAGCCACAATTGGTTCAACATTTTCATCTAGTTTAATCCAGCCAGCTTTTTCTAAAAGCAGTAATGCTCTTGCAGTGTTGGATGGATCAATTGGGATAGCGACAGTATCACCTTCAGCAATCTCAGCTATATCAGTTTTACGACCGCCAAAAATTCCGGCTGGAACGGTGGGGATTGGCGTGATTCCGACTAAATGAGCATCTGAATTTTCATTGAAATTTTCTAAATAAGCAGTATGTTGATCAACATTTAAGTCAATATCGCCGTCATTTAAAGCCACATCGGCTTGTAATAAAGCATCAAAAGTGACTTCCGTAATTGTGTAACCTTGGGATTCTAAAATTGGTTTGATTCCATCTAAAAATAATTCGCTGTATGGACCAGGGGATGTACCTAAACGAATTTCTTGATTTACTGATTCAGAAGTGTTTCCACATGCTGATAAAACGAATAACCCTAATATTCCTGTAACTAATTGATATTTTTTCATTGTTTATTCCTCCTAGCTTCTAATAATGTATTAAAATTTTAAAAAACAAAATTTTGGTTCGATTGAAACGCCGTATACCATTCCACTAGCCTGAAGTTCCTAATAAGTGGAACTGGCATCCTAGTTTCTAATAATGTATTAAGCTACTTCGCTTTATAGAAATTAAATTTTTCAAAAGCAAAAATTTAAAACTTATTTTCTCCACGCATACCATTCCGCTAGCTTGGAGCTCCTAGTAAGCGGAACTGGCATCCTTATAATAAAAAAATCCCTAAATGACTTTTGTCATCTAAGGATGTATAAACTTATACACGGTACCACCTTTATTTAGGTTCATTTCACAACTAACCACTCATCAAGTAAATTTACTTGTACCTGATAACGGGGGCAGCCGTCTACAGCTTATCATTGTGACTCACTGTAACCACTCAAAAGCCATTTTCTCTTCTTATTAAACCTCTCTTTTCAGCTAGGGTGAGAGTCTCTGTTAGATTAATTCAGAAGTTACTTTCTTTCTCATTGCATGTCGTTTATTTTATTTGAGTGAATCATAGCAAAGGGAAAAATTAGTGTCAATCAAAGGAAGAAACAAGTAACTGTTTTTTTACGGATGATAGAAAAAGCTTATCATTAAAAAAAGACCGTCAAAATAAGACGGTCTAGAGTTTTATATTGGATTAATGAACTAGTAATTAGTTTCACATATAATCTTTTAATCAGTGATAATTAACTGTCTTAATTCTTTTTTCATAGAATCAGAAACATTTAAATTATTCTTCAAATAGTTGTTGATTCCGCCAAATTCTGCATCGACGGTTTGATAGAAGGTATCTAAAAATTCGCTATCCACAGTCAAAGCAATTTGCAAAGCTTCTAACATGCCGCCAGCAGCACCATTTTCTTTATCAGACTGAATAATTTCTTGGTTTTCTTGTACTCTAAGTTTATTGGTTAGCAAATAATCTTGATAGATTGTCTCTTTAGGTATTTCCAAAATTTCTAATAACAAAGCGTATGAAATACCAGTACGGTCTTTTCCAGCAAAGCAATGAAATAAAAAGCTATTATTTTGTTCAGTGGAAGCTGCTGCTTCAAGGAACTTTGAAAAACCTTTTTGTGCAGATGGATTGATGGTCATTGTTCGATAAATATCATTCATATATTCTTTTGAGCGTTTTGCTGATCCAATAGTTATAAAATCTTCTAAACCGGCACCCTCATCATTAATATCTTCGAAAATGTCAATATGGAGATACTCTGTTTGGCCAACTACTTTATCAGGTCGTTTGCTGACTTCATCGTTGGAACGTAAATCAATAATTTTTCTAATTGGAACTTGTCAATAAGTACGTGTTGATCTTCCAATGAAATGTGTGTGTGTTCGCCTGAGCGAAGGATTTTTTTGGTTTGATTTTTTGACCATGAATTGTTGATAAATCACGTAAATCTCTAAAATTCGTAATAGTTTCCATTCGTATCTCTCAATTTCTATAATGTTTAATCTTAGATTAGTTTATCATAGATTAGAGAATAGTGAAAAATGTCTTTGAGGATTTGATTAAAAAAAGTTATTATAGAGAGGAGAGGAAAGCATCATTATAATTAGAACTAAGGAGTGGATAGCATGGTACAAAAATTTCCAGAAAACTTCCTATGGGGTGGATCGACAGCTGCTAACCAATATGAGGGAGCTTTTGATCAAGATGGTAAGGGCTTATCCGTACAAGATGTTACACCAAAAGGTGGCTTCGGTCCAATTACAGATGAACCTACTGAAGATAACTTAAAATTAGTAGGAATAGATTTTTATAATCGCTACAAAGAAGATATTAAATTATTTGCCGAAATGGGCTTTAAAGTTTATCGAACTTCAATTGCTTGGACACGTATTTTTCCAAAAGGAGATGAAAGTGAGCCGAATGAAGCAGGTTTAGCTTTTTACGATAACGTCTTTGATGAGTGCTTAAAATATGGAATCGAGCCATTAGTAACTATTTCCCACTATGAAACACCACTACATCTTTCTCGTGAATACGATGGTTGGGCAAATCGTAAATTAATTGATTTCTATGAAAATTATGTGCGTACAATTTTTAACCGTTATAAGGATAAAGTAAAATACTGGCTGACTTTTAATGAAATTAATTCAGTATTACATGCGCCATTTATGAGTGGGGGAATTTCAACACCTCCAGAAGAACTTTCTAAAAAAGATTTATATCAAGCAATTCATCATGAGCTAGTCGCTAGTTCACTAGCAACAAAAATTGCTCGTGAAATAAATCCAGAATTCCAAGTTGGTTGTATGGTTTTAGCAATGCCAACTTATCCGATGACGCCTAATCCAGATGATGTTGTGGCGAAATTAGAAGCAGAGCGCCAAAACTATCTGTTTTCTGATATTCATGTTCGTGGAAAATATCCAAAATATATAAAAAAATATTTTGCTGACAACGATATTGAAATCAATTTTGCTGAAGGGGACGAAGAATTACTAGCCAACTATACAGTGGATTTCATTTCATTTAGTTACTATATGAGTACGACTGCTACAGCAACTCCAGAAAAATATGAACGAGGACGCGGAAACATTTTAGGTGGTTTCCCTAATCCGCATTTAGAAGCTTCTGAATGGGGCTGGCAAATTGATCCAAAAGGTTTATATGTTGTCTTAAATGAGTTTTATGACCGTTATCAAATTCCATTGTTTATTGTAGAAAATGGATTAGGTGCAAAAGATGTCTTAGTTGAAGGGGAAGACGGTGAAAAAACAGTCAATGATGATTATCGCATTGATTATATGAACGATCATTTAGTGTATGTCGGTAAAGCCATTGAAGATGGCGTGGAAGTGATGGGTTACACTTCTTGGGGCTGTATTGACTTAGTCAGTGCGTCGACTGCTCAAATGTCTAAACGTTATGGTTTTATCTATGTTGACCGTAACGACGATGGTTCAGGAACTTTAGATCGTTATAAAAAGAAAAGCTTTGATTGGTACAAAGAAGTAATTGCTACCAATGGTGAAAGCTTAACTGAAAAAGAAAAAGCATAAGACACAAAAAATTATCTATCAGTTTATCGGATAGATAATTTTTTTAAACTAAGGAAAGAGGAACATATGGAGAAACGACAAGTCGGTATTTTATTATTTAACGAAGTGGAAGTTTTAGATTTTGCAAGACCTTTTGAAGTTTTTTCTTTAGCAAGAGATTTTAATCAAGAAGCTTTGTTTCAAGTGCATACTATTACAGAAAATGGCCAAATGATTAGAGCGAGAAATGGTTTGAAGGTCTTACCAGATTACAATTTTTCAAATTGCCCCCAGTTAGATATTTTACTTGTTCCAGGAGGCTACGGGGCTGAAGAGATCGAAATTTATAACGAATCTCTACTCTCTTGGATTACTGAGGAGGCTCAACAAGTCGAGATTTTGGCATCAGTGTGTACGGGAGCGTTATTGTTAGCTCAAGCGGGTTTTTTAAAGGGGAAAAAAGCCACGACACATTGGATGGATCTTGAAAAATTAGCGAATTTCCCTGAAGTAGACGTACAAAAAGAAACAAAATACGTCGAAGATGGGAAAGTTATTACTTCAGGTGGGATTTCGGCAGGAATTGATATGTCCTTTTACCTTGTAGCAAAACTCTATGGAGTAGAAACTGCTTTGGCAACAGCCAAAAGAATGGAATATGACATATCTCTAAACATATGACAGAACAAAGACTAGCAATTATGCTATGATTTTATTATAGGAGGGATCAGAGAATTTGACTAAAAAATTATTTGAACCAATAACAATTCGTAATATGCAATTGAAAAATCGGCTAGTTATGTCACCGATGTGTATGTATACTGCTAAAAATGATGGAAAAGTGACTGCTTGGCACCAAACCCATTACCACACTCGTGCAGTTGGTCAAGTAGGATTGATTATCCTTGAAGCAACTGCAGTTAAGCCTGAAGGTCGAATTAGTGTTAATGATTTAGGGATTTGGACGGATGATCAAATTTCAGGATTAGCTCAAGTTGTAGAAGCTATTAAAGGCGAAGGCAGTGTCGCAGGTATTCAATTAGCCCATGCTGGACGAAAAGCTGTTGTCCCTGATGAAATTTATGCGCCATCAGCAATTGCTTTTGACAACTCATCAAAAGTACCGACAGAACTAACGATTGATGAAATTAAAAATGTGATTGAAGCTTTTAAAGAAGCAGCTATTCGTGCTGAAAAAGCTAATTTTGATATGATTGAAATTCATGCTGCTCATGGCTATTTAATTAATCAATTCCTTTCACCATTGACGAACCATCGAGAAGATGCCTATGGTGGAAGTACAGAAAATCGTTATCGTTTATTAAAAGAAGTGCTTACAGCTGTTCGTAGTGTCTGGGATAAAGCTTTATTTGTTCGAATTTCAGCTTCAGACTATACAGAAAAAGGCATGACAGTTGAAGATTATTTTCCAATGGTAGAGTGGATGAAAGAACAAGAAGTTGATTTGATCGATGTCAGTTCAGGAGCAGTAGTACCAGCTTCGATTGATGTCTTTCCAGGGTATCAAGTACCTTTTGCGGATAAAATCAAACAAGAAGTAAATATTGCGACAGGAGCAGTAGGTTTGATTTTAAATGGGAATCAAGCAGAAGAAATCTTGAAAAACAACCGAGCAGATTTAATTTTTCTAGGAAGAGAGCTGCTGAGAAATCCTTATTGGGTTTACGAAGCAGCCAAAGAGCTTCGAACTGAAATCGAAGCTCCGGTTCAGTATCAAAGAGGTTGGCTATTTTAAAAATTAGTAAGTCTTGAAAGCTGTAAAGGGGAGTGCATGGTGAAAATCATTGATTTAACGGTTGGAGGTTTAACTAAAAAGGAATTACTTAATACTCTAAAGCAAAAAAATATTTTGATTAATTCTTATGGAGAAAAATTTCTTCAAAGTAAGCTATTTAAAGTGACGAAAGAAAAAAAGAAAGTGCAGCTAGTTGAACTCACTTTAATTGAATTAGGGTTGACAGATGGAACTGCTGGTTTGTTAGAAATCATTGATCAAGCCAAAGCAATTGGTTTGAAACCTTGCTCTGCAGATACTGCACCTTTTCTTCGAGTATCCTCATTTGATGACAAGGATAGTCAAGGACAGGATAAAAATCATCGGACACCTGATGGAGCAGTCACCGTGGTGTCTAAGATTTTAGATGAAGATGTTTACTTTCCTAAAGGATTTTATCTAAGAAAAATAGATGGAAAATTTTGGCTTCGAGGATATATTTGTGACTATGAACATCATTTCGGAGTGAATGAACGATTTATTTTTGAGAAATCTTGAAGATAACCGTCGTATCTCAATTTGACAACTTAAAATCATAAAACACGAGAACCGAAAGCTTTTTAATAAAGCCTTTAATTCTCGTGTTTTTTTAATTATTCTACGGTTACTGATTTTGCTAAGTTTCTTGGCTTATCGACATCATATCCACGTTGTAAGGTTGCAAAGTATGCAATTAATTGTGTTGGAACAACGGAAACAAGAGAAGTAAGTAATGGATGAACTTTTGGTAAGATCAATTGATCGTTAGGTCGAGCTAAATCTTCACTAACAATGACTAAAGTTTTTGCTCCACGACTTTCTACTTCTTTTAAATTACCTCTCGTGTGGGATCCTGTTATCTCATCTGTGATGATTCCCAAAACGGGTGTTCCTTCTTCAATCAAAGCGATGGTTCCGTGTTTTAATTCTCCAGCAGCGAAACCTTCTGCTTGGATATAAGAAATTTCTTTTAACTTCAAGGCAGCTTCACTTGAAACATAATAGTCATTGCCACGACCAATATAAAAAGCATTTCTAGTACCAGTTAGATAGTCTTCGGTTAATTGAGAAATGACTGCTTTTTCACTGATAATTGTTTCCATCCCTGAAGCAGCTAGTGATAACTCATGGAAGACATCAAAGTCTAAAGATGTTTGAATATTTTTTGCAGTACCGATTCCTTTTGCTAAAACAGCCATTAAAGCAATTTGTGCTGTGTAAGCTTTAGTTGAGGCAACAGCAATTTCTGGTCCAGCATGTAATAACAAAGTATATTTTGCTTCTCTTGAAAGAGTGGACCCAGGAACATTGGTAATCGTCAATGAAGAGTGACCTAAACGATTTGTTTGAACCAATACTTGGCGACTATCCGCTGTTTCTCCACTTTGAGTCAAATAGATAAAGAATGGTTTTTGTGACAACAATGGTACGTTATAACCAAATTCACTAGATAAATGAACTTCAACTGGAATTTGAGTTAATTTTTCGATTAATTGTTTAGCTGCTAATCCGGCATTATAACTTGTACCACAAGCAACAATGTAGATGCGGTCGCTATTTGAAACTTCCGCAACTAAGGCATCATCTAAAACAACATTTCCTTGAATATCTGTGTATTTTTGAATTAGGCGACGAATAGCAGCAGGCTGTTCATCGATTTCTTTTAACATATAATAAGGATATGTTCCTTTTTCAATATCTGTTAAATCTAGTTGAGCTTCGTAAGATTCACGATAAACCAAATTTCCTTTTTCGTCTTCAATTTGAATGGTTTCCGCAGTGACAGTTACCATTTCTCCGTCAACGATTTCAACAAAATGATTGGTTTGGTCTAACATTGCTAGAGCATCACTACAAATAACATTAAAGCCTTCTCCAATTCCAATTAACAAAGGGCTTTTGTTTTTTGCAACATAGATTGTTTCAGGATCTTCTTTGTCAATAAGGGCAAAAGCGTAAGATCCTTGTATAATAGACAGAGCTTTTTTAAAGGCTTCTTTTGTAGAAAGATTTTCATTTTCCATTAAAGAGGCAATTAAATGAACCGCAATTTCTGTATCTGTTTCACCATAAAATACATTGCTTGCAACGTAGTTTTGACGAATCTCTTCAAAATTCTCAATTACTCCATTATGAACCATAACTAAACGTCCATTTTGAGAAGAATGAGGATGGGCATTATTTTCAGAAGGTTTCCCATGAGTTGCCCAACGAGTATGTCCAATACCAATGGTACCACTGATATCCTCAGTCATTTTTTCTTCTAAATTTTTAATTCTTCCTTGTGCTTTGATTAAATGATTGGTTTGTTTATCGGAAACGAATAGCCCAGCAGAATCATATCCACGATATTCTAAACGTTCCAATCCACTGATAATAATTTTTTCAGCATTTTCTTTTCCTACGATTCCTACAATTCCACACATAATGTTTTCCTACTTTCATCTGGCATTATGTATTTCTTACTGCATGATAAGATTTTTGTAAAAAGCTTTACAGCTATGTTTTTGTACTTATCTGTAGAGTGCAGACCCTAGAGTCATCCGCCGAAAACTTCGATAAACTCTTTCCTCGTCATCTATTGTCTAAATAGATCTGGCGCTATCCGTATTGGTATACCTGACCTCCTTGAGTTTGATTTATAAGAAATACATCTGTAATGATATACACAACAAGGTTATAAGTCAACAAAAAAATAAAAAAATATTAATTGGTCTAGTTTTAGATTGAGCGTTTACTAAAGAAATTATTGGTTTGATAAGTTTTCTCTATCAAAATTTTGTGAGTTTAGATACAATATATGTGAACAGAAAGAAGGGATTAGAATGTCAGGTTTTGTTAATGTGATGAATTTTAAAGAATTAAAAGCAATCGTTCAACAATTAGAAAATCAACATGTTTCAGAAGATACAAAAATCTTGTTAGATACCGGATGGGATAGTTTACAAGAAATTCTTCCGGGGGCTATTCAGTTAAAAGAGGCTCAAGCGTTTAAAGTACAAGATGAATTAACCAAAGAATTTTTTGGAGGCTACGCTTTAGTAGATAAAGCCGAAAAAATGAATGCCGAGGGGTCAGTAGAGAAAGTAATTGTAATTGAAAACCTCTACTAATTTAATCTAAAAGAAACTGAAAGCAGGAGGAGAAGTGAATGAATAAAAGAAGATGGGTTGCTGTCTGTGTAGCAATTGGCTTATTTGTTTTTTCAGGTGTGGTTAGTTTACTAACACCGAATTCAAATGAAACCAGCGGAATAGATGGTATTAATGCTTTATTATATGGTACTAATCAATTAGAAGAATATGTTGAATTAGAGGGAGATAGCGAGAATCGAATTGCTCATATTTATGTAGATGGAGCAATCATGAATTCAGGTGGTGGTTTATTTTCTGGTGAAGTTTACAACCACCCGTTTTTTTTAGAACAACTAAAACAAATTCAATATGATTCAAGTATTTCTGCGGTATTATTGGAGGTCAATTCTCCAGGTGGTGGAGTTTACGAAAGTGCAGAAATCGCAAAAGAAATTAGAAAAGTACAAGAACTAAATATTCCAATTTATGTCGCAATGACCAATATGGCTGCAAGTGGTGGCTATTATATCTCAGCATCAGCCGATAAAATTTTTGCTACTGAAGAAACGGTAACAGGATCGATAGGAGTAATCATGTCAGGCATTAACTACTCTGGTTTGTTTGAAAAGCTTGGGATTGAAGATTCAACTTATAAGAGTGGTGCCCTTAAAGATATGGGCTCAGGCAGTCGTCCAGTTACTGAAGCCGATTCAGAAGTCTTACAAGGTTTTGTGGACAGTTCTTACGGACGTTTTGTCAATATTGTCTCAGAAGGACGTCAGATTCCTGAAGAACAAGTCCGTCAAATTGCAGATGGTCGCATTTATGATGGAGTCCAAGCTTTAGAAAATGGTTTGATAGATGCTTTAGGTTATCCTGAAGACGCTTTGCTAGCTTTAATGGAAGATTATTCCTTAAACCAATCACAAGTAATTGGTTATACTGTTTCTTCGACTGGTTTTGCAAATACTTGGTTTGGCTTAAAGTTGGCTGAGCTACAAGGCTTACCACAAGTGAATACAACCAATCGTATGATGACACTGTTAGAAAGTATTGGAACACCCAATGCGCCAAAACCCCTTTATTATTATGGAGGTGAGTAAGAATGACTGACAAAAGAGAAAATCAGGAACAACCTTTATCAGAAGATTTTTTACAAGATTTAATGAGTTCGTATAAAAAAGAATATTCGGAAGAAGAAGTAGTAGAAAAACAAAATAAATGGCAACGATTTGAAGATAAGAAAAATTCATCTAAGGACATTTATGATTTTCCAGACTACTTTTATACTGGATTTTGGATTCGTTTGTGGGCGTTTTTAATTGATCTATTATGCATTCACGCTATTAGTTCAATTAGCGTGGAACTATTTCTCAAACTATTCCCATTGTCATCAAGAGGTGGCGTTTTTAGTGTATATGGATTACTTAGTCTAGCTGTTTATTTAGGGTATTTTGTTTTAATGACAAAAATGAATCATGGGCAAACTGTTGGAAAAATGATTTTTGGTATCCGAGTTATTTCTTTGACAGAAGAAGAGTTGAGTTGGGAAACCATTTTAGTGAGAGAAGCTGCAGGTAGATTTATTTTGCAATTTCACCCACTGTTTATGTTTGGCTACTTAACCGCAGCTTTTAACAATAAAAAACAACATGTGGCAGATTATTTTTCTGAAACTTCAGTGGTAACGATTAATATGATTAAAGCTTTTAATAAGCAAGCTCAGGTTTAAGAAGGAGAAGCAAATGGCAGAAATTATCTCATTTCCAGATGAACCAGATCGTTTATGGACTCTTGTACAAAAGAATATCGAAGAAAATGATTTGCTAGCTGCAAAAGAGTACTTATCACAGCTTTGCCAATTAGAAGACAAATTTCTGTATATAAAAAAATATGTTAGTGTATTGCAATCTTTGGGCGAGTTACAACAAGCGTTAGAGATCGTTGAAAATCATATTGATTCATTTTTGAATGAGGAAGAAGCTTTTTCAGAATATATTCATTTATTACTGTTGGATAGTCAATTTCTCTTAGCCCATCGTTGGTTGAATCATACTTTATTTGATAATTCGCAACTATTGATGGAAACGAAACAGCTTGAACAAGTTCAAGAATTATTTAATAGCAATGAAAGAAAGAGTAAATTATCCAAATTATTGGATTGGGATAAAAAACAAAGACCTGTTCTTTCAAAAGACTGGCAAAATTGGATAAAAAACTTAACCAAAGATACCTTCTATGAGATATGTCAGAATTATTTTGAACAAGGGACCAATCCATTTCTCCAACCTAAATTAGTTGAGGAGCTTGTACAAATAGGGGAGAATCGAGAATTATTAATAGGTAATAACAGAATTGACCTGTCAGTACTTCCTTTATTAGAGGACTCCATTGCTTACAAAAAAGGTTTAACTTATATTGAAGACTATTTAAGTACAGAAATACAAATTAGTGAGATGGTTTTGGCAGAATTTAGTGCACATTTTGCTTTGATGTATCCATTTCTACCTAAAGTAGAAGAAATGAAACAATGGGTCAACAGTTATTTCCTAGAATATCAAGGAATGTTTGGCGACGAAGAAGCCTTAGAAGAGTTAATATTTTATGATTCAATACAGGAAAAGAAGCAAGCAATTCGAGAAATTTATCAGACTTTATTATAAATATTGAGAAATCGATGAAGTTTTTATTCAAAATGTTTACATTTTTCAAGCCTTAGTGTACTATTTAAAGGTATGCATGAAACTATTTCATATGTAAATTTATTTGTTAATTCGGAGGGAAATACATGACTGCAAAATGGGAAAAAACAGGCACCAATGATGGTGTATTGACATTTTCAATTGCACAAGAAGAGATTCAAAAAGGTTTAACTACAGCCTTTAACCGTGTGAAAGGAAACTTAAACGTACCTGGATTCCGTAAAGGAAAAGTATCTCGTACGGTATTTAATCGTATGTACGGTGAAGAAGCATTATATGAAGATGCTTTAAACGCAGTATTACCAGCAGCTTATGAAGCAGCTGTAGAAGAAGCTGGAATCGATCCAGTAGCTCAACCTAAAATTGATGTGGAAAGCATGAATAAAGGTGAAGATTGGGTAGTTAAAGCAGAAGTTACTGTTAAACCTGAAGTAAAATTAGGCGAATACAAAAACTTAACTGTTGAAAAACAAGATCGTGAAGTAAGCGATGAAGACGTAGAAGCACGTTTAACTCGTGAGCAAGAACAACAAGCTGAACTAGTTCTTAAAGAAGATGAAGCTGTTGAAGGCGACACAGTAGTTATCGACTTTGAAGGATTTTTAGGCGATGAAGCTTTTGAAGGTGGAAAAGGTGAAAACCATTCACTTGAATTAGGTTCAGGTTCATTTATTCCTGGATTTGAAGAACAATTAATTGGTAAAAAAGCTGGCGATAAACTAGACGTAACGGTAACTTTCCCAGAAGATTACCAAGCGGAGGATTTAGCTGGTAAAGAAGCAGTCTTCAAAGTGACTGTTCATGAAGTGAAAGGTAAAGAATTACCAGAACTTGATGATGAATTCGCAAAAGATGTTGACGATAGCGTTGAAACTTTAGCAGAATTAAAAGAAAAATATCGTGCTGAATTGACTGAATCAAAAGAGAAAGCTGCTCAAGAAGCAGTTGAAGAATCTGCTATTCGTCAAGCAGTTGAAAATGCAGAAGTTGTTGAATTACCACACGTGATGGTTCACGATGAAGTTCACCGCGCAATGGATGAATTTTTAAACAACATGCAACGTCAAGGAATCAACCCAGAAATGTACTACCAATTAACTGGTACAACTGAAGCTGATTTACACAAACAATTTGAAGGCGAAGCAGATACTCGCGTGAAAACAAACTTAGTTATCGAAGCGATTGTTGCTGCTGAAGGATTGGAAGTAAGTGAAGAAGAAGTTGAGAAAGAAATCAAAGACTTAGCTGAATCTTATAACATGCCTGAAGCTCAAGTACGTCGCGTATTGACTGAAGATATGTTAAAACATGATATTAAAATGAAAAAAGCAGTGGATGTAATCACTTCAACAGCTGTTGAAGCTTAATTCATTGATAAATCTTTGACGACTTGATTTTTTCAGGTCGTTTTTTGTTGCCTTCATTTTAGCTAAAACATCTCTAAATTATCCCAGATATGCTAAAATTGTAAAAGTAAAAGCTGCTGCTTAAAACAGCAATTCATCTTATTGTTAATTTTATAGATAAGTAAAAACTTCAATTAGCTCAATATATAGATGTTTAAAAAGAACAAATATGCTAAACTTAAATACAAATGAAGAGGTGATATCAAGTATGAAAATTTGTCCAAAGTGCCAAACTCAAAATGAAAATCATTTTCTGTTTTGTCAGAATTGTGGAGAAGAGTTAGGTGCGTATCAAGCAGAAGCAATAGATGAAAATCATGAAGAGATAGAAAATCCCACTGAGAATAACTCTTCTAGACAAGTTCAAAACTCTAAGAAACATAAGCGAAGTAATTTTGTCTGGTTAGGAGTATTGTTGACGATGGTTGCAGTTATTCTTTCGTTAAGCTTCTTTACTTATTCCTTGTTTTTTAGTGGTTCGGAAAAAGAGACAGCTCTTTCTGAAAGCTCTACTCCAGAAGAATCTACAACAATTTCAACGGAAACTGTTGAGCAAGACAATTCAGAGCTTGACAAATATGATGCCATCGTTAGTGAGGCTAAACGTTTAACGATTGACGAAGAGTTTAAAGAGTCTGAATTAAAATTAGCTGAAATTCCAATAAGCGTTTTAGAAAAAGAAGAATTTGCTCATTTAAAAGCAGTAGTTGCAGAATTGAACGAACAAAATCGTGCTGGAATTGCTCGTTTGGAAGAAACGGAAGAAACAGAAGATAGCAGCGAAGAAAAACCGTTGATTTTTGCTGGCGATTTAGCAAAATGGGCAACTAATTATGTAATGTATTACACATCAAGTCAGGCTGCCATGAACTTATCCATAGCTGCAGACGGAACGGTTACAATGACTGATTCAGGTGGCACACAAGAAGGAACCGCAGAAATCACTAAAGTGGCAACGACTCAACTTAGCTATGATACAACAGCTACTAGTCCTACGAGTCAACCAGAAACAAAACAAATTAATGGTGATGTTCGAATTACGATTATTTGGGAAGATAATTCCCTACAAGAATTATATGGATATCTATCTTATTCCTCTAGGTTAGTTTTAACGGATGGGATTGGGCTAAATAATGGTGTGAATGAAGTTTGGATTACTAACTAATAATGAATGAAGAGGGGTGTTGAAATGACCGCTATATCTCAAATGGAAATGTATATTATTGAGACTTTAAGAACTAATGGATTATCTGATGCAGAAATTTTTGAAAAAGCGAAAAATAAAGAAGAAGAGTCTTTAAATCGTATTAGCAGTAATTTTGATTATCAATTGCTATTCGTTTTATACGAAAAAGATCCAGAGGTATTTAGAAAGATTTTGGAAGAAGGATATCGTGTAAAGTTTTTAACTCTTAGAGGTCTTTATTCTCTTTTGTCAATGAAATTTTCGATTGAAGAAAATCAATTTGTTGCTTTAGAGAATGGTTTAAAAAATCTAGAAATAAATGAAGAAACCCTGCAAAAGATTGAAGGGATTTTGTCTCCAAATTGGTGTGTGAACCATACTAAAGATGGCTATCAAATTACTTTAAAACCATAAAAAATAGACGATAACAACTAGTGATAGGAGGAAATACACTAGTTGTTATCTTTTATTTTCCAGTCTGATAAATATTGATCAGCGACAATGAATTTCTTTTTTTGATAAAATTCTTTTGCTTTTAAAACTAACAGAGAAGAATTAGATAGATTTATTTCCTCAAAGGGTACCCATAAAGCACCTAAAGAATCTTGACCATCAAAATTATCTGTTTCTTTTAAAATGTTTCCTGACCAAGCTGATATTTGATAAAAAACACAAATATGGTTATTCATACTAGTTTCTTCATAAGACCATGGATATAAAAAATTGATTGTTCCTAATTGATTAAAGGTTTGAACTTGTAATCCTGTTTCTTCCGTCACTTCTCTCATTAAGGCATTCGTTAGAGATTCGCCATCTTCTAAGCTGCCACCGGGTAAATCAAAGCGATGGATATAAGGCCCGCCATTTTTTCGAATCACCAGCAATGATTCCTTCTGAATAAAGATACCGTAAACGCCAAAAGCAATATGATATTGATTCAATATAATGCCTCCTATCTGAATTTGATGAGCTATTCTTTTTTTCGAATCACTATCTATGTTATCATTAAAGAAACGGTATACGCCAGTCCTATCTTCCTTACTAAAATAGCTAACAGAAGGTAAGGTAAAGGACTTTAATTATTTTTAAAATAACAAGGGAGGAAAACTATGGAAGAGAGAAAAGAAGCTATTCAAAAATATGGAAACCAATTGTTTATTTTAGGTCTGATTTTAGTAGGACTCACGGTGATATCGATTATTTTTGAAATGTACCTAGCTGCTTTCGAATGGTCATCGATACGTGCCTTTGCAATTCCTGCGTATTTAATCTTTGTTTCCTTGTATATTAAGACAAAGAAACTAACTGAAGTAACTGGGTTAATAACAGCTGTTAAAGTACTATCCAATCTGGCAATCCTAATTTCTATTTTAACTTTTGTTTTGTCTTTAAGCTTTTTGACTGAACTATTGAAATTAGTTCCAGTGGAAATGATTATCTCTATGTCGTTATTACTTCTGACACCAGGTGTTTATGCAATCATCCTGAAGTGTCAAAGTCAAATGGAGAAACAAGTCAAATATAGCGACCGAGTAGTTTGAAAATAATACACGAATTTTATAATTTTATGTAGTAAAAATAAAAATTTTATGGAATTTTATCGTATTTAATTAATGAAAGGTTTTCTTTAAAAAAGCTTAATTTGCAAGGCTTTTAGGCTTTTTCTTTCTAATGAACTATGCTAGAATAATAAAAGGCTTAAAAATAAGATTTTTTTAGTCAGAAGAAAAACAAGGGGTGAACACCATGTACGACAATACAAACGGAAATGATCCAGTACGTTGTTCTTTTTGTGGAAAAGCACAAGATGAAGTAAAAAAAATCGTTGCTGGTCCTGGTGTCTACATTTGTGATGAATGCATCGAGTTATGTAAAGAAATCATTGACGAAGAGTTCTATGAAGAAGCAATTCGTGAATTTATGGAAGTACCAAAACCACAAGAGATTTTAGATGTTTTAAATCAATATGTGATTGGACAAGATCGTGCAAAACGTGCGTTAGCAGTCGCTGTTTACAATCACTATAAACGTGTAAATGTTGAAGTATCTGAAGATGATGTTGAGTTACAAAAAAGTAATATTTGTTTAATTGGTCCAACGGGTTCAGGGAAAACTTTCCTAGCACAAACATTGGCTAAAAGTTTAAATGTGCCGTTTGCCATTGCAGATGCTACTAGTTTAACTGAAGCTGGATATGTAGGAGAGGATGTAGAGAACATTCTATTGAAACTTTTACAAGCTGCAGATTACAATGTAGAACGTGCTGAAAAGGGCATCATTTATATTGATGAAATTGATAAAATTGCTCGTAAAAGCGAAAATGTATCAATTACTCGTGATGTTTCTGGTGAAGGCGTGCAACAAGCGCTACTTAAAATTTTAGAAGGAACAACAGCTAGTGTTCCTCCTCAAGGTGGCAGAAAACATCCTCATCAAGAAATGATTCAAATTGATACAACCAATGTTTTATTCATTGTTGGTGGCGCATTTGATGGAATTGAAACAATTGTTAAAAATCGTTTAGGAGAAAAAACAATTGGATTTGGTTCAAACAACCAAAAAATTTCAGATGATGAGAGTGTCATGAAATATATCATTCCTGAAGATCTGTTGAAATTCGGTTTGATTCCTGAATTTATCGGACGCTTACCAGTAATGGCAGCTTTAGATAAGTTGACAGAAGATGATTTGGTTCATATCTTAACAGAGCCAAAGAATGCTTTAGTCAAGCAGTATAAAAAACTATTATCTTTAGATGATACAGAACTGGAATTTGAAGAAGGAGCATTAAAAGCTATTGCTAATAAAGCAATTGAAAGAAATACTGGTGCTCGTGGCTTACGTTCAATTATTGAAGATATTATGATGGATGTCATGTTTGAGATTCCATCTCAAGAAAGTATTGAAAAAGTAACAATTACTGAAGATGCGGCAAAAGATTTAGCTGAACCAGAAGTTACTTATCACAAAGAGAAAAAAGCAGGGTAGGTAGTAGAGACTGTGACATGAGTTTTGCTAGCAATGATGAGCGTGTATTCGCAAAGTTATTCTTGATAAAACTTTGTCACAGTCTTCCTGTTTTTTAAGAAAGACTAACTATATAAAGTCAAGTGAAAATAAATAAAATCTTCTGATTGAAAAATAACGAATAAGTGCATCACAAATAAACCTCAGAAAGATTATTTTTTCACTACTGACGAATTTCATATGGTTCATTCTTTGTTAGAATGGCATGAATAATATAGCATAGCTTTCTTGAAACAGCGCCAATCGCTGTAAGATGGTGTTTTCCTTCTGCTCGTTTCTTATCATAAAAGGCTTTGAAAACTGGATCACATCTGGACGCAATGAGTGCCGCTTGAAACAGTGCTTTTCTTAAGTAGGGAGAGCCACGTTTACTCATCACGTTGTGAGTGGCTTCATATTCACCAGATTTTGAGACAGACGCATCGATTCCTGCGTAAGCTACTAGTTTTTTAGGCGTAGAAAATTTCTGAATATCGCCAATTTCACCTAAAATCGTCGCACCAAGGACAGCTCCAATACCAGGAACGGTTTCTATGACCGAATGAAGAGAAGCCATTAATTGTGCAATTTCTTCTTCTGTTCGTTTAATTTGTTCTTCTAAAAAGCTGAGTTGATCAATCATAGAACGTAATTGAAAAACAAAGGCATCTTGAGCAAAACGAACACCAAAAGAATGAGCGGCGGCTGTTTTCAGTGCCTCTGCCTTGCTTTGTCCAACACGACTTCGACTCGCTACACGGAGTGTTTCAGCTAATGTTTCGGCAGAAACTTGATTGAATTCATCAGGAGACGAAAACTCAGATAGGACGGCTTTGGAGGCCTTGCCAAAAATGCCAACTTTTGAAAACACCTTTTCGTACTCAGGAAAGATTTGGTCTAGTATGGCAATGACTTTTCGTTTAAAGTCGCCAGCTGTGCCAACAAGATATGAACGATAACGAGTCAATTGACGTAAGGAGAACATGGTTTCGTCCGCTAAAGCTGTTTCGTTGAATGAACCGTAGCGAATTAAGTCAGCAATTAATACTGAGTCGATACTATCATTTTTTCGTTTACGAATTTCAGTTCCTTTTCTCCAGCCATCTGTTTGAATGGGATTGATGACGTGAACAAGAAACTGTTGTTCATCAAGAAATGAGAAAAGGGCTAACCAATAGTGACCGGTGGCTTCCATACCAACAAGAAAGTCCTCTGTGGAATCAGAGAAAGAAGTAAGTCGTTCTAAAAGAGCGTGAGTACCGTCCAAAGAATTCGCAAAAGAAAAACCTTTAAGTAGGACTTTTCCATCGTCATTCATGACGGAAGCGACGTGTGTTCGTTTGCCAATATCAATACCTAGATAAAACATAAGCACACCTTCTTTACAAAATTTGGATTGATTGCCACTCAACTGAAAAGCGTCACTACCTTGTTCTAGATACGGAGTAAGGCATTTGCCTTCAACATCTAACTCATTCGTAAACAGCTTAACAGAGAGAGGGATTAGTCTTTCGATTACGAGTTTGAAAACTCAAGGAAGAAACAATCTACCTCTCAATCCATTAAGTATATTTTCTCAAATAATTGAGTAAATACCAAATAAAAAATAACAAAAGGTTCCTAAGGTTCTCCTCTAAAAATCGGAAGATTAAAGCCTTAAATATAATATACAAGGAAGAAAAATATGAAAGTTCATTCAGCGGAAATTATCATTAGTGCTGTTGCTCCTGCGCAGTATCCAGAGACCCAGTTGCCTGAAATTGCTTTAGCTGGTCGTTCAAACGTAGGGAAATCTTCTTTTATTAATACCTTGATTAATCGAAAGAATTTAGCTCGAACGTCTTCAAAACCGGGAAAAACTCAAACTTTAAATTTCTATCTTATTGAAGATGCGCTTCATTTTGTTGATGTACCTGGTTATGGTTATGCAAAAGTATCCAAAACAGAACGTGCGAAATGGGGAAAGATGATTGAAACTTATTTGACTCAAAGAGAACAATTAAGAGCCGTGGTCTCTTTAGTTGATCTGCGTCATCCACCAACTCAAGAAGATATTCAAATGTACCAATTTTTAAAATACTATGATTTGCCAGTTATTGTCGTGGCAACAAAGGCAGATAAAATCCCTCGGGGAAAATGGAACAAACATGAAAGTGTCATCAAAAAAGCTTTAGAGTTTGATCCAGATGATCAATTTATTCTTTTTTCTTCAGTAACCAAAATGGGAAAAGAAGAAGCTTGGGAAGCAATTGAAGAAGCAATTAAATAAAAAATCCGAATAACATAGATTACTCCTATATTGGGAGTATTTTATGTTGTTCGGATTTTTTTAGTTCAAATTCTCATGGAATTCGTGATAAAACTGGTATCTCTCTTCAAAAGATACTTCTTTAATGACTTGATTGATGGTCCAAGTATAGCCAAAGGGATCTTGGATTTCAGCATGTTTTGTGCCCATAAATTCGTTTATTTCTTGGGTAATAGTTGCTCCAAATTCTTTACACAGATTCAAAGTATGTTCAACATCTTCAACAACAATTTGCAACCAGATAGAACCAATTTGATCTTTTTTGGGAGAGTAGCAATCAAAGGTAACATTTTCGTCCATTAGCCTTAAGCGGACTCCGCCTACAATAATATTTGCTTCATTTAATCCTTGTTTTTCTGGAAATTCGTAAATTTCTCCAGGAACACCATCAAAAACTTTTTGATAAAATTGACAAGCTTTTATAGCATTGGGAACGACTAAATTAAAGGTCAGTTGATTTTTCATTAGTGCCATCCTTTTTCTTCTTTTTAGGATTTAAGAAGCGTTCAATATCAGGTTGTTCTTTTTTCTTTTCTAGTTCTGGTAAAATGGCAAATTCTTCAAGTTTTTTGTCTAAAGAATCATCTCTTTCGAATTTTAAGCTCATTTTAACACCTCCATTTACAGAAGAGTGTAGCATGAATAAAAAAAATAATCACGTGAAAAAAATTTAAATTCTAATGATTGAGGAGAGTTCTTATAGAGAATCAGCTATTGTGAATGTGTTACAATAAAGATGAAGAGGGGTGATCAAATGCAAAAAACGGAAAAAATGTATATCTATATTCAAACTGTAGCAAATAAAATTTCGAATATTCATGATTTTCTGCAAGATAGCTTTATATTAGGTCGTTTAGTGTTTGATCCTCAATATATAGAAACGAATGCAGCACAAGATGTTTTTACGATAGATAACTTGACAGATTGTATTCAAAATATCCCTTCAAAAGCTGATTTCAGCCTACGAATTCATGATGGTTGGAGTGAGGTAGTTGTCCAAAAGTTTCATCAGATGATTATTGAGAGAGTCTATTTGTCGAAAGAACAATTTATTCATCATAAAGAATTGATTTTAGACTATTTAAGTATACGCATGAAAATAGCTAGATTCGCTTACGTACGTTCTTATGATGAATTCTTATATCATAATATTGAAAAAGTAGACCACCGAGAATTGGTTGAAACAGTAAAAGAGACCAACGAACACCCCAAGAAAAAAACAGAAGCAGGAGAAATTATTGTAGATGGCCATTATTTTTCTGGATATGATCTTTTTCATACGGGTTTCTGTTTTACTTCTTGTTGGCGAATGTATTTTGGTGAAGAATACAGTGGAATTCTTCCTTTGAATTTAATTAAGGAAGTACAACAAATTGACCAAGTTCAAGAAATTCATCCTAATACACTGATGGTTGAACTCTATTCAGACCCATTTGCGTGGGATCATCCTCAGAATCTTCAATTTCAGCGCAAATTTAGAGATCAGTTGGGATTTGATCAATTGACCCGCTTAAATGGCATTGGACTGCTACGAGATTCCTATGTAGAGTTTCAACTTTCTCCCAAAAATTACCAAATTATCCAATATCAAAACGACTATTTTCAACCAGTTCCAAAGATCCAAGCAACTCATTTTGTTACCAGAACATATGATTTAGAAACGAAAAAAGAAGAAGTTCATCGTGTGAAAGGGACATTAAATGCACAAGCTTTTTTTCCTGACATTGATAATCGACAACGACAACTAAAAAATACAATTCCCTTATTATTAGAACAAACGGTAGACGATGGACTTGCGGCTTACGAGTATTATATTCGTCAATACATGGAGGTTAAGATACAAGAGAAGCAATATAGTGCCTATCAACCGGTGCTAACTTTCTTATTACCAGAAAAATATTTATCTAAAATACCATTCCAGCAGTTAAAACAACGCTTAAACGATTTTTATATCACTGAAAACACAAACGTAAAAAGAAAAAAAGAACTACGCTTAGTCAAAGGTGAACAACGTTTGAGAGTTGAATTTTTACCATTACAATTAATAAATACACAAAAAAACGAGAAGGTTTGACCTTCTCGTTTTTACTAATTATTTTTCAATAGGTTTTCTTAAAGCACCTAACATAATTCCTGAGAGTGCAGCACCAACAGCTACGAATACTAAATAAAGAATTGGTTGGGAAAGTAGTGGAACTACGAAGATACCACCGTGTGGAGCCATTAAACGGATACCGAATGAACCAACTAAACCACCAGCAACAGCAGAACCTACCACGAAACTAGGAATTGCACGTAATGGATCAGCAGCTGCAAAAGGAATAGCACCTTCAGTTACAAATGATAACCCCATAACGATGTTTGTTAGACCAGCTTCATTTTCTTGTTTTGTAAATTTGTTTTTAAATAGGCGAGTAGCTACAAAGATTGCTAATGGAGGAACCATACCACCGGCCATTACAGCAGCCATTACAACACTTCCGCCTTCAGCGACAGTTGCAGCAATAGTACCAGTACCAAATACATAAGCAGCTTTGTTAATTGGACCACCTAAGTCAGTAGCCATCATTCCAGCAAGTAAAGCGCCTAACAAGGCAGCATTTGTTCCATCTAATCCTTGTAAGAAGTTATTTAAACCATTATTAATTGCTGACATTGGGCCATTGATTAATAACATAATTGAACCAGTGATTAACAAACCAAAGAATGGGTAAAATAGAATGGTTTTAATTCCATCTAAAGATTTTGGCAAACCTTTAAGAATTTTACGTAAGAAAACAATCACGTAACCAGCAATGAAACCACCTAATAAAGCTCCTAAGAAACCAGAACCACCAGCATTAGCTAATGCACCAGCTGCAAAACCAGCAACTAAACCAGGACGATCACCAATACTCATAGCAATAAAACCAGCTAAGACAGGTAACATGAAGCCAAATGCAGCTCCACCAATTTCATTAAACCAAGCAGCAGCAGTATTGTAGCCACCTAAATCTCCTAAAGACTCTGTTGGAACACCAATGAATTGGTCAACCATGAATGAAATAGCGATTAAAATTCCACCTGCAATAACAAATGGTAACATATGTGAAACGCCATTCATCAAGTTTTTGTAAATTTCTTGACCAACAGAACCAGAAGTAGTTGCTTCTTCCGAAGAACTACCATCGCCATGGAAAACTGGTGCACTTCCACTTAAAGCAAGGTTGATTAGTTCTTCCGTTTTACGAATACCATCACCAACTGGACGGTTAACTAATGGTTTGCCGTCAAAACGATTCATTTCAACTTTTTTATCAGCAGCAACAATAACTCCTACTGCTTTAGAAATATCATCGGCAGTCAAACGATTCTTAACGCCTTCTGAACCATTTGTTTCAACTTTAATATCAACGCCTAATTCTTTAGCTTTTTTCTTTAGAGAATCTTCGGCCATATAAGTATGGGCAATTCCTGTAGGACAAGCAGTTACAGCTACGATAAATGGACGATCCGCTGACGGTGTGACAACTGTTTCTTCCTCAGTAGCTGTTTCTTCTTCAGCTGCAGCAAAAATTGCTTGCACTTGTTCTGGTGTATTTGCAGTTTTTAATTTAGCTACAAAGTCTGGGTCAATTAATTGGCGAGATAGGGCAGCTAATGCTTGTAAATGAGTATCATTTGCACCTTCTGGAGCAGCGATCATAAAGAATAAGAAAGTAGGTTGACCATCTAATGCTTCATAATCTACACCAGCTTCGCTTTTTGCAAATAAAACAGTCGCTTCTTTAACCGCTGCATTTTTAGCATGAGGCATGGCAATTCCATCACCCAAACCAGTTGAAGTTTGTGCTTCACGGGCTAAAATTCCTGCTTTGTAAGTTTCGATGTCTGAAATACGTCCAGCTTCGAACATTTTTTGTACCATTTCATCGATAGCAGCTGCTTTCGTAGTTGCTTTTAAATCCATAATCATTGCATCTTTAATCAATAAATCATTGATTTTCATTCGTAAATCCTCCTATAATTTAGTAATTTCTACTTCGGGTAGTAGTTCTTTGATAAAATCTGCTTCAGCTAAGTCATCAGAAAAAGCAGTGGCACTTCCACAAGCAACGCCCCATTTGAATGCTTCTACTGAATCTTGAGATTTTGCATATTGTCCAATAAAACCAGCAATCATTGAATCTCCAGCACCAACAGAGTTTTTCAACTCACGTTTTAGAACATTGGATTGATAAATTGCAGCTTCTGTAATCAATAAAGCACCATCCCCAGCCATGGAAATTAAGACATTTTTTGCACCTTCAGCCAAAAGTTTTTGGCCATGAGTAATAATGTCTTCTAAAGAATGGAAAGTTGTGTGATACAGTTCAGCCAATTCATGATTATTTGGTTTTACTAACAGTGGATGATGGCTTAAAGCCTGCATTAAATCATCACCTGTTGTATCAATAACAAATTCGGCGCCTTGTGCTTCAATTAATTGAATTAACTCTTGGTAGAAACCTTTTCGTAGACCTCCTGGTGTACTTCCGGAAAGCACAACGATGTCACCTTTGGAAAGATTTGCCAAGGAGTCTTTTAATCCCTGAACTTCTTCTTCTGAAAGAGTAGGACCTTGTCCGTTTATTTCAGTTTCTTCCACAGATTTTAATTTCACATTGATTCGAGTATCATCTTTAACAGGAGTAAAGCGGCAATCAATACCTTCTTCTTTCATCCATTTTTCAATGAATTCTCCAGTAAAGCCACCTAAAAAACCAAGTGCAGTAGAAGTAGAGTCAATACGTTGTAAAATACGAGAAACGTTAATTCCTTTTCCGCCGGGTAACTTAAAATCTTGTGACATGCGATTTACATCGCCCATTTTTAAATCATTCACATGAACAATGTAGTCAATAGAAGGATTTAAAGTCATTGTGTAAATCATACTTACACCTCCAAAATAGTAGTATGCAGTCGAATTTTTTTAGCTAACTCTTTAGGTAGTTGGTTAGTAATAATTGTCGCTGCATCGAGTGGTGCGACTTGTGTAAAAGTTGTTTGCTGAACTTTTGATGAGTCCAACAAAACAAAGGCAGTTTGGCTTTGAGACATAGCAAGTTTCTTAGCAGCAGCTTCTTCTGGATCTGGAGTCGTAAAGCCAGCTTCAAGGTGAGCACCGTTCATTCCTACAAAAGCTTTGTCAAAGCGATATTGTTGCAACTGTTGTAAGGAAAAATTTCCTAAAACGGCATTTGTAGCAAGTTTGATAAAACCACCCAAAATAATTGTATCAATACCACGATCAATTAAAAGGGCTGCATGTTTAACAGAATTAGTGACTACTTTAATTGATGAATGAATTGGAATAAATGGAATTATTTCAATAGTTGTAGTACCTGCATCAAGATAAATGACATCAGAATGTTTAATTTGATCGGCAGCTTTTTTAGCAATCGCAATTTTTTCTTTTTGAAACTTTTGTTGCTTCTCATCCATAGTGGCTTCAAAATTAAGTGCTTGTCTTTTTTTTGCGCCACCGTGAATACGAGTCAACAAACCTTTCGACTCAAGACTTTGTAAATCTCTTCGAATAGTTGATTCTGATGCTTTTAATGGAACAAGAAGTTCATTTATTGTAACAATGTCATTTTCTTCCACTCGATTAAGAATATGTTGATATCTCTCTTCTGTAAGCATTTCCAATCACCTCTTCAAAAAGTATTTTAACATGGTGTTTTTTCAAAATCAATCAAAATCGGTCAAATTCTACAAAAGAAAATCCCTATATTACTATTCACAGCAAACATGACGCTTCACTACGAGAGAGGATTGCTTAGGTCAGCCTGGAATGGCTCTAAGCCTGTATTCTTGAAGTTTGACAGACTGGAGATACAGGATTCAGTTGATCCCACGGTCGATAAAAGCAGACTTCGTTGTGCAGTGTAGCGAATGGATTAAAAAGGTAGTACTATATCTAGTTAAAGTAAAGCTGAAATTTGAAACTTATAAAACAAAGAAAAAAGGTTACTTTTGATTAATCTATAATCTTTTATAGGTGTAAAAAACCACAAACTCAAAAAAATGGAAGTTTTTATTGATATCATAAAAATTGCAAGCTTAGAAAAATGGGGCTACAATAGACGGGTACTGGTTAATAAATACACGAATAAAATTCAAAAAGATAGAGGTGGATTTTCAATGAAACATAGAACTATTTTACAGGGATTTGAATGGGATTTACCTGCTGATGGTCAGCATTGGAAGTTATTAGCTGAAAAAGCAAAAGAATTACATGATTTAGGATTATCTGCTGTTTGGCTACCGCCAGCATATAAAGGTTCGGCAGGAGCTGATGATGTTGGATACGGCGTGTATGATCATTATGATTTAGGAGAATTTGATCAAAAAGGAACTGTTGCGACAAAATATGGAACAAAAGATGATTATTTAGAAGCAATCAAGGCTTTACAAGAGAATAATCTAGAAGTGTATGCAGATATTGTTTTTAACCATTTAATGGGTGCAGATGAAACGGAAGTTGTTCCAGCAGTTAAATATAGTTGGGACGATCGAACAGAAGCAGTCAGCGAGGAAGAAGAGATCGAAGCCTGGACTAAATTTACTTTTCCTGGGAGAGATGGAAAATATAATGATTATGTCTGGACTTGGGAGAATTTTTCCGGTGTTGATTTTGATACCCGCTCAAAAGACCATGCCATCTATAACTTTGCAAATAAGGGCTGGGATTCAGATGTTGATCCAGAAGATGGTAATTTTGACTATCTGATGGGTTGTGATTTAGACATGGAAAATCCTGAAACCATAGAACAATTGGATCAATGGGGAAAATGGCATCAAGAGTTAACCAATGTAGATGGTTACCGTTTGGATGCAGTGAAACATATTCAATTTGATTATTATGTCGATTGGTTAATCAATAGAAGAGAAGAAAAAGGTAAAGGGATTTTTGTTGTTGGCGAGTACTGGTCAAATGACTTAGGTAAATTAAAGAATTATCTTGATTCGTCAGGTAACTTAATTTATTTATTTGATGTACCGTTACATTTCAGATTCTTTGAAGCAGCCAATTCCAATGGTGAGTTTGATATGCAAGGCATCTTCGGTGGTACTTTAATTGAAACTAGACAGGATTATGCTGTTACATTTGTTGACAATCATGATACGCAAAAAGGACAAAGTTTAGAATCTTGGGTTGATGGTTGGTTCAAAGTCCATGCTTATGCGCTGACTTTGCTTAGAAAACAAGGAGTCCCTTGTGTCTTCTGGGGAGATTTATATGGAATTCCATCACAGGATATTGCAGCGATTGGTGAAAATCTTCATGCTTTGCTATATCTAAGAGCTCAAATGGCTTTTGGCAATCAAATTGATTATTTTGATGATCCGGATTGTATTGGTTGGGTTTTAACTGGAGACTTCGAAGAACCCACTTCAGGAATTGCTGTAGTTATGACTAATAAAAACGGTGGTGAAAAAGCTATGACCGTAAGTGCCATTCATCGCGGAAAAACATTTGTTGATATCTTAGGAAATAATGACGCAAAAGTTGTACTAGACAAAAAAGGGCAAGGTATTTTCCCAGTTAATGATGGACAAGTCTCTATCTATGTTCAAGAAGAAGTTGTCAAGCAATGGAAATAATGTTCAAACTGACTATCATGCACGATAGTCAGTTTTTTTACTGTTTAAATTTAGGTAGTTGATTTTAATTAGCCTAGACAAACACTTTTATAAAAATTTCATGTAAATGATTGTGTTCGGTTTTCTGAAAGATAGGAAAATGCTATAATTAAGAGGATTGAGAAAGAAAGGATGTTTGTCGAATGTCATCCAATAAGTTACTAAATGGAATGAATCCCAAACAAAAAGAAGCAGTGGTGTGTACACAAGGACCATTATTATTAATGGCAGGAGCGGGAAGTGGGAAAACTCGTGTCTTAACACATCGAATTGCTTATTTAATTGAAGAAAAAGAAGTTAATCCTTGGAATATCTTGGCGATTACTTTCACTAACAAAGCAGCTAAAGAAATGAAAGAACGTGTCAAAAGTTTATTAGGACCTGTCGGAGAAGATGTCTGGGTTTCGACTTTTCACTCGATGTGTGTGCGAATCTTAAGAAGAGATGTCGATTGTATCGGCTATTCTCGTAGTTTTACTATTATTGATTCTTCTGAACAACAATCACTGATGAAACGAATTTTAAAGGAACAAAATATTGATCCTAAGAAATATGATCCTCGTTCTATTTTAGCGGCTATCTCTAATGCTAAAAATGGTTTATTGACTCCTGAAGACTATCAAAGTTTACAAGGAGATTTTTTCCAGCAAATTGTGGGTCGTTGTTACGAAAATTACCAAAAAGAATTGCGTCAAAATCAATGTATGGATTTCGATGATTTAATCATGAATACCATTCGTTTATTTAATGAAAATGAAGACATCTTAGCCTACTATCAAAGAAAATTTCAATACATTCATGTGGATGAATATCAAGATACCAACCATGCACAGTATACGTTAGTCAATCTTTTGGCCGAACGCTTTAGAAATTTGTGTGTCGTGGGGGATGCGGATCAAAGTATCTATGGTTGGCGTGGTGCCGATATGCAAAATATTTTGGATTTTGAGAAAGATTATCCCGATGCAGAAGTGATTTTATTAGAACAAAACTATCGTTCGACACAAACCATTTTGAATGCTGCCAATCAAGTTATTCAAAATAACCATAATCGTCGAAAGAAAAAACTGTGGACAGAAAATCAAGATGGTCAGTTAATTACTTATTATCGTGGGGAGTCTGAAAGAGATGAAGCACAATTTATTGTTAGAGAAATTCAACGTTTAATCTCCGATGAAAAGAAAAAATACGGTGATTTTGCTGTATTATATCGTACCAATGCGCAATCTCGTGCGGTGGAGGATACTTTAGTAAAAGCCAATGTTCCCTATACAATGGTAGGAGGTCATAAGTTCTATGACCGTAAAGAAATCAAAGATATTTTAGCTTACTTAAGTGCGATTGCTAATTTAGACGATTCCATTAGTTTAGAACGAATTATTAATGTACCAAAACGAGGAATTGGGGCAAGTTCTGTTGAGAAACTACGTCAATTTGCTACGTTACATGGTTGGCCGTTACTAGAAGCTGCTCATAATGTGGAGTTAACCAATATCTCTGGAAAAGCAGGCAAAGAGCTAGGAAACTTTGGTCAAATGATGAATGATTTCCACCAAATGATTCCTTTTTTATCTGTAACAGATTTAACCAAAGAAGTTTTAGATAAAAGTGGTTATCAAGCTGATTTACGCCTACAAAATACCATTGAGTCACAGGCTCGCCTTGAAAACTTAGAAGAATTCTTGACAGTTACTCAAGAATTTGACAAACGTTTTGAAAGCCAAGAAGAAGATACCGACGCTGAAGATAAATTAACCCTATTTCTAAATGATTTAGCCTTACTATCTGACATTGATAATTATGAAGAAGAAACCACACAAGTGACCTTGATGACCTTACATGCTGCAAAGGGATTGGAATTTCCAGTTGTCTTTTTAATTGGTATGGAAGAAAATGTTTTCCCTTTATCAAGAGCTTTGATGGAAGAAAGTGAATTAGAAGAAGAACGCCGCTTGGCTTATGTTGGAATTACTCGTGCGGAGGAAAAATTATATTTGACTAATGCTTTTTCCCGGACACTTTATGGTCGTACTAACTATAATCGTCCTTCACGATTCATGGAAGAAATCGAGGAAGATTTATTAGAAACAACTAGTTCTAGACCAACAATTGCTACTCAAAACCCAAGTCGAGGCACCTTTAATCCGACTGCCTTTAAACCAAGTTATCAACAACCAGCTCAAAAAGCTGTATCAAGTAAAGTTGAAACTGGTGGGGAAGCTAGTGATTGGAAAGCTGGCGACAAAGTTAGCCATAAAAAATGGGGGACTGGAATGGTGGTCCGAGTAAGTGGTTCGGCAAAAGATGTTGAATTAGACGTAGCTTTTACTCAACAAGGAGTAAAACGTTTATTGGCGGCCTTTGCACCGATTGAAAAAATAAATTAAAGTATTTGTTTTTAGGAGAAGTGATAAAAATGACCGAAGCAGCTAAGAGAATAGAAGAGTTGGTCACCGAATTAAATCAATACGCATATGAATATTATGTTAAAGATCAGCCAACTGTGGAAGATCATGTCTACGACCGTTTATATCGTGAATTGGTCGATCTAGAAACAGCCAATCCAGAGTTAGTCTCTGAATTTTCACCCACCCAAAGAGTAGGTGGAATTATTTTAGAAGGTTTTGAAAAAGCCATTCATAATATTCCTTTATACAGTTTGAATGATGTTTTTAACCAAGAAGAAATTTTTGCTTTTGATCAACGAGTCCAAAAGGCTGTTGGTCATCCCGTTGCTTATACAGTTGAATTAAAAATTGATGGTTTATCCATTTCTTTGCGTTACGAAGAAGGAAAATTTGTTCGAGGAGCCACTCGTGGAGACGGTAGCGTTGGAGAAAATATTACAGAAAATCTGAAAACAGTCAAATCCATTCCAATGAATTTGAAAAGTCCACTTTCAATTGAAGTTCGCGGTGAATGTTATATGCCAAAAGCTTCTTTTGTCCGTTTAAATCAAGAAAGAGAAGAAGCTGGTTTAGAAGTTTTTGCCAATCCTCGTAATGCAGCGGCTGGAAGTTTACGCCAACTAGATACAAAATTGGTTGCCAAACGTAATCTAAGTACCTTTCTCTATGCAGTGGCAGATGTTACTCCTTTAGAGGCAGAAACACAATTCGATATGCTAAACGAATTAGACCAATTAGGATTTAGAATCAATCCAGAAGGGCGTTTGTGTGAGACAGTTGAAGAGGTTTGGAACTATATAGAAGAAGTTCATGAAAAACGAATGGACCTACCTTATGAAATAGATGGTGTGGTAATTAAGGTCAACGATTTTCATTTACAAGAAGAATTAGGTTTTACAGTCAAAGCACCACGGTGGGCTGCTGCTTACAAATTTCCACCAGAGGAAGCTCAAACGACGATTGAAGATATTGAATGGACGATTGGTCGTACCGGAGTTGTCACACCAACTGCTGTTATGCAACCTGTTAGAGTTGCTGGAACAACTGTTAGTCGAGCAAGCCTGCATAATAGTGACTTCATTAAAATGAAAGATATTCGCCTAAATGATACAGTCATTATTTATAAAGCAGGAGATATTATCCCAGAAGTTGCTCAAGTGCTTTTGGAACAAAGAGCAGAAGATAGTCAGCCCTATGATATTCCTACTCATTGTCCAATTTGTGCTAGTGAGTTAGTTCATCTAGATGAAGAAGTTGCTTTGCGTTGTATCAATCCTAAATGTCCAGCTCAAATGAAAGAAGGGTTAAGTCATTTTGTTTCAAGAAACGCCATGAACATTGATGGATTAGGACCTAGAGTTTTGGAACAGATGTACGATAAAGGTTTGGTGAAAGACGTAGCTGATTTATATTTCTTGAAAGAAGAAGAGTTACTTACTTTAGACAAAATCAAAGAAAAATCAGCCAATAATATTTTATCAGCTATTGAAGCCAGCAAAGAAAATTCTGCCGAACGTTTAGTGTTTGGTTTGGGAATTCGTCATGTTGGTTCAAAAGCTGCCAAAATTTTAATGGAACATTTCGAAAATGTTCGCGGATTAAGTCAGGCATCCGAAGAAGAAATCTTGTCCTTGCATACGATGGGAGGCACCATTGCAAGCAGTGTAGTGACCTATTTTGAAAATCAAGAAGTTCATGAGTTGTTAGATGAATTAGAGTCTGCAGGTGTGAATTTCAATTATTTAGGAATCACGACTAGTCAGTTAGCCGCTGTCGAATCTCCTTTTAAAGATAAAACAATTGTTTTGACTGGAAAATTAACCAAATACAATCGACAAGAAGCCAAAGAGAGAATCGAAGCTTTAGGTGGTAAAGTAACTGGTAGTGTATCAAAGAAAACTGATATCGTCGTTGCCGGAGAAGATGCAGGAAGTAAGCTGACAAAAGCCCAAAGTTTAGAAATAACTATTTGGGATGAAGCACAAATGATTGAAGCAATTGAACATAATTAGTACAAATACTTTATTTTCTAAACTTTTCTTTCCCAAACATTGACAAAAAAGTAACAATAACTCTATGATAGATGACAGAAAATCAGCTTTTTTTAAGGTAAGATTAGAGAAATGAAACCTACACAACAAATCTTCGAAAGTTCACTTATTGTATAAGAACGCCGCGAGCCTCTTAGGAGTCTCTTCGGCTGCTGATGTTCAAACTCTGACTAAGTGCTAGCGCACTAATTCAGAGTAATTCATTCAGCTCTTTAAAACACGACAAGTGCTCTTTCTTCGTTTGTTATTTCGGTTTCTTAGGAGAGTTCTTTCTTTAATAAATATCTTTTTTGTGTTATCTAAGCAGAGTATTATCTTAAAACTGGAAGATCATCTGGGAGAAAACGTCCACATCATAGGCATAAGATGAGGATGAATTATCGGATTGTTGGGAGTAGCCTACTCCTTACAATCCGTTTGAACGCCGAAAGCTTTGAGACTCACTAGAGGCTCAAAGCGGTCTCCAGTGATGTGGACGTTTTTGGACGGATGAGCTGGAAGTTTTTATAGTGATGGATAAATATCAAGGTTTTATCGAAAACATTTATGATATTTATTCACTGATTTTCAATTAAATGATACAATACAGTGAAAACAAATGCCTAAAAGCATTGATTTTAAAAGGAGGACATTATGGCGATTAGTGAAGAACAAGTGAAACATGTTGCCAAATTAGCAAAATTATCTTTCTCTGAAGATGAATTGCAAGATTTCACCGTGCAATTAGGAAAGATTATTGATATGGTCGAAACATTAGAAGAAGTTGATACAGAAGGGGTACCATTTACTTCAAATGTCGTCAATACAATCAATGTATTAAGAGAAGATGTAGCGGTTGAAGGTTGGAATCGTGAAGAATTATTGCGTAACGTTCCAGAATCTGAAGATGGATTTATTAAAGTCCCTGCGATTATTGATAACGGGGAGGCCAGTGCATAATGACAAAATTATATGATAAAAGCCTAGAAGAGCTACACACATTATTAGCATCCAAAGAAATCACAGCAACTGAATTAACAGAAGCGACGTTGTCTCGAATTGAAGAAACTGAACCACAAGTAGACTCTTTCATTACAATTAATGATGAAAAAGCTTTAGAAATGGCAAAAGATATTGATGAAAAAGGTATTTCTTCTGAAAATATCTTAGCTGGTATTCCAATTGGGATCAAAGACAATATTGTGACTCGTGATGTGTTAACAACTGCGGCATCAAAAATTTTGTATAATTTTGATCCAATTTATGACGCAACTGTTATGGAAAAAGTTTATCAAGCAGGATTAATTCCAGTTGGTAAATTAAACATGGACGAATTTGCGATGGGAGGAAGTTCAGAAACTTCTTACTTTAAAAAGACTAAAAATGCTTGGGATCAAACAAAAGTTCCTGGTGGTTCTTCAGGTGGTTCCGCAGCTGCAGTTGCTGCAGGTCAAGTCGCTGTGTCTTTAGGAAGTGACACTGGTGGTTCAATCAGACAGCCGGCTGCTTTTAATGGAATTGTCGGTATGAAACCAACTTATGGACGAGTTTCTCGTTTTGGTTTAATTGCTTTTGCTTCTTCATTGGATCAAATCGGTCCATTGACTCGTAGTGTAAAAGATAATGCCTTGGCATTAAATGCAATCAGTGGTTATGATCCAAAAGATGGTACTTCTGCCAATTTAGCTGTTCCAGATTTTACAGCTGGTTTAACAGGAGATATTAAAGGCATGAAAATCGCTTTACCAAAAGAATACTTGGGTGAAGGCGTTGATGCTGGTGTTAAAGAAGCGATACTTAAAGCAGCAGATACTTTCCGTTCTTTAGGAGCAACGGTCGAAGAAGTCAGCTTACCACATTCTAAATATGGAGTAGCTGTTTATTATATCATCGCCTCATCTGAAGCTAGTTCAAACTTACAACGTTTTGATGGTATTCGTTATGGTTACCGTTCAGAAAACGTGAATAATCTAGATGATGTTTATGTAAATTCTCGTAGTGAAGGTTTCGGTACAGAAGTAAAACGCCGTATCATGTTAGGAACCTTCTCATTAAGTGCGGGTTATTATGATGCCTACTTTAAAAAAGCTGGACAAGTTCGTACCTTGATTAAACAAGACTTCGACAATGTCTTTGCGGATTATGATTTAATCATGGGTCCATCATCACCAAACGTTGCTTACGGAATTGGTGAAAATATTAATGATCCGATTAAAATGTATATGAGTGATATTTTAACCATTCCAGTAAACTTAGCAGGGTTACCAGGAATGTCTCTACCTGCAGGATTTTCTGAAGGATTACCAATTGGTTTACAATTAATTGGAAAACATTTTGATGAAAATACGATGTATAAAGCAGCCTATGCTTTTGAACAAGCAACTGACTTTCATACAAAAAAACCAGTGATTTTAGGAGGAAATAGCTAATGAACTTCGAAACAGTCATTGGGCTTGAAGTCCACGTAGAATTAAAAACTAATTCAAAAATCTTTTCTCCAGCACCTGCTCATTTTGGAGCTGAGCCAAATAGCAACACCAATATTGTTGACTGGGGCTATCCTGGAGTTTTACCTGTAATGAATAAAACAGCGATGGAATTTGGTATGAAGGCTGCTTTAGCTCTAAACTGTGAAATTTCTAAAGATACTCACTTTGACCGTAAAAATTATTTCTACCCAGATAATCCAAAAGCATATCAAATTTCTCAATTTGATCAACCAATTGGACATGATGGATGGATTGAAATTGAAGTTGAAGGTAAAAAGAAAAAAATCCGTATTGAGCGTGTTCATTTAGAAGAAGATGCCGGTAAAAACATGCATGGAATCGGGGGTTATTCTCATGTTGATTTAAACCGTCAAGGCACTCCTTTAATTGAAATTGTTTCTGAAGCAGATATGCGTTCTCCTGAAGAAGCTTATGCTTATTTAGAAACATTACGTTCTATTATCCAATTTACAGATGTTTCTGATGTAAAAATGGAAGAAGGTTCAATGCGTTGTGATGCCAATATCTCTTTAAGACCTTATGGACAAGAAGAATTTGGAACAAAAACAGAATTGAAAAACTTAAACTCAATGAACTTTGTAAAAAAAGGTCTAGCTTTTGAAGAAAAGCGACAAGCGAAAGTTTTGCTTTCTGGTGGAGAAATCCAACAAGAAACACGTCGTTTTGATGAAACAACGAATAAAACAACTTTGATGCGTGTGAAGGAAGGTTCTTCGGATTACCGTTATTTCCCAGAACCTGATGTTCCTCGATTTGAAATTGATGATGCTTGGATTGAGAAAGTGAGTGCAAGTTTACCTGAAATGCCACAATCTCGTCGTGCACGTTATATCAATGAATTAGGTTTACCAGAGTATGATGCGATGGTATTAACATTAACTAAAGAAATGTCTGATTTCTTTGAAGAAACGATCGCTGAAGGGGCAGATGCGAAACAAGCATCCAACTGGTTAATGGGGGAAGTTTCAGCTTACCTAAATAGTGAAAAATTAGAACTAGCTGAAACAAAATTAACACCTAGCAATTTAGCAGGAATGATTACTTTGGTAGAAGATGGAACAATTAGTTCTAAAATTGCCAAAAAAGTCTTTCGTGAATTGATCACAAATGGTGGAGAAGCGAAAAAAGTAGTAGAGGAGCAAGGTTTAGTGCAATTATCTGATCCTGCTCAATTATTACCGATTATCAATGAAGTGTTGGATAACAATGAAAAATCTGTTGAAGATTTTAAAAATGGAAAAGATCGTGCGGTTGGGTTCTTAGTTGGTCAAATTATGAAAACAACTCGTGGAAAAGCAAATCCTGGAGTTGTGAATAAACTTCTACAAGAAGAATTAAGCAAACGATAAGAGGGATTTCATGAAAAAAGCTCGGGTTATTTACAACCCTACATCTGGAAAAGAAGCCTTAAAAAGTAATTTAGCGGACATTTTGGATATTTTAGAAACAGCAGGATATGAAGCGAGTGCTTTTGCAACTACACCAACACCTTTTTCTGCCAGAGAGGAAGCTCGACGTGTAGGGGAATCCGGTTTTGATTTGATTGTCGCTGCAGGAGGAGACGGTACCATTAACGAAGTAGTAAATGGTATCGCACCTCTTGAAAAGCGTCCAATGATGGCGATTATTCCTGGAGGTACCACAAACGATTATGCTAGAGCCTTAAAAATCCCTAGAGGAAACATTAAGGCTGCAGCTGAAGTTATTTTAAAGAATCAGACAGTAAGAATGGACATTGGTAAAGCCTCTGAGAACTACTTTATCAATATTGCTGCTGGAGGTCACCTGACAGAATTAACTTACGAGGTTCCATCAGAATTAAAAAGTGTTTTTGGTTATTTAGCTTACTTAGCTAAAGGGGCTGAGCTATTACCTCGAATTAAACCTATTGATATGCACTTTGAATTTGATGAAGGTGAATACCATGGTAATGCTTCCATGTTCTTTTTAGGTCTAACCAATTCAGTGGGTGGATTTGAACAGATTGCTCCGGATGCCAAATTAGATGATGGCAAATTTTCATTAATTATTGTAAAAACAGCGAATATTTTGGAAATTGCTCATTTAGTAGCATTGATGCTTAATAAAGGAAAGCATATTCATGATGATCGTTTGATTTATACTAAAACATCACATCTGAATGTGTGGACGGAAAATAATAGTCAACCATTAATGATTAATCTCGACGGTGAATACGGTGGAGATGCACCAATGCGTTTTGAAAATCTGCATCAACATATTGAATTTTTGGCCAATTTAGATAAAATTCCTAACAATGCAGTAATGGGTGATTTAGATCGCTTAAACAAAGTCAGTGAAGAATTTATTCGTGAAGTAGAAAAACTTCAGGATGAAGACATTGATGGAGACGGAACAATTGGTGAATAAAAAAGGAATGAATACCATTTTGAAACTAGAACGTTTTGAGAATGTTCTAGTTTTTTTAACAGTAAGTGTAGAAAAGCTTAAATTGAAATGAGGAAAATAAAATGAAACAATACCCAGTAGAAAAAAATCAAGTATTAGAAGCAACAATTATCGATCTATCGCATGAAGGAATGGGAATCGCTAAAGTAGATGGTTACCCACTTTTTGTCGAAAATGCTTTAACAGATGAAGTCGTGGAACTAAAAGTGTTAAAAGTAGGAAATAAATTCGGTTTTGGTAAAGTTATGAAATTTATCAAAGAGAGTCCAGATCGTCAAACTGTTGAAAATGAAAACTTATTACGTACAGGAATCGCTCCTTTAAGTCATTTAAGTTACGAAAAACAATTAGCGTTCAAACAAAAACAAGTGGAAAATGTTTTAACTAGAGTTGCTAAAATGCCAGAAATTAATGTACTACCAACATTAGGGATGGAACAACCTTTTGGCTATCGTAACAAGGCGCAAATTCCTATTCGTAAAATTGAAGGGAAATTAACCACTGGATTTTATCGTAAAAACAGCCACCAATTAGTTGCTATTGAAGACTTTTATATTCAAGATCCAGTTATCGACCAAGCAATCCTAACTATTCGCAATATTTTAGAACGTTTTAACATTAAAGCCTACAATGAAGAAGCCAACGAAGGATTCTTGCGTCACATCATTATTAGACGTGGGCATTATTCTCATGAAATGATGGTTGTGTTAGTTACTCGTAAACCAAAATTCTTTAAAGGTGTCGAAATTGCAAATATTATTCATGAAGAATTACCAGAAGTGGTTTCTGTTGTACAAAATGTCAACGAAGAGAAAACCAATGTCATTTTAGGTTCAGCTGAAAAAGTATTATTTGGAAAAGACAGTATTGAAGATCAGTTATTAGGAAAAACATACCGAATTTCATCTAAATCATTCTATCAAGTAAATACCCAACAAGCAGAAGTTTTATATCAAACAGCCTTTGAATTAGCTGATTTGAAAGCAACTGATGTGGTAATCGATGCTTATGCTGGAATCGGTACAATCGGTTTATCTGTTGCTGATAAAGTAGATCATGTATATGGTATGGAAACTATCAAAGAGGCAGTCGATGATGCCAGAGAAAATGCGAAATTAAATGATATTGAAAATGCTACTTATTTAGTCGGTAAAGCAGAAAAAATTATGACGCAATGGGCAAGAGAAGAGATTGCACCAAATGTTATTTTTGTTGATCCACCACGTAAAGGTCTGGAACAATCATTTATCGATGCTGCATGCGAAATGAATCCTGAAAAAATTGTCTACATTTCATGTAATCCAGCAACAATGGCAAGAGATTTGATCCACTTTGCAGAGTTAGGTTATACAACAGATACAATCCAACCTGTCGATTTATTTCCGCAGACTGCACACTGCGAGGCGGTTGCCTTGATAACGAGAAAGTAAAGTCTGGAAACGCCTTTAAAATACTGAGTTTTATAAAATGGAAGAATAGCTATTCACTCTCCTAAGCCCTCGATATGTGTCTGTGGGAACATATCGGGGGCTTATTTTTAGGGTAAAACACTAGTTGTAGTTGAGGAGATAGATTAGATAAAATTGTGGGTTTGTGGAGATAGGATAGATGTAATTCGGAGATATTTACTGACGGATACATTGGAATAACTATAGTTCCAAATCTATTGTTTGGAGATGCATCAGCCGTTTGGGGGAAAAGGGTTCTGAATGTACTGTTCCTACCACAAATGGGGAAACTATAACTGGACGATACTCTTAACATTGTAAACTTTAAAAAAACTGATGCTGCCCCATGAAGAAAACGAAAACCGTAGGAATGATGGACCAAACCAAAAAGTAAAGTAGAGAATTTTAAATGAGGTTATAAACTATTGACATAATAAAAAAAGTATAAGATAATTTGCGTATGCAAATGAGGAGTGGCAAAATAATGGAACTTGATAGTTCAATACTTTCATCTTGCTTGTTTCATACATCTAATCTTTTTGCAAGACGAATGGAAAAACTCGCTGAACATGTATTTAAAGATAAAGAAATCGCACCATCTTATTTATACTTACTTATTTTGGTGAATGAATACCCTGGAACAACTCAAAAAGAATTATGCAATAAATTAGGGATTGCGCCTTCTACAAGCACTCGCTTTATTGATAAGCTTGTAAAAAAGGATATTGTTATTCGCCAAACGGAGTGGAAAGAAACACATATTTATCTTACAAAATATGGCGAAGAGTTAATGCAACAAATGGATGATCAATTTAAAGAGTTATACTATTTATATTCATCTATATTAGGGGAAGAAAAGAGTTTACAACTTGCAAAAGATTTATATGAAGCAAGCGAAATACTAAAAAAAGAGAATCTGTAGTTTTAACCGCTATAATTCTTTTTTTGCTCTATCAATTGCATATACAAATGAAAGAAGGAATGAAATAATGAAATATTTAGTAACTAGTGCAACAGGTGATTTAGCAGGAAAAGCAGTAGAACACTTAAAAAAATTGGTAGCTATTGAAGAGATTGCGGTAACTGTACGTTCAATCGAGAAAGCTCAACACTTAGTTGATGCAGGAATTGATGTACGTGTGGCAGATTTTTTAAATAAAGAGGACTTAGTAAAAGCATTTACAGATATTGATCGTGTATTATTCATTTCTTCAGGTGACCTCTCTACACGCAGTGAACAACAAGCAAATGTTATTGAAGCATTAAAAGAAGCTGGGGTAAAATTTGTGGTTTACACAAGTGCACCGAACGCTCAAGAATCAACAGCAGTAGTAGCTCCAGATCACAAATTAACAGAAAATTTAATTAAAGATGCAGGCATAGATTATACGTTTGCACGTAACAACTGGTACTTAGAAAATGAAGCATTCGTGATTCAAGCGGCAAAAAATAGTGGGTCAATGATATATTCTGCCCAAGAAGGGAAAACTGGATGGGCAATTAAAGATGATTATGCAGAAGCTGCAGTGCGAATTTTAGTAGGATTAGCACCAAAACAAGAAATTTATGAATTAGGTGGCAAACCAATCACATATAAAGAACTTGCCGAAATAGTAAGCGCAGCAATAGGCAAGGAAGTAGAAGCAATTGCATCAACAGATGAACAATTTACTGAACAACTAACACAAGTAGGTCTACCTGCTGAAGTTGCCGGATTCTTCACTATCGTTCAACGTGATATTCGTGAAGGTGCTTTAGATGTTGAAAGTTCCGATTTAGAAAAAGCATTAGGCCGTAAACCTACGTCATTTGATGAAGTAATTAAAGTGCTGTAATTTTTCATAGTATTAATTTTTAATAAGGTTTTATCAATAAGCAGCCCTACTTAATGGAATTGCTCTTGGTAATACCTTTTGTAAAATGGAAAATAGGCTGGAAAGGGGATCTTTTGTTCGAAGTATATCTAAGGAGTGAGTATTTTATAATGTTTTTGAAGAAATAAACTTTAAATAAATCTTTACTTTATTTGAATAACAATCTTCCATAACCTAGTGTAATTAGGAAACAAAAGAATGCCACATACTATCCGTGAAATTAGTGTAGTCCCGTTTTGTTATGTGAAAAATTTAATGGAATAATTAGAATCCAGTTGATATGTTTCCGTCTACCGATAGTGCCAAAAACACAGTGGATATGTTTCCGACAACCTACTGTTCGAAAGACATTCATTCTGTCCTCTAAAGCCATGTTGAGACAGTAGTATCGCTATCAAGGGTTGAGAAGTAAGAGTGTAGAAACAAAAGTAAATAGGGACTTTCCGTGATTTGAAATCTGGTTTTATGCCAGGAGGATAATCACGGTTTTTTATTATGTGTGGATAGGTTACACTAGACTAGACAGAAAAAATAAGGTGTTTACAATAAGAGAGAACACCTGGAGGAAAATTATGTCAAAACGTCAAAGAAGAACCTATTCAAAAGAATTTAAACAACAAATGGTAGACTTGTACAATGCTGGGAAACCGCGAGCAGAAATCGTTCGGGAATATGAATTAACCCCCTCAGCTTTTGATAAATGGGTCAAACAAGCCAATACAACAGGATCATTCAAAGAAAAAGACAACCTAACCCCTGAACAAAAAGAATTAGCTGCTTTACGAAAAAGAAATCAACAGTTAGAAATGGAGAATGATATTTTAAAGCAAGCGGCGCTGATATTCGGACGAAACGACAAGTAATTGATGCCAACAAGCACAAATACTCTATATCAGCGATGTGTCAATGTCTAGGGATTTCTCGCCAAACATATTACTATCAACCAAAGAAAAAACAAAGTGAAGCTGAAATTGAAGAGGCGATAACCGAAACCTTTTATCAAAACCGCAAAGTCTATGGTACGCGTAAAATAAAAAAGAGCCTAGAAAATCAAGGGATTCGTGTTAGTCGGCGTAAAATCGGCAGAATCATGAAGAATCGTGGGTTGAAGTCTACTTATACGATGGCCTACTATAAGCATCATGGGACTTCTTGTAATGAAGCGCCAGTTAAAAATCTATTGAATCGTGAGTTTTCACATAAAAATCCATTAGAAGCAATCGTAACGGATTTAACCTATGTACGAGTTGGAAAGAAATGGCACTATATTTGTTTGATATTAGACTTGTTCAATCGTGAAATCATTGGTTATTCTTGTGGCGAGCATAAATCTGCGGCTCTAGTAAAAAAAGCTTTCAGCCGTATATCTTATCCATTAACAGAAGTAGAACTTTTTCATACGGATCGTGGGAAAGAATTTGATAATCAAACAATTGAAATGATTTTACAAGCATTTGGTATCACACGTTCACTTAGTAAAAAAGGCTGTCCTTATGATAATGCCGTAGCAGAATCTACGTATAAATCCGTCAAAATCGAATTTGTTTATTCAAAAAAATTTGAGACTTTGAAAGAATTAGAACTAGAATTATTTGATTACTTACATTGGTGGAATCATCTTCGTTTGCACGGTACACTTGGCTACGAGACACCCATTCATATCCGTTATCAGAGATTGGCGCAGCAAACCCTTGACAATGAGCATGGTCATGATAGCGAAAGCGAGGCAGCGTAATTCCCAATTGAGCTTCTGCCGTTGAAATTCATGACCATGGAGGCTCGTTGTCAAGGGCAATCGAAACAAAGTGCAAGAATTCTATATACACCTTATAAAATTTGTCAAAATAAGTGTTGCCATTTCATGGTAAAGAAAGATATTGTAAAGAATTTAATATTTCTATTACTAAAATATTAGCAAGGTACAATACATAAATTTTTTAGTTATTTACAATAAACTAAAATTATATCCGTTAATTGTTACATCTAACTATCCTTTTGTTACATTATACACAATGAAAATTAAAAGTATGATATTTTAAATTCAACAAAAATAGAAAGGAGAATAGTGATGGATTTCAAAAAGCCTGAATCAAAAAACTCCAAAATTGGAGCATGTTTAGTTACACCATTTAAATCACGTGTATTGACAGTCTGTTATGTGGGATATTTCTTGGCACTTTAAAAATTGTATTGGTGGTTATTGCATGTAGAATGGGGAGTCTTAATTTATAAATCAGTATTATTTCTGTTTTTATAAATCAAGACTTCTTTTTTTACATTTATTATTTATTTATTTTTTTACGAGGAGAGATAATAATGCAAATAAATGAGAAAGTACGTATCATTCAAACATATGAAGGTGCTACGATAATAAAGGCAGATAAAAAAAAGAACCAATTTGCACGACACGAGATAAATGAATCTGGTTTAGAAATATTGAAATTATGTTTGAACGGCATTAGTAGGGAAGCTATTATACAACAGCTGAGAAATAAATATAATTTAACTGATTTTGAAATTATACAATCGATACATGATTTTATAGAAGAATATATTAACAAAGGGATTATTGAAAATGGAGATAGTAATTCTTTAAACAAAAATATTTATGGACATTCAAAGTTGATTTCTCCAGTAGGGGTATCTTTTGAATTAACAAATGCTTGTCAGCTAAGGTGTATACATTGCTTTAATGATTCGTTTAAAGCTAAACCTAATGAAGTCAATATAAATAAATTTATACTTTTAGCTGAAGAATTGATTGACATTGGAGTTCAAAGTTTTTTTGTTACAGGAGGAGAGCCATTTTTAAAACCGGGGATAGATAAATTAATAGAGTTACTAGGAGAAAAGTCAACAATGTCAATTTTTGCGACTAATGGAATCTATTATCCTAAAAAATATGCTAACTTATTAAAAAAATACGATCAAATCGGTATTCAAGTAAGTATTGATGGACTAGAAAAGACTCACGATATGATTAGAGGACGAAAGGGATCTTTCCAGCAAACAGTATCTAATATTACCAAAATGATTCAAGATGGAAAAAGTGTTTCTGTTGCATTTACAATAAATGATTATAACTTTCATGACCTCGAAGATGTTATTTGTCTAGTAAAAAATCTAGGTTGCTCCCAAATAAGTATAGGTATAACTTCTAATGAAGGTAGAGCCAAAGAAAATAATATTCCGGTAAACCACTATAATAATTTTATTTCTACAGTGAACAAATTTGATAGAATGTATACTACGAATACATTCTTTGTGGGTTTAGATATTTGTGAGGAACAAGTTGATAAGTTACTAAATGAAATACAGTATGCTAACAAGTGTGGTGCTGGTTATCAAAACATTCACGTAACTTCTACTGGCCAGATTACTCCTTGTCCCGCTCTTCCTGAACTAGTACTTGGCGATATTCGGGAACAATCCTTAAGCAAAATTCTTTCTATAGAAAATTTAGAGGATATTTTAAACTTAAAATCCCCAATAAAAGAAGTATGTCAAGAATGTCCTTTATTAGCAAGTTGTGGAAACTGTATTGCATCTGCATATAATAAAAATAAAGAGGAGTGTGCTAGATATGACGAAATTAGAAAAGAAGCTTCAAGATATATTATTGCAGGTTGAATATGAAAAATATAATTCTTTAAACAATAAAATTAGTAAGCAAAATTTCTATAAAAAAACAAATATATATGATAATGAATACATTCAAAAGAATATTTCTAATAAGGAATTCAAAGCAGCTTTGGATTGTCTGGGGATAGAATATTCTAAACTAAAGAAATTAGATGAATTCAATACAAATGTTTCTTTATTACAAAAAGAATTTGATAACTTAACTATAAAGTTTAATGTAAAAATTGACTATGAACTAAATAAAAAAAGTATCTATAAAATTTTTACAGCTTCTAAAGAAAAAGATGTAGATAGTTACTATATTTTGTCTTATAAAATCACTATTGATAACTTCTCTAATTCAGAAGCTGACAATTTAATTATAAATGATTTTTCATTGAAGGAAATAACTAACATATTACTTAATAAAATTCATTTTATGATACGAAATAAAGAACAAGATGATTTACTAGAAAACATTGATTATGAAGATATCGTCCTATCTCCTAAAGCAGCGGCTTTTTTTATTCATGAATGTATAGGACATTTCCTAGAAGCCGACCATTTCATTAAATCCCCACTCAGACTATTAAACATAAACTTTGGTAAAAAATTAGATGTTATTGAAAATTATACTAATAGAACACTTGATGATTCTTTTTTTAAAATAAAAAAAAATATAAAATTGATAGATTGTGGCCAAATTACTAATTTATTAGGAAATAATACTACAAAAAAAATGTATAGAATTCCCAATACTGGCAATACATTTTTCGAGGATAATTCTAATGGTCTCCTGCCAAGAATGATTTCATTAAAAGTTAATAGTAGTAATACAAATGATATTGTCGAACTTAGAAACCCTTTATATATTGAAGATACATATTTAGGGGAAGTAGATATTTATTCTGGTGAATTTTCTGTAGAAGTCACTCAAGCCTTTTTAAAGAATAGTGGAACTTATGTAAAACCCTTTGTATTGAATTTTAATATTAGAGATTTTCTGTTTTTAGAATTGATACCTTTATCTAATTCAAAAAAAGTATCAAATTTATGTAGTAAGACTAATGGTTTAGTAAAAGTTGATATGATTTCTCCTGAAATATTAATTAGAACGGCAAACTATACAAAAAATGAAAGGACTGACTAGCATGAATTGTTCTGTAATTTCTCCCATTTGTTTAGAAGAGGATAAAAGAATCTATTTTTTTGATAATGTTTCTGTAGATTATAAAAAAGATCTCAAAAAAAATTTAGACAAAGTCATAACTTATTTACTTGAAAATAAAATCAAGCTTGAGAATATCGATATTCCAAATTCAGAAATAAACTTATCTAAAACAACAATTAATGAACATGATAATTTATATGTATTAATGCTTGTATGTGTTTCAAAAAATATAAATATGAATTCAGTTATATTTTCAGAAACTACTAAAAAAATTGACGAATCTATATTAAAAAAGCTTGAGAAGTTTTTATATAAAAAAGATAATCGAATTATTAATTTCAAAAAAAAGATATCTATTTTTGAACTAGAATATTTAGTATTTAATAAAAAAAATTTAGATGTCATATTTAATATTATTCATCAATATTTGGAATTTACACCAAGTAACATTATCAAAAATAAGCTATCAGAAAATGTTGATATTTTAACTGAAGAAATATACTTATCTAACAACCAAATGTATCAAAATTATAAAGGTTTTGTTATTCAAAAACCTACACAAACTTTAAAGAAAAGTGTGATGATAGCTTATATAGATGAAATCCTTAATTATTCAACCCTTCTAAATTTTGAGACAAGAAAAATATTTTTTTCTTTAATAATAAGAAATCAAAGTAACTACTCAACTCTACGATTTTCAGTTGATCTTGAAAAATTTCTTAGTAGCTTAGACTATAATGAAGGTATAGATACTACAGGTTTACTATTGAATTTAAATAGTCTGAAAGGAGAAAATAGTGTTAACAATTAATAATTTGTCATTTTCATATGGTTCAAAAAAAGTACTTAACAATATAAATCAAAATTTAGAGACAGGGAAAATATACGGATTGATTGGTGAAAATGGCGTTGGTAAAACAACATTTATGAAAATTCTCTCAGGAATATTGCCACTTAAGGAAGGTGAAATCTATTTCAATGGGGAAAAAAATTTAAAGTCAAATTTTTTTGATAAAAGAATAAGTTTTGTTAGTGATTCGCCTATATTGCTGAATGATTTAACAGTTATGGAGCATTTTCTTCTTATTTGTAAAATTAACAAATATGAAAAGGATGAGGCCATAAATAAAATTGACAAGCTTATTAATTTATTTAAATTAAATGAGTACAGGGATTCGTTTGGTTCTTCTTTATCAAGAGGTACCAAACAAAAGGTAAGTTTAATTATTGGACTATTGCAGGAAGCTTCTCTGATATTGATGGATGAACCATTTATAACTTTGGATCCATTTCAAGTTGAAAGCCTTCAATCAGCATTAACCGATATGATAGATATTCAGAAAATAATTATTGTATCTAGCCATGATTTAGAATCTCTAAAGAATATTTCTCATAATATTTTATTACTTAATGATACTAGTATCTATCAAATCACTAAAGAAGAAACAAATTTAGAAACATTGAAGAGGATGTTAAAAAATGATAACAGCAAATAAATATTCCTACATCTTGCTAATTTTAAAAAGAAAAATTCAGAATATTAATAAAATATTTTTCTTTTATGGATTATTAGCTAGCTTAATTAATATACCATTATTAATAGGTTTTATTTTAGAGCAAAAAGTATATATTTTAAAATTTTTCCCAGTAATTTTTTTTATTTATGTAGTTGCTAAAATTATTCAACCATTATTTTATACAAATTTTTATCCTGAATTGATTAGACTGAAATTTTTTAGTTTAAATGAATTAAAATTAATTATAGCTATTAAAAACTGTCTACTTTCATTAATACTTTTTATTTTTTTTATAAATTATGGCTTTAATACTTCTATAATTTATATTTTATTAGCCAATATATTTGTTAATTTTGTAGACTTTTTTAAGAGTCAAACAAAGAAAAGAGAATCCCTTTCTTATTTTACCGCGTTTTTAATAGTTTTTGGATATTATTTCTCTAGCATAGCTTTGATAATTTCATTCATAATACTAACAATAATAATGTATCTCAGAAGTGATATTTACTTGGTCAATATTTTTGTTTTATCAGATAGCACATACCAAATAAGAGATGCCATTGAAAATAAAAATACAGAGACGCTGATGCAAGCACAAGATAAAATTGATAATAATATCTCCAAAGGTCTAAAAGCTAATCTATTACTAAGTTATTACAACAATAATTTTTTGTTTTATACTTTGTTGGAACTAAGAAAAATTTTTTATTATAAGAAAATTTTTCTTAGATTAATATTACTGAATTTTTTACTTATCATAGTTCCAAATTTAATAGAATTTTCAATTAAAAATTTCATTATAGTTTTACCTTTCTTATGTGGACTTTTTCTAGTATCCAAATTAAATAATGCAGAATTTTCCAGACAAAACTTATTACCATTCAATTTAGGCAAATTTAAATATAATTTCAAACGGAAATTTTCAGCTCAATCGGTTCTTTATTTTCTTTATGTCGTACCCTCATATTTATTACTAGGAAATTACAACCTTGTTTACTTATTCATTATACCAATATTAGTATTTCTAAATATTTCTTACTATACTTTTGTAAACAAATATTTACGTACAATCATTGGTCTATTACAAGTTTTTTTAATTCTTATCATTGGTTTTAATTTATAAGCTCCATAAAATTTTCCCACGAGTACTTGTGCCATATGAATATTCGTAGAATGTTACATCGGTACAGTCTTTTGTTACATTTTACACAATATTAAAAAGTTTCTGATATGATAAAAATGGAAACATTATTAATTATTATTAGTTTAGCTTAAAATAAATATTATTAAACAGAATTGAGGAAATTGTATTGTTTAAACAGCTTTTTATTGAAAACTATTTATATTTAAGTAGTAATAGAAGTCGATTTTACTACAATATTGACGGAGGACAAGCTATTTTTTCTGAAAATAAAGGGGAAATTTCTACAACGTTCGATAAAACCAATTTAGAAAGTTTAATCGCAGTAGACAAGTTTTCAAATAAAAATACTTATAAAATTTTTATAAAAAACTATTTAACACAACTACTATCAAGTTACAATTATAATATTCAATTTTTTATTTATTCAAAAATTGAATATGTTACCATCGAAAACAATAGTAATAAAGTAAAAACTGATTTTAGAGAAACCAGCTATATTCGAATTATTTTGTTAGATCATGAAGGATCTTTTTATCGTGACTATCCACTTGATATTATAGATAATCGAAAAATTGAATGTATATTAAATAACTTAATTGAGTTCAGAAAGTTTAAAATAAATCTAAAAAAAACAACTATTTCTAAAAATAATATACCCGTGGTTTTTCGACCTATGCTGGGTGGATATTTTATACATGAAGTTTTAGGTCACTTATTAGAATTTGACAATCTTGATTTAAGAAATAAATTATTAGGCGATTCAAATGAATATTCTTTAGGTGCCATGATTGGTCCTAAAACTCTCTCTGTTTATGATGATCCTTATGAAAATAAAAAGCTATTTGGATTAAATAAAATTGATGATGTAGGAAATGTTTTAAAAAAAATTGAATTAATGAACAATGGCAAGATTGTAGGAATGCTTGGTAACAATAATTTGGAAAAAAAACAATTTTCTAGTTGTCTAAGAAAACAAAATTATAGATTCAAGGCTTTGCCTCGCATGAGAGGAACAAAAATTGCATCAGGTTCAAAGCAAAGTTTTATCGAAATTGTATCTCAATACAAGGAATCTATTGTAATTGATTCAATACTAGGTGGAGGTGTGAACCCTTTATCTGGGGATTTTCAATTAATTGTTTCTGGTATTTTCTTTAAAAAAGGAACAGCTAAGTACCAACTTCCTTCTCTTATGATGTATGGGAAAGTTTCTGAAAGTTTGAAACAAATAGAGTGTATCGGAAATGATATTGAATCTGCTCATGCTCATTGCGGTAAGAAAGGCCAATTTATTGATGTTTTGGTTGGCTCTCCTACTATATCTCTAAATAGTCAGTCATTGCAACAACTATAAAAGAATTTTAATGAAGAGGTATCTTATGACGAATATATCAAAAATAGTAGAAAAAATAGCAGATAATTTTAATTCATATTCTTATGTTGTTCATCACAAAGTTGCGATAAAAACTATGAACCATTTAATGGAAAAAAATACGTTTGAGCTTGAGCATTTATTTATTACTACTATAAAAAATAAAACGATAAGGAAATTATTTTTTACTTACGATAATGATATGTCTATTGAATTGATTTGTAAATTATTTGAAGAGAAAAGTGTGTGTGTTCCTTCTACAAAGTTATGGCAAAAAAAGGATTTTAATGAAATCAGTACTCATTCAACTGACTCAACAATTGATTTTGAAGAGAATTTTTTAAGTCTATTGGATAGTTTACATGAAAATAAAATTATACTAGAGAATTTAGAGTATATAACCAAGAAAGAATATTATTACTTTCAAGATTCTAATTTAAATAAAAAAAGCTTTTCAAATCAATATAATTACTTAAAAGGTGTTGCCATTCTTCCAACTAACAATAAAATTTTTGATTTATTCTTTGATAACATTAATTTAAACTTTGTAGATAATATTTCGCAATATTACACCAATCAAATCCAAAATAAGATTAATCAATATTCACAAGCGACTGAATTTTATCATTTTAAAGATACAATTAAATTGTCATCCAAAGTAATATATCAATTATATACAATGATATTACCTTTTTTAAATATAGAAAAAATTGGCTCTAGTACTTATTTCAATAATATGTATTATAACAAAGAGTGCATATTTAATGAAAATTTCTCATTATTTGAAAGAAAAACGTTAGAAAATTATTCTTCAATACTTTTTGATGCTGAAGGTATTTCTAACCAAGAACAAGCTCTAATAAAAAATGGAATCATTTGTAATACTCTAAATGATTTAGATAGCACAAGTAAAAACTACTCAGGAAATACTTATTTTCTATCAGATATAGAAGACCCAATGATTTATAAAATAGATGTTTCAAATTTAGAAGTAATTATAACTGATACAAAAAAGAATAATAATGAAAACTATAGTCAAAAAATCATTGAATTTCTCTATGGAACAAATATTAATCCAGAAAATGGCTATATATCTGGACAGACCTTAACTTATGATAATATTACAGATACATATTATATCATCCCAATTCACACAAATTTTTCAAAATTATTTGAAAAAATTATCTGCATAACTGATTCTTTTAGATATTTCATTTGTCAAATTAAGTTAGACAAATCATCTGGTTTTATATTTCTCAAAAATATTTCCATCGGTGTTTGATACTTTAGAGATTTTCTTGGGATGTGATTTCGTTTGGAAGCAACAGCTTGAATAAATGATTCTGATACTTCATTGAAGTCCATGGCTTTAACTAATCCATCACGACGTAATAATCCATTTGAATGTTCATTTAGAGCGCGTTGTGACGGGGTGCCTGGATCCGCAAAATAAATATCAATATCATTTTGATTTCCCATAGCTTTCCAATTTGAAAATTCTTTCCCACAGTCAAACGTAATTGATTTAAACAGATGTTTAGGAACCGTTTGAAACCAATGATTAATTCGATTTTCAATGTCCATTGCCTGTCTACCGGCTGGCTTCAATGTAATAATCACTTTTGACAAACGTTCCACCAATGTAATAACAGCACTTTTGTGTTTTCGACCGACAATAGTGTCTCCTTCAAGATGGCCAAACTCGTTTTCAAATTCTGGATGCTCCTTGATGCGCTCATGTATACTGCGCCGAAAAGCTTGTTTCCCACGTTTTTCTTGGTGTCCATTTGGTTTTCGTTTGCCTTTCATAGGCAAATCACGCACATTAAATGCGCCAGTTTGAAACATTCGATACAGTGTACGGACTGAACAATCAAGTTTCATTTCCGAGCGGCCGACAATCACATCCGGTGTCCACCCTTGAACAACCCTCTTTTGAACATATTCTTTTTGTTCCTCTGGTAAAGCAATCGAGCGTCTACCGCAGCGTTTTTTGTTTTCTTTGTATTGTTTATAGTAGTTCAGTATCGTAGCACCAGTTTTCAAAAATTGATACACGTTATGAATCGTTTGTCGCGCACGTCCTAAGCATTGCGCAGTTTTGGCAACGGATTGATTATTTTTGAAATAAGACTCTATGATTACCAGTTCGTCTGTTGTAAGATGGGTGTAGGTCATTTGTACTCACTCCTTAATAATTCTTTGGTCGGAACTATTTTGAGTGTAGCACAAATGATCTTTTTAGTTGTCTAGCTTAATTTTACAATCGACGATACAAAAATATGTTAACACCCGAAATAATCATTGAATTTTTATAAAGGAGAATAATTTATGATCGAACTAAAAAATGTGAGCTTTAGTTATAAACAACCAAATTTAGTGTTACATGATATTTCATTAACGTTCTCAGAAGGAGAAATTTGGGGAATTCTTGGACATAATGGCGCAGGAAAAACTACCTTGTTTAGATTAATACTAAATTTATTAGAAACAAATTCTGGAAAAATAATAAGAGATAATACATTTTTCGGCTATCTACCTGAAACCAATGGATTATATGAAAAATTAACTGCAAATGAAAATCTAATATTCCGAGATCAAATAGGTCATATTAATTTATCAAAAAAGAAAGCTAAGCAAAATTGTGAAGAGATGTTAAACAATGTAGGTTTATTGGAGAAAAAAAATGAAAAGGTAGCCTATTTATCTTCGGGTATGCGAAAAAGAATTGCTCTAGGATGCTCTTTAATGGGTGATCCACAAACAATTCTATTAGATGAACCTACCAATGGTTTAGATCCTGTAAGTCTGCAAGTTATATTAAAAATTATATCTAATCTAAAATTCAAAAATAAAATAGTGCTTATAAATTCTCATGATTTAACTTCTATTCAGGATATATGTACACATGTTTGTATCCTTCATCAAGGAAAAATTGCTTTTAGAGGTCCTGTTACAGATAACTCTTTGAAAGATTTATACTTTAAAATTTTAGAAGAGGAGGAAATTTAAATGGATTTTTTTAACAAAATACTAATAGTTAGCTGGAAAGAACTTTTGGAAATTAAACGTAGTATTCTAAAATTACTTATTGTTATGTTGTTTCCTTTGGTCACAATATATTTTGTAGTAATTAATCAGGGAACAACAGGAGTTTTGTCACCTGAATTCAATATTTTGCTCACTCAATCTTTTGGAGGACTCTTCAGTTTAATTTTATTAAAGGATTCTATTACAAGAGAAAAAAATCAAAAAACTTTAGAAGTATTACTAACATCAGATGTTTCTCGAATAGAAATAATTATTGGAAAAATTCTTCCTATATTGTTGATTGGTACAGCTGCTCAAATATTTCAAAGCATTATGACTATAATAATGATTAGTGTTATGCAGATTAATATGAATTTTTCAATTTCATTTAATATAATTATTCTCATGTTAGTGATTAATTATATTATGTGTGCCGTTTGTCTTTTATTATCTATTATTATAAATGATGATAAAGCAAGTGACATTGGAGCTGTTGGTGGAGCTTTTGCTACTGGAGTTTTATTATTATTGATAACGTTCCAAATCTCAGCTTTGAATAATATTATTTCTTTTCTTATCACTATCATTGGCTTAATAATTGTAGCTATTTTTGCAACATTTATATGCGAGAGTATATTAAAAAAATCATTCTTATATATAAAAATTTAAATAGTTTATAAAAGTCTTTGGCTTTTATTATAAAAAAATAAAAAAGCGAGAAGTTATTTGATAATAAAACTTACAACTTGGTTATTTAGCCTAGATGTACCGAGAAGGTTTCTTGATTGAAATTATTAAAAATAAAATCAAATATTTATCAATAACTATTCTTGTTTTTTAAAGAAAGGAGGGCTTATCATGGAAAAACCAAAATATGGTGAACAACAGGTAGCAACTTGTTTGGCACACATTAACTTTGGTGCATGGGTTCCATTGTTACCTACTTGTGGCGCAACTATGTTTGCTATTTAAAGTAAGCATAAGTATAAATTGAAAGATGGACTAGTCCATCTTTCTTTTTTAAGGGGTGAGTAAAAAGTGTATCCAATTCTTAACCAGCCTAGAGAAATAATATTGAATCCTGAAAATGCTGGGTTAGTTGTAACAATACAGAATAAAAGATTAGTTACTACCATAAATCATACTGCTGCATCAATACTAGAACAATGTAATGGACAAAATACAGTTGATGATATTATAAATATCCTAGCAAAAAAATACTCAGATAATTATTCTACAGTAAGTATATTAGTAAATGAATTCCTTGATTACTCATTAGGAATAAAAACTATTACAATGAGTGATCGAATAAATCCGAAAACTATCACTGTATATGGTGATTACTCATACTGGGTTCCATCTGTAATCTCTTTAGAACTGACTTATAAATGTCCACTTTTATGCAAGCATTGCTATCGAGAAGCTAGTATGGAGTATTATAATTTTATTGCACTTGATGATGTTGAGCGAATAGCAAATGAGATGAAAAAATTAGGTATAATGTATATTCAATTAACAGGAGGAGAACCATTTATTCATCCAAACATTGAAGATATAATTGAGATATTTGCAAAAAAAGAAATAATGATTTCTATAGTTACTAGCGGTTACATTTTAAAAAATAGTATATTCTTTAAGTTAAAGAAATATAGAAATTCTATAGCTACAATACAAGTCAGTATTGATGGTTTAGAACAAACACATAACCTAATTAGACAAAAAAGAGATAGCTATTCTAAAGCCATGAAATTTATAAAGAAATTAGTCGAAAATAAATTGCCTGTAGATGTTGGTACTTCTATAATTGATCAAAATAAAGACGAAATTTATGAATTATCTAAAATTTTAAAGTCATTAGATGTAAACAGACATCGCTTAGGAATTGTAATGAATACGGGACGCTCAAATACAAATGAACTTGAACTGACAAAACCGCCAGAAATTGCTAGATGGACTCAAGAATTCAATGACTTATTAGGTACTGATAATTTTCAAATAGTTGAAGAAGAAGAATTTAGTGAATTGCCTAATGGAAAAAAACGTTGTGGAGCTGGGTATCAATTAATTCGAATTTCTCCTAGCTTAATTATATATCCTTGTCCGATTTTTGATTTACCAATATATAATTATGGTAAAGGTTCTTTAATTGATTTCATTAAAACTAAAACTATGAAATTTTACAAGATGGCAGTTCCTAATAAAAAAACATGCGGCACTTGTAGTTTATTAGAGATTTGTAGTCAATGCCCAGCACAAGCAATGATTGAGAAAGAGAATGTACAATCATGTTTTTGGTACTCCATGGAAAAAGAAACTATTGAAGACTTGTCATTAACAAAACTCTAACGCAAAACTATAAATAAAATTTTAGGAGTACTTTATCAACCAGTAAACTATTACTTATAGTCTAAAAAAGAGAAAAAATTATATGAATTTTCCATTTAACCTGAATAATTCATAGCTCAATATTTAATCTATTTTATCGAACGAATAACCTATTTTGAAATAAGGTCAGGTATTTTCTCTAAAAATAATCTGTTTTCAGACTGTATACTCTTGGATAAAGCTTTTTAAAAAACTTTTACCTATTTAAGGGCAGACTGCTCCCTTGAAACAGAATTGGGTAAAAATTTACTCGATAATTAGTTTAAATCCATTTTCTGGATCGCCTTAGGAGCTCGAAAACTTCATAGAATTCAGTTTGATACACATGATAACTCGACAGTTTGAGATAGACTTGTCTGCCTGTTTCAACCAGTTTACCGGCAACTTTAAGCAATGTCAGTCGAATGGAATGAATCGTCATCCCTTGGTTCAATTTCTCAAATGCAATGGTCTTTAAAAAATTGACGAGGTTGTATGCAAGGACACTGATCATCATTCTGACATGATTTTCTAAGAAACGCGGGCTATCTGTTTTATCGAAGTAAAAGCCACCTTTCGCTTCTTTGATGAAATTTTCCATTGTTCCACGCTTGCCGTAAAGAGAAAATATGACTTCAGGCGAGACATTGTCGGATAGATTAGTCACAATAAACGAATGATGAAAAAGCAATTCTCCTCCTTCACGGACGGAACGTATACAGACACGACGGGGTTTCGACCAGGATTGCGCTTGGTATGGGAGTGAAAAATACTGCACTTCTCGCTCTTCCCATTCTAGATTGTCCCCGTAAAGAACAGAGTGTTCAGCTAATTGACTTAACCTCCGATTGCTCTTTAATCGGATAACGTACTGGCTTTCAGTTGCTTCACAAGACTCATACATCTCTGGTGTGGCTAAGCCGCTGTCACCCCGAACCAATATCTCGGTATGAGGTAACGTGCTTTTGTAGTGGTGTAACAGCGGGTCGATAAAGGCTTTTACCCCTTTAGATGTGTACTGATTGCCTGAACGTAGTTCAGCTTTTAAGAAATCTCCGGTCAGTCCATCAAAGGCAACTAATGGGTGATAGCCGTAGGTTTGATAATGGGCATTATAATCTGTTTGTTCTTGGCGTCCAAAGGTATCTGAATGTGTGGAATCGACATCAATGATTAACTCGGTGTCATTGCGAATCAAACGCGCTTTATCAATCAGCGACTGATTTAATGCTTGGAGTTGATCCTGTTCTCCACGGTGAAACGATCCAGAAAGCGTGAGATTGACGATTGTGAGGCTAATTGCTTTTTACCGAGTACAGCTTGAAAGACTGGATCCTGTCTTAATAGATTAGCTGATGAGTCTGCCGAGTAACCAGCAATTAATTGCATAATAAGCTGTTCCAATATCGCTAAGTTATCATGGGTAAAATAAGCCCGATGATCTGTGATATGGAGCCATTGTTTAGCTAAATGTGAAAAGCCGAAGGTATGCATCAATTCTTTAACCAGGACTAACCCCGAATCACTTGATAGCCGACCACCTGTATGTGAAATAGTGATGTTTGAATTGAATTTAATTTGATTTTTGTGTAAGCTAGTCATGAGAAGAACTCCTTTCCTATGGTTGGTTTAGTCACCTTTACCATAACAGAATGGGGTTCTTTTTTCATCACTTAACGGGTGAGAATCGAAAAGTTAATTTTTCCTGCCGTTAGGCAGTTTCTAAACAATTATAAGGAAAGTATGAATTATTCAGGATTTAATTCTATTATTAATTTTTTCTTATGTAACTAAGAAGGAGCGTGACAGAGGTTCATTATGTTTTTTTCTCTCTAAAGTAAGAATATCCTCAAAATCGTCATTGATTTTAGGGATATTTTTATTTTTCTAAGCCTTTAACTATATATCAGAATGCAATTCTTTACATGAAAATGGTTTTTTATTACATATGAAGATGTAATAAACTAAAAAATATATAATTAATGGAATGATAAAGTAATAAAAATATTGGAGGGTGAGATTTTCTTGAAAAAAATAATAGATGGCAATGAAGCTGCTGCATATATTTCTTATGCCTTTACTGAAATAGCATCAATTTATCCTATAACTCCGAGTTCTACAATGGCAGAACTAATTGATAAATGGTCTACAGAAGGTAGAAAAAATATTTTTGGCAATATTGTTCAGGTGACTGAAATGCAATCAGAAGCTGGAGCAGCAGGTACTCTGCATGGTGCACTAAAAACAGGTGCTTTAGCAACGACTTATACTGCATCACAGGGATTATTGCTTATGATTCCTGTAATGTACAAATTAGCAGGAGAATTTTTGCCAGCTGTGTTTCATGTATCTAGTCGAGCACTAACCACTAATGCCCTCAGTATTTTTGGAGATCATAGTGATATTATGGCTGTCAGACAAACGGGTTTTATTCTTTTGGCTGAGAGTAGTGTGCAAGAAGTTATGGATCTCTCAGCAGTGGCACACTTAGTAGCAATTAAACTAAGTATGCCTGTATTAAATTTCTTTGATGGTTTTCGGACAAGTCACGAATTACAAAAAATTGAGCCGATTTCTTATGAATCATTAACTGCTCTTTTGCCTGAACACGAATTGGAGCAGTTCCGAAAAAAAAGCATGAATCCTAGTCATCCAACAGTTAGTGGAACCAATCAAAATCCAGATATTCATTTCCAACAAAGAGAGACGATTAATAAAAAATATATGGAAATTCCTGAGATTGTCGAATACTATATGCAACAAATTAATTCCATTCGCGGAACACAATATAATCTTGTGGATTATTATGGAGCAAATGATGCAGAAGAAATTATTATTTCTATGGGTTCTGTTTCAAACACTATTCAACAAGTAGTCGAAGAGCTAAATCACTCAGGTAGAAAAGTCGGACACTTGAATATTCATCTCTATCGTCCGTTTCCAATACAAAAAATAAAAGAAGTATTACCAAAAACTATAAAGAAAATTGCTGTCTTGGATCGAAGCAAAGAACCTGGATCGGGTGGAGAATCTTTATTGTTGGATATTAAAAGTACCTTTTATGATAGTGAACAAAGACCTGTTATTATTGGTGGTCGATATGGCTTGGGATCAAAAAATGTTACTCCGAGTCAAATAGTAGCAGTGTACAACCAATTGCGCTTGCCCAAAGAACAGTTAAAAGATAGCTTTACCATAGGTATTACCGATGATGTGACTTATCTTTCACTCCCTGCTGAGGAAGTAGTTGATCTTACGCCTACCAATACCTATCAAGCAAAATTTTGGGGATTTGGATCAGATGGTACAGTGAGTGCGAGTAAGTCTACGGTTAAAATTATTGGAAATCATACAGACAAGTATGTACAAGGCTATTTTGTTTATGACTCAAAAAAATCTGGTGGGCTAACGACAAGTCATCTAAGGTTTGGCGATGAGCCTATACGATCAAGCTACTTAATTGAACATGCAGATTTCATTTCATGCAATACGACAGCTTATGTAAATAAATACGAGTTATTAAAAGAGTTAAACCCAAAAGGAATTTTTCTTTTAAATACAAGATGGAGTACCGAAGAGTTACAAAGAAAGTTACCTCAGAAACTAAAAACAGAGCTTATTCAAAAAGAAGCAGAATTTTACACCATTGATGCGACAGGATTAGCCAATCGATTAGGACTTGGGAATAAGATTAATATTATCATGCAAACAGCCTTTTTTTATTTGTCAAAAATTATACCCTTTGAAAAGGCGAGCAACTATATAAAACAATCGATTGAGATGAATTATCAAAAATCCACCCAGGAAATTCTTGAAAGAAATATAGCCACTGTGGATCAAACAATCGCTAATGTTAATAAAATTACTCTTTCTAACTATTGGACAGAAAAAGAACAAAAAGAAGAGCAGAACGTAGAAGATAAACATTTACCTAAATTTATTTATAAAATTGCACAACCAGTAGCGAAACAACAAGGAGATTCGTTAACTGTAAAAGATTTAATAGAGAACAATATGACAGAAGGAAACATTCCTCTAGGTACAGCAGCGTATGAAAAAAGAGGCATAGGATTAGAAGTACCAGAATGGATAGCTGAACATTGCACGATGTGTAATGAATGCGCCTTTGTCTGCCCACATGCAGCCATTCGTCCATTTCTTGCTGATGATGAAGAAGCTGATGGAGCACCGGAAGGATTCATTATGCGCAAAATGAAAGGCGAAGACGGTCTAAATTATCGAATTCAAGTGTCAGTAGAAGATTGTACAGGGTGCGGTTTATGTGTAGAGGCTTGTCCTGCTAGGAAAAAAGCTTTAGTAATGAAACCTTATGAGGAAATGAAGGAAGAAGCAATGAATTGGGCTTTTTCTATGACACTTAAAGAAAAAGAAATTAGTTCCAAGCGAACAAGTATAAAAAGTACACAGTTTAAAAAGCCATTACTAGAATTCTCTGGCGCATGTGCTGGCTGTGGAGAAACGCCTTACGTAAAATTACTGACTCAATTATTTGGTAGTCGGATGATGATTGCGAATGCGACAGGATGCTCTTCTATTTGGGGAGCAGCATCGCCCATAAGTCCTTATACCACCAATTCGGATGGTACTGGTCCTGCTTGGTCCAATTCATTATTCGAAGATAATGCGGAATTCGGCTATGGGATGCACTTAGCTATGAAAAAAAGGAGAAACGATTTAGCTGATGAGCTTAATGAACTTATTACAAAAAATTCAATTGCAGAATCTTCAAGAATCGTCATAGAAGATTGGATTACACAAATGGCTGAGAGTGAAGGCACACAACAACGGGCATACAAATTAAGCAAAATACTTGAGTTGGAAAAGAACAACAACCCTTATATCGAAGTATTATTAAACAAAAAAGATTTATTTGTTAAACCAAGTCATTGGATTATTGGCGGGGATGGTTGGGCATATGATATCGGATATGGGGGAATCGATCATGTGATTGCTAGTGGAGAAGATGTAAACATACTGGTAATGGATAATGAAGTTTACGCGAATACAGGTGGGCAAACATCAAAAGCAACCCCAACTGCTGCAATAGCCAAATTTTCTTCTAGTGGGAAATCAATTGGAAAAAAGGACCTAGGCTTGATGGCAATGAGTTATGGCGATGTTTATGTTGCTCAGATTTCAGCTGGTGCTAATATGATGCAAACATTAAAAGCTTTTGAGGAAGCGGAAAAATTTAAAGGGCCTTCCCTTATTATTGCGTATACACCTTGTATCATACAAGGAATTCACGGGGGAATGTCTCATTCTTTAAATTCAGCAAAAGAAGCTGTTGAAACAGGGTATTGGTCACTGTACCGTTATAATCCAACGTTAATGAACCAAGAGAAATTACCAATGATTCTAGATTATAAAAAACCAGATTTTCATCGTATGATTCACTTTATGAAAAAACAAGATCGGTTCTTGGCACTTCTTAAAGTAGATGAAAAAAAAGCGAATCTGCTTTTCCAAAAAACTATCACTGATGCGCAGAAGCGATTCTTTACTTATGCTAATCTAGCTGGTATCGAAGAAAATTTACGAGAAAAGCTTACTAAAAAAAAATGAATCTGACAATCAAGAGAGTATAAAAACTGTCTTGGTTGTTGATTTTATAACATTAATTAAATAAGGAGAGAAAACTAATATGCTACAGGCAACTATTGTCTATGCAAGTCTAACAGGAAATACAGAAGAAATTGTAGAGTATGTCACTGACTTGCTAGAAGAGCGAGAAGTGGTCGTGACTCTAGTTGATTGTGAAGATTATGAAGGTATTGAATTTATTCATGCAGACATTTGTATAGTTGGAACATATACTTATGGCGAAGGTGAGCTACCAGAAGAAATCATTCCTGTTTATGAATCAATACCAGAATTAGATCTTACTGGAAAAATTTTTGGTGTATGTGGTTCAGGAGACACTCTTTATGAAGAGTTTTACTGTCAATCCATTGATGATTTTGAAAAAGTATTCGAACAATCTGGAGCAACAAAAGTTGCTGAAAGTGTCAAAATAGATTTAGATATGGAAGAAGAGGATGAAGAAGCTTTAAAACAATTTGTCAATCAATTAATTACTTAAATAATACATGTACTTCTTCCACATATGTATTATTAACTCTCCACATGATAAAATAGTATTATAAAGAATAAATATTGTTGATTATGACAGTTAGTTGGTAAAACGTTACATAATGAAACCTACTGAGTCAACTTATACTATACTAAGAATGTATTAGCAATGATTTCTTTATAAAAATATTCTAATTGTGAAAGTAGGAGATTCTATGGAGAAATTGAAAATTGCCATCTGCGATGATATACCTATGGTGACTAGCACACTTGAAAACTACTTGAGAGACTATCCAAATTGTAGTTTCGAATGTGATTGTTTTAACAAAAGTAATAAATTAATTGAAGCGGTTAAAACAACAAAATACGATATCTATTTATTAGATGTTGAAATGCCCGAAAACGATGGTTTAGAAGTTGCTCATGAAATTAGAAAAAGAGACTTCGATTCTTACATTATTTTTATTACTTCTCATGTGAACTATATGAAAGAAGTCTTTCAAGTCAATACCTTTGATTACTTGTTAAAACCAATAAATCGTGAGGGTCTATATCAAGTAATGGATCGAATTCTTAATTTTATTGTGAACAGAATTGATAAATTCTGCTATGTCAAAAGAAATAGTCAAATTATTGTTTCTTTAAAAAATATTATTTATTTCGAAAAACAAGGCCGATATGTCATGATTCGAACAAAAGAAAATACTGATAGGTTTATCATGTCGACAAATAAATTATTAGAAAAATTGAATAAAAATTTTATTCAAATTCATACTTCGTTTATCATTAACTTGAATTATTTGAAACGAATTTCAAGTGACAAAGCTATTTTATCTATCTCACATAAGGATAAAAATGAGACTGTTACTCTTCAAATTAGCAGAAAATTCAGAACGCAAGTTCGAGAAGAAATTGTGCACTTTATGGGAGGGAAATTAGGCGTATGACCATTTTTATACTGCTTATTACCTCAATTCTAGATGTCTGGATAATAACCACTTTTTTTTCAATGATGGCCGAAGAAAAAGAAAAGAAGTATTTACCATATTTAGGCATTATCTTTCCTAATCTTGGAATCTATTTAACTTATCTATTTAACTTTTCAGATTTGTCCACTGTATTATTAAATCTAAGTTCATATGTTCTTTTTTTATTACTTATTAGTTACAACTTTCATATGAATTTCGTTTATCGTATTTCTTCTATAGGAATGTATGCTCTAATTGCTCTCTTAAGCGAAAGTATCTTTGCTTTTATTTTCATCTCTGTATTAAATATCTCAGATAAACTATTTCTAGAATATGGTACTTTTTTCACTTTACTAATAAAACTAGCTCTTGTTTTGACGATAAATATATTTTTTAAAAGACAAATTTTTCAAAAAATCCAATTATCTAAAAGTATCATCATTCTTGCTCCGTTTTTGTCCTTTTTTTTACTGATTTGTTATATGCTGTTTACCTACGTTATTGATTATCAAAATAGTTCGCTCATTTTTTCTATGATATTTATTTTCCAAATTTTATTTTTAAATTTTTCCATGTTCGTTTTATACAACAAGATGACAATGGAAAAAGAAAAAGAATTAGAGTACCAAAAAATACAACAAAATCTAGAAAAACAAAAGGAACAATTAAATAATGCTATCGTATCTCAAAATCAGCTTCAATCAATGCGACATGACTTAAAAAATAGTGTTTTAGTACTCTCTAGTTATATTGAAGAGAAAGAATACTCTAAAGTATTAGATTTCATTGCAACTCTTCAAGAAGAAGTTTCTATAGTAGAAAGAAAAATGCTGGAAAGTTACACTCCTAACAAAGAATTAAATTATTTTCTTTTGCATAAAATTGGTTATGCAAAGTCTCAAGGAATTTCTACTCATATAGAATGTTTAGTACCTGAATATTTAGTTATAGATAACGAAATACTTATAGCTATCATTGGTAATTTACTTGACAATGCAATTCATGCTTGTATGTTACTTGGCAAAGAAAAGTTTCCACAAATCATTTTAAAGTTAAAATATTATGATGAAAGTTTATTTATTGACATCAAAAACTCTGTCCAGAAAAATTTCAATTTAGCTAACGTAAAAGAAGGAATCGGAATTAAAAATATTAAACAAAGTGTTGAGAAAAATAGTGGTATTTACAGACAAATTCTCGAAGAGGATAAGTACTGTGTACAAATAATATTATGGGATTATAAAGGAGAAAATGAAAATGAATAAAAAAAGTTTGTTGAATGTTGTTAAAGTTTTAGGATTGATTGCTGCTTCATCAGCTGTAAATTTTTCTTGCATCTTTCTTGTTGGCCAAGAAAAATTACCGAATGAAGTAAAAAAATTGAGACGATTTTAAGTAATGAAACAAGTAGTAAGTAGCATTACGAATTATTTGATTCAAGAAAAAATCATTGATGAAACGGAAAAAAGTATCTACCTATTTGGATTCAATCTCTTTTTTAAATATCTTGTGTGTATAGTATTTACTATTTTATTAGGTGTAATGAATCACTCTTTAAAAGAAGTTTTAGTTACTATCTTATTACTGCTCCCATTGAGAAGTTATGCAGGAGGTATACATCTAAAAAAAGATAGTTTTTGCTTAATATGCTCAGTAGCTATTGTTCAACTGGTAGTATTAATGAATAAACTTGATCCTTTTAATTTAGTTGTCAGTACCTGTCTATCTTTAATATCTTGTCTATTGATTAATTTAATTGGTCCTGTTGATAATAAAAATAAACCTTTAGACAGTATTGAAAAAAAGATATTTCAAAATAGATTGCAAAAAGTTTTATTCGTTCAACTACTTCTTTTCTTTATGATGGTTTTATTGAATCAAAAAGAACTCGTTACATTAATTACTTTAAGTTTTTGTATAAACTTATTTTCCATGCTATTAGGAATATTTTTTAGAAACAGAGAAAGTGCGTTTTTCTTATAAGAAGAACGCACTACAACAAAGAGGACATTTTAATCGTTTAAGAAAGAAAGTGAATTGAGTGAATAGCTATTTATTTACATCAGAATCTGTAACAGAAGGCCATCCAGATAAGTTAGCAGATCAAATCAGCGATTCTATTTTAGATGCCATTCTAGAACAAGACACTTTAGCAAGAGTAGCTTGCGAAGTAGCAGTAACAACTGGACTTGTTCTTGTCTTTGGTGAAATTACAACCAATGCTTATGTAGATATACAAAAAGTTGTCCGACAAACTATCCGTGACGTGGGCTACTGCAAGATGAAATATGGATTTACTGCCGATACTGTTTCTGTTTTGGTCGCTCTTGATGAACAATCTCCAGATATTGCTCAAGGAGTAGGAAAGATAAGTCGCACAAATGAAGAAGAGAATGAATTGGGCGCAGGAGACCAAGGGCTAGTATTTGGTTTTGCCACAAATGAAACACAAGAATACATGCCTTTACCTATTGCATTGAGTCATCAGTTATCTTTACGACTATCGGAAGTAAGAAAATCAAATGAACTAGACTATTTAGGGCCAGATGGAAAGAGCCAAGTAACTGTTGAATATGGTAGTAATGGCAGGGCTAAAAGAATTGATACAGTTGTCATTAGTACACAACATGGTATTGAAGTTACTCATGATTTATTGAAAAGAGATATTATTAATTTAGTCATAAAACCAGTACTCCCCGCTAATTTATTAGACGAAAAAACAAAATATTTTATTAATCCTACAGGCAAATTTGTTATTGGAGGACCACAAGCCGATGCAGGATTAACTGGAAGAAAAATTATCGTAGATACATATGGTGGTTATGCCCGACATGGAGGCGGCGCATTTTCTGGTAAAGATCCTTCTAAAGTAGATCGATCAGCCAGCTATGCAGCAAGATACGTTGCAAAGAATATAGTTGCAGCTGGTATCGCAGAAAAGCTAGAAATTCAATTATCATATGCTATTGGAATGTCAGAGCCTATATCAATAAGTTTGAATACATTTGGAACTTCTACCATTTCAGAGAGTAAATTAATTCAAATTATTCGTCAAATTTTTGAATTAACACCTTCAGGAATTATTAAAATGTTGGATTTGCGGAGACCTATTTACAAAAAAACTGCGAGTTATGGACATTTTGGTAGGAGTGATACTCAGTTTCCATGGGAAAAGCTTGATAAAGTTGACTTATTACGTTCTTATTTTCGTTAGTGAAATAACATAAATTGTATTATCAGACAAGTAAACTGCTTTTTGCAGCTGCTTGTCTTTTTTTATTAAAATTCAGGATAATATTAGCTTAAATTAGTTATAAATGAGAAGAGGTTTTTTATGATTTTGAACGTAAGCGCCGAATAGCGGAGTACCTAGATGACTACTGCCAGTTGAATGTACCAGCGTTGCCAAGTTTTGTACCACCCTTTGCCATAAAATGTACCAGTTACTGCCAACCTGTTTACCATTTAGTAACTTCTGTATAATTAATGTGCATGCCTACGGCATTTAAGCCTAAAGCATGACATTGATTATATGGAGGTTTTTTTTATGTTCCAATATAGGAAAGTATTGGAGATGAGCTCTGATGGCTTTTCGCTTAGAAGTATTCGTGCAGCCACCGGGCATTCAAGATAAAAAATAACGGAAGTCATTCGACTTGCGGAAAAAAAGGAGGTGGCTTTGCCATTAACAGATGAGATGACAGATAAATGGCTAGAAGAGCTTTTATATCCTGAAAAAACAATGGAAGGTTCAGGTTACAGACCGATTGATTTTGAATACATTCACAAAGAGTTGGCAAAGAAGAATGTCAATTTAACACTGCTTCATCATGAATATGAAGCACAATGTCGAGCAGAAAACACTATTCCCTATGCCTATCGTAGCTTTGTTCGTCACTATAGAAGATATGCAGAAAAACATAAGGCAACTATGCGAATTAAACGAAAGCCAGGAGAAATACTGGAAGTCGACTGGGCTGGATCGACCGGTACTTTAATTGACCGAGATACCGGTGAGAAGGTGAAAGTATATGTATTTGTCGCGACACTTCCTAGTAGTCAGTTGTCCTACGTTGAAGGATTTTTATCAATGAACTTAACATCGTGGATCACTGCCCATAGACATGCTTATGACTATTTTGGGGGTGTGAGTGACGTTCTAGTCCCTGACAACTTAAAAACAGGTGTTCAGGAAAATACGCGAAAGCAGTTAGTACTAAACCCTACGTACAAAGATATGGCGAATCATTACAGCACAGTCGTTATGCCCGCTCGAGTAAAATATCCAAAGGATAAAGCGTCAGTAGAAGGCTCTGTTCGCACAATCTCGACTTGGATTATCGCTGCCATGAGGCATACTCAATGCTTCACTCTAAAGGAATGGAATGACGTTGCCAAGGAGAAATTAGAGGAATTCAATCATCGTGATTTTACTAAACGTGAAGGTTCTAGGTGGTCAGCATTTTTAGAAGAAGAGAAAGCGTACCTTTCTCCTCTCCCGCCAACACCTTATCAGATGTCTGAATGGTTAACCGCCAAAGTTCAACCAGACTATCATGTCTCTGTTAAAAGTCAGTTTTATTCTGTTCCCTATGAATATATCAGTCAACAGGTGGATGTGAAAGTGACAGATCATCTTATTGAAGTATTCTACAATCATATGAGAATCGCTTCTCATTCACGATTATATGGGAAATATGGCAGTCAGTCCACTAACCGAGATCATATGCCCGATGACCATAAATTATACACGGATCAAACCCCACAAAATGCCATTGCATGGGGCAAAGACATTGGACGGTCTACCTTACAAGTCGTCGAATTAATTCTAAAAAACGCTGCCGTTGAACGGCAAGGTGTTCAGTCTGTTTTCACTCTTAAGAATGTGTTACGCAAACACACAAAGTATGAGTTGGAAAAAGCCTGTCAGACGGTACTGGACGTCACTGAAAGACCGACGGTCTCTCTTATTAAAACAGCGCTTAAGAATAATCATAAACAGGTAAAAGAAGAACAAATGAAGAAAGCAGTAGATAAATTAACGCAGAATCATGGATTTACCCGTGGAGCTGACTACTATGGAGGACGATTGAATGATGAATGAGGACACAATAACTAAATTGATAGAAATGAAAATGAGTGGCATGGCAGACGCTTATAAGCAGCAAGCACAAACCAAGCAATATAGAGACCTAGACTTTGAAGAACGCTTTAAGTTATTAGTTGACAGTGAACATTCTCGTCGCAAAAGCAATAAGCTCCAACGTTTAATAAGACAAGCCGCATTTGACGTTCCTTCAGCAGCAATTGAGGAGATTGAATACTTCGAAGACCGACGACTACCAAAAGATGAGATTTTACGCTTAGCTTCTGGGTTGTATTTAGAAAACAAGAATAATATCATTCTCATGGGAGCGACTGGAGCCGGGAAAACCTACTTAGCCTGTGCCTTTGGTATAGCTGCATGTCGTCAATTCTATAAAGTTCAGTATGTGCGCCTACCTGAACTTCTAGATGAATTTAAAATAGCAAAAAATCAACCAGATGATAGCTATAAGAAATTAATGCGTAAGTATACGAAGAAAGAACTACTCATTATTGACGAGTGGCTTCTTCACGATCTAACAGAAGAAGAACTATACTTGACCATGGAAATCATAGAAAAACGAGAAAAGACGACGTCTACGATCTTCTGTACCCAGTTCAATACTGCGGGATGGCATTCTAAACTCGGAGGTGGGCCAACAGGCGAAGCAGTTATTGACCGAATCGTCCATAACTCATACACCATCACTATCGATGGTGAAACATCTATGCGTGAACGATTGGGTTTATCCAATAACTTCTAGGACATTACTCTCAAAAATATAATCCTATGGATTATGTAAATATATCCCATGACCAACTTAAATCACAGTGGTTATGGGATATTCCTTTAGTGGTACATTAAACTGGCAATTGGTGGTACATTCTTTGGCAAACAGTGGTAAAAAAGTTGGCATCAGTGGTACAAATGGGCGGCAGTAGTCACCTAGACGACTTTTAGCCCGATTGTTATTATACAATCAGGCGAAGTCGTCTTTTTTATTATTTACATTTTTCTTGGACCGTTTTCGACCAAGGGAGATAGTCGTCTAAGTGATCTGCTGTTAACACCGGTAGATTGGGCAATTCTTCAAATAAGTATTGAAGGTATCGGGTTGGATTTAACTTATTTCATTCAGCTGTTTTCATCACACTTAGAATATAACCTGAAGTTTGAGCACCCGCTAAACTCGACGAAAAGAGGTAATTTTTTCGACCGATAACCAGTTCTTTGACGAAACGTTCACTTTGGTTGTTCGTTAATTCTAAGCGCCCATCCTCAAAGACGTGTTCCACCGATTCTCGATGTTTGCACATGTATTCAATTGCTTTTTCCAACTTTGATTTAGGAACGGCAGGAATTGTCTCCACATAAGAATAGAGTTGATCGAGTAACGGCCGTAATTCTTTCTGGCGTTTTTCCAATCGCTCCGCTGGTAAAAGATCTTTCCAAGCTTTCTCTTTTTTAAAGCATTCTTTAAATGCATCTAAAACATAGGCAGCTGGATGGATGGTTTCTCCAAGTTCTTTTGGTAATGCTTCGTGGAATTTCCTACGGACATGCGCCAAGCTGCGAACAGGGAGGAAGTTTGCTAAACCATCGTAAACAGAATAGCCATCACAGTGGAGATACCCCTGAAAGTTCTTCAAAAATTTTTTTGGAACATCATTTCCTCGTGATTCACTATGATGATACAGAACGATTGGATCTTCCTCTTGTTTAGAAGTACTGAATACCCAGTAATAATTGTTCTGTTTTTGACTTTCTAGCACTCGGTAGGTCGTTTCATCGGCATAAGCAATGGTTCGCTTCACCAGTTCTTGATGCAAACGTTCCACTAGTATCGAAAGAAAATCTTGTCCTACGCGTATATGCCAGTTAGTGATATTGTCTCGAGAAATATCTAGACGTAATTGTTGCCAATACTTTTCTTGACGATAAGCCGGCACTTTTTGGATAAATTTCAAAAACATGGTTTCTGCGACAAGACTCGGAGAGGCTAGACTATTGGAAAGAAGCGGTTTAGGAACAGGTGCTTTTTTTAAGGAAGTGTCTCCGACACGCTCACATGCTTTACAACAATAACTATGTTGCACATATTGTAGCGTCTCAATGCGGGCTTGATGAAAAGCAATTTCTTCGCGGGCTTTTTTTATACCCATGTCGCTCATGGTTGTTCCGCACTGTTGACAGTGTCGTTCTTCTTCAGTTAGTTCGCAATGGACTTCTCTTGTTGGGAAGTCATTCAACTTTTTTGCCTTTGTTCCTTTTTTCCGTTTATGTGGTTGAACAGAAATTTCCTCTTCTTGAATGGCAGGTGGAACTACAGACTCACCAAATAAATTCAAACTTAATTGCCCAGATAATGATTCCGGCAACGATTCTTTGGATTTTCCATACAGTTTATTGGTTAAATAAGCAATTTGTTCTCGAAGTAATTTCACTTCTTGTGTGAGCGCTTCGTTTACTTGAAGTTGCTTTTGATTGGCTAAAATTTGTGCTTGATTGATACTCATTTGTTCTTGAAGCATCGCGACTAATTGTGTGGTTGTTTCGTTATTTTTATCAGTTCCATTTGATTGATTTGACAACGATACACACCACTTTACATTTGTTTTTGATGTTATTATTATACCATAAATAGATAAAAAAAGAAGATGTAAATCGCATGAAATCAACGTTTCTTGCACTTTCCATCTTCTTTCTTTCAACTAGAAAACACCTTGTTTTCCTGCACGAATCGCTTGTGGCTGATCAATACTCAATCCCTCTAACAACCAACGGATTTGTTGGTGAGTGAGACAGCGAACTTCTTTTTTTGTTCTTGGCCATTGTAATTTTCCTTGATCTAATCGTTTGTATAAAAGAAGAAAACCATCTTTGTCGTAATACAACATTTTGAAACGATCTTGTCGGCCACCACAAAAAAGAAAGAGGGCATTGTCATACACATCTAATTGATATTCGTGTTGAACAATGGACGCAAGTCCATCAATTCCTTTACGTAAGTCTGTCTTTCCACATTATCCGAATATTAGGATAATGTGGATTATCCTCACAATATTTTTATCCTCATCTTTTATAGAAAGTATTTATTTTTCTAACATTTTTGGTAAAAAGATCAGAATAAAAATATCTATGTAATAATGAAATCACAATAAAATTTAAAGGAGTGATCTCATGAATTACAATGAAACGGTAGACAGGGTAATGGATTTTCTCAAAAAAAAGAAAATGTGTCACAGTAGTCAAAAATCGCATAAAGATTGTTATGATTCTCTGGGAGCTTTTATGAGTCAGAGGAATGAAGTTTATTCAGATGCTGTTCGCGAAAGTTGGTTTTCCGATATCAAAAATAGTTTACCTTGGCAAAGATGTTTTGTATGGCTTCGATATGTTTATCAATTGGAGGAAATGGAAATAACAGGAACCATTTCTGACAGTAGTTTTTATCTTAATCAATCAAATTATGATAAGTTACCAGTACTTTGGAAGAATACTCTGGATATCTATCTTGATTATTGTAGACGTCACTGTACTACTCGAACACTAGAAATAACTCGTATTCTTTGTTCTGAAGCCTTGCTTTTTTTTTATAATTTAGGAATTCATGACATCCCTGACATTACCTATGATGCGGTTATAAAAATGATAGAAACAAAAATATTCTATTCTGATGATGTAAAATCTATGACATTGAATAATGTTGCACGAATGCTTAAATTCTATCATGACAAGGGATTTTGTCCCCAGAAATATAATCTTGTTTTCAATATGCAAATATATCCTCATATCGGGTCAATCACCGATTTTTCAGATGAGAATCAAGTCAAACTGAAAAAATTAATAAACTCAACTATCTCTTCAGATGAATTATATGAGTCAATTCCATGCTTTATTGATCTTTTAAAAGGTTATGGATATGTGGGGTCAACTTTAGCACTTGCCAAACACGTTTTGACAGCGCTTTATTTATTCCTTGATATACATTCATTTGGATTCCACTCAGATATCATGTGGGTATGGTTTTTTGAAATTAGAAAAAAATTAGGAAGTTCATGGCTTCATTGGAGACGAATCTTGAATTTTTATGAAGACTACACACTTTCAGGTGATATACATCCGAATAGTAAGTACAAAACTGAGGAGACATGTTTTGATAAGTTACCAGAATGGTGTAAAGAAAGTATCTCAGGGCTTCTTGATCGAAAAAAACATGAATTTCGAGAAATCGGAACAATACAAAGTTACCGTTATGCTTGTACACGTTTCTGTAGATTTTTGGTTGATCATGACTACGATAACTTTAATCGACTGTCTCCGGCTATCATAAAGGAGTTCTCGATTAAAGATGAACACACTACTATTAAAGGACGAGCTAGCTGTTTTGTCTGTGTGCGAGCGTTCTTGAGTTTTCTTTTTGAAAAAGGTTATACAAATCGTAACCTAGCTGATTGTTTGATGACTAGTACTTTTCCGCAGGAAAAGATTGTTGATGTTTTGTCTGATGAACAAATACGAAGGATTGAAATATTTCGTATGGAACACAATGGAGCTATAGAGCTTCGTGATATTGCAATAGTTTTACTTGGACTTAAGACAGGATTAAGAGCCTCTGATATTCTAGAGCTCAAATTTCAAGACATCAATTGGAAACATCGTCAGATTTCAATAATTATGCAGAAAACAAAAACACAACTTACCCTTCCAATGCCTGTTGAAGTAGGAAATGCGATATATTCATACCTAATATCAGGTAGACCAACAAATAATATTGATTATATATTCATCAAGTCAAAGGCTCCATTTGGAAAACTTACAAGTAAAGTATGTATAAATGCCCTTTACCGTATTCTACCGGAACGAAAAGAAGTAAAAGGTGGTGGTTTTCATGTAACACGTAGAACTTTCGCCACAAAACTCTTACAAAATCATGCGGGAGTTGATGATGTCATGGATGCCTTAGGTCATCGTGATCCTACAAGTGTTATGAAGTATCTTCTTTTAGATGATGATCGAAGTAAAAAATGCGGACTCTCTCTTGACTCTGCTGGAATCATTATGAAGGGAGCACTAAAATGAAAATCACTAGCTATCAATTTCAAAGTTGTTTTGCACCCTACATTAAAATATTTATACAGGAAAAACGAGCTGCGGGTTATCTATATGAAACAGAAGAATGGAAATTGAAACACTTCGACGCTTTTTGCATAAGGGAAGCAATTACAAATCTGTGTTTAACTAGAGAAATAGTTAAAAAATGGGGAACTTTACGCGATTGTGAATCTCTTGCTACTTGTTCATCTAGAATATCAGTAATACGTCAGTTTGCACTATGGATAGGTTACACTGGACTAGACAGAAAAAATAAGGTGTGTACAATAAGAGAAAACACCTGGAGGAAAAATTATGTCAAAACGTCAAAGAAGAACCTATTCAAAAGAATTTAAACAACAAATGGTAGACTTGTACAATGCTGGGAAACCGCGAGCAGAAATCGTTCGGGAATATGAATTAACCCCCTCAGCTTTTGATAAATGGGTCAAACAAGCCAATACAACAGGATCATTCAAAGAAAAAGACAACCTAACCCCTGAACAAAAAGAATTAGCTGCTTTACGAAAAAGAAATCAACAGTTAGAAATGGAGAATGATATTTTAAAGCAAGCGGCGCTGATATTCGGACGAAACGACAAGTAATTGATGCCAACAAGCACAAATACTCTATATCAGCGATGTGTCAATGTCTAGGGATTTCTCGCCAAACATATTACTATCAACCAAAGAAAAAACAAAGTGAAGCTGAAATTGAAGAGGCGGTAACCGAAACCTTTTATCAAAACCGCAAAGTCTATGGTACGCGTAAAATAAAAAAGAGCCTAGAAAATCAAGGGATTCGTGTTAGTCGGCGTAAAATCGGCAGAATCATGAAGAATCGTGGGTTGAAGTCTACTTATACGATGGCCTACTATAAGCATCATGGGACTTCTTGTAATGAAGCGCCAGTTAAAAATCTATTGAATCGTGAGTTTTCACATAAAAATCCATTAGAAGCAATCGTAACGGATTTAACCTATGTACGAGTTGGAAAGAAATGGCACTATATTTGTTTGATATTAGACTTGTTCAATCGTGAAATCATTGGTTATTCTTGTGGCGAGCATAAATCTGCGGCTCTAGTAAAAAAAGCTTTCAGCCGTATATCTTATCCATTAACAGAAGTAGAACTTTTTCATACGGATCGTGGGAAAGAATTTGATAATCAAACAATTGAAATGATTTTACAAGCATTTGGTATCACACGTTCACTTAGTAAAAAAGGCTGTCCTTATGATAATGCCGTAGCAGAATCTACGTATAAATCCGTCAAAATCGAATTTGTTTATTCAAAAAAATTTGAGACTTTGAAAGAATTAGAACTAGAATTATTTGATTACGTACATTGGTGGAATCATCTTCGTTTGCACGGTACACTTGGCTACGAGACACCCATTCATATCCGTTATCAGAGATTGGCGCAGCAAACCCTTGACAATGAGCATGGTCATGATAGCGAAAGCGAGGCAGCGTAATTCCCAATTGAGCTTCTGCCGTTGAAATTCATGACCATGGAGGCTCGTTGTCAAGGGCAAACGGAACAAAGTGCAAGAATTCTATATACACCTTATAAAATTTGTCAAAATAAGTGTTGCCATTTCACTATTCTTAATTTCGATGGGAATAGAAGCCTATGTCCCTTCTAAGTTTTATAAGGTAGAAAAAAAGGTGGTACACATCTTATCTGATAAGGAAATACAGGCATTCTTCGAGGAAGTTGACGGATACGTTCCCAAAAAAAATATGTTAGCTTTTAATAGATTAGCTATCGAATATAAAGTAATGTTTCGACTTATTTATTGTTGTGGTCTTCGCATTTCAGAAGCTAGAAAACTAAAATGGGAAGATGTAGATCTTGAAGAAGGAACGATTCGTATCTTACAGTCCAAAGGGCCTAAAGATCGTCGTATATATTTAGCTAAAGATCTGACAATCCTTTTACAAACATACGCAAAAATTCTACTTGCTGAATTTAATTGCCTATCAGAATGGGTTTTCCCTGCACGAGAAATAGATAAGTGTCTAAGTAATGTTACGATTGATAAAAAATTTCGAGACTTCTGGAATTTAACATCTTATGCCGAATGTTGTGATAAAAATCCGACACCTCATTGTCTCAGACATACTTTTGTAGTAAAAAGAATGAATCTTTGGATGGAAGAAGAGGTTTCATTAAAGGAGATGCTCCCTTTCCTTAGTAAGTATTTAGGACATCAAAGTCCATCGGGAACCTTTTATTATTATCATCAGGTTGCCGAAGCTTTCCGTATACTCAGAAATAAAGATAAAATTGGAAGACTTGTGATTCCGGAGGTTAATGATTATGAATAAAGAAAAAGCTCTGAAAAAACTATTTTTTTCAAAAACTTTCGAATTTCTTGAACATTATTTACCCAATCAAGCTTTAAAAAGTAGGAACACAGTTGAGACTTATCGAGATGCACTAACAGTTTTTAGACGATATGTAACTGATATTATGCATCTGTCAATACGTTCTTTTGAATTTGGTGACTGTACACATGATTTTTTATTGTCCTATTTAGAGTTTTTGCATAAAAGTGGGAATGCCAACACGACCTGTAATAACAGGTTGGCGGCAATTAGGGCATACCTATGGTATGCTGCAGATGTAGATATTTCGTTACAATCAGTGGCATTAATTGCTTCACAGGTTCCTTTTCTTAAAGTAGCGAAATTGACAAGAGAAGTAATCCAAGAGGAGGATCTTAAAGCATTACTTTCTGCTCCACCAAATACAAAAATTGGTCAGAGAGATCAGATGATTCTTATTTTACTTTATGATTCTGCCATTCGAGTTTCCGAATTATTATCGCTTGATCTTGGTGCAGTAAGACTGGATGCTGAAATACCATATCTTAGAATATATGGGAAAGGCAATAAGGAAAGAATTGTTGCCATTTCAGATACAACGGTAAGCCACATAAGAAACTATCTGAAAATTTATCATCCAGAGTTAGTTGCTAATTCCCCCTTAATATACACTGTCATTAATGGCCGAAGAAACCGAATGTCAGTCGGAAATGTGGAACGTATAATAAAAAAATATGCAGCTCAGATAAGACCTACTCATCCAAATCTTCCAACTCATTGCTACCCACACATGGTCCGCCGAACTCGTGCAACAAATTTGTATCAGGATGGGATTGAACTAGAACTTATCTCGAGGATACTTGGACACTCTTCTACAGAAACAACTCGCATTTATGCAGTTCCTTCAATAAAAATGCTGCGTAATGCAATGGAATCTGGAAATTTGTTAACTGATGAAACTCAGTTATGGTCTGATGACGAAGAAGAAATGGCAAAGCTCTGTGGATTGAGATAAAAGTATTATCCACATCTTTTTGAAATTGAAGCCTGGAATAACGGCATCTAACAGAAAGATGAGGATAAAAATATTGTGAGGATAATCCACAAACGATGAATAGATGGTTAACTTGTTTGTAATCAAGAAACATGAGGCATCAATTCTTTCAAGACAGTTTGTACAAGGTATTGACTCGCACCATTGTACACAAAAATATCTTCTGAGTCAGTCTTAATTCTCACCGCAACTTTTGCAGGTGTCGTTCGTTTGTTGGACGTTTGTTTTTCTAAAGCGATTTGAACCACTTCTCGATTTTCCTTCATAAAGAAACCACCTCCAATTTTTCTTTGTACTCAAAGTATAATCGAAGATGGTCGTTGTTTTTAGGTACTCTGGTATGCGGCGCTTACTTTTGAACAGAAAACTCCCTTCGAAATTGTTATTAAAATGAAGGGCGGAAAATAGATGAATGTTTGATGAAAAGCAATTTCTTTATGAGCAAATGCGTCTAATTATTGAAGAAGAAAGACTAACTATATAAAGTCAAGTGAAAACAAACAAAACTTTCTGAATGAAAAATAACGAATCAGTGCATGACAAATAAACCTCAGAAAAGATTATTTTTTTCACTACTGACGAATTTCGTACGGTTCATTTTTTGTTAGAATCGCATGAATAATAGAGCATAGCTTTCTTGAAACAGCGCCAATCGCTGTAAGATGGTGTTTCCCTTCTGCTCGTTTCTTATCATAAAAGGCTTTGAAAACTGGATCACATCTGGACGCAATGAGTGCCGCTTGAAACAGTGCTTTTCTTAAGTAGGGAGAGCCACGTTTACTCATCACGTTGTGAGTGGCTTCATATTCACCAGATTTTGAGACAGACGCATCGATTCCTGCGTAAGCTACTAGTTTTTTAGGCGTAGAAAATTTCTGAATATCGCCAATTTCACCTAAAATCGTCGCACCAAGGACAGCTCCAATACCAGGAACGGTTTCTATGACCGAATGAAGAGAAGCCATTAATTGTGCAATTTCTTCTTCTGTTCGTTTAATTTGTTCTTCTAAAAAGCTGAGTTGATCAATCATAGAACGTAATTGAAAAACAAAGGCATCTTGAGCAAAACGAACACCAAAAGAATGAGCGGCGGCTGTTTTCAGTGCCTCTGCCTTGCTTTGTCCAACACGACTTCGACTCGCTACACGGAGCGTTTCAGCTAATGTTTCGGCAGAAACTTGATTGAATTCATCCGGAGACGAAAACTCAGATAGGACGGCTTTTGAGGCTTTGCCAAAAATGCCAACTTTTGAAAACACCTTTTCGTATTCAGGAAAAACTTGGTCTAAGATGGCAATGATTTTTCGTTTAAAGTCGCCCACTGTGCCAACCAAATACGAACGATAACGGGTCAATTGGCGTAAAGAAAACATGGTTTCATCCGCTAAAGCAGTTTCGTTGAAGGAGCCATAACGAATGAAGTCGGCAATTAATACCGAATCAATACTATCGTTTTTTCGTTTACGAATTTCGGTCCCTTTCCTCCAACCATCTATTTGAATGGGGTTAATAAGGTGGACAAGAAACTGTTGTTCATCAAGAAATGAGAAGAGCGCCAACCAATAGTGACCGGTAGCTTCCATACCAACAAGGAAGTCCTCTGTGGAATCAGAGAAAGAAGTCAGGCGTTCTAAAAGAGCGTGAGCGCCGTCCAAAGAATTCGCAAAAGAAAAACCTTTAAGTAGAATTTTTCCTTCGTCGTTCATGACGGAAGCGACGTGTGTTCGTTTGCCAATATCAATACCTAGATAAAACATAAGCACACCTTCTTTACAAAATTTGGATTGATGGCCACTCAACTGAATAAGATGAAACAAGAGACACTATTAATTAGCGATCGTAGATTAACCGGATTTTGGACTGAGTTCACTTTTGAACATGCAATGAATGGAGCGGTTACTAAAATAATGAATGAATATATTGAATCCCTATCGGAAGGTGAAATTTTTGTTGGAATTTCATCACATCACAGAATCGATGGATTTAACTATTTTATAGGTGTTTTCAATGATAATGGCAATGAGTTAATTCCACAGAGTAATTATCTTGTTATAACGGATTTTGAAGATGCTTACGACGTTTATTCTGATTTGATGCAAAGGGAGTTCAAGTTTAATGAATACTATAATAGTTCCATAAAAAATTACTTAATTCCAATTAAGATAGAATTTTATGAAATCAGAAATAAATCTTTTCGATGTATGAGGATTGAACTACCTATTACCTGAATCATTTTCTGGACGTGAAAGTTATATATATGGGTGCAGATTCTTTATAAGTAGTAGATAAAATGAAATAAATGGTAGCGAATAATACGAAATTAGGAGTAGGAAATGGATATGATAAGAAATCTTCAAATGGAAGATATTAACCAGGTCATGAAAATATGGCTTGATAGCAATATTGATGCACACAGTTTTATAAAGCGAGAATATTGGACCTCTAATGCACCAGACGTTAAAAAACAACTTTTGCATGCTGAGATTTATGTGTATGAACAAGAAAGTAAGATTGTTGGCTTTGTTGGGATGCAAGACAATTACCTTGCAGGTATTTTTGTGGATAAGGATGTTCGTTCTAACGGAATTGGAAAGCAATTACTAGAGTATATAAAAGGTATTCGTCAGGAATTTACTCTAAGGGTATACAAAGAAAACAAAGGTGCAGTGAACTTCTATGAGCGAGAAGGATTGACTCCTATCTTGGAGGAGGTGGACAACGCCGCCAATCATATCGAACTTGTGATGCAATGGAAAGCAGATGATTTTATGATTCGAGAACAGTGGGAAATTAATAATAAAACTACTGAAGAAAGCCTGCAAACAATAAAATAACTGATAACTATATAAAGGAGATTTTATGTCACAAGAAAAGAAGGCATCAGACATTCAAAAAGAAAGAATAGCAGAAATCGAGAAAAATGCGAATTTATTGTTGAAAGAAACACATGTTATGACACTGTCATCAATTAATGAAAAGGGATATCCTCGCACCTGTTGTCTGTCTAAAGCAGGTGATAATGGTTTTCGTGAGATTTATTTTGTTACTTCAAAGCGCTCGCATTTGAATGGGAAAGCAACGCATTTTGAAAGTAACCCTAAGGCTTCGGTCTGTTATTTTAGAGATGGTGATAGTGTAACTTTGATTGGTGAAATTGATTTTGTGGAGGATAGAGCACTGCTAGAAAAAATGTGGAATGAATCTGATAGGCAATTTTTTAGTAAAGGGATTGCAGACACAAAATTCAGACTATTGAAATTTACAACACTTGAAGCAACATTCTGGATTGGTGGGAAATTTAGAACATGTAAGTACAAAAAAGCACATAAAAAATAAATACTATTATAAAGGGCAAGAATAGTTGTCAGCAAAACAATATGTGTTTGATAGGCATCACATTGATTGCATACATTCATCAATATATAATGCCTCAAATAAGTAGATATTATTTTAAAGTATAATTTTAATAACAGTATTTTGTTCAATATTTGAGACGTTTTTTTGATTTTCAGTGCAGGATTACGTATATCGATAGGTTAAGATTTAAAAAAGATGTTTCATTGTGCCACACTACCTCACTTCATTCTTTGCTTTTATGATAAAGCAACTCTAATTACAGTAGGATTAAATTTTTTTATCGAACTTGAAAAAATAATGAATTATAAATGCTTAAGGAATGGATTTTCAAAGGTGTTTAGAAAATAATTCAAGAAATTATAACCTATAATTTCTTGAATTATTGATTTGTTTCCACCAACGGAAGTCTATCTTGGATATGTTTCCACAAAATGAATTTCTGTTAAAATTATTCAGGTTTCTATATTTTGACAGCTATCCCCTCATATCAAAACATGTTGAGACAGTAGCACTGCTGTCACGTAAAAAGTAAGGATAAACTACAAAAAGCTTGATAGATAAGGTTTTGAGGATAATCAAGATTTTTAGATTGGTAGTCATATCGGTCTGAAATCTCGATTTTTTCTTTTCGGAAACATATCAACTCACTTGAAATTGGTAGGGTTGACACTACAAGATTATTTTTGGGGTAGGGTGTCACTACAAGATTGTGTTTTTGGGGTTGTCGCTACAGAAAAGATGGCAGGTTAAAATGAAAAATAGACTACGAATTTACCATGCTTATTTTTGGATATTGAGTAGTCAATTATTTGATATATAGTGATTAGTATGGCTATATGTACATACCAAGAAATGGAGGTATGGATGATGGCTAGAGTAATAGAAATCAAAGAAAAAATTGTAAATGAGCATGTCATGTCAAGGGCGGGTTAATTTTGTAGGTTTAAGGCGGTTAGAAATTGTAGGAAAAAGGCGGTTTTGACCTCTAACTTTTGCTGGTTTTCCCTGATAATCTCTCAAGCGATATGATTTTCCTGTAATTTTAAAAATTTGAGAATGATGAACTAAACGATCTAAGATTGCTGCGGTTGCCGTAGGATTTCTAAAGATTTCACTCCAACCCGAAAGATTAGAGTTGGTAGTGAAAATGGTTGAATGACGTTCATAACGTAAATTAATCAACTGAAATAACAGATCGGCTTCTTGCCTTTGGATAGGTAAATAACCAATTTCATCAATAATAAGAAGCTCATAGTTCCCATATCGCTTCATCACACGCTCGATAGTGCCATTCTCATAAGCTGTTTGTAATCTAAGAAGAACGATTTCAGGGTGCAATGTTGTGTATTTTTCTTTTGCAATTCTATGTACGACTCTCTTGCAAAATACAATAGATGAACTCCTTCGTAAATGTCTTTTCTTACCATGCGAACCTCCTTAATCATGATAAGAAAAGTATAAAATAAAAATGTAGGAAAACCGACAATTCTTAATCGCCTTTTTCCTACATTTTACTACCGCCATTTACATGTCATATATGTAGATGGCAAAGGACCGTTTGAAGTGGTGGGATATGCCTATTCTTATTTGTCTAAATTAAGCCAAATGGGATATGTCATTGAAGTCAAAGAACTGATAGAAAGACACGGTGGTAGTAGACTAAGTAATGTACCAATTGAGAATTATAAAGATTTCCTAGAAGAAGTTCTGAAATTATACAAAGAAAAAACTGAAGGCTAATCTTCAGCTTTCTTTTTTTTTTTTTCGAACTATACTAGGAAGCTAGTTAGGAAGTTAATCCAAAATGTCACAGTCTATGAAGACCATTTCGTTATATCCTTTAAATCCGGTATTGAAATGGAAATATGAAAACAGAACGAGATAGGAGGTTGGGGAAAAACTAAATATAGTTATAATCATAAATTGGTAACCGTATTATATCAGCATTTATATAGCTGATTCATGCGGTTATTTATCTTTTTTGGACATATTTCCCAGCCCCTTTACTTGTGTTTGTTCAAATATAATAATGTTTTAATAACTATTGTGCTTATCAACCAAATGGTTTATAATATTCTTAGCGTAAACTGGAGGTGCTGTATGACTACGGCAGAAATGATTAAAGAACTATGTGAACAAATGAATATAAGTATTTCAGAGCTTGCCAGACGTATTGGACAGACTCCGCAGAATTTTAGTAAGAAATTAAAACGTGAAACGGTGTCCTTGGATGAATTGAAAGCGACCGCGGATGTGCTTGGTGTCAAGTTTGAGCAGACTTTTACTTTACTCAATGGCAATCAAATAAAGACAGGAAATGAGTAAAGAAGGCAGCCTACTACTATGTTTGGTTCGGAAGGGTACTATGAAGAGTATCTCAAAGAAAAACAAAAGAAGAAATAATGACCGCAATACGAGGGATTAGGCAAGAAATAGGTCATCTCAAAATTTCAATGGAAAGTCTAGGCTATGGCAATAACCCAATTATAATTCCGAATTAATCTATTTTGCATTTACTGGATTCATGAATATTTTGAAAAGATAAACAAGTCCACAAGAAGTTATGAAAGGAGTATATAAATGTCGAAAAAGGATTCCAAACAAGATATAAGAAAAAATGGGTGTAATACTTCCTCTCACACTCATCATCACAGAGATAAATCAGATTCACAAGCTTCATGTATCAGTGTCGTTCCAATCTTTAATCATTTAGAAGAAGAGCAGATGGATGAAATTATGAAAGTGATGAAGTCAATTTCATATAAAAAGGGTGAAGTGGTTTATCGGGAGGGAGATACATCCAATGCCTTATATGTTGTAAGTAAGGGTAAAATTAGAATCTACCGTTTATCTGAGTCTGGAAAAGAACAATTATTGAGAATTTTAAATCCTGGAGATTTTACTGGAGAACTAGCTTTGTTTCGTGAATCAATCCATGAAGCGTATGCAGAAGCAATGAGCAATACCGATGTGTGTATGATTAGTAAAAATGATTTACAAGAATTTTTATTAAAGTACCCTACGATATCTTTGAAGTTCTTATCAGAATTTTCTAACCGATTGGAAACATCAGAAAAACAAACAACCAGATTCACTACAGAAAAGGTGGATGCTAGATTAGCGCTGTTTCTTGCAGAATGTATGGATGATGATGAGGGTTCAATGGAAATTGAATTGCCAATGAATAGAAAGGATTTAGCTTCTTACTTAGGAACTACACCTGAAACGGTAAGTAGAAAGTTGGCTGATTTTGAGAATGAAGGTTATATAAAACAAAAAGCAAGTAGAGAGATTGAGATTTTGGATTTAGATGGTTTGTTGTTAGTATAAATGATAGTCATAAAATGAAATATAAAACAGTTGGAGTCACTTCAAAACTTCAACTGTTTTATATTTTTAGGCAAAAAACGCAAATATTTACGCAAAAATACATAAACTTGATTTAGATCAATTTAATTTCTTTTAATCGCTTGTATGATGTAATCAAGTCAAAGATAAATGAAAGAAGGAAAAAACATGTCAAAACAAGTAAGTTTTAATCAAGAAAAGGAAACTCATTTAAAACTATTGGCACAATATGTACCAGTTGTAGCACGAGTTCATGGCGGTAATCATCCGGAATTTTACCAAGTGCGTAAAGTATTTGATAGGCTTGTAAAAAAAGTAAAAGATGCAGGAGCGGAAAAACCTGACTTAGTAGATGAATTTGTAAAGTTGCGTGAAATTACAGATAATTATACAGTTCCAGGTGATGTTTGTGAAAGCTATGAAGCAGTCTATAACATGTTGGCAGAATTAGATAGAGCCTATGAATCATAAAATAAATCAATACTAGATTACTAAAAATTATAAGAGGAAGGAGCATGAATATGCAAAAATTCATTTTAGGAAAAAAGAATCATATTACAATAGTAAGTGCAATTTTAATAATCATTGCATATGTTAGTAAATTAGGATTTCAAAACGAACCTATAGCTATATGGTCACTAATCATTGCCTCCGTTTTAGGCGTTATACCGATTGCTATCCAAGCGTATCAAGCATTGAAGGTCAAAGTTGTCAGTATCGATGTTTTAGTTACTATTGCAGTTATCGGAGCTTTTATAATTAAAAACTTTGAGGAATCGGCAATTGTTACGTTCTTATTTCTGTTTGGAGCTTATTTAGAACAAAGGACACTTAATAAAACACGTTCTGCAATAAAAGAATTAACTGAAATGGCGCCAGATGTTGCTCTAAAGCAACTGAAAAATGGTGAATTTGAAGAAGTCGCAATAGAAGAGGTTGATGTAGGTGATATTTTACTTGTTAAAACGGGTGCAAAAATTCCTGTTGACGGGACAGTTTTAACAGGAGAAGGGCACATTAATGAAGCAAGTATTACAGGTGAGGCCGTTTCAGTAAGCAAAAAGAAAGATTCAGGAGTATATGCGGGAACAATTTTAGAAAATGGAACACTGCAAATCACTGCTGACCGTGTAGGTGAAGACACTACTTTTGGTAAAATTATTGAGTTAGTGGAAGAAGCACAGGATTCAAAATCAGAGGCAGAACGCTTTATTGATAGATTCTCTAAATATTATACACCGGCTGTTTTAGTTCTCTCTTTTATTGTATGGCTCGTTTCAAGGGATATTCAATTGGCAATTACGATATTAGTTTTAGGATGCCCAGGAGCATTGGTAATCGGTGTCCCCGTTTCAAATGTTGCAGGTATTGGTAATGGAGCACGTCATGGTGTTCTTCTAAAAGGTAGCGAGGTAATTAGTGACTTTAGCAGACTAGATACCATGGTATTTGACAAAACTGGAACATTAACAATAGGAAATCCTAAAGTAGCTGATAAAGAAATTTATGCAGATAATGTAGAGGAAGTGTTAGCTTATCTGTCAAGTGTTGAAAAGGAATCCGATCATCCATTAGCAAAAGCAGTTGTGGAATATATTGGAGATATAAAAGCATATACAGTTGAAAAAACGGAGGTTGTAAAAGGCGGAGGAATTGTAGCTCATATAGAAGGTCATAGAGTTGCCGTCGGGAATGTAGCCTTGATGGAGCAAGAAAATGTTACTTTAAGTGAAAAAGCTCGTGGAGATATTACTAGATTTGAGAAGAATGGAAATTCACTTGTTTTAACATCCGTTGATGGTGAATTAAAAGCATTGATGGGTATTCGTGACCAAATCCGTTCAGGTGTAAAAGAAGATCTTCAAAAGCTAAAAAAACTTGGTGTTAATAATCTAGTTGTTCTTTCAGGTGATAACCAAGGAACAGTTGATTTAGTGGCACATGAACTAGGACTTACAGAGGCCCACGGGCATATGTTGCCGGAAGATAAATCAGCATATATTAAAACACGGCAAGAAAAAGGTCAAATTGTTGCATTTGTCGGGGACGGCGTAAATGATAGTCCTTCACTAGCTCTAGCACAAATAGGAATTGCTATGGGAAGTGGAACAGATGTAGCCATTGAAACTTCAGATGTTGTCTTAATGAACTCGGATTTCAGCCGCTTGCCACATGCACTAGGTTTAACAAAAGCAACAGCTAATAACATGCTTCAAAATATAATTATTGCAGTAGGAGTTGTACTAGTCCTGCTTGCCAGCGTATTCTTTAGTGAGTGGATGAACATGTCAATCGGTATGTTAGTACATGAAGCGAGTATATTAGTAGTCATTCTAAATGCTATGAGACTACTTCGCTATAAATTATGAAAATAAAATTCTTAATCTAAAACAATTTAAAATAGATAAATATATCAAAGGAGAAATGAAATATGCAAAAAGCAACGATTCAATTAGAAACATTAACTTGTCCGTCTTGTATGCAAAAAATAGAAAACGGTGTGAAATCCTTGGAAGGGGTAAATAAAGAGAGTTTAAAGGTACTATTTAATTCAAGCAAGGTAAGAGTAGAATTTGACGATGAAAAAGTAACTATAGAGGATATTGAAAATGCTATTGATAAATTAGGATATGAAGTACTAAAATCCCAAGTAAAAAAAATTTAAAGTGGTGAATCAGTTAAGTCTGTATAGTAGAAGTCGTTGAATGGTCATCTTTATAATTTTGTTGATATGGTAATGAACGTTTATCTGAATATTCTCCTTATAATTTCAACTCAAGTTACTTTGGGAATGTCGAAGGTTATGGCAAAGAGTTAATGGAATGGCTGGTTCATGATTAAAACCAACGATTGACTCAAAATATGCGACTTATCCTTGGAGAGAGGCGACTGGAATTGGTGGTAGTTCGATGGGTGGGTTAATGTCATTCTATGGAGTGATGGCATTTAATCAATATTTCTTTAAAGCAGCTTGCTTATCACCGTCCTTTGTCTTTTGTATGAATCAGCTACAAGTAGAATGGGATAATGCTCAAATTGACAATGATACGAATGTCTTTTTTAGCTTTGGAGAACGTGAGATTAAAGATCACAATATTCCCTTACAACAATTGGACTACTTTAACGATCAGTTAATCAATCGAGATGGGAAAAGTTATATTCATATCCAGAAAAATGGAAAACATAATGAAGCGTGTTGGAAACAGCAAAATAAGTTGTATTTAGATACACTTTGGAAATAGAAACGTTCCTTTTTTTCAATTATGTTTGCATTAAATAACCGTCTCATCTCAAAGAGTCGGTTATTTCTTTTTTGATTTTTACGCAAACTATTTACAAATTATAGTATGATATTCAAAAGAGATTAAACTCTAAAAATGAAAGTAGGTATATATAGTGAGTGATACGGAAGAGCAAGAAAAATTAAAGACTGGTTTAGAGATTCTGGAACAGTTAAAACAAGCAGAAGAAAGTGAACTCGTTGACTTAGAGACTGCTAGAGAATATTTGAATCTATAAACTAGTGACTATCGTTTATCAATTAGTAAATAACTAGGAGAATTTGATTTTGAAAAATAAAATAGAAAACATTACTGAAGAAATGCTATTTCATTTAGGTCATGAATTAACGGATAAAGACCACTTTGAGTTTGATAATTTGAACGCTATTTAGTTTATTTAAATGCTATAAAGATGACACATAAAAATAGGAGGTTACCATGAAAATCATTGACTTATCCATGCCTTTACACACTGGAATGAAGGTTTATCCAAATGATCCGGAAGTAAAAATAGATGTGATTCACACCTATGAAAAAGACTCTTGGGAATTAAGACATTTAAGTATGGGTTCACATACAGGCACTCATGTGGATGCTTTTTCTCATATGCATGATGGTGCTGAAAATTTGGATGATCTCTCTCTAGATAATTTTTTTGGTCAAGCTCAAATAGTAAATTTACAACAGCAATGGCCACAAGAAACAGGACTATTTTTTATTGAAGAAGTTGATTTAACCTATTTGAACAAATTTTTAGTTGCAAATCCTAAATTTGTTGGTGGAAACCTTACAGAAGAACTTGAGCGAGCATTATTGGGTAATAAAATTGTGACTTATACAGGTCTGGTTAATTTGGGGTTATTACCCAAGTCCGAGAATTTTATGTTTTACGGATTCCCGCTAAAGATACAATCAGGAGATGGATCGCCAGTTCGGGCTGTTGCGATTCTTGAATGATAATTATTAGAATATTTCAATAGAGAAAACTTGTAGAAAACCGATTATTAACGTATTGTATTTAATAAGAAATGAATACTTATACAGCAAGGAGAATGACAGTGAAACTTATTTCATGGAATATCGATTCATTAAATGCCGCACTAACAAGTGATTCTGCAAGAGCGGTATTATCACGAGGAGTGATGGATACAATTATTGAACTTGATCCAGCAGTGATTGCCATTCAGGAAACAAAATTATCTGCAACAGGTCCAACAAAAAAACATTTAGAAATTTTAAAAGAAAAATTTCCTGAGTATGAAGTTGCTTGGAACAGCTCAAAGGAACCAGCTAGAAAAAGTTATGCTGGAACTATGTTTTTATACAAAAATTACTTAACACCGAATGTGACTTTCCCTGAGATTGGCGCACCAAGTACAATGGATGCAGAAGGTCGTATGATTACGCTTGAGTTTGATGAATTTTATGTTACTCAAGTTTATACACCTAATTCAGGAAACAATTTGGTTCGTCTAAGTGACCGTCAAATTTGGGATCAAAAATATGCTGAATATTTAGCTTCTTTAGATTCAGAAAAAATTGTTTTGGCTACAGGTGATTTTAATGTCGCTCATAAAGAAATTGATTTGGCTCACCCCAGTAGAAATCATTTATCGGCAGGTTTTACCGATGAAGAACGTGCAGGTTTTACCAGTCTTTTAGCACAAGGATTTACAGATACTTTCCGTCATCTTCATGGAGATGTGGAAGGAGAATACAGCTGGTGGAATCAACGAGTGAAAACAAGTAAAGTCAATAATTCTGGTTGGAGAATTGATTATTGGTTGGTAAGTAATCGTGGTGCAGACAAAGTCACTACTTCAGAAATGGTTGATTCTGGTGTAAGACAAGACCATACTCCAATCTTACTTGATATTAATTTAGGTTAATTTATTTTAAAAATTGTTGGTTAATAAAAAAATCTCAGGAGTGATTATATGATTAATAAAGAACGTGCAATTAATAAGTTTATGGAATTGGTTCAAATAGATAGTGTTAGTTACAATGAACGTGGCGTTGCAGATTATTTAATTAATTATTTTAGCGACTTAGGTTATGAAGTTGTAGAAGATAAACATTCCAATGAAAAAGTACCAAAATCAAATGCCGGTAACGTAATTGTCAGAGTTCCTGGAAAAGGTGACTTAGCAAATAACGAAACGTTAATTTTAGAAGCACATATGGATACAGTAGAACCTGGTAATGGTGTAAAACCATCAATCTCAGAAGATGGTAAATATGTTGTTTCTGATGGAACGACTATTCTTGGTGCCGATGACAAAGCAGGAATCGCCCAAATAATTGAAGTGGAAGCTGTACTTCGTGAGAATGAATTAGCACATCCACCGTTAGAACTTTTATTTACTATTTGTGAAGAAGTTGGAATTTTAGGGGCATTTGCAGTAGATACTGAATTACTTGCTGGAAAAATTGCCTTTGTTTTAGATGGCGGTGGTGGACCAGGTACGGCTATTATTGGTGGTCCGGATTACTATGATATTTCAGGAAAAATTATTGGTAAAGCAGCTCATGCGGGAGTTTCACCAGATAAGGGTATTTCTTCTATTCAAGTCATATCAGAAGCAATCTCAAACATGAAACTTTTAAAAGTCGATGAAAATACAACTACGAATATCGGGAAAGTGATTTGTGATTATCCAACGAATGTGGTTCCTGAAGTGACGACTTTTGCTTTGGAAGTACGTAGTTTAGATGTTGAAAGTGGTAAAAAACAAGTTGAACACGTGGTTGAAGAACTGAAAAATGCCGTGGCTAAATTTGATGCAACACTAGAATATGACGTAAGTCAAAGCCTTTATGCTTATCATCATGATGACGACAATACGGTCATCAAGAAATTCAAAGGAATGTGTGAACGTCATGATCTTGAATACAAAGGTTTAGTCATGCGTGGTGGGACTGATGTCAGTGGCCTAACATTTAATGGAATTGATGCAATTGTCTTAGCTGCCGGTGGAGAAAATGGTCATGAATTGCAAGAGCGTTTAGTAATTGATGAATTTCTAGCAAATACACAACAAGTTTTATGGTTGGTTACGGAATAAAGCGTATATAAATTATGATAATAAAATATCCAAATGGAAACTCTAATCATAAGTAATTTTTTGTATGAACTTACTTAAAAATTAGTAATTTTATTCCATTCGGATATTTTTTATTTGTAGAAAAATTCTATGTATGCCCAAAACGAACTAAATTAAGACATAGGAAATCTTTGTTTATTCAAAAATAGTTTGCAATCCTTTAATTAGAAGCAGAATTTTTTTCTGTAAATATGATAAAATTGGAGGAAATCAAATGAGCAATCAAAAAGAAACTGCGTACAAATATGTGTTGGTCGGTGGAGGTATGGTCTCTGGTTATGCCGTTAAAGGAATACGAGAAAAAGACAAAGATGGATCAATTTTAATTGTATCGAAAGAAACAGATGTGCCTTATGAACGTCCTGCTTTAACTAAAAAATTATGGATCGATGATGAATTTACTGAAGAAGAAATCAAAATTGGTGCAGAAAGTTATCCAAATGTCAGCTTTAAGTTGGCTACAGAAGTAACCAAAGTTACACCAAAAGACAAAACTATCGAATTAGAGGATAAATCAATCGTTAGTTACCAACAATTGTTACTGGCAACAGGTGGAGAACCTAAAACAATTGATGAGGATGAAGAGGCGTCTCATGTTATTGTTTTTAGAGACTGGTCGGATTATCGAAATTACGTCAATTTAGTGGGAAAGATAAACATGTAATCGTTGTTGGTGGAGGCTATATTGGTAGTGAAGTAGCTGCCGCACTGATTAAAAATGAGACAAAAGATACTTTTGTTTATCCAGATGATATTTTGGGAGAAAAACAATTCCCTGAAAGTATAGCTAAGGAATACGAAACTACCTTTAAAGATGCTGGTGTCAAAATGTTAAATGTCACACGGGCAAAATCCTATAAAAAATCTGAGGATCAATTGTTAGTCACTTTAGATGATGGCACTGAATTAACCGGCGACACCTTAGTCATTGGTTTGGGGATTGAACCAAGAATCTCTCTAGCGGAAGAAGCTGGTTTGACAATTGACGATGAAAATCAAGGTGTTGAAGTCAATGAACAGTTACAAACAAGCGATAATTCTATATGGTCGTCGGGTGATATGGCTTCATATCCAGATAAAATTGTTGGAAGACAACGAATTGAGCATGTCGATCACGCAAGAATATCAGGTGAATTAGTAGGTAAAAATATGGCTGGTGGAAAAGAAGCCTATTCACATACACCTTATTTCTACTCTAATGTTTTTTCAATTGCTTGGAAAGCTATCGGCAAGTTAGATCCTGAATTAGAAACTATTTTTGATGAGCGTAAAAATGGAAAAATTGTTTTTTATTTAGAAGAAGATAAAGTGGTTGGTGTTCTAACTTGGAATGTCGAAGTTGACTTAGATGACATCCGTGCAGTTTTAGCTGATTCACCTTCAGATAAAGAAAGTCTTGTTGGACTTATTGAAGAAAGCGAAGAATAATCACTTTTAGATAGTTTCATTAATAGTAAAATAAAAAATAATTTTTAAAAATTAGTGATTTGATTTTTATATATAAATCGAGAAATTCTGAAAATTATCTTAAAATCATTAATTTTACGACTTATAATCAGATAGTTTTTATCTATCACTGAGTGAGTTTCTCAAAGATAGTTAGAAGCATGATTGACCGTGATTCTTTATTTTGCTATGATTCAACAAAATCTAGATAAAATTTTAAACACGTTGATTAAGAGAGTAGTTTCTTTATCTTAAACAAACAGAGAGTCTTGGCAGCTGAAAAAAGACGTTTAAAGAAGAGAAATGAAGATGGCTTTTTGAGTGGTTTTGGTGAGTCTAAAAGATGAGCTAAAAACGGTTGCCTTCGTTATTCAGGCACAAGTATAAATTTGTACTTGATGAGGTGTTGATTGTGAAATCAACATAAAAATAGGTGGTAACATGTTGCAAACATCCTTGGAAGATACTATTCTTCTGAGGATTTTTTTTATCTAAAAAAGCAAATGATTTAGAGGAGGAACATAAACATGGCAGAAGTAGAAAGTTTTACATTGGATCATACAAAGGTAAAAGCACCCTATGTCCGTTTAATCGCACAAGAAAAAGGAATTAAAGGAGATTTAATTGCAAACTATGATTTGAGATTTTTACAACCGAACGAAAAAGAGATGCCTACTGGGGCAATCCACACACTAGAACATTTATTAGCGGATTTATTGCGAGATAGAATCGATGGTATCATCGATATTTCTCCTTTTGGCTGTCGTACAGGTTTTCATTTAATCACTTGGAATCAACCTAGTCCGTCTGAGGTAGCTAAAGCATTAACAGAAGTTTTAGAAATTATTGTCAATGAAACAACATTTGATGATATACAGGGAGTGTCGGAAAAAGAATGTGGAAATTATCGAGATCACTCTTTATACGGAGCAAAAGAATACGCGAAATTAGTGCTCGAACAAGGGATTAGTGATGATGCTTTCGTAAGAAATGTGGTAAACTGAGTGCATTTTCCAACATTAAAAAAACAGATTATTTTAATTATTGGGTCAAAACAAGGAATTGGTGAAACAACAGTTAATACATTTTTGAATGAAGGAGCAACTGTCATTGCAGCAGATATTGGCTATGAAAACGAACAATTGACTAAAGTTACTGAAGATTTGTATCGTGTCAAAGTAGATGTATCTGAAGAAGAACAGTTAGTATATTTAGTACAGGAATTAGAACAACAGCAACTTATTCCTGATGTTTTTGTAGCAGTTGCTGGAATTTCAACAATGGATTTTCTAATTGAGAGCCAAACAACCGATTTTGATAAAGTTTATCAAGTTAATACCAAAGGCGTGTACTTAAGCTGTAAATATATTACTCAATTAATGATTGCCCACAATAAAAAAGGCAGAATTATTTTACTTGCTTCTCAAGCGGGAAAAAATGGCTATCGCGGTATGTCAGCCTATGTAGCTTCTAAACATGCTGTTTTAGGGTTAACCAAAACATTAGCTATCGAGGTAGCTTCAAAAGAAATTCTCGTTAATGCAGTGTGTCCAGGTATCATCGAAACACCAATGAAGCATCGTGAACGTATTGAAGGAGGACTATTAAGAGGAATGACTGCTGAAGAAGTGTTAGCAGAAGATCAAAGTCAAGTACCTCTCGGGAGAACAGGAGCCCCTCAAGATGTAGCGAATGTTATTTTGTTTTTAGCTAGTCCATTAGCATCGTATATGACAGGTCAAGCCATTAATGTGACTGGTGGAATGACGATGCATTAAAAAAAGGAGTGTTGAATAGATGAAAAAATTAATCGGTTTATTGGTTTTATCAAGTTTAGTTATTTTAAGTGCTTGTGGAAATAGTCAAGGTAATGAGGTGTCTGCAAATAAAGAAGACACTCAATTAATTGTAGGATCGACAGGTTCAGACGCAGAAATTTGGGAATTTATCGCACAATCGGATGCAGCAAAAAACGCAGGGCTCACTATCGAAGTTAGAGAAATTACTGGTGGACCGATTACGAACCAAGCAACTGTTGATGGTGACGTGGATGCCAATGCTTTTCAGTCCATTGGCTATTTAGAGAGTTTTAATTCAGAAAGCCCAGAGAAATTAGCGCCCATAGCGGCGACCTATGTTGAACCTATGGGAATCTACTCTGACAAATATGAAACTCTTGAAGAAATTCCAGAAGGGGCGACCGTTGCTTTAGCGGATAATCCATCAAATACTACAAGAGGTTTAAGATTGTTAGAAACAGCAGGATTAATTACTCTAAAAGATGATTTTGATGACGGAGTTGGTACATCAGGAGACGTCACTGATAATCCTAAAAATTTACAATTTACTTTAATTGATGATTTAACCGGGCCAAGAATACTGCCTGATGTAGATGTAGTATTGATTAGTAATACGGTTGCCTTAGAAGGTGGCTTAAATGTTTTACAAGATTCACTTTTCCATGAAGAAGCTGATACAGCTTTACGTGCAACAGTTAATGTTTTAGCTGTTAGAGAGGATCGTAAAGATGAGGAAGCGTTTATTAAGTTGGGAGAACTTTATCATGATGAAGAGGTCCAGAAATATATTGAAGAGAAATTTGATGGTACCAAAGTAGAGGTCACAGTACCAATCACAGAAGTTTGGGGGGAGTAGTTTGAAAATCGCAATTATTGCCGCGATGAAAGAAGAATTAGCACCTTTTAGAGAATATTTTTCAACTGAGATTTTCTGGGGAAAAGGAAAGACAGTTATCGAAAAAGTTCATGAAAATCTTTATATCATTGAATCAGGAATTGGTAAAACCAATGCTGCAGCTACTGCGGCGTGGTTATGTGAAAAAGTCGCTCCGGATGTAATTATAAATACGGGATCAATTGGCTCATTTCGTTCAGATTTTGATTTGGGGGACGTCGTTTTTACTGACCGTTTTATTTACAGCGATGTTGATGCGACAGGCTTTGATTATAGTTTTGGACAAGTTCCGCAAATGCCTAAAGACTACCCTGTAGCAACGTCACTAATAAAAGAGGTATCTGAAATCTTAACTAATGCTGGAATTAATTTTCATTCTGGAACAATCGCCACTGCCGATTCCTTCATGAGTGATACAGATTCAATCAATGCCATTCGTTTAGCCTTACCTAGTATTGTTGCTTCTGACATGGAAAGTTGCTCTATTGCACAAGTTGCTAACTTTTACGATATCCCAATCATTAATATTCGTGGTATTTCGGATCATGTTGGTGTATCAGCACCAGAAACCTTTGATGAGACAATTGATTTGGCTTCTAACAATGCTTTTAAGGCAGTAAAGTCATTAATTCACACTTGGCAGAATGCTGCTGAATAATTTATAAATAAGTCTCTGACAGAGGTTAAACAAAACTTCTGTCACGGACTTTTTTATTGTTACGAAAAAACGTAAAGACTATACTATAAAAAAAATAATTATGGCTGAATTATTGAAGTTTCTTCCACGATTGGGCAATTAAACGTGATGAAAAGTACTTCAAGCAGTGCCTATCGTTTATCCAAGTTTGCTTTAAATGGTTTAACTCAACTCATTTCTGGTGAATTAGAAGGTAATATCAAAATCAAAGCTGCCTGTCGTGGTTGGGTAAGTACGGATATGGGAGGTGAATCAGCTTCGATAACCCCTCATGAAGCTGCTAAAAGAATTATCTGGTTGGCGTTGATTGATGAAAATGGTCCGAATGGAAAATTTTTTACAAACGGTAGAGAAATTAGTTGGTAGAAATTCTTATTATAATTACTGAGATTTGCTCATAGATAGCTCTTATAGTATAATCATTGGGCGGAGGCGGTGTTGAAAGTGAATTCAAAAGAAAAAATGTTAGAACTAATTAAAAAGAAACAAGGTGGCGGAAAGTCTGCGCAAGTGGATACTCCAAAAAACGACCTTAGAAATATGCGTAAAGGACCTAAAATCTACAATAAATAAGCAATTGAATGACTAAAGACAAACACGGTATCATAAGTGTTTGTCTTTTTCTTTGGAAAACTTAAAAAAATACTAAAAATCATAGGAGAGTTTATTTGTTTTTAGAGTTTTACTTACCCTTTTTATGTCTAAAAATGATAAACTAATAGGGAGTAAAGATGGAGGAGGCCGTGTTATGTCAGAAGAAGAGTATTTTGAAAACAAGCCAGAAGCAACTTCAAATTTAAGCACTAACTTTGAAGAGGTAAAAGAAGTAGCTTCAAGGAATATCAGCACAATGCTTAAAGATTTACAGGCTTTTGAAGAGGCGATTGATTCAGAAAATATTCCTGAAATTTATCGTATTTACAAAGGGAGATTGCATAAAGAACTAAAGGAAACATCTAATCAAAATCATGAAATAGATGGGTTATTAGCAAAAAAATTGCATGACAGCTTTGTTGAACGCTTTCCTTTTATGAGACATGTTGAGCGTGTATCCCCAACAATGCACTACTATACAATTAGTAGTTATTATCGAGAACGTCCAACAATTGGCTTTGATGCAAGTATTCCTGAAATCTTTGTTTTACCTAAAATTGATGAGGAATGGCAACGATATAAACCAGAAAATAGAGATTTACTAGCATCCATTGAAAAAGAAATTGACAGTTTGGAAGCAAACGTTATCGTTGCTGAAACAGAAGTTTCTAAATTGAATCAACAACTGAAAGCCATTGAAAATCGTAAAGCAGCTATTCATAATAATAAAAGTTTTTTCAATCGAGGGAAAATCGAGGAAGAAATAGAAGATTTCGATAAAAAAGCAAAAGAAATTGAACAAGAAAAAGCGAAATGGTTACCTTACATCGAAAATCGTGGACAAACAAATCGCCAAAAAGAGCAACTAATGCAAAATTATCAAGAAACACGCTTAAAAAGAGCGATTGTGACAAAGGAATATCGTTTAATTACTAAATATTTTGGGACTATCGAGGAAATGGGAACACAAATTCAAGCATTTTTAGATGACTATTTATCTCCAGTTGAAGGAGGCCATTCAGATGAGTGAAGAAAAGAATGTCGTGACCGCAGGAGAAAAGGAAATTCTTCAAACAGAAAAAGATTTTTATTATGATATGAAAAATCAAGATCATGAAGAAATCGTACAATGGATTGCTTCAGTTGAGGAAGAATTAGCAGACTTGCGTTTGAGAAAATCTTTAATAGAAGCGGACTTTTATGTATTATTAGATCAATACCGAAAACTAATTTTACCGAATGTCCCGATTTCTACGATTGCCAAAACGAACTTGTTGGAATATTTTTCTTATGAACTATTACATCCATTAAAAGCAGTTGGCTTAAAACAGGCCGATTCTTATAATACTTGGGAAAGTCGTCATTTTTTAATTACCTATCGGTTAGATGAAGACAAAAATCTACAACTAAGTTTCAAAATGGATGTTGTAGATAGTCGTTTCCAAACAGAGTTTATGCCTTTAATCCTAGTGAAACCAGAAAACATGACAGTAGAGGTGGATGAAAAAGAGGTATTAGAATTAATCCACTTATGGCATATGGAAAAAGTATTCTCAAGAACACAATTGAGTATGATTAATATTGATTTGAATCAATTGTTAGCAGGTTTTAAAGAATTAGGTTTTGAGGTAGCACCTAGTCTGTTAGACAATAGTCATGCTTTGTCAGTGGATTTAACCAGTGAATTGCCTTTAGAAACGAATGTATTGGACAATATTTTTGTCACTACGATGGAATCAGAGGATTTTGATTTTGAGACTCATGAAGATCGTTATCAAGTGCGACTAAATCAGGAACAGAATGTATTTATTCGTTCTGAAAATGGAATTACTCATTTGTTTATTGATTCGAATAATCGTCGTCGATCTATCTTAGACTTTTTTACCCATTATCCATTCTTAGTTCCATTAATCGTTCGAAAATAAGTATAAAATTGTGACAAACTTCCACTAAGGATTAAGGAATGCTTGTCACAATTTTTTTAGGAGTGACAAAAGTGACGGATGATTTACAAGAAACCATTCAATTTTGGGATGAATTTGCTGAAGAATATGCAGAAATTCAATCAGAGTCTCAAATAACTATTGCAGAGGATGTCGCTCAATTCATGGTAGAAAGACAAATTCTCCCAACAAATACTTTTGTAGATATAGCTGGTGGGCATGGAAGATATGTATCTGCTATTATTCATTTCGTACAAGATTATGTATTAGTCGATTTTTCAAAAGAAATGATTCGCTTAGCAAAAGCAACAAATCTTTTTAAAAATTTTGATACGTTGACACTTAGCCAAGAAGACTTTATTCTTCAAACCCTGCCACAATCCTATGATATAGTGTTTACAGCGATGAATCCAAGTTTGACTGACAAAAAAACGTTTAATAAACTTTTAGATAGGGCGGCTAATTATTTTTGTATATTAAGGATGATTGAAGAGCAAGATGATGTCTTTTCTCCTTTTGAAAAAACGGAAAAAGATCATCTAATGGATATGTACAAATCTTGGTTAGAAACCCCATATGAAAGTATCTTATTTAGTTATAAAAAAGAAGAAAGTGTCTCTCGGAGTTTTTTTAAAGATTACTTCAGTGATGATTATTCTGAGGAAAAGCTTAATGATATGTTAAATAACACTTTTGGAAGTTATAATGAAAAAATAAATCAGATGAAAATAACCTTTGAATTATTACTAATCCCTAAAGAAAGAAACGAGGAAAAATGAAGAAAAAAGTAACGAGTTTTTTAAGTGTACTATTTGTGTTAACTATCGGGATTTGGCAATTTATAGAAACTATGCCAAATAATGATTCAGCTATTATTAGCAGTGAAAGTACGCTAGGTATAGATGAAGTGGATCTTGATGATTTGCCAAGATTTGAAAGAATTCATGTTTCACATATTCGAAGTGTAGACGGAGATACATTTGCTTTTTATAAAGGTGATCAAGAATATCGATTACGCTTGTTAATGGTTGATACACCCGAAAGTGTCAAACAAGGGCTGTCGGTTCAACCTTATGGAAAAGAAGCCAGTGAGTTCACTAAAGAACAACTAGTAAATAATGACGTCTATTTAGTTTTTGATGAAGGGGAACCTATCGATAACTATGGTCGCTTTCTTGCTTATGTATATGTAGGTGAGAATTCTTTACAAGAACAATTACTTGAAAAAGGTTTAGGTGTTGTTCGTTATGTAAATACAGGTGGTAATTCTTTTGTTGAAGATTTTTTAGCAGCACAAAAAATCGCTCAGGATCAAAACTTAGGTGTTTGGAGTCAAGCTGGTTATGTGACAGAAATGAATAATGGGTATTTTCGTTTTAATGAAATAGAGTAGAATTGGGGGTGTGAAAATGAAGTTGACAGAATTAATGGATAAGCATCAGCAGGTTCAATTAGCTATTTTTCAAACCATAATTGAAAGTGAACAAGCCGTTTCTATGAAAATATTAGAAAAACGGACAAAAGTTTCTTTGCCAACACTTCAAAAAGAAATTCGTTCTTTATCATTTGAATTAAACAATTTTGACCAGAACTCTTCTTTGGTAAAGACGGCTAATGATTCTTTGACTTTGAAACTTTCAAATACTTTTCGCATAAAAGAGTTTATTTATTCCTATTTGGTTCAAGCGCAAGATTATCAAATTTTATATTTTATTTTTAAGCATAAAAAAGTATCTATTACTAAAATGACCATCGAACTTCAAATGAGTGAAGCTTCTATTTTTCGCCGATTAAAAACCATTAATCACTTATTATCAGAGTACAATATTCAATTTAAAAATAAACAATTAGTGGGTCCAGAAATGCAGATTCGCATTTTTTTCTATCATTTTTTCGAACACAGTCTACCACTAGAAAAAATGAAACTCACGTTCAAAAACCCAACTTTTAGAAATTTGATTTTGGTCATTGAGAAACAATTTGATCAGCAATTTTCCAATAAAAAATATTGGCAATTAGCTTTATGGTTTGGGATTATGCAAAGTCGTTTGGACTATCAAGCTAGAGAATCCTCTATTTGTAATCCAGACATGTTAAATTTAATTGAGCAAGATGACTTATATCAAATTCTAAAAAACATTTTAGCTAGATATTTAAGTCGTTTTGCCATTCAATGGTCCGAAGAAGAAGCTATTTTTCTTTATCTATTTTTCATGTCTGAAGGTCTACTAGACTTAAAAAAAAATAGGAATAGTCATTTTGTAACAAACTTTTTAGCAATCAATCAAAAAATTCATCAGCTAATTACCGATCAAAAAGCAGAGGGAAATGAGTTTGATACATTCTTGTTGCCGCTACATATTAAGATAGTCTTTTATCAAGGTTGGATTACGATTAATGAAATAAAAGGACCGTTTCTTTCTGATCTTGATGCAGATAAAATGTCACAATGTATGAGTGTAGTAGAAAAAGAGTTATCAAAAGAGATTACGCATTCTCAGTGGCAAATGTTGGATCAGGCATATGGATTTATGTTTGAGATTTTTAAAAGACGTCAACAAAAAGAATTAATTATAGGAATCGCATTTGAAGACTCTTTAGAATCTGAAGAAAATTTTTATTTTATTCAAAGTCATTTGATTGGCTTATCTCATATTGTAGTTAAAAAGGCCAAAGAGAGAGTTTATGACTTATTAATTACTAATGAGTTTGCAGATCTTCAGAAATTTAACTATCAAGAATTATTTCTATACAATGGTACACGATCGACTTTTGAAATCAATCGATTAAAAAGAACCATTCAAGAACTTCTAGAGAAAGGGTGACTTATTTGAGAGTTGTAATTATTGGTGGATCTCACGCAGGGATTGCTGCTTCGAGACACCTTAAAAGAATTAATCCAGCTACTGAGGTAATTATTATTGAGAAATCAATGAGTCTAGGATATATCGGCAGTAGTTTAAATCTCTACTTAGAGGGCGTAATTGACAGTCTGGAAGATGCTCGTTCGGTTACTCCTAGTGAGTTAGTTTCAGAACAAATCAATGTTTTAATGAATAGCGAAGTCATCCATATTGATGAAAAGAAAAAAAATATTGAATTTGTTACTTCTAATGAAGAGCAACCACAAGATTTTATTTATTACGATTATCTAATACTGGCAATGGGTTCTAGTCAATATTTATCTGAAGTTGAAATGAATGAAAAAGATTCAGTTGTTAATTTTAAAACTTTTTCTCAGTCAAAAAATGCCTTAACTACATTGACAAATGCCAAGAAGGTCGCAATTATTGGTGCGGGTTTAATTGGTTTTGAATTAGCAGAAACTCTTAGTCAATTAGACAAAGAAGTTTATCTAATTGATCGAATGAGTAATGTTTTATTTCGTTATTTTGATGAAGAAATATCTTCGGAATTGGTAAAAAAATTACCAAATAACGTGCATTTAATTTTAAATAGTAATGTAAGGGAATTAAATTTAGCAGAAAATGGCAAAAAAGCCCTTTTATTAACGAATGGACATTCTTTAACTGTTGATGAAGCAGTTTATGCCATTAATCCTCGTCCAAATGTCAAGCTTGTTGCAGATTTATTAGAAATTAATATGGATGGTACAGTTAAAACAGATGAATTTTTAGAAACTTCCAATCCATTCATTTATGCAGTGGGTGATTTAACTTCTGTTCATTTTAATCATGCAGAAGAATCTATCTACATCCCCTTAGTAACCAACGCTTATCGTACGGGGATGATTGCTGCATCAAATATTTTACGAAGGGAAAAAATTCCTTTCCCCAAAGTCCAACGTACAATTGTTAGTGAGTTATTTGATAGCTATTTGGCTAGTTGTGGAATTAATGAAGAAGAGGCTCCTTATTATGGCTTTGAAGTCGCTTCGGTCACTAAACGTTATCAACAACAAGCAATGTTTAATAAAGAGCAGTTTGATTTGTTATTAAAATTGGTATTTGATAAAGAAACTAAGCAACTGATGGGCGCTCAATTGATGACTAATAACGAGAGAGCATTGGAAATTATTAATACCCTTTCAGTTTTGATTACTACAGAAACAACATTACATCAGCTAGTAACAATGGATTTTTATTTTAATCCAAAATTGTCAATGCCTTTACATTTTTTAAATGATCTTGCTATGGAAGCTGTCATTTTACAAGAGGAGTGAAAAGATGGATTACACTAAAATAAATTCAGAAGTAGTTGACGGCTGGGTAGCCGCGGGCTGGCAATGGGGTCAACCGATTTCTCAGAAAGAATACATTCAAGCTAAACAAGGGGACTTTCAACTAGTTCTAACTCCGACAAAACCGATTCCGTCTCACTGGTATCCCGAAAATTTAAAAGAATTGAAAGTTTTGGGACTGGCTGCTGGTGGTGGACAACAGATGCCAATTCTTTGTGCCTTAGGGGCTAATTGCACTGTACTTGATTACTCAAGCAAACAATTAGAACAAGAAAAAATGGTAGCTGAAAGGGAAGGGTATCAGATTGAAATCATTAAAGGTGATATGACGAAAAAGCTTCCTTTTGATGATGAAAGCTTTGACTTAATTATTCATCCAGTTTCTAATTGTTACGTGGAGGAAGTTCAACCAATCTGGCAAGAATGTTATCGTGTCTTAAAGAAAAATGGACGTTTGTTATCAGGATTGGATAATGGGTTTAATTATGTTGTAGATGAGACTCAACAAAAAATTGTCCAAGCTCTTCCTTACAATCCGATTAAAAATCCGTCTTTACTTCTTAATCAAGATATTTCAGAATCAGGTGTCCAATTTTCTCATACCTTAGAAGAACAAATTAGGGGACAACTGCAAGCAGGCTTTCAATTAGTTGATTTATACGAAGATACGAACGGAAGTGGTTTTCTACATGAGATGAACATCCCGAGTTTCTGGGCGACTTATACAATAAAATGAACATAAATGAGTGAAAAGAAATGCTGATTTCAGCAATTCTTTTCATTTTTTGTTAAAAAAAGATTGTAATTTTCTTTATTTTCTAATAAACTAATATACGAGAATGAGAATCGTTCTCAACTACATGGATTGTGTAGTGAAGTATTTAGAAGAAAAGGAAATTATTTTTACTTTATCATATATTTTACAGAGTTTAGTTGAAAATCTTAGTAGCGCGCAAAAACAACTCTTGTTTTCACTTCGATTGATTATTCTCACAAAAGTAAAATAGGCATAAGTAAAATTTTACATTTTCGTTATAAAACTTCATCTTTCAAGGTGTTTTTATTATGGAAAGGATGTATAAATTATGAAGAAAAATCTTTTTATTAAATTATTTAGTCTTATGACTCTTTTAACTTTAGCAGCTTGTTCAAATGATATTGCTAGTCAGGAATCAACTGGGAAAACACAACAAACAGAACAGACTTCAGACGGTGCTTCTACTGAAACAGTTGCAATTACGGATGCTAATGGCACAATTAATGTACCTGTGAATCCTAAAAATGTAGTTGCTTTAGATAGTCGAACTTTTGAAACATTAGAAGATTGGGGTATTGAATTAGCCGCTGTTCCTAAAGGAGTAATGCCTGCAGATTCAGATTATGTCAATGATGATGCTGTTCAAGATATTGGAAATCATCGTGAGCCTAATTTAGAACTTTTAGCTGCAGCTGATCCAGAAGTGGTTATCGTCGGACAACGTTTTGGTGATTACTATGAAGAAATCAAAGCACTTGTACCAAATGCAGTAGTGATTGACTTGAACTTTGATGTTTCTGAAGAAGCAGCAACTCCTGGCGAAAACTTGATTAATGGCTTAAAAAATTCTACAATTAGTTTAGGTAAAATTTTCGATAAAAATGCCGAAGCAGAAGCTTTAACTGCTGAATTAGATCAAAAAGTAGCTGATGCTAAAGCAGCTTATAATGGAACTGATACTGTAATGAGTGTCAATGTCTCAGCTGGGAATATTGGCTTTGCAGCACCACACTATGGACGTGTTTGGGGTCCATTATATGAAGTTCTTGATTGGACACCTGCTTTAGAAGTAGAGAAAACATCTTCTGACCATGAAGGAGACGAAATTTCAGTTGAAGCAATTGCTCAAAGTAATCCTGATTGGATTATGGTTTTAGATAGAGATGCTGCAATTGGTAGTGGGGATGAATCTGTTCCTGCGAAAGATGTAATTGAAGGATCACCAGCATTACAAGAGACAACAGCAATTACTTCTAATCAAGTAGTCTATGCTCCAGCAGATACTTATACAAATGAATCAATCGAAACTTTTATTGAATTGTTTGATATTATTGCTACAGCTTTTACAGAATAAGCTACTAACTGTTTTAAATAAATTCAATTGAACTAGGGGTTAAAACCATTGTCAAAATACAAGCAAACAAGGGTTGAGAGTACTTCTCAACCCCAGCTTTATACAAGAAAAAAAATATGTACAAGAGCTTTTGTCATTGCTCTAATCATTGTAATAGCCTTAGCTGTTACTTCGCTTTTTACAGGGGTGTATGACTTAAAAGGACAAGAAAATGGCATCAATATGTTCTTTATCACTCGTGTGCCAAGAACGGCAGCTTTGATGTTAACTGGAGCAGCAATGTCAATGGCTGGATTGGTCATGCAATTGATTACGCAAAATCGTTTTGTAGAACCCACAACTACCGGTACCATTGAATGGTCTGGTTTGGGTTTACTTACGGTTTATTTGTTGTTTCCTTCACCTAGTTTAGTGTTAAGAATGACTGGTGCGATTGTCTTTTCTTTTGTGGGAACCATGATTTTCTTCTTGTTTTTGAGAAGAGTTGAGCTCCGTTCATCTTTAATCGTTCCAATTATTGGTATGATGCTTCGTGCCGTAATCTCATCTGTGTCTACTTTTATAGGGTTATTATTCCAAATGACTCAAAATATTCAGAATTGGTATGTGGGATCATTTGCGCCTGTTCAAATTGGACGTTACGAGTATTTATGGTTAATTATAGGTATTACTGTACTGATTTTTTTATACGCAGATCGTTTAACTTTAGCTGGGTTAGGGGAGGACTTTGTCACTAATCTAGGAGAAAACTATAATCTGATTGTTTTAATCGGAACTTTGTTGATTTCACTGGCAGTTGGAATTGTTGCGGCAGTCATCGGTAACTTACCGTTCTTAGGATTAATTGTTCCCAATATTGTTTCAATTTTTAGGGGAGATGATTTAAGAAGTAACTTGCCATGGATTTGTCTAGTGGGTATGGGAGTGGTTATGGCTTGCGATATCCTTTCTCGAACATTAATCATGCCTTTTGAAGTGCCAGTTTCTCTAATACTAGGTACAGTAGGAGCTTTGGTGTTTATTATCATCTTATTGAGCCAACGGAAATCGAGGAGACTGTGATGATTAAAAAAGATAAACACTCAACTAGACTTTCAAAACCCTTTCGATCACCTAAAGAAGCCCGACGTTACTGGACATTATTAATTTTTTTATTTGTATTAGGAGCGCTATCTACCTATGGATTACTGGTCTACAATAACCCGATACCTGTGGATTCTCCATCTTTTTTACCTGTTGTCAGAAGACGATTAATAGCGATTATTGCGATGATTATTGCTGCAATTTGCCAAAGTTTGAGTACGATTGCTTTCCAATCAATTACAAATAATCGCATTATTACGCCTTCAATTTTAGGATTTGAATCACTCTATTCAACCATTCAAACAAGTATGATTTATTTCTTTGGGGTTAATACGTTAATTAGTTTTAAAGGAACAGCTGCTTTTTTTATTCAAGTGATTGCGATGGTCTTATTAAGCTTATTATTGTACGGCTGGTTACTATCTGGAAAATATTCCAGTATTCAATTTATGCTATTGATTGGAATTGTAATTGGAACTGGCTTAGGTTCCTTATCTAGTTTTATGAGGAGGATGTTAAGTCCTTCAGAATTTGACGTTCTACAAGCTCGATTATTTGGTTCCGTGAACAATGCCGATGCAGACTATTTTCCAATCGTGATTCCATTAGTGATCATTATCGCTTTATTATTAATTTTTTCAGCTAAGAAGCTAAATGTTCTTTCTTTAGGGAAAGACGTTGCGATGACATTTGGATTGAATTATCGAAGGAATATGATTTATGTATTAATTTTAGTTTCTATTTTAATGTCAATTTCTACAGCTTTAGTAGGACCAATGACATTTTTTGGCTTTTTAGTAGCCACTTTAGCGTATCAAGCAGCACCTACTTACGACCATCGTTATGTATTTCCGATGGCTTTGGCTATTGGATTCATAATCATGACCAGTGCCTATTTCTTTATGTATCATGTCTTCAACGCACAAGGTGTCGTATCAGTGATTATTGAGTTGTTTGGTGGTTTAATTTTTCTAACAGTGATATTAAGGAAGAGGATTTTATGATAAAAATTAGTAATGTAAAAAAATCATATACAGAAGATGTCAATGTTGGACCTTTAAATATTGATATTCCTAATGCTGGAGTCACTTCTTTAATCGGACCAAATGGAGCAGGGAAGTCTACCACACTGCTAATGATTGGTCGCTTGTTGAACATGGATCAGGGACAAATTGAAGTAGCAAATATGGATGTTTCAAAATCAAACTCTAAGGATCTAGCAAAGGTATTGACGATTTTAAGACAAGAAAATCATTTTGTGACTCGTCTGACTGTTAGACAGCTCGTTGGTTTTGGACGTTTTCCTTACAGCAAGGGCAGACTGAATAAACAAGACGAAGAAATCATTTCAAAATACATTGATTTTTTAGGTCTGACTAATTTAGAAAATCGCTATCTGGATGAATTATCAGGTGGTCAACGGCAAATGGCTTATGTAGCTATGGTTTTATGTCAAGAAACCGAATACGTCTTATTAGATGAACCGCTAAATAATTTGGATGTGGCTCGTTCCGTTCAAATGATGAAACATTTAAGAAAAGCTGCCGATGAATTTGGCCGAACTATTTTAATGGTCATGCATGATATCAATTTTGCTGCGAAATATTCTGATCGGATTTGTGCGATGAAGGATGGGAACATTCAAGCCTTTGGAACAGTCGAAGAAGTGATGGATTCCGAATTATTAACTTCAATATTTAATACAAATATTGAAGTTATCAAAGGCCCTTATGGACCAATTGCTATCTATTGATAAAAAGACTCGGTGAGAATACTCACCGAGTTTTTTTATCGTGAAACATATAGTTCCATGTCTAAGATTTCCATGTTATAAACTTCTGGTTTTTCAGTAAGTTCGATTAAGTCTTTTGGTGTAGAGATAAAATACACCGCATGAATTTTCAATCCATTGTTTTCTACATAATTTTTTGCCTCTTCAAAAATACTTTTTCCGTATCGTGATGGCTGATGTTCCACTTGATCTTCAAAGTGGTCAATACTATATTGCAACATTGATTGGAAATGTTGTTCGTAATCAACTTCACCACGAGTATAAAGGAAAGCGCTAGGAAATAGTTCAGGATATGTTTCGTTAAGTTCCATATTGTAGTCTCGATTTTCTATTCCCATAGAACTATTAAATAATGAATAAAAACCAAATTGTGGCATTCGGCTATTTTCAGCAATTGGTTGATCAACTTCTACGGCAAAATATTTTTTTTGAATTTGCTGATCTTCAATCGAATCAAATAGCTGGTTAATTTCTTCCATCGTCATACTTTTTTTAAAAGAAGCAACGGAGAAGAGATTAGTGCTTTGTTGTGGCATCTCTTTTGCAGCAGTCAATACTTTTTCTTTCATTGCTATTTCGGAGCGTTCTTGCATTCTTTGAGTATCCAAATCTTCATGTTCCATATAACGTAGCGCAGGAATTATACTATAGTAGTGGTCATTTTCATAAGCAATTACATGCCCTCGTTTAAATTGATAGGTTTCAAGTTCTGGATCCTTCCAAGAATCACGTTTTGAGAAGGTCAACCCGAATCTATTCTTGACTTGATAAGAGGCAAAGCCTACCTTTTCAATGGATGTACTTGCAATTGAGCGAATTGGATTTGTTAATTGCACTTGAATATCACGCATAATTTGATGTTCTGATAAAACACTCTCTTCCGATGTAATTGTCGGATCATAATAAAACTTCTCCAAAATAGGGCGACCAATGAAAAAACCTAATCCTACCACCAATAAAATACTCAGAAAAACTTTTAATCCCAAATTGAAAAATTTGCGGTTGTAGTTTTTCTTTAATTTTTTTGAATCTATTTCATCGGTAGGAAAATCCCTTACATCTTCTTTTTCAAAATACATGTCTTGCAGTAGTGAAAATTCTGCTAATTTTTCTTCTACTTGCTTGTTTTCTTCGTCAGTCGTTAATCCTGCTTGATATTTTTCTAATAGTTTTTTAAATGATTCTGTCATGGGGAATAACCTCCTTTAATTGTTTTCTCCCGCGGTATAACATCGTTCGGACTTGTCCTGTAGTAAATTGTAAGCAATCAGCAATTTCCTTAGTTGACCAATTTAAAAAGTAAAAGAAGAGAATAACTTCTTTATATGGAAAATCTAATTGTTCAATTGCTAGGTATAAAAACTGATATTTCTCATTTTTTAAGTAAATTGATTCTGGAGTTTCAATATCTTTAGTTTTAGTTTTTTCAATCGGTTGCCAAAACCAACGCTTGCAAAAACGAGTTTGGTCAATAAACCGATTTTTAATGACTCGAAAAAGCCAATATTTAATTTGAGAGGGTAGTGGGTCTTGCAATGCTAACTGGAAAAAAGCATCACTAACCAAACTTTCTGCATCGCTTTTGTTTTTAGTTAAAGAAAAAGCGTAGAAATAGAGTTCTTTGGCATAGAGCCGATAAAGTTCGTCTAATTCATCCTTCACATTTTCTCCTCCTTTCACTTAATAAACGATGCAAGTTGATATATGTCACAATAAAATTAAATTAATTATATCATTGATTTCTTTATTGCTTTTTTCATAGATACATTTGTAAAGTATCTTGTTGTTCCTGATAAACTATGTTATGCTCTAAAAAAAAGAGAGAGAAGGTGAGTCCTATGATGAAATTAAATAACCAACCGAAGTTATTCAACAGCCGTTTCTCATACTCACTTTTAGACACTTATTAAAGTTGTTTTCTTTAAAATGCTTGGGTAAATTATGAAACTATCTGGTCTGTGAATAGCGGGTCAGATAGTTTTTTTGTATTTAACAAACATTTTGGAGGAAAATAAATGAATACACACGAGATAACAAATGAAAAAGGTCGGGTCATTGTAGCCTATGGCAAGTATTACCGACTACTAGTGGAACAAGAGGAAATCATTGCGGAGCTTAGCGGAAACTTTCGTTATGAAAATCAAGAGACTGGCGATCTACCCGCCGTTGGAGATTGGGTTTGGTTTCAAAGAAGTGATACTCAGCATGGCATTATCCATAAAATTGAAGAACGAACAGCTAAATTTTCGAGAAAAATTGCCGGAAACCGCTCGGATGAACAAATCATCGCTACTAATATTGATTGGCTATTTATTGTTAGTAGCATGAACCATGATTTTAACCTAAGAAGGATAGAGCGATATTTTGTTGCTGCTGAGGAAAGTGGCGTAGTTCCTGTAGTTGTCTTAACAAAGTCTGATCAATGCGAGAATCCTGATTTGTTTTTAGTGCCCTTGTACGAACTGACGACTGAGATTATTGTGATTGGATTTGGAGAAGATGAGGGTTTAAACAAGATTTTTCAGAAATTGATGAAAGGGGAGACGGGTGCTTTTGTGGGTTCTTCAGGTGTAGGGAAATCAACTTTAATTAATCGCCTTTTAGGAAAGAAGCACTTGGATGTCTCTGATATACGAGAAGATGATAGTAAAGGTAGACACACGACAACCCATCGTGAATTGATTGCTTTGCCTTCTGGTGGTTATGTAATTGATACTCCAGGCATGAGAGAGTTTCAAGTCTTCCAGGAAACCGATGAATTAGACACCGTCTTTAAAGAAATTGCTGAATTAGCAAAAGAGTGTCGTTTCAGAGATTGTTCCCATGGCCCAGAAATTGGATGCGCTGTTCAAGAAGCACTAGAAACAGGAAAACTTTCTAAAGAACGCTATCATAATTATTTAAAAATCCAACGTGAAATTGCCTATCAAGAAAGAAGAGTCCAACAAAAAGAACGAATTGGCAATAAAAGAAAGAGGAGATAAAATGAACGAATTAGAAAAATTATTAGCCTATCTACCTACAAATTCAGAGCTAAAAAGACGCATTTTTAAAGACTCGACATTTATCTTAAAACATCGAGAAAAAGAAGAATTGGTTGGTGTTACTGTCTACTGGGTAAATGATTGGCATCCTTACAGTTTAAATTTTGCTAGCTACTTTTTACCAAAAATGTCAAATCATCAAATTTATATGGAGGCTCTGAATGATATCAAGCAAGTAGCTGTTGATCAAAATTTTTCCTGCTTAATAACTAGAGAGTATAGCCCTCATCATAATTTCAATCAATGGTTACTATCACAAGGCTTTCAGTGTGTCCGACAAACAGTCGAACCAGAATTACGCTTGGAAGATATTCATCTAGAACCTAGCTCATTAAAAGTTGACTATAAAACTTTTAATGAAGTAAAAAATGATAGTCAACTACTAAATAAACTTGCTAAAAATAGTTTTGACTATTATGAAAAATCCCATCAAATAAATCCTGTTGGTAAAAATGTATTTGATGACTGGAAAATGCTTATTCAAGATTTTGCAATCGATGATTTACCTATTTTAAGTCTTAAAAATGATGAAATTGTTAGTTATTGTTTTGCCTTTGAAGAAGATGCCAGTACCTTATCTTTAGCATGGATGTGGGGGGAAGAAAATTATTTAATGGATTTGTTTTCAAAAATATGTTCAGTTCTCCCACAACGTTTTGAACGATTGACTGGCGAATTTGATACAACCGATTCATGTGCAATATCTTTTTACCATAGCTTACCTTTTGAACCTACATTTGTTTACGAAACATTAAAGTCTGATATTGGAGAGTAGAGAGATGTTTGAAAAACTATATCAACGATTTTTGTTCGCATCAGATTCTTTAAAAGCCAAAAAAATGGGTCATTATATGCGCAATCAGTTTGAGTTTTTAGGTATTCCAACACCTAAACGAAGAGTTCTAACCAAAGCATTTTTAAAAAGTTTGACATCGGCTAACGAAATCGATTGGGATTTTATTCAGTCTTGTTGGGACAATCCCTATCGAGAATTTCAATATGTAGCGATTGATTATTTAGCTACTTTGCGTAAACAGTTGACTCCTAACGATATCAATAAGTTAAAAAAATTAGCTCAGACAAAACCTTGGTGGGATACTATTGATGGAATAGATAAGCTAATGGGAGAAATCGCCTTTAATTTTCCTGAAGTGAAAGAAATTCTCGTATCTTGGAGTGTAGATGAAGATTTTTGGTTAAGAAGAATTGCGATTGATCACCAATTGTTACGTAAAGAAACGACGGATATTGATTTATTAGAACGAATTTTACAAAATAATTTAAATCAAAAAGAGTTTTTTATTAATAAAGCAATTGGTTGGAGCTTAAGGGATTTTTCCAAAACGAATCCTGAATGGGTGAGAATATTTATTGAAGAGAATAAAGCCGGACTTTCGGCCTTAAGTATTCGAGAAGCAAGTAAATATCTATAAATATAGAGTTTATAGTTGCATTTAGTTTGTATAAGTGTTACCTTAGTAAAGTAATACTTTTTGATATGTGATTAAAATATGTTTATCTTTAAAGAAATTGATACGCACTTCTTTTTACACTTCACTTTTTATTACAAATAAACACATTGAATGTGTAATTTGGAGGTACGTTATGAATAACGGTACAGTAAAATGGTTTAACGCTGATAAAGGATTTGGCTTTATCACAGCAGAAGATGGAACTGATGTGTTTGCACACTTTTCAGCTATCCAAACTGATGGTTTCAAAACATTAGAAGAAGGTCAAGCAGTGACTTTTGATATCGAAGAAGGCCAACGTGGTTTACAAGCGACTAACATCGTTAAAGGTTAATAACTAGTAAACTCTAAGCAACTATCCAATTTGGATGGTTGCTTTTTTTATATTTTTCATCTACGACTTAAGATGTATTTTTTTTTCTTTTTAATTTTTACTTTACCTGTCGTAGTAATTGACCTATAATTATTACGACAGATGGAGTAATTTTAGGAGGGAGCTAATGATTACAAGTGATGGTATTCGCGGATATAATGATGTAATCATTTTATCCATTTTAAAAGAGCGAGATTCTTACGGTTACGAAATTTCTAAACAGATTCGATTAAAAACAGACGAGCTATATGTTATCAAAGAAACAACCTTATACTCAGCCTTTACTCGATTAGGGAAACAAGAATTGATAGAAGCTTATCCAGGAGAACTTACTCATGGTAAAAAAAGAACCTATTATCGTATTACCGTAAAAGGAAGAGAATTTCTTGAAATGAAAAAGAAAGAGTGGGAACAGACTAAGTTTGTAGTAGATGAATTTTTAAAAGGGGGAACTAAAAATGAAAACCATTAAAGATTATTTGGACAGTTTATTTTTAACCGTGCCAATTACACCAGAAACTAGCAAAGCCAAAGAAGACTTACTAGCAATTATGGAAGACCATTATCATGAATTAATTGCAGAAGGAAAAAGTGAACATGAAGCAATTGGTGCCGTAATCAGCGAATTCGGTTCAATTGATGAAATTCTAGCTGAATTGGAAGTTGAGGCAGAGAAACCTCAATATGAAGAGGAGGATTATGATGGAATTGATTTAGAAGAGGCTTTTGATTTTTGGGGAACAACAAGAAGATTTGCTTTTGAACTTTCTTTAGGAATTTTTCTGATTAGTTTAGCATTTGCTGCTATTATGTTTGCAGATAATGGGGTGTATGGAGGTCCATTTTTTCCATTGGCTATCTTTTTCTTTTTTGTAATTGCTGCATCTGGTACCGGATTTATTATCTCAGGTTCTATGAAATACGTTGCTGCCAAAAAATTATTAGAAGATCGACCTCTTAGCACTGAAGTGACTGAAGAAGCGAAAGAACAAGCTTTAAATTATGAAAAGAGTTTTCGTGTTGGATTAATTAGTGGAATTGGTTTGGCTGTATTAGCTATTCCTTTATTAATTTTCTTTGCCACATATTTTAATGCTGATTTATTTGGCGTAAGTGTCTTTTTCGGAACTGCAGGTGTAGGTGCATTCTTGATTGTCTATTCAAGTATCATTCGTAACGGCTTTTTAAAATTTGCCGCTGGGCAGTATTTTGTTTCAGACTCTGACAATCCTGGTCCACGAGCTACTCGCTCTGAATACGGACAGGTTGCTCCATTTATTATTTTATTGAGGAATGTTTACTGGCCAGCGGTAGTGGTTATCTATCTTCTTTGGTCTAATATTACTCATTCGTGGCACTTTAGTTGGATAATTTTTGTTGTAGCCGGATCTATTTATACACTACTTATTGAAATGCTCAAACAAAAAAAATAGTAAAAAGTTGTGGTCAATCAACCACAACTTTTTATTTTATATACATTCAATTGAGAATCGAAGGAAGTAATTGAGAATGAAGTTAGTATCAATGGGATAAAATTCAATTTATAACAATTGAAATCCCTCTCACAACTTTACTTTTGTTTATTAAACAAATCATTGATATATCAACAAAAAAATCATATATATCAGTATTTTATTTCACAAACGAAATTTATTTTATTAATTTAGGCAAAACCATTGACCTTGTTTCTGACTTTCTATATAGTTATTGATAGAGATTATTCTCAAATAATTATTCTAATTGGAGGACGTAATATGTCATTAATCGGAAAAGAAATTGTTGAATTTAAAGCAAATGCTTATCACAAAGGTGAATTTATCGAGGTTTCATCAGAAGATTTTAAAGGAAAATGGAGCATTGTCTGCTTCTATCCAGCAGATTTCACTTTTGTTTGTCCAACAGAGCTAGAAGATTTACAAGAACAATATGCAACATTACAAGGTTTAGGTGTTGAAGTTTATTCTGTTTCTACAGATACTCACTTCACTCATAAAGCTTGGCATGATCATTCAGATGCAATTGGTAAAATCGAATATATCATGATTGGCGATCCATCTCATGTTATCTCTGAAGGTTTTGAAGTTCTAGATGCTGAAGGTTTAGCACAACGCGGAACTTTCATCATTGATCCTGATGGTATTGTTCAAACAGTAGAAATTAACGCTGACGGTATTGGCCGTGACGCTAGTACTTTGGTAGATAAAATCCGTGCAGCTCAATATGTACGCACACATCCAGGTGAAGTATGTCCTGCTAAATGGAAAGAAGGAGCAGAAACATTAAAACCTAGCTTAGACTTAGTAGGTAAAATTTAAGGAGGCTATCATGGCATTAGATAATGAAATCAAAGGCCAATTGGCTCAATACCTTGAATTACTAGAGTCTGACATCGTTTTTCATGCTAGTTTAGGTTCTGATGATAATTCAACGAAGATTCGTGAGTTTTTAGAAGAAATCACTGAAATGTCTGCAAAATTATCAATTAATGAAACAAGTCTTTCACGTACACCTGCCTTTGCTTTAGCTCAACCTGGTCAAGAACCACGTGTAGAGTTTGCTGGTCTACCTTTAGGACATGAATTCACATCATTTATTTTAGCTTTGTTACAAGTAGCTGGTCGCGCACCAAAAGTAGACGAAGCAGTAGCAAAACGAATTAAAGCGATTGATAAACCACTACATTTCGAAACATATGTAAGTTTAACGTGTCATAACTGCCCTGATGTAGTTCAAGCATTAAATATTATGTCTGTATTAAATTCAAATATCTCTCACACAATGGTTGAAGGTGGTATGTTCCAAGAAGAAGTTGAAACCAAGAAAATTATGGCCGTTCCAACTGTGCTTTTAGGAGAAGAAGAATTTGCTAGTGGTCGTATGACAATTGAACAATTAGTAGAATTAGCTGCTGGTCCAACAAGTGCAGATGAATTCGCTGATAAAGATGTTTTTGATGTATTGGTTGTCGGTGGTGGTCCTGCTGGTAACAGTGCGGCAATTTATGCAGCACGTAAAGGAATCAACACTGGTATGGTTGTTGAAACTTACGGTGGACAAGTAATGGATACTGTAGGTATCGAAAATATGATTGGTACAACTTATACAGAAGGTCCTCGTTTGATGGCTCAAGTAGAAGAACATGTGAATCAATATGAAGTCGATATTATGAAAAACCAACGTGCAAAATCAATTCGTAAAAATGATTTGATCGAAGTAGAACTTGAAAATGGTGCAGTTCTTAAAACAAAATCCGCTATTCTTTCAGTAGGTGCTGCTTGGAGAAACGTTAACGTACCGGGTGAAGAAGAATTCCGTACAAAAGGCGTAACTAATTGTCCTCACTGTGATGGTCCATTGTTTACAGGTAAAGATGTAGCAGTTATTGGTGGCGGTAACTCTGGTATTGAAGCAGCGATTGATTTAGCTGGTTTAGCAAAACATGTTTATGTTCTTGAGTTCTTACCAGAATTAAAAGCCGACCAAGTACTACAAGACCGTGTGGCATCATTACCAAACGTGACAGTTCTTAAAAATGTAGCAACAAAAGAAATCACTGGTACTGATCAAGTTAATGGTATTTCTTATACTGATCGTGAAACAAATGAAGAGCATCATATTGCTTTAGAAGGTGTTTTCGTACAAATCGGTTTAGTACCAAATACTGCTTGGTTGCGTGATTCAGACGTGGCATTAAATGAACGTGGTGAAATTATCATTGATAATCACGGAATGACTAGTTTAGAAGGCGTGTTTGCTGCAGGTGACTGTACAGACAGTGCTTACAAACAAATCATTATCTCAATGGGTGCTGGAGCAACAGCTGCTTTAGGCGCATTCGATCACTTGATTCGTCAATAATTAATAAAGGAATTACAACTCAATAGTTGTAGTTCCTTTTTTCTTATCAAGAGATGGAATCAAACAGACATAACCAAACCTTTAGTTAATCATAATCGACTTGCAAAAGTTGCTTTATTTTTTGTGTTATACTGGACAGAAAAAGAACAAGGAGTGTCTATGAAAAAAAGAATTTTTTGGGGAATCCTCGCAATTTTACTTTCTGCTTTTGTAGGTATCCTCATTCAAAATTTTAGTGGCAGCTTATACAATGAAACTCTTGTCAAAGTTGATACCATAGAGTTTCAAGAAAACCAACAAATTCTTAATGGGACCTATCTAAATGGTGAAGAGAAAGGGCAAAAAATCGCTTTAAATGTGGATTTCCAAAACAATGAAGCCGTACAACCACGGTTTAAAAAGGGAAATCAAGTGTTTATTGCTAATGGTCAGGTGGTTGAGAAAAAAAGAGATGGTTTTGTTGTTTTCTTACTTGCGTTGCTTTTGTCTTCTTTACTGTTGATTGGTGGAAAAATTGGTTTTACAACTTTTATCAGTGTAATTCTCAATAGTATAGGATTATACGGCATGGTATGGATCTATCGTCAAAACCCACAATTTCAGTTAGTGCCAATCACGATGATCTATATGATCTTCGCAACTGGTATTACTCTATTTTTAATTGATGGTATTCAAAAAAACAGTCTTCAAAAATTTTTAGCAACAATTGTTACGATTCTTCTTGCGTATTTTATTTGTTTTATAGTGATGTTGATTGGAAATGATCGTGGTTTACGTTTTGAAGATATGGGGATATTAACTCGACCCTATCGTTCTATTTTCTTATCCAGTTTATTGATTGGAGCAATTGGAGCAACGTTAGATACCGTTGTGACAGTTATTTCTACTTTAGAAGAAATTGAGTTACAAAATAAACAAATCACACTCAATCAACTATTGGAATCGGGAAGAAGGGTAGGAGAAGATATTAGTGGCACAATGATTAATGTCTTGGTCTGTTCTTATCTTAGTAGCAGTATTCCGTTGTTTTTGCTTTATTTATTTAATGGTTGGTCGTTTTTTCACTCAGCCAATATGTTATTATCTTTAGAATTGGTACGGATTCTCTGTGGAGGATTTGGTATTTTGTTTTCGGTTCCCGTATCATTAGGCTTCTTTTATTTGAGGAGGAGAAAACAATGAATGTGCTCTCAATACTTTTACTGATTTTTATTTTAACGATGATTTTGATTATCGGAAAAAATTCCTTCTATGTACTGAGTGGACTATTTATTAATTTTGTGTTGTTTTTACTGTTAATTTATCTTTTGAATCTCGGGTTTTCTGTTTATTTAATGACATTATTGTATATCTTAGCGAATAGTTTAGTAACATTGGCTTATGTGAATGGCTGGAACTTAAAAACAAAATTAGCTTTTTATAGCATGTTGCTTTTTTTGTTTATTTTAGGTGTTTTTTTCATCCCACTGATACAAGAGATAGCACTTTATGGTTTCTCTTCCCATGAACTTGAAGAACTTTCTGTAATGGATTTGAATTTACCCATCCATTTTTCAGAGTTAAGTGTTTCTGTTTTATTTATTGGTGTTTCAGGAGCATTAGTGGATGGCAGTATGTCGATTGCCAGTGCGACGACGGAAATTTACGCTCGCAAAAAGAAGCTATTAACTTTTAGTCAACTGTTTGAATCAAGTATGACTGTGGTGAAAAATATCTTAAATTCGACCATTAATACTTTACTCTTTGCATTTATTAGTGGAAGTTTGACACTTATTTTTTGGTATCAAGATTTAGCAATTTCTTGGAGTATGATTGTTAATTCTAAAGCGTTCGTAGCAGAACTAGTCATTATTTTATTGTCTGGGATTGGTGTGGCTTTTATTTTGCCTTTTACTAGTTTGATAACTTGTTTTTATTTATTAAAATCTAAGAAAAGTTTTCTTTAAACAAGGTTAAAAACAGCCGATTAGAGAAGGAGTAATGCAAATAGAATATTTTTCACCGAAGTTTCTTGATTTGTTTTCTGTAATTAACATTGGATTTTTCTTGAAAGTTTTGCTATAATAAAACTAAATTCAGATAAATATTAAACAATGGTTGAGCAATTTTTGCTTCAAGGATCAGGTTCTTCAAGGGGTGAGAAGAATATTCTTTGGGTAGTTGCCAACTTTCCTGGCCTACTTTTCGAAGTAGGTCTTTTTTTGTAAAAGTCGGTCAGTTCCACTCACCAAAGAATTAAACTAGTGGAATGTGACAAATTATTACATTATTGCAAGGGGTGAAAATATTGAAAGAAGCTTTAGAGCGTGTGCGTCAGACAGAACAAGAAAATAATGAAAAAAAACAGGCTTTACTTAATGAATTAACAACGTATGACGAAGAAAAAGATTTAGAACTAGAAACAATTCAAAAACAGCAAAAGCAAGAACGAAAAAAAGCTTTAGATACGCTTCAAGCTGAACACAATCAGCTATTAAGTAAAAAAACAACTGATTTAGCTGAAGCAGCAGCTATAGAAAATCAGACTTATCAAAGAACTTACGAAAAAAATCGTACCATTGTTCTGAATGAGATTATCGAAGGGGTGAAGCAAGCCAATGGCAGTTAGTCAATTAAGTAAAATGTCGATTCTTGCTGAAAAAAAACATCAAGACACTGTTTTAACTTTGCTTCAAGGAATGCAAAATATCGAAGTTGAAGATATTTTAAATAATGAGGCCAATCAGGAATGGTTGGATGTTTATTTCCCAGAAATGGAAGAATTCGATGCAACCAACCACTCTTCGTATTCTTATCTTTTGACTCAAATACGTGAAGCAATTTTATTTATCCGCAATTACGGATCTTCAAAAACACGTGTTGAGACTTTAAAACGCCATGAAATGGACATTCTGGCATTAGAAGAAGAATTTAATGAATCGGCCTTACGTGAAATGCTTGAAAAAATCAACCAACTTCAAGATAGTTGGGAAGAAAATCAAAAAGCAAGAGAATACTGGAATGAGGTAGAGTCTTGGGGAACAAAATGGCAAACGATTGATTTTAATCCCAAAGAAACACTAGAGTATGTTGATTACTTCATGGCAAATATTGCAGAAAGTAATTGGGAAGATATTCGAACATTTTTGGTTCAAAATAACATTCATTTTGAAGTCCATGAAGCGACTAAAACTGATGTGGCCTTTAGTGGAATCTATTTGAAACAACAGTCCGATATTCTAAATGAATTAGCACGTTTAGGAGTAGAGTTTGAAGAAAATCCTTATGAAGACTCTCCTAAAGAGATGTTGCGAAAAGCCAAACAAGAATTGAAAAAAATTATTGAAAGTCAAAAAATTGATACAATCGAAATTGGATACTATAAGAAGCAAGTTTCTTTTCTACAGTTAAATGAAGAAATTTTACTAACTAAACTTAGCCGAGAAGATATTAAAGAAACTCTTCCAACTTCCGATTATTTGGTAATCATTAGAGGTTGGGTCGCAAACGATGAATTAGCAGCTATTCAACAAGGATTATTAAAAATATTTACTAAAGATGAACTATATTTTTCTGTTGAAGCTCCAAGTAAAACACAAATTAGAACGAATCAAGTTCCTACTAAACTAAGAAACAAGAAATTTATTCAACCTTTTGAAAGTTTGACTGGTATGTATTCTATGCCTAAGTACGATGAAATTGATCCCACACCTTGGATGGCGCCTTTTTACTTTGTCTTTTTTGGCATGATGGTCGCCGATTTAGGGTATGGCGCACTGATGCTAATCGCCACAACACTTGCTGTGAAGTTGATGGCTCTGCCAAGAGGAACGAAAAAATTCATTCAACTGTTCCAGATTCTATCATTGTCAGTCATTTTTTGGGGAATTATTTATGGAAGTGGATTTGGAGCAACCTTGCCATTCCAATTGCTTTCACCGACTGATGATTTTATGACAATTTTCATGATCTCACTTATTTTTGGAGGTATTCAAATATTTACGGGATTATTTTTAGCTGGTAAAGAAAGAATTAAAAAGCGTGAGTATTTAGCCTCTATCGGTGATGGATTCGCTTGGCAAGGCTTACTAAGTGGGATTTTTATTGCTGTAGCGGGTACCATGATGTTTGACTCTGTTCCATTAAAAAATACCGGAATAGTGATTGCTATAATCAGCGCAATTTTGATTGTTTTAGTCCCAGTTATTTTATCTAAATCGAAAATTGGGGGATTCTTCAGTGGTGTTTATGCACTATACGGTATTACAGGCTATATTGGTGATTTCGTTAGTTATAGTCGTCTGATGGCTTTAGGAATATCTGGTGGTAGTATTGCAATGGCTTTTAATATGTTGGTTGGAACCATGCCGCCTGTTGCACGCTTCACTTTAGGAATCGTATTAATTGTAATCTTACACGGGTTGAATATCTTCCTATCACTTTTAGGTGCTTATGTCCATGCTGCACGTTTGCAGTATGTAGAATTTTTCGGAAAATTCTATGAAGGTGGGGGACGTCCTTTTAAACCCTTTAAACCAAATGAAAAATATTTAAATGTTCAAAAGAATATGGAGGAAAAATAAATGATTAACTTTTTAATTGAAAATAACTCAGGTATGATTTTTGCAATTTTAGCGATGGGATTTGCGACAATTTTCCCAGGGATTGGTTCAGCAATTGGTGTAGGTAAAACTGGGGAAGCTTCTGCTGCCCTAATGACTAGCCAACCAGAAAAATTTGGACAATCATTAATTCTACAATTATTACCTGCAACACAAGGATTATACGGTTTTGCAATTGCAGCGATGATTTTTACAAATTTATCTACAGATATGTCGATTGTTACAGGTCTTTCTTACCTAGGAGCTTCATTACCGATTGCTTTCACAGGTCTGACTTCAGCGATTCCTCAAGGTAAAGTTGCAGCAGCTGGTATCCAAATTTTAGCTAAAAAGCCTGAGCATTTCTTCTACGGTGTTATGTATGCAGTTATGGTGGAAATGTATGCTATCTTAGGTTTTGTTATTTCATTCTTACTATTAGGAAGCATTTAAAGAACGGGAGGCGTTTCAATGGATGCAATTGAAAACATCATCCTAGAGATTAATAAGCAAGCACAAGAAGAACGAGATTTGTTGAAGAAAATCCGAACTGAAGAAATTGACACGCATTTTTTGGTAAGTAAAAGAGCGAAAGAAGAGGAACACCAACAGCTTCTTGAACGTCAGAATAAACAATTAAATCGTGATTTTCAGCAAGAAATGAATCGATTAGTTATCAAAGCAAGACAAGCAACTTTAAAACAAAAACAGTCTTATTTAGAACGTATTTTTGAAGAAGCTTATCAAGAAATGGCAAAATGGACTCTTACAGAAGTTCAAAGTTTTATCTTCCACTCACTTGAAAGTGCAAAACTAACAACAGGCACAATTGTTCTAGGTGGTTTGATGGAACCAGATAGCTTAACTGATGAATGGTTAAAAGACTTAAATCAAAAATTAAACAGTCAGTTCACTTTGGGTGAGATGAGTCCAGAGAAAGAATATGGCTTTTTAGTCGAAAACAAAGGATTACGTTATAACTTTTTCTATCGAGAATTACTTTTAGAATTAAAGAAGAAGCAAGGTAGCGAAATTATGAATGAACTTTTTTTGGAGGAAGAAGCTTCCGATTAATATCATTCAAACTAAGTATGAACGAGGAGGGATAAAGTGAAAGATTTATATCATACAGTCAATCCCATTATTCGAATAAAAGAAAATGAGTTACTCTCACCAGAGACTTTCCGTCAGTTAATAGATGCAGATTCTTTTCAGCGAATTGCAGATATTTTACGTCCTACAGTATATGGAAAACATTTGACTCCTCAATTTGAATTTGAATTTGAAAAAATTTTAAATGAAGAATTATTGTCTACCTATCAGGATATGATTGAACTTACACCAAACTCAGAAATTGTTTGGTTATATACCATGCGCTATACTTTTCATAATTTAAAAGTCTTAACAAAGGCAGAACGAATTCAAGAAAATTATGATTATTTATTTCTACCGGATGGTTTCTTTTCAATGGAAGAAATGAAACGTGCAATTCAAACTGGATCATCGTCCAAATTACCTGAAAAAGTCTTAAAAAGCATCCATGACGTAGAAGAATATTTTAAAGAATCAAACATTCTACAAGCAATTGATGTAATTTATGATCGCCGATTCTTAAAAGAACAACGTCGGCTAGTTGAAGAACTTGGTGATCCTGAGATTTTCGAGATTATCATTCACTTCATTAATCTAACCAATATTGTAACTGCAGCTCGCTGTATATTACAGCAAAGAAGTTATGGATTTATGTCGGCAGTACTCTCTAGCTCTGGATCAATCTCTAGAGAATCTTTTTTAGAGTATGCAAATCGCCCACTTCATGAATTTACTGCATTCATTGCTTCAACAGAATATAGTGACTTATTATCATCTGCTTTTACTGCAGATGAAATTGATTTTCTAAAATTAGACTTGTTAAAGGATAATTTTATTCAGTCCTTATACGAAAAAGCTCAAACAACTGCTTTTGGACCGTTACCTTTACTCAGTTTCATGAATGCAAAAGATATCGAAATTACCAACCTTCGTTTAATTATTGTAGGTAAACGAAGTGGTTTTACAAATGAACAAATTAGAGAGAGGATGCGAGACGTTTATGAGTTATAAGATTGGCGTAATTGGTGACAAAGAGTCTGTCTTACCATTTAAACTGTTCGGATTCACTGTTCGTTACGGGATTGATTTGGATGCAATTCATACAGCTTTTGATGAAATGATCGATGATGAATATGGCGTAATCTATATCACAGAAGACTGTGCACAAAAAATTGCTAATAAAATTGAAAAATTTGATGATTGCTTAACCCCAGCTATTGTATTGATTCCTACTCATGATGGTTCGAAAGAAGTTGGTCTTAAAGCCATTCAAAAAAATATGGAAAAAGCCGTTGGACAGAATATTCTCTAGGAAGGAGCTAACATTGTGGAAGTTGGCAAAATTATAAAAGTTTCAGGGCCACTAGTTATGGCTAAAAATATGGCTCATGCAAGTATTCAAGATATTTGTTACGTAGGAGACATTGGTGTTATCGGAGAAATCATTGAAATGCGAGGAGATGTTGCCTCCATTCAAGTATATGAAGAAACATCTGGGATTGGACCAGGCGAACCTGTACATTCAACAGGAGAAGCTTTATCTGTTGAATTGGCACCAGGAATTGTCTCTCAAATGTTTGATGGAATACAAAGACCTCTTGATGTTTTTGCGAATCAAACTCAAAGTAATTTTTTGACTAGAGGAGTTAAGATTGATGCGTTGGATCATCAGAAAAAATGGACCTTCCAACCAAGTATCTCTGTTGGTGATCAAGTAGTTGCTGGAGATGTTGTTGGTACTGTTCAAGAAACAAAAATTATTAGTCATAAAATTATGGTTCCATTTGGTGTTAGTGGACAAGTAAAAGAAATTCATACTGGTGAGTTTAACATTGATGAAGTTGTCTGTGTTCTTGAATCAGACAACTCAGAGACTGAACTAACTATGTTACAAAAGTGGCCAGTTCGTCGTTTACGTCCGGTCAAAGAGAAACATAATCCAGATATTCCGATGATTACTGGTCAACGAGTTATCGATACTTTCTTCCCAGTAACAAAGGGTGGAGCTGCTGCTGTACCTGGACCGTTTGGCGCTGGTAAAACAGTTGTTCAACACCAAATTGCTAAGTGGGCAGATGTTGATTTAGTTGTTTATGTGGGTTGTGGCGAACGTGGAAATGAAATGACTGACGTAATGAATGAATTCCCTGAATTAATTGACCCACTAACGGGTGAATCATTAATGGAAAGAACTATATTAATTGCAAATACTTCTAATATGCCGGTTGCTGCACGGGAAGCATCTATTTATACAGGAATTACAATTGCTGAATATTTCAGAGATATGGGTTATTCTGTAGCTATTATGGCGGATTCTACTTCACGCTGGGCGGAAGCTTTACGTGAAATGTCCGGGCGTTTAGAAGAAATGCCGGGTGATGAGGGCTATCCAGCTTATTTAGGTAGTCGCTTGGCTGAATATTATGAACGTGCTGGTCGTGTAACTGTTCTGGGTTCAGATAATCGTGAAGGAAGTATTACCGCAATTAGTGCAGTATCGCCTTCTGGAGGAGATATTTCTGAACCAGTTACTCAAAACACTTTGCGAGTAGTGAAAGTATTTTGGGGATTGGATTCTACTCTTGCTCAACAACGTCATTTCCCTTCAATTGATTGGTTGAAAAGTTATTCCTTGTACTCTAGTGAAGTTGGTAATTATTTAGATCAAGCCTTACAAGTAGAATGGTCTAATTTAGTAAGAGAAGGCATGCGTATTTTACAAAAAGAATCTGAATTAAATGAAATCGTTCGTTTGGTAGGGATTGATTCCTTATCAGAAAAGGATCAATTTACATTAGAAATTGCTAAAGAGATTCGTGAAGATTACCTACAGCAAAATGCTTTTGATGATGTAGATACCTTTACTTCTCGTGAAAAACAATACCATATGATGAATAATATTCTTTCGTTCTATCGTGAAGGTCTTCAAGGGCTAGAATTAGGTGCTTATCTGACCGAATTGATGAAGGGGACGGTTAAATTAAGAGACCGAATTGCCCGTATGAAGTATGTTTCAGAGGAAAATATTGATGCAATTATTCAATTGCAACAAGAAATAAAAGATACCATCCGTAGCATTCTGCAAAAAGGAGGGATGTAGCATGATTAAAGAGTACAAAACAATTGGTGAAATCGTAGGTCCTTTGATGGCAGTTGATAATGTCGAAGGAGTTAAATACGAAGAATTAATCGATGTCCGCTTACAAAACGGTGAAACCAGACAAGGACAAGTTTTGGAAATTCAAGAAGACAAAGCCTTGGTCCAAATTTTTGAAGGTACTGCAGGCATTAACATGCGTGATTCTTCCGTTCGTTTCCTTGGTCATCCCTTAGAATTAGGTGTCTCAGAAGATATGATTGGTCGGGTATTTGATGGATTAGGTCGTCCTAAAGATGGTGGAGCAGAAATCTTTCCTGAGAAAACTATGGATATTAATGGGGAAGTAATTAATCCAGTATCTCGAGATTATCCGGATGAATTTATTCAAACAGGTATTTCTTCGATTGACCATTTAAATACTTTAGTTCGTGGACAAAAACTACCGGTATTTTCAGCATCAGGTTTACCACATAAGGAGTTGGCTGCGCAAATCGCTAGACAAGCAACTGTGTTAAACTCAAATGATAATTTTGCTGTTGTTTTTGCAGGTATCGGAATTACTTTTGAAGAAGCTGAATACTTTATGGAAGATTTCCGTCAAACGGGTGCGATTGACCGTTCAGTTATCTTTATGAATTTAGCTAACGATCCAGCAATCGAACGTATTGCAACACCTCGAATGGCATTAACTGCTGCCGAGTATCTGGCTTACGAAAAAGGGATGCATGTTTTAGTTATTATGACGGACATGACGAACTATTGTGAAGCCTTACGAGAAATTTCAGCAGCCCGTCGTGAAGTTCCTGGACGACGAGGTTATCCTGGTTATTTATATACAAACTTGGCTACTTTATATGAACGTGCTGGTCGAATCAAAGGTACAAATGGTTCGGTAACACAAATTCCAATTTTGACAATGCCTGAAGAAGATAAAACCCATCCAATCCCTGACTTGACGGGTTATATTACGGAAGGACAGATTATTCTTTCTCGTGACTTGTATAAAAACGGAGTAGAACCTCCGATTGATGTATTGCCATCTTTATCTCGTTTGAAAGACAAAGGAACAGGTGAAGGGAAAACACGTTACGATCATGCAGCTACAATGAACCAATTGTTTTCTGCCTATGCTCAAGGGAAACAAGCAAAAGAATTAGCGGTTGTTTTAGGTGAAGCAGCACTTTCTGATGTAGATAAAATTTATGCCCGATTTGCAGATCGTTTTGAAGAAGAGTATGTAAGTCAAGGGTACACAACTAATCGTTCCATTGAAGAAACACTAGATTTAGGCTGGGAATTATTAGATATGCTTCCTAGAACTGAATTAAAACGAATCAAAGATGAGATGATTGAGCAATTTCTTCCAGAAAAGGAGTAGATAACTATGGCAAAACTAGATGTACAATCTACTCGAATGGAGATGACTCGCTTAGCTAAACAATTGGCAACAGCAAAGCGTGGTCATAAACTATTAAAAGATAAGCAGGATGAATTGATGCGTCAATTTATCTTGTTAATCCGAAAGAATAACCAATTACGCAAAGAAATGGAAGAAAAGATGACATTAGCAATGAAAGCTTTTCGTTTAGCTAATGCAACCTTAAATGAAAATTTTATTGAAGAACTGTTCATTTTACCTTCCACAAACGTAAATTTGGATATCTCAACCAAAAATATCATGAGTGTACCAGTACCGGTGATGAATTTTCAATACGATGAAGAGTATCTTAATACTCCATTAGAGTATGGATTTCTGAACTCCAATGCACCTTTAGATAAATCAATTGATGGTTTTACAGATGTGCTGCCCTTATTGCTTGAACTAACAGAAGTGGAAAAGACCTGTCAATTAATGGCAGACGAAATTGAAAAAACTCGTCGTCGAGTGAATGCTTTAGAATATATGACGATTCCTCAATTAGAGGAAACCATCTATTTTATACGCATGAAGCTAGAGGAAAATGAACGTGCTGGCGTTACCCGAATGATTAAAGTAAAAAATATGCGTAAAAATTAATATGAAATCTTGTATTTCTGTCTAAAATAAACTTCAGAGTGCAAGAACATAATAAAAATTTGAAAAAACTATTCAGAGTTTTTTCAAATTTTTTATTTGTTGTTTTTTTGAATTGATTTCTTTGAATTTGAATTATAGTCGCATTATTTATGTTTGGTAAAAACAAGAATATGTGTAGAGTGAAGTGGAACTATGGCACTCATTCAATTAAAACTTTTAACTCTAAGTGATACAAACGAGTTGTTTATGTTTGAAAAAGAAAACCGAGAATATTTTTAAAGTATTGGATTGGGAAGAGCTGATACATACTATAGATACGATTCTTTTTCACAAATTGTAAAGAAATTAGTTTTTGAACAAGATAAAGGCTTACTCTATATGTACTCAGTGATTGACCAAGACGGGACTATCGTGGGCAGAATGAATCTTACGGACATTGTCCAAGAACCGTTGAATAAGGCTGAGTTGGGATATAGGATAGGAGAAAGACATCAGGGTAAGGGATACCTACCTCCGCTGTAAAACTTATTTTAGAACAGGCTAGTCAAAGATATCAGTTTCACAGAATTTAGGCTGGAACGGCATCAACAAATATTGGATCTCAGGTTGTACTAATAAAAAATGGCTTTCAATTTGTTGGAAAGTACAATCAATATCTTTTACAAGATAACAAATGGATAGATAATTTACTTTTTGAGAAAGTAATAGATTAGCTAAGATAATCAGTCTCCAGCTTAACACAGAGAGACTTGCTTGTCGCCACGTCAAGAATTCAATGCGAACAACGCCGAGTTGCCAATCAATTGATTACTGGGCGTGTGAAGCTTGAGCTCTAATTCTAATTTGGCTTGGAGCTGTTTCGGGCTGACCTAAGCAAGACTCTCGCGTAGTGAAGCGTCAAATTTGCAGTGAATAGTAACGTTTGGTAGTATATTTTATTTAAAGATTTTCGCTTTTTCTTGATTTTGTCCCATAAAGTATCATATAATCAAGAGGAAGAAAAATCTCGTTTTCAAGAAAGAGGTAGTTTTGTGAGTGTGGAAGGTATCTAATTAAGCAATTGAATACAAATAAGCCCAAATTTTGCTAGGTTTATTTGTTATGCCTATAGATACCTGTTAAATCAATTCGTTGAAAGGTTATAGGACTCCTATAGCCTTTTTTTGAACCTTAAAAATAACTGAAAACGAGCATGAATTCGTTTTTCAAGTAACTTTCGGCAAGAAAGGAAAAATACATGAACAAAAATTTACTTCAAGCAACAGAATTTAATTACATTAAAGAAACAGTTATCCAACGTTGTATCAGTGATTACGCCAAGGAATTACTAACTAAAAAACAACCGGCAACAGATTTAGCAACCGTAAAAAAACGATTGACTGAAACAGAAGAAGGCATGTTGATCTTGGCATCTGGACAACATGTTCCTTTTATGGGACTCTCTCAAATTAAACATTTAACTAACAAAATTGCAAAAGGTGGCGTATTAGAAGCTAGTGAACTTACTGAATATGGCGACTTTCTACGTTCGTTTCGTTTAATTGCAAAATTTTTCGAAAAAAATCAATATCAAACCCCTACTTTATATAACTATGCTAAGGACTTAGCTGATTTTCAAGCAATTATCGATGAAATTCAACAAGCCGTTGCGGGTAATCAAGTAAAAGCTGATGCTTCAAGAGAATTAAAGAAAATTCGAGGAAAAATAGCTAAACTTGAAGTCGATATTGAAACCAGTTGTAATAAACATTTGAAAAAAGCTGCTTCCAGTGGGTGGCTGCAAGACCGCATGATTGTCAAAAAAGATGGTCGTTACACGCTACCAATTAGAACTAATTTCCAATCAAAAATTAAAGGTGAAATCATTGAACGTTCCAATCGTGGGACAACAGTTTTCATTGAGCCGGATAGCATTCATAAACTAAATGATCAATTAATTTTAGCGCAAAGTGAAGAGATTGGGATTGTTTACCAAATCTTAGCTTCTTTAACGGGTATGATTGCTGAAGAAGAAACCACTATTGGTTATTGTATGGAAATTATCGTCGAATTAGATAGTATCTTCGCTAAAGCAAAATACAGCCAAAGTATTGGTGGAAAGAAAATTGCAGTAAACAATCAAGGTGAACTTATTTTTGATCAAGTTAGACATCCACTTTTAGATAATCCAGTTCCTTTAACCTTACAATTGGGAACAGATAGTCATGGTTTGATCATTACTGGACCTAATGCTGGTGGAAAAACAATTGTCTTAAAAACAATTGCTTTAATTTCCTTAATGACTAGTTTTGGTTTGTGTGTCAATCATGGTGGAAATTCTTCCATCGCAGTTTTTAAAAAGATTTTTATTGATATTGGTGATCAACAAAGTATTGAAAATTCACTAAGTACTTTTTCGGGTCATATGAAAAATATTAGTGACATTTTAAGAGAAACAGGACCGAAAACTTTAATTCTGTTAGATGAAATCGGTAGTGGAACAGAACCCAATGAAGGAGCTGCCCTTGGAATTGCTGCAATGGAAAGCATGTATCAAAAAGGTGGAACAATTATTGCCACTACTCACTATGGAGAAATCAAGGACTTTGCATTAGCCCATGAAGATTTCCAAACTGCTGCTATGGCATTTGATTCAGTAACTCTTACGCCTAAGTATCAACTTTTATTAAATCAAGTAGGAGAAAGTAATGCTTTTTGGATTGCCGAGAAGATGAAAATTGATGCAAACATTTTAAAACAAGCCAAGAAGTATCTAAAAGATAAAAAATATGTGACTGAAAAAATTATTCGTAAAAAAGAAGCTGTTATCAAACAAGAACAAGCACCTCAAAAGAATTTTCAACAAGGTGATCGCGTTTGGTTAAATGAACAAAAAGTTAATGGGATTTTTTATCAATATCAGGATGATTTTTATGCTGAGGTGCTCGTTGAAAAAGAAATGGTACAAGTCCCCTTAAAACGATTATCACTAGAAATATCAGCTACAAAACTTTATCCTGCTGATTATGATTTTGAACAGTTATTTACAGACTATCATGAAAGAAAGTTTATTCGTGATATTGATCGAGGATCAAAAAAAGCTCAGAAAAAATTACGAAAATTGGCTGAGGAAAGACAAAAGCATTGAAGCATTAGTTAAAACATGGTAAGATTTTGATATTAACCAAGGAAAAGGGGGATGAAAGGTGACAGCAGCTATGAGATTGCGTTTATTACTTTTGAATCGTTAATTTAATACAAATTCAAAAGTCTTGTAACGAAATTCATGGGTGAAGTGTATACTTTTTTATACCTGATTAATGATAAATGAATGGAGGGATAGTATAAGACTATCCCTTTTTGTGTACGCTAAATCCATTTCGTTACAACGGAGAGGAAACGAAATGGAAACTATTACAATAAAAATAAAAGATGTTGAGATGAATTTTGAGGAACAAGTGTTAAAAATACCAGAATTAAGTGTGTACGAAAATGAAAAAATTGGGATTATTGGTGCTAATGGTAGCGGTAAATCAACTTTATTACGTTTGATAGCTGGAGAATTGCAAGCAAGTAAAGGAACCGTTGATACTTTTTGCAATTTTCCTCTCTATCATCAGATTTCTGGAGTAGAGGAGACGGTTAGTGAACTAGATGGAGAGTTACTCAGTCGTTTTAAAGTGCCCAATAATTCTGCTGAAACACTGAGTGGAGGAGAAACGACTAAGTATCGTCTAACTCAATTATTATCTGTCTATCAACCAGGGATGCTTTTAGATGAACCCACAACACATTTAGATCAAAAAGGAAAACAACAATTAATCGATGAACTACAATATTATTATGGAACATTATTATTTGTTAGTCATGACCGAACTTTTTTAAATGCCTTAGCAGAAAAGATTTGGGAAGTCAAAGATGGCAAAGTTGTGGAGTATAAAGGAAATTACAATGATTATCTTGAACAAAAGAAGATTGAACATGTCAGTCAAGAACGAGAAGTGCAAAATTATCAAAAAGAAGTAACTCGATTAACGAAAGGTATCGAAGAGAAAAGACAAAAAGCAGAAAAAGCTGGCAAAGTTTCAGAGAAAAATAAACAAAAAAATGTTCGCCCTAGCCGTTTGTCTTCATCCAAACAAAAAGATACTGTGCAAAAGAATTTGTACAAACAAGCCAAAGCTATGAGTTCTCGACTCGAACAATTAGCAGATATACAAATAGTAGAGAAAGATATTTCTATTCAATTTCCTAAACATAGTAGTGCAGAAATTCATAATCCTTATCCAATCAGAATTGAAAATTTAACTGTAAACAATGAACAACGAATGATTTTAGATAAAATCAATTTACAAATTACTTTAGGCAAAAAAATCGCTCTAGTTGGAGAAAATGGTGCGGGGAAATCAACCTTATTGAACGCTATTTTGAAGCAATTTGAAGGAGTAATTCTTTCACCAAAAGCTAAAATCGAAACCTATCGTCAAATGGATTATCAATTTACAGCCGTCCATTCGCTATTAACAGAACTAATGGATGAAACAGATTGGTCGGAGGCAACGGTTCGTGCCTTATTGAATAACTTAGGATTCTCTCAATCAGCTATCAGGAAGCCATTAAATGTTTTAAGTGGTGGAGAAGCAACTCGAATTGCGATAGCTCGACTATTTACCAAACCGTCTAACGTGTTGATCTTAGATGAACCTACCAATTTTATTGATTTAACAACTATTGAAGCTTTAGAAAAATTTTTATTAGCCTATCAAGGAACAGTCTTGTTTACTTCACATGATCAAACCTTTGTTGAAAAAGTTGCTGATGAAGTTTGGCTCTTAGAAAATGGAAAACTCTCTTTAGTCTGATAAAATTCTTGCTTGCAAAAAGGGAATGTATGTTCTATTCTTGAGTTAAACGATTCGGAGGAGCAGAATTATGAAAACAAGTTTGACTATTCAAATGGAAGAGACTCTCTATTATTATTGCCGAGAAAAAGGAGACATCGTTGTAGAAGAAGTGACCATGCCAGATAGTCAAGGGATTGTGGATACTTTAAGTTGCCGTTTGGATCAGAACCAACAATTCGAGTGGCGATGTTACGAGTTAAAAGTCAGTAAAGCTGATTTTCGTTCTACTGCTAAACTATCTTTTATCGGTCATTATAATTACTTTGTCTTACCAGAAAAATTATATCTAAGCGTTGAAAGCGAGATTCCCTCCCATATTGGAGTCTTAGTTTATCATTCGTATGTTTCAGATGAGCTTGGTTTACCAGGTTATTTTACTGTAGTGAAAAAACCCCACAGACAAGAATTATTAGTCAATGAACACGAGCTTTTATATCGTCTAATTGCTTCACAAGCAAGAGAGGTTGGAAAAGCCAAAAAAACTGCTCGTGGTCTACGTGTTTTCGGGATCGAACAGTTGTATAAAGAACTAAAAAAACGCGAACTAGAGTACGATTTATTCAATGGTCGAAGTAACTACTACGATCGTTTTATTGAAGATACACAAAACCAAGCGATTGAGACCTTAAAAGAAGAGTTAGAAGCAACTCGCTTGGCTTATTTTAACTTACAGCAACAATTGTTGGAGGAGAAGTAATGTATTATCCTTATTTTAGAGGGAAACAATTTGATTTGCTTGCCTTAAAAACATTAATAGAAGAGGAACGCTTATCTAAAAAAATCATTCCAATCATTGAACCTGTCAAAAATTCTCCTACTTTGAAAAAATTTCTTGCATTAACTCAGACTAAAAATCACTTCATTTTTATTATTGAAAACCCGCAAGCGGGAGACTTTTTGAAAGAAGAGGGGTACACTGAGCTACAAGAATTAGACATGCCAAAAGCTGCTATTATTGATCAATCTTTGGAGACGATGGCCCTTGTACCTGAATTGTTAGTTGTCTTTGAATCTAGCCCCGTGCTGATGAGTGACTGGCAAGTTAGTACTAGCAAAGTTTTGGTTCATGAGGAGTTCCGCTTACTTCAAAAAATTCAAGGAGAATTAATTTTATCCGAAGATCCCTTTACTCGTTTGCCTCGAACAAGTTTTTATTTAGAAAAAGAAGATGAACTATTCTCAAATACACATCTAACTTTTCATAAAAAAGGCTTTATTGGCTTTAGTGATTTTTCGATTGATAGTCGGATTTATTACGATCAAAGTTATCCAAGTCCGATTTTAAGTTTGCATTTAGTTTATTTTGAGGGAGAGAACCTTCGAATTCATCATTTTCTTTCAGAGGAAGAATTACCTTCTCAAAAACAAAAATTTATGGATTTGATGAACAAAATCACTTCATTCGGGATAGATAAATTATGCGGAGAACAACCAACTCTAGGACTCCAACTTCTTTTAGAGAACCAAGCTCAAGATAAGTTTCCTGGTATGGGTGTCATGAGAAAAGCAGCAGTGATGCATCATATGGAATTAATGAGTCGTTATTTAGACCACCATTTCTGTTATAATTAAAGAAAAGGAGGGAGTTTATGGAAACATTTTCTGATTATGTAGCAAGCATTGAAAATGAAGTTTATCGAAAAAAGTTTGCAGAAATCGGTGAGTGGATGAATGAAAACTATCCGAAATTACAGCTTAAATTTGGTTGGAGCCAACCTATGTTCACCGATCATGGGACATTCATTATTGGCTTTAAAAAAACAAAGAATTATATTACTGTTTCTCCCGAAGTGGCTGGCATGAAGAAATTTAAAGAAGAAATTGACGCTGCAGGTTATCAACACACAGATAATACCTTTCAAATTAAGTGGAAGGAAACAACTGATTATGACTTACTAAAAGCGATAATTGATTTTAACATTCAAGACAAAAGTGACTTTGACGGTTTTTGGAGAAAGTCACCAAACAAAAAGAATGGGAGTGAGTAAATGTCCAATACTATTCAACTATTATTTCCTCAAGGGCAAGGGGGAGATAATCCCGATTATTTATTTGGTGCCGAGTTACTTAGTCTCATCGTGCCACAAAATCCCGCTATCAAAAAAATTCGTGTACCTGTGGATCAAAATATCACAGAAAAATTAAGTATTCAGAAGGGGATCAAAGCCGAAGCAACCATTCTAAAACAGCTAACCTCTGCCAAAAGATTCTTTCAGAGGAAACTCCTGACAAAGTAATTGTACTTGGAGGAGATTGTGCTGTTTCCTAAACGCCTTTTGATTTTTTAAATGGCAAATACCAAAATGTTGGGATTCTTTGTTTAGATGCCCATCCAGATTTAGCAACTTTAGAAGGTGCAGTGAATAGCCACGAAATGGTTTTAGGTAACTTGATCGGTTATGGTGCCCCTCAATTAGCGGATAAAGTCGCTATCCATTTGCTAAAGAAAAAGTATTTTTAGCTGGATTAATTGAAAAAGACTTAAGTCCAAAAGATCAAGCAGTTAATCAACTTGATTTGCAATTTGCCACACCAAAAGAATTAAAAAAGAACTTCGATACAATAAATGCTTGGTTTGATGAGCAAAAAAAACGATTATTTAGTAGTTCATTTTGATTTAGATGTGTTGTCGCCAGAAGACTTTCGCTCTATTTATCCTGCAGAACCTTATTTAAAAAGTTTTGATGCTGCAGTGGGAGAAATGACATTGGAAGAGATAACTAATTTATTGCTAGAGGTTTCTAAAAAAGCGGAAATTGTGGGTTTAACGATTGCCGAGCATCTGCCTTGGGATGCCTTTCGTTTAAGAAATTCCTTGGCTAAACTATCACTTTTTAAGGAGAGCTAATATGTTTTTTATCAGATTAATTATTTTACTGTTTGCTTTAAGTTCTTTGGTCACGTTAGGAATGAAAGTATGGAATAATCCTTATGCTACCAAAATTACTAAACGATTGTTTATCGTATTTTTTATAATAGCTGGTTTAACACTTACTTATATGCTTGTAGTTGCCTTATTTACAGGCAGTAATTTTTAGGAAAACAAGTAAATAAATTTAAAAATAGTGCTTAAATAGTCTATTTTAGATTTGTAAAAATAAAAACAATCCTATCGATAGACGGACAAAATTCGTTTGAATTCTTGTTTTTCTCTAACGGAAGGATTATTTTTTTGTTTATTCAGCTAAACCCAATTCTGCTTTCAAAGTAACTTCTTTACTTGAAGCATTCACGTTCTTAGCGACACGAATGCTATGATCCACAATACGTTCTAACTTAACAAGCACATCAACAAAAACACTACTTGCTACACGAGTATCGCAAATTTCATCGGCCATACGTTTGAAGTGTTTTTCTCTATAAGCTTCTACTTTTACGGCAATAGCTAGTTCATTTTCTCGGAGTTCTTCATAATTAGAAGCATCGTAATTGTTTAACATTCGGAAGGATTCTTTTAAAATTTCAATCACATTTTGATACAATTCATTTAAATCCGTCATAGCATATTCAGAGAATTTTTCTTTATGTTCAAAGACTAGTTGATAAAAATCAGCTAAATCAACACTTAAATCACTGATGCGTTCCAAACTTTTTACAATTTCTAAGTTGCGTGTGTAGTCTTGCGCCATCAAATTGGCATCCCCATGTTTGACGATTTCAAGTAGGTAACGTGTTAAATTATGATCTAAGTCATCGACCATTTCTTCAATTTGATTAATGACATCAAAATCTTCATTATCTTTAGACTTCAAATAATCCTGAGTCGTTTCCAATGCCTCTAAAGTTAAATCGGCCATTTGAGTAGTTGTTTTTTGTGCCAATTGCATCGCACCTTCAGGATAACGACTAATCAAGTCATAGTCCAATGGAGCAATTTTTTCTCTACTTTTAATCTTGTCTGTACCAGGAATTATCCATTCTAACAACCGAATAAACATTGGAACAAATGGAATAATCGCGATAGTTGAAATTAGGTTAAAAGAGAAATGGTTTAATGCCACCGCCATTGCCGGAGAACCTCCAAGCAAACCATTTAACCATACCACAAAGCTAGAGTAAGGAACGATAAGTAACATCATAATTAAAGCACCTAAAATATTATAAATAGCATGGAACCAACCCGCACGACGAGTAGATACCGATCCACCAAAAGAGGCTAGTACGGCGGTTAATGTTGTTCCAATATTTGAACCAAAAACAAAAGCAGAAGCAGCTGCCATCGTCATTTCACTATTTCCATACAACTGTTGCACAATCGCAACGACTGCAGTAGAAGAATTAATCACAGCAGTAGCTAGGGTTCCTGCTAATAAAGCTAACCAATTGTTTTCAGAAGTCACACGAATAAAATTTTCAAATTGTGGTAATTGTTGAAGTAATGAGAGTTGGTCACCCATTATTTTTAATCCAACAAATGTAATACCAAAACCAAAAATAATCGTACCAATACTTTGATAAAATTTTCGTGAGACAAAAAGCAGTATTAGTGCACCAGCAAAGACAAAATAAAAACCGAGTTCTTCCACATTTAATCCGATAATGAGAGCGGTTACAGTAGTCCCCAAATTCGCACCAATAGAAATACCAATAGCTTGTCGAAGAGACATTAGACCCGCACGAACTAAACTAATAGAAATAACTGTTGCGGCAGTACTTGACTGCATCAAAGCGGTAATCACTGTTCCCACAACAATCGAAGACATTAGACTTCCTGTGTACTTTTCAATATAATCTCTCACTTTTGTTCCAGCAGCGTCTTTCAGTCCATCACCTAAGAATTTAATGCCTAGTAAAAATAAACCAAAACCACCCAAAATCACATTAAAATGGATATCAGATAACTGAGTTGACATTATTCATTTCCCCCTATACATACGTATGAAACTTATTATAGCGGAATTATTTCTCCTTGTGTACCCTTATTTTCTTTATCAAAGATTAGATAACACCAATTAAGATCAAAGAAAGTTGAGTGAGTATCGTTCAAAGAATTAATTTGTCAAAAAGTCAGATGTTTTACAAAAAAAGGAACGATCGATTCATTAAATTCTCAGCATTATTTTTTTAAAGTAAAAAACTACTTGTTATTAGTATTTCTTTGATATTTATCATGATAGAATATAGATAACTTTTGAAATCAATTACAAAGAAATGAGGAGAAGTATATGGAAATTTTAGATACATTTTTGAATCACACGTCAGTACGTTCTTTCGAAAATCAGCCTTTAGATAAAGAAGTAAAAAAACACTTGGTTGCAGCTGCTCAGAGTGGTTCATCCTCAAATTTTGTCCAAGCATATTCGATTATTGAAATTCAAGATATCAAGAAACGAAGAGAATTAGGAAAAATTGCTAACTGTGAAGAGTATGTAGTAAACAACGGTGTTTTTTATGTTTTTGTTGCTGATCTTTATCGTAATTTCCAAATTTCTAAGCCAAAAAATGAAAATGTTGAAGCATTTGGATCGATTGAAGCATTATTGGTTTCAGTTATTGATACTACGATTGCAGCGCAAAATATGTCTGTGTATGCAGAATCGCAAGACTTAGGTATTTGTTATATCGGAGGCATTCGAAATAATTTATTTAAAGTCGCTGAAATTCTGGATTTACCTAAATTTACGCTTCCTGTATTTGGCTTATCAGTTGGTATCCCAAAGCAAAAAAATGAAGCGAAACCACGACTACCGCAAGATGAAATAGTCAAAGTAGACACTTACCAAATGAACACGGGATCGATTAAAACGTATGACGTAACTATGGATGACTATTATTCCAATAGAACTAGTAATCAACAGCAAGCAACATGGACTCAAAAAATTCAAGATCATTTTCAAATAACTCATCGGCCAGAGGTTCTAGATTTTTTAATGCAACAAGGATTCGAGTTTAAAAATAAGGAGAATCGCAATGATTGAATTTACGAATGTGGAAAATTATTTGAAAGCAGGGTTAGATTTTACAGATATTTTTGAACAAGAGATTTTTAATTACCTTATTGAACGGGATGGAAAAATGTTTTATGAACCAAGCAAAAGTTTTATGTGTGATATCCATGGTGTTCCCGTATTTTTTGTTGAACAAGAATACAAACTTATTTAGAGAAGAATAACATGAAAATTTACTTGATTCGTCATACAGAACCGGATTATCAGCAAGTAACGGAAGCAAACTATAAAGGTTTTGGTAGAGATTTATCAAGGATTACTGAAAAAGGGATACATCAAGCAAAAAAACTAGCAGAACAACCTCTTTTTGATGAGGTGGAGTTGTTACTCGTCTCTCCATATACCAGAACCATGCAAACAGCGTTAGAAATCGTAAAAGAACGAAAACAACCTTTAACCATTAATGTAGAATTGCTATTACACGAATGGCTGCCAGACAAAACTGGAACCAAATTAGAATCTGGCGATCAAGTAGAACCTGCGTATCAAGACTATTTAAATCAAACCAATTTTTCAAAATTAGAATGCGAAACACAAGAGGAAGTAAAGAGACGGGTTGAACAAGTATTTGATAAATATAAGCAGGAGTATAATAGCATTGTTTGCATTACACATGCTGAAGTAATTAAATTGTTTACTGGCGTAGAGAGGGTAGCGTATTGTGGCATTTATGAATTAGAGTATTAAAAAAGACATTCATCAACTAGAATGTCTTTTTATATCTGAGTGTTCTTTTGCTTTTGGTTTTAATACAAACACAACCGCAAATGATTTATCAAAGAAATAAAAAATTTTATTTAATTATCGAAAGAAAAATAATTTCAATATAATAGAGAATTGAAGAAGTATATTTCGAAGAGGTATAAATTAAAGCAGCAAATTTAATTTGCTGCTTTAATTTATCTATTTCATATTCATATTCTCTTGTAAATATCTAATACTTACTAAATTATTTAAAAAGTCTTACAGTTTCTAACTATTTCAAAAATGAGTTTCATCAATATCGATTTTCTCTAAAGCATTATTGATTTCTTTTAGTTCTTCATTGCTAAGTTCGATTGCTGCACCAGCCAAATTTTCTTTTAAGCGATGCAATTTTGTTGTACCAGGGATTGGAATAATAAAAGGTTTTTGAGCCAGCTCCCAAGCAAACACAATCTGAGCAGATGTGGCATCTTTACGTTTAGCTACATCTGCAATGATATCTAATAAAACTTGATTATGGCCTAATACTTCTGGTTTGAAACGCCCCATAAAGTTTCTAAAATCTCCTTCAGCAAATTTTGTTTCTTTGCTATATTTTCCTGTTAGAAAACCATTCCCAAGAGGACTGTAGGCAACAAAGGACATTCCTAGTTCTTCACATAAAGCAAATAATTCTTTCTCTGGTTCACGCCATACCATAGAATACTGATTTTCAATTGCCGATACCGGACAAATCGTATGGGCTCGACGAATGTATTCAATCGGAGCATTGGACAAACCCAAAGCTTTAATTTTTCCCTCGCTAATTAATTCTTTCATCGTTGTAGCTACTGTTTCTGGCTCAACATTTGGATCAATACGATGTTGATAGTATAAGTCAACGGTATCTGTACGCAATCGTTTTAAAGAGCCTGCTAATTGTTCACGAATTGAATCGGGTTGACTGTTCAAAATATTTTGTGGTTTTCCATCGATGATTTCTTGTCCAACAATCCCAAATTTCGTTGCTAAAACGATTTGTTCACGAATAGGTTCAAACGCTTCACCTAACAATTTTCATTTTCCTCACCATAAATAACCGCCGTATCAAAGAAATTACAACCCAATTCTACAGCCTTTCGTAAAAGAGTAAGCATTTCTTTGCGATCTTTTTGTGGTCCATAAGCGTGATCCATACCCATGGTACCTAAACCAATTGCAGATATTTCAATATTTGTGTGACCTAAAATTCTTGTCTTCATCTTTTTCTCCAATCTCTTTTATTTATGTATAGCATAAACTATGGAGTTCACTTCAATGCAAGTTTTTAATTTTTTTCTTGCTTAGGAGTCCACTCTAGGGTTTATAATTAAATTATAGCAACATAGGAGGGAAGAGTGATGAGTAAAAAAATTGCATTAACTACGAAAGAAGTAATTGAAAAATATGACATTTCTATCGACACACTCCGATACTATGAAAGAATTGGTTTATTACCTAAAGTACCACGAAATGATAGTGGTTATCGAATCTACTCAGAATACGATGAAAACTGGGTGTTTTATATTAAATCAATGCGCGATGCAGGTATCTCCATCGAAACTTCAACAAGATATGTAACTCTGTTTCAAGAAGGAATTGGCACTATTCCTAGCAGAAAAGAATTTTTACTTGAACAAAGAACTGAACTTGCTAGTCGGATTGAAAGTATGCAACAAGTACTCGATAGACTTGACCGTAAAATTGATGGTTATGAGCAACGAGTTGTGAAATATGAAAAAAAACAATTGAATGAAAAGGAGACTAACCTATGAAAACAGTATACCTAATAAGACACGGACAAAAATTATTTAATCAGTTACACAAAATCTAAGAATGGTGTGATGCACCATTAACAGAATTGGGTATTAAGCAAGCCAAATTGCTAAAAAATACTTTGAAGAAAACCAAATCAAAATAGAAAGTGCTTTTTGCTCCACTTCAGAAAGAGCTTCCGATACTTTGGAACAAGTAACGGACCTTGCATATACATGCTTGAAAGGATTAAAAGAATGGAATTTTGGGTGCTTTGAAGGCGAACCTGAATTTTTAAATCCTACTTTACCTTATGGTGATTTTTTCGTTCCATTTGGTGGGGAAGGGGAAAAAGATTTTCAGCAACGTGTCGCTGATTCAATCATGGATTTTGTCTCAATAGAAGAAAGTAAGACCATTTTTCGGTTTCCCATGGTGCTTCTTGTCGCCAATTTATGCGTTATTGGTCTCATACGAGCAAATTAGACCAAGTTGGAGCATTGGGGAATTGCTGTATTTTGAAATTTGAATTTGAAAATAATCAATTTAAACTAGTCGAAATTATCAATCATGATTTTAGTTCAATGATGTAATGCAAATAAATGAAGTAAAGTCCTAACAAAATAAAGACTAAAATAAGCGTTTCCTAGGGAATAAGTATGATATAATCAGTATTAAAAATTCAAACAATTCTGAATACTTAAATAAGGAGTTCGCTTATGAAACCAACTTATACAATAGCTACTGAACAAGACTTACCTGAAATTGTCCGTATTTATAACCAAACGATTCGTACACGTCAATCCACAGCTGATTTAGAACCAGTCACCGTTGAAGATCGCAAGGCTTGGTTTGAAGCTCATTCAGCAAATCGTCGGCCGTTATGGTTAATACAACTAAATGACCACATTGTCGGCTGGATTAGTTTGTCGGATTTTTATGGTCGAATTGCTTATAACAAAACGGCTGAAGTCAGCATTTATATTGATGAAACCTTTAGAGGAAATCACTTGGGATTTGAAGCGGTGACCTTTGTAGAGAGTCAAGTTCCTCAACTAGGGATAGAAACTATTTTGGCGTTTATTTTTGGCCATAATACTTCAAGTTTGGCTTTATTTAAAAAATTCGGCTATGAAACATGGGGACATTTAGCTGATGTTGCTGAGATGGATGGTATAAAAAGGGACTTAGATATTTTAGGTAAAAGATATTCTTAAGGAGGAAGATATTATATGAGAGTGAATGTTTTGCAACATACACCCAACGAAGGTCCAGGTGCTATTAAAGCTTGGACACAAGAAAATGGGCATCAACTTTACGTGTATCATCCTTATCAATTTAATGGTATTCTTCCCACTGAAGAAGAAACGGATATGTTAGTCATTTTGGGTGGACCGATGAGCCCTAATGATGAAATCGACTGGATTAAGGATGAACAACAATTAATCCTTCAACTAATGGATAAAAAGAAACCTATATTTGGCGCTTGTTTTGGTGGGCAACAAATTGCCAAAGCACTAGGATATCAAATTTCAAAAGCTCCTTATAAAGAAGTTGGTTGGGCTCCTGTTTATCTACAATCAAATAAAATTAAAGATGTTCCTGAGAAGTTAGTTGCTTTGCATTGGCATGAAGAAATGTTTGAGATTCCAGATCAAGCAGAGTTACTATTTAGTAGTGATTTGGTTAAAAATCAAGGGTTTCTTTTAGATGATACGATTATTGGCTTGCAATTTCATTTCGAACCAGAAGCAGATGATGTTAGAGAGATTGTCATTAATGACGGAAAGTACGCTGAAGAAAGAAATGCTTTAAAACAAAGTCCAAAAGAAATATTAGCGATGGATGTACCTGAAGAAAACAAACAAATCATGTTTCATTTGTTAGATTATATTACTCGAAAAGAGCGATGACTATTTAAAGGTTATCGTTCTTTTTTGAGTATTCATTGAGTCCAATGGTGATAAATTAAAATCTTACTAAAATAAGACTTAAATCTACTCAAAAAAGTCTACTCTTATTGTTAAAATGAGTAAAAATGAGTATAATATAATCAAATATGATTATAAGGGGAGAGTAAGATGGCAACGAAAGATAGATTGCAAGTGAGTATGGATAAAGAGTTAAAAGAGCGTGTCTCACGTAAACTTGCTATGATGGGCTTAAATACCAGCACAGTAGTTCAAGCTTTATTTATCCAAATTGATGCCCAAGACAAAGTTCCCTTTGATTTTTCGCTAAGTGAAAAGCAAAAAGAAATAGAAGGTCTCCGTGAAACAATATCCGAACAAGGCATCACACAAACTTTTGAAAATGAAAGTGATTTTGCTAAATGGTATGACGATGAATATGGAGATTATTAATGGTAGAGAAGTTTTTTTCAGATGATATTGTCGTGACTTACATTGGTTTTTCAACAAGTAATGGTGAAAAAATTCGTCCAACTGCTGTGATTTTAGACACTGAGGAAAAATTAATTGTCTTTCCAATCACTTCAAAATACGCTAATAAGTCTCCCAAAATAAAGCGGCAATATTTTCAAATTGTTGATTGGAAAGCTGCTGGCTTAACCAAACCATCATGGATTGATATTGGTAATAAAGTAGAACTGACTAAGAAAAATATGTCTCTTCATAAAATTGGTTCGTTATCGCTTTCTGATATCAAAGCAATGCGAAAGTTTATTCGTGCGTTTAATCGAATTAGCAGAGACTAAAACCCCTGATAAGAAATTTCATCAGGGGTCTATTTTCATTTACCTGTCAATAACAACTGCTATTAACGAATAAACAGATATAATAATACTAAGAATGACATAAAGGATAACTAAACTTTGGGTCAAATGATGCCAAATCACTGTAGCACTAGCACATATCAAAATAGTAGGAGCAATTTTTGATGGCTGATTTTTTAAGTAAAAATATTCCACCAACAAATAATAGGAAGATAGTTAGCAAAATGGGTATCATCTCAGTTGGAAACTCATTCGGATTAGCGCCTGAACTAAAAATAATCGCTGGTAGCATGTGAATCAAGATAACTATAGAAAGTATCAGACTAAGACTACCTAAAAATTTTGAATGGGTTTGGATGGAACCACTACAATGACACTATTTTATCAACAAATAATTTTAAACAAAGAATTACCTTTTGTTAAAATTCCTAACGAAGAAACGATAAATGCAATAAATGAGGATTTAATATGAATATTATCCTGGAAAATAATCTATCAGAGAGAGCATTTGCCGTGAAGACAGAAAATGGCTACCATTTACGATGGTTTACTTTAGACGGAGAAATTGATTTGTGTGGTCATGCAACGTTGGCTATGGCATTTGTTATTGCTAACTATTACGAAAAGAATGCTAAAATGATTACTTTTCAAACATTGAGAGGTGGATTAACAGTAAAAAATGAAAACAATCGTTTCAAAATGAATTTTCCTTCTTTCAAATTAGAAAAAGTTGAAGTAACAGAAGAAATAGTGGCAGCAATCGGATGCCGACCTGTTGAGGTATATAAAGAACGAGATTTACTATGTATCCTAGATTCCGAAGAGGCTGTTAAAAATGTAATACCCAAACAAGAAAAGATTCAACAATTAGATGGTTTACAGCTTCATATTACTGCTGAAAGTACTGATGATACATTAGATTGTGTATCTAGGACCTTTGCACCAAAATGTAACTTGCCTGAAGATCCAGTGTGTGGCAGTGGTCATTGTCATATTATTCCATTTTGGGCCAAGCGTTTAAACAAAAATGGATTAGTTGTTTATCAAGCTTCAAAACGTGCTGGAATTTTATATGATGAATATAAAGGTGAACGTACAACCTTATCTGGATACGCAAGTTTATTTTCGATTGCTGAACTTTATATTTAAGTTGGATATCTCTGGTGTCTCTGTAGTGTGTAGTGGAAAAAAGTAACAGGCATCTCAATTAACTACGATGCAACTAATTACCAATACGTAAGTACCAAAGAAATTATTAATGACGATGAATATGGTTCAATTGCAGAAAACGAAATAACCTTGACTAGTAATAATTTTTTACACCATGAAATTATCCTAGCTCCAAAAATGGTGATAAGTATTACTGCAGAGTCTATTGAAATTATTGAAGTTAAGTAGAATATTAGTTTTAAAGCTTTTAATAATAAATACACGTACAATTCTGTACAAAAAAGTAGGAGATAGAGGCATTTTTTCAAACTAATTAAATTCATAAATTTTAGTTTACATAATATATATTATACAAAGTTACATGCAAAAAATATTAGTACTATAAGTTTCTTTTTTGTACGATTTTAACCTCCCTCCATAGAAAAACGTTTAAGTTAAATATATTCATGCTTATATCTAACTTGAACGTTTTTGTAAAATATTATAGATTATTTTTAACTCGTTTGGTTAATTGCTGATAATGCATATATAAAGTTGCTAACTTATCCAGGTTTTTCTGTTTCCAAGGTTTTGGTTTACCACAAAAATGTAAAATTGCTGTATTTTCAAGTAACCATTTTGTATCATAAATTCCTTTACTCCTTGTATAGTACACCAGCATTTGCCTAGTATCATAATTCCAAATTTCTTCAGGTATTTCCTTGATATAATTACCATACAAATGATTTAATACATCTTGATCGGGTAAAATTAACTGTTCTTTGTACTTCTCAACAACTTCGTAAATATCAGTTAAATGAATATTTTCTCTTGCTGCATGAGTATCAATCAACATGACACCAGAATTAAAATAAACATGATCTGTATTTAGACGAATGTTATTCACCACGTTGGAAATATTGGTTAAACCCGCATGTGTTGCTGCAGCCATCATATAATCAGTTATATCCAAGTTCCAAAGTTCTTGGATTGGATTGATAATTAGCGTGTCTGGATCTAAATAAATAACTCGTTCCACAGAATCCGGTAATAATTGACCACACATCAATCGAAAATACATTTCTTTGACTACTGCCAGTTGAATGTACCAGCGTTGCCAAGTTTTGTACCACCCTTTGCCATAAAATGTACCAGTTACTGCCAACCTGTTTACCATTTAGTAACTTCTGTATAATTAATGTGCATGCCTACGGCATTTAAGCCTAAAGCATGACATTGATTATATGGAGGTTTTTTTTATGTTCCAATATAGGAAAGTATTGGAGATGAGCTCTGATGGCTTTTCGCTTAGAAGTATTCGTGCAGCCACCGGGCATTCAAGACAAAAAATAACGGAAGTCATTCGACTTGCGGAAAAAAAGGAGGTGGCTTTGCCATTAACAGATGAGATGACAGATAAATGGCTAGAAGAGCTTTTATATCCTGAAAAAACAATGGAAGGTTCAGGTTACAGACCGATTGATTTTGAATACATTCACAAAGAGTTGGCAAAGAAGAATGTCAATTTAACACTGCTTCATCATGAATATGAAGCACAATGTCGAGCAGAAAACACTATTCCCTATGCCTATCGTAGCTTTGTTCGTCACTATAGAAGATATGCAGAAAAACATAAGGCAACTATGCGAATTAAACGAAAGCCAGGAGAAATACTGGAAGTCGACTGGGCTGGATCGACCGGTACTTTAATTGACCGAGATACCGGTGAGAAGGTGAAAGTATATGTATTTGTCGCGACACTTCCTAGTAGTCAGTTGTCCTACGTTGAAGGATTTTTATCAATGAACTTAACATCGTGGATCACTGCCCATAGACATGCTTATGACTATTTTGGGGGTGTGAGTGACGTTCTAGTCCCTGACAACTTAAAAACAGGTGTTCAGGAAAATACGCGAAAGCAGTTAGTACTAAACCCTACGTACAAAGATATGGCGAATCATTACAGCACAGTCGTTATGCCCGCTCGAGTAAAATATCCAAAGGATAAAGCGTCAGTAGAAGGCTCTGTTCGCACAATCTCGACTTGGATTATCGCTGCCATGAGGCATACTCAATGCTTCACTCTAAAGGAATGGAATGACGTTGCCAAGGAGAAATTAGAGGAATTCAATCATCGTGATTTTACTAAACGTGAAGGTTCTAGGTGGTCAGCATTTTTAGAAGAAGAGAAAGCGTACCTTTCTCCTCTCCCGCCAACACCTTATCAGATGTCTGAATGGTTAACCGCCAAAGTTCAACCAGACTATCATGTCTCTGTTAAAAGTCAGTTTTATTCTGTTCCCTATGAATATATCAGTCAACAGGTGGATGTGAAAGTGACAGATCATCTTATTGAAGTATTCTACAATCATATGAGAATCGCTTCTCATTCACGATTATATGGGAAATATGGCAGTCAGTCCACTAACCGAGATCATATGCCCGATGACCATAAATTATACACGGATCAAACCCCACAAAATGCCATTGCATGGGGCAAAGACATTGGACGGTCTACCTTACAAGTCGTCGAATTAATTCTAAAAAACGCTGCCGTTGAACGGCAAGGTGTTCAGTCTGTTTTCACTCTTAAGAATGTGTTACGCAAACACACAAAGTATGAGTTGGAAAAAGCCTGTCAGACGGTACTGGACGTCACTGAAAGACCGACGGTCTCTCTTATTAAAACAGCGCTTAAGAATAATCATAAACAGGTAAAAGAAGAACAAATGAAGAAAGCAGTAGATAAATTAACGCAGAATCATGGATTTACCCGTGGAGCTGACTACTATGGAGGACGATTGAATGATGAATGAGGACACAATAACTAAATTGATAGAAATGAAAATGAGTGGCATGGCAGACGCTTATAAGCAGCAAGCACAAACCAAGCAATATAGAGACCTAGACTTTGAAGAACGCTTTAAGTTATTAGTTGACAGTGAACATTCTCGTCGCAAAAGCAATAAGCTCCAACGTTTAATAAGACAAGCCGCATTTGACGTTCCTTCAGCAGCAATTGAGGAGATTGAATACTTCGAAGACCGACGACTACCAAAAGATGAGATTTTACGCTTAGCTTCTGGGTTGTATTTAGAAAACAAGAATAATATCATTCTCATGGGAGCGACTGGAGCCGGGAAAACCTACTTAGCCTGTGCCTTTGGTATAGCTGCATGTCGTCAATTCTATAAAGTTCAGTATGTGCGCCTACCTGAACTTCTAGATGAATTTAAAATAGCAAAAAATCAACCAGATGATAGCTATAAGAAATTAATGCGTAAGTATACGAAGAAAGAACTACTCATTATTGACGAGTGGCTTCTTCACGATCTAACAGAAGAAGAACTATACTTGACCATGGAAATCATAGAAAAACGAGAAAAGACGACGTCTACGATCTTCTGTACCCAGTTCAATACTGCGGGATGGCATTCTAAACTCGGAGGTGGGCCAACAGGCGAAGCAGTTATTGACCGAATCGTCCATAACTCATACACCATCACTATCGATGGTGAAACATCTATGCGTGAACGATTGGGTTTATCCAATAACTTCTAGGACATTACTCTCAAAAATATAATCCTATGGATTATGTAAATATATCCCATGACCAACTTAAATCACAGTGGTTATGGGATATTCCTTTAGTGGTACATTAAACTGGCAATTGGTGGTACATTCTTTGGCAAACAGTGGTAAAAAAGTTGGCATCAGTGGTACAAATGGGCGGCAGTAGTCATTTCTTTTGGATATTTGTGAATTGATGGTGAGTCTTTTAATAAGCTACCATCTACTTTTTGTACAAATAATTTTGAGTCAAAAAATTCTATAAAGTTTTCTAATTCGATAATTTTTTCATCAGAAATTCTTTCATGTAACAACCAGATATCGAAACAAACTCCAGGATTATTGACATGTAAAGAGATCAACATGACTTCTAAGGGTGCTAAATAATTTTCATCTAAGGTTACTAAAATATTAATTTTCTCTTTCAACTTTATCACTCCAATACTAACCTTCTAAAAGTCTTTTCACTTTTTTTAAATCTAATTTATGTCTAAAAACTTGTTGATTGTCCCAAAAGGAATCTTCTAAGTATCTTGGAATTACATGGACATGGAAATGTGTACCTTCATCCATGATTCTACCGTTATTTTGCATAATTGTAACACCTTCAACTGAAAAGTTACTTTCTAATAAAAACACAATTTCTTTTTGAAGTTCAATAAGTTCATGTAAAACTGTATTAGGAATCTCTAAAATATTCATGTAATGTTCCTTTGAAATAATTAACAGATGTCCTTCTTGAATTGGATCGATATCATAGACAAGTTTAAAGTTACTTGTCCTTTTTAAAATTTCTCTTGAACTAATTTGATCACAAAAAATACAATCCATTACTACTTCCTCCTTTATATTTAGTTTTACAAAACATTAGTTTACATAATAAATTTATTGAAAACTCTTATATCAAAAAACTCGCGATTATAATTTTCGCGAGTTTTTTATTACACTGCTGATATAGCAAATCCAATTGCTTTTTCTCCTAAGTGAGTACCAATAACTGGACCAAAATGACCAATTTCTACTTCAACACCAGGATGTCGTTCTTCTAACTTCTGCTTCTCTTCTAATGCAACTTCTAAATTATTCGCATGAATAACATACATTTTAACTGGACAGTCAAATTCTGTTTTGCGTTGACCTAACACTTCTTCTGCTCGACTAAAAGCTTTCTTACTTGAACGAATTCGCTCAAAAAGAACAATTTTTCCCTCTTCAAATGTTAGAACAGGTTTAATTTTTAACATTCCAGCAACTAATGCTGCACCATTGGTTAAACGCCCACCTCTAACCAAATTGTTTAAGTCATCCACAATCATATAAGCATTAGTATGTTCTCTAATAAAATCTAAATGAGTAATAATTTCTTCTAATGATACATTTTTATCTGCTAAATCTAAGGCTGTTTCAACCATATGGCCCATAGGCATACTTGTTATTTTCGAATCATAAGGGACAATCTTAACCCCTTCTACAGCATCTGTGATAGTATTCAGATTCCTAACAAATCCAGAAATACCTTCCGATAAATGAATACTAATAATAGTATCATATCCTTTAGAAGCTAACGACTGATAAAGTTCCAAGGCTTCTCCCAAAGCTGGTTGAGAAGTTGTAGGAAACTCCTTGCTGTTTTTTAGCAAGTCGTAATATTCGTCTGCCTCAATATCAATTCCTTCATTATAAATCTGTCCATCCAATATCACAGGAATAGGAATGACCGACAAATCCGGATGCTTACTAATTCGTTCTGGCAAAAAAGCGGTACTATCTGTAACTACTGCTAATTTCATTTTCTATCCTCGTTTCAAACAAATTTCAAACATTATTATAAATATAGCACAAATTCAGGTGGTTATAAACGACCGGATGGCTATTTTTGTAAAAATTCTCGAATTGCTGATTGATTCATTTCAGAATCAATGACTAAGACACTTCCAGCATGATAAGTTTCTCCATAATACCACGAACCTTCGACAGGTATGCTTAAGCGATCAACACCACTTGCTCCTTTTGCAATTGAAAAGGTGTTTTTCAATAAAAAACTGATCGGTAAATCAGTAGAAGCATAACCCATCACTTTTCCAGCTGCATAAGGTAATTTAATAATAGACAATGGGTTTTTCATTTGACTAAATACCGCATTCATCACTTGCTGCTGACGTCTAACGCGACCAAAATCTCCTTCTTCATCCATTCGAAAACGAGCATACTGTAGTAACGTTAAACCATCCATTTTCTGTTGACCTTGTTGGATCGGAACTTCCAAATAAGTACTCATGTCTTTTTCAGCTTCAATATCTACCCCACTTGGGAAAAGTGTATCAATGACCTTTTCAAAAGTTTGGAAGTTTACACTTGTATAATATTTTGTTTCAATACCAAAGTTTAAAGAGAGAGTTTTTCTGACTAATTCTGCCCCTCCATAAGCGTAGGCAGAATTTAATTTGTCCTCTCCTATATCAGGGATATTCACATAAGTATCTCGCATGAAAGAAATTAATTTAGGTTTTTTAGCTGGGCCATCTAATTGTAATACCATAATAGTATCTGCTCGAGAGGTTTCTCCTTCTCGACTGTCATTACCGATCAATAAGATATTGTTTGCCCCTTCAGAGCCAGAAAACCCATTAAATGTCTCAACTTCCATTTTATAAGAGTCGTCCATGTTCGCAACAAACTGGCCTGCAAAAAAAGCTCCTCCAGAATAAATCAACACTAATAGAAGTAACTTAATTAAAAAACGAAAAATCCGATGCTTTTTACGTTTTTTTGGTTTTCTTTCATAGTTATCGTAATATTGATTCGATTGTTTCTTATCTTTTCTTATTTTTTTAGTTTTAGGAATTTCATGAACGTCATTTAGATAATCATCCTCATAGAGGGATTCAGCTAAAAATTCTTCAGAGTTTTCTTGTTCTCTTTTTTCTCTAGCCAATTCTCTATGGGTACGAATTGGATGTTTACTTGCTTGTTTTGATTCTTCGTGCACCTTTTTATATCGGTCCATACGACTCATATCAATTGTACCTCCATAGTTGTTTCTCATTATAGAATACATGACTAGATTTAGAAATCAATCAAAAAGATAAAATTTAAGATTTTTCTAGTATTTTTTCCATAAAAAAAACTATACCACAAAAGCATAGTTTATTGAAAAATTTTTACAGGATAGCTACCAATTTCGCGAACTTCACCATTTAATAACCGAACCTCTTCAATGGCATTACATATTAATTGTTGGTTATCATCTAAATTCAAATCAACGATAAAGAAATATTCTCCTAAATTCGTTTTTAAAGGTCTAGATTCAATTTTGCTTAAATCAATTCCTCGCCAAGCAAAACACGATAAAACTTTATGTAAAGCTCCAGGTGTATTGGCAGGTAAGGTGATAAATAATGTATTCCTAGCTGGTTTTCCTAAACTCGGAAAACTAATTTCTTGCTTCGTAGTCGTTAAAACCCAGAAGCGAGTCTGATTAAAGGCATTGTCTTGAATATCAGCTGCTAAAATATCCAAATTGTATTGACTGGCTGCTTTTTCAGAGGCAATAGCTGCACATTCTTGCTCTGGATGATTCCGAACAAATTCTGCAGCAAAAGTTGTTGAAGCAACAGCTTCCAAAGGTATATTCGGATAGGTAGATTCCAAAAATTTTTGAGATTGCGCTAGCGCCTGAGGATGAGAAAGAATCTTTCGGATTTTTTTTCCGGGAATTCCTAACAATTGTTGCCGAATTGGCAAGACAATTTCACCTACTACAAAAATATCTTTTTGTTGAAATAATCGATCGACACTAGCATGGACCGAACCTTCTAAAGAGTTTTCGATTGGCACAACTGCAAATGAAATATCTTTTTGTTCTAATGCTTGAATACATAACGGGATTGATGGATATGCCATCAACTCTTCTTCTTCACCAATTTCATTTGCTGCTTGGAAAGTGAAAGAATTTTTAGGTCCTAAATAACCAATTTTCATTTACTCACCTACTTGTTTTAAAATTTCTTCTAAGATTTCTTCAGGTAGTTTATTAGTTGTTTCAACAATGATTGTTCCACTTTCTTCATAAAGAGGGACTCTTGGTAGATAAATCTCAGCTATTTCATCTTTCGATTTTTCTTCAGCCAAGGGACGTATATTTTCATCATCGGATTGAATTCGATGAATCAATTCCGTTAATTCTGTTTTCAAATAGATGACATGCGGAAGTTTTTTTAAAGACTTTCGATTTTCTTCACTTAAAACAATTCCTCCGCCAGTAGAAATCACATGTTCTTCAGCAATAATCTCTTGAAGGACTTCTGATTCGAGTTTTCTAAAAGACTCTACACCGAATTTTTCAAAATATTCATCAATACTCATACCAATTTTATCTACAATCAATTGATCAATATCATAAAAATTTCTGTTGGTTTTTTTTGCTAGAAGTTGTCCAATAGTCGTTTTTCCAGCACCCATAAAGCCAATTAGAACAATTCCAGACATTTAATTGCCTCCTTGAACAAGTGATTGGACATCATCAAAAAATGCTGGATAAGAAATTGCGACCGCTTCTGGACGCTCTAGTTCAACTTCATCTTCACTTATCAATGCCGCAACTTGCAACATCATCCCAATTCGATGATCACCTAAACTAGAAACAGTCGCGCCATGAAGAGGTGTTGGTCCATTGATAATCAATCCATCTTCTGTAGCTGTAATATCTGCACCCATTTTTCTTAATTGATCGGCAGTTGCATCAATTCGATTTGTTTCTTTGACTTTTAATTCTTCTGCATCTCGAATAATTGTTTGTCCTTCTGCTTGAGTCGCTAATAACGCAATTACTGGCAATTCGTCGATTAAACGAGGAATTACATCGCCCCCAATTTCTGTTGCCTTCAGTTTAGAAGTACGAATAATCATGTCTGCTGATTGATTCTGAGTATCTTCATTGATAATTTCTAAATCCGCACCCATCTCTTCCAACACTTCCACAATTCCAGTTCTTGTCGGATTGATTCCAACATTTGTCAAAGTGAGTTCACTATTTGGAGTAATTGCTCCAGCAACAAGGAAAAAGGCAGCAGAAGATATATCTCCAGGAACCGTTACATCTTGTCCAATTAATTTTTGCGGACCAGTAATCTTGATTTCTTTATCTGATACAGTGATTTCACCACCAAATTGCCGAATCATCTCTTCTGTATGATTTCTAGAAACTTCTTTTTCAATAATTGTTGAAGTTCCCTGCGCTTGCATCGCAGCAAAAATAATCGCTGATTTAACTTGTGCACTAGCAACAGGCATTTGATACTCAATAGGTACTAAATTGGTAGTTCCTTGAATCGTAATTGGAGGAAACTCACTATTATCTTTACCATGCATTTGAGCGTTCATTTCTCGTAAAGGAAGCATCACTCGATTCATCGGTCGTTTGCTTAGAGAATCATCACCAAATAAAGTTGTTTCAAAATCAGTTCCTGATAAAATCCCCATCATTAAACGAATTGTTGTTCCTGAATTTCCGATATCAATAGGTGAATCGACTGCTTTCAAACCTTTAAAGCCTCTTCCTTTAATAGTAATGGTTTTTCCATCATCTTCAATTGGAACTCCCAAGGCTTTAAAAGCATTTAAAGTGCTTAAACAATCTTCTGCTCTTAAGAAGTTTTTTACTGTCGTTTGTCCTTCAGCCAAAGCTCCAAACATAATACTACGATGAGAGATAGATTTATCTGCAGGTACACGAATGAACCCTTTTAATGCTTCTGCTTGTACTAATTTCATAAAAACCTCCTGATTTTCCTTTGACTGTTATTTCAACCGACAAAGATACTCCGTTTTATTTTCAATATGTTCCTTTCCGACAAGTAAATCATTTTCAGATTTAAAGGTGATTTGTAAAACTCCAATGATATCTTCTCTAGTTTCCAAAATTTTGACGTTAATAACCGAAATTCCTTCTTTTGCAAGCAATCCCAAGATTTCGGCAATTGCTCCTGGTCGGTCAGGTACATCGACAAATAAATCGTAGAAAGCTGGAATCGCTCCGTTACTATGAATCGGTAATTTATCACGGGTATCTTTGGCGTTTTCAAAGAATTTGTATATTGCTGATTTTTCTTCATTTTCTAACCACTGAGTCACTTCAGACATTTTATTTTGCCAAACTTGAATCAATTCAATCAACGAATGACGATTGCTTAAAAGGATATCCGTCCACATTTGTGGATCAGAAGAAGCAATTCGTGTAATGTCTCGAAAGCCACCAGCAGCCAGTTGTTTAGCTCTAGGGTGGCTCTGATTAAAGACATCCGCTTGATTGACCAATCCGGAAGCAATAATATGTGGTAAATGACTTAGCATACCAGTTATCTGATCGTGTTCTTCTGCAGATAAAATCACATATTTCGCTCGTGTGCCCTTAAATAGTTCTTGTAATTCAGAAACTCTGTCGGCAGTTTTTTCTTCTGTTGGTAAAGTAAAAATGAAATAGGCATTTTCAAATAAATCACCATTTGCTGCAGTAACACCAGATTTATGTGAACCAGCCATTGGATGTCCACCAATAAAATCAAATGATAATACTTCACCTAGATTCATTACTTCTTGCTTAGTGCTCCCAACATCGGTTACCAGAACATCATTTTTTAAAGGTAATTCTGTCAACTGCTTGAGATAATCCAAAGAAGTTTTTATTGGAACTGCTAATAAAATTATATCTGCTTCTAAGGCTCCTAATTCAAACGATTCTGGAATTTCATCGACAATCTGCTTATTTAAAGCAATTTCGCGAGTTTTTTCAAAAGAATCCCAGCCGATTAGATGGACAGCCAGATGTTCATTTTTAATCGCTATAGCCAAGGACGCTCCAATCAGTCCTAAACCAACAATAAATACCTTTTTTTTCATGCCAACCTCCATCTAAATTCTTTTAATAATTCTTCAAGTACTCACGGTAATTGTTAACAGCATCAACTAATTCCTCAAAAGAGTCACTTGAAAATTTTTCCAAAATTTCATTCGCAACAACTGTAGCTACAACACTTTCTGCTACAACACTAGCCGCAGGAACTGCCGTACTATCTGAACGTTCAACACTTGCTTTATAAGGTTCTTTGGTATCTATATCCACACTTTGTAAAGGTTTATATAGAGTTGGGATAGGTTTCATCACACCACGAACAACAATTGGTTCCCCATTGGTCATTCCACCTTCGAAGCCACCTAAGTTATTACTACGACGAGTGTAACCTTCTTCTTCATTCCATAAAATTTCATCCATCACTTTAGAACCTGGTAAAACGCCGGCTTCGAAACCAACCCCAAATTCGGCTCCTTTGAAAGCATTAATGCTGACAACGGCTTGAGCAATTTTAGCATCTAACTTTTTATCCCATTGCACGTAACTGCCTAAACCCGCAGGAACACCACCAACTAGTACTTCAACTACACCACCAATTGTATCACCGTTACGTTTTGTTTGATCAATTAATTGACGAATCTCAGTTTCTACTTTTGGATCAACTACCCGAACATCTGAAGCATTCGAAATTTCTTTGACTTCACTAACAGTAATCCCTTCAGGAATGGTTGCTTTAATGCCACCTAACATCGTAACGTGTCCAGCCACTTCAATATTTAGTTCAGATAAAATCTTCTTAGCAATTGCACCAATCGCCACACGCATCGTAGTTTCTCTGGCAGATGAGCGTTCTAAAACGTTGCGTAAATCATCATGATGGTATTTCATCCCACCCACTAAATCGGCATGTCCTGGTCGAGGTCTAGCAACTCGTCTTAAACGTTTTTGCTTTTCCTCTACTTCTTCAATACTCATGACTTTCGTCCAGTTTTTCCAGTCTTTATTTTCCACAACTAGAGTAACAGGTGAACCTAAAGTTTTGCCATGACGTACACCGGATGTAATTCGCACTCTATCTGTTTCAATTAACATTCTCCCACCACGACCGTACCCGGTTTGGCGACGAATAAGTTCTTGATTAATATCTTCTGCGGATAAAGGCATACCTGCCGGCAACCCTTCAATAATTGCAGTTAATTCTGGTCCATGTGATTCTCCTGCTGTAAAATAACGCATCTTGTTTCCTCCTAGTTAATATATTCTTTGATAGATTCAATTGGAATAGAAACAATTTTGGCTTTTCCGATTTTTTCCAAAAGAATAATATTCAATTGTGACCCTCTTGCTTTTTTATCATGAGTAATGGCTTGATAAATCGACTCTGAATCCAAATTCTCTAATTTGGTTGGTAAATGAAATTTCTCGATCATTTTTTTTAATTGACTTGTGGTACCTTTGGGTGTTTGTCCTATATTTTCAGCCTGTTGGTTAATCATCAGCATTCCTACTGCAACGCCCTCACCATGACTCACCACACCATATCCAGCTGTATTTTCAATTCCATGACCAATTGTATGCCCAAAATTTAAAGTTAAGCGACTACCATTGTCAAACTCATCTTCTTCTACTACTTTTCTTTTCACTTCTAGTGAGGGCAAGATAACTTCTTCGGCTCTTGTTAATAATTCAAATTCATCTTCTAATGAATCTAGTAATTGCCAAAGATGCTCATCAGCAATTGCAGCGGATTTGATAATTTCAGCAATGCCTTCACGTAAGCGCCGATCATCCAGAGTATTTAACACCTCTGGATCGATTAAAACTCCTTCTGGCTGAGAAAAAGTTCCCACTAAATTTTTTGCATTTTTTGTATTAACAGCTGTTTTCCCGCCAATACTTGAATCGACTTGTGCTAGTAAAGTTGTAGGAATTTGTAAGAAATGAATGCCTCTCATGTAAGTAGAGGCGACAAAACCAGCTAAATCTCCAATCACTCCCCCACCTAATGCAATGATTCCATCACTTCTGGTAAAACCGTTCTCTGCTAATAAATCATATAGTTTTGCGGATTGCTCTAAGGATTTACTCCCTTCACCCGCAGGAACAATAAACGTACTAACTTGAAAGTCTTGTTCGGTTAATGATTGAGCCACTAAATCTCCGTATAATGGTGCAACATTAGAATCAGTAATAATCGCTACACGTTGTGGCTGCCAAATATTGCTAACCCATTCGCCACATTTTTTCAATAGGTTGCGTTGGATTTCTATCTCATATTGATGATTCGTTAGGGTTACCGTCAACATTTCATACACATCCTTGTCTTTTCTTGAAAATCGAATTCTTTATTTTACGTCACGCAAAGATTTCATTGCCTCAAAAATGACTTCTACTTCATTCATCATTTTTAGGTAGTTCTTTTCATTTAGTGATTGTGGGCCATCTGACCAAGCTTTAGCTGGATCTGGATGAATTTCAACAATCATACCATCTGCACCAGCTGCTACTCCAGCACGTGCCATTGGAGGAACTAAATCCCAAACTCCTGTACCGTGACTTGGATCCACAATAATTGGGAAATGACTTAATTTTTTAATAATCGGTACAGCACTTAAATCAAAGGTATTTCTTGTTGCCGTTTCGTACGTACGAATTCCACGTTCGATAAAAATTACTGGGCTTTTTTCAGAAATGGCAATGTATTCTGCTGCATTTAACCACTCATCGATTGTTCCAGAAATTCCTCGTTTTAAGCCGATTGGTTTTCCGGTTTGTCCTACAGCAGCTAGTAATTTAAAGTTCTGCATATTTCTTGCACCAATTTGGATGATATCACTATATTTTGCAACTACATCAATATGTGCCTCATCCATAACTTCAGTGATCACTTTTAAGTCATATTCATCAGCTGCTTGACGAATGTATTTTAAGCCTTCTTCTTCTAAGCCTTGGAAAGCGTAAGGAGAAGTCCGTGGTTTGTAAGCTCCTCCGCGTAAAATTTTCGCTCCCCCTGCTTTAGCCATACGCGCCGTTTCACGAATTTGATCTAGGCCTTCGATAGAACATGGACCAGCCATCGTTACAAAACTACCATCACCAATTTTGACGCCATCAACATCTACGACAGTGTCTTGAGGATGGAATTCTCTTGAAGTTAATTTGTAAGTGTTACTAATTCGAACAGTTTTGTCTACTCCTTCATAACTACGAAAAGCAACATCTTGTATGTTACGTGTATCTCCGATTAGACCTAAAACAACTTGTTCACTTCCTTGGTTGATTTGTACATCTAACCCACTATCTTTAATTCGCTTAATTACTACATCTACTTGTTCTTGTGTGGCACTTGGTTTCATAATTACGATCATTGTCATTTCCTACTTTCTATTAACTATTTTCTATGATTGGTTTAATTTTTTCAATAGGCATTTTAGTCCCTGTCCAAAGTTCAAAAGAAGCTGCTCCTTGATAAATAAGCATCCCTAAACCATTAATGGTTTTTGCGCCTTTTTCTTTGGCTTGTTTTAATAGCAATGTTTCTCTAGGGTCATAAATGGCATCATAAATGGTTAAATCTACTCTCAATAACTGAGAATTTTTAATCGGCGATTGCTTCTCTTTCATCCCTACACTTGTTGCATTCACTAGCAAGTTTGATTTTGCTAAAGCTTCTGCTAGTTTTTGTTCTTCATTCCATTCAGTTATGATAATGGAACAATCAGTTTCTTCCATAATTTTTTTTATTTTTTCTTCCATTTGGTCATAATTTCGACTTTTACGACTAAAAATATAAATTTCTTTCATCCCATCTAAAGCCGCTTGAGTCACCATTGCAATGGCCGCTCCCCCAGCTCCAAGCAATGTCATGGTTGTTCCTTTAATACTTACCTTTGCTTCTCGAAGACTTTCGCAAAATCCAATTCCATCGGTGTTGTGTCCAATTAATTTTCCTTCTTGATTCACAATAGTATTAATTGCTCCAATTAATTTTGCTGATCCAGAAAGTTCATCCATGTAAGGGATAGCCGCTATTTTGTTTGGCATCGATAAATTCGCTCCTAACATGTCAAAGGTACGAATCGTTTGGATACTGTCTGCTAATGTTTCATTTGAGACATCAAAAGCGAGGTAAATTGCATCAATATTGGTTTCTTTAAAAGCTAGATTATGCATTTTTGGTGAAATGCTATGCTTAGCTGGACTAGCGAAGAAACCAACCAAACGTGTATAACCACTAATTTCATTTTTTTCCACTATTTTCCTCCTTTGTCTAATAAAAAAAAATGCCCACTGATAAATAAATCTACAGTGAACATCTTGATACTCAAAAAAAGTATAAAATATATATTCGCCACCATAGATTATTATTGATCTATGTGGCTTCTCAAATCGTTACAAATTCCCTTAGCCATCATAGATACAAACTGAGTGTTTGCATCCATGGTTGTCATGAACACAAACCTATCTAAAATAGCTAAAGTAGTAATTATTCAGTTGTGGTTTACGTGTTGTAATTTTCATAAAAATCGCTCCAAACTGATGTAAGATTGAACTTAGTATATGTTTTTCATGAGAAGTTGTCAATAATAATATTAAATTTTCTTTATTTTCTTTATTTTCTGTTATTTTGTGCTGATTATTCATAATCAAAGTGAACTAGAAATTTGCAAAAAAACTGGGTAAGTACATTGGTCGTGTGAGATCTCCAAGTGTTTAAGAGCAATCTCACACGATCATTGTAGAATTTTATGAAAAGATAGGCTGAAAGTTAGTCTTGTCTTATTTGATTGTACATCATAATAGCTTAGTATTTATTACTCATAAGTAAAAAAGTACTGCTTAAATAACTTCTTCAAAAAAAGCTAGTAAATCTTGCATGGTTAACTTTTCTTTCTCTTCAGCCGATAAATCTTGGACAATTTCGCCTTTTTTCAAAACGATTAGTCGATTACCAAAATTTAAAGCATCTTCCATTCGATGAGTAATCATTAAACAAGTCAGTTGCTTTTCTGCTACACGATTGGCAGTAATTTCCATCAATTGTTTAGATGTTTTAGGATCTAAAGCAGCGGTATGTTCGTCCAATAACAGTAATTCTGGTGTTTGAATTGTTGCCATTAATAAGCTTAATGCTTGTCTCTGACCACCTGATAAGTGTCCAGCTGGAGTATCTAAGTGCTGTTCTAGTCCATTCCCGATTTCTTGACATAATTGATAAAAAAACTCCCGATTTTGTTGCAACTGACGCAAGCGGAAAACTCTTTTTTGTCCACGACCTTTGGCTAATAATAAATTTTCCGCAACGGTCATTCGAGGAGCCGTTCCCATTTTTGGATCTTGGAAAACACGGGAAATAAATTGGGCTCTTCTTTCTTCAGTATGTTGGCTAACGTCTAAATCATGAATAAACACTTTGCCACTTGTTAGTGGTAAGGTCCCTGAAATTGTATTAAACAAGGTGCTTTTACCGGCTCCATTTCCACCTAAAACCGTAATAAAATCCCCTTCATTGATAGAAAGATTGACATTATTTAACAACACTTTTTGTTCTGACGAACCATTGTTAATGATTTTTGTCGCTTTTTTCATCTCTAAAATAATCATTATGCCTCCTCCTCTTCCAAACCAGTTTTTAAATTAAGTGCTTGTTTTAATTGAGGAATTAATAGGCAAATAGTTAAGACAATAGCTGAGAAAATCTTCAAATAAGTTGTATCAAATCCTAAACGAATAATCAGTAAAATTAATAACTGATAGATAATACTTCCAACGACAATCGCTAATAAACGTTCGAAAAAGGTCAGTTCTCCAAATAATACCTCTCCAATAATAATCGAAGCTAACCCAATAACAATGACTCCTGTTCCTTTGCTTACATCCGCATAGCCGTCATTTTGAGAAATCAAAGCACCTGCTAATGCGATAACGCCATTTGATAAAACTAGTCCCATAATTTTCATTCGATCGGTTTTAATCCCCATAGCTCGAGACATTTGTTCGTTATCTCCCGTAGCAATATAAGCTTGACCAAAATCTGTATTAAAGAAAAATAACAATAAACCAATTAATAGAATTAAAACAATCAGCCCTAAAAGAACCGTGTCAAAATAATTGGGTAGATTCATTTTAGTGAATATATCTAAAATTCGACGTTGATTTAGTAAAGATAAATTTGGTGTTTGCATAACAAACAACATCACTGAATTTAAAGCTGACATAACCAAAATTCCTGATAAAATTACTGGTATTTTCCCTTTAGTGTAAAGCAGTCCTGTAACTAAACCAGCGCACATCCCTGCAAGTACACCTAAAAGAGTAGCTGTCAAAGGAGAAAAACCTCTCACGATAGCTGCGACACAGACTGCTCCACCTAATGGAAAAGTTCCTTCTGTTGTCATATCAGGAAAATTCAGTATACGATAAGTCATAAAAATACCTAAGCCCAGTACCGCCCATAAAAACCCTTGACCGATAGATGAAATAATCATTCTGAATCTCCTCCAACAATTTTTGCAGTTTCGTATAATTCTTGTGGAATATCAATTCCTAAAAAGTTTGCTTGTTCTTCATTTAAAATAATTTCGCCTGTTTCAAAAGTATAAATTGGTGTGGTTGCAGGATCCGAACCATTTAAAATATCGACAACCATTTTCCCAGTTTCTTTTCCAATAGTATACTGATCAATACCAATTGTTGCTAATCCACCTTGTTCAACCATCGTATCAACAGAGGTGATAATCGGTGTTTTGGATTTGTTAGCTTCACCAACCACCGTTGGCATCGCATTGGCAATCGTATTATCTAACGGAATGTAGATAAAATCGACTAACTCGCTCATTACCTGAACAGTTTGAGTAATTTCGTTTGTCGAAGGAATTGGATAAGTTTTTACTTCTAATCCAAGTTCTTCTGCAGCTTTCGTTGCCTCTGCCACTTGGTATTTTGAATTATCTTCAGTGGATGAATACAACATCCCAACAACTTTAGCATCTGGAACTAATTCTTTTCCTAGACGAATTTGTTCATCTGCTGGTGCTTTATCAGAAACTCCCGTAATATTTCCACCTGGATTTTCTGTATCAGCCACTAAGTTTGCTCCAACTGGATCAGTAACTGCGCCTAAAACAATTGGAATTTCAGTTGTTTTATTTGCTAAAGCTTGGGCTGCTGGCGTTGCAATCCCAACCAAGACATCGGATTGTTTATCAATTAATTGTTCACTCATTGTAGCTAGTTTACTCTGATCAGCTTGACCATTTTGAAACTCAATTTTTAAGTTTTCTCCATCAACAAATCCCGCCTCCGCTAAAGCATCTTCAATTCCTTCTCGAATCGCATCTAAAGCTGGATGACTGACAAACTGTAAAATCCCTACTGTTTTTACTTCTCCGTTTTCTACTGGAGTTGCCTCTTGACCACTTGATTTTCCTGCTTGATAAGCAAAAACGCCAATTAGTACAATAATAATTAGTGCTAGACTTGCCATTAATCCTTTGTTTTTCATGTTGATTTCCCCTTTATTATAGTTTTTATACTCAAACACCCTAAATCATTCAAACAAAAAAGCAACTGCTTGCGGCAATTGCTAAACAAAAACCGCATAGATGAAAGAATCTATGCGGTCGTATATACGAAATATTTCCGACATAGATACAAGCTTTAGAATGTTCTCTAAAAAGTTGTATCTATGGAATGAAGTCCATCAATACAACTACCTACGCCAATTTTGCCATAATAGTACAAATGTGTATGCGTTAAATAGTTTCATGATTTACTCCTCCTTCATTAAAGTTGAAATAAGAATACCCCACTCTCTTTGAGTAGTCAAGTCTAAAATTGAATTTTCAGATAATTGATTACTCCGAGGTAGTTTCTGTTGTTTCTTGATCGGAATTAGATGTGACATCTTCTCGTTGATTATTAATCGTCCACATCGGCAAGCGATTTAGCTCAGGAATAACTAAATCCGCTGCTTGATGCTCAAAAGTAAAGCGATTCTTTTCTTCTCCTTCTTCAAAGAAAACAAAGGTTGCTTCATTCGAATTAATTTGATACTTCTTCTCTATTGCTTCCGTACCATAGACAATCGGATAGTAGTAAAAGGTACGATTTAATTCTTCTTCTCTTTCCTGCAATAATTGAAGGATTTGATTGTACTGACTACTCTCAGGCTTGACAAACATCACTGAAATGGCTTGAGTCTCTTTAATCATTTTATCTTCTTTATTGTAATCTAGTGGTACAATCGATTCAATTGGAATGCTTTCCGTTACTAGATAAGAGAGTTGCTCTCTACGTACTCGATGATTAAATGCAATCATTGAGAATGTAAACAAACTAACAAGAATGACTCCTACCACGGAATAAATGATTGTTTTTTTCTGATCCTCATAGATGACGTCCTCAAAATCATACCAAAGATTTTGAAACGTACGTCTGATAGTTTTTAAAAATTCCAAAGGGAACACACCTACTTTTTTAGATTCTCTTTTCATTTATACCCACATACTAGCAAGTAATAGCGGTTGTCGTCAAGAAAACTTATGATTGATTGGCATTTTTTTGACTATCTTTGATATAATAAGAACAGACTAAAAAAGAAACGAGGGATAAACGATGTCTTTTGATGGTGTGTTTACCCATTTAATGATTCAAGAATTATCTAAAGAGCTTTTACACGGAAGAATCAATAAAATTCAACAGCCTTACGACAATGAAGTTGTCTTAATTATCCGTGCCAATGGAAAAAATCAGAAATTACTTCTTTCCGCTCATCCAAGTTATTCCAGAGTTCAATTAACTTCGATGACTTACTTGAACCCAGAAACACCCCCTAATTTTGTAATGATGTTAAGAAAGTATCTAGATGGTGCGATTTTAGAAACAATTGAGCAAGTCGAAAATGATCGTGTCATTCATTTCACATTTAGAAAAAGGGATGAATTAGGAGATCTACAACAAGTTGTTCTAGTTGTTGAATTGATGGGCAGACATAGTACAGTCCTTTTATTAAATAAAGAGACCGGGAAAATTTTGGATGCAATCAAACATATTGGTACTTCACAGAATACCTATCGTTCTTTGCTTCCAGGAGCTGACTATATCACTCCGCCGAAACAAGATACACTAAATCCATTTACTGCTCAAGAGACAGCTGTTTTTGAAAAACTTTCTCACTTAGATGAATTTTCAGGGAAAGCTCTGCAGTCACAATTTCAAGGACTAGGCAGAGATACGGCAGATGAATTAGCCTATCGATTAACTCAACGCTCAAATGAAAAAATAAAAGTTTGGAGAGAATTTTTTGAAGAACTTTCAACAAAACTCCAACCAACATTAACAAGAAATGAAAAAAGAGAGTTTTTTACGCCCCTTCCTTTTTCTTCTTTACAGGGAGAAAAATTTTTCTTTGATAATTTGAGTCAGCTTCTAGATGCTTTTTATCATGAAAAAGCAGAGCGTGATCGTGTAAAACAACAAGGTAGCGAGCTATTAAAGAAAGTCGAAAATGAATTTAAACGAAATCAATCAAAACTTTTAAAAAGACAGCAAACATTGACTGATTCAGAAAATGCAGAAGAATTTCGCCAAAAAGGAGAACTTTTAACGACTTATATGGTACAAGTTCCTCGAGGTGCAGACAAAGTTGTTTTAGAAAACTATTATGATGAAAATCGCCCTCTGGAGATTTCTTTAAATCCAGCATTAACGCCGAATCAAAATGCTCAACGCTATTTTCAACGTTACCAAAAGCTTCGTAATGCAGTAAAAGTCGTTCACAAACAAATTCAAGAAACAACGGATGAATTAAACTACCTGCAGTCTGTGATTGATCAATTAGAGCTTGCTGGACCAATGGATTTACACGTTATCCGAGAAGAATTAATTGAACAAGGTTATATTAAAAATCGACAACAACAAAGAAAAAAACAAACAAAAAAATCTCAGCCCGAACAGTTTATTGCTAGCGATGGTACCGAAATTTTCGTGGGTAAAAACAATCTGCAAAATGACCAGTTGACCATGCGGACCGCGAGAAAATCTGACTATTGGCTACATGCCAAGGATATTCCTGGCTCCCATGTAATTATTCGTAGCGATCAACCTACAGAAGAAACGATTTTAGAAGCAGCAGAATTAGCTGCCTACTTTTCTAAATACCGTCATTCAGCCCAAGTACCGGTTGATTTGGTCCAAGTAAGACATATTCGAAAACCTAATGGAGCTAAACCTGGTTATGTTATTTATGAAAATCAAACGACTTATTTCGTCACTCCTGAAGAGAAGAATATATTAAAACTAAAAGTTTAAAACAAAAATGCATGAAATCTGTTTTAGAAACATTGATTTCATGCATTTTTGTTATGATTTATTTGATAATTTTCTATTCACAATAAAAAACAGTTCGATCTTTTGTATCTTGAATCGGACGATTATTGTTTTTTAATACTTCTTCTCGAAATTCTTCGATGAATAAACGACTCATTTCTCCTACCTCATCAAAAACAAACCAGTTGACTGGTCCCATTGTAGGTGGAGTCGTTAGTGAACCTACATAATGAAAATGACTCTTTTGTACAGGTAAAAAAATCTCAGGGTTAAACCATTGATTATGACTTTCAAAATCCCAAATACTATCATCTTGAGCATTACAGATCCAATGTAGTTTTTCTGTTAAGTTAAATAGAACTCCCACTACTAAGTTTTCTTGATCTTTATTTGTATGCACTAAATGGAATTCTAATTCTGTTTGATTATCATCAATGATATGTTCACTAGGCATATGAAAATGGATATCTGTTAATACGTACTTTATTCCTTTGAAAACAACGTAACTTTCTGTGTTATATGGAACAAAATGAATGGTATTCTTAAATTCCTTTTCAGTAAATTGTTCTTTTTTGTAATGAAAATCTAAACGTTCGTCTCCAATTTCTTTTGTATGGTTATGCAGTAAATGAATGGGTGATTGATAAGGAAATTTAGCTCCATCTGCATACCAATCGCATAATGTATGCCAATATTCTGGACCATTAGAGCCTGAATAACTCCATTCAACATCCATATTTCTTTTTATCGTCAAAAAAATTTCCTCCCCTAAATAGTACGAACTCAACATACTATTTTTGCAGTTATAAACAGCCCTGACAAGTCTACGTCAAGGCTCTTTCAATATGCTATCAGAATTTATTCAAAATGAACATTGTTTTGCACTTTTTTTTACAAAAATTCATTGTGCATTTTTATACAATACGAGTTGATTTTTCCCTGCATTTTTTGCTTGGTACAATGCCACATCTGCTTCAAGAAATATTTCATTCAAATTAGTTGTATCCCTTTTTGCAGTGTTACTTAGCCCCATGCTAATCGTCAAATTAATGGTTTCTTCATTCCATTCGATTTGTAAATCAGCTATTTTTTTACGAAAAGCTTCTGAGAATTCCACAACTTCTTCCACATTCAATTCTTGAAAAAGAAAACCAAATTCTTCCCCGCCATAACGACAAAAAATACTATTCGGATAATATACCATAAGCGATCGAATTTCCTGAGCAAATCGTTTCAACACATAGTCACCACAAGGATGTCCAAAACGATCGTTAATCAGTTTAAAATTATCAATATCTAAAATTCCACCAATCAGCATGGTATCTAAACGAGCATCATTGATTAATTGATTTCCTACTTCAGTAAACGTCTGACGATTAAAAATGTTAGTTAAATAATCGTATTTAGCCTTGTTATGCAGCTCATTTAGCAACCGTTCTTTTTCAGTGATATCATGTAGTAACGCATATTTGGAGCGAATAACCACATGCTTTATGGTCTGAAGAGCAACTTCGTAGACACGCTCTTCTCCATTTACTGTGATAGTAACTTGCTTGGCTCCTTAATATTTATTTAATTTTTTAAACTTTTAGAACAAAACACCTCAAGCCTATCGATGACCGGCTCCAGTTGGTCCTACGGTCGACAACAGCAGTCTTCGTTGTGTAGTGTAGCGAAGAGATTAGAAAGATAACTGTGAATAGTAACAAGTTATTAGGAAACTTCCAGTGAGCCTTTTTTACTGTTCTTTGTAATTAATTATTAGAGGTCTCTTAAAAATCATCATATTATGCTCTCTAAATGCCTTATGTATAAAAGTAAAAAGATCAGTCCATTGAATGAAATGATCTCTACTTGATTATTTATTCCAGTTTTCTGGATCTTGTTTCCAAGATTTCAATAATTCTAAATCAGCTTCTTCAATATAATTTGAGGTTAAGGCAGCTTCTAACAATGTTGAGTAATTTGTCAAAGTTGTTAGAGAAACGCCCGCATTTTCAAAGTTGGTTACTCCTTTTGGCAACTCATAAGTGAAGATAGCTGAAACGCCTAAAACATCTGCTCCTTCACGTTTAGCAGCTTCACAAGCCTCTAAAACACTACCTCCAGTAGAAATTAAATCTTCAATGACGACCATTTTTTGACCTTCTTGAATGCGGCCTTCGATTTGATTTCCTTTACCATGATCTTTGGCCTTACTACGGATATAAACCATTGGTAAGTCAAGAATTTCAGCAACCCAAGCAGCATGTGGGATTCCTGCAGTGGCAGTTCCCGCAATCACTTCAACATCCGGATAGTCTGCTTTGATTTTATCCGCCAAACCTTTAGCAATTGCTTTACGTACTTCAGGATAACTCATTGTCATACGATTATCACAATAAATTGGACTTTTAATGCCACTTGCCCAAGTAAAAGGATCGTTGGGACTTAAAAATACAGCTTCGATATCCAATAAATTTTGGGCAATCTTTGTTTCAATAGTAGTCATTACTTTTCCCCATTCCATTGTTTTTTAATTTCTAGGTAACTTGATACTGGATCTGCAGCTTGTGTCACAGGGCGCCCCACAACAATTGCATTCGAACCTATTTCTTTTGCTAATGCAGGAGTTACGACGCGTTTTTGATCTCCTACAGCCGCACCCTCCGGACGAATACCTGGCGTCAGACACATAAAGTTATCAGAAGTCACCTCATGAATCTTCGCTGCTTCTAAAGCTGAACATACAACTCCATCTAATCCAGCTTCTTGACTACGCATAGCATAGTTCAAAACACTTTCTTCTAATGTAGTTAAAATCTGCTGATCTTTTTGCATTTGTTGTTCTGAAGTAGAAGTCAGTTGAGTGACAGCAATTAATTGAGGAACGATTGCTCCTGTTTTAGTTCCTGCTGTTAGCCCTCTTTTGGCTGCCGCCATCATTTCTACTCCACCAGCAGCATGAACATTCGTAATAGCTACACCTAATTTTGCTATACCAGTCATTGCTCTTTCGACAGTGTTTGGTATATCATGCAACTTTAAATCTAAGAAAATATCATGTCCTAGACTTTTTAACCAACGAACAATTTCAGGACCTTCCTGATAAAAAATTTCCATGCCAACTTTAACAAAAAGTTTTTCATCTTCTGGAAATTTCGCTAAAAATAATTCAATTTCCTCTTTAGATGGAAAATCCAAAGCAATTATCGGTCGTGTTATCATTGATTTCTTCCTTCCCTTACTTCTTTAATCAGTGTTTCTAGCGATGAAATTCCTAATTCCTCCAAACGAGGTGGTAATGCATCAATTAATTTAGGACATATAAATGGATCAGTGAAATTTGCCGTTCCAACACCCACTGCACTTGCACCTGCTAAGAACATTTCTATCACATCATCCACTGTCATGATTCCTCCCATACCAATGATGGGTAAATGAGATACATTTGCCACTTGATTAATTAGACGAATCGCTACAGGTTTGATTGCCGGTCCAGATAAACCACCTGTTTGATTCGCAATAATCGGTTTCCTTGTTTTCAAATCAATACGCATTCCTAAAAGGGTATTAATCATTGTAAATCCATCTGCTCCTCCAGCTTCAATCGCTTGAGCTATCGGAACTATGTCGGTTACATTCGGAGATAATTTCACATAGATAGGTACAGAAGAAACTTTCTTTACGGCAATTGTTAATTGATTGGCTACTTTTGGATCTGTTCCAAAGGTAATTCCTCCATGTTTCACATTAGGACAAGAGACATTTAATTCAATCGCTTTTACATTAGGAGCTTTAGAGATTTCGCGACAAACTTCGACGTAATCTTGTTCTGTAGAACCTGCGACATTAGCAATAATCGGTAAGTCTGGGTGTTTTTTTGCTAAATCAGGCAAAATTTCTGTTACGACAACTTCTAAACCGGGATTTTGTAAGCCAATCGCATTTAACATACCACTTGGTGTTTCAGCAATTCTTGGCGTAGGATTACCAAAACGTGGTTCAGGGGTTGTCGCTTTAATCATAACCGACCCTAATTGGTCAATATTATAGTAAGTATCATACTCTTTACCAAAACCAAAACAACCACTGGCTGGAATGATAGGATTTTTTAAGTCTAATCCAGGCAAATGAACCTCTAAAGGATTAACCATTATAATACCACCTTTCCAGCTGGAAAAATCGGACCCTCATCACAAACTTTGAGACTTTTTGTTCCTGTTGGATCATCTTTGACTTTGCAGACACAAGCATAACAAGCTCCCATCCCACAAGCCATTCGTTGTTCCATTGAAAGTTGAACGTTGGCAACGATATCTATATACTTAGCCTCTACTGCTCGTAACATCCCTGTTGCTCCACAAGCAAAAACAGCATCTGGTTGTTCTATCTTTTGATTAAGTATCACGCCGACGTGTCCATGTGTTCCATAAGAACCATCATCTGTTGAGATAAACGTTTCACCCAAGGACTTAAATTCTTCTTCGTAATACAACACATCTTTGGAAGCATAGCCTAAAAAATGAACCGGTTTTGCTCCTAAATCAACAAGCTGTTTTGAAAGCTCGTATAGCGGAGGAATGCCAATGCCTCCACCAACGATATAGACGGTATCTCCAGCATGAATAGTAGATATTTGAAAACCATTTCCTAACGGCCCCATCACATCAAGCAAATCTCCTTCTTCCATTTCAGAAAATGCTCGAGTGCCATCACCTTCAACTCGATAAATAATTCGACAAGTTCCTGCTTCAGAATCAATATCATTAATACTGATAGGTCTTCTTAAAAGCAAATCATTTCTAGGAACACGAATGTGCAAAAACTGTCCCGGAATCTTCATCTGCTCCACTAAATGACCTTTAAGAGTCAGTTCATAAATACTTGGTGCTAATAAGCGTTGAGAAGTGATGACCATCATCTCTTGTTTCATGCTGTCAATTCCTTTCTTAAATTGCTTTTGTTGAAAAGGCACGAGATTCCATTACTTTTAAAATAGCATCTGCTGTATCTAAAGAAGTGAATAAGGGAACTCCATGTTCTACAGCTTCACGTCTGATAGTGAAACCATCTTCTGATACATTTTGGCGATTTTTATCCATCGTATTAATTACAGCTTGCGTGTTTCCAGAGCGAATAATATCAACTACCGTCTCGCATTCTTTGTCAGAAAGTTTGGCAATTTCTTTGATATTTAAACCTTTTTCTGTGAAATAACTTGCTGTACCATTTGTTGCTAGCAAACTAAAGCCGATATCAGAAAAACGTTTAGCTAATTCAAAGGCTTCCTCTTTATTTTCATCTGCAACTGTGAAGATAACTGAACCAAATTCAGGAATGTGCAAACCTGATGCTTCAAAAGCTTTATAAAGAGCCTTTTCTAAATTCACATCTGATCCCATTACTTCACCTGTTGATTTCATTTCAGGCCCTAAGTAAGTATCAACTTTTAGTAATTTAGTAAATGAGAAGACCGGTGCTTTCACATGCACTTCTTTGCTAATCGGATACAAACCATCTTGATAATCCAAGCTTTTTAGACTATCTCCTAAAATTGCTTTTGTAGCAACTTGTGCCATTGGAATTCCTGTCACTTTACTTAAAAATGGTACCGTACGACTAGCCCGAGGATTTACCTCAATGACATAAACAGTGTTTTCATGAATAACAAACTGAATATTCATCATTCCCACACAATTTAAACCTATTGCCAGACGTTTCGTATACTCTTCAATAGTTACGATAATTTCTTCAGAAAGACTTTGCGGCGGATAAACGGCCATTGAATCACCTGAATGAACCCCTGCACGTTCAATATGTTCCATAATACCTGGAATTAATACAGTTTCTCCATCACAAATTGCATCTACTTCACATTCACGACCTAATAAATAACGATCGACTAACACAGGGTGTTCTGGTGAAGCTTTTACAGCATGTTTCATGTAGTCTTCTAAATCTTTTTGATTCTCGACAATCTCCATCGCTCTACCACCCAAGACATAACTTGGACGAACCAGTACAGGGTAACCAATTTGATTGGCAATCGTTACAGCTTCTTCGGTATTGGTTGCTGTATCACCAGGAGGTTGTGGTATATCTAAAGCTTTTAATGCTTGTTCAAATAAATCACGATTCTCCGCACGGTCTAAATCTTCAATGCTAGTTCCTAAAATTTTGACCCCATTTTTTACTAAAGGTTCGGCTAAATTAATTGCTGTTTGACCACCGAACTGTACGATGACACCAATTGGTTGTTCTAAATCAATGACATTCATTACATCTTCAATCGTTAATGGCTCAAAATATAATTTATCTGAAATTGAAAAATCTGTTGAAACTGTTTCCGGGTTGCTATTCATAATAACCGCTTCATAACCAGCTGCTTGAATGGCTTTTACTGAGTGAACAGTTGCATAGTCAAACTCGACCCCTTGACCGATTCGAATTGGACCCGATCCTAAAACAAGCACAGATGGTTTCTCACTACGTAAGCTTTCATTTTCAAATTCATAGGTGCTGTAAAAATACGGCGTTGCTGACTCAAATTCCGCTGCGCAAGTATCCACCATTTTATAAACTGGAACAATCTTATTTTCTTGACGTAAGGTTCGAACGTCATTTTGAGTTGTTCCCCATAATTCAGCAATTTTACGGTCAGTAAAACCATTTTGTTTTGCTGTTTTTAAAACAGACAAGTCATTCACTGATTTTGCCAATTCCTGTTCGATTTCAACAATGTGTAAAATTTTATCTAAGAAGAATAAATCAATCTTAGTCAGATCTGCAAGCTCTTGGATCGTATATCCACGACGAATTGCTTCTGCTAGATAGAATAAACGATCATCTTGTGCTTTGACCATTTTTTCTGTCAATTCAACATCTGTTACTTCGGCAAATTCAGGAATTTCAATATGATGAGTACCAATTTCTAGTGAACGTACCGCTTTTAGCAGAGATTCTTCGATATTTCTACCAATTGACATAACCTCTCCTGTTGCCTTCATTTGAGTTCCTAATAGGCGTTCGCCTGTTTCAAACTTATCAAAAGGCCAACGTGGAATTTTTGCAACGACATAATCCAAAGCCGGCTCAAACTCAGCATATGTTGTTTCCGTTACTGGGTTTTTCATTTCGTCTAATGTCAAACCGACAGCTATTTTTGCGGCTAATTTAGCAATCGGATAACCTGTTGCTTTACTTGCAAGTGCAGATGAACGAGAAACACGTGGGTTTACTTCAATCACATAGTAGTTAAAGCTATGTGGATCTAAGGCTAACTGAACGTTACAGCCACCTTCAATTTTTAAAGCACGAATAATTGATAAAGATGCATCTCTTAACATTTGATATTCATGGTCGGATAAAGTTTGACTTGGAGCAAAAACAATTGAATCTCCAGTATGAATTCCTACTGGATCAAAGTTTTCCATGTTACAAACAACAATCGCATTGTCTGCCGAATCACGCATTACTTCGTATTCAATCTCTTTGAATCCAGCAATACTTCGTTCAATTAAACATTGCGTCACTGGTGATAATTTCAAGCCATTTTCGGCAACGTGGCGTAATTCGTCTTCATTGTCACACATTCCTCCGCCAGTCCCACCTAAAGTGAAGGCTGGACGAACAATAATTGGGTAGCCAATTTTATTTGCAAAAGTAACAGCTTCTTCCACGGTTGTCACGATTTCTGATTCAGGAATCGGTTGATTTAATTCTTCCATTAATTTTTTGAATAAATCACGATCTTCAGCTTGATCAATCGCTGTTAATTTAGTTCCAAGTAGTTCAATCTTTAATTCATCTAGAATCCCTGATTTCGCTAATTCCATCGCCATGTTTAATCCTGTTTGTCCACCAAGTGTTGGTAAAATGGCATCTGGCAACTCTTTTCTTAAAATTCTAGAAACAAACTCGAAAGTAATTGGTTCAATATACACGCGATCGGCAATCTCTTTATCCGTCATAATCGTTGCAGGATTCGAATTCACTAAGATAACTTCATATCCTTCTTCTCTTAAAGCAAGACATGCTTGTGTACCTGCATAGTCAAATTCCGCGGCTTGTCCAATGACAATTGGTCCAGAACCGATAACCATAATTTTTTTAATATCTGTACGTTTTGGCAATTTAGTTCTGCTCCTTCCATGCATCCATCATTTCTAAAAATTCATCAAATAAATGTGCCGCATCATGCGGTCCTGGTGCAGCATCTGGATGATACTGAACACTAAAGGCTGGGTAACGACGATGGCGAACTCCTTCAACCGTTCCATCATTCACTTCAACATGAGTAATCATCAATTTTTCAGTGTCAATCGAATGTTCGTCAATCGCAAAGCCATGATTTTGTGAAGTGAAGTCAATTCTACCTGTTGCTATTTCTCTAACAGGATGATTTAAACCACGATGACCAAATTTCATTTTATAAGAATCTGCCCCATTTGCTAGAGCAAATAGTTGATGACCTAAACAAATGCCAAAGATTGGCACTTTCCCTTGAATACCTTGAACCATTTCGATGGCTTCGGGAACACTTTTGGGATCTCCTGGTCCGTTTGTTAACATGACACCATCTGGTGATAATTCTAAAATTTCTTCTGCGGTCGTATTGTATGGTAAAACTGTTAGATTACAGTTTCTTTTAGATAATTCACGCATAATACTGTGTTTCAAGCCAAAATCAATAACTACAACATTGTGACCCGTTCCAGGACTTGGATAAGGTTTCGCCGTTGATACTTGCTCTACTTGATTGGTTGGTAAAACAGCGGCTTTTAATTGGTCGTACGCATGATTAAATTCATCTCCACTATCAACAATACTCGCTTTCATCGTTCCATGTTCACGAATTTTACGGGTTAAAGCTCTTGTATCAATTCCAGAGATGCCCGGAATACCTTTACGCTTCAAAAATTCATCTAAGGTCATTTGATTTCGCCAATTGCTTGCTAGACGCGCATGTTCTTTTACAACAACACCTTTACATGTTGGGGCAATTGATTCATAGTCATCTCGATTGACGCCATAATTTCCGACCATCGGATAGGTAAAAGTAATAATTTGTCCATTAAAACTTTGGTCCGTAATAGTTTCTTGATAACCTGTCATACTTGTAGTGAAGACGATTTCTCCAAAAACGTTTGTTTCTGAACCAAATCCTTCTCCTTCAAAATAAGTACCATCTTCTAAAATTAGCCAACGCTTCATGTTATTCCCCATCCTTTTGCCACACAAGTTTTCCCTTTACAAAGGTATACATTGTATCGCCATATAATTTCCAACCTACAAAAGGTGTATTCACCGCTTTTGATAAAAATTGTTTATCATCTACGATATACTCATTTTCTAAATCGAAAATGGCTAAATCTGCTTTTGCTCCAATTGTTAAGCGACCTGTTTCTAAATCAAAAATCTCAGCTGGTTTAACTGCCATCCAATCAATAACTTGTTCCAAAGTGAAAATACCTTTTTTAACAAAGTTTGTGTAAACCATTTGAAAAGCATATTCCGAACCTACAATCCCAAATGGTGAATGTAAGAAAGATTGACATTTTTCTTCTAGTCCATGAGGGGCATGATCGGTTGAGATACAGTCAATTGTGCCGTCTAATAGTCCTTCAATTAAAGCTTGTTGATCATCATTTGCTCTCAATGGAGGATTCATTTTCCAAAAACCATTGTCTTCTGGAATATCTTGATCCGTCAAAAGTAAGTGATGTGGACAAACTTCAGCAGTAACGTGTACACCTGCTTGTTTTGCCTCACGGATTATACGAACACTTTCCTTAGTTGAAACGTGACAAACATGGTAGTGAACACCCGTTTCTTCTGCTAAAAGTAAATCACGGGCAATTTGTGAAGATTCGGTTGCACTGATAATTCCTGGCAATCCTAATTCCTCTGAACGTTTGCCAGCGTGCATGACACCTCCAAATAATAGGGATTCATCTTCTGTATGGGCTACAATTGCCATATTATTTTTTGCTGCTTCTTTCATCGCTAGATACATCGTACCTGCGGTTTGCACACCAACACCATCATTGGTAAAAGCAAAGCCTCCTGCTGCTTTTAATCCCGCTTGGTCAACTAATACTTCACTGCGTAATTCTTCGGTAATTGGTGCATATTGTAATACATTAACAACTGCATCTCGATCAATAATTTCTTGCACTGCTTTGAATTTCTCAACTGTGTCTGGAACTGGATCAAGGTTCGGCATCGCACAAACAGTCGTAAATCCACCTCTGGCTGCTGCTTTACTTCCCGTTTCAATTGTTTCTTTATAAGTGAAGCCAGGTTCCCTAAAGTGAACGTGAACATCGACTAAACCAGGAGTAATTAACTGCCCTTTTGCATCAATAATCGTCTCAAAACTTGTTTCATCAAAACTTTCACCGATTGCGTGAATTTTCCCCTCTTTAAGCCATACATCCACCGTTGTCAATTGATTGCCATGAGAAATAATTTTGCCATTTTTAATTAAAGTATCCATCACAGTTCCCCCTTGTTATTTATGATTTTCCTTCTAAGATAGCTTCTAAGATAGCCATACGTACATACACACCATTAGACATTTGTGTGACAATTCTTGATTTATAACTTTCAACTAGCGAGTCGGCAATTTCTACATCTCGATTGACCGGTGCTGGATGCATGATAATTGCTTTTTCTTTCATTTTTGCTGCACGAGCTATGGTTAAACCATATTTTTGATGATACTCTTCCTTTGAAAAACTTTCATTGGAATCATGTCGTTCGTGCTGAACTCTTAATAACATCATCACATCGACTTCTTCAACTAACTCATCCAATGGTAAATAATGACCATAGACTTCAAAAGAAGGATCATACCAAATTTCAGGACCCGAGAAATAGACTTGAGCTCCTAGACGTTTAAGCATTTGCATATTGGATTTTGCTACTCTCGAATGGGTAATATCTCCAACAATAGCAACTTTTAGATTTTCAAATGAATCAAATTCTTCATATATGGTTAATAAATCTAACAAACATTGCGTCGGATGTTGCCCGCTCCCATCCCCTCCATTTACAATACTGCATTGAATGGTTGGACTTTGGATAAGTTCATCATAGTAATTTTCATCTGAATGGCGGATTACCGCAACGTCAACACCAATCGCTGACATCGTAAGCACCGTGTCATAAAGCGTCTCACCTTTTTGTACCGAACTAGTCGAAGCATCAAATTCAATAACATTCAAACCTAATTTTTTTTCTGCTACATCAAAGCTCTTATGAGTCCGGGTACTATTTTCGAAAAATAAGTTTGTCGCAAAATATTGATCTTTGGCCGGTGTCCATTTAGCGCCTCGTTTAAATTCTTGTCCTCGACGTATCAATCCCATAACTTCTTGATCTGATAAAGATTCAACAGTCAACAGATGTTTGATACTCACTCGTTCAGATTTAATAATCACTCTGTCTTCCTCCAAATTCGTAGAAAATCTTTTTGAAATTACACTTCACTTCTTGCCTTATTAGGTAAAATTAAATTCAAGCCAATTCCAATTACCGTGGCTAATGCCATACTAGTCAATTCAAAGTTTCCAATTTTCAAGTAAGCTCCACCAATGCCGATAACTAAAATTGCTGACGTAATAACTAAATTTCGTTTTTCATCGAAATCAATCTTATTATCGATCAAAATTCTCAAACCACTTGAAGCAATAACACCAAACAATAGAAAGCTTATTCCACCAATAACTGGCGTAGGAATACTACTGATTAAACTACTTATTTTGCCAATAAAACTAAACATAATTGCTAACACAGCAGCTCCACCTAAAACAAACACACTGTGAACTTTTGTAATTGCCAAGACACCAATATTTTCACCATAGCTTGTGGTTGGAGGCCCACCAATCAAACCACCGATAATCGTTGATAAACCGTCCGAAAATAAGGTTCTTTTTAACCCTGGTTCTTCAAAAAAATCACGCTTCGTAATTTTACTTAAAACCATTAAATGGCCCATATGTTCGGTCATTGTAACAAAAGCGATTGGTGCCATGCTAATTAAAGCCGCCATCGAAAATTCAAAAGAATAATCGACAAACATTATTTGAAAATTCGGTACAGCAATCCACGCCGCTTCTTTGACTGGCTCTAAATCAACAATCCCCATTGCAAAGGCAAATAAATATCCTCCCACAATTCCTAATAGAATTGGAATCAGGCTTAGAAAACCTTTTAAATACATATTGAAGAAAATAGTAATTCCTAATGTAACCAAAGCGACTAAGAAAAATGTAGGATCGTATAGACCGTCATTAAACATGGCATTTTCAGCAGCGTTACCTGCTAATCCTAAACCAATAACCATAATTACTGGACCTACTACAATGGGTGGTAAAATTTTATCGATCCAAGCCGAACCGACTTTGGCAATAATAACAGCTACGATTAGATAAACAATTCCAGAGTAGATAATTCCTTGTGCGACAGCTGGATAACCTGAGGTACTCATCAAGGACTGCATCGCTGTAATATAAGCAAAACTACTTCCTAAATAGGCTGGAACTTTTCCTTTGGTGATTAAAATGTACAATAAACTTCCGACACCGGAACTGAATAAAGCAATACTTGGTTCTAATCCGACTAAGAAAGGTACTAAGACAGTCGCTCCAAACATTGTGAACAAATGCTGTAGACTTAAGCCTAACCAAGCAAACAAACTTGGGCGATCGTGAACATCTAAAATAGCTTCTGGATTACGAAATTTTTCTTTCGACATACTATTCCTCCCCGCTGTTGATTAAAATTCGGTCTTGGCCGTCCGTCTCTTCTACTTCAACAATAATTTCCTCAGTTAAAGCAGTGGGAATATTTTTCCCTACAAAATCTGCTCGAATGGGTAACTCACGATGACCTCTATCTACTAGTACAGCTAAAGAAATTCTTCTTGGTCTTCCAAAATCCATCACCGCATCTAAGGCAGCTCGGATTGTGCGACCAGTGAACAATACATCATCTACTAAGATGACTTCTTTTCCTTCTAAAGAAACAGCAATATCTGAAGAGTTTAATTCTGGTTCTTCTTTATGACGCTTTTTATCATCTCGATACAAAGTAATATCTAATGCTCCTACTGGAACCTTTACACCTTCTAATTGCTCTAAACGATCAGCAATTCTTTGAGCAATGTAAATTCCTCTTGTTTTAATTCCAACGAGAACCAAATTATCAATCCCACGATTTCTTTCAATAATCTCATAGGTAATTCTTGTTAGTGCTCTTTTCATTGTTACTTCATCGATAACTTCTTTTTTTGACATGTTGTTCTTTCCCTCATTTCATAATTTTTACTTGATTAAATACGATTCCTTTTCAATTAGTTTAAGTGTTTTACTGCACTAATATTTTAAGCATAAAAAAACTCCTACCCGTGAAAGGTAGGAGTGAAAGTTTCAGCTTCATTTGCTGTGTAAGATAGCGCAACTTTGCAAGTAGTCTTCTATTATCCGCAGATAATCTAGCTACTTGACACACTTCCTTCTTAGCCTCACGGGACTAATTTAAAGGATACATATTCATTTGTTAAAACCACTATACATTTCTTTCATAAAAAAATCAATCGATATTTCGTAAATTTTCTAAGTTCTTTTCAAAAATTTCTGGTAAAGGAGCTTCAAAAACCATTTGTTCTCCCGTTCTTGGATGTTTAAAGCCTAATAATTTAGCGTGTAAATATTGACCATTACCTGCCAGTGTTTTTCTCGGACCATATACAGGATCTCCAGCAACTGGAAAACCAATATATTGCATATGCACCCTAATTTGATGGGTACGTCCAGTTTCTAATTGTAATTCAACCAAAGTAAATTCACCAAATCGTTCCAATACAGTAAAATGAGTAACTGCTGATTTACCCTCTTCAATCACGGCCTGCTTTTTACGATCGCTTTTTGAACGCCCAATCGGCGCATTAATCGTTCCTTTGTCATGAGGAATATTACCGTGTACTAAAGCAATATATTTTCTTAATGATGTTTTGTCTTTTAATTGTTTAGCTAATGCTTCATGCGCAACATCGTTTTTAGCAATCATCAATAGACCAGAAGTATCTTTATCAATCCGATGAACAATCCCTGGTCGGATCACCTCATTAATACTAGATAAATCTTTTAAATGATAAAGCAAAGCATTCACTAACGTTCCATCAGGATGTCCTGCTGATGGATGGACGACCATTCCTTGAGGTTTATTGACTACAGCGACATCTTCATCTTGATAGACAATATCTAGAGGAAGATTTTCTGGCAGTAAATCTAAACTTACTGGTTCAGGAATAACAATTTGAAAAACTTCCCCTGATTTAACTTTGTAGTTAGCTTTCATCGGTTGATTGTTGAGCAATACTGCGTCTTCTTTTAGCCATTGCTGAATTTGGGAACGTGTATAATCAGATAATTGTTCCGTTAAAACTTTATCTAGTCGTCCTTTTTCATTTGTAATTGTTACTGTTAATTTTGTCATACTACTTTCCTTTCAACTTTTCTTCAAACATGGTATAGATAAAAATTAACCCAACACCGATTACTAATGACATATCAGCGATATTAAAAATAGGAAAATTCATAAATTCTGTTTGAAACATATCGATTACATAAGATAAGCGTAGTCGATCAATAAAATTACCGATTGCCCCACCTAATACTAACGATAAACCGATTAAAAATAATGGATGCTCCTTACGATATTTAATCAAAAGAAAACTAACCACCGAGACAGCAATGATTGTGATAACAGTAAAGAAAACCATTTGGCCTTCAAAAATACTCCACGCAGCACCCGTATTGCGGATGTAGGTTAGAGAAATAAAATTGGTGATAAAAGGCAGGGTTTCTCCCAAACCGATATTAGCTACTATCCAAAATTTTAGCCATTGATCAAGACTAATAACTAATGCACTAATTAAAAAACTAACGATTAACATACTACTTCAACTCTTTCTGCTTATAATTTAAAAATATCTCTAGGTCGAATAATTCCTAAAAGATTTCCATTTGGATTACCTTCTTTAGTAATCAGAATCGCGTCCAAGGTCCCTTGATCATGAAATAGACTTTCAATTTCGATTATTGGTGTATAACGAGAAACGAAAACATAATTTGTTTTCTTTCCATCGTGAATAATTAACTCTTTTGCTTGACGATTTTCTAGGTTAATCTCACCTTTTAAACTTTCCTTAGCAAACCAATACCCAAGAGCACGCAATGTAATCAGACCTTGAAATTCCCCCTGCTTATACAAAGGAAATTGAGAGAATCGCTTTTTAGCAATAATTTCTAATAATTCTTTGATAGCAATATCTTCTTCAAAACCTGTCACGTGTTTGGCAAATCTTGGTAAGACTAGTTCAGGCTCTAATAATTCCATTTCTATTTTGCGAATGCGATTAATCAACCATTGATTTGGTTCAGCGATGACAAAGTTTTCACCAATTTTTTCATGAACAATCGCATTTCGTAATTGAGAAATTTGCAATAAATCATTTTCATACTTTTGAACGGGTAAGTCCTGTCTTGCAGAAAGTTTCCTGACCATTTGGCTGAATCCCATGTTTTTGGGATTGTTTAATTCGTTTTTCAACCATTTTTCAATTCTATTAAAACTACTCAAAAAAATATCGGCTGCTTCGCCCATTTTAAGCCTCCTCTATCACATAAACTTTTTTCATTAAAAATGGTAATATTAATAAATATGTAATCAATAATATTAAGATTAAAATAAATTGATTACTTGCAAGAGCTAAGACAAAAAATAGCATTACAAATAATACGTAAAGTTGGACTACTTTAAGATTCATTTTTATCACTAAATCTTGACTTTCTTCGACGACGAAAGGTCGGCTTTTTAACCAGTAAAATCCGACTTGAAGACTTGCCCCCTTTGATGCTACAAGTTTTATTCTTTGATTATGGTTAATGGTTGTTGTTTTTTGACCATCTAAGTAGACACTTAGCGGACTGGCCATTGCATAAAATCCAGTAGTACGTTGCAAATAAATATCCATAACAAACTCAACTTTCCTATTATAACTTAGTCAATCGTTTTTCGAAATAGATTGTTTATTTATTATAACTTATTTCTTTTGTGAATGTTACTATTTGTAGTTAAACAAGATAATGAAGACTTTCAGCTCATCTGTCCAAAAAATCTCTCATTGCAGGAGACCACTTTGAGCCTCTAGGGAGTCTCAAAGCTTTCGGCGTTCAAACGCAGAGTAGGAAGCAGCAAATTTCTCCTTCCTACTCTGCGTAATTCATCCTCATCTTTAACCTGCGATGAGAATTTTTTTCCCAGCTGAACTTCCAGTTTTTTTGAATTTGTTTTCTTTTATATTAAATTAGAATAACTCGTTTATTTGAAAGTAAATTTTACAATCAGAAACTGGATGAACAAAACGGAGAAAACTCAAGAGTCGTGTTAAAAGAGCTGAATGAATTACTCTAAATTAGTGCAATTAGCACTTAGTCAGAGTTTGAACGTCAGCAGCCATAGAGACTCTGTAAGAGGCTCGTGGCGATCTCACACGATTCTTGAGTTTTCGGAGATTTGTTCTGGAAGTTTCAAGTTCAATTTACTTTAAAAAGGATGTGACAGCTATGCCACATCCTTAGTAGTTATTTAGAATAATCCGTTAATTTTACCATTTGGATCAACGTCCATATTTAAGGCTGCTGGTTTTTTAGGTAGTCCAGGCATTGTCATTACGTCTCCCGTTAGAGCGACAATAAATCCTGCTCCTAATTTAGGAATCAATTCTCGGATAGTAACTGTAAAGTTTTCCGGAGCTCCTAATAATTGTGGATTATCTGAAAAAGAATATTGTGTTTTGGCCATACAAATCGGCAATTTATCCCAGCCATTTTTTTTCAGTGTTTTCAGTTGATTTTGAGCTTTTCCTTCAAAACTCACATTCGTTCCACCATAAATTTCTTGAACAATTTTGCTGATTTTTGCTTTGATAGAAAGTTCTGGATCGTATAATGGGGTAAAGTTCCCTGTTTGATCTTCAATAGCTTCTACTACCGCTTCTGCTAACTCTGTTCCACCAAGTCCACCATTCGCCCAGACAGAGGCACGACGAATCCGAACTCCTTCTTCTAAGCAGAGAGTTTCTAATTTCGTATATTCTGCCTCAGTATCTGTCACAAATTCATTAATAGCAACAACTACAGGCACTCCATATTTTTGGATATTTTGAATATGACGTTGTAAATTAAGATAGCCACTAACAACTGCCTCAACATTTTCTTCTGATAGTTTTTCTTTCTCTACTCCACCATGCATTTTTAAGGCACGAATAGTTGCTACAATTACCACAGCATCTGGTGCTTTACCTAAATTAGGAACTTTGATATCTAAAAACTTTTCTGCTCCTAAATCAGCGCCAAAACCTGCTTCAGTTACTACGTAGTCGCCTAATTGTAAGGCTGTTTTTGTTGCAATCAAACTATTACAACCATGGGCAATATTTGCAAATGGGCCACCGTGAATCAATGCTGGCGTTTTTTCAATAGTTTGTACTAAATTCGGTTTCAGTGCGTCTTTTAATAAAACAGTCAAAGCACCAGCTACACCTAAATCACTCACTGTTACCGGTTCTTTTTGATACGTATAGGCAATCAATATTCGACCCAATCGTTCTTTTAAATCTGTTAGATCATTTGCCAGACATAAAATAGCCATAATTTCACTTGCAACCGTTATATCAAAACCATCTTCTCTAGGTACCCCTTGTAATGGGCCACCTAAGCCAACCACCACTTGTCTTAAAGCACGATCGTTTAAATCAACAACTCTTTTCCATAAAATGCGACGTGGATCAATATTCAGTTCATTGCCTTGTTGCAGATGATTATCTAATAAAGCTGCTAAAGCATTATTAGCAGTTGTAATTGCATGCATATCTCCAGTAAAGTGTAAATTAATATCCTCCATTGGTAATACTTGTGCAAATCCTCCTCCAGTGGCACCACCTTTCATTCCCATCACAGGTCCTAGTGAAGGCTCTCTAAGTGCCAAGACAGCATTTTTATTTAATTGATTTAAGCCATCTGCCAAACCAATCGAGATAGTTGATTTTCCTTCCCCTGCAGGAGTAGGATTAATAGCAGTCACTAAAACTAATTTTCCTTGATGGTTAGTTTTAGGTAACTGAGTAATATCAATTTTTGCTTTATATTTTCCATATGATTCTAAGTACATTTCGTCAAGCTTTATTTTTTCAGCAATTTCTAAAATCGGTTTTAACTCTACTTCTTGAGAAATTTCAATATCTGACTTCATAATAACCCTCTTTTCACGAACGTTCTATTCATTTGTATTCCTGTTGTTCAGAATATATATTATTATACCCAATTTCTTATTGAATTGCATCAAAAAAAGAAGCTTTACATAGTAGCTTCCTCTTTAACCAAGAAAAACTAGCCATCATCGCTTCGTTTGTTTAATGAAGGTATTCTTTTGTAGTAATTTGCGTAGAAGAAAGCTTCTGATTCATTACTGACAAAAATACTGGAAAATCTTTTTTCTTTAATCTCAAATCAAGTTCTTTGCCTTGAAAAATCAAGCGAATGTTAAGATTTTGAACTTGTATCTCCTGGATTTCATTATAGTAAATAAATTGTTTTTTCCAAAACCTAGCAAATGAAACATCTACACCAGATTCAGTAAATGCAAGCTTGCGTTTTCGGGATAAATATACCAATAACACACACATTATTAGAAAGAAGAAACTTTTCCAGTGAATAGTTGCTCGCTCTAAAATAAATATTAAGCCTAAAAATAAACAGATCCAAGTGATTGACCAATAAATAATTGCTAATGAATTTTCTAATTGCCAAGGAATTTTTTTTCCCATCTAGTCTCTCCTTTCTCCTTATTTAAATATCTAGTATAATACTTTTAGTTGAACTAACTTAGTGAAAAGGAGTTATCCTATGATTAAAGCTTATATCGATGCAGCAACTAAAGGTAATCCAGGTCCTAGTGGTGGTGGAATTATGTTAACTGGTGAGAACATCTATATTCAAGAGTCCTTTCCTTTACCTGTCATCAGTAACCATCAGGCAGAATTTGCAACCTTTTGTCGATTGCTAGACTTTTTACAGGAAAGTAAGTACACCGATCAAACAATCATGGTTTATACTGATAGTAAAATTTTAGCACAAACTGTCGATAAAAATTATACCAATAATGCAGATTTCAAAAAATATTTAGAGGATATTCAAGAAAAACTTAAGTTTTTCCCAATGTTAATTCTACAATGGATTCCTGAAAGTAAAAATAAAGGAGCCGATAACTTAGCTAGACAAGGGCTCCAGAAAGCTTTAAAATTACAAAATCGGTGAAAGTAAACGAGAGAAATTTTGTTTAAAGCGTAGCCAGTTGGATTGATTTTCAATCATTTCCTCGGTTAGTAATGTCGATTTTTTGATATCTTCTTCAAAAATAGCTGCTAAATCTTGTGTAATCTTTTCGTTATAAACAAACACATTGACTTCAAAGTTTAAAGCGTAACTTCGGATATCTTGGTTGGTCGTTCCAAAAGATGACACATAATCATCCATAATAAAGGTTTTTGCATGAAGAAATCCACCTTCATAAATATAGATTTTTACTCCCCGACGTTGTAAATAATTCGCATAGTGTTGCGTTGCTCGATATATAAATGGATGGTCTGGTTTTGATGGAATCATAATTCGAACATCAACTCCTGATCGAACTGCAATTAATAAAGCGTTTGTCATTGAATCATCCGGAATCAAATACGGTGTCTGAATCCAAACCCGCTCTTCCGCGGCCAATAACATTTTAACAAATCCACCTTTTAAAATTTGTTCTTCTGATTCTGGACCATCCGCAACCACTTGTAAAGTAACGTCCCCCGCTTTATCCTTTTCAGGAACTACAAAATAGCGGTTTTCGTATTCTAAAGCATCTTCGGGATTTAAAATAGAAGCATTCCAGTCTCGAATAAAAATTTCTTGTAAGGAGAAAGAAGCAGTTCCAGTGATTCTACCATGTGTGTCTCTCCAGTAACCAAATTTAGGAGTGACATTTAAGTATTGATCGCCAACATTAAAGCCTCCAGTCCAACCAATCATTCCATCAATGACAACTATTTTGCGATGTAAATGATAATTTAACCGTGTTTTACGAATAATATTTCGTGAAGTAATGAATGGAATCACTTTCCCTCCAACTTCGACAAGTGGTCGGAAAAACTTCTCAGTCGTTTTTCCTCCCCAAGGGTCAAATACCACACGAACTTCTATCCCCTCTTTGGCTTTTTCGATTAATACTTCTAGAAACTGATTGCCAATTTTATCATCAAAAAATGCATAATATTCTACATGGACATTATCCTTTGCCTGTCTGATATCTGCAAATAATTGTGCGAATTTTTCTTGTCCATCCGTAAAAAACTCAACGTGATTTCCACGAGTTACAGGTGATTCTTCCATATTAGCGAAATACTTTTTTAAAGGTCCGACATCTTTTACTCGGGGTGAGGGTGGAAATAATCGGTTATTTGTTTCTATAATTTCATTAATTTCAGCAATTCGATTTTGATGGTCTTCACTAAAGCGGTAGACCGTCTCTCCATCTATTCCTCTCCCTACAAAAGCGTACAAAATAAAACCAATCCCCGGTAGAAAAAGCAACGTCATCATCCAAGCTAATACACTTGCAATCGAACGAGGTTTTCTAAAAACTGTCACAATCGCTATAATTGTGTTGACAGTCAGTAATCCCCAAAACACTTGATAAGCGATTGATATATCCAACATTACTTCCATGTAATCCTCCTAAAATGCTTTTTCAGCTTTATTTTATAATAAATAATTATGATCAAACGTAATATCTAGTTTGTATTCGCCTAAAGTGTCTAGAACAGCTCTTTGAATACTGCGACGTAGTTCCTTTTCAGATAAAGAAAAAGCTTCAGGAATAACCAAATCAAACTGTAAGGTTTTATCAATCACGCGAAAATCGTGAATTCTTAGGCCTTGGTCAATATGAAAAATAATTGAATTCATAGTATTAGCGATGGTTAAGTAGTGAATGTCTTGAATCGCAACTGGATCTAGATGACAAACTAAATCCACACCTAATTGTTCTTGAAAATCCTTTTCAATCGTATCAATTACTTGATGAGCCTGCATCAGTGTCCAAGAAGAATCTACTTCAATATGTACAGAAGCAAAGCGTTTTCGAGGACCATAGTTGTGTACCAATAAATCATGGTAGCTTAAAATGTTAGAATAACTAGAAAGTCTCGCTTCCATTTCTTGTATTTCTTCTTGATTTGGACGACTTCCCAATAACTCACGAACAAAGTCTTGTACCATTGAAAACCCACTATAAATAATATAAAGTGCTAATAAAAATCCGACATAACCATCTATTAAGACATCTGTATACCATTCGAATAATGCAGAGAATAACACAGCTAAAGTCGTGTAAACATCATTAAAGCTATCCTTACTAGAAGCTTTTAACGTCTCTGAGTCAATATTTTTAGCTAGCTTTAAGTACATTCTTCCTTGCCAAATTTTGATTAAAACAGAAAGAACTAACACAATAAATAGGTATTTAGAAATTCTCACTGGTTCTGGTTGAATCATTTTGCTTACAGATGACGTTAGAAACTGAAAACCAACAAACGTAATAATCAAAGAGATAACTAAACCACTGATATATTCAAAACGTTCATGTCCAAATGGATGGTCACTATCTGCTGGTTTTGCTCCTACTCGAAAACCAATCAAAGTCAAAATAGAAGCAATAAAATCAGACAAACTGTTCATTGCATCCGCCATAATCGATACCGATCCTGCTGTAAAACCAATTAAAAATTTTCCTATAAAAAGAAGTAGATTAGAAATTAAGCCTAAAATACCCGCTAATTCACCAATTTTTGTTCGCTGTCTTTTTTTAACGTAACGCTTATTTATTCTATTTAATAAAAATTGAACCATGACTCAAAACTCCTTTTTACACTTCATGTTATTTTACCCCGAAACTACTAGTTTCTACAAATTTAAAACTACTAAACACTTTTTTTAGATAGAAATGACAACCACTCATACTAAATTACGAATAATTAGAAATAAAATAATACATGAATAAACATTCAGTTAGTCAAAAATTTGAATATTTTTAGGTTTTAGGCTGCTCGAAAAATGAACGTCATAGGCAACGAATTTCAACCTTTGTTTCCGCTAAAAGTAGCTTTTTAATCATCTATAGCTAGCAAATTTAATGACTAAAATGCACATAAAATGATTTTATCCTATTTAGATTTTTGGAAATGAGAGAAGCACCTAATCTTTAACATTAAAAAGAAGCGGGAAAAATCCCGCTTCTTTTAATATATTTTCTATTCCTTTTTACTTGTTAAGCCAATTTGCTACTTCTGCCAATGCGTCAGCAATTCCTGCTGGATTTTTCCCACCAGCTTGTGCCATATCAGGACGGCCACCACCGCCACCGCCAACTTTAGGAGCAATTGCTTTGATTAAATCGCCAGCTTTTAAGCCTTTGGCAATAGCTTCAGGACTAACAGCCGCTAATAAATTAACTTTGTCATTTGCTACTGTTGCTAAAACAAGGACTTCAGAAGTTGCTTTTTGTTTCCATTGATCAGCCAATTGTCTTAATTGATTCATATCTTTCACGTTGACTTGAGCGGCAATATAGGAAACACCTTGTACTTCTTTAACTTCTTTAAAAATGTCGCCAGCTTGTTGATTAGCCAATTTACTTGCTAAAGCTTCGTTTTCTTTTTGAGCTTCTCGCAATTGTTGTTGTAGTTGTTCCACACGAGATACTGTTTCTTTTAATTGAGGTGCTTTAACGATTTGTCCAATTTCACGTAAACGTTGTTCCTCTTGACGTAATAATTGATAAGCTTCTTGACTAGTTACAGCTTCAATCCGACGTACACCTGCACCAATTCCTGATTCCGAAACAATTTTGAAAATACCGATAGCTTCTGTATTTACTACATGATTCCCACCACAAAGCTCAATTGACCAATCTGCTACGTTCACAACACGTACATCATGACCGTATTTTTCACCAAATAAAGCCATTGCACCCATTTCTTTAGCAGTATCAATATCTGTTTCAACTGTTGTTACAGGTAAAGCTTCCCAGATTTTTTCATTCACAATTTGTTCCATTTGTTGTAATTCATCTGCAGTTACTTGACCAAAATGAGTAAAGTCAAAACGCAAATGACCTGGAGCAACTAAAGAACCTGCTTGATTTGCATGTGCACCTAGAACTTCTTTTAATGCCTTATGCAATAAGTGAGTTGCTGTATGATTTTTGATGATGCGATTATGACGAGCCGCATTTACCACTAATGAATAAATTTTACCCTCTTCTACTGTTTCATGAATGCTTACTTGATGTAAAAATTGTCCATTCGGAGCTTTTTTAACATTTTCGACAGTTGCAAGCACTTTCCCAGATTCGTCAAGAATAGAACCTGTATCAGCAATTTGTCCTCCCATTTCAGCATAAAACGGTGTTTCAGCAAAAATTAATTGAGCCGTTCCTTCCGAAGTTTTAGAAACCAATGCTTCTTCTTGAACAATCACTAATAGTTCACTAACTGCTTGCAAACGTTCATAACCAACATATTGACTCTCGACTTTAATATCCGTCAATAAGGCTGATTGCTCACCCATTGATAATTCTGTATTTCGAGCCGCACGAGCACGTTCTCTTTGTGCTTCCATTTCTTTTTCAAAGCCTGCATGATCTACTTTTAAACCAGCTTCTTCGGCAACTTCTTCCGTTAATTCAACAGGGAAACCGTAAGTATCATAAAGTTTAAAAATATCGGCACCATTTAAGGTATCTTTATTTTCAGCTTTCACATTTGAAATGACGTGATTTAAAATTTCTAAACCTTCATTAATTGTTTCGTGGAAACGCTCTTCTTCGTTACGAACCACTTTTTCAATAAATTCACGTTTTTCTAGTACTTCAGGATAATAACTTTCCATAATTTCGCCAACTATAGGAACTAGTTTATATAGGAAAGCTGATTGAATTTGCAATTTTTGACCATGCATCACCGCACGGCGCAATAGACGGCGTAAGACGTATCCTCTTCCTTCATTAGATGGCAACGCACCATCACCAATCGCAAATGATAAAGCACGAATATGGTCAGCAATTACTTTAAAAGAGACATCCGTTGTTGCATCTGCCCCATATTTAACTTGACCACTAATTTTTTCAATTTCATGGATAATTGGCAAGAATAAGTCTGTCTCAAAGTTGGTTGGTGCATTTTGAATAACAGAAACCATTCGTTCCAATCCCATTCCCGTATCAATATTTTTATTAGGTAATGGTTCGTAGGTATCATCGGGTTTGTGGTTAAATTCAGAAAATACTAAGTTCCAGATTTCCAAATAACGTTCATTTTCGCCACCTGGATAATTTTCTGGATCATCCTCTGCTAAATTATTAAAAGATTCTCCACGATCATAGAAAATCTCGCTATCTGGTCCACTTGGTCCAGCACCAATATCCCAAAAATTATCTTCAACTTCGACAACATGGTCATTTGGCAAACCAACTTCTTCTAACCAAATACGTTTTGCTTCTGTATCTTTTGGATAAACTGTTACATATAGTTTTTCAGGATCAAATCCAATCCATTCTGGAGAAGTTAAAAATTCCCACGCCCAATGAATCGCTTCTTCTTTAAAATAATCACCAATTGAAAAGTTTCCTAACATTTCAAACATCGTATGATGACGAGCTGTACGTCCTACATTTTCAATATCATTGGTACGAATTGATTTTTGAGCATTCGTAATGCGAGGATTTTCTGGAACAATCGAACCATCAAAATATTTTTTTAGCGTAGCAACACCAGAATTAATCCAAAGTAAAGTTGGATCTTCTACTGGAACTAATGAAGCGCTAGGTTCAACACTATGTCCTTTCTCTTTAAAAAAATCTAGGAACATTTGGCGAACTTCGGCACTTGTTAACTGTTTCATTCTTTTTTCTCTCCTTTATTTCAATTAAATAGTATTTTTTGAAGCAAACAAAAAGACACCTCTGCAAGCCAAGGACGTTTACACGCGGTACCACCTTGGTTGCAATGATGTCGGATCATTACCTCTTAAGCTCGATAACGCTGAGAAGCGTTGATATTTCTACCAAAAAATTCAAGGGAGCAACCAAATAGATCACTTGTTTTTCTCTCAGCGTTGAAAAACTTTCTGTAAAGTTAAATACTATTGATTATGACCTTTTCTACTTCACAAAGTATAGGCAAAATCAGCTAAAAAGTCAATTTTTTTCTTTGTTCTTTTCAAAATTTGCTACCTCACTGCGAATTTGGCGCTGCACTACGAGAGAGTCTTGCTTAGGTCAGCCCGGAACCGCTCCAAGCCTCTCTCTTCGTTACGCTGAAGATTGATTAACAGTATCTGTTGTACTTATTTATGCCATTATTTTTTCCTCTGTGTCACTTAAATATAAAAATTTTTGAAAGCTAACTAGCGTAACGGAACAACGGAAGCTGCTCCGTCACCGTGAAAGAGGAGCCAATGTGAACTACTGTAACTTAACGCTTAAGCGATTAGTTACAGTTTGAAGCTTGGCAGACTGGAGACTACTGGCTCCAGTTTGTCCCACGGTCGACAAAAGTAGACTTCGTTGGGTAGTGTAACGCATGGATTAGAAAGATAACTGTGCAGGGTAACTTCACTGCGAGAAGTCTCACTTAGTACAGTCAGAAACTGCTCCAAGTCTGTCGTTTTGAAGATTACCATGTAAAGATAGACTTTAAAAGATTCATTCTGAGCGAATAATGATCGCTTTACGATAACTGTAATCACAAGGCTCTAATTGTTCTTCATCGGCAATCATTTTTCGAGAATGATAATAAGACGATAACGGCATGGTATCAAATAAAGGATGCCCTGTTAATTCCATTTTTTCAAGCTTTAATCGTTTTGAATCTGTAACTTCCCAACGTTTTCGCTGGCTGTCAATAAGCAAACCAAACATGTTTTCCTGTTGCATTTTTTTTAAGGTCTTTTTACCGTAAAAGCTCAGGTCTTGCTCAACTTCATTGCCCCAACGAAATAATTTTCTCGTTCCAGCCCCCACTGCATATTCCCATTGATCTTCATCCAATAAATCAAACACTTCATCGTGTGTCTTTTTAAGTAATATTTTACGACTACAAGTTTGATGCAGGTACACACGATAAGTTTCCGTTTCAGCTTGCAAGAAAGCATAAAAATGATTGGCTTCATAAAGTTCATCCGGTAACTGCCAAGTCAAACTTTCTTCAAAGCTTGTTGGTTGTTTAAAGTAACTGCGAAAATCTTTTTCAATGGGTGCAAATGCTTCAACCAAGCCAGTAAATTCTCCAGTGATTGTATCAAAGTTCCCAATAAAAGTAGTACCTGTTGGTAAAGCTTCTTTTTGAACTAACATTGGCGGAATTTTTACTTTCCTTAAAGGACTAGTAGATTCATTAACAAAAATTTCCCAATCATCCGCATTGCTAAATCCGTAGCTCTCAGCTAACTGTTCAAAATAGGCAGTCTTTGTTTCTGGTTCACAATCCCAAGATATTACTGGTAATCCTTGAACACCTAAATCCCAGCCTAGAATTGCTTTCTGATTTCCGGGAATCAAAACAAAACGTTCACCATCGATGGAACACTCAAAAGTTCCGCACTTCACACCAGCTAATTCAAACTCACAATATTCTACCTCGCCAACTTGTTTTAAAGGACTGACAAAGTACATCAAAACCTGACTAATAACTTGAATTTTTACTTCAATAGATAAGTTTTTCCAATTGCTCCATTCCAATGCTTCAAAAAGATTCACTGTTGTTCTCCTTTTCTTCTTGTTCTCTGATAAAATTAGTATAACATCAAAAAGAAAAATGCAGCAGCTTTTTCTGAAATCCTTCATATTATTTAAAATAGGAGTGAAAAAATGGAACAAGGTTTAGCACCAGTATATGACCAACAAACAGAGATTTTAATTTTAGGTAGTGCACCAAGTCAAATATCTTTAAAAATACAAGAATACTATGGTAATAAGGGAAATCAATTTTGGAAAACCGTCTTTCAAGCATTAGATGTCCCTGATCCAGTAAATTATCAAGAGCGTCTCCAACTCTTAAAAGTCAATAAAATTGGAATTTGGGATGTCTACCATAGCTTTGAGCGTAAAGGAAGTATGGATCATCATTTCAGCAGCAGTACTTTAAATAATTTTCAAGAAATTCTCACACAGGCACCCATTAAAAAAATCATTGCCAATGGGAAAAAAGCCTTTGAAGAAATTCAGCAAAATCAGTTGTTTGAAACTCTTGAAGTCATCCCTTGTCTCTCAACCAGCGGAGCAAATAATGCCCGTATGAAAGAACGCCAACTTCAATGGAATGCGGCTCTAATCAGCAAAAGACATGACAATGATGATAAATAATCATTCTTCCATTTGTCTACGAATGCTTTGGACCCATGAATCAAACATTTTTATTTGCATTGGCTGATAAGAATAATCTTTCGCAGAATTAAAATTGTCAATAATAAAAATTGCTTCGTCCAACACTTCAGATATTGTCTTTCCTTTGATGTCTATAAGAATTTCATTTGGAAGTAACGGACGTTGATTCATTTTTCTAGTCGCTCGTTCCAATGTCTCAACATCCACTAAGCCCGGAAGGTCTCTGTGAAGCATTTGATTACGATTTTGTTTCATATCAGATGAAAATAATTTAAGACAAATAAAATCTTTACCTTTGAAAAGTAATGGAATTTCTCTGGCTCTCCAGTCATCGTAATCTAAACAAATGATATATTTATAGCCTAAACTATGGAAATTATTTACTCAAGAAAGTAGTGATTTCCATCAAGTCTCCTCTTCTAAAACAGCCGCCTGATTTACATCTTCCACATAGTTATAAAATTCGGGTATCATATGTTGTTCAATATAAACTCCAAATCCCTTTGCTAAAGTTGACTTACCTACTCCCGTTGGTCCATTAATAAAAATAAAGTCCTTCATCTTTTTTCCTTTCTATTCCAAAAACATAGTTCATATTTTTTAACAAAACCTTTTTCCAAGCCCTTTCTACTGTACAGTACTGACACAAATGCTACCATATCCAAAAATTGAAGAAAATGAAAAAACGGATGCAAACACGCATCCGTTTTTTTAATGTTAACTATTTGAATTTTTTTTGTTTTTACGAGCTGTACGTGTTTGTTGACGACGTTCCACTTTACGTTTTGCTTTATTACTCTTATCAATTTCCCATTGAATTTTTTTCTTATATCCTGGTTTGATATTTTTCTTTTTCTTCTTAACTAACCCTTTTAACGTTGGGTCTAGTTCATCACGGTTTTTTTCACGTTTTTTACGACGGTTACGATCATAACTATCTACGATTTCGCCTTGTTTAATTTCTTTAGGTTTAAAAGTTACCCCTAAATCTTCAATAGCAGCAATCGATTCTTCATCACTTGGTCCATATAAAGTGATTGCAGTTCCAGATAATTGATTACGCCCAGTTCTTCCCACTCGGTGAATGAAAAAGTCTAAATCATCAGGAATTTCTGTATTGATTACATGAGAGACACCCTCAATATCAATTCCTCGTGCAGCAAGGTCCGTTGCCACGACATATTGAAAATCTAAGTTTTGAACTTGACGCATCACACGTTTTCGTTCACGAGGGGTAATATCTCCATGAATTTTGGCAACTTTTAATCCTTGTTCACGTAGATAATCAGTAATCTCATCCACTCTAGTTTTTGTATTTGCAAAGACTATCGCTAAATAAGGATGACCGATCGTTAATAAATCATAAATTAAGGCATTGGTATTTTTTCCTTTTGTTGGAATCAACCAGTTATCAATGGTTTCTGAGATAACTGCCTTAGGTCGAATTTCTTCAATCAATGGATTTTCCATATATTTTTTAAGAAACGGACGCAGTTTTTCCGGAATAGTTGCTGAGAAAACGAGCATTTGCAATTTTTCTGGTAAGCGGCCAGCAATTTGGTCAACTTCTGCTAAAAAGCCCATGTCTAATGTCATGTCAGCTTCATCAATAACAAATGCAAATGCTGTATGAACAGCCAAAGCTCTTTCGTTCATCATATCCAAGATTCTACCCGGTGTCCCGATAACTAAGTGAGGTTGCTGATTTTTCAAACGGTCTAATTGACGTTGTTTGTCAGTTCCACCAACAAAATTTGTTACTCTAATTTCTGGTGTTGAAAATTGAGCAATTTGTTTTGCTGCTTGATAAATTTGTGTTGCTAGTTCACGACTTGGAGCCGTAATTACCACTTGAACTTCATCTTTATTAGGATTGATTTTGTTCATCAAAGGTAACAAAAACGTATGAGTTTTCCCACTACCTGTTTGTGATTGTCCAACGACGCTAGTGCCTTTTTTTATAACAGGAATCAATTTTTCCTGTACCTCAGTTGGCTCTGTAAAATTTTTATCTTGTAGTGCTTGATAAATAAATGGCTGAAATGCAAATCCTTCGAATGACATTTTAGCACCTTCTTTCTTTTTGGAATCTTTCAAAGTATAGCATACTGCTAGCAATAATCCTATGAAGATTTACTTTATACAATAAAATTATATTATAATCAATTATTATTTAACGTCAAAGCCAAATGAAACTTGAAACTTCCAGAATAAAGCTCCAAAAGCTCATGGGTCATGTGAGACCGCCACGAGCCTCTTAAGAGTCTCTTTGGCTGCTGACCTTCAAATTCTGACTAAGTGTTATCACACACTAAGTCAGAATAATTCATTCAGCTCTTTAAAACACGATCCATGAATTTTTTCCGCATTCTTCTTCCAGTTTCTAAAAGTAAATTTACTCTCCTAAATAAACAATACAGCAATTTTCAGTTTAAGAGAATTCAATTTCAAGACTGTAAGTCCAATCTGGTAAGAAAATCTTCATTGTAGACTAAAGATGAGGATGAATTATGCAGTGTTGGAAGGAGTGTTTTTCTACTTCCTACTCTGCATTTAAACTCCGAAAGGTTTGAGACTCGCTAGAGGCTCAAACCGGTCTCCTACAATGTGTGGTTTTCGGGACAGATGGACTGGAAGGTTATCAGATTTTTCTTTGACTATAAATAGCAAAGATCATTGTGATTACTTGATGAATGTAGTTTCTTCGTAAATATTTTTCAAATAGATTATTTTGCAGTATCATAGTTCTAGAGGGTTTATTTCAAAGAACTATTATTAAACAAAGGGGTTGTTTTTGATGTTAACAAGTTTCTTCGCTTTTGGCGTTCCTTTATTTTTACTTATTTTATATATAGGTTTTAGTATTTTTAGAAAAAAAACGCAAATTCCTTATTTAGGTTTTGTTCTTTTTACGATTGCAGGCTTTTTGACTGCCTTTAGTCTTCAGGTCATTCAGCAAGCTATAACTGAAATGACCAACACGAATCAGTCTTTCCTAGAAGACACATATGGTTATCCCCTCTATCTACTGCTCATTCCACTAGCAATAGGTATTTTGCTAATTATCTTGAATGCTTACCGTGGATATAAACGATTAAAAGTCATTCGTCTACAAACGAAATAATACGATTAAAAAGCAGGACAGAAGGTCGAAACCGACCACTATCCTGCTTTTAAATATCAAAAAATTCGTAATACTTAACCTCTATGGGTCTGACTGGTTTGCCATGGGATAAAATGTCTAAATCCAATCGAACATAGTCTTCTTTGACAACAAAGTACAAATTGTCCTCCATTGCTTGTTCGATATAAGATAAAACTTCTTCTTCATCACCATGAAGTTCACTGCAAATTTCTTCTATTTGCTCAAAGACTCGAGGATCTTTTAAAACAAAGTACTCCTCTTGATATTTATAAACTGCCACTTGATACGAACGAGTCAGTGATTTTGCTGAAATGGTAAAAAAACACTCTTCTACATTACTGATAACTTTAGAGAGTTCTTTTGGTTTAAGTTTATGCTGAAAAAACATGTTACGGTCTGACTCCTTTCCTCTTCTATTATATGAAAAATCTGACAAAATGGAAAAAAATAGCTTTTGAAATTAAATTTTATTAAACTTTCCACTCATCATAGAATTCTTTTAAAAAGTCTTCCATAAAGTTTTTTCTGCGTGTGGCTTCTTTTCTGGCAGCATTTGTATTCATTTTTTCAGGTAGTAAAAATAGCTTTTCGTAAAAATGATTAATTACCGTTGTTCCTTTGCGATACTCCTTTTTAGATTGAAAAGCAGTTGGTGCCAAGTCTTCGTCATGAATTGGATGACCATGACCGCCACCAAAATAGGCTGTTCTAAGAATACCAATCGCACCTAAAGCTTCAATACGATCCGCATCTTGAACAATTTGCCCTTCTAAAGACAATTTTTGTTTCCCTTGTTCAATCTCTTTTGAAAAGGATAAATTTTGAATAATCGATAAAATAGCAGTTATTTCTTCGTCAGAAAATAAAAGAGATGCGAGATAAGATGTTAATTCAGCTACAGCCAATTCTTCATTTTCCACTACTTTATCATCAATGACATCATGTAAATAAGCACTGGCCAAAACAATTTCTTGATTCACATTTAATTGGTCTTCTTGAATAATTTTAGCTGATAAATGTGCCACTCGCTCAACATGGAGAAAATCATGGCCTGTTTTTTCATTATTTAATTTTTCTTTAGTAAATGCTATCACTTGATCTAAACGTTCCATTTCTTCCTCCCTAATATCAGTTATTTGTGATTTCCCAACAAATGACCCGAACAATTCTAAAAAAAGGGTTTCTTTTTAGAATGCTCGAGTCATTTACCCTAATCATTATCTGTAATAAAACAAATTGTTTTACTCATTTATTTGATAAACGTCAAAATAAATTTTTCGTAAATAAGTTAATAAATAGGTCGGATTAAGCGTCTCTCCAGTAGCATCCAAAATAATTTGGTTTGGTTTTTTAGACGCTCCAAATTGATGGATATGCTCTGTTAACCAGTTTTTAATAGCTGAATAATCATCAGAGCCTAAAATTTGGTTGACATCTAACTCTTTTTCCATCGCATGCAACAATTGTGCAGCGTACATATATCCTAAAGCATAAGATGGGAAATACCCAAAACTTGCACCAGACCAATGAACATCTTGCAGAATTCCTTCCAAATCATTTTCTGGACGAATTCCTAAATATTCTTCATATTTATCGTTCCAAATTGCTGGTAAGTCTTCTACATTAACTTCACCGTTAAAAATCATTTTTTCAATTTCATAACGAATAATAATATGCAGAACGTAAGTTAAACTGTCTGCTTCAATCCGAATCAAACTTGCTTTGGTACGTTTTAAGCCACGATAAAAGTCTTCAAAGCTAACATCATCAAATGTACCTTCTGCACATTCTTTAAAGAATGGGTATTGAGTTTCCCAGAAAGAGCGATTGCTACCGATGATAATTTCGTTAAACAAAGATTGAGACTCATGAATACCCATAGAAGCCCCTTCGTGAACAGGCGTATATTCGTATTTTTCGTCAATATTTTGCTCATACATCCCATGTCCAGCTTCATGAATCACACCAAATGTTCCCATTGAAAAATCATACTCATTCCAACGAGTCGTAATACGAACATCATTATGGTTAATACCTGTTGCGAAAGGATGAATCGTTAAATCTAAACGACCACGGTTCATATCATAACCTAAATCTTCGATCACTTTCACAATAAATTTACGCTGTTGTTCGGCACTCATAAATCGAGATAAAAATTCTGTATCTGGTTCTGTTCCTTTTTCCGCCAACTCTTCACGGATAGCCATAATGCCGTCTCTTACTTCTGAAAAAACAGGATCTAAAACTTCTACTGTCATATTAGGTTCATATTGATTCAATAGTACGTCATAATTCGTTGCCTCATCTTTTTTCCAGTAAGGAATTAAAGCTTTTGTTAAACGAATATTTTCAGAAAGTGCTTCTTTAAACACATCAAAATTACGAGAAGATCTCGCTTTCTGCCAAGCACTGTGAGCCGTTGAAGTAGCACGAGAATATTCAGTCATTAATTCATTTGGTACTGCATGATTTAATTCATATTCTTCTTTTACCAATTTAAATGCTGCTTCGCCAACTTCAGACAATTCTTCTGGATGATCATTAAAATAAGAAATGGCTTCCGTAATTGTTGGTCCCACTTTTTTCTCAAAATACTTGCCATACAAATAACTTGAGACCTCGCCACGATAATCACTAGCTTCTTCAGGCATACCAGTTTGCGAATCCCACTCTAAAATAGAATACGCTTGCTGTAACAAATCAATTTCTTTTAACTCTTGTAAAAATTCTTGTTCTTTCATCGTGTAGACTCCTTTAATATACTAGGCTACTTCGCTTTGATGTAATCAAATTTTCAAAGGAAATTATTCTTCAACTCTTGGTTTTCTAGGAGGTCTTGTTCCCCAATATTGGAACAAATCAGTTCGTAAAGCTCCATTATACAATTTTCTTTTTTTCGTTGCTTTGGCTCCGTAAAATTCTTCAAAAAGTAAATCACTTGTTAAGATATATTTACTCCAAGTTTTTAATGGACGGAAAACCTCACCCATTTCCTTATATAGACGGCGAACAGTTTCTTCTTCCCCCAAACGTTCTCCATATGGTGGGTTGGCTAAAATAACTCCGTAGTCTTTTTCTGTTTTAAAATCTTTTAAGGCTTGTTGTTTGAAGCTAATCGAATCCCCTAAGCCAATTTCTTCTGCATTCGAACGAGCAATTTCAATCATTCTACCATTGATATCAGTTCCCATAATATCTAATTCCACGTCATAATCAGCAGCTTGATCAGCTTCGTCGCGAACTTTTTCAAAGACTTCTGATTTGAACCAATCCCACGATTCACAAGCAAATTCACGATTAAAACCAGGAGCAATATTATGTCCAATTAATGCAGCTTCAATACAAAGCGTTCCTGAACCACACACAGGATCTACAAAAGGACGGTCTTTACGCCAATTTGTCAGCATGACTAATGCTGCCGCCATATTTTCTTTTAATGGAGCGCCACCTTTTTCTAAACGATAGCCACGCTTAAATAAACTTGGACCCGTTGTATCTAAAGTCACCATAACATGATCTTTTAATAAAGCCACTTCCAACTTAAATAAAGCGCCCGTTTCTGCCAAAGGAACACTTGCTGGTCGATGGTAATAATCTCTCAAACGATTAACAATCGCTTTTTTAGTGATTGCCTGACAATCTGGTGTACTATAAAGCTTTGACTTAATTGATTTTCCTGCGACTGGAAATTCTGCATCTAGTGGTAAAAAATCTTCCCATGGCAAAGCTTTAACTTTTTCAAACAGTTCGTCAAAGCTAAAGGCATCAAACTCACCTACAACAATTTTAATCCGGTCAGCTGTTCTCAACCATAAATTGGCTTTAGCAATCGTCTCCATCGTTCCTTTAAATCTAGCTCTTCCATTTTCAACCTGACATTCAATCCCCATGTCACGCAATTCTTTTCCAACTAATGCTTCTAATCCACTGGCAGCTGTTGCAACTAATTGAAATTCTTGATTTTCTTTCATTCTGCACTCCTTTGATTTTGGTCCTTGCTATCTAAATAGTTCGTATTGTCTGATAAAAAAAACCTCCCATAATGGAAGGATTCCCTGATTAACTGTGATTTTCTATAAGCCATGTTTTGTCCAATTATTTTACAGGGAGCAAAATAATTTGGATAATCATCTATCTGCAATCAAAAAATTGCCTCTTTGTCCCGTTCATTTCCGTTACAAAAAGTGCCCCTACCATTGTTTGGGTTGCTCACTCGAGGGGTTTACCGCGTTCCACTAATAACGTTTCCGTTATTACTTCGTCACTGTGGCACTTTCAAGGATACTTGAGCATAGCAAAAAGCCTTAGCCGTTTTTCCTGCCGTTACTTTTAATAAAGTACCCTAGCTTATGGTTTCGCCAGGCACGAACACTACAAGCATCGCAGCTTGTGTGAGCATGGACTTTCCTCAGCTTGCATAAACAAGCCGCGATTATCCGAAAATCACAGAAATAACGTTAATTAAAATTGACGTGTTTTTTCCAAATCATCATCTGCTTGTGAATAGTTCTCATTAAAACTACGAGACGCACGAGATTCTGGTACATATTCTTGATCTAATTTTTTACCAAAAACTTCTTTTTCAAGATTTGACAAACGTTTCAAAATATCGAAGTTTGTCACTGCTTGACTCTTAGGAGCTTCTGATTGAATACGAGAACTAATTGCTTGGCTCTTGCTCAATTGAGCAATTTTTGCATTCAAACGATCATTTTCCTCTTGTAACATTAAAATTTCTTTGTTGTATGCTTCATAGTCTTTGATGATACCATCTAAAAATTCGTCTACTTCAACTGGATCATATCCACGCATTTTGGTTTTAAATTCTTGTTGTAAAATATCTTTGGGACTATACAATAAATTTGCCATAATTACACCTCATTAGATTATATTCTGCTACTACTAGCTTTTCATTCCTATTCTATCCAAAAAAATTGAATAAATCAAACACTATCGCTATCAAAAGACGTATTTTGTAAATCATCCATTGAAATTTGATCAATTAAATAGGCATTTTCTTCCGCATAAACTTGTGCATCTCGAAAGAAGAATTGCGTCTTACCAGGGTATTCTTCATCATATATTACAAGCGCTCCCCCGGAATGTTCTAATAAAAATTTTGAATGAATTTTTAATTGACCTGGGTTATTATATATCGAATGACTGGTTGCATTCACGTAATTTGCCTGTGTCTTCAATTCATTTAACACTTGTTGATTTTTTTCATTCCACTGTTCGCCAAATTTTTCAAAAGGGAAAATAATCCCTAACTTTAACTCTGGATATTCTTTTTGTAATTCTAGCACTATTTCTCCTGCCCAAATCTCGACACCAAGATTACCAGAAACTAATACCCATTCTAACCCCTCTTCAACATACTGCTGGAGAGAATTTTTTATCACTTTCTTAATAACTTTAATTTTCGGATCTTTGTCTTGAAAAACGCCTAATTCAAAGCTCCGATATCCTGTAATGACTAATGTTTGAATGGTTTGCATATCCTTCTCTTTTCTTTCTAATTGTCTTTTTGGTATAATGTGCCCTAGGAGTGTGAATACCATGGTTTTTCGATACCCAAATGGCCATCCTAATAACTATGATGGAACGAATAAAATAAAAAAGCAAGCAAAAGAAAAAAAATCTGCTTTTGCTAATCGGGGCATGCGCTTTGAGGAAGCCATTAACTCGAGCAATGAATACTATCTCACTCGAGAAAAAGCGGTCATTCATAAAAAGCCCACACCAGTGCAAATTGTTCATGTGGATTATCCGAAACGAAGTGCTGCCGTAATCAAAGAAGCCTATTTTAAAGAAGCTTCAACAACAGATTACAATGGTGTTTATCGCGGACACTACTTAGATTTTGAAGCAAAGGAAACCAAAAATAAAACTTCTTTCCCATTCAAAAATTTTCATGAGCATCAAATCCTTCACATGAAAAATTGTTTGCGACAAGATGGAATTACATTTGTTTTACTTTGGTTTTCCACTTTAAATCGTTGTTTTTTCTTTCCAAGTATCCACTTAGTTGAACTGTGGGAAGAACAACAAAATGGCAAAAAATCATTACCCTTAGTTCTAATTGAAGAACTAGGAATAGAAATAACACCAAAAATTGCTCCTCGTATCCCTTATTTAGATGCGGTGGATCAATATTTGTATGAAAAGGAGACAACTAACTAATGGCAAATGATGTAAATTCAAGATCTGGCCAAAAGCAACAAAAGAAAAAACCAAAAAAGAAAAGAAACATAGGTTCCGTTCTTTTCAAAATTTTTGTCGGCGCCTTTTTCTTAGGATGTGTTTTTTTACTGTCAGGGATCGGTCTATTTTGGTATTACGCCAGTGATGTCGAAGAATTATCTGATGAACGGTTAGAGACTGTTAGCACCTCTCGTATGTTTGCTGCCAATGATGATTTCTTACTCGAACTTGGAAATGAAAAACGAGAAACAATCAGCCCTAATGAGGTTCCTCAGCTTTTAGAAGACGCGATTATTTCAGTAGAAGATCGCCGTTTCTATAATCACATTGGTGTGGATCCAATTCGTATTGTCGGCTCAGCCCTTAACAATGTTCTTCGCGGAGGCATGCAAGGCGGAAGTACTATTACCCAACAATTAATCAAACTTTCTTATTTCTCGACAGGTGTCGAGGATCAAACTTTAAAACGCAAAGCACAAGAAGCGGTTCTTTCCGTTCAATTAGAAAGAGAAAAATCAAAACAAGAAATTTTAACTTATTATATTAATAAAGTGTATATGTCAAACGGCCTTTATGGAATGGAGACCGCCGCAGAAGCTTTTTACGGAAAAACTTTGGGCGAGCTTGACTTAGCACAAACTGCTCTTATCGCTGGGATTCCTAACGCCCCTTCTGATTTTGATCCTTATGCTTATGAAGAAAATGCTAAATATAGACGAGATATTGTTCTATTAACAATGCTTCAAAATGAAAAAATTACCCAAACAGAATATGATCAAGCAGTTGCTGTGCCAATTACTGAAGGATTACAAGATATTTCTACTAAGAATAACAACTGGAAATATTTTGATAATTATTTAAGTGAAGTACTACAAGAAGTATATGAAAAAACTGGGCAAGATCCTTATCAAGGTGGTTTAGATATCTATACTAACCTTGATATGGATGCCCAAAGACGCTTGTATGATATCGTAAACACTGACGAATACGTAACTGACTATCCTGATGACGAAATGCAAGTTGCAGCAACCTTAATTGAAGCTGATACCGGAAAAGTTCGTGCACAAATTGGTGGTCGTAACTTTGATGAGGCTAGTATCTTAAATGAAAATCTTGCTACTAATAATCGTCGTGACTTCGGTTCTACTGTTAAACCAATTGTCGATTATGGTCCAGCAATTGAGTATTTGAATTATTCGACTGGAAAAATCATTGTGGATGAGCCTTATAATTATGAAGGAACCAATATTGCCATTAATAACTGGGATCGTCGTTATATGGGCAGTATGACGATGCGCCAAGCCCTTGTTTTATCTCGGAATGTACCTGCTGCTAAATTATTTTGGGAAGTTGGTGCTGACAAGATTTCCGAATTCTTATCCGGTTTAGGAATCTACTATGAGAATCTAGAGCAATCTAATGCCATTTCAAGTAATACAAGTGTCTTGGATGAGGAAAAATATTATGGTGTCTCTAGTTTGAAAATGGCAGCAGCTTATGCAGCCTTTGCTAACGGTGGTATTTATAACAAACCTAGTTACGTTAACCGAGTTGTTTATCATGACGGTTCTGAGGAAGTCAATGCTTTCCAATCTGAAAGTAGTCGTGCGATGAAAGCAACCACTGCTTACATGATTACTGATATGCTTAAAGGAGTTGTCGCTCCAGCAAATGGATCAAACGCGACCATTCCGGGCTTATACCATGCTGGAAAAACTGGAACATCTAATTACACAGATGAGCAATTAGCTAATTTGACAAATGTAGATTCTCCTTCACCAGATTCAAACTTTGTTGGCTATTCACCACATTATTCGTTGGCAGTTTGGACAGGTTATCGTGAACAAAATACACCGATCACTAGTCAATCTTCTCATATTGCAGCTACTGTTTATCGTTTATTGATGCAATACGTCTCTTCCTCTTTAGTAAATGAGGATTGGACAATGCCAGATGGATTGATTCGTGTGGGTAATGAATTGTATTTGGAAGATCATTACGAGCAACCTCAACCTTCTTATTCTTCAACTGTAGAAAGTACTACCGAGACTTCTACCACTGAGGAAAGTACGACTGAGGAAAGTACGACTGAGGAATCTACCTCTGAAACTAGCGAGACTGAAGTGGAACCAGAACCAACTGAGGAAAGCTCCGAAGAGACCACACCTCCAAGCTCTTCGGAGGAGGAGCAACCAACACCACCTGAATCATCTGAAGCACCGGTTGAGGAAAATCCACCTTCTGAGGACGGGCAATAAATCACAACTTAGAAAAAGACTTGAACTAAAAAAGTGATTCACCCAGCAGATATTGCTGAGTGAATCACTTTTTTTATACTCGCATACGTTCTTTTCCTTCTTGACACATGTCTAATAATGGACATTTTTCACATTTTGGAGAGCGTGCAATACAATGATAGCGACCAAAAAATATCATCGTGTGATGAGTTTTAACCCATAATTCTTCCGGTACTTTACGCATAAGCGTTTCTTCGACTTCAATAACATTGGCGTTTAACTTGCAAATTCTTAAACGTTTGGATACCCGTTCTACATGAGTATCTACAGCAATTGCAGGGATATCAAAAGCATCTCCCAATACGACATTTGCAGTTTTTCTACCCACTCCCGGAAGTAATATCAACTCTTCTCTTGTTTGTGGAACTTGTCCATCGAATTTTTCTAATAACTGTTGGGCACATGCTTTGATATTTTTAGCTTTATTTCTAAATAACCCAATCGTTCGAATTTTTTCGGTAATTTCTTCTAAAGGTGCTTCTGCTAAAGTTTCTGGTGTAGGAAACACCTCAAATAAAGCAGGTGTTACTTTATTTACAGAAACATCTGTTGCCTGTGCACTAAGAATTACAGCAATCAATAGTTGAAAAGGAGTCTCATAGTTCAATTCGCCGTGAGCTTCTGGAAACATTGCATACATTTTTTCTAAAGCAAGCATTGTTTTTTCTTTACTTATCATTGATTACTCCTCTTCTAACCAGTTGTGCATGGAAATTTTTGGTAATTTTTTTTCAGTATTTGATGTTTCTTTTTGCAACATTTGACGTTTGCGTCGTTTACTTTCTTCTTCTACTTGTTGTTGTGTCGTAATATTTTTACGTTCCCAACTAAGTAGAATTCGATCAATATAATTCAAACTATACGCCTGATTAAGAACCGCTTCTTTTAAGGCCAATTGAATTAATTCTGGTTTGTATTGATCTTCTTCCAACCATTGTCCAATTCTTTGATATTCAATTGGAGACAAAGCCCGACCAAATTCTGTTTCAAACATTTGATACAAACTTTGAACTTTGAACTCAAAGTTTTGTTGTTCATCTTTCTTATTGCGTTGTTGTTGTAAAGCACCCAATTTTTCATAAGTTGGAGAAAAATCATAATAGTCACTTCTCTTACCAGCTACCAGTTTGGATTCGATACTAATTAAATTATTTTGGACTAATTGGTTTAATAAACGATAAATTTCTTCCTGACTAATAGACATCACTTCAGCAACAGCTGCTAAATCAGGGAATCCTTCTCCAGCTTCATGATAACGATATAATTGCATCCATAATAAAAATTCATGATTAGACATTCCTAAATCATGATAATGATCAATCAGTTGATTAGATAATACTGTTTGACCACTTGCCAAGTAATCTTTAAGTGAAATCATTTTCTTTCACTCCTTATTTCTTCATTTATAAAGAGGTGCAGCATTTACATGTCGCACCTCTTTTACGGTTATTTTTCAGAAACTGTCGCTATAATTTCAATTTCTACTAAAACATCTTTCGGTAAACGTGCTACTTCTACAGCTGAACGAGCCGGTAAAAACTCTGTAAACAAGGTACTATAGACTTCGTTAAAGACGACAAAATCATCCATATTTTTCAGAAAACAAGTTGTTTTAACAATTTGATCCGCCGTTAATTTCGCTTCCTCTAAAATAGCGGAAATATTCTTTAATACTTGTTCCGTCTGTTCTTGAATTGTGGTACCAACTACTTCCCCTGTCACAGGATCAAGAGGAACTTGACCTGATGCAAATAAAAATCCGTTGGCAATTCTACCTTGAACATAAGGACCAATCGCTTGAGGGGCTTTCTCTGTTTGAATAATACGCATTTATTTATTTCCTCCTTCAGTACAATCTGGACACAGTCCATAAACTTCCAAACGATGTGAACTAATTATATAGCCTGTCAATTGTTGGGCAGCCATTTCAACATCCTCTAATCCAGGATAATGGAAATCTGCCACTTTCCCACATTTTTTACAAATAGCATGGTAATGAGGATCCGTATGAAAATCAAAGCGACTAGAAGCATCGCCATAACTCATCTCTTTGACAAAACCAATATCGGTAAAAAGTCGCAAATTATTATAGACAGTTGCCACACTCATACCAGGAAATTTTATTTCAATCGCACGATAGATATCTTCGGCAGTTGGATGACTCTCAGCACTTGCTAAGAACTCTAAAATGGCAATTCGCTGTGGTGTGATGCGAATATTTTCCTCTTTTAGATGTTTTAGTGCATCATCAAATGTCGTCACAGGATTTCCTCCATTCTTTTATCCTTTTAATCATACTATGAGTTATCCATTTTTTCTAGTTTTTTATACCTAATTTTACAATATGAATAAAGGATTTTAATTCTTTTGCAGCGATTAATAAAAACTCTACTTATTTATCACTATTTCCTAAGATAGCTTATCATTTTTCAAACTTACAATGCTGAGTCATTTCTTCAAATCTTCTGCCTTTATTATTCTTTTAACAAAAAACCTATTCTATCTACTGACAGAATAGGTTTTAATAAAAATTAATTAGTCTTCAAAATCGTATAGAACTGTTGTCAAATAACGTTCTCCGTTATCTGCAGAAATAGCTAAAACTTTTTTTCCTTCTCCCAGCTCTTGAGCCACTTGAATGGCTGCATTAATCGCAGCCCCAGAAGAAATTCCGACTAAAATCCCTTCCTTAAATCCGACTTCTCGAGCCGTCTTAATCGCGTCTTCACTAGAAACAACATACACTTTATCATAAACATTAACATCTAACACTGCTGGAACAAAACCAGTACCAATCCCTTGAATTTTGTGTGGACCAGGAGGGTTACCATTTAATACAGATGATTCAGTTGGTTCAACACCTATGATTTTAGTTTCAGAATTGACAGCCTTTAACTCATGTCCTACACCGGTAATAGTTCCTCCTGTCCCAATTGCTGAAACAAAAGCATCTAGATCTTCGCCAAAAACCTCTATAATTTCTTTTGCTGTTGTTTTGGCGTGTATCTCAGGATTTGCTGGATTATCAAATTGAAGTGGCATAAAATATCCTTTTTCCTCTGCAAGCTCTTTTGCTTTATTGATAGAACCAGAGATTCCATCTGCTCCAGGAGTTAAAATTAATTCCGCTCCATATGCTTTCATTAATTTACGACGCTCGATACTCATTGTTTCAGGCATCACCAATATAACACGGTATCCCTTAGCAGTACCAATCATCGCTAGACCAATTCCAGTATTGCCAGAAGTTGGTTCAATAATTGTTGCACCTTCCGTTAACAGACCACTTTCTTCCGCTTTTTCAATCATATTAAGCGCAATTCTATCTTTAACGCTACCTCCTGGATTAAATGCCTCTAATTTAATGTAAACATCTGCTACTCCTTCTGGAACAATATTGTTCAATTTCACAACGGGAGTATTTCCTACAAGCTCTGTTGCAGTTTGATAAATTTTTGTCATGTTTGATTCCTCCGTATTTCTATTTGCTGTATTAAAATCTAAAGTTTAAAAAATAAAGCTTCATCCTTCAAAGCGAATTAATAACTCTCTCTTTTACTTATTTTATCGAAATGGATTTCGCTTAGCAAACGTTAATTTCCGCACTATCAGCGGTTTGCTGTGTTTTAGAGGTAGTGATAGTTTTCATCTATCAATTATTATCCTTCAAAGAGCAAGAAAGAACCATATTCTTTTCTCACATAAAGAAAAGAATATGGTTCATGATTGATTTTATTGTTCACTGAAATTAAACGCTTAATTGTTGACCTACAACAATTAAATCACTTGTTAAACCATTATTAGCCATTAATTGATCAACAGAATAACCATAATTAGTAGCTAAATCCCATAAGGTGTCTCCTGCGACCACAGTGTGAACACCAGTGCCACTAGCAGAAGTCGTTGTGCTTGCTGTACTTACATTAGTTTCAGTATAAGTGTAGTTAATAGCTTCTGAAGGTGTATCAAATCTTGTTAAATTATATGCTTCTATCAGCCAATTTAATTTTTGATTATAACTAGGATCTGTGGCATACCGTCCAGTTAAATAAGCTGTTGCATCGTAGTAACTAGTTGTCTGACTTTTCCATGTACCTGCATAATTTGCTACACCAGTAGAATAGCTATGACTCGTTAAAATCGCTGCATGATGTTGCAAAGATTCCCAATAAGAACCATACGCTCTAAAAGGTTCAGTTAAAGTCACCCATTGACCTTCTAAAAATTCAAGCGTTGGCAACCAAACAGTTGCTTCTTCACCGTAAGATTTAACACCAAACAAATTATAATATGGTGCTGCGGAAAGTAAGGATGTTCCATTACCTGTTTCCAATATAGCTTGCGCAATCATAACTGATGCATATAAATCATTACTAGCTGCAATGTCTGCCGCTGTCCAGCCGATTTGATTAATTAATTGTTCTGCGCTATTTTCAGATACTTGATATTCTTGCGCATCAACTGTCTGTGGTGCTAACATCGCCACTGTTGGAGCAACAATCAAAGTTGAACCTACCAATGGTAATAAAGTCTTTTTATCGAACGTTTTATTCTGATGTTTTTTCTCATGTCTTTCGCTACGTGTTTTATACGTCATAAAATCCTCCTAAAAACTTTAAAAAAACTACAAAAGCATTTCTTGTACTTTATTGTATGCTATATTAAAAAACAAAACAATCATTTTGATTATCAATATTTTAACAATCTTGTTAAATTCTCTTTACATCAGTCATAACTATTTAGTGAGTTTTTTAAAAGTTTTTTAGAATAAAAAATATTCGAAGCTATTTTCAAATAACTTCGAATATTTTAAGATTTTTAAATAGATTTAAATGTAGAAACAACATTCTCAACAGTAAATCCGTATTCTTCTAATACTTTATCTCCCGGAGCAGAGGCACCATAACGATCAATAGTGACTGTTTTACCATGACATTTTACGTATTTAGCCCAGCCAAATGATGCACCCACTTCAATAGCTACACGTTTTTTCACGCCTTTAGGTAATACACTATTTTTATACTCGTCTGATTGTGCTTCGAATAAATCAAAACTTGGTAGAGATACAACCGAAACATCTATGCCTTCTTCAGCTAAAGCTTTTTGTGATTCCACAGCAAGATTTACTTCTGAACCAGTTGCAATTAGAATCCCTTCTGGTTTTTCACCTTTTTGAGGAGAAATAACATAGCCACCTTTTGCTACATTTTCATCAGCTGCTTCTTTTGTACCTTCAATCACTGGTAAATTTTGACGACTTAAGACTAATATCGTCGGTTTATCATTGGTTGTCATTGCGATTTTCCAAGCTGCTCTTGTTTCATTACCATCTGCTGGACGAATAACTTGTAGGTTTGGAATTCCACGCAAGCTAGATAATTGTTCTACAGGCTCATGAGTAGGTCCATCTTCCCCTACAGCTACTGAATCATGGGTAAGCACATAAGTTACCGGTACGCCTTGAATAGCTGCCAAACGAACTGCAGGACGTAAATAGTCAACAAATACAAAGAATGTTCCTCCATATACGCGAGTTCCTCCATGTAATTGAATCCCATTCATAGCCGCTGCCATTGCAAATTCCCGAACACCAAACCAAATGTTACGACCTTGGTATTGGCCAGGTTGGAAATCTGTCTCATCTGCTACCATTGTATTATTTGATGCAGATAAATCAGCAGATCCTCCCCATAGACTTGGAACAGCTTTTGATAAAGCTTGAATCATATCTTTACTTGAAACACGACTCGCTTGACTTGACCCAACTTCATAAGTTGGTAATTCAGCATCCCAATTTTCTGGAAGTTCACCAGAAAAAGCTTGTTTAAACTGTGCAGCTAATTCAGGATGAGCTTTTTCATATTCAGCAAATAATTCATTCCAAGCTGCTTCATACTCAGCACCTTTGTCCACCATTGTCTCTTTAAAGCGAGTAGCAACTTCTTCTGGAACTTCAAATTCTGGTGTTTCCCAGGCATAAGCTTTTTTGGCAGCTTTAATTCCTTCAGCACCTAGAGGAGCACCATGTACGGCAGAAGTCCCTTGATTTGGAGCACCAAACCCGATGACTGTTTTTATCTCAATCAATGTTGGTTTTGTTGTTTCTGCTTTTGCTTCATCAATTGCTTTTGAAATTGCTGTTAAATCTGTACCTTTTTCTACTAAAATATGTTGCCAACCATAAGCTTCAAAACGTTTACCAACATTTTCAGTAAAGGCTTTTGAAGTTGGTCCGTCTAAAGAAATGTCATTTGAATCATATAAAACGATTAGTTTATCCAATTTCATATGTCCAGCCATAGAAGCAGCTTCTTGAGATACACCTTCCATTAAATCACCATCACCACATAATGAATAAGTGTAGTGATCTACAACATTAAAATTATCGCGGTTATAAGTTGCAGCTAAATGTGCTTCTGACATTGCCATACCAACAGCCATTGCAATTCCTTGTCCAAGTGGACCAGTAGTTGCCTCTACACCATCAGTATGTCCAACTTCTGGATGTCCAGGTGTGCGGCTATCCCATTGACGGAAATTTTTTAAATCGTCTGTCGTAACATCATAACCTGCACAATGCAACAAGCTATATAGTAACGCTGATCCGTGTCCTGCTGACAATACAAAGCGATCTCGATCCACCCAATTTCGAGAAGTTTTTGGGTTTACTTTCAAATGTTTTGTCCATAATGCATAAGCCATTGGAGCAGCTCCCATTGGCAATCCTGGATGTCCAGAATTTGCTTTTTGAACAGCATCAATACTCAAAGTACGTAGCGTATCAACACCTAGCTGGTCAATTTTATCAAACAATATTAACGCCTCCTATTTAGGTTTTTTTTACCTATATTACTGTTCTATTATAAAAGATACCCTACCATTTAGCAATAGTTTTCCAACAAGCAGATCTATTTTCTATTGTGTAGGCCTTTTTTCTTTTGAAGTTCCTTTAATTTTTCAGGTGTTACATCTTTACCTTCCAGATCAACGATTTTCATTCCCTCGATATGATGTTTCATTCCACCTCTGAAGGCTTGAAGATATTCTTGTCTTAACTCATGTTGCTCTTTTTGTTCGTGCTCCATTAAACCTTCTGCTTTTTTCTTTTTCGCTAATTCATTAATTCGTTCGATTTTTTCTTTTGATAACATGGCTCTACCCCTTTCTCTACTATATTATACAAAAGAGTAAGAAAATACAATCAAAACAAAAAAGCGAACATCTGTTTGAATTTTAATTATAGTTATGTTACACTAAATTTAGTCAAATAAAGAATTTTATTTCATTTAAAAATTTATTATAAATAAGAAAGCAGGTGCTTATTTTGGCAAAACGTACAGAAAATAGACAGCTGGAAGTACTTAAATTTATTCATGAGCGTGTCAATGCCAAAGGTTACCCACCCACTGTTAGAGAAATTGGAGAAGCTGTTCAACTTTCTTCAACGTCAACGGTTCATGGTCACTTATCCCGTTTAGAAAAAAAGGGACTTATCCAAAGAGACCCTACTAAACCACGAGCAATTGAATTAACTGCTAGCGGATTGGAAGCTATCGGTGCGCAACAACAAAATATTCCATTACTAGGAATCGTTACTGCCGGAGAGCCTATCTTAGCGATCGAAGAAGCTTCAGATTTCTTTCCGATCCCACCCAATTTAATGAATGATAGTGGACAATTATTTATGTTGACTATTCGAGGAGAGAGCATGATTAATGCTGGTATTTTAGATGGGGATCAAGTAATTATTCGTAAACAAGATATTGCACGTAATGGAGACATTGTTATTGCCATGACTGATGAAGATGAAGCCACTTGTAAAAGGTTTTATAAAGAAACAACTCATATACGCTTACAACCAGAAAATGATTATATGGAACCTATCATTTTACCCAACGTTAAAATATTAGGTCTGGTCGTAGGTTTATATCGACATTTTTAAAAAACATAAAGCACACGGAATCAATAATATCAGATTCCATGTGCTTTTTTGTTATTTTAAGGTTATTTAAAAACAAAAAAAGACTCAATCCTCAGATCAAGTCTTTTATATTTGCGTGGCGACGTCCTACTCTCACAGGGGGAAACCCCCAACTACAATCGGCGCTAAGAAGCTTAACTTCTGTGTTCGGCATGGGAACAGGTGTATCCTTCTCGCTATCGCCACCACACTATTTGATTTTTAAGTGATTGCTCACTCAAAACTGGATGATAAAACGATAATCAAAACGTTCTTCGAACGGCAATTTTACTTTTTTTCTTTGGTTAAGTCCTCGAACGATTAGTATCAGTCCGCTCCGTACATCACTGCACTTCCACTTCTGACCTATCTACCTGATCATCTTTCAGGGTTCTTACTTTCTTAAAGAAATGGGAAATCTCATCTTGAGGTGGGCTTCACACTTAGATGCTTTCAGCGTTTATCCCTTCCCTACATAGCTACCCAGCGATGCCTCTGGCGAGACAACTGGTACACCAGCGGTAAGTCCATCCCGGTCCTCTCGTACTAAGGACAGCTCCTCTCAAATTTCCAACGCCCGCGACGGATAGGGACCGAACTGTCTCACGACGTTCTGAACCCAGCTCGCGTGCCGCTTTAATGGGCGAACAGCCCAACCCTTGGGACCGACTACAGCCCCAGGATGCGACGAGCCGACATCGAGGTGCCAAACCTCCCCGTCGATGTGGACTCTTGGGGGAGATAAGCCTGTTATCCCCAGGGTAGCTTTTATCCGTTGAGCGATGGCCCTTCCATGCGGAACCACCGGATCACTAAGCCCGACTTTCGTCCCTGCTCGAGTTGTAGCTCTCGCAGTCAAGCTCCCTTCTGCCTTTACACTCTTCGAATGATTTCCAACCATTCTGAGGGAACCTTTGGGCGCCTCCGTTACCTTTTAGGAGGCGACCGCCCCAGTCAAACTGCCCATCTGACACTGTCTCCCACCACGATTAGTGGTGCGGGTTAGAGTGGCCATAACGCAAGGGTAGTATCCCACCATTGCCTCCTTCGAGACTTGCGTCCCGAATTCTTCGGCTCCTACCTATCCTGTACATGCGGTACAGACACTCAATATCAAACTACAGTAAAGCTCCATGGGGTCTTTCCGTCCTGTCGCGGGTAACCTGCATCTTCACAGGTACTAAAATTTCACCGAGTCTCTCGTTGAGACAGTGCCCAAATCGTTACGCCTTTCGTGCGGGTCGGAACTTACCCGACAAGGAATTTCGCTACCTTAGGACCGTTATAGTTACGGCCGCCGTTTACTGGGGCTTCAATTCGTACCTTCGCTTACGCTAAGCACTCCTCTTAACCTTCCAGCACCGGGCAGGCGTCAGCCCCTATACTTCATCTTTCGATTTTGCAGAGACCTGTGTTTTTGATAAACAGTCGCTTGGGCCTATTCACTGCGGCTGCTCTTAGAGCAGCACCCCTTCTCCCGAAGTTACGGGGTCATTTTGCCGAGTTCCTTAACGAGAGTTCTCTCGCTCACCTTAGGATACTCTCCTCGACTACCTGTGTCGGTTTGCGGTACGGGCCGTTTCTTTCTTGCTAGAAGCTTTTCTTGGCAGTGTGACATCAGGAACTTCGGTACTATTATTTCCCTCCCCATCACAACTCATCCTTCACAAATGAAAGCATTTGACTCTCACTTAGACTCGTTGCTTGGACAGACATTTCCAATCGTCTGCTTTCCTTAGCCTCCTGCGTCCCTCCATTGCTCAAACAAAAGAGACGGGTACAGGAATATCAACCTGTTGTCCATCGCCTACGCCTTTCGGCCTCGGCTTAGGTCCCGACTAACCCTGGGCGGACGAGCCTTCCCCAGGAAACCTTAGTCATACGGTGGACAGGATTCTCACCTGTCTTTCGCTACTCATACCGGCATTCTCACTTCTAAGCGCTCCAGTAGTCCTCACGATCTACCTTCAACGCCCTTAGAACGCTCTCCTACCAATGCACCTTAAGGTGCACTCCACAGCTTCGGTAAACTATTTAGCCCCGGTACATTTTCGGCGCAGGGTCACTCGACTAGTGAGCTATTACGCACTCTTTAAATGGTGGCTGCTTCTAAGCCAACATCCTAGTTGTCTGTGCAACCCCACATCCTTTTCCACTTAATAGTTATTTTGGGACCTTAGCTGGTGGTCTGGGCTGTTTCCCTTTCGACTACGGATCTTATCACTCGCAGTCTGACTGCCGAATATAAATGTATGGCATTCGGAGTTTATCTGAATTCGGTAACCCGAGATGGGCCCCTAGTCCAAACAGTGCTCTACCTCCATCATTCTTCACTTCGACGCTAGCCCTAAAGCTATTTCGGAGAGAACCAGCTATCTCCAAGTTCGTTTGGAATTTCTCCGCTACCCACACCTCATCCCCGCACTTTTCAACGTACGTGGGTTCGGTCCTCCAGTGCGTTTTACCGCACCTTCAACCTGGACATGGGTAGATCACATGGTTTCGGGTCTACGACTACATACTCATTCGCCCTATTCAGACTCGCTTTCGCTACGGCTCCGTTTCTTCAACTTAACCTCGCATGCAATCGTAACTCGCCGGTTCATTCTACAAAAGGCACGCTATCACCCATTAACGGGCTTTAACTTGTTGTAGGCACACGGTTTCAGGTTCTATTTCACTCCCCTTCCGGGGTGCTTTTCACCTTTCCCTCACGGTACTGGTTCACTATCGGTCACTAGGGAGTATTTAGCCTTGGGAGATGGTCCTCCCGGATTCCGACGGAATTCCTCGTGTTCCGCCGTACTCAGGATCCTCCTAGGTGCTTTCCATCTTTCGCCTACGGGGCTTTTACCCACTCTGGCCAACTTTTCCAAGTTGTTCGACTATCTGAAAAGACTACCATATCGGAGTCCTACAACCCCAACAAGCAAGCTTGTTGGTTTGGGCTTTTCCCGTTTCGCTCGCCGCTACTCAGGGAATCGAATTTTCTTTCTCTTCCTGCAGGTACTTAGATGTTTCAGTTCTCTGCGTCTACCTCTATTAAGCTATGTATTCACTTAATAGTAACATCCTATCAAAGATGCTGGGTTCCCCCATTCGGAAATCTCTGGATCAAAGCTTACTTACAGCTCCCCAAAGCATATCGGTGTTCGTCCCGTCCTTCATCGGCTCCTAGTGCCAAGGCATCCACCGTGCGCCCTTATTCACTTAACCTTATCAACCTTACGGTTGGGTTTTGATAAAGTACTTCTAGCGATAGAAGCTTTATCAAGAAAAAGTTGCAATTGAACTTCTTAAAAAACTCATTCAACGCGGTGTGTTCTCGGTTTGTTTTGATTATTTGTTGCTTTATCTATCCAGTTTTCAATGAACAATCGTTTGAGAGTAAACCTCTCAAAACTGAACAAAGCGTGTTGCAATCGACTGTGTAGTCTCCGTACTATTCCTTAGAAAGGAGGTGATCCAGCCGCACCTTCCGATACGGCTACCTTGTTACGACTTCACCCCAATCATCTATCCCACCTTAGGCGGCTGGCTCCAAAAAGGTTACCTCACCGACTTCGGGTGTTACAAACTCTCGTGGTGTGACGGGCGGTGTGTACAAGGCCCGGGAACGTATTCACCGCGGCGTGCTGATCCGCGATTACTAGCGATTCCGGCTTCATGTAGGCGAGTTGCAGCCTACAATCCGAACTGAGAGAAGCTTTAAGAGATTAGCTTAGCCTCGCGACTTCGCGACTCGTTGTACTTCCCATTGTAGCACGTGTGTAGCCCAGGTCATAAGGGGCATGATGATTTGACGTCATCCCCACCTTCCTCCGGTTTGTCACCGGCAGTCTCGCTAGAGTGCCCAACTAAATGATGGCAACTAACAATAAGGGTTGCGCTCGTTGCGGGACTTAACCCAACATCTCACGACACGAGCTGACGACAACCATGCACCACCTGTCACTTTGTCCCCGAAGGGAAAGTCCTATCTCTAGGATGGTCAAAGGATGTCAAGACCTGGTAAGGTTCTTCGCGTTGCTTCGAATTAAACCACATGCTCCACCGCTTGTGCGGGCCCCCGTCAATTCCTTTGAGTTTCAACCTTGCGGTCGTACTCCCCAGGCGGAGTGCTTAATGCGTTAGCTGCAGCACTGAAGGGCGGAAACCCTCCAACACTTAGCACTCATCGTTTACGGCGTGGACTACCAGGGTATCTAATCCTGTTTGCTCCCCACGCTTTCGAGCCTCAGCGTCAGTTACAGACCAGAGAGCCGCCTTCGCCACTGGTGTTCCTCCATATATCTACGCATTTCACCGCTACACATGGAATTCCACTCTCCTCTTCTGCACTCAAGTCTCCCAGTTTCCAATGACCCTCCCCGGTTGAGCCGGGGGCTTTCACATCAGACTTAAGAAACCGCCTGCGCTCGCTTTACGCCCAATAAATCCGGACAACGCTTGCCACCTACGTATTACCGCGGCTGCTGGCACGTAGTTAGCCGTGGCTTTCTGGTTAGATACCGTCAAGGGATGAACATTTTACTCTCATCCTTGTTCTTCTCTAACAACAGAGTTTTACGATCCGAAAACCTTCTTCACTCACGCGGCGTTGCTCGGTCAGACTTTCGTCCATTGCCGAAGATTCCCTACTGCTGCCTCCCGTAGGAGTCTGGGCCGTGTCTCAGTCCCAGTGTGGCCGATCACCCTCTCAGGTCGGCTATGCATCGTGGCCTTGGTGAGCCGTTACCTCACCAACTAGCTAATGCACCGCGGGTCCATCCATCAGTGACGCAAAAGCGCCTTTCAGCTTGCTCTCATGCGAGAAAAAGCATTATACGGTATTAGCACCTGTTTCCAAGTGTTATCCCCTTCTGATGGGCAGGTTACCCACGTGTTACTCACCCGTTCGCCACTCCTCTTTTTCGATGAACCGAAGTTCGGTGAAAAAGAAGCGTTCGACTTGCATGTATTAGGCACGCCGCCAGCGTTCGTCCTGAGCCAGGATCAAACTCTCATAAAAAAATTTGAAAACAATCTTGCGATTGTTAAGCTCATAAAATTAACGTTGCTAGCATTACTGCTTGCTTGTTGTTGTTTGCTTCTATAAAAGAAGCATCCTACACATTTGGTTCGTTTGCTTGCTTTGTTCAGTTTTCAAAGGTCTACGTTGTGCTGTGTTAGCAACTTTTATATCATATCAGCTGACCAAGTAAATGTCAACCATTTTATAAAAGTTTTTTTTCAGAAGTTTTTCAACTAACTGATCTACTGTTTTCAGCAACTAAGTAACTATAACAAAAAATCAGATTTACGTCAACTATAATCCTATATTTTTTTAAAATAGTTCTATGAAACTTATTAAACGAATCAATTTCCTTTATCTACTATGGTATTTATAAATAAAAAAAGGAAAGTTTAGCTAATCAGTAGCCATACTTTCCTTTTTTTATTTAGACAGCATCTCTAGTTCTAAAACGAATGTTTCGTTCGTCGTCTCTTTTCAGGATCGTTTCTTCTTTTAGATAAGAAAACTTCAATTCATTGATCTCAGGATTTTCTAGCATCGCTTCATATCCCTCAAAAATATCTTTAATGTATTTCTTATAAGCTTTTTTCTTTTTTAAACGTTTTTTCATCCTTGCACCGTCCTTTTCGTTTCCTATCTTAACAAGACTTTTATCTGGTGACAAGTCTGAAAATAGCTTTTAATAGGAAAAATTTGAGTATTAGGATTGAACTCTAAAAAAATTTTTTATTTCGCAATAAATTGATATGCTTGTGTTTCCCCGTGAGGCATAGGAAAATAAAGTTCCCCTCGAAATTCAAATCCACTAGCTAAAATAGCTTTTTGCATACCTATATTTAATTCATGGGTGTCAATTCGAATATCTGTCAGTCCATGTTTTATACTTTCTTCAATAGAATAATGCAAAAGTTTTTTGCTATGCCTTTACCCGATGCATCAATAGCTACTGCTACTCGATGTAAAGAAACATAGGTGTCATTGCCTAACCAACTACCATTCTTGATAGCTGTATAAAATGGATCAATCCCTTGAACTAAAGCAATCATTCCTAATATTTCTTTTTCAACCAGTGCGTACAACTCATGATTTACGATATCCGTTCTGATTTTTTCCTAATCAGGACTGTACCCAGCTTGCCATTGAGGTGTTCCTTGTCTCTCTAAAAGATGAATCGCATCTGTTACTATTTTCATTACTTCTGGTAAATCAGTCAAATCGGCTCTTCTAAATTCCATATTATTCTCCTCTCTTTTTAGAATTGTTTCTTCTTCTAGATAAAAAAACGTTCATTCATTAATCTCAGGATGTTCTATCATTGCTTCATATCTCTCAATAATATTTTTAAATTATTTTTTAGTAATCTTTTTCTTTTTTAAGCGTTTTTTTCGTTTCTTATCTTAAAAAGACTTTTAACCGGTGACAAGACTGAGATTATGTTTTAGTAGAAAAAAATGAAACTACCAAGGACAAATCCGTGTAAGCTATTCTTATTTAGGAATAAATTGATAGGCTTTTCTTTCTCCATGAGGAATAGGGAAACATACTTCACCTCGGAATTCAAAACCACACGCTAAAATAGCTTTTTGCATCCCAATATTTAATTCATGAGTATCAATTCGGATGTCGATGATTCCAATTTTGATACATTCATCAATAGAGTGACGCAATAGTTGTTTAGCAACTCCTTTACCAGAAGATTTAATAGCAACTGCCACTCGATGCAAGGAAACGTATGGTCCATTGCCAATCCAACTACCATTTTTGATTGCTGAATAAACTGGATCCACGCCCGACACTAAAGCGATTATTCCTAATATTTCCTCTTTAACTAGTACATATAATTCCTGATTTACGATATCAGTTCTGATTTTTTCCTCATCAGGACCGTACCCAGCTTGCCACTGAGGGGATCCTTGACTTCCTAAAAGATGAATCGCATCTGTTACTATTTTCATTACTTCTGGTAAATCAGTTAGCTCGGCTCTTCTAAACTCCATATTACTATCCTCTCTAATCGGTAATTGATTTTAACTTTCCACGGAATTCATCAACGCTAGTATATCCTTTGGCAGTCATAATTTCTTGTAACTCTCTAGTAATACGTTCAAAAATTGCTGGACCTTCTTTATGCAGCTCTGTTCCAATTTGTAACATTGTTGCACCGCATAGTAAGTGTTCAAAGGCATCTTTTCCGTTTTTAATTCCACCAGTACCGATAATTTTAATACTTGGATTTAAGCGAGTATAAAAGGCACGAACATTTGCCAAAGCAGTTGGCTTGATATATTCGCCACCTAAACCTCCAAAACCATCTTTGGGTTTAATCACCACTGACTCTTCATCAACATCAATATAAAGTGCATTTCCAACTGAATTCACAGAGTTCACGTAAGTTAGTGGAAACTTATTCAAAACAGCTGCCATTTCATCAAAATGAGCTAAGTCAAAGTAAGGGGGTAATTTTATTCCTAGAGGTTTTGTAAAAAAACTAAACACCTTGGTTAAGATTTCTTCTGTCAGCGGAAAATCATAAGCAACTTGAGGTTTTCCAGGAACGTTAGGACAAGATAAATTTAATTCAGTGATTCCGTTATAGTCACTTTCTTGAATTACTTTTAACATTTCAATATTTTCTTCTACACTCATTCCGGCAATCGAGAAAAACATAGGTGTTTCAAATTTTTCTTGACGATCCAATGCATACTCCAAATAATACGGCAAACCAAAATTCGGTAAACCCATAGAATTGATGCTTCCTAATGATAAATCGAAATAACGTGGTTCAGGATTCCCATCACGGTGTTCCATCGTTGCACTTTTCGTTACAAAAGCACCTGCCACAGATTCAGACAATTCGTCCATTTCCTTATGAGTCATACAATGAACACCTGAAGCATTCATAAAAGGATTTTCAAAATTATAATCAACAAAATTTGTTTCTAACATCTATTACTCCTCCTCAATTTTCCACGCTGCTTTCTTAGCAACAAAGTCCACAAGATAATGCTGTAGATTCTTTTTATTAGTTTATCTTTATCAATAGACAAAATCAATAAAATCATTCATCATTCTTTAGAATCATCAAAAATTAATGCAATCAAATCTCTGGCAAACTTCTTTAACTCCTCAGTATTATAACTAGCAGAAACTAATGAATCACCCGTGTAATCAGCTAATGCTAACTTAATGAGCTTTTTATATTTTATGGGTAGATTCTTTAATCCCCATTGTCCACCAGCTTTTTTCGAAAGAACCAAATTGTCTGATTTAAAGGCTAAGACTCTGCATAAATTTTAAATGAAATACATAGGTTCTTTTACTATATTTGCTTCAGCATCACTAATATCTGAAAAAATACTTTTCAAAAAGATTTCCCTATCAACTGTGCCAAATACATTTTTAATCGGAGTACCTATCAATATTTCACCATATAATCTAGTTATCATGATATGAGCAGCCAAATCTTCATCCTGACCTTGCATGCTATTTATAAAATCTTGCCTATTCTCCAAATAGCTAAATTTATGCATATTTGAATAATGAAAATCAAAAGACATAGGAAACTTAGATCCTTGTGTCTTAGTCAGTTCCAAGATATGAAATTCCGTCCTTTATTGGGAGCCAAAAGAAGTAGCTTTTCTAACGTATAGTCCATTAATTCAATTTTTTCAAAATCTTTTAGCTTTTGATGAACCACAACTAAATAGTCTAAGTCACTTATCTGTTCATTGTAACTTCCTAAAACATAAGATCCATGCAAAAAAATTCCAACTAGATTTGCCTTCAAAATGCCTGCATAACCCTTAGATAAAAACTTCAATAATTGATTCGTTCGATTATTCATGGTACTCCATTCCAGTTATATTAGTAAAAAAGACTTTTCAACTTGTAAAAAACAAGTTAGAAAGTCTTTCATTTAAAGCCTATTCTATCTAATCCCCAAAGCAATCCGTGCATAACGACTCATTTTATCAGTCGTCCAAGCTGGATACCACACTAATTTTACTTCAATTTTTTCTACTTCTGGTACATCTTTTAGTGCGTCATGAATTTCTTCAGTAATAACATCCGCTAAAGGACAACCCATGGTAGTCAGTGTCATTTTGATGATAGACTCACCGGTCTCGCCATCAAAAGCAACGTCATATATCAAACCTAAATTAACAATATCAATCCCTAATTCCGGGTCAATAACTGTTTCCAAGGCAGTTAAGATGCGATCTTTAATTTCTTCCACTTCTTCTTGTGTTCTTGTTTCGCTCATCTCATTCCCTCCTCATTTTGTTCTATTGAAATAATACCTTGTTTCTAGGCATTTGTAAATCTTTGAAATTGCAATCCACAAAATCAGCGATTCATTGAAAGAAAAATGATATACTAGCAGTAATGAAATTTTTAAAGGAGGAAATACTTATGGCAAAAGATGCCAGTTTTGATGTAGTTTCGGAAATGAATATGGAAGAAGTAAAAAATGCAATTCAAATGACCTTAAAAGAATTAAAAAATCGTTTTGACTTTAAAGGTTCGACTGTAGACATCTCATTTGATAATCAGAAATTAACCATTGTGGGGGATGATGATTTTAAGTTAGAACAAATCAAAGATGTACTGATGGGGAAATTCGTGAAACGTGGCGTACCTACTAAAAATATCCATTTCTCAGAAACCGAACATGCTTTAGGTGCCAAAGCTCGACAACACGCTGATTTAGTTAGTGGGATTGATAAAGAAAATGCTAAGAAAGTAACTACTGCGATTAAAAATTCTAAAATTAAAGTCAAAGCACAAATTCAAGACGATCAAATCCGCATAACAGGTAAAAACAGAGATGATTTACAAGAAGTCATTCAATTATTGAGAAAACTTGATTTACCGATTGAATTACAATTTACAAACTATCGCTAAACTAAAAACCATCTGTGGTCAATTACAGATGGTTTTTCTCTTGCCAAAACAATTTTAGTTCTTTGACCAATTCTTGAGGTTTGTAGCAAATCTTGGCTTGTTGCCAATGTGGTGGAAACAACTGTCGATATCTTGGAGAGGTGAATCGTTGATCTAATAATAAAACAACTCCTTGATCAGTTAAATCTCTGATTACTCGTCCAGCAGCTTGTAGAACTTTATTCATCCCGGGTAATTGATAGGCGTATTCAAAGCCTTGATGATTGCGTTCATCAAAATATTCTTTGATTAATTCTTGTTCATGATTAATTTGAGGGAGTCCGACACCTACTATCGCACTTCCAATCAATCGACTGCCTTTCAAATCGATTCCTTCTGAAAAAATCCCTCCTAAAACACAAAATCCAACAAAGTTTTCGGTAGGGGCTTCCACGAAATTAGTTAAAAAAGCCTCTCGCTCACTTTCGTTCATTTTTGAATCTTGAATAATTGTTTTAACTTGAGGAAATAAATCCTTGAATAAGGCATACGCGTCATCCATATATTGATATGAAGGAAAAAAGATTAAATAATTTCCTGTTTTTTCAACTACCATCGACATAATCGCTTCAATGATTAAAGGCAAACTTTCTTGCCGTTTTTGATAGGTGGTTTGAATGTAGTTAGCCACCAAAATTCGTTGATTTTCAATTGGAAAAGGACTTTCCAAACGATAACGCAAGGCTTCCTCTCCACCACCTAAAGTATCTTGATAGTAAGAAATCGGGCTGAAACTTGCAGAAAAAAGCAAACTACTAACTCCTTTATCCAAACGATTTTCTAAAAATGGTGCCGGTTCAATACAAAATTGACGGATTAACATATCATAGGATGTAATTTCAATGGTTGTTTCATAATGATCATCGTAGAATTCACTAATCTTTAAAAAATGTAGGCTGTCAAAATAAACAGACAAGACTTTTTCTTGGGCAGCGTCTTCTGGGTTAGCTGCTAACCATTCTTTAGTAACCTCACTAAATTTAAACAACTGATCCAAAAGCCCTTCTGCTGCCGGTTGTTGATGATGATAGGTCCAACCATCTTCTTCAGCAATTTTTTTAATCAAATTAAATTCACGATTGACTTTATTAATCACTCGATGAAATTTTTTATACTGATCTGGTAATTCTCTTTTCAACTCTTTAAAAACTGACTGTTGTAGGGTCGCTGAGTACATTTCTCTTGATCGATTGACTAAATTATGTGCTTCATCAACTAAAAAATAATATTCCTCTTCGGGTTCTTCAAAAAAACGGCGCAAATAGACTGTCGGATCAAACAAATAATTATAATCACCGATGATGACATCACAAAATAAACTAACATCTAAAGATAATTCAAAAGGACATAATTGGTGTTTTTTGGCATACTCTTCAATAATTGGTCGGGTAAATTGATTCTCATGATTGAGCAAATCCCATAAACCTTCATTGATCCGGTTGTAATAACCATTTGCGTAAATGCAATCATCCGGATTGCACTTTCGTTCATCCAAAAAACAAATTTTGTCTTTGGCTGTTAAGGTCACACTTTTGGCTTGCGCCCCTTTTTCACTCAAAGCAGTAATAGCATCTTCTGCAACTTGTCGAGTAATCGTTTTGGCGGTCAGATAAAAAACACGATCAGCTCTTTCTTCACCTAGAGCTTTAAAGGCTGGAAATAAAGTGGAAATTGTTTTCCCTGTACCTGTGGGCGCTTCAACAAATAGACGTTGCTGATTACGTAACGTTTTGTAGGCGGCCACTGCTAATTCACGTTGGCCTTTTCGATATTCACCATATGGAAACAGCAGCTCTTGTAAACTTGTATTTCTAATTCTACGCCAATTTTCTTGGAACAATAACCACTTATGGTATTCTTCCAGTAACTCTTTGAAAAAAGTAGTTAAATAGGCTAATGAGAAATGACGTACTTCTCTAGTAATCAACTCTTCTACCGTTTGATAATAGGTTAGTTGCACATTGATCTCATCCAATTCGTGATCTAAAGCATAAATATAAGCATAAACCATCCCCTGATAAAAAAAGAGCTCGATTTGGTCTTTTGGTAAGTCTTCAAATTGCACTTCGGAAGTTTTAATTTCATCTACTATCCAATTTCCATTTTTCTCAAAAACTCCATCTGCACGACCTTCAACAATAATCGTATCTTTATTTACTTTTGTTTCTATTTTGAGAAATACTTCTTTCTGATAGCCATCACCACTCTCTTTTTGAATCTTACGATGAATACGAGCACCTTCTTGTGCTGTGTGGTTACTGACTTTACGGTTATCAATACTTCCTTTACGTAAAATAAATTCTACTAATTTTCGAACCGCTATTTTTCCTCTATGCATGAATCTCACCTTCTTCAACTTCTTATTATAGAGCTTTACCAAAAAAAGTATAGGCTTTACTTTTTCTTTAGTAGCTCTTTTAACTGTTCAAGCACTGTCACAAAAAATTCAATTTGAATTCCCAGTTTTTGGTAATTTTCTAAAATGGATTGAATCTCTAAAAGTAAATAGCCAGTATACAATACATAAAGCATTAAGACACCAGAATGACTCGGTAAAAGGTAAGCTATTGGTAAGAAAAATACCAGTAAAACCATACTTGCAATCTTCCGCAAAATCCCATGTATGCCAATTTTAGAAGTGACTTCGTTTTTGATGAAAGCTACGATAATCCCACTAAAAAAATCAATCACCATCGCGATTCCTAATAATGACAAGACATACAAAATATTCGAACTCTCAATTCGCTTAAAAAAAATTTCCATAGTTTTTTCCTCCTTTTATTCTAGTAACGAATAAAAGAATAAAAATGGAACAGAAAAATTGATTAAAATCAATTTTCTGCTCCTAATTAATCGTCATATTGGACGGTATATTCTACATAATTATCATCTCTAACAATTGTTTTGTCTTCTTTATCAAAATAGAAAATTTTCTGGAACTCTTGATAATAAAATTCAATTTTCTCTTCATCAATTGCAAGTAATGTGTCTTTTTGAGTTTCCTCGTAGACTTGATAAGGATCACTGGCCCATACTATCTCAGTAAAGGTATTTTCAAAATCCGTTTTAATTGGATTAAGCTGTATTTCTTGAAGCGAAGGGTATTCTTTTTGCTGACGTTTAGGAATATATTGTTTTACAATCGTCAAATCGCCATTGTGATAATCATACACTCCTTGACTTTGAGGGAATCCATTATTATTTTTTTGAACAAAAAGTACATTGGTTGGTCCATCAACTTTAGAAAGTTCAATACTCTCAACAACTAATGCTTCCGTTGTATCAATTACTTCCGGACTATTTCTACAAGCCGTAAATAACCAAAGACAAGCACTTATAATAAATATGGAATAGACTTTTTTCAACTGAATCCCTCCTATCTAGAGGTAGTATATCAAAATCATGTAGACAAATATTTTCTTTTGCTTCAATTTTCATGCAATTTTTATTTTCGGAAGAAAACTTTAATCAGATTTTAGAAAAACTCTCACTCTTTCTGCTAAACTCCGATATTTTTTTTGTGAGAATTGTTGGTATCAGTTATACTTGACTTAAGAACAAATAGAGGAGGTTTTCTATGAACATCGCAAAAATTACAACTGGAACCATTGAAGAAAATTGTTACCTTGTCTGGACTGAGCATGATTTACTGATTGTTGACCCTGGAGCAGACAGTGAAAAGATCCTCCAAGCAATCAAACAAACCGAAAGTACACCTGTGGCTATTCTACTCACCCACACGCATTTCGATCATATTGGCGCTGTGGATGAATTACGAGATTTTTACCAAGTTCCTGTCTATGTTAGCCCCTTAGAAAAGACTTGGTTACAAGATTCTCAACTCAATTTATCTGGATCACTAATGATTACGGCTAGACCTGCAGAATTTGAATGGGAAATGAAAGAGTATGTTATTGGAACAATCCACTTTAAAGTGGTTCCAACACCTGGTCATTCCATTGGTAGTGTTAGTTTTATTTTTGATGACTTTGTGATTGCTGGCGACGCTCTTTTTAACGGTAGCATTGGTCGAACCGACCTTTATACAGGGAACCTAGAACAGCTCTTAGCAAGTATTAAAACTCAATTATTTACCTTAGATGATTCATTAACTGTTTATCCAGGTCATGGTCCTGCTACGACAATTGGACACGAAAAGCAAACGAACCCATTTTTTAATCATTAGGAGGAAAAAAGATGACAAAAACTGAACTGTATATCGTCAGACACGGCAAAACTATGTTTAATACTTTACAACGTGTGCAAGGCTGGTGTGATACACCTTTGACAAAATTCGGAGTCGCAGGAATTCAAGATTTATCCCATGGCTTAAAAGATATAGATTTTGTCGAAGCTGTTTCTAGTGACAGTGGTCGAGCAATCGAAACCATGCGAATTCTCTTAAGTGAACATCCTCAAGGTGCAGAATTGCCTTACAGAGTAGATCAACGAATTCGCGAATGGTGTTTTGGTTCGTTAGAAGGAGCTTATGATGCCGAAATGTGGGGCGTCTTGCCACGAATCTTAGATTTTCCTGACTATGATCAGATGGTAGAAAAAGATATCAGTTTTAAAGAAATATGTGAAGCCATTTATCAAGCAGACACAGCCAATTGGGCGGAAACATACGAGGAATTAAGAAATCGTGTTTTAACAGGGTTCGAAGATATTGCTCATCGAGTGGAAAAAAATGGTGGAGGAAATGCCTTGATTGTCTCTCATGGTTTAACGATTGCCTTTTTATTAAATTTAGTAAAAGAAGAAAACAACATTCGTATGGACTTGGACAATGGCTCGGTGACTCGTTTAACTTATGAAAATGGACGATTCAACTGTGAGGAAGTTGGTTCAGTGTTGTATAAGGCCCAAGGAAAAGAAATTGCTAAAAATTTCTTAAGTTAAGTTAGTTATTTATGATTATAGAATGGATAAACTAAGCATTTCAAGAAGCAAACACAAAGGTTTGCTTTTTTTTTTTGTAAAAATGTTGGTAATCTAAACCAGAAAAGGTATACTTATTCATGTTATTAAGAAATGAAAGGATGTATAAAATGTTTGAGAATACTATCAAAGCAATCATTCTAGGAATTATTGAAGGAATTACTGAATGGTTGCCAATCAGCAGTACTGGTCATTTAATTTTGGCTGATGAATTTATCAAATTGAATGCTAGCGAAGCCTTTATGACGATGTTTAATGTGGTGATTCAATTAGGAGCTATTTTGGCCGTTGTTGTATTATATTTTAATAAATTGAATCCCTTTGCTCTTTCAAAATCGAAAGAAGAGAAAAAAGATACTTGGTCCTTATGGTTTAAAGTTGTCGTAGCGATTATTCCATCTGTGATTATTGGCTTACCTTTAGATAATTGGTTAGATGAACATTTCCATAAATTTTTACCCGTCGCAATTATGTTGATTGTTTACGGAATCGCCTTTATTATTGTTGAGAAAAAAAATAAGACACGTGAACCAAAAATTACCAATCTTAATGACATTACTTATCGATTTGCATTAATGGTCGGGATGTTCCAAGTGCTGGCTCTTATTCCTGGTACCTCTCGCTCTGGAGCAACTATTCTTGGCGGAATTATTATTGGTGCTTCTCGTTTTGTTTCAGCGGAGTTTTCGTTCTTCTTAGGAATTCCAACAATGTTTGGTGCTAGTCTTTTAAAAGTGGGCAAATTTATCATTGATGGTAATACCTTTGATATGGAAGGAATTATTATTCTATTTGTCGGTACCTTTGTTTCCTTCATTGTCTCAATTATTGCGATTAAATTCTTGATGAATTATATTAAGAAAAATGATTTTACTGTATTTGGTTGGTATCGTATCGTATTGGGAATTATCTTAATCGGTTATTCGGCATTTTTCATGTAAATTTCTAAAGAATCAAAAACCTTTATTTACAGGTTTTTGATTCTTTTTTTCGATTCTTTCACTATAGGTTTTATCTTTAGTTATTCGAATTAAAAATAGACAAGAAAAACTTTTTTTGATAGAGCAGCTGAAATTTTCACTCTGGTTTTACTGTAAATAGTAATTTTTTTCTGTTAAGTAAAAATTCTTTACGACTTATTATTGCAATGACCCTTTTGTTTATGTATAATGACTAGTGTTGATTTATACGTTTTTCGTATAATAACTTTTTATTCGGAGGTGAAACAAATGCCAAACATTGAATCTGCAATTAAACGTGTACGTACTAGCGAAGTCGCTAACACAAAAAATTCATCTCAATTGAGCACAATGCGTACAACGATCAAAAAATTTGATCAAGCTGTTGAAGCTGGTGCTGATAACGTAGATGCGTTATACAAAGATGCTGCGAAAGCAATCGATATGGCTGAGTCAAAAGGATTAATCCACAAAAACAAAGCTAACCGCGACAAATCTCGTCTAAGCAAAAAAATCGCTAAATAGTCAAAAAAAGGAAAAGCATTTGCTTCTCCTTTTTTTATTTACTCTTATTTTTTTAAATGTTGACCAGTTTTCAAAACAAATAACTGGAATAAAAACTCTTTTTCCATTTGTCCTGTTTTAACTAGGTAATCATTTTCAATTAATTCATCATACAATTTCATTAAATAATTCGAGTCTAATTTCCTGGTTTGTTGCATCGCTAATTTTACTCGATAAGGATGAATTTTTAATGTCTCTACAATATTGCCCTGCTGATAGCCGACTTTCATCAAAATAGCTGTTTGAATCAATAACCGTAGCTGTGTAATTAAAATCGCGTTAATTTTGATTGTTTCTTCTCCTTGAGTATGCAAATCTTCATACAATCTCAATGCAGCTTCCGTATTCCCCTTTAACACATGATTAGTCAAATCGAATACATTATGTTCCAACGATTTGGGAATCAACTCTTCTACCGCTTTTTTAGGAATACGTTTTTTCTCTCCTGCATACAAGCGTAACTTATCTAATTCGTGCATTGCTTTTGACAAGCTAACATCTGTCAATCGAATGAATAGCTCGAAAGCTTCTCTTTCCATCAAAATCCCATCATTGTCTAAGATTTGTTGCAAATATCTTCGAACTTCCGTCTCTTTCATTGGTTGAACTTCCACAACTGTAGCTGCTTTTTTTAATTGTTTACTGACTTTTTTTCGTTCATCCAACTTTTCATATTTTGCAAAAAAAACAACAATCGCAGTATCCGATGGTGTTTTTAAATAGTCTAACAAGCCCTCAATATTTTGTTCAGGGGCATTGGCTTTTTTCTCTGCTGTTAAGAAATAAGGATTTTCAACAAAAATTAGTCGATAATCTCCGAAAAAAGGTGTCGATTGCGCTTCATCCAACACATTATCTAGGGAATCTTGTTCTAAATCAAATTGGGCGAAGTTCAAATCATCGTGAGTGAGCTCTAAGCTAGTTAAAAAGCTCTCTCTAATCTGATTTTGTAAAAAATCTTCCGTTCCCAGAATCAAATAAACAGAATGAAATTTTTTGGTACGAATTTCTTGTAAGGCTTCTTGGGTATTGATGCTACTCCCCTCCGTTCTTTCAATGGTAATCCTATCACGAAGTCCTTAGAAATGCTAGTCCTCAATCATAACTTGAACGGCAGGAAATGTGTGACTCCTCTGCCAAACATAACGAATCATTCCTGACTCGTCTGTTCGAAATACTTTAACGTTTGTTTCGGCTAAAGTCTGCAAGACTTCAGAATGAGGATGTCCAAATCGGTTATTTTTACCAGCAGAAATAATCCCATGTTTTAATTGAATTCTTTCAATAAATTCTTGATCTGTAGAAGTCTTGCTTCCATGATGTCCAAGTTTCATCACATCAATTTGCAAATCGGGATATGACTTTAATAACTGTCGTTCCCCTTCTTTTCCCAAATCACCCATAAATAAAAAAGAAAGTTTGCCAATCGTTGTTTTTAAAACAAGAGAATCTTCATTCTCACCTTTTCCTATATAATTGGGAGCGAGAACTTCTATTGACGGATGTTTCCCAATAACTTCATTGACATTCACTTCTCGAAGGTTAGTAGTTTTTGGTAGATTTTTTTTAAGGTTTTGAATACTTTGATGTTGCAAGCTCCCCTTACCCACATATACATTTTTTACGGAAATTTTTTCAATAAGTCTCAGCGCATCTCCCATATGATCGGCATCTCCATGAGTCAGAAATAAACCATCAATTGAATCAATACCTTGCCCTTTTAAATAGGGTAACAAACTATACTCCACCGGTGGTCGATAATTCCGCTCTTGCCAAGCTTCTCGCTCAAATAATAAACGACCACCCGTATCAATCACATAGACTTCTTGGTTCCATTTGCTTTGTAAAACAATACTGTCCCCTTGACCGACATCCACAAAAGCGACGACTGTTTGTATAGGAAACTTTTGAAATAATATCAGCAAAAACAAAGGGAAAGCATACCATTTTGATTTTTTTTCAAATAAAAGTACACTACCTAGAATAGTCATACTCATCAAAATCAGTGGCGGACTTCCAGTATGAATCACAAGTTTTTTTGTCATTTCTAAGAGTTTTTCAAAATGCTCCAATAAAAATACTAGTAATTTAGCTAACCACAGATAAGGAAGTTGAAATAATACTAATCCACACAAGCCTAAAATCAACATCAAAAAACCTGCAAATACAGGAGCCATTAGAGCAGTTAATAACCCTCCTAATAATGGAAATTCATAAAAATAATACATAATTAACGGAGCTGAAAAAATCATAATTCGATGAGATTGTTTGAATCGATGATTTATATCAGTGATAGGTTGTATCAATATAAACCAAGAAATAATCAAAGAAAGGATACCTGAGACTTGTAATAAAGTTTTAGGTTGTATCATTAGCAGACAAAATAAAACAATACTGAAACGATCCATTTTCGAAAGATGAATTTGCTTTTCTTTAAAGATTAGTCTCAATAAATATAACAAGGTTGCTCGCCAGACGCTGACAGATTGACCAAATATGACAATTCCAGCAAATAAAATGACAACTCCTATCATGCTGAATTCTGAAAATACTAACTTAGTTCTGCGCAAAAATTTAAAAAACCAACCATAAAATAAATAGACATGCATCCCTGAAATCGTGAAAAAATGAAGAATCCCAGTTCCACTATAAATTTCCCGAATCTCCTCAAAAGAAGAATCCCGATACCCCAGAAGTAGAGCAGTCATATAAATGCTTAATTTTGATGGTATTTTTTCTTCCATCCAATCAATCATTTTTCCTCGTATGGTTCTTAAATAAAAGCTATTAGATGGTTTGCTGTTCAAAATATCCTTAATAATCAACTTTCCTAATTGATTATCCGCAAAAGCATAGGACTCTGGATCAAAACTATGTTTGTTTCGTTGCTTGCCAACTTCTTCAAAAGTTCCTGTCACATTTATTGTTTTATTCCAATTCCCTCTTTTTTGCCAACTTTTTTGTTCTTCAAATGAATTTAATTGATATCTTGCTCTAACCTTTCCTTCTTTAGCTTTTGCTTCAAAAGTGATAATATCACCATTCACTTGAATGGTGTCAGGAAAAATAGTCAAATTTATTTGAACTAATTCATTCATCGGCACAGTCTGAGGCTGATTTTCAATCATTCGTAACCACACAAAAAAACTGCAAAAAACAGCGAGTAGTAATAATGCTACCTGTTTTTTACAGCAAAGTATAAAGATATAATATCCACTAATTAAAAATAAAAAAGGTTGCTTTGTCAGCCAACCATTGATAAAACAACTAACAACCACCAACGGAAAAATCAACTGGTTTTTCCATTGATGATTGGTTCTATTTCTCATGTAAACTACCAAAAGAAAGCTTTTGAAAATATTTAGGCTCCAAATGAACTTGTTCCACTTCCACGCCCACATGTTTAATTAACTCCAAAGCATATTCATTATTGTGATAATCATTTAAATAATAGATTTTTTTAATTCCTGCTTGCAAAATAGCTTTTGTACAAGGCAAACAAGGAAAATGGGTCACATAAATTTCGGCTCCTTCTGTTGAGACTCCTAGTTTTGCACATTGTAAAATTGCGTTCATCTCTGCATGAATCGTTCGAATACAGTGTCCATCAACAACATAACATCCTTCATCAATACAATGATGATCACCACTTACTGATCCATTGTAACCACCTGCGATAATCCGTTTGTCTTTTACCAAAGTTGCCCCCACCTCTAAACGAGTACAGGTACTTCTTAGCGCTAACAAAACCGCTTGTGAAATAAAATATTGCGACCATGGAATACGTGAATCAACGCTATTTTGATCGCTGGTTGAGTCCTTCATACTATATTGTTTTTCATCTTCTATTTTCATTTATAAACTCCTCAATAATCCATTTAAAAGTATTTTTTTAGCTGCTACTTAATTTCTCAAATAAAATTGTTGACTGTACTATTTTTGTTCATACTTAAATATTGTAAAGCTTTTTTTTATAAAATTAATAAATAACTTATCTAGATATTACCATACTCCATCTTTTTTGGATATGCTTTCCAAGTTGATATTCTCGTTTGAAATATACACTTTTGAGATTTACTCTAGATATTATTTTTAGCAACTACTATAGTATTATGAAATTTTCAAAGAACAAAAATTTAACAAACTCATCTATTAAATACGCAAATAACATTTATTTTGTTTATTCTTAATAAAAAATTTCAGTTGTTTAAATAAATAGTATTATTTATCCTTTTTTCTTAAGATCGATTGGTAATTCGTATAACTTTCTTATTGACATTCATTATCAGTTTGAGCATAGTTTTGTTTCATTGGGACCTATTCTCGCTTGTGTACTTCTATTCGCAATAATTTATAGTTGGTTAGAAAAAAAAGATATCTAGCTGCTTTTAAGACCTATTTTGAAAGAAAGAACACCACCGAACATTGCGTTAGCGATTGTGTGATTAAAACGAAAAATTAATCGCATAGACTTTTAATTCACTTAAATTTTAATAGAATTTCTTAGTTTATCCAAAGTTTTTTCACCAAAACCACTGACTTGAGTTAATTCATCCACAGAAGAAAATTTACCATTTTCATCTCGATAATCAATAATCGCTTGTGCTTTAGCAGGACCAATTCCACTTAATTGTTGTAGTTCCGAGATATCCGCAGTATTGATATTAATTAAAGATTCTTTCGTTTCATTCCCTAGTAATTCTGTCACTAGTTCAACCTCTTCTGTATTAGGTACATATACCATCTGTTGATCCACTAAACGTTCCGCTAAGTTTAATTGTCTTTCTTCTGCTTCAGAAGTGAATCCTCCAGCCATTAAAATCAATTCTTGCATTCTGGCCCCTTGCGATAATTCATAAACACCAGGATTTTTAATTTCTCCTTTAATATCTACTAAAATCATCTCTGAAATTAATTCACTGGAAATAGTTGTCGCTTGCGGTGCTACTTCCCAATCGGGTTCTTCTTCTTTAAAAAAAAGCAGATACCCACCGAAAGCTAGTAACAAACCAAAAATAGCCATAATTTGTATCCGGTACTTTTTAATTATTTCTACTGTTTCCATACAATCCCTCCTTATCTTAAAATACGAAAAAAACAGCTTTTTTTTTTTCATAAGCTGTTTTTTCTATTAATTTATAAAATTTTCTGAGATTTAAATATAATCTTCCATTTCTTTGACTGAATTGACCGTAATATCTGCAGAAATGTCTTCCAAAATACTTTCAATATCATAAAAGATAGTTTTGATACCAGCATTTTTTCCTGCTTCCACATCCATGGTACGATCCCCAATCATTACAGTATTTTCAGGATTCATCTGATATTTCTCTACCAGATAGTTTAATGCTTCTGGATCTGGTTTGCGGGCAAAATTATTTTCGGTTCCAACAATCTCTACAAATAAATCCAACATTCCTTCTTTTTCGAGCAACTCTTTGGTAGAAGCAACCGTGCGATGAGTCATAATATAATTTTTCTTTCCGGATTGGATAATTTTTTCCAACATTTCTTTGGTCCCTAAGTAAGAAATTGGAATTCGTTGATCTTGTTTTTCATGGTTCTTAAAAATCGTCGCAAACTCCTCAAAATCTAACTGGTACTTCGATGCAACTGAAGCGGAAGATTTTGCTTTTAAAATTTGATAGATTTCTTGACGATTTGCTTCAATATCATACCCTTTTAACGTTTTTATATAGGCATCCAACATAATTGGATAAGTATCGTAAAGTGTCCCATCAAAATCCCAAATATAATTCTCAATCATAAATAAAAAAACCTTTCTAATTTTTAAATGAGTGGATTGGTGCAGGAATTCTGCCTCCACGTTGAATAAAATCAGTCGATTTAGCTGGATTGGTTTTCATTACAGGAGCTGTTCCCAATAGACCACCAAATTCGATCATATCACCAACTTTAGCATCCTTCGCTGGAATAATTCTAACAGCTGTTGTCTTGTGGTTAATCACACCAATAGCCGCTTCATCCGCAATCATTGCTGCAATCGTCTCAGAAGTCGTATCTCCAGGGATCGCAATCATATCTAATCCAACAGAACAAATAGCTGTCATCGCTTCTAATTTTTCTAAATTCAACAAACCATTTTGAACAGCTTTAATCATACCAGCATCTTCTGAAACGGGAATAAATGCTCCAGATAAACCTCCGACATGATTACAAGCCATTACGCCACCTTTTTTAACCGCATCGTTTAACAATGCTAAAGCAGCCGTTGTACCATGAGTACCAACAGATTCTAAGCCCATCTCTTCTAAAATCAACGCCACACTGTCTCCAACTGCTGGTGTAGGAGCCAAAGATAAATCGACAATCCCAAAAGGAACATCTAAACGTTCTGAAGCCACACGTCCCACTAATTGACCCATACGAGTAATTTTAAATGCAGTTTGTTTTACCGTTTCAGCTACAACATCAAAAGATTGTCCTTTAACTTTTTCCAAGGCGCGCTTAACAACTCCTGGACCACTAACACCGACATTAATGACACAGTCAGCTTCACCAACACCATGAAAAGCACCTGCCATAAAAGGATTATCTTCAACAGCATTAGCAAAAACAACTAGTTTTGCACAACCCATATCAGAAGCTTCCGCCGTTTTTTTAATAATTTCTCCCATTAATTTGACGGCATCCATGTTAATTCCTGACTTTGTTGAACCAATATTAACTGAAGAACATACAAAAGAAGTTTCTGCCAAAGCTTGAGGAATAGATTCAATCAATGCTTTGTCTGCTCCTTGATAACCTTTCTCTACTAAGGCACTGTATCCACCAATGAAGTTAACCCCTACTTCAGTTGCTGCCCGATCCAGAGCATGAGCAAATTTTACACAATCTTCCGCTGTTGCTTTGGAAGCAGAAGCAATAATACCGATTGGAGTCACCGAAATTCGTTTATTAATGATAGGAATTCCGTATTCCATTTCAATCGCTTCGCCAACTTTGACCAAATCTTTAGCTTTTGTTGTGATTTTGTTAAAAATCTTTTCACAGGCAACATTCGCATCAGCATCCATACAATCTAACAAAGAGATCCCCATCGTAATTGTTCGTATATCTAAATTTTCTTCTTCCACCATTCGTATGGTTTCAAGTATTTGATTTGTTTCCATGTTGGTCCCCCTGATTATAATTTATGCATTGCTTCAAAAATTTCTTCATTTTGAATACTAATTTTTACACCCAAAGCTTCGCCAACTTTAGTCAATTCTTGACGAATATGCTCAAAATCAGGTTGTTCAGTTAACTCTAGCATCATCATCATTGTAAAATATTCTTGCATAATCGTTTGTGTTACATCAACAATGTTTATTTCTAGCTCAGATAGCTTTTGACTAACCCCAGCAATAATCCCTACTCTATCTTTTCCAATAACCGTTAAAATAGCTCGCATGAACCATTCCTCCTTAATTTTTTTTCTATTATAGCACACCTTAAGTCCTCTTCGAACCAATAATAATAAATATTTGTTGGCTAATGTTGCATATTTACTATTTTCTATTTTTATTTATCCTAAGTGTAAAATATATTGCGGTAGGACTAGAAAAAAAGAAAGAAGACCATTATTCTTAATGTTAGGTTTCGCGGCCTATAACAAAAAGAGGATGGTCTTCATGGATACAATTATAAATGATTTAGTCGCTATTTTAAAGGATGACATGGACAATATTTCAAAAGAAAAACAATTAGGTGCTTATATTCAAAAAACAGTTAAAACAATAGTTGGAGAAGCATTTGAAAGATATGATGAGTCGTTGATTCCAATCATGAAAGAAAAAGGCTATCAAATCGAAAAGAAATTACCACGTACCATTGTGACAACATTTGGAGAAGTTTCACTGACTCGACGTCGGTATATCCAACCTAATCAAGCACCAATCTATCCTCTTGATGAAACCATGGGATGGCAGAAATATGGTCGTTATAGCCTTCTTCTTGTTCGCAATCTAAGTGAATTTGCGACAAAAGTTCCCTACCGTACAGGCGAATTAGCGATTCACTTATTTGCGCCGTTTACCATTAGTCATCAGAAGTTGAACCAACTGGTGAATCAAGCAGGACAAGAATTAAAAAAGCAACAAACTTCAGATGAACGATACATTGAATTGAAACAACTGAAACGCACGCCTAAAGTATTATACATCGAAGGAGATGGGTTTATATTCAAAGGAAAACATAACAAAAGATTAGAAGGACATCGTTTCCAAGTATGCGAAGGCAGTGTGGAAATCGGAAAGAATCGAAAACAGAGAATCTATGCAAAAGATTTTGTTTCATTGGATCGTCTCACCGCGTTAAAGGAAATGATGGAGTATCTAGGCAATATGTATGATTTATCAGAAACGGTCGTATTAAGCAATAGTGATGGTGGTTCAGGTTATGAAAAAGCAGTGTTCGAGGAATTGATAGGCGTATGTAAACGACATGAATTTTTCTTGGATGCGTATCATGTGAATCGAAAAGTGAAAGAACGTTTAGGTTGGTTGAAAGGACTCCAAGCGCCTTTGATGGACGCAATTTGGAAGGAATATGATGACGATAAAATGCACGTCATCATGGATACGGCAGAAAGCTGCTTAGTGGACGAATTGGATACAGTTAAAAATCAAGAGCACGTTCGAAAGTTAAGAAACTATCTTGATCGCCATTGGGAAGCGATATGCCCATTCTATCAACGAAATTTGCCTGAGGGAATAAGTAAAACCATCGGTACCTGCGAAAGCAATCACAGACAGTATACCTACCGAATGAAAGGACAAGGGAAATATTGGACAAACGAAGGTGCCGAAGGAATGCTTCGAATCATTGCCAGCTTGAAGAATCAAGAGTTAGATGAATGGTTTCTTTCAGATTTGTCGCCAAGTCCTTCCTTACCTGAAAAAAGAAAACGAGAACAAGTAGCTGTACGAGTAGCGACTTCTAAAAAATGGAATAAAGGAGAAACTCATATAGGTGCCTATCAGGTAAAAATTGTTGGGAGCGAAAAATCTTCTACAGGAATGAGTAAACTAGCACGAGCTTTTTCAGGACGAGACTAAACAAAGGGTAAAAGAGTGAGGTGGCTTGCGAACACTTGATAATGAGCGTCTTTGGATGACAATGATTCGCCTGGCGCATCTATGGTGAAGCGTTTTTTACGGCAGGCCATCCAAAGACGGAGGCTCGTTGTCAAGTGCACCGGACAAAAGAATAAAATCAAAAATAAGGTTAAACTATCTAACAACAATAATGGTAAAAGATTTCTACCGCAAAACTATTGACACATACTTATTTATCTTAACCTAAGCAACGAAAATCCTAGTGTGTTAAAATAGGAAACGTATTCACTTTTTTAGGAGGTTAATTATGAGTTCAGAATCTAAAGATGTTTTAAACTATTTAAATGAACATTTTATACTTACAGAAATTTCTCCCGATAAGTTAAACACTGTTTTCTATAATTTTGAAAGACTGAATGCTTGCCACACTCAAGAGAATCAAACTAAAAAAATCCCTCTTAGTGAAATTCAGCCTTTCGTATATAGCATTCAACGTACAGAAAAGACTGAAATCTATTTTTCTGTAACAGAAAGTGGATTTCAGCTTTGGGATACATATAATCAAAAAACAGAAGAGCAACTTCTATTTATTCTTGACATAAATACTGACTATTGGAATATCAATTCCAACCGACTTGGTTTAGAAATCATCGTTGGAATAGGTGTTAGTGAAAAAGATATTGAAGAAAAATCAATAAAGTACTTACGCTACGAAAAAGCCAAGAAAGAGTTAGCAGCTTATTATCTTTTATCTGAGGAAAGATGAGTGATTTCTTTTGATATCTCAGACGTTTAACAATATAAAAAATCCAAATAGCAGAAGCCACTAATTAACGACTTCTACTACTTGGATTTTTTTAGTTAAATTTTATTATTGACTAGTCCAAAATAGTTACTTGAACCATTCGACGTCCCCATGCAATGCATTCTTCATAGGTTGAGAAGTGAACATCAACAATATTTCCTTTAATTGCGCCACCTGTATCACTGGCAATTGCTTCTCCGTATCCTTCTACATACAATCTAGTCCCTAAAGGAATTACACTTGGATCCACTGCAACTGCCATTGGATTTTCTAGTAAATTTTGACCAGTGGCAGTGACTGTTCCCCCTCCTAAAGTATCGGCAGGATCTGAGCTATAAGCAGTTGATTCCATCATAATTGTTTTTCCTGAGTACTCGTTTTCATTACTTGTTTCATTTGATTCCGTTGCAACTGTTGCTTCATTTGTATTTATAGACGACTCATTGACTTCGGTGTCAAAAACAAGTGTTGTCCCATCATAGATCAAATTAGGATTATCAATTTGATTCATTTCTACAATATAATCCACGTAATCGATGTTACCGAAATATTTTAGTGAAATACCTGTAAGAGTATCCTTCGAAGTAACTGTATGTTCTATTTCCTCAGCACTTGCTTTAGAACTAAATCCAAGCAAGCCAAGTAATGTGATGCTTCCTAATAAAAAAGTTTTGAGTTGTTTCATAATTAAAGACTCCTTGCTAAAATTTTTCGTTGTCTAAGCAACTGAGACAATCATAGCAAGAAATTATTTATTTTGGATGACAGCAAAATGACAAAAAATTTCAGGTTTACTATCCATTGAAATTTTGTCATCTTCTATTTTTAAAATCCTAAAAGATCAATACTAATTAAATTTTCTATCCTTTTTTTTTTAATAAAACTAATTAAGAATCAATTAAGAAGAATCTTTTCTCGTCTTTTTGAAATCCCTTCCCTACTTAAATGTGACAAAATAATATCAGAACAGTGACAGAAAAGGTATATTTTTAGATTTACACTTTTAAATTATAATTGCATAAAAATTCACCATCCATTCTTTTATGACTCTGTAAATGATAAAATCTTTTATAGATATCCTAATAGCACAATAACTCACAATCTTATTTTACATTTTTCGCATTTTGAGCTTTTATATCTTATGAAAAAACTGTAGAATAAACGTATATTATAAAATACTAATTGGTAGGAGGATCATAGCAGATGGATAATAAATATTTCTTTCAAGATGTATTTCTTCCATTCAGTTTTTCATCAGATCCAGACGTGTTTTCAGTAGAATTAGATAAAGCCTTACAGAAAACAAAACCTGTTGCTACTGAACTTAAAATATTAATTTCATTGGTTCAATTTTCTCCTATTTTGACTTTTCTTTTAGATAAAGATAAAAAAATTATATATATGAATGACAAGGCAAAAAATCAGCTGAATGATGCTAACCAATATCTTGGTCAAAAAATTACTGATTTGTCGGTTGCTAATCTACACAAATCTGATGTCAAAAATATTTGGCAACATACGACAACAGACGGACATTGGGCGGGAACCATTGACTATTTGGATTATCACGAAAAAAAACGAAAGCAGTGGATTAAACTAATTCAATTAAAAACCAATACAGAGCCTTTATATGCATTATATTTTTTAGACACGGAATCGTTAAATAATTTCAATGACTTTAAAGATAGGTTTGCCTACATCGATCGTGTGACTAATCTACCAAATTTCAATCAAATAGCTTACAATTTAAACAAACAAATAGCCGAAAAACGAGAAGATCCGTGTGGTATTGCCCTTTTTCGTTGTAGTAATATTGCTAAAATTTCTGCTCTTTACTCCAGAAAAACCCGAAGATTAGTTACCTTAGAAACCGTTGGTAGAATTAATAGCTTATTACCTAAAAACTATCAATGTTATCGTTTATCAAGAGAAATATTCGCTGTACTTGCGACAGAACTATCTGATATAGATGATTTCAAAGCATTAATCGAAAAAATTAGATCCTGTATTTTACAGCCGATTCACATTGACGAACACGTGATTTTACCAAACTATGAGGTAGGAGCTACACATTTCCCTAAGGAGACCAACAATTTAGAATCTCTTTTAGAAGATGCTGAAATTTGTTTAGAACAACATGATTCAAACCAAGTCGTTTATTATACACAATGTATGACAAAAGAATTTATCAATAGCTTACGTACTGTCGAACGTTTAAAATCTGCGATTGCCAATAATGAATTAGACATACATTACCAACCAATCTTTAATCATGATCACCACATTGTCGCTGCCGAAGCACTATTACGCTGGAATGATTCTGAACTAGGCTATGTTCCACCAAATTTAATTACAAAATATGCTGAAGAACACAGTTGCGTATCTGAATTAGCTAATTGGATTTTAGAAAAAGTTTTCAGAGATAATCTGTACAAATCAATCACTGTGACCATTAACTTGGATGTTGCTCAAGCCGAACAAACAGATTTTTTACCAACACTTGAAATATTAGTAACAAAATATCACGTAAATCCACAAAATATTATTTTTGAAATTACGGAACATCAAGCATTTGAGCAGTCTAAACTAGCCATTAATATATTGCATGAATTAAAAAGACGAGGTTTTAGGATTGCCTTAGATGATTTTGGAGTTGGACACTCTGCTCTATCATTGTTAGGGGAACTACCAGCAGATATTATCAAAATTGATGCTTCTTTTATTACTAACGTTGAGGAAAACTCTAAAAAAGGAATTATCGCTCGACATATTGTAGATTTAGCAAAAAGTTTACATTTACGCACTTGTTGTGAAGGCATTGAAACAGAAAATGAAGCTCAACTAGCCCGTTTAATTCAGGCAAATTATATGCAAGGATATCTCTTTAGTAAAGCTTTACCACTCTCCGAATTCCATCAATTTTCTAATGAATGGCAACGGACTCATTAATTTATACTAAAAACCAAAATAGTTAGGAATACATTTCTAACTATTTTGGTTTTTATCTTTAGTTAACATAATTAAATTCTTGTGAACTAAAATTAGTCAACTAGCTATTTTTTAATTTTTTCGATTGCAGGAATAATCGTATTTAAGAAATTGGATTCACTCCAAGTATTTATTTTTATTGTCATTCCTTGACTTCCGCCTGTCGAGATAGCTGTAACAATCGTTTCTTCTCCATCTGAAATTAGAGTTAAATGTAAACTTACACGATTACCACCCCAATAACTGTATCTTTCGTAGGCTCGTATGGCTACTCGAGTATTTCCAAGTTGATAATCACTTGCTTCTTCTAGACTTAAGGTCTGACTTCCTTTTTTTAGTTCTTCCTCTAAATAAACTAGAATTTGATTAAATTCTCCATCAACAAATGCTTCGTATTTCGCCATTGTTTTCTCCCTTCATTTTTCTTTATTTGTTTAAGTATATCATAGCTATTCAAACCTAAAAAAACTATAAGTTATTCTTTTTCGACTTGCTTAAAACAAGTGATAAAGTGCTCTTGATAATGATCGAGTTCTTCATTTTTTCGTACAACGGCAAAATTTTCCGTAAATAAACGCTCCTCAATTTTTACTTCTCTTAGTTGTTTGTTTTGAATATACATTTTAGCAAAAGGTGCAGGTAAGATAGTCAAGCCCAAGCCAGCTAAAGCCCCTTGAATTAATACCTCTGTATTGACACTTTCGATAATCGGTTGGATGGTTTGTCCAGTCGATAGCATCAACAAATCTAGACCATCTCTTAAGGTACTTCCTTTTTCTCTTAGTAAAAAAGGATAATTTAGACACTCTTCTTTTTTTATTTTCGTTTTAGAGGTCAACTACGAATCGTATCATCCCACAATTAATAATGGATAATGAGAAATTTTTTGAATGCTATTGATGGATTCATCAAGTCGTCCTTCTACAAACGCTAAATCCACTTGATAATCAAGCAATTTATTTTGAATCTGATCTACATTTTCAGCATAAATTCGTATTTGTTTTAAAGGATACTTTTCTTTCAATAATTGTAAAACTTTCGTCAAACTTGTTCAAGCTAAGGTCAAACTAACTCCAATATACATCGGTAATTTATCAAGATCATCGCCAAATTTTTCTAACTTTTGATAATCATGTAATAATTTAATCGCTTTTTTACGAAAAATTATTCCTTCTTTATTAAGTTGGAGTTTCCCATGTACCCGATCAAACAACTTCAACTTGAGACTTTCTTCTAATTCTCGAATCCCTTTTGAAAGTGCTGGCTTGCAAAATATATAAGGTTTTGGCTTCTTCACTCATTGAACCTTTTTTACAAATTTCTAAAAACAACTCTAATTGTCGAATATTCATACGTCACCTCATAACTATATAGTTATACCTACCTTACAATACTTATATTTTATTCAATTAAAAATATTGATAGCATAGATAAAAGAAAGGAGAATTTTATAATGAAAAAAATTGGATTTTATTTAAAGCTTATTTAATAGCCGGCAGCTTTACTTTCTCAGGAGGAATGGCTATGTTGCCCTTAATTGAGAGAGAACTATGTCAAAAAAATCAATTGATATCAAAAGAAGATCTGTATGGATATACTGCCTTGTCTCAAACCTTCCCAGGAGTCATTGCATTGACTAATGCTTGTTTTGTTGGAAAGAAAATTAATGGTCCTCAAGGGATGTTACTAGCAGGGTTAGGCGCTATCTTGCCAGCTTATTTGCTAATGACTTTAGCCACTCTCTTATATCAATTACTTCCACAAGATGGACCTATCCTGCTAGCTTTGACGGCTGTGAGAGCTACCTCAGCTTCTTTTTTATTTGCAGCTGCCTATACAATCGCACAATATAGTATCAAAGAAAAAATAGAGGCTTTTTTAGCTATCATTAGTTTCTTTTTAATTATTTTTCAGTTAGTCGGTGCCCCATGGATTGTCTTGTCAGCTGGATTAATCGGTTTAATAGTTGCTAAACGCAAGGAGGTAAACTAATATTACAACTATTTTTCATGTTTTTAAAAGTTGGCTTTTTAGGCTTTGGCGGTGGTTATGCCATGCTTGCTTTGATTTATCAAGAAGGCGCGCAATTAGGAATGACTGTTGGTGAATTTGCTGATATGAATGCATTAGATGCACTGATTCCTGGACCAATTGCAATTAATTCGGCTACCTACGTTGGACAGTATTATTTTGGCTTCCTCGGTGGCCTACTGGCAACCGCAACTGTCAGTATCCCTTCTTTGCTTATTGTCCCCTTATTTATCAAATATGAACGCTCTATTCATGAGAATCGTTGGCTCAAATCACTGCTTGATTTTATCAAAATTGCTTCCATTGGCTTGTTATTTGGGGTAGCATTTTCAATTATGTTATCCACTTCTTTTGGCATTAATTCAATTTATCAGTGGCAAGCGATTCAGATTGACTGGTTAGCTTTATTAATAGTAGTTGGCGCATTTGTTTTACACATACGATTTAAAATCAAGCCAGTTTTATTAACTGGGATTGCAGCCATCATTGGTTATATTAGTTATTACTTTATATAGAATCAAGCCTGAAAGCATTATCATTGGTGTTTTAACAAGAGGTGGTATAATAAAATAAAAAAGAGGTGTTTCTTATGAAATTAGCAGAAAAAAGTCAAGCCCGCTTGAAATATATGACCCTAGCTATTTCACGTTTTTGGTTTTCAACAGCTTCCTTCTTATTAGCCATGTTTACTATTTTAGTCAGCATTCAAAACTCACGAATCACATATGATTCTCAAATTCTGTCATTGATTAGTGCTGGAATGTTAGGAATTGTCGCTCAATTAACTTTTGAACGTTTTTTCAGCAAGCAAGAAAAAAAACGTTGGATTTTTTATGGTGGAAGTTTTATCCTCTCCTTTTTGTATTATTTATTTTTAAACGGAAGAGATATTTGGAACTATTCGAACAGTGTCCGTGCAGCCATTTTGATGTTTATCCTTTTATTGAGTAGTGTTTGGATTCCTGCAGTGAAACAAGAGGAGTTTGCTTTTTCTAAAAGTTTTATTATTTTTATTAAATCCTTCTTCACATCTTTCTTATATTCTCTCGTTTTAAATATCGGACTATTTCTAATTTTAGGTGCCTTTGCATTTTTGATTTCGCAAGTAGAATTTACATTATTTGCACAAACCGCCGCAATCATTTGGAGTGGATTTTTTCCGATTTATTTTTTATCGTTAATCCCTATCTATCCTACAGATGATGACATTAACGAAGAATACCAACAAGCGATTAATGTTCCCAAATTTTTAGAAATTTTATTGTCTTATATCATTATCCCGCTCATCATTGCTTATTCTTTTATTTTACTTTTATATATTTTACAAAATTTAACGCAAGGTTTTTTGCAAAATAGTTTATTAGAACCGCTATTAGTTAGTTATGTCATTGTCGGATGGTTTACCTTATTTTCAATTGATACGTTCACTAGCAACATCACTCGTTTATTCAAAAAGTTTTTCCCACCAATCTTATTGATTGTGACTACCTTGCAGGGTGTTTCTTCGCTAGTAAAGTTACGTACCTTTGGATTGACTGATGGACGTTACTTAATTTTATTACTTGTCATTTTTTCGATAGTTTCAAGTGTCATTTATCTATTTGCTCATCCTAAAATATATCTTATCCCGGCTTTATTGATTGCCTTGTCCATTTTATCTATATTTCCTTATATTGATGCCATTTCACTAGCAACTAGAAGCCAAGTAAAACAGTTGGAAACCGTTCTTACTGATAATAATATGTTAGTGGATAATCGAGTGATTCCTGATGGATCCATTCCTGAAACAGAAAAACAAAAAATTGTTGATAGTTATAATTATTTAAGAAAAGTTAATATGCTTTATCAAGTAGAGGCTTTATCCCTTCAACGAAATCAAACAATTGACTTTACCAGCACTTTTGGGTTCAATTCATGGTCCTTAACCACTCCGGAAAAACCAATTGATCCAACTGATCCAGATGAAGAAATTCATCCAATAACTTATACGGTTAGAATTGATCCGACATTTATTTTACAAATAGATACTTCCGATCAAGAGATGATTATTCCATTAAGTGTCTATCAAAGAAAGTTTGGTATCTCTGATTCTAATATACCTATTTCCTACCAAGATCAGCATTACATCATTACTTGGGAAGAAGAGTTCATTGATCAGTCAGATGAAACTAAAGGGAGAAAAATAGCTCTACATCTTGAAGACGAACAACAAAATCTCCTTGCTGATTACGATCTTAACTTCCTATTAGATTTGGTAGAGGCAACTAGCGGAGATTACGAATTCACACTTTCTCCCGATGATTTAACTTTTTCAGAACAATTTGATAATTTTGTGCTAACTCTTTATGTAACTAATTTAAGTTATGATGAATATGATTATTTAAGCCTTGATTTTTATTTAGGAATTTCTTTTAATGAAGAATAGAAAAAAACTTTCTACGTTGATTTTTCAATGTAGAAAGTTTTTTTATTTTTTTAAACTTTTTCCTTTACAAACCGAACAAACATTCGTATAATAATCTTACAAACATTTGTTCGCATTAAATAAAGAGGTGAAGAAAATGAAAGCTATTCGTCGGTTTGGATTTATTATATTTGTTTTATTAATTGGTATTATGATTGGAAATTTTAGCCCGTTGACTGTCATGTTAATTGTTTGCCCTCTATTCACTCTATGGATGATTCTTTGGGATGATAAGAAGTTTCGTCAAGCAGAACGTAAATATCATCGTCAGTTGATGACCAAGTATTATCATTACGAATAAAAAGTGACAAGAAGCAAGTCCCCCTGCTTCTTGTCACTTTTTTGTTTAATATTCCATTAAAGTCAAAATGTCATATCCTTCAATTTTATCTCGTCCTTGTAAGTCCATTAATTCAATTAAGAACGCACAACCCACAACAACTCCACCAAGTTTTTCAACTAGCTCAATTGTGGCTTTAATAGTTCCACCAGTAGCTAATAGATCATCACAAATCAGAACACGTTGACCTGGTTGAATCGCATCTTCATGAAGTGTTAAAGTATCACTACCATATTCTAAATCATAAGAAACTTCGATTGTTTTGCGAGGTAATTTACCTGGTTTACGAACGGGAGCAAAACCCACTCCTAATTCAAAGGCAACGGGACAACCCACAATAAAGCCACGAGCTTCTGGTCCGACAACCATATCAATTTGTTGTTCTTTAGCGTAGTCTACAATTTGTTTCGTCGCAGCACGATAAGCTTCTCCGTCAGCCATCAAGGGCGAAATATCACGAAAAACAATTCCTTCTGATGGGTAATCTGGAATACTGGCAATATAATCTTTTAAATTCATGTTTCTTTTCCTCCTAGTTTTGACTAGTATACTTATTTTTAATAGGTTGTTTCTTTTATTTAAAACTATTTTATTAGAATCATTAAGCAAGTAACCATTCTTTTAAAGTAGCAATATCACTTAATAATAAAAACTCTTCTGTTTTAATTTTTTGCAAACGTTCTTGGTAAAGACGACTTTCTGTTAATGGATGATTGGTTGGATTTTCTACTCGTTGCATGACACCATCCTTAATGGTGACAAAACCTAACTCGGAAAATACTTGAATCATAAAAACTAACAATTTTTGAGGTATTTTTAGATAATCTGCAACCACGTTTAGTTTGTAACGAACATCTATCTGTTTTTGACTAGCAATAAATTTGAAAAGTTTGGCATATTGTTCTCTTGATCCAATACCGTCCAAGTACGCCTCATCTTCTGCCACACACATAAAGTAAACTCGGGAAAGATTCAGGTAGCTAGTTATGTCTTTTAATACTTCAGAATCAACTGGGCAGTCCATTATCAACAGTTGTTGATACTCTTCAGCTGACACTTCTGATTGGAATCTTTCTATATCTTTAAAAACAACAATCCTTTGACTAATTGCTTTTTCAAACTTAGTCGCATTTTTTTCAGAGAAACTTAAAAACAAGGTAGTCTCTTCAAAATCCAATCGTTGGTGGTTTCTTTTTGGTCGATAATCAAAAACTTGTAAAGCATTGATTTGATAATCATCTAACATTAATTGGGGAATCCTATTGCCATTCCACTCATTAATTGAAAGTTGACCAGTCACACTTAGTTCATCACTTTGGAATTCTAACGCTGCATCACCAAAACCAAAACCGACACCTTCTAATTTTTGTTGGGTGTCATCCGTCAAAGTAAATTTTAAATGTTGCTTGTTGCCACCAATCTGGCGACTGTTTACAACGGCAACTTTTTCGAATAAAAATTTAGGCACTGGATTATCCATTCCAAAAGGTGCTAATAATTTTAACGAGTCAATAAAAGCTGTCGAAACAGCAGCAACTGGCAAAATGGCATCTATCATTAAATCTATGCCACCTTCTAACTGATGTTCAAGCATGTACTGATTCATTCGCTCTTGTAACACAGGGATATCTGTTGCAGCGAGACTTAATCCTACTGCTGCGTGATGACCACCAAAACTCGTTAACAATTCTCGCATGCCATCTAACATTTTAAACAAGTTGACCGATTCCACACTACGACCGGAACCTTTTGCACTGCCATCATCTTTAATGGTTAATACAATTGTTGGTTTCCCAGTTTCTCTTAAAATCCTACCTGCGACTATGCCAAGAATTCCTTCATGCCAATTTTCACCCGCTATCAAATTTACTCTTGCATTAGGATCAATTTGATTCATCGCTGCTTCAGTCACAGTTTCCACTAATTCTTTTCGTCGGTTGTTAATTTGATTTAATTCTTCTGCTAGAGTGCTAGCTTCCTCTTCATCAAAAGTTGTCATTAAATTCACGGCCGGATTCGGATCTTCTAAACGTCCAATCGCATTTAATCGAGGTCCGATAGAAAAACCAATACTAGTTTCATCTATCGTTTCAGTAGAAACACCACTAACTTCAATCAATTTTGACAAACCCAAACGCTCAGTTTGAGAAATCGCTTGTAAGCCGTAAAACACTAAGACTCGATTCTCATCTGTTAAAGAAACCATATCTGCAATGGTTCCAATCGCAACTAAATCTAAAAATTCAGTAGGCACTTCATCTAATAAAGCACACGCCACTTTAAAAGCTACTCCTACACCTGCTAATTCGCCAAAAGGATAGCTGCCCTCTGGATGACGTGGATGGATAATTGCATAAGCTGGCGGTAGGTCTGTCGGCATTTCGTGATGATCGGTCACAATTACATCTACGCCTTGCTCCACAGCATAACTAATCGCTTCATCTCCAGAAACCCCATTATCTACAGTTACAATTAACTGAATCCCTTCAGCAATTTTTTCTTCATAAACCTTTTTATTCGGTCCATAACCATCTTTAAATCGATTGGGTAAATAAAATTCAACTTCTGCACCTAATAATTCCAAGGTTTCCTTCATAATCGTGGTACTAGTTATACCATCAGCATCATAGTCCCCATAGACTAAAATACGCTCTCCATCGATAATTGCTTGCTGGATACGCTCTACAGCTTTCTCCATATCATGAAAAAGGAACGGATCATGTAACATCTCCAAAGATGGATGTAAAAACGCATTTAATTCTTCTGTAGTACGAAGATTTCGGTTCCATAACAAAGATCCTAACAAGAGAGGAATATTATGTTCTTTTAACAATTCAGTAAATGTTGTTGGTAGTTCTTGCTTCTGCGGTAATTGCCAGCGAAAACTTGCTTGCTTCACTTAATCACTCCTAACCAAGATATTTTACCATATTTAGAGGCAAAAACAAAACGCATGACGCTTGAAAAATTCCTAATTAAACAGCATTTTAAATGTTGAATGACTGTCAAAAAATAGAATTAAAACTTTCCAGTCTAACTGTCTATAAAGAATGAATATTGTGAATAATCGTCCTGAGCCCTCTTTGCAAAAGTTTCGGACCTTTCGGCATTCTCAAATACTGTATAAGTTCACTACTTTCAACACAACATCATCCAACCTCATTATTTGTAATTTTGATCGTAAAAAAGAGGGAAAACCTTGAAATTAGGCTTCCCTCTCTACAAATATATTCACAAGTTGAACAATCTATTCATTTGATTTTAAGGCTTCAATCATGTCGACATTTTTTAATTTGAAGTACATAACAATCCCTACCACAATCGTAAAGAAAATAGTAATCAAACTGGCATATAAGTAACTAGTTAAATGAACGGTTGGTGAAAACATCAACATATCTAGCTCCACAGTCTGTAAAACAAATCGATGTACCAGCAAACCACCCGCTAAACCTACCGCAATCCCAATAATAGTTAAAAAGATATTTTCTCGGTAAATATACATCGTTACTTCTTTGTCATAAAAACCTAATACTTTGATAGTAGACAACTCACGAATTCTTTCAGAAATATTAATATTATTAAGGTTGTACAATACGATTAACGCCAATAAACCAGCCGAAATAATTAATACCCAAACAACGATTGTTAATGTCCCAGTCGTTTCATCTAAAGCAGTCGAAGAATCCGATAAAAAGCTAACATTTATCACATTGTCTTCCGACATCAAGGCTTCACCAATTTCTTGTTCTTGCTCTTTGGATAACTCATCATTGAATAAAATTAACTCCGTATTATACTCTGGCGTTTGATCAAAGGTCTCCTTGAATACGGTAGGTGTGAGATAAGCAAAATGTCCCACATAATTTTCGACAATCGCAGTAATATTCACTTCAAATGATTGATTGTCAGCATTTTGTAAAATTAAAGAATCACCAATTTCGAGATCAAATAGACTCGCTAGTTTTTCATTGATAATTGCCCCATCATCAATTAATTCGTAGCGTTCTCCTGTATGACGGTTGTTAAATAGCACAAAATCTGCCAAGTAATCTAATTGCTCGGGTACATATACCACAACATCTTGACCCGCTTTTCCAGCTTGTTCCATCGTGAAAGTTTCTGAACTCATAGCTAAACGCTGCTCATAAGTTGGTAAATTTTCCACTGTTTCAGAATAAGATTGATACTCTTCTTCACTAGCATCTTCGTTGAAGGTAACAATTCCTTCATAACTCCAAATTTTAGAAAACTGAGTAGGTACAATATCACCAATTGAGTCTCGCAAACCAAATCCTGTTAATATCATGGCTGTACAACCGGCAATACCAAAGATGGTCATTAACATCCGTGCTTTATAACGGAAAAGATTACGCATTGTTACTTTTTGAATAAAACTAATTCTCTTCCAAATAGGTGTCAAATACTCTAACCAAATTCGCTTACCGGCTTTTGGTGCTTTTGGTCGTAATAAAGCTGCTGGTGTGCTGAACAAATCTACTCTTAAAGCAATCAGAGCAACGCCAACTGTACAGATTAATGCTACCAAAATCCCAATCATACTATAATTCAGATACCAAGGAGTAGTAAATTCTGTGATATTATATAGTTGTCCATAGGCACTAATAATAATTTGAGGGAATAGATAAAAACCTAATGTCAGACCCATAAGTGAACCTATTAAGCCCGCAGAAAGAGAGTAAATCAAAAACTTTTGTGCGATTTCATGGTTTTTATATCCCAATGCTTTTAGCGTACCAATTTCAACACGCTTTTCTTCAATCATACGCCCCATGGTTGTCAAACTAACTAAGGCAGCAATTAAGAAAAAGATTGTTGGAAAGACCGTCGCAATTGATGAAATACGATCAGCATTCTCTTGATACTCCGCATATCCTGGATTACTGGTTCGACCCATTAAAGTGTAACTAGCTGGTTCTAATTCATCAATTTCTTTTTTCGCTTTAGCGAGTTCTTCTTTTGCTTCGAGAAGTTTAGGCATTTCTTCATCTTTTTGTTCCGTAAAGGTAGCCAAGCCTGATTCATATTCGGCTTTTCCAGCTTGAAAAGCCTCTTCTGCGTCAGCTAATTCTCGGCGACCACGCTCTTCTTCTAGTGCTAAGGTTTGTTTGGCATCTGCCAGCTGAATCTTTCCATCAACTATTTGCTTTTTCCCATCTAATAATTGTCTGCGTCCGGCATCCAATTCCTGTTGTGCACCGCCAATTTGTTGTCTTCCAGATTGAATTGTAGCAATACCCGTTTCTAATTGACTAAGATTATCTTGAGCGACTTGTCTTTGAGTCTGAATCACTTCTCCTAAAAGATAGATTCCTTGAATCACACCTTGAATGTTCTCAGGGGTAATCTGATTTAAAAGTCCTTCAATTTGATCTTTTAAGTCATCATTTGGTAGTTGAACTAACAACAAACGTAAATTATTTGTGATCTGTTCAAGTACAGGAGCAATTTCCTCATCAGAAACAGTTTCTAATTCCTTTGCTAAAACAACAAGATCGTCATAGGTATCTTGGGCACTAGCTAATTGGTCAAGCAGAAAATTTAATTGCTCTCTTTGAGAAACTAACTGATCTAGTTGTGCTTCATTAGCTTCTAACGCACCCGTTTGTCGATCTAATTCCCGTTGACCTTCAGTCAGTCTGGCTTCTTGAACTTCCAGTTCTTGTTCACTTGCTGCAAGACGCTCTTCATTACTTTTGATTTCGGCTTTGGCACTTGAGATGCTTGATTCAAACGCAGCTTTTCCATCAGCTAATTCTTGTTCTGCTTGATCCAGCTCTTCCTTGGCTTTTTTTAATTCGGACTCAGCCTTAGCCAACTCTTCTTCACCATCAGCAATTAGCTTTTGATTCTCGTCAATTTCTTTGTTTGCCTTGTCTTTAATTTCGTTTAATCGTTCTTGACTTCGCGGTTCTAACCGTTCTTCTAACGAATCTTGGTTTTTATTTATTTTGTCTTCATATTCCTGAGAGTAGGCAACTTCTTGACTCAAATCTTGAAAACTAATCAATAGTCTAGCAAAGTCTTCTCCACTAAAAACCGATTCAGGCAACAAAGCAAAATAATCAATAGAGCCACTTCCGATGGCCGTATTTCCTCGCTTTGAATTATCAATAAATTCAGGCGCTGTTACGAACCCGACAATTTCAAAATGATGTTCCGCCAATTGCTCCGTTTCATCATCAGACTCGCTAATTTCAAAAGTTTCACCTAATTTGTACCGGTCCTGTGCGACACTATCTAGTACAATTTCATTGTCCGTTTCTGGAAGTCTACCAGCCTCAACTTTAGGTAAATTCAGTGCTTTTTCATTAAAACTAAAAAGTCGAACAACTTCATTTTTCTCTGACAAATACATATCTGTCATATATTGTCCATCGGCTCGATTAATACCAGATTGATCTAAAAGATATTCTCGATCCTTTTCAGAAAAACCTAAGCTAGAATAAACTGTTAAATCTGCTAATCGTTGCTTTTTATAATATTCATCAGCTGACTTCAACATATCTGGTCCCGTCGCACCGATACCAACAAAAAAAGCAACTCCTAAAAAGATAATTCCTAAAATAGATAAAAAGCGAGCTGGAGAATGGATAATTTCTCGAATGCTACTTTTAAGTAAGGCACTTTTCTTCATATAAATGACCTCCTACCATTCAATTTCTGCAATTGGTGTAGGATTTTCATTCGTCTGAATACTACGAACCTTAGCATCGTTGATTCGAATCACTCGATCTGCCATTGGAGCAATCTGCGAATTATGTGTAATAATAACTACAGTAGTCCCATCCTTGCGGGCTGTATCTTCTAAAATTTGTAAGATTTGTTTTCCCGTTTCATAATCTAGAGCGCCAGTCGGTTCATCACATAATAATAGCTTTGGTTTTTTTGCTAAGGCGCGAGCAATTGTTACCCGCTGTTGCTCACCACCAGATAATTGTGAAGGAAAGTTGTTCATTCGTTTTCCTAGACCTACTTGAAGCAAAATATCTTCCGCAGCCATCGCCTGATCAACAATCTGAGCAGCCAATTCGACATTTTCTTTTGCAGTTAAGTTGGGCACTAAATTGTAAAACTGAAAAACAAAGCCTACATCATTACGACGATATTCTGTAAGTTCCTTCGCATCATAGTTAGCGATATCAACACCGTCAATAAAAATTTGACCACTATCACAACTATCCATTCCACCAAGTATATTTAAAACTGTTGATTTCCCTGCTCCACTAGGACCCAGAATCACCGCTACTTCTTCTTTTTCTACACCAAATGTCACACCATCGTTCGCCATAATAGTAGTGTCACCCATTTGATATTTTTTCACCTCATCTATGACATCAATGTAGCTCATGTATTCTCCTCCTCTAATTTCTATTCTAGTTTAACATATCAAAAAAAATACTGCTTTTATTTTATGTTAGAAAAAACAAATACTGTTTAGTCTTTGGCTATTTATTTCCTACACTCATCAAATCACACTAATAAAATTAAAAACACTTGGAATAATTTTCGTTTTTTTAAAAATAAACTTGGCAAAAAAAAGAAGCGATTCATCATCACTTCTTACATACGATCTACTATTTAGTTGAATTAAAACGTTCAATTCCATCTAGATATGTTGCTTCTAAAGTCATATCAGGATTTAAAACAATAAAATCTGCATCACGATCTTTTTTAATCATGCCACACACATCATCAATTTTACAGCTGATTGCTGGTACTAAACTAGCCATCATTACCGCTTGTTCCGGTGTTGCTAATCCCCAATCAACCACATTCTTAATGGCTTCTTTTAGTTTAAGAATACTTCCCGCTAAATTCCCTGATTCCATTCGAGCAGTTCCTTGTTTAACTACTACAGGAAATTCACCTAAAATATAATCTCCATCAGGCATCCCACCAGCCATCATACAATCTGTAATTAAAGCAACGTGATCGTGCCCAGCTTTTTCCATTAAAATTCCTGCAGCAGAAGGGTGCACATGATGACCGTCACAAATTAATTCAGAAAAAACATCATGTAAACTTAATAATGCCCCTACCATTCCCGGTTCACGATGATTTAATCCTCGCATTCCATTAAAAGCATGAACAAAAACGCTCGCCCCTGCTTCCACAGCAGTTGTTGCATCTTCTAGGGTACCATTGCTATGGCCCAAAGAAACAACAACCCCTTCTTTAGTCACTTGTTCAATGAATTCTTTAGCCCCTTTTCTTTCTGGTGCTAGAGCAATTTTTTTAATTAAACCACCAGAAGCTTCCTGCCATTCATTGAAAGTTTCAATGTTAGGATCACCAAAATAAGAAGGATTTTGAGCACCTTTAAATTCTTCTGTAAAAAATGGACCTTCGAAGTAAATTCCAGGAATTTTAGCTCCAGAAACTTCTTGAGCTACTTGACCGATTGTTTTTGCTACATCTCTTAATAATTCTTTACTTGAAGTGAGGGTAGTTGGTAAAAAGGAAGTTACTCCACAAGAAAGTAGAGCTTCCGACATGACTTTAATTCCATCTGCATCATTATCCATAACATCATGATTTTTGTATCCATGGATATGTGTATCAACTAGTCCTGGCGCAATCCACTTTCCAGAGTAGTCAATAACTTTTCCTTCTTGGTCAGATAAGTCAGTGGAATAATTACCAAACTTTCCATCAATTATCTCCAAATATCCCGGTCCTTTGACTCCTGATTGAAAGAAAAATTTATCTCCATACACAAAAGTTCTCATTTATATTCCTCTCCTTGTTCTTATTAATAAATTTAATATTTATCTTTATTATTCAAGACATCTCTATAGTTTTAAACTACTCCTAAATGAGAAATAAGTCAATACTGGTCTACACCATTTCAGAGATTTTTTTCATTACTTTTGCATACTCAAAACACAACTCCGCTTCACTATTTTTATTGGTTTTTTCATAGATTTGGCCACATAGTGAGAATAACTCTTCCATATGATAGTAACTTAATCTTCGTTGGCCCCATCTAATTCCTTCTTTGGACATAGTTAATGCTTCGGAAAATTGTTCAGTATCGTAAAGAAATTGGGCATAGTTAAAGAAGATTTTGGTTAATTCAAAACGAGTAATTTCTTCTGGAATATGATTTATTTCTTCGTGACTCATTTTTAAGTATTCTTGTGCTTTTTCATATTTATGTATGGTACTGTACACTCTTCCTAAACAACTCATAATAAGAATTTCAATAGGAGAAATAGTTTTTGTATCTTTTGAATAAGTATAAGAAAGTCCTTTTTTTAAAGATTGAATTGCTTGATTGTATTCCTTCGTTAGAAAAAATTCACAGCTACCCAAATAATAGTAATATAATTGAAAATCCGTATCAAAATGAAGATGATCCACTATATTCTTGTCTTTTAGTAATTCAGACATCTTCTGATATTCTTTGTGAATCAAATAAGAATGAATTCGACTAAATAATGCTTTGACTCGTTGAATTTCTTCTGACTCAGAATGTAGAATTTGTTCCATTGTCACATTTAAGCGTTGACACAAGCTTTGTAACACAAGTACATTGGGAATTTCCAAACCATTTTCGATACGACTCAACACACTTTGGGCACAAATTCCTTGGGCTAATATTTTCTGCGTCATATTCTGGTCTTTCCTTATTTGTTTAATTGTTTCTCCAAAACTTTCTTGTTGATTCATAATTCCTCCTAAATATGCTAATTCGCATTTTGCTTTTTGCTCATTTTAACACATAATGTTTAAAAAAGTATTATCAATTTTCTAATGTTCGGAAATTTTATTAGTTAGATCGGAGTGACGTTTATGGAAACGAAAACAAACGTAACATTCAAATGGGAAAACCTTACTTTATCTGGTTTCATTGAAAGAGAATACGAAAATTCATTTTTAGTACAAATTAACGAACCTTCTAAAGAAATCATGGATAAATATAGCGGCCGTATGGTTGTCAGCAAAAAAATCTGTGACTTACTTCCCGAATAAAATGAAAAGCAGCCCTCTTCTATATCAAGAGAGCTGCTTTTATTATTTTTGTCGATAGGTTTCTAAAAACTCCCGCATTTTATTAGTAGTCAATTTTAAATCATCCATATTTGGAAGGTACACAATTCTGAAGTGATCTGGTTCTTGCCAATTAAATCCACCACCATGTACCAATAAAACATGATGTTCATGTAAAAAGTCTAACACAAATTTTTCATCATCCAAAATATTGAAGCGTTTAGTATCAATTTTAGGAAACATATAAAAAGCAGCTTTTGGTTTCACAGCGGAAAGTCCTGGAATATCATTGATTGCTTGATGTATATATTCTCTTTGTTCATAGATTCTACCACCAGGTAAAAGTAATTTATCAATACTTTGATAACCACCTAAAGCAGTTTGAACGATTTGCTGTGACAGTACATTCGAACATAAACGCATAGATGACAACATATTTAATCCTAAAATATAATCTTTAATATGGCGTTTATCTCCACTAATTACCATCCATCCCACTCGGAAACCAGCAACACGATGTGATTTAGATAGACCACTAAAAGTAACTACCGGATGATCAGGCGCTAAAGTCGCAATTGGGACATGAACATAATCATCCATCAACAAACGATCATAAATTTCATCAGAAAAAATAATTAAATCAAATTCTCGTGCAATCTCAACAATTTGCTCCAAAATTTCTTTCGGATACACGGCTCCTGTTGGATTATTTGGATTAATCAACACAATTGCTTTTGTTCTATTAGTAATTTTTGAACGAATATCTGCAATATCGGGGTTCCATTCACTTTCTTCATCACAAATATAATGAACGGGCTTTCCTCCAGCTAAAGAAACCGATGCTGTCCATAATGGATAATCAGGCATAGGAACTAAAACTTCATCGCCATCGTTACATAGCCCTTGCATAGACATCGTGATTAACTCACTTACACCATTACCTGTATAGATATCATTAATCGTCACATTAGGAAAATCTTGTAATTGGCAATACTGTTCGATTGCTTTACGAGCAGAAAAAATACCTTTAGAATCAGAATATCCTTCTGATGAACGGACATTCATAATTAAATCACGAATAATCTCATTAGGTGCTTCAAAACCAAAAGTTGCGGGATTCCCAGTATTTAATTTTAAAATACTAACTCCCTCTTCTTGCATACGATCCGCTTCTTCTAAAACTGGGCCACGAACATCATAACTAACACCTTCAAGTTTACTTGATTTCTCAAAATCTCTCATAGTCATCCTCTTTTCAACTTACCTGGATTAAGCAATAAACAATATTTCATGTATATTTATTTTTTTAATGTTCATATTATAGCAAATATTCTGAATAAACGGAAAGTAATCTGTAAAAAAATAAAAAAAACATAATTATTTCTTCTATTGACATTCATTTAGATAACCAGTAAGATTTTATTGTTATCGCGGAAGTGTTGGAATGGCAGACAAGCATGATTGAGGGTCATGTGAGCGAACGCTCATGCGGGTTCAAGTCCCGTCTTCCGCATTAAATTTAGGATCTGTGGCATGAGTAAAAGCAAGACAAAAATATCCAAAAAATAGAATGATTTTCTTCTATCCTACAGATATTTTATTGTTAAACTACCTATGTCACAGGCCTTTTTTTATTGAAAAATTATCTTCTTGACTAAAACGAACATACGTTTGTATAATAGAGATGAATAATCTTTGGAGTTGATAAATATGAAGACTATCAAAGGATCTATATCAAAAATAAAAATACTAAAGCACTTAGACAACGGCACTCCTCTAGTTAGATTTAATCTAAATGATATTAATTGTTTGATTGCTTTTCACAGTTTAATGTTTCTATTTGAAGTAGCTGAAAATGCTACTGTTGTAGTTGCAGGAGAGTATAATAGCAGAAACCAATTTGTCGTCCGTCGATACTGCGTCATCCAAAACGATCATTTTGCCAAGGTACACACAATTCATACCGACCACTAAGATTAAAAAAGTACATTGGCTACAAAACCAACGTACTTTTTTTAATTAAAATAACCTTGAGCTCCATTTTCAGTACTTTCGTCTTCAATAAGTCCTTTTAAAGAACGATCTAAGATAGGTTTTTTCTTTTCATTTTTTGTTTGTTCACGGTATTGACTTCTAGACATCGCAACGGAACTAGGTTGTTTAAATTTACTTACTGCTGGATCAGAATCTTTTCGATCTTGGAAAGCTGTTGGTTCTGTATCAAACATCAAGTAACTATCTTTTTTCATTGAATCAAGCAATTCTTGATTTGAAACATCCTTCGCTGGTTCATCAGGAATCATTGAAGCAGGAATATATTTAGGAACAAAATAAGAACGACCTGAATATTCTCTTTTTAATGATTTGTTACTTGGTGATGGTTCAGCTTTTCTTTCATTAACTTTGAAACTAGATTGACCGGTATCTCCAAAAAGTCTTTTCTTTCCTGTTGGAGTCACTTCTGTTTGATATTTTTTTGCATAGTCTGGAAGATTTTCTTTATGACGCTTTAATTCTTCTCTCTGCTGGATACTTTGACCCGCTTTTTCATGACTCACTTTTGGTGAACGTCTTAATGAACGCGCTTCTGTTTTTTCGTTTCTATAAACTTTCGCTGATGGATCTTCTTCAGTCATAATCCAATTTTCATCAGTTGAAAATGATGGATATCTTCTTTCTGATTGTATTTTGACGCCTGTATCATCAGAGTATGCAGGAAAACGAAAATGTTTCCGCTTGATATCATCAAAATTTGCCATAATCTACTCATTCCTTTAACACCATATTTCTTTTATCATACCATATTTGTAGAAAATACGACAGTCTCTACAAAGCTCTTATACTCTTATTTTACTACTACTAGATTCAAATAAACAAAGAATTAAAATACTTTAATTAATAAGTTTTCATTAAAAAAATATCCGAAAAACAGAGAGACTTTTGCCCTGTAGAGGGACACTTCATTATCCTTACAAACGATATCTCTCTTCTATTTTTCAGATATTTAATCTCAAATCTCTAATAATTAATTATCGACAAGTGAACCAGCTACCGTACTTCGAATACGATCGATACTTTGCTGTTTTTGTTGACTACTAATTAAGAAGTAACTATTTTCATTTAAGGTTCGATTGGTCAAACGTCTACGAATTTCTTGAGTCATTGGTGTTTCTTCAGCTATAAATGTTAAATCTCTACTAATAAATTTTGGATAATTAGTTGGATTCATTAACATTGCTACATACTCATTGCCATTTCTTCTTAAAATCCCAAATAAGTCATCGGTATAGAAGAAACTCATGTCTCCTTCCTCCAATGTTTTATTTCCAGTACGATACTTAATCCATTTTTGACAGTTGTCATAGATTTCTTGATTCACACCATTCCACGGGAAAAATTTACGATTCTCAGGATCTTTTCTACCAGTCAGACCTGCTTCATCTCCATAATACACACAAGGTACCCCAGGAAATAAGAACATAAAACCAAATGCTAAATCTAATTTTTTTACGTGATTGCCAACCATTGTTAAAATACGTTCAGTATCATGGGTTCCGATATTGTTTAAATTATTGAAGAAAATTTCTTTTGGATAGTTTTCATACAAACGAGTTAAGCCTTTAGCAATCAACTCAGGAGATTTACGTTCATTTAATAAATCAATGGCACCATCTCGTAATGGATAATTCATCACTCCATGCAAATGATCTCCCAGAATATACTCTCGGCGTACCTCATAAGAAATCTTATTGGACGCATCTTCCCAAACTTCACCAATTAAAACAGCATCTGAATAACGACTTAAATTATTTCTAATTCCTTTAATAAATTCATCTGGCAACTCATCCGCAACGTCTAATCGCCACCCATCAATGCCAAAGTCATTCCATTTTGTTAATACACTATTTTCTAAACCATAGATATAATTTTGAAATTTATGGTCATGTTTATTGATTTCTGGTAAATCTTTAATGCCCCACCAAGATTCATAATCGTGTGGGTAATCGATAAAATTAAACCAAGAAAAAAACTCACTATGACGATTACGATATGCTCCTATATCTTCACCATATTCACCATTAACATTGAAATAACGACTATTTTGTCCAACATGGCTAAAGACACCATCTAAAATAACTCGAATATCATTTTTGTGTAGTTCTTCTAAAAGCTCTTTAAAATCTTCTTCAGTCCCTAACATTGGATCAATTTTAAAATAATCAGAAGTATCGTAACGATGATTACTACATGCTTCAAAAATAGGATTTAAATAAATTCCTGTAATCCCTAATTCTTTTAAGTAAGGTATTTTTTTAATAATCCCTTGTAAGTTACCTCCAAAAAAATCCCAACGTAAGATATCACCATTTTGTCCTTTTACATAGACAGGTTCATCTTCTTCTGTTGCATAAAGAAAGGTATTTTTCTTAGGCGCATTAACTTTTTTATCTGGGTTGCCATTATTAAAACGATCTGGGAAAATTTGATAAAAAATACCCTTTCGATACCAGTCAGGTGTTGTCTCATTTTTTTCGTAACAAGTAATCTGAAATTCCCAAATATCCTTAGGTGAAGAAAAACTCTTCCCTTCTCCTCCCGTTTCACTCGCTCCATAATATTCAGTCACTACTTTATCAGCCACTTTTGAATACACTTCAAAATGATAGAAATATAAACCTTTCCCTTGATTAAAGAAGTATTGATAAGAATAATAGTCATTTTCTTGTTTTTCCATCAAAACTCGTTGCTCTTCATGATGATCTTTATGGATAACTAAAACTACTTGGAAAACATACTCCCCGATTACCTCTACGGATAATCGGGCGAGATTATTTACTTTAACAGCACCAAAAGGTTGTTTATGATAACTTTGCCAAGGATTAAAACGGATTAAAGACATTACTAGTTCCCTCTTTTTCTGTATGAGCAAATATTGGTTCAATTTGCCAAATATCTTCTGCGTACAATCTCACGGTGTCATCTGATGAAAAACGACCCGAGTTTGCGATATTAATCAGACTAATTTTACGCCATAGCTCTTGATTTTTATAAGTTTCATTTATTCTTTCTTGTGCTTTACAGTAAGAGTCAAAGTCACGAAGCAAGAAGTACTCGTCATTATAACGAATTAAGGAATCAAAAATTTCTCGTCCTTCATATTCAATGTTTGGAATTGTTCCATCTACAAAGGCGTTTACTACGCGTTGTAATGTTGGATTTTCATCGTAAATTCGTTGAGAAGAATAATCCCGACTCTCATAATAAGCGTAGACCTCTTCTTCCGTCAATCCAAAGACACAAATATTCTCATCACCAACAGCATCACGAATTTCAACATTGGCTCCGTCTAGGGTAGCTACCGTAACTGCACCGTTTAACATTAATTTCATATTACTCGTTCCTGAAGCTTCTTTTGACGCAAGTGAAATTTGTTCACTGACATCTGCTGCTGGAATAATTTTTTCAGCTAAAGTGACATTGTAATTCGGAAGAAAGACAATTTTAATTTTGTCATTAATTGATTTGTCGTTATTAATCAAATTTGCTGCTTCATTGATTGCTTTGATAATCGCTTTTGCATAAGTATAGCTTGGAGCGGCTTTCGCACCAAAAATAAATACACGTGGTTCAATATCTAACTCAGGATTATCTTTTAAATCAAAATACAGTTTAATAATATGCATCAAATTCAATAGCTGACGTTTATAAGCATGGAGACGTTTAATCTGAACATCAAAAATCGCATGAGGAGATACCGTAACGCCAGTTTCTGTTTGAATAAAGCTCGCTAGCTCTTCTTTTTTCTGCATTTTTGCAGCTGCTAATTTATCTTGTACGCCGTTATCATCTTGATAATTTAACAGCAATCGTAAATCAGAAGAATCTTTCCTCCAATGTTTCCCAATAGTTTCATCCAAAACTTTAGACATTGGTTCGTTCGCTAATTGTGACCAACGACGCTGAGCAATCCCATTAGTTTTATTGTTAAAACGTTCTGGATAAATTGTATAAAAATCATGTAAAACGACTGATTTTAATAAATCAGAATGAAGTTTTGCCACACCATTAGTACTATGACTACCAATAATAGATAAATGAGCCATATGCACTTGATCATTTTGAATAATACGTGTGCGCTGAATTAATTCATCAGAACGAATTCCACTCAACGATAAAACATAACGGCGATCAATTTCTTCTATAATTTGATACATCCGCGGTACCATTCTTTGCATCAGGTAAATTGGCCATTTCTCAAGCGCTTCTGTCATAATTGTATGGTTGGTATAACTCATTACTTTTACAGTAATGTCCCATGCTTGTTCCCAACTTAGATCATTTTCATCAATTAAAATTCTCATTAATTCAGGGATACACAATGCCGGATGAGTATCATTGATATGAATAGCTACTTTCTCACTCAAAGCGGCCCAAGGTTTATTTAATTTCTTAAAGTAACGAACTATACTTTGCACACCAGCTGAAACAAAGAAATATTCTTGTACTAAACGAATCGTACGACCTCTCTCATTAGAATCATCTGGATATAAAACTGCTGTTAAATCCTCATAAACTCGACGTTCTTCAATACTCTTGTATTTTCCTTCTTCTGAAGGTGGAATTTCTACACCCCACAAACGCATAGTATTAACAATCCCATTTTGATAGCCTATCATCCCTGTATCATAAGGAACCGCACGTAAAATAACTTCATTTTCGGCAACAGGTTTGATTTTTCCCTGAGCATTTTTTTGCATGTATACAGTACCAGCAAAATGGACATCGACAGCTTTACTTGGTCGACGAATTTCCCAAACGTTCCCATTTTTTAACCATTCATCAGGTAATTCTACTTGATAACCATCGACAAATTGTTGCTTGAATAGACCATAGTCATAGCGAATACCATTTCCATTTCCAGGAAGACCTGAAGAAGCAATGGAATCCATGAAACAAGACGCCAAACGCCCCAAACCACCATTTCCTAACGCCATATCTTTTTCGACATCTACCAACTCTTCTAAATCGACATCTAGATCGGCTAAAGTGTCTCTGACCAAATCTAATAAACCTAAGTTTAATAAGTTACTTTTTAGCATTTTCCCTGGCAAAAATTCAATTGAGAAATAGTATGCCTGTTTCTGCTCTTCTTTTAAATAGTTTTTCCAAGTTTCACGCCAATTATCATTGTAGACAGCTTTAACAAAATTCCCTAAAGTAAAAAACAGCTCATTTGCTGAAGCATCCTCTAATTCTAAAGCAAAACTTTCTCTTACCCTTTGTCGTAATTCTTCTTTTAAATTATCTTTTGTTAAAATGGTCCTTACCCCCTAAAAAAACAGGTCAAAACATTGTCAAGACAATGTTCAGACCTGTTCACTTGTCTTTTCAGTGTTACGGATACGTACTATTATAAAACACTACGATATAAATCAATATATCTTTCACAGCTAGTTTCCCAGCTAAAGTCTTTAGACATTCCATTTTTTATCAGAACAGTCCAGGTTTCTGGTGATGAATAATATAAATCAATCGCTTTTTTCAAGCATTCCATTAATTGATAAGATGTAAATTCAGAGAATCCAAAGCCTGTTCCTGTTCCTTCAACTGGATTGAATGGTTCTACAGTATCTTTCAGTCCACCAATTTCATGCACCACTGGCAATGTACCATAACGCATTGAGATAATTTGTGATAAACCACAAGGCTCAAACGCAGAAGGCATCAAGAAAATATCTGCCCCAGCATATATTTTTTGTGCTAGCGTCACATCAAAGGAAATACTTACAGAACATTTTTCTGGATATTTTTCAGCAATTGATTGGAAACGATTCTCAAATACTGGATCGCCTGTTCCTAATAAGACAAATTGAACATCAAACTGCAAGATGTTTTCTAATTCATCTAAAACTAAATGGAAGCCTTTTTGATAAGTCAAACGACTAACAACGGCAATCAAAGGAACTTCCGGTTTCGGACGTAAGCCCATCAATCGTTGTAAATCTTCTTTGTTTGCTGCTTTACCTGATAAATCATCCACAGAATATGGACTTACTAAAGCAGTATCTGTTTCTGGATTATTTAGTTCGTAATCAATACCATTCAGAATACCTGAAAGTTTACCACTTTCCATCCGTAAAATTGGATCTAGACCTGAACCAAATTCTGAAGTTTTGATTTCCTCAGCATAAGATGGACTTACTGTGTTCACACGATCAGCATATAAAATTCCAGCTTTCATGAAATTGACTGAATCACCCATTCGAACAGTTCCATCATCATAACGTTCTGTACCCATTCCAAAAAGATTTGGTAATATTTCAGAACCATACTGTCCTTGGAATTCAATATTATGAATAGTTAAGATTGTTTTGATATTACTATAAGCTTCAATCCAACGATATTTTTCTTTTAATAAGAATGGAATCATACCAGTATGATAATCATTGACATTGATTACATCAGGAATAAAATCAATCCGTTCCATCAATTCAATCACTGCCATTTGGAAGAAAGCGAAACGTTCACCATCATCGAAGTAACCATAAATGCCATCCCGATCAAAATAATACATATTATCAATAAAGTAATACGTAACTCCATTCAGGACTAATTTTTTTACGCCGCAGTATTGCTCACGCCAACCGACGTAAATTGTAAAGTTAAGAACATCTTCACACTGTTCTTTATACTGTGGTGGCATTTTGGAATGATACGGTAGTACAACTACCGTATCAATTCCTTTTTTTGTTAGCTCTTTTGGTAACGCACCAGCAACGTCTCCTAATCCACCTGTTTTAAAAAATGGTGCACATTCAGCTGCAGTAAATAAAAGTTTCATTTTTTAACCCCCAATAACATCTGCTGTAACCGTACTTCCTTTGCTCACAACAACTGGATTTTCTGGTGTACCTTCAATGCGTACCCGTTCTTCAACCACTACGTTTTTATCAAGAATTGCATATTTAACAATCGCACCTTTTTTAATTGTAGTACTTGGCAATAATAGTGATCCTTCAATCTCAGCGCCTTCTTCGATATTTGAACCACGACCAATTAAAGAATTAGCAACATGTCCTTCAATCATACATCCTGTTGCAAATTGGCTGTTTTTTACATCAGAAGTTTCTGTGTAGTAAGTTGGTACTTCATTCTTCATTTTTGTATACACTTTTTGACTTGAATATAGCAATGAATTGAATTTTGAAATATCTAGCATATCCATATTCGCTCTATAGTATGATGGAATATCATAAATATTATTTAGATACCCAGTATATTCATAGGCATACGTATCTTCACCTACTCGTTCTCTTAAAAATCCTTCTACATTGCCTAAGATTCCATTGGCTTGTTTTTCTCTCAAGATTTCAATTAATTTATCAGTTTTGATAATAAAAATATCTGTACATAAATTAACCACATCGCCTAATTCAGCATCTTTAGCTAATTGTTGTTCTTCAATAAGATTATCTTGTCCCAATTTAAATACAATATCTTCTTTATAAACCATATCTTTTGATACACGTTTATAAACCATTGTCATTTCATTGCCATGCGCTTGATGGATATGAAGTAAAGCACGTAAATCAATGTTTACTAAGATTTTACTTCCCATATATACAGCATACTCAGATTTAGATTTTTTTAAGTAATCAATAACTAAGTCATAATAGCTACTATTATTATCTGCACGACGAATGAAATCTTGATAGATATGAATGAAGAAACGATTTTGAATACCAGCCAATCCCCATTCTTTTCCGCCACCAATGTGGTCAAAAACAGATTGAGTTTCTCCTTCATTGAATACCATAAATAAAGATTTAATATTTGCATTAGCAATACTAGATAAATTGAAGTCTATTAAACGATATTTGCTATCAAAAGGTAGGGTTGCTAATGGGCGGTGTTCTGTTAATGGCAATAACTCGTCATAACGATGCAAATTACCCACTAACGCACACATTTTATTGGTTCTCATCTTAGTCTTCATCCAATTTCACTCCAATCACTTCAGAATATCCAACTACAGCAATTTCATCTGTGCCATCAATTTCAGCATTATCGCCAATAACTGCATCTTCACCAATGATTGCTTTATGAATTTTAACATTTCTACCAACGGTTGCTCCTGACATAATAATACTATCAGTTACTTTTGCTCCTTCTTTCACTTGAACATCATCTGACAAGATACTGTTATCAATATCTCCGGCAATATGACAGCCATCTGAAATCAATGAGTTTTTAGCAGAGCCTGTGCTAGTAACAAAATGCGGTGGAGAAATTGGATTTTTAGAATAAATCCTCCATGCTTTGTCGCGAATATTTAATTCCATGTCTGGTTTTAGGAACTCCATATTTGCTTCCCATAATGACTCAATAGTACCTACATCTTTCCAGTATCCAGAGAAGCGATGAGCAATAACATTTTCGCCACTATCTAAATAAGCTGGAATAACATGGTGACCAAAGTCATTCATTGAACTATCTTTTGCATTTAGATTTGTTAATACTTGTCTTAAGCGACCCCAGTTAAAGATATAAATTCCCATAGAAGCCAAATTACTTTTGGGCTCAGCAGGTTTTTCATCAAATTCAATAATTCGATCATTGTCGTCCGTATTCATAATTCCAAAACGAGATGCTTCTTTCCATGGTACCTCGATAACAGCTACTGATAATGAAGCATGGTTTCTTTTATGATTGTCTAACATTTCTTCGTAATCCATTTTGTAAATATGATCCCCAGATAAAACCAAAACGTATTGAGGATCTAGTTCATCGATGTAAGACATATTTTGATAAATCGCATGGGCAGTTCCTTCAAACCATTTACTACCTTCTGAACTTGAGTAAGGTTGTAAAATCGTTGCTCCAGCATTAATGCCATCCAATCCCCAGCTTGCTCCATTACCAATATGGTTATTCAAAGCTAAAGGTTGATATTGAGTGACAACCCCTACATTATTAATTCCAGAGTTTGCGCAGTTACTTAAAGCAAAATCAATAATACGATATCTACCTCCAAATGGAACTGCTGGTTTAGCTATATTTTTAGTTAATTTACCTAATCGTGATCCTTGCCCTCCAGCAAGTATCATAGCTACCATTTCTGTTTTCATTACTTCGGTGAAATATCCACCTTGCCCCCTTTCGATTGACTAACATTTTTTGTTTTTTTCTTTCTTACCTGAATACTTTCTGGACGAAGAATTAATGCACCAAGAGCTGGTACAATTGTTTGAATTTGATAATCAAACTGTTTGAATGATTTCTCAATTGTTTGAGATTTTTCATTATGTTTAGTCCAAGTACCTCCAAATTCCTCCATTTCTGTATTTAATATTTCTTGATACGTTCCAGAATAAGGAACGCCTATATTAAAATCATGTCGTTCTACAGGTGTTAAATTTAAAACGACAATCAAGAAATCACTTTTCTTTTTCCCTTTGCGAATATAAGTTAGGATACTTTCATCTAAATTATCAGCATCAATAATTTCAACTGTCTCTTCTGTCCCTTCTAACTCCCAAAGTGCTGGCTCATCTTTATATAGCTGGTTTAAGGTTTTAGTGAAATGCAACATGCCTTGATTTGCCTCATCTTGCAAACTTCCCCATTCCAGCTCATGGTCATATTTCCATTCTAGAAATTGACCATATTCCCCTCCCATAAACAACAACTTCTTACCAGGATGGGTATACATAAAGGTGAACATATTTCTTAAATTAGCAAATTGATTGTAACGATCGCCCCACATTTTATGCATTAAACTTTTTTTGCCATGCACTACTTCATCATGAGACAAAGCTAAAATATAATTTTCTTGAAACATATACATAAAAGAGAAAGTCATTAAACGAAAATGGTCTTTTCTATAGTATGGATCTATTTCATAGAATCTTAAAACATCGTTCATCCAACCCATATTCCATTTATAATCAAAACCCAATGCTCCCTTGTCGATAGCTCCCGTAATTTGTGTATCCGAAGTACTTTCTTCCGCCATCATAATCGTTTCGGGATGGATTTTTTTTATCACTGCATTTAGTTTTTGTAAAAAATAATAGCCTTCAAAATTACGATTACCACCTTCATGATTAGGTGTCCAAGGACCTTCGTCAAAATCTAAGTACAACATGCTAGAAACCGCATCTACACGAATACCATCAAAATGAAATTGTTCAATCCAATACAAAGCATTCGATATTAAAAAGCTCTGTACTTGTGTTTTTCCAAGATCAAAACATAAGGTTCCCCATCGATTGTTTTTAGCACGATCAGGATCTTCATACTCAAACATTGGTGTCCCATCAAAATAAGGAAGTGCATCTTCGTTCATACAATAATGGCCTGGAACCCAATCAACTAAAACTCCAATATTATTTAGGTGACACTCTTCAATAAAATCTTGTAATTCCTCTGGTGTCCCATAGTAGGAACAAACTCCAAAGTATCCAGTTAGTTGATACCCCCATGACATGTCTAAGGGATGTTCCATTAAAGGCATAAATTCAATATGAGTGTATCCTAAGTCTTTGACGTAAGGAATCAAGTCCGTTTTTAAATCCGCAAAAGTATGTGGGCGACCATCTGGATGACGTTTCCATGAAGCTGCATGAACTTCATAAATATTTAACGGTCGTTGTTGGATATTTCGTCGTTTTTGACGACCACGCCATAAACCATCTTTCCATTTTTTTTCTAAAATGGGATAGACAACTGCAGCAGTTCCTGGACGCTGCTCAAAACGAATGGCAAAAGGATCTATTTTTAATAATTCCTTACCGTCTGCTTGCTTGACTTTAAATTTGTACAAATCTCCCTTTTTAGGAATGTTGGTAGTGATTTCCCAAATACCTGATTCTTGGCGGATAGTTAGCGGAAGAGACTCATCCCATTCATTAAAGTTACCTACTAGCCAAATTTGTTGAGCATTTGGTGCCCACACTCTAAATGTAAATCCTGTATCAGTCTGATGAACACCTAACAACGCTTGTAAGTTAAAATTTTCGCCAGTTAAAAAACTTTTTTCAGCCTTTAAAACATCATCGCCTATTTCCATTACAAAACTCCTAACCGACTTTAATAAATAACTAATTATGATAAAAAATAAAAACTGAAAAGCGATGTTTATTATCCATTTTTCAGTTTCTAATACAATTATATCACATTTTTAATCTTTTAAAATAAGATTTCTTAAGAATACTTTAAATAACAACAGGAAAAACCGAAGAATGAAATCCTTAAAAAAATGTTAATTACTAAGAAAATTTCACAATTTCATTTTCTTTTTATTCAAAGTTTTCTTTTCTTTTTTCACATTCAAATGCTTGAAAAACGCTTAAATATAAACGTTTGAAAATATTTTCATTCATTAAAGAAAAATAGCAACATTATTTAGCTATTACTTTACATTTTCTTTTCACAAAATTAAAATGATTTAAATATTCGAAAATTATCAAAAATCCGTAAAATAACGAAAAAAATACATATGTTCTGTCTGAAATTTAATTAGACTAACAAAAAACAAGAAAACACTTACATTAAAATAAAATTAAAACCAAATGTTCCATTTATATCAATGATAAAAAACAAAGCACTTTTCATAATTTATGTTTGACTAGATAAAAAAAAGAATAAAGCAATGTTACACTTTATCCTCTTTATTTAATAATAAAACGGTAATGTCTTTTAACTTTAATTCTTCCATGACTTTGCCTATAATTATTCGACGCGTCCAGCTTGTAAGTTCAGCAAATTCATCAAAAAAAGAAATAGGCCCTAATTTTAAATACAATGGCACAATCAACTCCCCATCTTTTACTATCTGAAACTCTTCAAGGGAATGGAGGAAAATACTATTGCGAATTCGACGTCGTTTTTGTATTATTTTTTCAACAATTACTTGGACTTGATCCAAATAATAATCTACTGCAACATCTCCTAAAATAGATTGCACCTCTCCATACATGTTCTGATTTAATTGATTACTTCTTAAGTAATCAAAATAACTCGGTAACGTTCCAGACCATTCATCTCTAGAAACAGACGCAACCATCAACTCTCCATTTGTTACTGAATGAGTGTAACTAAAAATTTGATTATCTGTGATTCCATAGACTCCTTGCTCTGGAATACTTGCTAATTGATACAAAACTTTAGAAACGTCTTCTGAAGTTTCAGCAATAAAATCTAAAATTTTAGCTACCCAAACAGAAACAACCTTTTCTTCTTCGTACAATGGAATATTCAAACTATAATGACGGTCATCTCTATTTACAATGTTCTTTCTAACTAATTGGTCTAAGTTTTTTTCTATCTTGTTTCCCAGAGATTTTTTCAACTGTCTTAATGTTGGTTTATCTTCCAAAAGCGGAAGAAGTTGTTTGAAAAAATCAGAAGCTAATAGCTCTCCTAATGCTCGATCTTTTATTTCTACAATAACATTCATTTGTTTCTCCTATCAAAAAGACACCTCAGAAATCAAACTGCTCTGAAGTGTCTTCTTTTTTCATTAAAACGTTTCTGTCAATTGTGGAACAACTTGTTTTTTACGAGACACAACACCCGGCAAGAAGGCTCGGTTGTTTGTTAACGCCACAGAAAAGGCCTTTTCAACATTCTCTTTCGGTTCTCCTACAACTAATAATTCAGAATCGCTATCTAAAATATTGGTCACTACTAGTAAAAATAAGTCATAACTATTTTCACTATTCAATTGCTCCATCGCCGATTCAAGTTCATTTTGACGAGCAAATACTTCCGCTAAATCAACTGTATTTACTTGTGCAATTCGCACATTTTTATCACCCATTGGGAAACTTTTTGCGTCTAAATCCAATAAAGTTTCAACTGATTTATCACTTAAATTCGTTCCTGCTTTTAACAAGTCTAAACCATATACTTCTAACTCTATTTCAGCAATTTCGGCCAACGCTTGTGCTGCGTGCACATCTTCGTCTGTACAAGTAGGTGATTTGAATAATAAAGTATCTGAGACAATCGCAGATAACATCATTCCTGCAATTGCTTTTGGAATTTCAACGTTATTCTCTCGGTACATTTTGTAAATAATTGTACTCGTACAGCCTACTGGTTCTGCGCGATAATATAATGGATTAGCTGTTTCAAAATTGGCAATTCGATGATGATCGACAACTGATAATACATTTAATTTGACAATATCTGATACACTTTGTTGAAATTCATTGTGGTCTACTAACATAACATCTGAAGTTTCTCCAGCAATTTTTTCAACAACACGAGGGGCATCTACATCGAAATGATTTAATGCAAATTGTGTCTCTTCATTTGGTGTACCTAAAGCTACTGCTTCCGCTTCTTTACCTAACGCTTTTTGTAGCTCTGCAAAAGCAATTGCAGCCCCAATTGCATCGGTATCAGGATTTTGATGTCCAAAGACTAAAATTTTTGACATATTCTTCGCTCCAATCTTTCAATTCACTTTTAATCATAGCAAAATCACTTGAATATTTCCATCCTTTTCTAAGTCTTGATTGATAAAATTATCTTACTCAGTCATGAATTATTATCGAATCTAAATAAAGCTTAAAACTTCCAAACGGATGAACTGGAAATTGGTCGTTTTTTAGTCCCTTATCATTCTTTTATGTGACCACCATTTACACTCACACATCAAAAAGCCATGAAGCAAAAACAAAACTTCAACTTATCAACTAAATGACAAGCGTTTTATTTCCAATCATGACTTTTCTTAATTAGTGTGTTAAATAACCTGTATATTCATCAATATGCAAGAGCTTTTTCGCATTTTCTACTCGATCATTTTTCGGAGGCTCAATTCCTTCTAGCGGGTATTTTAACCCCATTTCATCCCATTTGTATTTACCCATCGTATGATAAGGTAACACTTCCACCTTATCTACATTATCTAAAGTTTTGATAAATTCATCTAGACGAATCAAAAATTCATCGTAGTCGCTTCTTTGTGGAACTAAGACGTGACGAATCCAAACAGGTTTACCAATTTCAGAAAGATACTTAGCCATTTCTAAAATATTTTCATTGGACTGTGTCGTCAATTGTTTATGGGCATCGTTATCAATGTGTTTGATATCAAAAAGTAACAAGTCCGTATATTTCATTAATTCCTCAAATTGACTAAAGAAAGGTTCCTCTCTTGTAAATGGTTTACCACAAGTATCAAGCGTCGTATGAATCCCTTGTGCTTTTGCCTTTTTAAATAAATCAATTAAAAACTCCGTTTGAAGTAAAGGTTCACCACCACTAACGGTAATCCCGCCTTTATCTCCCCAATAAGCTTTATATTTTTTTGCTTCTTCAAGAACATCATCCGTTGACCGCAAAGAAGCTTTCGGATCATTGATTTTCCATGTATCTGGATTATGGCAAAATTGACAACGCATTCGACACCCTTGTGTAAAAACAATAAAACGGACACCCGGTCCATCTACCGTTCCAAAACTTTCCGTAGAATGAATTCTGCCCATTACTGGAGTTGTCATAAAAAGTCCCTCTTTCTTTAGAAAAGAGAGTGACACTGATGCCACCCTCTCGTTTTTAGTCGCTTATAATTTATCGTGTGAAGTTCTTGCGATAACATCCGCTTGTTGTTCTGGAGTCAAGTCACGGAATTTAACTGCATAACCAGAAACACGAATCGTTAGGTTTGGATATTTTTCAGGATTTTTTTGTGCATCCAATAATAATTCATTAGTAAACACGTTCACATTTAAGTGATAACCACCCTTGTCAAAGTAGCCATCCATCACATTACGCAAGTTGTTAACTCTTGTGTCTTCATCTTTACCTAATCCGTTAGGGTTAATTGTTTGTGTATTAGAAATCCCATCTAATGCATGTGTGTATTCTAAACGTGCAGTAGAGTTTAATGAAGCCAACAAACCATTTTTCTCACCTAAGAATTTACCATCTTGATAAGATGGGTTGGCACCTGGTGCAAGAGGTTTTCCAGCACGACGTCCGTCTGGAGTATTACCAGTTGCTTTACCATAAACCACATTTGAAGTAATTGTTAATAATGAAGTTGTTGGTTTTGAATTGCGGTAAGTATGTTGACGTTTAATTTGTGTCATGAAATAATCTACAATCCAGTTCGCCATGGCATCTGCTTCCTCATTGTCATTTCCATAAGTTGGAAATTCGTTTTGAGGAACATAATCAACTGCCATACCATTTTCATCACGAATTACTTGAACATTTCCGTGTTTAATTGCCATTACACTATCTGTAGCATGAGAAATTCCTGCGATACCAGTTGCAAAAGTACGCTGTAAGTCTGATTCCATCGTTGCTAACTGAACAGCTTCGTATGCATACTTGTCATGCATGTAATGAATCACATTCAATGTATTCACATATAACTCTGCCAACCAATCCATAGTGTCTTTAAAACGTTCCATGAATTCATGGTAGTCTAAAGCATCACCTTCCATTGGACGGAATTTAGGAGCCACTTGCATTTTAGTTTTTTCATCAACGCCACCATTGATTGCGTATAAGACTGCTTTAGCCAAGTTTGCTCTGGCACCAAAGAATTGCATATCTTTACCCATAACTGTTGCAGATACACAACATGCAATTGCACAGTCATCAGAACCCCAGTTTTCACGTAATAAATCATCATTTTCAAATTGGATAGAAGAACTTTCTTTCGCAATTTTTGATGCATAGGTTCTGAAAGCTTCTGGTAAATGAGAAGAATATAGAACAGTTAAGTTTGGTTCTGGAGAAGGTCCCATATTTGTTAGCGTATGCAAGATACGGAAATCACTCTTAGTTACTAATGAACGACCATCAATACCCATTCCTGCAATAGATAAAGTTGCCCAAATTGGATAACCAGAGAACAATTCATTGTATTCTGGTGTACGAGCAAATTTAACCATACGCAATTTCATAATCAAATGATCAATCATTTCTTGAGCTTCAAATTCAGTAATTAACCCTTGCTCTAAGTCACGTTCGATATAAATATCTAAAAAGGCTGAAACACGTCCAATTGACATTGCAGCACCATTTTGAGATTTAATCGCCCCAAGATAACCAAAGTACAACCACTGAATAGCTTCTTGAGCATTTTCAGCCGGACGAGAAATATCAAATCCGTATGAAGCAGCCATTTTCTTCAAATCATTTAATGCACGATATTGTTCACTAATTTCTTCACGTAAACGAATCACATCGTCTGTCATAACTTTGTTACCAACATTATCATGATCTTTTTTCTTTTGTTCCATCATGAAATCTACACCATATAAGGCGATACGTCGATAGTCACCAATGATACGTCCACGACCATAAGCATCTGGAAGACCTGTAATGATTTTGTTTTTACGTGCTAAACGCATTTCAGGAGTGTAAACATCGAAAACACCTTGGTTATGTGTTTTACGATATTCAGTAAAGATTTTTGTCATCTCTTCATCTGCTTCAAAACCATTAGAAACCAAAGCATTATTCGCCATATTAATCCCACCAAATGGTTGGAAAGCTTGTTTTAATGGCACATCTGTTTGTAAACCGACAATTTTTTCTTCTTCTTTAATTAAATATCCAGGTTCATGAGAGGTTAGTGTTGATGGGATGTTCGTATCCATATCGTAAACACCATTTTTTTCATGTTGTACATCAAACAGTTCTTGTAGTTTTGTCCATAATTTGTCTGTACTTGGAGCAATACCTTCTAAAAACTTATCATCACCACGGTATTCAGTGTAGTTCGCTTGAATAAAGTTACGTGTGTTAATTTCGTTTTGCCATAGACCACCTTTAAAACCGTCCCAAGCTTTGTTAAGTTTTTCTGTTTTGTTTGTAACTGAAGCCATTTGTGTTCCTCCTTATTTTCTGTCCACTAATTGTAACAGCTCTACGTGAATAGTATAACACACAAACAAATCTTTGCAACCATTTTCATAAATATTATTGAACAATTAAGATGTATTATTTAGAAAAATACGAAAAAACACTTATTTAAAGCTGTTTATAAAATGTGAAACATTTATCAAATACTTTATTTTTCAAATAATTTTTAGTGAACAAGCATAAAAAAAGAGAAACTCTGTATCAATACAGAGTTTCTCTTTTTAATAATTTTATAGAACAGTACCACCGTTTGTTATGGCTGGATCAGTAAATTGAATCACAGAGAGAATTTCTCCTTGTTTTTCATCCATTGCAAAAGATCCATTCGATGTCCGATCATTTATTGGGAAACTGTTTGTTTCAATAATTCGCTCTTCTCCTTTTTGATTTTGAAGCCGAAGTTGTTGATTATGCCCTTCTCCCATATAAATAATCCGATGTGGGTTTTTCTTAAGTTCTCTTAGTATCATTAATCCTCGTTTTGCACGACCTAATTGATTTAATTCTTGTGCGAGCATGCGTTTTACAGCACCCCGTTGCGTAATGATTACAACAGGCGTATCTCCTTCTGGATAAACTAAAAGTCCATTTACTACGTAATCTTCATCTTTTAAATTCATTGATTTAACGCCTGAAGCTTTAGGTCCAACCACAGGAACATCGAGTAATGAGAACCTTAAACCAAAACCAAGATGACTTGCTAAGAAAACATCCATTTGCTCTTCTTGATTCACTAAAAAGACATTCGTTAATTCGTCAGTAGCAGATTTAAATTTAATCATTTGTAATGGTCGACTCTTATAGGTTCGCCATGGTTCAAATTCTGTCATTCTAGTCTGTTTAATTAATCCTTCTTTACTGATTAAGACAAAATTCTTTAACGGATCCAAGTCTTTATAAGTATAAACAGCTAGAATTGACTCATCAATCGAAAAATTCAATAACGTTTGAGAAATATGTTCCCCAATGTCTTTCCAACGCATGTCAGGTAATTCGTGAATTGGTCGATAAATGACATTTCCTTTATTAGTGACAAGCAAAAGATGATCCAAAGTATTTGCTTGGGCACTATATAAAACGTAGTCCCCATCTTTCATGCCTAATTCTTCAGGCTTAGAGGCAGCATAAGAACGCAAACTACTGCGTTTAATATAACCTTCATGAGTTACCGTCACTACTACGTCTTCTTGAGCAACTAAAACTTCTGTTTCAATTTTGATTTCTTCAATTTCATCTTTAATTTCAGTTAAACGTGCTTGACCATATTGTTTTTTCACTTCTCGAAGCTCTTTTTTCAAAACTTTTAATAACTCTGCTTCATTATTAATAATATTTTTTAACTCTGCTATTAAATTAGTCAGAGTATCCGCTTCTTCTCTTAGTTGAGTAATGTCTGTATTCGTCAAACGGTATAATTGTAAAGTAACAATTGCTTCTGCTTGTTCTTCGGTAAATTGATGTTGAATAATCAAATTATTTTTCGCATCTTTTTTATCTTTACTTCCACGAATGGTAGCAATCACTTCATCTAAAATAGACAGGGCTTTGATTAAGCCATCTACAATATGTTGACGTTTTTCTGCTTTGTTCAGCTCATATTGACTACGCTTTAACACGACATCTCGGCGGTGTTTAATATAACTTTCTAAAATTCGTTTCAATCCGACTTGTTGTGGACGCATCTCATCAATAGCTACCATATTAAAGTTATAGTTAATCTGTAACTCAGTATTTTTAAACAAGTAGTTTAAAATACCTTCAGCGTTTACATCTTTTTTGAGTTCAACAACTATTTGTAGACCAGTACGATCACTTTCGTCACGTACTTCTGCAATCCCTTCAACCTTCTTGTTTAAACGGACTTCATCCATTTTTTTCACTAGATTGGCTTTGTTTACTTCATATGGAATTTCACTAATAATAATTTGTTGTTTGCCACCACGAATTGACTCAATTTTCGTTTTAGAACGTAAAATAACTTTCCCTTTACCTGTAGTATAAGCTTTTTTAATTTCTTCTTTCCCTTGAAGAATGCCTCCAGTAGGAAAATCTGGCCCTGGAATATATTCCATTAATTTATCCAAACTGGCTTGTGGATGGTCAATTAAATAGATTGTTCCATTGATAATTTCTTCCAAATTATGTGTAGGAATTTCAGTGGCATAACCTGCCGAAATTCCAGTAGAACCATTCACTAACAAATTGGGATATTTTGCTGGTAAAACAGTGGGTTCTTTTTCAGTGTCATCAAAGTTCCAAACAAATTCTACTGTTTCTTTCTCAATATCTTTTAAAAGTTCCCCACTAAGTTCAGACAATCTCGCTTCGGTATAACGCATTGCAGCCGGTGGATCTCCGTCCATGCTTCCGTTATTTCCATGCATCTCAATTAAGATTTCTCTTAACTTCCAGTCTTGACTCATTCGAACCATTGCTTCATAAATACTACTGTCTCCATGAGGATGATAATTCCCCATGATATTTCCGACTGATTTGGCAGATTTACGAAAAGCTTTTTCATGAGTGTTGCCGTCTTTATTCATCGCATAAAGAATTCGGCGTTGTACAGGTTTTAAACCATCACGAATATCTGGTAATGCACGCTCTTGAATAATGTATTTTGAATAGCGACCAAAGCGATCTCCCATCACTTCTTCTAATGTTAATTCTTGTATATTCTTTTCTTGTTCCAAGAGACCACCTCCTAATCAAATAAATTTATTTCTTTTATTTCTGATACAGCCTTTTCTTCCATCAAAGGATTTATTTCTTTTTTATCAAGAATACTACCTTCTTCTTCTAGACTAAACTGAACATGCTTTTCAATCCATTTTCTTCGTGGCTCCACTTTGTCACCCATTAAAGTAGTCACTCGTCTTTCTGCTTGGGCAGCATCACCTATTCTGACACGAATCAGTGTCCGAGTTTCAGGATCCATGGTTGTTTCCCAAAGTTGCTCTGCATTCATTTCACCCAAACCTTTATAACGTTGAAGCATGTAACCTCGACCCATTTTTGCAGTAACTTCGATCAATTCTTCATCAGTCCAAGCGTATTCAACCACTTCTTTTTTCCCAGAGCCTTTGGATACTTTATATAGTGGAGGCAAGGCAATATAGACTTTGCCTGCTTCGATTAGTTTCTTCATGTAACGATAAAAGAATGTCAATAACAAGACTTGAATATGAGCACCATCGGTATCCGCATCGGTCATGATGATTACTTTGTCATAATTACAATCTTCTATTGAAAATTCAGGTCCTACCCCAGCACCAATGGTATAAATCATCGTATTGATTTCTTCATTTTTCAAAATATCCTGCATTTTAGCTTTTTCGGTATTGATTACTTTCCCACGTAAAGGCAAAATAGCTTGGAATTTGCGGTCACGGCCTTGTTTCGCTGAGCCACCGGCAGAATCTCCCTCCACTAAATACAATTCATTTCTTTGTGGATTTCTAGATTGAGCAGGTGTTAATTTCCCAGATAATAAAGATTCACCTTTTTTACGTTTTTTCCCTGTCCGACTTTCTTCACGGGCTTTTCTGGCAGCTTCTCTGGCTTCTCTAGCCTTAATTGCTTTACGAACGAGCATCTGGCTCATATCGCTGTTTTCTTGTAGATAAAAACCTAGCTGTTCCCCTAGAACGTTATCTACTGCACTACGAGCGATTGGTGTTCCTAATTTTTCTTTGGTTTGCCCTTCAAACTGCAATAGATTTTCAGGAATACGAACGGATAAAATCCCCGCTAATCCTTCTCGGAAGTCACTACCTTCCAAGTTTTTGTCTTTTTCTTTTAACAAGTTTACCTTACGTGCGTATTCGTTGAAGGCCTTAGTCATTGACATTTTCAAGCCGACTTCGTGTGTACCACCATCTTTGGTGCGAACATTATTAACAAAAGATAATACATTTTCTGAATAGCCATCATTGTATTGAAAAGCAATCTCTACTTCAATTCCCTCTCGCTCACCTGAAAAATATGCGATAGGTGTTAAGGTATCTTTCTCTTCATTCAAATAACTAACGAACTCTTTAATACCATCTTCGTAATGGAAAACTTCCACTACCGCTTCTTCTTCACGTAAATCTGTGAGAGAAATTTTCACTCCTCTTAGTAAAAAGGCAGACTCTCTTAAACGCTCTGCTAATGTATTATAAGAAAATTTAGTTACTGAAAAAATAGTAGCATCTGGTAAGAAATGGACATTGGTTCCATTTGGTTTTCTGGTTTTACCAACTTTTTTTAGTGTTGACTCAGGTTTTCCGCCATCTATAAAGTTTTGTTGATATTCTACACCATCGCGGACGATGGAAACCTTTAACCAGCTAGAAAGTGCATTTACGACACTGGCTCCCACTCCATGTAAGCCTCCAGAAGTTTTATAACCCCCTTGACCAAATTTACCTCCCGCATGTAGGACAGTAAAAATAACTTGGACCGTCGGAATACCAGAAGCATGCATTCCAACCGGCATTCCTCTTCCACTATCTTGTACACTAATACTATTATCTTTATGAATAGTCACGCTAATTTCATTTCCATAACCAGAAAGTGCTTCATCTACCGCATTATCAAAAATTTCGTAGACTAAATGATGTAATCCACGACTATCAGTGGATCCAATATACATTCCAGGTCTTTTTCTAACTGCTTCCAATCCCTCTAAAACTTGGATTGAAGAGTCATTGTACTCATTGGTTTGTTTTTTTACCAACGCAAACGCTCCTTTAAGCTTCGAATTTACTCGAATCATTATACATCATCTTCTAGTAACTAAGCAAAAAAATTAAAAGATGACAAGAAAAATTTCTAAGAATGCTGGTTCTTAGAAATTTTTCTTGATGATTTTTTATTTTTCTAATTCAATTTTGATACAACGATCCATAACAACATCATGACGATTAGCCTCAGCTAATATTTCAGCAGCCTCTTGACTTTCAATACCTAATTGAGCCCAAAATACTTTGGCATCCGTTTCAATAAATTCTTTGGCAATCTCGGGTAAAAACTCTGCTCGACGGAAAATATCAACAATATCAATTTTTTCAGGAATTTCCTTTAAGCTGGCGTAAACTGGTTCTCCTAAAATTTCTTGACCTGCAAGAATCGGGTTTACTGGGAAAATTTTGTAATTTTTTTCTTTTAGATATTGAGCAATTCTGTAGCTAGTACGGTCTTCTTTGTTGCTCAAACCGATAACCGCAATATTTTTAGCCGCCGCTAAGTAGTTTTGAATCATTTGATCTTCTGGATTTTTAAAACTCATACCAATTCCTCCTAAATTAAATTTTTTCTAAAATTTGCCTGTTGTTTAATTTTTTGATAACCAATGGCTTGATAAAATCGATGAGCAGCTTCTCGTTGTGCACCAGAATTAACTCGCACACCTGATTTCCCTTTCAAAACTGCAGCTTCCTCAACAGCTTTCATTAAAGCTCGCCCAATGCCGCGACCTTGATAATCGCTTTGAACGGAAAGTCCCAATAAATTATAAAGAGAATCAAAATATAATACATCATATTCACTTGCATGAGCATATCCTACAATGTTGCCATCTAGCTCTGCAACTAACAATAGATGGCTTTCAGAAGCAATTACTTTATTGAGTTGCTTCTGAACAATAACTTCGGAAAGCTGATAACCCAATTCATTTTCATTTAGTTTTATCAGTCCATCTAAGTCTGCGAAAACAGCTTTACGAATCATATACATCTATCTTCCTCCTAAAGAAATCATTCCTATTGTTGTAGTGGAATTTTCATGATAAAATTGCTCTAGCACTGTAAAGAAAGTTGGTCATTATGAAGTATATTTTATTTGTTATTGCATATTTATTAGGTTCTATTCCTTCGGGTGTATGGATTGGAAAGCTCTTTTATAAAAAAGATATCCGAAAATTTGGAAGTGGAAATTCAGGTACGACGAATACTTTTAGAGTTTTAGGTCGAAATGCTGGGATTGTCGTTTTACTAATGGATATTTTAAAAGGGACTTTAGCAACTTGCTTACCCATGATTTTTAATATCCAAGGAATTAATCCTCTATGGTTTGGTGTCTTTGCAATTATCGGTCATACTTTCCCTGTTTTTGCAGGGTTTAAAGGTGGAAAAGCCGTTGCAACAAGTGCCGGAATGCTACTTGGGTATCAGCCATTATTTTTCATCTATTCGACAGTTATTTTTGTTATTACTCTTTTTATTACAAGTATCGTTAGTTTAAGTAGTATGATTGCAGCCACATTAATCACATTGTCTACCTTTGTCTTACCTTATATCGCACCCGTAATATTACCCACACATGACTGGCTACTGACAATTATCGCCATCTGTGTGAGCAGCTTTATCTTTTATCGTCATAAAGAAAATATCCAACGAATCAAAGACGGTACTGAGAATAAGGTCCCTTTTGGTTTAAATAAATCGAAAAAGAAATAACAAATAATTTTACTTTTTCAAGTCTAAGAAGTTGTGACAAATATTTGTCACAACTTCTTTTTTACTTAATCGTTATTGCATACTTTGTTTCGTAGGTATCTTTTGCATCTAACTTACGAATGCCTAATTTCTCTGTTAGTTCACCCGTTGAGTCAGTAGTATCGGCTACACCTTCCCAAGGTTCAATACATACAAAAGGTGCCTCCAATCCATAATTTCCGGCCCAGATACCAAGATAAGGCAAATTATTATAGGTTAATGTGATACTATGAGGTGATTTCTCACTTCGAATACTAAACGAATTTAAACCTTTTGTTTCAAAAATCAATGTATCTACTTTAAATAATTCTCTAGTTAAAGCAATATTGGTATTTGTCTGACCTAATGTTCGTTGGGCTAAATCCACATAGCCATCTTTTAAAGGTAACATCAACCGTGATTTCATTGGAGAAGGTTCTAAGTAATAATCTTCAAAAGATAAATCATCAACCAAAGGAACATTAAATGCTGGATGACCACCAATAGAAAAATACATTGCTTCTTCGGCAGGATTTTCCACATAGTATTTAACAACAATTCCGTCTCCACCTAGTTCATAAGCAATGATTAGTTTAAAATCAAAAGGATAGACTTCTTTTGTCGCTGTGGTACTTTCTAACATTAACCGAACACTATCTTTATTCTGCTCAATTACTTGAAACTCCATGTCTCTTGCAAAACCGTGTTGAGATAACTGATAAGTTTTTCCTTGGTAGGTGTACTGATTATCTTTTAAAGCTCCTACAAATGGAAATAATACTGGTGCATGTCTTTTCCAATATTTGGGATCCGCTTGCCAAATGTATTCAATATCTGTTTCTTTACTTTTCAGACTAGTTAATTCTGCTCCATCAGTAGAAACAACTGCTGTTAAGTGCTCTGTTTCAATTGTTATGTCCATTCTGTTCCCTCCCTATTTCTGCAGTATCTTTGGTATATTAAGAAAATAAATGCCATCTTTTGAAAAATCACCTAAATCTTTTGATGTCTATGCTTTATCTAATTCTTCTTTAAAACGATTATTCAGAACCTTCAAATAAGTACCTTTCATTCCTAACGAACGAGATTCAATAATTCCTGCTGATTCTAATTTTCTCAATGCATTCACAATCACTGAACGTGTAATACCAATCTCATCAGCAATATTAGAAGCAGTTAAGCGTCCTTCATCTCCTTCTAAAGCATTAAAAATAGCTTGGACAGCTTTTAATTCGCTGTAAGATAACGTGTTTACTGCCATTTGAACAGCAGTTGCACTACGAATGTCTTCTTCGATATTCCGAGAAGTTTGATATAAGATTTGCATCCCCACCACAGTTGCACTGTATTCCGCTAACACTAAATCTTCTTCGTTAAAAGAATGTTCTATTCTAGAAAGAATAATCGTTCCCAATCGTTCTCCAGCACCAAAGATAGGGACAACTGTGGTTAAACCATTAGGATATAATTCTCTTGATTCCACCGGAAAAGCCGTCATATCACTATCTATTGGAATATTAGCCTCAGTTTTTTGTAAATTATCTACCATATCGGTATAATTTTTTGGAAACTGTTTCTCAACAAACATGTTTCGTACACGGTCATTATTGACATCGTGTTTTTCATTAAATCCTAACAAACTACCATCGTTGCTGATAATATAAGAATTACTGTCCAAAATATCCGCTAAAATATCCGCCATTTGATTGTAAGGCAAATCTAAATCAGTATTAAAAGTATTTTTTTGCTGCAGTAATTCATTCACTTGTCTTGTTTTTTCTAGTAATGTAGTCATTTTTTCTCCTTTTTTTATAAAATATAGCGACTCAAATCTTGATCTTCAGCAATATCCCCCAATTTTTCATCTACATAAGCTTCTGTGATAGTAATTTCCGCCATTTGCATATCTGAAGCTTCAAACAATAAATCTTCTAAAAGTTTTTCCAAAATTGTGTGTAATCTTCTTGCACCAATATTATCCGTATCACGGTTGACTTGGAAGGCAATTGCTGCTAAACGTTCGATAGCTTCCAGTGTAAAGGTGACACGAACGTCTTCTGTTTCCAATAAAGCGATATATTGTTTCACTAAAGCATTATTTGGTTCTTTTAAGATTTTGACAAAATCTTCAGTCGTTAAATCATCAAGTTCTACACGGATTGGAAAACGTCCTTGTAATTCTGGTATCAAATCGCTTGGTTTTGATAAATGAAAAGCACCTGAAGCGATAAATAAAATATGGTCTGACTGTAATGCACCGTATTTCGTATTAATTTGAGAACCTTCAACAATTGGTAAAATATCTCTTTGAACACCTTCACGAGAAACTTCTCCAGACTGTTGTGATTTAGAGGTTACTTTATCAATTTCATCGATAAAAATAATCCCACTTGACTCAGCTAAACGAATGGCTTCACTATGAATATCAGCATCGTTGACTAATTTTGAAGACTCTTCTTGAATTAATAATTCTCGTGCTTCTTTAACAGTAACGGTGCGCTCAATTTTTTTAGAAGGACGTAAAGCTCCCAAAGTTTCGTTCAAGTCAATTCCCATTTGTTCTAGCCCATTATTCATAGCTGGCATTTGTAACTTAGGTTCATCTGTTTCAATCGTCACTTCTCGGCTATCTAACACGCCACGCTCAAGTTGTTCGAAAATACTTTGACGATTCACACGAATTTCATCGGTTAACTCTTCTTTAGGTTCTTCTGGTTTTTGAGAAGCATTAAACATGCTCATCATCTGTTCATAAGGGTTAGAAGCTTGTTTTTGTTCTTTTTTAATTCCTGGAACCAAAATCTTAGCTAAACGACGATTGGCTTTTTTCTCTGCTTGAATTCTTACACGATTATATTGTTCTTTTTGAACAATTTGAATCGCATTTTCAACTAAATCTCTGACCATTGATTCAACATCACGACCAACATAACCCACTTCAGTAAATTTTGTTGCTTCGACTTTCATAAATGGCGCTTTAACAATAGTAGCTAAACGACGAGCAATTTCGGTTTTACCCACACCAGTAGGGCCAATCATTAAGATATTTTTTGGCGTTACTTCTTGTTGCATCCCTTCATCTAATTGCAGACGACGATAACGATTTCTTAAAGCGACTGCCACTGATTTTTTAGCTGCATGTTGACCAACGATATATTGATCTAATTCAGCAACAATTTCTTTGGGTGATATATTTTGATTCATCATAGTTTTAACATTCCTCCACAATAATATTATGGTTTGTAAAGACACAAATATCTGCTGCAATATTTAAGGCATTTTCAGCAATTTCTTTAGCAGTTAATTGTTCACTCGCGTATTTTTTCATTGCTCGAGCTGCAGAAAGTGCATAGTTTCCACCAGATCCAATAGCTAAAATACCATCATCTGGAGCAATTACTTCACCTGTACCTGACACTAACAACATTTCATCTTTATTCATGACAATTAGCATAGCTTCTAATTTTTGCATAGATTGTTTCGTTCGCCATTCTTGCGCCAATTCGACCGCAGCTCGTTGTAAATTTCCATTATATTCGTTTAATTTTCCTTCAAATTTTTCTTCTAAGGTAAAAGCATCTGCTACACTTCCAGCAAAACCTACAATTACTTCACCATTGTAAATTCTACGTACCTTTCTAGCAGTTCCTTTCATAACAATTTGTTCTCCCATGGTCACTTGACCATCTCCAGCCATAGCAAACTTTCCGTCTTTTTCTACGGCGCATATTGTTGTTGAATGAAATTGTGATTCCATCAATTTTTCCCTCCTGTATTTAAAAGTGAATCATCTATTCACTTACTTGCTCTTGGATGAAACTGGCGATAATTTTTTTGTAAACTTTCTTTTGTTACATGGGCATAAATTTGAGTAGTAGATAAATTAGCATGCCCTAGTAATTCTTGGACTGTACGCATATCAGCACCATTATTTAACAAATGTGTGGCAAAGGTATGACGCAACATATGTGGATGAATTTGACTATCCAAACTACTTTTTCGGATGACTTGGTTTAAAGCATATTCAATCCCAGTCGTTGTAATTGGATCACCTAAACGATTCACAAAGGCAAAAGAATGTTCTTTGCCAAATTTATTCATTAAAAATCGACGACCTTCTTCAAAGTAAGTAGTTAATGCCTCTTGTGCATAGGCTCCAAAAGGTACATATCTTTCTTTGTTTCCTTTTCCTCGAATAAACAATACACCACTCTCCCAATCAATATGGGTTAATTCAAGTCCCGCACATTCACTTACCCGTAAACCAGAACCATATAGCACTTCTAATAACGCACGATTCCTTTGTTGCAAAGGTTCTGATCCTTCAACACTCTCAAACAGTGCTTCCATTTCTTTCTCATAAAAAAAACGCGGTAACTTGATACTCTTCTTTTTTAAATGAATATAAGAAAAAGGATTTTCCTCAATCACTTCTTGTTTTAGAAGAAATTGGTAAAATGAACGCAAACTCGCAATTTTACGACTAATCGTATTTCGACTGTAATTATTTTCATGATTATTTAAATAGGCTAAATAAACACGTACATCTCGATAATCTACTTTCACAAAATCGCTGTCTCCTGTTTCCTTAAGAAAAGCAAAAAAAGACTCGATATCACGACTATACGCAATCAAAGTTTCCTCTGAGTAAGCTCTTTCAACTTTTAGATAGCGAAAAAATTCTTTTACCCAATCCTTTGAATCCATAGACTTCCTCCAAGTAAGATTTCCTTAACTGTAGCATAATCTATTTGAAAAAAGCAATCGAATTGTCAGAATTTAATCAATATTTCAAAGAAACTTCGCAATTGTGAAATTTTGTCACGAAATTATTATTTTTTTCTTAATATACTTTATTTAAATATTTGGTGTTTTTTAAAGAAAAAATGTATAAAAAGCTCACTGAACAGCCATTTTCCTGTTCAGTGAGCTACGTTTAATTCTATTCTTGTTCCATTGTAACTACTGTTTTTTCATCGTATCGATTTTCTAAAGCTTGAACAACTTCTTTGTTTCCTTGCTTAGTTGCCATTGTGTCATTAATAAGTCCAACTAAATCCAGACCTGTCGTTTCTTTGATTGTTTCAAAGGTACGTGCAAGACCTGCTTGACCCATTTCATGGATACCATCACCGCCACCAAAACTAACAACTTTTTCGATATTACTAATTGGTGCGTTCACTTCTTTAGCAATTTCTGGCAATACTTTGATGAATTCCATCAAAATACCCGCTTCATTTAGTTTTTGTAAAGCAACTGCCATTTTTTCTTTACTTTCGGCTTCGGCTTGTCCAACTTTCGCAATTTTATCTGCTTCTGCAGCCCCGATTTGTTCAATTCGACGAGCTTCTGCTTCAGCTGCTAAACGAACTTTTTCGGCTTCTGCTTCTGCTTTAGCGATTTCACGAGCTTTATCCGCCAAGGCATTTTGTTCTGCAACATATTTGTCTGCTTCAGCTTTTTTACGCAAGGTTGCATTTAATTCTTTTTCGCTTAATTCCGCTTGTTTATCTTGAATCTCAATATTTTTTTCTTGTTCAATTAAGCGAACTTTCATTTTTTCACCAGTGGCGATCTGTTCTGCTTTTGCCACTGCCACATCTTGTTCTTGTTTGTATTGTGCTTGTTTTAATTGCATTTCTTTTGTTGCTTCAGAAATTTCTGTTCTACGACGAATTTCTTCATGTTGAGCTAACTGCTCATTTTCTGCTTGTTTGATACGGGTTTCTCTTAAAGCATTTGATTCAGCTACTTCAGCATTTTTCTTTACTTCCGCAATTTGTGGTCGTCCTAAGGCATCTAGATACCCATTAGGATCCGTCACATCTTTAATCGTAAACGACACAATTTCTAAGCCCATTTTTCTTAAATCTGTGGAAGCCACTTCTTGCACTTGTTCCGCAAAATCATCACGATTTTTATAAATTGCTTCAACAGTCATCGTTCCTAAAATGGCGCGTAAGTGACCTTCTAATACTTCTTGTGCTTCGTCTTCTAATTCACTAGTTGATTTTCCTAAGTATTGTTCAGCAGCTGTTTTAATTGACTCTTCGCTGTTACCAACTTTAACTAATACTGTTGCACTTGCTAAAATGGGAACCCCTTGCTCGGTATAAACTTCCGGCGTACCAATCTCTAATTTATGAGTCAACAAACTTAATTTATGTGCTTTTTGAACGATTGGAATGACAAAGGTTCCGCTATTTTTAAGAATTTTAATACCTTCTTTTCCTAAAAATGAACCTGTAACAATTAAAGCTTCATCGGGTTTTCCGATCCGATAACGTACCATCAAAAAGGACAAAACTGCGACAAAGACTATGACTCCCCAAAAAATTGGGCTTCCTAAAAACTCTAACACATTTACCACACTCCTATTTCTTATGATTATTTTTAATGACTAGTGCAACACCTTGCTCATCAAAATCAACAATGATTACACTTGTACCAGTAGGCAGATAGACATCATTTTTCCGATCTTCTTCCCTAAAAAGCTTAGCCGGATAAGAAGAAATGGCTGTCCCGCTTCCAACATCTATGACCTCTCCGATTGAATAACCACAAACACGAGTTGTGAGTTCACCTAGAAGATAATCATCTTTCGTTAAGGCGTTACTTTTATTTTTATCCGTCAATACGTTGTAAAATAACATCAACGGGAAAAATAACAATGAAAACATTAAGTACAAAATAAAAACAACTAAAAGCATTAGGATTACCCAAACTAAAAATCGAACAAATAATGATTCTGTTTGTAACCAAGAGATATTTTCCATAAAACTTCGATACATCGGTAATCCTCCTTTGGTTATTCTATACTATAATGATATCGCATACAGCGCTTCACTTCAATGAAATTTCAAAAGATACATCTTAAGTCGTAGAAAGATGATGTTATCTTAACCATTGAAGGACAAATAAAATATTGAAAAATGACAAATTCCCTTAGCGATTTTTACCATTCACCACAAACTTGACGCTTCACTGCGAGAGAGTCTTGCTTAGGTCAGCCCGGAACCGCTCCAAGCCCGTAGTCTTGTAGCTTTCAAGCTTCACACGCCCAGTAACCAATTAATTGGCAACTGGGCGTAGTTCACATTGAATTCTTGACGTGGCGACAACGCAAGCCTCGCTCTGCGTTGCGCTGAAAATTGATTAACAGGCGATATCTAATGCAACAATTTCTGACATTATTTTTACCGCAAGCAGTTAACCTACAGAAATGTTGGAAGAATCTAGCGTAACGAAACCTTCACCGTGAAAGAAAAGCCAATGTGAACTGTTTTGAATCACTACGATTGACTTGCGTAGCAAGACAGAGTAGATGATGAAAAATACCTACTTGGTACTGTAACTTAGCACTACGATTAGTTACAGTTTGAAGCTTGACAGACTGGAGACTATCGTCTCCAGTTGTTCCCACGGTCGACAAAAACAGAATTCGTCAGGTAAGCCTAGCGCATGTATTAGAAAGATAATTGTTATTCCCTTATAGAACTTTTTGAGATGGATCCGTTGCTTTCTTACAAATTTTTGGACCTATTTCTATTTTTGTTTTGCTTTATAAGCAAAGAGACTCTCCCCATTTGATTGGCAAGAGTCTCGTCTTAAATTATTTATTAATTTCAGCTTTTTTGTTTTCCAAGCTTTCTAACGCTCGGTTAGCAATCGCTTCATAGCGGGATTTTTTATCTCTAATACGTTCTGGCAATTCTGGGAATAATCCAAAGTTGGCATTCATTGGCTGGAAATGTTTGCCTGATGCATGTGTAATATAATACGCCATGCTTCCAATCGCTGTTTCTTGTGGGAACGTAATTGGTTCTTCTCCCTTCGCTAAACGAGCTGCATTGATTCCTGCAACTAATCCACTAGCTGCACTTTCCACGTATCCTTCTACCCCTGTCATTTGACCAGCGAAAAATAAGTCTTCTCTTGAACGAGATTGGTAAGTTTCTTGCAATAATTCTGGTGAATTCATAAAGCTATTACGATGCATCACACCATAACGAACAATCTCTGCATTTTCTAAACCTGGAATCATACGGAAAACGCGTTTTTGTTCTCCCCATTTCAAATGAGTTTGGAAACCAACAATATTATATAAAGTTGCCACAGCATTGTCTTGACGTAATTGAATAACCGCAAAAGGACGTTTGCCTGTTTTAGGATCTTCTAAACCAACTGGTTTCATCGGTCCAAATAACATAGTTTTACGCCCACGTTTTGCCATCACTTCGATTGGCATACAGCCTTCGAAGAATTTTTCTTTTTCAAATTCTTTCAGTGGTGCAACTTCCGCGCTGACTAATGCATCATAAAAAGCATCAAATTCTTCTTCAGTCATCGGACAATTTAGGTAGGCTGCTTCCCCTTTGTCATAACGTGATTTCAAGTAAACTTTATCCATATCAATTGTTGATTTATCAATAATTGGCGCAGCAGCATCATAAAAATAGAAGCCTTCTGAACCATTAAAATCTTTAATCGCTTGGGCTAAAGGTGCTGAAGTCAATGGACCTGTTGCAACAATTGTAATCCCCTCAGGAATTTCAGTAATTTCTTCTGCCACAACCGTCACCAAAGGATGTTCTTTAACTCTCTTAGTGATTAATTCAGAAAAAGAATCTCGGTCAACTGCTAAAGCTCCACCTGCTGGAACAGCCGTTTCATCAGCAGAAGTAATAATAACTGAATCTAATCGGCGCATTTCCTCTTTTAACACACCTACTGCATTTGCTAAACTATTCCCTCGTAAAGAGTTGGAACAGACTAATTCTGCAAAGTTGCCTGTGTGATGAGCCTCTGTGGATTTGACTGGACGCATTTCAAATAGATTAACTGGAACACCCGCTTGAGCAATTTGCCAAGCAGCCTCACTTCCGGCTAATCCTGCTCCGATGACGTTTACTGTTTTCATAACAATCTCCTTATAAAAAAACAATCCTATCTTTTTTCGTTTTTACATAACAAATTGACTAATCAATTGAAGACAGGATTGTTTCTGGTTTATTTTTGTATATTTTCTTCGTAGTCACCATTAGGACAAATTATTTGTTTTCCACCTTTGACTTTTTTCTCTACCAAATAGTGGTCACATTTTGGACAATTACGTCCAACTGGTCTATCCCAAGAAGTAAATTCACATTCTGGATAACGATCACAACCATAGAAAATACGATTTTTCTTAGATTTTCTTTCAATTACTTGACCTTTATGACAAATCGGACAAGGTACTCCAATTTCTTTTACAATTGGTTTAGTATTACGACAATCAGGAAAATTACTGCAGGCATAAAATTTACCATATCTACCTAATTTAATCACCATCGGATGACCACATAGGTCGCAATCAAATCCAGCTGGTTCATCTTTAATTTGAATTTTTTCAATTTTTTCTTCGGCATTCTCTAATTCTTTTACAAATGGACGATAAAATTGATCAACCACTTTGATCCACTCTTCTTTTCCATCTTCGACTTCATCTAAATTATTTTCCATTTCCGCTGTAAAATGTACATCAACAATTTGTGGGAAGAAATCTTCAATCAATGTATTAACAATTTCACCCAATTCAGTTGGTTCGAATCGTTTTTGAGCTAATTTCACATAATAACGTCGTTGAATGGTTTCTATAGTTGGCGCATAGGTTGATGGACGACCCACACCGTTTTCTTCCAGTGTTCGAATTAATGTCGCTTCACTAAAACGCGCTGGTGGTTGCGTGAAATGTTGTTTTGGTTCAATATCAACTGACTCAACAATTTCACCAACTTCTAAATCAGGCAGAATGTTTTCTTTGTCTTCCTTACCATCATCGCGACCTTCCACGTAAACCTGCATAAAACCTTTAAATTTTATTTTTGATCCGTTCGCAATAAAACGAACACCATTTTGATCTAAGGTCACTTTCATTGTGTCTAAAATTGCTGGGGTCATTTGACTAGCAACAAAACGAGACCAAATCAACGTATAAAGTTTTAATTGATCTTTGTCTAGGAATTTTTTCATTTCATCTGGTGTTCGCAAAGCACTTGTTGGACGAATCGCCTCATGAGCATCTTGGGCACCTTGAGCATTTTTTAGCTTTTTACCGCCATGAGCCGCAAATTCCTTACCAAAGGTTGAATCGATATAATCTGTAACTTCTGCTTTGGCTGTATCTGAAATACGCTTGGAATCGGTACGCATATAGGTAATCAGACCGACTGTTCCTTGACGACCCAAAGCAATTCCTTCATACAATTGTTGGGCTACCATCATGGTCTTTCTCGTACGGAAATTCAGTTTACGAGCTGCTTCTTGTTGTAAGCTACTTGTTGTAAAAGGTGCTGCCGGATTACGTTTACGTTCTTTCTTTTCAACATTTTTTACTTCATATTCTTTTCCTGTGATTCTCTGAGTAACTTCTTTGACACTTTCGGCATTAGGTAATTTTTTCTTTTTTCCATCCACACCCCAGAAGTTTGCCTTAAACTTTTTACGACCTTTTTTAAAGTTTCCGTCAATACTCCAGTATTCTTCTGGCTTAAAGTTACGGATTTCTTTTTCTCGGTCAATAATAATTTTTAATGCGACTGATTGAACACGGCCAGCACTCAAACCTTTTTTCACTTTACGCCATAAAATCGGACTAATAGAATAACCTACCAATCGATCCAATACGCGTCGTGCTTGTTGGGCATCCACTAAATCTACATCAATTGTTCGAGGTTCCTTAAAGGCTGCTTTAACCGCATCTTTGGTAATTTCATTAAAGACTACTCGATTTTTTTCAGTTAAGTCTAATCCTAATAAATGTGCTAAATGCCAGGCAATGGCTTCCCCTTCTCTATCCGGGTCACTTGCGAGGTAAACTTTTTCTGCTTTTTTAGCTGCAGAACGTAGACCTTTGATTACATCGCCTTTACCACGAATCGAAATATAATGAGGTTCATAATTATTTTCTACATCAATCCCCATTTTACTTTTAGGTAGATCACGAATATGTCCTACACTAGCAACTACTTTATAATTACGACCAAGATACTTCTCAATCGTTTTTGCTTTCGCTGGTGATTCTACAATCACCAAATATTTATAGGCCATGCATAAATGGCTCCTTCCCAAAAAATTTTCCTACTATATAATATGCCTGTTTGATAACAACAAATCGTAGCTTATCATATCCATTAGAAATTCGTTTGTCAAGAACCGCGATTAAAAATTTAGCGAAAAACAAATCAAAACTCAGGTAATTCTTCTAAAATATCTTGAATAGAATAGACGCATTTTGCTCCATCTTGGATTAAACGATGACAACCATTTGAACGTTCATTAATAATATCTCCAGGTATAGCAAATACTTCCCTACCATATTCCAAGGCTAACTGTGCCGTGATCAAAGAGCCACTTCTTTCCTTGGCTTCAATCACACAAGTCCCCATTGAAAGTCCTGCAATAATCCGGTTACGCATCGGAAAATGGTGTCTAAGTATTGGAGTTCCTTTAGGGTACTCACTTAAAATTAAATGGTTTTTAATCATTTCAATAAACAAATAACCCACTTCTCTTGGATAACATGTATCTAAACCACAACCAATGACTCCAATCGTTTTGCCGCCAGCACGAATCGTCATTTCATGGGTATATTGATCCACGCCTCTTGCTAAACCGCTGATTAAGACAAATTGCCGAGCAACAATTTGTGGAATAAATTTATGCAAAATTTGTCCAGCATAAACAGAAGCATCTCTAGCTCCTACAACAGCAAGTTTATTTTTCTTTAAAAGATCAATGTCTCCAAGATAAAATAAAATTAAAGGGGCTTGATAAAGATGTTCAAATTCTTTTGGATACTTTGAAGAACGCCAAGTGATAAATTGTTGCTCTTTGATTTGTTCATCCAACCATTTAGGATCTATTCTAGACCAACTTTCTCGAAAATTATCTTGATGTTTCTGAATGCCAGCAATTCGAATCATTTCATCAACTGTAAAAAGACTTTTCCCAGTCTTTTCTGAGAAAGCAACGATTTTCCATTTCCCACTTATTCCAATACCTTTACAGTAAGTTAATTTAAAAATTAACTTTTCTAAGCTACTTAATGAATGAATGTCCATAACTTCTCCTCCTTTTCTATTTAAAATACGCAAAAAAGACTTTTTTACATTAAAAACTTGAGTCAATTCTCAAAAACGTATATGATGTAAACTGTGTATTATTGTCTTAACTTATAGATAAATCAGTTATAAACAAGGAGTGAACATCATGGCCATTCAATGGTTCCCCGGGCATATGGCAAAAGCCCGTAGAGAAGTGAGTGAGAAATTAAAATTCGTCGATATTGTTTTTGAATTAGTCGATGGACGTTTACCTATTTCCTCACGAAACCCAATGCTAGATCAAATTTTACAACAAAAGCCTCGCTTAGTTTTAATCAATAAAGCCGATTTAAGTGACCCACAACAAACAAAACATTGGGAAAATTATTTTACAAGCAAGGGATATTTTGTGTTAGCAATCAACGCTCAAGACAATAAAGGAGTAAAAAATATTGTTCCTAAGTGTAAAGAAGCATTAAAAGAAAAGATTGAAAGAGACCGTACTCGTGGCTTAAAACCTCGAGCAATTCGTGCGATGGTTATTGGTATTCCCAATGTTGGTAAGTCTACTTTATTAAATCGCTTAGCAGGGAAAAAAGTCGCTCAGACTGGAAATAAACCTGGTGTGACAAAAGGACAACAATGGCTACGCTACGGAAATGATTTGGAGCTTTTAGATACTCCAGGAATTTTATGGCCCAAATTTGAAGATCAAGAAATCGGCAGAAAACTAGCGCTAACCGGTGCAATTAAAGACCAGCTTCTACATCTTGATGACATTGCAATTTATGGATTAGATTTTTTTGCTCGCTACTATCCTAGTCAATTACAAAATCGCTATCAACTAACCGATGATGAGATGACTTTGTTAGCTCCTGATTTGTTAATGCGTATTACTGAAAAGCAAGGTTTCCGCGATGATTATCAACGAGGAAGCGAGCGAGTAATCTATGATATTCGCCAAGGAAAACTAGGTCGTTATACCTTAGATCGGTACGAAGAAGGTCTAAATGATGAAGAGTGAATCCATCGCTGCCATTAAACTAAAATTAGCAGATATTTCTACTCTGGAAGATCCCTATATCCAAACATTGCGACAAGATAATCGTCAGGGAGTACAAAAACTTCTCCTACAGTTAGAAAAGCGTTTTGCTAAAGAAATGGCTCTAAAAGAAAAATTTTTAGAGATGCAAGAGTTTGAATTGGCAGGCTATCAAAATGGTTATCAATTTATTGCAGGCATTGATGAAGTCGGTCGTGGTCCATTAGCAGGTCCAGTGGTTTCAGCCGCTGTTATTTTACCAAAAGATATCGAAATTTTAGGCTTAAATGATTCAAAACAGCTTTCAGAACAAAAAAGAAATCAATTAGCTGAATCAATAAAAAAACAAGCTTTAAGTATAGGTATTGGTATTGTTTCTCCGGCAGAAATTGACAAAATCAACATTTATCAAGCAAGTAAAGTAGCTATGATGCAAGCTGTCGCTAACTTGAATGTTCAACCAGATTACTTATTGATTGATGCAATGAATCTAGATTTAGCAATTCCTCAAGAAAAACTAATCAAAGGGGATGCTCGTTCCAATTCAATTGCTGCTGCGAGCATTATTGCTAAAGTTTATCGGGATGAATTAATGAAAGAATACCATGAACAATATCCTCATTATGGATTTAATAAAAATGCTGGATATGGTACAAAACTTCATTTGGATGGTTTAAAAGATTATGGAATTACCCCCATTCATCGGCTAACTTTTGCTCCTGTTAAAAACTATCTGTAAAATACTAAAAGCCTAGATAAAAAACCTCCAAGTTCTCCTTTTTATAAGGAAAATTTGGAGGTTTCTTTTAATTGCAACCTATTTTAATACTATCGTAAATAACTAGATTTACTTAACTATCAATGTAGAATAAGGAGGAACTGTCACTGTTTGATTATTGATTGTTCCTTCCTCGCCATTGATAGATAATTGATCGACAATGGTTAACTTTTCATACGATTCAGGTAAATCGAAAGTTACAGTATCGTTTTGTGAAAAATTGTGAATCACTAATACTTCATGTTCTTCGTGAGTATAACTTAAAGCAGTTAAACTACGAGGATTGGTCGGAATCAGTTGAACTTCCCCTCGTCCAATCAAAGGATGGTTAGCTTTAATGCGTAACAATCGCTGATACCAACTTAGTAAAGAATCTGGATTCGCTAACTGTTCTTCCACCGTGCCACCATCTGTTTCACTGGAAACTGTTGCATTTGCTGGTGGATTTGGTTGTCCTTCTTCTGATACATTAAACATCATTGGCAAGCGTTTATTTTCATCAATCCCACTCCCAGTCATCCCAATTTCTTCTCCGTAATAAATAAAAGGATTTCCTGGTAATAGTAAATACGCACTTGCTGCCATTTTCTTTTGTTCAAGCGTATCAAATAGTTCTGCCGATCGATTATTATCATGATTCGCTAAGAAAACCGCATCGATAGCATCAGGATTTTGAGCTTTAATTATTTCATTCCATTGTGTAGCTTTTAATCCTAAACGTTTGCCATCTTGTGATTTAACTGTTTCACTAATATCACCTAAACCACTTCCTTGAGACATCGGAAAGTTAAAGAAACTATCAATTCCACTTGCATAAAAAGCTTCAATGATATCATTTGATTCCCATGCTTCTCCAACTAAATAAGCCTGTTCATCATACTCTTTAACCATCGTAGAAAACCAGTCTAAAAATTCAACATTTTTTTCGGTATCATTTTCAAAAAAGTGACTGGTTGCATCTAATCTAAAACCAGCAACTCCCTTGTCTAACCAAAATTCAGAAATATCTTTAATTTCATCTCTAACTTCAGGGTTGGCTAAATTTAAATCTGGCATCCCTGACCAAAAACGACTTTCATAATACCAGCCATTGGCTAATTTGGTGTAGCCAGTCTGTGCTTCTTGTGAAAAATTATAATAATCACGATACTTTAATTCTTCTTCCGTTGCATCTTCTTCAAAGCTAGCTAAAGCACTTTGAAACCAAGGATGTTCACTAGAAGAATGATTAACAACCAAATCAATAATGATTCCAATATCTCGTTGATCCGCTTCGTCAATTAAGGTTTCAAAATCTTCCATCGTACCAAATTCAGGATCAATTTCGTAGTAATCAACAACATCATATTTATGATAACTAGGTGATGGCATAATTGGAGTCAACCAAAGACCATTAATTTTTAAATCTTCCGTAGATTCTTCATCTCCTGTATTTAAGTAATCTAATTTCTCGGTAATTCCAGCCAAATCTCCCAAGCCGTCTTGATTACTATCGTAAAAACTTCCTACAAAAATTTGGTAAAAATTACGATGTAAATCAGAATCCTCTACTTGAAAATCATCCTGAGTTGATGATTGGCAAGCAGTCAATGTTAGTAAACTAAATAAAGATAATATAACTAGCCATTTTTTCATTATAACTCCCCTTTCTTTAATTTTAGAATAACATACTTACCGCTTTAACGAAATCGCTTGCATAAAAGTTGCATTAAAAACTTTAGATTGCGTAAATCATTCATCAAAAAAATAAAATTTAATAAAAAATGTTGCTAGAAAACCGAACAGTTTTCTAGCAACATTTTTTAAATAAATTTTATATGAGGAAATGGGTAATAAACCAAACGGGCAATACCAAAGATATCATCTACAGAAATTGCACCAAATGAACGACTATCTTTTGAAGCTCTTCGATTGTCGCCAATAACAAAATAACTATCTTTTCCTAACTTTTCTACACCCATTAATTCCTCAAATTGAAAATCAGCAGTAACTGGAATCGTATCCTCATTCTCTGCAATTTTCTCCTCTAAAAAGGGTTCAACAACAATTTCTCCATTAATAAACAACTGATCATCTTGATAACTAACCGATTCGCCAGGTAAACCAATTACTCGTTTAATATAAGTTGTGCCATCAGCTAATTGAAAGACAACAATATCAAATCTTTTAATGGCTGACATCTTCTCGACAACAACCATATCTCCTTGGCTCAATGTCTCCTCCATGGAATTTCCCTCCACTGGTAATGGAATTAAGAGAAAGCCACGGATTAACAATGTTAAGGTTCCAGCAACGAAACTGTATTTTACAATCATCCATAATGTTTCAAAAATTTTTTCTTTTGTCCAAGTGCGCTCTTCTATTTTCATCTTATTCATTCTTCCGTCAGTACTTCAACAGCTTTGTCATACATTTGGTCAGTTTCTCGTAAGTGTTCTGTAATTGCACGCTCAATTCTAAGTGCTGTTTCAGCATCTACTTCACCTGTGACCGTCAATTCTTCTTTTGTTTGAAACTCTTGAACTGCTAATCTAGTTGCTTCTGTGTATTGATTACCTTCAACCTCATATCCTAAAACACCTAAAAAAGTATTCAATGTTTCAATAGAATCTGCTTCGTCTCCTTCTTTAAAGATCCGATCTTTGGGCAGAGGGGCTAAATAAGCATAATCAGGGAAATCAACTTCAATTGAAGGTTCTAGCCCTCCATCATTTACCCATTCTCCATCCGGTGTCAGCCATTTTTGAACGGTCATTTTAATTTCACTTTGATCGCCAAAACCATTAACTGATTGTACAGTACCTTTTCCGAAAGTTCGTGTACCAATTATTGGAATATTCCCAGATTCTTTTAAGGCTGCCGCAAAAATTTCTGAGGCAGAAGCACTTCCTCCATCAACTAAAACTACTACTGGTTCCGTAACTTTGAAGCCACCGTCTAGTTCTGTAGAGGCTTCGCTTTTTCCGATAATTTCATCTTGATTTGAAAATTGGACAATCGTTTTTCCATCTTCTAAGAACATACTTGCCATAATTTCTACTTGATTTAAATAACCACCAGGGTTTTGGCGCAAATCAATAGAAAATGAATTGGCTCCTGCTTCTCTCAAATCAGTAATAGCTTGTTGCAATTCTTTTGCTGTACTTTCATTAAAACTGCTAATTTGAATTTTACCAATTTTATGAGCGTCATCTAATTCTGAATGCAAGGAAGCAATCGGAATTTTGCCTCGAGTAATTGTCACATCAAAAACTTCTGAATTCCGTTCAATGGTTAAAGTTACGTCGGTTCCCTTTTCGCCACGGATCGTTAAAACAATTTCATTTAATGTTTTTCCAGTTGTTTCTTCGCCATCAACTTTTAAAATTTTGTCATGCAAATGCAAACCTGCTTTTTCAGCTGGACTATCTTTAATTGGTGCTTGTGCGACTTCTGGAAGTTTATCTACCATTGTTAAAGTTGCACCAATTCCTTCGAAGCTATCTGATAAAGACTGTGCCAACTCCTGAGCTTCATCTTTTCCTAGGTAAGTAGTATACGGATCGTCTAAAGCCTCTGTCATTCCTCTTAAGGCACCTTCAACTAACTGATCTTTATCAACTTCTGTATAATAATTGCTTTGTAAGGATTCATACAAAGCATGTATTTTTTCTAATTCATCATTTGTTTCTTCAGTTTCTCTAACAAGAATTGGTTCATTCATTGCAGTATACACTGCACCTCCAGAGATGACTGCCACACAAATCAACGAAATAAGATATTGATGAAATGGTACTTGTCTTTTATCCATGGCTCTCTCCTTCTATATATCGTTTTTCTAGTTACCATCATACCACAACAAAAAGAAGCCTCAAAAGACTTTCTTTTAGGCTTCAGAATTTGTTATCAATTATTGATTATTTTCTAGATACTTTTGCCAAATTGCATCAAATAGATCCATATTTTCCAAATAATCCACATTCAATTCTAAGTAACTTGAAATATCCTCGTAATCATCTGAATGTTTAGGGAATTGAATATCATGACTAGCATGGGTTGCAAAGATTTGTTCTTCATCTAGATAACTTGGTCCCTTTAATGTCATCAAATATTGGTAAAAACTTCTTCTCATGCTCTCACCATTTCTCTTTTAAGAAAGAGTCACGCAAAGCATGATTTCGTGCAAAATTTGCAGGATTTTTCTTATAATAATCTTGATGATACAACTCCGCAGGATAAAAAGTTTCTGATGGTTCAATAGTTGTGACAATCTCTTTATCAAAGCGACCAGAATCTTGTAAAGCTTGTTTACTTTCTTCAGCTACCTTTTTTTGTTCCTCATTAAAATAGAAGATGACTGGACGATAATTATCTCCACGGTCTTGGAATTGACCAAAGGCATCTGTTGGATCTGTTTGTTGCCAGTAAATTTCAACCAAGTCTTTAAAAGAAATCACTTCTGGATCAAAAATTATTTCTATTGCTTCTGTATGTCCTGTCGTTCCACTGCATACTTGTTCATAGGTAGGATTTTCTACGTGTCCTGCTGTATAGCCTGATAGTACTGATTTGATTCCTGGTTGTTCGTCAAAAGGTTGCACCATACACCAAAAACAACCTCCTGCAAAAATCGCTCTTTCCATCCCAATCACTCCTCGTTATAGTTCTATTCACTGTATCTTTATTCTTCGGAGGTTTCTGACCTCTCAGGTAAATATAAGCTCACTTGAATCTCATCATCAACTAGATTAATTCGATCAGCTTTGATGAAAAGACCGTTTTGCATTCGAAATTGATCTAAACGAATAAAGACCCGTTCTTCATCTGGCTCGATTTCGATCCATTCTGGTAGACTAGCGTTTCGTTGAATCATTTTCATGACTTCTTTTATTGGAACACCTAATGTACCAATCGACAAACTTTTCGCTCGTAATTGAATATTTCCATCGTCCATCACATAGGGATCAAAATAAAGATAGAAGGTCACTGGAAATCCTAAAATTTTAAACTCACCTGTTAATAGTGCTTCGTTTTGTAAGATAAAATCATAGGTGATTTCTGAATCTTTTTGGTATTCATCCAAGTAAAAATCAATCAACGAATTAATTTGTTCCTTGTTGCTTCGAATATTTAAAACGGGTTGCCCTTCTCTTTCAACTAAAGGGGGAATTTCATTTTGGATCAATTCTCTTTCTTCTGTTATTCTCGAAAAAATAAAGGCACTTCCTGCAAGAACAAATGCGATTACTGCGAAAAAAGCAATTTTCCATTTATTCGCTTTTGAAAAGTATTGTAGCACATTTTTCCCAAAAGATTTAGTATTCTTTTCCATCTTTTTTCCTCCACATCTAAGTAAATGTTCCTATTCACAGCTACTTTTTTAATCCATTCGCTACACTACACAACGAATTCTGCTTTTGTCAATCGAGGGACCAACTGGAGTCTACAGACTTATAGCGGTTCCGGGCTGACCTAAGCAAGCCTCTCTCGCAGTGAAGCATCAAGTTTGCTGTGAACAGTAACCAGTTATTCTTAATTTCAAGACATCAAATTTGTAATGCAAACGAATCAATTTTCAAGCAACCATTCTGTTTGTGTACGTGAAATTTCATCTTTAATTACTCTTGCCATCAATTGGTAACCTAAATGATTCGGGTGAAAATGATCTTTTTCATAAAGCGCAGTATTTTTAACAACGTTTAAGTCATTTCCAGTTCCTTCTTGAATGTCTTCATCCTCTACCTCATTGACCAAGCCGGCAGTAATTACTTGATTAACTGGAATAAAATAGGTATTTGATTGTTCAGAAATAATCTCTTCCGTTCCAGTGTTCCAATTATTAACAATGGTCTGCATATCAGTAATTTCAGGAAAATTGACATAAAATGGATTATAAATCCCAACAACATAGATTGGAGCTTCTGGATTTAATGTTCGAATTTCCTCTAAAAGTTCGGTTAATTGTTCTTGATATTTAGCCAAGGGTTTTTCAAAGGTTTTAATAGATAAACCAAAAATATTTCTTTGAACAACACGCATCAAATCATTACCGCCTACGGTTAAAGTAATAATATCTGAAGTACTAATGTTATTTCTTAAATCTTCCTGCTCTTTCAGTCGTTTCAAAATTTGTTCGCTACGATTTCCTGTCACACCAAAATTCTCAATTTCCACTGTTCTTAATTTAAATTCTTCTTGTAAAGAATTAGCAACCATCGGTACAAAACCACCTTGACCAGATTCATCCCCAATACCTTCTGTTAAGGAATCTCCTAGAGCAGTAAAACGAATTGTTTCTTTTTGCTGACTCTGAGTGGTTGTAGCTACCTCTGTTTCTAGCCGAGAAGTTGCTTTTGGAAAACTTATTTGAAAGATGAAAAAGAAAAATAAAGACAATAAAAATACACCTATTATTGATAAAGTGATTTGTTTAGTTTTCATGTCTACTCCTTCTTTATAAAGTTTTATATATTTGTTATTAGTGCTGATTGAATTATATAGTTTTTTTTATAGAGTTCAAAATATATTGATTCCGCTAACTTTTACCATAAAATTTCTTATCTCAAGATTCAAAAAAAGCTATCGCTTCCTTATAGGGATTCACGCGATAGCTTTAGTGTTTTCTTACTAAAATCTATTCAGAATAATACATAATCGCAAAAGCACCTTCACCTGTATGTGTAGCAATAATTGGTGTGGTATGCAATAGGTTAATATCCATTTTAGGGTAAATATCTTGTAATTCTCGTTTAAATTTCTCAGCTTGTTCTAATCCACCTGCGTATGAAATGCCAATTTGTTTGATTTGAGGATTACTTTTTAATTCATTTTTTAATTCATCAAACCATTTATTAAAAGTTTTTGTTCCTCGTCCTTTAACAATTGGAAGCAATTCTGCATTCTTTAATTCCATGATTACGCGCATATTTAAAAAACTAGAAATTAAACCAGTTGCTCGGCTAATTCTACCACCTTTAACAAGATTTTCTAGCGTAGATAGACCAATAAATAATTTTGTGTTGCTTAATAGTTTCTTAATGACTTCTAAAACTTCTTTAGCAGATTTACCTTCTTGAGCCATTTCTGCCGCTCGAATCACAGCAAAGGATAACGCTTGATCCGTAAAGTCTGTTTCAAACACAGTCACTTCACTTTTAGAAAGATTACTAGCTTGTCTAGCAGCTTCCACGGTACCGCTTAACGCTTTTGTCATATGAATCGATAACACTTCACTACCATCTTTGCCTAGTTCATCATAAAGTTGAGCAAATTCCCCAATTGGTGGTTGACTTGTTTTTGGTAGTTCTTTGGATCGTGACATCATATCCATAAAACTTTCACCTGTTAAATTTTCGTCATCCGGATATACAACACCATCTATCATAACTGATAATGGCACTACGTGTATATCTAACGCCTCTTTAACGCTTTGTTTCATTGTACATGATGAATCAGTAACTATCTTAAGTTTTCCCATTCTTCTTCCACTCTCTCTTTAAAACTGTCTATGATTTGTGTTAGAATAACATAAAATCAATTCTTATAATTAGTATAACAGACAGAAATTGATTTTTCATCTATTTCCAAACGAAAAGAGGTCGCTTTATGGAAACTTCCAAATTTACACGTAAATACAATATTGTTAACGAAGTACTCAATGCAGTTACACACGGAATTGGACTAGGCTTAAGCATTGCCGGTTTGGTAATTTTACTTGTAAAAGGCGCGAGGTTGGGTTCTGCGATGCATATCGTTTCTTACGCAATTTATGGATCAACCTTGATTCTTTTATTTTTATTTTCGACACTTTTTCATAGTTTAATTTTTACTAAAGCCAAAATTGTTTTCCGGGTTTTTGACCACTCTTCCATCTTTTTATTGATTGCTGGAAGTTATACACCCTTTTGTTTGTTAAGTATTAAAGGATGGTTAGGTTGGACCTTATTCGGACTCATTTGGACCTTAGCAATTGGTGGTGTGGTTTACAAATCGATTACTTTACACCGCAAAGAAACCATCTCGCAAGTCTCTACTGTAATTTACATTGTGATGGGTTGGTTATGTGTGATAGCTTTTGTCCCTTTGATTCGTTCATTAGGAATTATGGGTACTTCTTTATTGGCCGGCGGAGGTGTCGCTTACACAGTAGGAGCGTATTTCTATAGCATTAAAAATATTCGCTTTATGCATGTCGTTTGGCATATTTTTGTAATGTTAGGTGCTGGACTAATGTACTTTTCAATTTTATTTTACACTTAAACAAAAAACACTTAGCTGACTAATCAGTTAAGTGTTTTTTGATATCGTTCAAAACGATGGAAATGGCTATTTTTTTCATCGACTATCCCCGATTGTGAGTCTACTAGTTTCCAGTCATGCCAATCAATCTCTGGAAAATACGTATCTCCTTGAAAGTTTCCTTCAATTACCGTCCGATACAACTCTTCACAATACGGAATAAATTCGCGATAGATAAGCGATCCCCCAGTAATCCAAACAATATCTTCTTGCTGTTCAGCGTAGGAAAGCACATCTTCTTTTGAGTGCATCACTAAGATTTGTTCATTTTGGTAATTTTTATCTCGAGTTAAAACAATTGTTTTTCGATTGGGTAACGGACGACCACCCATTCCTTCAAAAGTTTTTCTTCCCATGACAATTGTATGATGTAAAGTTTTTTCTTTAAAATAACGCAAATCAGCTGGTAAATGCCAAGGAAGTTGGGCATCTTTTCCAATTAATCCAGACTCATCTTGAGCCCAAATAGCAGCTAGCATAGAGTGGTCTCCTTTCATTACACAGCAATCGGTGCTTTAATTGTTGGGTGTGGTTGATATCCTTCGACACGTATGTCTTCCATCTCAAAATCAAAAATTGATTGCTTCTCTTCATTTAAGATAAGTGTTGGTGCTTGTCTTACTTCTCTAGATAATTGCTCTTTCATTTGCTCAAAATGGTTATTATAGAGATGTGCATCCCCAAGAGTATGAACAAAATCACCTACTTTTAGTCCAGTTTCATGGGCAACTAAATGCGTTAATAATGCATAACTGGCAATATTAAAAGGAACACCCAAGAAAACATCCGCACTTCGCTGATATAATTGACAGCTCAGACGACCATCATTCACATAAAATTGAAACATCGTATGGCAAGGGGGCAAGGCCATGGTTGGCACGTCTTCAGGATTCCAAGCAGAAACAATTAACCGTCTAGAATCAGGTGTAGTTTTAATCATTTCTATTACTTCTCTGATTTGATCAATAAAACCGCCCTTGGATGTTTCCCAATGTCGCCATTGATACCCATAAACTTTCCCTAAATCGCCGTGTTTTAAGGCAAATGCTTCATCATCAATGACTTTTTGACAAAACGTCTCTAGTTCTACTTGATATTGCTCGTTAAAAGCTTCATCCACTAAAGAACGACGACCAAAATCCGTCATATCTGGTCCCTGATAATCCGCACTTTTTATATAACGATCAAAAGCCCATTCATCCCAAATATGATTGTTGTGTTGTAAAAGATAGCGAATATTGGTGTCTCCTTTTAAAAACCAAAGCAGTTCACTTTTGATTAAACCAAAAGGAACACGTTTAGTAGTCAATAACGGAAAACCTTGACTTAAATCAAAACGCATTTGATGGCCAAAAATACTTTTAGTACCTGTACCAGTACGATCTCCTTTTTGATTACCTTCTTCAAGAATTTTTCTTCCCAATTCTAGATAAGCTTGTTCCATTTCTTCTCCACCTTTTTTATTGTCTATCAATTATCAGCTAATTCACTTAAATATTCCCAACGTTCCATTTTGATTTCCAATTGTGATTCAGCTTCATTTATCTGATTTTGTAGTTCTTGCAAGCGTGTAAAATTATCTCCTTGATGATTCATTTCTTCTGTCAAAGATTCTACACTTTCTTCCAATTCAGCAATTTCGTCCTCAATGGTCTCCCATTCTTTTTTCTCCATATAACTCAATTTTTTCTTTTTAGATTCTGTTGGTGCTGGAGTAGGCGCTGCTTTTGGTTTGAATGAAATCTCTTTGGGTTGTTCTTGCAAATACTCATTAATCGAGCCAAAATAACTGTCAATTTTCCCTTTGCCCTTAAAGATCAATAATTTTTCTGCCACTTTATCTAAAAAATAGCGATCATGAGAAACTGTAATCACAGCACCAGGAAAAGACTCTAAGTAATCTTCCAAAACTGTCAATGTGTCAATATCCAAATCGTTGGTAGGTTCATCTAATAATAAGACATTTGGTTGACCAATTAATAATTTTAGCAGATATAAGCGACGTCTTTCACCACCAGAAAGTTTACCGATTTTTGTTCCATGCATAAAACGAGGAAACAAAAAACGTTCAAGCATTTCTGCTACACTGATTTGTGACCCATCACTTCGACGAACTTCTTCGGCAGCTTCTTGTAAGTAAGCAATCATACGTTGCTCAGGATTCATTTCTTCATTTTGTTGAGTATAATACGCTAAACGAACGGTTTCACCTGCGATTAATTCTCCTGCATCTAATTTTAATCGACCGGTCAAAATATTTAATAGGGTTGATTTACCTGCACCATTTTCTCCAGTAATTCCTAAACGCTCTCTGGATTGAATTAGTAAGTCAAAATCAGAAAGAATTTTTTTATTTTCTATTTGAAATTCGCCATTTTTAATTTCTAAGACTTTTTTACCTAAACGTTTGGTGGCAATATCAATCTCAACTTCGCCATTGTTTTTGACTTGATGAAGATTTTCTTTTAAGTCTTCAAAACGATTGATACGCGCTTGTTGTTTTGTTGTACGAGCTTTTGCACCAGCACGCATCCAGGCTAATTCTTGTTTGTATAATTGCTTACGCTTTTGTTCCTGTTCATTTTCCACACGATCTCTTTCAGCACGTTCTAATACATAAGCTTCATAGTTTCCTTGATATTCATGCAATTGACCAAAAGAAAGCTCAAAGATTCGATTCGTTACTCGATCTAAAAAGTAGCGATCATGGGTAACCATCAATAAGGCTCCTCGGTACTGATTTAAATATCCCTCTAACCATTGAATCGCTTTATAATCTAAATGGTTCGTTGGTTCATCTAACAATAATAAATCGGGCTCATCAATTAATACTTGAGCTAAGCCAACTCTTTTTTGTTGTCCACCTGATAACTCACCCATCCGTTTGTGTAATTGACTAATCCCTAATTTTTGTAAAATAATTTTGGCATTTGTATCTGCTAACCACGCATCTTTTTCATTCATGGCTTCTTCAGCTAAAGTGTATTCTCGTTGTACCGAGCTATCTTCACCATTTGATTCCAAAGCCAATAATGCTTGTTCATATCTTTTAACGGTTTTTAATTGTTCACTTTCACCTTGAAAAACAGTCTCTAATACACTTTGATTTTCATCAAACATCGTTGCTTGTGATAAATACCCTATACGATAATCACTTGGATAAAAGACCGTCTGACGATCACCATCGCCACTTTCTTTTCCAGATAAGATCGATAATAGACTTGTTTTCCCGGTTCCATTCACACCAATCAGACCTACACGATCTTTTTCGTGAATCAAAAAGGAAATCTGATCAAAAAGCGTTTTATCTCCGTAAGTTTTTATCAACTCACTTACTTTTAATTCCTTCACAGAAACTCCTCCATTTCCTTCCGTTATTGTAACATAAAAATAGAAGAACTATCATTGAGAATCAGAGCAAAATTAAAAATCTAGTTCCTTTGTACATAAATTCTAATTAATAGACTTCAGTAGGACTTTGAGAAATAATTATAAGAATTTTACATGATAATATTTCATTTCTCAATTGCTAAATAATTGCAAAAAAAGAGAGCCTCTCAGCTCTAATTTTTCTTTATTTTAGATATAAATCATAATAGGCATCCATAATTTGAACAGTAATATCATAGTTAGGGTTACTTTTTTCTGTTGCTAAAATTTGAGGAACCACCACGGCTACCGCAATTTCAGGGTTTTCTGTTGGTCCATAAGCTACCATGTTTAAATTGACAACTTCAATTTGTTCTCCATTGTCATCAAAAACAACTTTTTCGGCCGTTCCTGATTTCCCAGCAAGATCCATTTTAGCATTTCTTAACGGACGACCCGTAGTTAAACCATCTGTTCCATGAACCATTTGATAAAAACCTTCTTGAAGAAGATCCATTTCTGCTTCCGAAAGATCAACTTCACTTAATACTTTGGGTTCAATTTTTTCTTTTAATTCCCCTAAATTACCATATTCGTCATTCCCATAGATTCCTTCAACAATATGAGGTTGCATTCTTTTTCCGCCATTTGCAATTGTCGATACATACTGTCCTAATTGCATAGCAGTATACGTATCATATTGTCCGAAAGATAAATCGAGAATCAAACCGGCTTGATTGGCTGCATCAGACAATGAAGAGACTTCTGGTTGATAACCTGTTGCTTCATTTGGTAGATCAATTCCTGTAGATACACCTAAACCATAGGAACCCAAAGCAGCACGAAGTTTATCATAGGCTTCTTCCTGTGTAGTTACACTTGGCATGTAGATTTTGTTTCCTTGATAATTAATTCCAAGTATTCGTAAAGCAATTTGCATCATATATGAGTTGGAAGAAAATTCCAAAGATTGCACTGCTGAAATATTACGATTATTTTGACCGTTTCTATTGTAAATCGAACCTTTAGGATTTGCCCCTTCTAAATAGATTGGCTGATCATAAAGAACTTCATTACCATTCAATACACCACTCTGCCAACCAGCTGTTAACGTGGCTGCTTTCATCACAGATCCGGGTTCAAAGGCATGTTGATAGACTCCGATCGTATCATCGTATAACTCATTTTCTTCAATGTCATGATAGAAACCTGACATTGCCAAGATACTACCTGTCTGTGGATTCATAGCGACAGCATAGACTCCCGGAGAATATTCAGCAGCATTCGAATTCATCAATCCTCGATAAACATCTTCTAAAATTTTATCCATTCTAGCTTGAAATTCCGTATCAATTGAAAGAACCAAATTGTCGCCTTTTTCACCAGAGAAAACTTCTTCTTGCTTCTGAATTCGTCCTTCATTTGTTAAGGTAATTTCTTGTTGTGAGCGAATCCCTTGAAGAACATCCTCATATTGTCTTTCCAAAAAGCTTGTTCCTACACGATCATCAAGAGAATACCCTTTTTCTAAATATTCATCTGCATTTTCTGATCTTAGTCCTTCAGACACCCGTCCAATGATATTCTTCAAACCATCATTGTCAGTAACAACTTCTCGTTCCCAATCCATTCCTGTAGAAATACCAGGGAGGTCTTGAATTCGTTCCGCAACCAAAGCAACTTCTTGATCAGTTACGTCTTGATTTTTAACAAACACCGTTCTTAATTGTTGGGCACTATTCAAGCGTTTAAAAATAGTTGCTTCAACTAATTGCTCTTGTGAAAACTGAATTTCTTCAGAATCAACCTTACTAAGAATTAAATCATATTCACTTAAATCTTCTGGATTTTCATCATCTACAATTCGTTCTTGCGCTTCTTTTAAATGTTCCTCATTTGCCAACCAGTAATCTTTTAAGTCACGTTCTGTCAAATTTTCGTCTACTTCGACTGTAAGCAGTTCACTTAACTTTTCAGTAATATCCAGCAAGTCAGCAGCCGTCATTTCAAGTTGACGTGTAAACGTGATGGCTGTATTTGCATGATTTGATACCAAAGGTTTTCCAGAAGCATCATAAATAATTCCTCGAGGAGTACTACCTTGAATTTTAATAACTGAAGAAGCTTTTATTTCTTGCTCCATCGCCCCGGTATTAACAATTTGTAAATATCCCAATTGAACAATTAGTGTAATAAATAATCCAAAAATAACAAAAAATAGCAAATTCAATCGAAATGGGATATGGGATTTACGATATGATTTATGTTGAGAAGATAACTCTTCTTGATTCTGATCAAATTTCTTCATGATGACATTCCTTTCACAGCTTGAACTACTTGTCCTATTTTACCAAAAAACTCAAATTAAAAAAGCGAAAAATATAAAATAACTTTATCCTTATACAAAAAATAATAACTGAAAGTAACAAGATGTTTCACACGAAAACACAAAAATTGAACCATCTAACGAAAAAAGTTCTTATTATCGTATTCTCAAGGGAAATACTATCAAAAAACTGTGAAACATTTTTTTCGAAATATTCATTGTGGATAACAATATTTTTTTGAAACAAAGAATTATAATAAAAAAGCATGACATCCAATCGTCATGCTTTTTGTTAATATTCAATATCTTGTACAGAATAATCTGTGTCATCATAAAACTGATTCCCAATATACCCATTATAAGAATATTCAAATTGAGGATCAATTGCCAATTCTGAATTCGTAGGTAAATCCAATTGTTCTTTTAATACGTTTTGAACTTCTAATAATTCATTGATACCTAAGATTTGATAATAGATCTCATTAATTAATTCGCCTTGACCCTCTAATTGGTACTGTTCAATACTATTAAAAGCTGGGTAATAGTTTTTAGCAATATCTAACATATCATTCCAAGTCAAATCTGTTTTAGAATTTTTCTCTACAGCTTTTAAGATTTTTTGGTAGTTACTTACCCCATCCATACTCAGAACTTTTTCAACAATTTTTGTTAAAACTTCTCTTTGTCTTCTTTGGCGTCCAATGTCTCCTTCTGGATCTTCTTTTCTCATACGAGCATAAGCTAATCCAGTCTTACCGTTTAATGTAATCTGACCTTCAGGTACGTGAACACCTTCTAAAGTAAAATCAATTTTATTATTTACTTCAATGCCATCTACAGCATCAATTAGATCTCGCATGCCTTGCATGTTGATAGTTACATAGTGATCGACGGGTACATCTAATAATTTTTCAACCACGTCCATAGACATCTCCACACCACCGTAAGCATAAGCATGATTTAATTTATCAAAAGTTATCCCATCCAACATATCAGACATTATGTCTCGATCCAAAGAAACAATAGTCGACTGTTCTTTTGCAGGATTGACAGTTACCAACATCATACTATCAGAACGCCCTTGCTCTGTTCGACCCAACGCGCCAGTATCAATTCCCAAAAGAAGAATTGAAAAAGGATCTCGATCTTCAATACTAACAGCTACTTCTCTTTTTTGAGTTTGACGATTAGCTGCTTGACTAATATTGTTGACTGCAATGTTAACTTCATCAAAAGCTCGAACAGCATATACCGTTACGCCAACGACTGTTAACGCCAGTAATCCTAAAATACTCACAATTAATTTTTGATATAAACGCATGTCGTTCCTCTTTTCATTCACGGAGTAATCTATTAAATTTTGCCATATTTTTAATTATGTAGCAAGATTATGACAGTTTTATTACAAAAACTTAACCCAATTGAAACATAAATGAAAAGGAGATGTTGCCATCTCCTTAAACGTAATCAACAAATTTCGCACGGAATTTCATGTGCAAATGACTTCCTAGTATCAGCAATGTGAAAACAATTCCCCAAAATACCAAACCATAAGCTGTCTTTTGCCAGAACCATTCACGACTTAAGAAAGTATCTCTGAAACCTTCAATAATGTAGTAAATAGGATTAATTCTTAAAAATTTAATCATCCAAACAGGTAAATTCCTATTTTGAATATCCCAAATTGGACCTGATACATAAAATAGCAATCGTAAAACAGATTGCAAGAATATGTGATAATCCCTAATTAAGACCGTAATTGTGGCATTTAACAAGCCAAAAGCAAAAAGAAAAGCAAACATACAGAAGAAATAATACAGGTACTGAATCCAGTAAATTGTGGGCATAATACCAAAACCTAACATTGTTAATACAACAATAATCACCATTGGAAAGTATGAAGACAAGTTACTAACAATATTAATCGTCGGTAATACACTTACTGGAAATTTCATTTTAGCAACCATTCCAACTTGGCGATGAATACTATTAGAAGCACCTAAAATAGAGGAACTTATATAAAACCAGGCAGTAATTCCGATTAACATCCAAATAATAAATGGGACTTCAGATATTTCTCTTCCTTGGTTAACTCCCAACCCAAAAACTAAATAATAGATTCCAATTTGGATTAATGGGTTTAATATTTGCCAGGCTAATCCTAAATAATGACTCTGATAAGTCGCTTTATCTTCATAGCGAGACATGCGGGAAATCATTCCCATATGTTTAAATTGTTCTTTTATTATAGCGACAATTTCCTTCACAAAAATTCTTCCTTTTCTATCTAAATTGTGTAAACAATCTATTTCTATTTAAAAATACTAGTAATCGTTTCAATAGGGTGAGTTAATCCATAAGTCAATGAGCGCCCACTAAAAGTTACCAACATACAAAACATTGTAAATATAATTGTAGCAGCTAATAAACCTTTTGTTGGTATACTCATTTTTTCGCCTAAAGGTGTTCTCGCTAAGTTTTTAGCTAGCTCTTTTTCAGAAAGCTGTTGCTCTTGAAGTTCTGTACTATCTTTAGACGTTTCACGTAAACTATCTAAATCAAAAGATTTTTGACTCTCTTTTTGGTTGTCTTGGTAAACTTTTTGATCTTTTTTCGGTTGTTTTTTAAACCAATTAATAAAATCACGATACTCTTTCATGACTTCCGATGTTGGTCCAAACATTTTTAAATCACCATAATGCATCCAAATTGTTTTGTCACACAATTTTTCCACTTGGGCTAGTGAGTGACTAACGAAGAAAATTGTTTTTCCTTGTGCTTTGAATTCCATAATTTTATCGACACATTTTTGATAAAATGTCTCATCCCCAACTGACAAAGCCTCATCAATAACTAAAATATCAGGATTATTATGGACCGCAATTGCAAAACCTAGTCGTGAACGCATCCCACTAGAATAGCTTTTAACTGGTTGATTAATAAAATCCCCCAGGTCAGCAAAAGCAATAATTTCGTCTAACTTCTCATCGATTTCTTTATTGGTCATTCCTGACATCAAAGCTTTCAACCGAATATTCTCTAAACCGGTTAATTGAAATTTTAACCCTGCTCCAATCGAAATAATAGAAGTTTCACCATTTACTTCCATCGTTCCAGAAGTTGGTGGAATAATTCCACCAATAATATTGGATAAAGTTGACTTACCAGAACCATTAATTCCGATAATTCCAATTGATTCCCCAGCTCTGACTTCAAAATTGACACCTTTTAATGCCCAAAATCTTGGTACATTTCGATGATAGAATTTAAATAATGCTTTAACTTTATCTGATTTTTTTTTGTAGAGATCGTACTCTTTGGTAACTAAAGTACTTCTCACTTTAATTTCTTGATTGTTCAATGTATTCATCCATCCTTAAATCTCTTTTCGGAAACAAAATCACAACTATCATACCATATTTTTTAAATAAGCAACATTTTAGAAAACAGAATTAAAAAAACATTAAAAAAGCCGAAAATTATTCGGCTTTTTTTCCTTTTGCTTCTAAATCTTTTTTGATCTGAGTTGTTGATATTTCTGGTGTTCTTGCTAAATAAACAACTTCTGCTGTCGTTTCTTCCTGAATAAAGTCAAATTCTCCAGCCCAGTCATCTCCCATTACAAATGTATCAATGTGATATTCCTTAATATCAGGAACTTTTTGATTCCATCCTTCTTCAGGAATGACTAAATCGACATAGCGAATTGCTTCCAATAATTGTTTACGTTTTTCATAAGAAAAATAACATTTTTTCTGCTTTTCATTCCAATTGAACTCGTCTGTCGACAAAGCAACAACTAAATAATCTCCTTGTTCCTTAGCACGTTTGAGTAAATTGATATGTCCATAATGCAGCAAATCAAAGGTTCCATAAGTTATTATTCGTTTCATTGTATAACCTCACCATATTCTTTTAATATATAAGAAGATAACAAATATTGAATGAAATAGCAATTATATCCTATCTAACTCTACTAACAGTTAAATAAATGACATGAAAAAAGGCTGGACAGTACGTAAAACAAAATAAAAATATCTCAACAATTTTGTTGGGATATTTTACTGTTCGACGACTAATGTCACAGCCCTAATTCTCTATAAGTTTATACTTTTGTTACTTCTGCTGCTTGAGGACCACGAGAGCCTTCAACGATTGTAAATTCAACTTCTTGTCCTTCTTCTAAAGATTTGAAGCCATCGCCTTGAATTGCTGAAAAATGAACAAATAAGTCATCTCCGCCATCTGCTGTAATAAAGCCAAAACCTTTTTCATTGTTAAACCATTTCACTGTTCCATGTTCCATAAAAAATAAAACCTCCAATAATAAAATAACGAATAACTCGCTATTTCCATTATAACAAAGGGGAAAACGTTATCAACTATTTTTTTCAAATAAATAATCTACCATTTGAAAACCTGCTCCAATATCCACAATATCTTCAGTAATTAACTTAAACCCTCTTTTGTTATAAACCTTAATGGCTCTTTCGTTACCTTGATTGACTCTCAATAGTTGTTTTCGTTGGTATTGATGACTTAATTGATCATACCAATCAAAAATCTCTCGCATAAAACCTTTTCCACGATAAGCTTTTTCAATATAAATTTTACTTAGATAAATGTAGTCTGTTTTTAATTCATAGGCGGTATAACCTATGCATTCATTTTGAAACATTAAAGCAAAATAACGTACTCCTTGTTGAATTTCTTGACGTATATTATCAATTCCTTGGTAATTTTGCAACATATAATCTACTTGGTCTTTACCGATAATCGGTGTAAACACTTCTGTCCAAATATCAACAATCACTGGGTGCAACCATTGAATATCAGACTCATTTAGTATTTCTTTTCGTTCTAGCAATTCTGTCCCCCCTACACACTACTCAAAAATTACTTTTAAGTATACGCTCAAGCTTTCTTTAAGTCCACGAAAAAAGGAAAGCCCCTTGGACTTTCCTTCATCAAAACATTAATTATTTTGAAGCTGTATAGACTTCGTTTGCTTTTTCCCAGTTTACAAGATTCCAGAAAGCATCAATGTAATCCGGACGAACATTTTTGTAGTTTAGGTAGTATGCATGTTCCCATACATCTAAACCAACGATTGGTGTACGACCATCCATTAATGGAGAATCTTGATTCGCTGTAGAAGTAACTTCTAACAAACCATTGTTTAATGCTAGCCAAGCCCAACCAGAACCAAAGCGAGTTGTTGCAGCTGCTTTGAATTCAGTTTTAAATTCATCAAAACCACCGAATGTTTTTTCGATAGCTTCTTTTAATTCACCAACTGGTTCGCCACCAGCATTCGGAGCCATAATTTCCCAGAACAATGTATGGTTTGCATGTCCGCCACCATTGTTACGTACTGCTGTACGAATGTCTTCAGGAACTGCCGATAAATCAGAAATCAAATCTTCTACAGATTTTTCACTAAGTTCAGGATATTTTTCAACCGCAGCATTTAAGTTAGTCACATAAGTGTTATGGTGTTTGTCATGATGTAAGTGCATTGTTTCCGTATCAATGTGTGGTTCTAATGCATCATAAGCATATGGTAATTCTGGTAATTGGTAAGTCATAAATCAATTCCTCCTAAATGATTATTTACAAGTTAAGATTATCAAACAAAACCGTTTTCTACAAAAAATATGCTTAGTTTTTTTTATTTTTTTGAAAAAATGAACAATTTACTAAATAAATAGTTTGCGACTACTACAAGTATTTGGGTAACAATTTTAGCCCAAAGATTATCAAATTGAAAAACCTCAATTAATAACAACATGCTCCCCATATCCATCACCAAAGAAACAAGTCGATAGAAAATAAACGTCATAAATTCTATGAACCATTCTTTTTTTGTAGTTGTAATAGAACCAAATACCCACTTTTTATTTGTTACAAATGCAAAACTCACTGCAGCAAACCATGAAACAACAGTTGCTAATAAATAATGCCATGAAAATAGATTTAAGCCAATGAAATGAATAATAATATTGACAATTGTTGTCAATACTCCAAAAAAAAGATAGCTACTAATTACATAAAGCTTGTTTTTCTTCAACCATCTGATTCCTTTTTTTAAGACTTTCACCCATATTCCTCTTTTCATAGAAAATTCACTTTTTAACCATTTTGTTTCTAAAATTATTCTGCTACAATAAACCATAGTGTTTAAACATTGATTATGAAAGGATTTTACCATGTCTCTTATTCAATTAGCAAAATATTCTTTATTAGATATTAAACAATTAACTCATGCAAAAAAACTTAATTTCGGGAAAACAATATTTTATATATTCCTTTTAAGTCTACTTGCTGCTGTTCCTCTATTTACTCAAGTCATTGGCTTCTACAGCGATATTCAAAAAGATGGACAGGAAATCACTGAGCAATTGCCAGATTTTACTATTGAAAATGGCGCTTTAGTGACAGATGTTACAGAAGGATTTATTTACCAAACAGATTCGATTATCTTTACCTTTGATCCCGAGGGAATTCGCAGTCCTGAAGATGTCCCTAACGATATGGTAGGAAATTTCCTAAGCATGGGTTTGTTAGCCGATAAACTAGTCTTAGCCTTGCCAGCTAATGAAATTACTACGGCTTTACTCGGAAGCAATGTACTAAGTATTCCGTATGATAACTTACCCGGATTAAATAATCAGATGTTACAATCTGTACTTGCAGGAGAACAAACACCTTGGTGGGCAATCATTCTAGTGTATGTAACGGTTCTTTTTCCTACATTTATCAATTTAATTTTTATTGTCTTTATGGCTGCTTTATTGGCAAATTTTTCCAATCTCTTTCGAAGAATTCCTAATCGTTTAATGGATAATTTTAAAGTTTTGACTTTTATCAGCACAATTCCAGTGCTAATAACAACCGCCATAACTTTTTTCTTGCCTGGATTTAATGCCAACTTCTTCATTGTTATGTGTTGTATCATATTATTTAATCAGGTTGAGCGAAGAAAACCACCAATTAACTGACATTCATTTTTTTGAATGTCTTTTTTTTATAGAATTTGCTACACTTAGATTATAGTTTTAAATTGGAGGGTGCAACGATGACAAAGTATATTTTAACTACACGTTCTTTTAGAGATGAATTTATTCGCCAAGCAAAAGAAATCGCGCCAGAGTATCAATTTTTCTCAAAAGAGGATATTACTGATTCATTTGACTGGCAAAAAGTTGTCATTACTATTGGGTGGCAAAAAGAGTGGGAAGAAAAATTACTTTTCCCGAATACTTCTTTAAAATGGATTCAATCCATTTCAGCTGGTGTAGATACACTACCATTAAAAAAATTAGACGAATACAATATTTTATTGTCTAACGCTAGTGGAATCCACGCTCAATCGATTACCGATCATTTATTAGCTGTACTTTTTATGAAAACAAGAGGGTTATTTGAAGCCATCGAACAGCAGCAAAAGAAAAACTGGTATACCTCAGAGAATTTTTGCAATTTAGAGGACCTACGAATCTTGATTGTAGGAACTGGACGTATTGGACAGCGTCTTGCTAAAAGTCTATCATTCTTTGGCTGCCATCCGATTGGAATAAATACCAATGGAAGAAAAATTGATTACTTTGATGAAACTCACTCCTTAATCGAGTTGGCTCATCAAACTCAAAAAGCAGATGTCGTAATTAATATTTTACCACTGACTGAAGATACCCATCATTTATTTGATGAAGAATTTTTCAACTTGATGAAACCATCAGGAACATTTATCAATGTAGGACGTGGAGCTAGTGTGGATACCGAAGCCATTTATCAAGCACTAAAAAATCAAACAATTGCTTTTGCAGCTTTAGATGTCTTTGAAGAAGAACCATTACCTGAGGATCATCCTTTGTGGGATTTAACAAACATCCTAATTACCCCACATATTTCTGGGTATACACCACATTTCCAAAGAGCCTTTATGCCTATCTTTTTGGAAAATTTAGCTAACTTTAATGAAAAAAATACTCTTGTCCGCAATATGGTCAATGTGAAAACAGGATATTAAAAAAAAGAGTCGTTGAAATTATTCGTCAACGACTCTTTTTTGATCTTCATCAGTTTCTTTAATGATATAAATTGGACGATTTTTGGTTTCTAAAAAAATTTTTCCAATGTATTTACCAATGATTCCTAAACACAATAATTGCAAACCACCCATAAATAACATAATAGATACCATTGATGGCCATCCACTTGTTGGATCACCAAAAACCAATGCTCTAATCACAATAAAGAGTAAGGAAATTCCCGCACCCACACAAGAAAAAGCTCCGATAAATGAAGCAAAATTTAATGGCGCATCAGAAAAGTTTACAATTCCATCAATAGAATATTTGAATAAACTCCAAAAAGACCACGATGATTTACCAGCAATTCGTTCACGATTTTCAAATTCAAGATAGGTTGTCTCAAACCCTACCCAGCTAAAAATACCTTTCGAGAAACGATTGTATTCAGAAACTTCTAAAACAGAATCAACCATTTGCCTTGTCATTAAACGAAAGTCTCGAGCACCATCTACCATTAATGTATCCCCAAAACGATTGATTACTTTATAAAATAACCGTGCGAAGAAACTACGAATCACTGGTTCTCCTTGACGACTCGTTCTTCTTGTACCTACACAATCGAATTTTCCAGTCTCCAAAATTTCAATCATTTGAGGTAACAATTCAGGAGGATCTTGCAAATCTGCATCCATCACTGTTACTAGCTCTCCTTTTGCGGCTTTTAATCCTGCATATAAAGCTGCCTCTTTTCCAAAATTTCTCGAAAAAGACAAGTATCTAATCTTATGTGGTAGTTTACGGTATACTTTACGAATAACTTTTAAGGTCTGGTCAGTAGAACCATCATTAATGAAAATATATTCAGCTTCAATATTCAGTTGATTGACAATCTTTTCCACTTCATTCACAAACAATGGTACGGCCTCTTGTTCGTTATAACATGGAACCACAATTGATAATCGCATAATTTACTCCTCCGTATTCAATGAAAAGACTAATCGCCGAAAGCGATTAGTCTTTTAAAAAACTTTTATATTTCAGTAAATACATATTTAGGTTCATTTAATTTTTCATCAAAATCCACCGTCATATTAAGTCCTTTAAAAAACCAATCATCCGTTTCTTCACCAAAAAATAAAATTTCGCCAACTTGTTTTTTAAATAGTGGATTTTCTGGTCGATCAGCTGACATCCCTACTGAAAAGCCATCATGTACTTGGGTATTTCCATATACTTTCCCAAAAAAACGAATCCCCATACCGGATTGTAGTTTAATCTCTTTTTCAAACCATTTTAATGCTGCATCAGTTATCGTTAACTCCATCTTGGCACCCCTAATCATTTAATTTTTCATCAAGTATATCTACTTCATCTGTATCCCCAATTACTAACAAATTATCATTTTCCCTGACAATTTCATTCGCTGCTGGTGAAACTACCACATCACCACCGACACGTCGAATAGCGACAACAGTCAAACCAAATCGTTGACGGAAATTAAGTTCCAATAATGACTTATTAAAAAATTTTGGATTGGCCACTTTTATTTCAGCCAAAGAGAATTCATCAGAAAGCTCAATAAATTCCAGAATATTTTTTGATACTAAATTATGAGCAATTCTTACACCCATATCGCGCTCTGGATGGACTACTCGATCAGCACCAATTTTTTCCAACACACGTGCATGGTACTCATTTTGGGCTTTAGCAACAACGTTTGGTACACCCATCTCTTTAATCATCAACGTAACTAAAATACTTGCTTGGATGTCTTCTCCAATCGCGACAATTACATGATCAAAATTTCTGATACCTAAAGAGCGTAAAGTCATTTCATCTTGAGCATTCCCAACGACCGCATGAGTAGCTATATTCATGTATTCATTCACCCGATCTTCACTACTATCAATAGCTAATACTTCTTGACCAGATTCCACTAGTGTTCGGCAGATACTGCCACCAAAACGGCCTAAACCAATAATTGCATAATTCTGTCTCATTTTCCTTCGCTCTCCTTAAAAGAATACCTCTACATTATAACAAAGGTTGTTATTTACTCAAAGAAAGATTACTTAACTAATTTATGTTTAAATGCATAAATAGCTGCTTGTGTACGATCATCAACTTCAAGCTTTGATAAAATATTAGATACATGTGTCTTAACAGTCTTCAAAGTAATAAATAACTCATCTGCGATTTCTTGATTACTTTTACCTTGAGAAATGAGCATTAATACTTCTCGTTCACGATTCGTTAAATCTTCATGTAATTGGAAAGATCTATTCGTCATACGATTCATCATTTTATTTGTTACTTCTGGTTCAAGCACTCGTTCACCTTTTTGTGTTGCTCGGATTGCATCCGCAATTTCATGAGCAGTTGATGTTTTTAACATATATCCTGCCGCTCCTGCTTCAATCGCTGGATATACTTTTTCGTCATCAATAAAACTTGTGACAATGATAATTTTCGCTTCTGGCCATTCTTTTAATATCAATTTAGTAGATTCGATACCATCCATTTCATCCATTACTAAATCCATTAAAATGATATCCGGTCTTAGTTCTAAAGCTTTCTCATAGCCAATCAGACCGTTTCCAGCCTCACCTACAACTTCAATATCCTCTTGAATCAATAAATAAGACGACACACCCAATCTAACCATTTCATGATCATCTACCAACAACACTCTTATCATCTATGTGGAACCTCCTTTAATATCGGAATTTTAATTTCTATACTTGTTCCTTGATTTTTAAAACTAATGATTTTTAATGTGCCGCCAACTCCAGCAATCCGTTCACGAATATTCATTAAACCGTAGCTTCCAGCCTTTTGTTGTTGCTGTTCCACATTAAAACCTACACCATCATCTATTACTCTTAATAAAACATTTTGGTCAATTAAATTTAAGTATACTTCTAACTCATCAGCTTTTGCGTGACGTAACGTATTCGAAAGTAATTCTTGAATCACACGAAAAAGTTGATCTTCAATACTATTAGGAATCGTTAAATCCTCGATATCCCATTTAAGTGCGATATTTACTTTGGTTTGTAATTCTTTTAATAATTGCTCAATTCCTTGCTTCAAACTTTTACCTTCCAGCGTAACCGGTCTTAAATGTAATAATAACGCACGCATCTCTGATTGAGAAGCATTGATAATATCTGAGACCATTCCCAACTGTTTTTTTTGAACTTCGGGAGCATCGGTTTTTATCGCTTGTTCATTGAGTGCTGACATCATCATCATTGCCGCGAATAATTGTTGAGACACAGAATCATGTAACTCTCTAGCTAAACGATGTCGTTCATTTTCTAATATTTCTTCTTTTGTTTCACCATCCACAACTTGTGGTCGTGCATTTAAAATTTGAAGCTCAGTTGACATTTCTACTAATTTATTTCTCACTTCATGAATGTCTTGATCCATATCAAATAAATCTTTATTGTTTGCTGACAAAGGCATCTTTTCATTCAATGCAGGACTCTCAAAATTACCACTGGCTAATAATCTCAGTTTTTCTTCAACAGGTGTTACTAAACGTCGTTGTGTAAATGAAAGCAATAAAAAGATTGATAAACCTGTTGCTACAGATAGAGCCAATAAATAAAAAATCAACGGGACAAAAAAGATGCGTACTTGAAATAGTTGTAACCACCATCTATGTTGTCCTATTGCGAAAAAATAAGAAAACAAGACAAACAATAAAATTAAAAAAGCTGCAATGCCACTGTAAACACCAATCATGGTTTTCGTGGTTTTAACCATCATACTCTAATCACCTCGAGATCGCCAACTAGTGTATTTGAAATAATTTTTAAGCGTCTGGGACTCTCGCTATAATCGCTACTATAAATCTTTAATATCTCATTTTGAAGTTGTGTTTCTTTAGATTCAAAAGTTACCGTTCCCGCAAAAGTTGCATGTTCTAACTGTACACCAATCCCAGTAGGAATCAATATACGAGTTCTACCAAGTCCTTTTCTTACTAAAATAATATTATCATTTTTTGGTAATATTGTATTGCCTAAATCAATGATCGTATCACCTGATACGACACTAATATTAATGTCATCCCACTCATATATCTTGCTTCCAATTCGCTCATTCCCTAACCATCTCTGCTGTTTCTTTTTACCGTCATGATTTTCTGGCTCTTCCGTTTCAACCATAATCATCTGCTTCTTATTCCAAAAAGAGTATCTAGAAAAATCAATTCCTGATATTTCTACTCCTTTTAATCCGATAAATAAAATGGCAAAAACAACCATTAACCATAATGCAGGACTATTTAATAAGCTGATTAAAATCATCAGTACACCAATGACTAATTGAAAATGCTTATTTTTGGTCTCTTTTCTTCTTCTAAACGAAAGATATACTGTCAAAATCCCCGCAGTTAATAGTATAAGTAAGGCAATGTTATTGATGATTTGCCAAATAGCTAAAACAAATAACAACGCTTCTACTATAAAAAAGAATCGCCATGGACTCCTCATAAAATTTCCTCCTTATTTCTTTTAATGTATTAAAATTTCGAAAAAACGAAATTTTAGTCCGATTGAAATGCCGTATATCATTCCACTAGCTCGGGGTTCCTAGTAAGTGGAACTGACATCCTTGCGCAACATTTCATCTATTATACTATCTTCATGAAATGAATCACCTTATTTTCTCTATCAATCATACTAAAAAAAAAAATAAAATTCATCAGTCGGTAGGCTGAAAACCTAAAAAATAGGAATAAACCTTACTGGTTTATTCCTATTAATACAACTTAATTCTTATTTTACATCGATGATTTTTACGAGCATATTCCCACCTGGAGTCGAAATAGTAACTTCGTCGTCTATTTTTTTACCAATCAACGCTTGAGCGATTGGTGAATCGTTCGAAATTTTACCAGAAAATGGATCAGCTTCAGCACTTCCCACAATTGTATATTCTTCTTCTTCTTCATCTGGTAGTTCTTTAAATACAACCGTTTTACCGATTGAAACTTCATCTTGATCCACACCATTATTATCAATGATTTCTGCAAAACGAATCATAGTTTCTAAAGTAGTGATACGACCTTCTACAAAGGCTTGCTCGTCTTTTGCAGATTCGTATTCAGAGTTCTCAGAAAGATCACCAAAACTACGAGCTACCTTAATACGTTCAATAATTTCACTACGTTTAACCGTTTTTAATTCTTCTAATTCTTGTTCCAACTTCTCTTTTCCTTCAAGTGTCATTGGGTATACTTTTTCTACCATAAACAAAATCTCCTTTATATCTTTCCACATTATATTTGACTACGTAAAATGGTAATCTTTTGTTTAAATCCACAAAAGATTACCATTCTTTTCTTCAATTGTAAACTCTTTTTGTTACTAATATTATCTAATCTTTATTATTCACGTATTTTTCGACTAATTCATTATGCTCATCTAAAGTTTCTGCATAAAAAACTTCTTGGGTATCTATATCCGCTACAAAATAATAATAATCATTTTCGATTGGATTTATTACTGCTTCTATCGCTTGCTGACTTGGGTTATCAAAAGGTCCTGGTCCAAATCCTCGATTTTGATACAAATTATACGGTGAGTCAACTTCTAAATCTTCGAATAATACAAGTTCTTTATGAACACCTAGAGCATATAAGATAGAAATATCCGACTGAAGTGGCATATCGATTGCCAAACGATTGAAAAACACTTGTGCAATGTTTTTACGATCTTCTTCTGTTTGACCTTCTTTTTCAACTAATGAAGCCAATGTTAACACTTCATGAACATTTAAATCAGATTCGTCAATTTCATCATAATAGCCATACATCACATTATTCATCGCTAATACCATCTCTTCAACGATTGTTTCTAAACTCATTCCCTTATAATAATCATAGGTTGCTGGGAACAAATACCCTTCTAATGGATAACGGACTTCTTTGACTTTGCTGACATCAGATAAAAGACGAGGATATTTTTCAACTAATCTTTCAAAATAATCTTGATCTACCATCAATGCCAAGAAATCATCTTTGCTTAGATCTGTATTTTCTGCAATGGCATCTCCAACTTGATCCACGTCGTAGCCTTCAGGAATTAAAATCCGAGCATCTGCTTGATCTGCAGCTAAGCCACCTTCTTGAAGTAATGCGCCAATTTCATCCAAAGTCATGTCTGGAGACATTTGGTATTTTCCAGCTTGGAAATCAGCCATGTTGTTAAATTTTGTATAGTAGTTAAATACCATACCACTTTTAATCACTTGATCTTCCTCTAAAATTTCACCAATCATTTTATTGGATGAACCACTTGGTATACTAACTAATACTTTTTCTGAATTGGTTGCATCTAAAGGTTGTAAACTAGATGAAATATAACGATACGTAGAAAAACCAAACACGCCGCCTACAACCAGTAAAACTAGAACAATGATTGTGACGATTCTACCTACCACTTTATCTTCTTTTCTTCTTTCTAATCTCTTATTACTTCTAGTTGATCGATCCATTCCGTTTGACTCCCTTTTTGTATATGAAGAACGTAATGTGTCTTCTTCTAAATTTTGATTAGATAGATTCGTTTTGTTTACTGAATCTTTTTTATCTGAGTGTTGTTTGTTACTCAAAACAACTCCTCCTTACTATCATGTGTCTAACTTGTATCATTATACACGAAAGTCTGGAGGAGTGGAATGATTTTAATAAAAATGAAAGATTACTTTGAACTAAATAAAGATTCCCAAACTTGAAGAGATTCTTTTTCATGTTTTTCAAAATCAAATTTTTCACCTTTAAAACCAATTTTTATAAATTTTTCCAACCCTTCTAATAATCCTTCGGTTGAATTATCGACAACCAAAGTCTTGTCATTTCCTTCTAAAACTTCTAGGGTTTCTTCGATATTAGTCATAATTACTGGCGTCTCCACGGCTAAAGCTTCAAAAACAACCATTCCTAATCCTTCATAACGACTACTGAAAACAAAAGCATTTGCTTGTTTAATTAAATTATAAGGTTCCACTAGATTGTCAAAAAGATAGATATTTTTTTTAAAAAAACTTTTGGCTATCTGCTCTTCAATAGCTGCTTTTTCTGGTCCGTATGAACAAACTAATACCAGTCTTGTTTCGCTATTATTAAGTTTTTCAAAAGCACTAATCAATCGATCGTATCCTTTTTGCTTTGAAAATCTTCCTACTGAAATAAAAACAGTAATTTCATCATTAGAAAAATCTTTTAACAAACTTACCGGTATAGTCTCAGGTAAAGACATTTCTGAAATCCTCTGTACCTCGAGAATATTAAGCAATACTTCCATCACAATAGTATTTGCCTTTGGAACCATCCCCAAAACCTTTTTCTCAATTGGCTTAGATACACAAACGACATGATCTGCTTGCTCGTAGGCATCAAAAATAATTTTGGGTTTCAAATGCGGACTAATTTTAAATTCTTTTTCCATGTCAGTATGAACAAAAATAGACGTTTGAATTCCCAATGGTTTTAAAGCCCAAGTCCAAACTGCATAAGAGCGATCGTACCCCGGATAATGAATAAAGTGTCCTATCTTCATATTAGGAAACAATCGATCAAACTCTCTTTGATACATTTTTGTCAGAGTATTCTTGTTAGCAGGTAGTTGATTCATGTAAAGCATAGTTTGGGCTGTCTCTAAAAGAGTCGCTTGTATTTTCTTCATTTGAATAAATGTATACATTTCAATTGGCAGCTGCTGAATTTTATATTCTAATTCTTCAGGAATCATGCCTTCTTGCCAAATTAAAATATAATTACGTTTAGTTAAGTCTGCTGTATTCATTAGATTTAAAAGTGACGCGGTAATCCCATTATCTGCTAATTGATATGCATAAATCAAAACATTCTCTTTACCATTCGAATTAGAATACTCAACAATAGATTGACTTTTTTTATCACCTAACAAATAGTCTAAAACGATAGTAGTTCCTAATTTGGAATCATAAGGCGTATAGTTTTGCTGTAATTTCTCATAATTTATTTTATTCGATTCTCTTAATAAATAAATGAGGTTTTGTGCCGTTGTTGCTTTATTAAACGGTAATTCATCCACACTTAAATACATTCCACGCTCACTTTGATATTCTTGTTCATCAAAAGTAAATAATACAATCTCTCGGTTTGTTACTGCAAAATCAAACATGATAGATGAATAATCAGTCACTAGTTTTTCAACTGTCTGTAAAAAATGGTAGAGATCCGTTTCTTCTGGATAAGGTTTTAAGTGCTGATAGCCTTGTTCTTGAAAATTTAACAAGGCGGCTTCATAAGGATGTAGCTTTACATACATTTCCTCGTCATCTAATAGTAACTTATCTAGTTGTTCAAGCTCCTCCAACATTCTATTGGATAAAGAAACATCTGAAACATTTACCCCTCTCCAAGTTGGCATATATAAATATCTTTTAGGAACCACCTGATTATTAAATAAAGAGCTATTTCTAGGCGATGGTGCAACAACAATCTGATTATCAACAATATCTTTAATCCCAAAATCTTGAACAATGATCTCTTTTGTAAACTCATTACTCACAAAAATTTTATCCGCTGCAGCAAGATTTCGCTGTACATTACCGTAACCTTGGACTTGTGTTGATTTACCAAGATGCTTCAAAGGGGTTCCATGCCAAAAAATAAAGTATTTTTGGTCTTTGCGTTTATGAAAAAATCCCCAAAAGGAAGTATCATTAATTAAATACTCACAAGTTGCCAGTAGCTTTAAATAATCCTTGCTCATGTGTTTGATAATAAAAGGCTCAAAATCACTCGGAACTGAAGTTTCTTTCCTTAGGGCAATATAAATTTTAAAATCAGGGTAGCCTTTTTTTATTTTTTCCGCCAATGAAAAAATATGTCCTGATATCTCTCTACCATGAGAAGCTTCTAACAGGATAGTTTTTTTTAAGATGGGCCTTTTTAGACTTTTTAAATAGTATAATTCGTTGGGCGTCATTAGGTTAGTTCGTAGTTTAGTTTTAATTGACATAAAAGCTCTCCTACTCTACTTCTATTTCTTCATAAAAATTTTGTACTGCCTCTTTGTTGTACTTAACACAGTCGAATTGCTCAAATGTTCCTTCAAAATTAATTATTTTTAAAAGACCTTTGTATATGGATTGAACATCTGTTCCATTTATTAACATTCCATATTTTTCATCTTCACCAAGAACATTTTTATTTGCTGGGATGTTTGTAGCAAGAATTTTCATTTGTAGCGTCATAGCTTCCAGTAATACCATTGGTTGCCCCTCGTATATTGAAGGTAATACAAATACATTATTTTGTTCGATAAATCTATATGGTTCTGGAATATATCCTAACATGAACACTAAATTTTCTAATTCTAGTTCTTCAATTTTATCACGAAGTTCACCTTCTAATACACCTTCTCCTAATATATACAACCTTATATTAGACTTCTTCAAAGTGAGTAAGTGAAATGCTCGAATCAGATTCAAATGATTTTTTTCAGGAGATAACCTCCCCATAGTAACAAAATTAAAATAGTTAGAATCTATAGAATTTTTATCATGGGATATTTTTAAATAACTTATTTGCGAATGCGGTTTTGAAAGATTTTTCTTTTCTATCCAACCTATAGCTTCATTATTCGCATTGATTATCCTATCAAAATACTTTCCATTGATTGTAACCTCCGCATCACAAAAATAATTTCTGGTTAAATCCAATTTTTTCGATTTCTCCTCCGACATAGTGGTACCTGGAGGATTTTTCCAAATTTTACCGACTTCATTAAAGTCAGTTGCTAAAGAGATTTCATTATTCAAAGAAATATATCTTTCAGTTATTCCTATATTCTTCTTTCTATTTTGTTTTTCAAAATAATATTTTAAAGGTGAAAAGAAGGAAAGCTTATGAAAACGCGCTAATGTACTTGACTCTACCCAACCTATATCAGTTTTATTTAGATTGATATGGTAAAATTCTCCTTTTAAAGTATCAGCTTTTTTATCAATAAAAACATAAGTATTTACTAAATAATCTAATTGTGAAACACACTCTTTTTGAAAAACGGTTTCTAATTTTTTCCATATAAACTTGTCTTTCATATTAAATACAGTAGCAACTAAATTGACTTTTTCTATATCAAAAACTTCATTTTCCATTTCAATTAAAATACTACTTTCAAACCAACCAATATATCGATTATTAATTAAACATTTATAATATAATTGATTATCAACTTCTATGTTTGCTACAGCTAATATTTTATCCTCTTTACTTAAATAGTATTTGCTTCTCTCATTGCAATTTATTGACTGAATATTTTTGAAATACACATGGTTTTCTGCATCTTTCACTTGAAACAATAAATTTACTCGGTTTATTTTGCTATCTTGTTTTATTTCATTTATCTTATTATTTGATTGCAAAATAGATTCGATATTAATCGTATTTATTGCATATCCTATTTGACTAGCTTGAACATATTTACTTAAATTTTCTTCATTTATTTTCATTGTAGACGGGGAAACACTCAGTATTCTATCAAAATTAAAGTAAATAGAAAACAGTGCTCTTAGTGACTCTCTATGAGGCATTACTCCGTTAATAACTTTTTTTGAATCTGACATTAAATCATTATGTTGAAATATAATATATTTTTTTGCATTAGCTCCTAACAGTAATTTCGCCCAAAAAAAACTATAGCCACTAAAATCAATAGATACATCAAATGATAAATTAGCTAACAAACGATTACTCTCGCGTCTGAAAGCAGCTCTAGGATATCGATCTCTTTCGTTTTCAGACAATCCTTCAGCCTGTATTTTTCTATTCATAAAATCTTCTTTAATTGTATAAATTGGAATACCCGGTTTAAAAAGAAATCTAACGTTGGAATTAATTTTTAATAGATTAATCATCCCTTCGTCTCCTGTAGGTTCGACAAAAACTGTTACGTCATAAATATCATAGTCAATATTATTCATCAAATTCAAAAAACTAGTTGTAATTCCATTGTTTAATAAATTTCCAGGATAAATAACTATTCTTTTTTTGTCAGAAGCTATTTTTAAAGTTCTACCGTGGTTTGATTGAATATTTTGTTTCAAAAATATATAGTTTACGATTCTTTCACTGACATTTCCATCATCATATTGTACAAATTTTTCTTTAGCTTTTCTATATTTCTCTTGATATTCTTTATTGAATAAATCTATTTTATCTATAACATCAATTAGCTCATCTACATTCTCTGCTACTGGACCTGGAAATTCTGATTCCTCTAAATACATCCCACGTTCAAAAGAATATATATCTTTATCCCACACATAAAAAATAATGGGCTTATCTGTCACTAAAAAATCAAAAAAGATACTCGAATAATCTGTAATTAGAATGTCTACACTCCCTAGAAGTTGATTAGCATCACAAAAATCTGGAACCAATACATCTTGAATACTAGGATTATTTTTAATAAATGGATATACATATGGATGTACTTTGATCAGTAACTGATATTCATCATTCAATTTTTCTTGAAGATATTTAATTTCTGTTATTATTTGGCTGATATTTATAGTTGGATTTTGAATAGAAGTACCTTTCCATGTGGGTGTATATAAAATGATTTTTTTTTCATCATTCAGTTCAATTTTTGTTTCTTTAAGCACCTTCTCTAGTACTTTTCTATTATTATTTTGAAATGTCATATCAATTCTGGGATATCCAGCCTCAATAATTGTTCCTGGATAAATATCTTGTAATTTATAACTTTCAGAGAAAATTTTTGTTGTGTAACTATTCGGACTTAAGAAATAATCTACCATCAACAAATTCCGAAGAACGTTTTGTGAATGTTTAGGGTTTCCTGGAATATCAAATCCCATATATTTTAATGGTGTACCATGCCAAGTATTAATATATATTTGATCCTTTTTTTTAACAAAAAAGGATTGAAAAGTTGAATTGTTTACCAAATATTTTGAAGTTAATAAATAATTGATATATTCTTTAGTATTTCTTTTTATAAATTTTACTCTCGAAATAAACTCCTCTGGAATTAGAAGTTTTAGTTGAGCTTCATTTCCTTGGATAACCCATATATGTTCAAAATTTTCATATTTAGGGTCTTTACAGATCTGTAAAAATAAGGCTAAAGGACTATCCGTGATGGATTGACCATCTCTATTTTCATACAATATTAAATTTTCATTTATCTCTGTTTGATCATATTTTTTTGCATAATAATAATTCAATATCGAAGCTTTATTTTTTAGTGCGTTAACTGTTGATTTAGCAAGCAGCATAGTATTCTTTTTTAATGACATAATGTACCTCAAATTCTATTTTTATAATCGTTATTGCTATTATAATATTCAAAGTTCTTCTTTACAAATAAAGAGAAAAGGTTTTGCATTAGTCATGCAAAACCTTTCCTTTATTTATTTCATAATTAAAGTATTTTTCAATTCCTCTATGAAGACTATATTCAGGATTAAAACCTAATTTTTTGAGTTTAGAAATATCTGCATAGGAATCTTTAATATCCCCTACTCTAGTCTCCAAATATTTTATAGGAAGCGTTTTTTTAGAAACTTCTTCAAACAAACCTATAATTTCTTTAAGAGAAGTATTAACTCCCGTACCTACATTATACACTTCTCCTAGTGATTCTTCTTTTTCAGAAACTAACAGTAACGCTTGAATAACATCTTCGATAAAAATAAAATCGCGAGATTGGCTTCCATCACCAAACAGATAAAATTCTGTTGATTCATTTTGTAATATTTTTTTAAAATTATCAGTTATTATCGATAGCACTCCCGAATAGACTGAGCTCGGATTTTGATTCATTCCATATACATTGAAGAATCGTACTGCAGTAGTTGGAACTTGATATAAATTATTATAAGCAAGTACATATTTTTCAGCTGCGAATTTGTCAATAGCATAAGGTGTCAATGGCCTAATAATCGATTCTTCTTTCTTAGGTAATGTCTCTTCATCACCATAAACAGCTGCAGAAGAAGAAAAAACTATTCTTTTCAATTGATATTGGTATTTTTTACATAATTCTAAAAAATTTAATACACTGTCAAAATTGACATTGTGTGTGTACATAGGTCTTTTTACAGAATCTGCCACGCTGGCAATAGCTGCTAGAAAAAATATATAGTCAAATTGTTCATCTACCAAAACTTTTTCCATTAGTTCCTTATCACAAACATCTCCATGTATAAAAGTAATATTATTTATTTTTAAATTTTCTTTATTTCCCATAGAGAGGTCATCAATAACAGTAACATTATGATCTCTATTTACAAGGTAGTTTGCTAAAGATGAACCAATAAACCCTGCTCCACCCGTAATTAAATAATTCATACTATTTTACATCTCCTTTTATTCCATCATAAAACATTTGGATTGCCACACTATTATATTTATGGGCATTAAAATCAGCTGGAGCCAACTTTTTAGAATACGCTTCTTCTAACATTTTGGCTATTCCTTCAACACTATTATCTTCAGCTAATAATCCATGTTTTCCATTTTGAAGCACATACTGTGTCGCAGGTATATTTGTTGCCACAACAGGTACTCCAACAGCCATAGCTTCTAGTAACACCATTGGTTGCCCTTCATATGCAGAAGTTAAAGCTAACAATTGACACTGTCTCAATATTTCATAAGGATTCTCTTGATGGCCTAATAGAAAGACTGCATTCGTTAAATCTAGCTTCTCCACTAATTCTATCAATTCATTTTTAAGAATACCATCTCCCAATAAATAAAGATTCGAATTTTTGTGTTTTTTATTGAATCTATGAAACGCCTCTATCAATTCTTTTTGCTGTTTTTCTGGAGAAAGTCGTCCTATACAAATAATATTAAATGAAGAATCATTAAATTCTACTATATTACCATTAATATCTCTTTGATCTAGGTCTCGGATACTTCCTACTTTGTTAGAATCAACATAAAAGTGATCCGCTGTTTCTAAAAGGTCATTTTTTAAAGTTGTTACACGAGAGATAATTGAATACTCTTTTTTTAGAGCTGGAGTATAATCTGATAAAGAAATAGAATTAAATAATTTATTTTCGTTCAATTTTATATTGCCTCTAAAAACTTCAGTAAACAGAATCTCATCTTCTTTTAATTCTTCTACATTTCGTTCATTTACCCAACCAATATATTCTTTAGAACTCCAAATTCTATAATACCATCCATCAGTGGTCAAAACTTTCATTGTAAACTTAAATTTTTTATTAATAAAATTCTCCAGCTCAGATACTGTTTTTTTATTTTGTATTGTCTTGTTCCAACTATCTTTAGTTGGAATTGATTTAAGAACAACCCCTCCGCGTTCTAGTACCGTTTCCAGTATTCTATTATCAAAAGTTTCTTTTTTATATCTATTACTATATTTATTTTTTAACTTACGAATTGTTATATAGTCTTTAACTATTGAAATTGCCGAAGAATTTACCCATCCAAGATTTATATTATCTCTTTTAATATGATAAAAAAGTTTTCCATCTTCAGTTTCAACAATTTTATCAATATTCACTAGTAAGTATTGATAATCTTTAATTTTACTGACCATTCTTGCAGTATTATTTATAGGCAAATCTATCCACAAATATCTATTACTATTTCTTTTTACATATCCAAACTGACTAACATTTTCTTCTTTTATAATCTGAGGATATTTTCGCTCAAATTCATCAGATTTAACCCATCCACAGAAAATATCATCAACTAGAATTTTGTACCTTAGTTCTCCTTCAAAAGATTTAGAAACAATTGCTCTAATTTTTTCTCCCTTAAAAATCATTTGTTTCGAATTTAAGCTATCCCAAAAGTGATATAAATCATATGTTGTATCTGTTGGTGTTAATGCTATATCAATTTCTTCAAATTCAAGTACCTTCGGAGAATACGAGATAGTTTTATTAAACAATTTATCCATATCTAATGTATTTAAAGAGAAGCCAATCTTTTCTTTAGTAATCCAGTTCTTCAAATTATTTTGATTAACTTCTGCCATCATTGGAGAAACTGCTAGTAACCTATCAAATTTGGAATAATTAATAAATAATGCAGATAGTGTTTTTTCATGGACTTTTACCCCATTTACTACTTTCTCTTTATCTGCCATCATATCACTATGAAGAAAACATATTTTACGTTTGGCTACTGATCCGATAATATATTTTGCCCAATAAAAACTATAACCACTAAAATCAATGGCTATATCAAAATTTCTGTTGGAAAAAACTCGCTTTGCTTCTCTTTCAATACCTTTCCATGGAATTGGTAAATCAGAATTTTTAATGCAATCTTTATTAAACTTATTTAATTTTTTTTGCTCAGATTTCAAGAGTATTGCATATCCTGGTTTGTATACAAACCTAACTTCTTTAGGAATCGATAGTATATTTTTTATAGATTCTTGAGTCCTAGGAAAGCCAGTGAAACAAGTTACATCATATTTAGTATAATCCATATTTTTAAGCAAGTTTATCATACTAGAGGTTATTCCATTATTTTTCATACCTCCAGTATAAAATAATAGTTTTATTTTATTTTGATTATAACAAGTAACAATTTCTCCTTTTTCGGGCTCCTTTTGTTGAAAAATATATTCAACAAGACGTTTCGTTGAGTTACCATCTTCATAAGGGAGAAATGAATTTTTAGCCTCAATATATTTTTTTGAATATTCAAGTTGCATATTTTTTAAGTTTTTAATTTGAATAAGAACTTCCACAATTGTATTAAGAACAGGACCAGGTAAATCTTCTTCTGATATATATAAGCCTCGATTATTTTCATATAATTCTTTATCCCAGCAATAAAAGATAATAGGTCTATTGGTTTGTAAAAAATCAAAGAAAATACTTGAATAGTCTGTTATAAGTAAATCAACAGCACTCATCAACTCATTTGGATCAAAATAGTCAGGAACTAGATATGCTTTTAGTTCCTCATATTTACTCGCTTCTCTATAAATAAACGGATGTACCTTAATAAGTACATTGTACTCTTCCGATATACCTTCTCTTAAAAAATTTGACTCTGCAATAATTTGTTCGATTTGACTAACAACAGGATGGTGTACATTTGTCCCTTTCCATGTGGGGCAATATAAAATCACCTTTTTATCTGTATCGATGGTTATTCCCTGAAAAACCAATTCTTTGAAAACCTGCTCTCGATTTATATTTAATGTTAGATCAATTCTTGGGTAACCACTTTCTAATATTCTACCTTCATATGCATCTTGTAATTTAAAACTATTGGTAAACATTTTTGTAGTGTGATTATTAGGACTAACCAAAATGTCCGTGAAGAGAAAATTCCGAATAACATTCTGAAGTCCAGCTGGGTTCCCAGTTTCAATATCATATCCCATTTTTTTTAAAGGTATACCATGCCACGTATTAATTACAACCTGTTCATTTTTTGGTATGAAAAATGATTGGAAAGTAGAGTTATTAATTAAATACTTCGCTGTTGTTAAGTAATACAGATACTGTTGAGAATTCCGTTCAACAAAAAACACATTCGAATTATTCTTATACTTATCAATAATTTTATCCCAATCAGAGACATTTCCATCATAAATCCAAATATGTTTTAAATTTTCCCCTATTTCATCTTTTAGTAAATATTTAAATATTGCCAATGGTGAATCAGTCATACTTTTACCATCACGACACTCATATAAAACAAGATTATCTTCTATTTGACTGTTCTCGTAAATCTCCGCAAAAGATGTTGCTAAATCCATTTCAATATTGGCTTTTTTTTTAAGTGATAACAAACTTGATAACTTCATAAACTCATCTCCAAAAATATTAAACTTTCTTTTATTCAATCAAAATTTCTTTTTTTAAGATTTTTTTTATACCAAATTAAACTTTTAATAAAAAATATAGGTAACTGTGTAATTCTGTACATTCTTTTTCGATCCATTAATGAACGATATAGCCATTCTAAATGCAGGGTAATAAAAATTTTGGGTGCTCTTTTTACATGACCACTCAATACGTCAAAACTTCCGCCCACATCTTGTAGAACATTAGCTGTTAGTTTTGCAGAATTTCTACTTAACCATTGCTCTTGTAAAGGAAATCCCATTGCAACAAATAAAAAATCTGTATCTGCCTGATTGATTTTTTTTGTAATTTTTTCATCCGAAATATTTACATACCCATCTAGACTTCCAGCAATAATTAAATTGGGATACTTTTTTTTGACATTTTTTAAAGTATCAAGCAATACTTTCGGCTGAGCTCCATAAAAAAAACACTTTTTCTTATGCTTATCAGCATATTCTAAAAATTTCACCATTAGATCAAAGCCTGCAACTCTTTCCTTAATTTTGCCATTAGTAAATTTTGATACCATAACAATACCAATACCATCAGGAATTCGATGTGTACTTTGTTTAATATATTTAATAATTTCTGGATATTTATGTGCTTCTAATACAATTTGAGGATTAATACTAGTTACCCTCATTTGAGTATCAGACTCAAAATATCTATTTAAATCATTTATGATGTCTACATAGCTAATCGCATCAACTGGAATTCCCATAATTTTTTCAGGCCACATTTTTTTGTTTCACCCATTCTATTAACTGTTTTTGAGATGAACCGTTCACATATTCATTCCACAATTGATTAAACTCATTAAAATTGCAATAAAGCGTCTTATTATTTATCTCATCTATCAACTCATTTTGTGTTCTAACAATTTTGCCAGGTGCCCAAAATTCAAAATCTTCCTCAAGCCCGACACTCTCTTGATAAAATTCAAAATCATAACAATAAAAAATCATTTTTCCTTTTGGTTTGACTAATGAATATTCAAAAGGTACTGATGAGTAATCGGTGATTAGACAGTCAACATTAGGAAGTAACTCCTGTAAACTCATTCCTCGAAAGTCACTAATTACTTCGTTTACATCACCTAATGTTTTTTTTAAATTAGTGTCATGTGGGTGTGGCTTAATGAATAGTGTCCATTCGTTTTGAACTTCTTTTTTTAGTTGTTTAAAATCAATCGGATTTTGTATATTATTTTCTCTATAGGTGGGCACATAAAGTAACACCTTTTTGGTATCGGGAAATAATTCTTGAAACTTTTTTTTAGTAGCTTCAATCCACATTTGATTAAAATATAAATCTGTCAAAGGATAGCCGAAAGGCAGTTCATCTACATGTTGTTGATAATTTTTTGCAAATATTTCTTTCATTTTGTTAGAGCTAACAACATATTTTGTAAATTTTTGATATACACCTGTGTATCTTTGTTTATTTAATCCACCAACATTTTTAGCATAATTTGCTTCTAGTCCAAATTTTTTTATAGCACCATTGGCATGCCATAATTGAATCACTTCAGTTATGCCATCAAATTTAATACCTGCTAAAAAAACAAAATAATTATCACACAGAACGACTCTACTAAATTGTATTATCGGAACTATTTTTTTACATAATACATACAAATTTTTTAAAGGATAAACATTACATCCTTTTTTTTGATAGTCAATAGCTAACTGTTTTGCATTACTAGTATAACAAATTACTAACCTATCACCAAATTCAGTGTAGAGACTCTCAAGTATATACTCACTGGTGGATGGAAAACTAAGTAGAAATATAATATTATTATGTTTATGTGAGATTTTTCTTTTATTCATACTTTTAATCAAAAGAATATACAATGTTTTAAAATATAAAATGATCTTGTCTGTCAAAAAATCTCCCCCCCTCTTAACCCTTTCCTATTTTACATGAAACATATACAAAATCAAAACAAAGTTACGCTTTCTTATTATTTTGAAATGTTTGTAACAAAAAAGTTATATGGGGATTTTTGTCTTGCCCATATAACTTTTTATTTTATTATCATATTTTTAAGAATTGATAGAAATTTTATTTCAAAATATCATAGACCTGTTTAGATAACTGTGAAATTGCTTCGTATTCCACATGCTGTGTCATAACCACAATAACATATGGGTGATCAGCATATACAATTGCTGCATCATGAGCATAACATTTTAAATCACCAATTTTATGCGCCACTTTTACATTATTAGGAATTTATTTAGGAATACGTTGATTATCATAATTCGTATTTGATAAGTCATTTACTAATTTTCCATCTTGATTATAGATAGCTTCCATTAATAAGGCATTATCTTTTGCAGAAACTCTAAAAGGTGTTGTCCAACTTTTTCCAATAATCTCATTAATTTCCTTTTTCATTGCTGCATCATAGCTATTTGCACCATAATAAGCTAAGAAATTTGTTCCTTGATTATCTGAATACTTAGCAGTCCAATTCATCATAGTATTTAAAGAGTACTGTGTTCCAAAGCGTTTCCCATTCCTGCTCCTCCACGCATATATGCACGCGGGATATTATTAATTGCATCGTATAGGTATATAATCTATCACTATCTCTATTACCATCTAGTATCATTTTTTGTATATAATACAACGCTGGCAGTTTGCCTGTACTTGCAGCAGTAAAGGAGGTACTTCCATTTTTTTGAGCTATAGACCCATCCACCAAGCTCATAACATAGATTCCATAATTCGAAGATCTATAACTTTGATCAAGTAATTTTTGTACTTGATCCGTTTTTTCTTTTACAATAGGTTTATCCTTCGTTCCAGTCTGATTGATGTAACCAATCCATTTACCATTGTTATCGTACAAAGAAAGATATCGGTCACCGTTAGAATGTTCATAATAACCTCTCGCCTCTAACTCTTGGTTATGATATTTAGAAGAATGACCTCGTTTTCTCCAAGCAAAATCTTGCCAAATATCATAATTTTTTGACTTTATTTTTACATATTTGCCATAGCTTTGGTATATTCCACATCTATTATTAGCTAATTTAGTTCCTGTTTCATTAATATAACCAACCCATACACCCGTTGTCGTATAAAGTGATAAGTAACGTGAACCATTAAAATGACCATAATATCCTCTGACTTGTAAGTAACTATTGTGATACTTAGACGAATGATTACGTTGTTTCCGACTAAAATTCTCCCAAATTTCTTAATTAGGTGATACGACAGTTACAAACTTTCCATAACTGTGATATGATCCACCTCGGCTATCTATGACATTCACATCACTAACATTTACATAGCCTATTTCATTTTGTTTATTGTTGATTAGTAAATAAAAAGTGACATATTTTGAATCAATCACCTCTTCTTTGATTTGCAAGGTTTGTCCAATTAATCCAGTATTATTACCGTCTTTTCTTGTTTCTTTATCCTCTAGTTTCCACAAAGGTACACTCGATTTTATTGTAACGTATTTTCCAACATTTTCACTGCTATCAATCAAAGTGGTAGCAAAAGTGCTCAATTGGACTGCTTGTCGTGGCTCTGCGTCAATATAGTTAGAAGACACGGAAAATGCGCCTACAATATCTGGTAAAACCATTTGATTAGTCCATTGCCATGCAGCATAACTGTATAATGTTGACTTTCTGAGACTTGATATGAATAAGCAGCGACCCATATTTTATTTTTCCAAGTTCATCCGAATTAATTAAGTCTTTTTTGATCCATTCACCACTTATTTAATGATTTACTTTTCCAAAGCCTAATTCGTTTAATCTAAACTCAAACGTTTTTGAGTTTGAAGTATGATCCTCTGCATCATTTAATTTTTCAATATCATTGATAAGTACCGTTGATCGAATACTTGGATATACAAAGTACTCATCAAAAAATTGGAGTTCAACTTTCTCATATTCTTCAAGTTCCTCATCGGCTTCTGTAGCTTCGGTAAAATCGATTGATTCATCCTGAGTTTGTTCTGTCTCTTCATACTCTTCAGTCTTTCCTATGCTTTCGGATTGCTCTGTAATTTCTTCTAGCATCAATTCACTTTCAATTATTTCACTAATGTTTGATTCGATAGAACTTTCATTTGTTGAAGAGATGCTATCTAAAGTCTCTAAAATAGTATCTTCTCGTTTTTTTTTGTAGCAAAAACTGACGCTGGAATTGACTCAACAAAAGAGTGATTGTTAAGCTTGTAATAATAAACTTGTTTTTCATCCTAACTTTTGTATTTAAAGATCCTTTTAGTTAATAAGACCAATCGGCTTCTTATACATTTATTTAATATATTTTATATTTATTCTTTAAACCTACTTAAAGCTCTCAAATAATGTGATAACAACTGAAACACATTATTTGAGAGCTTTTATTCTAGTGACACAACAGCTGTTCATTCAGGCATCAATAGCTGAGATATCGTTCAAATCATCATCTCAAAGTCGTTCCTCGTTCATTTATATATCCTAACCAGTTTCCTTTACTATCGTATAATGATAAGTACCGTCTTCCGTTAAAATGGTTATAGTACCCTTTTGCTAATAGTCTTTGTCCATAATAATTTGAAGAAATAGATTTTAATTTCCATGAAAAATTTTGCCATAACTCATAGTTACGTGAAGTAATTGTTACGTATCTATCATAGTTTTGATAAATACCTTGTCTACCATTCCCCAAACGTGTTCCATGCGCATTAATATATCCTAACCAATTTCCCTTATTATCGTACAGTGACAGATAACGTCTTCCATTAAAATGTTGATAGTATCCTCTTGCCTGTAAGGTTTGACCATAATAATTTGATGAATGATTTCTTATATTCCAAGAAAAACTTTGCCAAATTTCATAATTTGGTGAAGTGATTGTAACAAATTTACCATAACTCTGATATACACCATGTCTACCTGTTGACACTTTTGTAGCATTTGAATCTATATAACCTAACCATATACCTTGATTATTATATAAAGATAGGTAACGATTACCATTAGAATGTTGATAATAACCTCTTGCTTGCAACGTTTGTCCATGATAATTCGCTGAATGATCACGTTTTTCCCAAGAAAAATTTTGCCAAATTTCATAATTTGGAGAACTAATCGTGATGTACTTTCCATATGATTGATATGGACCAACTTTATTTTCAGTGATATTGTCATTAACTATCGGAGTAGAAGTATAATTCTTCGCATAATCTGCAGAAATATCAAATTCTCCGCTAATTCCCGGGAATGTCAATCGAGCAGACCATTGCCAAGCGCCATATTCTGTATATCTTGCTTCATTACTTAGTATATATGGATAGGCTGCAACCCAAACTTTTTTATTACCTAATGCAGCGGCATCGATTCTTTTTCCTGTGATCCAATATAAACCGATATAATGATTGACGTTTTTAAACCCTCGTTCATTCAAACGTTTCTCAAATTCTAAAGAATTACTTGTATGATTTTTATTATCGGCAATTTGTGGTTCTTCAATGTCATTGACCATGACAGTATCTATGGGTAATCCCAATTCTTCTGCCATATTTGCAAAATAGTCAGCTTCTTTTCTAGCACTCTCTTTATCAGTAAACCAGCTATAATGATATACAGATACTTTTAATCCAGCTGCTATTGCATTTTTCACTTGATCTTTTGCATAAGGATTTTTATAAGTGGTATACTCGGTTAATTTAACAACTACACCTTCAACACCATAAGATTTGATGGTTTTATAGTTATCTACAGTAAGATTCCCATTATGAGAAGAAACATCGATAAAACTTTTCTGTGGAACATTTGTATCTGTCGCTTTTACAGAAGGAGTCGTAGCAACTGTAGCAAAAGTTTGGAAGCCTACTGACAAATCCGAACGTTGACTAGGATAAGCAAGTGCTTCATTCATAGGTGATAAATCATCAAATTCTTCAAGATATTCTGTATCAATGGTTTCTTCAGCGATTGGACTCTCTGTTTCCTCTTCAATAACTTCCAAAGTTTCTTCGGTCTCTTCAATGACGGTTTCACTAGTTTCAATCGGAAGTTCAGTTAATTCATCATCTTCTTCATAAGATTCAAAATAAGTACTTTCTAAGGTTTCCTTGATTACATCTATTTCACTTTCACTACTACTTGTCACCGTTTCTCCAAAAATCGTTATCGGAAAGCTACCTAATAATAGCGTAAACATCATACCAACATAAAAAACTTTTCTTTTCATTATCCCCATCCTAACTTTTATACTCAATTAATCAATTATATTCAGTTAATTTTTGAGTAGTTTAGTCCTATTATATAAAAATAGCATTATCCGCTAGTGATTACAACCTAATAGAAAAAAGAAAGCCTTAGAAAATTTCTTTTCTAATAGCTCTCTCTTATCTGTTTAACTAAAGAAACATCGTCCATCTAAATGATGTTTCACATCTAATTCTTCTACCTCGACTAAGCGATCCTCTTTTACCTTATCTTGATCGCACCTGTCATAACTCTCTATTTCAAATAAAATTGCTGCTCCACGAACACTAAGAACCTTGCCGACAAACCTACGATGGAAGTTTCTAGGTTGCACTTCAAACCGTTCCCCTACTTTAAAATCCTCCATTTGAATCATGATAACTCCCCCTTAAAGATCGTTTAATAATCATGCTTAATTAATAGATGTCACACTATATACATAACACGTATTTCGAAAACATACAAGTCATTTGAGCAAAAAAAGCAATCTTTTCATTTAAAAAAGATTGCTTTTAACTATTATGGATAAATACGATTTAATAAACGAGGGAACGGGCTTGCTTCACGAACGTGTTCGATACCTGATAACCAAGTAACTGTACGTTCTAAACCTAAACCAAATCCAGAATGTGGCACAGAACCATATTTACGTAAATCTAAATACCATGAATACTCTTCAGGATTTAAACCATGTGCTTTTACTTCTTCTAATAGATCAGCATAATCGACATTACGCTCAGATCCACCGATGATTTCTCCATATCCTTCTGGTGCAATCATATCCGCACAAATTACCACATCTTCACGAGTAGGATGTTTTTTCATGTAGAAAGGTTTAATCGCTTTAGGATAATTTAAGATGAATACTGGTTGATCGTATGAATTTGCGATAAACGTTTCGTGTGGCGAACCAAAGTCATCGCCCCACTCAATGTCATCAATGCCATTTTTCTTCAATAATTCAATCGCATCGTCGTAAGAAATACGTGGATAAGGTAATTTTGTATATTTTTCTAATACTTCACGGTCACGACCTAATGTATCCAAAGCCATTTCGCAATTATCTAAAACATTTTGTACTAAGAAAGCCACATATTGTTCTTGAACTTCTAAACTTTCTTCTTGATGAACAAAAGCCATTTCAGGTTCAATCATCCAAAACTCGATTAAATGACGGCGTGTCTTAGATTTTTCAGCACGGAAAGTTGGACCGAATGAGAATACTTTACCAAAAGCCATCGCCGCAGCTTCCATATATAATTGACCTGATTGAGATAGGTATGCTTTTTGGTCAAAATAATTCGTTTCAAATAAGTCAGTTGTTCCTTCTGGTGCTGAACCAGTTAGAATTGGTGGATCAATTTTGATAAAATGACGGTCATTGAAAAATTCATACGTCGCACGAATAATTTCATTACGAATTTGCATCACTGCATGTTGTCTAGACGAACGCAACCATAAATGACGGTGATCCATCAAGAATTCAGTTCCATGCTCTTTAGGTGTAATTGGATAATCATGACTTTCAGCAATCACTTCAATCCCAGTTACGCCAATTTCGTAACCAAATTTAGAACGGCTGTCTTCACGAATTTCACCTGTTACCCAAATTGATGTTTCTTGAGTTAAGTTTTTTGCTTCTTGGAAAATTTCTTCTCCTACTTCATTTTTTACAACAATTCCTTGAAAGTTCGCTGAACCATCTCTTAATTGTAAAAATGCGATTTTCCCACTTGAACGCTTGTTAGCTACCCAAGCACCAATTTTGACTGTTTCGCCTACGTGATTTTTTGCATCAATAATTTGAATTTGTTCCACTTGTGTCTCTCCATTCTTTTTTACATACTATCAAAGTGTATTACTTTCTGCGTTTCTTTTCAACAAAAGCTTTGATTCGATTAACGGTTTCTTCTAAAGTTACCCAATCTGAAGCGTAACTCATTCGAATGTTTTCTTCTGCACCAAAACCAGCACCAGTAACTAGCGCTACATGAGCTTCTTTTAATAAGTCATCAGTAAACGCAGTTACATCTGTATAGCCACATAATTCCATTGTTCCTTTTACATTTGGAAATAGATAAAAGGCTCCTTGAGGTTTTGTTAATTTTACTCCCGGAATTTCTAATACTAAAGGATATAATTTATTTAATCGTTCTTCAAAAGCTTGGCGCATTTCTTCTACTGGAGATTGATTTCCTATTAATGCTTCAACCGCAGCATATTGACTGACAGCTGTCGGATTACTAGTCGCTTGTGAGGCGATATCTGTCATCGCTTTAATTAAGTCTTTATCTCCTACAGCAAACCCAATTCGCCAACCTGTCATAGAATAAGATTTTGAGACTCCATTAATAATCAACGTTTGTTTGCAAATCTCTTCAGAAATTGTCGCAATCGGTGTGAATTGATTGTCTCCATAAACTAAACGTCCATAAATATCATCTGCAATAATTAATAAATCATGTGTAACTGCCCATTCACCGATTTCTTTTAATTCCTCATACGTATAAATCATCCCAGTTGGATTAGAAGGAGAATTGATAATCACAGCTTTCGAATTTTCTGTACGTGCTGCTTCCAATTGCTCGACGGTCACTTTGAACTGATTTTCATCTTTGGCTTGTACAAAGACAGGTGTCCCATCTGCAAGTTTCACTTGTTCACCATAACTAACCCAATAAGGTGTAGGGATAATCACTTCATCACCTTCGTCTAAAAGAGCTTGAAATAAAGCATACAATGCAAATTTTGCTCCATCAGTGACCAAAGTTTGTGAAATATCATAAGTAAGTCCATAAAATTCCTTTATATAAGAAATAATTGCTTGGCGTAATTCAGGAATACCTGACGTTGGTGTATAAAAGCTTGCCTTTCCTGATTCAATCGCTTCGATTGCTGCTTTTTGAATGTGTTTTGGTGTTGGAAAGTCTGGTTCTCCCAAAGTCACACTTAAAACATCTACTCCCTGACTTTTAAGTTCTTTGGCTTTCGCTGATGCCATAAGAGTTACTGATGGTTCTAATGTTTCCATACGTTTCGATAATTTCATACCATTCACCCTTCCACTACTTAAATATTTTCAATCACTTTTATTATTTCGCCTTCTTTAAATGTTACCAAGTAGTAAGTATTTCCAGAAGCACCGCCAGTCATTACTTCCCAAACTGCTTGATTATCAAATAGACCGAAACTAACTTTCTCAATTTCTTCATCAGAATATTCTGAGCGAATGATGCTTTTTACGTCCGCCTCTGAAATCCCCTCATTTTGATTAAGTACGGTAATCTGTTCACCAGATTTTGGAATCACTGCAATTAGCTCTTGACTGTCTGCATCTTCCCCAAAAACAGTAAAATACGTTTCCTCACGAGTAAACCAATAAAAAGAATCAATTTCTTCCATGTCAACGTATTCTTGTGCCAATTGTGTCGCCTCGGCCTTCGCTTGTCTCAAAGGGCGAGAAGATCGAATGTAAAAAATTGATGAAAAAAGAATAATACTTAACATAACGGTAGCTGCCGTCAAAGCAGTAATCGCTAATTTTTTTTCTCTTTTTTCGCTTTTGTCCAAGTCTTACACTCCTTTCATAACTAGCTTTTATTATACAAAAACTTTTTAGGAATCTGTACTATTTTTTATTCATTTTCTTGTTTTTCGATAAAATTTAAGGTAGCTTCTTTTATTTCTTCTATAGATGCTTCGATTATTGGTAATTCCTTAGGGAGCGCACGGGCGATTTTTTTTCCATATTTCGTACGCACAATCCGAGAGTCTAAAATGACCATCGTTCCCTTATCCTCTTCAGAACGAATTAAACGTCCTAAACCTTGTCTTAGTTTTAAAGCTGCTTTAGGAAGTGTTTCTTCCATAAATGGATTCATACCGGCTTCTTTTAAGTAGTCATATCTAGCTTGGACCAATAAGCGTTCAGGATTTTCAAAAGGCAATCTTGTTACAATTAACAACTGCAAGGCATCACCTGGCAAATCTACCCCTTCCCAAAAACTATCTGCTCCAAATAAAATACTGTTCTTCGATTGCATGAATCGTTTTAAAAGCTTCTCTCGACTCCCTCCAATACCTTGGGCGATAATTTCACGTCCATGTTCTAAAAAGTGCATATGCATTCGTTCATAGACTCTTTGCAAAATATCATGGGAAGTAAATAAAACCAATACCGGTTGATTCGTGTCTTTTAATAAAATCGTTAATTGACGAGTTAAAAAATAAACATATTCTGGTACAGATAACTCTTTAGGAACAATATCAGTATCTAGAACAAAAAGTTGTGCTTGTTTTTCATAATCATATACAGAAGGAATCACTTTTAACGATGCTTCTGGAATTCCTAAGCGATTGGCAAAATACTGGCGATTACCAGAAACTCTTAATGTTCCTCCAAGATATAAGATTTTTTCATATCGGTCATACCAACGAGTATTAGGTAAAAGAGCTGCATCAAAATCAACGAGCTGAATTTTTGCTGTCATTCGATTCCCATAAGGAAAAATAAAATGCACATAGTTTTTCGACCAGTCATTAAACCAGCATTGAATGATTGTTGCTTGTTTAGACATTTCTTCAAAAAAAGAAATCAATTGACCAAAAAGAATCTGTTGACGATTAAGCCACGCATCACTGATTTGGGTCATTCCTGGTAATAACTCTTCCTGTAATTGCAAAACCTCTTCATAATAAAGCAATAAACGTTGAATATTTTTTTCGGTACTTAAACTAACTGCTTGGCGCTCTGTTTCGGTCACAATTTTTTCTTCTTTAACTGGCCAATTAGCTGTCCATTCCGCAAAAATATCTTCCTGTACATCAATAATTGCTCTTAATTCTTGTCGGTATAATTGAAATATCCGTAACAATTCTTCATTGTTATCTAATAACATCTCAATCAAATCAAAAAATTGACCCGAGTCTTGGAATTGTCCTAATTTTTTCTCAAAAGAAGCGGTATCTACAAATAGATTAGACACTTTTTCCAAAGTATCAGGCAAATGATGGGCTTCATCAATAATCAAGTAACGACTATTAGGAATTAGCTGCTCTTTTCGCTGTGTTTCTTGTGCCAATAAGGCATGATTCACAATCAAAACATTACTTTGTTTCATCTTTGCATGAAGATGGCGTAAAAAATCTTCCTGATAAAAGGCTTGCTTCGTTGATAAGTATTCAATTCCACGATGTTGTATTTCTTGAAACAAAGTATGATTCAAACGAATCAAATTAAGTTCCGCAAAATCTCCTGTTGTCGTTTGGGTTAACCAGACTAAGATACCCATTTGATACATCGCGTATTGCTTTTGTTTTAAAGGTACGGTCAATGTCGCTTTAAATCGTTGCAAATCAATATAGTGTCGTTTGCTTTTAACAATTGTTGCTTGAATCGGTTGTTCTAAAATTGTGTTAAGCAAAGGGATATCTTGATTCATCAACTGTTGTTGCAACAAAATAGATACGGTACTAATAATGACTGGCTCTTCTGGTGTTGCTAGATAGTGAGCCGGTAAAAGATAGCCGATGGTTTTTCCCATACCTGTAGAGGCCTCCATCAACAAATCCTTAGGTCCTTCTTCAGCAAAATGTCGATAAATACTATTCATTAATTTGCCTTGTTCTTTACGATAAGTTAGTTTTTCTTGATAAAGAGTTATTTTTTCTTTTTTACTTACCGGAAACGCTTTGGCAAATTGTTGTTCTTCAAATAACTGTACTTCTTTTTTTCTTAAGGCAATCCCATCAATCACTGCTATCTCAGGATTTAGCCTTTCTGGACTTTCTTGCATTTCTTGAAGAATTTTTTGGATATATTCTCCTGTTTGACGACTGGTTGCTTCACTTAACTTAGCTATTTGTTCGACAGTAATTAATGGTAACTTTTTCATAACCTTTTCGATATAAATTAATAATTCCGCTGTCACTTCAGCATCACTATCCGCTTGATGAGGATTATCATGAGAAAGATCTAGACTTTCTGCCAAATCTCCCAATCGAAAACTAATTTCTGTCGGTAAAAAAATCTGTGCTAACTCGACTGTATCCACACCGGGAATGGTTAAAGGAGGCATACCACAGCGTTGTAATTCATGATTTAAAAAATTGTAGTCAAAATGAATATTATGAGCAACAAAAACCGTATCTTCCAACAGATTAAAAATAGTGATCGCAATATCTTCAAAAAAAGGTGCTTTCTTCACACGCTTATTAGAAATTTTAGTCAAACTTTGAATTTGTTTCGAAATTGGTTGCCCTGGATTAATATCAGCAGAAAAACGTCCAACGATTTCACTATTTTCTACTAAAACACAGCCAAACTGAATAATTCGATCGACTTTCGGATCCGTCCCTGTTGTCTCAATATCTACAATTGCATAGGTGGTGGTTTTCAATTTTATCCCTCCTTGATCCGCTTTTTCTATTATACTACAAACCAAGGAAATTCGACTAGCTTAGTAAAAACTATCAAAGATCTTTTTAAGAAAAACGTTTCTTATAAAGTTTAGTGCACAAAAAAAGACGAAGCACAATGCTTCGTCTTGACTAATCATATAGAATTAAGCTTTAGCAACGTTAGTAGCTTGAGGGCCACGTTGACCTTCTTCGATATCAAAAGTTACTGTTTGGCCTTCTTCTAATGTTTTGAAACCATCAGTTTGGATAGCTGAAAAGTGAACGAATACGTCGTTTCCATTTTCTGCAGTGATAAATCCAAAACCTTTGTCTGCGTTAAACCATTTTACTGTACCTGTTTCCATGTTAAAAAATCCTCCTTGTGTATTCACACATATTTTGCAATTACTTGTTAGGTGAAAATTTGGAAGATGTTTTTAAATGAAACAAACTACCATAATTTACCGTACAAAAACTACAAATATATTATAGCACAGGTAAATAAAAAATAGCTACTTTTTTTATGTTTATTTAAAAAGAATCTGTTATTTAGCTATCACTATTTACAGTCAAAGCTAAATCAACCTTGAAACCTCCAGAACAAAACTCCAAAAGCTCATTGGTCATGTCAGACCGCCACGAGCCTCTTTACAGAGTCTCTTTGGCTGCTGACGTTCAAACGCTGACTAAGCGCTAATCGCACTAATCGCACTAAGTCAGTGTAATTCATTCAGCTCTTTGGAAAACGACCAATGACTTTCTACGTTTTGTTCTTCCAGTTTTAATCACTTTCTTACACAACGTTTGAACTTCGAAATGTTTGAAACTCTTGTAAATAGATTAAGATTGATTTCTCAGAATGTCTATTCTTTACGCACGAATGACTTGAAAGCTTATCATTTTTTATCTGACTATTAAGTGTACTATTTATCAAACTTTTTTAAGAAAAAGCAGGTCCTTGTCCAAAATCAAAATCGCTTAATACCGTAAAATGGCTACTAATTCTTTTTGTCCTGGTGCATCGTCTTGATCCAATACATATACCGTACCACCATTGCGAATCGTATCGTCTGCCAATGTGTTTAAAACTTGTCTCCAATCATACTCAGTTTCAGGATTTTCACCAAAACCATCAATCAAATTAGAAGTGGAAATAAACAAATCGGAAATTCGACCTGATGACGCAGCTTGTTTGATATCAGCTAATTGATCAAAATGTTTTCGTTCAATTAATTTTTGATAATTTTCTACTTCTTTTGCTGCTAGTTGTTCATCAAGTTGATTGACGCTTTTTTCAATTTGACTAGTCGATAATTGTGAAGGTGAAGCAGAGACTGCAAATTGGCTATCGACACTTGGGTTTTTCGCAACTTTCTTAAACATCGTTTGGTTTTCTGGTAAAGCATACAGATAAATCGGTAATTTTTCTTCATTTGGAAACTCATCTTTCAGATAACTATCCACTGCTTGGTAATAGTTGATCCAATCGATTTCTACTTCTTCATCTTTTGCACTCACACCATGGTAGGCTACAGAATCTCGTCCACCATTTGAACCTTGCGCACGAAAATTCAGATTTCCACCTGTGATTTCTTCTCCTAAAGCAATTTTGATATCTGTTGGTGCATCATCTGGCAATGGTACTTCAGATACTTTTTTATTGTACATTACATATAGCTTTAGAGAGTCCCGATTTAAACCTAATAAATAGTAATCATAGTTAAATTGGGCATTTTTGATAATCGCAAGTAAATAAGGAGTATCCCCTACATAGTATTGATCATCGACACGAATACTCAATCGATGAATATAAGTTTCCTTGTCTGTTAAAATTACCGCCACACTCGTTGTTGCACTGCGCCAGAAATCTCGATCACTCAATAATGTGTCAATTTTGTCTTGAAAATTTGACCAGTCTTGATCAGGATATTTTTTTTCAAATCTTTTCTTTGCTTCTTTCGCAAAGTTTTTAAACTTCAATTGATCTTTTTCAATATCCTGATGTGCCACATGAGTGTTTAACATAATCGTGAGAAACGGTCCTTTGACACCTTCAGAAGTAAGTTGATCCAACAATTCTTTTCCAATTTTCGCCATAAACATACCCTCCTACAAATTATATCTTACATATTCAGTGTATCATGACAGAGACTTCCATCCAAATGAAACGGTTACAAAAAATTAACGCTTTACAAACAAGAACATTAGTTCGTATAATGTAACTATATTTACGAAGGAGAACACAATTATATGCTGTCATTTGATATTTTAAAAAAAACATTCGGTGAATTTAAAGTATTAAAAGAAGAACGATGGAATTCTGATTATGAAGGGATTCTGATAAAAACAGTAGATTCCAATCAATTCATTCGATCAAGACTCGCCAAAAAAACTTCAAAGAAAGCTGGATATTTTACTGTATTTTGGATGAAAAATAAGCAATATCAAAATGTTCCCTATACTGATGTAACTTCTCCAGAACTATTAGCTATTGTAATCCATGATGAAAATCGAAAAGGTATTTTTCTAATACCAAAAGACATTGCCATCAAGAAAAATATACTCACTAGTCAACATACAAAAGGCAAAATGGCTATGCGCTTTTATCCAACATGGTGTTCTCAACTAAATAAAACTGCTCTCGCTACTCAAAAATGGCAGGTAAAATATTTTACAGATTTGTCAGAGTAAGATTGCAACTTTGAGAAATTTAAATACTTTATTACGAACGAGGTTGCCACTCCTACTTTGCCAGTCTCACTTACTAGGAACTTCAAACTAGTGAGATGGTATGCGTGGAGAGAATAGGACTCAAATTTTTGATTTTGAAAATTTGAATACTCTAAATCGAAGTAGCACTAGGAACTCCAAGCTAGTAGGATGGTATCCGAAATTTCAACTAGACTAAAATTTCGGTTTTAAGAAATTTTAATACATTAATAGAAATTAGGTGAATCCCCATACCAAAAATAGATTACACTCATGAGCCTAGGCGAGATATTCTTTTTTATCGATGTAAAAAGCTTCTATGCTACTGTCGAGTGTGTGGCGCTTGGACTTGATCCTTTAGAGACAATGCTGGTAGTCATGAGTAGTAGTGATAATACTGGTAATGGCTTGATTTTAGCAGCGTCACCTAAAGCCAAAGAAGTTCTTGGTGTTTCAAATGTTACCCGATCAGATAATGTACCTAATCATCCAGAACTCCACAAAGTACCTCAGCGTATGAGCTATTATATTGAAAAAAATATGCAAATCATCGAAATTTTTAGTCGTTTTGTTGCAGAGGAAGATTTATTGATTTACTCCATTGATGAAGCAATCCTAGATGTCACGGCATCACTCAACTTATTTTTTCCTGATCCAAGATTAACTATACAACAAAAACGTTATTAGATATCTTCTTTGATTCAAAAAACAGTACATGAAGAACTGGGACTTGTTTTAACCGTAGGAATTAGAGATAATCCTCTTCTTGCCAAATTAGCTTTAGATAATGCTGCAAAACATAATTACCAACACAAATTTAAGGCTGAATGGACTTATGATACTATTGCTGATACTGTTTGGAAAATTCCAGTGATGACTGATTTCTGGGGGATTGGATACCGAACACAAAAACGACTATATAAACTAGGTATCGATACTATTTACCAATTGGCTCATGCAGATCCTGATTTACTTGCTCAGCGATTTGGTGTGATTGGTGAGCAATTGAATTATCATGCAAATGGTATCGATCGAACTATTCTATCGGAAACTTCTCCCGTTCCTAAAGAAAAATCTTATGGTAACAGTCAAGTTTTACCCAAAAATTATACAGATGTTCATGAAATCAGAATAGTTGTAGGGGAAATGGCCGAACAAGTTGCAGCAAGGATTCGCAGACATGGTTGTCTCACTCAATGTGTCAGTCTTTATATTGGTTCCGCTTATGGTGAAAAAGACAAAAGTTTTTCTCACCAGATGAAAATTGATGCAACAAACCAGACGAAAGAATTAAAACGTTATTGCCTTTACCTTTTCGATAAATATTATCAAGGTCAAGCCATTCGCCATGTTGGCATCAGTTATTCAAAGTTGGTTTATACCAGAAATCGACAACTAACCCTCTTTGAAGATCCGAATAAAATAGAATCTAATGAAAGATTGGATCAAATTATTGACCTTATTCGAGAAAAATATGGCTTTACTTCGATTATTCATGCGACCAGTAAATTAGAAGGTGCAAGAAGTGTTGCCAGAAGTCATTTAGTTGGCGGACATGATGGTGGTGCTGGTGGCCTAGATGGCTTGTAAATCCTAAAACAAACAAGCAAGAAATTCTCGAAATAAGGAGTTTTTCTTGCTTCGTTTACTTATTTTGTTTCTCTAAAAAGTGCTTTTCTTTTTAATTTCGGTGAGTATTTCATCAACTCCAAACGATCTGGAGTATTTCGTTTATTTTTACTAGTTAGATAAATTCGTTCTTTGGTTTCTACACATTCCAAGATAATATTTTGTCTCATGTTCATGCTCTCCTTTAACGAGTAATAGGAAAATTAACGATCTGCTAAATATTCCTCTACTTGCATTTTTTCATCATAATCTAAATTACCAGAGGACAACTCTTGTAAAATTTCTTCTTTTATTCTTAGTGGCATTTCCCAGAAACCATCAATGTTCTGAAATAAATCCGCATCATATCGCTCAAAATAAGGATAAATCATCAAAAATTCTTCGAAGCTGAGATTCTCTTCTTCATAATAATCTTTAACTAATCCATTTTCTAAAGCGTATTCGGTAGGCATGCCATTTTCTGTAATAATCCCTCTTTCCACCATCATTCGATACATCTCCGCTTTTGGTAGTTCTGTCGATTGATGTTCTGGAAAATGAAATTGAATACTCTGTTCAACTAGGGGTGGATAAATAATATTCATAGCTTTCACCTCTTAATCGATTACTTTTTTTCCTTTGTAATAACCATTCAAAGATACACGATGACTACGGCGATATTCACCAATAGTTTCATCATAAGATATCTCGGGTTTGCTTACTTTTTGATGTGTACGTCTTAAATTCTTTTTTGCTTTTGAAGTTTTTCGTGCTGGAACTGCCATTATCTTCTCTCCTATTCTTAAAGTTTTACCAACTTGCTTTTTTTACACCAGGAATTTGTCCCTTGTGTGCAAGCTTTCTGAAATTAATTCGGGACATGCCGAATTTTCTCATGTAGGCTCTCGGTCTTCCGTCAATCAAATCTCGATTGTTGTATCTGTTCGGATGAGAGTCTTTAGGTAACTTAGCTAAGGCTTTGTAGTCACCAGCTTTTTTTAATTCTCTACGCAAGTCTGCATATTTTTCAATCAATTCTCGTTGTTTACGAGCTTTTTCTATTTTCGATTTTTTAGCCATTTAATCGCCCTTTCTTTATTTAAAAAACACAAATCGTAATAATTACGTTTTAGACAATGTACAATTTATCAGTTTTTAAATACCTTGTCAACAATAAAAAATAAATTTTTCTTTTTACACTTCTTTAAACTCAAATGGATCTTTTACATTTGCTATAGTGTCTTGACTAGTAATCAAGCAAGTATCTAACTCCTGAATCAGTTTTCCCTGGTTTAAATTTGTTCCAATAAAAACTAATTCAATCATACGGTCCCCGTAATTTGTATCCCAGATTTCTGGTAGATTTTTCTGATTTTCATCATTTGTTCAACTTCCCATTGTTTTAAAGATGCAATCCAATACCCGCTATGACTAGTATCTATTGCCCTACCTGATTGTGAGATTTTAATAGCATTGTTAGGCTGAGTGACAAACCATACAACTCCCTTGCAACGAATAATTTCTTTAGGCCAACGATTTAACCAAGCATCAAAACGTTCTGGATGAAAAGGTTCTCTTCGACAATAGACAAAGCTTTGAATGGCTAACTCTTTTTCGATTTGACTGGAATTGTCTAGATGAGACGCAATTTGTCTGAAACTGGTTTTTTCATCAAATAAATGTGTATTTAGCACATGACTGATTGGAAATTGGCAAAAAGTACTTTCTACAATTTTTGCATGTGGCTGAATTTGTCGAATCAAAGATAGTAAATATTTTTTCTCTTCCGGACTAATCAAATCAATTTTGTTGAATAAGAGAACGTCACAACACTCGATCTGATTAATAATAACTTGGTTACTGCTTTGAAATTCCATGTTAAAGCGCCCATTCTCTGGTGTAAATTGTTGCAATAAACGAAAGGCATCTACCACACTCACCAAGGTATCTAGACGACAGAACTCTTTTAATTTTTCACCGAGAATCGTTTCACCTCGAGCAATAGATTTAGCAATTAAATCCGGTTGTGCAATTCCTGAAGATTCAATCAGAATATAGTCTACAGCTTGAGATTTCGTTAATTGATTCACTGCCACGATTAATTGGCCACTCAAATACCGACTGATGCTACCTGATTGAAGAGAAATTAATTGGTCCTCTTCTGTAAAAAAAGGAGATTTTTGAATAATTTTGGCATCAACATTAATTTCTGCTTAATCATTAGCAATAATTCCCAATCGAAGATCTCCTTTACATTTTAATAAATGCAAAAGTAAACTTGTTTTTCCAGAACCTAAATATCCTGATACAATTGTAATTGGCATTAAATAAGCCTGTTTTTCCTTGTCCATAAGATACATCTCTTTCTATTGACTGAATTTTTCGATCAAAACTAGATAATCGTTACTTTTTTTAAGAATTGAATTGATTTGATATTCTTTGTAAAGACTAACTTCGGTTTCCAATAATCAACGCACGAATCTCAGCTTCTGGCAGATTTTGACCAATCAAAACAATTTTAGTTGTTGGTTCTCCCTTCCAAGATTCTCCTTCATCTAATCGAAAAGCCATATTTACACCTTGAAGAACGACTGGTCGTTTATGACCTTCAATATTTAACAGCCCTTTGTAACGCATTAGATCCATGCCGTACAATCGGATCAAACGTTGAATCCAAAAAGCAACATCATCTGGTGCAAGCTTCTCGTCTATTTGAATGACAAAGCTGTTCACTGGAGTATGCACATGATGGTGATGATGCTCGTTATGGTCATGAGTATCGTGATGCTGATGATTATCAATCATATGATCAATATCTGCTTCAATTTGATTATCGTCTAGATCATGATCGAATAAATTCAAACCAATTAGTTCATTGAAGATTTCTGTTGATTGAAGAGGATACTTATCAATGAATGGATTAATTTTGGCTAATTTTTTCTGCAATTCACTTAATTCTTCCTTTGGTACTTCATCTGTTTTTGTCAGTAGTAGCCGGTCTGCAAATGCGATTTGTTCTGCCGCTTCTGGGTAGTGATCTAATTGATAGGTTGCATTTTTTGCATCTACTAAAGTTAAAATACTATCAATCATAAAAGATTCACTTAAAACTGGTGTTCTTAAAATTGTTTGCGCAATGGGGCTAGGTTCTGCCAAACCGCTTGTTTCAACAATCACTCGATCTATATCAATCTGACTACCCTCTATTATCGACATAATCCCTAAGAACATTTCTGCTAGATCTTCACGCAATATACAACACATACAGCCATTGTTCATTTGAAATATTCGCTCGTCTTCATCGATTAAGACAAGATCATGATCTATGCTTGTATCACCAAATTCATTCATGATGATAATGACTTTTTCTCGCCCCTTTGTTTTCAATAATTGATTTAACAAAGTTGTTTTTCCCGACCCTAAAAAGCCAGTTAAAATCGTCACTGGTATTAACGCCATCTTATATCCCTCTTCTTTCTATTAATTATTTCTGTTATATAAAAAACAAAATAGTTATTGCGAACCATTTGCAAGTATTCTAAACTACATGATTCCCTTTCGTCAACGATTAATTGCAAATCATTCGCATTTTAGCTATACTAATACATATATTTTCTTAGAGAAAGGAGTTCGATTTTATGAGAATGACCAAGCAAAGAAAAGCCATTATTGATTTATTTGAAAAACGACCTGACAACGCGCTAAGTGCGGAAATGATTTATCAACTTGTAGGTGATGATACGATGAATCTATCGACTGTTTATCGAAATATGGATAAATTATTGGAAGAAAAAATGATTAATAAAACGATGGTAGAATCCACTGCTTATTTTTACTTAGCGAACTCTGGTCACAATCATTTTATGATTTGTACGAATTGTCAAAAAATGATCCCCATCGGTTGCCTGATTAAAAAATTTTTACCCGAATTAGCTTCCGAAAACCATTTCAAAATTACAGGACATGACATTACCATCTTTGGCTTGTGTGAAGAATGTACAGTTTAAAGAAAAATTCTGAAAGTCTGTCTATTATTAATAAAAAATTTCCAAAAGAAAAAGTTCTAACTAATGTTAAAAATGACATTAGTTAGAACTTTTTCAAATTTAATTGATACTTGTTATCACTAGTGTTGCATAAAAAATTGTACTGTTCCATGAAACAAAAAAATCCTTTATACTAGTACTCGGATGACTTATCCAAGACCAATAAAAAGGACTAACTCATGGATAAGTATAAAACAAATTCGGCATTTAATAAATGGTTTTCTGCCATAAATGTAGAAAATCTTTCTGTTTCTGCTAAACAATTCATTGTCAATTACAATTCATATCGGAAAAAACTCTCTTTTGAAGCGGTGTTGAAGCTTTTTCTCTACGCAATTAATGAAGAAAAAGAGAGTTTGCGTGACTTGAGTACGTCTCTCATCAACGAATCACTTCAACTAGAAACCGACGTGACCACCATCAGTCATACGCAATTATCACGTGCGTTCAATGCACTTGATTCCAGCGTGTTAGAAGAAATCTTCCAACAGCTTTTAGAAAAAATCCACTCTCAGACAAGACCAACTAAGCGAAATAGTCTGTATCTGATTGATTCCAGTACGTTTTCTCTGAGTCTCAATCGCCACAAATGGGCGACTTTTCGCCAAACAAAATCAGGCGTTAAGTTACACTTAAACTACTGTTATATGAACGATGCCACGATGTATCCCACTGATTTTACCTTAACCAATGCCCGTGAACATGATGTCAATCAACTGCCCTTGCTGGTGAATAAACCTGAAGCGACCTACGTGTTTGATCGTGGCTACTTGGACTTTGAAAAGATGGATCAGATGCATGGGGACGGCTACTTCTTCGTTACACGTATCAAAAAGAACACCCATGTTCACTTGATAGAAACACTGGAAACATCACCAGAAAAAGAAATTCTACGAGATGAACTGGTTCGTTTGGGTTCTAAGACTTATCTGACTGCCAATTTCCGACTCGTTACTGTTCAAGATAAAAGTAGACGTGAATTTCAATTTATTACCAATCGAATGGACGTCTCTTCAAAAGAAATCTCTGATATGTATCACGCGCGTTGGCAAATTGAATTGTTTTTCAAACATATCAAACAACACATGACCAGTAAAACGTTTTTTTCTCAAAGTGAACAGGGCGTGCATAATCAGTTGATTTTAACCATGATTTCCGCACTGTTAACCTTTCTTATTAAAGTAGAAACCAACACAAAACAATCTGTGTTTCAAATCAAACGATTCTTTCGTTATTTACTGTTTCTTCCGTTTGAGTGTTGGTTAGAGAAGTTGATTCCAACATGAGAACAAGAAAATGGCGTGTCACTTTTGGTTTTCAGCTAAATAACAGGTAAAAAATTTTCTGGAAAAAGTCATCCTCTGCGTCAGCACAGTTTTTTTGGCTTATTTCCAGAGAAAGTAGTTTTCAGAATATTCTAAAATACTTTTATGCAACACTAGTGACTTGTTATAAGATATATTTTTAGTAAGCAGCTCTTGGGCCACCAATATATTTTGGACGAGAACGTAATGCTGTGACATGCGCATGACCTAGTTCTTTTTTTGTAGGTCTAACAGGTACTTGCACATGTTTAATATGCATACCAATCGAAGTATCACCGATATCAATTCCCGCTTGTCCAATGACTGATTCAACTTCAACTGGATCTTCAAAGTATTTGAAAGCAGCCACTGAACACGCTCCACCTGCATGTAGACTTGGCAACACGGATACAATTTCCCAATTTTTCTTTTCTGCAATCCTACGTTCGACAACTAATGCTCGATTAAGATGTTCACAACCTTGCACAGCAAGAAAAATACCCTGAGGATCTAAAATTGTTTTTAATGTTGTAATAATCCATTCTCCAATTTCTTTACTAGGATTTTTCCCAATGATTCCTCCTGAAATCTCACTCGTGCTACAACCCAAAACGAAGGTGTCGCCGTCTTTTAAATTGGCTGCTTCTAAAATTTCTTCAACCATTTGGCTTAGTTCTTGAATTAACGCCTCTTTTTCCATTATTTCCCTTCTTTCATCAAAGGCAATTTAATTTTACGTAGCGCTGAAATTAACAATACCGTCAAGGCACTGCCAAAAATATTTTGGACGATATTACCAAAAATTGAAGCAATTCCTGCTGGCCAAGTATATAAAAGAGCTGTCGCCAATGCATAACCAACCACCATCACCAAACTTGCAATTCCTAAACCAAACCAGTTTTTATATTTCCACTGCTTCTGAAAGAAATAACCCGCGATTGCTCCTTGAATTCCATGAATCACAATTGAAAAAATAATCCATTGAGGGTAACCAGAAAATAAATCGATCAATCCTCCACTTAACGCACCTACCCAAAAACCACCCAAAGGACCGAGTAAATAAGCTGCTGTGTATATCCCAACTTCACAAAGAGTCACAAACCCATTTGTTGCAGGAACTGGAAAAATAAATAAAAGCGAAACGACAACAGTCAATGCTGTCAACATAGCGATGTGTACGAAATTTTTTTGTAAACTCATTATTGAGAGCTCCTTTCAAGATTAGGATGCCAGACGTTGCCATCAGCCCCTAGTGATACTCCATTTTCGATAGCTTCATAAACAAAACGTTTGCTTAGCTTAATACTTTCAATCATTGAAAAACCTTGTACTAGATAGGAACAGATGGCTGCAGAAAGACAGCAGCCTGCACCATTAATTGTCTTTTTCTCAGAGATTGGGCCATCAAATTTCTGAGCGACTTTACCATCCATATAATAATCTATCGCCGAATCTTTAGCGATTTTAGTACCACCTTTTAAAAGAATCGGTGTGCCCGTTTCAGCAAATAATTGTTGGCATGTTTTTTCCATATCAGAAATAGTTTGAATTTCACTATAGTTAGTCAATAATTTCATTTCTTTCAAATTTGGGGTCACAACATCTGCAAATGGAATTAATTTTTTTATTTTATCTATATATTCATCTTGTAAATGTTGTTCTGTCTCTTTAAATGCCAAAACTGGATCTAAAATGATTGGAAAATTACCGCGATTTCGTTTGCAAAAGTCTTGGACAAGTTCGATAGTCTCAAGATTGCTTAACAGTCCAATTTTGATTCCATCCAATTGAAAAGATGATTCGATTGTTTTCAATTGTTCATCTATTAAATAGGCTGGCAAACTTCGAATAACAAAGTCCTCATTTTTTTCAACCGCTATACAAGTTAAGACACTCAAACCAAATGATTGTAAGTTTTCAAATGTTTTGAGATCCGTCTGAATGCCTCCGCCACCCCAAGTGTCAGAGCCACCAATTGTTAGTATTTTTAAAACCATCATTTCACATCCTTTGAACTATTATAAAAGGTTACGAACCAAAAGAAAACAACCAATTGGCTACTTACATTACCATCCAATTCAAAAAACTTCCTATGAAACAAAATTTTTTATTGATCAGGAGTAAAAAAATGAAACTTTTCTCTCATAATATCTGCTATTTTTCACAAAGATTGATCGGAAGTAATTTTTGTTTTGTTTGTAAATAATCACCTTTAAATAGTTTTTCAAATAAAACTTCCAATAAAACACTTGACTTTCAAATTTAGATTGTGCTAAATTAGTTTTTGTTACAAATCGTAATTATTACGTTTTAGTTCAATTAATCATTTTTAGAAAGCGAGTGTAACAAAATGAAAAAAGTTTTGTTAGGTTTATCGCTCTTGAGTGCTTTAGTGCTTGGAGCTTGTTCGACAAATACATCTGGAGACTCTTCAGGAGACTCCTCAACAGAAAAATTACAGGTAATGACAACTTTTTACCCGATGTATGATTTCACTAAAAATATTATTGGCGATGAAGGAGACGTTCATTTACTAATGCCTGCGGGAACCGATTCCCATGACTACGAGCCTTCCGCTAAAGATATGGCGAGTATTCAAGATGCAGACGTGTTTGTTTACAATAATGAAAATATGGAAATGTGGGTCCCTTCTATTACCCAATCCTTAGAAGAAGGAAATGTAGAAGTGATTAAAGCAACGGAAGGTATGCTTTTACTTCCTGGATCTGATGACCACGACCATGGTCACAGTCATGGTGAAGATGATTATGACCACGATCATGACGAGGCTGACACTCACAATCACGATGAAGATGATTACGATCATGAACACGAAGAAGACGGTCATGACCATGGTGAAGATGGACATTTTCATGAATTGGATCCACACGTATGGATTTCACCTTACCGTGCCATACACCAAGTTGAAAGTATCCGTGACCAACTAATTGCTGCTTATCCTGAAAAAGAAGTAGTATTTACAACAAATGCTGCAAACTTATTAAGCGAACTAACTGCCTTAGATCAAGAATATCGTGAAGCATTTAGTCAAGCCAAACAAACAAGTTTTGTTACTCAACATTCTGCATTCGGTTATTTAGCTTTAGATTACGGTTTGACACAAGTACCCATTGCTGGATTGTCACCTAACGAAGAACCTTCTCCTGCTCGTTTAGCGGAATTAAAAGACTTTGTCACTGAACATGGCGTACAATATATTTACTTTGAAGCGAACGCAAAAGATTCAATTGCTCGCACATTAGCTAGTGAGGCAAATGTGGAATTAGAAGTCTTGAATCCATTAGAAAGTTTAACTCAAGAAGATATTGACGCTGGAGTAAACTATCTGTCTGTGATGGCAGAAAATCTTACTGCTTTAAGAAAAACAACTGATACAGAAAACCCTACTGAAGACGATCATGACCATGTTGAAGAAAAAGAAAAAACAGTCTATAATGGTTATTTCGAAGATGATGCTGTCCAAGATAGACCATTATCTGATTGGGCTGGTGAATGGCGTTCAGTTTATCCTCTACTTGAAAACGGGACTTTAGATCAAGTGTTCGATTATAAAGCGAAACAAAGTGATAGTAAAACAGCCGAAGAGTATAAAGAATACTATACGGTTGGTTACCAAACAGATGTGAAAGAAATCAACATCACGGATGATTCAATGGAATTCATTTTTGATGATGGTACTTCAGTAAAATCTAACTATCGTTATGCTGGAAAAGAAATTTTGAATTATGAAGCTGGTAACCGTGGCGTGCGTTTCTTATTTGAAGCAACAGATGCAGAATCTGAAGCCTTTAAATATGTACAATTCAGTGATCACTCGATTGAACCTACAAAATCGTATCACTACCATATTTATTTTGGTAATGAGAGCCAAGAAGCATTGATAGACGAAGTGGACAATTGGCCAACTTATTATCCTGCTGACCTTTCAGACCAAGAAATTGCTCAAGAAATGCTGGCTCATTAAGAAAGGAAATCATTATGGAAAAACAAGATGTATCTAGTGCTTATCGCCGATTAAAAAGCCCAAATATCAAAACAAGAAAACGTGCACTTAAAATTATCAAGCTATACAAAAGAAATAAAACTAAGGGATGATATAAATGGCAAAAAAATCAAAAATAGCTAAGTATCAAAAACAAAAAGAACTCGTTGCTAAATACGCTGATTTAAGAAGAGAGCTACAGCAAGAAGGAAATACTGCCGCCTTGGCAAAATTACCAAAGGACTCTAATCCTAATCGTCTTAAATATCGTGATGAGATTGACGGTAGACCACGAGCTTACATGCGAAAGTTTGGCATGTCTCGAGTAAATTTTCGAAAATATGCTCATCTAGGACAGATTCCTGGTATAACAAAGGCAAGTTGGTAACCTATGAAAAAACTGGCACAGTATAAAATAAAACCTTTTGATTTTATCATTATTTTTGGTTTAATTGTCTTCTCTTTTCTCCCTCACTATATTTTTGCTACTCAGACAAAAGAAATCGACGATACTTATGATCGATACGCGATAGTACGTATTGATGGCAAAGAAGTGGACAGATTTAATTTGGATCAAGAAGCAGAAATGGAAAAGACCTACTATCCAGCAGATGGACAATATAATATCGTACAAATTCAAGATGGAAAAATCCGTGTAAAAGAAGATAACAGTCCAGATCAAATTGCTGTAAAAACAAGTTGGATTTCAAAAAATGGGCAAACGAGTATTTGCCTCCCCCACAAATTAGTCATAGAAATTACACAAGATGGCGCTGACGATGCTTTCATTAACTAATTCTCCCCCTATAAAAAGAACTGGATTGCTTACTAATCCAGTTCTTTTTTCTATTCATTCATATAAATATTTTTAATATAGCTATCTAATTGATTGATTTGATCCTGTAAGAGAAGCAATTTTTGTGTTAGTTTATTCTTTTCATTCCAATGATAAATGTAGTCAATGTCGAAATATACTCGTAAGCCTCCTAGACAATATCCGCAGGCGTTCCTAGAATCTCTAGCAAAGGATATAAAATAAAATGAGCAATGATTGTTACCAGAATAGACACGACACTTCTGATAATCAGTGCACTTGCAATAGATTTTTTTAGTAACTCCTTATTCTTAGAGACAAAACTTCTAGCTGTTACTATCGATAAGCCACTACCAATTCCCAAACAAAAACCTAACAATAAATCATAAATAGCCGTGGTACTTCCAACAGCTGCTAAAGACGTATCGCCCAACACATTCCCAACAACCATCACATCTGCCGTATTATATAGTTGTTGAAAAATATTTGAAATAAATATAGGAACTGCAAAAAGAACTAATGACGAGAAAATATTGCCATTTATAAAATCAACTTGATAATTAAATAATCGTTTCTTCTCCATTTCATCCCTCCATCTACAATAAATAGTTGAATTTACTATATCCCTTGGAGTATAGTCGAAGTCAAGGAGTGTTGAAAAATTTCTTGACTTCGACATCATTGTATCTCTGTCTTTGTAATTTTTATTCACTTATTTCTTGAAATAAACCATCGTCCAATATTCCAATGAAGGAACAGTAACTTGTACATAATCTCCTGTCTCATCTGTTCCCTGCTCTATTTTTAATTCTATTGATACCGAATTAAAATCTGAATCTGGTGAGGTGACCCAAGCAGAATTAATTGCTTCGTCTGTATAATATTTGATTTCAATATGTTCAACTTTGGTTGGTGTTTCTTTTTTTCCTTCATTTGCCCGCCAGTCATCAGACTGAACACCCAATAAATTGATTAACTGAATGGTCTCATAGTTTTCATTGGCTTTACTATATGCCCAAATTTTGTTGGGATCCCCTTGAGATGAGCTTTCATACCCATCAATATGAATTTTATTATGGTTATCTTCCAACCCATCACGTAACAAATTTTCGTAGGCAACAATAAAATTTTGTAGATTTTGTTGTCTTTGTAGATGCTCTTCACTCATTTTTAAATTATTTTTTGGAAAATATTCATTGGACAGCATGCTCATACCATCTCCCAATTCTATTCGAGAACCTCCAGCGGCATAGACAGCGGCATCTGTTAATAAAACTGCAGACATGTTAAAGGGTTTATTCATCGCGATTTCTGCATAGTCATACTGCATATACGCTGGGATGATGAGTGATTTTCCACCACTTTCTAGTCTGGATTGGTCAATCTCACGCTTCAAAGACATGTACGTATCATATTGATTTCCTTCACTATCAAAATCCCACGGCCAAATTTCTGCATACAATACATCCACATTGGCTTTATTTACATTTTCGATTCCTTGTGCTCCCACCGGATTAAAGGAAAGGTATTTTTCTCCCAATTTTTCTTTAGCCCGATTAAGAAATTTTGTGTAACCATCTTTGACATATTTTCCTGAAGCCTCACTATCCACTTCATCTACGGTCCACATACGTCCCCATTCGCCAACAGTGTCACCATGCCACCCATCAAATCCCATAATTTCCAAGGCATCTAAATTTTTAGCGATAATATAATCTTGCCATTCTGGATTTTCAATATCAAAGAAAAATAAATCTGATTGTCTTGAAGGACTTGTTCCCATGTGGAAGGTGAAACGATCACCTGGTCGACGAGTTCTTTCTCCATGATCTTCTGCATACCAAAGTCCCCACTCATCTTTAATACCGTACTCTTCATAATTATTGGTAGCTGCATAGATCATGTTGTAGGACATATTCACCATGTTTTTATCTTTTGCTTCCTCAATGTATTTTTTGACAATATTGCCATCAATATTCCTTCCTGCCCAATCCTGCCAACTCATCGAACCATCTTCTGGTATTGGTTGATGGTGTAAAAATTTCCAATCGTAATATTCAATACTATTTAATTGCCAATTTTTCATTTGCTCAATGATTGCTTCTGGATTTGCTTCTGAAGTAAAGTCGGTCAAATAGCCATAGCGCGGGAACTTTGTCCAATTTGAAGAAATGTCTACTGCTGTTGTTTTTTCTGTTAATAATTTCCCTTTTTGATCTAAAATTTCCGCTTTGATCAAATAGCCTTTGAAATCTTCTTCAGGTGCTTGCCAAGAAAAATCGAGACGTTCTTCGTTTAATGACCATTGACCTTCAATCGTATCAACCAATTTCTCTAAATGATATATAGTTACTCGATATGTCCCGCTTCCTTCTTCTGCCGTTTTATTTTTTAAAGTCATCTCAAAATTTATTTCTTCTGCAGGATGATACATTGCTTTATCAGTTACAAAATCAGTAATCATTATTTCACCTCCACTTATTTGACAACCGGTTAGTAAAACCATTCCTACGAATAGAAACAATGCTATAACTTGTCTTATTTTTTCCATTTAGTTATTCCTTTCTAAAATGAAAAGACAACCAGATTTGATTGTCTTTTCATTTTCTCTTATTTAACTTTCACTACAAATGCCTGCCAAGGGGTTAAGCTCATTTCTTGCAATGAAGTGATTTCTGTTGCTGTGTTTTGAATGATTACTTTTTCGACTTCCTCGTTTGAAGAGAAAGTTTGCTTGTCATTCGAGAAGTTCGTCACCACTAACCAACGCTCTCCTTGATAGCTACGGCTATAGCTGAATACTTCATCCGCTGTTTCCACTAATTCAAAGTCTCCCCAAATCATAATTGGGTGTGCTTTCCGCAGTTGAACCAATTTTTGATAGGTATAAAAAATGGAGTCTTTATCTGCCAAGGCTTGGGAGACATTGATTTCTTGGTAGTTTTTATTTAATGCCAACCAAGGGGTGCCATCCGTGAAACCACCATTGCGACTGGCTGTCCAAGCCATTGGACGACGAGCATTGTCTCGACCTTTGGCATTAATTGACGCAATAATATCTTCTTTTTCATAACCTTGCGCTAATCGTTCGTTGTACATATTCACTGTTTCAATATCTTCGGCTTGAGAAATATCGGTAATAGCCGTGTTGGTCATCCCGATTTCTTCGCCTTGATAGATATAAGGAGTGCCTTTCATCATGTGTAAAAGAATCGCTAACATCTTAGCACTTTCCACACGGTACTCTTGGTCGTTCCCCCAACGAGAAAGCATGCGGGGTAAATCATGGTTGTTCCAAAACAGAGAGTTCCAACCCTCATTACCTAGTTCAGTTTGCCATTTGGCTAAAACCGTTTTTAATTCGGCAATTTCAACAGGTTTTAAATCCCATTTCTCTTTGCCTGCTTGTTGGTCCAAGCCGATGTGTTCAAACTGGAAGACCATTGATAATTCTTTGCGTTCAGGATTGGAATACAATTTAGCAATTTCTGGTGTGGCTCCCCAAGTTTCACCTACCGTTAACAAATCATGCTTGCCAAAAGTCGCTTGATTCATTTCTTGTAAATACTCATGTAACTTCGGACCATTACCAGTAATGCCTTCCATTGGAATTTTTCCAACTAAATCAATCACATCTAAACGGAACCCACCAATACCTTTGTCAATCCAGAAATTCATCATGTCATAGACAGCTTGGCGCATCTCTTGATTTTCCCAATTCAAATCGGGCTGTTTTTTACTGAATAAGTGTAAATAATATTGGCCACTTGTTTCGTCCAATTCCCAAGCCGTTCCTGAGAAAGTTGAACGTAAGCCATTCGGCACACCACCATCTTCTGCCGGATCTGCCCAGACATAATACTCTCGGTACGGATTGTCTGTGCCTTTTTTGGCTTCAACAAACCAACGATGTTCATCAGAAGTGTGATTGACTACTAAATCCATCACAACTTTAATGTCGCGTTTGTTGGCTTCCGCTAAAAATTCGTCCATATCTGCCATATTGCCAAATTCATCCATAATCGCTTGATAATCAGAAATATCATAACCATTGTCATCGTTAGGCGATTGATAAACTGGCGATAACCAAATGGCGCCAATGCCTAAGTTTTGTAAATAATCCAATTCACTAATCATGCCACGGATATCACCGATTCCATCGCCGTTACTATCTTTGAAGCTTCGTGGATAAATTTGATACACCACCACTTCTTGCCACCAATGTTTTGTCATTTTTTGATTGTCTCCTTTTATTCTCTAAAATCTATTCTTCAACTCTATTAAATAGAGCTAATAACACATATGTGCGTAAAAAATGCATGAAACTAATTCCTACAAAAATACTAATGTAAATAACAAACACCATTAAATACGGAGAAAGTAACATAAATAAATAAGGAATCACTAAAATTAACATTAATAAAATACTGTAAATTGGATATTTTAAAGATAGTTTTACAAGATTTTGAACCATTTGTTTTAGAGAATCTTGATACCTTGAAATGTAGAAGAAACAAAACTGAAAGATGTTAAAAGCTAGTAGTGTTACAATCAGAACTCCAACAGTTATCCAACTCAACAACTGATTACCATTTATTAAGTACATCCAATTTGTAATTAACACCATAAAAATAGCTAATAAAATTCCCCATACGATCGTACTTTGCCTAAAATTTTTTCTAAAAGAATTAAAATAGGTAGAAACAATCTGTGTTTCATTTCCGCTAATGATCCTTGTAGTGATTACAAAACCTGCCGTTTGGGCTGCTCCTATAGTAAGAATCGGAAGGCTAGTTAACAACATCAACAAATTAAGAATAAGTAATCCCCAAACTTTCGACATCACACGATAAAATAGACCCTCGACACGGAAAAAATCTTGCATAACTTCTCTACTCCTTTACTGCTCCAACAACAATTCCTTGGACAAAATATTTTTGTAAAAATGGATAAATCACTAACAATGGAATAATCGCAATTACGATTTTTGCTGCATTTAGATTTCGATTGGATACCGACAACAAGCTCTGCAATTGCTCACTGGTCATTCCAGCTGAATTTTGTAGCATCTCAGCAATATTAATTGAAAGTGATTGGATATAAGTCATCAAAGGATAATTTTCAATTTTAGTCATATAAATTAGTCCACCAAAGAAGTCATTCCAACTTCCTACAATACTAAATAATGAAACAGTCGCCAGCGATGGCAAAGATATCGGTACATAAATTTTCATCATAATATCCCAAGAATTGGCACCATCAAGTAATGCAGATTCTTCTAATGATTTTGGTACACCTCGGAAGAAGTTCATCACCAGAATCACACTACCAATTGGCACTGCACCTGGTAAAATTAAGGACCAGATACTATTAAGTAAACCCAAATTTCGCACAATTAAATATGTTGGAATCATCCCTCCATTGAACAACATTGCAAAAATCATTAAACTCATAAAGAATTTTCTAGATTTAAATACTTTATGTGATTTTGACAATGGATAAGCTAGAGTAACGATTAATACAATATTTAATATTAATGAAGCAAATACACGAAAAACAGAAATACCAAATGAACGCCAGAATTGCGAATCACTCATGATTCGTTCATAAGCTCCTATAGTAAAATCTACTGGCCAAAGCCCCACTCGATTAGCTGTCACCGCTTGAGAACTACTTAATGACAGAGCGACAACATTCAATAATGGAATTAAACAAGAAAGTGTCAATAATATAACAATTAGATAAATAATAAATTGGCGAACACCAAATTTTTCTTTCATTAAAATTTCTCTCCTCTCATTTAGAACATCACTCGATTCGTTGCTTTTTCTGCAACTTTATTCGAACCATAAATAAGAATTAATCCAATGATTGAACGAACTAATCCTACCGCTGCTCCTAAACTATAGTCTCGTCCAATTAAACCTATTCGATAAATATAGGTATCTAAAACATCTCCGCTTGCATAAACGGGCGGTGAATATAAGTTGTAGACTTGGTCAAAACCTGCACTCAAGATTCCCGGTAAAGCTAAAATAGTCATCAAAATAATAAATGGCATCATACCAGGTAATGTGACATATCTGACTTGTTGGAACCAATTCGCTCCGTCCATTTTTGCTGCTTCATAAGTACCTGGATCAATCGAAGTAATAGCTGCTAGGAAAATAATTGAGTTATATCCAAAGCCTTTCCATACATCTGTCCAAATTAACAAATGAGGAAATGCTTTATTACTTCCTAAAAAATTAATTGGATTCAAGCCAATACTCTCTAGAATTTGATTGACTGTACCGTCTAAATTGAATAAATTTACTACAACGGAAGCCAAAATTACCCATGAAAGAAAATGAGGTAAGTAAACAATTGTCTGCATAGATTTTTTCATCCATTTCACACGAATCTCATTTAATAAAATAGCAAACATAATTGGAATAATCGTATTAAAGACAATTTTACCCACAGCAATGAATACTGTATTATAGGTTACTCTCCAGATATCTGGTAAGTTCATAAGATATCTGAAATTTTCGAGTCCAACAAAATCAGAACGAATAAATCCTCTTGCAGGTACAAAATCCTGAAAAGCCATGATTAAGCCAAACATTGGTGCATAAGCAAAAACTAATAAAAAGATCATACCTGGAACAATCATTGCTAAAAATAGCCATTGATCTTTAGAAAACCAAGTATTTTTTTTCGGTATTTTCTTTTCCAATTTCATCTACTCCTTTGATTAACTAAAAAGAGAGCATTTGGTCCTAAGAATCAAATGCTCCACTTTTTACTAACTTATTATTTTGATTCTAAGATAGTTTGCATTTCTTCCAAGATTGCTGTTCCGCCTTGTTCATTCCAAGTATTTACATAATTATCAAAGTTTTCCATTGGCTCTTCCCCAGTTACAAACTTGATAAATGTTTCTTCTTCTAGCTTAGCAATTTGAGCTCCATTACGTTCATTTGCTCTAATAGTTTCAAAAACGGCAACTGGAATTACTTCATTAAATACTTCTTTTTCACGAACACCGCCCATAACATTATCCACTGCAAGTAAGCGAGAAGCATAAACTGCCCAGTCAGTAGGATCAGATTCTGCAGGATTATCTAGGTAAGCTTTAATCTTACGTGCATTATTTTGAACAATGAAACTTGAAATGTCTTCAATATTTGAATTTCCTAAAGCTGCTTCAGATGCTTCAGACGCATCTGCTAACTCACTTAAGTTTCTAAATACTTCAATATTAAATGGTCTTGCAGTTCCATCAACAGCAGCTTGAGCATAGGCATACATTTCTGGAAAATCATTTTCCATATCTTCTGCATTTGGTACTTCATCATAAATCAAGTTAATAATCTCAATAGCTAACTCAGGTTTTTCGAATCCTTTTCGTACAACAACAAATCCGCCAACTCCTGGTTTATTAACTCCATTTACAATTCCATCATTATTTTCAATAGCGTAAGGAATAAACTCAGCTTCTGGATTAGCCGTTCTTGCTTGAACTAATCCCCAATCTGACATATGCCAAGGTCCTGGAATAATTCCAAGCTCACCATTTACCATCATTGCATTGATATCATCATACGTTCTTGTACCAAACTGAGGATCTAAAATACCAGAATTAAACCATTCATTTATTTGAGTTAACGCTTCTTTCATTTCAGGAGTATTCGATCCATAAACAAGTTCTCCACCGGCTTCTGTTAAATATGTTTTTGGATAGGCACCAAAGGCATTAATCATCGCATTTGCTGTATAACCTGAACCACCATGACTATCTCCTGTTAACCAGTGTGCAAAAGCCAAGCCCATAGTATTCCCTGTCCCACCTGCATCTTGGTCTTGGAAAGTTTTTGCTGTGCTCTCTAACTCTTCTAATGTGATGGCGTTATTTCCGTCTTGGTCAAGTTCAATATTCAAATCGTCTAACCAATCTTGTCGAATCCAAACCATATTAGGTCCAAAATCATTAGCAGTCCCTGCAAGACCCATTAATTTATCATCAAAAGTACCAGCATCTAACTGTACGCTGTCAAAAGATTCATAAATTTCTTTAATATTATCACTTGCATATTCTTCATAAACTTCTGTCAAATCTGCAATTAAATCATTGTCTGCAAGTTCTTCTAATTCATCTCTGCCTACAATCATCATGTCAGGAATTTCCCCAGCGGCAATCGCTAAAGAAACTTGACGATCATAATCATCTCCGTTAGCTTCAAAAGCACTTTCTAATTCTGCTCCTAGCTTTTCCTTAACTAAACGTCTATATGCATTATCTCCATATGAATCACCTTGTGGAAATTTGGGATTTGCAGAAGTTTGTTGTCCTAAAGTAACCACAATACTTCCATCTTCATTTACTGGGGCTTCATCTGTCTGTTCTCCCCCTCCACAAGCAGCTAAAGCTAGTGGTGCAATCGCTAACATTGAAAATAATACTTTTTTCTTCCAATTTTTCATTTTTGTTTCCCTCCGTTATTTGATAATTCAAGTATACGCAATCGTTTACATTCTTAAAATAAAACTTTTTCCATTTTTATAGTAAAAATTCCACAAAGTGAAGCGTTTTCATTTATTTATTTGAAACTTATTTGTATGTATCAGTAAATAAGTCTATAATTTTATTGTTGAACTAGTTTAATAGGAGGTTTCAGCATGTATAAAGTACTAATTGCAGATGATCATTTAGATCAACGACAACTTTTGAGGTTTTTATTAGAAAAAAGAGCTGAAGTCTGGCATATATATGAAGCCAAAAACGGTAAAGAAGCTCTTGAAATCATGAAGAATCAAACTGTCGACTTATTGATAACTGATGTTCAAATGCCTTTCACAACAGGAATCGAATTGGCTGAGGTTATTAGAGAAAGTAATCCTGATGTTCCTATTTTATTTATCAGTGGTTATGACAATTTTAGCTATGCAAAGAAAGCTCTGGAGCTTCAAGCAGTTAACTATCTCTTAAAACCAATTAATCCTGAAGAGTTTAATAATCAATTAGATTTACTCATTCAAATAATTAAAAAGAAAAAAATAGCAAACAAACAAATTGAACGTGTTGAACAACAAGATATTTTGATTAAACTTTTTAAAGGGCTTCCCTTTGATAAGCTTGATCAATATGAGCAATCGATTGCTTCGCCCATTATTTCTCATACCTATTATTTGATGACATTGGACGTAGACAATTATGAAGCAGGAAAACTAGAAAATTATTTGCATTATCATTCAATTGATAACATGACCTTTATTCGAACAAATCTCACAAGATTTTTGGGATTAGTCCATTTGAAAAGCATAAACGAATTAATTTTTCAAAGAAGAATATTGCAACAATACTTAAAAAAAGAACTGAAAATTGAGGTTACTATTGAAATTTCTGCACCCATCGAAAATCCTTCAAAAATCGAATCTGTCTATAAACAATTAGAAGATAAAATTACGAAAAGTTTTTATAAGAAAGAAAATATTGGAAAAGAAAAAATATCATTATCTACAGATAATGCAGTAAATGAAAATGAGCTGTTTAATCAACTCAAGGATAGTCTACAAAACCATGATTTTCAAAATGTCACAGATACATTGAATTCGCTATTAACAAACTATGGACAATCTGCCAGTGAATCACCTAGCATTGTTAAATTTTTCTTTGCTAACATTTATCGGTTAATTATGACAGAAACCAACATAGACTCTCTAAATATCCAACTTGGTCTACAAACTATTTTAGAAGCCACAGAATTTGTTCAAATTGCCCCAGCTCTTGATGCCTTGATGCAACTAGTTGAACAGAGGATGGAAGTTCTGAATAAAACAACCAATGATTACGTAAGAGAAACAAAAAACTACATTTGGAATCATTATAGTGAGGATTTGAATTTAGAAATACTCGCAAACAATGTTCATCTAGCTCCAAAATATTTGAGTGATTTATTTAAAAGAGAAGAAAAAGTTGGTATTACAAAATATTTAAATGAAATTCGTATGGAAAGAGCCAAACAATTATTAGTTGAATCCCACCACCGTGTAGGTGAAATAAGTGAAATGATCGGCTTCAACAACTATTCTTACTTTATTAAAAGTTTTCAGAAATATACGGGAACGACACCTGATAGATTTAGAAAAGCCAAAGGAAAGATCGCTCATGAAAAAGAAATTTAGAACCAATTTTCAAAACTCGTCCTTTCAAAGAAAGATTATTACTATCTCCTTTCTTGCCAGTATCGTTCCATTATTATTGTTAACTTTTTTCAGTATTGGAATTATTCGCCATTTTATTTTTGAAAGAGAAACCATCAATAATCAAGATAACTTAAGTTCCATTTACCAACAGATTAATTTACGTTTGACAACTTACGAAGAAGCAATTTCTTTTATAACAAGTTCTCAGTTCTTGATTGATGAATTAGCGATCGAAAATCCTTCTAATTTTGAGCAATATGACTTGTATATCAACACCGTTGTTCCTTTATTCAGAAGTATTTACTCTCAAAAAGACTCTATTGCAAATATTACACTGTACACCACAATCAATCTTTACAATCACGGAAGATATGTAAAAAAAATTGAGCCTAATGATATTACTTCTAATTTTAAATTGAATAATACAACTAGTATTTCTTATTACTTTGATGAAGAAAATCAACAAATTTATTTATATAGCCAATTATTTTCGGCAAGAAATAAGGATACCAACATTATTGTGTTTCAGCTCTCTCCTCAAGCTATTTTCGAAGATTTAGACACTGTTTCAAATGATCCTTATAATCTAAAAGTTGTTAACTTAGAAGATCAAGTGCTCTTTCAATTTTCAAATGAAACAAAATCAGAGAATTTATCTTTTTTCTCAAGATTTTTTCAAAAATTTGATCACTCTAGTATTGAAAATAAAAAATCATTGAATAATTCTTGGGAGATTGTTTTATCCAGACCAACTTACTCGATTTATAATGGCGTTTTTGCTCTTGTATTTGTCGCTTTTTTAATATTTTTATTTGCGATTATTACATTAAGTCTATCGATAACTGCATTGTCTAGAACAGTCGTTGCTCCTATTCAAAAATTGGCAACTCAAATGAATGACTTACCTGAAAAAACCTTGAATATAAAACCGACTTACCAAAGCAATGATGAAATTGGAAAATTATACAATAGCTTTTATCGAATGATTCAACAAATTCAGGAGTTAATTGATAAAGTTTACAAATCGGAAATCCAACAACAAAAACATGAACTTAGGGCCTTACAAGCTCAAATTAATCCTCACTTTTTTTATAACTCGCTCTCTTTGATTAATAATAAAGCAGTCATCAGTGGAAATGATGATATCAGTGAAATGGCACGATTATTGTCTCAGTTTTATCGTCTAAGTCTAAATGATGGAAAAAGTCGATTATTGATTGCAAAAGAGCTAGACTTAACAATTACCTATGCAAAAATTCAGATGAAAATGCACAACTATTCATTTGATTTAGAGTTAGATATTGATGAAAATATTAAGCAGTATGAAATTATTACTCTATTGATTCAACCGTTTGTTGAAAATGCCATTTTTCATGGTATTGATCACATTGAAGACGATCGTCGTGGAAAATTAGTTATCAGAGGAATTGACTTAGTAGATAATTTGCAATTTGAAATTATTGATAATGGTCATGGAATGACTCCTGAACAAACACAATCTGTTTTAACACACAAGGGAAAGCATTATGGAATTCGTAATGTCAGACAACGTATTGCTTTATACTATGGTTTAAATGATGCGATAAACTATGAATCTCAACTGGGCAAAGGTACGACTGTCCAAATTACTATTCCAAAAAAACTAAAAGAAAAGCAAAATCCTGAATAAAGGGATTTTGCTTTTCTTTTATAAATTCTCTTTCAACCAAGCACAATCATCTGCAATACACTTGTCATGATCATCATAAAATCCTTCACGCTCTACAACCCAATAGGCAGCAAAATCTTGTTCTTCTAAAGCTGCTTTTATTTCCAGTTTAGATTGGATTCTTCAGCCCCCATTTTACATTGATTCGAAAAATTGACAGTCGTGTCTTTAAATTGTTCCGTTAAGTCATCCAGAATTTTTTGACGTTCCTCTACTGGTAATTGTTCAACGTTCGGAGGGAAAAATGCTGGCTGTTGCTCTTTTCTAGAAGCTGGTCTTTCTCCTGGACCGACCACTTTGCTATTTTCTTTGACGTGAATAGAGATAATTCGATTCTTAAATTTGCGAATAAAATAAGGTGGATACATATCGCCATTCATTGCCCAACCACAATCTAGTTGAACGAAACATTTTTCACTATTATCCAACAAATACTCTAGTAACGCTTGTCCTTGATCAAAATAAAATTCCTGACTGTGATTATGATACCCAATTTTAATTCCATAGGGCTCTGCCATTTTAGCCATTTGATCCAATAGATGAGCAACTTCAATGGCTTCTTCTTTGTTACAAAATGGAGTACCAGCCCAAATCACTGCTTTACCACTGATTGCTACAAATTTTTGAACAATCTCTTCTGTTGGTTCTGCATGAATCGTTTGTGCTTTCAGCCCAGTTTCATTCAATCATCGTTTGATATCGTCTGTCTCATAGGCTAAATCACTAGGTAATAACTCCAAAAAATCAAAACCCAATGATTTGATTTTCTGTAGTTTTTCCAATAATGTCGGACCTAATCCTAGATAACTTGCAACTCCTCCAAATGAATATGTTCCAATTCCAATCTCCATTATTTTGCTCCTTTCAATTAAATTAATCCATATTTCTTCAAAGATAATGCAATACCATCCTCGTTGTGGCTAGCAGTCACATCATCTGCTACAGCTAATAATTCCTGACAAGCATTTCCCATTTTTCCTGTTAAGAATCCTCGACCTAATGGACTATAAGCAACTAAGCCAATCTCTAATTCTTCTAACACAGAGAACACATCTTTTTCAACTTCACGCCACCACAAGGAGTACTCACTCTCAACAGCAGCTATTGGCTCTACCGCATGAGCTCGTCTAATGGTTTGTGCACTGGCCTCCGAAATCCCACAATGTAGCATCTTTCCTTCTTGTTTTAACTTTTGAATAGTGTGAGCAACTTCCTCAATCGGAATGTTAGGATCGATACGGTGGATATAATACAAGGTAATATAATCTGTTTTCAAACGTTTTAGCGAGCCTTCTACAGCAGTGATTGTTTCTGGACTACTATCTACTTCATTGTTTTAACCGTCATTCTTAAAACCTCCTTTAGTAGCAATTTGAACTTCTTTTCTACGTCCAACTAAAACCTCTCCTACCAATTCTTCATTCGTAAATGGTCCATAAACTTCCGCAGTATCAAACATAGTAATTCCAGCATCAATTTCCGCATGAACAACTTTAATCATCTCATTACGCTCTTTAGCTGGACCTCTATGTTAGTTTAAGCCCATACATCCAAATCCTAATTCTGAAGTAATCAAACCATTTTTACCTAATAATCTTTTTTCCATTTCTCATTCGCTCCTTTGCTTTGAGTGATTTATTTAAAAATTACTCTTTAAATAAATTGTATCAGTTAAAGATAACTTTAAGTCAAGCGCTTTTATAAAATTCGTTTATCTAAGCTTGAAATCTCCAAACAAAGCTCCAAAAGCATATTGACTGATTGTATTGGTTCTTTGAAATGTTCTCCTACCTCTACGAAAATCCAACAATCTTATGTGGCACATACTCTTCTTCCAAATAAGTGACATCTTCTGGCGACAGTTTGAAATCTACTGCTTTGACGGCTGTTTCCACATGGCTAAGTTTAGTTGCCCCAATTACTGGTGCAGCGAGATTTTTCTTTTGTAATAGCCATGCTAAAGCCACTTCAACTCGACTAACGTGGTGTTTGTCTGCAATTTTCGCCACACGTTCAATGATGATTCGATCTTTTTCTGCAGATTCATCATACTTATCACTTTGAACGGAATCCGTTTCTCTTCTTAAACTCGTTTCTGAAAAAGGTTTTACTAGTCTTCCAGAAGCTAATGGACTGTATGGAGTCAGTGCAATTCCTTGATCAACACAATAAGGAATCATCTCTCTTTCTTCCTCACGGTACATGAGATTCAAATGATTTTGCATGGACACAAATTTAGTCCAACCATTTTTTTCTGCGACGTTGTTGGCTTTTTGAAATTGATAAGCAAACATCGCTGAAGCTCCTATATAACGTGCTTTTCCGGCTTTTACAACATCATGCAAAGCTTCCATTGTTTCTTCAATCGGTGTATTGTAATCCCACCGATGAATGATATACAAATCCACATAGTCTGTTTGCAGACGTTTTAGACTTTGATCAATTTGTGACATAATTGCTTTGCGAGACAACCCTTGTCCGTTTGGTCCATCAAACATTTTTTGATGCACTTTTGTTGCTAAAACAATTTCATCTCGGTTCGCATAATCTTTTAAGGCTTTCCCTAAAATTTCTTCACTTCGCCCTAAAGAATACACATTTGCTGTATCAAAAAAATTAATTCCTAGTTCCAGTGCTCGTTTGATAATCGGACGACTGTCTTCATCTTCTAAAACCCATTTGTGAATCCAATTTTTCGGATCACCAAAACTCATTGAACCTAAACAAATACGAGACACATCCAGACCAGTATTACCTAATTTTACGTAATCCATATCCATTCTCCTTTACTCTTCAAATGACATTCTTTTGTAAACAAATACAGCAATAACTGCTAAAGCAAAAAAAACTAAAAGCAGTCATAGACAGCTGAAAAGTAGCAACTTCCTTACTACTAACACGAGTGATAAAACGTGAAATATACGGGGATAATGTTGCTCCTATATTATAAGCAACTAAAACAATTGTCGTACCAAGTTTGGCAATTTTCTCCCCACCATTCGTAAAAGTGTTCATAAAGTATGGCATGATATTTCGGAAAGAAAAACCTAGACCCATTGAACAAAGCAATGTTAAGAAAACATGATTGGATAAAGTTGCTAAAAAAATGAAGGTTCCCGCTAAAAAAATAGCAATTGGTAATAATTTTTTTCCGAAGATTTGTAAAGTTCGTCCGAATAAATTTCCTGCCAGAAATGCCCCTGCACCAATAGCAGCAATCATATTGCTTCCTTCCGTAGCATTTCCTAAACCTTTTTCAATTAATAAAGGTGTGATTTGTAAATTGTAATTAATAAATAAAATAACTATACAAAACAAGAAAAACCCCATACTATACATTTTTATTTGACGACTTTTATCAATTTTGTGATCCAATTGGTGATGATTCTCCGCTAAATTGGTTTCTTTATTCGGAATAAAGATAGCAATCAATACGAAGCCTAAAAATGCCATCGCATAAACAACAAAAGAATAGGTCCAATTAATTTTTAGAAGTTGTCCAACGGTAAATGTCATCATGATTCCACCTAGACCCTCAAAAGCACTTTCTAAACCAAGAGCTTTGGCTTTATATCGAGGATTGTCTTCGTATAGTCGACGAATAATTTGAATTAATAAACGATTAAATAAACCAATTCCCAATCCTAATAATGCTCTAGAAATAAACAACAGAGCAAAATTTCCTTGATACCATGCCGGTAAGGTTCCAAAAATACCGACAATGGCTAAACCAATTAGAATTGTGGATTTACTACCTACCAATTTTTCCAACAAACTAGTTAAAAATACACCTAAAATTAAAAATAAAGATGGAATAGTTGTCAATAATCCTACATAAATCGGATCAACTTGAGGAAAATCTGCTTGGATTGCCGGGATGTTTGCTGAAATAGCGGGTGCTGATGCAACCATCAAAGCTGCAGAAAAAATAGCTAATAATTTCGTTGAAAAAAATTTCATCATCATTTCTCCTATGTCTATTTATCAAACGAGACTTCGTTATTCATAAAAGTAACGAAGCTTCTGTTTATTTTTACTCTTCCCCAAAAATTTCTTTCGCTAAATTAAATGCTGACCACGCTTTTGGCCATCCTGCATAAAAAGCTAAATGTGTGATTAACTCAACGATTTCTTCTTTAGTTACACCATTTTGTTTGGCAATATTTAAGTGAGCTTCTAATTGAGGAACTCCTTGGGTCAATAAACTTGCAACAGTAATTAAACTACGATCACGAGGAGAGAGTTGTTTTTCTCGATCCCAGACTTCTCCGAATAATACGTCATCGTTTAAAGCTGCAAATTGTGGGGCAAATTCTCCTAGATTATCTCTTCCTGCTGTTTGTTTTGGCATGTTAAATTCCTTCTTTCTTTATTTTATAAAGCTAAATACAATTCATCAGAAACAGGTTCCATCCATTCAGGTGTCCCTGCTGTAATAGCGATGTGCTCAAACCAACTATCTTTTGCTGCACCGTGCCAATGTTTCACGCCATTATGTGTCACAATTACATCTCCAGCTTTCAAAAATTGCGCTTCTTTTCCCTCTTCTTGATACCAACTTTCGCCACCTGTAACGAGTAAGATTTGAAAACCGTCGTGATGAATATGCCAATTATTGCGGCATCCTGGTTCAAAAGTCACATTACCAACACTTACATTAATCGCTGGATCAGCTACCAAATTTTTTAAGTAGCTTTGACCAATAAAATATTGTGCAAAAGCTTCATTTTTTTCTCCACTGGGAAAGATTACTCCATTTTTAACTTCTTCAAACTTTGTCATAATATGCTCCTCCATTCATTTGATACTGACTTAACCAATTTAGGATAGATAAATCTGATTTTTTTACCCTAGATCCTCTCACTGGCAATCCAATTTTTATTTCCGAATTTGGGCAAATCTTTTTTAATTCAATCAAGCTGCTTCCGAAAGCACTCCCTTCATGGGTACAAAAGGGATAAATAACTTTATCAGACAAATTCATTTGACTTAAAAAATGATGCACGACTTTCGGCATGGTGCCACACCAATTGGGAAATCCTAAAAAAATCTGATCAACAGAATCAAAGTCACATTCTATCTTTTGAAATTTACGATACACTCCAGCTATTTTCTCCTGTTCAACTAGTTTGACTGTCTCGTTATAACTATAGGGATAAGCTAAAATTGGCGTGATTTCAAAAATAGGTACATTCAATTTTTGACTAATTTTTTCCGCTAATAGTTGAGTATTTCCTTTTGATAAAGGCTGGATTTGCCCCTCAATCAGATTTTCACCACTCCTTGAAAAATATAAGACAATTGTCATTCCATCACCTCCGAAAATTAGGTCAACTTTTAATATATGTTTATTTTACGCTCTCAAGAACTATGCGTCCAATGCCCATTAGACAGATATATATGCCTATGAGGTATACTCTTGATTCAAAATTATCTTCAGTTTTTCATTTTCAATGATAAACTGTCTTTTATCTTTGCTTTTTTCATCTTTTTCAAGATAAACTAAAAAGCCTTCAAATCTATTTAAGATTCAAAGGCTTCTCTCACCATTCCAACAAATTTTGAAACAGTTGGTGTCAACAGACTATTCTTTTTCCAAACCAAGACACAGTTGGTTTGTTTTTTAGGTAATAAGGGTAAAAATTTTAAATTCTCATTTTTTCGATTGGAGATTGCTCCTTCGATTGCCAGAGCAGAGCCCACTTTATTATCTACCAGAGAAAAGACATTAAAGACTAAATTGTAGCTTCCTACTATATTAAGTTTTTCTTCTGAAGGAATCCAAGATTGAATCATCTCTTGTACTTCAACTCGAGAAGTACACAATAATGGAATACCAATCAAATCTTCTGGTGTTACACTATCTTTTGTTGCCAAAAAAGATTCTCTCGACACAAGCAGACCCCAGCGTTCTTTTCTAGGCAGTATAATTTTTTCATATTTTTCTGTAGAAACTGGTTCAAGCAAGAGTGCTATATCTAACAGTCCCTTATCCAATCGTTCCGAGATAATATCACTTGTACCACTAAACATAGTAAAATGTACCTGTGGATGTTGAGCCATCAACTCTTCCAAAAACATTGCAATCGTGTCTGAGTTGTCTGCCTCCACGCAACCAATCATGATATGACCATTCAAAACTTCTTCCTTCTGGTTCAAAAATTCTTGTTCCGTACGATCATTTAACAACAAAATCTCTTCTCCGCGACTTTTTAAAAATTGTCCAGATTCGGTTAAAAACATTTTGGCATTTTCTCGATAAAATAATTCCGTACCTAAGGAGTTTTCGAATTGCTTTAATTGCCGACTTAAAGTAGGTTGAGTGATTCCTAAAATTTTGGCTGCTTTAGAAATACTTTCTTCTGAAGCAATCGTTAAAAAATAGCGTAATAATCGAATTTCCATTTTTTAGTAACCCCTACTCTTCAAATTTTTTTAATGCTTGTTCTGCTGGGAAGGCATGATTTTCATAATTAATTAGTTTATACTTCAAACGCTCCAAACCTTGATTCATCGCAACAATTCTTGTTTCAACTTCTTCAATTTGATTTCGTAATAATGCTTTGCGTTCCTCAATCGTTTGATTTCCTTGTCTAAATAATGCCAGATATTCCGTCAACATTTTAATCGGAATATCTGCCCTGCGCATTTGTTTTACAAATTCAATCCAACGAATATCTTCCTCGTCAAAGGTACGAATCCCACTGGTATTTCTCTTTATTGGAGGAATAATCCCAATTTTTTCGTAATATCGAATTGTATCTGCAGAAATCTCACATAATTGACAAAGCTCTTTCATATTCATCTTCTTCACCAATCCTCTACCTAAATAATGCGCTATTTTCCTTCTTCTGGCAATAGCTGATTTTAGTTAGGCTGCAACGGTCCGTAAAAAAAGGAAGCTGTTGCCCCACCATCAATCAAAATGTCTGAACCAGTAATAAAAGCACCTTGTTGACTCATTAAGAGTTCTGCAACGTTTGCCACTTCATCTGCTGTTCCAGGACGGCCAGCTGGACTTTTAGCAAACATATTTTTATAAAAATCTCCTCGTTCCCCATTAAATTCATCTAAAGCTAGCGGCGTGACAATTATTCCTGGTGAAATTGAATTGATTCTAGCTCCATTTTCTCCCCACTTAACTGCTTCTGACATTACTCGTTTGACATTGCCACGCTTTGCCATTTGATAAGCATGTAAACTATTTTCTAAATTTTTCGGTTGTAAGAAAGTTAACGATAATAATTCCTCTGTCGGCGTGGTTGCTAAAAAATAATCTTCTTCGGTTGTCAACGCTGGCATCCGATAGCCTGATTGGCTGGAAATTGTCACTCCCACACCATTTGGTTTAATTACTTTTCCTACTTCTTCCAACAACACTGCTGTTCCATATAAATCAATTTTCAAAATGGTTTCAATTGATGCCTGACTAGGAGAAACACCCGCAGCATTTATCAACGTACTTATTTCACCATATTTTTGTGCTTTAGCCAGTAAAGCTTGAATCGATGTTCGTGAAGAAATATCTACTATGGTAGCTTCCGCATCAAATCCTGCTTCTATCAAAGTCTTGGCGATTAATTTCGCATTTTTCTTTTGCTTATCAGCGACAATCATTTTTTTACCGTAGCTCATTCTACGAGCAATTGCCATACCAATTTGCCCAGCACCAGTTAATACTACTACATCAGTCATCTTATCTTCTCCTTAAAAAAATATTCTTATCCTTACTATAATTCTTGGAGTATACTCCAAGTCAATACTTTTCTCTTCCCTTAGAGTTAGGTCTAGGACGCATACTTGGAATGTTTCCAGTGAAATTACTGGCAAAACCTTAGTCAGACAACCGATTACTAATCAAATAAACTCTAGCATCAACAGTACTAGAGGTTCTTGAGTTTCTCTTTTAAAACTTCTTCCTTTCTTTTTATTTTTTTATCGCTTATACTACTAATTGAGAATCGTTCTCAATAGTTTTTAAAAAAAGGATTATACAGAAACTTTTTTAAAGTTTTTTATTTCAAAGGAGTGTTTTTATGCAAATTCATTGGACAACAATTAATCGTATTATAGATGAAACACCGGAAGTAAAGACATTTTTTCTGGATTGCCCGGAAGGATTTAGTTGGGAAGAAGGCGCTCATACCCATCTTGCATTGGAAGGTTTTAATGCCGGAGAACGTCCGAATCGTAGTTTGGTTCGTCATATGTCAATTTCTACTTTACCAGAAGAAAAATTGATTGGAATCACTACTAGAATTAAAGAACAGTGCTCTGAGTTCAAGAGCATTTTGAGAGGAATGGATGTTGGTTCAAAAGTTGCTTTATTCAAAGTGAGCACAAACGTCCCTTTAAAACGATCCAGTCAAAATGTTTATTTACTTTCATCTGGTGTTGGTTTAGCAACCTTTAGACCCCTAGTTCTAGACTACTTTGCCAATCAAGAGCAAGTAAGAAGTGTTCATTCACTTAATATTGAATCCACTAAAAATAACCTATTTGCCGATATTTTTAAGACTGATTCAGAAAAGAATTTCACTTCAGAATACGTAAATAACCGTGCGGATTATTATCAAGAAGTTGAGAAACTTGCTGGTGACCAAGAAGGTCTTTATTATGTTGTCGGCAGTGATGAATTTTTAATCCAAAATATTGATATTCTTTTAAACAACGGTGTTAAACCAACACAAATTGTGTTAGATAAACATCCAGTTCGGATTCCTGATTTTTTAACATTAGAAGCTTAATACAATATAAACAGAAAGGAGAAACACTATTGTGAGTTCTTCTCTCTGTTTTTATGGGGGATCTTCTGTGATTTTTACTTTTTTTCGAAGAACGAACGGTTGTATTCTTCCGTTTTTTACTTTTTTCGAAGAACGAACGGCTGTTTTCTTTCATTTTTCCCTTTTTTCGAAGAACGAACGGCTGTTTTCTTTCGTTTTTCTCTTTTTTTCGAAGAACGCTCTTTGACTATCCTAAATCAGAGTTTTCGTCTGGATCTAGTGTCTTTTCAAATTGAGTTAGGTGTTTGCCGTTATTTTCCATTTTATGAGAAAGATAATCCAGTGCCTCGTTTAAGTCAGCTATTTTCTGCTGTAATGCTTGTTTTTGTTGCAACAAAATTTCTTGTCGGTCCTCCATTGATTCTTCTCGACCTTGTTTAAATAAAGCGACATATTGTGCCAATGCTTCCACTGAAACGCCAGCTTTTCGTATGACTTTAGCAAAATAAACCCACTTCAAATCGTATTCAGTATATGCTCGATTATTATTTTTATCTCTAGTAACAGGTAAGGTCAATCGCTTTTTTTCATAATAACGTAAAGTATCTGGAGTTAAGTCAAATTTTTTACTGACTTCTGAAATATTCATATTCATCTACTCTTTTCTCTATTAATTAAACAGGGCGATAGGAATCTAAGAAAGTAAACTCTTCTGTTTCAGTATCAAACTCATATTTAATAATTACACAGTTACCAAAACCTTTGTATAATTCTTCCATTGGATCCATGCAATTAGAAATAAAATGTAAGCCAGCTCCCGCATGAGAGACTGCCAATACTGATTGATGTCCGTCATTTTTCATGATTTCTGTGCACGTTGCTCGCATCCGTAGTCGGATCTGTTCTCTAGATTCACCACCAAATTGTAAAAAGAATGTACTTTTATCTTGAGGATTCAAATCTTCACTTTCTCCTCCAAAGTTCATTTCTCTTAGTCCTTTTAATCTTTTGTAAGGTAGATCGGTAATAAGTTCTAACGTATCACAACAACGTTCGGAACTAGATGAATAGGCAGTATCAAAGGTAATTCCCTTTTCTTCGAATAATTTACGTGCTGCTTGTGCTTGAGCTATTCCTTTTTCTGTTAGCGGAGAGTCACAGGCTCCTTGAATTTTTCGGCGGATATTAAATAAGGTTTCTCTATGACGCATTAAATAGAGTATTTTCTTCATATAGTGACTCCTTTAGTTGAATTTAATTCTAGTATACAGTTTGGAGTGCGCCCTATGTAAAGAGTCTATTAAAAAATTATCTATTTTTCTCCATCCACTCTATCGAAAAATCAACTAGCGCTTTCTGACTCATACTTGTGATGACTGCGCCATTTAATGAGGTTTGCATCACACTATTGGTTCGTTCAAAATCTTTACCAATTGAAACAAAATCTTCTCCATCAACTTTTAAGGTCGTATATTCAACCCATTTTCTTTGTCCATTCACGGTGACAACACTGCTGACAGTTTCATTTGATTTTTCCGGATAGTCTGCAAGAACATCTGCTAGATGAATCGATGTGTTTTTATCATGACCCACTCCGATTAAGAGTACTTTTCCTTCCAATTCATATAACTTCCCTAAAGGTGAGCTTTGACCAAAAATATCGCTCAAATCATGATTCTCAATCAGATATTCAGCTTTTGAACCATTCGCTGCAAACGAACGAGCGGGATGATCACTTCTGACAGTTCCTGGCCAAATGCGAAACATTTCAGCGACTGCTCCCATCGTATTGGTTGGGGTGATTCTTTTATCGTAAGCAGGTAAATATTCTTTTAATTTTTCCCATGCTTCTTCTGGAACGTCTCCATGTACTCCCTGTTCTGGTGATAGATTTTTCCAACTTTGAGTAGGCATCATAATCGTGCCTTCTGATCCGACTGTTTCCAATAGAGCCTCAATGACTGTTTGCGGTCCCCCAATCACATACCCCAGCTCACTTAAAGAAGTGTGCACAATGACATAATCGCCTTGTTTAAGACCGACTAATTGAAAAGCTTTTTTTAATTCTTTTTTTGATAAAATCATTTTGTATCCTTTCTATAAAAATCATTATGTAGCTTTAAGGACGAAAACCTGTTTTATCCGCTTCTGTAATTTCACGAATCACTTTACAAGGAACACCAGCAGCAATGACATTCGCCGGAATATCTTTATTAATGACGCTTCCTGAACCGATAATCGAATTGTCGCCAATTGTTACTCCTTGATTGATATGAACGCCTGCACCAATCCAAACATTATTTCCGATAGTCACTTTTTTGGCATAACAGCCGCCAGCAGCACGTTCTTGGGCATCGATTGCATGATTAGAAGTATAAATGCCGACTCTTGGGCCAAATAAGACATGATCGCCTATCTCAATTCCTTCACCGTCTAACATGACACAATCGAAATTGGCATAAAACTGTTTGCCTACAGAAATATTAAATCCAAATTCGCAACGAAAATTCGGCTCAAAATAAGCCTCTTCTCCTACTAAGTGTAACAGTTCTTTCAATAGTTTTTCTCTGACTGCTGGCACTTGACCAAAACTTTGATTGTATTGGTTAGTCAATATTACGGCTTTTTCTCGAGCTTCAACTAATTTTTTGGTTAAGTCATTGTATATAACACCACTTAAGATTTGTTGTTTTGTTCTTCTAGGTTCATTGTTTATTGGCTCCGCTCTATTTGTTCACGAAATAATTCAATTTTAGATAAAGTTCTTAATAATTTGATTATTCAGTTACTGTAATCTGTGATTTCAAAAAATTTTGTTTTGATAACTTCATCGGTGTGATACATTCTCTGTAGTATTTATTAAATCATTCTTATTCAAATTTTAGTACATAAATATTTTCCCTTCAATAATAACACAATATTTTTACACTTCGCATAATCCAAGCAAAACCTTAGAAATAAAAGTTAAAAAAATAATTATTATTTTTGTATTTTCTTATTTTGTTAGCTAATCTCACACAAAATATCATTTTTTTAAAAAGAAAGCGTTGACATCCTTTTTTCACTGTGCTATATTTTGGATAAGGTGCTACTGCTAAAGGCAAAACTTACAAGTTTTGCCTTTTTTTGCGCTTTTTTAGGAATGGAGGAGAAAAAATGGCCAAAAATATCCCCGAAAACTACTTATCTTACCTTGGAAAGGAGACAAAAGCAAAAGATTTTGATGAATTTTGGGAACAACAGATTCGAGAAGTAATCCAATTTAATTTGACTTATTCATTAACAGAAGAAACTTATTTTTATTCAACAAAAGAAATTTTTAAAATTGTATTTCCTGCATTAGATGGCACAAAAGTCTATGGTTGGTACATTCGTAGCAAGAATAATCAAAACAAAAAATGTTTGTTAACCAGCCATGGTTATCGAAGTTCAAAGCGTGAACCTCATCTTTATTTTCATTGGTTAGATGCTGGTTACGATGTATTAACTTTTGATGTACGACTTCAAGGAGGAGAAACTGGTTGTAATACACCACTAATGGGTCCAATGTCAGAAGTTATCACATTAAATGCTTTTAATTTAGAAACGTGTTACTTAAAAATGATTTACACTGATATGATGCTGGCTTCTCTTTTACCAGAAAAGTTAGGCTATTCTGAGTACGTGCTAGAAGGAACTAGCCAAGCAGGTGGTTTAGCTGTAGCAATTGGTTGCCTTATACAAAATGCAACCGCCATACTTGCCAATGTACCAAGTAACAGCGACATTGATCAACGTATTTTGAAAGGAACTGGTTCTTTTAAGGCTTTTCAATCAATTTGTAAACATGATCCAGATAAATTAGCACTCATCTTACACAATCAAAGTTATTTTGACACCAAAAATTTAGCGGAAAAACTAACTGTTCCTTTACTCGCTTCAGTTGGTGGTGTTGACAATGTTTGTCCGGCAGAAGCATTTTTCGCCACCTATAATCGCATACAGTCTCCAAAAGAAATCTTCTACTATCCTTTTAGTGGACACGAAGGAGGTCAATCTGCTCATACCGAACAAGAAATCAAGTTTCTCCACACTCTGTGATGAAAGGTTTGAGATAGCTTATGGAAATATTAAAAATATACAACAATAACATTGTTGCCGTGCTTACTGATACCGATCAAGTTGCTTTGGTTACCGGTCGAGGAATTGGACATAAAGTGCGTGGCAAAAAAGAATTACCCTTTGATGAAAGTTATCAATTTTTTAAATTATCTGAACCAAATAAACAAGACATTCAACAAATTATTGATCGCATTGATGTAGAAGTTTTAGAAATTGCCCGAGAAATTTTTATTAAAGCTCAAGCAACCATTGATTATCCTCTATTGGACTCTCTACTACTCCAACTTGCAGATCATATTTCCTTTAAAATAGAAATGTTTCATCAAGACATTATTGTTCCTAATTTATTGATGACGGAAATTAAAGTTTTTTATCCAAAAGAATTTGCTGTTGGGCAATTTGGAGTTGAGTTGGTAAATAAAAAATACAAGACAACTTTCGATGATGATGAAGCTTCCTATTTAGCAATGCATGTTTTGAATGCTTCCATGCGAGGAAATAATACTGATGTTTATCGAATCACAGAATTTATTAAAGAAATGATTCGAATCATTAGCGAAAGCTACGAAGTCGAAGGGGCCTACAATGATTGGATTTACGAGCGATTAATTGTTCACTTAAAATTTTTAGCCCAACGATTGATTAGCAATCAAAAAGATACCAGCGAAGTTATTTTAGGAGATGGATTCTTGCGAATTAAAGAAATGGACTTGATTAAATTGAATCAGGTTACAAACAAAGCAAATGTTCTATCTAAACAATTATTTGAAAAAAAACTTAGTGAAAACGAACAAATTTATTTAAGTATTCATGTTTTACGTATTCAACAATTACAACAAAATAAATGATTCACGGAAGGATGTTTCTCAAATGAAAAAAGTATGGAATAAAATTTCTACTCAGTTGTCTTTATTAGGTAAAACAATGATGATTCCTATTGCGATTATTCCAATTACCGCAATCATCGGAAATCTGTTCTCACCAGCCATGATGGATGTTCCTGTCATTGCTAATGCTAGTTCTATTATTATAGGAAACTTAGATTTAATTTTTGCGATGGCTGCCGCAGTTGCTTATTCAAAAGGTAATGAAAAAGTTTACGTCATGTTTGCTACTTCTATTTCTTTTTTGATATTCAAATCAAATATAGCTCTTTTGAACGAAACAATTAATATGGGCGTTTTTGGTGGAATTATCTTTGGTGCAATGGTCGCTATTTTATATAATTATTCCCGTCAATGGAATGTGCCAGCTTTCCTTGCCTTCTTTGGTGGAGAAAAAATGGTTATTACCCTTTCTCCTATTTTAGCAATTGTTATGGCTTATGTGTTTTCAATCGTATGGGTTTACCCACAAATGTGGTTGGCAGCTCTAAGTACCGGAATTGCTAGTTTAGGTGTACTTGGTGTATTTCTCTTCATTTTCCTACAAAGAATTTTAATTCCATTCGGTTTACACCATGTACTAAATGCTTATTTCTTATTTGAATTAGGCACATATACAACAGAAACAGGTGAAATCGTCAGAGGACTTACCCCTCGCTTCCTTGCAGGAGATGTCGCTGCTGGAATTTACGGTCCCGGTGTTTATATTGCCTTCTTCTTCGGTGTACCAGCAATTGCATATGCAATTTATCGAACAGCCTTTGATGATCAAAAAGAAGAAGTGAAAGGTTTGATGACTTCTGGAGCAATTACTTCTGTTTTAGGTGGTATTACTGAACCAATTGAGTTTACTTTCATGTTTGCTTCTCCTAAGCTGTATTTCTTCCACGCATTGTATAGTGGTTTAGCTGGTGTCGTAACCGCATTATTAGGTGTCAGTCACGGTGGTGGTAAAAATATTATTCAATACGCCTTGTTATACAATCTGGGTGAACGCGCTTGGATGATTTTCCCAATCGGTCTAGTCTTTGGGGTTCTCTACTATTTTACTTTTAAAACAATCATTATCAGAGACAATGTCCTAACTCCTGGACGTGTGGAACAAATTGAAATTAGTGATGAAGTCACTGAAGAAGAGTTACAACTTAAACTAAATCATAGTAACTACTATTATATGGCGAAAAAAATTCTACAATTTGTTGGTGGCAAAGACAATGTTTCTAGTTATTCAAACTGTATGACTCGTTTGAGATTAAACGTTAAAGATATGAGTGTCGTAGATGAAGAATCTATTCGTAAAACTGGGGCACTTGCAATCGTTAAACAAAGCGAACATGACTTACAAATTGTCATCGGAACGGATGTTAACAAAGTTTATGCAGATTTTGATGTAATTATTAGCTCTTGAGTTAGTTAGTACAGATTGGTTGATTAGAATGATTGTCATTCTAATCAACCAAATAGATAGAAGGAGTGATAGAAATTGATGGAAAAAATTCAGCGTTTTGGGGGCGCAATGTTTACACCCGTTCTACTTTTTACTTTTTCAGGTTTGATGGTTTCTTTAGCAGTAGTTTTTAAAAACCCGATGATTGTTGGCAGTATAGCAACGGAAGGTACTTTGTGGCATGGCATTTGGTCAATTATTGAATCTGGTGCTTGGACAGTTTTTAATCAAATGGAATTATTATTTGTGATTGGTTTACCTATTGGTTTAGCAAAAAAAGCCAATGCTCGTGCTGTTATGGAATCTTTTGTGCTTTATTTAACTTTTCAATATTTTGTTAGCGGTATGCTCAAGAATTTCGGTGGTTTCTTCGGAGTAGACTTTGCCACAGATGCTGGTGGGACTAGTGGATTAAAGATGATTGCTAATATTAAAACCTTAGACACAGGGATTATTGGGGCTATTATCATCTCAGCCATCGTAGTTTGGCTACACAATCGTTATTTTGAAACCAAACTACCTGATTGGTTAGGCATTTTTCAAGGCTCTGCTTATATCGTCATACTCGGTTTCTTTGTAATGTTACCTGTAGCCTTTTTAGTTGCCTTTATTTGGCCAAAAATTCAAGTGGGTATTTTTTCAATGCAAACATTCTTGGCTGGTTCTGGTGTTTTAGGTGTTTGGATTTATACTTTCCTTGATCGATTCCTTATTCCAACAGGTCTCCATCATTTTGTCGCTTCTCCGTTTTTATATGGTCCAGCAATTGTTCCTGAAGGAATCACATTTGCTTGGATGGAAAATTTGAATACTTTTGCTGCATCCACACAACCTTTAAAAGAATTGTTCCCTGCTGGTGGCTTTGCCCTTCAAGGGAATGCAAAAATTTTCGCCTCAGTCGGAATTGCTGCAGCACTTTACTTAACTGCTAAACCAGAAAATAAAAAAAGAGTCCTTTCTATTTTAATTCCTGTGACATTAACCGCTATGGTTGGTGGCGTTACAGAACCCTTAGAATTTACGTTCTTATTTATCTCTCCTCCTTTATTTTTGATTCACTCTATCTTAGCAGCAACAATGGCTGCCACAATGTTTGGTTTTGGGGTTGTAGGAAATATGCCTGGTGGAGTGTTAAGTTTACTGGCAAATAACTGGATCCCAATGTTTGCAAATCATAAAACAGAAATTTTCACCCAATTAATTATTGGTTTACTTTTTGTTGGCATCTATCTAGTTGTCTTCCGCTTCTTAATTTTAAGATGGGATCTTCCAACTCCCGGAAGAGAAAAAGAAACTGTTGATATTAAATTGTATAGTCGTCAAGATTATAAAGAAAAAAAATCAGGTTCCGCTAATGAAGAAACTGTTGAAATTAGTCCTTTCGCTGAAAAAGCAGCTTATTATCTAGAAGCCTTAGGAGGAACAGATAATATAAAAACTGTAACCAACTGTGCCACACGCTTAAGAGTCAGTGTAGCGGATGAAACTCTAGTCGCAGAAGATGGTACCTTTCGTTCAATTGGCGCTCATGGTGTTGTTAGAAAAGGAACTTCCCTGCAAGTAATTGTGGGACTAGATGTTCCTCAGGTTCGTGAAGAATTTGAAAAATTACTAGAAATCAAACCCGAATAATCAACAAACAGGCTATGACGTCTTTAAAAGTTCGTCATAGCCTGTTTGTTTTTATCCTTATTATTTCCAAAAGTCATCGAAAATAGTAATCGGTAAATAACGTTTGTGCTGGGTTTTATTCCACCAATTCTCAATTGTTTCTTTGGCTTTTTTAGGTACTTCTTTGCCTTCTAAATAATCGTCAATTGCATCGTATGTCACGCCTAAAGCTACTTCATCCGCAATCAATGGTTGACCATCTTCCAAATCTGCCGTTGGAATTTTTGTATAGATGTCTTCTGAAGCACCTAACTCTGCTAATAATAGTTTTCCTTGGCGCTTATTTAATCGGAAAATAGGTAGAATATCTGCTCCACCATCTCCATATTTTGTAAAAAATCCAGTAATATTTTCTGCCCCATGGTCTGTCCCAATCACTACTCCAGCATGTTCACCAGCAATCGCATATTGTGTAATCATTCGTTGTCTGGCTTTGATGTTCCCTTTATTAAAATCAGAAACATTCACACCAGCTTCTTTTAAAACAGCCACTTCTCCATCAACAGCAGCTTGGATATCCACTCGTAATTCGTGATCTGGTTGAATGAAGGCCAAAGATCGTTGGGCATCTTCTTCATCTGCTTGTTTGCCATAGGGTAACCGAACAGCAAAGAACTGATAAGAATCATCGCCAGTTTCAGCTCGTAACTCTTCCACAGCTAATTGGGCTAGTCTTCCACATAATGCCGAGTCTTGTCCGCCACTAATTCCCAGCACATAACTTTTTAAAAAAGGATGTTTCTTTAAATATTCTTTCAAAAAATCAATACTTTTTCTAATTTCCTCTGTGGGGTCAATCGTTGGTTTGACACCTAATTCTTCGATGATTTTCTCTTGTAAAGTCACTTGTCTATCTTCCTTGTATATTATATTTAAGGCTTTAATCTTCCGATTTTTAGAGGAGAACCTTAGGAACCTTTTGTTATTTTTTATTTGGTATTTACTCAATTATTTGAGAAAATATACTTAATGGATTGAGAGGTAGATTGTTTCTTCCTTGAGTTTTCAAACTCGTAATCGAAAGACTAATCCCTCTCTCTATTAAGCTGTTTACGAATGAGTTAGATGTTGAAGGCAAATGCCTTACTCCGTATCTAGAACAAGGTAGTGACGCTTTTCAGTTGAGTGGCAATCAATCCAAATTTTGTAAAGAAGGTGTGCTTATGTTTTATCTAGGTATTGATATTGGCAAACGAACACACGTCGCTTCCGTCATGAATGACGAAGGAAAAGTCCTACTTAAAGTTTTTTCTTTTGCGAATTCTTTGGACGGTACTCACGCTCTTTTAGAACGACTTACTTCTTTCTCTGATTCCACAGAGGACTTTCTTGTTGGTATGGAAGCCACCGGTCACTATTGGTTAGCCCTTTTCTCATTTCTTGATGAACAACAGTTTCTTGTTCACGTCATCAATCCCATTCAAACAGATGGCTGGAGAAAAGGAACTGAAATTCGTAAACGAAAAAATGATAGTATCGACTCAGTATTAATTGCTGACTTAATTCGCTACGGTTCATTCAACGAAACAGCTTTAGCGGACGAAACCATGTTCTCCTTACGTCAATTGACTCGTTATCGTTCATATCTTGTTGGCACAGCTGGCGACTTTAAACGAAAAGTCATTGCCATACTAGACCAAATCTTTCCTGAGTACGAAAAGGTGTTTTCAAAAGTTGGCATTTTTGGCAAGGCCTCCAAAGCCGTCCTATCTGAGTTTTCGTCTCCTGATGAATTCAATCAAGTTTCTGCCGAAACATTAGCTGAAACACTCCGTGTAGCGAGTCGAAGTCGTGTTGGACAAAGCAAGGCAGAGGCACTGAAAACAGCCGCCGCTCATTCTTTTGGTGTTCGTTTTGCTCAAGATGCCTTTGTTTTTCAATTACGTTCTATGATTGATCAACTCAGCTTTTTAGAAGAACAAATTAAACGAACAGAAGAAGAAATTGCACAATTAATGGCTTCTCTTCATTCGGTCATAGAAACCGTTCCTGGTATTGGAGCTGTCCTTGGTGCGACGATTTTAGGTGAAATTGGCGATATTCAGAAATTTTCTACGCCTAAAAAACTAGTAGCTTACGCAGGAATCGATGCGTCTGTCTCAAAATCTGGTGAATATGAAGCCACTCACAACGTGATGAGTAAACGTGGCTCTCCCTACTTAAGAAAAGCACTGTTTCAAGCGGCACTCATTGCGTCCAGATGTGATCCAGTTTTCAAAGCCTTTTATGATAAGAAACGAGCAGAAGGAAAACACCATCTTACAGCGATTGGCGCTGTTTCAAGAAAGCTATGCTATATTATTCATGCCATTCTAACAAAGAATGAACCGTATGAAATTCGTCAGTAGTGAAAAAATAATCTTTCTGAGGTTTATTTGTGATGCACTTATTCGTTATTTTTCAATCAGAAGATTTTATTTATTTTCACTTGACTTTATATAGTTAGTCTTTCTTAAATAACTAATTGTTCCAATTGGTTGTTAATTAAATTGAGTACACCTAAACCATTCATTCTGCCATAATAGGCTGCTGGAATAATCGCTAATGAAGTAACTGTTGAATCTATTTTTTCTATTAATTGTTTCTCTAAAAAACTGACATGGGGAGCTAAAAGAATCATTTTTACATCTTGTCGAATGAAAAAATCAACTTCCGCAAAAGAACACGTCTGAATATTTAACGGTTCACTTTTTTCTGATGCGGCTTCTTTTATCCGTTGAGCCAAAAGTTTTGCACTCTCTCCGGCTAAGCAAACCAATAGAATAGTTGAATTCATCTTTGTCACTCCTCTCTTTTTGCAAATGTTATAAAACATAACATTTACATTACAAGGGAAATTTTAGTTAAAAATGAAACAAATGTCAATTTTTCTCTTTAAAATTCATGCGCGAGTATGAATAATATACATACTTTATTCTATCATTTATAAATAAAATAAATTCCCAAGCCTTTTTATGTTAAATAAATTAACATAAGTAGCTTGAAAATTTCACTCTGTTCTTTTTTAAATAAAAAAAATCGAAGAAAAAGGCACTAACTTTTTCTTCGACCAAATAAGGGTTGGTAGCATACCAAAACTACCGGTATTTCCAATAAAAATAGAGGAAATTACATAAAATAGGGAAACGAACATGCTTTCATAAGGCGAGTTTTGCAACTCTGTTATTCGTTTTTAATACTATATCATGGGGAAATTTAAAAATCAAGACTCATGTCATAAAAAGTTACATGTAAAATGATTTTTTTATTATAATTAAGAAAATTAAAGCTATTAGTTATTTTAGATCACCAAAAAGCTTCTTTTTATCTTCACTTAACCTACTGATTTTAAAAATTTAGAGAAAATAACCCATAATCTTTCTACATTTTTCCTTCCAGCTTTATGTAATTAAATGATTCATCAAAAAAACACGCATTTAAAGAAGAATTCTAAGTTTCCACAAACTTAAAATTTTCTTTTCATACGTGTTCAATCAACTATTCGTTGTTTTTATAAGTTTTCACCATTTGATTCAATGAAGTTTTTGTACCAATCAAATGATTTTTTCTTCGTACGTTTTAGTGTGCCGTTTCCTGTATCATCCATGTCTACATGAATGAAGCCATAACGTTTTTTCATTTCACCCGTTCCAGCGGAAACTAAATCAATACAACCCCAAGGAGTGTAACCAATCAATTCTACCCCATCAAGTTCAACTGCATCTTTCATACATTGAATATGTTTGGCAAAGTAATCGATACGGTAATCATCAATAATTTCACCATTTTCGTTAAATTCATCAATAGCTCCAAAACCATTTTCAACAATAAATAATGGAACATTGTAACGTTCGTACATTTGAATTAATGAAATTCTTAGACCTAATGGATCAACAGCCCAACCCCATTCAGATTCTGTTAAATAAGGGTTTTTAACTGCTGGCACTTGGTTACCACCAACGTATTTTACTTTTTCAGGATTGACTGTAGAAGCTGTTGACATATAGTAACTAAAACCAATATAGTCAACTTTTCCTTTGGCAATAATTTCATCATCGCCGTCTTCTTTAACAATTGTAATACCTTTACGTTCAAATTCTTTCAATTTGTGTTCAGGATAATAACCTTTTACTTGAACATCAATATAAAATTCGTGTTGGCGATTGTATTCAATTGCTGCGAAAACATCTTCCGGTTGACTCGTCATTGGATAGCTAGGAATATAAGAGACCATCATTCCAATTTGGAAATCTGGGTTAATTTCGTGACCCAAAAGAACGTCTTTTGCACTTGCTACAAATAAATGATGAACCGCTTGGAATTTCGTTTGTTGATCACTATTGTGAATCCCAATTTGTGTCCAACTTCTTAAGAAATTGATTTCATTAAAGGTCATCCAATACTTCACTTTATCTTTATAACGTTTAAAGACTGTTTCACAGAAGAATAAGAAGTAGTCAATTACTTTACGATTTGACCAACCATCATATTCATCAGCCAAATACATTGGAATATCAAAATGGTTAATTGTTACAACTGGTTCAATCCCATAATTTAATAATTCATCAATGACATCATCATAAAATTTCAAGCCTTCTTCATTAATCTCGTCTGTTCCTTTTGGACAAATTCTTGACCAAGCGAAAGAGAAGCGGAAACATTTAAAGCCCATTTCAGCAAATAAAGCGATATCTTCTTTATAATGATTGTAAAAATCAGTTGCTACATGGCTTGGATATTATTGCTCTGGATCGATATAACCAACGGCACCTTCAGGAAGACTCTCTTCTCTGGTAATTCGTTTGATTTCTCCATTTTTTTAAAAGTAATCATTCGAGGTTCATTTTGATTACCTCCAGTAATAGCATCCAACGTGCTTAGACCTTTTCCTCCTGATACATAGCCAGCTTTATACTAATTGGCGGCTGTTGCCCCACCCCATAAAAAATTTTCTGGAAATCCCATCTTCTTCATTCCTTTCAATTTAACAAGCTAATTTAACCGTTTTCAAATTATGGAAAATTAGTTCATTTATTTACGTACATGACGTTGCTTTTATTTTATCAAGTTCTATAGGTAAATTATACTTTTTTACGAAAAAATACAAAAACAAGAAGAACAAAATTTCTTGTTGCAGTTTTGCTCTTCTTTTTTTAAATTTTTCTTGAATTTAAGATTAACGATACTTATTTTCTTCTTCAATTGTTTTACTTGTTTCCAAATAAGTGACATATTTAAATTCATCTGTATAAGTAGTCATTCTCGCTTTGATCGTATCCCACCATGCCTGACCATCAGGGATACCATATTTAGCAAAATCTGCATAAGGAACTACTTCGTACATTTGTTCTTCGGGTGCGCCAAAAATATAAGTTGGCATAAATTTAGGATTTGCTACCACTACTTCTCCATCTTCTTGACGTTTGAAAGTAACTTCTGTAATTCCACCTTGTTTATTATCTGCACGTTCCTGTCCTGAAAGAAAGCTAGCCTGAGAATAAATGGCAAATGTTTGATTATTGTTGTACCAATCCATCGGCTGTAAGACATGAGGATGTCCACCTAAAATTAGTTTCGTCCCTGCTTCACTAAGCATTTCAAAGACAAAGCGTTGATTATCATCTGGCAACGTATCATATTCCTGACCTAACTGAAGGGTCACTACCACCGCATCAACAATTTCATCCAATTCTCGGACTTCTTTTACCATACGGTCAATATCAACTAAACTGATTGTGTATTCTTTTTCCGCTTCTACGGGGATACCATTTGTTCCATATGAATACGTTAAAAAACCTACTTTGATGCCGTTTTTATCAATCACTCTCGGTGTTTGTTGATCTTCAAAGCTTTCATAACTACCTACATACATCAGGTCAGCTTCCTTGATATGTTTGATTGATAATAGCGCCCCTTCACTGTAATAATCCAAAGTATGATTCGTTCCATTACTAACAATATCAACGCCCATCTTTTTGATGTTTGTTAAAATTGTATTTGGAGCATTAAACTGTGGATAATCAGAAACCGGTAAATCTGGATAAGCAGCAATAACTTCCAGATTAGCAATTGTCGCATCTGCGTATTCAGTATAAGGTGTAATCTTAGCCAACATCGGTGCAAAATCATAGTGTGTCTCTGAATCTCCAAAATCTTCCACACTAATAGAATTCACGTCGATTCCTTCTTTTTCAAGTTGAGCGATGGCTTCTTGATGGATCGGATGTTCAATATTTGCTAAATTAGATATCCGATCATGTATCAATAAATCTCCAACTGAACGTAAAATAAATTCTCCTTCTTTCGGGGTAAACGTCTCTTCAAATGTTTCTTTTTCCGTCAATCCTAGCAAGGGTTCACTCAATGGTTCCTGTTCGTCCTCTGGTTGATTCTCATTCTCTGATTCTTCATTGGATGATGAATGATCAACTCCCTGTGAAGATTCTACCTGCCCTTCATTAGTGTTGGATAAACTATTCATCACTAGCCACCCCGTAACAAGACAAGTAATCACCAATATTATTGACAAGATGATGATAACTATTCTTTGTCTATTTTTCTTTGCTCTATACATCCCATACACCTCAGTTATTTTTGAACTTTTTTTCTTATTTCTATTGTATCAGAAATCGTTTTCAAGTACTCACTTTTATGTGTTATTACCGAAGTTGAAGTTTCTACAATAAAATTTACATAAATAACACAAAATTAACTTTGACCTCAGAAAATTGCCCTTGCTATACTTATTTTAAATAAATTAACTTCTAACGGAGGTTTTCCCATGTCAATTTACAAAGAATTATTGCATATTTTTTTAAAATTAGGATTTTTTGCTTATGGTGGACCAGCTGCTCATATTGCCCTCATGCGAGAAGAAGTTGTAGAAAAAAGACATTGGTATAGTGATAAAGAATTTTTAACTATGTTAAGCTTCACCAATTTAATTCCCGGACCAAATTCAACTGAGATGGCTTTACTTATCGGTTATAAAAAAGCGAAATTTATCGGTTTACTCATCGCTGGTTTCTCCTTTATTTTACCTGCTGTAAGTGTCGTTATTGCCATCACTGCGTTTTATGTTTCTTACAAAGATATCCCACAAATTGCAACTATCTTCGAAGGTGCAGTACCTGCTATTTTTTCCATTATTTTGGTAGCTGTTTATAAACTATCTAAAAGTAGTTTTAAAACAGCAAATACCAGCTTTATTTTTATCATTTGTTTAATGCTCTTATTCTTCAATTTTTCAGAGTTTACTGTTTTAGCACTTGGTGGGCTCTTATCACTCTACTTACACTTCTTTCATTCAAAAAATAAATTATCTAGTATAGAACCTTTTAGTTTAAGTTTCCTCTTCTTTTCGTTTATCAAAATTGGCTCCGTACTTTATGGTAGTGGGTATGTATTGATTTCCTTTTTAAGAACCACTTTTGTTGAAAACTTACAATGGATAACTCATCAAGAACTATTAGATATGGTCGTCATTGGTGAAGTAACACCTGGCCCAGTTTTTACAACTGCAACAGCTATCGGTTATCTTTTAAACGGACTGTCGGGCAGTTTTTTAGCTACTGTTGGCATTTTCTTACCCCCATTTTTATTTATCGGTATTGTTTATCCCTTTTACGAAAAATTATTATCTATCACTTGGATAACTATCCTATTAGAAGGTGTGAATGCCGCATCTGTAGCAATTATTTTTTTCGTTGCTATTCAACTAGGATTCTCAGCTATAAGTGGTATCTATTCATTCTTATTTGTTTTAGTCTCATTATTTTTTTTGACAAAGGAAAAACTTAGCCCAATCAGTATCATGATGATTAGTAGTCTTATCGGATGGTTCGGTTTATTCTAAGAAAAATTAATTCTACAAGTGAATTTTTGGATATTTTGAACGGTGGCATGAGCCCGCGTTCGATTTTCTCGTTTTTTCGAACAGTGGCGCAAGCTCGTGTTCGACTTTTTCGTTTTTTTCGAACGGTGGAATCGATTTGAAATTTTTTTACCACTTTTCTTATATACATCAATCGCTATTCAATTAAAACAAGTCCATGATCACAATCTACCATGGACTTGTTTTTTATTTGATTTTTTTCAACATTCTTAAACCATTCAAAATGACTAAAATTGTACTCCCTTCATGACCGACAACTGCTAAAGGAATTGTCAAAACTTGAAGAATGTTCACAACAATCAAAACAGCGATCACCGCCACACTAAATATAATATTTTGTTTAATAATTTTTTTCATTTTTTGAGACAATTTGTGAGTGTATACTAACTTAGCTAAGTTATTCTCCATAATAACTACATCTGCAATATCCATTGCCACATCAGTTCCCTCACCCATTGCTACACCAATCGTAGCTGTCGCAAGAGCTGGAGCATCATTAACGCCATCGCCAACCATCGCATTTTTCCCTAAAGTACTTTTTTGATTTTGCACAAAATTCACTTTATCCTCTGGTAATAACTCTGCCTTAAATTCTTTAATGCCGGATTCATTAGCGATTGTTTCTGCAGTTTGATAGTTGTCTCCTGTCAACATCAGCGTATGGACTCCTACTTGATTAAAATAGTCTACTGCTAATTTGGCATTTTTGTTTAAGGTATCCAGTAAAGCAATTGCTCCAGCAAAATCATGATTACACTCTACATAAATAACTGTTTTTCCTTGTTTTTTCCAAGTTTCGATTGTTTCTGTATCAGGATAATTGCCTCGTTTTTTTCCAATATAATAAATAGTTCCCTCGACCGTGCTTTGAATTCCTTGTGCCGTCAATTCTTCGGTAACCAATCGTTTACTATTTATATTTTCCCAATGATTTAGAATAGCTTTTGCTAAAGGATGGGTACTTTTCGCTTCCAAACCAAGGACATAAGGTAGAATCTCTTCTTCAGGCGCGACCCAAACAACATCAGTCACACTAGGTTGTCCTTTCGTAAGCGTGCCAGTTTTATCAAAAGCAATGCTTTTAATTTCGGCTAATTCTTCTAAATAAGTTCCTCCTTTGAATATGACACCATGACGCGCGCCATTACTAATCGCGCTCAATAACGCTGGTGTGCTACTCGCAACCAGAGCACAAGGACTAGCTACAACTAACAAATTCACACCACGATATAAACTTTCATTCCATGTCCAATTTAAGATAAGATGAAAGAATAAAATCGCTAAGGGAACACCCAAAACTATTGTCATAACATATCTGTTTTCCACTTTTTGAATAAAACTTTCAGTTGTCGTTTGGCTATTTTGAGCCTTTTCCACCAACTGAATGATTTTTGCAAAAACCGTTTGCGATTTTTCTTTGTTGACTTCAATGGTTAATTCGTTTCCTAGATTGATAGTTCCACCGAAAACTTCTTTTCCAATTTCCTTCATCTGTGGCATACTTTCACCATTCACCACTGATTCATCAATTTCCGATGCTCCCATTAAAATGATACCATCCGTTGGAATGTTCTCACCTTTAAAAACTGCTAGATGATCTCCTACTAATAGATCTTCCACTTGCACCGTTTGATAACCACCTTGCTCCAATATTTTACGAGCAGTCTGAGGTTGCCGATTAATTAAACGTTTAATTTCTCTTGCACTTTTTTCAGTTGCATACTCTTCTAGCAAATGACTCATACTAAAAATAAAAATCAACAAAGCTCCCTCGCGCCAATCACCAATCATCCCTGCACTAACTGCCGCAATCATCATAAGTAAATCTACGTTAAAATGTTTCTCTTGAATTAGCTCTTTTACACCATCAATCGTAAGCTCAATTCCACCAGCAACGATAGCTAATAAGTAAAGCAACCAACTATACTCCCATTGTAAACCCAGATCAAAAATGAAGCCAATAATCAAAAAAACTGTACAAATAATCGTACCTATCCGTGCTCTCATTATTTCCATCCCCTTTTCTGATTGATTCTTCTCTACTTCTGTTATAGCACTTTTACACACCAAAAAGGCTAAATGATAAAGATAATCAGTTTCGGATGGATATGATTTTTTTATAACATAGTTTCTTATGATAAAATAAGACATATTTTATATACAAATGAGTTTGAAAATGAAAATCATCTTTCTAAACGGATTAGGACAAACAGCAAAATCTTGGGACTCTGTGATCGAATGCTTACCGACAAACTATTCTTCATCTCTCATTCATTTATTTCATCATGTGACGGATGATGAAATTCTTTCTTTAGATAGTCTAGATTCATTTCTCTCAAAAAACTTGGATTCGTTGACGAACCTTTTGTTCTTTGCGGATTATCTTTAGGAGCAATTTTGGCGTTGAAACAAGCTATCACTCCTCATCCATTTTTAAAAGGTGTTATTCTATCTGCTCCACAATTTGAAACACCTAATAAAGCATTACTTTTCTTTCAAAATACCGTTTTCCGATTTTTACCGAAAAAAAGTTTTACTCAACTAGGTTTAGCGAAAAAACAAGCTCTTCAATTGATGGGTTCTTTATCTTCACTTCATTTATAAAATTAAGTGGCTAACATAAACCTGCCAACACTTATTATCTGCGGAGAAAAAGATCAACCTAATTTACCCTCAGCCAAAGAATTAGCTAGTCTAATTCCAAATAGCCAATTATATCTCATCACCAATGGTAAACATGAATTAAATACAGAGCAATCTTTTTTATTTGCGAAAGTAGTGGAAGATTTTTTGGTGGAATTTTAGAAGAAAATTAACAAAAAGGATCGTCTCCCTCATATAATTCAAGGTTGATGATCCTTTTTAAACGTCCCCTACAAACTTCATTATGTACATTTAGCTAATTTACGTTGCTAAAAAGCAAGTTTCTTCTTTTATATTGCAATTTAATAGCTATACGTTTCTTGGTGTTGCAATTATTTTTGGCACAAAATTTGGCACAAAAAAATAAGCCCTATCCAAGTGTGGATGGAGCTATACTTTTATTTTTAACTGGTCTTTCCAATTCGGAGAGAACCCCATTTCTGCCATAATTATTTTAAAATCCACAGAGTTAAATTTATTATGATAAGTTTTGAAAATTCGATCAATATTTCTGATAAGCTCCCTAAATTCTTTATTAGATAACACTAATTTCAAGAGTGAAATCATAACAAATAGGGTTGCATCGCAATCCTTCAATCCAGAAGAAGGATTGAAACTTCGGTTATCATCAAAATATTTTATAAATATCCTAGATTTTATTTTCTTACCCATTTTGTAATTATATAAAACCTCATCATGAGCACATACATTTCTAAAGAGGTTTGCTGTTTTTAATATCATCTTCAACTCTTCAATATCAATTTTCTCGACCGATTTAGTTTCTTTTTGAAAATCTATACTAACTACTTTAGCAACATCGTTTTTTACTTTATCTTCCAAAGATAAAAATAAGTACTGCAGTTCTCCAAATGTTAAAAAATTAGACAAAACCCAGAGAGGAACATTACTGTGTCTGTTAATATAATGTTTAATCGCATTATCATATTTCTTTGTTTTATGTACTTCAATTTTATTCGAGAGTTTTTGAATATTCTTTAGAACATCAGAAAGATCATTGGGATTATCTGAATAATTCGAATAATGTAAATAACTATACTTTTCTGGATGTTGGAGAGAAAATTGATAGGAAACTAGTGCCTTCATCTTATTTTCAAAACTCAAAATAACATTCAACAATGTACTCCGGAGTTCTTTATCCATTTTATAAAGGTTATATATTTCTGAAAATCTAGTTTTTTCATTATACTCCTCAGGTATAACACATTTACTGTTATTATCTAACTTTAAAAACGGTTTTTTATAGCCGTTTATCACACAATAATAATTATTTTTCAACAATACATCTCTAGTGTGACTAACATTTTCGATTATTAAACCTCTACTTTTTAACCCTAATATTTGATCATCTATTGTCTTGAATGGACGGTTATCAGCGATACTCTTTCTAGCATTCATTAGCTTTTCTCCCTAAAAAAAAATGCCCAACCGCGGACGGTATGAGCTAGATCTACTAACGAAATAATACTTCGGATAAATAAAAATGTCAAACCTTGTGTTTCTAGTCAAAAACACCATATATAGTGTTTTAATGGGATTTATCTATAATTTACATGAGGTATGCTACAATATATTGTGGTAAATTTTATTTTAAAAACTTTATGTACTCCACGCTGATGATAAAGGCGTGAAGTTTTTACTTATAAGATAAATGACATGTTGACTATACTACCAGTTAATCACAGTGGCTAATACTTTATTATTTTTCAGAACAACTTCTTCTATGTTAAAATTCGGTTCTATTTCTATACCTAAATACTCATTATTCTCTTTCACTTCTTTTTCAGCTAAATACAAAGCTGTTTCAACACTATCAGCATTAATCAACAAACACTCTATTTCTTCATAATCAGATGGAGTCACTTTCACCGAAAATATCATTAATTCACCCACTCTTAGCACTCTTTATTTTCACTACCTGATTCTATTTGAGCTGCAAAGTAAGCATCATCTACATAAAACATCGCATTTTGGATAAGAAAAGCCGTTTTTGTATCTCTCTGATTTTCCAAAGCTAATAAATCATTCATATCTTTTAATAATTTCATTTGTCAAATTAAGTTAGACAAATCATCTGGTTTTATATTTCTCAAAAATATTTCCATCGGTGTTTGATACTTTAGAGATTTTCTTGGGATGTGATTTCGTTTGGAAGCAACAGCTTGAATAAATGATTCTGATACTTCATTGAAGTCCATGGCTTTAACTAATCCATCACGACGTAATAATCCATTTGAATGTTCATTTAGAGCGCGTTGTGACGGGGTGCCTGGATCCGCAAAATAAATATCAATATCATTTTGATTTCCCATAGCTTTCCAATTTGAAAATTCTTTCCCACAGTCAAACGTAATTGATTTAAACAGATGTTTAGGATCCATTTGAAACCAATGATTAATTCGATTTTCAATGTCCATTGCCTGTCTACCGGCTGGCTTCAATGTAATAATCACTTTTGACAAACGTTCCACCAATGTAATAACAGCACTTTTGTGTTTTCGACCGACAATAGTGTCTCCTTCAAGATGGCCAAACTCGTTTTCAAATTCTGGATGCTCCTTGATGCGCTCATGTATACTGCGCCGAAAAGCTTGTTTCCCACGTTTTTCTTGGTGTCCATTTGGTTTTCGTTTGCCTTTCATAGGCAAATCACGCACATTAAATGCGCCAGTTTGAAACATTCGATACAGTGTACGGACTGAACAATCAAGTTTCATTTCCGAGCGGCCGACAATCACATCCGGTGTCCACCCTTGAACAACCCTCTTTTGAACATATTCTTTTTGTTCCTCTGGTAAAGCAATCGAGCGTCTACCGCAGCGTTTTTTGTTTTCTTTGTATTGTTGATAGTAGTTCAGTATCGTAGCACCAGTTTTCAAAAATTGATACACGTTATGAATCGTTTGTCGCGCACGTCCTAAGCATTGCGCAGTTTTGGCAACGGATTGATTATTTTTGAAATAAGACTCTATGATTACCAGTCGTCTGTTGTAAGATGGGTGTAGGTCATTTGTACTCACTCTTTAATAATTCTTTGGTCGGAACTATTTTGAGTGTAGCACAAATGATCTTTTTAGTTGTCTAGCTTAATTTTACAATCGACGTTGATTAAAGTTGGCACAATTATTAGGCCAACTTTTATTTTTTATTTAAAGCAAAAATTATTAAACTTTTCACTTGAACTCTTCACAAAAAGTGATATATTTGTAATATAAAGTTGCAAATATATCACTAAGAAAGGATATGATTGTTATGAGTAAAAAATTTTTTCGAATAATTATTGGGCTAATTTGGATTATTGTGGGGATACTTAACTTAGTCAGTGAAAACCTGTCTTGGTGGTACAGTGCTTTGTCGCTTATAATTGGTGCGGTGTTTCTCTATTCTGCATTCAAACAAAATAAGGAAGGATAGTTTAAATTATGGATAGTTGCTTATCTTTCAAAGATTTAACCATCTGGTACCAAAAAGGAAAACCTATCATTGATCATTTAACTTTGAATCTTTCTACTAATGAAGTAGTTGGACTTATAGGATTGAATGGTGCTGGGAAAACCACCTTGATTAATACTCTATCCGGAGTACACAAGAACTATACAGGTGGAATAAACTACTCCGATCGTAATTTTAAAAAGACTCGTTATACTGTGTTTTCAGAAGATAATTCATTCCAGTATTATACTTTCAATGAGTATTTTCAGCACGTTTTCGATTCATATGACAAAAAAATCGATTTACAAAAAAAAGAAAATTTGCTGCTAGGTTTTAACTTTACTAATTATCAGAATAAGTTGATTCGTGATTTATCTACCGGAAATAGAAAAAAAGTTTTTCTAATCACTGGGTTTGCCCTCTGTCCTCCTTTTCTATTTCTTGATGAGCCAGTAAACGGATTGGATTTTCAAAGTACTGAATATCTTTATGACTTAATCAACAATTACCGCACAATTGGAACCGTTCTGTTCTCTTCTCATATTTTAGAAAGTATCTGCTTAACGGCTGATCGAGTTCTTGTCTTAAAAAAAGGACAGATTGACAGGGAGTTTAAAGACCAGCAAATTAACGAGGACATCATCCGGGAGGCTCTTCATGTTAAGAATACTTAAAATTAATATGAAAAACTTTATGGGCGCAAAGTATGAACGTTTGCCCAGAAACCTTATCCTTTGGGTTATTCTCTTTGCAGGAATACATACCTCTGGAATTGAGCTAATGATCAGTCCAACGGTTCTTTATCTGACAACGGCTTTTCTGACGATTGGAGGTTTTATTCAAGTTCTATCTGCTGACACGACAATCGAAAACCTACAGGGGCAGCTGATGTTACCGGAAGATCCTATAAAATTTTACTCAGCTGTTTTTCTGACCACGACTTTATACATCTTTCTTACAAAAGTAGGTACCTTATTGATTGTTTATTTGGCGGTCAGTCATTTTTATCCATCTAATTTGATTGGTATGATAGCGTGTTTCTTTATTAGTGGATTTCTCATCTTTCCTTTTGCTATACACACTGAAAAAAAAGAAAGTAGTAAGGATATCATTGAACATACAAGAGATAATTTTATTTTTTATATTTTAAGATACTTGATAAGCAATAAAAGATATATTATAAATACACTGATGATATGGCTTTTTGGAGTCTTGTTTTCACTAATGGCTGGACATTATTTGCCTTCCAATTTTATGTCCTTTGGATTTGTATTTATGTGCCTAAATACGCCTTTAGGCATCATTTTGTCGAGTGATAAAGATTTATATCATCAAATACGAGCTCTGCCAAGACAGACAAAAAAAATCCTCTTACCATATGCGAATTTTCTCTTTTTTGTAAACATCGTTTCATGTATAATTTTATTGGTCAGCTGGCAAATGATAATTGGGCCATTCTCTTCGGTCATGGTCTTAAATTCCTTACTGTTTTCAATTACCAGTTCGTTACTAACAGTTACTTTGGAAATGAAATTTCCATTACTTGATTGGAAAGTAGAAAGTGACTTATGGCATCATCCACGAAAGTATATCGTGCCGGTGATTATGATACTATTTGCAATCATTTTATCAACATTATCAGGAGGTCTGTAACATGTCTCATCTTAAACTAAGTAATAAAAAGTATACCCGACGAAAGTATATTCGTTTCATCTGGTTGTTCGGCTTTTTCGGTTTGTTGGGTTTTCGTTATTTTTTTACTCACAATATCAACGACTTATTCAATTTTAGTTTTCTGGCATTTTTTAGCGTGTATTTTACTGCCAAGTTGGCAGCTGAAATGCCCGACGAACGTTATTTTGAAAATCGTTTAAAAGCACAAGCCGCTACCCTATTTGTTCCAACCATTACTTTATTTATCGTAGGAACAGGCATTGTTTTATTTGATATTTCACGTGTGACTATTCTTATAATTGCTGCTTTAGGTTGGGGTATTACTTTCATTACCTATGCTTTGTCATTTTGGTACTATGAAAAACAATAGTGGGAGTGAATTAGAGAATGGAACAATACACTAGTCATTTAAAAAAATACCGTCAGCTTGCAGAACTTACCCAAGAAGACTTGGCCAATCAAGTCGGTGTCCGCCGTGAAACTATTATCCGACTGGAATCTGCTAAATATAATCCATCCCTAAAGCTAGCCATCGATATTTCACGAGTTCTCAATGTTCCCATTGAAACAATTTTCGAGTTTCCTGAAAAATAGTTTAGCAACTTCAATAGAAATCTTTAGCAAATTTAGTTTAGAAGTTTTTCTACTAAAGTACAAATTAAAAAAATAGTTTCTCAAAAGTCATACTTAACAGTCAAAGCCGGGTTGTGCGAAGCATAAAATCCCGGTTTTGGCTGTTTAAAAGTTGGCGCGTTTTTCGCGTCAACTTTTCGTTTACCCCCTATATCTAACAGGGGGGTAGAAATACAAAACAAATAAACAAAAAAAGCTTGAAAATGTTGATATAACAACCTTTGATTGAATTTTTTTGATGTCAACTTTTTACGAATAGTTGACATTCCTTTTTTACTAGAAAATAAGCATCCTAATGCATGTTACTAAAAGAAACATTGTAGTCTTCACACAACTTGATAAGCCCAAAGTAATTAGTAACTTTTGGAAGTACCCATGACTCATTAAACTATATCCTTCAGTGGTGACACAATTTTAAAACCAATCATGGTGGCTAAAAAAGTAACTGTTCTTCACTGAAATGAACGAATGTTACCCTTATTTATCATATTCATTGATGCGTTTAATTAAAAATTTATAGAGATCTTCTGTCATTCCTAAAGTATTACTTAAATTTTGTCACTAGTGTTGCATTAAAATTATAACCTATTCCATGAAACAAAAAAATCCTTTATACTAGCACTTGGATGACTTATCCAAGACCAATAAAAAGGACCAAAGCATGGATAAGTATAAAACAAATTCTGCATTTAATAAATGGTTTTCTGCCATAAATTTAGAAAATCTTTCTGTTTACTCAAAAAAATTTGTTATTCACTACAATGCGTATCGTAAAAAGCTTTTTTTTGAATCCGTCTTGAAGCTTTTTCTCTACGGCATTAACGAAGAAAAAGAGAGCTTGCGTGACTTGAGCACGTCTCTTATCAACGAATCCCTTCAAGTTGAAACCGATGTGACAACCATTAGTCATTCCCAATTGTCTCGTGCCTTTAATGCCCTTGAACCCAAAATATTAGAGGAAATTTTCCAACAACTGTTAGAAAAAGTCCAACATCAAATCAAGCCAACTAAGCGAAATAGTCTGTATCTAATTGATTCCAGTACGTTTTCTCTGAGTCTCAATCGCCACAAATGGGCGACTTTTCGGAAAACCAAGTCAGGGATTAAATTGCACTTAAACTACTGTTATATGGATGATACTACGATGTATCCTACTGATTTTACCTTAACGAATGCTCGTGAACATGATGTCAATCAACTACCCTTGCTGGTGAACAAACCTGAAGCGACCTACGTTTTTGACCGTGGCTACTTAGATTTTGAAAAAATGGATCAGATGCATTGGGACGGCTATTTCTTCGTCACTCGGATCAAGAAAAATACCAACGTTCACGTGATAGACCCCCTGGAGAAATCGTCGGAAGCAGAAATTCTACGAGATGAGCTCGTTCGTTTAGGTTCTAAAACCTATCTGACCGCAAATTTCCGACTAGTTACTATTCAAGATAAAAGTGGACGTGAATTTCAATTTATTACCAATCGAATGGACGTCTCTTCAAAAGAGATTTCCGATATGTATCACGCTCGTTGGCAAATCGAATTGTTTTTCAAACACATCAAACAACACATGACCAGTAAAACGTTCTTTTCTCAAAGTGAAAAAGGCGTGCAGAGTCAGTTGATTTTAACCATGATTTCCGCTCTCCTTACGTTTCTCGTCAAATTGGAGACGAAAACGAAAAAATCGGTGTTCCAAATCAAACGTTTCTTTCGTTATTTACTATTTCGGCCCTTTGAATGTTGGGTTGAAAAGTTAATTCCCACCTGAGAAAGAGGAAAAATGGTTCGTTACTTTTGGTTTTCAGTTGAATAACAAGTAAAAAATTTTCTGGAAAAAGTCATCCTCTGCGTCAGCACAGTTTCTTTTGACCTATTTTCAGAAAACCGACTTTTCAGAATATTCTAAAATGTTTTTATGCAACACTAGTGAAATTTTGTTTATAAAATTTTCCACAAATTCTATCAACGGCTGGGTCACTTCTTGTCTATTCAAAACTTCTTTTTTCCAATATAAAATACACTTAATCATTTTCTTTTGAGTCACCGGTAAATCTTTTTCGAAACAAAAACTTAAATCTTTCACAAACATACGCCATTCGTATGCATTAAATGCTGGAATTTTATCAATATTCTTCGGTAGTCTATCCGTGTATGATTTTTGAAGATCTTCTTTGTTATCCATCTTTGAAAAAAATGTTAGAACTGTTGGCGTTATCTCTAGATCCTTTTCTAACTTCTCCCTTAATCTAGATAAGTGCATCAAACTTAACTGTAAATCTGTAATCGCCCTTTTAACTCTTCTTTTTTCTTCTTCAATAAACATCTGAATATCAAGCTGATTATCATTGATGAAGTGTTGAATTTCATTCAAGCTCATACCTAGATTTTTAGTTCTATTCAAAAGGGAATTTTTCATGGAAAGAAGTTATTCCATATTGATTTAATGGGACTTTTTTTGAAAAATTCCGTCATTTTGACTTTTTGTGTTGGGTTATATTATGAAAGGAGATGTAGACAAAAATGAGCTCTTCCCAATTTTAAACTAGAATTGGGATGCAATTTGACTATATCTATAAAAGACCTATCGAAAACAAACGCAAATGTTTCCTAAAATATTTGAGTCGTCTCTCTAAAAGTGAATTTATTTTTTTCAGAACTAGATGATTATGTTGTCAGTCAATTTGAAAGTGTGAATCACTATCCTTCTGATTTTAACTACTTGAAACCTGTCTGATAACCGAAATTCTTAAATTTAAGATTCAATGATTATGTCGTCCCCGTTAGGTGAAATTATTGAATCCTATCAAGAGTTAAAAGTTTCATTCAAAATTTCCGTCATTTTTTCTTTTGTCGTCGGGTTATAGTGTGAACGGTATTTGAACTTTGAAATTTTAGCTTTTACTTTCAGAATTTCTTTAGTTTTTGTTAATAAGCTCAAAAAATTTCGCTAGAAGTGCAAGTTTTTCACCTTCTGATTGGTACTTAGTGTGAAAAGATATTAGTCACTTGATAAGACTTACAATTCACTTCTGCTTATTTGTCCTTTGAAAACTACATAACATGATTAGGTACGTTCAATTTATGTGGAGCTATTTTACCAAATCCGCCAAGACTTTCTAACAGAAACGAGCGAGTTCATTTGAGTAAAAATTCTCATTGTAGGGATTTGAGAAAGCCATGAAACGTAAATTGAGATAATGATACACCTACCTTGAACGCTTCACCGCATTGGGTAGCTCTCCGCGTATGAGAAGAGATAAAATTTCTGTGGGTCTTCCTCGACCGTCTAGATCATGAATTCATTGTAACGATTGCTTTTCAATTCATAAGATAAGGCAAAGCACTGCAAACAGTTATATTCAAAACTGAATCATCCTGTTAAGATGAAGATGTTAGAAGCAGTGCTTTCCTTATCTTAATGACGCAAAGAAAGGAGCTATTTAATTTTATGATTGCTAAAGATAAAAACACTGTGGGTACGCCCCCTTGCAATAAGAAAACATATACTGTTGATGAGATTGCCTCTATTCTGGACATCAGTAAGAAATCCGTCTAACAGCTGATCAGACGACAAGAATTTCATTCCATTCGCGTATGCAGAATGATTCGAGTATCTAAATCCTCTTTCGATAAATGGTTGAATCCACAATCATTTAAGGAGAGATAGTCATGGCAACAATTAAACAAAGAAAAACCAAATTTTCAGTTATCTATTGGTATCTTGATCCTGAGGGAAAACGGAAACAGAAATGGGATAGCATGTATACAAAAAAAGAAGCCAAAGCTCGAAAGTCTTTTATTGAGTATTATCAGCAGAAAAACGGTTATACGCTTGTTCCTTTGGAAGAACAAGCCATCATCCAACAGAAAAAATCAATAGCAGAATCAAAAGCCTCAGACAGTGAGATTACTTTAAGTGAATTTCTCGAGATTTTTGTCAATGTTTATGGTGTCTCAAAGTGGTCGACCAATACTTACAGCGGTAAAGTCGGTACCATTCGTAATTATATTAATCCTTTGATTGGCAAAATGAAGTTAACGGATATCACGACTAAAGTTCTTTCACAGTATTATATTCAACTGCTGAGTGTTCCAGAAGTTCCCAGAGCCAATCGTAAAAAGACCGACCGCTGTGTTCAGCCAGCGAATATCAAGAAGATTCACGATATTATCCGCTATGCTTTAAATCAGGCGATCAAATGGGAATACTTGGATACAAAAATGAGAAATCCTGCTTCGCTTGCGACTTTGCCAAAATTGATCAGGGCAAAGCGGAAGGTATGGGATATTAATACCTTTAAAAAGGCCATAAACCTTGCAGAAGACGATTTACTTCTCTTATGCATGCATCTGGCTTTCTCCTGTTCTCTACGCATTGGCGAGATCACAGGCTTTTCCTGGGAGGACGTGATCATCGATGAGGAATCGATCGAAAATGGGAATGCTCGTGTGATTGTTAATAAAGAACTGGCTCGAACTTCTTATTCAGCTATGCAGAAACTTAAAGACAAAGAGATTCTCAAAGTTTTTCCGACGCATAAACCACATTGCACCACCCGCTTAGTTTTGAAAACGCCTAAAACAGAATCAAGTAATCGCACGGTCTGGCTGCCAAAGACTTTGGCACTGTCCTTAGTCCAATATAAAAAAGATCAAGCGGAATTAAAGGAATTTTTAGGCGAGGACTATCACGACTATGGGCTTGTTATTGCCTTAGAAAATGGTAATCCAGTTGAAAGCCGGATTATCCGCAATCGATTCCAGCTCTTGTGTGAGGAAAATGACCTCGAAGTCGTTGTCTTTCACAGTCTCCGTCATTTAAGCACCAAATATAAGCTAAAGATAACCAATGGCGATATTAAATCGGTTCAAGGCGATACGGGTCATGCGGAAGCAGAAATGGTCACCGACGTGTATTCAGAAATCGTTGATGAAGACCGACGCTTCAATGCGAAGAAATTAGATGACGAATTCTATGACAATTTGAAAGCAGCACCTCTTGATGATCCGATAAATGATGAGGAGAAGTTATTGGCCTTGCTTAAAAATTTATCTCCAGAAGCGAAAGAAAAATTGTTAAATTCGGCAATTTCGGAGTGTTAGCAAAGGGGGTTGCTCTCCTTTCAGCAAAAAAAGTGTTAGCAGTGTTAGCAAAAAATACCTAAATTTCCCGAAAATAAAAAAAGTGTTAGCAAATTTCAATTGAAAAAAATGAAAAAGGCGGGTGTTCTGCTAACACTTTATAAGCTCATCTATTTAATTATTCCCAAAATACAAAAAGTCAGAAACCTTATATCAACAGGCTTCTGACGTGATAAAAAACGTCCCAGACAGGAATTGAACCTGCGACGTACCGCTTAGGAGGCGGTCCCTCTATCCTACTGAGGTACTGGGACAGGAAAGAATTGGGCGTGTGCCCCAACAACCGCTTAGGAGGTTCTTGTTTTATCCATTAAACTAAGAGGACTAAAATGACTTCTTCTATTTTATCGCTAACTTTACCAATAGGCAAGAAGGAATCCATTTTTGGGTTTTCCATTTTTTCCTATTTTTTAGTGCATAGATTTAGCATTGGTACACTTTTTTAATCCAGAAGCTCAAATCATTGCCTACTAACTCAACGCGAATTTCACAAAGATAAAACCACTTCATCGACTACTCAATGAAGTGGTTTTTTTTAGAAATAATCTTCCAATACGGGAACTTGTGTGGGTAAAATTTTAGCAATTGACGGACCTATCTCTTTATCTATTTGAATGAGTTCGTGAAAGCTCAGTTCTTCGATCGATTGATAACCTAAAAATAATTGTGTAAATCGTTGAATATCTGTCGTTAGTTTAGGAAGTTTAGTTGTATCGACTTTTGAAACTATTCCAGACTGATCAATTTCAAACACACCTTGATTCCATGGAGCATACAAATCTTCTTCGATCACAATTGCAAAAGGTTTTTCTAAATTTTCAAAAGGATATACTTCTAGAAAAGCTTCAACATCAACAATTCTTGCCATCATTTCCGGTCGAATACTAGCTTTTGATAATGGCTTTGCTTGTAGAAAGAAATGGTTATTTTTATCGTATCCGTGTTCATAATGAATTTCTTTAGTTGAATCTTTGTGGGAAGCGATATAACGATTTAATCCTTTGTATGCTTCTCCTGTTAAATAAACCCACTCCACACAAGAAAAAATATCGTCTTTTACTTGATAGATTAAATAACCTTGAGCGTTGTCCTGTGAATTGTAATAAATAGCAAAATCAAAACTTTCTGGTAAATGATATTTGTATTCTAACCACCAATCTTCTCGCTGTACTCCTCCATGTTTATTCTTTGAAGAGCTTTGATAAAGTTTTTTGATAGTAGACTGACAAGCCGTCCATGGTTTTCGTCGAACATAACCAGTAACTTTAGGACTATCTGGCCATTCATGACTAGGAACTTGATAAGCAATTCGTTCAAAAATTAATTCGTAGCCATATCTTCTATAAAAAGGATAAGAAAAAGGTGCTAAATAAGAAAACAATACATTATTTTCTCGACAATCTTGTAAAATTTTCCTCATCAGTTGATCAATTCGACCTTCTCCACGAAAAGAAGGATCTGAAGAAACAAAACCAATCCCCATCATATCAAACGTTTCTTGGAAAAATTGAATTTTAAGAGGAGTGGCTATCACTTGACTAGCCAAAATTTCTCCATCAAAAGAAGCGTAATGTTTGGAATGATCCAATAAAAAATTAAATCGATTTTGCGTTTTTTGATCCTTGTTAAATCGGAAAGCGTATTGGGCTAACTCAAAAGCTTTTTCATTATTTGTCTGTCTCAAAAATAATCACCTCAATAAATTTTATATGTAAAACGCAAAAAAGAGCCCTACTGACCCTTTAATACATTTCTTCTATCATCGTTAACATACGTTTAAATTGACGTTTCTTTAAAAATCCTAGCACTGAGCCAACAACCATGTCATTCATACTTTGAATCCACCCGTTCGAATTCATTTTTTCAGTATATTTAACTTCACAACTTGTTTCATCAATTGCCGTAATTTGATATTCTACATGAAAATCATTACGAGTCGTTAATGTGCGAAAGGCGTAATTTTCATTGGTTTTAGCCGATTCTATTTTGATTGTCGCACTAGTTTTATCGTTGTATTTTTTTACATATTCGAAACCCGCTAATTGTGACTCATTTAAGGTTCTGCCAGTGGTATCTTGCACTTCATAAATAACTGATTCGATCACTTTTTGATAGAAAAAATCAGCTGGAACTTGTAATTTTTTAACGATTTCCATGCTTTTTATCCTCAGCTTTCTTTTCTTTTTCTCTTCGATTGCCTATTTTAAAGACGACGATTCCAATGATAATAAAGAAAACAGAGACAATGATATTCGGCCAATTATAATCACCGGTTCTAGCATTGGCACTAAATATGAAAAAGAGCAAACCTAAAGTTATAATTGCTAAACCATTCTTTACCATTTTATTCACCTGTTCCTATTTATTATAGCATCTTAAACTACGTTAAAATATAATACGCGACCCCAATCTTCTGCTTTGATAGCATCTTTAGCTAAACGAATAGCTGCTTCTTTATCTCCTGTTACGTCAAAAACCAAAGCAATTCCTTTTTTCTCTTTGAATGTATAAGTAATACCATCTTGATCGATAGCTGCTAATAATGCTTTAATATTCTCTTGTTGCATTGCTGAATTAATTGTAATCATATAAATTCTCCTAATCTTAATAAATGATACCTGCTTTCTTTATTATAACTTACTAGCTGGGTGGTAGCCACCCAGCTAGAAGTTAATGATTAATCTTGATTCGCTGGATCGATTCTGTTTGCGGCAATAATAAATGGTGCCCAGATAACTAAAGCTACTGCTAAGTTAATAAGTGTTAGAATAATCGCTCTCCAGTCACCACCTGTTGCTAAAAATCCACTTAAAACAGCTGGCATTACCCATGGAACATTTACCACTACTGGTGCTACCCAACCAATCATAGTTGCAGTGTAAGCTATTGTTGCTGTTACAATTGGAGCTAAGATAAACGGAATCATGAACAATGGATTCAATACAATTGGTAAACCGAACATAACTGGTTCATTAATGTTAAAGATACCAGGTCCGATAGCTAAATTCCCGATTGTTTTGTAATCTGCACGTTTAGAGAAAATGATGATTGCTACTAACAACATCAACGTTACTCCGGCACCACCCGGCCAAACAAAGGCTTCAAATGAACCTGCAACCCATTGATAAGGTACTTGTTCACCTAATTGGTAAGCATTTGTGTTTTCAACCATTGCTACACCGTATACAGTTTGTAATACTGGTCCCATAATATTAGTACCATGTAAACCAAAGAACCATAAAACGTGAACTAACAATACGATAATAAATACTGCTAGGTAACCTTGAGATAAACCTAATAAAGGTGCTTGAATAGATGTTGAAATCCAGTCAATGATTGGCATACCTACAAATCTTTCGAATAAGTAGTAAACTAAACCTGAGGCGAATAAACCTGCTAAACCTGGAATAATCGCTGCAAATGCACGAGCTACTGCTGGTGGCACTGAATCAGGCATTTTGATAATAATGTTTTTGTTCATTAGTTTAGCAAAAATAACTACTGAAATGAAACCAAAAATCAATGCGGTAAATAATCCTGTACCGCCCATGTAAGCACCAAATGGGAAGTAACCCCAACCACCAGCACTAATTGTTGTTCCGTCTACAGTCCAACCAGCATTGTTAATGATATCGACTGCTTCTGTTGGTAATGTTTCACCTAAAGTTAAAGACAAGCTAGCTGACTGTGGAATACCCATAATAAATGCTGATAATGAAACTAAAGCTCCTGATAATCCATCCACATTGTAGGCCTTAGCAAGGTTATAACCCAATGAAGCAGCGAATACAACCGCCATAATAGCTAAAGTACCTGTCCATACCAAACCATTAACTGCGATTAATGGTTGGAAGAATTTTGTAATAACGTTGATTCCTTCTGCTTCGTTGTAAAGTGCACCAGATTTGATATATGCTCCTGGGAAATCACGAACAAAGGCGTTTAACAATACAGCAATTGCTCCTGCCATTGTAACAGGCATCATACTGATAAATGCGTCACGAATTGCGACTAAATGTTTTTGTGAGCCAACTTTGGCTGCGATAGGTAAGACGTGTCTTTCTAACCATCCTGATAATGCTTCCATTTTGTGTTCCTCCTATAAGTTCATAAAAGTAGTGTGTCTATTACCAACTTGCTATCCGTTCAAAGTAGCTATGAATTCAAATTTTATTTTTCTTCAATACGTCGGTAAACATCAATAATTTCTTTAGCTAGATCGGTAAATGCAATTGAAGTCATCAAATGATCTTGAGAATGAACAGTTAGTAAAGTAACCGTCATATGGTTGCCTTGTGCTTCTTGCGTAAGTAAACCAGTTTGGGAATGATGAGCTTCTACTAAAGAGGCTTCAGCATCTTTGACTTTTTGATCTGCTAATTCAAAATCACCTGCTTTTGCTGCAGCAATTGCTTCCATTGCGTCACTTTTCGCATTTCCTCCATACATAATCAAACCCATGATTGCTTCTAAATTTTGTTCATCCATCTTTGTACCCTCCATTTTTTTACTTCATCAAGCTTTCCGCTTGAGCTAAAACTTTTTCCCCATTCATCATACCGTAATCTGCCATATTGATGATGTCCAAAGGAATTCCTTTCGGTGCTAATTTTTGTTCAAACTGAGTTTTCATAAAGCGAACTTGAGGTCCTAATAAAAGAACATCAACGTTTTTTGATTCTAAATGCTGATCAGCTTCAGAAGCTGATACCGCAAAGATATCCGCACTAATTCCTTTGTCTTCTGCTGCCTTTTGCATTTTAGTAACCAATAAGCTAGTACTCATTCCCGCAGAACAAACTAACATGATTGTTTTTTGAGCCATTTTTTTCACTCCCTTACTGTTTAATCTTTACACTTAACTATAAAGCAAGAAGTGTGCCAAAAATAATATAGACCAAAAGTTGATAAATCAGCTTTTGGTCTATATCAAATATTTACACACTAACTCATTTGTGTTTACACACTTAATTAACTGTGTAAGTATCAGACACACTTTCGATGTGATTTTCAATAAAGGCTTTTAATAAGAAGGCTATTTCGTCTTCTGAAATTCGCACATAGTTGTTCCGTTCAATAGGCATTAAAATAGTTCGAACTTGATCAGCTTCCAATCTATATTGGCGTTGAAACTCCACAAGATCTGGGAAACGACGTGTTTCTTCGTCTTTCAATAAGCTTTCCACTAAAAATGCTAAATGAATAATCAAGCCTGCTTCGACACTAGGTTCTACAACTAAATGTAACTGATTCTGAATTTGATGTACGGCTTGTTGTAAGTCTTTGATTAAGTTACCTAGTGAGCGAATATTCACTAAGGTATCTCTCAAGGAATCTACAATAGATTCAATCGGTACTTCATCTCCGACAATTCGTTTTAAAACATTTAGTTTTTCATCATCAAAAACATCATATGCTGAGAAGAAAGGAATATTTTGATAATCTACCTCAACTGTTCCAGCAATGGCTTTTATCTCGTATTCTTCTAGCAAACCATCGATATGTTTCTTAAATGTTTCTCGTTCGATAAATTGCATTTGAATAATTTCAACTTTTGATTCATCCACAATTGGAGAAATTCGTTGGTACAATTTCGCTGCAACTCCTTCTCCGGTAAAACAAGTAACAACAATGGCCTTTTTGGAACCTTTCGCTTCTTGTGTGCTTCTAAATTGCTCACGGACAATTGATTCAAAGGACATCTGAATATTTTGATACATATCTTCTAAACTACGACCAGAATCTGACATTCGTAAAGCTTCAATTACAATCATCGTACTAGTCATTGAGATCGCTTTAGTTCGAATACCTGTTTCTTCATAAATTAAATTGGCAAAAGAATTCAATGATCCCATATCAGTCAAAAGCAACAAACCATTAGATAACTTAACTTTATTTTCTGTTACATATTCTAATAATTGATCATACATAACTTTCACTTCTGTATCTAAAGACATATTCATCGCGTGACCTGTTGTTGTACCTAATAATTCTTGTGCGGTTTCTAGCATACTACTAGCAGTCCCACACCCATGCATCAAAACAACAATTGCTACTTTGTTGATAGGTAATGGTTCGAAATCACCCACTTGAATGGATAAAAACATACTAATGAACCCTATTTCATCAAATGGAATTTCTATGTCACATTCATCTTCAATTAAAGACGATAAATCAAGAGCCACTTGAAATTCTGACTTCAATTGTTTGCGTACAGTATTTAAATCAGGATGGACAATCATATGTCCATCATTGATTCGATCCAAGGTGCTTTGTAAATGTAAAGCAAAGGCAAAACGAGCTTTTTCATTGTATTTCCGATCCAATTCTTTTTCAGCAATATCATATAACTGATTCGTTAATTGCCAAACCTTTTGAGGAATTAGGTTCTTGTGTACAGGTGTTTGAGTTAATTCTTCCACATAAGCTTCAAAATAAGCATCTACATCTCGTGAAATCAATTTTTCTAAATCGACACTTTCCACACCAGTTTGGCTTAAAGTTGCCACTTTTTCTTCTATATCGTTATAGACTTGCATATTACGTTCGGGATCTTGTGACCAAACAACATCTGGTTCCCCTGGTTCGAAGGTTAAGTAATCTCCCTTCCCTTCTAAAAAACGTTCCAGACGATCAGACATCTCCTTGACTTTTAATAATCCTTTTTGAACTTGTAATGAACAATCTCGTTTTCGAATCATCAAATTATTTTGCTTGTGAGTACGGTATCGTAAAAAAGCTTTTGCACAAACCAATTTCAAATCTCGCTTGATTTGTCCGATATTTGCCTCCGCATCATAAAGCATAAAAGATAAAATTGCATCTTTTTCTACTTGAATTCCTTGATTTAATCGATTGGCTTCTTGTTTGATAAATAATGAAATAATTTCATACCGCTCATCTAATGAACGTGAGGTCAAGTTAGGGAGTGTGATTGCCATTGGAATACGTCGGTTAAAGGTTGTTAAAAAGCTTTCCGATGATTCAGTTGTCGCTCCAATGATTTGTACTGAAGCTTCATAGGTTTGACTACTTTCTCCTAACGGTCGATACATTCCTTTATCAATAAAAGTGAAAAGCATCTCTTGTCCTTCAGGAGGCATACGATGAATTTCGTCTAAAAATAAAATGCCTCCATCAGCTTTCGCAATTAATCCTGGAGAATCTTCACTTGCTCCAGTATAGGCTCCTTTACGAATCCCAAAAATATGTCCAAATAATAATTGAGGGTTCTGTGCGTAATCCGCACAATTAAAAGAAACAAAGGGAGCATCTTTTTTTAAAACTTTTGATTGCATCGCAAAATGATACATACATTCAGCGAACATGGACTTACCTGTTCCAGTTTCACCAAAAATAATGGTATGCAAACCTCTTGGCGGATACAAAATAGCTGCTTTCGCCTGTTGGATACTAACTTTCAATGAAGCATTCGCTCCTACCAAGGTATCAAAACTAATATCAGTGGAAGCATCTACGTGTATTTGTTCATCAGAAGTTGGTTGATAGATGACGGGGCGACCACTTTTTTTGGCAATTTTATCTTCTTTAAACAGCTCACTTAAATAGCGACTCGCATTACTTCGATCCATTTGTAAAATGTCTGCGACTTCTGCTGCAGTCAAGCCATTTTTGTGTAATTCAATCGTCTGTAAGATTTCATCTTTTCTAGAGAACATGACACACCTCCCTCATCATTAGTCTTTTCTTTTTCGAGCTCCTTTATTTTTTTGATCCTTCTTGCGCTTTTTATTTTTTTTCATCGGCTTTTCAATCGGTCGAAGCTCTTTTACTTTTGGTTTAGCTTTTGACTCTCTCACAACTTCTCGTTCTTCTTTTTCTGGACGTTCTGTGTGTAAAGCACCGCCATGTAAAAAGACTTCTTCTATAGTGATGTCTAATTCTTTAGCTATTTTTTTTAGGTAAGATAGGGTGTTGTCTTGAACCAAGGTAATAACTTCCCCAGAAGCTCCCATTCGACCGACACGACCAGAGCGATGCAAATAGCTTTCTTTAGTCAGAGGTACTTCATGATTGATGACAAAAGGTAATTCATTAATATCAATTCCTCTTGAAGCAACATCTGTTGTTAATAGTTCAACAATTTTTCCTTGTTTAAATAGTTCTAATGCCATTCTTCTTAACTCTTTGGATTGATCAGAAGCTAAAGAAGCGACTGGAAGTTGATGAAAGAGTAACTTTTCTTCTGCACTGCCTAAATCTTGGAGTTGATTAAAAAACACCAATCCTTGAAAGTCTTTCAAGTGAGCAAAACGACGCAAAGCATCTACTGTTCGTCGGGCTGGATAGACTAAATAATAATGTTTAACTTCACCTTTGCTACGGTCTTCCTTTGTTACATCATAAACAAAGATATTCGGTACAACCTTTTCAATCGCCGGCAACGCTTGATCCGCTGTTGCTGAAAAGAAGGCGTACTGTAACTCCTGTTGGAAACTTTTTATAATTTCTTCTACTAATTCACTAGTTCCTGGTAAAAATAATTGATCTGCTTCATCAAAAATAACTGTTTGAAGCAAATGCGCTTTAATTTTTTTCTGCTTAATCAGTTCGACTACTCGTCCAGGTGTCCCAATTAAAACTTCTGGTTTGGCTTTCAGTTTTTCAATTTGTCGCTTAACATTTGCTCCTCCAATGATCGGTTGAACATTTAAGTCTAGTTCTCTTCCCCAAACTCTAGCAACTTCTGCTACTTGGATACCCAATTCTTGAGAAGAAGTTAATACAAGTAGTTGATTGCCTTCTCCTGGAATAACTTTGGCTAAAGTCGGTAAAAGATACGCTAAGGTTTTCCCTGAACCAGTTGGCGAAATTCCTACTAGATTCTCACCAGCTAATAGTGGTTGATATACTTTCTCTTGAATGACAGAAGGGGCAGTAAATCCCTCTTCTGTCCATCGATTTTGCCATTTTTCCGGCAAATTATTTTCAAACATCTTTTTTCGTTCCTCTATTCTTCATCAGCGGCATAATGCACGCCTGCTTGTGTTCTTAGTTCATATAATACTTCATTAACATCTCTTGCTAAATCAAGCAATTCTTGATAACGTGCTTGGTTTTCAGCATTATCTGGATCTTGAATGATTTCCGCAAAATTAATCGCTTCTTCAATCATCGGATTAGCTTTAGCAGTCACTTCTAGTTCAACCGTTTCTTCACCGCGAATCTCTAATTTTGCTTTTTCAATTGCGTTAATCGCGTTCAGATAAAGTGTTCCATTGTCGAAATAAATTTCTGAAGGCAAAGCAGAGTTACCAATTTTTCCATGTTGAATCGTAACATCATAGTTTTCATAGCGTAAAATAGCTGTTCCAATTCCATCTACACCGGTCGCAATCTTACGAGCAAAATGATGCACCTCTTGAGGTTTCCCAAACCAACCTAATGCTGCATAGATAGGATATACACCTAAATCAGCCAATGAGCCACCTGAAAAACGTGGAGAAAAGATATTAGGTTCTTGGCCCTCTAATACTTGGTCATATCGAGAAGAATACTTCATATAACTAAAATTAGCCCCAATAATGTGTTTTGGTTCAGGCAAGGATTCTTTGATTACTTTAAAACTTTCTTCATGAACGTTTCGAGCTGCTTCAAAGAAAAACACTTTGTTTTCTTTTGATAAAGCGATAATTTCAGCCATTTCTTTTGGTGTGGAAAATGCGGGTTTTTCTACAATCACGTGTTTCCCTGCTTGAATCGCTGCTTTGGCTTGACCAAAATGCAAGCTATTTGGTGAAGCAATATACACAACATCTAGTCTTGGTGTAGTCAAGAAATCTTCTAATTCTGTCTCACAAGCAATTTCTCCATAATGTTTACAAGCAAATTCTTGTGCTGTTTCTATTTTTCTTGAATAAACTGCACTTAATGCATATTTCCCTGAATCTAAAGCCGCATCAACAAATTGATGGGTAATCCAGTTTGTTCCAATAATCCCTAAATTAATCATAGTATTTCCCTCTTTTCTATAAATTTGGATCAATAAATTCTTTTTCTAAATCGAAAGGAATTGGTTGATGAATATCAATTTTTCTAGGTGTTACTTTACAGGCATAGGTTAACACTTCTACACTATTTTCTTTGGCAAACTTCATTGCTTGGTATAGCTTTGGTTGCATTGTCGTATGAATCGTAGCAATTTCTAAGTTTTCAAATTTTGCTACAAAAAGCACGTAGCAATGAAAACCTTCTTTTTGAGCGAGGTTCAATTCATTGACATGTTTTAATCCTCGAACTGTAGGTGCATCTGGAAAAGCACCTACTTTTTGATTTTCCAAGTCATGCCTTTCACTTCTATAAATCCTTTTTCACCTTGTGTGGTTTCAAAATAAAAATCGAAAGTCGAATGTTGGAAGACAACCTCTCGTTTCAAATAATCAATTGATCCTTTTAAATGGGGTAAAAGAATCTTTTTTTCTTTTATTCCATCTGACACTAGTTGATTAGGAGCTTGACTATCTATATTATACCAATCGTTATCTTTTTTTACTGCAATTAAGTCATAACTTGTTTTTCGCTTTGGACTTGGACAATATTCTAAAGCAACTAAAGCATTAGAAAGTAAGAGTTCTTTGCTTCTTACTGTATTTATTACATGCACTGTCACAATTTCATTTGTTTCTTTTAGACGACAGCTAGCGATAAAGCGATTATCGCGAGTCAAAAAATAAGCAGATTGCACGGCTGAATAGTTCATAAGGGCTCCTTTTCTCTATCTATGCATAGCAAAAGTTTAACACATAATCACAAAAACTTCTTGAAAAATCCAATCTTCCTGCGAGATATTTTCATTCTTCCCATGATATAATAATAGTATGAATTCATTAAAGATCGGAAGTGATTCTTTGAAAAAAAGAATGTTTATTCTGGGCGCTTCCTTGTTTACAGGAATCATTGGCTCAGTACTCATTCATCGGAAAAAGACGGAAGTTAAAAAGCAAGTATTTATTGGGAATTGGATGTACTACGATAAGCATAAACGGCCTATCAAATTAACAGTTACCAAAGACTTACAAGTGCATATTCAAGACAAACTAGAAGCTGATACTGTCCTATATCAATCAGATAATCGATTAGCTTTTATCGATTCAATGGGTTATGAAATTGCCTTCGAAAAAAAGGAAGATCACTTTTCTTTTTATGACGAAACTGAAGATACTTCGTTTTCTTTAACTAGAATTTAATTTATTGTGGATGAACAAGGTGTTCCGTTAAATAAGGGGTACTTATTTATATATTAAGGTGTGGGTTCGATTCCCATCGTCCACGTTCAAATATATTTAGAAAGAAGGAGTGTTTATGGCAGCAACATTTGTTTCTCTGTTTTCAATATTTGCGTTATGTATATTGCTAATTGGTTTAACAGTTCTTGCTTATCAAGTCTTACAACAAGATACCAAAGTCAAAGTTCCTGTTAAAACACAGTCACATTCAAACAAGATCCATTGACTATAATTTTCAAACAGCCTAGAAAATCCAACTACTCATAGTTAGGATATTCTAGGCTGTTTAATATGTCTCTTATAAAAATGAGAATTTTTCTGGACAACTGGACTGGGAGTTTTTGAAATTTCTTCTCCAAAGATAATTAATAGAATCATTCCTTCTTTTTTTCTTTGAGTTATCGCCTAACTATTGAAACCTTGTGTAGTCTTTGTTACACTCTGTAGTTGAAACTACATAAAGGAGACGAAAGAGTGAATAAAAAACGCCTACTTCCCTTATTGATGGGATTATTTTTTTTAATGAGCAACTTTTTGCCATTAGTTACAGTTTTTGCCGAAGAAACTGATTTCCAAATCGAAGCAAAAGCAGCCTTGTCTGTTGATGTGGAAACTGGAAAGATTTTTTACAATCAAAACGGAGACGAAAAAATGGGGATTGCCTCCATTACCAAATTAATTAGTATTTATTTAGTTGAAAAAGAAGTGGCTGAAGGTCGACTGTCTTGGGATGAAGAAATTACGATCGATGAAGAAGTCGCTGCCTTAAGTACCCACCCATTACTTTCAAACGTCCCTTTATATCCAGAATTTACTTATACTGTTCAAGAACTTTACGATTCCACTATGATTCAATCTGCTAATGCCTCAATTATGGCTTTAGCTATTCGTATCGCTGGTTCAGAGGCGGCTTTTGTTGACATGATGAAAGCACAGCTAGCTGAATGGGGTATTCAAGACGCCCAAATTGTAAACAGTTCAGGTTTAAACAACGAATACTTGACAACTCTTTACCCAGGCTCTCAAGAAGACGATGAAAATCTTTTAACAGCTCGTGAATTAGCCATTGTTGCGCGTCATTTAATTCAAGATTTCCCTCATATACTAGAAGTGGCTGCTACCCACACTAAAGTATTTGGTAAGCATACTTATTCGCCAGTAGAAATGGAAAATTGGAATTGGTTGTTGCCAGAAAGCCACTTTCCTAAAGATGGTGTCGATGGATTGAAAACAGGCACTACCGATTTAGCAGGTGCTTGTTTTGTTGGAACAATGACTAAAGATGGTCAACGAATTATTACTGTGGTACTAAATGCTACCAATCATGAAGATGATCCTGCTGCTCGCTTCACAGAAACAGCTCGTCTCATGGATTATAGTTACGACAATTGGCGACAAGAAGAAATTATTGCAGCCGGAGATACTGTACCTGATTTTCCTGTAGCTCCAGTTCATGAAGGAAAAGAGCCTTCTGTTCCTGTCATTGCAGCTCAAGCATTGACAGCTTGGTTTCCTACATCAGTAGATTCCGAAACTCTAACATTTACTGTTGAGCTAATGGAGAATTTATTAACTGATGGAGAACTTCAAGCACCGATTGCTCAAGGAACATCCGTAGGAACTTTCGAGGTTAATCTTGATGACTCATTAGGTTATTTAGAAGAAGATGATCAAACCACTCTTATGGGTGCTATTCAAACCACGCAAGAAGTTGAAAGAGTGAATTTCTTTGTTCGTTTATATCGTAGTCTTTATACAACAGTAAGTGGTTGGTTTAATTAATTAAATACAAAAAATACCCGGACGATAAGATGCTTTTTTCAAGGCAATCTCTCTCATCCGGGTATTCTTTCTATAAAATGTTAATTGGGAAATATAATTCTACTTCTCCAGCAGTAAATTCTGGTAAGTAATGTTCTTGAATTGCTGCAACTAAAGCAACTCCTTGTTGAGGTAAAATCTCTTCAAACATTTTTTGAGTCATTGTTTCCAAATTAGCTTCATTGGTTTTAACTACCAAATATTCCATTTCTGGTATCACCCATCTAGTCCATCCTTCAGGAGTCTCTACTTCTGGCGGTAGTTGCATCCCCGCTAAATATCTCCCTGTCTCTTGCCAAGGATCTAACCACGAGATTTCGTCACTCATCAATCCCCATAACTGAACAGGTTCGATATCAACGTCTCCCGCTACTTCTGCAAGATCTTCAAAATGTTCTGTTGCTAGTTCCCATAGTGTAGGTACCCACGAACCACCCTCAGAAGCAAGTCCTTTTCCTTCTTTTCCAATTACGGTAAATTCTGGTAATATTTTACGAATCACTTCACCAATCTCCACAAAAAATTCCTCCTCTTTCGATGTAGATCTTATTCTAGTTAAGTCATTTAGTAGAAAATGACTTCCTTCTCTTCTATTGTAACGGATTTTTCTTTTTTGAGCGAACAAAAATAATACAAGATTTATCTGACAAAGTTCGCTATACTAATTATTGAACGGAGGGATGGAATGGATATTAGACAGGTATTAACTTTTATGGTTCCTTATATATCGGGGATGGGAATCTTATATTTATGGCAGAAAAATAAACAAGACTCTCAGCAATTTTTTTATTGGGGTAGTTGGACATTGCTGAATTTATCAGTCTATTTAGGCATTATTGAGTCTCAGGAAAGTTCCTTTTTTTGGATAATTCCTCTCACATTTTTCGGATTGTTCTTTTTGAGCTATCGGTATGAAAAAACTCATTTGAGAAATGGCTTTTTATTTAACATCTTTTTAATTATTTCCGGTATTTATTTAGCTTTTAACTATATACGCACAAATAATTCAATGGTACTTTTATTAATTTTTGGTGCACTATTTATTTTATTGGCAGTTACTTTATTTGGAATAACTGGATTAACCATTTTATTGTACTGGAATGCAGTGATTGTTCTTCGCCGTGAATCTCGTTCATTGGCTAATCTTTTGACTTTGATTACTGCTATTGGACTGACGTTTTTACTCATTTACGATCATTTTATCTCTAACCGAATTCCAGAATGGTTAAGTCCCATAATGGCTATTTTACCTGCAGGATTCATTTATTTTGCGAGTGTATTTTTAAATTTTTTAACAGTCTCGATTTTATATCAATTTAATCAACCTCGTCTCAAGCAGGATTTTATTATCATTTTAGGTGCTGGGTTGATTGATGGCGAACGAGTAACACCACTATTGGCACAAAGAATTGACAAAGCGATTGCTTTCTATCGTAGACAAGAAAAATATCAACAACCGCCAAAACTTATCATGTCAGGTGGCCAAGGCCCCGATGAAAAAATTCCTGAAGGGATTGCCATGAAAAATTATGCTCTAACACAAAACATACCCGAAGAAAATATCTTGGTTGAAACAAATTCTACAACAACCCTAGAAAATATGAAGTTTTCAAAAGAAATCATCCTGCAACAACCAATATCTAAAGCCAATGTTATCTTTTCTTCTAACAACTATCATATTTTTCGAGCAGGGATTTTTGCAAGATGGGCTGGTTTAAAAGCAGATGGAATTGGTTCTAAAACTGCCTTTTATTATTTACCTAATGCTTTCTTAAGAGAGTTTATCGCCATTGTAGCTATGAATAAAAAACGACATTTTATTATCGTTGGATTAATAGCTTTAGGTTTATTACTAGTTTCTCTTATCTTACTAATTGTGCCTAAAATTTATGGATAAAAAATGCCTGACAGTATGCTGTCAGGTATTTTTAAATTCTTATACAGACTGTGTCCAACGCATAGCACGATGCCATTTCAAACGAAGGGATTCAACAATCGGGCTAGTTGCTTCTTCGATAGCACAATATTTATCTACTAACGTAACAATATAACTTTCTTTGTACTTTGGAGGAGCAATGGTCGCACCCCACATATGTTTAATGATAATGTCTTTTTCTAATTCGGAAAGCTCTGTGATTTTCTCTGCATTTTTACAAGCAATTCTTGGATGTACATATGCATGTGTACCTTCATCGAATTTTGTGGTACGCCAATCATAATAGAAAAGATCATGTAGCAAGCCAGCACGAGCAGTTGCTTTGGCATCGCCATTCCAACGTTTCGCTAGTCGATAGCTTTGATAAGAAACACTAATCGAATGCTCTAAACGAGTAGAATGCATATGTTGAACGAATTCTGATAATTTTTGGACTTCTTCAGTTGCAAGTAAATCTTCTACGTAAGAGAGATACTCTTTGTCTTTTTGCCATGCTGCTGTCATATAACTGATTGGCCACCTTTTTAATTTTTTTGTTCACCATCAAGTATAACACGATTTTCTATGAATTCTAGAACTTTTAATATAAAAAAGCATTTTTTAATAGTTCCTTAAAGAGTCTTCTTTTTTCACACAAATGCATACATTAGAATTCCGGCTGCAACACCAACGTTTAGCGACTCAGCTTTGCCATAGATAGGAATGTATAAATTTTTATCCGTCATTTCTAAAATAGTTTTTGAAACACCTTGTCCTTCATTTCCTAAGATTAAAGCAACATTTTCACTTTTAGAAATTTCAGAAACCGTCACTGCTTCGGTATTTAATTCAGTTCCATAAACTGGTACCCCATGTTCTTTCATCTGAGGAATCCATTCAAGTAAATCTTTTGAGACAACTGGCAAATGAAATTGACTTCCCTGCATACTTCGCAAAACTTTTGTGCTGTAAATATCTGCTGTACCTGTACCCAAGATCACTCCAGAAAAGCCTGCAGCATCCGCTGTACGTATCATCGTTCCTACATTTCCCGGATCTTGCACATTATCTAATAAGAGCCATTTTCCCAATAAAGTATCAAATGTAGGCTCTTCTTTTTGTACAACCGCAATCATACCTTGTGGTGTAGGTAAATCAGACAAACTCTTCATCACTTCGTCAGAAACGAAATAAACTTGATCAATGGACTGATTTCTCCAGCTTTTCCATTCCTTTAAACCACGTTCATCAACAAAAAGCTCTTCGATTTGTGCGCCACAATTTAAAGCTTCTTCAACTAGATGAAATCCTTCTAATAAATATCTGGCTTCTAGTTCGCGAAATTTTCGTTTATGTAATTTCTTTCGTTCTTTGATTAATTGATTTTTTGTTGATTGGATTTCTTTCATCTTCTCACCCCGCATCATTATAACATGAATGTTTTGCTGAGACTTGTCCAAACATCAAAAAAACGCTATCATTTAATTTGTAAGGACAATGAATAGGAGGAAAAATCATGAGAAAAATTCGAATGAATGTGGACGGTCGCGTGCAAGGAGTTGGCTTTCGAATTACAACAAAAATGTTAGCTGATCAATTAGGTGTTTATGGCAGCGCTCGAAATGAAGATGATGGTTCTGTTACGATTGAAGCCATGGGAGAAGACGAGGTGATCGAACTATTTATTCAAAAAGTTAAAGAGTCCCCTACTCCTGTTGGACGAGTATCTAAGTTTGATCTAGAAGAAGATGCCTCTATTACCGAAAGAGATTCCTTTGTGACAAATTAATTCTTTTATTACGTATGGGCGAGTTATACTTCTTCTTAATATTGGAGACATACAAACTACACAGTGATTAAGGGAGTCCTTTCCTACTTCCTCCACTGTGTTTTTTTGTACAACTGATGAGTTCTCTTTTTAGCAATGAATAACTTAAAGAAGGAACAGTTTGTACATTTTTATTTTCTGTTTAACTATCCATAGTCACTTCTTCATATTTCCTTCACAAATAAATTGGGCGTTGTTCATTGAAATGCTTCGGAATTTTTAGTATAGTTATGATTGTCTAAATTTAAATAAGTATAAGTAGAGGAAGAAGTACATGAGAAAAATGAAAAAATGGTTGATGGGTTCTGGACTTATCGGATTAATGATTGTTTTGTCAGGATGTGTTAGTCGTTTGGAAGATGGTTCTCCGGATACCACTGGTTTAGTTTATCGCTTTTTAGTTGAACCGTTAGGCAGAGCGTTAACCTATATTGCGACAAACTGGGGCTTTGGTTTTGGTTGGGCAATTATTATCGTAACCATTATTGTTCGTTTCCTTATTTTACCAACAGGAATTAATCAATCGAAAAAATCGATGATCCAAAGTGAAAAAATGGAATACATTAAGCCACAAATTACACTTGCACAAAAGAAAGCAAAAGCTGCCAAAACACAAGAAGAACAATTAGCAGCCAACCAAGAAATGCAAAGTATCTATAAAGAAAACAATATGAGTATGATGGGTGGAATCGGTTGTCTACCAATGTTAATCCAAATGCCAATCTTTACCGCACTCTTCTTTACTGCTCAGTTCACACCTGGGATTGAGTCAGCAAGCTTCTATGGTATTCCATTAGGAGAACGTAGTATTTTATTAGTAGCCATTGCAGGTATTTCTTATGTTGCTCAAAGCTTTATTTCTATGATTGGTGTCCCAGAAGAACAAAAGAAATCAATGAGAAGCATGATGATTGTTTCACCATTGATGATTACCTTCATGTCATTATCTGCGCCAGCTGGTGTGACTTTGTATTGGGTAGTCGGTGGATTGTTCGGTTGTTTCCAAACGTTCATTACAAATGTTATCATGAAACCAAAAATTAAAGAACAAGTTGCCCAAGAAATGAAAGAAAACCCACCAAAAGTTGTAGTTACACCTATGGATGAAGTACCAAAAGCAGCTCCTAAAAAAGCTGTAGCTGCTAATCCAAGACCTAAAAATGGTACTGGACGAAACGCAGGTAAACAACAACGCAAAAAATAATAAATAAAAAAATGTTCTTTTCTTATTTTTAAGGAAAGAACATTTTTTGTAAAAAGGAGGTGTTATTTTGTTAGAGGCGTATTTAAATATTATTGTTATTTTCTTATTAATGTTTTTAGGTTATTTGTTATCTTATAAAAAATGGTTCAGCAATCGTACAGCGGATGTATTTTCCAAACTTGTTTTAAATTTTTCGCTACCATTTAGTATGTTTTTAAACATTACTGCTAACTTTTCAAGAGATGAGTTTTTATCTTTATTTTCGGGAATGGTTATCCCGTTATTGTCTATGTTAGTTACACTACTTTTCACTTTTCTTTATCGTAAAATTTTTCGGATTACTGAGACCCGTCAAGGAACTTTTTCGACAATGGTCACCTGTTCTAACACGATTTTTATTGGTTTGCCCATTAATTTAGCGATTTTTGGCGAAATCTCGATTCCTTTTGTTTTACTTTATTACATCATTAATACCACTATTTTTTGGACAATTGGTATCTATTTGATTGCGACAGACAGTCCACAAATTGAAGAAGCTCGAATTTCATTTCACCCACTGGTTGCCTTGAAAAAAATCTTTTCTCCAGCGTTAATCGGTTTTATTATTGGCTTGATTTGGATGCTACTTTCACTAAGAGTTCCTGTTATCGTCAACAGCTTCGGTACTTATCTAGCTGATTTAACTACACCATTATCCATGCTCTCCATCGGAATTATGGTTTACTTTAATGGGGTGAAAAATTTGAAAATGAACAAAGATATTTTAGGTGTGTTGATTGGTCGATTCATTGTCTCTCCACTGATTGTTTGGCTGATTGGTAGATGGATTACCGTCCCAACTTTGATGCTGCAAGTATTTATTATCCAATCAGCTATGCCTGTTCAAAATTCAGTCCCTATTCTGGCAAGAAATTATCACGCTGATGAAGAATTTGCTGCTTCTAGTATGGGCTATTCAGTGTTACTGTATATGCTATATATTCCGATATTGTTGAAATTGATTTATTTGATGTAACCTAATTAGAATGAAAAAAGACGATTTTTAAGCTAGAAATCGTCTTTTTTAACTTACTCTTATTCAAATATACAATCACTGATTAATCATTTGTTCTAATAAATCGACATATGCTTTAAAAAAAAGCCTTAAAAAATAAGTCTAACGCAATTTTCCGATATTTTCAATTAAGCTTATATATGAAAATACCAGCAATTACTTCTAAGAGAATTCACTTTTGTTTCTTCTTAAACGCAAGAAAATAGAAGAAAGCTGGAATGACTAACGTTCCGATAAACACACCCATTTCATAAGAATCATTGATCTGCAAACCATCCACTAATTGCTTGATTACACCTAATGAAAAAAAGATAGCTAACACAAATGCCCACATTCTTTGAATGACTTTTTGCTGTATATTGGATCACTTCCTTTATTTATAGACACCTAGTTCTTTTCTTTCAGCGTCTATGATAGTAAAAAATGAGACAATGAACTTTAATTTTCATTGTCTCATTTTAGTTTATTTCGTAATCAATGAATCTAAACTTGCGATAGTTTGTGCCATTTCAGCAATTTGTCTTAATTGTAACAGACGATTATTACGAACGGCTTCATCATCCACCATGACCATTGTTTGCTCGAAGTAAGCTTCAATCAATGGACGTAAAGCGACTAATGAACCATAATTTTGTTCCACTGTTTGATGTTCAAATCTAGCTTTTAATTCAATCACTGCATTGTATAAAGCTGTTTCTGCTTCATTTTCGAATAGTGCAGGATTAATTGCAATTTCTTCTGCTTGTGCTTTTTTCGCTAAGTTGATAACACGTGTAAGAGCTTCAATCGATGGCTTGAAGTCTTCGTCATTTAGATGAGATTTTAGCATCTCAGCTGTCTCAAATAAACGATGAATATCTTCTTCCTCTGCATTGATCACTGCATCAATCACATCGTGGCGAATATTTTGGGTTAAGAAATACTGACGCAAACGTGCGTACATAAAGTCTAGTACTTGTTTATCCGCATCAGCTAATTCTACACCATAAAGTGTTTGATCAGCATTAACTTTCGCTTCAATCATTCGTTGTAAGCCAGCAAATGGGAACTTCCATTCCTTGTCTGCAATGATACGCACAATTCCATAAGATTGACGACGCAACGCATATGGATCATTAGAACCACTTGGACGCATGCCTACTGCAAAGAATGAAAGCACACTATCTAATTTATCAGCAATCGCTAAAACAGCACCAACACTTGAGATTGGTAGTTCACCTTCACTAGAAATTGGTAAGTAATGCTCGCGAATCGCTTGAGCAACTGCAGGTTTTTCCCCTTGTAATAGGGCGTATTTTTCACCCATAATCCCTTGCAATTCAGGGAATTCTCCCACCATATTCGTGACTAAGTCAAATTTATAAATTTCAGAAGCACGTTGTAAATCAGCTAACTCTTCTGTTGTTAAGCCAACATTCTCACCAATAATTTGTGCTTCCACACCAACCCGTTGCATTTTTTCGTAAATCGAACCGATTTTTTCATGGAAAGTCACATTTTTTAATTTAGCTACACATTGGTCAATCGTTAATTTTTGATCTTCACTGTAGAAAAATTCCGCATCTTCTAAACGAGCGATTAAGACTTTTTCATTTCCTTTGATGACATTTTCAATTTTGTCGCTATTTCCGTTACGAACAGAGACAAAATGAGGCAACAAATCTCCTGCTGCATTGCGGACATCAAAGTAACGTTGGTGTTCTTTCATTGAAGTGACTAAAACTTCATCTGGAACAGCTAAATATTTTTCATCAAAATTCCCAACAAAAGCGGTTGGATATTCAACTAAATTATTTACTTCATCCAATAAATCTTCATCTAAATCAATTTGCCAATTATTTTCTGAGGCAATTTGTTCGATTTGTTTGACAACTAATGCTTCACGTTCTTTTGAATCAGCTAGAACAAATTGTTCTTTTAAATTTTCTAAATAGTCGTCTGCATGTTTAAATGTCACTTCATGTCCTAAGAATCGATGACCACGAGAAATACGACCTGTCGACACATTTAAAATCTCAAAAGGGATCACTTCATCCCCTAATAAAGCCACCAACCAACGAATCGGACGAATGTATTCAAACTCATATTTGTTCCAATGCATCGTTACTGGGAAGGCCAAGCTTGTGATAACTTCTTTTAAACCAGTTAGTACTTCTGTGGCAGTTTTCCCAGCCGTATGTTTCGTTACATAAACATACTCGACACCTTTTAACTCTTTAAACGTGATATCCTCGGTTGTTAGTCCTTGTCCACGAACAAATCCTTGGGCTGCTTTTGACCAATTACCTTCTGCATCCAAAGCAATCTTTTTGGCAGGCCCTTTCACTTCTTCTTCCACGTCTTCTTGTTTTTCAGCAAGACTGCTTACATGAATTGCTAAACGTCTAGGTGTTGAAAAAGCTTGAATTTCTTCAAAATCTAGTCGGTTTTCTTTTAGAAATTTTTCAGTTTTTTCTTTTAATTGGTTCATACTTGGAACAACAACATGTGCAGGTAATTCTTCTAAACCAATTTCAAATAGTAGATTTTTTGCCATCTTATTCTTCCTCCTGCAATAATTTTTCAGCGGTTTCACGATCTAATAATGGATAACCAAGTTTTTTACGTTCATCTACAAATAACTTTGCAACTTCACGAGCCATATTACGAATACGAGCTAAATATCCAGCACGTTCAGTTACTGAAACGGCTCCTCTTGCATCTAACAAGTTAAAGGTATGGCTACATTTTAGAATATAATCATAGGCTGGATGCACAAGACTTTCTTCAATACAACGTTTTGCTTCAGTTTCAAACTTAACAAAGTTCTCTAAAAGCATCTCTTGATTACTAATTTCAAAGGAATATTTTGAATGTTCGTACTCTGGTTGCTTGAAAATTTCTCCGTATTTCACTCCTGGTGCCCACTCTAATTCATAGACACTTTCCACTTCTTGAATATAAGAAGCCAAACGTTCTAAACCATAAGTAATTTCAGAGGTCACAGGATTACAAGCTAAGCCACCAACTTGTTGGAAGTAAGTAAACTGAGTGATTTCCATTCCGTCTAGCCAAACTTCCCAACCTAAACCAGCACAACCCATTGATGGATTTTCCCAGTTATCTTCTACAAAGCGGATGTCATGTTCTAACGGATTGATACCTAATTTTTCTAAGCTCTCCAAGTATAATTCTTGGATATTTTCTGGTGAAGGTTTCATCACCACTTGGAATTGATGATGTTGATACAAACGGTTTGGATTTTGACCATAACGACCGTCAGCTGGACGACGTGAAGGTTCTACATAAGCAGCATTCCATGGCTCTGGACCAATCGCACGTAATAACGTATACGGGCTCATGGTTCCTGCTCCTTTTTCAGTATCATATGCTTGCATCAGCATACAACCATTGTCAGACCAAAATTTTTGTAATGTTAAAATCATTTCTTGAACAGATAATTTTTGACTCATAGTTATGCTCCTTTTTCGTGTTTTTGACAAAATTTTTATTGCGGTTGAAAGTTGTGAAATTTTTTAGGCGAATCGTAGTTTTTTGGGACTAAGGCAATTACCCTCGCTTCGCTCAGCTAGTACTGTTCATCACTCCACTTCGTTACGATCTCATCAACCTCTAAGCGATAAATCGCTAAGTTCTTGAAGGATCTACTCTCGCTCTCACTTTGTTCGGCGAATCGTAGTGATTCGAACTATGGTAACTACCCTCGCTTCGCTCAGCTAGTACTGTTCATCACTCCACTTCGTTACGATCTCATCAAGCTCTAAGCGATAAATCGCTAAGTTCTTGAAGGATCTACTCTCGCTCTCACTTTGTTCGGCGAATCGTAGTGATTCACAGCAAAAAGTCCCTATATCTAAAACAATTAAAATAATTGTCTAGATATAGGGACGAATAGATTTACTCGCGGTTCCACCCTACTTCCGATTGCTCGGCAGCTTCGTTTGTCTTGTGCTCTCAATCGCCTGCGGTAAAAAGTTCCTTGCTTGGCTCTCACTTTCCCAAGTTCGCTATCAAAGGGGGCTCTTTTTCCTTAAAATTGTTCAATGCACGTATTTGATTACATCTATAATAATTCTTATAGAGGTGATTTGTCAAATGAAAGTTTCATGTTTATTTTTCAAATAACAAATCTTTATTGTTGAAACACCCTATCAATTGTAGAATCTCCATGAATTCTCAAGTACAATAGAAAATAAGATAGAAAAAATTGAAGAAGTTTTGCTCTTGGAAAAAAATTAATTCTTGTTGTGTCAACTGATCATTGGAATGATTGGGAAGCGATTTATGCTATGGCTGTCGCTAATTCATTCTCTGACTATACGGTTAAAACAATTGCGGTGGATAATGAAAATAAGATATCGATGGGTGGCATCAATAGTAGCTTAGATTTTAGTGTAGCAGATTTCACCAATTTTGATGAACTTGCTATGGTTATCATGCCTGGAGGTCTTTCATGAGAAACAGTTAATTATCCGCAAATTGCTGATTTTATCAAAACAGTAGAGCAGTGGAGATTCCAGTTGCTGCAATTTGTGGCGCAACTTACTTCCTTTGCAAGCATGGATTTTTTAATGAAATCCGTCATACAGGAGATGCTTTAAGTCTATTTCAAAGTGTAAAAGAATACACTGGCGAAAATTTCTATATCTTCGCCCAAGTTGTTTACGATAACGGGTTTATAACTGCAAATGAAACGGCAGCAGTTGAATTTGCATATCAAATTTTCAAAATTTTAAAGATTGATAGTGACGAAGAAATTGAAGAATGGTTTGATAATTTTCAAAATGTAGCAGTGCGTTAAAAGTTTAATGAGATGAGGAAATCATATGAAATATATTTTAGTCACTGGTGGAAATCGTGGGCTTGGATTAGAAATTGTCAAAGGGTTGGCTGCTCCCGATACTCATATTATTGTTGCTTGTCGAGATGTAATGCAAGGAAAAGAAGCAATACGTTCCTTAAAGGGCAGTTTCGATGTTGTTGCTTTGGATTTATGTTCTTTGTCCTCTATTGATTCTTTGGTAAATGATTTAAATAATCGTTATCCTTGTATAGATATTCTAGTAAATAATGCTGGAATTTTTGAAAATTCTGGGGCAAAAATTTCTGCCATGAATCACGTTTTTAGTAAAGTTTGGATGACAAATACATTTGGCCCTCATCAATTAACTAAAAAATTAGCTCCTCTTTTAGATAAAGCCACTAAACCTAAATGCATCTTTATGTGTAGTGTCGCTGGCCACCACAAACATTTAGATATTTCAACAATTGATGGTCATTTACCTAAATTAGTTTATGGTCAAAGTAAGTATGCAGATTTGTTGTTGACTGCATTGTTTGCCGAAGAACACCCGACTTGGCAAGTACTAGCAGCACATCCTGGTTACTCTAATACTGAAATTTTTAACGGTCGTATCGCTGGAAAAACAAAACAATGGATTCGTCTGGCGACAAATTTAATTGCACAAAGTCCTGAAAAAGGCGCACAATCAGCGATTCTGGCTATTCGAGAAACATTTGCTTCAGGTAGCTATCTAGGTCCGAAGTATTTGAAAGAATTGTACGGACCTCCTCGTTTGAGGAAGATTAAAGATTATTTTTTTCCAGAAGATTTAGAAACCTTCCGATTGTATTTGAATAGCTTATCCTATAATTGAGTTTCGCACCTTTTCTTTAGAATTTTGGTGCATAAATCTGGCTTTTGTACTTTTTTCTACCGTTTTTGGTGCAAAGTTCGGTTGTTTGCACTTTTTCTTGCCGCCTTTGGTGCAATGCTCGGCGTTTTGCACCTTTTCTAAACGCTTTTGGTGCAATGCTCGGTGATTTGCACCTTTTTCACCGCTTTTGGTGCATAAATCTGATTTCTACACTCTTATAAATTCGGCTCTATCCACAAACAAAAACCAAGAAGCCATAAAATGACTTCTTGGTTCACTCTTATTGTTTGGTTTCTTGTTTTACTTTATGATCGACAACGTGTCGTTTTGCTAATTCATCGGCTACTTGATCGACAGAAATATCCATTTCATTCATTAACACTAGTAGATGATAGGCTAAATCAGCAATTTCATAGATCGTTTCCTCGGTGTCTTCTTTCATAGAACCGATTACAACTTCCGTGGATTCCTCTCCAATTTTTTTGAGGATTTTTTCTTTGCCTTTTTCAAAAAGATAGCTGGTGTAGCTTCCTTCTTGTGGAGTGTCTTTGCGAGTTTTAATTAAATCGTATAGCTGTTGCAAAGAATATACTTCTGATTCTTCTCCTTCAACGATTGTTTCGTAAAAACAACTTTCTGCTCCTGTATGACAAGCAGGACCGTCTTTTTGAACTAGTGCCACTAGTGCATCTTGATCACAATCGGCTTTTAGAGAAACCAAATGTTGATAATTTCCACTAGTTTCTCCCTTGCGCCATAATTCTTGACGACTACGTGAATAATACGTCATCAGCTTGTCTTTTAAGGTTAGTTCGAAACTTTCTTTATTCATATAAGCCACAGTTAAAACTTCTTTAGTTGTGGCATCTTGAACCACAACTGGGATTAAACCATTGGCATCAAATTTTAATTCCATAAAATCCTCCTTGTCTAAACTCTGCGTACAGGAATATTTTCTTTAGCTAATTGTGCTTTTAAATCAGGAATTTTTACTTCCCCATAATGAAAAATGGAGGCGGCTAAACCAGCTTCAATATTCGGTAACTGAAATAGCTCAATAAAATCTTCGGCATTTCCTGCACCACCGGAAGCAACAATCGGTAAGGATGAAAATTCAGTAATAGCTTTTAACAGCGGTAAATCAAAGCCTTGTTTTACGCCATCGGTATCCATACTATTAATGACTAATTCTCCTGCACCATTTGCTTCTCCCTGACGGATCCATTCTAATGCATCAATTCCAGTATCTTCTCGACCACCTTTAGCAAATACATGCCATTGATTGCCAACACGTCGAATGTCAACCGACAACACGACACACTGGCTTCCATAACGTTTAGCACCTTCTTCAATCAATTTAGGCTGACGAATGGCTCCTGAATTGACACTGACTTTATCCGCGCCACAGTTTAGGACCCGTTCGAAATCCTTTAATTCATTGATTCCACCACCAACAGTTAAAGGAATAAAGACCTCGGAGGCAACGGCTTGTAAAATGTCGGTAAAAATTCCTCGCCCTTCTGCAGAAGCGGTAATATCGTAAAAGACCAATTCATCCGCACCTTGTTGATTGTAAAATTTAGCCAAAGTAACCGGATCATTGACATCCCTTAGTCCTGCAAAATTAACACCTTTCACAACCCGACCATCACGAACGTCTAAACAGGGAATAATTCGTTTTGAAATCATCTTATTCCCCTTCCTTCAATACATCTTCTAGTTTCAAGTCACCTTTATATAAGGCTTTGCCGACGATTACACTAGGAACACCGATTTCCTTCAATAAAGTAATATCTTGTATACTTGCTACGCCACCTGAAGCAACAAATTCCACTCCTTCAATTTCCAGAAGCTGTTGATACAATGGGATGTTGATCCCTTGTCCAGTACCATCACGAGAAATTTCAGTAAAAATAATTGTTTTAACACCCCAGGATGCTAATTCTTTACAAAATTCAAAAGCATCTGTTTCAGTGGTTTCTAACCAACCTTCTACCGCCACTTTCCCATCACGAGCATCTACTCCAACAGCAATTTTTTCGCCATATTTTTCAATTAATTTTTTGGCTAAAGATGGATTTTTTTGAGGTAAGGTCCCAATGATAACGCGATGTACGCCAGCTTGTAAACAGCGTTCAATCGTTGCTTCATCACGAATTCCTCCACCTACTTCAACAAATAAGTTTGTCTGTTCAACAATTTTTTCAGCCGTTTTAAAGTAGCGTAGTTCGCCATCTTTTGCTCCATCTAAATCAATCAAATGCAGATATTTTGCGCCTTTGTCTTCAAATCCTTTCGCAAAAGCCACAGGATCTTCGCCAAAAATTTCTTGTTGTTCATAATCTCCTTGATATAGTCGGACAACTTTTTCATTTAACAAATCAATTGCTGGGAAAATCTTCATGCCTTCACCTCCGAAAATGCTTTTAACATTTGCAAACCAACAGCGCCACTTTTTTCTGGATGAAATTGTGCACCATAGACATTGCCTTTTTCAACTAAGCCGGGAACCTCAATACCATACTCACTGGTGGCAATCAAGCTGTCCTCACAATTGGTCGCATAAAAACTGTGTACATAATAGACTTGTTCCCCTTGTTGAAATTCCTTTAATAAAACCGATTCTTTTTTTACCAGCAGTTCATTCCAACCAATATGAGGTACTTTCAAAGAAAGATTTTCTTTTTGCAAAGCTTCTTTTAAAGAAACAATCTCTCCCGAAAGTAAACCTAAACCGCGATGTTCGCCAAATTCACTACTTTTTTCAAACAACAATTGCATTCCCAAACAAATACCTAGAAATGGTTTTCCAGCTGCAACTAATTCTTTGATTGGTGTTTCTAATTGATGTTCTCGCAGTTTTTGAATGGCGTCACCAAAAGCACCAACACCGGGTAAAATAATTTGATCAGCTGTTTTTAAGACATCCACATCGTTAGTTATCGTACTTTCAATTCTTAAAAATTCTAGAGATCGCGATAAACTAAATAAATTTCCAACTCCGTAATCAATAATTGCAATCATTGTTGACCTCCTAAATAATTGTACCCTTGGTGGAAGGAATTTCATCTGGTGCAACCTCATCAATACTTGTTGCTTGCCCTAACGCTCTTCCAAATCCTTTAAAACACGCTTCAACAATATGATGACTGTTTGTTCCAGCGATTTGATGAAGATGAATCGCTGCTCCTAATTCTCTAGCAAAAGCGATAAAAAACTCTTCTACTAATTCCGTATCAAACTGTGTGCCAATTTTTTGACTTGGGATTTCCAATTTCACAACTGCCATGCCACGACCACTAATATCAATCGCCGTCATGACTAAGCTTTCATCCATTGGAAGTAAAAAACTACCATAACGAATAATTCCTCGGCGTTCTCCTAAAGCTTCAGAAAAAGCTCTTCCTAAAGCAATTGCCACATCTTCTGTTGTATGATGGGCATCCACATGAACATCTCCATCACAAACTAATTCAATATCAAAGCGACCATGACGACAGAATAATTCCAACATATGATCTAAAAATCCCACACCGGTTTTAAAACTTTGTTTCCCTGTTCCATCAATATTTACGGTTAACTTGATCTTTGTTTCGGTCGTATTTCTCGTCACTGAAGCTGTTCTCATGACTCCACTCCTTCGATTTGTTTTATTACTGCTAGGCATTTTTCCATCTCCGCTTGTGTACCAATGGAAATTCGCACATAGTTCACAATTCTCGACTGGTTAAACCAACGAATGAAAATATTTTTCTCTTTTAAATACGTAAATATTTTTTCACCTGTCACTCTTGGATGTTGTAAAAATAAGAAATTAGTTTGACTGTCTGTTACTTCAAAATCTAATTTTCTTAATTCAGACTTCATCCATTCTCGAGTTTCGATAATTTTATTGGTACATGCTTCAACATAATCTTGTGAAGCTAATGAAGCAGCGCCACAAGCTAAAGTCATACTGTTAACATTGTAAGGATTATAACTAAAACGTAACTTATTCAAATCAGCAATAACTTCAGGAGAACCTATTGCGTACCCTAAACGTCCGCCAGCTAACTGACGCGATTTTGAGAAAGTTCCTACTACTAACAAATTAGGATGGTCTTTTAAATAAGGAACGGCAGATACATCACCAAAATCCCCGTAAGCTTCATCTATAATAATCAAACGATTAGGATTTGCTTTGGCAAAATCACAAATAACTGTTGGTGAGATACCTAAACCTGTTGGCGCATTGGGATTCGCAAAAATAACTGTTTCTTCACCGGCATAATCTTCTAAGTCAATTGTTAAGTCGTCTTTTAAAGGAATCGTACTAGCTTTTAATTGAAACAAGTCACTATAGACTGGATAGAAACCATAAGTAATATCAGGAAATTGAGCCCCTTTCTCCATAAAACCTTGAAAAAGAAAAGAAAGAATTTCATCACTACCATTTCCCACAATGACATTTTCAGGTGCCACTCCTAAGTGTTCGGCTAAAGGAATAACAATCTCCTGACAATCTGGATCTGAATAACGATTGAGTGTTTCAGAAGCAGCTTTGGCAGCTTCAACCACAGCTTTCGGTGGCTCATAAGGATTTTCATTAGTATTTAATTTAATAACTTCTTCTTGTATTGCTTGTTCACCAGGAACATACGGTGTTAAATATTGAAATTTTTGATCTAAAAAACTCATTGAATATTCTCCTTATTTCTAATAAAGTATTAAAATTTCTAACGGGTATCTTTACGAATAGCCATTGAACGGGCATGACCGCTTAAGCCTTCTGTTTCGGCAAATTCAATCACTGAATCGGCGGCTCCTTGTAAAGCTTCTTTTGAATAGTATAGATAGCTACTTTTCTTAATATAATCATCGACTGACAATGGAGAATAAAAGCGAGCTGTGCCTTCAGTAGGTAATGTATGATTAGGTCCAGCAAAATAATCCCCTAATACTTCTGGCGTATGATGTCCTAAAAATACACTGCCTGCATGTTTGACTTTCCCTAAGAGAGCAAAAGGTTCCGCTACGCACAATTCCAAATGTTCTGGTGCGATACGATTGGCAATTTCTAGTGCTTCCGTTACATTTTCGGCAACAATCAGTTTGCCATTTGTTTCAAGAGAAGTTTGAGCAATTGCTTTTCGAGGCAATTCAGCTAACTGAATCGTCAACTCTTCTTGAACTTTTTCAGCAATTGTTTGACTGGTCGTCACTAGGACTGCCTGTGCCAAGGTATCATGTTCCGCTTGGGCCAATAAATCAGCTGCCAGCCAACTAGGCTCCGACGTTTCATCCGCTACAATCAAGATATCACTTGGACCAGCAATCATATCAATATCTACGATGCCATAGACCATCCGTTTAGCTGTCGCTACATAAATATTTCCCGGACCAACAATTTTATCGACACTTGGAATAGTTTCAGTTCCATAAGCTAAAGCAGCGACTCCTTGAGCACCACCTAGTTTGTAAATTTCATCCACACCTGCTATATGAGCAGCCGCTAAAATGGCTGTCGGAATGTTTCCTTCCTTATTTGGAGGAGTAATCATCACAATTTTTTCAACCCCAGCAATTTTGGCTGGTAAAACATCCATCAATACCGTACTTGGATAAGCCGCGGTTCCACCTGGAACATAAACACCGACACTATCAAGTGGAATCACTCGTTGCCCCATCACAATTCCTTTTTCATCGGTTGTAATAAAACCACGTTGTAATTGCTTCTCATGAAAGACAGTGATATTTTTTTTTGCCTCTTCTAAAATTTTCAAAAAATCTGCAGAAGTTGATTGTAACGCAGTTTCTATTTCACTATCTTCCACACGGAAATTGGTTATTTCAGCCTGATCAAACTTTTTGGTAAAAAATTGCAAGGCTTGATCGCCTTTTTTACGTACTTCTTGTAAAATTTCAGAGACTGATGCGGAAACATCTTGACTCTCGCCTGCTTGACGAGCAACTAATGACTCAATACTTTCTTCTTTGGTCGTTCGAATCTTAATCATAATTGTTCCTTCACCTTCTCTAACAATCTTTGTACAGTTTTTTCCTTAAAACGCCATGTTGAATGGTTAACTACCATTCGAGCAGAGGATAAAGCAATGTCTTGAATGACTTCTAAATCATTTTCTCTTAAAGTCGTTCCTGTTTCGACAATATCCACAATAACATCAGATAAATGCAATAACGGGGCCAACTCAATTGAACCATGTAATTGAATCAGCTCAACAGCCTGTCCTTTGCGACTGAAGAATTTACGTGTCGTATTTGGATATTTAGTCGCTACACGTAAGATACGAGAATTATCCTGCTTAAAATCCTTATGTGCTGCGACTGCCATTTTACATTTTGCTTTTTGTAAGTCTAAAACTTCTAAAACATTTGGTTCGGTTTCATCTAAAACATCTTTGCCGATAACTCCAATATCAGCAACACCATGTTCCACATAAATAGCTACATCACTAGGTTTCACTAAGAAGAATTTCAGTTTTTTCTCTTCGTCTATAAAAATTAATTTTCGATTATCTTCAAAAACATTTTCACTAGCAAAACCTGCTGCTACAAGAAGTTGGTAAACTGAATCAGCCATCCGTCCTTTTGGTAGAGCAAAACAAAGATAATCATTTGAGTGATCTAACTCTTTTTCACGACCTAAATCATTCAAGTGCATACCAAATCCTATACCACGTTGGCTTTTATCTTGTTTTTGCAATAAATGATCGTAACGACCACCAAAAAGAACCGCTTGCTTATTATTTTGAACAAAACCCTGAAACAATAAGCCACTATAATAAGCCGCATCATTAACAATCGAAAAATCTAAACGAATTTCCATGTTTTGAGGTATACGTTCTTCCTTTTGTAAAGCATCATATAAACTTTTTACTTCTTCTAAAGCATCCAAAGCAATTGGATTTTTCAGTAATCTTTCTGCTTTTTGATAAGCTTGATTAAAATCTCCAGAAAGTGTAGTTAATTCTTCCAACAATTGAATTTTTTCTTCCAAAACTCCTGATCTTTCACCTAGAATACGCAAAGTATGGGGACTCTTTTGCTGTAAGGCTTTAATAACTTCTTGATGACACTCATTTGGAAACAATTGACAGATAGCTTTTAAGACTCCCATATGAGAAATATCTAAAACTCCCCCACCAGCCACCGATAAACTTTCTAAGGCTAAATGTAGTACTTCTAACTCTTCTTTTTGACCAATATCGCCAATATATTCCAAACCCGTTTGATGGATTCGTAAATATTCACTATTTTGACGGTCATGTCGATACACGTCCTCGTTATAATAAACCTTACGAGTCTCCCCTGGTGGTGTATTTTTGACAATCGACAAAGTAATATCTGGCTTTAATGCCATAATTCGACCATCACCACCTGTAAAAGTGATGACTTGGGACTCATCTAAATAATTTTTATTTTGGCTATATAGTCCATATTCTTCAAAACTACTTAGGTGGTATAGTTGAAAACCATGCCACTGATAAAGCCCTCTAAGATGTAATGCGATTTGTTCTTCAGGTCTTAATACTGAAAACAGATTTTCCAAAACCCCACTCCCTCTATTATAGATTAAAATGTATTAAGATTATCATAATTATATTTTCATTAAAAATCAATCAATACTGGCTAGATTTCTAAATTTTCTATAAATTATTCCTGCAATTCCCGAATAAAATTAAATGGCGAGGTAAACTTCAACAAGAATACTCTCCTCCAACGATACTTTTGACAATCGTGAGAAATTTTTGGCTATGAAAAAAAGACATCAATCTCTTATGAGACTCATGTCTTTGGCTGAAGAAGATTTTCCCAATCGCCCATTCGATCAATGAATTTTTTACTCTTTAAATGAAGTCCTACATACTCTTCAAAAAGGGCATCAATCGTTTGACGAATGCTTTTTTTTGTTTCTGGCTTTAATTCGATATTTTTAATTTGATCGTAAGTAATTTGAGAAAAAATTCGAATAAAATGGATGGCCACAGGATCGGCATGATAGCGCCTTGGGTCTCTTTCCCAATGACGTTGGCACAGAACTCCATTATGAGCAGAGGTGTAATCAAATTTTCCATGAGTTTCTCCACAAATAGCACATTTCTGCCAGTCGATAGCAATACCAAATCTTTGTAAAATTTGAATTTCAAAAATATTAGTTAAAACTTCCCCATCATTTCCTTGATCCATCATCAAAAGTGCTTGTTTCAAAAAACTATACAGATTAGGATCATAGACCCGATCTTCAATCGCAGCGTCAGCCAAATTCATCATATACGTTGCATAGGCTGCCGCAAAAATATCGTTTTGGATGTTTCGAAAAGGATGAACCTCTTTTGCCGCATTTAAAAAAGAAAGTCCTTCACTATTAAACTTACCAATATAAACGGCTTCGGTATAGGGCAACAATGCCGGAGCGAGAGGATTATTTTTCCGATGGGCGCCTTTGACAAAAAACATTTGTTTACCAGCTGATTCAGTAAAAATTTTAACTAACTTGTCTTTTTCTTTATAGTCTCTACTAAACAAAAGAATTCCCTTTGATTCAGCAATCGCCATCTTCTCTCCTCCTCACTACTTTGATAACTGTTTGAAAGTTATTATGTACAATTAAAATTAGATGAAAACGGAAACTTCCAGAACAAAGCTCCGAAAACTACCTTGTTGTGGAAGACCGCCACGAGCCTCTTGACAGAGTCTCTTTGGCTGCTATCGTTCAAACTCTGACTAGGTGCTAGTTGCACTAATTCAGAGTAATTCATTCAGCTCTTTATACCACGACAAGGATTTTTCTCCGTTTGTCCTTCCAGTTTCTGAGTGTAAATAATTGCAATTATGTATTTAATGCAACTATGAATTTCAAAACTGGAAGTCCAACTGGGAGAAAAGCACTCATCACCAGCTATAGATGAGGATGAATTACACAGTGTTAGGAGTAGTGTTTTTCTACTTCTTACACTGTGTTTGAACCCCGAAAGCTCTGAGACTCCTTTAGGAGGCTCAGAGCGGTCTCTGGTAATGAGTGACTTTTTCGGACAATTGGACTGGAAGTTTTACTTTTCAAGTTTCTAGTAAACAGAAGTATTTGAAATTCATCTAGCTCGTTTGATTAGTAATCATCTTGACGGTAACCAAAGTCCTTCAAGTAGGTTTGTTTGTCGCGCCAATCTTTTTGAACTTTTACCCATAATTCTAAATAAACTTTATCACCTAATAGACGTTCAATATCTTGACGGGCTTTGGTACCAATGACTTTTAACATTTTACCGCCTTTACCAATAATGATCCCTTTTTGGCTATCACGTTCGATGATAATTGTTGCTTGAACATGGACTTTATCATTTTCATTACGTTTCATTGAATCAACGACTACTGCAACTGAATGAGGAACTTCATCTCTTGTTAACAATAGTACTTTTTCACGAATTAATTCAGAAACAATAAAATATTCAGGGTGATCTGTAATTTGATCTTCTGGGAAATATTGTGGTCCTTCAGGCATATTTTCTTCTAACACATTCATCAAGGTTTCAAAATTATTACCTTCAGTTGCAGAAATCGGTACAACTTCTGCAAACTCCATTTGACTTGAATAGTCCTGAATTGTTTCTAGTAAAGCATCTGGATGAACTTTATCAATTTTATTGACGATTAAATAAACAGGAACTTCACTTTTTTTCAAGCGTTCAATAATGAAGTCATCCCCTTTACCACGTTTTTGATCCGCACTAATCATGAATAACGTCACGTCAACTTCTCTTAACGCACTATAAGCTGTTTCCACCATAAAGTCACCTAAACGATGCTTCGGTTTATGGATTCCGGGGGTGTCAATAAAGACAATTTGTGTATCTGGAGTTGTGTAAACTCCTTGAATTTTATTTCTAGTTGTTTGAGCTTTATCACTCATAATAGCAATTTTTTGCCCAACAATGCGATTTAATAAGGTAGATTTCCCAACATTTGGGCGACCAACAATCGCAACAAAGCCTGATTTATGTTCTGTCATAATATCCTCCTGATTGTTTCTGTTTCAATAGTTAATAGTTTTTAGTTAAAAAAGAACTGAAGTACTTTAGGGAGAAAAATAATCAAACCGACAACAACTGAAAAAACAGAAGTAATCAAGACCGCACCTGCGGCCATATCTTTGACTTTTTTTCCTAATGGGTGGAAATGTTTATTGGTGACCATATCTACTACATTTTCAAAAGCAGTATTTATGATTTCCATAATGAGCATTAAAAAAATGCACAACAATAACCACAGCCACTCAAAACGATTCAACTGGAAAATGAATCCTAGAATTATTACTAAAACTCCTACGAACGAATGATTACGCATATTACGTTCATCATGAAAGACGGTCTTTATTCCAGTGATTGCAAATTCTACTGAGTTAATGAATCGTTTGTTCTTCGCAATATTTGTTTTCTTATCTACACTTCTATCTTTCCAGTCCATAGGCATCCAAAATTTCCTTTTGTAATCCAAACATTTCCTTCTCATCTTCGGGTGTCATGTGATCATAACCGTTAATATGCAAAAAGCCATGCAATGCTAGAAAGCCTAATTCTCGGTCATAACTATGTCCATATTCCTCCGCTTGCTCTTGTGCTCGTTCGATTGAAATCATAATGTCACCTAGTGTACGTGGCATATCAAACTCAAGTTCTTCTTCAAAAATAATTGGTACTTCGTCTTCTCCTTCGTCTTCCATCGCAAAACTGATGACATCAGTTGGAGTATCTTTGCCACGATATGTCCGATTAATTTCTTGAATCGCTGCATTGTCCATGAAAGTAACAGACATTTCAGTATCTGCTGATAATTTTAAATAATTTGCAGAAAACTGTAATAATGAATCAATATCAGTAATTTTGTCTTGCGAAACAGAATTTGTTTCATCAATAAAGGTAATCTCCATCATTTTTCTCTTCTTTCCTGTTCTTCTTTCATTTTCTCCGCTTCAGATTTCATCTTCGGATATTTAATTCTTGAATGGAAGGTACTACATAAACCATTAATCAATGATTTTTCAATAATCCGAATTTCTTTTAACGTTAATCCTGAGTCATCTAATTGACCGTCTAAAATACGACCAGTAATTAAGTTAGAAACAAATTCTCTGATTTTTTCATTCGTTGGATTGTCCATCGCACGAACTGCTGCTTCACAACTATCCGCAATACTTACCACTGCTGCTTCCTTCGTTTGTGGAATTGGTCCAGGATAACGAAATTCTTCTTCCGTTGTCTCTGAGTTACGTTCTTTCGCTTTTACATAGAAAAACTTCATTAAGGTTGTTCCATGATGTTGACGACATATATCAATCACCATTTGTGGCATATTTTTTTCTTCTAAAATTTTAGCCCCATCAATGACATGTCCAAAAATAATTTGTTTACTATCTTCAGGTAGTAAGAAATTATGTGGATTTTCTGCTCCTGCTGGTAAATTTTCCACAAAGAAATTCGCATGTTTTAATTTTCCAATATCATGATAGTAACAAGCTACTCGAGTTAGTAGCGACTCACCACCAATTTCTGCCACGGCATTGGCACTCAAGTTTGCGACCATCATACTGTGATGATACGTTCCTGGTGCTTCTTCTAATAATTGTTTCAATAACGGATGATTTGGATTACTTAGTTCATTCAAAACAATTACACTATCGTCTGTAATCAATAATTCGATGTATTGATGCAAGCCGATTGTCAATAATAAGGAAAGAATACTTCCGGCGATACTTGCCACGAGTGTAATCCATGTCTGACCACTTGCAAAATCCATTCCTTGGAAAATCACTAAAATGACATTCATAATAAATGGAAACACAACAACCCATACTAAGGAAGTAATTCCTTGATCAGCAATTCGTTTTCTTGAAATAACTGTTCCCATTAATCCTGAAAACATATACGAAATCAAAATAATGGTTAAATTATTGGTTCCAATCGAGTGATAAAAAATCAGCATAGCTGAAATCACTTGAAAAACAGCCGACAAAATACCTAAACGACGGTTAATAAATAAACTCAATACAAGAGGTACAAATGCCGCTGGATAAAACAACGGGATAAAAGGCATTAATTCCGTTTGGAAAATCTGGAAAAATTTCATAACCAAAATGCTTAAAACCATCATTATGACATAAAAAGCGACAGCATTTTGGCGTTTTTCATTATCTTCTAGTTGTTTCATGTAGTACATTAACACAATTAATTGTAATATAATTGCCGCTGTCATCGCTACAATTGGAAAAATTGAGGTACTTTGACTAGTCATCCCTAATAATGTAAGTTTTTCAATGGCATTAGCATCAATTTGCGAGCCCTCACGAACAATAATTTCTCCTTGATAAATCATAACCGGACGAATCGCATCTTTGGCTGCTTCTTGCAATTCTTCAGTACGACGTTCATTTAAAAAAGTATTAGCAACAATTCCTTGATTAATCATGGTTCGAACTGCTTGGACTTGAGTATTGGACAAATCCAACATCTCTAACTTGTCTTCTGCTGCTCGACGAACTTCCGCTAAACCAGATTGACGAATCTGATTTCCCATCTGTTCATCAATTAGATTTAAACTATTTTCTTTGACCGACGTTAATTCTTCTTCATTTAAAGCAAATACATTTTGGAAAAAAGTATTACTGATTCTTTGATAAAAATTCAAATTATCCGAATCAATACTTTCAAATTCCTTTTTTAGCATGGCTATCTTTTCGTCTGTCGAAACTAAACGAGCATCTTCGTCTCCACTTTCCGATTCTCGACGTTGATTTTCTTCATCACTTGCTTGATTGACATTCGCTACTAAATTAAATAAGTGTTCCACTAAATTGTGTTGAGTTTGGGCAATATCTTGTTGATACGTATATTCTGGGATCACTGATTCTGCAGCTAACTGACGTTTCTGTTCTGTAGCAGTTGTATTTTCGATGGTCTTATTTGCACGAATACTTTGCTCTGCTACTTGTCCCTCTCGATAATCAACAGTTCGTGGTTGAACACTTGTATAAGTTAAACCACCCATTGATAAGAAAAATATTAATAAAACGATCGGAGTAAAAAATTTACCTAACCGTTCTCGAATTTTTCGTAAAGGTAGAATAATCATTGATTTCCCCTCCTTCTCAACAAAATTATCTTACGTCACGTAGATCTGCTTGATCGTATGCTTGAATAATTTCTGCGACAACTGGATGACGTACGACATCACTTGCCTCAAATACAGCAAAAGCAATTTTGTTGATTTTACTTAGTGTGCGCTCTGCATGAACTAATCCACTAGTTACTCCTCTAGGTAAGTCAATTTGACTGGTATCTCCATTGACAATCATTTTTGAATTATAACCTAAACGAGTTAAAAACATCTTCATTTGAGCAATTGTGGTATTTTGTGCCTCATCTAAAATGACAAACGCATCTTCTAAGGTACGTCCTCGCATATAGGCAAGAGGCGCAATTTCAATCACTCCACGCTCCATTAAGCGATTCGTATGCTCCATACCAAAAATTTGATACAAGGCATCATAGACTGGTCGTAAATAAGGATCGACTTTTTCTTTTAAGTCTCCTGGTAAAAAACCTAAATTTTCACCAGCTTCGACTGCCGGTCTTGTTAAAATAATTTTTTGAACTTGCCCTTTTTTTAAAGCAGCAATCGCTAATACAACTGCCAAAAAGGTTTTCCCTGTTCCTGCTGGTCCGATACCAAAAGTTACATCATGGGAACGAACAGCATCAATATATTTCTTCTGCCCAACATTTTTTACTCGGATTGGCTTCCCATTTCGGTCCTTAAGAATTTCTTCTTCATACATATCAACAAATGTTGATAGTGTGCCTTTACTTGCCATTTTTAAGGCAGTCACCACATCGGGTGTATGCACTTGAATTCCTCGTCTAATTAGTTCTTGTATCGAACGAATGACAGAGGCTGCTAATTCAATTTTTTCTTGGCTTCCTTTGATTTGTATAATTTCTCCTCTTGAACGAATCGTTGTTTGAGTTGTATCTTCAATAACCTTAATATGTTTATCATGGTTTCCTAACAGCATACTGACATCATCAGACTCTGTTAGTTTAATTTCTAAAGATTGCTCTTCTGTCAAAAATTTCCGCTCCTTTTTTATCTACATTCTATATAATAATAACATATTCTTGCTAAAAGAAAAATTGGTTATTCTTATACGATGAGAGTCTTCTAAAGAAAGAGCTAGACTATTTATAATTAACCATAAACGAATAATAAAAATTAACATTTTATAACTTCCAATACATCTTTCCGAAAAGTACAGGCACTGCGAGAAACCGGACTGAGCCTCTTTAGAGTCTCAGTCCTTTCGGCGTTCAAATACAGTGTAAGAAGTAGAATTTCACTACTTCCAACACTGTATAATTCATCCTCATCTTCCATTCGCTATGCCTGACTTTTCTCCAATATGTATTTCCAGTTTCTGCACTATTTTAAATTTGGAAAAATATAGCTGAAATTTTCTACCTTGAGTACCAAAGCTAGTGTTTACAGAAATTAAATTTTCCAATGAATGAAATCCTTCATTCACAATCCGAAGAAGAAGATAAATTATCCATTATTAACAATTAAATAAATTGATTCGTTTAAGCAAAAAAAACCGCAGACAATTGCTTGTCTGCGGCGGATCATTACGCTTGATTCAATAATTCTTTTACGATTGCGTTCACTTGGTTTCCGTCTGCTTTACCTTTGACTAGAGGCATTACAACACCCATAACTTTTCCAAATTCCTTTGGAGAAGTTGCGCCAGTTTTTTCAATCGCAGTAGTAACTATCTGACGAATTTCTTCATCAGTTAATTGCTCAGGTAAATATTGTTCAACGATTGTAATTTCACCCTTGGTTTTTTCAGCTAAGTCTTCACGACCCGCTTTTTCAAATTCGGCTAAAGAATCACGTCGCTGTTTCATCTCACGAGATAAAACTGTCAACTCTTCATCTTCTGTCAAGTCGCGACCGACCTTGATTTGTTCATTTTGCAACGATGCTTTTAACATGCGAATGACTTGCAAGGTCTCTTTCTCCTTTGCCTTCATCGCCGTCTTCATATCATCGTTCAGTTTACTAAGTAGTGACACACTACCAGCTCCACTTCATTACAGCGTATTAGAATTTTTTACGTTTTCTAGCTGCTTCAGATTTTTTCTTACGTTTCACGCTTGGTTTTTCATAAAACTCACGTTTACGTGATTCTTGTAACGTACCAGCTTTTGAAACGGAACGTTTGAAGCGACGAAGAGCATCATCAAGAGATTCGTTTTTACGAACGACTGTTTTTGACATGTAAATTCCCCTCCCTCCGAGCTTAAAAAGTAACCGTTTTTGCTATTGAAATAAATACTTCCTATAGCAATACTGTCCTTTAAAAATTATAGCTAAGTGTCCGAACAGTGTCAAGTCGTTATAGGAAAAACTTCTAAAGAAATTGGATGTTTTTACAATTTTTTTCTGAATATTTTGAAAACCCATTGAAAAAATTAAGCAAGCTGACATTCTTCACAACGTCCTAAAATTTCAAAACGATGGCTTTCAATCTTGCATCCAGGTAACTGATCTTGGAAAAAATCCATTGGACATAAAGATAATTCTTTCGTTTTTCCACAAATTGTACAGATAAAATGATGGTGATGATGCCCTCCTACATGTAAACAACAGTGGAAACGGAATTTCATTTCTCCATTTAATTCAGTTTCTTCTAAAATACCAATTTCAGAAAAATCATGTAAGTTTCGGTAAATGGTATCGTAACTTAGCCCAGGATACTTTTCATTCATGTAAGTGTGTAAATCTCTAGCAGCCACATATCGATTGCTTCTTGCCAAAAAAGTAATCATTGTTTCTCTTTTTTTAGTATATTTCAATCCATGTTCTTTCAAGGTTTGCATCGCTTGATCAATCGCTGACTGATTTTTCATACTCATCCCTCCAAATCAAAATCATTCCGATTGTTTTTAATGAGTGTATGGTATAATAAGATTGACTAAAATGCAAGTGAGGGAGATTATATGACTGAACAAAAAAAAGAAAACTTGTTAACTTTTTTCGTTATTTCAGATTCTGCTGGGGAAACTGCTTCAAAACTAGCGCAAGCGACGATGGCACAATATCCATCTGTTGAGTTCGAAGTATTTCGACGCACTTTTATCACAACAAAATCGGCACTTCTGCAAACTTTAGCTGATGCAAAAAAACATGATGCTTTAATTTTACACACCTTAATTGAAGAATCATTAGTTGATTTAGTGAATCATTTTTGTGAAGAGAGTGGATTGTTTCACTTTGATGTTTTGACACCTCCTGTTGCAGAAATTGCACATCGTACTGGTGTCGAACCAACAAGAGAACCTGGGGCATTACATCATCTGAACAAAAACTATTTCAAACGAATTAAAGCAATGGAGTTTGCCGTGAAATATGATGATGGAAAAGATCCTCGTGGTTTCTTGGAAGCAGATGTTGTCTTGTTAGGTGTTTCTCGTACTTCTAAAACACCATTAAGTCTCTTTTTGGCCAATAAAAATTTAAAAGTAGCTAATCTCCCACTGGTTCCTCAAGCCCATATTCCTAAGCAACTTTGGGAAATAGATCCTAAAAAAATCGTTGGTTTAACTAATGATCCGAATGTCTTAAACAATATTCGAAAAGAGCGGATGATTGCTTATGGATTAAATCCCGATACTGCTTATTCTGATATTGAAAAAATTAAAGAAGAATTGGAATTTGCCAATGATTTATATCAAAAATTAGGTTGTACAATTATTAATGTTGCTTCCCTATCAATAGAGGAAACAGCTTCAATGATTTTAAGTGAGTTAGACTTAGTTGACCATAGCTATTATGTAACTGATGTAGATGAGTTTTAATTTTCTTATTAATAAAAGCATAACAAGCAACTATTTGTGTCGCTTGTTATGCTTTTTTATTATCTTCCTTGTTTCTCCCTATTCAGTTTAGGGATATCCTCTAAGTGATAAGGTGTCATTTGATAAACATCATTTAACCAATTATGATACAACAAGTGAGCATTTCCTCGCCAACAATTCGTGGTCGTCATGGTTTTTTCATCATCAAAATAATTTACTGGAAACTGCGGATTTATTCCTTTATTTAAATCCCTTAGATACTCATCTTTTAAACTATCCGTATCATATTCAAAATGACCTAAAAGAAAAATGTTATGATCATCTGCGGAAATTAAAATGGTTGCCCCAATTTCTTCGTCACTCGCAACAATCCGTAATTTTTTTTCATCAATCTGTTCTTCTTTAATTCCTGTGTATCTAGATTGTGGTCCGACAAAAACATCATCAAATCCTCGAAACAGACGATGGTTGATTTTTAAGCGTTGAGGATAGATACCAAATAATTTTTGATCATAAGGAATCTTCTCTACACCATAATGATGATACAAACCTGCCTGAGCTCCCCAACAAATATGGATGACCGATGTGGTATTGGTCTGACTCCAATCCATAATTTGAACCAACTCTTCCCAATAATCAACTTCCTCAAAAGGCAAGGTTTCCACGGGTGCTCCTGTAATAATCAAACCATCGTAACTTTGATTAAGAATCTCTTCAAATGACAAATAAAATTTAGACAAATGATTAGGGCTCGTATTTTTATTTTTATGAGAGATCAGTTTTAAAAAATCCACGTCAATTTGTAACGGACTTTGACTAATCAAACGCAGAAGCTGAATTTCCGTATCAATTTTATTTGGCATTAAATTCAACAATAAAAAGCGCAAAGGTCGAATATCTTGGTGTTTGGCTCGTTTTTCTTCAATTGCAAAAATATCTTCTTGTTCTAATACTGATTTTGCAGGAAAATCAGCTGGAAGTTTAATCGGCATTCCATTACCTCCTTTAATTAAATAAAATTCGTTATACTTTAGTACTTTTGTCTTTACTTGAAATTTCAATTTACTTACTTTTAAGACAAAAAAAGCCCACACCCTCTCCACTTGGAAAGGACGCGAGCTATCACTGCGTGTTACCACCTTTTTTTGTCATTTTTTCACAAAAATGACCTCAACCAGTACCATCATACTGGGAAGCTATAACGGGCTAACCCGATAATCTATTCATTATCTGCTCAAAGACCATCTTCAAAAATAATTCCTTGCTTCTTCCCACCCATCGAAGCTCTCTTGAAATTCCTTATTTTTTACTCTTCTTTTCATCGCAATTTGTATTTGAATTTACTATAAGTATAACTGGTTCTATTGTTTTGTCAATTCCTTGATTAGAAGACTTGTACTCCTTCACGATCAACAGACAAAGACTCAATTTTAGCTGTCCCATCTAATGCTCGCAATAGTTTACTGATTGTTTCTGTTCTTTCTGGAGGTGTCATAATTAATACAGTCGGTCCTGCTCCACTCAAGAAACAACCGTAAGCACCTTCCTCATGGCAAATTTGACGAATTGCTCCTAAATGAGGGACTAATTTTCCGCGATAACTTTCATGCCAACGATCTTCTTCCATCATTTTTCCCGCTAATGGTAGATTTCCGTTAATAATTGCTGCAATCATTACATTGGCAATTCCACTTGCTTTCACCGCTTCTTTATAAGAAAGTGACTCTGGTAAAACTCCTCGACTTTCACTAGTAGCCAATTCCTTGTTTGGAACAAAGGCTAGAATGTCGCATTCTGGAAAATAATGTTTAACATATGGAACCGTTGAAGCACCTTGCTCAGATAAATGACACGCGACGACAAAATCTCCGCAAATTGCTGGAGCTACATTATCCGGATGACCTTCAATCTCAGTTGCAATCTCAACTTTTTGTCGATTGGATAAATTTAACTGCCCTAAACGATTCGCCAATTCAATCCCAGCTACAATCACTGAGGAACTACTTCCTAAACCTCTAGTTAATGGAATATTGGAAGTCATTTTTAATTTTTGAGGTTTCAATGAAGGAACCAATTTTAATGCTGTTTGAATTAATAAATTATTTTCATCGCTAGGAATATCTTCTCCAAGGGAATGATTGATCTCCCACTTATCATGTTCATCTAATACTTCGATCGATAGATACATCGACAAAGCAATACCACAAGAATCAAAACCAGGTCCTAAATTGGCACTAGTAGCTGGGACACGAATTTTCATTTATTACGCCTCCATTACCTTCATTCTTTGCTCTAAAATTGTTGCTAACTTTTCTTCAAGTTCCGCTAATTGAACACGATTTATCGAAGTAGTTATAACAGAAATACGTCCGTTATTTTCATCAATTTCTTCAGTAGCAATCGCTAATTCATTGAAGATAGTTGCGACTGTTTCTTCTGTGGCATTTATTGCAAAATAATACTTAGATTTTGCTTGTTCAGCAGTTGTTAAAACTAATGGACGTCGGTATTCATTAAATTGTGGGGCTGGAATACCCAATGCCTGATTTTTAGCAATTGCGGCAACATCGGAAACTACACTTGTTGCGGTTGGTAACGACCCTGCGCCAGGTCCGTAAAACATCGATTGATCAATACCAGTACTGTTAATAAATACGCCATTAAATTCATTTTTAATAGAAGCTAATGGATGTGTTTTTGGCACTAAGACAGGACCAACTGAAACATCTACACTGCCCTCTGTTTTTACTGATTCACCAATCAATTTAATTTCATAACCAAATTTATTTGCTTGGGAAACATCTAAATCAGACAACCCGCGAATCCCTTTAATCTCTAAGTCATCCAAAGTAACATCCATACCATAAGCAAATTGAGTTAAAATGACCATTTTATAGGCAGCATCAATTCCATCTACATCATTTGTTGGATCTGATTCGGCAAAACCCAATGTTTGTGCTTCGGACAAAGCTTCTTCATAAGAAGTTCCATTTTCTAACATTTTTGTTAGCATGTAGTTGGTTGTTCCATTAACAATTCCACGAATGTTAGTAATCTCATCTGCTAAATAGTTGGCAGTCAGTGTGCGCAAAATTGGAATCCCACCAGCTACACTGGCTTCATAGAATAAGGACACATGATTTTCTTTAGCGATGTCGATTAATTCCACGCCATGTTGGGCAATTAAATCTTTGTTAGCTGTTACAACATGTTTGCCATTCTGTAAAGCTGCCGTAATAAATTCTTTAGCCGGATGAACTTTACCAATCAATTCAATTACTATATCTAATGAATCATCTTCAACAATCTCAGATAATTCCGTTGTTAAGGTTAAGCCATATTCTTTGGCAAAATCTTCTTTGTCTTCCCCTGGACGAATCAGAGCTTTCACAATCGAAAGAGTTTTCCCAGTTTGTTCCTTAATTTTCGTTTGATGATCTGACAGTACTTTAACCGTTCCACTGCCAACAACCCCCAAACCTAAAATGCCCACTCGTAATTCTTTCATATAAACTCCTAACTGAAAGTAAGATTAAAACACTTTCATTTTTCTCTCATAATTTTTTCTACTAGCATACCAAATATTTGTATAAAAAAAAAGGACTTTCCATCTATGGAAACCCTTTTGTTTCACAAATGATGAATATGTGTAAAGGTTTTGTCTAAAATTTCTAATACATGATGGTCATTCAAACTGTAAAAAATCGTTTTTCCATCACGTCTGGACTTAACCACATCATTATCTCTCAATAATTTTAATTGATGAGAAACCGCTGATTGTTCCATTTCAACAACTTCAGCAATAGATGTCACGTTTCGTTCACCTGACTTTAACGTCAGAACAATTTTCAAACGAGTCACATCACTTAACACCTTAAAAATTTGGCTGACTTTTTCTATCTCTTGGATAGTTGGTTTTTCCATAATTAATCCTCCAACAAAAACGAGAGACCGTGAAAATAAACTCCAATAATGATTGACATTATTATTATTCGGAAATAAATTTCATCACAGTCTCTTGATTTAATTAATGATAGGCTACATTTCCGAAGATTCCTGTGTTTAGTATACTACTAAGCACCAGTAATTTCATTCACTGCGGCTTCTAAATCAGCAATTTTCTGTTGTGCTTGTTCGTCGCTATCTGCTTTAACTCCAATGTAGAACTTAATTTTAGGTTCTGTTCCTGAAGGACGAACAGCAATCCAACTTTCATCCGTTAAGACATATTTCAATACATCAGACGGTGGTGTTGTCATTTCTTCTGTTGCTCCATCTGCTGTTTGACGTGTTAATAATTTGAAATCTTCTGTTTGAGCAACCTTCACACCTGCAAAATCAGCCGGTGATTTCTCACGGAAAGTTTTCATTAAGGCAGCAATTTTTGCAGCTCCCTCTTGACCACTCATCGTAACAGAGATTGTTTTTTCTGCATAATAACCATATTCTTCAAAAATTTCTTGTAAAGCATCATATACAGTTTTGCCTTCTTTTTTGTAATAAGCAGCAACTTCGGCAAATAAAACTAATGCTTGAATGGCATCTTTGTCCCGTACAAATGGTTTCACAAGATAGCCATAACTTTCTTCAAAACCAAACATAAAGGTATGAGAATGATCTTCCTCAAATTGTTGGATTTTTTCTGCGATAAATTTAAAGCCAGTTAATACATTAAACATTGTTGCTCCGTAGCTTTTAGCAACCGCAGTTGGTAATTCACTAGAAACGATTGATTTTAATACCGCTGCGTTTTCAGGTAAAGTACCTGCTTGTTTGTGCGCTTCTAAAATATAACGAACTAAGATTGCACCAATTTGGTTTCCTGTTAATACTTGGTATTCTCCATTCGGTAAACGAACAGCCGCTCCTAAACGATCGGCATCTGGGTCCGTCGCAATTAATAAATCTGCGCCTTCTTTTTCACCTAAACGAATTGCATATTCAAAAGCAGAGTGTTCTTCTGGATTCGGTGACTTAACCGTACTAAAGTTTGGATCTGCAATTGCTTGTTCAGGTTCTAAAATAAATTGTTTGAAACCAGCTTGTTTTAAAGCTTTCTCTCCTAACATTTTTCCAGTTCCGTGTAATGGTGTATAAACTAGTTTTAAGCTATCGCCCATTTCATCAATTAATTCTTGATTAACAGTAACTGTTTTCACTTCTTTCAAGTAAGCAATATCAATTTCTTCGCCAATAATATTAATTAATCCGCTGTGTTTTGCTTCTTCTTCTGATAAAACAGGTACTTCTAGTGGATTTTCGATTTCTCTTACAAAACGAGTCAATGCATCTGCATCTGCAGGTGGCATTTGTCCCCCATCTTCACCATACACCTTATATCCATTGTAATTAGATGGATTATGAGATGCGGTAATCATAATTCCAGTAAAGGTTTTTAAATAACGAACAGCAAAAGATAATTCTGGTGTTGGACGTAGGCTTTCAAATACATAAGCAGGAATATCGTGTTTTGCTAATGTTTTAGCCGCTTCCATTGCAAATTCGGGAGAAAAATGGCGTGAATCATAGGCAATTGCCACTCCACGTCTTCTTGTATCTGGATCTTGTGTGTTCATAAAGCGTGCTAAGCCTTCTGTTGCTTGACGAATCGTGTAAAGATTCATACGATTGATCCCTGGTCCTAAGACGCCTCGCATTCCCGCAGTTCCGAATTCTAAGGAAGCATAAAAGGCATCTTCTAGTTCAGATGACTGCCCTTCTAAATCTTCTAATTGTTTTTTCAAACCTGCCTCAAGGTTTTGATGATTTTTCCATTGAGCATAAGTTTCTTCCCAAGACATACAAAACACCTCTTCCAAATAATTTTATCATGATAATTATATCATTATTAATAAGCGACTGAAAGCCTTGTCATACAATTCATTCAAAAAAACAAGAATGTTATTTGAAAAACAATTCTTTCATCGTTTCTTCAGTTAACATCCTGTATTTTTTCTTTTCATTTTCAATGATTTTTTTATTTTACATCTTTTTGTGCTTCAAGATAGTTAAAAACTTCCTGACCCGCGATACTACCTTCACCAACAGCTGTTGTAATTTGACGTAAATTTTTCTCACGTACATCTCCTACAGCAAATACGCCAGGAATTGGTGTACGCATTTCGTCATCGGTTAAAATCCAACCTTCTTCGTTTGTAATGCCACTTGATTGGAAAGCTTCCGTCAATGGATCTAGACCCACATAGATAAAAATCCCACCGGCTGCTTCTTCATGTTCTTCGCCAGTTTTAACGTTTTTAATTTTTGCACCAGTCACAACCATCTCATTACCAACAATTTCTTCAACAACTGAATCCCATAAGAAAGAAATTTTTTCATTGGCAAATGCACGATCTTGGATGATTTTTTGTGCACGTAGTTCATCACGGCGGTGAACAATCACCACTTCAGAAGCAAATTGTGTTAAATAGATAGCTTCTTCCACTGCAGAATCTCCGCCACCGATTACTAGTAATTTACGGTTACGGAAAAATGCACCGTCACAAACCGCACAATAAGAAACACCGCGACCCGCAAAATCGTCTTCTCCTGCGACACCTAATTTACGATGCTCACAGCCTGTTGCGATAATCACTGTTTTTCCTTGATACACTTTATCTCCGGTAACCACTTCCTTATAGTCACCGCAGTCTCTAATTTCTTCCACAATGCCATACGCATTTTCAGCACCAAATTTTGTGGCACCTTCATACATTTTTTCAGCCAATTCAGGTCCTAAAATCATTTCAAAACCAGGATAGTTTTCTACCTCAGCTGTATTATTCATTTGTCCACCTGGTGCGCCACGTTCAATCATCACTACAGATAGATTTGACCGTGAAGCATATAAAGCAGCTGTCATCCCTGCAGGACCAGCACCAATTACGATTACATCATACATTTTTTCTTCCTCCGAACTTCGAAACTTCGATTACTACATACTTTACTTATAACTCTTTTTTCTGTCTAACATTATGCACTTTTAATTGAAAAAAGTAGCGTAAATTTCATTAATTTTTAAACAGTACAAATACAACTATAAGAGAGCTATTCAATTTTGACAAGAAAAAAATTTACAAAGCATAACATGATATAATAGTTCTATAGAAATTAAATAAATCTGGAGGTTATGACATGTCAGTTTATAAATTTGAAGTCATTGAAGAAAACGGTCAAAATCGTTCTTTAAAAGACTATCAAGAAAAAGTCTTATTAATCGTTAATACTGCGACAAAATGCGGACTAGCATCTCAATTTGAAGGATTGGAAAAGCTTTATCAACAATATAAAGAGCAAGATTTCGTTATTTTAGGTTTTCCTTCTAATCAGTTTAAACAAGAAGTAACATCTGCAAAAGAAGCTGCCGAAAGTTGCCAACTTACTTATGGCGTCACTTTTCCGATGCATGAACTAACAACAATTAATGGTAAACAGGCAAATCCACTCTTTAAGTACTTAACAAAAAAAGCTCCGGGTAGCTTAGGCACTAGTATCAAATGGAATTTCACAAAATTTTTAGTTGATCGTAACGGACAAGTGGTGAAGAGATTTGCACCTAGTACTACACCCGAGAAACTTTCACCTATGATTGAAGAATTACTTTAATCAACTGATAAAATAGACTGTCCATTCTGCACCCACCATAGAGGCTAAACTTATATCCGTAAAGTTGGAATAGTTTTTTAGCGTTTAAAGTTTATAAAACAACCCTTAGAGGGATATTATAAAATAATACCAATTAATAAAACAAAAAAACTGCAAGAAGTCTTTTAAAAGATTTCTTGCAGTTTTGAGCTTATTCGTTAGATAAATCTTCTCCGTTAGAAGCAATCACTTGTTTATACCAATCAAATGATTTTTTCTTCGTACGTTTTAACGTTCCGTTCCCTTCATTATCTAAGTCTACATAGATGAAGCCATAACGTTTTTTCATTTCACCAGTTCCCGCAGAAACTAAATCAATACAACCCCAAGTTGTGTAACCTAATAAATCAACACCATCTAATTCAACAGCATCTTTCATCGCTTGTACGTGTTTTGCTAGATAATCGATACGATAATCATCTTCCACGTAACCATTTTCATCAGGAACATCAACCGCTCCTAAACCATTTTCTACGATGAACAATGGTTTTTGATAACGATCATAAATATCATTCATCGTAATACGAAGTCCTAATGGATCAATTTGCCAGCCCCATTCACTTGCATCCAAGTAAGGGTTTTTCACTGAAGCAAAGATATTTCCTGCTGTTTTATCTAATAATTCAGCATCTGTTGTGGCAACACGTGATGAGTAATAAGAGAACGAAATAAAGTCAACTGTATGAGCTTTTAATAATTCTGCATCGCCGTCTTCCATTGGAATTTCAATTCCTTTACGTTCTAATTTTTTCAAGAAGTATGCTGGGTATTCTCCACGAGATTGAACATCGATAAAGAAATAACTATCACGATCTTTTTGACGAGATTCCCAAACATCTTCTGGACGGCAGCTATATGGATAGTAACCACCTGCAGCTAACATACAACCTACTTGGTTTTCAGGATCTACTTCATGAGCAATACGTGTAGCAATCGCACTTGAAAGTAATTCATGATGGGCTGCTTGATATTTAACTTGGTCTTTGTTTTCGCCTTCTTCAAAGTATAGACCCGCTCCCATAAATGGAGCATGTAAAATCATGTTGATTTCGTTAAAAGTTAACCAGTATTTTACTAAACCTTTGTAACGGTTAAAAATGACTGTACAAAGTCTTTCATAAAACTCAACCATTTTACGATTGCGCCAACCACCATATTCTTCAATCAAATGCATTGGGCAATCAAAGTGAGTAATCGTTACTAAAGGTTCAATGCCATATTTATGACATTCTTTGAATAAATCTTCATAGAATTTTAGTCCTTCTTCGTTAGGCTCTAATTCGTCTCCTTTAGGAAAAATTCTAGTCCATGCAATAGATAAACGATACGTTTTAAAACCCATTTCTCCAAACAAAGCAATATCTTCTTTGAAACGAGTATACATATCAATCCCAACTTTAGCTGGGTAATGGAAGCCCTCTTCAAAATCATACATTTTACGTTGACCAGTAATAACTCCTAAACGTTCTGAACCGATTGGTACTACGTCAACGTTAGCTAAACCGCGTCCACCTTGATCATAGCCACCTTCACATTGATTGGCAGCTGTTGCGCCACCCCATAAAAAATCTTTACGAAATCCCATTTTCCTATTCCTTCTTTCTTTTTAAATTAATTCTTTGGCTACTGAATCTCGAACTTCCACGCCAGCTTCTTTCAAACGCTCAATCGTTTCTTTAAATTGTGGTAAATGCGCTTGGTGAGCAATAAATAATTCATGCATCACTTGACGAGCGGTTTCCCCTGAAGGTACCAATGGATTAATTGTAAATGCTTGTAGCGCTGTTCCATAATCACCTGTAACTGCAGCTTCAATGGTTAATAACTCCATAGCTTTCATTACTTGTAACCAACCTTTTTCGGCTGTTGGTAATTCACCAAATGAAACAGTTCTAGCACCATCTGCTCCTAAATAAGCCATTACTTCAACAACACAATCCGCAGGAAGATCGGGTACTGCACCATTATTTTTAGTTGAAACAACTAATTGAGTATTTTTGTTAGCATAAATGGATGCAATTGTTTCACAGGCTGCATCTGAATAATGTGCTCCACCACGTTGATTCAATTGTTCTGGTTTATGATCCAAGTTAGGATCTTTGTACAGTTCAAATAATTCTGCTTCAGTTCTTTTTACTTGTTCTGCACGTGTGCCAACTGTTTCATATTCTTCTAACGAATGTTTAAGCATTTCTTCTTGACGATAGTAGTAGCGATGATAACCACAAGGAATCATTTTCATTTGTTGTAATTGTTCTTTGTAGAAAGGTGTTTCATGGATATTTTTAGGAATCCCTGCATCTTTAGAGTCGTCAAATAGTTCATCAATGATTTCTAAAGTTACATCATTCCCGTCTAAATCTGCTACTTTATGCCAATGGAAGTGATTCACACCAGCAAATTTGTAAATCAATTCGCCTTCTTCTTTACCAAGTAGACCTGGTTCTGTCATCATTGCTCCGACAGGTACATTACATAAACCAATAACGCGATCCCATTTACCATAACGAAGAATTGCTTCAGTTACCATACCTGCTGGATTGGTAAAGTTGATTAACCATGCATTCGGACATAAACGTTTCATATCTTCAACGATGCTTAAAATAATCGGAATCGTTCTAAAAGCTTTGAACATTCCACCAGCGCCATTTGTTTCTTGTCCTAACATCCCATAGTATGAAGGAATTCTTTCATCTTTTATACGAGCATTTAACAAACCTACACGGAATTGAGTCGTAACAAAATCTGCATCTTTTAACGCTTCTTCGCGGTCCAATGTTAAGTAAACTTTTACATCGTATGGAGAGGCATCCCACATACGCTGTGCCATTTTCCCGACAGTTTCCAATTTTTCTTTTCCAGCTTCGATATCGACTAACCAAATTTCACGAATGGGTAGGTCATCATAACGTTTAATAAAACCTTCCATTAATTCTGGAGTATAGCTACTTCCTCCACCAATCGTGACAATTTTAACGCCCTCTGCCATGTATCAATCGCTCCCTTAAATTTATTTACAAACTTATTATCTATTACGTAAATGAAATAAACAAGAGGGGATAGATATTTTCAAATAATATTTACATTTCAGCTATCAATAACCTCTATATTTTGTAAATAGCGTTTACATATTCCTGAATTAAATCTTTTTTTTCAAAAAAGGTTTACAAATCATTTACAATTTTAATATACTGATTGTAAAACCACAGGAAGCGGTGTATCTTATGTTGCTAATTGAAAAAATGTCTGAAATAACCTTTTCACCTGCTGAACAGAACCTAGTAGATTATATTTTAAAAGAAAAAACAAACATCGAAAATAAAACAATCAAAGAGATTTCTGATGCTACCTTTGTTCATCCCTCCACACTCATTCGAATTGCAAAAAAAATGGGGTTTAATGGTTGGTCAGATTTAAAAGCTGCATTTTTAGATGAACAAAGTTACTTAAATAGTCATTTTAATCAAATTGATGCTAATTTACCTTTTTATCAGAATGACGGTCTTTTAAACATCGCTCAAAAAATTGCTGCATTAGAGCAAACGACAATTAAAGATACTTTGTCCTTAATTAAACATGAAGAGCTTCAAAAAGCGACCGACCTACTCGATCAAGCAGAAGAAATTAAAATTTTTACTTCCAATGCTAATATTCTAATCTCACAAGATTTTGCATTAAAAATGAGAAGATTAAAAAAACGTGCTTCGATTGCTGAAATTATTGGTGAACAAGCCTACGAAGCCTATGGATCAAATGAAAAAACTTGTGGCATTCTTATTTCTTATACAGGAGAAAATGCATTGCTGAAACATATTCTTCCCGTTCTTAAAAAACAAGGAGCTAGTACCATTAGTTTAACGGGGATTGGCGAAAGTACGCTAAGTCAAGAAGCGGATTGCAATTTAGCTATCACAACAAGAGAAAGACTTTACTCAAAAATCGGTAATTTTACTATTAGTACATCCATTTGTTATTTACTTGATGTTTTGTATTCGACAGTATTTGCTAAGAATTATCAACAAAATTTAAATCATTTAATTAAACTTGGTGAAGAATTTGATAGTAGAAAAAGCACCTCTCCGGCTATGGAAGAATCTCCAACTGCACAACTACAAATTCAAGATTCTTTCTTGCCAAATTAAAAAGAGGCTGCGACATCTAGCTCGCAGCCTCTTTGTTTAAACTTCACTTTTTTGTAATTGATACATATCCGCATATAAACCTTCTTGAGCAATTAAACTATCATGGTTACCTCGCTCCACAATTCTTCCTTTATCCAAAACTAAAATTAGATTGGCATCACGAATCGTAGACAAACGATGGGCAATCGCAATCGTTGTTCGACCTTGGCGCATATTGGCTAGACCTTCTTGGATATACCCTTCAGTTTCTGTATCAATATTCGCTGTTGCTTCATCCAAAACTAAAATTTTTGGATTAGTTACCATTGTCCGAGCAAAAGAAATCAATTGACGTTGACCACTTGAATAACTTGCTCCACGTTCAATCACTTTGGCATGATAGGTTCCTGGTAATTGTTCAATGAATTTATTTGCTTGAACAAACTTAGCCGCTGTAATGACTTCTTCATCGCTAATCTCTTTATTTAATAAGCGAATATTATCCGCAATATTTCCATAAAACATGAAAGCATCTTGCAAAACTAAGCCCATTTTTTTACGCAATTCTTCCATTGAAAAATCACGAATGTCTTGATCATCAAGTAAAATTTGTCCTTCACCAAATTCATAGAAACGCATTAAAACATTGATAATCGAACTTTTCCCACTTCCAGTATGACCAACTAAGGCAACGGTTTCTCCAGGATTAGCGACAAAAGAAATATTGTTTAACACATTGTGCTCACCATCATAGGAGAAGCTTACGTTACGGAATTCAATTTTTCCTAAAGTGATTGTTTCACTAGCTTCCGGATTCTGTTGAGGCGTGTATTCCTCATCATCCATGATTCTTAAAATACGACTACCAGCAACAATTCCGTCAGTAAAAATACTTAATGAATCCATCATTTGTGTCATCGGGTTAAAAAATCCTTGCACATAGGTTGTAAAAGCATAAATTAAACCTACTTCAACAGGAGAATTCAACGCATCAAAACCGAATAAAGTTAAAGACATTGCCACAGCTAGTGCATAAAGTAAATTAATGATTGGTGCTAATAACAAAGAGTTTGTTCGAATCATCGCATAACGAGTTTCTAAATATTCGTTATTAGTTTCTTCAAACTCACGATTCCAACGCTTTTCTTGACGAAATTGTTGAATAATTTGCATACCAGAAATTGATTCATTCAACTTAGTGTTCAATTGGCTTAAACGTTCCCGCATTTGACGGTAGATTCGCGAACTAAATTTTTGATAGTACCAAACCACAGTTGCTAAAATCGGTAGGAACAATAAATTTAATAAAGCAATCTTTGGATTAATTTGAAACATAGCCGCAAATGAAGACACAACTGCAAATAATCCAGTTAAAACTGATAGAAAAACATACCAAAATTCGAATAAGGTTTCTGTATCATTGGTTACCCGCGAAACGATAGAACCAGCTGGTGTTTTGTCAAAATATCGCATGCCTAAAGTATGCAATTTCTCAAACAGCTTCACTCGAATATTTTGATAAGTTCTTAGAGCACCCATAGAATACATGAACCACTGAATAAACCAAATGATTGCTTTCATGATTGTCCCAAACAGATAAAGACCTGCAAAAAAGAGTATGATTTGCATAGTTGCTGTCTGCTTGGTTAAATAATTATCAATCAACGTTTGCAAGATTCGTGGTAACAAGATATTAACTACAGATAGTGTAAATGCAAATAAGATTGCAACAATAAACGTACTTCTGAAAGGTTTGGCAAATTTTAGTAATCGTCTAATAATCTTCCCTTGTTCTTTCATTGGGATGGATTTTGTCCATTCTGATTGATGTTCCATTAGGCATCACTCCCTTCGATTTTGGCTTCTAGTTGTTGTTTATCCCACATACGTTTGTACCAACCATTTAGTGCTAATAATTCTTCATGGTTCCCACGTTCCGTAATTCGACCCTCATCAACTACTACAATCTCTTTAGCATGCATGACACTACTCAAACGATGTGCCACAATAATTGTCGTTTTGTTTTGACGATACTCTTTTAGATTTTGTAAAATAGCTTCTTCTGTTTTCGCATCCACTGCAGATAAGGCATCATCCAAAATTAATAATTCAGGATCAACAATTAAAGCGCGAGCGATCGAAATACGTTGCTTTTGACCACCTGAAAGGGAAACTCCTCGTTCGCCAACCATTGTGTCATAACCTTCAGGGAAAGCTTTAATATCTTCATCGATGACTGCCAAATCAGCTGCTTGTTCAATTTTTTCTTGTGGCAAAGTCGGATCTGCAAAACGAATATTGTCGCGAATGGTCATAGAAAATAGAAAATGATCTTGTGGTACATAACCAATTGATTGCAACAATGCATCTAAGGAGTACTCTTTTAACGAATGATGACCAAACTGAATTTCTCCTTGATAACTATCATATTCTCGCATAATCAATTTCAACAAGGTTGTTTTACCTGCCCCTGTTTTACCAACAACCCCTAGTACTTGTCCTTCTTCAATTGAAAAATCAATATCATTCAAAGCCGTTCCTTCTCCATCAGGATATTGGAACTGTTTAATATCTACTGCCAATGTGCCTTTAGCGGGTGTTGTAATGGCATTTGGTGCTTCCACAATATGTGTGTTTTCTTTTAATAATTCGGATACACGGTCATAACTGGCATTCCCACGTTCGAGTACGTTAAATAGACGACCAATGGCAAACATCGGCCAAACTAACATTCCGATATAACTAATGAAAGAAACCAATTGACCAATGGAAATAACACCATTCATAATGAAATAACCACCAAGAATAATCGTTAATACATAAGAAAGACCAATAACAATCGTAATAAATGGATCAAATAACGCATCTAGTTTATTTACTCGACGATTTTTAATAATTGCTTGATCAATTTTTTCTGAAAAATCAGCAATATCTTCTTTTTCTTGTCCAAAAGTTTTGATAACTTTCATCCCAGTGACACTTTCTTGGGTTTTGTCATTAATTGTTGAAAAAGCTTCTTGAGAATCACGGAAAGCATCATGAAGTTTACTTCCCAAAATACGAGAAGTTAGAGCTAAAAGAGGAAGTGGAATTAAAGCAACCAAGGTTAAACGCCAATCAATAAATAGCACCATGGCAATAATTGTCATTCCACCTGTAATGAATGAGTCCGCAAAAGTTAAAATACCAGCGCCCGCTACGTTTTGAATGGCATTCAAGTCATTCGTGGCATGAGCCATTAAATCACCTGTACGATATTTTTGATAGAAGATGTTATCCATTTTAGTAAAATGGTCAAACAATTGTCTTCTCAAACTTTTTTCTAAACGTGCTGCACTTCCCCAAATTCTTGTACGCCATAGATAGCGGAATAAGTACTGTCCAATAGCAGCTCCACACAATACAAATACCCACATCAAAATCGTGCGCATCTGAATATTTTCCTCGGCGATTTCATCAATAATAATCCCGATAACTCTTGGAGGAACTAGCTGCATAATCGCAACTGCAATTAAAGAGCTCACTCCAATAATGTAATTTTTTCTTTCTTGTTTAAAAAACCAACCTAATTTTCTAAAGATTGACATGACTAACCTCCTCTGGTAAATTATCGAATCCCTCTTTAAAATAGATGGAATCTTAAAAATTTTTTCTTCGCAACAAAAAAACAGGCTGAAAAATCAGCCCGTTAGAACCCAAAATATTATTTTTGGTTTTTCATTTGTTGCATCATTTGACGAATTTTTTTCTCAGATGGCTTTTGCCCCATACTCATCATCATCATACGCAACATATCCTCATTAACGGGAGGATTTTTCTTTAAATAATCTTGCATATATTTACGTGCCAAAAAGAAGCCGCCAACAGCGCCAACAGCTAAAGCAATGACTGCGATTAAAACTACGATTCCTGTGTTCATGTTATCTTCTCCTTTCCCTTTGTACTCTCAATGAATTATTTTACTAGAAAAAACAAAAAAAGAAAAGGAAGTTTTACGAATTACTTTAAAAAATCCTTTTCTGATGATATCCCTTAAAATTTAAGAAGACAACTTAAAAATTATTATTTTGTGTAAAGATCAAAATAGCAATTTTAATCTTATTTTTCGAGAACTTTTTTAGAAACTATAAACTATCTAAATATGCCACGTCTTCTTTAGTTAATTCAAAATCAACTTGACTATTTTGTAAAATATATTCTTCATGTACAGATTTAGGTAAAGGTAATATTCCCTTTTCTAATAAATAACGAATCGAAATTTGTGGAATTGATTTACCGTATTTTTCAGCAATCGCCAGTACTTTTTCGTCTTTTAATAGTCTACCCGTCGCAATGGGTGAATACCCTTCGACTAAGATATTTTTTTCCTGACAAAAAGCGAGTAACTCAGGGTCAGTATTATCAATATGATAAATAATTTGATTGACCATTGGTTGAACCTTGCCATGTTCTAATAAAGTTTCGATTTCTCTTTGACTAAAGTTAGACACACCAATTGATTTCACCTGACCTGCTTCATAAAATTCCTCCATCGCTCGCCAAACTTCACGATTTTTCAAATCATCTTCTGCTGGATTTGGTTGTTTAATCCGACTCCATGGTCTAGGGGCATGGATTAACAATAAGTCAATATAATCAATATCTAGCTGAGATAACGACTTTTCAATGACTACTTTTGCTTCCTCATAAGTAGTGATTTCCGCAGGTACTTTGGTTGTAACAAAAATATCCTCACGGTTGACTGCTGCTTCACGTACCGCTTTACCTACTTCAGGTTCGTTGCCATAAACATAAGCTGTATCTACATGAATATAACCATTTTCTAGCGCAAATTTCGTGGCATTATAGGCATCTTGTGGAGCTGATTGCCAAGTTCCTAAACCGATTTTGGGAATCTTTACGCCATTTTCTAATTGGAATGATTCTTGTAAAACTGTCATTATCATCCTACTTTCTCTTATTATTTGGAAACCCTTTATAAAACTATTGTAACAAAAATCTTGACATGCGTCTTTCCTCATGTCACGATTTCTAGCTTATTATTGTTGCATGATTTTTTCTAACAGTTCTGGATCAAAAACACCTGCTTTAAGCATCGCAATTTCAAAACCATAAGGTGCTTTTTTGTTCTTTTTATCTTCACCTACATAAGGTGTCTCTAAAATTTTAGGTAATTGAGCTAATTTTTCATGATGTACCACATATTTTAAAGCATCAAATCCAATTTCCCCAAAGCCAATGTTAGCATGGCGGTCTTTGTGTGAACCTTGTATATTTTTGGAATCATTGACATGAATAACTTTTAGACGATCTAACCCAATAATCTTATCAAATTCTGCTAATACACCATCAAAATCTTCTTTGATATTATAACCAGCATCATGTGTATGACAGGTATCTAATGTAACAGATAACTTTTCATTTAAAGTTACTCCTTCAATAATTCGAGCTAACTCTTCAAAAGTTCTACCAATCTCTGTTCCTTTACCAGCCATTGTTTCCAAAGCGATTTGAGGAATTTGTTCTTTTTCTAATACTTCATCTAACCCTTTAATAATTTGAGCAATGCCTGCGTCCACACCTTCACCGACATGAGCTCCTGGATGCATGGTGATTTGAGTTGCACCTAGAGCTTGTGCTCGGCGGATTTCTTCATGTAAAAATTCAATCGCAAAACCAAAATTTTCTGGTTTGATCGTATTCCCTAAATTAATAATGTAGGGTGCATGTACGACCATATCCGACAAACCTTTTTCAACCATCAAAAGTTTGCCCGCTTCAATATTCATGTCTTCTAAAGGTTTTCTACGGGTATTTTGTGGCGCTCCTGTATAGATCATAAAGGTTGATGCATCATAACTAGCAGCCTCTTCTGCTGCTCCTACTAACATTTTTTTTCCACTCATGGAAACGTGAGAACCAATTAACAATGATTTTCCTCCTCGATATTCTTAAAAAGTATTACTTGTTTTAGTATTACGGAAGCAGTGAACAGATGCAAGAAGCATGCTTACTTACGTATTAAAAATCACCATAATCACGGTCATTAAAGGCAAACTAATCAAAAAACTAATGGAAGAAGCAAATCCCACCACTTCTTCTTTTATACCGGAAGCCACTGAATTGATCACAGCATATAACGGAATTGGAGTAACTGCTAATAATGCTAACACTAACTTAGGTAAATGAGCAATCGGTAAAAAATAAAGTAAGACAATTACGCCTATTCCTACTCCATAACGAATCGTTAATAATTTTACCACTTCTTTTAATGCCGTTCTTGGCAAACGAAGCTCTAAATATAAACCAATCATAAACATCGATAAAAATATATTAGCTTGAGCAACAGGTTCTAACATCGTCAAAAAAGTAGTTGGTAAATCAATCGAAAAGATTCGTAGAAATAGCATGATGACATAGCTAGTAAAAGGAATTGAGCTCAATAGATTTCTAGCAATTTTTTTCCAATTAGCCGTTTCGTCCTTTTCAGTTATCTGATCGACCACAATTTTTGTTCCACCACACAACATAATACTATTACCCATATCAAACATCGAAAGCAAAGGAACACCTAAAGGTAAAAAACCTTGTACAAACGGTAAAGTGAAATTGCCGATATTAAAACCAGATGTACAAAACATCATCAAACGCTGATGGAGTCTCCCCTGTTTATTTGATAAAAACCATGCCAACGCAACCTGAACAACCGACCAAATAATTCCTAAAAGAATAAAAATCATTAATTGTGTATCCAATGTTAAACGTGCCAAATTTAAGATAATCACAGCCGGCAAGGTGATTTTAACAATAATAATTGATAAGGTGGTTCCATCTGCTTTGGTAAGGATATTCCAACGTTTTAATAAAAAACCTAGTACGATAATAAAAAATAAACTACTTGCTTGAATAATAATCGTCCCCATACGTCCCCTCCTCCTGTTAACATTCAAAAAAAGAGATTGCTCACACAATCTCTTTTCGTTATTAAAATTGTAATAAGAAATATTTTTTCTTACCGCGACGAATAACTGTTGATTGTCCATCAATTTTATCTGTCTCGTTTAATTCATAAGATAACTCTTGAATACGATCGCCATTGATATAGATTGCACCATTTTGGACATCTTCTCTTGCTTGACGTTTCGATGGTTCAATCCCAGCAGTGATTAATAACTCAATTAAATTCAAATTATCTTCTGCTTTCACTTCATAGGTCGGAACACCTTTGAAACCTTGCTTTATTTCTTCCCCTGATAAACGTTTAATTTCTCCACTAAATAAAGCTTCTGAAATTCGTACCGCTTGATCATATGCTTCTGCTCCGTGAACCAAAGTCGTTATTTCTTTAGCCAAAGCTTTTTGCGCAACACGAGTTTCTGGTGCTTTCGTAAACTCCTCTTCAATCGCTGCGATTTCTTCTAAAGATAAGAAAGTGAAATATTTCAAGAATTTAATCACATCACGGTCATCCGTATTGATCCAAAATTGGTAAAATTCATAAGGTGTTGTTTTCTCTGCATCTAGCCAAACTGCATTTCCTTCAGTTTTACCAAATTTAGTTCCGTCGGCTTTAGTGATTAATGGCATGGTTAAACCAAAACCTTGCACTTCTTTTTCACGGCGTAATAATTCAATTCCTGAAGTAATATTTCCCCATTGATCACTACCACCTAATTGTAATAAACAACCATGTGTTTCATATAATTTCAGAAAATCGTAGGCTTGTAACAATTGGTAAGCAAATTCTGTATATGAAATTCCCGTTTCAATCCGACGTTTCACACTTTCTTTACTCATCATATAATTGATCGTAAAGTTTTTACCCACATCACGTAAAAAGTCGATTAATGACATAGATCCTAACCAGTCATAGTTATTTGCAATAATTGCTGGATTGGTATCATCCTCAAAATCAATAAAACGAGACAATTGATTTTTTATACTTTGAGACCAATTTTTAACGGTATCCAAGGTATTTAATTGACGTTCTTGATCTTTAAATGATGGGTCTCCAATCATTCCAGTTCCTCCACCGACTAAAGCAATCGGTACGTGTCCGTTTTGTTGGAAACGACGCAACACTAAAACTGGTAGTAAATGTCCGATATGCAAACTGTCTGCTGTTGGATCGAATCCTACATATAATTTTACAGACTCTTCATTTAATTGTTTTTCTAATGCTACTTCGTCTGTTGCTTGATGGACTAAGCCACGTTCTTTTAACTCTTGAAAAAAGTCTGAACTCATGTAATGTTCCTCCTCAATAAATACTCATTTTTTATATTAACTGAAAATCATCGGAAAGAAAAGATAAAATACCTAAAAATCCTACTTTAAACTACTAATTATTACTATCTTCTAATCAAAGTAATTAGAGTTTGAAACTTCCAGAATAAAACTCCGAAAGCTCACTGGTTGTGTGAGACCGCCACGAGCCTCTTAACAGAGTCTCTTTGGCTGCTGACGTTCAAACGCTAACTAAGTGCTAATCGCACTAAGTCAGCGTAATTCATTCAGCTCTTTAGAACACAACCGATGAACTTTCTCCATTTTATTCTTCCAGTTTTTAATAGGATTTTCTTTTTTTCAAATGAGTAACCTATCATTTATAAGTATAAAAATCTACTTTAAAAAACTGCAAGTCCAACTGGGAAGAAAATTCTCATCTCAGGTTAAAGATGAGGATGAATTACGCAGAGTAGGAAGGAAAGATTTGAGACTCCTAAGAGGCTCAAATCGGTCTCCTGAAATGAGAATTTTTCTGGACAGATGGACTGGAAGTTTCAATTAGTTTCCATTCAAGATTAAAAAGAGTTCTGAAATTGACTTAGTATCTTTATAAGTTGGATAGAGTTGACTCCTTATTTTTTAATAGGTGAAATGGCTTGACTTACTTTCGTTATCATTTGAATTGAAAATAGTATAAGTTGCTTTTTTTATCTCTTCTTTTAATTTTAGAAAACTCTTCTTTTAGATATCCTTAAGGGTTGGCAAAATACTTTGGAATTAGGGCAATTCTTTGCTATAATAGACCAGAAACAAAACAAAAATTGAGGTGACTAGCTTGTCCCAAAAAACAAAACAACCCAAAACACAAAATGAAAAATCAGGGGTTACTTTCTATTTAAATGTCATTGTTCGTGTCTTACAATCATTAGTAATCGTCGGATTTTCTTTATTCGTTATGGCTGGAACATTAGGTCTAGGGATTGGTCTTGGTTATTTTGCTTATTTAGTAGGAGACACCGAACCCCCAACGAAACAAGAGTTGCAACAAGAATTAGGAGATGTTACTGAGACTTCTAAATTAGTGTACGCTGATGATTCTTTGATTACGACTATACGATCAGATCTACAACGAACAAGAGTAGAACCTGATCAAATTTCCGAATTAATTAAAGATGCCGTGATTTCTACAGAGGATGAATATTTCCATGAACATAATGGTATGGTTCCTAAAGCGGTCATCCGAGCATTAATTTCAGAAGTAACTGGTATAGGTAGTAGTGGAGGTTCCACCCTCACTCAGCAATTGGTAAAGCAACAAATGTTAACTAGTGAAACTACTTTTAGGCGAAAAGCAGTAGAAATCTTATATGCAATGGAAGTAGAAAAGAACTTTTCGAAAGAAGAAATTGTAACAATGTACCTTAATATCTCACCTTTTGGTCGAAATAATTTTGGGGAAAACATTGCTGGTGTTCAAGAAGCAGCACAAGGTATTTTTGGGGTCAATGCAGATGAAGTGAATTTACCACAAGCAGCTTTCATCGCAGGATTACCACAAAATCCTTACGTCTTTACACCTTACACAAACACAGGAGAAATTTTTGACGAGGATTACTTACAATACGGCTTAGAACGGAAAGACTTTGTACTATTTAGTATGTATCGTAATCACGCAATTTCTGAAGAAGAATACAATGAAGCTTTGGCATATGATTTAGTTGCTGACTTTAAGGCTCGTGGTACTCGTCAAATAGATGATAATGGTTTCTTATATTATGCCATTATGGAAGAAGCCGCAGATTTAGTCGCTTTACAATTAGCACAAGAAAATAGTGTAAGTGAAGAAGACTATGCAACAGAAGAAGTCTATCAAGAATACTTACAAAAAGCGCAACTAAAAATAGCAACTAGTGGGTATACTGTTCACTCAACCATTGACCAAAGTATCCACGATGCAATGCAACAAGCTGTTGCTGACTATGGTTCAGTTTTAGACTCTTCTACAAGAATTGAAGTTGGTAATGTATTGATGGAAAATAGCACTGGAAGAATTTTAGGCTTCGTTGGTGGTCGTGACTATCAACGTAATCAGTACAATCATGCTTTCAGTTCTAAACGTCAGGCTGGATCAGCTATTAAGCCCGTTTTGGTTTATGCACCCGCTTTAGAGCAAGGGTTAATCGGTAGCGAAACAATGGTATCTGATTATGCAACCAAATGGCAAAATGGTGAAGATGCTGGTAAACCGATTGTCAATGCGACAAATTCAGGTTCTAATACTTTCCAAACTGTCCGTGAATCCTTGATTCATTCAAACAATATTCCAGCTTATCATTTGTATCAAAATACTTTAGATCAAACAAATTCTCAAAGTTATGTTTACGATCATTATCTAAAAGAAATGAACTATCCTGACTTACCTGTTTGGCAATACGAATCTGCTCCTTTAGGTGTTGCAGAAATAACCACATTGACTCAAACAAACGGCTTCCAAACAATTGCTAATGAAGGGGTCTATAATGAGGGGTATTTAGTCGAGGCCATCACAGATTCTACTGGAAATGTAATTTATGAACATGAATTGAATCCTACACGTGTTTTCTCAAAAGCCACCGCTTCTATTATGAATGATATGTTACGGGATGTGGTTCGATCAGGAGCAACAACGAATTTTATTTCTGATTTATACGGAATTAACTGGAATCTCGCTACAAACGTAGACTGGGTAGGTAAAACCGGAACTACTGATGCTTATGTCGATTCATGGTTAGTTGTTTCTACACCGACAGTTACATTAAGTAGCTGGTCGGGTCGCGAAGACAGTTTGCCAAATGACTTTGGTGCTGGTCAACGTACAGCTACTTATATGGCTTATTTGGCCAATGCTATTCACAATGCAGATTCTGAAGTTCTTGGTGTTAACCAAACCTTTAGTATTGATTCAAGCGTCAACAATTATCAGGTATCTAGTTTTACTGGTACCCGACCTGGTGGTAAAATGACTGTTAATAATGTAACATTCGATGCCCCAAGTAGTACGGTTACTTCCTATTGGGCAACTGGTGGTCCAACGAATGTCAGCTTGCAATTCGGAATTGGTGGAACTCAAGCCAATTATTTAGATTATTGGAAAAAAGTCGTTCCTAAACCAAGACCTAGACCTAGAGCTACACCTAGACCTAGAGCTACACCTAGAGAAGAAGAAAAAGAAGAGGACGAAGACAAAGAACATACCGACAACAACGAGAATAACAACGATGACGATGACAATACTACTCCCGAAAGTAGTGCCGAAAATGATTAAAAAAAGACAACTCTGATTTTTCAGAGTTGTCTTTTTTTTATTTCGTTGAACCTTTTTCTAAAACATTGTAAGGTAAAACAATTGTTTTTTGTTCAACTTCTTCTTTATTCATCATTTTAGTTAACAAACGCATAGCAACTGCACCGATATCATATAATGGTTGGCTAACACTTGATAATCTTGGACGAGCAACATCTGTCAACAAAGAGTTGTTGCTTGTGATAATTTCAAAGTCTTCAGGTACTTTGATACCACGATCATATAAACCATCTAAAATACCAATTGCTAATTCATCATCTGTTACATAGGCTGCTGTTGCTCCACTATTTTGAATACGTTCTACTAAACTAAGTCCATCTTTAAATGAATAAGGAGCTTCAAAGATTAAACCTTCATTGTAATCTAAGCCGTTTTCTTTTAAGGCATCTTTATAGCCATTTAAACGATTTTGACCGTTGATTGGATCAATTAACGCACCACTCACAAAAGCAATTTTTTTATTCCCATTTTTAGCTAATAAATTAACTGAGTCTTTAGTTGCACTACCATAATCAATATTTACGCTTCCTACTTGTTCATCTGGATCAATAGAACCAGCTAAAACAACTGGTGTTTTAGAACGAGAAAATTCACCACGAACTTCATCAGTAATGCGATGACCCATAAAAATTACACCATCCACTTGTTTAGCCAACAAATTGTTTAATACATTCACTTCTTTTAAGCTGTCTCCATCTGAGTTTGCTAAAATAATGTTGTATTTGTACATCGTTGCAACATCGTCAATTCCTCGAGCTAAAGAAGCAAAAAACATATTACTTACATCAGGAATGATTACCCCTACTGTTGTTGTTTTCTTACTAGCTAAACCACGGGCAACTGCATTTGGACGATAATCAAGTCGGTCAATTACTTCAAGAACCTTCTTACGTGTAGCTGGTTTCACATTTGGATTACCGTTAACTACACGAGAGACAGTAGCCATTGATACGTTTGCTTCGCGAGCTACATCATAAATTGTGATTGTTTGTTTCTCCATATTAAGTCTTTCTCCTATCTTATATTTCGTTTTCTGAAAATCTCATTTACATTTCTTAGTTAGAATAGCAAATTTCTTAGTGATTTGCAACCGTTTTAGTTTCATTTTCATGAAAATAATTTTATGTCAAACAAATCTTAATATTTAGTGTTACAATATAGTTGAAATCGTTCTATTCGAAATTAATTGTTTGGAATAGAAAATGAATGCTAATAGAAAGTAGGATGATTATGAATCAAGAAAAAATAAATGAATTAAAAATTTGGATGAATCAAGAGGCAGTTGATGTTGCTTATATAACAAATCCCACTTCCATTGCTTATCTTTCAGGATTTACGAGTGATCCTCATGAACGTGTCTTAGCTTTATTTATCTCTTTGCAAGCTGATCCATTTTTACTTATGCCTGCCTTAGAAACGGAAAGTGCTAAACAGAGCAGCTGGTCTTATGATGTTGTTGGTTATTTAGACACTGAAAATCCATGGCAAGTCATTGCAAATGAACTTCTTACTCGTTATGGAAAAAAACAAACGATTGCATTAGAAAAAAATAGTCTGTCTCTAGATCGTTATGAGGCCTTGTCAGAGCTACTTCCAACTTCAGATTTCTCTAAAGATGTCGGCCCAGTCTTACAAAAATTGCAGTTACGTAAAACCAAACAAGAAATTGATACAATGATTGAAGCTGGAAATTGGGCAGACGTTGCTTTTGAAATTGGTTTTTCAGCAATCAAAGAAGGTGTCAAAGAAGAAGAAATTGTGGCAGAAATTGAATATCAATTAAAACGTCAAGGTGTCTCAAAAATGTCTTTTGATACGACTGTCTTAGTTGGCCCTCATGCAGCTAGCCCACATGGTGAACCAAATGATACACCGGTTAAACCAAATGAACTCGTTTTATTTGATTTAGGTGTCTTGTGGAAGGGATATTGTAGTGATGCTACTCGAACTGTTGCTTATCAAGAACCAACAAAATTCCAAGAAAAAATTTACCATATCGTTCTTGAAGCCCAATTAGCTGCTCAATCTGCGGTAAAACCTGGTGTTACAGCTCATCAATTAGATAAAATCGCCCGTGATGTCATTGAAAGTTATGGTTACAAAGAAGCCTTTAATCATCGTTTAGGTCATGGTATTGGCGCTTCTATTCATGAATACCCATCGATTGTAGCAGGAAATGATTTAGTGATTGAAGAAGGCATGTGCTTCTCGATTGAACCAGGAATTTATCTTCCTGATCAAATCGGTGTCCGAATTGAAGATTGCATCTATGTAACCGAAGATGGTTGCAAACCTTTCACAAAAACATCTAAAGAATTAACTATTATTCAATAATGAGTCAAAAAAACTAGCCTTCCTTTACTGAGTCATCACTTAGATAAGGAAGGTTGGTTTTACTATTTAAGTTCTTCAATCAAAAAGACCATTGCTTCTTGGATTATTTTTTTGCTTGTTGAAACAAATTCATACTGAATAGAAAAAGCGTAACTCTTCTGATTCGTCCATAGTTTTCCATGACAAGAACCATATTTCCCGTGACTAATACTTGTTAGAACTTGAATTTTCTCTAAGTCATCGGGTAAATATTCCCAATACTTTTCATCTTTTTTTCCAACCCTTCGAATTATCACTTCATCCGATACATTTTTCTCAATGTTTTCGCAATCCTTTGACAATAAATAAATGGAAAATTCTTCTAAAAATTGATTTTTAGAAGAATTTTTACATGTCAGACTTCTTTCAATAATCATTCATTTTTCTCCCTATCGATTAAAAAAAGACAGATAGCAAAAATACAATCTGTATTTTTAAACCATCTGTCTCTGTAAATTTTTATACTTCTGGATTGTTTTCTTCAAATTTCTCTTTCAATTCTTCAACAGATTCTTCAAAGTCTTCAGAAGGAATATCTTTATTAGTTACTTCCTCTGCTAAATCAGTTGCTTCGTCTTTGACACCTTCAGTGACATCGACAATTTCATCGACAACATCTCCTGCTTCATCATTAACATTTTCAGTTACTACGGCTGCTTCTTCAGCACCCTCAGATAAAATTTCTTGAGCTTCGTCTACTGATTCTTGTACATCGATAACAATATCATCGACAACTTCGCTAGTTTCTTCTACTGCTTCTTCTGCATTTTTCTTGAAACGATTTGCAAAATCTGAGGCTTGATCAGCAAACTCTGAAGTTGCATCTTGAGCATCCTCATAAGTATCTGTCGCTTTATCTTTTAATGATTGAGCTAAGTCTTCCGCATTTTTAGCGAATTCCCCTGCTTTTTCTTTTGCTAAATCAGTTAAATCACTACTTTTTTCTTTAGCAATATCAGTATAATCTGAAGCTGCATCTAATAAATCATCTACTTGTTTCCCTAATTTGTCACGCAATTCTTTTCCTGATTCAGGTGCTAATAATAATGCTGTTACTGCCGCTGCAGTTCCTCCGATGATTGCTCCTAATAAAAAGCCGCCTTTTTTACTCATCTAAACCCCTCCATTTATTCTGCTGTTTGTTTTCTTTGATTAAAGAATTTCATTGCTGCTTGACCTGCTTTACCAGCCACTGTGGCTTGGGCAGTTGTTTTACCTAATGTCCCTAAACGAGAGACTAGGTTTTTACTTGAATAGTTTAATTCTGAAATACTTGTACTTAAATCGGCAACTGCTGTAAATAACGGATCAATCGTTGCTACTTTATGATTGACATCCTGTAACAGTTCGTTACTTTTGACCAATAATCCTTCTACCTCTCGTGAAAGAATATCGACATCTTTTGTAACAACACCAATTGTTTTGTTTGCTTCCGTAATTGTTGTATGCACTGAAGCAACCGTTTTTTCAACTTTTAACAACACACGTACTAGAAAAATAACTAATACGGCAAATGCTACGGCTGCGATTATCGCGGCCCAACCTCCTGCTGTCATATCAAAACTCCCTTCTAAGTTATCAGTTCTTACTAATAGCATATCATTTCATTTTTTATTATACAAACAAAAGCAACAGATAAAAAAAGTTTTTGAAAACCCTTTTTTCAACGTGCTGTGAAAAAAGGGTCTTCTTTTAATTATTCTTGTTCTTCAATTAATTCTGGAATAACTTGTTTGGCTTCCAATTCTCTAGCAGTTTCCAAAATGAATGTTTCTAACTCATCTTTGACTTCTGGATGTTGTAAACCATATTCAATACTCGTTTTCAAGAAACCAAATTTATCGCCTACATCATATCGTTTACCAGTAAATTCACGGGCGAATACGCGTTGGGTCAAGTTCAAAGTATCAATTGCGTCAGTTAATTGAATTTCATCTCCTGCGCCAGGACTTTGATTTTCTAAAATATCAAAAATTTCTGGTGTTAGTAAGTACCTACCAATAATCGCTAAGTCACTTGGAGCATCTTCTGGCTTAGGTTTCTCAACAAAACTACTGACATTATATAATCCTTCAGCAACTTCCCCTTCAGGATTAATGATGCCGTATTTAGAAGTTTCTTCATGAGGTACTTTCATGACAGCAATTGTCGAAGCATGTGTCGTTTCATAGTCCTCCATTAGTTGTTTACTTAGAGGCACTTTATCTGCTACCAGATCATCTCCAAGCATGACCACAAAAGGTTCATTTCCTACAAATGCTTTCGCTTGTAAAACAGCATGTCCTAAACCTTTAGGATGAGATTGACGGATAAAGTGTAAATTCACATCTGTTGTTTCTTCTACAAGCTTCAATAGCTCATCTTTACCTTTGGCTTTTAGGTTCATTTCTAATTCCAAGTTTGCATCAAAATGATCCTCAATTGGACGTTTAGCTTTCCCGGTAACAATCAGAATATCTTCAATGCCAGATTTTAATGCTTCTTCCACAATAAACTGAATGGTTGGCTTATCAACGATCGGTAACATTTCTTTAGCCATTGCCTTAGTAGCTGGTAAAAAACGAGTTCCAAGTCCTGCAGCAGGAATCACCGCTTTTTTGACTTTCATCTTTGTATCCTCCTTATTTATGCAAATGGATTAAAATTCGTTCTCCATTTTTCCATCACGTAGCATAATATCTTTGGCAGCTTGCTGAATGTCTTTTCCTTCATACAATACGCTATAAATAGTTTCGGTAATTGGCATATCTACACCTAAACTTTCCGCTAATTCAACAGCTGCTTTCGTTGTGGATACCCCTTCAACAATCATCCCCATGTTTTCAAGGATATCGTCCAAGTTTTTTCCTTTACCCAACATATTTCCTGCGCGCCAGTTTCGAGAATGGATACTTGTACAAGTTACAATTAAATCTCCCACACCACTTAAACCAATGAAAGTTAGTGGATCTGCCCCCATCGCAACTCCTAGACGGCTAATTTCAGCTAGGCCACGTGTCATAATTGCTGCTTTGGCATTATCGCCAAATCCTAAGCCAGCAATTGCTCCAGCCCCAATGGCAATAATATTTTTTAAAGCCGCTCCCGTTTCTACACCGACAACATCATTGTTAGTATAAATACGGAAATAATCATTCATAAATAAATCTTGAACATATTTAGCTGCTTCTTCCTTTTGACTGGCAGCAGTAATTGTAGTGATATCATGAACAGCAACTTCTTCCGCATGACTCGGACCAGAGAGAACGATAATTTCTTTTCTTTTTTCTGCTGGAATTTCTTCCGTCAACACTTCAGAAATTCGTTTGTGACTCTCTTGTTCTAAACCTTTAGAAGCATGAATGATGTAAGGTGCATCCCCTCCTATAGAAGCTGTTACTTCTTTAGCAACTACACGCATAGCTTTTGTTGGCACAACAAAAAGGATAGCATCTGCATCCTTAATCGCTAACTTTAAGTCTTTAAAGCCTTTAATGCTTTTTGGTATTTTAATATCTGGTAAATAATGTCGATTGGTATGATACGTATTAATTTCATCAATCTGTGCAGGATTATTTCCCCACAATCTTACTGAATGACCATTCTCAGCTAGAACCTGCGCTAGCGCAGTTCCCCAAGAACCAGGGCCTAATACGGCGATTTCTTGTTTCACAATGGAAACCTCCTCTAAATTTGTTAACACATTTATTTATTCTCATTTTATCATAATCAGTATAAATTGCCTGATTATATTAAATACTCATTTACTCCCTTAGAACGGTTATAATCCTTTAAGTTCGGCTGTTTTTTTCTACGCCAAACTAATAAAATAATTCCTCCAACAAAAAGGACAAAGGACAATAATTGAGAAACTCTAAAACCAAATAAATACAAACTATCTGTTCTCATTCCTTCAATAAACATTCTGCCAAAGCTATACCAAATGATATATGCTAAAAAAACTTCCCCTTGTTTTAAAAGACCTGTTTTCTTGCGTAAGAAAAGTAAAACAATCACCCCTACAATACTCCAAACAGATTCATATAAAAAAGTTGGTTGACGATAAGCTCCGTCAATGTAAATATTATCAATAATAAAGTTTGGTAAACGTAAGCCTTCCAAAAATTCTCTCGTTGTTTCCCCTCCAAAAGCTTCGTGGTTCATAAAATTTCCCCAACGTCCGATGGCTTGAGCTAGTAACACACTAGGAGCAGCAACATCTAAAAATGTCCATGTGGATATAAAATTTCTTTGGCAATAGAAAAATAACCAAATGCCTCCTGCGATTAAACCACCATAAATGGCTAATCCCCCTGATCGAATATTAAATATTTGAATTGGATCGTTAATATAGGGTTGCAGATTAAATAAAATGTAATACAACCTTGCTCCTATAAAAGCAACTGGCAAAGCTACCAACATAAAATCAGAAACATCATCTTCTCTCATTCCCACGCGGACTGCTTCTCTTGTGCTTACCCACATAGCAATGACAATACTCGAAATAATAATAATCGCATACCAGTAAATGGCAATCCCAAAGACCTCAAATGCGACACGGTTAACAGCTGCTATCATAAACTTTCACTTCCTAAAATTAGACATTTGAGTTTTCTTCAATTAGACGACTTAAACGATCTTCAAAAGTTTGGGTTGCGTCATAACCCATTGTTCTGGCACGGAAATTCATGGCTGCTACCTCGATAATAATTGCCACGTTACGTCCAGTTTTTACAGGAATTTTGATTTGTGGAATATCCACTTCAGCTAGACGAACGGATTCATGCGATGAGCCTAAACGATCATAGGTTTTGTCTTGAGCCCATGATTCTAAATAAACAGCAAGCTGAACTTGCATTGATCCACGAACAGCACTTGCTCCAAATAGATTCATAACGTCAATGATTCCAATTCCTCTAATTTCAATTAAGTGTTCTAAAATCTTTGGCGGTTCTCCAACTAAAGTTAAATCATCTTGCTTGTAAATATCCACTCGATCATCTGCAATTAAGCGATGGCCGCGTTTAATCAATTCTAAAGCAGTTTCACTTTTACCAATCCCACTGTCGCCTTGAATCAAAACACCTAAACCATATACATCTACCAATACTCCGTGGACATTGGTTCTAACAGCTAATTTACTATCTAAAAAGCTTGTAATTTGTCCAAGTAATCTTGATGTGTAAACTTTTGAACGAAAAATCGGTATATGTTTTTCCTCACAAGCTTGCATCATTTCATCGGTTACATCCAATCCTCTTGAAATAACTAATGCTGGTGTGCTTTCTGTACATAAACGGTGTAAAACCATCAAACGCTCTTCTGGCATCATTCGTTTGGTAAACTTCATTTCTTTATAACCAAATAGTTGCACTCGCTCTTGCGTGTAATAATTAAAGTAACCCGTCAATTCTAAACCTGGGCGGGAAACGTCTGCTGTCGTAATTAAACGATCTAAGGCCGTCTCATCTCCAGTAACAACTTCTAAATCTAAGGCTTCTGCCAATTCTCTTACTTTTACGGTTTCTGTCATTATTTCCCCTCTTTTCTAAACCTAATACTGTTATATTTTAACATTCTAAAGGAGAAGTTACTATAAAAGTACTAATTTTCTCTCAATAAGATAAAAAAAAGTTACTATTCACAGCAAACTTGACTCTTCAATGCGAGAGAGGCTTGCTTAGGTCAGCCCGGAACCGCTCCAAAACTGTAGTCTTGGAGCTTTCAAGCTTCATACGCACAGTAACCAATCAATTGGCAACTGTGCGTTGTTCACATTGAATTCTCAACATGGCGACAACACAAGCCTCGCTCTTCTTTACGCTAAAGGTTGACAGACTGGAGACTACAGGCTCCAGTTGGTCCCAAGATCGACAAAAGCAGACTTCGTTGAGTAGTGTAGCGAATAGATTAAAAAGGTAGCTGTGAATAGTAACAACAAATATGCTCAGTTACCATTAAACTCAAAAAGAGGATGATTTCAGAATGAGTGACAAAATCAAATGATAGAAGTCAGTTTTTTTCAATGAAAAACTCTAATTAATCGCGAATTGTAAAATTAAGTTAGAAAAATAAAAAAGCCATTTATGGTACACTCAAATTGTATTTCCGACCAAAGAAAACAAAGGAGTGTAAACCATAAATGACCTACAAACATCTTACCATAGACGAACTGACTATGATAGAATCTTATTTTCTTCAAGGGACTAAACCGACTGATATTGCCAAACGAATGAAACGCGCTATTCAAACGATTTATACGGTCGTTAATCAATTTAAATTAGGCAAGACAGCACTTGATTATTGGTATCAGTATAAAGAAAATAAGAAAAAATGTGGTAGAAAAGTCATTCAATTACCTGCTCATGAAGTGGATTACATTAAAGAGAAAGTTTCTCTTGGTTGGACGCCTGACACCATTATTGGGCGTCAAGAATTAACTATTTCATGTGGTATGAGAACACTCTACCGTTTGTTTTCTAAAGGAATATTTGATGTTGAAACACTACCTATGAAAGGGAAAAGAAAACCTAATGGCCATCAGGAAAAACGTGGAAAACAACAGTTTAAGCGTTCAATCCATAATCGACTTGATAATTATCCAGATTTCAATTCTGAATTCGGTCACCTTGAAGGTGATACAATTGTTGGCGTTCATCATAAAAGTGCCGTCATTACTTTGGTTGAAAGATTATCTAAAGTAATTATCACGATTAAACCTAACGGCCGTAAGGCATCAGATATTGAAACTGCCCTTAACTGTTGGTTTTCTCGCTTTCCTAAAAACTTCTTTAAATCCATTACCTTTGACTGTGGAAAAGAATTTTCTAACTGGAAAACTGTCAGTAATCAGCATGATATTGCTATTTATTTTGCTGATCCTGGAACACCTTCTCAACGTCCATTAAACGAGAATTCCAACGGGATTCTACGTCGTAACGGATTACCAAAATCAATGGATTTTAGAGAAGTCGACCAACCATTTATTTCAAGCGTCAGCAATCAACGTAATCATATTCCAAGAAAATCCTTGAATTACAAAACACCTATCGAAGTATTTTTGAGCTATGTACAAGAAGCATTTTATTCTAACTTAATTTGACAAATCATAAATTATTAAAAATTAGCTATCACTTAGAAATTTTTGTGCTATTATTAAGAAAAAAGGAGGAATCATCATCTATGAAATTTTCTGAATACGATTACCAAAGACCAAATTATGAAACCTACAAAGAGAGCTTCTTAGCTGCACTTGAAACGTTAAAAGCAGCGACAGAATTTAGTTCCGCAAAAAAATCAATAGATCGTTTGAATGAATTAAGAGGAATGATTGATACAGCAGGAAATCTAGCTAGTATTCGTTATTCTATCGATACAAATGATACTTTTTACGAAAAAGAAGATGAATTTTGGAATGAATACACTCCGCATTTTTCTTCCTTAGACTTTCAATTTTATCAAGCTTTGCTATCTTCACCACTGTTAGCTGAATTGAAGGACGCATATCCAGAAACCTTATTTTTCTTTGCTGAAAGCCAAGTGAAATTATTCGATGAAGAATTGATTCCACTGTTCCAAAAAGAAAATCAATTAACTTCTGATTATTCTAAATTAATCGCTTCTGCCCAAATTGAGTATGAAGGGAACACCTATACTTTAGCCCAATTTGCTCCATTTACACAAAACAAAGATCGCTCGATTCGTAAAACAGCAATTGAGAAATCGACGGCTTTCTTTGCAGAAAATGAAGCAAAATTTGATCAAATTTATGATGATATGGTAAAAGTTCGTCATGAAATTGCAACAAAACTTGGATTTAAAAATTATGTAGAATTTGCAGATGTCAAAATGAATCGTTGGGATTACGATCGCAAGATGATTGAGACCTATCGTAAAGAAATTTTAGACAAAGTGGTTCCCGTTGCCGAAAAATTATATGCTAGACAAGCCAAACGTAATGGATTAGAAAAACTTGCTTATCATGATTTACCCTTAGTCTATCCAAGTGGCAATGCTACTCCTAAAGGAACACCAGAAGAGTTAGTAGCTAAAGCACGCAAAATGTATCATGAATTATCTCCTGAAACTGGAAAATTCTTTGATTTTATGGCAGATAAAGAATTGCTTGATCTATTAAGCAAAACAGGTAAAGAATCTGGTGGTTATTGTACCTTTATCCAAGATTATCAATCACCATTTATTTTTGCGAACTTCAATGGTACCTCTCATGATGTGGATGTCTTAACTCATGAAGCAGGTCATGCCTTCCAATGCTTTGAATCTCGTTGGATCAAAGAACCTGAAATTGTTTTTCCTAACTATGAATCATGCGAAATTCATTCAATGTCTATGGAATTTATTGCTTGGCCATGGATGGAAAGTTTCTTTGAAGATGAAACGGCAAAATACAAATTTAATCATTTAGCTAGTGCCTTACAATTTTTACCTTATGGCGTATTAGTTGATCATTTTCAACAAGAAGTTTATGAGCATCCTGAATGGACAGCTAGTGAAAGAAAAGCTTGCTGGCGCGAATTAGAGAAACAATATTGCCCAGAAAGAGATTACAGTGAATTTCCTTTCCTTGATTTAGGAACTTATTGGTACCGCCAAGGTCATATCTTTGCTTCTCCTTTCTACTACATTGACTATACACTGGCACAAGTTTGTGCTTTCCAATTCTGGAAAAGATTTAATGTAGAACATGATGAACAGGCTTGGCAAGATTATTTAGCCATTTGTCAGGTTGGTGGCACAAAAACTTTCCTACAAATCTTAGAAATTGCCCACCTACGTTCTCCATTTGAAGCTGGTGCTTTAGATGAAACAATTGTTGCTGTGGACGAATATTTAGCTTCTGTAACTGAGGAAAGTATTTTATAAGTGAAAAGAGAGAAAGAATCTATCATACTAGGTTCTTTCTCTCTTTTAAAACTCATACTTCCTTTAATCTTTACAAAAAAACACACGGGATTATAACATAAGTAGTTTAACAGTAAAATATCCGAACGATAGAAAATTGAAGAAATTCATTCTATTTTGTTCGAATATTTTATCTTGCTCTTACTTATGTTATAGTCCCGTGTTATTCTTTGTAGTCTTTTTCCATATGGTGTTCAGTTACGATCATATTTACTACCGACATAATAATTGCAACCAGCATTGCTGCCCAAAATGATGAGAAACCAAAATTATTGGCACCAACTAAATTGGACGTAAATTGTAACATCAATCCATTGATTACAAAGCTGAAAAAACCAAGTGTTAACAAGGTTAACGGAAAGGAAATAATTGTTAAAACCGGTTTAATCAACGCATTCAAGATGGATAGCACAAAACTCGCAAGCAATGCTATAAAAATACTACGAACGTGAACCATATGGGGTAACAAAACGGACAAGGACACAAAAGTCAACATATTGATGACTAATCGTTGAAAATATGTCACTAGAAATCACTCCAGTCCTCTTCTTCTACTTTTTCAGCTTCTTTGCGAGGACGGTCTTTTCTTTGTTTCCCGTAGTTATTGTTACGATAATATTTGTTGTCTTGTCTATGGTCACTTGAACCCGATGATTGATCCGCTGGAATCAATACGGCCATCACAATGTACAATAATATTGGTGAGCCAATACCCACTAATGAAACAAATACATAGATAATACGAATGATTGTTGGATCAATTCCAAAATGTTCCGCAATACCTGCTAATGTTCCTGTCAAAACAACGTTATCTCTTGACTTAGTCAGTTTCTTTTTCATTTTTTCACCATCCTTTGTCTAATAATCAAGGTCAGAAAGGAGAAACTCCTTTCTTTCCTCTATTGTACCTTTATTTCTCTGTATCTTTCAAATAAATATTTCCAGTTGTTGTAGAAAGATCAATTTGCGCCATATTTTCTGTGATACGACGGAATTGTAGTAATTGATTCATGCGTTCTTTCTTTTGACGAACAATTTCGTACTCAGAAATACGACTGTTGATTGAACCTAAACTTGTTTTAGCTGTTCCTTCTAAACCTAAAGTTTCAGAGAAAGCAACTTTTACATTACCGTTTACAGAATTTGCATTTAAGCGACGTAGCCCCTCTTCTTTCAAGGTTAAACGAACATCTCCATTGACTAATGAAATGCCAATATTTTGAGGAGTTGCGGTCATAGTTACACTTCCGTTTACAGTCTCAATAATTGAGTCTAAAATCTCACCAGAGCTTACGGTAATATTTCCGTTTACACCTTCAATTTCCAACATAGAAGCATTGATTTTTTCAATCTCAATATTTCCATTTGTTGATTTTGTGTAAATGTCTTTGACTTCTAAATCATTGACTAAGACATTGCCATTCAATAATTTAACTGACACATGGTCGTATACTCGTGTTGGTAAATAGAAAACTAAGTCAGCGCGTACACGTTTATTAGGAATTTGGAATGAAATGTGCTCATTGTCCACTTCAATTTGGCTACGTTCTTCAAAGGCTGCTTCTGGTGTTTCTGCATCCATTTTGCCATACAATTTGATTTTCGCTTCCACTTTGACACCTGGTTCTTCCCAAGTATGGAATTGAACATTACCATTCGCTACACGAACATCTAAGATAGTCGCTTCGGTTTCGGTAAATTCAAATGTTTTTTCAAATTTTTGCGTTGCTACTCCAGGAACTCGGAAGTTCACGTCTTTCCATTCAACGTTGTCTCCAACTGTTTCTGTCACTGTTTGGAAAGTCTTTTTCAAGAATTTACCTAAGTGAGTGCTAGCTTCAGCTACTTTACCACCGACATGATTTAACGTGTCAGAAGCTTGTTCTTTCCAATCTTCAGGGATATCCATTTTTTGAGAGATTTTCTCTTTTTTCTTATCCCATTGATTGCGACGAATATTTTTTAGTTTCGCTTCTAAACTAATTTTTTCATCGGTTAATTCATCTAAGCTATCTTCTAACTCTTGAACTTCTGCTTCAAGCTCTTGACGATTTTCTAAATCATCTTCTGATAGCTCTCCAAGTTCTTCTTTGGTATTTAATTCCATCAAAGCTTCTTGAATTTCTTTGATTTCAGCATGAACTCCTTGAATTTCTGCATTCACTTCATCCAACTCTGCAGAAGCTTGATTTGCTTCGGTTGCTAAATCGTCTAAAATGCTTTCTAAAAATTCTCTGTCTTCTGCTTCTTTTTGACGTAATTTTTCTTCGCCTTTTTCAAGCTCGCCTTCTACATCAATTTTTTCTATATCTTCAAACCATTGACTACCATCTTGTTTGTCTGCGATTACTTCATCTGCTTCTTTTTTAATTTGTGTCTCATCTTTCGCCTTGGCGATTCCTTCAAGTAAATCCAAGGCTTCTTCCGTAGAAAGCACACCTTTTTTTACTAAATCCAAAATACGTTCTCTTTCGTTCATGGAAATTGCCTCCTTAAGCAAATATATTCTATGCAAGTTTTCCTTACATCCATATTATGCTCCTTTTCATAGAAAAAAACATAGGTCTTAAGTACCAACTTTGTCTCAAACCTAAGGGTAAGAGTAAGGATAATTAGTTGGTACATCGATAGAAAAAAATGGAGTGTGAATCATCTCAAAAATAAATAACCCTCATAAATCAACCGTAAAACATTGATGTATAAGGATTATTACTTCAATAACTAATAAAGAGATTTCATTTATCGTAAATCTGTGCTCGAATTGAATTTGATAGTGGTAAATAACTACAGACAATGCTTGCATCATCTTTTACTGCTTCGACTAGATACCATTCTTGCTTGTTTTCTTCAATGATTCTATTTTCACCTACTAATTTCCATTAACTCTTTTAATTTAAATTAAGTTGAAAGAAGTTCTTTATTCTTAGTTTAAAATAATTCTTTTTTCCACGGGAGTATAGTTAACTGCTAGATAGAACTTCATTTTGTCCATCTCATCCCAATGTTTTTTCGTTACCAAATTATCGGTGATAGTGTATAAAAATTTTTGTGTATCACTATCCTCTTCCTCATTAATCAAAGAGGTTGCTTGTAAGTTAATCCCATTACTAAAGCCTCCAGAAACAAGAACTGATTGAGCAATATTATTTTTTGACTGACCATTGCTTTTCTTTTGAATAGTTAAAAGTACCGCTCTCATCTCAGTATCTTCAATTTCATAATTTTTATAATCCCCATCATTTGCAGTGATTAAATCTTTTAAAGCTTCTTGGGAAAGAAGTTGAAAATCAGTGACTTTTATTTCCGTCTGATCATCAAAAACAACCCATTCGTTTTTATTGTAATTTTCTACAACTATCTTGGGATTTTGCCGGTTAACTTGAATAATATTTACTAGTGAAGCTAGACCTAAAAAAACGCCTAATATAACTAGTCCTTTTTTTATCATCCAATCGAACCTCCTTGCTTAATCTGACCATTAACAATTTCAATGATTTCATCCGCCAAATAATCCAATTCTTCTCGATCGTGAGAAGAAATTATTATTAAGCTACCATTCGCACTGTATTTTTTCAAAAGTTCAAGAACAGATGATTGTGTTTGTTCATCCAACGCATTTAGAGGCTCATCAAGAATAATTAAATCAGGATTTTCAAACAAAGCCATGATAATCCCTAATTTTTGACGCATTCCTAGAGAATACTTTTTGACTTTCTTTTTATCTTGAGGATCTAAACCTAAAAAAGACATTAAATTAGACATTTCTTGTTTCTTAGCTATGTTTTTTATAGAGGCTAATGATTCTAGATTTTTCCAAGCAGAATAATTTTCAATAAAACCTGGGGTCTCAATTAGAGCGCCCACACTTTCAGGAAAAGAAATATCTTCTCCAAGAATCTTGTCATCAAGAATAATTTGCCCTGAATTCGGAAAAATTAGTCCACAAATTAATTTCAACAAGACAGTTTTTCCTGCACCATTTTTCCCTCTCAAACCATAAATTTTTCCACCTACAAGTTCTAGATTAATATCATTCAAGATTGTTTGATCTTTGATTGTTTTATTCAAATGTTTTATTTCTAACTTCATGTTATTAAACACTTCCTTTTCATTCCATCTATTTAAAAATTTCCCATTTATTTGATTTAAAAACCAATACACTTGCAGCAACCCCTGTGAAGATAGCACAAGCAACGGTTGGAAATACTAGCGATATTCCTGAAGATTCAACCAAGTTTGTTCGATGTAGCATCAATAGATTTCCCACCAAAAAAGAAGTGTTAAAATAAGTTGAACTAACTAATACAAGCATCAAAAAACAAATAGCGAAACTAAAACCAAAATAAAATAAGAGAACTAAGCTTAGTAAAGTCAAGCTTACCAATACTACAGGAATCGTAATAAATAAAAAAAAGCCAATATTTTCTAAAAAATTAGGGGATAAATCTATTTGAAAAATCCATTGAGATAATTCCTTTAAGTGGATTTGATTCCCACGAAAAAGAGACCAAGAACTAAAGTAAAATAGAATTAGCTGAAGTAACGTTAGCCAAACACTTGTAAAAATCTTGCCAATCATCCAATTCCTTCGACTAACAAATCTCAAAGCTGTATTAAAGTTACTGTGTGATCGTTCTCGATTTACATAATTTAATGAAGTAAAAACCACATAAAAAACAAAGACGACTAATAATTTGGGAATATCGAATACGGAACGCCCATCCACATATTGAAAAGGTCGCATTCCTTTAAAAAAAACAGCTAACCCATCAATTATCGAAAAGTTTTTATAACTTTTTATTCCTGCAAAATTTAGAACTGCAATGAGACCTATTGGAATGAAATAAAAACGCAAACTATACAAAGCCTTTTTTAAATCAAAAACAATAAAATGTACATTTTTAGCTTTCATATGAACTCAACTCTTTTTATTATTTTTTTACTAATGAATCGGATGACCAAGATAACTATAGACACAAATATTAGAGAGAAAATAATTGAGCAAAATGGATGTACAAAACGTTCATAACCTATTCCTAGAAATTTATAAACGATCTGATACCCTACCCACTGTTTCATATCCCATAAAAGTAAAACAATAATCGTCAACCAACCAACATAGTTTTTTTGAAAAATCCATCGACAAACAATGAATAAACTAAAGTTAAACATCAATAAAGTCACCGATGAAATAAAAAAAACAAACTGGACCATAAAAAAAGAGACATCATTGGTTGAATGATTTACAATCGCATATACACTACTAGATTGATCCCAGTTGACCCACAAAGACGTGTATCTTGAATAAATTCCCATGACAATTAGCCACAGAAACAATGTAATTCCTAAAGATAAAAGTATCATTTTAATTAATTGGATCTTAAATAAAATTTCACGATTTGATTGTCGAATTAATTTATTTGTATCAAAATCCGATTCAACGTTAACGGAAACAAAAAGTAAAAAAGGGAAAAGTACCGTAAAACCAAATTGATTTGCCTTTAAAGCATGAACATATCCATCAGCTATAGAATAACTTAATCCCAGTGATTGAAAGTAACGTATTCTATATAATGAGAAATAATAAATAAAACCTAAAAAAAGAATGATTATGCCAAGCATCATATTCTTTCGACAAATTATATCTCCTTGTAATTGACTGAATGCAATTTTAACTGATTTCATCTAAAGCTACCCTTCTTTATTTTGAATAACTAGTGGACTGATAGAAATAAGCCACATGATTATTACCACAGACGCTGATTTGTAAACAGAAGTTTCTATACCTAGTCCTACATTAAAAGGTTTAATGATGTTAATCGGATCAAAAGCATCTAAACGAAAGACACTCAAAATAGTCATTAAGAACAATTCAATTAATAATGGAGCAAAAAGAACGATAAACTCATATTCCGCTATAAAAGTGAATAACAAACTAAACGTAGCAAAAAAACCACCAATTAAAAAAATCAACAAGAGAAAGATTAAGTTGTATACTAGCGGATGAGTGATGATTAGCCTTGAAAGGAATCCTCCATCTATTATAGGAAACATTGCATTACCCACTTGCAAAGGTTCTAAAGGAAAAACATTCATGAATAAAATAAAATTTAGAACTAATGGTAAAGACACCGCTACACCACCAGTTAGAAAAAGAACCATCCATTTAATAACAAAGTATTTTTTTCGCGCTAATCGTAAAAAAATATTATTTGTATATTTACTCTTAAAATCTCGAAACAGCGTTGTTCCATAAGGTAAAACAGCTAGAAATGGGATTAAAAGAAAATAATAATAACCCTGAACAGTACTAGGAGAAGCCCCCATCCATAAATTGAAAAGCATACTTCTCGAACTAAAACGATCCATTTTGCCAAATTCTAATACCATTTGTCCTAAAGGAAAGTATTCTATGAAATGCCAAACAGAAATTGCAAAACCAATAATCAATGAAGCCATAAATTCCTTTGAATAAAAGCCTCTTTTTAATTCAGTTTTAAATAAATTTTTCAATTTTTTACACCTGCTTTAACTTTAATTGAACTTGATACAATTGATTTTCTTCACCAAGCATCTGTCCTTTTCCATCAACTAAAAGATAGAGCGCATCGTCTGCATCAATCAGTTGTTTTTCATCAGCTACAAAAGTTATATAAAATTCTTTTGAACTATGTTTTTCAATCATAATCTCAGTATTTTCATTAGCTTCATCAGAAAAACTTCCCTCTAACAAATCCATTTTGTCGCCTTTTAAATATGCAGAATGTAGATAAAATGTATAATCTGCCTCAGTATTGTTAGTTGCATGGAGTAAAACAGTCACATACACATGATTGTCTGTGAGTTGATAATTATCATCCATTTCAACCTCATACAAAAAATCTTCTTTCTTAGGTGAAGTAAAATGATAGGGAGATTTTGATGAAACAGCTTCTTTTACTTGGTATAAAATATCTGCATTTTCAAATTCTTCATGCATCTGTTTAGCATTCATGCCATTCATATTGTAAATAATTTCTGAGTCGTTCTTCTGTTTTAGGTCAATAGCTTGAGACTGTTCATAACTTTCTTTGCCTTTAGGGATCAATTTTTTGACATCACCTTTAAAAAAAACGAACACCGCTACTAAAGCAATAACTACTACACTTAAAAAAACAGTAAATCCTCTTCTCATTTTTCATCCATCCTTTTATATCAAAACTAACTAGTATAAAGTCATGCGACTAATATCTACACTGAATCTGGACTCCAAAGCATATTTATGTGTGTACAATTTGGTCCTACAAATAGACCACCATATCTGTACCCATTTTCATATACATAATTTGAAATATATTTAGCTTGTCCTTTTGCAAGAGTATATGCTCCACCCCAGCCTTTATCACCGTATAATGTAAAAGTACCATTACTTTTTTTTGTTGCAGCAAAGGCCGTTACAGTATAACTACCATTTGATTTATCATTATAGGTATACATATACGACGCGTCTGTCTTAGATCTTGGAGGTGTAGGTAAGTCACTCCCATCTCCGTTGTAATAACGATCAAAACGTGTATCTGAATGATTATTCGCCCAAACATTGACCACAGGTAAATTCATTAAAAGCGTAAGTAATGAAAATACTGCAAAAATGTAAAGTTGTTTCTGTTTTCTATGGACTTGACTATTTTTTTTTACTTAATCTATGCAACATTTACGATATCTAGATAGTATATTTTTTTATACTAATTGTAAATAAGAATTTTAAAATATTAAGAAATCATAATAAATATAAACTAATATTCAAAAAATTGGCTTTTGACATAAGTAAGTTTTTATACTTGTCACTGGTAATTTAATATTCGACAAATATAATCAGATAATCTTAATAAGGGTTTTCATATTATATGAGTTTGAATGGGGTCTGTCGAACTCTCGAAAGTACTTATTCAAAAAATCCAAACATATTCACAAGAGCGTTAATCCAGTTCTCTTGTTTCATATCTGTGGTAACTTTGACATAACTATACTGGCTAGAGGATAACGACCCGACAAATAGATAGCTTTTTTGAGTGTACTTGAATCAGAATCAAGGATAACTAACAATTGTCCAGCCCAATCGACTTCCATTTTTTACCAGACTGGTGTTTAAATACACCCTGGCTTTGTTTGTCTCTATGAATTAGTTAAGGTTGTGTATAATTCTCATGTTAGCTGACATTCCTTTAAATATTCTTACCAAACTAACTTTAATGTGACGCTCGGCTAAGCTAATTCTGCGACTAAGTCTTCATAGTTTATCATTACTTGAAAACCTTTTTTGTTTTTTTTGGGGAACAGCTTTTCCTCCAATTCACGTTCGGTCAGTAATCGAATGTTTTCCCACTTCAGTCCAACTGCTTTTGATGTATTCAAAACTTTAGCGACCGTATTTCTTGAAATACCTAGAATCTCTGCGTTTGTCTCTGCAACAATTTCATCTGTTGATAACGCAAAATCTCTTTGCACTTATCCGTACAAAAAAACTTCTTTCATATAATTGATTTTGTAGGAAATCCTAACTTTCAATTATACAAAAGAAGAGTGGTTCAATTTAAGCGAATTACTAGTTCACTACATTCCCAAAAGAGTGGCTTCGCCATGACAAAATAATCGTATTGTATGTAAACTAAAATATTAAAAATTATGTTATGACTATCGTTTGTTTCAAAAATTCTTTATATTAAAAACTATCTTTTAAATTATTAAAGAGCTAGAATCCATGGGCCTTCATATTCTTCCTTAGAATAATTGTAAAGTCTTTTATATGTTTTTCCATTCATTATTTTATAAATCCATCCTACTCTGTCTGCTTGAGGTTCTACGATATTAATTTTTTCAATCTCCTCAGCATAAACAAGTTCAGTAGAGTAAGATGCCAATACACTTAATCCAATTAATAATGTAAAAAATTTTTTCACGGTTTATTCTCTCCTTTCTTAAATACTTCGAAGTGTGAGTATAAATTTTCTGCTTCATATCTAGAAACGATACCCATATACTCATTTTCAATGTAAACCTCGAACTCATTCTCATTAATTTCTACTAAATAGCCTTGAGCATCTTCAAATCTAAAAGTACCTTCTGGGGTTCCTTTGTGATAAAAATCTGGTTCAAAAACAACAGATGTTACCATGTATGTAGCTACAATCCCTATCATAATTATTGATAAACTATTTATCTTCCACTTTTTTTCTTCCAAAATATTAACTGACCTCTGTAACAATTGGTCTTTTTTTGAATAGGACAACGGACTTATAAAATTGGATACAGATTGAAGTTTAGTTTGATTGCTTCTAAAAGATATCAATAATTTAATATAATCAATCTTATCCTTCTCTGTCATATCATCCGTAACTGCACTATCTGTCCTCAACTCAATACTCTGATTTATCTTTGGAGAAATTAAGTACATAACCGGATTCCACCAATAAATAATTGTTGTTACTTGCAATAGAAATTTGAACAATAAATCAAAATTCATTACATGAGTCATTTCATGTTTTAATATTTTCCCTAAATCTTCATCAGAAAAATTCACATTAGGTAATAAAATGATTGGATAAAAAATTCCAGTGACACAAGGAGAATCTAACTGTTTGATGATCTTTATAGGATACCTTTTATTCTTTTTTTTATTATAAATATACCGATCATTTTCTATTAGTTTCAAAAAATTGTGAAGTGCACAGTATCTTCTTAAGAATATAACAAAACTTACAAATGATCCTACTGTCCAAACAGTCATAAACAAATGAACTATTTTAATTTCTCCAAACCTTGTTTCAAATAGAGCATATTGTAGAACGCTGTATAAGAATGTTAATACGTGATTGGAATAAATAGTGATAGTGTAACCAAATTCAAAAGGTAGTAACATTCTTACAAGAAATAAGATGCTAATCAAATACAATAAGTCTGGTGAAATAAATTTTTTTCGATTTATTAACCTAAAAAGTTGTGATTGAACAAACAGCAAAATAGAACCTACGAGAACTGAAGTTAAAATCGACATCAGTGTTAGAGTCATAGTTTTTTCCTCATTTGTTATCTTCTAATTTTTGTTCAATGAGTTTCATAACTTCCTCAAGTTCATCATTTTTATCCGAATCATTATCATTTTCTAATAAATAACTAACAAAATTAGCAACTGATAGTTTTTCATATTGCATGGAAATAAATGCTTCTTGTGTGATAGCAGGTGCATATCTTCTTGATAGTACAGTCCCGCTAAAAACCACGTCTTCTACTTTAATTAATTCCTTTTTTAGCAGCTTTCTCAAAGTAGCTTGTACGGTACTCATAATCATTTTTGAATTATCTTCACAGATTTGTTTGGCATTCATTGGTTCTCCGCTGTTCCATAGGATTTGCAGGATTTCTAGTTCTTTATTTGTAACTTTCATTTAATATCCCTCCAACTGATTATAATTTAATATAACCATTTTAACACAAAGTTAAGATAACTGAAAAAGAATTAATATGATTTTTAAATATAAAGTCAATCATTGAATTCCAAAGATGTGATAGTCTTTCCATCAACTTTCAAATATTCAATATCATCCAAGTTTATAAATGGAATCTTGAAAATTGCATTAGATTCATTGGTAATATCTATTTCTTTTAAAACTACTTCTTCTCCTGATTTTAGAATTGCGATTATTTCAATAGGTATTAATTTCATTTCCTCTTGAATGACTTTTGAATTAAATTGCATACTAATAGGGGATAACTGTAATTCTGTCAGACTATAATAGTCATTTTCAATGGGTTCAAACAATAAAACTGGCAATTCTTCAATATCAGAAAAATCAATTGCAAATTCTCCATCTACTTGTGTATAGTAATTACGACTAAATTCATAACCATAATTATTCAAATTTTCTACATCAAAGATAAATTCTAAATAATATGGCTCTCTATCATTTAACACTGTTTTAGATTTACTAAATGGATACCATTCTATGGGTAATATTTTTTCGTTTGTCTCCAAATCAATAAGGTAGACTGTCTGACTGTTTTCTAAATAATAATTTTTAAAATCATCTAATGGTATATCATAATTTGAGCCATAAAATTGAAGATGCAATCTACCATTTTTGAAACCATAGTCAGATAATGAAAACGGCTGTGATTTATTTTCTAAAAATCTTTCTGAAAGAATACCGAAAGTATCTTTTTTTCTCCCAAATAGATTTGAGTTATCAATCCACTCCACATTAGATTGATCATTCTGTAATCTCCCACTCAATGTATAGACATTTTTGTTTGTCAACAATTGTGAGATTTCAATATTATCCTGAGATGTAGAAAGTACAACTGATTGGATACCGTTTTTATTTTCTAAATTTTCCCAAAAAATATGATCCCAAGGTATTAATAGCTTGTCATTTATATCGGAATCAATTTGCAATAGAGCGTAATTAATTCCTTGAGATTTGAATTTGCTTAATATTTTAATATTGAAGTTGTTGGTATAAATTTCATAAGAATTATTCGTTTTAACTAATTGAGATGTTCCCTCTCCAAAATACACCTCGAAAATTTTAGGAATTTGTCTTTTGGGAAGTAAAAAAATATATATAATTATTGAACATGTTATCAATAATGAGAATATTAAGCTTTTTTTATATCTGAAAAGAACACTAAATTTATTCATTGATTACCCATCTCCTCACATAGTATATTATTTCAATCACATAATCTAAAATAAGTTTACTACAAAATATTGACCTAAAATTAAATTGTACTATATTTCTACCATATATAACTTTAATTAAAACTAAATGCATATACTTGAATAAATAAAAGGATTGGAGATTTTCTATGAAGAAAAAATATTTGTCAGTTTTAGGTGGTTTTTTTGTGATTTTTTTATTATTTTTTCCAACAAGTGTATGGAGTGATGATAAGTTTGAAGAATTAAGTTACTCTGATGAGATTGTCGAAACTATCATGAATGAGGCTAAAAAGTATCAAGAAGATACAAACAATGTTTCTATTGAAATTAACGGTGAGACCTACTATTTTGACATAATTAAGGGAAATAAAAATTTAAAATTTGACGGAAAAGTTTACAGGGAAAAACTGGTCAATTTTTCACCAAAAAAAATTGCTGATGTTCCAAGTAAAACCAAAGCTACTCTTTGGTATAATCCCAGCGGTTATTTTGAATTTAGCCACGAAACAGCAATATCTTGGATTACAATAGCTTTTACTAATTCTTACACAAGATATTACTATGTAGAAGATTCCGTTCTTATGAGAAGATCAGAAACTGACCCTACAATAGTTGGAAAATTTGAGGATCGAGTTTATACTTATGTGACTGATTGAATTAGTTACATAAGTTAATCTACCTCACTGTTATTTCAAATTAAAGTTGTATGTAAAACAGGATAAGAACAATCAAAAAGTATGAAAAAATCAAGTTTTCAAATTGATTTTTTCATACTTTTTTTGAATATAGTTTTTTTATAAAAAAGGATTTAGTAATTGCGTTTCTTGACAGGAGTAATGGTTATACCTGACTCTAATAAGTCATTTATTAACTGATTGATAAGATACATAATTATATTAAAGTCAAAGACAAAAATTTTATTGCAAAAACATCTTTTCAAATATCAAACCATCGTTAGTCAAATAAGGAATTTGTCCATTGTTATCATAAAAGTCTATCTTATATATTACATTAAATCATTGTTAGAAAAATTTACAGCTGATAAATTTTTTTTAATTCTTCAATTAGTTCGTCCTCGCCAATTAGCTTTAATCCTTGAATAAAACTTTCCATACTATTTCTTCCAATTTTCCCTATTTTAAAAGATACTACTAACTCAATATATTTTAGAATAATACGTTCCCTTAAATATATATTATAATTGTTTGACAGTTTTGCTTTATCTATAAAAAATAAGACTAGTTCATACTCTTTATTTTCAAAAAAATAAATAGCACTATTTATACACAGAACTAAAATTGTTTTGTCAAACCCTCTATTTTTACTATAAAATTCTGCTTTGCTCAACACATTCTTAAAATTAGTAATGATAAACATATTGTCAAATAAATATAAACAATTCATAAAGACAGATATCTCAAAAAATCCCCATGTTTCTACAGAATCAAGATATTTTTTTAGTTTTAAAATATTCTTATACTCTTTTTCTCTAAATTCTGAAAGTCTATCTTTCTTTTTAAATTTTGCACCATATAATTGCAAATAAGTAGCCAAATATAACATATCTCCAGTTTCTTTATATGTAACTTTTATTTTAATTAGTTTTTCTTCTCGAACTTCTCCGTATTTAATGTATTCTTTATACAAAGAATTTATCTCTTCTTTAGATTCACTTGATTTTTGATTCCTCAATAATAAAAAAAATTCATCTATGGGAATATTCATTCGAAATAAAAATCTAATCAAAGTCTTAGTGGGAATATCTGTTGTTTGATTTTCATAAGAAGCTAGAGTATGCCTATCACATATACCTTCAGATAATTTATTTTGGGACAAACCTCTTTCTATTCTCATTTTTTTTAAAAGTTGACCTATTTTCAAAAAATCCACCTCGATTTTTGCCTATATTTCTACCACTATAATACTTTTATTTATTTTAAAAGTAAAATAATATTAATAATTTTTATAGGAGTGATAAGTATGTGGGAACTTAACCTGGATAGGTTACACTGGACTAGACAGAAAAAATAAGGTGTGTACAATAAGAGAAAACACCTGGAGGAAAAATTATGTCAAAACGTCAAAGAAGAACCTATTCAAAAGAATTTAAACAACAAATGGTAGACTTGTACAATGCTGGGAAACCGCGAGCAGAAATCGTTCGGGAATATGAATTAACCCCCTCAGCTTTTGATAAATGGGTCAAACAAGCCAATACAACAGGATCATTCAAAGAAAAAGACAACCTAACCCCTGAACAAAAAGAATTAGCTGCTTTACGAAAAAGAAATCAACAGTTAGAAATGGAGAATGATATTTTAAAGCAAGCGGCGCTGATATTCGGACGAAACGACAAGTAATTGATGCCAACAAGCACAAATACTCTATATCAGCGATGTGTCAATGTCTAGGGATTTCTCGCCAAACATATTACTATCAACCAAAGAAAAAACAAAGTGAAGCTGAAATTGAAGAGGCGGTAACCGAAACCTTTTATCAAAACCGCAAAGTCTATGGTACGCGTAAAATAAAAAAGAGCCTAGAAAATCAAGGGATTCGTGTTAGTCGGCGTAAAATCGGCAGAATCATGAAGAATCGTGGGTTGAAGTCTACTTATACGATGGCCTACTATAAGCATCATGGGACTTCTTGTAATGAAGCGCCAGTTAAAAATCTATTGAATCGTGAGTTTTCACATAAAAATCCATTAGAAGCAATCGTAACGGATTTAACCTATGTACGAGTTGGAAAGAAATGGCACTATATTTGTTTGATATTAGACTTGTTCAATCGTGAAATCATTGGTTATTCTTGTGGCGAGCATAAATCTGCGGCTCTAGTAAAAAAAGCTTTCAGCCGTATATCTTATCCATTAACAGAAGTAGAACTTTTTCATACGGATCGTGGGAAAGAATTTGATAATCAAACAATTGAAATGATTTTACAAGCATTTGGTATCACACGTTCACTTAGTAAAAAAGGCTGTCCTTATGATAATGCCGTAGCAGAATCTACGTATAAATCCGTCAAAATCGAATTTGTTTATTCAAAAAAATTTGAGACTTTGAAAGAATTAGAACTAGAATTATTTGATTACGTACATTGGTGGAATCATCTTCGTTTGCACGGTACACTTGGCTACGAGACACCCATTCATATCCGTTATCAGAGATTGGCGCAGCAAACCCTTGACAATGAGCATGGTCATGATAGCGAAAGCGAGGCAGCGTAATTCCCAATTGAGCTTCTGCCGTTGAAATTCATGACCATGGAGGCTCGTTGTCAAGGGCAAACGGAACAAAGTGCAAGAATTCTATATACACCTTATAAAATTTGTCAAAATAAGTGTTGCCATTTCAACCCTTGGTTTACTAGTAAAGAAGACTGGTCTAAAAAAAAGAAAAGGATATTATGGATAGTAACTATCTTAATACTGTCTATTATGGTTACTAGGAATGCACAAGCTTCTGAGTATACAAAATCATCTGAAATATTTACCGTAACTCAACCACAAAAAATTAATACGTGGCGTTTTCATGAAACTGTACCAGGAGAAAGTTATATTGAAGAAATTTGGTCAAACGGCGATTGGGTTCAAACCTACTCAACTGTAACTGTTTGGGGAGACATTTATTATAATAATGGTTTTTCTATAGCATATAGCACTGCTTATGGAGAAAAAGTTTGGTACAAAGAGGACGGAACATATTATAAAAGATCTTATTATCAACGCAACACTTACAGTACGTGGTAAATGAAATTTTTTTCTAATAAAAAATAAAAACTTTTGATGAATAAAATCAAAAGTTTTTATTTTCTTTGTAGTATAAATTTCTCAAATAGTATTTTCTTTGTAGTATACAATACTTCCCGGAAAAATTAAATTATGATTCTTTATTTGAGGATTCATTTCCATCAACTCAGATAAATCTATACTTAATTTTTCAGAAATATTTGTGAATGTATCTCCAATGACAATAGTATAAGTTAAGATTCTCTTGTTCATAGGAATAAAAAGTTTTTGTTCTGAAAAAATTAAATATGGCTCCTCTAATTGGTTCAGTAAAGCTATATCTATCCAATCTATTTCAAATCTTTGACCAATAGTTGAAAGTGTATCTCCTTCCTTAACGGAGTACATCACATTTATAGTTTTTTTATTGTAGTTAAAATTTGTATACATACCAGTATAGTCTTTGCTTACATCAAAAGCTTTATTTGGAATCGAAGAAAATATAAATTTATCAGTCCATTGCCATGCGTTAGCATCAAAATTCCAGAATTGATTACTTGAAGGAATATATGGATACGAAGCTACCCATCCTAAATCGCCAATCAAATTCAAATCTATATATATATTCTTCCAATATTCCGATAGATAAACATCTGTATTTTCTATACCTAATTCAATTAACTTATTCTTAAAGACAATAGCTTCAGCAGTCATTTGTGAAGAACTTCTCAACAAATCCGAACTTTCAACATCATTAACAAACACATCATTTTTTTCTAGACCAGATTTCAATGCACTCTTATAAAAGAACTCTGCTTCTAATTCTGCTTCTTGTATATTTCTGTACCTGCTAAAATGATAACCGCTAACTTTTAAGCCAGCTTCTTTAGCATTTTTAATTTGAAAATATGCATAGGGATTTATATAGGTCTGACCTTCTGTCACTTTCACTACGACACCTTTAATTCCGGCTTTTTTAAGCTTTTTAAATTCATTTAAAGTTAAGCCACCTTGCCAACTTGATATATCAATAAAGTCCATACTAGGTAAGTCTTTCTGCCCTTCATAGATATTTGTTGCTCTAATTTGAGTTGTTGATAATAAAATAATCAAACTAATACAGACAATTATAGATATTTTTGAAATTAACTTCATTTTCATGCTCCTTTCTTTATTTTAGATGACCATCTACTAAATATGTTGAAAAAAATTAAATAATGTGACAGTCACATTATTTAATTTGGGAAGACATATATATAAAGAAAGGAGATTTAGGAAAAAATGAAAGATACGATTACACTTTTTCTAACTTATAAGGATATTCTAGGAATTTATATTTTGCTACTCATACTTAATTTGATAATAGATTTTTCAATCAAATATGGAATATTAGTAACAATTTCCACACCATTAACAAAAAAGTTCTTTGCTGATAAAATTAGTTTCGGCATTTCTTTAGTAGTAGTTTCCAGCATTGAGTTACTACTAAAGGAAATGGATATAAATTTTAACTTCTCAATATTTCATGGAGCAATTATTGTTTTATGTATTTATGAAATTATTCAAATTTTAAATTTGATACCTCCAACTTTTCTCACAAAAATTCTAATAAAATATCTCAATAATTTAATCAGTAAAATTAAAGAAAAATATAACTAAAAAAATTGCCCATTCTATTAGAATTTGGGCATTTTTTGTTTTTTGTCACAACTCAGATTTTCGCTCTACATACCTTTTAAAAAGTATGGAGGTACGTGAAAAAATGGAATTTTGGGAAGAATTAGAAATAAAAGTTGAATTATATAGAAATAATAGGAAAGAAATGATTATGAACGATATATTGGAGTTCTGTTGTAAGTATCTAAAGACTTGTGCAATGAATTCCTATAATAAAGCAAAAAATACTAGTGTCTATATTCCATTTGAAGATTTCTATAGTCAATATTTATTGTGTTTTTGGGAAGGGATTTGTGACTATATTGAATTAGAAGGATTCACGCTGAAAAATATATTGCTAAGAAGATTATTTATTGCCGAAAGAAAAGTTTGGAGAATGTATAAAAAAATTAGTAATTCTAAGGAAGATAAAAATCAAACTAGTTATAATTCAACGAGATGGCAAACATTGGAATTTGATTTTGATTCTATTGATATTAAATCATTTCGAATGGAAGAAGATCTAATCTTAAATGAAGCATTTGAAAATTATTGTAAAAATAATAGAAAAAATGCTGAACTAATTTATCTATTGTTTATTGGCTACTCTCCTTCTGAAGCAGTAGAATTACTTGACATTAGTAATACCTACGATGCAAAAACAAGAAAAAAAGTACAAAGGATTAAAGAATCTTTTATTAGATTTTTGTGATCTATTTAAATTTAAAAATTGAAAAAAATTTAATAAAAAAACTCTAGGCAATGTTGCTTAAAGTTTTTTTTATTATACTAAATTAAAATTTTTTTAAGTCACGTTTTTTTAAGTCAATATCACTTAGTTTCTTGAATAAATAGGTGGTACTACACTGCTATTTTGAATGTATTTGAATTTCATATTGCTAGAATCTAATCTACTTTTACAATTTTTTTGATTTCATGTACCACTCACCTTTTCTCAATTTCTTTCATTTAACATTTATTTATATTAATATAAATAAATGTTATGATGATATTTATGAAAGACCATTCGTGAATGATAAAATAAATTAATATTATTTTGATTCATACCATAGCTATAATTCTAGAAAAAAATAGCTTATATTAAAAATGAGGTGAATAAGTTGAAGAAATTTTTTATACTCCTGTTAATTACAATTCCTATTATATTGACAAGCTGTTCAAACATAACTCCTTCTGAAAAAGAAAAAATACTTATAGATGAAGCCTTTGATTCTTATCAAGAACACAGAAATATTTTAGATGAAAGTTTTTATACTGAAAAAGAAACTTACAAATTAGATGAAGAAGCAATTATTTATCAAAATGGAGAAGCAATTATAGGTTGGAAATTCCTTGAAGTATTCCCTCAAAGTTCTCAAGATGAACGAGATAAACTAGGCTTAGGTAAAAATCCAAATGAGTCAAATACATTTGCTTTAAAGTTGGAGATAACTGTCTATAACTATCAAGATTATTCAGGAATTCGTTCTACTGGACCATATATACTCGCTGTCAATGAATATGGAGAAGTATATTATAGAAGTAGTGATTCAATACCTTTTAATGATAAATTGATAATAGTTACAGGAGAAACAAAGACTATTACTTTCCAACTAAAAAATGATTTGGAGCCTGAAAAAGCAGATAAAATTTATCTTAGATACTATTATATAGAAGATTTATTGCATTACACTAAAAATGAATATTTAAATTATTTACAATTTGAATTAGATATTTCTGACACTCCCAAGAATATGTGGAATGAAGAGTAATTTTTTAACGATTTAATAGTTGCTGTCTAGTTTTGTAGACACGATTTCGTAGAGTTTTATAATTATTTACGAAAGGATGTTACATATGGATTAACCCCATACTTTTAATCCATAATCATATTTTGGAAACTATAACTGTAGCAAATAATTATCATTTAATTTCACTACTAATAGATATAACGAAATTCTAACAAAATTTGATTATTCATTGAATGTATGATTATTAATTTTAAAAAAAAGTAAACAGAGACTTGGATTTTTACTCTCCAAGTCCCTGTTCAATGTCCTCGCAAAACAAATTTGTTATGGGATTACAACTGAAGGTAGATTAGAAAATAATTCTACGATTCTATCAAAAAACAGTGTTCCCCCTGTGATAATACCATTAACTACACCTACACCTCCTAAAACAACGAATGCTCCTCCTAATGCTAATCCACCTACACCAATATATCCAAGTGTTCTAAGTCTAGCTTCAAATTCCTCTTGATTTTGTTTAATCATATCGATTTGTGTATTTACACCTTCTGGAAACATATCTGGGTCAAAATACAAACCTAAAGTGACAGTGTAATAATCCTGAATTGGTACACCATTTATATTTGTAATTTCATAGTTACCAGTTGTTTTGATTTCAATGCCAATCGATAACATTTCCGCTTTAAAACTTACTTCATAAAATCCATTATCAACAATTGTTCCGAGTTCATCAATTAATGTTTCTACCAAATTATCGGAATCCGTAATGTCTAAGATAGTTTGAATAAGTTCTAAATCATTAATGAACTTAGTTTCAACATTTCCATTATTTATTTGATAAACACTTGGCGCATCTGGATTAACTTTTATTCCCTGTTCCATTTTAAAAATTAATCGAAGTGGACCTGCTTTAGCAACATACTCTTCTTTTGTTTTAAAGTTTGCTCCAAAAACATTTTCAAATAGTTCTAAGCCATCTGAAAATTCTTGAGCTTTTGCAGCAAGTACTGCTTCTCGCACGTCTTCACTTACAAAGTCTTCATCCAAATGCTTGGGTTCATCAAATGATACCTGACCAGGATCAATCCCTGATTTAGCAACTTTATCAATTGGTATTCCTCCAAGCAAGGTCTCATGATATTGATCAAATGCCCAATTATTTGGCATTTTATAACCTAAATTAGCACTGAAACCGGACGACATATCTGAAACGAAACATGTGTTAATTTCAAGAATAGCACTCATTACACGAGTACAAACATTACGTGGAGCATACAAGGAAACATTATATTGTGGAAAATACATTGATATAGCCTGCTGTACATCTCTCATATAAGAAATAATTGTATCAATTTCATGTCCTAGTACATCGTAATCACAGGCAAAGTAGATTGTAGTCCCTGTTTTAAACCCTAAACTGTATGCTGCTGCCCCTGCAAGGCGACCGTCTTTCCAACCTTGACCGGGACTTGCAAAGTAATTGTGCGTCCATCCTCCATCTTGATAAATAGGAAAAATACTGAATCCTTTTTGAGTTAAAATTTGAATTTCATTAGTAGTTAAATACTTCGGTCTAAAGTCGTTTCCTACTGTTCCTGTTAAGTAACGACCAATTGTTCGATATCCTGCTGAATAAAGAGTATTAGCTAAGGCTTGAGTATTAATTTGCAATGAAGTATCAATAGTATCTGTAGGTCGATTAATATCACCAGTAGTTGTCAATAACGCTTTAATAACTGGCATATCAGCTACATCTGATCCAATATTACCAATCTTCATGAAATTTCTAAAATTTCTGATTGCCGTTGACAAAGATGCATTCCATTGTCCATTAAATGAACCACTATACATATCGTTTACAATCAATGCTGCTTGAAGTAAATAGATATTTTCTTGAGACCCTTGCGTTGAGGATAATGTCGGACAATTAGCAGTTGTGCCTGCCCCGAAAAAGCCATTGGCTGTTCCAGTTCCCATTCCCATCTCAGCTTGCAAACCGTAAATAATCGCTTCATTTGTTGCTCTTTGATAAATTCCGTCGCAACCTCTAATACCAGTATATAGATAGTATTTACGATTCAGATATTGTTGTACATCTCTGATTTTTGCACTTCCTCCTGGTACAGTGACAAATGCACTCATGTCGAATAATGCTTTTGCCCACATTGATGGAAATAATGTATTGTTTCCATTTACAGGGTCTTGAAAACCAGCCAGAGCCTTCAATTGCTTGATTCCATACTCTGTATATACTGTGTCATATTCATCTTTAAACGTGCCTAATCCTAAACCTTTACATCGAAATGCACCTTCAATTAGTTTGACAATATTATCTTTATTTCCTTCTACAAGAATATGAGGTACTTGAGCATTCCATGCTGTTTCTGTTGATGGACCAAAATTATTTACAAGCGTAGTAAGTCCTAATTCATGTTGTACAGCACGAATTAATCCATATACTGTATCCCATCCAGTACGTCCATTTTCAATAACTTTCCCAAATCCACTAACACTACCATAAGTTTCATTTAACCATTCCTGAACTTCTAAGACCCACTGATCTTGAGGCCCGACTTGATTTTTTTCCATTCCAACTCTTCCTTTCTATTTTTGATTCGAATCATTTTTGTATACGCTCAATATGTTGAATGAAATTATGGAATGTGACAAAAAAATGGTAATATGTCATTCATTGTTAATAAAATAATTTGAAAAAACTTATAGTACATAACTGTGTAGTACTTATAAAGTAAATGAGTTAATTGACATACTCAGATTCACGGCTTTTTATAGTTTATACAATTATTTTTTATAATATATATAAAAAATAATTGCATCTTCTATTTTCTTGGATTACAATTGAATTATGTAAAAACTAATTCAAAGAAATCAGCTCTTTTTAAAAAGGATACGGCTATGCAATTAAATTTTAGATATATGTATTTTCGAAAGTATAAAAATATCGCGAGGAGGTGAAATATGAAAAGAATCTTTAGTCTACTACTGCGTTGCTAAATTTAACTATTTTAGTGCAGTGTAACTTTTCTAATTTCTGATTATTAATATTAAGAAGATTGAACGTACTTGTTATCTATTAAAAGACTTTTCAAAAAAATTTTAAAGTTTGTACTTAATCTTTAAAATTACTTTTTTGGTTAGTAATGATTGTATAACCCATCGAATTATACAAAAGATGTCATTAGCCATAAAAACTGAATTAGTAATGCATATACTAGTATTTGGGAGTGAAAATGCATAACAATAGATTAAAGGATACTTCCAAAGTCACATAGCTATTGATGTTACTCGAAAGAAATTAATAACAATGAAATATGAGTGAGAGATTCTATACTCACTATATAGTAAATCCAAATATCATGGATATTCTATAAATAAATGATGAAGGTAGGACAAAAAATGAAGAAGAAATATTTGATAGGTTTAGCTGTATTGGTAAGTAGTTTTATTTTGGTTTTTCTAAAGGATAGTGTTTCCGCGAGTGCACAGGAAAATAATGTTGAACCAAATACTGAGTCTCTTGTAATCTATGATAGGTATGGTGAAGAAGTAGAATTGTCACCATCTCCTGGAATAAGTGTACTAGGCACACAAATCCCAACATCAATAAAAAAATTAAAACATGGTGAATCTTATCAATCAAATGAATTTTCTGGTTCAGGTACTAGATATAGTGGTTATGCGTTTCAAATAGAGGGCATAGATCATGCTACGTTGACTTTTAAAAAAGGTGGCTTTGCTTTTAGTATGTATAATTATGTCACTGGAGAGGATATGGGATGGGCAAATCTACCTTTAGATAAATCTCCCTATACAATTGTTGGAGTAAAACAAAAACGTTTCTATTTTATAGTAGACAATCCTAACAAGGGTCAAACATATAATGTAAGAGCTGGAAGCTAAATAGGTTAAACACCCTTTTCTGATTGTAAAGTCACAATCAGAAAAGGGTGTTTTTTTAATTAAAATCGAATCTATTAGTTGTACTCATCTATATACATCTGGCAAAAAATATCAATTCTAATAGAATATTCACTTTACTAATGGCAATAAACTGCCATTTTTATTTGCAACCGCAATTGAAATATCTTCATGATTGATGTCAGTATAAACCAACCTAATCAAATCGTCAGCTTTCTCTAACTCTTTTGCAGCTTCCTCTATCATTAATTGGTTCTCGTAAATCATAGTAATTTGTGAACTTGTTGCTGTGCCTGCATCAATCGCTTCTTTTGCTTCCTCGTAGCCATTTCTCGTATAACGCTCCATCCCGCGAATAACAATTTCTTGATGAGAGTCAATGTTTTCGTCTGTGGTAGAATCATTGATTTCTACTGAATAGTTTTCACCCCTTCTATTATATTTACGATACAACTGCTCAGCTAATCGAATGTTTTCTTCGGATGATTGTGATGTCACTTGAACTGGTCCACTATAATCAAGCGAACCATTTTCTTCTAAGAGTTTATTTAATTCTTCCAATCTTCGCCCTAGCTGTCGAAGTTGTCTAGGTGACATATTTTCGATATCGACTTCTCTACTTTGACAAGCGGCTAAATTAAATATACAACTAATAAATATGATAATTGTTATTATTTTTTTCATTATTTTCCTCATATATTCTTGCTATAGACTTTTGATAAACTATTCTTGTGACGTAAAAAAAACTGCCTATCCTCGTTTTTTAGCAGTTACTGTCACAAAAATTACATAGCCGACTAAAACACAAACCAGCGAACTTACTATCAACGTGATCGTCGCATTATTTAACACTGTCATTTCAATATTACTGGAATTTAAGTAATCTTCCAACGTTTTTGGAAATCCTTCAGTAATAATCTTATTAAACTGAAAATAAGAAAATGGATTCCACTTATGGTAAGGCAGGATAAAAGCGATAAAAAATATACCAATCTCAACTAATAATGATAAGAAGCGTTGTGGAATCAGTGCTTCAACTAGTTGAGAGTAAGAAGATACAAACAGTCCCACCAGTAAAATAAGCACACTTGTCTGGGTTAGATAGTCACTGAGCGCCATTGTTCGAAAGATTGACTTATCAGTAAATAATAGGACCGGATAATTAAAACTACCTACACCGTTAATCATACTTGTGACGCCAAAGGTTACTAAGAAAAAGGCTACTATAAATACATACATGATCAATATCCGAGAAATATACGCACTGAAGTAGATAGTCGAACTAGATAGCCCTTCACTTTTTAATAAGTTAAGGTGTTTATTCAGATCTTTTTCCGAGGCTAGCGGCGCAAAAAGCATTAACATGATGATAACGAGTATGCCTAAGATTGCCACACCTTTGACTAAATACCAAATAAAGTAGACGCCTCTTTCATAAAATGTTGGATTATTCTCTCTCCAATATTCTTGTGCTTCTTCTGACATATGACCGATAAGAATATCGTCTATCAAATAAGAAAGTGGAAACATCGGTTGAATGTCATTCTTTAATAATTCAGTTGCAATGAGTTTCGCATATTCAGTAGTTTCATCAGGGTAAGTTTCGTTAAGTCCATACAAATACAACATCTCTTTTTGAATGAAATATTCTAAATAGTCTTCTGTACTGCCTTTGATAGCTGTCAGTTCTTCTTCAGTGCTTTGGAGAGCATCTGTCACATAAGCCAAATCTTCCTCATCTTCGGGAGATTCAACTCTTTCGTCGTATGATAAAATCCGTTCGTTTAGTTCCGTTTCTAAATTTCTCATGAATTTGTCAGAACGGTAAACATTCACAGAAAAATACACTACACTTAATAGAATACAAGCCAATAACACGCCGATAATAGATGTTCGTTTGATCATTTTTTTGATTGTAAAAAAGAAATATTTCATGGTTGCCTCCTATTATCTAATCATCTATCTGATGACTAATTAGTTCTAAAATACCTACGAGAAAAAGGATGACAAGAACCGAATAAATCTGCGTCATACCACTCTCATATCTCTGAAGATAGGCAGAAGTGTCTAATAAAAAATAAGGATTCCACCACTTCTTCAAAAAAGATACTTGTTGTGTGGACATAAAACCTATCGCTTGAAAAATAGTAAATAGGATAATATTTGAAAAGGATTTTCTTAAAAGAGAAATCAAAACACTCAAAAGAACACTAAATAAGATGAATACAAAAATACCGAACAGTACTTTCGTCCACCCATAGTTTTGAATGGTCACCAAAGAATTGGAAAGTGGATAGGGATACATGCCATTATTTCTTCCTGCATTTCCAATGAGCGGTTTTCCAAAAATAAAAATCAATAGACTACTAATACCAAAAACACCTATTGTAAAGAAAAGAAAGCCACCTATCGAAGTCAGCTTTTTAGAACGCAACCACTTAGAAGGCTGATTGGTTTCAGAATAAATAAATCTAAATGTGCCCTGTTCCATATCCAGTAATAAAGGCAAGGCAAACAAAATAATCAATAAACTAATCGTCAACGGATGAAAAAAAAAATTTCCTAAAATAACTAGATAATTTATTGGATTCATCGATGATTCTTCCAACTCATAAAATAAATTTTCAGAAATGATTTGATTCACTCGTTCCTTTTCTAATGCTATTTTCACAGGATTAATTCCCAAAAATAAAGAAGAAGCCATTTCTAATAAGCCTTCATTATTTTCTAACCATCTCATTCGATTTTCTAAAAATTCTGGTTGGTTTGAATTCTTGATTGCTTCGACTTGTAGGCGATTAAAATTAGTTGTTTCAGCTAAAAAAGCCAAATATGTAGACAACTCTTGCGGAACAGGTTGTCCCTCTTCCTGTAAATCAGAGATTTGTGTACGAACAGTCATTTGTTCTTGAAAAATCCTTTGATTCTCATCTTGTACCTGAAAAGTCAACGTCAATACATTATTGCTTTCTTGCAATTTTTGAAAAGTAAAAAAGCCGACTATCAACAAAGTCCCTATCAGTAGATAACTTAAATAGATCTTGCTTTTGAATAAATTTTTACCTTCAAAATTTAACCAGACCTTCACTACACCTCACCTCCAAACATCTCTTTATAGCGATCCTCACTTCCCAACTCACCTGCTTGCAATGATAAAGGGGTTATTTGATGCTTAACCAGTAAAGAAAGGACGGCTAATATTTGATTACTCTCAAAATGTAAAAAGAAGGTATCATCCACCAATTCAACTTCTCCTGTAAAGTGCTCAGTTAAAATAGCTAAGACCTCTTCAGGATTTTCGACAGTAAAGCTTAGATGTTGGTTGTTGACTGTTTGTAATTTTTCAAAATGCACTTGTTTTTCTCGAATGAAAAAAATATTTTTGGTTAAACGATCCAATTCACTTAAGTCGTGAGAAGAAATCAGCATAGTCACATTATTTTCTGCCAAATGAAGCAAGGTTTCACGCACAATTAAACGACTACTAGGATCTAAACCATTCAAGGGCTCATCCAATAACAAGACTTTGGGTTCTTTGATAATCGCCATCGCCAAAAGCAATCGTTGTTTCATTCCTAACGAATAACTTTTCACTTTTTGATGTAAAAAATGAGCGAGTTTCAACTGCTCTGCTACTTGATCAATTCTACTTATTGGTAATTTGTGTAATTCACATAAAAACTTCAAATGGTCGTAAGAAGAAAGATATGGGTACAAGACCGTATTATCCTGAAGAAAAGCAATTTCTTTCTTATCAACTGCTTTGTTTGCCTTACCAAACAGTTTAATTTCACCTGCTTTCGGTTTAATCAATCCGTCAATTAACTGCAGTAAAGTTGTTTTCCCATAGCCATTAGGTGCAACCAATCCGTAGATAGTTCCATCCTCCAAATCAAATGAGGCGTTTTCAAAAATAGATTTCTTTTTAAAACTAAACGATAAATTTTTTACTTCGATCAAAGAGTGTCTCCTCCTTTTTATTTTTAATCGGTACCTTCTAAAGTAATATTGAGTAGTTAGTGAATTCAAAAAATTATTTTATTTTAAAATCTGTTATTAGATGCACTAAAAAACCGACATTACTTTTTTTTATCTTAACACTCTTTATGTATCTTTTCTATAAAGAACTTAATTCTATTTTAATGAATATTCATTTTACTTTTTACAAAAACACCATTCTTTCTTAGTAAAAATTTAAAGACATCTACAAACAGCTTTTTTAAGTAATTCACAAAAACAACCATAGTAATTAAATAACAATCGACTTTGACTACATTTCAAGCAACATTATTTTTAAATTTTTTAAGTAAGCTAATAAATCTAAGTCATAACAAGAAGTTTCTAAATAATGACAGAAGTAGAATAGCTATCTTTGTCTGCAAATGTACAAAAGTAAAATAAGAATTTTCAGAGAATAATCAACCACAGAAGTTAAAAAACAAAGTATTCTTATAATCCTCCAGAGTTCAAATTACCTTCATAAATTATGTCATCTCATGTCATCGCTTTTATAGTTATAAAATCCCTGTTATACTTAATATAATAAAATATTCTAAAGAGAAATAAATATTATCTAGAAAGGATGAAATAAAGTGAAATATTTGAAAGAAAGTTTGTTTGTTTTCTTCATGCTTTTGTCTGTAAGCGCTTGTTCAGAAAAAGATATGGATCATTCCTTAGATTCTGGAAATCAAGAACCATTATCAACTACAACCACTAACAGTGAAGAATTTTCAAATGATTCAGAAGAAATTAATACTAATTTTTTAGAATTTGAAGATCAAGGGGAGTTATCAATCGCATGGACGACAATAATTGATGGTGAAGAAATTACAATTGAATCAGGTACTAAATTAGATTCTAGTCAGTTTAATCAAATAACAGTAACTGCTGAGCAAGACGAGCGACATTTATTCATTATGATATTTTTTGATGAAATGGATACCCGTTTTACAAATGCTCTCGCTGAAGAGAACGGCACAATCCCTGAAAAAGGGTTTTATCGAAAAAAAATTGAAAACTATGACTCAACATCGTATCCGTATTATTTCGAAGTAGGAACTCATACTATAAAAGCATTTGAATTTGATCCAGAGGGGAATAGAAACCACACACCAAATTCTAGAAATATTAAAGCAGTAAAAACCATCACTTATGAAGTGGTAGATTAAGGTTTGATATTTTTTTGAAGTGACAACTGGAAGTTACTTTTTATAATTGACAAAAATGTAATTTATAAATATAGAAAGGATAAAATACAATGAAAAGAGATAGAGAAAGAAGGACTGGAAGAATTCCCTCAATTATACTTGTTTTCTTTATGGTAGATGTTATAACTTGGATCTATGAAACTATTAAAAGAAGGTTTTTTAAGTATGATGAATGATGAATTAATAAAATTTCTATAGTCTATAAGAGAAATATTACGAAAAATCATTTAATTTAGTGTTGTTTTAGTACTTTTTGATTTCTAATAGCAGTTTTACCGATTCATCAAACTTGTCAAGTGTGTATACAAACGATCGAGAACATAATCATGAAACTGAAAAAATGATTGTTAGTAAAATACAAGAAGAAGTAATTGTTGATGAACAGTCTGAATAACTTTTGGAGATAGTGAAAGTCTATTTTTATCAATAATATTTGAATCAATTTCAGATTTCGTTGATGAAAAATAATTTCTCAACAACTAATTCAAAAATTAAAAGAGTTTAGATATGAATGAAAGATTCTATATACTCTCAAATTGTAAAAGAACCTAAGAATACAACAGTAAATGTTTTTGAAAGTTTTAATAGCTCTAGTATGAAAGTAAACTCACGGCATACTCTTGATCTATCAGTCACAAACAGAATTATCCTAGACACTAAACAAAAAAACAGTAATTTGTCTTTTTACCTATATAAAAATTATATCGGAGGCTCCCCCCCTTGATAAAAAAAATTTTAATGTTAGTAACGTTAATGTTCTTTTCGACGTCTCTAACTGCATGTAAAAAAGAAAATGATATTGATGCTTACAATTATTGTATTAATGCCATCCAAAAAAATGGATATGAAATCCC